>NZ_CANMTE010000019.1 GCF_947500795.1 uncultured Gelidibacter sp. | reverse complement strand
TACCATCGGCGCAAACGGGCTTAACTTCTCTGTTCGGAATGGTAAGAGGTGAGCCCCGTCGCTATAACCACCTTAAGCTTTGGTCCCGCACTTGCTGCGGGATCTCCTACATAAACGGCCCTAAGGCCATTTTATAGGATAATATCTTAACATATTGAAAAAAGGGCATTTCCTGCCTGTATACATAAAAAAGGTTGTACTTGTTAAAAGAACGGCG
>NZ_CANMTE010000018.1 GCF_947500795.1 uncultured Gelidibacter sp. | reverse complement strand
CTGCACCTCGTGGGAGAGTAGGACATCGCCTTTTTTAGAGAATCCCCAACATTTATTTGTTGGGGATTTTTTTGTTTATATAAGTCAATTACGCATCTTAATTCAGGGTTGAAATAGAGATCTAACACCTGGTAATCTTCAGTGGTTAATAGTGTTTAGTTATATATTTCTTTTAGTAAATTAATTTTAGGTCTTAAACAGCTCTCCAGAAGAGACTTATAGTAACTTCAAAAAAGGATTGTAAATAAATCCAAAAAAACAGTTTGCCAATTAAAAAAAGGTTGTATGTTTGCAGCCGCTTAAAACGGCAACGTTGGGAAGCGGAGAGTTCATTAAAATGATGTTTGTTTAAAGTGATTTAAAGTGTGAAAAAAACTTTTGAAAAAACTTCAAAAAACATTGTGAGATTAAAAAAAGGGTTATATATTTGCACCCGCTTAGCGATTGAGTTCGCCGAGAGAAACAAGAAACAAGTTCATTAACATATTGGATTGACAGC
>NZ_CANMTE010000017.1 GCF_947500795.1 uncultured Gelidibacter sp. | reverse complement strand
TCTATTACATTTACGTAATTCTTGATTTCGGAAATAGTTTTATTTACCGAACAACTTGTCAGAATACCAAGGATTAATGCTATGTAGATTGGTTTTTTCAAATGTTTTACAACGTTGATGTATAAGGATAGTTGCGGGTTTGTATGCGAGGATTTTCCGAAGGAAAATCAGATGCAGGCAAACACGCAATTGCCTTTGATTAAGCACTAAACCGCAATTATTTTTATACGGTGTTGCCAGTAGTTTTTATTCAGTCAAATTTTCATTCCGTTATTTTTATTTCAGCATTTACATTTAGTAAGTCAGAAATCAATTCGTTATTATTTTCAGGCGCAATATAAATTTCGTCATATTTATTGAATTTTATAATAAGTCCATTTTTCGCTAATGCTGGTTTTATTCCGCTCCACATAGTTTTTCCTTTTAGTATTTCCTTTATGTTTGAAATTCCGATTTTTCCTCTTAAAAATCCAGAGCGATAAATTAATTCGTTATTTTCAATTTTATAAGATGTGTCAAAATATATCCAAAATATTAAGATTAATGGACTCAATAATGGTAAGAGAATAAAAGGTTTTTCTAAAAATGTGCTTTTATCCAGAAAGAAAACAACTATCGGTAATATAACAGATCCAATTAGTAAATAATTGATAAATCCTTTTCTATTTGCTTTATAAATTTTCATTCAGTTTGCGTTTTTCTCAAATTACTGGCAACGTTTATGTGTAAGAATAGTTGCGGTGGCAAACACCTAAAATAGTAAACATTGACCGAGCCTGTGGAAATTCCGCAGGAATTTCCAAGTAAGCGAGAACTAAGCAATTATTTTTACACGGTGTTGAACGAATCCTCCCTACCGGTCGGAAGCCCGCCTGAATAGCTGAGATCGGATGTCCCTAGCGTAAATGTAATA
>NZ_CANMTE010000016.1 GCF_947500795.1 uncultured Gelidibacter sp. | reverse complement strand
TACTCCGCTCTTTTGTTCTTTCTGATTAATACTTAAAGTTAACTGATTTAGTAAAAATCAAACTTAAGATGTGTATAAGCAATGGCTTGTTCTCGCCTACTTGGAAAATCCTGCGGATTTTCCAATGTTACGTGAGTGTTTGCAATTGTCAGTCACGAACCACGCCACTGCCCATACACGTAACGTTGTACACCATTGCCCACACAGGAAAATTTCGTTAATTGCTATCTCAACGAAAAACATTTATTTTTAGGAAAATTAAATTTATGTTAGTCCGAATTTGACAAGAACTAAAGTACATACTACCAAAAAATTAGAAAAGTTAATCAAGAAACTTATCTCGACTGACCAAAATACCGAATGTGGTATTCTTGGAAACTGGAACGCAACCGTATTTTATGTTGACAGAAAAAAATGTTGGCTAATTACTAACGCACTTACCAAATACAACATAGTTCTAACTGATATAAAATCTTCTAACTTGAACAATATTGAACAAATTTTTAAAGATGCACTTTTTGGACAACTTATTTATGACGGGGTTGTAACGGATTTTGAGAGTCTCAACTCAATTATTGGCGGATTGGATTTTCTGCCTACTAATAATGACAGAAGTACAACGGCGTTTCAAAATCATAATTTGGAATCTCTCGATTGGTGGAAATACGAATTTGGGAATTTAGAAAATATGCCAATAAAAGATTTGACAAACCGACTGAACACAAGTCCCATTCACATAGGACAAGGAATGAAGCGATCGGATTATACAAATTCAATCGACGAAATAAAAAAAATTATAATGATATAAAAAACGGTGTACAACAATATGTATAAGCAATGGCTTGTCCTCGCCTACTTGGAAAATCCTGGTTACTTCGGTTCGATTCGTGCCAGTGATTTCGGTTTCATAGTGCCAGTGATTTCGGTTCAAACTGTGCCACTT
>NZ_CANMTE010000015.1 GCF_947500795.1 uncultured Gelidibacter sp. | reverse complement strand
TGTAGGCTTCCCCCGTTTAGAACTGTTTGTTAATCCAAATATATAATTTTTTCCGTTTTAAAATGAACTGGCTTTCTCTTCATATTTCTGTTTAAAAGCCGGTTTATTTTAAAATGAGCCCCGCGGCAGCGGCATGTTGCCTTTTCGCATATTCTATAGGTGCAATATTACCCAAGGAATCATGAGGTCTATGATGATTATAATCATCCATCCATATCTGTGTCTGTTCCCTTACCTGGTCTATGTTCTCAAAAATGTATTTATTGAGGACACCTCTTCTATATGAACCATTGAACCGCTCTACAAAAGCATTTTGGGTAGGTTTTCCAGGCTGTATATATTTAAACTCTATCTCGTGCATCTCACTCCAGACACTAGCAATGTGGGCGATGAACTCAGGGCCATTGTCCATCCTGATCTTTTTAGGTTTTCCTTTTTTATTTATCAGATGGTTCAGTACCCATACGACACGGTTACTGGTCAACGAAAAATCAATCTCGATATGCAGTGCCTCCCTGTTATAATCATCGATGATATTAAATGCCCTAAATCGTCTTTTATTCTCCAGAACATCTGTTACAAAGTCCATACTCCAAGTATGGTTGAGCATATCTGGAACCTCTAATGGCTCTTTTACTCTCACAGGCAATCGCTTTTTTACTTTTCGTCTTAAGGGAAGCCCTAATGAAACATAAACTCTGTGCATGCGCTTGTGGTTCCAAACATTCCCCTCGTTGCGCAATCTGTCATAGGCCTTCCAAAAACCCTCCTCCGAGTGTTGCTCAGCCTTTTTTTGTAGTGCCCTTTCTATCTCGGTATCATCCTTTGGCAATGGCCTATAATAATAAACACTCTTACTCATATTTAAAACACGGCACGCCCTGCTGATACCGTAGTGAAGGAGTTCATTGGCAATAGTTCTCTTAGGGCAGGGCTTCAGAGCTTTTTTTCAATGATCTCCTTGGCCATTTGATGGTCTAGGGCTAGTGTGGCATACATCTGTTTGAGCCGTCGGTTCTCCTCTTCAAGCTCCTTGAGCCTCTTTAGTTCTTTGGAGTCCATGCCGGCATACTTGGAACGCCACTTGTAAAAAGCGGCAACGCTCACGCCGTGCTCACGACTAATCACGTCTACGCTCTTTCCGTTGTCGAACTCCTTTAGGATCTTTGCGATCTGCTGTGGTGAAAATCTGCTCTTTCTCATAATACTGTCTAAATTAAGATAATTATTCTACTTTTAAACAGTTCGGTTTTAGGGGAAGCTTACA
>NZ_CANMTE010000014.1 GCF_947500795.1 uncultured Gelidibacter sp. | reverse complement strand
CAACAAAGAACTGAGGCAAAAAACAAGCCTATTCTCCATTAAATTTTGACAAATGTGTTCCTGGCATTGTTGAAGTGGAATAAATCTCCTTCGTCGTTTTATTTCCAATCCAACAAGCAATAGTCATCACCAAATTTGATGGCTCCGATTAATTGATCTTTAGCACTGACACATGGGCATCATCGTACGGGAGACCAGATTTCGCGATTGCAAAGCACTGTTTCAATAACTTATTGGCTACTGCAATGAGCGCCAATTTTTTACTCTTACCCTTGTTTACGATTCGGTCATATATCTCGCGGCACGCCATGTTGTACCTACAGGCATTGAAAGCACAAAGGAACAACAGGTTGCGAAGCTTCCTGTTGCCGACCTTACTGATCCTGCTACGACCGCGCACACGGCTTCCCGACTCTCGAATTGTAGGTGTAATACCAACATAGCTGCAGAGCTGTGCAGCGGTCTCAAACTTGGAAAACCCATCGGTTACCACTATCAAAAACAAGGCAGTCTTTGTGCCTATTCCCGGAACGGTAGTTAAAAGAGTGAGCTGCTGTTGCTGTTCCTTCTTTACAAGCGAGAGCAGGCGCTCCTCGATTCCATCAATCTCCCTGTCCAAGTGTTTTCTGTCCCGTTTCAGGGAACGGTAAACGAATTTGGAAGGTATCCCTAGGGTTTCTTCGCCGTGCAACTTGTTTTTGGTTGCTGTGCGCTTTTTAAGATAACTGTCCAATAAACGGAACAGTTGCAAACATTCCGCTTGCACGTCTGTCAAAGCATTATAGTGTGGTACTTCATTGGCAAGGGCATACTCGCAGATAGCTTTCGCATCGCTCTTGTCCGTCTTCACCTTGGCTAGCTTCATTTGTATGAAACGCTTTACGGACAACGGGTTGACAACCGATACCACTACGTTGTTCCTGTAAAGAAACTGTGCGAGCCTATAGTGGTAATAGCCGGTTGCCTCCATCACCACAATTGAATCTTTGGGAAGAATCTTTAGTAAGGAGTTAAATCCCTTTTCATCATTCTTGAACTGATCGTGGCCACTATTGCTACCGTGCAAATCAAAGACATCCTTGCTGATGTCAACTCCAAAAGTTTCCCTATATTTATTCATATCAAAACAATTTTTGAAAGAACCAGCTACTTGGGTCACAACAACTTGAAAACGAGATCTAGGTCTCACAGAACTGAACGTGATTGAAGTAGTAAAAGAGCGGGGATTATCAATGTTGCCGAAGTCTAAAAGCTTCAACGTGTATAGTAACCTTACTCCGCTCTTTTGTTCTTTCTGATTAATACTTAAAGTTAACTGATTTAGTAAAAATCAAACTTAAG
>NZ_CANMTE010000013.1 GCF_947500795.1 uncultured Gelidibacter sp. | reverse complement strand
CAAATTGGAGCAGAGCTTTTCCATTAATGGCAAAGCCAAAAGCACCTTAAACAATTACCTTCGATGCCTAGCACATCTTGCCCTGCATTATAAACAGAGCCCAGAAACGCTTTCGGTGGAAAACATTCAGTCTTACCTTTATTACTGCCAAAAACTCCACAAAAACCCATCTGAAAGTTTCTTTAAACACACCATTTTTGGGCTGAGGGCCGCCTACAAACTCATGGGCATGGAGGCCAAGCGGGTAGCTTTGCCCCAGATCAAACGGGATTTGAAATTGCCGATTGTTCTGAGTCAAGAAGAGGTCAAGCGTCTTTTAAAAGCGCCCAAGTATCTTAAGCACCGTTTGATTATTGGGATGCTCTATGGCTGTGGCCTTCGCAGCTACGAACTGTGCAACCTCAAATTGGCAGACATTGACTTTGATCGCAGAACGGTCTTTATCCCCAAGAAAAAAGGGAAGATCGACCGCTATGTCCCTTTAAGTAAATATCTGGTCAGAGGGCTAAAGAAATATATCAAAACGGAAAATCCTCAAGGCTATCTTTTCAACAGTCAGGTCACCAAAGATGGAGTAGCTCGGGGGTTGACCACCAATGGGATCCGATGGGTCATCAAGGAAAACCGCAGTAAAATAGGCAGTTCCAAAAAGATAACCGCCCACACCTTGCGGCACACCTTTGCCACGCATCTGTTGGAATATGGTGTTGACATTGTCAGCCTAAAAGAACTTTTGGGCCATGCGCATATCGAGATGACCCTGACCTATCTGCATGTGGCCAATCTGCCCAGTGGTTCGAAGTTCTCACCACTGGACAAGCTCTACGACTGATGCGCCCCAAACATACGGTAGCTGACGTTTTGGATATGGAACAGCTACAGCTCAAAAATTTGAGCCTGACCTCATGGCACTACCGAGCCTTGCAGGCCATAAGGCGGTGCCGGACCAAAGCTATGGGCGGTCATATTGATAAATGCGATTGTTGCCACAGACTTCACATCAGTTACAATAGTTGCAGAAACAGACATTGCCCAACCTGTCAGGGACACAAACGCGAAGAGTGGATCAGGGCAAGGGAAGGCGAACTCTTGAACGTTCCCTATTTTCATGTAGTGTTTACCCTTCCAAGCGAGTTTAACAGTTACGCATTGAGCCACGGCAAAATAGTGTACGGTAGTCTGTTCAGGGCTGCTTGGCAGACCTTGCGGCAGTTTGGTGACAATCCTAAGCACCTTGGTGGGAGAATGGGGATGATTGCAGTGCTGCATACTTGGGGGCAGAATATAAGTTTACACCCGCACTTGCACTGCATTGTCCCGGGTGGTGGTTTGAGCAAATCAGGACAATGGAAAAAAGCAAAGAGCAAAGGCAAATATCTGTTCGATGTAAAATCCATGAGCATCGTATTTAGAGGGAAGTATGTCGCCGAACTTAGAAAAAGTGGATTAAAGATCCCTCGAAAAGTTTACGATGTGGTATTCGGTAAAAAATGGGTGGTCTTTGCCAATCAGCCTTTTAGAAGCCCAAAATATGTGATTGAATACCTGGGCAGATATACCCATAAAATAGCGATCAGTAACCATCGGATTACTAATATTGATCGCGAAAGCAGACGTGTGTCTTTTACCGCCAAAGATTATCGCCGTGCAGGAAAGAAAGTCCCTTTGACCTTGTCAAGCCAGGAATTTGTCAGACGCTTTGCCCTGCATGTTCTACCCAAGGGATTTACCAGGATACGGCATTATGGTATTTTGAGCAGCAGCTGGAAAAAGGAGAAGTTGCCAAAACTACAAGGCGAACTGGCAACGGTGAAAATGGAACCTGTCAGTACCATACAGCAGATTTTGCACCGCCGATGTCCTGTCTGTAAAAAAGGGAGACTGCATACTATTCTGCTGTTCAATGACCGTGGGCCTCCCGAGAATTGGTGCGTTTTACTAAAAGACAGAAGATTGAACAGGAGCAACTAAAAATTATTCTGCAAATGCGGAATGGCTCTGCTATGCCTTAACTTTAAAATTGGACGAAAAAAACCAGAGATCTTCAATTAAAATCACTGAAAAGCCGTGAAGAAGGTTAGAAAATAATTGAGTCCCAAACAACTTGACCGCACGAATAACAGAGCAACCTCCAAGTATCCTTCCCTCAACTTAACGTTTTACCCATAAGGCGGCAAATCAACCGGATTCGTCAACACAGTATTCAGCTCTGGCCTATCGGCGAGCCGAATACTTAGTTATTG
>NZ_CANMTE010000012.1 GCF_947500795.1 uncultured Gelidibacter sp. | reverse complement strand
TGGCTATTTCGGAGTGATGGTGCCACGTGTTTCGGTCAAACCGTGCCACTTTGAAAGATACTGCAATTATATAAAATTTTATTGTTATTCGTTCTTTAAAGCTCCTTTTCTTAAGGATTCTCCTTTGAGGTCTATCCTGTGGGAAGAGTTCACGATCCTGTCCAGGATAGCATCAGCAATGGTTCCCTCTCCAATGATATCATACCAGGCGGACACCGGTATCTGGGACAAGATGATGGTGGAAGACCGGTTGTAACGGTCGTCGATTATATCCATTAGCGATTCCCTTGCATGGCTGTCAAAAGCCTGTAGACCAAAGTCGTCCAAGATAAGCAGATCTGCCTTTAGGAGCTTTGCCAGTTCTTTTAAATAGGTTCCATCGGCCTTGCTGAGCTTTAACCTTTTTAACAAACGGGCCGTGTTGGCATAGATGGTACGACATTCCATCATGCACGCCTGGTGCCCCAGGGCCTGGGCCAGATAGCTTTTTCCAACGCCAGAGGCTCCCGTCATAATAATGTTCTCCTTTCGTTTTATAAAATCAAGGCACCCCAGGCGGAGGAACATATTTTTGTCC
This sequence comes from uncultured Gelidibacter sp., assembly GCF_947500795.1. Classification (GTDB taxonomy): domain Bacteria; phylum Bacteroidota; class Bacteroidia; order Flavobacteriales; family Flavobacteriaceae; genus Gelidibacter. The sequence goes on along the minus strand of NZ_CANMTE010000012.1, from coordinate 2,019 downwards.
AGGTTGCGCTGTTGGGCGTAATCCACTTCCGCCAGTGCTGCCTGTCCCCGGAAGGTTGCCTGCTTGAGGAGCCTTTGGATCTTTCGGTCCTTATGGTCTTCCCATTGATGGTCCGTGAGCAGTGCCAGGTATTCATCGGCCGTAAGATCCGTGGTGCGGTTTTCCCTGATCTGCTGGAGGTGCAGGTCTGCCATGGCACCCAGGCGCATTTGTTTCAGTTTTTCAACAGTTTGATTGTTGTTCATAATTATAGAGTTTATTGATTACATATTTATTGATAGGCCGAAGCTCCCCGGAGATTTTCATGTTCAGGGATATGGGACCTGTCCTGCTCCAGGTCTTGGTAGAACAGGGAAGACTGGTCCAGGTTGTTCTTTAGGATGTTCCTGATGCGCTGGTAGGCTACCGCATCTGCCTGTATGGCCCTTTTGCATGCGCTGTCCAAGCGTTGTGAGCCATAGGATTTGTGCAACTGGATAAGTCCCATGGCCCGTTTGTAGCCGATCTCAGGGTAATCCCCCGAGGCAATGATTGTATCAATACAGGCCTCTACGTTTTTCCCGTGCAGCGCAGCTTTCTTTTTAAAGAACTCAGGGCTCCAGTCCACATAATATTTGTGGGTACTGCTCAGATGGTTGCGATCGGTGTTGTAGTTTCCATTTCTGGGATTGCGCCGGTGCAGGGCTATCCGCTGATGGCTATAATATATTTCCACAGTTGTGGTGGTATAATGGATCTGGGTCTGCTTGCCGATGTAGCGGTAGGGTACGCTATAATAGCTTTTATCTGGTGAGAAGTACACATATCCCATCTTCTGCACCTTGGCACGGCAATAGTCCTTAAGCTGGTAGGGACTTGTCGGGAGCGGTTTTAAGTGGCTTTTTTCTATGGACTGGAAGAGTTCCAGGCGGCTGGCCTGCTTTCTTTTGAACAGTAGATTGTTATAGGCCGTCAACAGCTTGCGGATCTCTTTGTTGAGCTCCTCCAGGGAGAAGAAGGCCATATTGCGCAAAGGGTAATAGATGCGCTGATAGGCAAGATGGACAGCATTTTCTACAAGGGCCTTGTCCTGCGGGGAGTAGCCACGGGTGGGGTTGATCACACAATTGTAGTGTCTGGCAAAGTCCTTAAAGCTGCGGTTGATATCTGCCTCATAGCGACTGGCACGGGTTACGGCCGATTTTAGATTATCGGAGACAATGGCCTTGGGAGCTCCGCCATAAAACTCCAGGGCATGTCCACAGCAGGCAATAAAATCCGCTCTCTTTTGGCTATGGCAGGCTTCCACATAGGTGTACTGGCTGTTGGGCAGGATGGCCACGAAGACTTCAACCCCGATGAGTTCCCCGGTGGATCGGTCCACGATCTGCAGTTTCTTGCCGGCATAGTCGATGTACATTTCATTGCCCGGATCATGTTCCAGTTTCATGGAGCCCTTGACCTTTGCATATTTACGGTTGTAGTGCTCCATGAACTGGGTATAACTATAGGGATCTTTGGCTTGCTGTACATATTCCTGATAGTGGAACAAAAAAGTAAATCCGGGATGGTTCCGCGCCTTATTTATCCCGTCAAAATACAGCATGAGTTCCTCATAACGGGGATTGGCTATCGTGGTACTGGAAGGAAAGAGTGCTTCCAGGGCTACATTGTCGCGAGCCAAGAGCTCTTCGAGAGAATGCTCAGTGGCCCTGAACAGTTGCATGTAATTATTTACCGTGTTGCGGGATATCCCGAGGGTAGCGCCTATTTTACGGTTACTGTACCCATCAATATGTAGGGAAATGATTTGTTTTAGGTCCATTGGATCAAGTGTGTTGGCCATATCGCATACTTTTAAGCGATAAGGTAATTAATACTTGATCTTTCAAAGTCGGTACAATGGGCCAGATCGAAATGTGGCACAAATCGAACCGCTACAGACTTTTTACCATAAAGGAAAAAGTGGCACAGTTTGAACCGAAATCACTGGCACTATGAAACCGAAATCACTGGCACGAATCGAACCGAAGTAACCAG
>NZ_CANMTE010000011.1 GCF_947500795.1 uncultured Gelidibacter sp. | reverse complement strand
TAGTAACCTTACTCCGCTCTTTTGTTCTTTCTGATTAATACTTAAAGTTAACTGATTTAGTAAAAATCAAACTTAAGCCGTGTATAATTAATTGCTAGGTCACTGCCGACTTACGAACATTCCTGCGGAATATTCTATCTGTGATTTATTTGCTAAATTAGTTGCTTAACCACGCAACTAACCATACACAACAACGTTGGCAACAATATAACAAAACGCAAAAAACGAACAAATTACTTAATAAATTACAGTATCCCCAACAAAGGAGATTTGAGAAAATCTGAAATTGAATTCCTGACTTATCTGGATAGGACGGACAAAGTGAACCACTCGCAGCGGATGAAAGTGAGCATAGCAAAGTAAGTGCTCATAATCGATTCATTTGTGGTTAAATTTAGTGATTATCTTTTAATTTTTTGCGCATAGATTCTCCTTTAATATCTATCCTATGAGCAGTGTGCACAAGACGATCCAAAATAGCATCTGCAATGGTCTGTTCCCCAATAATTTCATGCCATGCTTCAACCGGTAATTGGGAGGCAATGATGGTACTATGCTTACCGTGTCTGTCCTCTATAATTTCCATAAAAGAATGCCTGTTGATACTATCCAGTGCTTTAAGTCCAAAGTCATCCAAGATGAGCAGATCCTGTTTCTCTAGCTTATTGATTTGCTTTAAATAGGAACCATCGGCTTTTGATGTTTTTAGCATGGTAAAGAGTTTATTGGTATTAAAATACATCACTTTGTAGCCCAATGAACATGCTTGGTGACCAATTGCCGATGCCATATAACTTTTCCCTGCACCTGTACTTCCGGTAATGAGCAGATTCTGTTTTTGTGTTATAAAATTACAACTGGAGAAGCGTTGTATTTGATTTTTATCTAAACATCTTGAAGCATCATAATCGATAGCTTCCATAACGGCACTATATCTAAAATGTGCCGCTTTTGTCAATCGCTCTATCTTTCGGTTCTGCCGGTCATCCCATTCACTTTGGATGAGATATGCAACCAGTTCATCATTGGTATAGGTAATGTTCTGTGGTGACAAACTCCCGTCGAAGGCTCTATACATACCGTATAGCCTTAACTGTTTCATGTGCTCTAATGTCTGTGCGTTCATTGTTTATGGTTTTAATTTATTTATAATAATTACTGCCTCTAATGTTATTGTGACTGGGGATATCCGGTTGCTGTTCGACATCTTCATCTAAAGTGTCCCATCCGTTTTTAAGGATGCGTTCTATAATGTTATAGTTGTGCGCACCATAATCCAGAGCGCGTTTGCAGGCATTGTCCAGTCGTGCATTGCCCACTTTTTTGGTAAGATGCAATATGCCCAGACAGGATTTATAGGATTGCTCGGGATGTTGTTTTTTGTCGAGTATTTTAATGATGAGTTCTTTGCAGTGATCTCCTATCTGGGCAGCCCAGGCAATAAATCTCTCACTGCTCCATTCACTGACAAAACGGTGATGGGAAGGCATGTGCTCCTTTATGGAGGTGTACCCGTATTTTTGTTTTGTTCTTGAATGGACCGTGAGCAGCTCCTGCTGATGGTAGACCTCTACAGTGCTATCTGAGTAAATAACCTTGACCCGCTTTCCGATATGCTGATAGGGCACGCTATAATAGTGTTTATCCTTTCCGAAGTAAATATGACTGTTTTTATGGACCGTTGCGTTTGCAGAACGTTTGATCTCATAGCGTTTTGAGGGGAGTGCCTTGAGTTGGTGTTTTTCAATCTCTTCAAACAAAGAATGGCGTGAGTACTCCCGACCTCTAAATGACATGTTGTTATGTAATTTAAGCTGTTCCAGTATGGCTTTGTTGAGTTCTGGCCTATTATGGAACGTCTGGTTGCGCAATGGTGCAAATACACGGGTATATATAATCCGTACAGCATTTTCAACAATGGCCTTGTCCCTCGGCTTATAGGCTCTAGTGGGCAATACTGCCGTTTCGTAATACGCCGCAAAGTCGGCAAAGTCTTCATTTACCTTGGGCTCGTACCGGCTGCTCTTGGTCACGGCAGCCCTTAAATTATCAGGGACTAAAGCCTCGGGTACTCCGCCGTAAAACCAGAGTGCATTTTCAACGCAGGCCATAAAATCTTCTTTCTTTTGGCTCTCACAGGCTTCTACATACGTGTATTGACTGCTGCCCAAAACGCAGACAAAGACCTCCAGGTCTTGTATTTCTCCTGTGTGGCGATCCACAATGGAGAGCTTCTTTCCCGTAAAGTCTATGAAGAGCTTGTCGCCAGCTTTATGGGTAAAGTGCATCACGGGAGACACCTCTTTCGCCCACTCCCGATACCAATATCTAAACTGGGTGATCTTGAAGCCATCTGGGTGTTTGGCATAATATTCTTGCCAGAGCAGTTCTTTGGTAACTCCAGTTTTCCGAAGCTCCTTGTCAAAATAAGGGAAGTATTTTTCTAGGGTCAGTAACTGTGGGCTCTTTTCTTTTTGATCGGATTTAAAGAGGTTGTTCAGCTCTTCAAGTGTCATAGCCGACACTTCGTAGTTCGTAAGCTGATAACGCTTGAAAAAGTCAATGTACTTGGTAATGGTATTACGTGAAAGTCCTGTGATTAGACTTGTCTTGCGCTTGCTGACTCCTTCGCTGTAGAGTTTAAAAATCTGTTTTATTTTTCGCATATCTATTTGTGTATTTGCCATGACCTTTTTAATTAAAAAGGTCGGAAAACCTGTACAAATAGAATCGATTTTTAGTGGTTCACTTTCATCCGCTGTAGGTGGTTCACTTTGCTCCGCTGAGCTATGCTCACTTTAATCCGCTGGAGGTGGTATACTATGCCCGTTGTGTTCGTTAAGATACATCCTTGTTTGCACTAACGTTACGTGTATGAGCAGTGGCACGGTTCGTCACGGACAATTGCAAACAAGTACTTACCATTGGAAAATCCGCAGGATTTGGCTATTTCGGAGTGATGGTGCCACGTGTTTCGGTCAAACCGTGCCACTTTGAAAGATACTGCAATTATATAAAAT
>NZ_CANMTE010000010.1:2500-5047 GCF_947500795.1 uncultured Gelidibacter sp. | reverse complement strand
AAAAAAGAACAAACCATTTTGAGTACCAAACATTAAATTTCCTTTGGTCGTTGAAAAGTACTGAACTATAAGTTCAAAAAAATTAACGATGAAGAGTTTGATCCTGGCTCAGGATGAACGCTAGCGGCAGGCCTAACACATGCAAGTCGAACGGTAACAGCACTTCGGTGGCTGACGAGTGGCGCACGGGTGAGTAACGCGTATGCAACCTACCTTTCACAGTGGGATAGCCCAGAGAAATTTGGATTAATACCGCATAGTATGCAGTTCCAGCATTGGGACTGTATTAAACATTTATGGGTGAGAGATGGGCATGCGTTCTATTAGTTAGTTGGTAAGGTAACGGCTTACCAAGACCGCGATAGATAGGGGCCCTGAGAGGGGGATCCCCCACACTGGTACTGAGACACGGACCAGACTCCTACGGGAGGCAGCAGTGAGGAATATTGGACAATGGGCGCAAGCCTGATCCAGCCATGCCGCGTGCAGGAAGACGGCCCTATGGGTTGTAAACTGCTTTTATACAGGAAGAAACACCCCGACGTGTCGGGACTTGACGGTACTGTAAGAATAAGGATCGGCTAACTCCGTGCCAGCAGCCGCGGTAATACGGAGGATCCAAGCGTTATCCGGAATCATTGGGTTTAAAGGGTCCGTAGGTGGATGATTAAGTCAGAGGTGAAATCCTGCAGCTCAACTGTAGAATTGCCTTTGAAACTGGTCATCTTGAATCATTATGAAGTGGTTAGAATATGTGGTGTAGCGGTGAAATGCATAGATATCACATAGAATACCGATTGCGAAGGCAGATCACTAATAATGTATTGACACTGATGGACGAAAGCGTGGGGAGCGAACAGGATTAGATACCCTGGTAGTCCACGCCGTAAACGATGGATACTAGTTGTTCGGGCTTCGGCCTGAGTGACTAAGCGAAAGTGATAAGTATCCCACCTGGGGAGTACGTTCGCAAGAATGAAACTCAAAGGAATTGACGGGGGCCCGCACAAGCGGTGGAGCATGTGGTTTAATTCGATGATACGCGAGGAACCTTACCAGGGCTTAAATGTAGATTGACAGGTTTAGAGATAGACTTTCCTTCGGGCAATCTACAAGGTGCTGCATGGTTGTCGTCAGCTCGTGCCGTGAGGTGTCAGGTTAAGTCCTATAACGAGCGCAACCCCTGTTGTTAGTTGCCAGCGAGTAATGTCGGGAACTCTAGCAAGACTGCCAGTGCAAACTGTGAGGAAGGTGGGGATGACGTCAAATCATCACGGCCCTTACGTCCTGGGCTACACACGTGCTACAATGGTAGGTACAGAGAGCAGCCACTGGGTGACCAGGAGCGAATCTATAAAACCTATCTCAGTTCGGATCGGAGTCTGCAACTCGACTCCGTGAAGCTGGAATCGCTAGTAATCGGATATCAGCCATGATCCGGTGAATACGTTCCCGGGCCTTGTACACACCGCCCGTCAAGCCATGGAAGCCGGGAGTGCCTGAAGTCCGTCACCGTAAGGAGCGGCCTAGGGTAAAATTGGTAACTAGGGCTAAGTCGTAACAAGGTAGCCGTACCGGAAGGTGCGGCTGGAACACCTCCTTTCTAGAGAAAGACGGCCATTGGGAAGGGTTTGGAAAAAGAGTGATTTGTTCTTTTGCTGTTGATTTAATAATATACTATAGTAGAGTCTCATAGCTCAGCTGGTTAGAGCGCTACACTGATAATGTAGAGGTCGGCAGTTCGAGTCTGCCTGAGACTACTAACTACTATAAAAAGGAAATTCTGGAAGCTAGAGAGTTCTAAATTCGTAATTCTGAATTCAAAAATTCTGAATTTCAAATTGGGGGATTAGCTCAGCTGGCTAGAGCGCCTGCCTTGCACGCAGGAGGTCATCGGTTCGACTCCGATATTCTCCACCAAAGTACCCACGGAAGTGGGTATCTCATAAGGGAAGCTGTCAATCTGATTGAAACAGGCCCAAAATGAGATCTCCAATAGATTTGGAGATTGCAACGTTCATTGACATATTGAAAAAAGATACATAAAAAATATTACAGATGAGATCGCAAGATCTTATCAAGTAACACGTAGTCAGTCAGAGTTTACGAGCTTTTTGACTGATTGCAAAACTCATTAAAAGACAAAAGTACAATAAGCTACATAAGAGCGTATGGGGAATGCCTAGGCTCTCAGAGGCGATGAAGGACGTGATAAGCTGCGAAAAGCTGCGGGGATTGGCACATACAAATTGATCCGCAGATATCCGAATGGGGCAACCCACCATATTGAAGATATGGTATCCGAAAGGAAGCAAACCCGGAGAACTGAAACATCTAAGTACCCGGAGGAGAAGAAAACAAAAGTGATTCCGTAAGTAGTGGCGAGCGAACGCGGATTAGCCCAAACCGGTATTGTTACGGCAATATCGGGGTTGTAGGACCACGACATTCGATGCAGGATGAACTAGAACCCTTTGGAAAGAGGGGCCAGAGACGGTGATAGCCCGGTATAGGTAAAGAATGCGTAGATAGTGGTATCCTGAGTAG
>NZ_CANMTE010000009.1 GCF_947500795.1 uncultured Gelidibacter sp. | reverse complement strand
TTGAACTTATAGTTCAGTACTTTTCAACGACCAAAGGAAATTTAATGTTTGGTACTCAAAATGGTTTGTTCTTTTTTGTGCGGAGCACCGTTTCCAGTGCTCCGCTACGCTGTCAATCCAATATGTTAATGAACTTGTCTCTTGTTTCTCTCAGCAAACTCAATCGCTAAGCGGGTGCAAATATATAACCCTTTTTTGAATCCCACAATGTTTTTGAAGTTTTTTTAAAAGTTTTATTTCACACTTTAAATCAACTTGCAATAACATCATTTTAATGAACTCTCCGCTTCTCAACGTTGCCGTTTTAAGCGGCTGCAAACATACAACCTTTTTTCGTTCTGCAAAATTTTTTTTTGAAAATTTTTGCTTCCCTATTTTAAGATGGTAATGAACGCTTTCCCTTGTCTGGGCGGCCCTGCGGCCCCTCGTTTGCGGGGTGCAAATATACAACTCTTTTTACTTTACAAACAAACTAATCTTTCTCTATTTTTAAAGTTTTTTTCTCCGTTCTGAAAATGAACCGGTTAGGCAGTGAAACATATACCTCCTCCCCTGACACGGTCCCGCGGCCGGCCCGCGTTAGCGATGGAGCCCCTGTCTGAACTCTTTTGCAGACGCCCCCGCGGCTGGAAAAAGTGAGGGGCGAGAGCGCGGTGGGCTGCCCCAAAGGGCAGACCGAAGGCCCAAAAAAGAATTCAGGTCCTCGTAGATAAGCGTATTCAACCCTAGTACTGTATTTACAAGGTTGTGCTCTGTTGGAAATAGCTCGTTGTAATATCTATATATGTACATAATAACATTCCGAAGTTCCATACCTATATATAATAGGTGAGCATTTGAAATTGTCCTGTTTTTATTATGTGTGATAAGACTGCCTTATTATATAATGGCGACATATGATAATGGATCTCTCAGACCTGAAATTATTACACCATCTATATTATACCTATATATATATTGTATGAAAGTTTATAACCTCTTATCTTTGTCAACCTAATTAGTAAGATATATATGATTGATATAACGCTACCAGACGGAAGTGTAAAACCGTTTGAGAACAATGCAACGCCAATGGATGTTGCCAAAAGTATAAGTGAAGGGTTTGCCCGAAACGTGATTTCAGCAAATTTCAATGGTACAACGGTTGAAACCCATACCCCATTAACCACTGATGGTGCCTTGGTTTTATACACTTGGAATGACAAAGATGGGAAGAAGGCATTTTGGCATTCTTCTGCTCACGTTTTGGCGCAAGCTCTGGAAGAGTTATATCCTGGTGTAAAGCTGTCTATTGGACCAGCAATTGAAAACGGATTTTACTATGATGTCGATTTAGGTGATAAAACCATTTCTGAAAAGGATTTCAAGGCTATTGAAAACAAGATGTTGGAAATTGCAAGAGGTAAACACGACTTTAACTTGCGTTCAGTTTCCAAAGAAGAGGCTCTATCCTTATATAAGGCTCAAGACAATGAATACAAAGTTGAGCTGATTGAGAATTTAGAAGATGGTACGATTACGTTTTGTGATCATTCTACGTTTACTGATTTATGTAGAGGTGGACACATTCCGAATACTGGCATTATCAAAGCAGTCAAAATTATGTCTGTTGCTGGTGCCTATTGGAGAGGTGACGAAAAGAACAAACAACTTACTCGTGTTTACGGAATTTCATTCCCTAAGCAAAAGGAGTTGACAGAATATCTTGCATTGCTTGAAGAAGCAAAGAAACGCGACCATCGTAAACTTGGAAAAGAACTTGAACTGTTCACGTTTTCATCTAAAGTTGGTCAAGGGTTACCGTTATGGTTACCAAAAGGTGCCGCGTTGCGTGAGCGTCTTGAAAACTTTTTGAAGAAGGCTCAAAAGAAAGCTGGATATGAAATGGTAGTTACGCCTCATATTGGTCAGAAGGAATTGTATGTGACATCTGGTCATTATGAGAAATATGGAGCTGATAGTTTTCAACCTATCCTTACACCATCTGAAGGTGAAGAGTTTTTATTGAAACCTATGAACTGTCCTCACCACTGTGAGATTTATAATGCGAAACCTTTCTCATATAAAGAACTTCCGAAACGTTATGCGGAGTTTGGAACAGTTTACCGTTACGAGCAAAGTGGAGAACTTCACGGTTTAACCCGTGTAAGAGGCTTTACTCAAGATGATGCGCATATTTTCTGTATGCCTGATCAGTTGGATACAGAGTTTAAAAACGTTATTGACTTAGTACTTTATGTATTTGGTTCTTTAGGATTTGAAAACTTTACCGCGCAGGTATCATTGAGAGATCCTAACACGCCAGAGAAATATATTGGTAGCGATGAAAACTGGGCGAAAGCTGAAGCGGCTATTTTGAATGCTGCTATTGATAAAGGCTTGAATTATGTTGTTGAAACTGGTGAAGCTGCTTTTTATGGTCCGAAGTTGGATTTTATGGTGAAGGATGCTTTGGGTAGAAACTGGCAATTAGGCACCATTCAGGTAGATTACAACTTACCAGAACGTTTTGATTTGACTTATAAAGGTAGCGATAATGAATTGCACAGACCAGTGATGATTCACCGAGCACCTTTTGGAAGTATGGAGCGTTTTGTAGCGATATTGTTAGAACATACGGGCGGAAATTTCCCACTTTGGTTAATGCCAACACAGGTTATCATACTATCAATTAGTGAGAAATATGAAAAATACGCCGAAAAAGTTTTAAATTTGCTAGAAAATGACGAAATTCGCGCCCTCGCTGATCATAGAAATGAGACCATTGGCAAGAAAATCCGTGAAGCGGAAATGGCCAAAATCCCATATATGATTATTGTAGGTGAGAATGAAGAGAACGAAAATAAGATTACCGTGCGACAACATGGCGGAGAAGACTTAGGCATGATTAGTGTAGAAGAGTTCTCTCAAATTGTCGATACAGAAGTAAAAAAGACATTGAAAACCTTTAAATAGGCAAATTAAGTTTAACTAAAAAATATATAAGCCATAGCAATTCGTAGAAACAGAGGTAGCTTCAAAAGAACTGAAAAAGAGGAGCAACATAAAATTAACAGAAACATTCGATCCGAGAACGTAAGACTTGTAGGAGATAATGTTGAAACTGGTATATACACCACTAGGCAAGCTTTAGCAATGGCTGAAGAGCAGGGTGTAGATCTGGTTGAGATATCACCAAAAGCTGATCCGCCTGTATGTAAGGTCATGGATTATAAGAAGTTTCTCTATGAACAAAAGAAGCGCGATAAGGCCTTAAAGTCTAAAGCGACTAAAGTTGTTGTTAAGGAAATACGTTTTGGTCCTCAAACAGATGATCACGATTACGAATTCAAAAAGAAACACGCTGAGAAGTTTCTGAAGGAAGGTGCAAAGCTGAAAGCATTTGTGTTTTTTAAAGGACGTTCTATTGTGTTTAAAGAGCAAGGACAAATTTTACTATTAAAATTGGCCCAAGATCTTGAAGAATATGGTAAGGTTGAACAAATGCCAAGATTAGAAGGTAAGCGTATGACTATGTTCATTGCGCCAAAAAAGAAATAAGTACACATAGGCAGCTATGTATATATAAGATAATAAGCGAATAGTAAATTTAAATTTAGGAGAAAAATGCCGAAAATGAAAACAAAATCTAGTGCTAAGAAACGTTTTAAACTAACGGGCACTGGGAAGATTAAAAGAAAGCACGCTTTTAAGAGTCATATCCTGACAAAAAAATCTAAAAAGCGTAAACTTGCTCTGACACATGACACTTTAGTGCATAAAGCAGACGAGAACAATGTTAAAGTGATGTTACGTTTAAAGTAACACGTTTTAACCGGTTAAAACAAATTATAAACCCTGGAGTTAGGCCAAAAATTAACGATTGCAGATTGATGATTTTTGATTTGCGACGTTAAAAAACCAAAGTGTCGATTTTCGACCGCCTACTACAAAAAACAATTAAGAAATGCCAAGATCAGTAAATTCAGTAGCAAAAAGAGCCAGAAGAAAAAAGGTTCTTAAACAAGCAAAAGGATACTTTGGAAGACGTAAAAACGTTTGGACAGTAGCCAAAAACGCGGTTGACAAAGCGATGTTATATTCGTACAGAGACCGTAAAGTAAAGAAGAGAAATTTCCGTTCATTATGGATTATGCGTATTAACGCAGCAGCCCGATTACACGGAATGTCTTATTCAAAGTTTATGGGAGGTATCAAAGCTAACAACATCAGTTTAAACCGTAAGGTTCTTGCTGATTTAGCGATGAACAATCCAAACGCTTTTGAAGCCATTGCTAAACAAATTTCAAAATAAGGCGTTTTCGCCAAAATAATAACCACAATTCGCTTATAAAAATCCGGTTCGTCATGAACCGGATTTTTTTTGTTTAAACGCACTATTATTAGAGTGTTGGATATTTAAAAAATTGAATCTAAAAATCCTTGTATACCATTTTTATTTTGGTGAGGACAATGTTTTTGATAAAGAGTGTATACTTAAAAATAGTTGGAAGAGGATCTTTTAACGCAAAGGACACAGGAGTGTTTTTCAATATAAAGTTACCATCAAATAATAATGATTTGTTTTTAATGATACTTTTTGCAAGCCCTTTAAGATTTAAATAATTAATAGAGTCATACTTAGGATGTTCAAAACACGCATTTAAACTCGTTAAACAATATAGGTGTGGAAAATTAACTCCAGCCATCAATGACGCATCCAGAGACCCCCAAAACCTAGTATTAACCTCTATTACCTTAAAGGTTTTATTTTCAATATCATATTTTAAATCTATATGAGCCACACCAGACCAGTCCAAAGATTTCATGAGCCTTTCAACAATCTTGTACAAGTCCTCTTCATATACAAATTTGACACCAAGTAATGGTTTAAACGGATTGGAGTTGAGCATTGTGGCCCTTTGAATCGTAAATGCTAAAATGTCACCATTTTTACACAAAACACTGCAACCAATATCATACCCTTTAACGTATTCTTGAATGAGCTGTTCCTTGCCAATTTTTTCACTTAGCAAATGACGCTGCAATGCTTCCTTATTTTCAAAAAAACAGACGCCATCTCCTCCTCCAGTTTCTAAAATGGGTTTCAATATAATTGGAAATCTAAAATTGTCTAGGTTAAAAGAAGCATTAGGAGAGTACAACATACTCTTAGGAAAAGGGATGTCATTAACTAATAAGTGTTTTGTTAATAACCATTTGTTTTTTGCAGTCTCAAAATTTATATAGGTAGGCAATAAACATAACTTATTAGAGTCAAGATATTTTCTAAATTTTATAATCGTTTCTATTCCATCTTCAAAAATCGGCATCACTATATCGATTTTATGCGTTTCTATTTCATAATTAATATTCGAAATCCAAGCTTGTTCATGCTCTGTTTTTCTATAATATGAAAAGTGATAAATATGTCTTGAGTATCGCATAGGTATATACTTCACATTCGACATGATGAAGATCTTAATCTCTTTAATTTGAGACAAACTATTAATCACGTATATTAATAAGTGACTCTCCCCATCAGGAATCAAAACAGAAATGCCCATTTAAAATTTTTAACCTATTTATTAGTGCAAGATATTATAAAAATTGATTCATTTGAGTCTTATATTTTTATACATTTCAAGATCTTACTGAAGATTCCAAGATTTAAGGCTAGATAATAACTGATTATCGATTTAATTTGACAGTTAACTGATTTTTAATTATCTATACTCTATATTTTTTATATTTATAACGTTAAAAGGCATGTTGATTAATAGCAAAACAACCATTAAATAATCAATACTAAACTTTTAATCATGAAAATTAAATCTACCCGAATTTACACCCTTCTATTTGGTGTATGCATTCTTTTTGGCGCATTAAGTTGCCAAACCCAAGCTTTAGACGCTGAGCAAGACTCAGTTTTAGATGCCAATGCTTTAGCTAAAAAATCAAAAGTTGCTACGTTTAATTGGCCAGATTGTGATACTGAACCATCCTCTATAGTAAACTTATACGCAGGCCAAAACATATTGGTTGGTACTGTAAATGTTGAAGTCGTTGGTGCAAATTACGAAATCACTTATAATGTAACCAATGCCGGTTATTGTTTAGCTGCAACTCATTTATCGGTCGTAAGCGAAAAAAATGATTTCCCTCTAAACAATGGCGGTAATCCTGTAATTGGTCATTTTGAATACAGCGAGACTCATGATTGTATTTCAAGTTACACTTACACTGTGCCAACTTCTAAAGGAACATTTATTGCCGCTCATGCGGTTGTTCATTGTGTTTCTGATGTTACTAGTGAAGCATTTGCGATGGCATTACCAGATCAAGTTGATGTTTGTGTTACAGCAAAAGGGGTCGCTAATAATTATTATGACATTACTATTGCTTCAGGAAATTCTTTATCCGGAACTTATGGTGCTTGGTGTCTTGATCAAGATGCCCGTCTAGAAAATTTAGATTGTTTTACTGGTGATGTTTATTCTTCTTATGAAGAATTACCAGAGGGTGAATTTGAAAAACCTGAAAATTTTGGAGCTGTAAATTGGCTAATGAATCAAGGATTTATAGGAACTCAAGCTTCTGCAGAAACTGGAAATTATTCATTTGGAGACATTCAAATCGCTATTTGGAAATTGGTTGATGATAGCGTTTGTGTAGATTGCACATTTACTGGGCCTTACAACAATGACAGAGTAGATATGCTTGTTGCTATGGCACTTGAGCATACTAATTTTATTCCTTCATGTGGTGATGATGTATTAATTGTTCTAGTCCCAACAGATGATAAACAAAGTATTTTTATAACAATCCCTGCTCCTTGCGGCGACTGTGAGGAAACTGCGTTTGGTGCTGGCTGTGGTTTTCCAGGCGCAAACTGGTTCACTTGGTTTCAATATGGCAACGTAAACTAAAAATTTAGTATACACTAATAGTTGTGAAAAATCCGGTTCTATCTGAATCGGATTTTTTTTGCTTTAACTTGAAAATATCTGAGTTAACTTTTAATGGATACACGTTACTTAAACATATATTTGTTACCTATTTTCGCCAAATTATAACCCTAAAACCAAACCTATCAATGAAAAAAATCCTTTTTATTCTAACGTTATTAATTGCTATTACATCAAACGCTCAACAGAACTCATCTCCTTATGAATGGAATTGGGTAAAAGATGGCATCTGGCTCGGCGCTGGATTAGGTGGAACTGCCTACGGATTCACGCTTATTCAAGACAAAGAGGGTCTAACTTTAGAAGAACTGAATTCAATAAAGAAAGAAGATATCAGTGGTATCAATAGATGGGCTGCTGGATATAATTCAGAAAGTGCTAGTGCCATTAGTGACATCCCATTTGCAATCTCATTTGCTGCCCCATTTGCATTGTTATTTAACGATGGCATCAATGACCACACCGGACAATTTGTTGGAATGTACTTTGAAAGTTTAGCCACCACTGCCGCACTCTTTACAATTACGGCTGGTTTAGTTGATAAATCGCGCCCATATGTATATGACGAAACTTTAGATACAAAGAAAAGATTACGTAATAATGGACAACGCTCCTTTTATTCAGGTCACGTGGCTGCTTCTGCTGCTGCTACCTTTTTTGCGGCAAAGGTATATTCTGATTTTAATCCGGATGCGGAAGGCAAGTTCTTTATTTGGGCTGCTGCTGCCGCGGTACCAGCAACCGTTGGCTACTTTAGAATAAAGGCAGGGCAACACTTCTTAACTGACGTACTCATAGGATACGGGTTGGGCGCTGCAACGGGAATACTTGTTCCTGAACTTCATAAAACGAAAGATGCATCGCTTAAGCTTTCACCTACTGCGGGACGTAACTTTTTAGGTGATGATTACACTGGAATGGCTATGTCCTACACCTTCTAATTTTAAAATCACATTACGAAATTTACTTTCTATGGATGGCAAAAATTTTGAGTTCCTCAGTTTTGCCATCCAATAATTCATCACCAAGAGATACGGCTTCATATCTGGAGGTGAGTTTTAGTTTTTGCATTAACTCTTCTGACACTAACAACGTCTCTTCAAACTCATTACACTTTCCTTGAATTCGCGATGTGGAATTGATTACATCTCCATGGTAAGCGAGTTCCTTTTTTACCGTACCCACTTCGGCAATAATGATTTTACCTGTATGTAGTCCTGCCTTAAATTGAGGCTGAACGCCATACTCCTTCATATAGTATTTGGAATGCCGTTTCAATTTTCGATCAAAATCAAAAAACAATCTGATGCAATTTAAATGTCTAATACCCTTTTTTGGGGTCCAACTTAACACAGCTTCGTCTCCTACATACTGGTAAATTTCAGCATCGTATTTATTAATAATCTTATTGAGATAGAAAAAGCAATCCTGAATGAGCATGCTATACTTCAAATGTCCTAATTCTTCAGCGTGTGACGTAGACGATTTCATGTCTAAAAACATGAATATTTTCTCCACTTCTCTTGGTTTTTTGTAACGACCGATCAACATTTTAAAGATAATCCCCTTTCCAAATTTATCATTTGCCAATCTTATAAATGAAAACATCAAGGAACAAATAATAAAATAGGCAGTTACCATCCAGAATATCTTGTTGGAAATCCACCATCCGGTATGATTAGGAAAGTCCACGCCAAGATAATCTTCAGCCAAATAAGCAATCACCGTTAGTGAGAAGATTAGAAATACGAGATAAATAAGCGATTTAATTATAAGAATGAAACCTAAATTAAGCGCTTTAGATATAAAATTATCAAACAGATATTCTACAATGGTGTAGACAATGGCCACCATAACGCCCAAAATAACCCCAAATAATAGGTATTCATAAACTGGAAATACTTCTGTTTTTTGTATTGCGTCTACTTGCTCCTGTTCTCGACCCAAATATCTTATAAGGATAAAGAAGCAAAATGCAAATGACCAGAATAAAACTGAAGCGAGAAATAATCTAAAAAACTGTTTAATGTAGTATAGCATTCAAAGGGGGCTTAACAATTATTACTTTATTTCTTCAATGGCAGATTTAAATTCGGACCAACTGACCAATTGATCTCCATCTTTATCATAGCCTTCAATGAGTTTTGTAGTGACCAATCCTCTAATGAGACCGCTGATTTCTGCTTTTTGAAGCAGTTCTGAAATCTCCTTTTTGGATAATTTTCCATCTTTATCAGCATCAAAAAAAGCGAAAGCTTCCTCTGGTGTTTTGAAACTATTGGCTATGAGGATTTGAATTTTATTTAAAATTTTCTCTTTTGTTGACATGGTATTAGATTTAGTTTAAAAGTAATAAATAATATGATTGGTTAAAATCATGTATTGTGGCAGGTAGATATCCTTTCACCTGAACTCAAATTGAAGTGAAATTTACAATTACGCAATTGGAACTCTTAACTCATTTGTGGTGAATTGTATTTCCACACCAAAAAAACCTCCTCTTTCGTATTATTATTACGTTTTCATGACCAGATAAATGAAACTTTATTGAGGGAAATTCTAAAGAAAACAGGAAAAATATAGACTAGGTTTTTTGCTTTTTCTTCTTGGCCGCTGGAAATAAGACATTATTTAAGATTAAGCGGTAGCCTGGAGATGTGGGATGCAACTCCAATTCTGTTTTAGGATCTCCAACTTTATGTGTGTAATCTTCCGGATCATGACCTCCGTAAAAGGTAAAAAATCCTTTGCCTTTAATGCCATGGATGTATTTTGCTTCCCCATTAGTCTTGTTTTCTCCCATAACAAGCACGTTCGATTTGATTTGATCTCTGGTGAATGCCGTAGTTTGCCCCATAAAACCTTTTACCAATGCAGTGTGATTTTGGCATAACATGGTTGGAATTGGGTCCCATTTGGCAGAAAAATCCATCAAAGTGAAATAATCTGTAGTCATCGGGATTTGTCGTTTTGAGGTCATATCGATAGAAGAAAACTCATAAATATTAGGATTTCGTTCCAATATAAAGTCCTTAAAAGCGAAGGTTTTATTGTAATCAATTTTACTTTGATAGTTAGGCTCACTCGCATCACCATCAAACATTGGTTCACAAATATCAACCCCTTCAGCTGACAATGCAATATCAAAACTATCGGTTGCACTGCACATGGCAAACATAAATCCGCCACCAACTACATAATCACGGATTTTTAAAGCCACAGCTAATTTCTGCTCAGAAACTTTGTTATAACCCAATTTTGCAGCCAAGGCTTCAGATTTCTTTTTATCCTCAATGTACCATGCCGCCGATTTGTAGGTTCTATAAAACTTACCATATTGGCCAGTAAAATCTTCGTGATGCAGGTGTAACCAATCGTAAAGGACAAGCGTATCGTTTAAAACCTCTTCATCATAAATTGTTTCATAAGGAATTTCGGCATAAGTCAACACCATAGTTACGGCGTCATCCCAAGGTGGATTGCCTTTTGGTGAATACACAGCAATTTTTGGCGCCTTTTCAAGCACCACAGATTCCATGTTTTGCGAAGGACTGCTGATAAATTCTAATATTTCTTCAGTTTTAGCATCGGAAATAATCTCAAAAGAAACCCCTCTAATTTGACATTCCCGTTGAATTTCCGGAACGTCAGGCAACAAAAATGAACCACCACGGTAATTGAGTAGCCACTTCACTTTTAATTGTTTTTCTAGCGTCCAATAGGTTACACCGTACGCTTTTAGATGGTCTTTTTGACCTTCGGCATCCATCGGAATCAGTAGGTATGACCCAAAGCTACTCACTGAAAAGAGCATGAAAGCCGCTATTATAAGTAATCTATTCAAAAGGATACAATTTAGAAATGAAACACAACACCTGAACAAGCAACAAGCTTAAATGTAGCTCCTTGTTTATATCTGCTCAGTAATCGAAAGATACTTAAAAATAGAGCGTTGTTGAAATGCTTTTGGTAAATATTAAAGTATAGGGATGATTTTTATGAAGGTAGACTCTGAAATTCCGGACAATCCATACGAATATCCGTTGTTAGCAATGGCTTTTCCAATAATTTACAATAGTGAGCTCCCTCCTGCTTATCATAAAACTTACACGAGTAACACATTCTCTGCACAGTCAATAATCCGCTAGTATGCAATTTATAGATGAGTTTACTTAATAATTCATAAAAATCCTCCAAACCTTCCATATCAGAAAGTTGATTTTTAATAGGATTTGCAAAAAGTTCAGTCTGTGCTACTAGTTCTTGTCCATGTTCAGAAAGTTGAATATTATAACTCCGATGATCATTAGGCGAAAAATCTTTTATTATAAGCTGCTTTCGTTCCAGAACTTTTACGGCATCACTGATGGTGGACTTTGCTACATTAAACTCCTTAGCCAAATGACTCACATTACAAAACTCGTATTTGTGATAGGCTAAAAAAATGAGGATTTGAATTTGAATTGGGCTGAGTCCTATAGTTTTGGCATGATCCCAAAGTAATACTCTAAAGACTTCTGAAATACGTTCAAGCCCGACAACTATTTTACTTGCCACATCCATTTGTTGCTGAGAGGTATCAAATACACTGTGTTTCATGGATCTTTTTTAGGTAGAAAGCGGAGTAACAGAATGAATTAAAAATACAAGGCCATTTATATGTTAGGATTTTAAAACCAATTTTAAAATCCTAACATAAAATTAAAGATTAGCCTTTAACATCTGCTATTGATGCACCATAATTTATGTGCAATACGTGACCATTAGATGTCAATAATGCTGGAACAGATTTCACTCCAGCCAGTTCAGCTTGTTCAATCCTAGATTTATCTTCACCTAAGTGAACCACTTCAACGTTAGAAGCACCAACTAAATTAATGATGTCATGTTCTGCACTTACGCATACTGGACATCCTGCGTGATAAAAAACTGATTTTCCCATAATAGCTTTGATTTAAATTTGCATCATTGCCTTATAAATATAGTTAGGATTCCTAACTAATTCAAAAAAATAGAATGTTTTAACAGTATTTTTGTTGGACTTATCTGTTAATCTTCAGCTCTTTACCAGAAAGTAAACCCGCAATAATTTTTGTATTAGGGAATTGCTCAAGAATGATTTTAAGGAACACTGTTATTGGGATTGACATGATCATTCCGGGAATACCCCAAATGAAACCCCAAAACATGAGCATCACTAAAACAGCAATGATGTTTATCGAAAATGATTTTCCCATAAAAATAGGCTCCAAGATGGCACCAAATATCACCTGTACTAAGGTAATGGAAAGCATAAAAAAGAGCAACGTGCTTGTAGGATCTAACTCCACAAATGCAAATAGCGACAAGCTGATGACCGAAATAAATGATCCAATCATTTGGACGAAGTTAATTACAAAGGCAAATAGACCCCAAAAAATAGGGAAGCTGACATCAAAATAGACACAGGCCAACCCCGTAAAAATTCCGGTACCTAAACTCACCAAAAATTTCACTTTAATGAATTTAATTAAGTCGTTTTCAATTTTAAGAAACGTTTTAACCGAGGTGTGTTTTTGTTTTAATATGGTAGCGTTCAATAATTTCTGAACATTGATGGACTCTGCCAACCATAATACGGTAAAAAAGGCAGTGGTTAGGGACATACTTAAAAAGCCACCAATAAAACCAACTGCAGAGCCAATATTTTTAGTCTCGGCAATTTGGGCCATTAGGTTTCCATTTTTACCAAGTTCAACACCAAAATAAGACTCCACTGATGTTTTTAAGTTTCGAAGTTTCACTTCAGCTTCAGCAAAAAAAGTACTGTCAGAGGACAAGATTTGTTTACTTGAAAGATGGATCAATTCTGCAGTAATTCCCAAACCCAACAGAATTAGAAGAATAACAATAAAAATACTGATGTATTTTGGTACGCCCTTTTTTCCCAACCAGCGCATCAAGGGTAAAAACAAGAGCGCAATAAACATGGAGAATGCCAACGGTATAAAGATGAACGACAAGATTTTTAGTAAATAAAAAACTAGTGGCACAACAATAACTAAAAGTAATAGATTGGTCGTCCGTGTTTTATCCATGAGGCATCATTTTTAAATCTTGCTAAGATAACGTTATCCTGCAATCGAATTTAAGAAAAAATCTTGATTTTAAAATGGTACATCATTATCGTCATCATCATCCATTGGAGGCGGATCAAACGCGTCTGATGGCGATGGGAAATTACTGGAATTGAAAGTATTGTCGTTAGCAGATGCGTTCATTTTTGAATGGAATTCACCAAATGGCGTGTCAAAATCATCAAGATTATCGAATTTACCGAGATGTCCGATAAATTTCAATCTGATGTTCTCTAAACCACCATTTCTATGCTTAGCGATAATAAATTCTGCTTGACCTTCTGTTGGTGAGCGTTCTTCATCATCCCACTCGTCAATTTTATAGTATTCTGGTCGGTAAATAAACGATACGATATCCGCATCCTGCTCAATCGCACCAGATTCACGTAAGTCAGAAAGTAACGGTCTTTTACTGCCACCACGTGTTTCAACCGCACGCGATAATTGTGATAAAGCGATGACCGGAACACTTAATTCCTTTGCCAATGCCTTAAGGTTACGGGAAATAGTAGAAATTTCCTGCTCTCTGTTACCTCCTTTTTGACTTCCACCAGCGGTCATTAATTGCAAATAATCAATAATGATCATTTTAATACCATATTGTGATGCCAAACGTCGCGCCTTTGCACGTAAATCGAAAATAGACAATGATGGGGTGTCATCAATAAATAAAGGTGCTTTTTCTAGAGCCTTTACTTTAACGTTCAACTGTTCCCACTCATGTTTTTCAAGTTTACCTGTACGCAACTTTTCAGAAGACAGTCCAGTTTCACTAGATATCAAACGGGTAATTAACTGTACAGACGCCATCTCCAAAGAGAAAAACGCTACGGGAATATTGCTACCCACCGCAATATTTCGTGCCATAGATAAGGTTAAGGCTGTTTTACCCATACCAGGACGAGCTGCCACAATGATCAAATCACTTTCTTGCCAACCTGAGGTTAATTTGTCCAACTTATCGAAACCTGATGGAATACCACTCAAGCCTTCTTTATTGGAAATATCTTCAATTTTCTTTTTCGCCTGAATTACTAAACTTTGAGCAGTTTCAGTAGATTTTTTGATGTTACCTTGGGTGACTTCGTAAAGTTTCGCCTCGGCTTGATCTAAAAGGTCAAATACATCCTTAGTTTCATCATACGCTTCTTCAATAATTTCAATAGAAATTTTAATCAAACTACGTTGAATAAATTTTTGAAGAATGATACGGGCATGAAACTCAATATGAGCAGAAGATGACACACGTTGGGTTAACGAAATCAGATAAAAATCGCCACCCACCATATCCAACTTGCCATCTTTCTTAAGTTGACTTGAAACGGTTAATAAATCGACAGGCTCGCTATTTTCGAATAACTTAAAAATAGCTTCAAAGATGTGTTTATGGGCATCTTTATAGAAAGCATCAGGGCTCAAGATATCAATTACTTCATCGACACCTTTTTTATCAATCATCATCGCCCCAAGGACAACTTCCTCTAAATCAATTGCTTGTGGCGGTATTTTTCCTTTCTCCAAGCTTATAATTGTGCTTTTATCTACTTTGTAGCCTTGTATCTGATTTGGTTGTTTCATGAATGCGAAAATAAAGAAATTGATCAGAAGGAAGCGGATTTAATCGCCTTGCTTCTTAACAAGTCATCAACAATTTAACTGTTAACAACTTGATAATATTGTTAATAAGGACAAAAAAAACCGAAGTTTACAACTCCAGTTTTCAATCTTGTTATGCTATGTGGGTATCGTTATTTATAAACACCCATGTCGGCATATTTATCCATACGTTTTTTCACTAAATCTTTTGGTGATAAGTTTTTAAGCTCAGCATAAGATTTTTCAATCGCTTTTTTAACTGCCAAAAAGGCTTCTTCACGATTGGTATGTGCACCACCTAATGGTTCTTTGATAATGTCATCAATCAATTTCATTTTTTTCATATCAGGAGCGGTAAGTTTAAGGGCTTCTGCCGCTTGTTCTTTATACTCCCAACTACGCCATAAAATTGATGAACAAGATTCTGGAGAAATTACAGAATACCAAGTGTTTTCCATCATTAATACTCGATCTCCAACACCAATACCCAAAGCTCCACCGGAAGCACCTTCTCCAATGATTACACAAATAATTGGCACTTTCAAGCGGGTCATTTCCATAATATTTCTGGCAATTGCCTCTCCTTGTCCGCGTTCTTCAGCTTCTAAACCTGGATATGCACCTGGAGTATCAATTAAAGTTACTACTGGAATTTTAAACTTTTCAGCAGACTTCATCAATCGCAACGCTTTACGGTAACCTTCAGGATTTGACATCCCAAAATTACGATACTGTCTTGTTTTGGTGTTGTAACCTTTTTGTTGTCCGATAAACATAAACGACTGATCGCCAATTTTACCTAAACCACCAATCATGGCTTTATCATCCTTAACATTTCTATCGCCGTGCAGCTCTAAAAAAGAATCGCCACATAAAGCTTTTATATGATCTAAGGTATATGGTCTATTGGGATGGCGTGATAATTGAACACGCTGCCACGCCGTAAGATTTTTATAAATATCTTTCTTTGTAGCGAGGAGCTTCTTCTCAATTTGTTCACACGTTTGAGTTACATCAACATCACTTTCTTTACCAATTACTTGGCACTTTGATAATTGATCTTCTAATTCTTTTATGGGAAGCTCAAATTCTAAATACTCCATAGAAATTTAAGGTTTAATTATTAGTTAGCCTACAAACCTACGTATTTTTTTCCGTTCTTATAAACTCAACAATACGAAAAATGTGGTATTTTTTAGAGGCACTTGCAAAGGTACGGATAATGAAAGAAACTCTAATAAATTAATCGATTTTGTATCGGTTTCGTTTTCTATCGCGATAGGATATGACGTTTTTGAATATCCCATCCAACAAGACCGCTAACAGCACTAAAATAGCGCCGTAATAAAATTCAGGACCCATTGTTTCGGTTTCCGGGAACAATAGCAAGGCCAACGTTATCCCGTAGACAGGCTCCAAATTATAAGACAGCACTACAGTGTAAGGGCTAATATACTTCATCACTTTAACAGAGCCTATAAAGGCATAAGCTGTACAAACGGAAGCCAAAATGCCCAGATATATCCAATCTGAACCTGAAAGGGTAAAGAATTCCGCATTAAATCCGCCTTTAAATACTAGGATGAACAGCGTTAGAAACACAACCCCACTGATAAATTCATAAAATGAAATGAGTGTGGCAGAATGCTTCTGAATAAAGGTGCCATTGATAACGGCAAACAGACTCGATAGTAATGCAGAAACGACGCCGAGAATGATTCCGTTGATGTATTTCAATTCGCCATGCGTAATGAGAAAAACACCAATAATCACGATGATACCAAACACAATCTCATACCAAATGATGCGTCTTCTATAAAACAGTGGTTCTATAAAGGAAGCAAAAAATGCGCCCGTTGAAAACATGCCTAATGTAATGGAAATATTAGATTGCTTGATGGCTTCAAAAAAAGTAATCCAATGCAAGGCGATAATGACCCCGGCCGCAAAAAACTTGAGCATTGTGCGTTTATCAACCTTTAATTTTAGCTTGATAATCCTAATATAAAGGAACATTAAAAGTCCTGCCATCAACATTCTATACCACACCAACGGAATGGAACCTATGGTAATCAGTTCACCTAAAATAGCAGTAAACCCGGCAATAAAAATCAGAAAATGAAGGTGCAGGTAATTTTTGAGCTTAGCGTTTTGCATTGTAGAGGAGATAGACAGCCAAAATACCAAAAACCACATTAGGAAGCCAAACGGCTATTAACGGAGAAAAATCAGATTGCTCTGCTAAAACCCCAAACACCTTGTCAAAAAAGACATATATCATGGCGGTTGTAATCCCGAACGCCAAGTTAATCCCCATTCCTCCTCTTCGCTTTATGGAAGATACGGAAACGGCAATAATCGTTAAGATAAAAACGGCTACGGGTAAACTCCACTTTTTATATTTGACCACTTCATAGCGGCCAATATTTGAGGATCCTCTTGCCTTCTCCTTATCAATAAAATCGACCAATTCCCTATAAGGTTTGGTCTCTGCGATATAATTTACAGGGGTCAAATCTTCCAAATCGAACGAAAAAACGGTATCCTTTCTTCGGGAGTTCTCAATAATATCGCCCTTATCCGTGATGGTCCGTTTGAAGTAATTGAACAGCTTATACGTACTATCCTTTTCCGAATAGACGATTGAATTGGCGAAAATCTTATATTTCAATTCATTATTCTCAATATGCTCCAAGGTAAAGTTATAACCTCTATTCTGAGAAGGATCAAAACTACTCACATATATAAAATCGGTGTCGTTAATTTGCCGGAAGATATTCTCTCCAGGCTGCTGATGCCGGGAACTTTTTAAATATTTATAAGAAAACTCATTAAACCCCTGACTTGCAATAGGTGCTAAATAAAACCCTAATACCATCGCAAATATGGAAATGATGGTTGCTCCTATAATATAAGGTCTTAAAAATCGAGAAAAGGATACGCCTGAACTTAAAAATGCAACAATTTCAGTGTTGTTGGCTAGTTTGGACGTAAACCAAATAACTGATAGAAACAGAAATATTGGAAACAATAAGTTGGCAAAATAGATGGTGAAATTCAAATAGTACAAGGCCACTTCTCCAAATGGTACGTTGTTCTCTAAGATTTTTCCGATTTTTTCAGCAAGATTTACCGTTATACCTATCGGAATAAACAGTAACAACATCATCAAAAAAGTGAGCAGATAACGTTTTAATATGTACCAATCTAGGATTTTCAATGTCTGGAGACTATTGGTTATTTTTATGAGTTATGTTCTATTTCGCGACATGTCAACGTCACTTCAATTGCATCTATTATTTGAAATTCAATTTCAGTTTTACTTCACCTTCAATTTCTACAAACGTTTATCCATTTGTTTTACCATCATGTCTTTCCACGGTCTAAAATCTCCCGCTAAGATATGTTTTCTCGCTTCTCTGACCAACCATAAATAAAATCCAAGGTTATGAATGGTTGCAATTTGCATTGCCAAGCGCTCATTAACACTAAATAAGTGACGTAAGTAGGCTTTAGAATATTCAGTATCAACATACGTCATTCCCATTTCATCCAAAGCGGAAAAATCGTCTTCCCACTTCTTATTTTTAATATTGATAGACCCATGCGCTGTAAATAACATCCCGTTTCGGGCGTTACGTGTAGGCATAACACAGTCAAACATATCCACACCTAACGCAATGTTTTCAAGAATATTGATAGGTGTTCCAACCCCCATTAAATAACGAGGTTTATCTTCAGGCAAAACACCACACACCACTTCTGTCATGGCGTACATTTCTTCCGCAGGCTCCCCTACTGAAAGTCCACCAATGGCGTTTCCTACGGCACCAGCATTAGCGATATATTCAGCAGATTGCAAACGCAAATCTTTATAAGTACTTCCTTGAACTATAGGAAAAAAGCTTTGCTCGTATCCATATTTAAAAGGAAGTTTTCCCAAATGGTTCACACATCTATCCAACCATCTATGCGTCATGTGCATGGAGCGTTTGGCATAGTTATAATCGCAAGGATAAGGTGTACATTCATCAAATGCCATGATGATATCAGCACCAATCGTACGTTGAATTTCCATCACATTTTCAGGCGTAAACGTATGGTAACTACCGTCAATATGCGACTTGAATTTAACGCCTTCTTCTTTAATTTTTCTGTTGGCAGAAAGTGAATAGACTTGGTATCCACCAGAATCAGTCAAAATATTGCGATCCCAATTCATAAATTTATGCAATCCTCCAGCTTGTTCCAGAATTCTGGTTTGCGGACGAAGATATAAATGGTAGGTATTTCCTAAGATAATATCGGCATTGATATCATTTTTAAGTTCCCGTTGATGAACACCTTTTACAGAAGCTACAGTACCAACAGGCATGAAAATTGGGGTTTCAATAACCCCGTGGTCTGTAGTAATAACGCCTGCTCTCGCCTTGCTTTGAAGGTCTTTTCCTTTTAGTTCGAATTTCATAAGTGGTAAACCTACATCTTTTTTATTTCAATCAGAAAAAATCAAATTGAAGCATGAGGTGGGTATTTTTAAAATTGTAATAAGCTGGCAAAGATATGCAATGCACTTATGAAGATAAAGAGCTCTTGATAAAACTTTATAAAAAATCCATCACCCAAACCAAATGAAAAGTCGGCGTCCTTAAAACGCTCTAATAAACTGGTGTACCCTTTCCTACAATTGTTAGCAAAACCGCAAAATTCGTTAATAAGTGCGCAATTTTGGACTTTGCAGTCGGGCTTAAAATGGCTACTTTTGCAGCATAAAACTAACTTTTATAAAATGTCAAACACACAACAATTAGAAGATTTAACAACCCAAGTACGTAGAGATATTCTCCGTATGGTACACAAGGTCAATTCTGGCCATCCAGGAGGTTCACTAGGCTGTGCAGAATTTATTGTAGCGCTTTACAATGAAATCATGGACAGAAAAGACACTTTTGATATGGACGGTATAGGCGAAGATATATTCTTCCTTTCCAACGGTCATATTTCACCTGTATTTTATAGCGTGTTGGCGAGAGCAGGTTATTTCCCTGTAGAAGAATTAAACACGTTCAGATTGATCAACTCTCGTTTACAAGGGCACCCAACAACTCATGAAGGTTTGCCTGGGGTTCGTGTAGCTTCTGGTTCTTTAGGTCAAGGCATGTCTGTTGCAATTGGTGCAGCGCAGGCAAAAAAATTAAACAACGATTCTCATTTAGTGTATAGTTTACACGGTGATGGCGAATTGCAAGAAGGTCAAAACTGGGAAGCAATGATGTATGCTGCCGGTAATAATGTAGACAATCTTATTGCTACAATCGACCTTAACGGTCAGCAAATTGATGGCCCTACTGATGTTGTACTTCCATTAGGCAATGTGAAAGAGAAATTTGAAGCCTTTGGATGGATCGTGGTTGAAATCAATCAAGGTAACAACATCGAAGAAATCTTAAAAGGAATGGCGGTTGCAAAATCTAAAACAGGACAAGGCAAACCAGTTTGTGTACTTTTAAAAACGGTTATGGGTAATGGTGTTGATTTTATGATGCACACACACGCATGGCACGGAAAAGCACCTAACGATGAGCAATTGGCTATCGGATTAGAGCAAAATGCAGAAACATTGGGCGATTATTAATCCCCGAAATCCTCACCTAGGATTTTAAATTTTAAGTAATAATTAAACAGATACCCTCTTTTGTGGGCATTACATATGAAAACATATACAAACACAGGAAATAAAGATACACGTTCAGGATTTGGAGCGGGACTTACTGAATTGGGAAAAACCAATGAGAAAGTTGTTGCGCTTTGTGCCGATTTAATTGGCTCATTAAAAATGGACGATTTTAAAGCCAACCATCCAGAACGTTTCTTTCAAGTAGGAATTGCTGAAGCCAACATGATTGGTATGGCTGCAGGTTTAACAATTGGTGGGAAAATCCCTTTTACAGGAACATTTGCTAACTTTTCTACAGGTCGTGTGTACGATCAAATTAGACAAAGTGTAGCGTATTCTGATAAAAACGTTAAGATTTGTGCTTCCCATGCAGGTTTAACGCTTGGTGAAGATGGTGCAACGCATCAAATCTTGGAAGACATCGGATTGATGAAAATGCTACCAGGAATGACTGTTATCAATACCTGCGATTACAATCAAACAAAGGCAGCTACTATTGCTATTGCTGATCATCATGGTCCTGTTTATTTACGTTTTGGACGTCCTTCTGTTCCTAACTTCACACCAGAAGATCAAAAATTTGAAATTGGAAAAGCTTTACAATTAACTGAAGGTACTGACGTG
Organism: uncultured Gelidibacter sp.; assembly: GCF_947500795.1. GTDB lineage: Bacteria > Bacteroidota > Bacteroidia > Flavobacteriales > Flavobacteriaceae > Gelidibacter. The sequence goes on along the minus strand of NZ_CANMTE010000009.1, from coordinate 67,173 downwards.
ACTATCATCGCTACGGGACATTTGGTTTGGGAAGCTCTTGAAGCTGCAAAAGCATTACATGAAAAAGGCATTTCTGCAGAGGTTATTGATATCCACACCATCAAACCTTTAGATGATGAAGCTATTTTGAAATCTGTTGCTAAAACAGGATGTGTAGTTACTGCTGAAGAACACAATTACATGGGCGGATTAGGCGAAAGTGTTGCTCGTGTATTAGCATTGGGTCATCCAGCACCACAAGAGTTTATTGCTACACAAGATACTTTTGGAGAATCTGGAACACCAGCACAACTTATGGAAAAGTATGGCTTAAACAGTGCTTCTATCATTAAAGCTGCTGAAAAAGTAATTGCTAGAAAATAATAGTAAGATTTTGTTCAGTTGTTACAATGTAGCCACTAAACTTTAAATCAACTTCATAGACCAAAAGGCCTTTCTTTATTATAGAGAAGGGCCTTTTTTTTATTCGCAAATTGCTTCAGTCTTTAAAATATTTCCCCTTTGGCAACGTTTTTGATTATATCGAACATCAAATCAAACATCAAACTTAAAAACTACAATTATGAAAATTTCGAAAACAGTTCAAGAACATTTCAGGAAGAGCACGCGTACGAGCAAAAATCTAATTTTAGCAAGTTTTGCTTTTGTAGCTTTCGCTTTAGGTGCCAATGCACAAAACGGAAACGGCTTTGGAATTAAAGCAGGTTTAAACTATAATGCCAATGGCGACTACTTTGAATCGATTGGTGACAATGCCAAACATCCTGACCGCAATGTCGGATACCATATAGGTGTATTCGGTAAGATTGGAGATCGTTTTTACTTTAAACCAGAATTAGTCTATACGCAAACAAAAAGTGATTACGACAGTAATGATTTTAAAATGCAAAAATTAGACGCACCATTACTAGTGGGTGTAAAACTTTTAGGCCCAGTTAGCGTTTTTGCAGGACCGTCATTACAATATATACTGGACACAGAATTTGACGGCATTGCCATCAACGATGTTGAAAACGATTTTAGCGTAGGACTTAACTTTGGAGTTGGCGTTAACTTTAACAGATTCGGAATTGACCTAAGATACGAAAGAGGCTTCAGTGAAAACGAAGCCACCTTCATCAATAATTCAGTTGGTGTACCGCCAAGTAGAATTGACACAAGACCAGATCAATTGATATTAAGTGTTTCAATTGGACTATAATTCATAAAAAAAGGCTATCAAATAAATGATAGCCTTTTTCTTTGCTTGTATCTAAAGTAATATGTTATTTACTATAGTCTGTTTTTACAGAGTTCTGTAAATGATCTGGAGTACCATCACCATCAGCATCAACTATTTTGAGCGTCTTGATCGTAAGGATTCCTGCATTCATACTTCTACTTCTTTCAAATTCACCTTCTGCTAAAACTGGTTCCTGTTCGCCATTATTCGTATTAACTGTATATGTTTGACGTGTCATTTCATTAATAGTCAATACACGATCAGCATCATCATCAGGATCTAAGAAATTAGGAACATTATCACCGTCAGTATCATCATTGAATAGGTTTTTATCGCCATTCAAATCTTCCATATAAGAAGGAATGCCATCACCATCATGATCAGAAACTTCAGATTGGTATAATTCAAACTTAAACATCAAATTTGAATATGCCGGAATAGTTGCCGTTGGATTTCCATAATATGCCAATCCTGAAGGCAAGAACATCACTCCAAGTCCGTAGTTATCAAACGTCACCGTTCCATCACCATTTTCAACAAAACTAGCAGCCGTTTTAAATTGTGGAATTGCTTCTCTCCAACCTGGAATCAAATTCATCAAGTCAAAATCTGTCGGATTTACGGTCCCATCAAATGAGGTGCCGTCAGGAAGAAAACCATTGTAATTCAACCTTACCAAGTCTGAAAAATTAGGATTAACACCGCCACCTTCATTCAATTTTAAAATGTAGTATTGGTATTCCGTATCTAAATAGGTTGTTGTTTTAGGATTATTGATATCTACAGCCTCACTTAACAATTGATTTTTGTCAGGATCTGGTAATGCCAAATAGTTTCCGCTGGCATCTTTAGGTAATTCATTAATAATCAATTCGGATATTTTGTGATTGCCTGGTTGCTCAAATGTGGCGCGATTATAATAATGTGTTTGCAAATACACCTTTAAGGAGTCAAAATCTGCTAATTGTTGTTCTGCGCGGTCACGCTCTTCAATTTGTACAATTGCATCATCATCCTTTTTACATGAAGACAATAACGCCAAAAAACACAATGCTGAGAGGACGTAGGTTTTTAATTTCATCAATTTAATTTTATTCATTTTCAAAAGCAACTTACAGTGGGTTCAAAACCATCAACTTAAACAAGTAGAATCTCGTGTTAAGTTATGCTTCAATATTGCTTATTTTTGCCGGCAAGATACAATAATATAATATGTTTGCACAACAACATTAACGTTGTTTTAAATTTTTTAATATGCGAATAGATAAATTTCTATGGTGCGTGAGATACTATAAAACACGAACTATTGCCACGGAAGCATGCAAGAAAGGTCATATAAAAATCAATGGTCAGGTAGCGAAACCAAGTAGAGAGGTTTTTCCTACTGATAAGATAGAATTACGAAAAGATCAGATCAATTATCAACTCACGGTCAATGACATTCCGTCAAGTCGATTGGGGGCGAAATTGGTAGATATTTACAGAACGGATACGACTCCAAAAGAAGCATTTGAAGCGCAAGAACTATTAAAATACTCTAAAGATTATTACCGTAAAAAAGGCGTTGGCCGTCCTACCAAGAAAGACAGACGGGATATTGACGAATTTTATGATACCGATGACGAGGATTAAATAAACGCTTTATTTATCTTTGAAAAAACATTTAGCAGCATGACAGCCACCAAACAAGTAATATTAAGCCACCAGGAAATCAACCATAAAATAAGACGTATTGCATATCAGATTTATGAGAGCAATGTGAATGAAAATGAAGTTATTTTGGCTGGAATTGATTCTAACGGTTATATCCTTGCAAAAAAACTGAAAGCGAATCTTGATAAAATCTCTGATTTAAATACGGTGCTATGCAAAGTTGTCATTGATAAAAAAGATCCTTTGAGCCCAATAACTACATCTATCGCAGCCTCAGAGTATGCCAATAAATCGATTGTGCTTATTGACGACGTCCTAAATTCTGGAAGCACGCTTATTTATGGTGTTAAACATTTTTTAAACGTGCCTTTAAAACAATTTAAGACGGCAGTATTAGTGAACCGAAACCACAAAAAATTTCCTGTTAAGGCAGATTATAAGGGCATTTCGCTATCTACTTCCCTACACGAGCATGTAGAAGTTATTTTAACCGGAAAAGCTTTTGAAGCCTACCTAAAATAGTCCAGCGATTATTTCTTCGGTTATTGCTTCAACAGATTTTCCATCTGTTAAGAGCGTCTGATTGCTTTGTCGGTAATAAAACGAGCGTTCAAAAAGATGCTTACCGATAAACTCTGTTAAATCTTCATCCGTCTCCAAATGCGCGATTAAAGGCCTTTGTGATTTTTCAGAGGACAACCGTTGCACTAAATTTGGAATTGAAAGTTTCAGATAAATGCTATGGGCATCTTTAGCGTTCAAAATAGCCTCCATATTACTTCCATAGCACGGCGTTCCACCTCCAAGTGACACGACAACATTGTTAAGCTCTAAAACCTCTTTTAAATAGGTGTTTTCTTTTTTTCTGAAATAGATTTCACCCTTCGTTTTAAAAATTTCTGGAATCGTCAATCCTTCCTTTTCTTGAATGTAATCATCCAAATCAACAAAGTCAAAATTGAGCTGTTCAGACAATTTTTTACCAATTGTTGATTTTCCAGACCCCATATATCCAATTAATATAATATTCATAACTCCCCTTATAAATTGATTCTTAAAAACATAGCCTTAGCGAGTGCAAAAAAACAAAAAATTATTTTAAAAAAGGGTTTGGTATATTGATAAAAGCTTTTATATTTGCACCCTCATTAAGGAAATGACTCGATAGCTCAGTTGGTAGAGCATAACACTTTTAATGTTAGGGTCCTGGGTTCGAGCCCCAGTCGGGTCACAAAGTGGAAACACTAGTTAAACCTTGTTAATTTAAAAATTAGCAAGGTTTTTTTCCTTTAAAAAATAGAACTTTATCCTACAAAGTTTTAGTATTGAAATTATTATTTTGCCCTTATTAGGGACAATGACTCGATAGCTCAGTTGGTAGAGCATAACACTTTTAATGTTAGGGTCCTGGGTTCGAGCCCCAGTCGGGTCACAACGTGGAAACACGTATTACAAACCTTGTTAATTGAATAATTAGCAAGGTTTTTTTGTTTCTACACCCCCCCCTTTTAGTGCCATCAATTGCTAAAAACATAGATGTTTGAACTTAAAAATGACACCGTCATGGCATCGAAAGAAATAAAAATGCTTCGTCTTTGCCCCATGAGCTTTATTCATTATTTTGTCTCACTAAAACAGCCCTAAAACATATCTCATTCAAAATCAAAATGTTAAAAAAAATCACCGTTCTTATCTTATTCGTACTTGGTTTGACTTTTACAATTCAGGCACAAACGAAAGCAAAAATCTTCAAATTGGAGTCTTATGGCGTTTTGCCAGATAACAAAAAGAATAGCGCTCCAATTTTGGAGGCCGCCCTTAAAAAAATTAAAAGTCAAATCGCTACTTCTGACTCCATAATCATTCAATTTAAAAAAGGTAGATATGACTTTCATCCTGAAAAGGCGCTGAGAAGGGAATATTATGTCTCCAATCATGATCAGGATAACCCTAAAATTGTGGGTATAGAATTAGACGGCTTCAAGAATGTAACCCTGGACGGAAATGGTTCAGAGCTTGTTTTTCACGGAAGAATGTTGCCTTTAGCACTAATTGAAAATAGTGGTGTAACTGTTCAAAACCTGAGTATCGATTTTGAAAAACCGCACATTGCCCAAGTGAAGATTGTTGAAAATGACACCGTAGCCGGGAGTATCGTTTTTAAAACTGCGCCATGGGTATCCTATACCATAAAAGACAGTATTTTTTATAATCGAGGTGAAGGATGGGAAATGCAACCTATTGCAGGAATTGCTTTTGAGGAACACACCAAACGCATCGTATACAATAGTGGCGATATTGCCGTGGGCACATCTCGTGTAAGCGAACTAGCTCCGGGCCTAATTAAAGCCCATAATTGGAAGAACAGTAAGCTCATACCGGGCACCGTAATAGCCATGAGAAGTTATTACCGTCCTACCCCTGGGATTTTTATTCACAAAGGAAAAAATATAAACTTTAAAAATGTAAAGGTACATTATGCTGAAGGGATGGGGCTTTTAGCACAACTGACTGAAAATATCGCTTTAGATGGATTTGAAGTGGCGCTCAAAGGGAAAGACGACCCAAGATATTTTACAACTCAAGCCGATGCCACTCATTTTTCAGGCTGTAAAGGCGTTATTACTTCTGTGGACGGTTTTTATGAAGGGATGATGGATGATGCCATTAACATTCACGGCACTTATCTTAAAATGCTGAAGAAAATCGATACTCGAACGGTTACAGCTAAATATATGCATCATCAAGCTTACGGATTTGATTGGGGATATGCGGGAGATTCCGTACAGTTTGTAAAGTCGAAAACCATGGATCTTTGGGACCATAAGAATACAATTGTTTCCATAACACCAATACGTGCGGATCAGAATGAGCCGATTAAAGAATTCAAAATTGAATTCGCAAAGGAGCTTGGCAATGAGATTGATCCCGCAAATTTTGATATTGGCATTGAAAACCTGACATGGACACCTTCAGTAATCTTTACGGGCAATACCATCCGCAATAACAGAGCGAGAGGCGCTTTATTTAGCACTCCTAAACCAACTCTTATTGCCAACAATTTATTTGATCATACTTCAGGATGTGCCATTTTACTGTGCGGAGACAGCAATGGCTGGTATGAAACTGGAGCTTGTATGGATGTTACCATCCGTGATAATAAGTTTGTGAATGCACTTACCAGTATGTACCAATTTACTACGGCTGTTATATCCATCTATCCAGAGATTCCGGATTTAGAAAATCAAACAACGTATTTTCACTCAGGCATTCGTATTGAAAATAATGAATTTGAAACCTTCGACAACCCGATACTATACGCCAAATCAGTAAATGGGTTGACTTTTAAAAACAATACAGTGATAACCAATCAGGAATACCCTGCATTTCATTCCAATAAAAACGTCATTCTTTTTGAACGCGTGCTAAATGCTGATGTTGATGACAATCAATTAAACGGAAGAACTGTTGATTTTTTAAATCAAGAAACTAATTCTCAAGAATAGCAGACAAAATAATTTTCAATTTTATTGAACCGAAAACGTTCTCTTTAAAAGCCTTGTTAATTTAAAAATCAGCAAGGTTTTTCAATTTATAGAATTAATTAAACCTCTCACAACCAACACCATTAACGACGGTTAAAATTTAGAATTTTAAAGTCAGATGCCATTGCAATTTCGTTAAGATTATGTTTATTTCATTTAAAAATAGGATTAAAATCAGTATCTTATCAGTTAATTTATTTTGGAGTTAAATTATTATAAGACGCCTTTTATATAGCCCAACACGTTATACCTATGGAGAAAAGAATACTCTTACTTACCGATTTTTCAAAGACTGCACTCAATGCGGCACGGTATGCGCTAGATCTTTATGCGGATTACGAATGCAGTTTTCATTTTCTCAACACCTATCATGCGGACAGCTATACCATTGAGGGCTATTCCTTTAATTATTCAGGCCATCGCAACTATAACATCGAGCAACCCAACAGACAGATAAAATTCAGAAAATTGGTTGAACAATTGCGGTTACACGACAAAAATCCGAAACACAATTACTATACAATTGCAGCCAGCGACACCTTGCTCGATGGTGTAAATGATGTCATCTCCAGATATGATATTGACATCGTGATTATGGGATCAAAAGGCATGACTAGTTCACGTACCGTTGTCTTTGGGATGAATACGGTCAATATTATGGAAAACATTACGGCTTGTCCTGTAATGGCAATACCTGAAGATGTGAGTTTCAAAGCGCCCAAGGAAATTGTGTTTCCTACTGACTTTAAAATCTCATTTAAACGCAGAGAACTAAAATATTTGATGAACATCGCAGAACTTCACAAGTCAAAAATCAGTGTGTTACATGTAAAAGAAAGTGCACATCTAAATAAGGCACAACAAGCAAACAAGGAGCTGCTCGGACAAATTTTTAAAACCATAACCCACACGTTTCATGAGGTGGAAAATATGACCGTCCATGAAGGCATCAATAAGTTTATTGACGGTCAAAATAGCGACATGGTAGCATTTATCAACCAAAAACGCAACTTTTTCACCAGAATGCTCTATAAACCGTTGGTTCAAGAATTAGGGTATCAGTCCAGTGTTCCTGTTTTGGTCTTAAAACATCGGATTTAACACCGGATTACGTTTCCAAAACAATTACGAGACCTTTAGGGTTGAGAACAATCGAGTAAAGAATTTATTGATATTCAATATTCAGGATACTTATGGATTGGAAGTGGGCACGGAAAAGCCATTGAGATTGTCAGAATAAGGGAAGAAAAGCTTTCTGTCACATTGAGCGCAGTCGAAATGCTTCGAACTAACCACACAATTTCATATCTTCAAAACCTCAACATATTCCTAAACTTCGACTGCGCTCAGTTTGACAACGATTCTGATTATTTCCCCAAAGCATTCTTGGCAAAAAATGAAATGATCAATCCTGGAATGGCTAGGATAATAGCAAAATAAATCAAACTCATAGGCGAATAAATCCCAAGTAATATTCCTGCAACTGACGTTGCAATCATTATCGACAAGTTGAAGACTGACGACTGCACCGAGGTCGCCACATCTTTGGCAGTTTCCACTTGCCTACTTACAGCAGCTTGTAGCAACGTTACCAATGGACCGAATGATAATCCCCATATAAAAAATGCCACATGCCCCATGCCTGTAACTCCTCCTAATAGCAGAAACATCGCCATAGACATAATGAGCAAGCCAAACATGGCAATGGTGAGCACTCTTAAATGCTGATCTGTGTATTTTATGGCTAATAGCACAGAAATTAAAGATCCAATGCCAAACAATAACAAGGCGCTTTCAATGCCTCCTGCCAGTTGAATTTCTTCTACAAGACTCGTAATATAGACATACACTCCATAATGGGCTATTACTCCGAGTAGCGTAAGCATTAAAACAATTAAAACCGCCGGGATTTTTAATAGCGCAAAGGGTGATGAACTTTTGGTAAGTTTTTCTCCTGGTGTGGATGGCAATGCAAAAAGACTAATAATGGCAATAATTAAAATAACCACACCCAACCCGATAAATTCTGTGCGCCAGCCATAGGTGTTACCAATATAAGTCATCACAGGCATCCCTATACTGATGCCTAACGTATTTCCGGCCATAATTACAGCGATAGCCTTGCCATGCTCCTTTTCGCTTACCAAGCGCATTCCGTAGGCGGCAATCATGGGCCACATTACTCCAGCACAGATACCTCCGATAACTCTTAGAATTATTATAATGGTGTGGTCATGAAGTAACCCCGCCATGATGTTTGAAACTGAGAAGCCACCCAACAAAATCATCAATAAATATTTACGATTAAACCGCATGGTCATGGTGATAAGCGGTATTGCGAAAATAGCAGAGGCGATAGCGTAATAACCCACCAAATTACCTGTTTGCACTTCGCTGATATTTAAATCGGCCATCATTTGAGGTAAAACGCCCGACGGCATTAATTCAGAGAGGAGACCTACAAAAGTTACTGAAGACATCAGCAGCATGATAAGCCATGGAAAAACAGTTGTGGATTGCTCAGCAGAAATTGGTTTGCTCATTATAATCGTAATTTCAAAATGGTGGATTGATGTCAAAACTAAGGTTAATTTAAACATAATTCAACCTAAGTACAGCACTTCTATCATCAAACTCCCAATGAAGCATTTATTCAGCAATAGCTTATGAAAATCGATAATAATTGATTATATTATAGACTGACAATCAACATTTTAAATATTTATAACAAATTTGATTTTTATGTAAGACTACTAGAGAATTACTGAGATTTTTTGAATTATTAACCGTTAAAATAAAAGATATGACATTGATAACGAAAAAGGAAATTGAGACATTAAACAATATCAAGGGAGACCATTGTATTTCCATTTTTATTCCTACACATAGAGGAGGCAAAAAAGTACTGCAAGAGGAAGATCCACTATCATTAAAGAACCAATTAAAAGACGTCAAGCAAAAGCTATCTAAAAAAGGGCTAAATGCAGATGACGTCACTAAAATAACTCATCCAATTCAGGAACTAATTGATGATGGCTCCTTTTGGAGAGAGCAATCAGACGGTTTGGCCATTTTTGTAGCGGATGGCTTTTTCAAATATTACACGCTGCCAGTGTACTTCCAAGAGCATAACTACATCTCGGATTCATTCTATTTAAAACCATTAATGCCTATGTTTGTTGGCGATGGGAGTTTCTTTTTGATGACTCTTGATAGGGATAATGTGAAATTATACGAATGCACCCAACACAGCTTCACTGAATTTGAAATTGAGGATTTGATACCAGAAACCAAACAAGATCGTGTAGGTTTTGATTATGAAGAAAAAAACTTACAGTTTAGATCAGGTGCTACCGGTTCAGGCCAGACGATGTACCACGGTCAGGAAGCAGCTACTGGGAAAAGGAAAAATGAGATCAAAAAGTATTTCAGGGCAATAAATGACGGACTTGCGACAATTTTTAAAGACCAAAACATGCCATTACTGATAGCTGCACAAACACCACTGTTCGATATTTATAAAGAAGTCAATACCTATAATAACCTTATGGATGAGAATCTTGTGGTGGATTTTAGCAGTACGGACATATTTGACATTCATGAAATGGCCTGGGAACACATGGCGCCTGTATTTGACCAAAATCGTAAAGACCAGATAGCACAGTTTTTGGAAAACCAAGGCAATGGAACAACTTCAATTGGGATAGGTAAAATTTTACCAGCAGCAATCAATGGACAAATAGAAGCGTTGTTTTGTGAGAACAATGAAGATATTTTTGGTTCGTACACTAAAGATAATGATGCTATTAATGTTACTGAAGGGAATGACGATGGATCAAATATTTCCTTGATGAATTTGGCTGCTATTCAAACCTTTCTTAATGGTGGCGATGTGTATTTATTAGAAAAGGATGAAATGCCTAATCCAAATTCAAGAGTGAATGCCTTATACAGATATTAGATAAGCCATAATTTCATCCCACAGGCTCAATTTTTAAGCAATGGGAAAGGGAATACATCAAAAAGGAGAATTTACGTAACGTAAATTCTCCTTTTTTTGCTCCAGAGCGCATCAAAACTAACTCTACAACCCTGGTGTGCGTCTATTAAAACGTCGGTCATCAAATTCGCGACGTTTGTAAAAATTATCGTTGTCGTAAACATCATTATTTTCTCTTCGGAGTCTCATTTCCTTTTCATCATTTGAAAAGACCTGGTTATCATCAATAGGCGGATAGGAATCTTCCGCCGTACCATAAGTTTCTAGTTTATTAGCGTCATAATGGTACTTTCTGATTTCTTCACGAATGATTTCCCGAAGACGATCCTCATCTTGTAAATAATTGTCTTGACGCTGAACTCTGTCCCTAAAATTTTCATCATCAACTAGGTTATTATCATCAACAAGATCATTGTCATTATCATCAAAACGCCGGGTATCTGTAAATCGATTTTCATCCAGTACCCGATTATCATCATAAAGATGGCTATCATTAGACACCACATTGACGTCATCAGTATCTCTCCAATTTTGTCGACGTTCGTAAGAATTTAAAACTTGATTCTCATAACTTCTATTGATGTTGTCGCCTTTGCGATATCTTTTAGTTTCAGAAAATGTGCGGTGGTCAATTATATCCGTATAAATATATTTTGAATCTTCATTGACATCTACCAATCCTATAGGCACAATTATATGATTTTCGCCTTCTTTATTCACAAATTCTCGAATTTCAGTTTGAGTTGGCCTTCCATATGGATCATGCTTGGCGTCAATAATACTTTTATCCACTTCAACATCTAAATACACCACGCGCTCAGCGTATTTATTAACCAAGAGATTATCCACTTTACCAATCACACGATTGTCTACATCTTTCACATCCCAACCCCTTACGTCAGGGTAACCATCTGAAATTTTATAATCTGAAAGCTCCGTAATATAATAGAGGTGTTTATCTTGCTCTGCCATAATATTTAATTTTAGTTATTCATAGATTGTAATACATCTCGGCTCTGTCTCAGGAATGCATAAATTTGAGCTTGCTGCTTGTTCATAGTTACAGAACCATTAATTTTTGAAGCAGCATTTTTTAAATCTGCCACTTGTGTTTGTAGCGATGGAAAGCTTTTTTTCTGAATATCCTCCATCACTTTAACGACTTTATCACTGGCTGTTTTAAAGTTTTTAAATCCTTTAGTATCCTTAGTAGCTGTGGAAATTGCAGTATACTGCGATGAAAAATCTCTTAAATCGTTCAAAGCCTCAGAATCTTCTATATAATTTTCATCTGCTTTATGCACTACTGCTTTCGTTAAATTGGCGAACGCTACCTTGGTATAGGACGAATCTACAGCTACTCGGGTCGAATCAGTTATGGATTGATCAAACGCCGTAAACTGGTCGTAGGAAGTACTTGTGCTGTAAGGATCATAAGCCGATGTATTGTCAGTAGTATCAATTACTTGCTCATTATTATAGTCATCATCAAAATCGTCGTTAATATCATCATCATCATTCGCATAAATTAGGTAAGCAATTATTGCTAAAACAACAAGCATTAGAATGACCCACGGCCATATTGGTTTTTTCTTTTCAATTTTAATTTCTGCCATAATACTAGTTTTAGATTGATTTTATGTGGTTTTAAATGTTCTTATATTACTTGAACTAATTACAATATGAGCACCTTGGTAATTAAGATGGCACAACAAAACAGTTCACCTCTTATTAGTCAAGTGTGATTTTTACAAGTGCCAATTTTTAATTTCTTCGAGGACCTGATCACGACTCCTATTAGTTCGTCTGGCAATCTTTTGAGTCATCATATCAAACTCTCCGGTTCTATAACTAACATCATCATCGGTAATAGTCGTATACTGTTTTCTATAGTCTGCATTAATACTTAACCAACGGTCTTCTAATGCATCATTATATTTGGCATCAAAATGATCGCCATTGATACCAAAATGAGTTTTGTCCTGTTTTGAATTTTGATGTCCTTCCATGATACATAGTTTTTTAATTCAGAGTATGAATTTACGCTTATATCATCAGCATCTTGAGCCCTATTCTTCAAAATAAGTTCTCTAAAAGTGATAAATTACAATCAATTGCATTCGCCACTTAATCTGTAAATTAATTATCAAGAATTTAAACAAAGACTCTTCATCTTTTCAAGCTGGAGACATTTTCTGACATAAATAAAGATGTGAAAGGTTAAAAAATGGTTTTTTACAACAAACCTTATTTAATTCTAATCCTTTACTTCGTAGTATGTTGTCGAGAATATCAAATAGTGCGTCTCTTAAAGAAATAGAACTTCAGCTAAATTCAAAATTTGACTATGACTATCTCTATGAACCAACCAATATCATTAACGGATGGAAAGAAGCTACGGTCTGTATGATAACCGCTCAAGCACCACATCGCATTCAATATGGTATATGGGGAATCTTACCAAATGGTTATATGGACAGTTGGAAAAGCTTTCAATCCATCCATAACACTCTAGAGATTGAATGTGAATCCATCTCACAAACATCGTGGCTTTATGAAGCCTTAAATTATAGGCGTTGTTTAATAGTGGCAACAGGTTTCTTCACTTCTGAATTAGAGAATCATAGTATGCACCCTTATTTAAATTCTTTAAAAAACCATGGCATATTCTGCTTTGCTGGAATTTATAATGTGTTGGAAGATGGATTTATAACCTGCAGTATCCTTACACATTCCAACGGATCATCGACTTACCATTTAAAAGGCCCAAGACCTATTATCATTTCTAAGAACAACTATACTGACTTTTTAACAAAACGAATTCCGTTAGGAGAGCTTTGTATTTCAGCATTTGAAATTGATACAAGCGAATTTATGCAACAAGAAATCTACGATGAAAACAGATTATATTCTTATAAAAACCTCCAATAACCAAACTAAGACGCTACTTTAATTGTAGTACGCAATTGTTGCTGATACGATTTAGGCGAACATTTAAAACGTTTTTTAAATATTCTACAAAAGTAACTTCTACTCGTAAGCCCTACAGAATATACTATTTCAGAAACATTCAAATCTGTGTTTCGTAACATATCTAGAGCTTTTTCCAAGCGTATGTTTCTAATAAAAATTGCTACCGTACAATTATGCATTTCCTTGAATCCTGTTTGAAGTTTGGAAACAGATAATCCCGTTTGTTTACATAAAGCTTTTATGCTGTATTGTTGCTGCGGATTGGCTTTAATTGTATTGGTGAGTGCTTCTAACTGCTGAATTTCAAAATTTCGAAGACCAGTATTCTTTGCATAACAGTCGTTGCCTTCAAGAAGTTCCTTTAATTTTAATCCGAACAGAATATTACAATAACCCTTTGCAATAAATTTATTTTCGCAAGTCGTCTTGTCAAGGCCTTTTAAAATCCTTGCCATTTCACACATACTGAGATTTGGCGTTAAAATATTGGGGTTGATAAATGGATCTAACAACATATCCTGATCCTGTAAGTTATGCAGCAATTCCCTCTGCTCCTGGTCAAGATCTGATTTCTCAATTTTTAGCAACAAAAAATCATAGCCTTTGTGCGATTTACACTTTATCGCGATAGTTTCTGCATTTTTAAAAGGGACCAATACGCTCGTAAAGGAAGGAACAGAAATAGAGCTATTACCACAAGTCATCAGCAAAGGAGATCTGTCCGCCAAATTGATGCACAAATAGACTGAAGACTCTTTTTCTGCTTTTAAATTAATGGTATAATCATGAATACAGTTTAAATGAAATCCATGATACTCCAATTTATCTGTGAGTTTGTGTTTTTCAATATACCCCTGAAAATAGCGGTCATTTTTGGTATGACCATTTCGAATCTCAAAACTAAATAAATCATTCATAACAAAATATTTTTAGCACTTATGAATTCAGTCAGGGAAGCAAATTTGCAATTATTTTTAGATGACAACTACCTCAATGCCTTTAAAAAATAACGCAATACCTATTTAAAAAAATTATATAAAAAGACTCCTACAAATATCAACATTAAAGAAACACATATTGAAGTAACCATTTAGAATTCAGATTCATAAACAGAACACAACAACTCTGATTGCAATTTTTAACCCTAATTTAAAACGCCCTATACCTTTGCCAATAATTCTTAAAATGGAGCCACAAAAAAACTCCTAATCAACATGCGATTAGGAGTTATTAGAAATTAGAAGAAACTAATAAATTATTATTTCTTCGAAGCTCCTGATTTACCAGAAGCTGGCGCTTTTTTGGGATCTTTTTTCTGATCTGATTTTTTAGGCGCATCTTTTTTTGGATTCTTGTCTTGAGTGCTCATTTTAAACATATTTTAAAGTTCGAAATAAAATTAGCCATTAACCGCATGAGCATAGTATCCCATAAATCAAAATTAGAACTCAAAAAATACAAGATTCAAGATTATGTCAGATGATTTATAGCTTGTTCCATATTAATGCCTTTTCCTAAAATACCTTTAAAAATATCTTTAGATTTAAGCACCCTGTCAGGTACTGTTTTTAGCGTAAAATCACTAATGCGTAAACCGGACTTAACCTCGGTCCACTTCAATGGCGTCGATACAGTGGCCAACTTTTCAGGACGCACGCTATAAGCTGAAGCAATGGTCTGACCTTGCCTATTCTGCAAATAATCCAAATAGATTTTTGGGCCTCTTTTTTTAAGTGAGCGCTCTAATGTTGTTAATTTAGGTAACGCTTCATTTACATACACGCAGAACAGTTTTGTGAAATCGCGCGCTTCTTCATAGGTATATAAACCTCCCATGGGAATATAAATGTGGAGTCCGGAAGCTCCAGATGTTTTACAAAAGCCTTTTATTTTTGCCCGATCTAAAACACTTTTAACAACCAAAGCGGTCTCTATAACTTCTTCAAATGTATTTTCTGATGACGGATCTAAGTCGATGATGGCATAATCAGGATTATTGAGTTGATATATGGTAGAGTGCCAAGGATGCAACTCAATACATCCCAAATTATTCATGTAAACCAAGGTGGCCTCATTTTGACATAGCAGATAGTTAATAGTCTTATTTGATGATTTTGATGGAATTTCGATAGTCTCAATCCAACTTGGAAGATTCTCATGATCTTTCTGATAAAAGGAATCCCCTAAAATACCGTTGGGATGCCGATGCAGACTTTCAGGACGGTCTTTAAGGTAAGGCAAAATATAGTCGGACATTTTAATATAATAATCGAGCAGATCATACTTTGTCAACGGCGGATTTGGCCAGTATAATTTATCAGGATTGGTAATTTGAACTTCAATGCCATCAATCTCCAATGAGAATTTAGAGTCTGATTGTTTGTGCTTTTCTTCAGATTGATCAGACTTGGGAATACTATCAAAGTCTATAGTTTTATCTTCTCTCATTCTTAAAAAAACAGGATGCCGCATAATATTTGATGGCGTCCATTCAGAAAATTTTACCTCGCACACAAGCTTGGGAATTAGCCATACGGCCTCACGACCTTTAAGGTGCTTGCGAATATCGAAGAAAGGAGTATCCGTTTCCAATACTTTAAATTTATTGTAAAGCTCATCAATTTGTTGCTCTGAAAATCCAGAACCGCAAGTGCCCACATACACCATTTCATCAGCTTCAACCATCCCTAATATTAAAGAAGCGAACTTTCGAGATTTCGTTTTAGATCGGGTATATCCACAAATAATAGTTTCGGTATTTTCCATTTTTTTGAATTTTAACCAATCTGAAGAACGCACATTTGGTTCGTATTTTGAATCGGATTTCTTAGCAATAACCCCTTCCATCCCCATGTCAATTGCTTTCTCGTAGACGGTAACCCCCATAGATTCCACATGATCACAGTATTGCAAATGCGGCAAATCTGGCAATAACTCTTTTAACAACTCCTTTCTATCCAATAAAGGTAAATCGAGAGTATCGTGTCCGTTGAGATGGAGCAAATCAAAAATATAATAGACCAATGCACCTTCTGTACGTTCTGGATCATACTTTTGCAAGGCATTAAATTGTGGCAAACCGTTACGGTCCAAAACCACTATTTCACCATCTAAAATGGCCGTATGTTCCAAGTAGCCCAATTGTTGATGGATGACTTTGAATTTTTCGTTTAAACTAATACCATTTCTCGAATACAACTCTACTTTGCCATTTGCAATGGTGGACACCGCGCGATACCCATCGTATTTCAGTTCGTAAATCCAATTCTTATCGTTAAAAATCTTTGTGCCTGGCGATGCAAGCATCGGTTTTATTAGGGATTTTAAATCGAGTTGCGATCCGTGGGCTGTATTATCATTTGAAAACTCCTCCAACTTGTAGTCTTCCGCATCATAATTAAGATCTGTTGCAAATTGATCGGCATGTTTGATGAGCAGCCACTGGTCTTTTTTATTCATTGAAGAGGAACGTACCAAAGTGAAAATTCCTTTTAACTTTTCGCCGTGAAAAATAATTTTCAACTTCCCATCTGCATAATCTGCGGAAAGGGTTTGCTCCTTATAAAGATTTTCATAAACGCCTGAATCCCATATGCTCATTTTACCAGCGCCGTAATTGCCTTTAGGAATGACACCCTCAAAGGTTAAGTAATCAACGGGATGATCTTCCGTGTGCACCGCCAATCGCTTATCCTTTGGATTCATGGAAGGTCCTTTCGGGACCGCCCAACTTTTGAGCACACCTTCCATCTCCAAACGCAAGTCATAATGTAAATGACTGGCACGATGCCGTTGGATGACAAAGCGATAGGCATCATCGTCATTCAGAATATCCTGAGGTTCAGGTGTATTCTTAAAATTACGTTTCTTCCGGTAGTCTTCCAGACCCATGATTAGGAGGCTTTCTTTTTACGCTGCTCTAAACTCGCTTTTAATTTGGCCATCAAATCTTTAGCTGCTGTTGGCTCACTCTTTGTTTTTTCAACCTTCACCTTTTTACCTGAAGCTTTCGACTCGATAATTTTAAGCAACTGACTATTATACACATCTTTATATTTTGTGAAATCGAATTTTTCCGTGTAGTTTTCGATCAAGTCTTCAGCCATCGCAATTTCTTTTGCAGATGTTTTAGTAGAAGGGATTTTCACATCTTTAGGATCGCGAATTTCATCAGCAAACCGAATGACGTGCAATACAATCACATTTTTATAAACCCCGATAAGCGATAAATTTTCCTTTTGACGCATTACAAAAGTAGCGACCCCCAGTTTGCCCGTTTTCTTAAGGGCATCGCGCAATAAATTATAAGCTTTGCCACCCTCCTTTTGAGGTTCAAGATAATACGGGTTCTTAAAAAGCATATCCGCCACTTCGGTTTCATCAACAAATTCCTCGATATCTATTGTCTTACTTTTCTTGACATTAGCATTCTCAAAATCCTCTTTTTCCAGAACAATGTAAGCGTCATCTTTTTTATAACCTTTAACGATGTCCTTCCACTCCACTTCTTCGCCCGTATCTTCATTGACACGCTTATACCGAATGCGCGCATGGTCATGTTTATCGAGCATATCCAAGTCTAAATTGCGACTTTCTGAAGCCGAATACATTTTTATGGGGATTGATACAAGGCCAAAACTTACGGTGCCATTCCAAACTGATTTCATATTCTGAAGTTTAATTATTCTACAAGTGCAAATACCGTTACATGATGTTCGGGCTTGAGCTATCTTACTAATTATAGAACTATCCCAAGCATTTTACTATCACGACTAATTTGCCCGATAAAATTTAAGACTTCTCATCTTAGCGAATGATTGCAAAGCATTTTTTTTGTAGCCCAATCAAGAGTTGCAGATAAAATAGAGATTCAGGGAAATAAAGATGACTTTACCGAAAAGTAAATTGAAAATATCTAAATTAAAATAATTGATTTTTTATATTTGCACCGCTAAAGTTCTTTTAGGATTTGTATTGGGTACCAAAAACTACTTGAAAAATTGAGAACACTCTTAATTTTCAAATCCTTTGACACTTATTTTAATGCGCACGTGGCGGAATTGGTAGACGCGCCAGCTTGAGGGGCTGGTGATCGCTTAGATCGTGGAAGTTCGAGTCTTCTCGTGCGCACTTTATAGCAACTTATTTCCTACAAGTTAGATTGATTTCTATTCTTTTTCACTATTCTTTTTGCCTTCAATTTTATAAAAACCACATAATTAAACATCATGTGATATTTTAACGTAATTTTGTTTCATATTTTCGATAAAAGAATGAACAATATTAAGACCATATTCAGTATAAAAGATCTTGAACATCTTACGGGAATAAAGGCACATACTATCAGAATCTGGGAAAAAAGGTATCAGTTGCTCGAACCTGAGCGTACAGAAACGAATATCCGCTACTACAATTTAAGCCATCTTAAGAAGTTGTTGAACATCAGTTTCCTCAACAATAACGGTCATAAAATTTCGAAAATAGCATCGTTATCTACTGAAGACATTCACCACCAAGTGAGGGAATTGGTTGGCAAAGGACATCTTCAGAATCATGCCATCAATACGTTCAAGTTGGCCATGTTAGATTTTGATCAGGAGCTGTTCTATGAAACCTATAACGCGCTGATAAAGACAAAATCATTTTCCGAGGTGTTTTATGAATTGTTCTTGCCCTTACTCTCGGAAATTGGCACGCTATGGCAAACAGACACCATCACTCCGGCGCATGAACATTTTATATCGTCACTGATTCGACAAAAAATCTTGATTAATACAGAACTTTTACAATCGCAAAATAAAATAGAACACAAGAATGCCTTTGTATTGTTTCTTCCCGATAATGAAATTCATGAAATAGGATTGATGTTTGTCAATTACGAATTAGTAGCGAAAGGCCATCGCGCCATTTTTCTAGGCTCTAGCGTTCCCATCACCAGTTTAACTGACGTTTTGCCTTATTTTAAGGAGATCACTTTTATTTCCTACTTTACAATTAAGCCTGAAAAGGAAGAACTCTCAAACTATTTTGCAGAGTTCGAATCAAATCTACTAAAAGGCACTAGCAATAATTTATGGGTACTTGGTCAGATGACACAACACATTGACAGCCAATCCTTACCAAAATCAATTACAACCTTTAAAACAATTGACAGTTTAATAGCAGCGATTTAGAGTATCAAAATTGTTTTTTGTTTAACTTTTAAGTATATTTGTTAAACAATGAAAAAACGTATTGCTATAATTGGTTCTGGTTTCTCTGCACTATCCGCAGCCTGCTATCTTGCGAAAGACGGCTACAACGTGACTATTTTTGAAAAGAATAAAACTATTGGAGGTCGCGCCCGACAACTAAAAAAAGACGGATTTACCTTTGATATTGGTCCAACCTGGTATTGGATGCCTGATGTGTTTGAACGCTTTTTTGCCGATTTTGGTAAACTACCGTCTGATTACTATCAGCTTGAAAAGTTAAATCCAGCCTATAGCGTGTATTTCGGGAAAGACGATTACATCACCATTGAAGATACTTTAGAGAAAATCTGCGAAACTTTTGAACAGGAAGAACCGGGAAGCTCCCAAAAACTCAGAAAATTTATTGCCAACGCGCAACACAATTATGAGGTTGCCATTAAAGATTTAGTATACAGACCGGGAGTGACGCCTTTTGAATTGATGACGCCGGTGACAATCAAAAAATTAGATCAGTTTTTTAGTACGATCAAAAAAGATGTGCGTAAAGAGTTCAAAAATGAGCGCTTGGCCAAAATTTTAGAATTTCCTGTCCTCTTTTTAGGTGCTAAACCTGATAATACACCATCCTTTTACAGTTTTATGAATTATGCTGATTTCGGAATTGGCACCTTTCATCCTAAAAAAGGAATGTATCAAGTTATTTTAGCAATAGAGCGATTAGCACTAAGCCTAGGCGTTACAATCAAAACAGAACAATCTGTCGATAAGGTTAGTGTGTCTGATGCCAACGTGACGAGCATCACCGCAAATGGCAAAAAACTTCCATTTGATATTGTCTTAAGTGGTGCCGATTACCATCACACCGAAACATTATTAGAGCCCTCTTATCGCCAATATTCTGAAACGTATTGGGAAAAGAAGGTGTTTGCGCCCTCTTCGCTCCTATTTTATGTGGGCTTTGATAAGAAATTAATTAACGTTAACCACCATACGCTATTTTTTGACGTCGATTTTGAAGTCCACGCCAAAGAAATATATGACACGCCACAATGGCCTAAAGACCCGTTATTTTACGCAAGTTTCCCATCCTTAACTGACCAAAGTGTGGCTCCTGAAGGTCAGGAAGCGGGAATCTTTTTAATTCCGCTGGCTCCAGGATTGGAAGATACTCCTGAATTGAGAGCCCTTTATTTTGACAAGATTATCTCACGGTTTGAGAACTTAACCTCCCAAAGTGTTCAAAAAAATATTATATTTAAAGAGTCGTTTTGCGTAAATGACTTTATTAAAGATTATAATTCTTACAAGGGCAACGCCTACGGAATGGCAAATACACTATTGCAAACAGCCTTTTTAAGACCTAAATTGAAAAGTAAAAAAGTAAATAACCTGTATTTTACAGGACAGTTAACCGTACCAGGACCCGGAGTGCCACCATCACTTATTTCTGGAAAATTGGTTTCAGAGCTTATTAAGAAACATCATACCCTCAAAAATTATGAAACAGCTATTTGATACCGTTTCACATCGATGTAGTAAGGCCGTGACCAACTCTTACAGCACATCTTTTTCGCTTGCCACCAAAATGCTGGCCAATAGCATCCGTCAGGATATCTACAATATCTATGGCTTTGTGCGTTTTGCAGACGAGATTGTCGATTCTTTCCACGATTATGACAAACAAATGCTTTTTGACCGTTTTGAAGAAGACTTAGAAATGGCACTTACACAAAAAATAAGTTTAAACCCGATTCTTAATTCTTTTCAAGAAACCTTTCATAAATACAGCCTAGACAAGCATCTTGTGGACGCCTTTATGAAAAGTATGCGCTTAGATTTGCACAAAAGCGATTACCTCACCGAGGCTGATTATAAGATGTACATCTACGGTTCGGCTGACGTGGTGGGTTTAATGTGTTTAAAGGTTTTTGTAAAAGGCGATCAAAATAAGTACGAGACCTTAAAGGAAAGTGCGATGAGTTTGGGCTCCGCCTTCCAGAAAGTCAACTTTCTGCGGGATTTAAAAGCCGATTATGAAGATTTAAGTCGCACGTATTTTCCGAACACCAATTTGAACCATTTGGATGAAGCATCTAAAAAAGCCATCATCGATGATATTGAACATGATTTTGCCTTGGGATTAAAAGGCATTAAGGAATTGCCAATTGAAGCCAAATTTGGTGTATTTATGGCTTATAGATATTACAACCAACTTCTCAAGAAACTAAAGAATACACCTGCGTTAGATATTAAATCGACCAGAATCAGGGTGCCAAACTACAAAAAGTTTGAACTTTTAACCCGAAGTTACGTCAAATATCAACTCAATTTAATGTAAGTTTAGACATGCAAATTTTTCTTTGGATACTGATATTTTTTGGCACGTTTGCCATTATGGAATTTAATGCGTGGTTTACGCATAAGTACATCATGCACGGCTTTTTATGGAGCCTTCATAAGGACCATCACCATAAAGATCATAAAAGTTGGTTTGAGCGTAATGATGCTTTTTTTATATTCTATGCGGTGATCAGCATGACCTGTTTCTACTTATGGAGCTATGAAGACCTTTGGTATTGCCTGCCATTAGCATTGGGCATTTTAGCCTACGGCATTGCTTATTTTACGGTGCACGACATCTTTATCCACCAACGCTTTAAAATCTTTAGAAACGCTAATAATTGGTACGCCAAAGGCGTGAGACGTGCGCATAAAATGCACCATAAACATTTAGGTAAAGAAGATGGGGAATGCTTCGGGATGTTGGTAGTTCCATTTAAATACTTCAAAAAATAAACAGTTTAGGTCGGTTATCATGATGCAAGACAGGACGTCTTTTGATTACATTATCATAGGAAATGGTCTTGCCGGCTTGCAATTGGCCCTAGAACTGGCCAAAGACCCGTTTTTCAAATCCCACACCATTGGACTCATTGATCCCTTCCTAAAAGACATTAACGATAAAACCTGGAGTTTTTGGGAAATAAGTGCTGGCAAATGGGATTCAATTGTTGAAAAGACTTGGCACACTGCAAAATTTGAATCGCCTGAAATATCTTTAGAAATTCCACTTCAAGACTACAATTACAAAACCATAAGATCGCTAGAATTTTATGAGGCTGCAAAAACCCGACTATTAAGTCATCCCAATATTAAATTTATAGTAGATACGGTAGAAGAAATTCAAGAAGGCCCAACTTCTCAAGTTAAAGGAAATAAACAGACCTATGATGCAACTCATATTTTTGACAGTAGAGTCCCGAAAGAATTTTATGCAGCAAATGCTTCACATACGCTAATACACCAACATTTTAAAGGTTGGATTATTGAAACCGATACACCGCGTTTCAATCCGGAAGCTTTTACGATGATGGATTACAGATTTCAATACAAAGACTCGACAAGTTTTATTTATGTACTGCCGTTTTCTGAAACAAAAGCGCTTGTGGAATATACCTTTTTCACGCCGTTTACTGTAGCACCGGAAGTCTATGAAGCGGCTATAAAACGTTATCTTTTAGAAAAACATAAAATTGAAAGCTTCAGAATAATCGAAACTGAAGTGGGCAATATCCCGATGACGGATTTCCCCTTTTGGAAGCATCACACAAAAAACGTCACCAAAATTGGCACCGGTGGCGGTTGGGTTAAGGGCTCTACGGGTTATTCCTTTAAGCATACCGAAAAAAACGTCGTCAAGCTGATTGCAAACATTAAAGCTGGCAATGCTCCATCGCACAAACTATTCAAAAGGAAATATAAATTTTACGACAAGATATTTCTAAAAGTACTTCATGATGAAAACGAAAAAGGCGTATGGATTTTTGAACGGTTTTATTCAAAAAACACCATTCAAACCATGTTTCGGTTCTTAGATGAAGAAACCTCATTTTCAGAAGATCTCGCCATTATGAAATCTTTATTTTCAATGGCGTTTATCAAGGCTTTCTTTAAAGTGCTATTCAAATTTTAAAAGTTCATCCAATAAACCTCTAACTTTTTTACTATTCCAGTCTGCAGCACCCGTTTTATCAATTAGAATATGTCCTTGTTGATCGATAACGAAGGTTCTCGGAATGGCTGAAGTTTCCAATTGTGCTGGATTGGCCGTAATTGAAGCATGTACTACAAAGTCGTAGGCATTTTTCTGCTTAAATTTTGAAATGACTTCTTGCTGTTCGGTTGACACGAAAAGAAATACTACCTCGTCTTTATAGTCTTGATAGAGTTCTTCCATACTTGGCATTTCAGCAATACAGGGCGGACACCAGGTTGCCCAAAAGTTGATAAAAACCACTTTCCCTTTGGCCTCATTAAAATCGTAGCGCAAACCGTTTTCATCTACCAATTGCCAATTGTAATCCGTTAAAGTGATGCGGTCTTCTTCATCCACAATAGACGGACTGAACATGGCCAAACCTTTTTGCAAGAACACTTGAATAGGTTGTCGCGTTTGCGGAATGATCATGATCAAAATGATACCCAAAAAAATAATATTGTTACGCTGACTTTTTGAAATTTTCATAGGCTTAAAATAAAAAAACTCCCGATAGCTATCGGGAGTTTTTTAGAAATTATTTATGGTCTCAAATTAAGACGCATTCTCTTTTTTAATCAAGTTTAAAGCAGATCCTTCATTATACCAATCAATTTGAGACTGGTTATAAGTATGATTTGCAACGATGATATCTTTTGTGCCATCAGCATGTACAAACTCTAATGTTAGAGGCTTCTCTGGAGAGAATTGATCTAAATCTAAGAAATTGATAGTATCATCTTCTTGAATTAAATCATAATCACTTTCATTAGCGAAGGTCAATCCTAACATCCCTTGTTTCTTAAGGTTTGTTTCGTGGATACGAGCAAACGATTTTACCAATACTGCCGCAACACCTAAATGTCTTGGCTCCATTGCCGCGTGCTCACGAGAAGAACCTTCACCGTAGTTATGATCTCCCACAACTATAGAATAGATGCCTTTAGCTTTGTAATCTCTAGCAACGTCAGGAACACCACCGTACTCACCTGTCAATTGATTTTTAACGAAGTTGGTTTTCATACCGAAAGCGTTAACCGCTCCGATAAGCATATTGTTAGAAATATTATCTAAATGTCCTCTGTAACGCAACCAAGGTCCCGCCATAGAAATATGGTCAGTTGTACATTTACCAAATGCCTTAATTAATAGTTTAGCTCCTTTAATAGAATTTCCTATTGGCTCAAATGGTGTCAATAATTGTAAACGTTCAGAAGTTGGACTTACAGATACATCTACTTTACTTCCATCTTCAACTGGCTCAACATAACCTGCATCTTCAACATCAAAACCTCTTGGAGGTAATTCAATACCTTGTGGTGCATCCAATTTCACTTCTTCACCATCTTCATTGATTAGTGTATCATTCATCGGATCAAAATCCAAACGACCTGAAATTGCAATTGCAGCAACCATTTCTGGAGAACCTACAAAGGCATGGGTATTTGGGTTTCCGTCAGCACGTTTTGAGAAGTTACGGTTAAACGAGTGTACAATTGTATTTTTTTCTTCACCTTTCAAATCACTTCTATCCCACTGACCGATACATGGTCCACAAGCATTAGTGAAAATAGTAGCATTTAAATCTTCAAAAACTTTCAAGATACCGTCGCGTTCCGCTGTATAACGGATTTGCTCAGAACCTGGGTTGATACCAAAGTCTGATTTAGCGATAATCTTTTTATCTACCGCCTGTTTCGCAATAGAAGCAGCACGCGTTAAATCTTCATAAGACGAGTTGGTACAAGATCCGATCAATCCCCAATCTACTTTAATTGGCCATCCTTTTTCTCTTGCAAGTTTACCAAGTTCCCCAACTGGAGTAGCTAAATCTGGCGTAAAAGGTCCATTTAAGTGTGGACGTAAGGTACCTAAATCAATTTCAATAACTTGGTCAAAATATTGTTCTGGATTTTCGTAAACTTCAGGATCTCCAGTAAGATATTCACGGATTTTGTTAGCTTCATCAGCAATCTCAGAACGGTCAGTAGCTCTTAAGAAACGCTCCATAGAATCGTCATAGCCAAAAGTTGAAGTCGTTGCTCCAATTTCAGCACCCATATTACAAATGGTTCCTTTCCCTGTACAAGATAGATTTTTAGCACCTGGGCCAAAATATTCTACGATCGCACCAGTACCACCTTTTACAGTTAAGATACCAGCCACTTTTAAGATCACATCCTTAGATGCAGTCCATCCGTTAAGACTTCCTGTTAATTTGACACCGATAAGCTTAGGGAATTTCAATTCCCAAGCCATTCCTGCCATCACATCAACAGCATCTGCACCACCAACACCAATTGCTACCATTCCTAATCCACCTGCGTTCACAGTGTGCGAATCGGTACCAATCATCATTCCGCCAGGGAACGCATAATTTTCTAAAACTACTTGGTGAATAATACCTGCTCCTGGTTTCCAGAAACCGATACCATATTTATTAGATACTGATGCTAAAAAGTCAAAAACCTCACTACTTGTTTCATTCGCACGCTTTAAATCTGGTGCAGCACCTTGTTTAGCTTGAATCAAGTGATCACAGTGTACCGTTGTAGGCACCGCAACTTTAGCTTTGCCAGCTTGCATAAACTGCAACAATGCCATTTGGGCCGTAGCATCTTGACATGCAATTCTGTCTGGTGCAAAGTCTACATAATCTTTACCTCTAGTAAATGCTTTAGTTGGTTCTCCATCCCAAAGGTGGGTGTATAAAATCTTTTCAGATAATGTTAAAGGTTTACCAACTATTTGACGCGCTTTATCCACACGTTCAGGCATAGTTTTGTAAACTTTTTTAATCATGTCAATATCAAATGCCATAGAGTATATTTTAAGGTTGTTGTTTATTTAGTGCTCGAGGTCTCGAGGTGTGCAAATTTACAAAATTTCAAGGACTTTTAAAAATAAGTAGAGAAATCAAAAAAGCATTGCACATAATTCAGTAAATGATGATTTATTAAGCATATAATCAGCCTTTTTGCAAAATTAATGTAGAGAAAATCCTAAATTATTAATTTACAAGGGTAAGAAAACAACTTTCGAATTCAACAGCGATGTTATTTTGAGTACAGTTGACCTTATAAACTCAAATCAAAATGATAGATTATAAAATTAAAACAACTAAAAGCACCTAAAACAAACTCTCAATAATCTGCTCGTCTGTAATACCTTCGGCTTCCGCTTTGTAGTTTTTGATAATTCGGTGACGAAGAATGCCATTCGCAACAGCTTGAACATCTTCTATATCTGGCGAAAATTTACCGCGTATAGCTGCATGTGTTTTGGCCGCCAAAATTAAGTTTTGAGATGCTCTTGGGCCTGCTCCCCAATCGACAAACTCTTTCACCAAATTAGAAGCAGTAGCTTCTTTAGGCCGTGTTTTACCAACCATAGTTACCGCATATTCAATCACATTATCGGCAACCGGAATACGACGGATTAAATTTTGAAAATTGGTGATTTCCTGGGCTGTAAATAATGGATTGACCGTGGTCTTAATATCTGTAGTAGTCGATTTAACCACTTGCACTTCTTCTGCAAACGAAGGATACGCCAAGGTAATGGCAAACATAAAACGATCCAACTGCGCTTCTGGCAACGGGTACGTTCCCTCCTGCTCAATCGGATTTTGAGTAGCCAATACAAAATATGGTAAGCTAAGCTGATAATGATGTCCCGCAACGGTTACCGCACGCTCTTGCATGGCTTCCAATAATGCTGCTTGGGTTTTTGGAGGTGTTCTATTAATCTCATCGGCAAGTATAATATTGCCGAAAATAGGACCTTTTATGAATTTGAAATGGCGATTTTCATCCAAAATTTCACTACCAAGAATATCACTTGGCATTAAATCTGGTGTAAACTGAATACGTTTAAAGTCAAGACCTAAAGCCTGCGCAATAGTATTGACCATTAATGTTTTTGCTAGGCCGGGAACGCCTATTAAAAGAGCATGTCCGCCAGAAAAAATAGAAATCAAGATTTGGTTGACCACCTCATCCTGCCCTACAATTACTTTGGCTACTTCACTTTTTAAGGCTTTATATTTTTTGACAAATTGTTCTACGGCAGCAACATCTGACATATTATTATTCCTTTTTTAACCAGTTACTGTTAAAATCACAATCTCTATAATCGCCATTAATGTTGATATAGGTATCCATGATTTTCTCATTCACCCACTTTTCAATGGCTTTAAACTGTTTATCCTGTTCTGTTAAATTTTTGATCTTAAGATAATCTTTTGCGAAATCAGCCTCATGTTCATCAATACGATCCGTAACGGTCATAATCTTAAATTTGATAGGATTAACACGGTCTTCATCTTGAAGTACTTGAGTAATTTCATTATCTTTTAGACTCTGAATTTGAGTATATAATTCCGGATCCATCTTTGTCAATTCAAAGCTATAATCTTGAGTTCTTGGATTGATCAACTGTCCGCCATCATTACGAGTTTCTTCTTCATCACTAAATTCTCTCGCTGCTTGCGCAAACGTAATTTCACCATCGGTAATACGCTTTCTAACCAAATCAATCTTTTCCTTAGCTTCTTTGATTGCTTTTTGAGTGACTTCAGGACGCAATAAAATGTGACGTACATCATATTCCTGACCTCTAATTTTTTCCAAATAAATGATATGGTATCCAAAATCGGTTTCAAAAGGCTCCGAAATCTCACCTTCCTGCATAGAGAATGCAACATCTCTAAACTCCTTAACCATTTGTGGACGCTTTCTGTTCAACGTATATAAACCTCCTGTTTTACGAGAAGCAACATCATCTGTATACAATACTACTTTAGAGGTAAAACTTGCGCCACGCTCAACAACATCGGCTTTAAATTCTTTTAATCGGTCAATAACTTTTTGTTTCTCTTCTTGGCCAATTTTAGGGATAACCACAATTTGAGCTACCTTTAACTCAGTTCCAAAGAATGGGCGTTCAGCTTTAGGAATCTCATTAAAATATTGTCTCACTTCTTCTGGAGTGACCTCAATATCATCAACAATTTTTTCTTTCATACGCGCCGCAAGCTGCTGACTTTTATTAATTTCGAACATCTCGTCGCGCAGACTCTTCTCTGTATCTTTATTATAGAACTTCAGCATCTTATCAAGATTGCCATCCATCTGCTCTAAAATATAATTGAACTGTTGATCAATTTGAGAACGAACTTCCAAATCATTAACTACAATACTATCTTGAATGGCGTGATGCGCATACAATTTATCCTCCAACAACTTTCCGAATAATTGGCAACGGGTAGGTAAATCTGATTTTGAAACACCTGAAGCTTCCAACTGTGCAAATTGCTTATCGAGATCAGAATCTAATACGATATAATCTCCAACGACAGCCACTACCCCATCAATTTTCACACGTTTTTGAGTTGATGTGTCCTTAACGACTTCCGTTTTTACAATGGCGTCTTCAATGACTTCTTGTGCAGTACTAAATGTATAAGATAATAGGACAGCGAATGTTAAGGCGAACCTCAGTTTAGTTATAAATTTCAAATTGATTGTTTTTAATGGCATCTCTTGTAATATCTTTTTCAAATTGCTTGATGAGTTCTAGTTTTCTACGGTTGATTATGATTTGATTTACTGTTGGTTTAACATATTCCAAAGGTGCATAATCATTTTGTTTTAAGACCTCATTAATTTGGATCAAATATAGTCCTATTGAGTCTTTGAGTTGTATAAAATTAGATTTTTTTAACAGTTCTTTTTTGTTTTCAGCGTTTACTACTGGGATTTTTTGAACCACCTGCGCAGCCTTAATCCACACCGAATCATTCAAGGAATACGATTTAAATTGAACGTGTAGCGAATCGAGGTAGCGCTTGTCTTTGTCATTAAATCTTTTGAATCGCTTTTCTATTTCATCCTTATTTATGGCATTCTGAAGTATATTGATATAACGCAACTTTATCAATTCTTCATTAAGTTTAAAGGATTCCTTGTTGTTTTCATAGAATCTTTGGGCTTCAGATATCGTAACCGCAGTGTCTATATTACGTTTCACCAAGGCTTCAACATAGGCTTTGGTAAAGAGATCATTTCGATACTGATTGACCAATTTATCAAAATCATCTTGTATATCTTCAGGTAAGTTTCTTTTGGCACCATCAACCAATAAGAGTTGCGTTGCCCAACGTGTTATATAACCATTGACTAAAAGCGTGCTGTCTTCAACGGATGTGCCTTCTACAACCAAATCCTTTACATCATCTTCATAAAGATAAAATTCGCCAACTCTCGCAATAGGTGTTCTGTCATCTGACTGCCTAAAAAAATCACAGGAGACAAGAAAACAACTTGCTAATACTACTAAAACAGTGTGTTTAATCAATTTGTATATTTAGTTTGACATGTTAATTTGCGATTTTACTTTTTGTAAAACTTCGGCATTCACGCTCACATTATAACGCTTGTTAAGTTCGTTCAACCAATTTTCTTCCAACACATTTTGATAATCACTGATCACCTTCCCTTTTGCCTCTTTAAAGGTTTTATTTGTTTTTGGAAGCACCGCTTTCACATCAATAATATGGTAGGCATCATTATAAAAATAAACTTTTGAAAGTCCTTTTTTCAAAACCTCATCACTTGGAAAACCTTGATAATCGATAGGTTTAATACCTTCGGTAAAGATAACTTTTTGCTCGGAATCGGTATTCAATTCCTTACTAATAACTTCAAGTGACTTTCCTTTTTGTAACAGTTTTTCAACTTTCTTGATATCCTTTTCATTCGCCGAAGTAGCAATGACCACATCTAACCGATCATCCCAAAAATAAGCATCCTTATGTGTATTATAATAGTTTTCCAGCCCCAAAGTATCTACTGCTGCAGCATTCCAAACTTCTTTTTCCATAAGGTCAAATAGCAATAAGCCGTCTCTATATTCTCTAAGTATAGATCCAAATTCCTCATTTTCAAACTCTAAATGCTCTTTATGATATTCCAAAATGGCGTCTTCTTCAAATTCGCTGTATTCCTTTTCAATCACAGATTTAAACGGCAATGTCTTGCCCACATACATTTGTTGTACACGCATTAACCGATCGCCAAAGGCCTCATATGTAAGGGTGTCTTTTTCTATGGTAAGCAAGGTCTGATCCTTTTTAAAATTCTCAGGTAATTCCCATGCTCTATTGAAAAATGTAGGATTCAGAAGAGACTCAAAATACGCTTTAGCCTTCGGATTGATGGTTATTTGATATTTTGCACGTAAATCATTAGCCAACGTCGTATTGATAAGTTTAGAACGTGAGTCGCGCTTTATTTTATTTTCAATTTCAGATTTAGCGTCCTCATAAGTCGGAATTCCTTTTTTGTCCAACAATTTTACAATGTGCCAACCGTAATTTGTTTGAAATGGTTTTGAAATCTCTCCTACCGATTTTAATCCGAAAGCTACAGATTCGAATTCCGGAGCATTCAATTGTCCACCGGTAAATGGCGCTAATTCGCCACCTCTACTTGCTGAACTTTTATCATCAGAAAACTGCTTGGCTAAAGACTCGAAGTTTTCACCTTGATTGATTTTCTTATAAATCTCATTGATTCGCGTTTTAGGATCAGCTAACGAATCATTTTCCGCGTTCATCACCATAATATGGGCTACAGTAACCTCTCCTAATGAAGGACGTTTATCCTCAACTTTTACAATATGATACCCAAACTGCGTTCTAAATGGTTTTGAAATAGCGCCCACCTTGGTATTATAGGCAGCAGATTCAAATTCATAGACCATTTTAAAGGCTGAGAAATATCCTAATTCTTCAGCAAAAATGGTTTCGCCATCGTGAACCTCAGCTTTGACCTTATCAAATCCTTCATTAATCACACGATCTCTTAATGCGTTTAAATCTTGATACACTTTTAAAGTATCAGTTTCATTTTCATCCAAACGGATCAAAATGTGAGACGCCTTAATATCGTATCCCATTCTATCGTATGCTTCTTTCACTAATGCTTCAGTGACTTTTGAATCGGATAAATAATTTTTAATTAAGGGATCCTTATAGCTAGCAAACTCCTTTAGGTAACTTGGATCTTTATCCAAACCTAAACGTTTCGCTTCTTTGATTTTTAATTGATAATTAATGAAAAGATTAAGGTAAGCATCGATATCCTTCTGGGCTTCATCCTTTACCAAGTCTAAATTCTTATTATAAACCCTGATAAATTCTTCCGCTTTAATTGGATCACCATCAACTGTGAACAAAACATCCGTTGAAGATACTTGTGCATTTACGAAGACACTAAGCCAAACCAGCGCTAAACAGACATATAATTTCATGTGCTTTTTTGATATTGTTAAATTAAGATATGGCATTCCTAATCGATTATGAATGAACAACCTCAACTTTTTAATAAATCTAGATTGGCAATGGTTGCAAAAATAATACAATTAGCCTATTAAACAAGTTGCTTTTTTCAAACGGCTTATATTTCAATTTAGTATGCAATCGCTCTCCTTGAACAACATCTGGAATAACCAAATGATGGTAATTATTGCTCCATTTCTAAACTATCTCACTCAAACAAACCACTGAGCAGCCCTTTTTAACTATTGAACTCTCATACGTGCATTCTTTGCACTATCGATTGTATATTTGCTCGAAAACTAATTTTAGTCAGTCATGAAATATACTCTTGACATCATCATTGAGCAGCCGTTAAACATTTGCATGGAGAAGTTTGTCAATTTAGAAAACTTGAAACATTGGCAACGTGGATTGATCTCAATGGAACATGTGTCAGGAACACCTGGCGAATTTGGGGCTAAAATGAAGATGCAATATAAAATAGGGAAACGCCATATGGCCCTTATTGAAACCATCACCCATAAACATTTACCACACGAATGGCATGCCATATACGCTACCGACGGCATGGATAACATTCAGGAAAACTACTTTAAGTCTACTCCTGAAAACCATACCCATTGGACGAGCATCAACGAATTTGTTCCATTAAATTTTATGATGCGCTTAATGATTTGGATCATGCCCAGAACATTCAAAAAGCAGTCTTTGCAATACATGAAAGATTTTAAGACCTTTGCGGAAAAAGGAATTTCCGTTGCTCATGCGTAAACTCAAACTAATATGGGATTTTAAAGGTCCCGAGGGAATAAAAATAGCAGAACACCACGCTATTCATTTAAAAGAATTTCTTCAAATTGAAAACTATGAGAATCTCTTGACGGGATTTGAAGCGCTAAATGAATTCCACGCCATTGCTTATTTAGTGGTGCCAGAAGATCAAATGAAACCATTACGGGATGCTTTAAAACCGCACCGGGGACAAGTGTATAGTGAGGAGTGAGGATGAAGATTGAAGATTGAAGACTGAAGATTGAAGATTGAAGACTGAAAACTGAAAACTGAAAACTGAAGACTGAAGACTGAAGACTGAAGACTGAGAAGTTCAATTTGTAGTAATTATGTAAAATGAATGTTGATACGATACTGATCTGAACTACGACTCTATTCTCTTTTCTCCGTTCTATTCTCTCTTTTCAAGAAATTAAACAAAAAAACGCAACCCTAAAAGTTGCGTTTTTCATTTTATATAATATCGATGATTATTTTACATCCATCAATTCCACATCAAATACCAAAATAGCATTTGGAGGAATAACGCCACCTGCACCTTGTGCGCCATAACCTAAATCACTAGGAATAACCAAACGTGCTTTATCACCTACATTTAATAAGCAAATACCTTCATCCCATCCAGCAATAACCTGACCAACACCTACTTGAAAGTCTAACGGTTGTTTACGCTTATAAGAAGAATCGAATACAGTACCATCAGCTAATTGGCCTTTATAATGTACAGAAACCATTTTGCCTTTTTCAGCTGCTTTACCGTTTCCTTTTTGAAGAATTTGGTAACGCAATCCGCTATTTGTTCTTTCAAAACCAGCTGCCAATTTATCTAACTCAGCTTCATTCGCTTTGCGAGCTTCAGCCAAACGTTGTTCTCTTGAGCCTTCAAAAGTTCTAAATGCCTCAACAGCATTGAAATTCTCAGCCTCTTCGCCTTGTCTTACAATTTCTATAGCTTCTATAACATCACCTTGAGCAATAGCATCAACAACATCCTGTCCTTCAACCACATTTCCAAATACAGTGTGTTTATCATCTAACCATGGAGTAGCAATATGGGTAATGAAAAATTGACTTCCATTTGACCCTGGACCTGCGTTTGCCATAGATAAAACACCTGGGCCATCATGTCTTAAATCGTGATGAAATTCATCTTCAAATTTATAACCTGGACCACCAGTTCCTGTCCCTAAAGGACATCCTCCTTGAATCATAAAATCAGGAATCACACGGTGAAACTTCAAACCATTATAATAAGGTTTCCCTTGTGGTTTTGCAGAATTTTCTAAATCTCCTTCCGCTAAAGCCACAAAATTTCCAACTGTTCCTGGGGTTCTTTTGTATTCTAAATTCACCAAAATCTCACCTTTATTGGTGATGAATTTCGCATATAAGCCGTCTTGCATTGTGTTTTGTTTTTGTTTCAAGTTGCAAAGATACAAATTGATTAGGAAAAATGATTTATCAATACTGTTTTCCCATTTAAAGTGAATACCTTCAGAATTATTTGACAATAATCATCATTTATCCGAATAATTAATGCCGCGCTGTTAAATATTAAAATTAACAAATGATGTTAATCATATTACAATACTGAAAATAGCCCTAATTTTGTAGTAACTTAGTAGTAATCTAAAATTTAAGTAAATATGAAAAAATTAATCTTAGTATGCTTAGCTGCTGTAGCGTTTAGCTGTGGCGAAAAAAAGAAGGAAACTCCAACAGAAGTCTATGGTGGTCAAGAAGTGGAACAAAAATCCACTCCTGTTGAAACTGCTGACGCTAATGTAGCGGTTGTGACCATTGAAGGTAATGACGCAATGAAATACAATAAAACTGAGATCCGTGTTAAAGCTGGACAAACCGTAAAACTGACTTTAAAACATGTTGGTAAAATGGATAAAGCGGTCATGGGTCATAACTGGGCTCTACTTACAAAAGATGCCGATGTGGCTACTGTAGGTAATGCTGCTGTTTCTGCTGCTGACAATGATTATATCCCTAAGGATATGGCAGACAAGTTTATTGTGCATACCAAAATGCTTGGTGGTGGCGAAAGTCAAACCATAGAGTTTGAAGCTCCAGAACCTGGAACTTACATTTTTATGTGTACATTCCCTGGGCATTATGCGTTGATGCAGGGTAAATTTATTGTTGAATAAACTCTGTTACACAAAAAATGGCTTTATAAAAGCCATTTATCATGTCAGTTTGATAGCAAATGAATTTCTTTAATAACACATTAAGGTTTTCGACTGCGCTCAAACTGACATTTTTGTTTTAATAGGCATTTTTTTGGTACACTAATGATTATTAGTGGATCGCGATCAAAACGGACCTTCTTTTTCATAAAAGGATTTTAGATGAACCGCTTTGTCTATTTAAGGTTTTCGACTGCGCTCAAACTGACATTTTTGTTATTTTTTTATTTGTCAATGGCGCTCAAACTGACATTCTCTCTATATGGAGATTGTAGATAGTCCTCTATAACTTATTACTTCAAATTGGCATTTAGGTACAATTCAAACGTTTATTTACGCATCTTCTCCATATATCAAATCGATGACTTCTTCTTTTTGAACGTCGCCAAAATACTCGTTTAAATCTACATCTTTCAATACTTCGGAAATTGTACTGTGATCATAGCGTATATCAGTAAGTAATTGTTCCAAATGTTCTACAGGCTCTTTTCCAAAAAAGTCACCAAAAATCTTAAACTCTTTTATATACCCTTTCTCAACAAAAATCCTGAGGTCGATTTCCCCTACTGGAAAACGTTTGGTTCGGTGGATGTTAAATTTTGGA
Organism: uncultured Gelidibacter sp.; assembly: GCF_947500795.1. Taxonomy (GTDB): domain Bacteria; phylum Bacteroidota; class Bacteroidia; order Flavobacteriales; family Flavobacteriaceae; genus Gelidibacter. The sequence continues at coordinate 31,615 of NZ_CANMTE010000009.1, read as the reverse complement.
GAACGGCCATAATTCCAATCCCAAGTATCATATTTTTCCGCTTTTAATTGATGCACCCCGCTCCATTCTTCCAAGGTTAAATGATATGTTTCAAAAGGTTCACTTTCTTCATAAAGTCCCTCCAAAACCAATTGACGGAAATCTTCAATGGCTAAGGGCTCTTTTAAGAATTCGGAAATATTAGCTACACGACTTCTAACAGATTTATGACCTTTCGATTGGATTTTACTCATTTTCACATTGAGGGCGTTTACCACTTCACCCAAATCGGTATCCAACAATAACGTCCCGTGACTCACCATACGCTTGCCCGTAGAGAATTGTGCTGTCCCCGAGATTTTCTTTTCATCTACCTGAATATCGTTTCTGCCTTTCAACTCCGCATTTAATCCTAAATTATTTAAAACCTTAATGACGGGCGCTGTAAATTTTTTGAAATTATTCAAGCTTTTTACATCGTGATTGGTGATAAAACTAAAGTTCAGATTACCGAAATCATGATACACCGCTCCACCACCAGAGATACGTCTCACAATATGAATGTTATTCTCCTCCACATAGTTGTGATTTATTTCTTCCAACGTGTTCTGATTCCGACCAATAATGATGGAAGGCTCATTTATGTAAAACAACAAATAATCATTATCTGCACTGAAATGTCGCAAAATATACTCTTCCAAAGCCAAATTTAACTTCGGATTGGTATTGCCTTCGTTCTCTATAAATATCATGGATCATTAAGTTTAACACAAAGATAATTAATTGAATAGAGGAATTGGCAGAATTGAACCAACGATTTAAACGCTTAAACTACGTTGAATTACACGTATCTAATAAAAGCATTCTGGAAAATGATGTTGTGATGGCTTAGGTTTTCAAATTAGTGCGTTTTGGATTTTCAATTATTAAAGTTAGTTTTACCAAAATTGAATCCCAACACCATGAAATTTTCCATTAAAAAGCTACGCACAGCATTTAGCAACACTAAAACTACTGAAGCATCAGAACCAGATACCTACACTCAAGATATTATCAATGATGTAGAAGGAGTAGCTTTTGCGATTTCAGAAACCAATGTTTTATATGCTGGTCTTAGCGAATTGGCAGGTTACCACTACTTCAAAACCATCACCATTGGCACACTACAGCTTAAAACCTTTAAAGGTGCTACCTTAATTGTGAACGGGACCGATTTTAAACTAGAGCTAAAATCAGATATGGAAGAGTTGGAATCTGAAACTACGATAGGGTCTAACCGCCGCATCACACGCATCGATTTTGAAATAGACAAAGACGACATTTCCAAAATCTCAAAAACGACCATCGAAAGCATAGAACTCATTGCAAAAAAGAATCACATTACATTTTCTATTATTGAAGGTGGTTATGATGAAGGTTTGTCAACCCAGGGTGTTCGTGCTGAAAATGAATCCGAAGAAAAACCTGCGGAAGAAGTTTAAAAAAATTCCTCAAATAAAAAAATTCCGCCTACAGCAACTGCTACAGGCGGAATCTTTCAATATATTCAACAACATTAATTTGCTACTTCACTAATAAATTTAATGCGATATAAACGTAATTCTTCATCATCATAATCACCATCAAACTCATTTATGGCAACGTCAATTTTATCGGTATCAGACTCCATAAAATAATCATGGATTTCCTCCTGCTGATCGTCATCAAGAATATCATCAATCCAATAATTGATATTTAATTTAGTTCCAGAATAGACAATCGCCTCCAACTCCTTAATAAAATCTTTCATGCTCATACCCTTAGCAGATGCGATATCATCCAAAGGTAATTTACGATCTATATTCTGAATGATATAGAGCTTTAAAGCCGAATTCATCCCGGTACTTTTCACCACCAAGTCGTCAGGCCTTATAATATCATTGTCCTCAACATACTGAGCAATTAAATTAACAAAATCCTGACCGTATTTTTTAGCTTTACCGTCACCTACACCATGAACATTACTCAGCTCTTCTAAGGTTATTGGATATTTAAGCGCCATATCTTCCAAAGAAGGATCCTGGAATATAACAAACGGAGGTACACCCAGTTTTTTAGCATTGCGCTTTCTGAGGTCCTTTAACATGGTCATCAAACGCTCATCAGCTACGCCGCCTTCACCTTTGGCTGCAGTAATAATACTTTCGTCAGTAGTTTCATCAAACACATGGTCTTCAGACATCATAAAAGATTCCGGCGATTTCAAGAAGTTCTTGCCGGCTTCAGTCAATCGTAGTACACCATAGGTTTCAATGTCCTTTTTCAATAATCCAGCCACCAATACTTGACGAATCAACGCCATCCAATAACGTTTATCTTTATCCTGACCAATCCCGAAAAAGGGCATTGTATCTGTTTTGTGCGAAGAAATCAAGGCATTCGATTTGCCCGTAATCACATGCACCAGATCTTTCGATTTATATTTATCGTTGGTGTGCGCCACTGTTTCTAATAGCACTACAACATCGTCCTGCGCTTCGTGTTGTTTCTTTGGATAACGTACATTGTCATCCATATCGCCGCCTTCACCAGTTTCGTTGTCGAATTCTTCACCGAAATAATGGAGAATAAATTTACGTCTGGACAAGGAGCTTTCAGCAAAAGCAACCACTTCCTGTAAAAGAGCATGTCCGATTTCCTGTTCTGCAACAGGTTTTCCTGACATGAATTTTTCTAATTTTTCTATATCCTTATAGGCGTAAAACGCTAAACAGTGGCCTTCGCCACCATCACGTCCTGCACGTCCTGTTTCTTGGTAGTAACTTTCGATACTTTTTGGAATATCATGGTGAATTACAAATCGGACATCCGGTTTATCAATCCCCATCCCGAAAGCAATGGTTGCTACAACCACATCCACATCTTCCATCAAAAACATATCCTGATGTTTCACTCGGGTTTTAGCATCCAATCCTGCGTGATAAGGCACGGCTTTTATACCATTCACTTGAAGTACCTGCGCCAATTCTTCAACACGCTTGCGACTCAAACAATAGATAATGCCCGACTTGCCTTCATTTTGTTTCACAAAACGGATAATATCAGAATCTACATTTTTTGTTTTTGGTCGCACCTCATAATAGAGGTTTGGCCTATTAAAAGAAGCTTTAAAAGTATTGGCATCTGTAATGTCCAAACTTTTAAGAATATCCTCCTGCACTTTAGGCGTCGCCGTAGCGGTTAAGCCAATAATCGGGATATTATCTCCAATACGTTTTATAATATGTCTGAGGTTTCGGTATTCCGGTCTAAAATCATGGCCCCATTCACTAATACAATGGGCCTCATCTACCGCCATAAATGATACGGTTACCGATCTTAAAAACTGTACATTTTCTTCCTTTGTCAAGGACTCAGGTGCCACATAAAGCAGCTTGGTAATACCGTTTGTAATATCTTCTTTAACCTGTTTTATTTCGGTTTTATTTAACGAGGAGTTTAAAACATGGGCTATGCCATCATTTTGGGAGACCGCTCTTATAGCATCCACCTGGTTCTTCATCAGTGCAATTAGTGGCGAAACAATAATTGCAGTTCCATCTTTAATAAGCGCTGGCAGCTGATAACATAAAGATTTACCACCACCGGTTGGCATGATCACGAAAGTATTATCTCCTGAGACTAAGCTTTTTATAACGCTTTCCTGGAGCCCTTTAAATTTAGAAAATCCAAAGTATTTTTTTAGTGATGCATGTAAGTCAATTTCTTCTTTGTTCATTAATCCCTATTAGTATTTTATATACATTTGCATAGGATTAAAGATACAATATTCTTTATATGCATCAAACCGAAAAATAATAAATTTTGAATATTAAAAATTCTATTCTAAGTACTGCTAAAAAAACCATTGACTTAGAGAGTTCAGCAATTTCGAATCTTGCCAATCTATTAACTGATGATTTTGCCGACGCTGTAGAACTCATTTACAAATCTAAGGGAAGGGTCATCATTACAGGCATCGGAAAAAGTGCCATTATCGCCAATAAAATTGTCGCCACACTAAATTCTACCGGTACGCCTGCTGTTTTTATGCACGCTGCTGATGCCATTCACGGCGATTTAGGGCTTATTTTACAGGATGATGTGGTTATTTGCATCTCTAAAAGCGGGAACACGCCAGAAATCAAAGTATTGGTGCCTTTAATAAAGAATGCCAAAAATAAAATGATTGCTATTACTGGGAATACCACTTCCTTTTTAGGCCAGCAAGCGGATTATGTTTTAAACGCTTTTGTTGCTCAGGAAGCCTGCCCTAATAATCTCGCGCCTACCACGAGTACTACTGCACAATTGGTTATTGGTGATGCGTTAGCGATCTGTCTTTTGGAATTGAGAGGTTTCTCAAGTACTGATTTTGCAAAATACCACCCAGGTGGTGCCCTCGGCAAGCGCTTGTATATGCGCGTCAACGATTTGTCTTCTATGAATCAGAAGCCTCAAGTTGGTTTGGATACCAATGTGAAACAAGTGATAGTTGAAATTTCTGAAAAAATGTTAGGCGTCACTGCCGTTGTTGAAGACGATAAAATTGTGGGTATTATTACAGATGGCGATTTGCGACGCATGTTGACCAAAAGCGATGAATTTATTCATTTGACTGCCAAAGACATTATGAGTTCAAATCCTAAGCGCATTGACGACGAAGCTATGGCTGTAGACGCCAAGGAACTTATGGAAAGTAATGGAATTTCTCAACTATTAGTAGAACACGAAGGTAAGTATGCTGGTGTAGTGCATATTCATGACCTCATCAAAGAAGGCATCATATAATGGCGAAAAAGAACATTAATGAGATGTCATTCTTAGATCATCTCGAAGATTTACGTTGGCACTTAATCCGCATTACCTTAAGCATATTTATTGCTGGTGGTGTTGCATTCATTTTTTCACGATGGATTTTTGATGTGATTATTTTCGGTCCGAAACGAATGGATTTCCCGACCTATAAGTACCTCTGTCAATTGTCAACATTTTTCAACTTCGATTCTACATTTTGCGCAGAAACATTTCCGTTTACCATTCAAAGTAGAACCATGAGTGGTCAGTTTTCTGCCGATATTTGGACGTCTATTTATGCAGGATTTATTATAGCCTTTCCCTATATCATCTATCAATTATGGAAATTTATAAGTCCAGGACTACTCGATAAGGAACGCAAAAGTTCACGCGGATTCATTATCATCTCCTCCCTATTATTCTTTATCGGCGTGCTATTTGGCTATTATGTCATCACACCATTATCGATTAACTTTTTAGGAACCTATTCGGTCAGTAGTGAAATTAGCAACCAATTTGATATCAGTTCGTATATCAGTTTGGTACGCTCCTCATCCATTGCTGCCGGTTTTGTATTTGAATTGCCAATCATCATTTATTTCTTAACGAAAGTTGGATTGGTGACCCCTGAAATCCTTAAAAAATATAGAAAATTCGCCTTAGTGGGCGTGCTAATTATTTCGGCTATTATCACTCCTCCAGATGTTGCGAGTCAGGTGATTGTTGCCATTCCAATCCTGATTTTATATCAAGTAAGTATTTATATTTCGGCTATAGTAGTTAGAAATCAAAAACGTAAAGCCAAGAAACATGTCTGATATCGTCAAAGAATTTAATGATTATCGCTCCAAAATGAATGATAAAATTTTGGCCGATGACAACAATAAAATCATCAAGCGTATTTTCAATTTAGACACTAATGCTTACGCAGAAGGTGCTCTAGATGTTAAAACAAAAGAGCTTTTAGGCTTGGTAGCTTCCGCTGTATTACGCTGTGATGACTGCATTAAATACCATTTAGAAACCAGCTACAAACACGGACTTACCAAAGCGGAAATCAATGAAGCTTTAGGAATTGCCACTTTAGTTGGTGGTACGATAGTTGTACCGCATTTACGCAGGGCTTACGAGTTTTGGGAAGCATTGGAACAACAATCTTAAGCTGTTTCAATAAAATTAAAAATTGTAAGTTTGTTCTATTAAACAAAGTCAATGAAGCTAAGTGCAACAAATTTAATGAAGTCCTATGGTGGGCGCCAAGTGGTTAAGAATGTCTCTTTAGAAGTCAATCAAGGAGAAATTGTAGGTTTACTAGGCCCAAATGGAGCGGGTAAAACCACCTCTTTCTACATGATTGTAGGCTTGATTAAACCTAATGGCGGAAAGATCCATTTAGACAATCAGGAAATTACTAAATTCCCGATGTACAAACGTGCACAACACGGTATTGGCTATTTGGCACAAGAAGCATCAGTGTTTAGAAAACTGAGCATTGAAGACAACATTCTGAGCGTACTTCAGATGACGAAATTGTCAAAAAAAGAACAGTTTGATAAGATGGAATCTCTGATTGATGAGTTCGGATTGGGACACATCAGAAAAAGTAGAGGCGATTTATTATCGGGTGGTGAGCGTCGTCGTACTGAAATTGCACGCGCACTAGCCACGAACCCTAACTTTATTCTATTGGACGAACCTTTCGCGGGAGTTGACCCTGTGGCGGTTGAGGATATTCAGCGTATTGTAGCGCAATTGACTAAAAAGAACATCGGTATTTTAATTACCGACCATAATGTTCAGGAAACCTTGGCGATTACAGACAGAACCTATTTGATGTTTGAAGGTAACATTCTAAAAGCAGGAAAGCCAGAAGAATTGGCTGAAGATGAAATGGTCCGTAAAGTCTATTTAGGTCAGAATTTCGAGCTACGTAAGAAGAAAATTCTTTTTTAGAGTGGCAGTTTACATTGCTATAGGAATCTTTCGGCAGATTAAATTTTCAACTCACGTACGCCTAAACCTCCTAAACTTTTAAACTCCCTAAACTTTCATCTAAACCTCCTCAACTTTTAAACTTACTAAACTATTTTAGACTGAAGATATTAGTTCCTAACAGGCTGTTATTCCGGGTAAATCAGCAAACTTTAGCCCCACTAAACCTCCTCAACTTTTAAACTTCCTACTTCCTAAAACCCCCAATCACCTTCTTTACCCCCGTAAAAACCAACAAAGCCACTGCCCCAAAGGCAAGCCCAATCACAAACTCTTTAATGATGGATGGCCAAGACTCTAAGAAATGGTGTAAAAACTCTAAATTATGAGCAAAAATACCACCAGCCACTAAGATTAAGGCTATTGTTCCAATCACACCTAAGCTTTTAATCACCCAAGGCAAGGCATTTACCAATAAGTGACCGAAGAAATCAGAAGTACTCTTATCCTTATCATTTAAGCGGATCAACCGGTATCCAAAATCGTCCATTCTGACAATTAAAGCCACAATTCCATAAACACCTACAGTGGCAATCAGCGCCACAATACTCACCACTAAAATTTGAATGAGCAGCGATTGACCAACAACACTCCCCAAAGCGATAATTACAATTTCTACAGATAAAATAAAATCAGTGACAATAGCGGACTTGATTTTGGTTTTTTCTATTTCAAGGATATCAGCCTCTGACAAGCCTTCAGTCTGCACCGCTTCAACACCATCGTGATGTGGAACCAAATATTCATAAATTTTTTCTGCACCCTCGTAAGCCAAGTAAATACCTCCTAATATCAAGATGACCGTTACTGCTACAGGCAAAAAGGCACTGAGCAAGAAAGCAACAGGCAAAATAATGAGTTTATTTACAAAGGAGCCTTTTGTTATGGCCCAAAGCACAGGAATTTCTCGTGAGGCTACAAATCCAGAAGCTTTTTCCGCATTTACAGCCAAATCATCACCTAAAATTCCGGCAGTTTTTTTAGTAGAAATTTTAGCCATAGCGGCTACATCGTCCATAAGGGCACCAATATCATCTAGTAATGCAAAAAATCCTGAAGCCATAGCGTCTTGTTATAGTGTAAGTACGAGTTTGTTTAAACTTACCTTGTTAAAGTTTTAGAAAACAAAGATAATAAGACGTAAAAAACGATGATGATCGGTATGGCAACAAATTTGAACAATATGATAAAAATCGCACATAAAATAATGAAGATATAACGGACGGCATTGTTTTTAAAACTCCAATCCTTAAACTTCAAGGCAAACAATTTGATGTTCGCATTGAGCAAGTAACAGCTTAAAAATGTCATGGCCACCAGAAACCATGGATTTAAGATAACAGCATTTATGGCATTGCTGTTCTGGAATTCCATAATCAATGGCAGGGAAATAATCAACAAGGCATTGGCAGGTGTTGGCAATCCGGTAAATGTCGTCTGCTGATCTTCATCCAAATTGAATTTTGCCAATCGGTATGCGGACGCCAAGGTTATAAACAATCCTATTAATGCTAATGGCGAAAAACTAATAGAAACCCAGTGCAATGCACTTCCCCACTCGTCACCAATCATAAAAGTGCTGCTATTGGTTGCTAAAGTCAGTAACTTGAACATGACAATCCCCGGCACCAATCCGCTGGTCACCATGTCCGCTAAGGAATCCAATTGGAGACCTAAGGGACTTTGGACATTCAGTTTTCTGGCAACAAGTCCATCAAAAAAGTCGAAGAAGATGCCTAAAAACACAAAAAGTGCTGCGGCAACAAAATTATTCTGAACGGCAAATAATACCGCGATACTACCGCAAAACAGATTGAGTAGCGTGATGATATTCGGAAGATGTCTTTTTATAGCCATGGTGTAAGTTTGTGTAAAAATAACAAACTATTTTTATAAGAAAATGCTTATGAGGCATAATTGAATGCTTATTTCGTCAAAAAAATGGCGGTCTACGTTATTTAATTTTTTCTTTGACCGTAAATGCCTTTTTTAGCGACAACATTGCCGTGCCCTTGAAGTGATATAGAATAAAAATAATATGCATCTTTGTAAAAATTATCGCTATTGAAAACACGTGCCTTTGTTGTAGTCTTCCTATTGACAATTCTTGCTTATGGCCAGAAAGCACGTAAATATTCCAATGAATTTATGAATATTGGTGTAGATGCTGCTGCCTTAGGAATGAGTAATGCCGTGGTGTCACAATCTGCAGATGTAAACTCAGGGTATTGGAATCCTGCTGGATTGACCAAGCTGGAGGACAACCAAATAGCGTTGATGCACTCGAGTTATTTTGCGAATATTGCCAATTATAATTATCTCGCATTTGCGATGCCAATCGATGACCGAAGTGCGGTAGGCATCTCGTTGATACGATTTGGAGTAGATGATATTTTAGATACCACGCAGTTGCTTGACGACCAAGGCAACATTAATTATGATCGGATTAATCTCTTTTCTACGGCCGATTATGGACTAACCTTTTCTTATGCGCGCAAGATTCCGTTGGACGGATTTAGCTATGGCGTGAATGCCAAGGTCATCCGACGCATTATTGGTGATTTTGCTTCGTCCTGGGGATTCGGACTCGATGCGGGCATTCAGTTTCAATCTCAAAACGATTGGAAATTTGGAGTGATGGCAAGAGATATTACTACGACATTTAACGCTTGGACTTTCGATAAGGAAAAGCTCGCCGCCATTGAAGATGCTGTGGAAGGCCAAAATCAGGAAGTTCCTGAATCGACCGAGTTGACTATTCCGAAATTACAACTAGGCATGTCTAAAAAGTTTGTGTTTCACTATGATTATTCCCTAGTCACCGCATTAGATCTTAATGTACGTTTTGAGCAAAATAATGATGTGTTTTCAACCTCATTTGCAAGCATCACCCCGTCTTTAGGTTTCGAATTTGGATACACTGAATTGGTATTTTTAAGAGCGGGCGTGGGTAATTTCCAAAATGAACTCCAACTTGATAATTCTGAAAATTTAAGCTTTCAGCCTAATTTTGGAGTCGGATTCAAATACCGAGGCATTCAAATCGACTATGCGTTTACAGATATTGGCGATCAAAGTGCTGCCCTCTACTCTAACGTGTTTTCATTAAAATTAGATTTCAGCGTGTTTAGATAATTTTGTTTCAGGTTTTTGATTTCAGGTTTTATGTTTCAAGTTTCTTGGTTCTTGATTCTTGATTCTTGGTTCTTAATTCTTAATACTTGTATCTTAATTCTTTATTCTCTATTCTCTATTCTCTATTCTCTATTCTATATTCCCAATCCTCCATATTCCATCCTAACCAATTAGTTTGTAAATTTACCCAATGAAAAATTTCTTATTAGCCATACTCTCAGGATTCATCTTAGCTTTAGGTTGGCCTACTTATGGCGTTCCTCTCTTGCTTTTTATAGGTTTTGTCCCATTATTGATGATGGAACAGCGTGTCAGGGTTTCAGAAATTCGCTGGAAAAAACTGGCCGTATTCGGATACAGTTATTTCGGATTTGTCATCTGGAATTATATTACTACAAACTGGCTGCAATATGCGGACGTGTTTGGTGCTAGTTTTGCCATATTGGTCAACTCCATGTTGATGTCCATTATGATGGTGCTATACCATAGCATTGCGAAGCGTGCAACAACCAACATCAGCTTATTGTTTTTAATGTGTTTATGGATGGCCTTTGAAAAACTACACTTAGGATGGGATTTTTCGTGGCCATGGTTGAATTTAGGCAATGGATTTTCAGAATACTTTACGTGGATTCAATGGTACGAATACACAGGCACTTTTGGCGGCACCTTATGGGTTTGGATAGTGAATATTCTTATCTACAAAGGAATCTTAAAGTATGCCGCTGAAAAATCGGTAAAGTCGATTCAAACAGATGGAATTATCGTTGTAAGCATAATTTTTTTACCGATTCTAATCTCTTTAGGCATCTATCACAGTTACAACATTGAAGGTGAACAAGTAAATGTTATCGCTTTACAACCTAATATCGACCCCTATTCTGAAAAGTATAATGTGCCTAACGAGGCGGTAGCAGATTTGCTATTAACCCTGACGGACGATAAAATCACATCCAAAACAGATCTAGTGGTTGCTCCTGAAACCGTTTTTGCAGATAATGTCAAAATCAATCAGCTGGAAGACATGTACTTTAAAAGTAAACTGGATGCATACATATCGGAACATCCCAATATGAACCTGCTAACAGGAATCTCTTTTATCAATTTCATTACCGATAAATCGAAAATAAAAGAACAGTCCAATTACCATAGCAGCGGAATTTGGTATGATGACTACAATTCAGCGATGATGCTGAACAAAAGTGATAGTGTGCAACTGTATCACAAATCGAAATTGGTAGTTGGCGTCGAGACTTTACCGTATCAAGAAATTATAAAACCACTCATTGGCGATTTTATGATTGATTTAGGAGGTACACTGGCTATGAAAACCACACAAGACGAGCGGGGTGTGTTTACTACTGACAATCCAAATTTAATTGCCGCGCCCATCATTTGTTATGAGTCGGTGTACGGCGAGTTTGTAACCGGTTATGTCCAAAATGGCGCTACTGTTCTCGCTATCATCACAAACGATGCGTGGTGGGGTGAAACGCAAGGTCATAAGCAACATTTAAGTTATGCCCGCTTACGAGCGATAGAAACCCGTAGAGATATCGTTAGAAGTGCCAACACAGGCATCTCAGCGCTGATTAATGCCAAGGGAGAAATTATGTCTTCCCTAGATTATAATACACAAGGCGCTTTGGCAGGCACATTAACCACCAACGAAAAAATCACGTTCTACACACGCGCCGGCGATTATATAGCACGCATCGCGATTTTCGTAGCACTATTTGTGTTTCTGATTACGATGTTTAGAAGGAGTAGGGTTTCTTGAGGTGTGAGGTTGGAGGTTGGAGGTGTGAGGTTGGAGGTGTGAGTTGAGGAGTTTATGGGTTTATGGGTTTATGGGTTTATGGGTTTATGGGTTTATGGGTTTATGGGTTTATGTAAGTTTGAAATTTCGTTCTGAATTCTTGAAAACACACTTACTACATATCACAACTTATAATTATACAAATAAACTTTAAATCGGTTTCAGTTTCATTTTCAAATTCAGCTTCAACTTCAATTTCTGCTTCAATTTCAACTTCAAAAATCATCAACCCGCCCGTACCGAAAACGGACGTTCGGGCGGGTCGTAAATCGTAAATCCCAACTCCCCTACTGCCCCCTATAATACAACACCGTACTCAAGGTCTTCACCATAATATTGAGATCCAAAAAGAAGCTTCTATGCTTAATGTAGAAAAGATCGTACTGTAACTTTACATGACTTTCATCAACAGAGGCACCGTACCTTGTTTTCACCTGCGCCCAGCCGGTGAGTCCAGGTTTTACGATATGTCGGGTTTCATAAAACGGAATGGATTGTGAGAGTTCATTAATAAAGCATGGACGTTCAGGGCGCGGACCAATAACACTCATGTCGCCCTTGAGTATGTTTATAAACTGAGGAATTTCATCAATCCGACTGCGCCTTAGAAACCTTCCAAATTTAGTGATTCTGGAATCATTAAATTCAGCCCACTTCGCCCCATTTGCTTCTGCATTGACAATCATTGTGCGCAGTTTAATAATCTTAAAAACTTTTCCGTTTTTACCAACGCGTTCCTGTCTGTAAAACAGAGGACCTTTATTGCCGCAAAGATTGCCGACGAGAATAAACGGCAGCATCAATAGCCCACAAAACAAGCCAAACACTGAAAACAGGATATCAAAAAGACGGTTAAAAAAGAGGTATAAGGTATTCTGATTACTGCGACTGAAAGGGAAGTACTTATAAAAATCCTTACCGATAAACTGTAGCGGAACGCGATAGGTAATTTCTTCATACACCTGGGTATACTCGCGAATGGTAAATCCACGTTCTAAAAGCAGCATCAAATCGTTGTAAATTTCTGTGGTTATCGTTTCCGAATCGTAACTCGCTACAACTACTTCCGATATACTCTGCGCTTTAATGACCTGCATCAAAGCATGGGGTGGGTACTCTTGTATGGTCCTCGATTTCTGAGCATTTTCCTTTGGACCATGACAATTGATAAATCCAACAATCTTATAATTGGGATCTGCCTGAACGAGCCCTTTCACGAAATCGTCCAAATGCGCCACTTCGCCCACCAACAATACCTTTTTATAAAATCGCGGCGAAGCAATTAACTTTGTGTAAGCGGTTCGCCAAGCAAAGATGGAAAAGATAATGGTAAGATAAAAATAGACGATCTGATGGCGTTTATCCGGCAAGAAAGGCGTTAATATGGGGGTTAAAAAATACAATATGGCAGCGGTAGAAACTGCAAATACGACATTCCTAAAGGTTACATCCAATCTGCTCGATTTCTGTAGATCATAGAGTTCGAATACGGTCCCGAAAACAGCGATGTAAAAAAGAAGGATAAGAACGGCCGTACGATTATTCCAACTGATCTCTAAAAATTCCTTCTCAAAAAAGAGTCCCAATACATAAAGTCCGAGTAGCACCATCAGCAAATCGAAACCTCTGAGCAGAAGTTTACGCTCTGAAACTTGAAAATGGATGGCTTTCTTTGACATTAGTTAGGATAGTCTTCAAGCGAAGATAATAAGTCTTCACAATTATGCAAGAATTTAGAGAAATTTATAAAAAAATGTCTAATTATTAATAATTTCTCTTTTGACAAGATTAAAATTTTATAAAAATTTTATTTTGGGAAGACTTCGAAATTCCCGTTAATAATTCAAAACCATTCGGTATTCAGTATTCAGTTTTCAGTCCTCAGTATTCAGTCCTCAGTATTCAGTCCTCAGTATTCAGTCTTCAGAATCCAGTATTCAGAATCCAGTATTCAGAATTCAGTATTCGCTATTCAAAATTCAGTATTCGTTATTCCCCTTTCTCTATTCTCTATTCTTTATTCTTATTGCTTTATTCTCAACACCTCATCCCAAAGCCCCCGAACCTTTCCCCAATCAAATTGCTCAACTTTAAGTCTTGCGTTAACCGCTAAAGCCGCAGCATGAGAAGGGTTCTCAAAAAGCGCACAAATTGCATCTGCCATTGCTACTTTATCATCGGGCGGAACCAAAATTCCATCCACACCATTATTGATTAAATTTGGCATCCCTCCCACATTTGTTGACACTACAGGAAGTCCCAATGCCATGGCTTCAATAACACTCACCGGGGTATTATCGTAATTGGTGGTGTTTATAAATACATTATAGTTTTTGGAAAGTGCAATCCACTCAGACTTTGCAAGTTTGCCAGTAAAAGTAACCTCAACATCAAGAGCATCGGCAAATGCTTTTACCTCAGCTAAACTTCCATCCGCATCTGGTCCGACCATGGTTAGGTTAGCCTTAGAACCACGTTTTCGGAGCTCATGCAGTATCTCGATAGCTAATGTAGGGTTGTAAATTTTAGAAAAGGAGCGCACCCATAACAATTTCGGAAAATCAAATGTTTTTGGACTGTATGCGTAGTTTTCTAGGGTGATGACATTCGGAATATAAACCACGTTTCTAAATCCAAAAGCTTCAAAACGTTCTTTTAAATATAACGAGGGCGACACACTTACAGAAGCATGTTCAAAAAGCTGTTTAGACAATTTTGGGGAGTGCTTTAAACGGTGTGGCAAATTACCACCATGAAGAATCGGAACATAAGGCAACTTCAAAATTTTGCATAATCGACTCACCAACACCGCATAATAAAAATTCTGAGTACTATAAGTGTCAATAAGTACGATGTCCGTTTTTTTACGAGTACTGAATGTTGTCCATAACATTTCCAATAGTCTGAGCACTTTATTAGTCTTCCTAGAAGTATAACGCACGGCGTAACCACTTTGCTCTAGCAAAGGACCCAAAACAGCACTGTAACCAATGTTACTCTGTGAGTTCTTGAGATGGTTTCCTACGTAGAGTACGTTTTTCATTGGTTACATTTAATAAGGCGAGTCCATATATGAAGGCTGGTGCTGCAATACGCATAGAGGAATGGTTTATTGTAGCAAACCAAAAGGCCAAAAGTGCGTAAAAATAATAATTTTTCAGATTTTTAACCCTCATATTCAATGGTTTAAAAATCAATATAGTCAAAATAACCACACCAAAAATTCCGTGTTCCGCTAAAGTCCGGCTTATTTCATTATGAGAAGTAACTTCTTGTCCATCGTCTTCAATACGTTGATCTTTAGCGCGACTTGAACCTATCCCTAAAAAAGGGCTGTCGATAAAACCTTCTATTTCATTCGAAAATAATTCGATTCGTCCTGTGGTTATATCTTCTTTCTTAATTCCTGCAGCATTTTGATTTGCATATCGTTTATCTATCAAACCACTCGATTGATTAGAACTGATAGCCCATGCTAGCGCCAATGAACCTATTACCAAAACAAAAATCCCTACTACTTGATTTCTAACCTTAGGTTTTGCTTGAAAATAATAAAATATTAAAAAAATTGTGATACACAATACGGCTGTTATCACACCACCTCTGCTAAACGTAACAACAGCTCTGTAGGATATTACTATTAAAAGTCCAACATTTAACAACCTAATTATAAGAGAAGGTGAATGTATTAAAATTCGAATAGCGACAAGAAACATCCCGAGCCCTAAGGCACTTGCAACTTGATTTGCCCCAAAGCCCCCAGCCGCCGCTCGGTTAGAACCCGTACTCGTCAAAACTTCTTTCAAATCTGGAGCATACAAATACACATATGCAGTATGGGCAATTATAGGCAACAGCATATATAATAATATATGTGACATCTGTTTAAAACTAACCTTCTTATCATAACAAAATAGAGCAGATAGTCCCAAACATACTGGTCCACTCAACACAAAAGCAATGTTCGTTCTAAAATTGGCATCAAAACTTAAAGTCGTAGAAGCAACAAAAATTGAGGGAATCAAAAACATGAGGTAAATAAAATAGGGATACCCTTTACCTGAAAGCCCTTTATAAAACATCCCCATCAATAGAAAAAGGATGACCATATATTTTCCTGCTTCATAAGAAACAGCCCCTTTGGTTGTCCTTAAAAACACCTCAGCACCAACAAAATAGGCACAAGCCTTTAAAACTTCAAACGTTTTTTCTTTTTCTGAAACCACTATAATGCGGTAAGTGAAATAAAATAGTGCCGCAAAAAAATAAAGTTTAGCAAGACTCTCGTTGAGATAAATTAAAATACCTAGAGCCACATGGAACCCAACAACACTGATATAGGTAATATTAGTCTTCAATTTAAAATGTTATAGGGCGTTGAATTTATATAGGGTTGCAAATTATTTTAAATTAGTTTCCATTATGTTCTTAGGGTAAATAAGTTCATAATTAGGAAAATATTTTTTTATAATCGTCTAATGGAAATTTGTAATGGTAGCTTTTTCCTAACAAAAGGACAGTAGCATGGATAATAAAAACAGGCACAAAAGGCCTTCCAAATTTTAAAAAACGATCATAAGTAGTATTCTTATAATTACAAATCAAAAATGGGACAATATTTGAATTAAGGTAATTTCTCATGACTTGTTCTTTATCAATAATGACATCTTCTACAAATGAACGGTGTTGCACCTTTTGTCCATTTCTGGATAACTTATATACTTCTATCACGGATAAAGGCTCGCTTTGTTCACTATAAAACAACATGCCCCATGAGGCATCAATTAAAATCCATTTTTGCAATTCCTTACTAAAAATTTCATTAAACGAATGACCTCCATTCGTTCTATTAAATGGCGCACTTGTGGTACCCCATTCTCTTACTTGAATGCCGTTAATCACACACAAATTATTGAATACCTGTGCAATATCACTACAGACCCCTCCTTTTCCGTAAAGTAATATTTTAAGAGCTTGATCTGACGAGGTGCTCAGTCCAGGACCTACTTTGGTGTGATGGTATAACCACAACACCATGTGTTTGACACAATCGAGATCTGTTCTCGGTTTTTCTAACTCAAAAATAAGGTCATTAATTTCAAAAAATGTACTAGGAATGGTGGCCTTGTCATTCAAAGTATTGTAAGCAATAGGCTCTATAGCAGTAATGCTAGAATTTTTGGACAACAACCAGAATCGGCAGATATACAAAAAAGGATGTCGTTTTAAAATCCAACGTAGTTTTTTAAGCACCATTAACTAAATGACATAGAATTACTTCAGGTTAAAAATATGATTTTTTATTTAAAGGCCTAAGGATATTCCCATATAATGAATCACTATAAAACCTCTTGAAGTAAACGTTGGTTATAATAATCATAACTAAAGCGCTTTATATAGGTCACGGAATTGTTTTTCATTTGTTGATAAACAGTAACTTCCATAGTAAGTAATTGGGTGAGACAATGCATCAATGATAAAACATCTAATGTTGGCATTATATAACCGTTTTCACCGTCCTTGATATAATGACTAATGGAAGACACATTAGAAACTATAGGAATACAGCCATAATTCATGGCCTCGGCAATCACTTTTGGAAAGCCTTCTGATTCTGATGGCAATAAAATGCCATGAGATTTCATGTAAATTTGATGCACTTCTGTTCGAGAGAGATGGCCATGAATTATAAAAGGTAATTTTAAGGCCTCCACACGTTTTTTATAGGTTTCTATTTGTGGCCCAGAACCAACTAAGTGAATCAAACCTATCTTTTGTCTTGCCTCTAATTCTAGCTCCTCTACTGCCGCAATAATTAGATCTACACCTTTAGCCGCTTCCAACCGCCCGACAAAACAGAGTTCCAAAGGAATCTGAAATGATTTGGAGGCCATTACCATTTGCCCTGATAAAATTTCTTGTTCAGTTAAACACGGGTTTTCAAAACTTAAACAGTGTTTTGGTTGATCTTCCCAAAATCCATTAATAGTGACGGGGCGTGATTGTTTTTCTAACAGCCATTTTTGAATTGAATACGCAAGAGGCGCATCACTTTGTTTCCAGTTCCCGGCATATTTAAACCATCCCTTTTTTCGGTTGAAAACTAATAAATAAGGTATTACAAACACACCTATCCCTGTAGGAGCCCTAAATTGAAAATAATCGGATTCTCTAAGAGCCTTACGTATTATCGCAATGACTTTGGGAGATTGAAATAGGATTCCCAATTTAGCTCTCACAGTACGCCCACCAACCGCAGGTAATGCTACAAATTTTATCTGATCAGAAAGATAAGGCATCGCGTTGGGTGGTGCGGGTGAATCGTGCAACATGGCGACATGCGTAATGCTATCGAAAATCTGTAAAAGATGATTGATTTCTGTCACTGTAGACCCCAACCCTACTACACTTCCGTCAGGAAGCAGATAGTGTTCTGTATGAGAGATTATGGTTAAGGTTTTCATGGCAAATGTATGAGATACTGTTTTATAATATGGTCCCAACTATGTTGCTGAACCCAATGTTTTGCTTGTGTTTTAAACTTTTGAGGATGATTTATTATTGCACTAATACTCGTTCTAACGGCAGCCACATCCTGAGCATCAACCAAAAACCCAGAAACACCATCATTGATGGCATCTTCTATCCCGCACCCCTTAGAACCGATGCTCGGTATTCCTAAAGCGTTGGCCTCTAAAATTGCTATTCCAAAACCTTCCACATCGCCGGCCTCGCTCTCTGTACTTAGCATTACAAACACATCCGTCGCTAAAAGAGATGCTTTTAAAGTGGCATCATCTACAGCGCCATGAAAAGTCACATTGGCGTCTACTCCTAACACTTTCGCTTGACTTAAAAACGCTTCGGCTTCTGTGGGAATTCCAATGCAATGGTAATGAATATCAGGAAATTGATTTTTCAATTCTGGCAACAATCGAATGACTTGTAATTGCCCTTTACGAGAACTCACCCGCCCCACTGTAGTTAACGCAGGAGAACCCTTCAATGAAACTTTAGAGACATTATCAATTTGCCACTTGCTTATATCAATGCCATTAGGAATTACGTGTACGTCTCGTTTTAAATGCGCTACTAATTGTTTCGTATAATGAGATACAGCGACAATAGTTTCAAAACGTTTCAACGATAGGTCAATTGTTTTTTTTAAAATAGTTAACTTAAAATTCACTTCGGTGCCATGAATAACGGCCATTTTGGGGCGCTTGTAAAAGAGTGAACAAAAAGCGACATTCCATAAGGCAAACTTTCCAGTGGCAATCACAAAATCCGAACCTTTTAAGCCGTTATAAGTTTTTATAATCCGATGCACATACATCCGCAATCGTAGATGACGCAGTGCAATTCGATTAACTACAAACGGTAGACACACATCAAACTCACTCTCCTCTTGTTTCACCCCTCGTTGATCCGCAATCACAGTTACCTCATAATCGTTTTTAGATAAATACAACGCCAAATGATACGCATGATTCCCTATCCCTCCAGGCTGTGGTGGGAATTCTGAAGTCACGATAAGTATCTTTTTCTTCAACGCGTTTAATTATTTAATCAGTCATTGCGAGCGTAGCGAAGCAATCTCAGTCATTGCGAGCGTAGCGAAGCAATCTCAGTCATTGCGAGCGCAGCTCCACCAACCGTCATTGCGAGCGCAGCGTGGCAATCCGTTCAACAACTCACAACACATCAATCAGCGCCCCCTCCTTCAACTTTTCACTCGCCAAGCGCCAACTCCTCATCACCTGAATCAATACCACAGGCAGCAGCAAGATACTTAAGAGCACTCCAATCAACAACAGTGGTTTGTTTTTTTTAAACTGATACGGCATAATGGACAAAGGTATCGTACGGAGCAATGCCCCACGGGCCGCCGAATTGCCGTAATATTTTCTAAAATAATACAAGACGCTAGGGATTGGTCTTGGAGCAAAAAACGAGGATGGTCGAAAAGCATCCCAACTCCCCATTTCTCTTAACCCACCGGTTCCTGCTTTAACATCTATACAACTCGCATACGGATTAGAAATACTTTTAATGCCGGCTAGATATAAGCGTAAACCAAACTCACCATCACCCATCCGTTGTTTTTCAAATTGCCGATCGAACAATCCTACCTTTTCAAAAACTGATTTATAAAGCATGGCATTGCCTGTAGCGAACTGTGTTGCCAATGCAAAATAAGACCTTTCTTTTGGGATGCTTTGTCCTTCTGGATAAAAAACGCCTGCCGAAACTTGCGCCTTAAAAAAGTCCAACGCTTTCAAATGTGTCGACATCCAATCAGGTTGGATGCGTACATCATCCTCAGATAGCGCAATGAACGCACCATTAGCTTCCTGTATGGCTCTATTCCGTGCTAACCACAAAGCTTTTTCTTCCTGACGAATGACCCGAAGGTTCAAATTAAAACTTTTATAAAAATCAGATTGAAAGGGCTCCGACTGGTCTACCACTATAATTTCAAAATGCCCATAATCCTGTTTTTCAAAATCCTTTAAAACATTGCTTAAATACTCATAACGATTTAAAGTAGGAATGACAACGCTGACCAAAGGGTGTTTGGCTATTAAATTTGAAGTATAGGATTGCCATTCGGGATTAACTATAGGTTTTAAATTGAAATCAGATCGGTTAACAGACGATGTTTGCCACCATGCACGCAACTCCTTAATCGGATTATGGAGTGTTACAATACGCATCAACATAACATAAAACACCCAAGCAGGATGAAATTGTTTACGAATAAAGTGATAATTATCTCGTATTGAAACTACTTCGAATTTGCTGTACGTTTCAGCACCACCACTATACCCTGCTTGTACAGCCTGCCAAGAAAAATCATAATCTCTAGCCAATTGGGAGGTGTAGCCTTCATCCCATTGTAGTTGCTTAACAACCTCCTCTGGCAAACAAGCAACTATAGGAAACACGGTTTCGGCGGCCCTCGTCGGCAAACGAAAATAATGTGTAGGTTGGAGATATTTTAAAAATATAAAGGGCATTCAGTGAAGCTTGTTTGCGTATTGATTAAAGAAGTTATGTGGACATGTTTTTATTTAAAATTGCGGTTTTCACTTGATTATAAATAACATCTTTTTCAAAAGTTGCCTCATACATGGTTTTGAAATAACTGGACCCTAAACCGTTACCCGTTACATATGGATCTAATTTTTCACATAAATCTTGCACCGACTCTGGATTAAAACTCATGTGTTGCAATGGAAATCTATTCCTATCAATAAAATCTAATGCACCAAATGCATTGGATACCAAAACTGGAGTCCCTAAGGCTATGGCTTCTATAAATACCAGCCCGAAGGCTTCGTGAAAACTTGGCAACACAACCACATCCATTGCCTTATAAAATGCAATCATTTCGCTCACATCTAGCAGCCCTAAGAATACAACATTTTCCTCTAAATGTAAGTCTTTTACCAACTGTTGTAATTCATTTTTAAAAACACCGTTGCCCGCAATGTACAGTCGCAGAGTTTTATTTGTTGTTTGCTTTAGTGCGGCAATTGCCTTTATTACCAAAGCGTGGTTTTTATCAGCAACTAAACGACCTGGACAACCTATGTATAAAACATTTTCTTTCCTCTCTCTGTATAAAAGATCGGAATTTGATTGATGGTTAGAAATATTTGTCCAAAAAGCAATTGAACAAGTTTTATGGCTAGGCATGTTATAAACTTCTTGCATTTCTTTTTGAAGTATTTCAGAATTAGCAATAACTAAATCTGCCAATTTTAAGAATCGCTTTTTAATAATAATTTTCAACTTATTAGGTCTACTATGGCCGTATACAGTATGAAACCAAACTATATTTTTCTTCACACCTAGAATACTCCCAAATAAAAGAGCTGGATTAACATAGCTAAAATTTGACACTATTATATCAGGCTGTGTTTGTTTTACTATTTTATAAATATTTAAATAATTCCTAAAATAGCCTCCCCGTTTTTTTCCATAAAATGAGACTCCGTCTTGAATAAACGTCTCTGTTTTATGTTTTAAATAAAAGTTGACAACATCATAACCTTCCAAAGATAATTTCATGGATAATTCCTGAAAAAAACTAGATAACAAACCTTTATTGTAGGTGTATAAAATTAAAATTTTCAACCTCCTATTGATTTAATTCAAAATTCTGACTAGTATTATTTTGTTTAATTTTCAATTAAAATCATGTTGTAGCTTATAATTTTGGGCTGCAAAAAAACCTAACATTGTTAGTTTTTCCATCTACAACTTACGCTTTTAAAAAAACAAATTATCTAAACCTTCTTGATTTAATTGTTTGGGGAAATCCATTAAAATATTACCCACTGATGTCATTCCTTATATTCTCTACCATACGATATTTCGTTTCCAATCAATTGTATCGGACACAAGTAAATACCCCCTGTTTCTACACCTCACCCACCAAGCGCCAACACCTCATCACCTGAACCATCACCATAGGCAGCTGCAAGATACTAAAGAGCACTCCAAAAAAGGTTTAATGGTATAAAAACTATGATTTATCTTTTTTTGAATTGTATTAAACATTCGGATATTCAACAACATTCATTTATAATATCATTTTGAGATTTATTACAAATACCTAATTCTTTAAAAAGTTATAATAAAATCATGAGTTTAATATTTTATGATTTCAATTTATTATATAAACTGGAAGGTGTAATTACTTTTAAAACTATAATGATGCAACGCTTAAAATGATACCAAAAATCATTTGCCCTTTCTGCATTTAACTGTGATAGTTTTATCGCCCTTTCAGATTCCTTAATCCTTATAGCGTCAATACTGTTGACAAAAATATCATGAACTACTTGGCCTTCCTCTAGAGATTCAATTTGGTAATTTTTCCCAACATCAAAATACAACCGGGAGTTTTGACCTTTATATCCAATATGTTGAACCAAACTTTGATTTACACAATTAATTTTCACACCAATAACTTTTAAATAGTTGCACCATTGCCAATCAAATCGCTGTACCTTTTCTATTGAATCAAAATAAACCATTATATTCAAAACTTGTTCACGAGTAAAAAGTGTGCCAGCCGCTCCAATGGTCTCCTTAAGGCACAATTGATTATCAATAAGTTGATATGATTTATGTGCATTTGTATTAAATAATGATAATACTCCATCAGTTTTTTGAATTAATTCAAGTCCCTTTTTTAACCAATGCTTATTAAAAATCAAATCTGCATCGGCATTAAAAAAATAGTCGTCACCATTTTTCAGGAAATCCGCATACATAAAATACATATTTTTATCTGCTCGTAAATTGTTAGAATTTACATTTATTGAAGCCGCTGTTGGGAATATCGAATTTAAATATTCTTTATCATACTCGGTACTACAGTCGTCATAAACTCTAATAGATGTCTCAGCACTCAAATCTGAATTATATAGTGACTTGGCCATGATTTTTAATAAATCTTCCCTATTAAATGTTGGTATACCAATCGTGACTCTCATATAGAATAGTTGTAAAATTTTAAAAACTGTTGGATTTGCAGTTCGGAATTAAACTTTTCTTTTACCCTATTGATGGCATTACGTTTTATTAACTCTTTTTTGCTCGAATCTAATAGTATTATATCATGGAGCGTATTTGCTAAAAGTTTTGGACTCCGTTTTGGCACAACCCATCCTGTTTCCAAGTGGAGTATATTTTCTGGAAGTCCTTCAGCATCACTAACAACACACAAAAGCCCCATTGACTGAGCTTCTAAAACTGCATTACAAAAGCCTTCATGGACACTGTATTGTATATAAATATCTGCCAATTTCATTTGTTCTTTAATCTGAGCGTGAGTTTGTAATCCTAAAAGTGTTACACAGTCCATCATATTTAATTGAAATATAGCATGTTGTATAGATTCTTCTTCTGATCCACTTCCAATTATGGTGTAATGAAATGCTATTCCAAATTTTCGAAATGTGGACAGAGCTTCTAACGTATGTATTAAACCTTTTTTCCAATGCAACCTACTAACTGTAAGTAATTGAACTGTATCATTATCTTCTTTTTCAGGGGTCTCTAAACTAAATAAAGAAACATCAATTGCTGGAGTAATTTTTGAAATTGTACATTCATCATTAAATCCATTGCTATACACCAAGTCTTTTATGTCATCTGAAATTACATGTATTTTATCGAGCTTTGTCCATAATTTATTATAACAATTGGGATACTTAATGGGGTAAACTCCTATGTCAAAGCCCCGAAAACTTACAGCCATTTTGGCACCAATTGCTTTTGCAACATTTTCACGGCCTAATGCAATTGTCCCAAAACCAAAATGAATCCAATCCAGTTTTTGATATAATAAAAACTGATTTGTGATGATATTCTTGAAATTTTCTTTTAATGAAAAATTGTCTTGCTTATTTAAAAGAAATAAAGCATATGTTTTTTTAGGTGTTATAAACAGTGCTCTCATCATCACCCATATGACATTGAAAACTTTAGTAAATATGCTGCCATTTAGTTTCGGAGCTTGATAAACCTTACAATTTAAATAGTGAGTTCTATTTTTGTCATGATTAACAAACAAAACAACTTTAATTCCGTGGTTTTGCAATCCTAAAATTTTATTCCTGAAAAACGTCTCAGAATATCCCGGTAGGGCTGGCAGAACGAGACCTATTTTCATGAGTTAAAAGATTTTGCGGTAATCCCAAAAAAACTAAAGGTATTTGCAATCTGCATATCATTTTGAGCCTCAAAAACATTAGACATATATAAGCTATTGGATTGAGAATTTGGAATTTCTATAAATGATGAAAAATAACGATTTGTAAAAACGACAGGAATATGACTGATCATCTCATTTGCTTTTAACCATATATCGTCAGCATTGAGTGCCATCCTCTTAATTTTGGTTATATCATATAGTGCTTCATCAAAAAGGAAAGGCTGATACAACACCCCTCCTACTCCTGTTGCCAATAATTTGGTTGAAGGCTCACTATGATTCAATTTGTTTATATCCCAACTCCTATAATTCGTTAATATGCCATTTGAAACACCAATCTCACGAACGCGGTTCGCAATAACACAATTAGGGTTTTTTAGATGGTGGATTAACACTGTTTCTAACATTGAAATTGGATAAATCCAATCGTCATCAATGGTAACAACAAGATTATTCGGGTATTTTTTGAAAGCATAATAATATTTGGTATGCGGTTTTAAGTCATCAACAAAAAAAATCTCTAACCCTACTTTTCTTAACTGCAATAAGGATTCAGGCAAATCCCTTTCTTTATTAGGGAATTTATTACTTCCCAGCCATAGTACAACTTTTTGTGGTTTATAAGTTTGTAGCATAATGCTTTTAATAGCTATAAATACCATTGGGATTCTGTCTGGAAACGAAGTCAAGCTAACAATAATGTTGCTTGTTGAGTCTGTTTTTAGATTTCTACTAGAAAGGTTCCTATAATAAAATGGTAAAGCTCTTTTTAAAAATTTGTACAAGTACCAATAACACCACTTTTGTGGACCGTTCTCTTTCTTGACATTTTTTCTAACCAAAAATAGATTGTATAAAAAATGTAACATAAATATTTTACTAGTTTAAATACTTTTACAAAAAAACTAAATACCAATCATTTAAACCCCAATTCAAAAAGCTAATCTTCGTACTAATTTGAAGGTATATCTAAAACTGGTAATTCAATAATGAATCTACTTAAACAATTTCACTGTATAATCGTTCATGAGCTTTTATAAATGATTCAATCGAAAAGTTTGAAACACAATATACTCTTAATTTTTCACCTATAACTTGTCGTTTTTCAACACTATTTTTCTGAATCCCTTGAATTTTTTCAGCTAAATGTTCGGCATTTCCAGCTTGAAACAGTAATTCTTTAAAGTCCTTCAAGACAAAGTTGATTCCTGATATATCTGATCCTAATACGGGTGTCGCCATGCTCATCGCCTCTACTAAAGCCATTGGCATCCCTTCCTTTCTGCCTTCATTCAAAGTAGGAATTACGTAGAGGTCTGACGCTGCTATAAACGGACGCACATCTAATTTTTTTCCTAAAAATTGAATTTGTCCTTGAATCTTTAAATCTTCTATTAAGGCCATCATCATATGTCCATAATCAGAATCGTTATCACCCAAAACGGTTAGTTTTATATTTGTATCATTTAGCATAAGAATAGCTTCTATTAAAATTTCAATCCCTTTTACAGGTACTAAATTTGCAACTGTTATGATATGGAATTCTGAATCATCTAGTCGATTATTAACTTTAAATTGTTTCGGATTATAGTATTCAGTATCTATTCCAAGCGGAATTAAGCTTTGGCGCCTCTTCCATGGAAAATAATGATGCATCTCGTCGTTGATGGTAACGATAAAATCTGCAAGAAACGTTTTAATATGCCAGTGCTTGTTATCAAATCCCATGGCTTTTTTTGTATAAATCCATTTGGTACTGGCTAATTTTGCTGCCAAAGCTTCGGTCCAATCACTGCTCCATTGCCAAGAATGTACTATGTCATAATGATGTGTTCGATAAAACCTAGAAATTGTCACTATCCGAAATAAGAGTGATGAATAAGGTCTGTAAGTGGTTTTAGTTTTAAAAATCCTGATGGGCACACCTAGACTCTCAATCGTTTCAAACAAATAGCCGTCAGAATTTTCACAAGCTATTTCTATTTCAAACTTATCCTTGTCAATATGATTTACCAAATCATAAAGGACTTTACCGCTCCCTGCAGTGTTAAAATTAGGAATAGTGTAAAGAATACGAATGCGTTTCCCCATATTCTACAATGTTTTAATTACCATTGCCGGATTACCCGCAATCACACAATGGGAGGGTACATCTTTAACAACTACCGACCCAGCTCCGATTGTGACATGATTACCTATATTTATACCGCCAATTATAACCACATTCGCACCTACGGTAACATTATCCCCAATAACGGGCAGCATTGAATTATCATCGCATTTATTACCTATTGTCAAACTATTCCTAAATTGGAAATTTTGACCAATGGATTTCGCATTGATAACTGTCGCAAAAGGGTGATAGCAATTTAGGCCTCCTTTAATTTGCGAACTCCCAAATAGTTTACAATGATAGTCTTTAAAAAAAAGTTTTGTCCAATATTTAGGTTTTTGATTTATTCTCCAAAAGAAAACAACAACAAATTCAGGATAATAAATCATGAGATGCTCATACTGTTTTTGAAGTGAGTCTGGCCTAACATTACAGCCACGTACTTTTATCGTTTGTTCAATATCTTCTTTTATTATGACATCATTCAATACATACTTTTTAAAAAGACGATTTAGAATTATTTTTTTTAAAATGTGTTTGATAAATTTCATGTCAATATTTTTGGATATTGTTTTTAACATACCACTTAGAGAAGTAATATACATAAAACTTAAGTAAAATCTGAAAAGGAAAAAAAACTAAAATAATTAAATAAACACGAATCATATTGGGCAAATGGATTGGCTGTATGTCTGAAGGTATTTGATAATAGACATTAAACCGTTTTTTAAATCCCTTAGTCCTACCTACAATTTTGCCCATAGTACTAAATAATTGGCCAAATAAGTGTTGTTTATATTCTAATGGAACCTCTTGTTCAAAATACAATTGCAATTCAGATTTTATCAATCTAGACCATAAGTGAAATATCTGTGTCCCTTCTCGTTTAGAAACTTCGATAGAAGACTGTTGGTGTTTGAAATATAGATAGACATAGGTATCTAAAAAAGCTATATTACAGAGCATCCCCAATCTAATATCTAGGGCTGTATCTTCAACTGTAATTAATTCTTCATTATAAAATCCAATTTTATCAAATACGTTTCTTCTATACAGAAAACCAGGTGGCCCTACGACCGTATTCAAATCATAAAACCAAGTTAACCCCCAAAAAGGCTTTTCTTTAAAAATTATATTGTCGGTCTCATCGGTTGGTTTTAGCGTGTTATCAATCCCTTCATCGGATTTAACAAGCTTACCAAAAACGGCTTCTATGCTTTGGTGTTTCTCCAAAACCGAAACCATTTTACTCAATGCATTAGGGTAAATTTCATCATCAACATCAAATACATAAATGTACGTTCCTAAAGCATTTTTAATGCCTATATTTCTTGCTGATGCGGCACCTTGTTTTGATTCGTATAAGAGCCTTACTTTAGGATTTTGATTAATTAATCTCAAGATTTTTTCAACACTGTCATCTGTAGAATTGTTATCTACATAAATAATTTCAAAATCATCAAGAGTTTGGTTAATGATAGAATAATATGACTTTTCTATAAACTTGCCACCATTGTAGACGGGAATAATAACAGAAACCTTCATGAGCTAAAGTTATTAAAGTGTTTTTGCCAAAGTGCCAAAGTTAGCATCATACTAATTGGATGTGAGTATTTAACCCTATCCAAATTTGTAAACTTATCATAAAATTCCCTGACAATATTTTCAGGTATCAATTCATTTAACTCTTGGGAAAACAAAAAACCTCTCAACTTTTGGTCATTCGTATCGCCCAAAAATTGCAGTTCCCAATTACGCTGCACATAATGTCTGCCAAACATCTGATTAGTTTCCCGTTGTAACTTATTAACAAATCTATATGGCAAATTATAAGGAGGTCTATTAAAAGAGTAATTATTTAAATTAAAGGGTCTTTGAGCTTGCCAAGTGATATTTGAAAGAACTTTATCTTGACGTAAATGAGCAATTTGCAACTTCCTATCAGCCAAATAAGACTCTGGAATAGTGCATATAAATCGACACATCCTATCATCGTAGTACGGTAAAGTTATTGGGTGGGCTGCCTCAAAAACAGAGAGGTTTGTTGTTGTCCACCGATGTGCCCATTGGCTAGTTTTAAATGCACGTACTTTGGCGCTAACATTATCTATGGCTATATTGGCCAAAGCGGCCTCAATTCGGGAAATAAGGAAGTCGCTAAAGGTACCATCCAACCCCCAAGTATTCCATAAAATGGAGGCTAATTCCATCCCTTTAGGTTTTACCATTTTTTTTAAAAGCATCGGCACTATATCTGCATGACCAATACCTTCTGGGGCTCCACGGTCGAAAAACACATCGCCCCAATGTCCCAAAGAAAACACACCATTAAATTGCTTAAGCTGTTCTAAAACTGCCATTTGCCTGGGGTGTGTAAACTCTGAAAAACAACCATTTAGCTTTGCAATATCATCAATTTTATTCCATAAATATCCCTTTGGTATTTTGAGCGCCGTAAATTCAAATCCGCAATTTTGTGCTATTTTTTCTGCAATTTTGGTTTCTGGGTAACCATCCTTAAATTCATAACTATAAGACTGGACATTTGCTCCTAAATCTTTTAAAACTTTAGCTTGACTTCTACTGTCTAGCCCTCCTGACAAGGGCAGTATAATTTGTCTTCCTTGAGATTGTTCACTCATTATTTTAGTTAAAAGCTCAATATAATCTTCAAGTATCTCATCAAAACTTGCTTTCTTAGGCTCATAATACCATTTAAAATATTGGTTTTTATCCACTATGTAACCTTGAGAATCCAATGTGTATTCATGAGCTGGCAAAAGACATTTCACGTTTTTTAAATGGGTGTCATCATCCATAAAAAAACCTGTAGCCACAAAAATGCATAGAGCTTCTAAATGTAATTCATGACTAGCTTTAGTTTTAGCAAATTGTTGTTGTGAAGGTAATATAGAGGTCTTTATAACTGGCATAAGGCGAAGATAAGAATAGATTTAGTCATGATGCACTACAAAACCAATTATCAGTTTTATACTACATTAATATATCTCTGTAGGACTAAATTAATTCAAAGTGAAATTTTGTATTTAATAATCGATTTAACTAACAACTTAATTTCAACTAATAATGGCAACCTAAAACCCCAAATCTTGTTTATTTTAATATAATCCATAAAGGTCTGTAAATTAAATAATGTTCTTTTAAGAAAATAATCCTTAAGCATCCTTGTTTCTATAATATCAAAATAGTTTAGAAGTCCTTCCTTGGAGTAAAATGTGTTGGAATTAACGATATTTCTTTTTAAAACTTGATATTTGGCAATTTCATCCTTACTTAAAATCTCTTCTCTAAAAAGCAGTTTTCTTAATAAGAAGATGTCCTGATCAGTCCAGTTATAGTCAATGTATGATAACGCATTCAATTTAATTTCTAAATTATGCCTTTTTTTTATCTGATGCCTGCTCTTCGACACTTGACATTTATGCTCCCTATACCTTAGTAATACTTCAGGTAGATTTCGTAACTCTCCAAACTGCATAAGCCGTACCCAAAAATCGTAATCTTCAGAGGGTTCTTTTTCGGGCGAATAAGCAAGATGATGACGATCTAACTTGGACTTTCGAAGCATCACAGTGGGATGCGCAAAACAACTCTTATATAATAACTGTGCCTTTGTGTCCTCATTACTTAATGGTAAACTTTTGATTTCGCCTGTGTTCAGGATACTGTAATTAGTTCCACATGCAATTGTTTGCGTATGGTGCTCCATAAAAGCCACTTGCAGTTCAAATCTATTAGGCAAACTTATGTCATCACCATCCATACGTGCAATAAACCTCCCTTTTGCCAGGGACAACCCTATATTTAAACTATTAGTCAACCCTGTGTTTTTGGGTTTTTCAACAATCTGGATTCGTGAATCATTAAAAGATTTAACTATAGAAAGCGTAGTATCTGTAGAAGCATCGTCTATAATAATAAACTCAAAATCAGAATAAGTTTGACCAAGAATACTATCAATGGCTTCAGCTACATAGGCAGCACAATTATAAACCGGCATGACCACCGTAATTTTGGGGTGTGCGTGCATCATTCTAATTTATTAATTCCTCATTAAAAAATACTAAATTTTCACCTTTTTTAAAATGAGAGAATTTATATTTATTCATGGCAGAAAAAACGCGATCTTGACATCCTGGATAAAACCTATCGTGCAATTCTATAATCAAACAACGTGTTTTCGGTAACCAACTTTCATAGTTCTTTTCAAAAAGTGATATTTCTGCCCCCTCAATATCAATTTTCAATATATCTATAATTTCTATATGCTCTTTTTTCATCAAAGACTGAACACTAATTGTTTTAACAGAAGCTACAATAGATTTAGCCTCCTTCACTTCTGATGCCGATTTAGTTATAAATCCCGATTTCCCTAACCCCTCATCTAAAATTTCCAAAGTTTTATTCTCTGTATGATGCAAGGCATTTTGCAAACATATTACATTGTTATAGGACTTTATATTCTTTTGTAATACCGAAATATTCGAAAGTTCAGGCTCTATAGAATATATATTAGCTTTAGGATAACGTTGAGAATAATACACGGCTGCCAAACCCACGTTGGCTCCAGCATCAATAATAACTCGTGGAATAAAGGGATAGTCTATTTCATATTCTTTAGCATCAAATATTTGTCTAAAAGTGGATTGATCGGACGTATAACGCCGCAAGTAGATAGTTTGTTTGTAGTGCGGGATAAAAATAGTAATTGTGGTGTCATCTTTAAACTTCATATACTTAATATGCCCAAGTTGAAGTTTAATAAACTCCTTTAGACCTTGATATTTATAAGTATAAAATATTTTAAATAGCTCAAACATAGTATTTAGTTTAACATTAAAAATAAAAAAACGTGTTTGAAAATAAATGATAGAACATTATAAGTAGCTGTACCATGTTTATTTTTTAAAATATAATTCAACTGGGCGTAATGTAAGCTTCCCCTAAAACCGAACTGTTTAAAAGTAGAATAATTATCTTAATTTAGACAGTATTATGAGAAAGAGCA
>NZ_CANMTE010000008.1 GCF_947500795.1 uncultured Gelidibacter sp. | reverse complement strand
CCTCGTGGGAGAGTAGGACATCGCCTTTTTTAGAGAATCCCCAACATTTATTTGTTGGGGATTTTTTTGTTTGTATACTTTTCAATCCACCAGTTTGAACGGATCTTCGCCTAATCATCATAACGATACTTTCTTCCTTAATTTAAGGATGCGCTCTGCCGCAATCTTATCGAATTTGCGTAAATTCCAATCTGTTTAGAACACCGTGACATGGATACCAATAAAGAATTAGAATTAGCCAAGGATTTTGTTAATAATACCAACCGAAGTATTTTCTTGACAGGAAAAGCGGGGACTGGTAAAACAACCTTCCTGCATAATCTAAAAAAAGATTCTTTAAAGCGCTTGGTTGTTGTAGCACCAACGGGTGTTGCCGCTATTAACGCAAAAGGGGTAACGATTCACTCCTTCTTTCAATTGCCATTTGGTCCCATTCTCCCTGATGCTGAACTCAGTAATTCCGGAGGTTTCAATAAGAAATTCAGTAAAACTAAAATTGACATCATCAAATCAATGGACTTATTGGTTATTGATGAGATCAGTATGGTGCGTGCTGATGTTTTGGACGCCATCGATAAAACCTTACGTCGTTATAGAACACGTGATAAAGTGTTTGGTGGAGTTCAGGTTTTGATGATTGGCGATTTACAACAATTATCGCCAGTGATTAGGGATAATGAATGGCAATTATTGAAATCATACTATCAAACGGGTTTCTTTTTTAGTAGTAGAGCGTATCAGGAGGCGAATACAATCACTATAGAACTTAGGCATATCTACAGACAGGAAAATCCAAAATTCATTCAAATTTTGAATGAAATTAGGACGAATACCTTATCTGCTGCTGCAGCTGAAGAATTAAATAAACGCTACATTAAAGATTTTAGCCCTGATCCTAAAGAAGGCTATATCGAATTGACCACACATAATAATCGCGCAGAACGTGCTAATAGTGCAGAGTTAGAAGCGTTATCATCCAAAGAAAGGACTTACAGAGCAAAAATTGAAGGTAAATTCCCTGAGTTCTCCTATCCAAATAGTGAGGAAGTAAAACTTAAAGTCGGTGCGCAAGTCATGTTTATTAAAAATGACAGTTCACCTGAAAAACGTTATTTCAATGGGAAAATTGGGAAGGTAATTCTGTTGGATAAAGATGAAGTTGTGGTAAGTTGTCCTGACGACGATTTTAATATTGTGACGACGCCCGAAGTTTGGGAGAATATCACGTACACCGTTCACCCAGAAACAAAAGCCATCACCGAAGATAAAATAGGTTCTTTTACCCAAATGCCGTTGCGCTTGGCTTGGGCTATTACCATACATAAAAGTCAAGGGTTAACCTTTGAAAAGGCCATTATTGATGCACAAGGAGCGTTTGCACACGGACAGACTTATGTGGCTTTAAGTAGATGCAAATCTTTAGAAGGTTTAGTTCTTAAAAGTAAAATCGATTCTAATCAAATTATTAATGATGTGCATGTCACCTCATTCAACAAGACAGCTGAAGCACAACAACCCAATGAAACTATTCTGCATTCTGCAAGAGCTACTTTTCAATTGGAAGGCATTCAGGAGGTGTTTGATTTCTATCCGTTTTTGTTTCCTATTAATCGCTTATTGGATGTGTTCTATAAAAATAGAGGCAGCATCACAGGTCGTATGGAAGAGCCATTAATCACTGTAAAAGATGTGCTCCCTAATTTACTTAAGGTGAGCAGTAGTTTCAATAATCAGTTGAGACAACTGTCGGATACCGATGTATTACCGGAGCAAAATGCAATTCTACAGGAGCGTTTTATGAAAGCTAAGGCCTATTTTAAATCTGAAACAGAAACTAAAATTATAGCTGCACTGAATTCGCTCAGTTATACCACAGATAATAAAGCGATAGAAAAGGACATTGAAAAACAGTTAGACACGCTTGAAGAATTGTTAACTGTGAAACGCTCTTACTTTAATGGCTTTAACGATGGATTTACGACTCATGAGTTTCTTGCATTAAGGGCAAAATCTATTTTCTTGAAAAAAGAGGCACCAAAAAAATCCAAGGCGACGGTTGTAGATGGCACGGTTAACATTGAACTTTTTGAATTGCTGCGCGAATTGCGTAATGAAATAGCTGCTGAAAATGATCTGATCCATTACCAGATATTTACGCAGAAAGCATTATATGAAATATGTGAAGTGCTTCCAATCAATAAAAACGAGCTTTTGGAAATCAACGGATTTGGAAAAGTGCGGGTTGATAAATACGGGAGTCGAATATTGGAAGTGATAAGAGCTTACTGTGACGAAAATAATATTGAAACTGATGATACGTTAGAGTTTCAAGAACCTGTTGCGTCAAAAAAAAAAGTAAAGAAGGGTGATTCCCATAAATTATCCTTGGAATTATTTCAGGCCGGAAAGTCGATATCAGAAATAGCGAAGGAGCGCGAACTGGCCGAAACAACCATATTTGGTCATTTAGCAAAATTTGTAGCAACAGGCGAAGTAGAAGTAACTGCGTTAATTTCAGAAACGCATTATGAGGAATTGCGACAACTCATCCCAAAGCAAACGTATGATAACCTGACGGATTTAAAAACGAAGTTGGATCAGAAATATAGTTACAACGATATTAAGTTGGTTTTGGAAACCTTGAATACAAAACAACGTTAGTAAGGAAATTACAATGCATAAAAAAGGCGCAACTCAAGTTGCGCCTTTTTCTATAAAATTTAAAACTATTTAAGCTTTAATAATATTTCGCGAAATAACGATTTTTTGAATTTCAGAAGTTCCTTCATAAATCTGGGTGATTTTTGCATCACGCATTAATCGCTCTACATGATATTCCTTCACAAAACCATTTCCACCGTGAATTTGAACAGCTTCAACCGTATGTTCCATTGCTACTTTAGAAGCATATAATTTTGCCATTGCGCTAGAAACATCATAATTGTTACCTTGATCTTTATCCCAAGCAGCTTTCATTACCAAATGGCGCGCAGCTTCAATATCTACATGCATATCGGCAAGTTTAAAAGCAATAGCTTGATGGTTGCAGATTTCCGTTCCAAAAGCTTTACGTTCTTTAGAATATTTAAGTGCTAATTCATAAGCGCCTGCAGCAATTCCTAATGCTTGGGCAGCAATACCAATGCGCCCTCCAGAAAGCGTTTTCATTGCGAATCTAAATCCAGCGCCATCTTCACCAATTCTGTTTTCCTTGGGAACTTTAACATCATTGAATTGTAGCGTATGCGTATCACTTCCTCTAATTCCTAATTTATCCTCTTTTGGTCCAATATCAAATCCAGGAGTTCCTCTTTCAACTATAAAAGCATTAATGCCATGAGAGCCTTTATGCTTGTCAGTTTGAGCAATTACCAAGTAAACATCAGCGCGACCGCCATTAGTGATCCAGTTTTTTGTACCGTTAATTACGTAATGATCTCCTTTATCTTCCGCAGTAGTTCTCTGAGATGTAGCATCACTACCAGCTTCTGGTTCACTCAAACAAAATGCACCAACAAACTCACCTGTAGCAAGTTTTGTAAGGTATTTTTGTTTTTGTTCTTCACTTCCAAAAGCCTCTAAACCATAACACACCAACGAATTATTTACAGAAACAATTACTGAAGCAGACGCATCAATTTTAGATAATTCCTCCATGATGAGCACATAAGAAATAGCATCCATTCCGCTGCCGCCATATTTAGGATCAACCATAATTCCCATAAAACCAAGTTCACCCATTTTTTTGACGAGTTCTTGTGGAAATGTTTGTTTATTGTCACGTTCAATAACACCCGGAAGGAGTTCAGTGATGGCGAAATCGCGAGCAGCGTCGCGTACTAATTTATGTTCTTCTGTAAGGGTAAAATCCATATGTTATGTGCGTATTGTTAATTTTAATAATGGCTACAAAGATAGGGTTTTACTAGTATTTTATCAATTTGAATGATTATTTTTACAGTATGGACAAAAATCACTACAACGTTTTAGGAATAATGTCAGGTACATCCTTGGATGGGGTGGATGTGGCACACTGTATATTCGAAAAAAATGGCGCATGGAAATTTGAAATTAAGGCGTCAGAAACCTATAGTTATCCTGCCGATTGGCTTACGAAGTTGAAAGATTTGGTAAAATTAAATCTGGATGAATTAAGGGAATTGGATGAAGAATATACCTTGTTTTTGAGTGAAGTGATTCAAAAGTTTATAACAGAACATAACATCGAAGGTTTGGATGCAATTTGTTCTCATGGCCATACTGCCCTACACCAACCTGAAAATAAGCTTACCTATCAAATTGGAAACCTACCAAAACTTGCAACGCTTTTGAATGCCACTGTAGTGTGCGATTTTCGGGTTGAAGACGTGGAATTAGGCGGACAAGGAGCGCCATTGGTACCTATTGGTGATGAATTACTCTTTCCTCAGTATAATTTCTGTTTAAATCTTGGCGGATTCGCCAATATCTCTACTCATATTAATGGCAAGCGTATTGCGTATGATATTTGTCCTGTAAACATTGTACTTAACCATTATGTAAGCACGTTAGGCTTAGCCTATGATGACGGTGGAAAAATCGCGCGTTCTGGCACAGTACATCAACCGTTACTAGACGCTCTAAATGCTTTAGATTTTTATAAAAGTCCCTATCCAAAATCATTAGGATTGGAATGGGTGAAAAGTGAAATCCTTCCTTTAATAGATGCTTATCATCTGGACATGAAAGATATCTTGCACACCTTTGTAGAGCATGTGGCTAATCAAATATCCAATGAAATCAATCAACAAAAACAAGCATCTGTGCTCACGACAGGCGGTGGTGCTTTTAATACTTTTTTGATGGAACGAATAGCGCATCACACACAAAACAAGATCATAATTCCTGACAAATCAATTGTAGAAAATAAGGAAGCACTCATATTCGCTTTTCTTGGGGTTTTAAAACTTCGCAATGAAAATAATTGTTTGAGCAGTGTTACTGCAGCCATAAAAGACCATTCCTCAGGTAAAATATATAATCCATAATATTATTATAAAATTAATTTAAACCGAACCATTGTTTTTTATATTTGCTAGGGAAATTTTAAACTCTTGAAGCGATGTTTTAGCTTAGAGATTAACATAACCAAATTGAACCAACAATACCAAATGAAAGAATTACTTCAGAAGTACGAAGACAAAGAACCAGAAATAGTATTTAATTGGAAAGATCCAGAAACTGAAGCAGAAGGGTGGACCGTCATCAACTCACTACGAGGCGGAGCTGCCGGTGGTGGCACACGTATGCGCAAAGGGCTTAATCTTAATGAAGTATTGTCCTTGGCCAAAACCATGGAAGTGAAATTCACGGTCTCCGGACCAGCCATTGGTGGTGCTAAATCAGGAATCAATTTTGATCCTCAAGATCCAAGAAAAAAAGGCGTTTTAGAGCGCTGGTATAAAGCAGTTTCACCATTACTGAAAAGTTATTATGGTACAGGTGGCGACTTGAATGTTGATGAAATACATGAAGTTATTCCAATGACCGAAGAAACTGGCGTTTGGCATCCTCAAGAAGGCGTGTTTGAAGGCCATTTTAAACCAACCCAAGCAGATAAAATTAACCGCATCGGGCAATTACGCCATGGTGTAATTAAGGTTATCGAAAATCCAAAATATTCTCCAGACGTCAGCAGAAAATATACTGTAGCCGATATGATTACAGGTTTTGGTGTTGCAGAAGCCGTCAAACATTTTTATGATGTTCACGGTGATGGTGTTGAAGGGAAACGTGCCATCGTACAAGGATTTGGGAATGTAGGTGCTGCGGCAGCATTTTATCTTTCTCAAATGGGAGCAAAGGTGGTCGGTATTATTGATATTGTAGGCGGTCTTATTAATGAGGAAGGCTTTACATTTGAAGAAATAAAAACACTATATCTCAATAAAACGGGGAATACACTCGTTAGTGATGCGCTCATTCCTTTTGATGAAATCAACACTAAAATTTGGTCTTTAGAGGCAGAGATCTTCTTGCCTTGTGCTGCATCCCGTTTAATTACTAGAGCTCAGATTGATCAAATGGTCGATTCTGGACTAGAGGTTATTTCGTGTGGTGCGAATGTGCCATTTGCAGATAAAGAAATCTTTTTTGGGCCGATAATGGAGTATACGGACAATAAAATAAGCCTTATTCCTGATTTCATATCCAATTGCGGTATGGCAAGAGTGTTTGCTTATTTTATGGAACAAAAAGTGCAAATGACGGATGATGCTATTTTTAATGACACATCAAACCGAATTAAGCAAGCCATAAAAAGAGTATATAGTAAAAATCAAAGTAAAACAGGGGTGAGTGAAACTGCCTTTGAAATTGCTTTGAGCCAACTGATATAAGCTTCGGCTTATGGCAGCAAAACAAGTTTTTGTTTAGGTCAGGAAAATAATAGGTGAGCCGTAAGATGCTAAAATGTCTTATTATCAGCACTATTCAGCTTTCAAACTCGAGCAATTACCATTATGTTTGCAGAACACAATTTTAAATTATACTTAAGTTAAATTTTAGACGTTTAAACACTAATTACAAAAATTTTAATCATTACATATATGATGTTACAGAATGAAATTCAAGAGGGAGCAGAACTAATTCCAGATGGTGAATCAGTAGAAAAAACCTTATCAATTATTGAATTGATCGGAAGTGGTGGTACCGCCGGAATGGTCATAATTGCCCTTTTATTCGTATTGTTAGTATTTGCAATTTATATTTATTTCGAAAGATTATTCGCTATAAAGGCAGCCTCTAAAATCGATGCCAATTTTATGAATCAAATAAAGGATCATGTGTCTAATGGCAAAACGGATTCTGCACAAATATTATGTGCACAAGTGAATACGCCTGTATCACGCTTGATCAATAAAGGAATCAGCCGTATCGGGAAACCTTTGGAAGATATTAATACTGCCATCGAAAATGCAGGACGTTTGGAAGTTTATGAATTGGAGCGTAACGTGAGTGTGCTTGCTACTATTTCTGGAGTAGCGCCAATGATTGGATTCTTAGGAACAGTTATCGGGATGATTTTATCCATTTTTGAAATCGCAAACTCGGGAGGTCAAATTGATATTAAATTGTTGGCTGACGGACTTTATACAGCAATGACCACTACAGTTGGTGGATTAATTGTTGGTATTGTAGCGTATATGGCCTACAATCACTTGGTTGTTAAGACAGATAAAGTGGTGTATCAAATGGAGGCCAACTCATTGGAGTTTTTAGATCACTTGAACGAGCCAATCTAAATCAGCAACTTAAAATCTTAAGTCTTGCGACTTGAGTTTTATAGTGAAGATTGATATGAATGCGTGATGCATGTATCTAAACTAAGGAATAAGAATAATTTTGAGTAACTCGTATCTATGAATATAAGAGGAAGAAATAAAGTAACACCAGACTTTAATATGTCGTCAATGACAGATATTGTCTTTTTGTTATTAATATTTTTCATGTTGGCATCAACTTTGGTAACCACTAATGCTATAGACATTCTGTTGCCAAAAGCAGATGGAAAAACGGAAAACAAAAAATCAGTAGCTGTAAGTATTACGAAAGATCTAAATTATTACATCGATCAAAAACTTGTAGGAGAATCTGTTTTGGAGTACGAATTGAAAGAAGCGCTTGCAAATCAGGAGCAGCCAACAATAGTTTTAAGAGCTGAAAAATCAGTATCCATTGAAAATGTTGTTAAAGTGATGGATATTGCCAATAGAAATAAATTTAAAGTGATTTTGGCCGTAAAGCCTAATTAGTATAGAACCATTTTAGCACCATAGCACACACATGAAGTATTTTGAGACCAAACATGAACGCAATTCTGCAAAAATTACCACACTTATTGTGGTCATTTTGTTGTTGCTATTATTTGTGGTTGGGCCTCCTTATATGGATCCGCCTTTAGAATATGGTGTAGCGGTAAACTTCGGGAATTCAGAAGTAGGAAGTGGCGATGTACAGCCACTACAGCCTGTCAAATCTGAACCAAAAGAAGTGGTTAGTGAACCGGTTGTAAAAGAAACAAAAGTAGAGGAGGTAAAAACTGAGCCTATAAAATCGCAACAGCCTGCAGAAAATGTAATGACCGCAGATAATGCAGAAGCTATTGCAATGAAAAAGCAAAAAGAAGCGGCTGATGCTAAAGCGCAAGCAGAGGCGAAAGCAAAAGCTGAAGTTGAACGTGCCCAAAAAGCAAAAGAAGCTGCAGAAGCTAAAAAGCGTCAAGAGGAAGCGGATAAACGCGCGAAATTGGATGCCTTAATTGGTGGTGTTAAAAAATCTGAAGGCACAACAACCGGCGGCGAAGGAAATGATGGAAGGCCAGGAGATAAAGGACAATTGGATGGTGATCCATATGCACCAAGTTATTTTGGACAACCTGGTACCGGAAGTGGTGGCAGCGGAAGTGGCTATGGCTTAAACGGAAGAGGTAGACCAACCAATGGTAAAGTAGTGCCTGATTGTGATGAAGAAGGTCGAGTGGTTGTAGAAATTCATGTGAATAGAGAAGGCCGTGTGGTCAATGCAATACCAGGTAAAAAAGGAACTACAGGTAACTTATGTCTCTATGAAGCCGCTAGAAAAACGGCGATGACCTATAAATGGCCGGCCGATTCAAAAGCACCAGCAACACAAATAGGATTTGTAAAAATCGATTTTAGCGTAACTCAATAAATGACTTATCAAGATACTGTCAACTGGATGTTTCAACAGTTACCAATGTATCAAAACCAAGGCAAAACAGCTTACAAAGCCAACTTGGATAATACACTGCTCTTAGCGAAACACCTCCAAAACCCCGAACTTAATTTTAAAAGTATTCACGTAGCCGGCACCAATGGTAAAGGCTCAACCAGCCATATGCTCGCGTCCATTTTACAGGAGGCAGGCTATAAGGTGGGACTTTATACATCGCCACATCTAAAAGACTTTAGAGAACGCATCAAAATCAATGGGAACGAAGTTTCTGAAGATTTTGTAGTGGACTTTATCGAAAACCATAAGGATTTTTTCGAATCGCATTCATTGTCATTCTTTGAAATGACCGTCGGAATGGCATTCGATTATTTTTCAAAAGAAAAGGTCGATATCGCCATTATTGAAGTAGGAATGGGAGGCCGCTTGGATTCTACCAATATCATAACACCAGAAGTTTCGGTTATAACCAATATCGGATTAGACCACACACAGTTTTTAGGATCTACTTTAGAAGCGATTGCTTTTGAAAAAGGAGGGATTATAAAACCTCGGGTTCCTGTGGTTATTGGGCAAACCCAACCTGAAACCGAAAAGGTCTTTAAAGAGCTTGTGAATACACGTGGTTCAGAGATTCATTTTGCAGATCAACAAAAGGATGTCGTGAGCTATGAAAGCGATTTGAAAGGCTATTATCAAGAAAAGAACAAAGCCACCGTATTAGCGGCCATATCTATAATCCGTCAGAAATCTTTTGATATATCTGAAGAAGCGCTTAAAAACGGTTTTTTAAATGTTGTAAAGAACACAGGACTGAACGGTCGTTGGCAAGTGCTTCAGAACGAACCAAAGGTTATTTGCGACACGGCACATAATAAAGATGGCTTAGAATATGCCATGAAACAACTGTCAGACGAAAATTTCGAACAGCTTCATATGGTTTTTGGAGTGGTCAATGACAAGGATGTGGAACCTATTTTGCCACTTTTACCTAAGAATGCACTCTATTATTTTTGCAAACCAGATATTCCACGTGGCTTAGATGCCGAAAAACTAAAAAATATTTTTTTAAATCACGGTTTTGTTGGAGAGGCTTATGAGGGTGTTGCGCAAGCCTTAAGTGCTGCAAAACAACATGCTACAAAATCGGATGTTATTTATGTAGGAGGGAGCACATTTGTAGTTGCAGAAATAATTTAAAATTTTTTCAAAAAAGCTTTTGCAATATCAAAAACTCCTTTATATTTGCATCCCGTAACAGGGCGATTAGCTCAGCTGGTTCAGAGCACCTCGTTTACACCGAGGGGGTCGGGGGTTCGAACCCCTCATCGCCCACTAAAGTTCATACAATTTGTATGGACTTTTTTTTTGGTTACCAGGTCCATTAACTCAGCTGGTTCAGAGTGTCACGTCGACAACGTGGAAGTCACTGGTTCGAATCCAGTATGGACCACTTTTAAGAGATCAACTTCTTTATAGAAGTTGATTTTTTTCGTTTATAGCCTTTTGGTTCAAGATCTTTTTCTGGTAAAGAGATATTGTAATTTATATCCAAGCGTCCGCTTTCAGCATACGCACTAAAGAATTCAATTTTTTTTATTTACTTTACAACTACTTATTGGGTGGCTTGAGATTGTCATAATTGAATTTATAATATTCTAGTCGCACGCAATTATTTACATATTTAAATTAAAGATTCAATACTTATGAAGTCGTATTTATTCAGGAAGATGTTTTTGGTTCTAATGCTCAGTGGGCTTTTTTTATCGTGCAAGACTACTATCACTAAAGAAGTAGCCGCATCTACAAAAAGTCCTAATATCATAATTATTTATTTGGATGATTTGGGCTATGGCGATGTAAGCGCTTACGGAGCTAAAGCATTAGCGACTCCTAATATTGATAAATTGGCACATGGTGGCGTTATGTTTACTGATGGCCATTCATCTTCAGCAACGTGTTCGCCTAGCAGATACGCCTTGCTAACTGGTGTGTATCCTTGGCGGAATAAGGATGCTAAAATTCTTTCAGGAACGGCACCTTTATTAATTGGTACGGATCAGTTAACAATCCCTAAAATGTTAAGAGAAAAAGGCTACACTACGGGAATTGTGGGTAAATGGCATCTCGGATTGGGTGATGGGCACGTCAATTGGAACGAACGCGTAACTCCAGGTCCTAATGAAGTCGGGTTTGACTATTCTTATATTATGGCCGCTACGCAAGACCGCGTTCCAACCGTTTATATTGAAGATGGACTGGTGGCTAATTTAGATCCTAATGACCCTATTGAAGTTGATTACTCCCGTAATTTTGAAGGTGAGCCCACAGCTCTTGAGAGTCCTGAATTGGTAACAATGAAATGGCATCATGGACATAATAATAGTATTGTGAATGGCATTCCACGAATCGGTTTTATGAAAGGTGGGGAAGCCGCAAAATGGAGTGATGTCGATATGGCGGATGTGTTTTTAGATAAAGCACAACAATTTGTTCGAAATCATAAAAACGAACCATTTTTTCTTTATTATGCAATGCAACAACCACATGTGCCACGTACGCCACATCCTCGATTTGTTGGGAAAACCGGAATGGGACCTAGAGGCGATGTTATCGCGGAAGCTGATTGGTGTATTGGTGAATTTTTAAATACCCTTGAAAAAGAAGGATTAATGGAAAATACCTTAATTGTTTTTACCAGTGATAACGGACCTGTTTTAAATGATGGGTATTTTGATGATGCTGTTGAAAAGATTGGAAATCATGATCCAAATGGTGGATTGAGAGGAGGGAAGTACAGTTTGTTTGAAGCGGGTACTCGGGTGCCATTTATTACCTATTGGAAAGGTAAAATTGAACATCAGGTATCCGATGCATTGGTGAGTCAGGTAGATTTACTCTCATCACTTGCGAGTCTTGTTGGAAGTGATAAAAAAGGGCAGGATAGCGAAGCAATGATGGATGTTTTTATGGGACAGAATAATCAAGGTCGGAATGATCTCATTCTTGAAGCTGCAACAAAAACGGCTTTACGAAAAGGGGAATGGCTAATGATTCCGCCGTACAACGGACCCGCTAAAAATGATCATGTTAATATAGAACTTGGCAATAGTCAAGACTATCAATTGTACAACTTGAATGAAGATGTTGGGCAACAATACAA
This sequence comes from uncultured Gelidibacter sp., assembly GCF_947500795.1. Lineage (GTDB taxonomy): Bacteria > Bacteroidota > Bacteroidia > Flavobacteriales > Flavobacteriaceae > Gelidibacter. Next base: position 93,827 of record NZ_CANMTE010000008.1, on the reverse strand, counting down.
TTTAGCGGATAAGCATCCTGAGAAACTTACGGAAATGATAAATACTTTTAATGTCATCCGCGGGAAGGATGATGCCAAATAATTGTTGAAATCGTTTGAATGGAGGTGAAGTAGTTAATTACCTGAAAGCGTCTTATTAATTGTAAACTGTTAAAAAGAAACACATGCCAAAACCAAAAGGTCAGAAAAACACGAAGAATAAGGCCAAGCACACCAAATTACTCAATAGGAAAATTAATAAGAAGAAGGCAGAAGAAGCGCTTCGAAAGGACCGACTGAAGGCTATTATCAAAAAAGCGAAGTCTGAAAGTTAATTGTACTTTAAGACTTCGCTCGTAAATATAGAATGGAATCGGTGTGTGATTTTATAAAATATCTAATACACGCTCCAAAGCCATCCCTCGTGAGCCTTTAATCAACAGGAATGAGTTTTCTATATCTTTACTGTTAAAATGGGATTTTAAATCTTCAAACGCTTCAAATTTCTTGATCCTATCACTGTTCACTGTTGTAGTCTTGTAGAAATTTTTACCAATCAAATAAACGTCGCCCAGTTTATTCTTTTCTAAGTAATCGACTATAAACTGATGTTCGCTTTCTGCAGTCTCTCCCAATTCAAACATATCACCCAAAAAAAGTATTTTATCATCTTGTTGCAGTTGGTTAAAATTCTCTAAAGCTGCTAACATGCTTGTCGGATTAGCATTATACGCATCCATAATAATGGTATTACTGCCTTTTTTAAGAATTTGAGACCTATTGTTTGTTGGCGTGTAATTTTCAATGGCATTGATGATGGCTTCATTATTAACTTCAAAATAGGAGCCAACAGCAATTGCGACTCCAATATTATTAAAGTTATAGGTGCCTGCAAGCTGACTTTGAATTTCAGAATCGTTGTACTTGAGCGTCACAAAAGGTTGTGATTTGATAAGCTCTAACATAGTATCTGAAGACGTCCGCAATCCGAATTTATAAACGTTTTCGTAGTTTAAGGTTTGCTTTACTTGCGTTGGATCATTTTCATTAACAAAGATTGTTTTATGATGTTTCGCTAAGAATTCATAGAGCTCAGATTTAGCTTTAATAACGCCTTCTAAACTTCCAAATCCTTCCAAATGCGCTTTTCCAAAATTGGTGATCAGTCCATAATCTGGACGCGCAATCTTGCATAGCAATTCAATTTCTTTCGGATGATTTGCGCCCATTTCCACAATACCGATTTCAATGGTCTCATTCATCTTCAGCAGCGTGAGTGGAACTCCAATATGGTTGTTTAGATTGCCTTGCGTAGCTGATGTTTTGTAGCGCTTAGACAATACGGCGTTGATTAACTCCTTGGTTGTGGTTTTTCCATTACTTCCAGTAAGCGCAATAATTGGGATGTTCAACTGCGTTCTGTGGTAGGTGGCAAGTTGCTGAAGGGTTTCTAAAACGTCATCTACTAATAGATAGCGTTCATCTTTCGCGAATTCCTTTTCATCTATAATACAATACTTGGCCCCAGATTCTAAAGCAAGCGTTGCGAATTTATTGCCATTAAAATTATCGCCTTTAAGTGCGATAAACAGGCAATCTTTTTCAATTTTACGAGTATCAGTACATACTGATGTGCATTCTAAAAAATGCTTATAAAGTGTTTCTATAATCATGAAATAAATGTAACAAAAAAGTCCTAACACAAGGTTAGGACTCTTTTAAAATTATTAACTATAAAAATTAGTTTCTTGATTTGTGGCTTCCTTTAGATTTTGAACCAACTCTAGACATTGCACATCTAAATCCGATATAATCCGTTGCCATATCTTGTGGGAAATAACGACGTTGTGCAGGGTCAATCCAGTACGCTCTGTCTTTCCAAGATCCACCTTTATAAACTCTCACATTGTCGTTTATTAAAGATGTTCTGTCATTCGATTTGTCAAATGATCTGATCATCGCCCCTGTAGAATCAACTTCTACTCTATGTTTTGGAGAGTTGTACATTTGTCTTGTGCCAGATCCAGCTTCACCTTCATCGAAGTTATCGCTATAATAACGTGACGATCTCTTATCTCCATCTCTGAAGTTTCTGTTATCGCTGACGTCAAAATTTGTTCTTAAATAAGAATCATCTTTAGTAATTGGCACTTGTAAAATTTCTCCTGGTAAATTTCTAGGAACAACTTGTCCGTTACTTAAAGTGTCATAAACAATATCTTGAGTCGTAAGTACTTTTACAGTACCATCTTCGTTAATTGCATTTTTAGTGTACACATTTCCACGGTAGTAGTTGAAATCATTGAATTCATCATCAACAATAGGTCTGTAAACATCCGCAACCCATTCCGCTACGTTACCTGCCATATCATAGATTCCAAAATCGTTTGGCTCATAAGATTTTACAGCATTGGTAATATCAGCCCCGTCATCAGACCAGCCTTGGATTCCGCCGTAATCACCTTTACCTTGTTTGAAGTTAGCTAATTGATCACCTCTAGATTTTCTTTTTCCAGAACGTGTGTATTGGCCACTCCAAGGGTATTTTTTTCTACCACGAATAGCATTGTAGTTTCTTAATTCATTCAACCCAAGTGCTGCATATTCCCATTCAGCCTCAGATGGTAAACGGTACTCTGGAGAGATAACTCCTGATTCTCTTTTAGCATAGATATTGATTGGATTACCTTCAGCATCCGTTTGTGGTTTTCTTTTCCCGCCTTCAAGAATTTCAGCGTTTCCACCATAAGTAGAACTAGGGCTGTTGATGTAGGTATCTGTATTAAAAGTGGCTTCTGCACTAACGTCTGTTAAACGTGCATCTTTCTTTAAATAACCGGCTTTTTCAAGGTACATTTCATTAACTCTGTCAGTTCTCCATTTTGCAAATTCAACAGCTTGTATCCAACTTACACCAACTACAGGATATTCACCATAACCTGGGTGACGCAAGTAGTTTTCAGTCATCATCTCACTATAACCAAGACGGTTTCTCCATACCAATGTATCAGGTAGGGCACTGTGATAGATTAAACGGTAATTTGGATCTTCTGGAGGATAAACACGCTTTAAATAATCTAGGTACTCTAGATACATTGCATTAGTTACCTCAGTTTCATCCATGTAAAATGACTGAACGTGAAGTTGGCTTGGAGTGTTATTCCAATCGTGCATAGGATCATCTTGCACTTTACCCATGGTAAAAGTTCCACCTTCAACAAAAACTAAACCTGGAGAAGTTTCTTGTTCTTTAAAATTGGTGTTGTATTGAAAGCCTCCATTCTTATCATTTATTTTCCAGCCCGTTGCTCTGGACTCGTTTGATGAAGATTTTTTACACCCAACCATTGCTAAAGAAAGCATTAGGGCAAATGCAATCCTTATATTAATGATGTTTTTCATATCCATACTTTTTAAGTAAGCTGATTAAATTTAGTGACGCAATATAGTAATTAAAGAGAAATTAACAACTGTTTTTATCAAATAGATTAAAAAAAAGTTGCATTTCATCCCTTTTTTTGCACACAACGTCGGATTTTTGGTCGTTTTGTCGATGTATTTAGTAGTTGAATAACGTCAGAAAAATGGTATTATTGTAGTGATTTTTAATAATTATAGATGCCTTCATTTGGTGGTGGGGTCGTAAAACTTCTTATTTCAGTCTATTATGGTGTTTCTAATGGTAGGAATATCAATTAATTATCATTATTTTTTGAGAATGAATCATACATGCAAATGAGGAAAATACTGCTTTGTCTTTTTGTTTTAATAGCATCTTTCGGATTTGCGCAAGAAAAGCGTTTTGATATCCATTGGAACGGGACTGTAATCTTGGAAACAGCGTATTCCACAATCCAAGTTCCTTCATTTGACAAAGACCATTTTAGCTTTGATACGCATTCTGGACTTAAATATTTTGTGCAATGGCCATCTGAAGGAACAATCAACAAAAATTCCGTGGTGCTTACCAACGTTTCGTATGAGACTATTTCTGTAGACGAATTGACTTCCATTCCTTTGGAAACTATCCCGGCAACCCCAAAACTGCACTTCCAAAATGTAAGCGCTAGAGAAAAAGCATTCGCCTATCTTGAGATTTCTCCTATAATTAAGGAGAATGGTGTTTATAAAAAGATTAGTTCATTTTCGATATCCTATAATACTAGATTAAATAGAGGCGATGTTCCGTTTGACGATGCTGTTGGGATAAGAAATTCCGTATTGAGTTCCGGAAATTGGTACCGCTTTTATGTGGATAAGTCTGGCGTTTTTAAATTGACCAAAAGTTTTTTAAATAGTCTAGGCGTAAACACAAACACTGTCGATCCGAGAACTATTAAAATTTACGGGAACGGCGGCGCCATGTTGCCTTTGGCTAATGCTGACCCGTACCCTTTAGACCTTACCGAAAATGCCATCAAATTTGTAGGAGAGGACGATGGGGAGTTTAACAGCAATGATTACATCTTATTTTATGCGGAAGGACCAACGGGATATAATGCGGATAGTAACACCAATCATAATGTGTTTACAGATAAAAGTTATTATTTTATAAATGTAAGTAGTGGTTTTGGGAAACGTATCCAAACGATGCCGCAACCTGAAGCTGCTTCAACTTACACGGTAAATACCTTTCAGGATTATCAGTTTCATGAAGTTGATGAGGTTAATGTTGTACGTGTTGGCAGACGTTGGTTCGGAGATCGGTTTGACATAGAACATCAAAAGGAATTCAAATTTAGTTTTCCAAATCTTGTCACTTCAGAGCCTGCGCATGTAAGAGTTTATGCGGCTTCCACTTCTGACGTGCCTACATATATGGAAGTAAAGATTAATGAAAACGTCGTTTCTAATCTTTCATTTGCCCCAATTGGTATGCCTGTTTTGGCGGATGGTAAATTTTTCAATAGTAATGTCAACTTAACGTCGCCCGACGTCAATGTTAAACTGACTTATAATAATTCAGGTAACCCAACCGCTCATGCTTATTTAGATTATATCTCCATTGAAGCTACACGAGGATTGGCTTTTTCAGGCAAGCAATTCACATTTAGAAACAGGAAAGTGGCAAGCGAACCAGGGATTGTCGCATATTCTATGGGCAATGCTGCTGCGGTTTCTGAAATTTGGGATATTACCGATAAATATAATGTGACCAGTGTGGTTAATACTGATAAGAACTCGACATTGAATTTCAAGTCGGTTTCCGGAATAGCCAAAACCTATTTAGCCTTAACGCCTTCTGATTATTATGAACCATTACGGGATGGAAAAAGCAATGTGAACAATCAGAATATTAAAGGCAACATTTTTAAGGATGATCAAGGTCAGTTTAAGGATGTGGACTATCTTATTATTACACCAAATAATTTGCTGTCTCAAGCTGAACGTTTGGCACAAATCAATAGAGAACAGAATAATCTCAATGTAAAGGTGGTCACTTTAAATGAGATTTATACGGAGTTTAGTTCCGGCAATCAAGACATTGCGGCCATTAGAAATCTCGTTCGTTACGTTTATCATAACGCAAGCAGCTCTGATAAAAGATTGAAATATTTATGCCTGTTTGGTGATGCTTCTTTTGATTATAAGGATAGAATTCCGAACAACACCAACATCGTTCCATCCTGGCATTCCTTAGATAGTTTTAGTTTGACAAATGCTTTTGTGTCTGATGATTTTTTTGGGATGATGGATAGTAATGAGGGCGATATGGAATCATCAAACAAACTTGATATTGCTGTAGGCCGAATTTTAGTTGAAACGCCGCAGCGCGCCAAGGAAATGGTCGATAAAATTGCGTTGTATTATAAAGATGCGTCTTACGGCAGTTGGAGAAATAATGTTATTGTCCTGTCTGACGATGTTGATGTGGCATGGGAACGTGTGTTACAGGAAACTACTGATGAGATAGGAAATACGATTACAGCTGAAAAACCATTTTTGAACGTGGTTAAAATTCATTCCGATGCTTATCAGCAACAAGCTTCAGCAAGTGGGGAGCGTTATCCTGACGTTAACAAGTCGGTGAAAGATGCTATTGAAGTAGGCGCTTTAGTGGTGAATTATTTTGGACATGGAGGTGAAGACGGATTAGCATCTGAGCGCATTTTCGATAAAAATGATTCGCAGGAAATCAGCAATTTCTGCAAGTTTCATTGTTTTGTGACGGTAACATGTGAATATACGCGGTTTGATAATCCTTATCGCCCAACGGCAGGAGAATATACCTATTGGAATACAAATGGAGGGGCCATTAGTTTGATTACAACAACACGTCAAATTTTTGTAAATGTGGGCGTTACTTTTAATGTCAAATTAGAAAAGTACCTGTTCGGATTTGGGCCGAACCAGCAACCTTCAATGGCCGAAGCCTTGCGTCTCACTAAAAATGACCCCGCGATATCCGGGATACAACAAAGACGATTGGTGTTTTTTATAGGAGATCCGGCTATGAAACTTGCCATCGCGAAACCAAACATTCAGCTGACAAAAATCAACGATAAGCCTTTAGGACAAACTAATGATACTTTAAAAGCATTGAGCAAAATCAAAATGTCTGGTGAGGTTCTTGATCCTGCCGGGAATGTGATGTCCAATTACAATGGTGTGCTTACCCCAACAATTTTCGATAAAGAAATACAGCGCAAAACATTGGGGAATAATAATGTGGCTCAGAACGGACAAAAGATTCAAATGGATTTTACCACCTTGGGCGAAAAAATATTTATTGGTCAAGCAACCGTCACCAATGGCCATTTTGATTTTGAATTTGTGGTGCCTAGAGATATTGGTGTGCCTGTAGGGAAAGGGAAAGTGAGTTTTTATGCCCAAACAGAAGGTCCTGTACAAGATCAGGCAGGAGCCAATTTTGATATTTTGGTTGGCGGCATCAATAAAAATGCAGAGATTGATAATACGGGACCAATCGTTAAACTCTATATGAATGATGAAAATTTTGTGTCAGGAGGAATTACCAATGAAGCGCCAACACTTTCAGCCAAATTGGAAGATCGTAATGGTATTAATACCGCTAGTGGCATTGGTCATGATATTGTGGCCATAATTGATGGTGATGAAACTAATCCTTTTGTGCTGAATGATTACTACAAAGCGCAAGTAGACGACTATACAAAAGGTGAAGTGACGTATGGATTTCGCGATCTTGAACCCGGACTTCACACCCTAACGCTGAAAGCTTGGGATGTCTACAATAACTCCAGCAGTGCTGAAATTCAGTTTGTGGTACACGATAAAGATCAGGAATTACAAATTGAAAACGTTCTAAATTACCCAAATCCCTTTATAAATTACACAGAATTTTGGTTCAACCACAATAGTTCGCAACCTTTAGACGTTTCTATACAGATATTCACCGTCTCAGGTAAGTTAGTGAAAACCATAAATGCGCAGACAAATGCCGGTGGATGCTGTAATGAAGGCGCTTCGTCCCTGTCCAGGGATATTGTATGGGATGGTAGTGATGACTTTGGAGATAAAATTGGAAAAGGCGTTTACGTTTACAAGCTTAAAGTACGTTCGAGTCAATTAAATAAGCAAGTTGAGAAGATTCAAAAACTTGTCATATTATAATAATCTATAATAATAATTTATATTTGTTAAATACTGAGGTCAGAAAGCTCTTGCAGTAATACTTAAAATCATATGAAAAAATACGTACTTATACTTATCACGTTAACCGTTTATAATTTTTCTTCAGCACAAGAAACGATCATCATTCAACCTAATGGGAGTCGTGTTATTACAACAGGAACTCCGTTTTTGTTAATTGCTTCTGACGCGCGAGCCGCTGGTATGGGAGATGTTGGAGTTGCTACTTCTGTAGATGCTTATTCCCAACAGTGGAATCAATCTAAATATGCGTTTTCTGAAGCAAAATCTGGAATTGGTGTGAGTTATACGCCTTATTTGAGCAAATTGGTAAATGATATTTTCTTAGGAAATGTCACTTATTTCAATAGAATTAATGAAAGAAGTGCGTTCGCTGCAAGTTTCAAATACTTTAGTTTAGGGGAAATTGAATTGGTTCAGGATGAATTTTCTGAAGCACTTATTGCAAAACCAAACGAATTGACTATTGATGCTTCTTACGCCTTGAGATTGTCAAATCAGTTTTCTATGGCGGTCGGATTGCGTTATTTGCGTTCGGATTTAAAGATTCAAGCCTTAGATAATTCGGCTAGCGCCGCAAGTTCAGTTGCTGTTGATATTTCTGGATACTATCAAAGTGAAGAACAAGCTTATGGCGATTTCAACGGAAGAACCCGTTTAGGATTCGCAATTCAAAATTTAGGTCCGAAAATTAAATATGATGATGGTGGACGTGAAAACTTTTTACCAACCAATATGAGACTTGGTGGTGGATTCGATTTTATTTTTGATGAATACAATACTTTGGCATTAACAGCTGAGGTTACTAAATTATTGGTGCCAACACCACCAATTATCGGTTATGAGGATACTAATGGTAACGGAAGACAAGATGGCGATGAGCCTACGTTTATCGTTAAGGGGAAATCTCAAGATGTTGGATTCCTCACCGGTGTTTTCCAATCTTTTGGTGATGCACCAGATGGATTTAGTGAAGAAATGAAAGAATTTACATGGGCATTAGGTGCGGAATATAAATACCAAGATTCATTTGCTTTTAGAGCGGGTTATTTTAATGAAAGTGAAGATAAAGGCGCACGTAAGTTTTTTGCTTTAGGTGCAGGATTCAAATACACAACCATTAATATTGATATGTCCTATTTGTTCTCAGCTTCAAAAATTCAAAGTCCATTAGAAAACACCTTGCGTTTTTCGTTGACATTTAATTTTGGCGACAGGCAGTACAGTGAATTCTAGTAGTATCAAATAGATTTAAGATTACAGAAAAACTATTGTTATTTAAAAACAATAGTTTTTTTGTCTCAATAAGTGTCGTATTTTTAAGAATAGATATAAAACCTATGAAGGAAATTAAAATTGAATCCCTACTTACTGTTTATGATAGTTTAGACGAACTTCCAAAGGATGTAATTTCGTTAATGGAAAAAGCGATGGAAGCACGGGACAAATCATATTCACCATACTCAAACTTTAGTGTTGGCGCTGCCATTCTTCTAGAAAATAATGAAATTATAACGGGCAGTAATCAAGAAAATGCATCTTATCCATCTGGCTTATGTGCAGAGCGAACTGCAATTTTTTATGCTGGTGCACAATATCCTGGGGTTGCTATGGTAAGAATGGCTATCATAGCTGGGTCAAAAAATAAGGTTACTGATGCTCCAATTCCCCCTTGTGGCGCCTGCCGTCAGTCTATTGCAGAATATGAAGTAAAACAAAACCAACCTATCGAACTCTATTTTATGGGAGAGAAGGGAAAGGTGGTAAAATCCCATTCTTTGGCAAATCTGTTGCCATTGGTCTTTGATAAATCCGTTCTATAACGTTTTCGTATAATTTTTACGATTTTCAGTTTTTTCATTACTGCTTAAAGTGTTACTTTTGTTAATCGTTTAGTGACGAACAATTTTTGCGAGTTTGAAAACGAACCAAAAATGGAGAGCTGGACTATTTCCACGCGAGTTGGGATGAACGGTTCTCTAAACTTAATGATGTATTTAATTTTTTAGAAATTATTTCGAATGCAAAAAATAACAAAAGAGGTTTACCTCAAATGGTATGAAGACATGTTGTTCTGGAGAAAGTTTGAAGACAAACTTGCTGCAGTGTATATTCAACAAAAAGTAAGAGGTTTTCTTCACTTGTATAATGGACAGGAAGCTATATTGGCAGGTGCTTTGCACGCCATGGACCTGACTAAAGATAAGATGATTACCGCTTATCGTAATCACGTGCAACCTATTGGTATGGGAGAAGATCCTAAGCGTGTTATGGCTGAATTATATGGTAAGGCTACGGGAACTTCCCAAGGTCTTGGTGGTTCAATGCATATTTTTTCTAAAGAGCATCGTTTTTATGGTGGTCACGGAATTGTAGGAGGTCAGATTCCTTTAGGTGCTGGTCTTGCTTTTGGCGACAAATATAACGGTAGTGATGCTGTGACACTTTGTTGTTTTGGTGATGGTGCCGCACGTCAAGGTTCTTTGCATGAAGCATTCAATTTGGCCATGTTGTGGAAACTACCTGTAGTATTTGTTTGTGAAAACAACGGATATGCTATGGGAACTTCAGTAGCTCGTACGGCAAACCATACAGATATTTGGAAACTTGGTTTAGGGTATGAAATGCCTTGCGGACCAGTAGACGGAATGAATCCTGTAAAAGTTGCTGAAGCTTTTGATGAAGCTATTCAACGTGCAAGACGTGGAGATGGACCTACATTCTTAGAGTTAAAAACATACCGATACAGAGGTCACTCAATGAGTGATGCGCAACATTATAGAACTAAAGATGAGGTTGCTGAGTATCAAAAAATAGATCCTATCACTCAGGTAAAAGATATTATTCTTGAAGAAAAATACGCTACTGAAGAAGATCTTAAGGTAATCGATAAACGCGTTAAGGAACTTGTTGCGGAATGTGAAAAATTCGCTGACGAATCTCCTTATCCAGATAAGAACGTTATGTATGATGTGGTTTATGACCAACAAGATTATCCATTTATACAACACAAAATATAAGCTATGGCAGAAGTAATAAATATGCCACGTTTAAGTGATACCATGGAAGAAGGAACCGTGGCAACGTGGTTAAAAAAAGTTGGAGATAAGATAGAGGAAGGCGATATTTTGGCTGAAATTGAAACCGATAAAGCCACAATGGAGTTTGAATCTTTTCATGAAGGTACATTGCTATATATTGGTATTCAAGAAGGTGAAACTACCAAAGTAGATGAATTATTAGCTATTATTGGAGAAGAAGGTGAAGACATTTCTGCTTTGATTAATGGTGGTGGTTCAGATAAAAAAGAAGAAACATCAGAAGCTGAAGCACCTGCTGAGGCTGAATCATCTGATTCTGATAAAGAAGAAACTCCTAAGGAAGAAACTCTAAAAGAAGAAACTTCTAATGAATTGCCAGAAGGCGTTACAGTTGTTACCATGCCACGTTTGAGTGATACCATGGAAGAAGGAACTGTAGCAACTTGGCTTAAAAAAGAAGGCGATAAAGTTGAAGAAGGAGATATCCTTGCTGAAATCGAAACGGATAAAGCAACGATGGAATTTGAATCCTTCCAATCTGGAACCCTACTTTATATTGGATTGCAAGAAGGCGAATCAGCAAAAGTTGATTCTTTATTAGCGATTATCGGCCCTGAAGGAACGGATGGGAAAGCAATTGCGAAGAATTTCAAATCAGAAGGTTCTGAGAAAAAAGAGGAAGCTCCTAAAAAGGCTGAGTCTGCAGACGCTCCTAAGAAAGAAGTAGTAAGTGCGCCTGCAAAAGAAGAAAAGAAAGAATCGTCTGTTTCTACAGCATCTTCAAGCTCAGATACGAGTCGTATTTTTGTATCTCCATTAGCTAAAAAAATAGCGGAAGAAAAAGGAATCAACTTAGCGGAAGTAAAAGGATCGGGAGAAAACGGTCGTGTGATTAAGCGTGATATTGAAAACTTTACTCCTGGCGCAAGTTCACCTGCAACTGCTGGTAAATTTGTACCTACTGGACAAGAAGATTTTGATGAGAAACCGAACTCGCAAATGCGTAAAGTGATTGCAAAACGTTTGGCTGAATCTAAATTTACTGCGCCACATTACTATTTGAACGTAGAGTTGGATATGACCAATGCGATTGCTTTTAGAGAGCAATTTAATTCTATTCCAGATACAAAAATTTCATACAATGATATGATTGTTAAGGCATGTGCCTTGGCATTGAAATTACATCCTCAAGTAAATTCGCAATGGTTTGCTGATAAAATGCGCTTAAACAATCACGTACATATTGGTGTAGCAGTGGCTGTTGAAGACGGATTGGTGGTGCCGGTTGTTAAGTTTGCTAATGAGCAAAGTTTACCTCAAATTGGAGCGGCTGTTAAAGATTTCGCAAAACGTTCAAGAAACAAGAAATTGACACCTCAAGAAATGGAAGGTAGTACGTTTACAGTTTCTAACTTAGGAATGTTTGGTATCGAAAGTTTTACATCAATCATTAACCAGCCAAACTCTGCAATTTTATCTGTAGGCGCTATTATTGAGAAGCCTGTGGTAAAAAATGGACAAATCGTTGTTGGCCATACCATGAAACTTTCATTAGCATGTGACCACAGAACGGTTGATGGTGCAACTGGAGCGGAATTCCTTCAAACCTTAAGAGGGTTTATTGAAAATCCGGTAACGATGTTGGTATAATCCAAAACCATCCCCAAGCAGGGATTGATATAACAAAAGTAAAATCCTGTTTCTATGTAAGAAGCAGGATTTTTTTTACCTTTCAATCAAATATAAAAATCGTATGAAAAATAGTCTCTTTTTTGGTGTCCTTTTAGTATGCCTGTCCTGTAAAAGCAAAATTCAGGAATCTCCTAACTCCGGTATTAAAGATCTTGCAGTTGTTGAACATACAGCAATGGCAAAGTCCTTAGATTTTGTCACTAGTGATGAACTTAAAGAAAGCGTCTACTATTTGGCGTCTGACGAATTGGAAGGTCGCGCAACAGGTTCAGAAGGCATTGAAAAAGCCGCCACTTATATTGAGAACAAATTAAAGTCTTATAATGTGAAACCGTATTTTGAAACCTATCGCGATCATTATAAGGCAAAGGGTTTAGATGCTTACAATGTTGTGGGCTTCATTGAAGGCAGCGATCCAGTTTTGAAAGATGAAATTATTATTCTTGGTGCGCATTATGACCATGTTGGTATTATAAAAGCCGTAGAAGGGGACTCGATTGCCAATGGTGCAAATGATGATGCTACGGGTGTTGCGGCTGTTTTAGCCATGGCGCGATACTTCGCGACTAAGAAGAATAATAAGCGCAGCATACTTTTTACACTATATTCTGGCGAAGAAATGGGCTTATTAGGGTCTAAGCATTTGGCAGCACGATTAAAAGAACAGAATATTAATCTTTATACCATGATTAATTTTGAAATGATTGGAATCCCAATGGTTGATAAAGCATATATGGCCTATTTTACTGGGTATGATCTATCTAATATGGCACCGAAGATGAATGCATACGTAGATTATAACTTATTAGGATTGTTGCCAAAAGCCAAAGAATTCCAGTTGTTTTATCGCTCTGATAATTATTCATTTTTTAAAGCTTTTAACAAGCCCGCACATGCTATTTCTACCTTCGATTTTACTAATTTTGACCATTACCATAAAGTTGGTGATGAAGCCGACAAAATGGATTATGAATTTATGGCCGATTTGGTAAACAGGTTAATTCCTGCCTTTGAAACCATGAGCAATACAACAACCCCAGAAATTAAAATGAATGAGTAAGCATATCGTTATTACAGGTACAAGTAGAGGCATAGGTTTCGAATTGGTGAAATTATTCGCAAAGCAAGGACATCAAGTTTTGGCATTGTCTAGAAATGATATTCCTGTAAAAGCCTTGAAATTGAAAAATGTAACTGCTTTTTGTTTTGATTTAGGCGACGCTGAAGCCTATCAGAAAGTGGAAAATCATATTTCTGAACATTGGAAACATGTGGACGTGTTAATCAATAATGCCGGATTGGTGTTAAATAAGCCTTTTGCAAAAACCACGGTCAGCGATTTTGAAGAGGTGTACCGTACCAACGTATTTGGAATGGCTGAATTGACACGACTTTTAATTCCTTATATGATTAAAAACAGTCATGTTGTAACCATGAGTTCAATGGGTGGTGTTCAAGGAAGTATGAAGTTTGCTGGGCTTGCGGCATATAGTTCTAGTAAAGCAGCGGTGATTACCTTAACGGAATTGCTTGCCGAAGAATATAAAGATTCTGGTATTTCGTTTAATGTGTTAGCATTAGGAGCGGTTCAAACCGAAATGTTGGAAGAAGCTTTTCCTGGATATAAAGCACCAATCACACCAGAAGAAATAGCCGATTATATTGTTGATTTTTCATTAAAAGGACAAAAGTTTTTTAATGGGAAGTTGCTTCAAGTTTCAAATTCTACACCTTAGAAATGTCCCAATATAAGTGTGTTATTTTTGATTGCGATGGCGTATTGGTAGATAGTGAGTCTATTGCCAACCAAGTTATGGTAGATATGGCAAATGAACTGGGAGCCAATATCAATTTGGAATATGCCCTTAAAAACTTTAAAGGTGCTTCCATTCACCGGTGTCTGGAACTAATTGCAGACTTAATTCCCGAACGGTTGCCTGATGATTTTATTCCAAATTTCAGAACGCGCAGTTTTGAATCGTTCAAAAATAATATTAAACCAGTAGAGGGTGTTACTGAAGTTTTGGAGCAATTGACACTTCCTTTTTGTGTAGCGTCTAGTGGACCAGAAAATAAAATCAGATTGAATTTGGAGCTCACCGGGTTACTGCCACATTTTGAAGACCGTATTTTTAGTTGCTTCACCATAAAAAGATGGAAACCTGATCCGGGTGTGTTTTTATGGGCTGCGGAAACTATGGGGTTTCAACCGGACGAATGTGTGGTAATTGAAGATAGCTTAACAGGCGTAACTGCTGCCAAAAATGGTGGCTTTGACGTGTTTGGATATACAGCACATGACTATCATAATGAACTAAAAGGGCAGGCTACACGAACCTTTAATACTATGTCTGAACTTTTAAAGATGATAGGCGAACGCTAATTGTCTGGTTAATCTCTGTCTGAATTAAATATTCTGCATCACATATTCCGTGATCCGATCACATTTGCTGTTTCCAAATTCGAAAATTTCTTTATCGCTTGAAATTTCAAAGAGTTTGTTTTTTAACATCACTTTTGATCGATGCAAACGCACTTTCACATTAGCCAAAGTCAAATCTAAAGCAGTTGCAATCTCTTGCATGCTCATGTCTTCTACTTCCCGCATCATATAAACAACGCTGTATTTGGTGTCTAATTGATCAATGGCGTTTTCCAACAGGAGTTTAGCTTCTTTGTGTATCATTTTTTGCTGTGGATTCAATTGCTTATTATCAGGTATTTCTAAGATGCTATTTTTGTTCAGACGCTCAGTTTGCTCATTAATATGGTAAACTTTCCCTTTTTCCTTTAGTCTTGCTAAAGCTTCGTTAATAGCAATGCGTATGAGCCAAGTTGAAAATGAGGCTTCAAGTTTGAATTGATAAAGCTTGGTATATGCCTTTATATAGCTGTTTTGCATGATGTCAGCAATCTCTGCTTCATCCTTTAAATAACTTCTGATTACTCGAAACAGTTTTTGGTTGTTTCTCCGGACTAGAATTTCAAAAAGTTCTTTTTCTCCGGATAGAATCCGTCTGATAATTTCGGGTTCTGTTATTGTATGACGGTTGAAATTGTTGAGGTGTAGTGCTTCCATGATACCATGATTTTAGCTTTAGATGGCTAAAACATTAAAAAGTTACAACATTTTGTATCCTTTTTACTGGATTCCTATCAAAAGATTATAGTAATGTTAAAACTTAGGAATCATGGAATCAAATGTACAGTTCGTAAAAACCCTTTTGAAATACACTTTCGGACTTGTTCCGATAGTAGCGGGATTAGATAAATTCACCAATATATTGACCAATTGGTCGCAGTATCTATCAGATGGTATGGCTGCTATGCTGCCATTTGAACCTTCAGTTTTTATGATGATTGTTGGGGTAATTGAAGTAGTTGCAGGAGTTTTGCTGTTTACAAAGACCCAATTTGGAGCGTATCTGGTGTCGCTCTGGTTGGTATTAATCGCCTTAACGTTAATATTAATTGGCTCCTATTTGGATGTTGCAGTGAGAGATATTGTTATGGCTATTGGAGCATTTTCGCTAGCTAAGCTAACGGAAGTAAAAACTAACAATTAAGAAGTCGGAAGATGATTTGAGTATGATTGCGGAATGGCAATCATGCTTTTAATATTTATTGATATTGCTTACAACTAACATTCTTCAACCACCAATTTGAAATTGATTTCAATTTCTTCTGAAACGACGATAAGACCGAGCATTTTTTTAGGAGCTTCAAGATCAAAATCATTAATGTTCAATTTCAATAAACCAGAAATATGCCAACCATTATTCTGATGGAATTTTGTTGCCATATGATACGTGTGTTTTTGTCCGGCAATTTCTATTTCAATGGAAGCGTCTGCAGTATTTTTTTTGTTGGGGTTGAGTTTAATTTGTTTTAAACTCAGCGTAATTTCAGGATAAGTATCTGATTTTAATAAATCCTGAAAATCTCTGTTGATGCCTTTTCCACCACAATCAAAACCTGAATTTTCTAAAATTAATTCTGATTTTTCAAATTTGATAACATTATCAGCGCTTTCGTAATGGATGCGAATAGGTGCGTTGAGGTTTTTGATATTGTATTGACAGGTAAAATCAGTAACGTTACTAGTGCCTTTAATGTGTAATTTACTTTGAGGCGTGATGCGGACAGATGTGCTGTTAGTTCCTGTTTCTAACTTAGTAAAGGAAACTAAAACCAGCAAGGGTAACAAATAGAGTAATCTTTTCATCGTTCTCGAATTTTACGTTTGCAATATATTTATTAAAAAACAAACCTCAATTATTTAGTGGTCGACTAAAAAATTGAGGTTTGCTAATTGTAACTAGTCTTGTTGTATTAGAAACTAATTACAGCCTCAGCCATTAGTCCGTTGAACTTACCTTCGTCAAAGATGCTTCCGTTACCAAATCCGTCATATTTTTGGTTCACATATTCAGCTTTTAGAAGAATGTTTTTGGTCATAAACCATCCAGCACCCAATTGAACTCTAGAGATTTCAATATCACTTCCACTAATATCCTCTGCATCTACTTTGTTGTAACGTCCGCCTAAGAAGAAGTTCTCGTCGTTTCCAAATCTGTAGATTAATTCTCCCGCAAATTGGTTTGCTGTTCTTTCTTCAAGTTCAGCTTTTCCTTTGCCATTTGAAGATTCAATGGTTCCGAAGAATTCCAAGCCTTTATATTTTACGAACGGGTTGAACATAATGGCAGTGATTTTATTCTGTAGATTCGGGTTGTAACGCCCAGATCTGAATGCGCTAGATGTTTTTGATCCTGTTGGTTCAAGAACTAAGTAATATCTAGAACCAGCTCTGTCAGCACTGTAAAGATATGATGTAGCAACTTTGCCTGTATTATATATAGATCCTGTTAGTCGGAATCTTAAATCTTCATTAATTTGTTTGTCATAGCCTAATTTTGCCAAGAAGGAAGCGCCTCCAGTATCAGGATAATCCACAGCCTGATTCAATTTACCATTTGCAAACCCTAGCATTCCAATAAACCCATTACGTTGGTAGTACACTTCGGCACCTACTTCAGTTGTAAAAGAATCCATAATTAAGTTTCCTACAAATGGGTTATAGATTGCTTGTGCGTTATCAGTTCTTCTAAAATGTGCATCACCGTAGTTGTTTTCCATGTGTCCAACTTTAATTGTGGTGTACTTCATGATATCTTCCATAAACCCTTCTTTGATAAAGTCTAGTTTGTCAATCTGAAAATATCCACCTTTTACGTATGGTTCTGGATGGTGACGAGAAGATAAGTATGTACGTAAATGCATTCTAATACCATCATACAATGCCACATCTAAATCAAGATTTGCGGTTGCAAGATTAAAGTTTGATCCAATTTTAATCAGCTCAACTGCGCCAGAATTTTCGTGGTCAATGGCTTGAAATTGAAGGGTAGACGAGCCGCCGATTCTGACTTTTACATTTTCAAAAGTTGAAGTGGTGTCCTTAACGGCCTCAAATACATTAATTCCGTTTTTGTTTGGCTCTCTATAGTTGTCAATACTTCTGTTGTCTTTTTGAGCGTAAGTAGTAACTCCTGCAAGAAGTACAAAAGCAATTGCTGAGTTTTTAATTAGTGTTCTCATAGTATGGGTTTATTTAGTGTTCTGGTTGTTATTTGTTTAAAATGGTATGAAATGTAATAGTTACTTGATCTCCGGTGGTAATAGTTCCCAACAGTGCTTTAGGAGGATCAATTCCAAAGTCACTCATGTTGAATGCTTTTTTGCCTTTTAAAGTCACTTTATTTGCAGTTGCATGCATGTCTAAACTGATCTGTTGTTTCTTGGTTACGCCAGCAATAGTGAGGTTTCCTACAACGTCCACTTTATAGTTGTCAGCTCCTGAAGCTTTAATGTTTTTGACTTCAGTGAGTTGAAATGTTATGGTGCTGTGTTTTTTAGTGTCTAAAGCTTTATAAGTGTTTTTGTCCATGGCGCTTTTACCACTTTTCAGGCTTTCAGCAGTCACCTGAAGCGTTAGTTTTTCAATGCTCATTTCGGTAGCACTGTTTAAAACTAGTTGTCCTTTTTGTTGCTCGGCATCAAGATCCCAATCATGTAAACTGGAAGTTCCAGATACTGTAAGTTTAGATGCTGAATTATTTAGAGTATACGTTTGAGCATAAATTTGTGGTGTAGCGAATAAGAACAAAATTAATAAGCTCCAAAGTGGTCTAAGGTATTTTTTAGTAGTTGTCATAATAGTGTGATTTTATAATTATACTGCAAAGTTGAGCATTAACTAAAGCTTAAATAATGATAAATATCATGTTACTATTATGCGATTGTAAGTTTTTTAAAATGCACATATAAGGAGGTTCCTAACCGCTATCGGTTCAAAAGGTTATACTAAATGGATTGTGAAAATTGAAAAAATGGAAAGTTGTCAAAAGTGCTTGAAAAGTTGTTTTAAGCATTTTTATTTCAGAAGGAAATATTTACGAATAGTGAGGTGATTGATTAAGAGCCAGGAATAACTCTGAAGAGTACCAATTATAATCGAGTAGAAAAAATGAAGGGTTTTCGTTACATAAGAAACGATAAGTTTGTAAGTCTTTTGATGAAGTAGGCTTGAAGAATAATAAGTGAAAAATCTGCTCAAGATTATTCTTCGAAGATCCGTAATCTATTTTTTGTAGCGATTAATTCCTCCTGCAGACTATTGATTTTCTGTAAAAGATTCATCACGGTGTCAATGCCTTCAAAGTTTATATGTAAATCCTGATGCAAGCGCACCATAGATTCCAGGTTCTTGATGTGATTATGATGGATGCATGGCGCATGCTCAATGGTGGTTATTTCAATCAGACCGTAATCATTCAAACCCTGAAAAAACGAGGTTTCCACTTTATAGTAAGTACACAATGTTTCTAATGGGATATAAGTTTCTGTGCTCATGATCGTAAGTTTTTAAGTTGCGCGAACAGTTCTTTTTCTTTGGAAGTAAGGTTGGTAGGCATCGCAATTTCATAGGTGATATAAAGGTCGCCAAAATGCCCTTCTTTTTTGTAAACAGGAAAACCTTTGCCTTTAAGCTTCACTTTAGTACCACTTTGTGTTTCTGGTTTTATTTTTAGTTTTACCTTGCCATCAAAGGTATCTACAGTTACATCACCTCCTAAAATGGCAGTGTAAAGATCAATGGCTTCTGTACTGTATAAGTTAGCGCCATCTCTTTTAAATTTTGTACTGTTACTGATGTTAAATTGAATCAGCAAATCGCCATGCGGACCACCATTTACGCCCGGGCCGCCTTTTCCGCTGATCTTTATAACTTGACCATTTTCAACACCAGCAGGAATGGTTAGCCTAATGTTTTTTCCGTTGACGGTGAGCACTCTTTTGTGAGTTTCGTAAACATCTCTTAAGTCCAACTGCAATTCCGCATTGTAATCCTGTCCCCTAAAACCTGCACTTCTTCCGCGTCCTCGTGAAGCGCCTCCGCCCCCAAACATAGATTCAAAGAAATCTGAAAAGTCACTATCTGAGAAATTACCGCCGCCAAAATTCCCTGAACCTTGTTGTTGATACTGACGTTGGGATTGTTGTTGGCGCTGTGCCTGTTCATAGGCTTCGCCATGTTCCCAATCTTTACCATACTTGTCATATTTTTTACGTTTATCTGCATCGCTCAAAACTTCATTGGCTTCATTAATCTCCTTGAATTTCTTTTCAGCAGCTTTGTCGTTAGGGTTGACGTCAGGGTGGTATTTACGTGCTAATTTTCGGTAGGCTTTCTTAATTTCTGCTGTAGTGGCCGATTTATCAATACCCAATATCTTGTAATAGTCTATAAACGCCATATAGTATTAGTTTTTATTTGAAATGTCTATGTTTATCTGATTCTAGGCTAGTTTATTATATCCTAAATCAGACGTTGTTAAACATATTCAAAGCGTAGTAAGCTAGCTTTGATTTTTTGGTAACTATTTGTTATCTAAAATTACGAAAATCTTTACAGATTATACCTAAATCCCGTATTTTTGCCACTATGCACAATACGCTTCAAGAATACATTCCGCATCAGGCAATTCCTGGTGTTATAGAGCTTTTAAAGCATGATAATTTGGTGGTTAAAATCAAGAATGAGCGTAAGACCAGGCATGGAGATTACAGGAAATTACCAAATAACAAGCATCAAATTACGATCAATTCCAACTTAAACCACTATCAGTTTTTGATAACTTTGATTCATGAAATTGCACATTTTGAAGCTTTTAACAGTTATGGAAGATACATTAAACCACATGGGAAGGAGTGGAAGCATACTTTTCAAAGATTAATGTTACCCTTCTTAAATCCGAATGTATTCCCTAATGATTTATTGCCGTTGTTGGCCCGACATTTCAAAAACCCCAAGGCGAGTAGTGATACGGATGTTAAATTAGCATTAGCCTTGAAACAATTTGATCCTCCTAACGATAAAACCTATATTTTTGAGGTTCCGTTGGGAAGTGAGTTTAAACTCTATAATGGACGCGTTTTCCGAAAGGGAGTTAAAAGACGAACGCGTTATGAAGGGGTTGAGGTTGCATCAGGAAAACTGTACCTTTTTAATCCGAATGCGGAAGTAGAATTGGTGAAAAGTTTGCAGTCAGAGTAGTTACATTTATTGGGACTGGGTTTTAGCACCAATTCGATATTTCAATTTAAAAATTAATAACTTATTGTCCTGTAAGGGATAAAAAATAGATAGAATGAACAGTAATTATTACGCCATTTTAATGGCAGGAGGAGTAGGATCGCGGTTTTGGCCTGTAAGTACGCAGGATTTTCCAAAACAGTTTCATGATATGTTGGGAACTGGAGATACCTTAATTCAAAAAACCTTTCAACGACTGTCGAAGTTGATCCCTAAAGAGAATATTTTTATTCTTACAAACGCTATTTATAAAGATTTAGTGTTTCAGCAATTGCCTGAAGTCACAGAACGACAAGTATTGTTAGAACCTGCAATGCGCAATACAGCACCTTGTATTTTATATGCTTCTTTGAAAATCCAAAAGGAGAATCCAGATGCGGTGATGATCGTTGCGCCGAGTGATCATTGGATTGAAGATGAAGAGAAATTTACCCAAAATGTTCAACAAGCTTTTCAGTTTTGCGAAACCAATGATGTCTTAATGACTTTGGGTATTCAGCCAACATTTCCAAATACAGGTTATGGATATATTGAATACGACCAATCTTCAAGTGACGCTATAAAACCGGTGCAACAATTTAGGGAAAAGCCGGATTATAACACTGCCAAGGCGTTTATCAATCAAGGCAATTTTTTATGGAATGCCGGAATCTTCATGTGGAGCGCCAAAAGTGTAATTAATGCCTTCCAGTTTCATCAGCCAGAATTATTTGAATTATTCGAAAAGGGAATCAATATTTATAATACTGACGACGAAGAGCTGTTTATTGCAGAGAATTACGGGAAATCGGAAAACATTTCAGTGGATTATGCCATTATGGAAACCTCAGATAATGTGTTTGTGCTGCCTGCAGAATTTGATTGGAATGATTTAGGAACGTGGGGTAGTCTGTATGATAAACTTGGTAAAGATCAAAATCAGAATGCTGTGGTAAATGCGAGAACGTTGACCGAAGATGCTTCTGGTAATATGATCAGAACCAAAGGTGATAAAATCGTTGTTATAGACGGTTTAAAGGATTATATCATTGTAGACAAGGACGAAGTTTTGCTTATATTTCCTAAATCAAAAGAGCAGGATATTAAGACCGTACTTCAAAAGGTTAAGAAAGAATTTGGAGAAAATTACGGTTAACTTTTTCGATATTTAAAATCTCCTTTTTATTAATTTAGGCAATTAAGGCGACGCTATAAAAAACAATAATTGAATTGATGGAAGAAAATAAGTTCAATTTTTCAGAGGAAGAAAAAGCAAAAGAACAGGATAAGGCTGTAGAAGCCTCTAAAGAAGCTGTCAAAAAGGACGCTAAAGGTTTATGGGTAAGTATTAAAACCTTTTTCAGTGAATTGTTGGATTTCCGCGAAGACACTGATAGAGATGCAACTTTAGCCGCCATAAAAGGTGATATCCCATTTAAAGGTGCAACCGCTTGGATTCTTATTTGCTCCATTTTTGTGGCATCAATCGGGTTGAATGCCAATTCTACCGCTGTTGTTATTGGAGCCATGTTAATTTCTCCCTTAATGGGGCCGATTTTGGGGGTTGGACTTTCTATTGCCATCAATGATATTGATACTTTAAAACGATCCTTGGTCAATTTGGTCATTATGATTGTTTTGAGTTTGACTACGGCTTTTTTATTCTTTAAATTCTTTCCATTAAGTGAGGATACATCAGAATTATTAGGACGTGTAAAACCAGATATTCGCGACGTGATGATTGCATTTTTTGGCGGATTGGCATTAATAATTGCCAGAACCAAGAAAGGAACCATCGCTTCTGTTATTTTTGGTGTTGCCATTGCAACAGCGTTAATGCCACCTTTATGTACTGCGGGTTACGGATTGGCAAAAGGTAATTTCCCTTACTTTTTTGGTGCCATGTACTTGTTTACCATCAATACTATTTTTATAGCGTTGGCGACGTTTATCGTTGTGAAAATATTAGGGTTCCCAATGTTGAAATACGCTAATTCTGCAAAGCGTAAACGCACTTCTAGAATTGCTACAATTGTTGCTATCGTCGTAATGATTCCTGCTATGATAACTTTTATAGATGTTTGGAAACAAAGTAAGTTTGAAAATGAAGCACGCGCTTTTATAAAAAATGAATTGGAAGGCTTGCCGCATGCGGATTATATTAAATCTAATGCCGTTCCTAGGTTTTCGAATGTAAAAGGGGAGCCTTCTGTTTTGGAATTTAACAGCTTTGGATTGGATCAAATTCCGGAAACTACAATTTCCGTTTTAAGAAGTCGCCTAAATGATTATCCTGCTCTTGCAAATGCGAAGTTGATATTCAATCAGAATCGATCTAAGAACATGGATAACTTGAGATACATGTCGCAATTACGCTATCGCGATTCGTTAGACTTATTGTCTCAAAGTCAAAAGATTGTGTTTTTGGAGGATAAAGTTAGAAAGCTTGCAAAATACGAAGCGCTTCAAATTCCTTTTGAAGACTTGACCAAAGAGGTTAAAATCAACTATGAAAATATCGATAGACTGTCCTATTCCAGCGTGATTTCATCTAACTTTAAAAAGCTGGATACCATCGCAGAGTTTACTGTACAATGGAATAAGAAAGTTAAGGAGGATGAAATTAACAAAGAACAAGCAAAGCTTGAACGTTGGTTAAAGCAAAAATATAAGATGGACTCATTGGTTGTAAAGCGCCAACGATAGGTTATCCAATATAAATGTGTAAGCGAAATAACGGACTATAAATCTTCGTCCAAATACATTTTTTGGACGCGTTTAAATAAATCTGACGAATACACAAAACCGGTAACCGCTTCGTTATCGGTTTTAAAAATATTTTTATTTGTTCCTTCCCACTCTTTAAGACCATCTTTTAAAAACACAATCTTCTCCCCAATTTCCATTACAGAGTTCATATCATGTGTGTTGATGATGGTTGTAATATCATATTCTTGGGTGATTTCCTGAATAAGATTATCAATAACCGTTGCCGTTCTCGGGTCTAGTCCTGAGTTAGGCTCATCACAAAATAAATATTTTGGTTGGTTAACAATAGCTCTGGCAATTGCGACCCGTTTTTGCATTCCTCCTGAGGCTTCACTAGGGAGTTTGTTATGTGCATCATCAAGATTGACTCTTTTTAATACAAGATCGACCCGATCTTCCATTTCGCTTTTGCTTTGTTTCGTAAACATGCGCAACGGAAATTTGACATTCTCAGCAATAGTCATGGAATCGAAAAGAGCACTGCCTTGAAATACCATTCCCATTTTTGCTCTTAATTCGCTTTTCTCGTCAGAAGTCAAATCAGAATAATCTTTTCCGTCATAAGAAATGGTTCCTTGATCTGGCGTAAATAAGCCAAGCAATGTCTTTAAAAATACAGTCTTTCCAGATCCACTCTGACCAATAATAAGGTTTGTTTTACCTTTGTCGAACGTGGTTGAAATGCCTTTTAAGATTTTAGCATCACCAAAGGATTTATGGATGTTTTTTACTTCAATCATTAGCTTAGCATCATTTGGGTTAAAATATAGTTTAATAGGATAATAGCCACACTCGTCCAAACAAAGGATGTGGTACTCGCTTTACCCACTTCTAAGGCGCCACCTTTCATGAAAAAGCCATGATAGGAAGGAATAGTTGCTAATAAAAAAGCAAAAACAAAGGTCTTAACAAATGCATAGAACATGTGAAAAGGAATAAAGTCCATTTGGATTCCTGCAATATAATCATCTAACGAAGCGAAGCCTCCAAAAACACAAGCCGCCATTCCCCCTAAGATTCCTAGAAACATAGCAATAGAAATCAAAAATGGATAAAGCATTAAGGCCACAAATTTTGGAAACACCAAATAGTTTATGGCATTAATTCCCATAACTTCTAAAGCATCAATTTGTTCAGTTACCCGCATAGTTCCAATACTCGAGGTGATGAACGATCCAACTTTTCCCGCCATAATAATGGAGATAAAAGTAGGGGCGAATTCCAAAATAACCGACTGTCGTGTTGCAAAACCTACTAGAGTTTTTGGAATTAGCGGATTGGTCATGTTCAAAGCAGTCTGAATGGTAACAACGCCACCAACAAAAAATGCTATAAAAGATACAATACCTATGGAGTTAATGATCAAATCATCAATATCCTTAAAAATAAGATGGCGCATCACAGACCACTTTGTTGGTTTGCGGAACATTGCCTTTATCATCAAAAAATATTGACCAATATTATGTAGGTAGCTCATATTAAATTTTATTACTGCTAAAGTAAAAAAAACTGTGTTGTATTTAACCTTTATTTAAATTTTTGATATTTTAAAAAGCTGTATTTTTGAAATTTAAACCTAACCAGATTAAAATGAAAGCGATTATTTCCAGCATTATTCTTACCCTTCTTTTTGTGTCTACTTTTCAAGCGCAACAACAGAATTCTAAAAACAAGACCAACAAAGGTACTACTATTAATGCGCAACCAAAATTAATTGTAGGCATTGTTGTGGACCAAATGCGTTATGATTATTTAACCCGTTTTAATGATAAATATGGTTATGGTGGCTTTAAGCGCATGATAAATGAAGGCTTTAATTGTCAAAATAATCACTTTAATTACGTCCCTACTTATACAGGTCCTGGGCATACATCAGTATATACGGGAACGACTCCAAAATATCATGGTATCATCGGTAATAACTGGTACGACAAAGAGATTAAACAATCTGTCTACTGTGCAGGTGACGACACAGTGCAGTCTGTAGGTACTACAGATGCTGCTGGGCAAATGTCGCCACGAAGAATGAAAACAACCACATTTACTGATGAAAACAGGCTTTTTACGCAAATGAGAGGGAAAACCATCGGTATTGCGCTTAAAGATAGAGGTGCTATTCTTCCTGCGGGTCATACTGCAAATGCTGCGTATTGGTTTCATGGTGCTGATGAAGGACAATGGATTACAAGTACGTATTATATGACTGAATTGCCGCAATGGGTTACAAAATTCAATGCCTCAAACCAGGTTCAGTCTTACTTGAAGGAGTGGAACACTTTATATGACATTAAGACGTATACTGAGAGTGGTCCTGATGAAAACACTTTTGAAGGTGGTTTTAATGGAAAAGAAACTGCTACGTTTCCTTATGATTTAATGGCGATAAAGACTAAAAATGGCAATTTTGATATTCTTAAAGCGACGCCATTTGGAAACAGTATTACTACTGATTTTGCATTGGCTGCAATTGATGGTGAGGCGTTAGGAAAGGATGAGTTTACTGATGTTTTGGCCATCAGTTATTCCAGTCCAGATTATGTAGGTCATAATTTTGGTGTGAATTCTAAAGAAGTTCAAGACACATATTTGCGTCTTGATAAGGATTTAGAGCGTTTGTTTAAAGGTTTGGATGCGAAAGTAGGAAAGGGTAATTACACTGTTTTTCTTACGGCAGACCATGCTGCGGTGGAAGTGCCTGCATATTTGACAAGTGTGAATATTCCGTCAGGATATTTTGATGGGAGAGTATTTAAAGAAAAATTATACGCGTTTTTAAAAGAGAAATATAAATCAGAGGAACTTGTTGAAACCATCAGCAATAATCAAATTTTCTTAAACAGAGCTAAAATTTCTGAAATGGGGATTGAGCTTGAAAATGTTCAGAAAGCCATCGTGAATGAAATTATAGCATATACCCATATTGATAAAGCATACTCAGGTATTTCAATGTCGCAGACTTCTTTTACAACAGGAATTGAAGAGTTGATTCAGAATGGCTATAACCAGAAGCGTTCTGGAGATGTTATCTATGTGCTTGATCCGGCCGTAATTTCTTATAGCCAAACGGGCTCTACGCATGGCTCTTCATTTAATTACGATACACACGTACCACTGCTATTCTTTGGCCATGGTATCAAACAAGGAAGTACGTATCAAAAAACACATATCACTGATATTGCACCTACAATTTCTGCAATTTTGGGTATTAGCTTCCCGAATGCAGCTACAGGTCAACCATTAGAATTTGTATTAGATTAGTTTTGAGAAAAAGAAAAGTTTACGGATTTGTCGCGTTACTTCTAGTTTTAGGAGTTTACGGCTATGAGCATTTCCTAAATCAAAAAGAAGTTACAGAGTTAGTTCAAGAAGGCGAACGCGTTAAGTCGGATACAAGAACTTTCTTCCTGCCCACAAGTACAACGGGACAGGTTGTTCATCATAATGGGTATTCGCTTTCCTATAGTGAACCACATGAACAGGCGGAATGGGTAGCTTATGAACTTAAGAAATCCCACCTTTCAAGATCTAAATTTGAGCGTCCTTATTTTGAAGTTGATCAGGCGGTAAAAACCGGTGCGGCAAGTTGGCGCAATTATAAAAACTCTGGATATGATCGCGGGCATTTGGTTCCTGCGGGAGATAAAAATTATAGTAAGGAAGCACATGACGAAACGTTCTTGACCAGTAACATATCTCCCCAAGTTCACGATTTTAATTCGGGAATTTGGAATGACTTGGAGCAACAGGTACGTCGATGGGCTAAAAAGTATGACGGCGTTTTTGTCGTCACTGGCGGGGTTTTAAAAGGCGACATGGAAACGATAGGAAATGAAAAGGTAGCAGTGCCTAATCAGTTTTATAAAGTGCTTTTTGATGCTACACATAATAAAATGATTGCATTTTTGATGCCTCATAAAGATTCTAATGAGCCGCTATATAATTTTGTGGTTCCTGTAGATTCTGTTGAGGTTTTAACCGGAATTGATTTCTTTCCGGCATTGGAAGATTCACTTGAAGATCGATTAGAAGCTTCGGCCGACTATAAAGGTTGGAAATTTAATTAGCCTATTGGTAGATTTTTAAAAATTGCCGATCTGCTTTATCCTGATAAAGTTCGAGCAATTTCTTCTTGCCGTTAGCACCAAGTTGTTTTCGTAAAGACTCACTTTCGATGAGTTGTTTTACGGCAGACTTAAATTCGGTTTTGGTGTCATAGAGTAAGCCACATTCTGAATCCTCAATGAGCTGCTGTTGTGCTTTGCACTTTGTAGCCAATATTGGGATTTCCCCATACATGTATTGAAATAATTTGTTGGCCACACCGGAATCGTGCTGTGCATTCACCTGAAAAGGTGCTAAACCAATGGTGATTTTCTTTAAATACGCAGGCAGATAGTTCACGTCTGACCACGGTATATATGTGATGTAATCTTTTAAAACGGGATGATCAATAAAGCTTTGAAAAGTTGCTTTATCTGCTTTATCGGTAGGGCCAATAATAAGAGTGTGGAATTTGGTGCCTTCTTCCAATAGTTCAATAATCCAAGGCAAAATATCCATAATGCCCCTGCGCTTCGCAACTACCCCAAAATAAAATAAAGTGGGAAGATCTGATTCAAAATCTACCGAATAATCCGTTTTTTCAAAGTCTTGATAACTTTCAAAATCGGGCATATTAGGATGCACGAAAATATTCTCAGGGTTTAAAAAAGGAAATCGTTTAATTAAATCGTCTTTAAAAGAATCGCTTAAAACAATGAGTTTGTCTGCATACCCTAAATAGTCGCCTTCCTTTTGATACCATTTTTTAGGTTGTACCACATGTTTTCGCCATCCTTTTATCGCCCATTCATAAGAGTTGATTGCGGCAGGATAGTTTTCATGTAAATCTAAAGTTAACGGAATAGCGCGTTTGGATTGTTGGATGCCTTTTCTAGCGGCTTTTGCTAAATATAAATCGTGAGCATGTAAAACGTCCAGATTGTTTTCTTTGATAAATTCAGCGATATGTTTTTGCCATAAAGCCTCGTAAAAGCTGAAATTCGTACTCAAAAGCACTAATAGATCTCGAACTTTTCTAGGAATACGAACCCGTTTTACATTTAGATCAGGATAACTTTTATAGGTTTTTTTAAAATCGAAACAGAGCACAGAAATGCTATGGCCCTCCTGTTGTAGCATACGGATTTCCTTTTGAACACGATGATCGTGATCAAATTCATTGTCTACAACAACACCAATATTCATTTTAGTATTGATAAACTATCGCATTAATATGCATCCCGCCACCAACACTGGCGAACATAATAATATCGCCTTTATTCAAGTTTTGGTTCTCTAATTTGTTATTTCTCACCAAATCAAAAAGAGTAGGAATGGTAGCGACAGAACTGTTACCTAATTCCTGAATACTCATTGGCATGATGCCTTCAGGGATTTCAGCGTTATAAAGTTTGTAGAAACGTTTTAATATGGCCTCGTCCATCTTTTCATTGGCTTGATGGATGAATATCTTTTTAAGATCAGTAATGTCTAAATTAGCTTTATCTAAACAAGTTTTCATAGCTAAAGGCACATGCTTTAATGCAAATTCGTAGATTTTACGCCCGTCCATTTTGATGTAACGCGTATCAGGGCATAAGTCTTTATTGTAAGAGTTTCCAAAAAACAGGTAATACGCTTCATCATAGGTATAGCTGCCCGTTTCATGTGCTAAAATACCGCCTTCATCATCTGTAGCTTCAATAACCGTCGCGCCAGCACCATCACTATAAATCATGGAATCACGATCGTGTTTATCAACTACACGAGATAAAGTTTCAGACCCAATTACCAAGCATTTTTTAGCAATACCCGCTTTTATAAAGGCATTGGCTTGAATGACACCTTCAATCCACCCTGGACATCCAAAAAGAATATCATAAGCCACACATTTCGGATTCTTAATACGTAAACTGTGTTTAACTCTGGAGGCTAAACATGGCAATACATCAGTCTGAATTGTATTGTGTTTTACATCACCAAAATTATGAGCCATGATAATATAATCCAATTCTTCAGGATCAATGTTGGAATTGGCAATGGCCTTTTCAGCCGCAAAAAATGCGAGATCAGATGAGGTTAAATGATCAAAAGCATAGCGGCGTTCGTTAATACCTGTAATGGCCTTGAATTTTTCAATGATCACAGGATTAGGTTGTGTAATGTTCGAACCGTCAACATTTAGAAATTGATGATTATGAAAGGCTTCATTTTTTTCAATACTTTCAGGGATGTAGCTACCGGTGCCAGTAATCTTTATTGTCATTTTCTTTGAAATTTATTCAATTCTCTAATGTACTTAATATTCGTTTTGCGTATGGCTAATTAGGATGATTTTTAGCGATTTTTGCCAAATTATAAAAAAAAACCATACTTCAAATATAAATCAATAATAAAGCGCCCATTAAATAGATTAAAGAGCGCTTTATGATAGTAGTAGATAGCAAAATTAAGCTTCCATATAGTCTTCAATAGGAGCACAGGTACATATTAAATTCCTGTCGCCATATGCATCGTCAACACGTCTAACGCTTGGCCAAAACTTGTTTTCTGCGATATAATCTAATGGATATGCTGCCGTTTCTCTAGAATATGGGAAATCCCACTGATCAGCAGTAAGCATTGCTAAAGTATGTGGTGCGTTTTTAAGAACGTTCTGAACATCATCTTTCGAAGCATTGTCTATTTCTTTTTTGATAGAAATCAAGGCATCACAAAAACGATCCATTTCCTCTTTGCTTTCACTTTCAGTAGGTTCAATCATCAATGTTCCTGCCACTGGGAAAGAAACAGTTGGTGCATGGAATCCGTAATCCATCAAACGTTTTGCAATATCAGTCACCTCAATTCCATTTTCTTTAAATGGACGACAATCTACAATCATCTCATGAGCTGCGCGACCACGTTCTCCTGAATATAACGTGTCAAAATGACCTTGCAGACGTTGCTTGATGTAGTTGGCATTCAAAATAGCAGTGGTTGTCGCTTTTGTTAAGCCTTCAGCGCCTAACATTTTGATGTAACCATAAGAGATTAAACACACCAAAGATGAACCAAATGGTGCTGCTGAGATAGCCGTAATTGCTTGGTCTCCTCCAGTTTTAATTAATGGATTGCCTGGTAAAAATGGAACTAATTGTTCAGCCACACATATTGGGCCAACACCTGGTCCGCCACCACCGTGAGGAATGGCAAACGTTTTATGTAAATTAAGATGGCATACATCTGCTCCAATATTACCTGGATTAGTCAAACCAACTTGTGCATTCATGTTAGCGCCGTCCATATAAACTTGGCCACCGTTGTCATGAATAATTTGAGTAATTTCTTTAATTGCAGATTCGTAAACACCGTGTGTTGATGGATAAGTAACCATCAAACAAGATAAATTATCTTTATGCTTAATCGCTTTTTCACGTAAATCATCAACGTCAATGTTACCTTCTTCCGTAGATTTGGTAACCACAACTTTCATCCCGGCCATAACTGCACTCGCAGGGTTTGTACCGTGAGCTGATGATGGAATTAAACAAATATTACGGTGTCCTTCGTTGCGAGATTCGTGATATGCTTTTATCACCATTAATCCTGCAAACTCACCTTGAGCACCAGAATTTGGTTGTAATGAAGTACCTGCAAAACCTGTGATTTCAGTCAGTTGTTCTTCAAGAGCTTTTAATACAATTTGGTAACCTTCAGCTTGTTCAATAGGACAGAATGGGTGAATACTTCCCCAATTTGGCCAACTTAACGGTAACATTTCTGCAGCAGCGTTAAGTTTCATCGTACAAGAACCCAAAGCAATCATAGAGTGGTTCAAAGACAAATCCTTACGCTCCAACATTTTGATATAACGCATCAATTCAGTTTCAGAATGGTGCTTGTTGAACACGTCTAAAGTCAAGAATTCTGTTTGACGTTGTAAGTCTGCATTGATGTTATTAGCATCCTCAATAGCTGTAAGGGTGATGGTTTCTTTCTCACGGTTCTCAGCAAAAATGGCAATGATTTTATTAGCATCTTGCAAAGACGTGGTTTGGTTGATAGAGATCGTTACCGTATCCGCATTTGGATAGAAGAAATTCACTTCATGACGTTCTGCAATCTTTTTGATGTTTTCTGCATTCGCTTCAATTTTGATGGTGTCAAAAAATGAAGTATTCTTTTGCTTATATCCTAATTGTGTCAAGGCTTTTGCAACGCTAGATGCTGTATTGTGTACTTTGTCTGCAATAAATGTTAAGCCTTTTGGCCCATGATAAACCGCATACATACTAGCCATAACCGCTAATAGCACCTGTGCAGTACAAATGTTTGAAGTTGCTTTGTCACGTTTAATGTGTTGCTCACGTGTTTGCAACGCCATACGTAATGCTCTGTTGCCGTTCATATCTTTTGTAACACCAATAATACGACCTGGCAAATCGCGTTTGTAAGCTTCTTTTGTTGCAAAATATGCTGCGTGTGGACCACCGTAACCCATAGGAATTCCGAAACGTTGCGTTGTTCCAACAACTACATCAGCACCAAATTTACCTGGAGCTTCTAATTTTACCAAACTCAAAATATCAGCAGCAACCGCTACTTTAATTTGGTTGGCATTTGCTTTTTCTATAAACGATTTAATGTCGCTCACCAATCCGTCTTTTCCAGGATATTGTAGGA
Source organism: uncultured Gelidibacter sp. (assembly GCF_947500795.1). Lineage (GTDB taxonomy): Bacteria > Bacteroidota > Bacteroidia > Flavobacteriales > Flavobacteriaceae > Gelidibacter. The sequence goes on along the minus strand of NZ_CANMTE010000008.1, from coordinate 61,370 downwards.
TTGCACCAAAAAATTCTGATGAGAAGTCAAATTCGTCTTTATTACCAACAACCAATTCAATACCGATTGGTGTTGATCTTGTCATTAACAATGATAATGTTTGAGGCAAAATAGCGTCAGAAACGAAAAATTTATTGACGTTATTTTTCTTTTGATCACGATCACGAACTGCGAACAATAAGCTCATAGCTTCCGCAGCTGCAGTACTTTCATCAAGTAAAGATGCGTTGGCAATTTCCATTCCGGTTAAATCCGTAACCATGGTTTGGAAATTTAAAAGAGCTTCCAATCTCCCTTGCGCAATTTCCGCTTGGTAAGGAGTGTAAGCAGTATACCATCCCGGATTTTCAAGTACGTTACGCTGAATTACAGCAGGTACAATAGTAGGGTGGTAGCCTAAACCGATATAAGATTTGAAGATTTTGTTCTTTTTTGAAAGTTCAAGAACGTGGTTGATATACTCATATTCCGTCATTGGTTCGTCAAGATTCAATCCGTTTTTCAATCGGATATCATCAGGAACAGTTTCAGAAATAAGTTGATCTAAACTGTCAACTCCAATGGTTTTGAGCATCTGATTTTGGTCGTTTTCATCAGGACCAATATGTCGAAGAGCAAAAGCGTTTGTATTCATTACAATATAGTTGTGTTTTGAAGCGCGAATTTACGGAAATAATGACCATTTTTAGTTAACTAAATCTAAAGTTTTTAACCAATTGAAAGTCTTATTAACACAATGCTTATTTTTGTAAGATGAAGCGTTTGAGGTCTTTATTTGATTTTTATATCAACAGTAGTTTCCACGTGGCCTTAGCGGTGCTTTCAATGACGTACGTAACACTTTTGGAACTCCAATTAGGACCCGATTGGCCGTTGTTATGCTTCGTGTTTTTCTCCACAATTACAGGTTATAATTTTGTAAAGTATTTTGGTTTGGCGAAATTCCACCACCGAAGCTTGGCAAAATGGTTGAAAATTATTCAGGTATTTTCATTCTTTTGCTTCTTGTTAATGCTGTGGTTTGCGTTGCAATTGGAGTATCAGACCTTAGTTTATATTGCCGTTTTTGCCGCAGTCACCTTTTTATATGCCATTCCATTTTTACCGCGGCATTTATTTATGGATAAAGGTCGGAACCTTAGAAATATCGGCGGATTAAAAGTATATGTGATTGCCTTGGTTTGGGCCGGCGTAACGGTCTTGCTTCCTGTACTAAATAAGGATGCTATTTTTAATATGGACGTTTGGATTACGGCGGTTCAGCGTTTTATATTGGTGATGTTGCTCATGTTGCCGTTCGAGATTAGAGATTTGAAATATGACAGCTTAAAATTAGCAACCATTCCGCAGAAAATTGGGGTAAAGAACACGAAAATTATTGGTGTTGCATTAGCAATGGTGTTTTTTATGTTAGAATTCGTGAAAGAAACACTAACTCTAAAACTCATCTTACTAACCTTAACAATTACTTTTGTAACGGTTCTGTTTATTGCGTTCTCCAATAAGAACAGGAAGGACTATTACAGTTCTTTTTGGGTAGAAAGTGTGCCTATATTATGGTTGCTGCTGCACTTTATTTTTTAGGTGCTTTTTTAATTGCGCCTCTAAAAGTTCGCGCTCACTGTGCTTTAAACATTCTACTTTAGAAGATGCAATGGCTTGTGTTAATTTGGTGTTACGGTCCACGTAGTGGCGGGTGGTGCGACAAAACAGACAGCGAAACATAAGTTTCATCTTTTCCCATAATGATGATTCCTTATATTGTGATTTATCACAAATGTGGAATGCCTCTTCTTTTGAAATAAATAATGATTTTAACATGCTTAAATTATAACCAGTTTTTTTCCATGCATTCTGCCATAGCAATCCTAGCGCGATGAATAATGACCCATAAGTTAGACGGAGTGATATTTAATTCATTACAGATGGTTTCCGTTTCATAATTTAAAATGGTTTTCAGTTTAAATACCGTCGCCTGCTTTTCAGGTAATTTATCCAAACAATCATAAATGGCATCACCAAGTTCAGTGTTTTCAAGAGTCTCCAATGCGTTTAAATAGCCTTCATCTTCTATACGTTCTTCAAGCCAATCGCCTTCATGTTCTTCAGTATTATTGTAGGTCATTCTGACTTCAGCTTGACCTTTATTGGAATTTATTTTCCGATAATAATCGATGATTTTCCGCTTTAAAATAGATATAAGCCAAGTGCGTTCGCTAGCTTCGCCTTTGAAATTTTTCATTGACTTTAAGCCTGCAAAAAAAGTGTCTTGAATAAGGTCTTTGGCGATATCTCGGTCATTAACCCTGGAAATGGTATAATTAAAGAGATAATCCGAGTAATGTTCAATCCACTTATTTGGGTCGATTTGATGTTCTGACATCTGTGTTTGTCGCTGTTTGTATCAAAAGTAGGTAATTAATTCCTAATTATGGAGCTATTTCATCAGCGCATTTAACGCTATAAATGATAAGTTTATCTCACACTACTATCGATACCTACGCTACACAAAATCCCTTATTTCTCAATAAGACCGGCACGTTTTAGTAATGCTTCTGGTTGCGGCTCTTTACCTCTAAAGCGTTTGTAAAGAATCATTGGGTCTTCAATGCCACCTTGCGATAATACATTGTCCTTGAATTTAGTGGCGACTTCTTTATCAAAAATTCCTTTTTCCTTAAAGAATTCAAAAGCGTCTGCATCCAATACTTCAGCCCATTTGTAGCTATAGTATCCTGAAGAGTACCCGCCTTGGAAGATGTGAGAAAATGAGGTGCTCATACAATTTTCTTTTACATCAGGAAATAACTGAGTGCCTTCAAATGCTTTCAATTCCTGTGCTTTTACATCCGTAATTCCTGTTGGGTCTGCTCCATGCCAGCTCATGTCCAATAGTCCGAAACTTAGTTGACGTAAGGTTTGCATTCCTTCATGAAACGCTGAGGAATCTTTTATTTTTTGTACTAAATCCATTGAGATGAGTTCTCCCGTTTGATAATGGGTGGCGAATAACTCTAAGGCTTCTTTCTCGTAACACCAGTTTTCAAATATTTGACTTGGCAATTCTACAAAATCCCAATAAACACTTGTGCCTGATAAACTAGGGTAGGTCGTATTGGCTAACATGCCATGAAGCGCATGGCCAAATTCGTGAAATAACGTTGTTACTTCATTAAATGTTAAGAGTGATGGTTTTGTTTTTGTTGGTTTTGTGAAATTGCACACGATTGAAATGTGCGGACGTTCATTTTTGTTTTCTTTTACAAATTGAGGTTTGTAAACGGTCATCCACGCCCCATTTCGTTTTCCTGATCTTGGGAAAAAGTCTGCATAAAAAATGGAGACTAATTCGCCTTCCGCATTTGTTACTTTATAGGTAAGGACTTCTTCGTGATATTTATCGATGGTGTCGATTTCCTCGAATTCAAGTCCGAATAATTTCTGAGCGACTTTAAATGCGCCGTCAATAACGTTTTCTAATTTGAAATATGGTTTAAGTTTCTCATCATCTAAATCAAAACGTTTTTGTTTTAATTTTTCTGCATAATACGCAGAATCCCATTTTTGTAAGTCGTTTATCCCGTCCAATTCTTTAGCAAACTCTTGAAGTTCCTCAAATTCTCTTAAAGCAGCAGGTTTCGCTTTTACGGCTAATTCTTCTAAAAACTCTTCAACCTTTTGAGGTGCTTTTGCCATACGCTCTTCTAAAACAAAGTGTGCATGAGTTTTGTAGCCTAATAATTGAGCGCGTTCAAATCGTAATTTTGCAATTTGTAACACGTTATTTTGATTGTCTAAAGCATCACCTTTAAAGGCTTTTTTGCCTGCAGCAATCGCTAATTTTTCTCTCAGCGCTCTATTGTCTGCATAGGTCATAAATGGAATGTAGCTTGGGTAATCCAAAGTAAACATCCAACCTTCTTTGTTCTTGCTTTCTGCCAATTGCTTTGCCGCTTCCATAACGCCTTCTGGCAATCCTGAAAGTTCATCTTCATTGGTGATGAGCATTTCAAAGTTGTTTGTTTCCGCCAATACATTTTCGCCAAATTTCAATTTAAGCTGGCTCAATTCTTTATCAATAGCGCGTAACTTTTGTTTTTTATCTTTTGGAAGATTGGCGCCATTGCGAGAAAAACTCTTGTATTGTTTGTCTAAAAGTGTTTGTTGCTCCACAGTTAAATCTAAACTGTCTTTACTGTCGTATACCGCTTTTACCCTTCTAAATAAGTCTTCATTTAGCGTAATGTCATTGCCAAATTCCGATAATAACGGAGAAACTTCCTGAGCAATTTTCTGAATGGTATCATTCGTTTCTGCCGAATTCAAATTGAAAAATATACTAGAAATACGGTCCAATTGTTGGCCAGAAAACTCTAGTGCTTCAATAGTGTTTTCAAACGTAGGATCAGCTTCCTGAGCAATGATAGTGTCAATTTCTGCACGTGCATCTTCAATGGCAATTTTAAACGCAGGTAAAAAGTCGGCGTCCTTTATTTGCGAAAATGGTGCTGTGTTATAGGTGGTATTAAATGGCGTATTTAAGATATTCATAGCAAATTGATTCTGTGGTGTAGACTTCTTGTAATTTGAATGCGACAATAAAATGTTGACAATCTGTTATTTATCATATTTTTTTCGATTTCAGAATAAAATATGCTGTACATTTGTCGCACAGTTTTAAAGAAGTTTTTTTAAATAAAAACCTCTATTAGTTGATTAATAGCAAGAGAACCTCGACTTTGTCGGGGTTTTCTATTTCAACTCCTTAGCTGTTTCTATTACTTTAGCTTTTAAATCTTCTTTATAAGCAATAATTCTTTCCTGAACTTGAGCATCAGAACTTCCAATGATTTGTGCGGCTAAGATCCCTGCGTTTTTAGCGCCGTTTAATGCTACGGTAGCTACCGGAACACCGCCTGGCATTTGAAGAATGGATAGGATAGAGTCCCAACCATCAATAGAATTACTGCTTTTAACAGGAACCCCAATTACTGGCAATGGCGATAATGATGCTATCATTCCTGGTAAATGCGCGGCACCTCCAGCACCTGCAATGATTACTGAAAATCCGCGTGTGTGTGCGTTCTTTCCATAATCGAATAATTTTTCAGGAGTTCTGTGAGCTGAAACAATATCCACTTCAACGTCTATGTTGAATTGTTTTAAAATATCAATAGCGTCTTGCATAACTGGCAAATCGCTTTTGCTTCCCATAATGATTCCTATTTTGCTCATATTTATGTTGTTGTAAAATTCCGAAACCTCGGATTTTATAATATAATTGATTCGTTTTTATTGGCTAATTACCTTGATGAGGTTCTTAACGTCTTCTGCAATTTTACGCGCGCTGTTCAAATCTTCATTAACAATGGTGACATGTCCCATTTTTCGGAAAGGTCGTGTTTGCTTTTTTCCGTAGATATGAGGCGTTACACCTTCCATAGCCATTATGTCTTCAATATGCTCATAAATGACATCTCCAGAATAACCTTCGGCTCCCACAAGATTTACCATGACGCCCGCCACTTTATAATCTGTTTTACCTAATGGTAAATTTAAAATAGCCCTTAAATGCTGTTCAAATTGAGATGTGTATCCGGATTCAATAGTGTGATGACCGGAATTGTGAGGTCTCGGCGCTACTTCATTGACAAGAATTTCATCATCTTGAGTTTGAAACATTTCAACCGCCAATAAACCTACGTGATTAAAAGCTTCAGAAACTTTTAGCGCTGTTTCCTGAGCCTTTTTTGCCACGTTAAAATTGATTCTTGCAGGACAAATTACATATTCTACTTGGTTGGCTTCTGGGTGAAATTCCATTTCTACAACCGGATATGTTTTTACGTCTCCGTTTGAATTACGACTTACAATAACCGCAAGTTCATTTTTAAATGGAACCATGGTTTCAGCAATACACTCACCATCTTGCAAATCTTTTAAATCTGCTTTGCTTCGTACAACTTTCACGCCGTTACCATCATAACCAAATTGCGCGGCTTTCCATACAAACGGTAATTGGAGACCGCCATTATCAATAGCATCTTCAATTTCTGATACGTATGCAAATCGTACAAAATCAGCCGTCGGTATATTATGGTCCACATAAAATAATTTCTGTGTGGCCTTATTCTGAATAGTTCTTAAGGTTTGAGAAGAAGGAAAAACCTTGATGCCCTTCTTTTCCAAAGCCTCCAGAGCGTTCACATTAACATTCTCAATTTCTATAGTCAGTACATCTACATTTTTACCAAAATTAAAGACGGTATCATAGTCCATTAAATCACCTTTTGTAAATTCATTACAGGCAATTTTAGAAGGCGCTTCGTCACTTGGGTCAAGAACACAGGTGTAAATATCAAACTTTCGAGTTTCTGTAAGCAACATCTTGCCTAATTGGCCTCCACCAAGAATACCAAGTTTAAATTGAGAAGAAAAATAATTCATGTTTAAGGTTCTTACAGAGAAAAATCAGTTAAATTTAGCTCATTAATAACGCAAAAGTACGTTTAAACTCTGAAAACTGTAAATCATATCACAATTTTTCGGGCGTAAATTTTAAATCAAAAAGCGTATCTTTACATCTTTTAAAAACTAAACCATTGATCAAACTTCACGATTTATATTTTAAGCCCTTTATTTCTGAAAAGGAAATTGATGCTGCAATAGAAAGAATGGTCGGGGAAGTAGCAGCCGATTTAAAAGAGGAAATTCCGGTATTTGTAGGTGTTTTAAACGGATCATTCATGTTTGTGAGCGATTTTGTAAAAAAATACCCAAAACCGTGTGAAGTTACTTTTATTAAGTTAGCGTCCTATGAAGGTGTAAAATCTACAGAAGATATTGAGCGATTGATCGGGTTGACGCAGGATTTGACTGGTAGAACTGTTGTGATTCTTGAAGATATTATCGATTCTGGAAATACGTTGGAGGAAATCCACCGTATTTTCCAAAATGAGAAAGTCAAGGAATTAAAAATTGCCACACTCTTCCATAAGCCTGAAGCCTATAAAAAAGATTTTAAACTACATTATATTGGTATTGATGTTCCCACTAAATTCATTGTTGGTTACGGATTAGACTACGACGGATTGGGAAGGGATTTGCCAGCAGTATATCAATTAAAAACCACACAACACATGACTAATATTGTCCTCTTTGGACCTCCAGGTGCTGGGAAAGGAACCCAGGCTAATTTTTTGAAGGAGACCTATAATCTCGTACATATTTCCACTGGTGATGTGTTTAGATATAATATTAAGAATAAAACTGCTTTAGGAATGCTTGCCAAATCCTTTATGGATAAAGGTCAATTGGTTCCAGATCAGGTAACTATTGATATGCTTAATGCGGAAGTAGAAAAAAATGCGGGTGCTAATGGATTCATTTTTGATGGATTTCCAAGAACCAATGCGCAGGCAAAAGCTTTGGATGAATTAATGGACGCTAAAGATTCGCAAATTGATGCGATGATTGCGCTTGAAGTTGATGATGAGGTTTTGGTGGAGCGCTTGTTGGGCCGTGGAAAAACCAGTGGTAGAGCAGATGATGCTGATGAGCAAATTATCAGAAACCGTATTACTGAATACTACAAGAAAACAGCCATTTTAAAGGATTATTACATGGCTCAAGATAAATATTGCGGGGTGGATGGCGTAGGTGATATCTCAGAAATCACAGAACGCTTGACTAAAGTAATTGATACATTATAGTACATTCCTGAGTTGGTCACCCTTAAATATTTGGGATTATAAATTTTAATAAATAATGAATTAAAACTTCAATGTTGAAGATTTAATGTCATTAAAAAAATGCCACAATAGTGGGAAGTGAACATGACTGAAGGAAATTTTGTTGATTACGTAAAAATGAACGTGCAATCCGGAAACGGAGGTAAAGGTTCTATGCACTTGCACCGCGAGAAATTTATTACCAAAGGAGGACCTGATGGTGGTGATGGTGGCCGTGGTGGCCATGTCATTATTAGAGGTAATGAAAACCAATGGACATTATTCCATTTAAAATTCAAAAAACACGTTAGAGCAGGGCATGGCGAGCACGGAAGTGCTTCCAGAAGTTCTGGTGCTGATGGCGAAGATGTATATGTAGATGTGCCGTTGGGAACTGTGGTGAAAGATTTTGAAACCAATGAGGTTATTTTCGAAATCACTGAACATGGTGAAGAACGAATCATTGTTGAAGGTGGAAAAGGTGGACTTGGAAACTGGCATTTTAAAACGTCAACAAACCAAACGCCACGCTATTCTCAACCTGGAATTCCGTTAAGCGAACGCGATATTCTTTTAGAGCTTAAATTATTGGCAGATGTAGGTCTTGTAGGTTTTCCAAATGCTGGGAAATCGACGTTACTGTCTGTGATTACTTCAGCAAAACCCAAAATTGCAGATTATGAATTTACAACCCTAAAACCAAATTTAGGTATTGTAGAGTATCGTGATTTTCAGTCTTTTGTGATGGCGGATATTCCTGGAATTATTGAAGGTGCTGCAGAAGGAAGAGGGCTTGGTCATTACTTTTTAAGACATATTGAGCGAAATTCCATTCTATTATTTTTAGTGCCTGCTGATGCTCCAGATATCCTAAAACAATACGAGATTTTATTGGATGAATTGCGACGCTATAATCCTGAGATGTTAGACAAAGAACGTTTTGTGGTCATTTCTAAAAGTGATATGCTCGATGCTGAACTTGAAGCAGAATTGAAAGCAGAACTTGATAAAACCTTACCAATAGAGTACATGTTTATTTCGTCTGTTGCCCAAAGAGGCATCACAGAATTAAAGGATAAGCTATGGAAGATGTTGAATGTTTAAACATTGAATAGGGAGCATTTCCATTTTGAAACACAATTAAAAATCGAATATTTATCTGTCATTGAGCAGTTTTATAGTATAGAAAAACCAGACAATGAAAGAAAAGTTTAGAGATGTTATTGATAGTAGAGAGAACAGGGTAGGCCGTATATTTTCGCTTGTCATACAAGTGTTAATTATGGTTTCTGTCATTACGTTCTCTATGGAAACGCTGCCCGATCTTGAACCACAAACACGAGCTATCCTCCATTATATTGAGGTTTTTTGTGTCCTTATTTTTACCATTGAATATATTATCAGAATATATATAGCGGAACATAAGCTGAGATTTATTTTCAGCTTTTTTGGAATCGTCGATTTTCTCGCCATCCTGCCGTTTTATTTAGTTGTAGGCGTGGATCTTCGCTCCTTAAGGGCTCTGCGCTTTTTACGCCTTTTCAGGATTTTGAAATTGGTACGCTATAATCGTGCGATGAATCAATTTTCCAGAGCCATCAAAGGTGCTAAAGAACAGATTTTCCTGTTCATTTTTATCACCTTAATCCTTATCTATTTTGCTGCCGTTGGCATTTATTATTTTGAACATAAGGCGCAACCAGAACATTTCGCTTCTATTTTTGATAGTTTGTGGTGGGCGATAATCACCCTAACTACAGTTGGTTATGGCGATGTGTATCCTATTACCGTTGGTGGGAAGGTATTTACCTTCTTTATTTTGATGATTGGTTTGGGTATTGTTGCAATTCCGACAGGTATCATTTCTTCGGCCTTGACCAATTCTGTTGACAAATCTAAATCTGAGGAGAATTAATCTGCCTCGTTCCTCAAAGTTTAATACAATTTTAGGAATTCTAGCATAGTCTTCATTTTTACGTTTCGTAACTTTGGTTAAAACCAAAATAGAATGAAATATTTAAAAGATAAGGTTGCCTTAATTACAGGCGGAACCAAAGGAATTGGGTATGGCGTTGCCTTGAGTTTAATGAATGAAGGAGTTAATGTTGCCATCACCAGTAGAGATGAAGCCAGAGCCAAAGAAGCGGCAGAAAGTCTGGAGAAAGCTTCTAAAACTTCAGCGAAGGCATTAGGCCTTAAGGCTGATGTTAGAAAATATGAGAGTCAACAAAATGTGGTGAAACAAGTGCTTGCAGAATTTGGACAATTGGATATTGTAGTTGCCAATGCAGGATTGGGTCACTTCGCGTCTATTGAAGACTTGACGCCAGAGCAATGGCAGGAAACTATAGATACGAACCTTTCTGGGGTATTCTATACCATCAAATCGAGTGTGGAGGCTCTGAAAAAATCCAAAGGGTATTTTATCAGCATTTCAAGTTTGGCAGGAACTAATTTCTTCGCAGGTGGTTCCGCATATAACGCGAGTAAATTTGGAGTGACCGGCTTTACGCAATCGGTCATGTTAGATTTGAGAGAACATAATATTAAAGTGAGCACTATAATGCCAGGTTCTGTATCTACACATTTTAACGGGAATGAGCCAAATACTAAGGATGCTTGGAAAATTCAAATTGAAGATATGGGCGAATTAGTCGTAGATCTTGTAAAAATGAACGAGCGCACCTTGCCGAGTAAAATTGAGGTGAGACCTACAATGCCACCAAGTAAATAATAACTAGTGGATGATCAATTCCCAATAGTGTGTCTCGAATTCTGTTTTTCTTAGCGTTGCGTACGCTTCAAAATTTAGTATCTTTAAAATAAAACATCATGAAAAAAGGACTTTTGCTATTGGGAGTTTTTCTATTCGTTTTTTCCTGTGCGCCTGTGCGGGTAAATTATGATTATGAAAAAGGCACAGATTTCAATGCCTATAAAACCTATAATTATTACGAAGCGATGGATATGGGCATGAGCGAATTGGATTCCAAACGACTCTTGGATGCTTTAGATTCGGGTTTGCAGGCTCAAGGAATGCGATTGTCTGACACGCCAGATTTTCTGATTAATATAAAAAGCAGTCAGTACCAGGAAGCCCAACGCAATAATGTTGGGGTGGGCGTTGGTGGCAGCGGAAGAAATGTTGGTGGTGGAATTTCTATTGGGATTCCTGTTGGCCAAGCAAAAATAAACAGGGAGATTGTGATCGAATTTGTAGATGATTCAAAGTCAGGTTTGTTTTGGCAAGCGGTAACCGATAGTAATTATAATCCGAATGCGACTCCAGAGGCTAAGGAAACGCAATTTCAGACCCTTGTTGCAAAGGTGTTATCTGCTTATCCGCCAGCTCCTAAAAAATAGGATTTCGCGTGCTTATTTACGGTTTTTCAGATATAAATCTTCTTAATTGGAGGGATTGATTTAAATCTGTATAGTATTGAAAATCAGTATAAAGTGATTTTACTGAATTCATGATTGTGCATTTCATCGAAAAAAATTGGTTTTTCATCGATATTATAATATATTCGTTTCTATAATATTGCAACCAACTCATTTTTCATGAAGACCATTACACTAACCTTGTTTTCCTTATTGATGACCATCGTATCTTTTGGTCAAATATCAACTCAAGAAAAAAATGCCCTCCTTGCGCTTTATAATGCAACCCATGGCAACGCGTGGCAAACCACATGGAATCTTGAAGCTCCAGTTGATACGTGGTATGGCGTGACCATTGTGGACAATAAAGTGTTGGCCATCAATTTAGATAATAATAAACTTGACGGTACACTGCCAAGTGAATTGGGAGACTTGGTGTATCTGGAAGAACTGAATTTATTTAGAAATTCAATTTCAGGAACAATACCTCCTTCCCTTGGACAATTAGGCAGCATAAAGACGATCGATATTAGCTTTAATAAGTTGGAAGGTGCTATTCCGGTGGAATTAACAACTTTGAATTCTTTAGAGACCTTACGCTTGTACATGAATAACCTTACGGGCACCATTCCTAGTGCGATTGGTAATCTTGAAAACTTAAAGGTATTGGAATTATATAGCAACAATTTAGGCGGTGCAATTCCAACGTCAATTGAAAAACTTAGCAATTTACAGGAGCTGCTTTTGAGTAGTAATGCATTGGTTGGGAAATTGCCTTCTGATTTTTCTAAACTTAAAAATTTAAAAGTACTAAGTGTTTTTGATAACCAATTATTGGGTGTCATTCCTTCATCTATTGGCGATTTGGTGAATTTGGAAGAGTTAGTGCTCTCTAACAATGCGTTTTACGGTGAGATGCCATCTGAATTAGTAAAGATCACAAACCTTAAAACCTTACTTATCGGGAATAACAACTTTAAAGGCGATTTAGCTCAATTAGGAGAAAAGTTTCCAAACATGGTAGCCTTTGATTATGAAAATGCAAGTTCCGGCGGAGTGCTTGCGACCTTAGATACAGAAGATTAGCCTTAGTACACATATGAGTTGAGCTCCTAACGTAAATAGTTAGGAGTTTTTTATTTAAAATAACTTTTGAAATCAAAAAAAAGCTCTTATATTTGCAGTCCTAAAATGATACAGTCGGCATTATGAACCGAAAGTTAAAAGCTAAGCGCGTCATTTTTTGATTACACATCGCGGGATAGAGCAGTAGGTAGCTCGTCGGGCTCATAACCCGAAGGTCACTGGTTCGAGTCCAGTTCCCGCTACTAAACAGGACAAATGAAATTTACTTTCGTTTGTCCTGTTCTTTTTTTGGAGTAATCCGTTGGTTATCTGAAAGATATAGTTTGCGATTACATTCATTCGAGCGGTTCGATAAGTTTTTCCGTCAAACTCCAATTTTTCGGGGAATATCGAACCAATTATATCCCGTCTTGTTCTGATTTCGCCCTCGCTGTACATTTTAGGAATGCTTTCTATGTATTTCAAAGCCCTGTCCAAAGACTTTTCTACGTTGATTTTCTTGGTATCAGAACCGTCCTTGCTCAACTGTTCTTCCAAACTCTCAATCCGTTTCCTACACTCATCTTTGATTTCGAGATATTCCTCGTCATCAATAATTTCAGACAGCAGTTTGTTGCGTGCTACTGATAACCTTGCATTCAGTTTATCTATTTCCTGTGCAATCTGTTTCTTTTCGTCAAACGGATTTTTTGCGAATTTCTTGTAGTTGTCCAACAGAAGTCTTTTTACTATTTGAGAAGTACCGTTCAACGCAAACTGTCGCATACTCTTTTCAAAAATATCGTTGGCTAATTCGGCTTTTTGACGAAAGCCACAAGAGGAAACACAATGATAGTAGTAATAACGGCTTGTTCTTCCTTTGGAAGCACTTCCCGTTAGGTTGCGACCGCATTCGGGACATACCAAGAAACCACGTAGGGGCAAGTTCTCGTCTGAAAGTATTTTGGTATTGGGACGTTCTACCCTTTTGTTTCCGTCCAATATCAGTTGTACCCTATCAAAGAGGTCTTTGGATATAAGTGGTTCGTGCTGACCCTGCACCAAATGTGCTTCTTCGTCCTTGAATTTGGCAATGAATATCTTACCGTAGTACAGCGGATTGCGTACGGCAACGTGAAATGCACTTCGGCTTATAGTTGTCTTGTGCAACTTATTCATTTTTTGCCGTACTTGGTCACAGGCAAACACGCCTTTGGCTATTTCGTTGAAAGCCCACAGCATAGCTGTTGCTTCAGGTTCTTTCGGAGCAATGTATTTTCGTCCGTCCTCTTTGCTTCTATTGATATATCCAAAAGGTGCTCTACCCATCAAACGCCCCTCTTTCCTTGCCCTACGCATACCGTAGAACGTATTCAATGCTCTGCGGTCATTCTCTACTTCGGGAGCAGAAAGATATATGGCAAGCATCATCTTGTTTTCGGGAATGGAGAGGTCTAACGGCTGTTCTACCGCCTGTGGCTCTATACCAAGTTTGTTGAGTGTGCTAATCATTTGATAAGCATCGCCAGCATTACGGCTGAACCTGTCCCATTTGGTAAACAGGATAAGGTCAGTTTTTGAACTTCTCTTTTTAAGGCTGTTCAATAATCTTGTCCATTCGGGACGGTTAAAGGTCTTGGCGGAATGGTCTTCATAAATAACCTGCCCAACAGCAATCTTATTGGTTGCACAGTATCTTTTCAGGCGTTCCTCTTGGTCACGCTGTGAATATCCCTTGTCCGCTTGTTCATCGGTGGAAACACGTATGTATAAATCGGCTCTTTTCATAGCTAATCATTTTTAAGTGGGTATTGACTTTGTGTGGGATTAGCTAAATTACAAAATAAATCATTCGGTGTCAAAGCATTCACGGATAATTATCATTGTGAGGTTGTACAAAAACTCCATAATCAGTTCGGCTGTTTCCTGTTCCACGTCAATACCGACCTCACGGAGAAGCTCCATTGCTTCCTCGATAGGTATTTTTTCTATTTCTTTTCTCTCCTGCATCGCCTAACTCGTTTTGTACTGACTAAATTAATCAGGTAAACAAGTCGGGCTTCCAATGTTGCAGTGAGAGGTAGCATTTGGCGTTCAGTTGCCAAATATTATTATGAAAGAAGTTAAAATCATATTCAAAAAAGAATAAAAAGGTAGCAAAGATAAGGCGGACAGCCACCGCACCGCCCACCAAAAGACTACGGCATAATGGCTTCGCCACCCTTCGGGACTTATTCCGTTTCCTTTTGGTTTTTCCGCTTGTCCGCCTTGTTAAAATGGCTTTCTTTTTTTTCTGTTTTTTTCTTTTGGAAAATAATTTTAAGGGGGAGCAACGCATCGTCAAGATAACCCCCAACCCAAATAAAAGTGGCAGTCAGTGGCACTATTTGGCGTTCATTGTCGTGACTGTAAACAGCTGTTTTTCAAACAGTCTTGCCGAACTTTGCAAATGGAAGCGGTTGGTTTTTTCGGCTAACTCCAATCCGTTCCGCAGAACGGATTTTCTGAACCCCTGTTCAGAGCAAGTTATCTTTTGAGCTACTCGGAATAAATTCCGCATCTCAAAAGCACTTGCCCTTGCAGGTGGCTGAAAACCGCTCCGAAGTCGCAGTTTTGGTTTAACATTAAAATGATTTGATTATGGAAGAAGTGAACAGAAAACAGATTAAAAAGACAGGAAGAAAACCGAAGAACGACCCTGCGGTACATCGGTATTCCATCAGTCTGAACGCAGAGGAAAACGCCAAGTTCCTTGCCCTTTTCGACCAATCGGGAATGAACATAAAGGCACATTTCATTACGGCTTGTATCTTTCAAAAGACGGTAAAAACCGTAAAAATTGATATGAATGCGGTAGAATACCACGCAGGATTGACCAAGTTTTTCGGACAGTTCAGAGGAATAGCAACCAATTACAATCAGATTGTAAAGCTGTTGAACACACACTTTTCGGAGAAAAAGGCATTGGCATACCTCTACAAATTGGAAAAACAGACCGCAGCAATGAAAGAATTATTGCTCAAAGTTTTAATCCTTACCGCAGAATTTGAAAAGAAATACCTAAACAAAGAGTAAAGAAATGGTTGCAAAAATCGGAAAGGGAAGCAATATGTACGGAGCTATTTTGTACAATCAGCAGAAAGTGGAAACGGAAAACGGAGCGGTTCTGTTGCTGAATAAGATACCCGACACAATGGACGGTAGGTATTCCGTTGCGTACTTCAACAAGTGTTTTGAGCCGTATCTGTCTGCCAATATCCGAACGGAAAAGACGGTACGGCACATTTCATTGAACCCCGACCCGAAAGACACGGTAAGCGATGAACAGTTTACCGAAATGGCACAGGAATATATGGAGCGTATGGGTTACGGCAATCAGCCGTATATCGTATTCAAACATACGGACATTGACCGCACGCATATACACATCGTTTCGACCTGCGTGGGCATTGACGGCAGGAAAATCCCCGATGATTACGACCACCCTCGCTCAATGGCTATCTGTCGGGATTTGGAAACGAAATACAATCTGCACAAAGCTACCGAGCAGGAACAGAAACACGACAGCAGAAATTTCAAAAAGGTAGAACAGCAGAAAGGCGATATAAAAAGCCAAATAGCTTCGGTAGTGCGACACCTGCCGAAGTATTACCAATATACAAGCATTGGGACATACAACGCTTTGCTTTCGTTTTTGAATATTACGGCAGAGGAAATAAAAGGCGAACGCAACGGAGAGCCTGTACACGGATTGGTATATTTTGCTTTGAACGACAAGGGAGAAAAGGCAAGCAAACCGTTCAAAGCATCTTTGTTTGGCAAGCACGCAGGAGTAAACGGATTACAACGGCACTTTGAACAATCCAAAGAGAAGATGAAAACCAACCCTGCGAAGTCTGTTCTCAAAAATTCGGTGGAACTTGCCATTCACACCACAAACAGCGAAAAGGAATTTAAAAAGCAACTTGCCGAACAGGACATTCACACCGTTGTCCGCAGAAACGACAGCGGACGGATTTATGGTATTACTTTTATTGACAATGGTAGCCGTACTGTTTGGAATGGCTCGCAGTTGGACAGAAACCTGTCGGCAAATCTGTTTAACGATTGGTGGAACAACGGAAACAAACCCGCATTGAAAGCACAGGACAGCCCTGTTTCCGATACGAACACGATAGACCACCAACCGACCAAAGACCTTTTCGAGTTTATCACGCAGGAACATTCGCACAGTTCTGATTTGGGATTGTTCAGCCTGTTGCCCCAAGCACAGGGCGAAGATTACGAGGAACAGGATTTTGCCAATAGAATGAAGAAAAAGAAGAAAACAAGACAAAAAAAATAATAGAGATTGTCCTTATTTTCAAAACAAGTTTTAAAATTACTTACCTTTGTTGTATGAAAAAATCAGATTAGCATATTTTTAGGAACATATAATCTCTGTCAAGGCAATAGATGTTGCCCTGACATTCTATTGAATTATTTAATAATAAATGCTAAAAAGATGAATTTTTTCGATAGCCCATTTAAGGGCAAAATAATTAGAGACCATATTACCAACCCCAATATCACGGCTGGGAAATATTCCTACTATTCCGGTTATTATCATGGACATTCTTTTGATGACTGCGCTCGCTATTTATTTCCAGATAGAGATGACGTTGATAAATTGGTCATAGGTTCATTCTGTTCCATAGGTAGCGGTGCAAGTTTTATAATGGCGGGCAATCAAGGGCATCGACATAATTGGATATCCAGTTTTCCCTTTTTTTATATGCCGGAGATTGAAGCATTCAATAAAGCAATTAACGGATTTGAAAACGCGGGCGATACAGTTGTCGGTAATGATGTTTGGATAGGGAGCGAGGCAATGATTATGCCGGGAGTGAAGATCGGTGACGGGGCGGTAATCGGTAGTAGGTCATTAGTCACCAAAGATGTTGCCCCTTACACTATTGTCGGCGGAAACCCTGCAAAACCGATTAAAAAAAGGTTTTCGGACGAAGAGATTCAGATCCTGTTAGATATCAAGTGGTGGGATTGGGATGAAGACATATTGACCGAAGCGATACCTTTAATTTGTTCAGGCAACATACAGTCTCTTTTCGATTTTTACAACCAAGTTGTAAAAATCGAAAAGAGAGATTTCCCGTATTGTTTTTGACTTATATGTAACAACTGCGAAAAGCTTTTCAGTTTTATTGCTGAAAGGCTTTTTTTAATGTAGAATTTGAAAAGGAGTATTTGAATAAAGAAATCATTACAAAAATCAAAAAGAGAGAAGTACGAGCAAAATTTTTAAGATTATCTACCTATTAGTAGATAGAAATTTATATCTTTGCGTTATGGAAACAAAAGAAAAAATAGTAACCGAAGCCATAACATTTATCACGACAAGAGGGACAAATGCTTTTAGTTACAAGGATATATCTAAAGAAATTGGCATTAAAACTTCTTCTATCCATTATTATTTTCCGACGAAAAATGATTTGATTGTAGCTGTTTTAGAACATGTTATTCAAAAAAATAAAGAAGACAGAAAACGAAACAATTACAGCAATATGAAATCGGCTTTAAGAGGTTATATAGATGAACATATTTTAATAAGAGAGCAAAATAAAGTCTCAATAATTGCTGCATTAGCGGCAGATATAAACACTTTAGAGCCTCAAATCAAAGCGATATTAAACAATTATATAGAAGAAGAGATAGATTACTTAGCACACATTCTGGATAAAGGAGAAAAAGAAAAACTATTCGTTTATAAAGCAGCACCACGCATTCAGGCTTTAATGATACTGACGAATCTATTGGCTATTTCAAGAATATCGATGATAACTGAAAAAATATATTTTGACGAAGTATCCCGGCAAATATTAATTGATATAGAAAAAAAATAATGGAAAGAGTAGTAATTACAGGATTTGGAGCATTAACGCCCATTGGAAATAACGTAGATGATTTTTGGCAATCGCTTTTAAAAGGTGTTAACGGTGCTAACCCCATTACAAAATTTGACACATCAAAATTCAAAACGAAATTTGCTTGCGAACTCAAAGGCTTTGACCCATTAAACCATATTGAAAAAGCAGAAGCAAGAAAATACGATTTGTTTACACAATATGCTTTAATTTCCGTTGAAGAAGCAATTAAAAATGCCAACATCAATTTTGAAACGCTGAACAAAAACCGTATTGGCGTTATTTGGGGGTCGGGAAATGGTGGTATCGGCACATTTCAACAGCAGGTAACTGAATTTGCGCAAGGGGACGGAACACCACGTTTTAGCCCTTTCTTCATCCCGAAGATGATAGTCGATATTGCTTCGGGCATCATTTCGATAAAATACGGGCTTCGAGGCATAAATTTTACAACTGTTTCAGCTTGTGCAACTTCCAATACCGCAATCATTGATGCCTTTAATTATATCCGTTGGGGCAAAGCAGATATGATAATAACAGGCGGTTCGGAAGCGCCTATCAACGAAAGTGCCGTTGGTGGTTTCAACGCGTCAAAAGCATTGTCAACCTTAAATGAAAATCCGCAAATGGCATCACGTCCTTTTGACATCAACAGAGACGGTTTTGTTATGGGAGAAGGAGCAGGTGCAATCATTTTGGAAAGCTATGAACACGCTATAAAACGAAACGCTCCAATTATAGCCGAGATTGTTGGCGGTGGTATGGCTTCAGACGCATATCATTTAACAGGTACGCACCCAGAGGGAGAAGGGGCGTATTTAGGTATGGTTTCAGCATTGGAAGATGCAAACATTTCCGCTAATGATATAGATTATCTGAACACACACGCTACATCAACACCACAAGGCGATATGAGCGAATTAAAATCAATGGAAAGACTTTTCGGCAGACAAAGTAAATTAAATATTAGTGCGACAAAATCAATGACAGGACATTTGTTAGGTGCTGCAGGGGCAATTGAAGCAATTGCTTGCATTAAGGCGGTTCAGAATGACATTGTTCCGCCAACAATCAATTCGGTAGATATTGAACCCGAATATAGGGATATATTTAACTTGACGTTGCACCAATCACAACAACGGCAAGTGAACTACGCAATGAGTAATACCTTTGGTTTTGGCGGACACATTGCCACCAGTATTTTTAAAAAATATGCTGAATAAAGAGTAGGACAACCGGCAGACCGCATAAACAATGTAACCCATAAATAATAACAAAATATGACAGCCAGAGTAAACATTATCAATAACTACATCGATGGATACAACCAATTTGATATTGAAAAAATGGTTGCAGACCTTGACGATAATATTGTTTTTGAAAACATCCAAAATAATGAGATCAGTTTATCATTGAAAGGGTTAACGGCGTTTAAAGAACAGGCGGAAACCGCAAAAACATACTTTACAAAAAGAACGCAGACCGTTAAATCGTTTAAGCATTTTGACAACAACACGGAAGTAGAAATTGCTTATAAAGCAATTTTAGCAATGGACTTTCCGAACGGCTTAAAAAAAGGGCAAGAGCTAAAGTTGTCCGGAAAATCCGTGTTTGAATTTGAAAAAAATAAAATAATTAAATTGACAGACATTAGCTGAAAACCAGCAAACAACAGTTATGATTTTACTAAAACATAAAAAAATCGCCATAATTGGAGGCGGGCCTGTTGGATTGACGATGGCGAGATTGTTACAGCAAAACGGCGTTGACGTTACAGTTTACGAGAGAGACAAAGACCGAGATGCAAGGATTTTTGGTGGGACACTTGATCTGCACAGGGATTCGGGACAGGAAGCAATGAAAAGAGCGGGATTGTTACAGACTTATTATGATTTAGCTTTACCAATGGGTGTAAATATTGTTGATGAAAAGGGCAATATTTTAACCACAAAAAATGTAAAGCCCGAAAATCGTTTTGACAATCCTGAAATAAACAGAAATGACTTAAGGACTATCTTATTAAATAGTTTACAAAATGACACCGTCATTTGGGATAGAAAACTTGTTACCCTTGAACCTGATAAGGAGAAGTGGATACTAACTTTTGGGGATAAATCGAGTGAAACAGCAGATCTGGTTATTATTGCCAATGGTGGAATGTCTAAAGTAAGAAAATTTGTTACCGACACGGAAGTTGAAGAAACAGGTACTTTCAATATACAAGCCGATATTCATCAACCAGAGATAAACTGTCTTGGATTTCTTCGGCTATGCAATGGAAACCGGCTAATGGCTGCTCATCAAGGTAATTTATTATTTGCGAATCCCAATAATAATGGTGCATTGCATTTTGGAATAAGTTTTAAAACACCTGATGAATGGAAAAACAAAATGCAAGTAGATTTTCAAGACAGAAATAATGTCATTGATTTTCTCCTGAAAAAATTTTCCGATTGGGACGAACGCTACAAAGAACTGATTCGTTTGACATCATCTTTTGTAGGATTAGCGACACGAATATTTCCCTTAAATAAGTCTTGGAAAAGCAAGCGTCCATTACCCATAACGATGATTGGAGATGCCGCTCATTTGATGCCTCCTTTTGCAGGACAAGGCGTAAACAGTGGGTTGATGGACGCCTTTATATTGTCTGATAATCTGGCCGATAGGAAATTTAACAGCATTGAAGAGGCTATTGAAAATTATGAACAGCAAATGTTTGCTTATGGAAGAGAAGCACAGGAAGAATCAATAATAAACGAAACGGAAATGTTCAGCTCCGACTTTTCGTTCCAAAAACTAATGAATCTATAAAACAGAAAGGCGAGGAAATGAAAGAGAAAATAGTTAAAACAGACTAACAAAAATGGTATTTTCATTAAATCATATTATCTCGGAGATACAGCGAAAAGAAAATAAAATTTCTGTGTCTGCCACCAATGCGATTGATGAAGCGTACCAAATGCTGATATTCCTGAAAGAATATTTATGGTCGATGAGGGAGGTGGTTACAAAACAAGGCTTTAAAAACCAATGGGAGGAAATCAATTTCTTCCGCAACATTAAACCGTATATTCTCTCTAAACTCATTTACCACAATAAGATATTTCGCATACAGACATGTTGTCCTGTTGACGGAGGGAAAATGTATGCAAGTTATTTTTCAGAACAGTTGCAGGAACTAAAACAGGAATACAAAGAGCATATCTACTATTCTGATTTTTACAGGTATTATCGTTCGGGAAGAACCGATCGTGATGAAACCTACTTTAGGTTAGGCAACATTAATTTCCACGATGGTCTGAACAGTTTCGTCTTTGAAATTGACCCACTTTTTTCAACTTATTATGACAACAAAGTGGCTCGGATAATAGCAAATGAGCTACTCTATACCTACATACTCCAAAAAATTAACGATGATGAAATAGCAGGCTCTCTTTCTGCAAGAGATATTTCATCCGATGGTATTCTTTGGACGGATAGCAAAAATGCCTTGATAGAACTTATTTATGCTCTTTATGCGAATGGCTCTCTTTCCTATGGTAAAGTAGGAATACGAAAAGTCAGTTTAGTTTTAGAAAAACTATTCCGGATTACTTTAGGAGATCTGCATAACTCTTTCCATCGAATGAAATACCGTGCCGGTTCCCGCACCTCGTTTTTAGACCAACTGAAATCTTCTTTGGAAGAATATATGGATAAACAGGACGGGAGGTAGGGTTTATTTAGTATTTAATTGGGTGTATTCAAGATTTATATTTTCAATGTCATAGACATTAGTTTCAATGCACTTGAATTTTTCAGGATAAAATATTGCAACGTTATAACCCTGCGAATATAATGAACTTCTAAATTCTATACCGTCAAATCCCATTGATTTTATCAGTTCTGAAAGATACTGTGTTGGCAGATAATCCAATTCGCTGTCATTCTTTCTTCTTGGCTTTGAAAGTTCTTCTTCTAATTTATCAATGAAAGAACCGTGTAACATAACTTCTTCTAAAGACTCTAATTCTGCAAGCCTGAATACATCGTATGTGGAGCGACTTAAATTAACTACTCTTATGTCTTCTTCAAGTTTAAATGTACCGACAGAAACGTAATCAAATAAACTTGCTCTTGCTTCATATAAAGTTGTTGTTATGTCATTAGCAATATAGAGATAAGAAATACCATTTGGATTGGCTCTTCCGCTTTTAGCTAATTCATTAGGAGGATTACCCATTTGTTCGAAAGGATACCCCTGTGGATTATTACTAATTCTTGCTCGATAAAATTTCTTTCCCTTTTTGTAATCTTTCTGAAAATGTTTGAATAAGGATTTTAATTTTTGTAAATCCAAAGCATTTACAAAATGAAATCTATTTACGGTTTTTATTTCTTCGGAAAACTTATCCCAAGAAAGGAAAAGCGGTTGAGTAACGTCTTCCTCTGCTCCTGTATTATGAAACCTTAATCTTACAGGGTTGTCTAAAACATTTTGATAATTGGCAATGTCATCTTTAATAATCTCAGCAATGAGCTGTTTTATATTATTTGTATCAATTAGTTTTTGGGTAAATACCTTTTTATGAAAATCCGTAATGATTTGACTTTCTAATGGTTTTCCATTGACGGTATCAACTTCATACAAGTCAATAATCCCAAGAAAGAAAGGGTTTAATTCGGAAGCCTCATAGACACTCACATTTTCGGACAGGCAATAATCACAATTATCTGTTATCTTGTTACCCAAAATGATAGCATTTATATAACTGCTCTCAAAACAATTTGTGCAACAATTCATACTAAATCAATTTCAATACTAAATCTATATGGTTCATTAAGGAAAGTTTCTTCAATGTCCCTAATCCTGGAAAGTGTCCGTTTTCGTGAAATCGTCTAAATTCAGATATAGCAATAGAGTCATAGCCTGTTTGGTCACACCAAGCAATAAGTTTATCTAACGCCTCAGCAAACTTTCCTGCAATATCTGATGTGTCATCATTTGAGTCAGAAACAAAATGTTTAACTTTTATTCTATTTGTCTGTGCTTCCGCATAAGATAAATGTATCGCAACAGCATAGGGAAGAAACCCTGTTTCCGAATATTCCTCTCCAATAGAAAGATAGTCCGAAAAACCTTCAAACCCTTCTTCTTTGTAATAGATATGTTCTTCTGAAAAATTGCTTTCATCTACTTGCAAATAATCCGCATTCTTTGTTTGAGCATTGAAATAATCATCAAGTTCAATTAAGGTATTTCTTTCAAAATTTCTAAAATATCTTCTACTTGTCGATGATAGATTGATTACATTATATCGAATGGCAAAATGTTCTTGATATGATTTAAGAACATCTGAAATGTTATCAAACACGGCATTATGAATAATACTTAGAGCAGGAATAACTTTTGCATATTGTTGTAAAATGCCAATAGCTTTTGAATGGTCTATCCTATTATGGAAAATAACACCTATCTGATAATTTGTATAATCTCCAACTGAACTGCTAATAGCATTAAAGATTGCATTGGTATCTTTGAATGTTCCTACTTGTGGATTAACAACAACTGTAAAGTTGATATCATTACTTGCTAATTCTTTTATCGTAGTCTTTAAAGTAGAAGAATCCTTGACAGGTTCAATAATAGGAGATACTTTTTCTTTATTTGGCAAAAGAACAGGTTTAGTTAATTCTCTTATTCCTATCAACTCAAACTGCTTTCCTCTTATATACGGTTGATACATACGCTTTTGGTTGCTAAAAAATTATACAATCTTTGATATTCCTGCTCATTAAAATCCAAAGAATTACAAATGTGCTTTAGTTCTCTTGGGGTTTTAGATGATTTCAGCAAGTCGGGGTTCAATAGTTTTCTCTCTTTTAGTTTATTTAATACCTGCTTTTGAAAATCAACTATATCAATTGTGGCAAGTAGTTCGTAACAAGCTCTAAAAATCTTTGTATTAGGAACATCAGGGACAGAACCAAAATTAACAGCAACTAAATCAAGATACTCTTGCTTTCTCAATATTTTAAAAATAGTTTCAAAGTCGAAGAAAGATTTATTTGCATCTGCCTCTTTTATTGTTTCCAATTTATTTTTGGCATTTAATGCGATAATACCAATGCTTGTATTTTCGTATTCAACTTGGAGCTTTTTAGCATATTTTTCATCTGTAACAATATGTACCTCATTGGCAAATTTTTGGTAGTCATTTATTTGTTTTGCCAATTTTTCTAATCCGTCAAGTTCCGTTTTAATCTCATAGACTCTTACAGCACCGTTCAACATAACCAAGTCAGCTTTTGAAGCACCAATTTTTAGTTCATTAAGTGTTAATGTTGATTTTAAGCTATGAGTTTTTATAATATCAATAATCAAATTATTCTTATAGATGTATTCACATCTATATTGCTTTTGTAAGGACTTATATAAAGACTTGATTATGTCTAAGTTGGTTTCGTATGAGGTAGTGTTGAAGTATTTATCTATTTGTTTTTGAAAAAGCACATAATCGTCTTCCCGTACTATCTTTTGGAACATAGGCGGGGAGAAAATTTGTGATAATACTCTCAACTTTTGTATAGTTTTCATACTACTTCTTTACATTACAAAGGTAACAAATTACGAAAAGATAACTATTATAATGCTTGATAATTCGGTTTCGTGGCTTAAATAGGTTATAAATTTAGTCAAAAAAATGTACCAACATATACTTTAACATTATAAAACAGTATCAACAAATATATTTTTTCATTAGGGTTCTACTTAATGCTTTTAGGCAGTAGCTTCGTGACTTAACGAGTTTAACCGTTCCAAATCTTCCAAAAAATGTTTCGAGATTTGTTCGGGTTCGGCTACTAAAGTGAAAAGCCATAATCTAAAGATTATGGCTTTTTTTATGCGTTTTATTTTGAGTGTTTCCGATGCTGGGCATCACAATCGATTCCAAAAGTGATTGAGACACTTTAAGGAGTCCAATTGAAATTATCGGAATGTACGTCTAAACTGCAAATTGGGTGATTCCAAGTTTATCAAAATGATTACTCATCAGCATCAGGCGGAAGCATAACATCAGTAGTAATATTGCTTTCTGGGATGGCATTCATAAACTCATGTATAGAATCATTACCATCCGCTCCATAACTTGCCAACATAGTTCCCTTACTGCCATCTTTCGTTTGGATAACATATAATAAGGACGTATCAGAAGGATTACTAAAACCTTCATAACGATGTTCCCTTAATATAGTCACATCTTGAGGTGCATATCTATTCTTTGTTTCTAAATTTTCTAATTGATTCTCGACAATCCGATATTGATCTGTAAAGCCGGCAGCTTCATAGCGGCGGATGTAATCAATTTCATTTTTGGCATAATCATCATTCATAATTATTTCTGTTTTGGTTAATAAGTCTCTATTTTAAGATTTTAAAGGTCTTAACAAGAGGTTGTATAAGTTAACACTATTTCGCTAATTATTAATCGGATTACGATTGAAATTTGATTCTTTTCAGAATAGATATAACTAATGCGAGATTCTAAAGCATGCATGTGTCCTAACAGCCATTGCAGATCAACCTTCGCTTTGTAATAACTCACAAACTGAACGCAAAAGCGGCTTGAATTTTAGTTCAAACCGCTTTGTATATAGAAATGGGCTCTTTTTAGTTTTTGAAAACTGTCTTGCCGTCTTTAGTCAATTCCAATTTCTCTCCTTTTCCTCTTAGCTCATAGTGCTCATTCTTGTACCAAATGCCTGAAGCAGCTTTCTCGGCTATTAAATCAATTTGTTCTCCACCATTTAGATACACTTTAACCGTGCCTTCTGTGTTGTTGAACGTCATATCAAGTGTCTGACCTTTGTCGTCCTTAAGAGACGTTTGTACAATGTCATCTTGGTGTTCAAATACGATCTCGTTACCTTTTTTCAATTGGAGGTCGTTGCCTTTTCCTATAAGTTCATACTGATCATTTTTGTACCACACTCCCGAAGCCGATTTTTGTTGTTGTAATTCAACAGTCTCACCATCCAAAACGAAAGTCGCTGTACCTGCTGTATTATTGAAAACGAATTCTATTTCCTTTCCGTCATTGCCAATTGAAGTTGTTTTAACGATGTTGTCTTCAACCTTTTCAACAGTTTCTGTTATTTCTGTGTCTGCGTTTTCTTGTTTTGGAGTTTCTTTGCAAGCGCTTAAAAATAGGGCTGCAAGCATGGTCATTGTCAAAAATTGTTTTGTCATTTTTTAGTTTATTGTTTTAAATATTTTACTGTTTGTATTACGCGGTTAAAGCCGCTTCAATTATTCAAATAGTGTGCCAAGTGGTCTTTTTTCTCACAAACAATTACAATGATTCTTCCATGGAAATCACTAATCTTTTGCCTGAATCAATTTTTTGGGTCCATAATGTTTCAATGTTTTTAAGGCTATCTACCACCAGTTCCATTTTTAGTTTGCCATCCGCAGCCAGTTGGAACATTTCAGGAAGAATGTCTTCACTGAGAGACTGAAGGTCTTCTTCTGAAAGACTTCCAAATCCGGATCCTAAAATTTCAATGGCAGAACTTCTTAAGACGCCCGATGATAAACTGATATGTTCTCCCGCCATAGACCCGACAGTTACAATTCGGGTTTTGTGAGTATAATTATGTAGACCGCCACCTTTCAATGCGGTAATGATCAATTCAATTGGTTTACCCCAGATATAATCAATAACCAAATCGATAGGGGTTTCGCGATGCACTTTTTTTATGTGCTCTATAATGACGTCATCATTTTGCTTTAATGAAATACTAAGGTCTGCGCCAAGTGCTTTAGTTTTCTCTAAAGTCTCTTGATTTCTACCGGTTGTGATTACGGTTTTGGCACCATAATATTTCGCAATCTGAACTGCCAACAACCCAGTCACACCGGTGGCTCCATTTATTAAAACATTCTGACCCGGTTTAATTTCACCTCTCACTTTTAAAGCCATAGCCGAACCCAAAACAGCATTTGGTAATGCGGCCGCAGTATTATTGTCTAAATGGTCAGGAATTGGAGTGTACCTGTGTTTGTTTATAATGGCCTTTTCCGCAATCATTCCTGTAATTCCCTGAGCATAAACTCTGGTTCCGTCTTCTAAAACACCCACACCATCCATACCTACTACGGTTGGCAATTCAGTATAACTTGCATAATGTTTACCACTTGCACGTAATTTATCTAAATTCTTTACCGCTGCTGCTTTTACGTTTATGAGTAACTGGTCATTACTTTTAACTTCCGGATTTGGGAAATCCAAATATTTTGGAGATTCTCCTAATTGTTCTAAAACTGCTGCTTTCATCGCTGTCTATTTTTTAGTTTGTGATTACGTCAATTGTTTTGTACCTATTAAGGTATAACTATTATTTCAATATCGTATTGAACATAAAAAGAGGCAGTTGCCTGCCTCTTTTATATACTTTAAGGTTATGATACTTGTAGAAGCATCTAACTATAGTATGTTACTTATGCTTGTTTGATGAATTGTACGTCAGCAACCAATTTAACTTTATCAGAAACTACAATGCTTCCTGCTTCTGTAACAGCACTCCAAGTTAAGTTGAAGTCTTTTCTGTTAATTTCACCTTTCATCTCAAATCCAGCTTTTGTTTGTCCATAAGGATCAACAGCTACACCATTAAGCTCAGCATCTAAAACAACTTCTTTAGTGATGTCTCTAATAGTTAAATCTCCAGTTAATTTTTCACCATCAAAAGATTTTGAAACGAATTTCAATTCTGGGAATTTTTCAGCGTTGAAAAAATCATCAGATTTTAAATGTGCGTCTCTGTCTTTGTTTTTAGTGTTGATAGATGCTGTTTTTGCATTAAACGAAAAATCTGCATCTTTAAAATTATCACCATCAGTTTTTGCAGTAGCGTCAAAATCTTCGAAGTGACCTGTTACTGTTGAAATCATCATATGTTTAACTTTGAATGCGATTTCTGAATGTGCGGTGTCGATTGACCAATTTGTGTTCTTATTCATCTTAAAATGTTTTTTAGTGTTATTATTTATTTTATTAGTAATTGATTTATTATTTTTTTAATACGTCTTGAATGTCTTCAAATTTTCTAAACATGGCATTTGCAAATGGACATAGAGGCGTGATTTTAATATGTTTCTCTCTGGCCATTTCTACAATCTTATAAAGTAGTTGCTTTCCAACATTTTTACCTTTAAACTCAGGTTCTACCTCAGTATGGTCGATAATAATATGGTCTTCGCCTGCAATAGAATAGGTCATTATTCCTGCTTTCTTATCATCTTCACTTGCCAGTGCAAAGCCTTTGTTGTCTCTTTCTTTTATAATTATTTCCATGTTGTGTGGTATTTATTGTGACTACTCTTAATTATGAGGCTGTTACTTCAAATATCAGAAAATTATATCTAAAATCCAGCATTACATTGTCATCGGTACTTCCATTAACAATACACGCGCATTTTCTGTTGCTTTTACATTAATGCTATCTACATCCCAAATGCCCATACCATCTCTTTTGGAAAGTTTTGTATCATTGATTTCTACTTCACCATCAAGAATAAAAGCATAAACGCCGTTTCCTTCCTTTTTGATTTGATACGCATCAGATTTTCCTTTTTCGAACTTTCCTATATGAAACCAAGCATCTTGGTTGATCCAAACGCCTTCGTCGTCTTGGTTAGGTGAAAGCACTTGATAAAACGCATTGTCTTTTGCAATATCTCTGATAGAAACTTGGTCATAACGAGGCGCAACGTTTCTTTCTTTAGGAAACACCCAAATTTGAAGGAATTTCACCTCCCTATCTTTGTTCTTGTTGTATTCTGAATGTGTAATTCCCGTTCCTGCACTTAAAACCTGTACATCACCTTCTTTAATAACGGCCACATTCCCCATACTGTCTTTGTGCTCCAAATCGCCTTCTAAAGGTATAGAAATAATTTCCATATTATCGTGTGGATGCGTACCAAAACCCATTCCGGCTGCTACAGTATCATCATTTAATACACGTAATACACCAAAATTCATGCGTTCTGGATTGTGATAATTAGCGAAGCTAAAGGTGTGGTGGGAATTTAACCAACCATGATTAGCGTGTCCTCTTGTGTCTGCTTTGTGAATTATTGTGTTCATAGTCTTTATGTTTTTATTTGGTAAATGATTAAATCCTACGCGATCCATTAATTTGTCGTAAGTAGATGTTGTAGGCTTCTGTTCTGATCCTTTAAATGTTTGTGGAGCAATAGCACCAATAACACCGGTTAAAAGGATATTTTTAATAAATTTCTTACGATTCATAGCCTATGCTTTAACTATGGTACAAAGATATGACCAAAGTAAAGCGTGTGGAATATGAAAAAGGGGAGTAGACTTATGAAAATCCGATGTTTAAGCTTTATGCTCGTTTTTCTTGAAGCTGGAAGGGGATAATTGGGTGTTTTTTTTGAAAAATGCACTAAAATTGGCGGGCTCGTTAAAACCCAAATCATAAGCGATTTCTTTATTCGATAAATCGGTAAAATAGAGCAGTCGTTTTGCTTCGGTAATAATTCGCGCCTGAATGAAGTCTTTTGCGGTTTTGCCAATTCTTGATTTTACGGTTCTATTTAAATGGTCGGGCGTAATATAAAGTTCGCTGGCATAAAATGTAGTAGCATGTTCTTTCTTGTAATTTTTTTCTACCAAATTTTTAAACTTTCTGATGAGGTTGTCGCCAGTAGTGTCCACGTCAGACTCTATCGGATTGATAGAACAGATATTATTACATTCTATTAATAAGAGTTTTAAAAAAGCGCCGATCGAAAGCAACCTCATGTTGGAATCACTATTGAAAAGTTTGAAAATTTGATCCGTAAAATCGACTATGCGCTCAAATTGTTCCTTTCCTGGTGTTAATGGTGGACTTTGTCCGTAGTTGTTAAAGAGGTTTAAACTGTCAATAAAGGATAGACGGATGGCGTTTTCTACTAAAAACTGATTGGAAAACGTCATGGCATATCCAAACGATTTTTCTGTTTCTATAACTTGATGCACCTGTCCTGGAGCAACAAAGTATATTTGTCGTTCTCCTAAGTCGTAGGTGTTGAAGTCTATTTTGTGAAGCCCTTTTGCTGCATTGATAATGAGTACGGTGTAATAGTTATGTCGATGGGGTTCGTCCACTTCGCCGTTCCTTTTGGTGTAGATATCTTCCATTTTTGATATCCCAAAACTAACGTGGTCATGAGCGATATTTACCTTTTGATATGTTTTAACCGTATCCATTAAGCACTTATATCAGCATTTTTAAAGGGTTATATGCTTTCTTCAATTCGTTTGTCCGGAACAAGCCACATAATTGCTATAATGGCATATAATGAAATCGCTATCCAAGTGTTCAGAAATGATACCCCAACACCAAGCGTATAACACACAATGGAAATCTTCCCTTTTCTGTCAGAGCCCACAACTCTTCTTAGTGGGAATTCCTCGCCATGTGATTTTATAATCTGCGCTTGTAAAATGAAATAAGCTAAGGCACAAAATAATAAAACAACACCATAGGCTATAACCGGTAGTTTTTCATCGTAATCCTCACCAATCCAAGCGGTAGTAAATGGAATTAACGACAGCCAAAAAAGCAAATGTAGATTTGCCCAAAGTATTTTACCATTGACTCTTTGTGTAATTTGAAACAGATGGTGGTGGTTGTTCCAGTAAATGCCTATATAAATAAAACTAAAAACATAACTTAGAAAAATTGGTGTTTTTGAGAGTAGCGCGTTTAAAGTGGTTTCATGTGGTGCTTTGAGCTCTAAAACCATAATGGTTATGATAATTGCTAAAACGCCATCACTAAATGCTTCTAATCGGCTTGTTTTCATATAGGTTTAGGTTATGCTGTATGTGCTGCTGCGTTAAATGCTAATAAGTGTTCTATTTTTTAAATCTTGGCGTTGGATAAGGAATGTATTCAACTTCGTCCCCTTTAATTTTAGGGAAAGTTTGTTCTTTCCACATTTGTTTTGCCACTTCAATACGTTCTTTACTTGAGGATACAAAGTTCCAATCGATAAAGCGTTCTTCGGCTAAAGGTTCACCACCAAATATATAAATGGAACTGTTTTCATGAATGGTGAATTCACAAAGTGTACTGTCTTTTGCTACTAATAATTGTTTAGAGTCGTAAACATTGCCATCACTTTCAATAGCGCCTTCAAGAATGTACAACCCAGATTCTCCATAAAGCTGATCCCCGATATTAACGGTCTGTTTTGTTTTACTTTTTATCTCAATCATAAAAAGCTTGCTGTACACAGGAACTGGCGATTTTCTGTCAAATGCTTCTCCTGCAACTAACTTAAACTCTAAGTCGCCTTCAGTCCACCTTGGAATATCTTGCTCTTCAACATGAAAAAATTCCGGATCCATTTCTTCTAACGCTTTCGGCAATGCTACCCAAATTTGTAAACCATGCATAAACAATTCAGAGTGCCTTAAATATTCTGGTGTACGTTCAGAATGGACGATTCCTTTTCCGGCGGTCATCCAATTTACTGCACCCGGCTTAATTTCCACTTCGTTCCCAAGCGAATCCCGATGCATAATGCTTCCTTCAAAAAGGAACGTAAGTGTTGAAAGTCCTATGTGTGGGTGTGGCAGTACATCAAAATTATCGCGTTCACTCAGTTTTACAGGTCCCATATGGTCTATGTAAATAAAAGGTCCTACCATTCTTTTTTGTCTGAATGGCAATAAACGTCCAACCATAAAGTTTCCAATATTGGCTGCTCTTTCTTCTATAATTAGCTTGATGTTTGACATGATTGTAAAATATTAATTGCTGAAAATCTTAATCAAATTTACAATTTTCCTTTTTATTATAATTAATTGCTCCGAACTATAAATTTTGTGGGATTGTGTAATTTATAATATTAAACTATGATTCTGTTACATATCGTTTGAAACCATTTGTTATAATTCTTCGCAGGATTAGGATTTTAAGGGAATTGAAATGCCGAATGCAAATGCACCGCTATACTGTTCAACAGTTTGTTGAAAGAAATAGGTAAATCCCAAATCAAAATTATGATCTCGTCCAAATTCTAATCCAAATGCAAATGGAATATGATAGATGATTCCGCTTTTATGAATGTTTGTATATGCTGTTGAGGTTTCGAATTTCCCGATAGAGGTGCCTATTCCAATTTCAATGTAGGGAGCTACCCAAGGAATTGGCGCTCTCACCCGAGCTTTTCCTCCCATTTGAAACGCTTTAGTTTCAGCTTTCTCATCTGTAGGATTGTCGTTAAAGTCTTTTCCATTAGAGTTGGTGACTATCAATCCGGCGTATGGCCTAAATTCAACCCAAGAAGCCGCTTTCAATACGTATTCTCCTTGAAGAAAAAAGCCGCTATCAATAATTTCGTCTGCACTATAATAGGGGACAGTCATACCATATCCTATTTGAATATTAATGGACTTTTCCTTTATGAACTGTGCTTTGGCAAAGCTAGACATCAAAAGGACTGCAAATAGAATAAGGTTTTTTTTCATAAGGCGATAGGATGTGGGGATAAAATGGTAGTAATAAGGAATGCTTGAGCATTAAAGAACGAAATGTAAATTCAGAAAGGTAGTTTAGAAAAGGATTAAAGTTGGTTGCGCTAAATCTAGCAATAAATTATATACGGGCTTAGCAGATGTTTTTATTTTTTATGTTTTTTGCTCGTTCAAGATTTGCTATAGTGCTATAATATCTTAAATTTTTTTCCTGTTTAGTGTTTCATTTTAAAATCGGCGAAATAGTTTATAAGACTTTGTTTTTCAGGTGGTTCATTAGGAAGTAGATTTGGATCAATTTCGTCAATTAGAAACGTATAAGTAGCTTTTTATCTCAATCGTTTATTTATTAATTCTTCAAGCTGATTTAATGTGTAAATAGTAATGGGCTTATAACTTTCCCATTCTTTTTCAAATTCGCTGTAGTAGCGTTTATTCATTTTCTCAAAATCAGATGGTTCTAAATTTGGAGACGTTAGTTGTTTTAAACTATCAACTTCCTTTTCCATTTTCTGACGATAAGTTTCCAATAAATCAAATTTGGCCTGGGCAATTCTCAAATTGTCGTTATTTGTAGTATCAGAAACAATTGATTCGGTTGGAGAGAATGTTGTGAAGGAACGAAATAAAATCGGTGGGTAAGCTTCATATCTTGCGGACATTCCAACTTTGGCATAAATCCCAAATAAAGGTTCATGTGGTTCAAATTTAAAGTCACTCCACTTCAGTCTGGTTTTTTTGTCCCATATAATTTTTCCATTCAAAGTTTTAAATTCTTGTAAATCGAACTCATTAATATTATTCGAATAATATCTATAGATTAAAAGACATGCGATAATTGAAACCCCAAGAATGATGATTTTTAAATATTTGGGCATAGGTTGGTTCAAAATTATTTACACTACTCGCATATCTTTAGTCAAACTAAATAACTTCGAAAGCTACATTTTTTTTCATTTGAATGTCATGACTTCCATACAATAATTCTTCAGCTGTAATTACAGCATCTTTTTGATGTTTTGAAGAACGCCACCATCAACTAAAATATCGGTACTGGTAATAAAACGAGCAGCATCACTTACTAAAAAGTGCACCACATCTGCAATCTCTTCTGGCTGACCATTACGCTTTAACGGTGTAGCTTGTTTTAACATTTTCATGCGTTCAGGATGCTCTTCTGAGGCTTTTAAAGCCATAGGGGTCTCAATAACTCCAGGGGAAACCGTCACAATCCTGGCACCTTTTGCGCCCCATTTTTCAGCATTTTTAAGCATCAATAATTGGACGCCACGCTTTACAAAATTGTACATCGTGTCAGCGTTGTTATTGACATGCTGACACACAGTATCAAATGAATCGGCGGATTGCGGATTGGCAAGGGCCTCATCATAAGCTTTGTTTGCCGGAACGGTATGCGCCATCATGGACGACATTAGCACGGCTACAGTGTCTTTTTCGGCAAGCTCATAAAAGGCATCAATGAGTAGTTCTGTAGCAACCAAATCAATGGTGTATACTTTTTTGAGATCTTTTGCGCTTCCGCTAACGCCCGCGGTATGAATTAAAGATTTTAGTGTACCAGTTTTTGAAACGAACTGCGTCAACTTTTTGATGTCCTCTTTGTTGGTGATGTCACAGCTAATTCCTGTTACTTCAAATCCTTCATCTGAAAGTTGCTTCACCGTTTTATCTACAAGGTCTTGGGAATAATCCGTAATTATTAATGGTTGATCTTTAAAAGTTCTGGCACAAGCTTGACCTATGCCTCCGGCACCTCCAGTGATAACTATGACGTTCTTTTTTATATTCATGACGTTGTGTTTTAAATTGTAAAGATTTTTATTTCACACAGTATTCCAATAAGTCGTCGATCTTTTATTTGGACTTTAAAATCAAATTCCAAGTTTCGACGGGGATGGTTTTATCTACTTCAAGTCCAGGATAGTTCGACATCGCAAGATTCTTCTCGGTGTGTTCGCTTTTTTTAAGGATAATATTACAAATAGTTATTTTTAAATCACATTTCCAGCTTACTTGACAGGTTTAAAATCCTGATTGGAAAAAGGTGATGTTTCGGGAATGGTCACCACATTAAATTCCATTTCTGCCGCTTTATGGCACTGGTTGCATGCATTGGTCAATGACGTGTAACTCGATTTAAATAATGCTGCATTTTTTTGTTCAATAGATTTAGTGATACTGTCCAATGGCGGTAGCATCATTCCAATCATTTGCGTTTCCTTTCGTTCACTTTGAAATTTCTGAATATCTTCAATCGCTTCCTCCAGTTCGTGCACTTCAAAGTCGGCAAGATCCCAATTCTCGTTTTGTCCTGCAAACCATAATTTAGCGTGGTGGGTTTGTATGCTGCCCATAATATCACCGAATCCAGGTTTGTAAGTGTCGGCAAGTTGCTGTTCTAAATTATCAATTCGCTCTTCCAGATGTTTAGTGTTATCTGGCTGTTGGTTACAGGAAAAATGTCCAAATAATAATAAAAGTAATAGCGCTTTTTTCATTTTACTACATTTTAATGATTGCACGACATCTAAAATGTCATGCTTATTTATAATTAGTTTTAAAGGAAAACATTCAAGTTAATAAATAAAAACCGAATAGAAAATTAGCGTGGGTCATTGTGAGCAGAATTGGAGTAAACGGGGATTATAATAGAAGGGAAGCCAACTCGGATTATACATTAAGGTGCATAAGTATGCTTGACTTAAATTTTGTTCCTTGATACTAATTTTTAATAGCCACTGCCACTAAACGTCACCAAAGTAGTATCTGTCCTTATATCGAATTGAACCCATCGGTCCAACGCACCTCCATTGGTATAATAGCCGCCGCCAATTTTTTCCTTTTTGCCATTGGCGCGTGTGAAAGTCAAAAAATAGGCGCCGTCAGATTGGTTTTTTGTCATTGAAAGAAAATCCGTTGCGGTTTCTTTCGGATCTATATTAGTTCTTTTAATGACGTCCAGTTTCTCAGAAGTAGTAAACTGGACGTCAGTAATGGGAGTGTTGCTGTTATTTTCAATCGCTACTTCAATTCCGTTTTCTCCAAACCTAGAACATGAATTTAAAGTCAGAACTGTAAGTATGCAAATGAATATTTTCATGGTGTGAATGCAAATAGTTATTTGGGAAATTGGGTGGATAATGTTTTTAAATTTATAAAATCACTTTTGTTTTGGACCCTAGGGCCAAAGGATTTTATTGATGATTTTAGTGTTGGTTAGCGTGTGTTTGATTAATATTCTTGCGTTTTTATTTTAAAATAAATTTAGAACTTTTTACTTTTTGATAGAGGATAATTTTAAGTTTTTAACCGTGCCTTTAAATCCATTTTCCCGATCGCCAATCTTCTCTAATGGGAACGTTAATGTTTGTTGAAAGTTGAAGCCGTTAGGTAGCCCCTCTGTTTTTTTGTACGCCGTTAATTGCTCTTTTTCACTGCCATCTACATAGAGTGTCACACTTTTATAATCGCCTACAATACGGACGTTTTGCCAGCTTTTTTCCTGTGGAATAAAATTAAATGTATAGGTGTAGCCATCGCGTGAAAACCCTAATTTACCTGTGCCATCTGTGTTTAAAGTAATAGTTCCGTAGTTACTTTGGAAAAGAATAGCATTTCGTTTATTCCCTTTTTTCGGATTAATATCAAAAGAAACATCATAAGTATATCCTAAATTGGTACCTCCTAAACTAACTTCTTTCTTACCATTAAATCGGACCGGTTTCTGACCAATTTTTGAAGCGATGTCATTCAATTCTTGGTCACTAAAATTACCTGTTAAATTGGTTTTAGGACCGTCAGAATCAGCATTGGCCAATTGTTGGTACGCCTCATAGCTTTTTATCGGCGCTACTTTCCAGTTTTTTGTGCCTAATACTTTTAAAGCAGGCATGGTACGGTAATGCACATCCAATTGAGAAATTCCATTGCCAGAAATGTCATTCCAAACTGCAAAAGTGGACCCTAAAAGTCCTGGTTGGAAGTCTGGTAATGTTAATGAGGTGTTCACTTTTTCTGGTCTGTAGTTAGCGTAAAGCCATTCAATATCTAAGAAATCTCTATAGTAACCAGCTGCAGGAACAATATACAGCCAACTGTCTGGTGTGGAAATTATTTTAAATCCGTCAGCAAGCATTTTTTCGGCATTCACCCAATCCTTACTCCAAGCATTCATAACGGCGTTGCCAACCGGTTTAACGTGTGTTAATGGCGTATCCTTTAACCATTCCAATCCACCCCAAAGACGTGGCGTTTTACCTGAATCGGCGATGTGTTTTAAATAGTGATTGGTAAACTCACGAAAGCGCTTTGCTTGGGCATTATCCACATCCCTTCCTTTACCTTCTTTGATATACTCATCGGTACCAATATGAACGTCAGGACCGATAAAAACAGGGTTGTCACCCTTAATATATTCATCAAAAAGCTTGTCGAAGAAATTATAGATCATAGGCAGCTTTTCATCATTTAGGATGTCTAAATGATCATCAGCATAAGGCGCTGAAGCTTTCAGTTCAGGATTATAGCGTGTAAACGCCAACGAATGCGCAGGGATGTCAATTTCAGGGATAACATTTACGCCGTAGTGCATTCCTATGCGTTGTAAATCGCGGAATTCGTCTTTTGTATAATGCCCATCTTCTGCTGCCAAGTCAGGATAGGTATCACTTTCTAATCTGAAAGCGGCATAGGTTTTTGACCAATCATTATCATAATAGTTCTTAAAAGCATTATCATTTAAATGAACGTGGAATTCATTCATTTTATAATAGGACAGAATTTTTACATAATCTCTCAAATACTCTATTGTAAAAAACTTTCTACCAACATCCAGCATAAACCCACGCTTTGGATAATCAGGATAATCTGTTACCAATCCGGAAGGGATTTGGTTTTTATGGTTTTCAACAAGTTGTAACAGTGTGCGCGTTGCCCAAAATACGCCTTCTCTGGAAGCACCTTCAATAGTGATGCCTACGGTAGCATCTAAATCTAAGGTATAGGCTTCACTGTTTTTTAGCGCGGCATTGCTATAAGTTAAAAGAAGTTCATTTGCTGAAATTGATTTTAATGCTGAGGTAGTTGCTATAGTCGCCTCAATTTGAAACATCGTGTGTAACTCCTCCTTAAGCTGTGTTGCAATCTGCATCAAGCTGTCATTTTTGCTTGTGTTTACGTGTATTTGGAGTGTGTTAGGTAATGTGTGAACACCGTTTTTAGCAACAAATTGTTGAACTTCCGGAATTACTTTTAGTGTTGTTGCTTGTGAAAATAGTTGCAGTGTTGTAGCAAAAAGGAAAAGTACACATAGGTTAATCTTTAAAAGGGCATTAAAATTTTTCATGGTAAAAAGAGATAATTATAAAATGAATAGTTCGGAAATTCTGATTTGGGTTATTGCTTTTTCTCCTTTTCTAACCGAATGACATTAGCCTTTATTTGTTGATAGGTGATGTCTTTAGCTTCGGCATAGGAGATGTGATACGTGCGTTCAATCGTATTGAGGTTTTCAGGATAGTTCGCTAAAAGTCTGTCGTAATATGTATCAAGTTGCTGATTGGTTGGCAATTCATAATACAGTTTTATTTGAAACCTTCGCAATAACGCGGTGTCAATAATCTCCACGTGGTTGGTGGCGCATATCAATAAGGAAGTGTCTGGCAAATTATCGATTTGTTGAATGAGGATGTTCACCAAGCGCTGCATTTCTCCAGAATCTTTAGTGTCATAATCCCTGATTTTACCAATAAAGTCAAATTCATCAATAAATAAAATCGCATTGCTGAAAGAGGCTTTTTTAAAAATTTCAGCAATATTTTTACCTGTTTCTCCTAATCTGGAGGATACAAAACCGCCTAAATTAAGCGTAATAACTTCTTTTTTTAAAGCTCTCCCAATGGCGTGTGCAGTAGCTGTTTTTCCACACCCCGTTTTTCCGTGCAGTAAGATTTTATTATCAACTGGAATATCAAGCTTTTTAAGCGCCTCAATGTAAGTGAATTCCTCAATAAGCTGGTCCAGTTTCTCTCTGATTGCCGTACTTAAATGAAGTTCATCTAGCGTTAAGATTTTGTTTTTAGAGGATATAGTGGTGTTGTGTGTTGCCATAAATAAGGTTTAAATAACAAATTTAACCATTAAACCGATTTTAAAGCGTTCTCCTGCAAAATGTTTAGCGTTAGCTTTAAATCGTGAATTTCACAGGAGAAGCTAGAAAGAAATTATGGTTGGATGTTAAGCTAAAGGGAAAAGACTTTCATACTTTGAGGGGTAATTTTGTTTGAGCGTGTCACATAAGTCCTCAAAAAAGGCATTCCATTCGTCTTGTTGCATTTCACTTGCGCGTTTGCCCGATGTCACTGAAATAGCACTGCCAACGCGCCATGATATTGGCAGATTCAATTGTTGTTCGGCCTTCATTCGCCATAGGGTAGTGGATAACCGTCCCACACTTGTATATGGCGTTATCGGGAATTCCTCTTTTAATTTTTGAAGAACAGCAGCTTTTTGGTCTTCGTGTATGTGTATTTCAAAATTTGAAATACTACTCATAACATCTTGATCCAATCGTTTTTCTAAGGGAATAATGAGAATCCATTTTGATTGGGTTTGAAGGATGAAATTCCCTTTCGCGTTGGTGGTAGCATACGACGCACCAGTAAAATTCTTGTCGTCATCAAAATTGATAAGTTGATAACTTTTCGATTTTGAAAAGTCAACCAGAGTGTTAAGATTGGAATGCCAAACCCGGATGAGGTACATACCATCATCAACAATCAAATCATGGATTTTGATGGAAGTTTCGGTGATTGGTAAGAGTACTGTTTCTAGAGTTTTTAGCTCTAAGTCTTTTGAAAAAAGTTGAATTGAAGTGGTCATACAAATAAGTATTAAATGATTAAACGTTATTTGTATTTCGATAAGGCTTTAAGAAAATGTCGTTCATTTTGACTTGATGTCCATATTGTTTTACCACCGTGGTGTCTTCACTCGGTTGGTACCTTTATAAAGGTTCGAAATACTTGGCGAAGATACTAATTTTTTTGGAAAAGGTAAATTTCAGGCATTTACGGTCATGCTTCTATCCCGAAAAAGCGTTGTGGTGGTTGAAAATTTATCTGTAGTTTTGGTCTTGAAATCGCATAGTTATGAAGCAACAGGATAACCGCACCAAACCTAAAAAGAAACCTTGGCCAACTAAGGCGGCTATGGAACAGGTTTATGAAATGAAGCTTTGGGGTGGTAACGAATCCGAATTTTATTCTGGCGATGGATCGCACGACCCAAAGTTGGTGAATCCTTATATAGACGTTGTAACAGCGTTTTTGAAATCTTTTAAAAATCCGCTTATAGTGTGCGATTTAGGTTGTGGCGATTTTAATGTCGGAAAGGAATTGGTAAAGTACGCTCAGAAATATGTTGCGGTAGATATTGTAGCCGACCTTATAGCGCATAATAAAGAAAAATTCGACCATGCAAATCTGGAATTTCAGTGTTTGGATATCGCGGTAGATGCCTTGCCTGCTGGAGATTGTGCAATAGTAAGACAAGTGCTTCAGCATGTATCGAATGCCGAAATACAGCGTATTCTTGATAAATTATCCAATTATAAGTATGTCATCCTAACCGAACATCTGCCGGAAGGCGATTTTACACCGAATAAAGATATTATTTCAGGACAAGGCATTCGGCTTAAAAAAGGAAGCGGATTGGACGTGTTGGCGCCACCATTTCATTTTAAGGTTAAAGAATCAAAACTGTTGTTGTCCGTTGCGTCAACGCATGGTAAGGGTGTTATTGTCACGACGCTTTATACCGTGTTTTAGTTCACACTGAAGTGCTATACTAAAAAGTCACTTCCAATTCTACCAATAATGGCCGATGGTCAGATATAATAGGTTCCTTCAGTAACTCAATATGTTTCGCCTTGAATTTTACCTGCTCTGAATCTCTATAAATGAGATGGTCAATTTCAGACTTCTCATCACCTTGAAAACTTAGATTATCGGATCCTTTTTCAACAAATACAAAACCTTGCTCGGCAAAATAGGCCATTGTTGGCGAATCTGGAGTGCAATTAAAATCGCCAGTAATAATAGTCGCTTTGTTTAAGGTGTCTATATAGTTGAGCAGTGCTTTAGCTTGGCTTAAACGAAACGCACTACCCTCAGTGCCGCCAATCCAGTCAAAATGAACATTCGCAAATACAATGTTACAATCTTTCGCGATCTCTACTTCATGAATAATTGCTGAGCGCGGTTCGTATTTTGCGTCTGGTAATTGCAGCACTTTTGTCGATGTTAAGGGTTTAGCGGATAATGTGGCCATGCCGTACTCGCCACTTTGGAAGTCCATGAATTTACCAAAAGTGCCCTCCATCTTCGTTTTTTGCGCCAAATAGTCTGTTTGTCCGACACTATCTGATCGCCTGCAATAATTGTCGATTTCCTGAAGCCCAACTAAATCGGGTGCATGTTGTTTTATAAGTTCTGCGGAACGCGATAAATCCAAAATCGTATCTAATCCTTGTCCGTGACGAATATTATAAGACATTATTTTTAGGGTCGTAGATTGTTCTTGATTGGTTTTGCAGGAGCTAAACAAGCCTATGCAGATGAGTAGATATAGGAGTTTTTTCATATTTAAATTTCAAGTATTGGAATTCATTCGGTTGACAATATTCCGCAACCATTAGTAATGGGTGCACAATTGCGCAAGGAAGTTAGCGAATAAATTAGAAATAGAGAACTAGCTCAGATTTTCCTAAAAAGGGCAGAAGTTGAATTGACAGCATCGCTGAGGTGCGTGAGATAAAGAGCGTTACTGTTTTTCGTACGTGAATACCAAGTCGGTTGTAATAATATCGTCATTGATAACTTCCCAGCTCTCATAGGAATAAATTAATTGAGAGTTACTTATGGATATCTTTTGTTCTTGGTCGAATTTAGACGCGTTAAAAACCCGATAATAGCCTTTATTGTGCTCCCAAGATTGTTCGATAATATAGGGGTCACAAGTGCCGGTGTCATCATTAGTAACGAAATTTTTAAACGACACGGTTTGGTTGGAGTAAAATTCGACACGATTTCGAGAGAGACAATCGGTGAATTCCACAACGGTACCATCCATTGATTTTTCTACTAATACCCAATTCCCAATAATTGGATCTGTTGTCTCGTCATCGGTATCACAACTAAAAAACGAAACTAACAATGCGATTAAAATAAAAGAAGTAGCTTTCATAGTTCCATTTTTTAAGTTGATAAATATAACGTTTAAAAAATATACTTATTGTTTGTGTGTTAATTGTTAATCAGTGTGTTATGGTTAGTTTGCTTTAATTGCTTTTGGTTTCATTATTTAGTCTGTTTGTAAGATTGTCTGCAAATCGATGTCCTTATCGACTAAAGTTTTATCCATCAAATTTCCTTGATAAGCAACATGCCATTGGAAGCGCTCAATCTTGAATTTTGCGGTAAACAGATGAGGTTACAGTTGCTTGTTCAGCATTGGAGTTGTGCTTGCCAGTGCAAGAGGTTAGAAGGAGAGTTGCTATAAGGAAAACAAATCTGTTACTCATAGTTTGGAATGTTTAGGCCTAAAATAATATCCCGATGGGCAGTCAGGAGATTGTCTTCCAATTGGAGTTTTACAATTCCGGAACCACCGCGCTGTTGTAGTTCGGCTCGTTCCTTATGTGTTAACATGGGGTCATCGTCAAAGACAAATGCATCTATATAATATTCGTTTTTTTCAGGTTCTTTTATGGTTATGTGGATGTGCTCGGGCTCAATGCCACTCGGGTAAGCCGCTGGCCTAAAGGTGTAAAACGTATAGTGCCCGGTACGGTCGGTTTTAATCCAACCCCGGATGAATCCATGTCGTTTCGCCCAACCGCTTTCATTGCCTTTGGTAGGGTAAAGTCCACTTCTGTTCGTGTGATAGATGTAAAGAATAACATCTTTGGCTGGTGTTTTTCCGTCTTTTTGGAATACGGTTCCGGTCAGCTTTATTTTTGGCTTGACGTACTTAAAATCGGGAAGTGTATCAATGGAAGATAATTTCTGGTTTCCATATTCATAAATAGCTTCACAGCCTTCACACGGTCCGCCAACGGGTTTGTCAGATGCTGATTTTTTAGATTGAGATTGGCAGGAGGTAACACCTATCAATAAAATTAAGAAATGAAGTGCTACTCTCATTGTGGTTTATATTGAAAGTAAGATAGTTGTGTAAGACTAGGAGCGTCTGTGTAGTCATATAAGATAGGAAATTATAAATTGAATAGAAAATGTGAGAAGGTTTTTATGTATAACCTTCGGCAATTGTTTAGGGACAATTTGGTTATCCGCTGAATAGAAAAGTGAATATGAATATAATAGTAGATCTAAAATCAAACACCCAACTAACTGCTGTAGTTGGGTTGTTTGATAGAGGAAGATGTTAGCGGTAGCTTTTATTCTTGTAATTCGAAAAAGTCCCGTTTTCCAATCTTTATTTTTGCGCCTTTTTTTAGTCCGATTTCCGCAAGAGGTTCTTGGATCTTTTCATTATTAATTTGAACGGCACCACTTTCAATAAGTCTTCTAATAGCCGATTTGGTTTGTCCTTTTTTCAGTTGCACACACAAGTCCACCAAATTGATCGTTTCACTGTCATGTTGAATATCTGCAAGCGAAACTGGTTCGAAGCTTTTTTCTTCAAACTTTTTGCTTTGAAATTGGTTGCTAAAGAATGCTTCAGCGTTTTCGGCGTCATCAGCATTATGGTATTGTGTAATGATATTTTTGGCAATCAATTTTTTGATGTTCATTGGGTTTTCGCCATTTTCCAAGCTCACTTTTATAGCTTCTTTTTCTGACATTGAAAAATCAGTCGCCAAATGCAAAAATTCTTCAATTAAGCTGTCAGGCATAGACATTGTTTTTCCAAACATGTCATTCGGTGCGTCGGTCAACCCAATAATATTGTTTAGAGACTTACTCATTTTTTCCTTTCCATCAAGTCCCTTCAATAAAGGCATACATAAGACGACCTGAGGGTCCATTTCAAATGTTTCTTGTAATTGTCGGCCCATAGTACAGTTGAAGAGCTGATCGGTTCCGCCCATTTCTATATCTGCCTTTATTTCAACCGAATCAAAACCTTGAAGAATGGGGTACACCAACTCGTGCATTGCAATAGGGGTGTTTTCTGTAAAGCGCTTGTTAAAATCCTTTCGGTGCATCAATTGCGCTACGGTCACCTTTGATAAAATCTGAATGACTTCAGTAAACGACAGTTTATCCAACCATTCAGAGTTGAAAACGATTTTCACTTTGTTAATGTCTATAATTTTAGACAATTGATTGATGTACGTTTGTGCGTTCTCTTTAACCTCCGCTGCCGTCAAAGGTTTTCTGCTCTTATTTTTCCCGGTAGGATCTCCAATTTGCGCGGTAAAATCGCCGACCAATATTACGATTTGATGCCCTAAATCCTGAAACTGCTTGAGTTTTTTTAATACCACAGCATGACCCAAATGTAAATC
The DNA here is from genome assembly GCF_947500795.1 of uncultured Gelidibacter sp. Lineage (GTDB taxonomy): Bacteria > Bacteroidota > Bacteroidia > Flavobacteriales > Flavobacteriaceae > Gelidibacter. The sequence goes on along the minus strand of NZ_CANMTE010000008.1, from coordinate 17,179 downwards.
TGGTGCCGTAGGATCAAAGCCCAACTTAATATTTAGTTTGCGGTTCTCTTTTTTTGCTTGATCTAACTTTACTTCCAATCCATTTTCAGGAAGGATGATCTCTACATGTTCTTTTAATTTGCTTAGTGTTTCCATTTTTTTTGAATAAAAAAAGCCCGAGCTAGATGCTCGGGCTTTAGGTTATAAATAGTTATTTATCAGATTATCTTATCAGATTTCATTTGAAATATACATATAGCCATACCGAGCATCTCCTATTTGATAATAATAAGTGCTGAAAAATGGTAGGCGTAATATGTTGTTTAATCTTTTCATTTGAAGATGCAAAAGTAGTTCATAATGTACTGATTTGCATTTTTATTAGGCTGACTTTGTTTTAGAGTGTTTCAAAAGCATTTAAATTCAGGTGTAGTGAGAGGAACGATTTTTTTAGTTATTGAGTTTCGTTTCCATCGTAATTCTGAGGTTTAAATGGATTTTTGGTGCCATTGTGGGTTAACTAAACTCTTAATGCTCTTTATATACTGAGTATGATTATAAATTTTTAGAATCGAGATTCCCTAGCCAAGTAAACAGCTTGTTAAAGGCATCTTCTCTGACTGCTTTAGGCGATAAAAAGACATCATGCACGGCATTGTCAATTTGCATTAGCGTCACTTTGTTGCCCAACGTTTTTCCTACTCGCTTTATGTCTTCAACATTTAAAACAATATCATGGGACATGGCCTCTTTTGAATATTTTGATAGTTTAACTGACCCCGAAGAATGCATGATTAAAACAGGGACTGAAATGTTTGAGTGCGCTAAACTTTTTTGAGCTCTGGCTATTGCAGCTACCCATTTGAAATACGTGGGGAATCCTTCTATAGGTTTCCAAGCTAAGTTAAAGTCCCATTCGCCAAAATAATCTTTATGGATACTCTCTGCGTAAACTGGTGAAAGCGCGCCTTCTATCTTTGCGTAGTTGGAGACTTTTGCAATACTTTTTGCAGCAAAAATACTTAGTGCTCTATCAAGTTTCGATTTATAGAAATCTAAAAACGGAGAGTTTAAGATTAAGCCTTCAACGAGAGCTCTTTCCTTGCCGGAATTCATATAGCAGCTTGCCGTTAATCCGCCGGTGGAATGCGCTAATAAATAGACTGATGTGCTTTCTTTTTTAATTTGCCGAATGGCGATAGAAATTTCCTCAAAATACTCTTCAATAGTTTTGCAATAATTAGGATGCTGGTGTGGCATAAGCGATCGGCCATGTTTACGAAGATCGAGCGCATAAAAATCATAATTAGCCTGATTGCAGCGCTTGCCTAAATGCGGATGGAAGAAATAATCGACATAACCATGAAGGTATAGAATGCTTTTTCTATTGCCAGTATTAGCGTTAGAAGCGATAAGAACAGCAGTGACGTCCCCTTCATAATCGGCTTTAAGCTTTAGTATCTGGCTGGTATAATCGTCTTTTAAATTCATATGAAATGGTCAAAAGTTTTAAGGTAATTGTTCCTTCGTGGATTTTTCTATGCTACGGATATTGCTATGGTTTTTTTAATTCCGATAAAGGTTAAAATAGCGCCATCATTAGTGCATCAATTTTTAGAAATGAAAATACAATCTTAATTTGATTTTTCAGGTCTTAAACTATTTATTGTAAGTATATTTTTGTTATCTTTTCCTACAAACTAAACTAAATTATAATGAATAAAACAGTCACAACAATTTTAATGGTTGCAGGAATTGCGCTATTAATTTATGGTATTTATACGATGGTTGCTCCAGAAGCCTCCATAAGTGTTGGACCTCTAAATGTTGAAGCGCAAGACAATACCAATGCTTACATTACAATCGGACTAGGAATAGCCGCTTTAGTGGCAAGCTTTTTAGGAGGTAAAAAAGCATAAGGGGTATTTGACTAACCTGAATTTTATTCTGGACGGTCAATGTTATGGCGATCGTTTTATGAATAAATTACGAGCTAAGGTTTTCCAAGGATAAACGGCTTTGAATAAAAAGCCGTAATTGGAGAATTCAGATGGGTTTGGCCAATAGGAGGTAGCCAGTTGTGGCTTTCCCAGTTAAGGTGTCCTGTTTCTATTTGTTCAGTTGTTTAACTATCTGCTCGGTTAAATTATTGTCTTTTTCTTCAAGAAAAATGATAGTAGGACCATAAACATTGTTTATCGCAAGAAGTCCATATTCTAAATTATACAAAATTGGCCCTGTTCCATCCATTATAGGAGTTTCCAAATCATAATAATCAAATTCTAAGTCATTCAGTTTAGGGTTTCGGAATGATGGTCTGTCTGACCTTATAAACTTATCAAATCCAAAAAATAAGGTGTTTGAGTGTGCTATCTTTTGAATAGAGATATGTTTTGTGCTGTCAATTATACTAACATATTTATAATTCAAAGTATCTCCTCTCTTGTGAAATGAGAGGATAAAATTCTCATTTTTAGGCGCTGTACCAAAATCGATAGTCGCTGCTCTTTCCGCTTTCCATTCTGTATTGTATTCAGAACATCCCGAAGAAATAATTAGTATTATTAAGTAATATGTTAGTTGTCTCAAACGTGTTACAATGATGGTGGATAAGATTGATTGTGTAATGAAACGATTAAGTTAACAAATAAATAGCAGATTAGATTATTGTAACTAGGCTAAAATTGCCAATTATTATTGAGGTAATTACCGTGCTTACTGCTGTTTTTCGAGTTCTTTTAAAATATTAAATTCCCAAAACTCAGGAATGGACAAGTTTGATAAAAGAATAATCGTTAAATTCTTGTCTGGACTACGCGTCAGTCTGCTGCTATATCCCGGATGACCACCAGAATGGGTTTGTATCCGTCCAAAGTGATCTGACTCGTACAAAAACCATCCTAGCCCGTAGGAAGTACCCCAGGCATCTGCAAGGTTTCCGTTGTTAAGTTTGGTAGGAGTCATCGCCGTTTCAAGACTTTCCGGGTGAATAATGTGTCCTTCATACAACGCCTTATCCCATTTCAATAGGTCTTCAACTGTACTAACTACTGAACCATCGCCATAAAAGCCTCCCAACCAATAGATAAACGTGTTCTCAGGCGCCTCATAAGCAACTATTTTCTTATTGCTAATGGAATCATACACGTAACCCATGGCGATATCAGAATCATTAATAGTTCGGTAGTCTGTAGAGAATTCCGCTGATGTGTTTTTCATTCCAGCCGGTTTAAAAATACGTTCCTCCATAAACGTTTTAAAGTCGGTTCCGCTTGCTTTCTCAATCAAACTTGCCAACGTACAATAGCCAATTTCACTATATTCCCATTGGCTTCCTGGTGTCCACTGTAGTGGGTATTTGTCAGATTCTAACATTAATAACATTTCCTTGTTGCCATTAATTTTAGTGGTATCAAGATCTTTCCACATCGCATCAATAAAATTCGGAAGTCCAGAAGTATGGGCCATTAAGTGCTGAATTTTTATGTCCTTGAACGGAAAATTTGGAAGATAGTGATATACGTAATCTTCAGTTTTTAATTTTTTATCCTGCTCTAATATCAGGATGCCAAAGGAAGTAAATTGTTTAGATAAGGAAGCGATTTGAAACTTGGTGGCATGATCAAATTGACTTTTCAATTCGTTGTTGGCAAAACCAAGGGATTTGCTGTATATGATGGAATCCTTATATGCAACCAAAGCAACGCCATCAAACTGATTGTTGACGTGTTTTTTGCTTAGATATTGACTCAGTTGAGTAGTGTCAATCTTAAATTCTTGAGCGTAAGTTTGAAAACCAAGTAGTGTCAATAAACACGCTAAAATCAAATAAGGCTTTCCCATAGTGAGAGTTAAATTGTTACCAAGGTGTATGTGGTTGCATTTCTATTAATCTATACAGACGAATAAAATGGCGAGTGAACCAGTTGTTATCTATTTGTGCCTGCTATTGTAAACCTTTCCATTGGCGAGCGGTTGCTCTGAAAATAGATTGTCAATGGTTACCAAATGATAGCCTTTCGCTTTTAAACTTTTAATGACTGCAGGCATAGCTTCTACGGTCGATTTGTGAATGTCATGCGCCAATACTATTCCATTTGTTTTAGCGTCGCTCATGCGTTGTGCAACAATTTCAGGGTTGCGATCCTTCCAATCTAAAGGGTCTAAATTCCATAAAATAATCGGCATGCCCGCTTTGTTTTTTACAATCTCGTTAAATGAACCATAAGGCGGTCGCATAACGTGTACATCGGCGCCTGTAATTTCTGAAATGGCCTCATTCGTGTTTTGTATTTGATTCAGGATGTCCGGTTCAGAGAGTTTTTTTAAATCCTTATGATCCCAACTGTGATTTCCAATTTGATGGCCTTCTTTATAGGCTCTTAATAGTGTGTTCTTTTGAATTTTTGCTGATTTTCCCAATACAAAAAACGTAGCTTTAACACCGTGTTCTTTTAAAATGTCTAAAAGTTGGGAGGTATGTTTGGCAGGACCATCATCAAACGTAATGGCAACGCAAGGCTCTTTGCTACAATCAATGTCAAAAACCTTTTGGGAGGTAGTGGTGTCCTTTATGATGGGCGTTGCGATGTCTGTCTCTTCTGCTTTAATATGGAAGACATATTGGTATTTTTTAGCCACCAAATCTTTATAGGTTTCAGGAGCCAATTGCACTTCAATATTCCCATGATCGCCTGAGGCCACTTGATATTTATCGAAATAAATGGTCAGGTTCCCTGAAGCGTCCCAAGAAAATGCATGATAATTTTTATTGGTAGGCTCCGTGCCTTGGGCAATCATTTCCTGAGTGCTTTTCATTAAAGCTGTTCTGTCACTATCGGTAAGACCTTCCATCGCATTTATTTTTTCGGTTAAAATATCGGTGGTCTTTGATTTGACAATGTTGGCCAGTTTATCAAAGTTTTCCTGTGGATAAAACAAATTGGAAAACTCGAGTCGTTTGTTTTCCTCTAGATCATACAAATGGGTGAAATATTGCGTGTTATAATTGTTGCCATAAGACGTGTAACGCTCTATTAAAAAGGCAAGAATGGAAGGCGTACTTTCAATAATTTCAAAATGTTGTCCAAAATCCAGTCCTGCGACCGCCTTTTCATTGTCATCTTTTATGTTTTTTTGGAATTCTTTTAAGTAGGCTTGAGCAAATGCTTCTTGGTGCGTATTAATAAAATCATAGGCCGTACTGGGATACGAGGTATGAAATCTATTTTTGTCATTTGTGGTTTCTGATCCAACTTGGATGGTGTTAATTTGAATGGCATCCGTTAAATCTTCGGAGCTGGTTTCAATAGCGAATGGGGCAGGTTGTTCCTGTTTTTCTTGTGTGTTCTGGTCTTTGCAACCATAGAACATTAGCGTCAGAAGTGCTATGGATAATACGTGTTTCATCGTTGTCAGATTTATGATATTTAGGCCTTTATTTACCATTTTAGATGGTTTTACAAAGCGTTTTGGTGAAACGATGCATTTTTTTGCGAACATCGCCACGTGTCACTGACAAAGTTAATCATATTTGAATATTCTTTTATGACCATTATTTATAGTCATTTCTGTAGGATACACTACATTAATTGCATTTTAAGGATAAAAAAAAGAGCCTTTGCATTCATACAAAGACTCTTTTTTTTTCTTATTTGTGAGAGTTAAAGGTTTTCAACCCTTAAAATTTCTAATTTTCTTTCCCCATCCTTAAAAGGCCAATTTATGATATCGCCTACTTGTCTACCAATTGTAGCAACGGCAACATCACATAAAATGGATAATTTTCCTTTTTTATTGTTCGTTTTCGTGGTTGAAACAAACATATATTCTTTTTCTTTATTTTCCGTATGATCTTTAATTTTCACACGTCGGTTTACCGTTACGACATCCTCTGGTAATTCACGCCTAAGTACTTGTTGGGCGTTCTTTAATTCTAGAAGTAATAGTTCCTCTTCTTGCTTGGTTACTTTCTTTTTACGAACGTGTTCTTTAATCATATCGTAAATTCCTGTTGTTACAATTATATTTTCTGACATCATATATTTTTTTGAACTTCCTTCTTAATACTACATAGTTGCGACTCAATCATTCAAAATAGTGCGCAGTATATGGAGCTCCAGTTTTTGAATGCTAATAATAGTAGTAAGAAGAAATAAGATTAAACTTTGAGTATAAAATAGAGTGGCCCTGTTATGAGTCGTAACAGGGATTAATCAATAAACTCTTTTGAGTTTTTCAAAAAAATATCGTCATGTAAGTAAGATAATGACAGTGCAAACCCTAATGGGTTTTTCTTAGTATGTAGAAAGTAAACTGCTGCCATTTGTATTAAAAATTAACGAGTTACAAAGTTAACCATTATATTTCATATTAACAATGTTATAGTCGCTAAGGTGAGGATAAGCCCAGCCATGGCTTATTTAACATGTTTGCAAAAGACTTTTATTTTATGCGTTTAATTTTTGGTGGGTTTTGTCTAGTATCAAAAACGTCTGAGATTTTTATAAATCCATTTTCATCGTCCACAGAATAAATCAGTTTATAGCTTTTAAATAGTAAATATCTATATTCAATTTTTCTATGTTTAAGTAGCTCTTCTTCTTGACCTATTAATGGTGCATTAATGATTCCATTAAGAAGCGTTTTAGCTATTTTAGGATTTGTCTTCTGTAAATAGTACTCGTAAATTTCGTCAAGTTGTGTTTCAGCAAATTCCGACCAAATAATCTTCAAAGCCTTTATTTGTACTTTGCTAAAAGATCCGAACTACTTTTGAATCGTTTGTTTCTGAAATCAGACTCGGACTTGTCAATTCTATTATTTAGTTCGTCTTCAGTCATTGGTTCATATGTCCGGCTGTCTAAAGTATTCTTTTCTTTCTTTAAAATTTTTTCAAGACGTGAAATAGCTTCTTCACTTTGAAGTTTTAAAAATTCTTGTACAAATTGTATTTTTCGAGCTTCTAAATTCATTCTGTTCAGCTTTTTATCAAAGATACAAAATTAGCAGTTTAAATCCTTGTTTTCTGCAGTTGGCGAATTTCACAGCCTGGTGCTAACGGTTGTTGTAAGTAAAGTAGGGCGGTTGTATACTATGATTTACGGAATAAGCTAAAGTCGAATTTATATCCACAGTCATTGGTGTCAACTTATCCGATACTATTTAATGTTTTCATTTCGATATTTCCATCATTTCTAAGCAGATATGGAATGATGGCATTAACTTTATAAAATCTTTAAGGATATGACTTTATTGCTTGGTTAAATCAATCCAGTCAGTAGGTAAAATTTGTCCTGCATAACCTGTGGTACATTCAGAGTAAATTTCACCATATGGCTCAAGGAACAGTTTCATCTTGACATTATTAACATCGTAAACAGAAATAAAAACAGTACCATTTTGTCCACATTTTCCATTTAAACCAAGATAACTTAAGACGTAACTCCCCGATTTTGCCAAGTAGCTACCTCTAATAATGTATTTATCACCATTTGGTAAGTTTAAGGTATTGGCCAGTACTGTACCTGAGTTATTGGTGATTTTATAGCGAATTAATAATTTATCATGTTTGTATTTTAAAGTTGTATTTTCAAAGGTAGTTTTGACAACTACAAACTCATAGTTTTGATTATTATAAGTTCCTTTCCATGTCCCAACATATTTCCCCAAAATATTATTTACGTCCTTTAGGTAAGCCCCATCAGGAAGTTCGGTGGGGTAGTCCTCAAAATCTTCAAGTGTTATAATTTGTGCTTTGCAACTTAATATCAGTAGAATTATTGATATGTAGACGATTTTTTTCAAATGTGTGGCAACGTTACGTGTATGGGCAGAGGCGTGTTTCAGCAGCTAATTTAGTAAACAAAAACTAACGCGAGAAAATTCCGAAGGAATTTTAGAATAGACGAGAATAAGCAATTACATATAGGCATTGTAAGAATTGTTATTCTTCAATATATTTCCATAAATCTCCAAATAACCAAATGTGCTTAGGTGTAATTAAAGGCAACTTGTTATTATACGAATATGGGGGAGTCCAATAATCTATCCAAGAATTGCCACCATCAATCGTCTTATAAAAAACTTCAGGAGTATAATTTAGCATTGCAAATCCAACATCTTCATTGAAAAAATGGAGTTGAGGATAATAGTTGTCAAAGGTTTTAATTTTTGTCCAAGAATTACCTAGGTCCGAAGTTTTATAAATGTCACTATTTACTTGAACATATCCAATATTATCAAAAAATTGTGGTGCCAATGGGTAAAGGTCAAATTCCGAGTATGTAATACTTTGATTATCAATTTTTATGAGGTATGGATCGCCATTAGGAGCAAGAAAGATTAAATCATCACTTACTGCATTAAAATCCGAAAGTTTTATTCTTCCAAAAGGTAACGAACTTAAATTAGGATAATGATTGTAAACATTCTCAAAAGAATTATTGTCAGCGACAAAAATGTTTCCATTTCCATCTTTAAAAAAACCTTTGTTTTGAGAAGTAAATTGTATTTTTCTTATATCACTACCATCTAATATCTTATTTGACAAATCATTAATATGATATTTCAAGGATAAATTTTTCCCGCCATCTAAAGTGGAATAAATGTTTCTGCCAGATTCTTCCATAACAGCAATCCATCCGATGTTTTCATTTAAAAAGAAAAAACTGCTAATATTTTTATTGGAAAATTCAACTAAAATTTCCCATTTATAAAAACCATCTATAGATTTGTATATTTTATTGCCATCATTTATGAATGCTATTTTTTCTGTTAAAACCTGTGACTGTCTCACGGTAATGTCATTCTGTATTTGGATAAAACCAACTAAGTTCAGTTTGTATTTTTTATCGATATCTGGTATTAAAATTGATATATCCTCACGTACCAGTTTTGGTACTTTATAAGTTATTTTTTCATTGCTTTTTGAAATAAATGAAAAACGCTCAATTTTAACATCATTTTGTTTAAGTAGTCTATCATTATGTATAAGATGGACATAACTTAATTTATCAAGATTAGAACCCGTCATTGTTATAGTATCTCCAATTTTAACTCTTAAGGGAGTAATATTGTCTATGCTAATTTCCGCTTCAGGATTAATAGTATCTTCCGAATTATCACTTGAACAACCGAATATAATTAATAGGAGTAAAATTTTTATAACGTTTTTCATATATAATGTTTTCTAATGTGTTTGTGTATGGTTAGTTCCGTGGGCAACTAATTTAGTAAACAAAAACGAACGCGAGAAAATTCCGAAGGAATTTTCTAAATAAGCATTTGCCCGTTATAAGCAAGTTTTTAATTCGGTTAATTCAATAATCCATTCTCCATATTCCTGCATTGGTTTTAATTCCATCTGACATTTAGTGAGTTTTGTAATTTGATAAATATTTTGCTCTCCAATTTCCTCAACTGCAAATATTAAAAAGAAATTACCTTTTAATTCTTTAACAAACCAATAACCATTTTTGTCAATTTGGCTTTTTAGAAATCGTTTATCATTTTTCCTGTCATATAAAGTGGCATAGAAATGCATGTCGTTTAGAAAGTTTAAACTTAAATATTCATTTATTTTTTTATACTTATTTTGAGTAAGAAATTCAATAATATTGTCTTTATCTATTGTTAATTTATGTTCTAGATTTATAGGTCGAAAAACGTGCATCATATTACGTCCAAAATCAATTTCAATTGAATCTTTTTGGTAAGTTTTGAAGTGAATGTTTAATGTGTCAGAATTCAAGAATATTTTTGATTCTTTAAAATCAATTTTTACACCTATTATTGAGTCAGTTGATATATTTCCAATAGTTTGTTTGTCAAAATCAATAATAATTCCTTCATCTCTTGTAGTGGTAACTTGACCGTCTTCAATAACACGATTATTATATGACATCCAAATTCCACTAACTTCTTGACTCTTGCAAGATGTTATTCCGATGACGATAAATATTATTAGTAACGTTTTTCTCAACTTGATTATAATGTTTAGTATATGGCAAGTAGACCAGTAGAAAGTGTTAAACTTTCAAGTTTGCACTGAGCCAAAGCGTTATATTATGTTTTTATCTTTTTATTATTAAAAGCGCACTGAAGGTCTACGATTTCCTAAATATAAAATAAAAAGTAGTCGTAAATCAACGATTTGGCTTGTGTGTCGGCTTTGAGCGACTTGCCAATGTGTATGGATGCAAGGTAGGGTTTATAATTCTCGTCCGTCATATATTTTATGAAAGAGAAATCTGATCATAAAACCTATTATGAGCAATCCAATACCTGAAATAATGACATTAAATGGCAAAGAAACAGACATAGTCAAGCATCCTATCAAACCACAAATAGGGATTATCCTGCCATAAATTTGTTCTTTTCGAGGCTGTTTAAGTGCTGCAATATTTGTAATACTGTAATAGAGCAAAATAGTAAATGTAGCTGCCCTAACAACAAATTCAAAAGTTCCAAAGATGGTGAGGAGCAAGATTATTAGTCCTGTAACAACTATTCCCAAATGTGGCACCCTATAACGATAGTGTATTGTTTGAAAAATTGGCGGCAAATCGTGTCTTCTGCCCATCGCAAGCATCATTCTGCTTATACCCAAAATTTGGCTCAACAAAACGCCCAACATCGCAGTTGAAGCACCTATTGTAATTACGGTATTGATTGCAGGGGTGGTCAATGATTTTGCAACCATCTGTAAAGGCGACTTGCTATCTGCCATATTTTCGGCTCCAATAACACCTATTGCAACTATAGAAACAGCAGCATAAAGAACTATGGAGGTGATAATTGTTATAATAATTGCTTTTGGGATTGTTTTTTTAGGTTCAGCTACTTCTTCAGCAAGCGTTGCAATTCTCGCATAACCCGTAAATGCAAAAAACAATAAAGCAGCAGCTTCTGCAATTCCCGAAATCCCAAAAGGTGCAAATGGCTTAAAATTATCAGGATTAACTTTAGGGACGCCACTAAAAACAAGATATAAGAGTGAAAAAAGAGTTACAGTCACAATCACAAGGTTGAGCATCCCTGCTTTTTTGATACCGAAAAAATTGATGATAGTAAGAAAAACCACTGCAATTATGGAGAGGGTGAGTGGCGAACCTATAGGAACCAATTGATAAAAATAACTACCAAAGCCTATAGCTACAACACCACCAGCAGCCAATTTGCTTATTAAGAACATCCAACCTGCAGAAAAGCCAAAAACAGGACTAATTAATTTGTAACCGTATTCATAGGTTCCGCCTGAATCAGGGTATATTGCTGCCAACTGCGCAGAGCTTAAACCGTTAAAAGCGGCAATAATGCCTGCCACAATAAGCCCTATAAGAAATGCAGGACCTGAAACGCCGGCTGCAATACCTGTAACAACAAAGATGCCTGCGCCGATTATTGCACCCAATCCCACACCCACAGCATCTTTTAATGTAAGTGTTCTTAAAAGTCCTTTATTATTATTGTCGTTCATTGGTTCCTTTTAAAATTAACCAATCCAATGCAAATCTTCCGCTCCCTTTTATGATAAGGAAAAAACTGCCGATCAACATTGCCCCATCTGTTCAGCTGCCGTGCATCATTGCCCAAAATCCCTCTTTGGCTAAAACTAGCAATTTTTTTTATAGGGTGTTGGCAAACGTATTTATATGTTGTGTTTCACAATCTTTGTTGCTGCAATACAGCCTAATTCAAACCAGTTTTTCCCTTCTTTTAAAGGAAATACTATTTCTCCATCAATTCCTTTACCTCTATATCCAACTATACAATCATCTGGAAAGTCTTCTCCAAATTCATTTATAAGTATTTCATCTATGTCTACACCAATTAAATGAATCAAGTTATAAACTGCCCATAAAATTAGGCTACGAGGGTCTTGCTCTGGATAGAAATACTTTAGAAGAGCATATTCCTGAAAAACGGAGCGTGCATCATCAATTTCATTTTCTTCGTAATAGTCTTCATATCTTGATGTGTCTTCAGGCATTTTTGGTAAGTCAAACATAAGGCACAGTTTATCCATCGCTAATTCTGCCTGTGCTTGCTCAGATAGTTCTGAATTTTCGATTTCGTTTATTAGGTCTGAAACTTTTTTGTCAGACTCAATCCAAGTTTGGATAGGGTTTTCCATATGTTTGCCAACGTTTATGTATAACAAAAGAGCACGGACTCTTGATTAGGCACTAAACTAAGCATTATTTTTATAGGGTGTTAGCTGTAGTTTTTAGTTTCACTATTCCTTAAATAGCTCATCAAACATTTTTTTAGGATTAGCAAGAAATGCTTTAGTTACTTGATAATGTTCCGTATTCTCATATTCTATTTGAGAGATTTCTTTATTATTAAATTCATATATTTTAGCATCAGGATATGCTAATAAAATTGGTGAATGAGTTGCTATAATAAATTGAGAAGAATCAGAAATTAAATCCTTCATTCTTCTTAACATTGCGAGTTGTCGAGTTGGAGAAAGAGCTGCTTCGGGCTCATCAAGTAGGTAAATCCCTTTGCCTCCAAACCTATGAATCATTAGAGATAAAAATGACTCGCCATGAGACTGTTCATGAAGAGATAATGAACCATAAGAGTCTATAATTGGAGCCCCTCCACGAGGTTCTTTATCTAAATCTTCAATATTTGTAGCAACGTTAAAATAACTTTCGGCTCTTAAAAAATAACCATCTTTGGGTTTTTTATAGGATTTCGCAAGTCTTAAGTATTCATGAAGATTTGAATGGGAATTACGTGTGCCAAATTGAAAATTCTTTGAACCACCTTCGGCGTTAAAACCTAAAGAAACAGCTATTGCTTCCAGCAATGTTGATTTTCCAGTACCATTTTCACCTACAAAAAATGTAACTTCTTTACCTAGTTTTATAGAATCAAGTTCACGTATTGCAGGAATTGAAAAAGGGTAGCTTTCCATATTTTCAATTTTATCACGTTTTAAGGTTAGGTCTATGATATATGGTAAGTCTTTCATTTTTATATTACAGCTAACGTTGTGAGTTTGGTTAGTTGCGTGGTTAAGCAATTAATTTAGTAAATCCAAACCGAATAGACACGAGCGAAGCGAACTGTGCGTAGCAAAAATCTGCGAGGATTTTCGTAAGTAGGCTAGTATTAGCAATGGATTATAGCATCTATGAAAAAGCAGCGAGTCTCGTATCTTTAAAGTTCACCAAAACAATAAGATATGAAATTAGAACCCACTGCCCAACCAAAGTTATACATTGGCATCGACATTCACAAGCGTAGCTGGAAAGTTCATTGCGCCACCGATCTTTTTGGCGGCAAGTCATTCGCTATGCCCCCAAAGCCTGAAGTGTTATACGAGTATGTAGCCAAACATTTTCCCGACCATCAGGTTACTACAGCTTATGAAGCAGGTTGTTGCGGCTATTACGCCCATCGTAGTTTTGAGGCATACGGCTGGCATTCCCTGGTAGTGAACCCTGCCGACATCCACCGCAAGGGAAAGGAACGTTTTACCAAGACCGATAAAATAGATGCCCAATTGATAAGTAGAGAGCTCAAGGATGGCAGACTTGAGAGTATTCACGTTCCCCATGTGGAGCGGGAGCAATTGCGCAGTCTTTTCAGAAGAAGAAACGATCTGGTTAAGGATTACAGGCGTATCAAGAGCCTTATAAAAATGCAGTTGCTGTATTTTGGCATTGCTATTCCCGAGGAGTTTGATAATGACCATTGGAGCCACAAGTTCCGCGGTTGGGTGGACGAAGTAGTCTTTGCATATCCATCGGCGCGCGAGACACTGGACAGCAGAATGCGGAGCTTCAGGTTCATAGACCAGGAGCTGCGGGATGTCTCCACAAAGATGCGCGCCTATTGCCGCAAGCATTACAAGAAGGATTATTATTTATTGAAAAGTATTCCGGGAATAGGCGGGATTGTGGCCTGCGGCATTATCTGCGAGCTTGGCGATCTGCGACGCTTTAACAGCATAAAACATCTTGCGGGCTATGTTGGTCTGGCACCCGGAATCCACCAAAGTGGGGACAACCAAAAGAGCACAGGCATTACAATGCGCGCCCATAGATTGATGCGAAGTTATTTTATAGAAGCGTCCTGGCAGGCCATCAGGGCAGACCCCATAATGCAGACGTATTACCGCAAGCATTTGGGAAAAAACGTCAAATCAATAATAATCAAGGTGGCCCGTAAATTATTGAGCAGGACCTTGGCTGTCATAAAAACAGAAACCCCTTATGCGATAGGGGTCATAGAATAATAAAATAAACAGATAACAAAGCTCACAAAGAAGTATTAAAAGCCCGTACCACAAAACAACGTAGGTGATCCAAGAGATTGGAATCACATCTTTATAGCAAGTGGCCGGGTTTATTATAGCTTATAATCATACAGATGCCGGTGACCGCGCTTGGACGATGCATCACATATAGGATGCGGAGCAAGTTATATGGTATTGAAATATTGATAATCCTATCGGAATTATCAACATTCCAACACCCCAAAATAATCATTATGAGATAATTAAAATAAAAATATTATTTTTGAAGAACGGGATTAGTGCTTTTCATAGGATACGTTGTTGGCAATAGTTTTTTATTCATTTACTTTAATTCTTGGGTCAATTAATTCAGAGTTTTCAATCATTATTGTTTCGTCTAAATACTCTATAACAACTCTATTCTGTTCAAATTTTTTCATTAAATACTTTGTCAAATTTTCAATTTCAATTTTAAGTACTTTTTCCTCCATTGGAAATTTCGGATAATTTATGAAGTTTAGTTTCAGATGAGGCTCAACTTGTCCGCTTAAAATTATATCACAAACGCTCAACGAAACACTTAAAATTAAATTTTTCTCCTTAATTAACTGGTTTTGATAATTCTGTAAAGATTTAATTATTTCTGACTTTTCTATTAGCTTTTTGGTGTAGCCTATTTCCAGTCCTAAAGTTACTTTGGCAGAAAATGATTTTATAGATACTTTTTCTAAATCTAATTTTTTATTATTCATCGATGTCTCTAATTACTATTTGCCAATAAGCTTCGCTTTTACTACCTGATGTTTCTGTGTAAGTTGTAATTGTGAATACATCAAGTGAGTTTTTGTAAACCTATTCAATTTCTCCATTTTTGATTTCTTTTAAATATGCAAGTTATTTTTCTTTGTTAGAAATCTGTATGCTAATTCTATTATTATCATTTTTGGAAAAAATATAGTAAAGGAATGATTCAGCTTTATTTTGAACTTTAGTTTTAAATCCAAATGTTAGCATTCCCATTTTTATTTTTTTCAGGCGATACAGAATCCAAAAACTCCAAGTTTTTCTCCGTTAAAAATTCTTCAGCTTGAACTATCCCATAGCTATTAATATCTAACAATTCCTTAAAAGTTAAGTTTTGAGAAAAGATTGTACTGCTAATTGAAATAAATAAAATGCTGAATAGAAGTGTTTTTTTTATAATTATTGCCAACGTGATTGTGTATGACTAGTTGCGTGTTTCAGCACCTAATTTAGTAAACAAAAACGAACGCGAGAAAATTCCGAAGGAATTTTCCAAATAAGCACTTGCCGAAGCAATTAATTATGCCCGTTGTTTGCATAAGAGCACGAATTGTTTAATTTCTTGATTATAATCAATTACAGAGTTTGAATTTATCACCACCTTTACTCATAAATTACGAAGTAAATATTCAATATATGCTAACAGAAATAAACCCAAAATTACCAATGCGTGATAAAAACGCAACAAGAGATTATTACATAAATCAATTAGGATTTAAAGAAATAGGCGACTATGAAGGGTATTTAATGGTTCAAAAAGACAAAATAGAAATTCATTTTTTTGAATTTAAAGACCTTAACCCAAAAGAAAATTATGGACAAGTATATATACGAACCAACGACATTGAAAGTTTATATAAATCTTTGCTTGCCAATAAAACAGAAATTCATCCAAACGGGGCATTGAATACCAAACCTTGGGGACAAAAGGAATTTGCATTGCTTGACCCTGACACTAACTTACTGACTTTTGGACAAAGTATTTGAAAATTGAACACGTGGAAAAACAACGAACCGCCAACACCGTGTATAATTAATTGCTTTGGCAAGTGCTTATTTGGCAAATTCCTTTGGAATTTTCTCTGGTTCGTATTTGTTTGCTAAATTAGTTGCTTAACCACGCAACTAACCATACACAACAACGTTGGCAATAATTTAAACCAAAAAACATGAAAACAACATTAATATTATTAGCTGTAATTTTTATCTCAAATGCTTCTTATGCCCAAAGTGAAATCGAAACGTTGGAGAAAATGTACAATATGGTACAAAATGACAGGGAAAAAGAGGCAAAAGCAAAAGAACTCGTATGGAGCTATTATTCTCAAACAAAAGAAAAAGTCAGAAAAGAGTCTGGGAAATTAACACAAGATGAATATGACAGTCTGAATAATTATCAATCTCGCAATTGGAATCAAATAACGAATGCAATCAGAGATAATTTTAGAAACAATTATTCTAAATTTTACTCGCAAAAAAAACAATTTTTGGAAGATTACCGAGAAGATGTTCTTGATAAACTCTATAAATATATTTACAATTAAAAATTCGGTAAACTATAAAACAAAATGTTCTTATGAGAAATATTCTAACCTTTATAATAATATTATTCACAACCCTCAGTTATTCTCAAACATTAGATGAAACCGTTGATTGGATTTCAAGAAATTCTGATGGTAAGGAGCAAATTTTTTACGACAAATACGAAAACAAAGTGCTTTTTAGTGCTGTTAGAACTGCAGGAGGATTAACTTCATTCGTTAACGAAATCAAACCAAATGATGTAAAATCTATAAGTGTAAAATATAGGAATGATGGCTGGCAGTTATTAAGTGTGAATCTAAAAACAGAAGGCGTGAACGTCAAATCTTATACAGAAGATAAAAATTTAGAATTAATTGGAGAAAAAAAATACGTAAGACAATATGCAATTAGCATTTTAATCGAATGTGATAGAAGCACAATTGATAAATTTAAGAAAGCATATATTCATTTCTTTAAACTATTAGATGTTGATGTGAAAGATGGAGATATGTTTTGAGAAATAGCAAAAAACTATTGCCAATAACTAAGTATTCGGCTCGCCGATAGGCCAGAGCTGAATACTGTGTTGACGAATCCGGTTGATTTGCCGCCTTA
>NZ_CANMTE010000007.1 GCF_947500795.1 uncultured Gelidibacter sp. | reverse complement strand
TAGTAACCTTACTCCGCTCTTTTGTTCTTTCTGATTAATACTTAAAGTTAACTGATTTAGTAAAAATCAAACTTAAGATGTGTATAGTGCATAGCACCCTACGGGATGCTACGACACCATACACGGAACGTTGTAGGTAATGTAAACTCAGAACAGCGCACTCATCACTTTCTACACATTAAAAAACAATTTTCATTTTTTTTGTAACAAATTTTTGATTCCAATACTTACCCAGCGAATTTAAAAAACAAAAACAATGAAACACTTTAAAACAATTATCGCAGTATTAGTATTTACATTAACTTTTAGTTCTTCTCAAGCTCAACAAGAAATAAAATTAGAAAATTCTGTTTTGTGGAAAATAGAGCATTCAGGACTGAAAGAACCTTCTTATATTTTAGGAACTTTACATTTGATGTGTGAAGACGACTTTAAAATTTCTAAAAAAATTACTCAAACGCTACAAAATGTTGATGCATTAGTTTTAGAAGTAAATTTATCTGACCCAAAAGAGATAAAATCAATGCAAGAGTCAATGAAAAATCCAAAGAAAATATCCGATGAGATATCCAAAAAGCAGTTCGAGGAACTAGATACAATTGTAACTAAGATAATGGGAACACCTTTAATAAATTTTGATTCATATGGTCTGTCTATTCTAAATGCTTTAATGCTTCAAAAAATGTTACCCTGTACAGAAATAAAATCGTTAGAAACTGAGCTTATGGCATTAGCTATAAAACAACAAAAGCCAATTTATAGTTTAGAAAAGGTTGCAGAACAGATGGAAATAATTAGAACGGCTTATCCTACAGCCTTTGCGTTAAAACAAATACTGTTATTCGAGTCTTACAGAAAAGATTTTAATGAAGCCATAGTAGCATATAAAAATGAAGATATTACCACTGCTGTAGATTTACTTACTAAAGAAATTTATATGGATGAAAATGCTACAAATCTTATGCAAGTAAAACGAAATAAGAATTGGGTAGAAAAAATGCCGCAAATGATGAAAGAGAAAAGTAATTTATTTGCGGTTGGCACAGCTCATTTAACCAATGAATATGGCATTATTAATCTTTTAAGACAAAAAGGGTATACTGTTACACCAGTATTTAATTAGACAGACATTTATTTATGCAATTAACCGAACAAGATTTTTTAACTGCAATCAATAAGCATAAAGGGATTATTTATAAAGTATCAAGAATGTACTTTGATAATCCTGAAGACCAGCAAGATTTATTTCAAGAAATCATACTGCAATTATGGAAATCGCTCGGAACATTTAAAGGAAATAGTGAATTTTCTTCTTGGATGTACAGAGTAGCACTAAATACGGCAATTGTATTTTTTAAAAAAGAAAAGAGAAAACCAGACAATTATAATTCTAAAAAAACTGAACCTATTGCTTATGAAGACTACAGTGATGAAAAAGACAAACAGTTAGCCTGTTTTTATAAAGCGGTAAAAGAATTAAATAAAATTGAAAAAGCACTAATACTGCAATTTATAGATGGTTTATCTGGAAAAGAAATAGCCGATAATTTAGGTCTTTCAGAAGTTAATGTTAGAGTAAAAATAAATAGAACAAAAATTAAATTACAAGAAATAATAAAAAATCAAGGATATGAATTTTGAAAATATTAAGCAAAAAATGGATTCCGAAAGTATGGATGGCAGTCAAATTCCAGTTAGGATAAAGGATATAGAAACTAGCAAGATGCCTATCCAAAAAGTAAGGAAGAGTATGAAAAGTGAAATCATCACACAACTCATTTTAATTGTAATCTTTTTTGCTGCCCCAAGTTTTCTGGAAATGCATCGATTACCAAAAACAACTTATTATATAATGATGTTTATTACTAGTCTAATTACTTTAGGTTATTTAGCAAAAATGAGTTGGTTTTTAAACAAATATATTAGCTTAAGCAATAATAGTAAAGAAACTGTTGTAGCCTTTATTTATGACCTTAAATTAACACTAGAAGTATATAAAACGGCAATAATATCAGGGAGTCTTTTACTTCCAATAGCTATGGTAAGCTTATTTCTTGGTTCCATAAAAATTGATGAGAAAGTATATAATGATTTAATCCTATTAAATATGCCAAACACATCACTTATTCTATATGTTTTTGGATATATATTAATAGCTATACTTATATATTTCATTACAGTATATTGGTCGAATAAATTGTATGGTGTGCATATTAAAAATCTTGAAAAAATCTTGAAAGAATTTGATGTCGAATAATAAAACACTACCTACAACAATGTATAAAAGTAATAGCGGTTTGGGATTTAATCCTAATCGCTTTTGCATTTAATTAAGTATATTACCATCAAAAAAGTAGGTGCATTTAATCCGCTACTACTCTTATGTGTGCCGAGAGTAACGACCGGCTGAAAGTCGTTACGTAACTGTTTATAAGATGGTGGAACCGACCCACCGGTGTTGTCCTACAGGGGAGAGCATCAAACCACCATAAGGTGCTTTGGTAAAGAGCCAAGGTATTGAGCGTTATGGAAAAGGCTACGCCAAGAGCTGGTCAGGTATGAATAATGGAGATGAATGCAAATGAACCTCTGATGAAGTGTCGAGAAAGTGCAACCCTCTGTCAAAAGTGTTTGAAGTATGACAAACATTATAAGTCCAGCGGTCACCTGTTTATTGGCTGGGCGGCAGGCGTCATTTAGGAGGCATGACCATTATTTGGGCTTATTTACGGAACTCGGGAACCTGAGCCAAAATGCAAAGTGAAATGTACAATAGCGCAAACTAGAGGCAGAATAGCGATGTTTGGAACAGGGGCGGACTCATCCGTAGTAGTGATGAAGTTTCTGTAATGGAAATGGAGCAAAGGGATGAGCTAATTTGATATACAGCCTGCCAACTTGAAAAAGGATGAGCTATTTTTGTATACCACTTTAGAAGAGCCGTATGATGGGAGACTATCACGTACGGTTCTGTGAGAGGCTTGGGGTGAAACTCCCCTGGTCTACTCGACACAAACACGTTACCTGCAAGCTGAAAAAACAACCGCACATTTTAGCTGAAAACATCAATAAGAGCTAAAATTTATCCACCGCTCTTGAATATATTCGGAAAATTATATTTACATTTGACCTAAATCAGTCAAGTCTAAAAAAGGTACAATGACACTTGGACAAAAAATTAAAGAATTAAGAGAGCAGGCAGGAATGTTTCAAAGAGAATTAGCATCTCAACTTGAAATTGGGGATGGCTTTTTAAGCAAGGTAGAAAACAATCAAAAAACTTTAAAAAGAGAACACTTAATTAAAATTAGTGAACTTTTTAATTGTTCCATTTCAGAATTAGAAGCATTATGGATAGGAACAAAATTATATGAAATAATAAAGGACGAACAAGAGGGATTAAATGCTTTAAAAGTGGCGGAACAAGAAATAATATATAGAAAAAAATATGACATACTTTGATGAATTAAGGGAAATAACAAAAATTATTCCCGATACAATTGTTGACTTTTCAATACCAAGAGATAGAACTTCAGCTCCAACTCAAACACGAGAAGAACAACAAAATGAGCGAGCAAATGACTAAATTTTTCATAATCTTTCTAATTTGGGTTATTGATATTTCTATGTGATATTTTCAGTTCTATACTGCGTTCGCCATCTTTTTCATTCAATTCTAAAATTGCCCTACGGTCATTGGATAATGAAAATTTGGGCAACACATAAACGAACCTTACCGTTTCGCTTTCTGCAATTTTTGAGGGCAGATTATGTATGTAAATTGGCTCTTGATATAATCGTTGTAACGATTTTCTTTTTCCTTTCTGTCGCGTTTCAATCGAAAGTTTTAAGAAATTTAAATCATAATCCAAAGTCGAATTATTCTTTATCTCGATGACGAAATAAAGTTCTTCCGTATCAAAAACAATGTTTTCGACGCTCAAAACAATACCTTCGGTTCGCTTTTTATTCCTACCAAATCGCTGCTTTCTTTCAATAAGGTAAGAACTGAATTTCTGGTAATAATAATTCCTGTTATCAATTTTACTTTCAGCAATAGCAACCGAGATAGTATCGTTCATTATTGGTTTTTCATTCCCGATACTACTGGACTTCGGAATAAAATAATTGAATTTAGATAACTGCGCCTTATACCTTACAATATACGAAAAAATTGAACCATCTCTATTGACTATCAGAAGATTGCTTTCTTTTCCTGGCTTTGCTTGAAGCAAACCGAAATACTGCTCTTTCTCACGATTGTAAGTGAATATAAAATTGTCCGAACCGGTTATGCCTTGGCGAATGGGCTCTGGGAAAAACATCGCCACATTTTTAGTGTCATTTGCGTAGATGGTGTCTATAACTATTAGGTTTTGGGCCGAAACCTGTGCCATGCAAAGGTGGGGTGTGATAGTGGAAGCAACGGCAATAAATGAAGTTATGATATATCTTTTCATAAGATTGAATTTTTAAGAACCTTTAAGTGGCTCATAGTTTTGGTTTTAGAATAAGCTTATAATTGTTCAGCACGGTCACTTTTACGCTTTTGTTTTTACGTTTTAGAATTTTAGTAATACCACCAACTTCCGGAACACTAGGAATGTTGATATCGCCAATAACATCGTCTAGTACTTCCGTTGTAATTTCTTCCCGAAAATTGTTTTCGACATAGATGCCCTCACTACCATCCTGCAAATCGAATGCTTTCAGTTTGGAAGGATGATGATTAATGTTCTCAATTTCTATTAAAGCACGATTGGGCTGAAAACTGATAAATCCAAAAACGAGTGTGTTTTTCTGCATTTCCTTATTGTTAATCATTGCAGCTTTGGTAAGTCGCATCCGCAATCGGGAGTTTGCTTTTACTACTTGGTCTCCATCGACGACCACATATATGGTTTCATCCGTATTCCCGATGATTGAAGAATCGTTTGGCTCGGGAGAAGCAGCAAAAAATAATTGATGTTCCAGTCCCAATTCTTGGACTTCAATCTTCTGTGCTCGTCTTATTTCTGCGGAATCTACTTCTTTAACTTTTTTTGGAGCTGCTCTTTTTGAACCCATATTCTGATATGCCACTTCTGAATATCTGATTTTCCCTGCCGAATAGATACTATCTACGATACGTTCTTTTTCACGTTGAGGCAGATCTGCATCATAAAAGCCGAGGGAATCAATCAATTTTTCATTGTAGATACTCGGCGCATTCGTTTCGCGCACTTCCTTAAGATCATTGATGGCATCCAGTTTGGTCTTATACTCTTTTTGATTTTCTTGCAAAGCTGGTATTTGGGTCTGTTTAAGATTTTCAGTTTCACTTTCATCATCGCCCATAACCATGATGGTATAGGAAATTAGAAACATTAAAATCACAGCCAATACGGCTGCAAAGACAATTTTATTCTTTTCTATTTTCATGAGAGTTAATTTTAAAATGCCCATCACCTGCCCGACGGTAGGCGGGTCGGCTCGATTTTCATTGTTTAAATTTTTTTAAGGAGTTTTCAAAATAATTGGTTATCAATAATCCGTGCGGATTATTCGGGAAGTTTCGGTCAACCATACTCAGGTTTCCGGTGGAAACGAGTTCATAAGTGTCGATGATAGAACCACGATTGATTTTAAAAATAGTTATGGTTCTAAAGCTGTAAATCCCATTGTTTTCCTCGATTTGTGAATCGATGCTCAATACTTTTTGAACAAGGGAGAATTGTAATAATCGGTTATAGACCCCATCCGCTCTTTTTTGACGATATAGGTTGTCCACTGAACTATTGCCCAGCCAAAGTGCTTTCGCAAGATTCTTTTCATAATTGCTTGCGTCAATATTGTAAAAGTAATTATGGAACAGTTCCAAGTGGGCCAAAGCTTCGACCCCGAAATTTTCTTTTTGGGTAACGAGCTTTAAAGGAATGATACTGCCATCAGTGTTTATAGCGAATGCACTATTTAAAGTTTTCTTATTAGTATTGAACACCATCCAGATCGAAAATGTACTGGTAAGCAAAGCGCAAACCACCACCGCCAAAACGATGAAACGATTTAATTTGAGGACTGCATATATGTTTTTATAGGGTGTTTTCATGTCATTTATATTAACCGTTAAATAGTCTTAAGGTGAAGGATGTTGCACGCCTGTAAAGCTTGAACTTTAGAAATACTATGAATCCAACGGAACCAAGTTGTACGACGGGGGCAAAGAATCCTTGTCCGAGGTCGGTTCCAAATAGATTATTCCAAAAGTTGGTGTTGAGTTCTGTATATAGTGCATTTACGAATATATTAACCAAAAAGAAGGCTGGCACGAGCATATAAACCGCAGCATATAATTTGAAAAAATTATAGGCCAATGATCGGAATTTTTCAAATACTGCTAAACTGATAACCAATGGAAAAAAGGCCTGCATAATCCCCAAAAGAAAGAACCGTTCTGCCAAAAAGAGTGGATAGATAAATAGGTCCAAAAGCCATAGAATGATGCCAATGATAAAAGCAATTATTTTGAATCCATAAAGTGGTGTGACCAAAGCTTCGTAAAGCAGAGTCATCGCATTTTTTGCAGCATCCATTAGATTGACGTCTTTCTCAATGGGAATGGCTTGCATTTGCAAGGGCAAAAGTGCTGGAGCAGTCCCTCGATACTGCGCTTCTATTGACACCAAGATGCTATCAAAAAAGCCCAATAGCTGTGTCGAGAATATGACCAAAAGAACTATGGCAAAATTCTTTGCCAGTTCGCCTGGGCTCAATCCCCAAGTGTAACCATCTTTGTCCGCAATACCTTCATTGTATTTTTTAAGAATGTTCACAAGGAAAAACAAAACCGCAAGCGTTTTCATTCCTGCAATGGTATATTGCGAAAAGCTACTGTTTTGTATGGTTTGGAAAACCGTATCGATATATTCCAAGCCTATTCCTAAAATGATGGTTGCAGTCATCTTAATATTCTGTTTCGCGGTTATTGATTTTATCCTGCATTTTTCTGAAGGAAATAATATCCTTGTAGCGTTTGGTTTTGGTTTTCACATTAGAAACCATTTCCTTGGATTCCAGTTCTTTTTCTTTTAAGATTCCAGTACGTTCGGCATCAGTCATTTTTAAGAAATCACTGGACAGAATATCATCTATAAAATCCATTGTATCCAAGGAGTTTTCTACAATGGCGCTAAACGATTCCGATACCCGACTTACTTCATCAGGTTTGATATAAGGGGAATCAAGAATATCCCTTAAGTCATTTTGCATCACGCGAATTAGACGTTGGTTATTTTGACCGATTTCCCGAACCGCATTTAGTTGTCTAACCACGTCATTTACCTTCTCAATATTTTCTTTAGCCTTTTTCATAAATTCAACCGTTTTTATAATGTTGGCTGTCTGCTTCCCAGATTCTATCAGTTGTTTTACCAAGCTGATGAAATTGGTATTGTCATAAGTGGGCATTCCCTGAGCATTGATGTTCAAGCTGAATAAGAGTGCCATTGCGAGTACTATAAGTTTCGATTTACTCATAGTTAAAAATCTGTTTTGGTATTCGTGAACCTTTGGTATCATAATATTATTTTTTAGAAGTGAATTCAATAATTGCTTTTTCCATATTCTGATGTTGCTCATAGAGCTTCATTATTTCTTCATTTTCCTTTCCATCTGTCAGGTAAGCGGCATACACTTCCTTTGGTACCTCGAGACGGAAAATGTTACTTTCCTTACCGATTTTTATAAACATTTCCGTGTATTTGCGTGGCCCGGAAAGATTGTTCTTGATAGATTTTAATTGGTTGAGATCATGGGTGGAAAGATTGAGACGCTTGACCAATTCTGCATAACCTTTTTCATTATGGAGACTGTAGAACACCTGTGTGTTTTCAAGGATGCTCGCCGATGTTGAATTGTTTGGAAGCTGGTTTATGGATTGCAGAACGATTCCGATGGCACCGTTCTGCTTTCGGATCGCTTGATAATAGAATTCTACACTTTCCAATACGTTCTCAAACTTCAGTTGCTTAGCAAACTCGTCGAAAAGGATGATGCCTTTTTCGGCTCGGTTCTTCCAGATTGTCCGTTGAATGGCTGACTTAATCAGCTTCAACATAACGGACAGGATTTCTTTGTTGTCCTTTACTTCATCCAGTTCAAAAACAATTAAACGCTTGTCCTCGATTTTATAGGTCTGGTCTTCGCTGACTTCAAACAGAAAACTATAGAGACCATCGCCAACATACTCCGACATGACGTGCAAGAAGCTAGTAACATTGAAGTAGTCAGGATGGATTTTAAGTTGATTTAAGAGGTCTTTTTGATTGCTCT
This sequence comes from uncultured Gelidibacter sp., assembly GCF_947500795.1. Taxonomy (GTDB): domain Bacteria; phylum Bacteroidota; class Bacteroidia; order Flavobacteriales; family Flavobacteriaceae; genus Gelidibacter. Next base: position 119,587 of record NZ_CANMTE010000007.1, on the reverse strand, counting down.
CTATAAAGTGGTAGAACCCATCCAAAGAGTGATTTTCAGGCGTGCTATCGTAATAATGGCGTAGAATCTTTTTTATCGAAACGGATTGTGCCTTGGTCACTTTTAAATCTGAAGCAAACAATTCAAATAGGAATACGGATAAGTCCTCCAATCGTTCAGGTGTCAGGTCGTTCGTATCACTTATGTAAAATGGATTGATACCGAGATTCTTTCCACTTTCGTATCGAAGCACAGTATATTGTTCAGGATAAAGCTTAGCGAATTTGGTATAAGAACCACCCAAGTCGATAATGACCAGACGAACGCCACTTTCAAAATATTGGCGCAAAATGTTATTTGCCAGAAAGGATTTGCCTTCGCCAGTTGGAGCGAAAATGGCAAAGTTCCGTGCCTTGATGCGTTTCTTACGTTCATCCCAAACATCTTTCAAGACAGGAATGTTGTGTTCTCGGTCGTTAAAAATGATTCCTGTAGGATCCGATTTATAATTGGTGTTATTGATAAACAGGCAAAGCGCGTGTTTCAAATCCGTCACATACATATCGGTATTGCTGAAATTGGAAGAGAAACAGCAATAACTGTTCAGTATATAGTTCTTTCGTTCCTCTCCTCGTGGATAGTATGGGATGATATCCAATTCCTTGAATTCAGTCTTGATTTTAGAACCAATCCGAGCTAAATTTTCTGCATTTTTATCCCAATAAATGATATTGAGATGGCCACGGATAATTCTTGAATTATCGTCGGCATTAATCTGGTCAAGGATATGCTGAATTTTGCCAAGAACAACTTTGTTCTGTGAACCGAAATTTGAACTTTTGTTAAGTTCCTCGACCTTCTTGTCAAGCAGCTTGCGCCACTTTTGTTTATCGTCCAAATAGATAATCTGGTTGACAATATGGTTTTCGTTAAGCGTAAGCCCTAAACCATCAATAAACCCTTGATGAAACACAAAATCGTCAGAAGTGAATTTCTCATTGGTCTTGCTACTCTGTACACTTTCGCCAAAGCACAGTTCACTATTGATGGCAAGGGCATCAAAATAGTTTTCGCCTATAGTGACGCTTTTCTTATCCAATAAAATATCGGTGTCAAATCCTTCATTGAATCCATTGAAATAGGAATTCGTTAACTCTTGGATATGTTTTGCTTCAAGGGGGATAAGTTCAATCTTCCGACTATTATTGATAAAGGAAACGGAATCGCTGACCGACCCGATGAAGCTCTTTACGTTATCGTCTAATTTTTGAACGATATCCTTGACCACCTTTCGGAGAGGATTGACATATTTTGGGTTGTTCAATGCTTTGTTCTTGGTAAGTATAAAGAACAAATAGCAACGGTGTTCCATATATTCACGCCCTTTAAAATGGTCGTGCGTAGCCTTTTCCAGAAAGGTAGAATTAGGCAATTGATCGGACGTGTAGGATTTCTTGATATAGATATCCTGTTTGTGAACGACCGTTCCAACAGACAACGATTTTAACGCCTGAAACCATGCACCGTGCAAATCCTCAAAATCCTTTTCCGATAGGGAGTAGATTTCAGGTAATATCCCCTCATAGCACAAGACCACGTTGCCATTATTGGCAAAAATGATATTGTCCTGAATATCCGCAATCGGACGATATGCTGAAAGGTTAATCTTGTTCATAATCGAAACCAGAGGTTTTTTTATTGCTGATGATTCTTGGAAAGGCTTTCGCTATCTGAAATAGTTGCGGATTGTGGGTCGTTTTTGACAGGGCAACATAAAGGGTCGCATTGAAAACCAGTATGCCAATAATCAACATAAAGCTGAAAGAGAATATGATGATTAAGAGCGAAGCGATAATCGACACCATCATTAATGCAAACAGGGAGATGGGCAGTCCAAAAATGACCGCCCGTTTCCTGATGTTTTTATAGATCTCGAATTTCTTCATGCTTCTTTTCTAATAAATTCCTCTTTGGTGGTTAGACTACGATGGAGATTAGGTAAGTGAATATCCCGACCACCGCACCTGCAATGAGTACAAACACAAGAACCCGTGTAATCCCCTTTTTAAGGTCAGCGTTTTCGCCAAAGAAGTGTCCTGCATTAAACAGAAAACCCACAAGAAAGATGACTCCCAATATAATTGGGAAAATTGTCCTGATGGTGTCCGAAACATCATTAACGGAATCTTCAATACCTCCAATCTGCGCAAAAAGCGAGGTTGAGAATAGTGAAATAAGAGCTGCGAAATAGATTGATTTTTTCATAACGGAACAGTTTAAATTTTGGATTGTTTTCGTTATTGGAAATATACATATATTTACTTTTAAATAATTGATAATCAAATATTTGTGAATAAAATGTTGTTTGATATCGTTTGAATTCCTTTGCTGTTATTTGGCATTAAATTTTATGGAATTTTGAATATCGGTTGTTGATAATCTGAAAAATTAAAGTGAAAAAAGTGTTCAAAAACGTCAGCTTTGTCATTTTGCTTCTAAAAATGTCTCTCATTTTTGGACAGGAACCGGCAACTCAAAAAATTATAATTATCGATGTTGGGCACGGTGGAATGGATTCCGGTGCAATCGGAATAAATGGCATCCAGGAAAAGGATGTTGTACTGGATATTGCATTGAAGATATTGAGACTTAACGAACAGGCTGAAAAAACGCTGGATATTTACTTAACGAGATATAGCGATACGCTTATTTCGTTATTTGATAGAACAAAACTAGCTAAAGCTCTAAAAGCAGATCTGTTTATTTCCTTGCATTGTAATCATTCGGATAATCCAAATGCAAGAGGCATAGAGGTTTATGCTTCAAGAGTGCAAGGGGATTATTCAAGAGAATCCGTAGTTATAGGATATCAAACTGAAAAGATACTATGCAAAAGGGTAGGATATGACAGTCGAGGTGTGAAGTTTGCGAATTTTCAGGTTTTGCGAGAAATGAATCACTATTGTGCATCAATGCTTTTGGAACTTGGATTTTTGAGTAATATCGATGAAGCCAGCTATATTTCTGATTCCGATAATATCCAACATATCGCATTGGCCATTCTGCTATCCATACAAAATCAGTAATATTATGAAAGATTTATTTTTAGAATTAACGATGAGTTTGAAAACCATTGTTCAACAATTTATTTCTGAAGTAATTTTATTATATAAGTCTTTCAGAAGTTGATTTATTTCCTCTTATCCCCAGCACTCTCGTCAAAAGCAATTAAATTAAATAGCTCACGCATTCTGCTGCGAACGCGGTTTCCATAGCGTTCCTCCAATTCTTCTGCGTTGAGATTAGTGGTGGCGTGGGTTTTTATTTTCTTCTTGGATTGCAGATATAATTCGTAACGCGATAAAAGCACTTCCCCCATTACATTGAGATCCTTGCCATAAAATCGCCCAGCAGGTTCAATGCCCAAGTCATCAAAGCAGAAGAATTTGGTATTTCCGTAATCTTCAATCGTTTTGAAGCCAATGTGATTAAAGCTAAACGCCACATTCCGACAGGGAATCACTTCGTAGGGTCGTTGCAATGGGACAATGTGCCGTAACAATTTCATCAAAGTTGTCTTTCCACACCCCACTGGTCCGGATAGAAGAATTCCTTTGTCAGGATCAATGTCATCTTTCATACAATTTTCTTGGTCTTTTATGAAATAGTGACACAGTTTGCGGATGATAACCGTGTCCTCAGGGTAAATTCTAAATTGTTCTCCAAAGAGCAATTTCCCTTTTGCTTCCAAGTAAACCAGGATTTTGTCAAAATCATAGAGCACGCTTTTGCCATCAAACTTTCCGAGCGAGTATTCCACGCCTCCTTCGGTAATTTTAGAGGGGTTGTCCATAATCTTTATTTTTAGTAGTCCGCAAGTTGTCCTTGATTTGGGACGCTTGTTTTTTGTTTGGGTTGTTTTCCTTGTTGAATAATTCTGTTCTGTCCATCCAGTTGCTCGCTAAAGCGCGCCAATCCCTAATTTCATTTCCATCACTCGTTTGCCAATTCCGAGTTTCGTAATATTCGAAGAATTTTTTTCCTTCATCAGCATTAAAATCTTTTTCAATAAAAAAATCAATAACGGCCTGCCAGCCCTTTGGTTGTTTTATAGTGTTTACTTGTTTGGTATTGTTTATAGTAGATACCAGTGCTTGTCCACTGGTGGGACGGTGCGAGTCCACAGCTTGTCCATTAGTGGGATGGTGTTGGTACACTACTGGTTCACGTATGGGACGGTAGTGTTCCGCAAGTTGTTCTAATGTGGGATTGTACTGTCCCGTAACAGGTTCATCACTTGTCCCGATAATGGACATCTTAATTTTACTGCCTTTATATGGATTGTTTGAAGGGAAGTAGGATAAGTAGTTCCAAGAATCCAATTCTGTAACACATCTGTGATATGTGGTTTTAGAGCCAATTTTCGAAGCTCTCATCAAATCCCTTCGGTTCACATAAAGTTCATCCGCAAAACGACTGCTGTTCCATTCCTGAAATAGCGCCATATACAAACTGATATGGGTAGGATTTAGGCGGTCATCGAAATAGAACTTTTCAAAAGCCGCATTAAGTAGCTTTATGTAGTTCATCTTTTAAGAATTTAGGCCGTGCTGCACACGGTTGGCATCCATAACTTTTTGAATTTCCTCTGCGTCATAGTAGATGATGCCACCAACTTTGTTGTAGGGTAAAGTACCATTGATACGAAGATTCTGTAAAGTGCCTGGACTTACTTGAAGTAAATCCATAACCTCGGAAGATTTGAGATATTTTTTAAGTTTTCCTGTTGCATGTTTGGATAATAATTTTTTGATGTCATCGAGCAATTCCATTTTGAATTCCCGAAGGTCGTCTGTGGTAATAATACTTGTTGGCATAATAGAGCGATTTTAATGGTAAAAGGCTATCGCATTGCTTTCAACTAATTTGATAGCCCCTGACCTGATTTGACTTTCGTTCTACAAATTTGGATAATATTATTGGATTTTTTCCCCCATGTCAACCGTACTACGGTCAAAATTTAACATTTTGAAATTTGATGCGTTTTGCGGTTATTTACTTGTTGTTTCTTCAGAGTCCATCATCAAATAGGTATAAATAAAATGGAAACAGCAGTGAAAAGATGATAACGGTAGGTCGACAGTACTACTGTCTTTTTAGAAGTCGAAAATAGGGACATATTAATACTATTCATGACTTTTTTTAATTTCTAATAATAAGGCTGAGCAGAGCGAATCTAAAAATAGGGTTTTACTGTTTTTTCGGTATTTAATATGCTGGAACGTTTTGTAAAGATCTTTGGGAATATAATCAAAAGTTTGTTGCAATGCTTTTGACACTTTTCTGATATTTAAATTGTTATTATGTGAGAGTCCGGCAAAGTAAATTGCATAAACTAGTTCCACCCAATCAGTGTTAGTAAATGGCCATGCCAATTTTTTCAGCTTATCACTAGTGTTCTCAGTACTTGGCAAAGTTAAAGTTAAATTCGCTAAGCGATTTTCAAGATAAATAAGAAACCAACCATACGCTCTAAATTTACCCAAAAGCAAATCTCTGGGGGTTGAAAATTTTGAATCTTGAAAATAGACTTTAGAAGTGACTATGTGGTAATTATCCAGAAACTCACGTGTATAGTATTCTCGATCAAAATGGTGGTAATCTGAATCTGTGTATTGTATAAAGTCCAAATTATAAATGAAAAATCGATTGATATTTTGAATTTTTTTTCTTGTAAATTTTCGTTGAATAACCTTATCGGCCTTTGGAAATTGAAGTTCAAATGAGAGTATTTCAGAAAAGTAGATTAAATGCTGTAAAGGCATTTGCTTTGTGAATTGGAAAAAATAAATTTCCTCGGGAACAGAGCTAAACCCATTTTTATTAATTTCTCGCTGAAATAGTTGTAAAAGTTTATTGCAAGCTACTATGGACCGTTTGCACCTTTCAATAATCGTATTTGAATTTTCATCAATATCCAGTAATTCTTGTTCTAAATTCTGTGTAAGTAGTTCTAAATCCATATCATATCTATTTAGAGTTTTAGGAGACTATAAATAGAGTCAATATTGAATAGTTGAGAGAATTTAGGAAGATGACACGCTATAAATAGTTGTATGAAAGAGATTACAAAAAGCATGCCTAACTATAATAACTTATTGATTTACATTATTTTGAGACTCGCTACATATCTCTAATTCTTTAGATTTTAGGATAGCCGAAATTTTCATTACCAACAAAGAACAAATGTAGGTAGTGGTTGAAGTTAAGATTAATGGCAGTGGAGTACAATAGTCTGGATATGAAAGCAGATAATACCGTGATAATTCATATTTGGAACCAAAATAGGTTCCACGAAACATTTTAAGTGCTTTTATTAATATTAAGTATGGTTAATTGATTCTATTTAGTATTTTTGCACCAGACGAAATCAAATTGTACCATAACCCACGTGTTTAAGGTCACAAATCGTCAACATAGAAAAAGAGATTTAACAAGAGTGTTGATATGGTTGGGATAATTGAACAAAGTTCGAGTCCCGTCCAGACCGCAATAATGCTAGGAAGCTCTAAAGAAATTTGGAGCTTTTTTTGGCGCCTTAAAGAAGTTGTGTTGTTTCCTAATCCCGATAATAATTGGGACGGAACGTAGTGATACCGAAGTGATTTGGTATTCCGATGAGAAGCTTTCCTTTTCTGTTTATAACAGAATCGGGATGCTTTTTTGTTTTAGGGGTGGTTTGTAAATCCCCATTTTTCTTCAAATAACTATTGCAAAAAGGTTTAGTATCTGGTAGTAATTGTTTGGATACCAGAAGCTAGTATTCTCCTTTTGTCTCTGACCGGCCGATTTCCACTATGTTTATAAGAATTATACCTGAATTTGGCTTTTAGTCGGATTTTTAACGCATTATATCCAATAAAAAGTTTTGTTTATAACTTTTTTATAATATATTTGTAGCTCTTATTGACTGATTAACAACCAATAAGAATATTTTAATCCATTTTATTGAAGACGTTATTGCAAGTCTTATTCTTCCCTCACTAAAAATTTGCAATGCTAGAGTGTAAAGCTCAAAAAATTAATAATCCATTCTTCCCTCGAATGGCATTTTAAATGCCCAAATTATTAATTAACTAAACTATTCATAATTCTTAAAATCGATTAAAATGAAAACCCTAAAAATTACTTTGTTACTAGCCTTATTTTTAACTGTTTCTAGCCAAACAGACAAAACACCTACTAAAAAAGAAGCAAATTCCTACGTGCCTGCTAAAACGCAATACGATTTGTTAGCCCACTCAAGAACGGGAATCCGTATTCCTTCTCAATCATAAAAAAAGTAGTGTTGAAAAAACATGAAGCCCTTATTTTAATTAATAAGGGATTTTGGTGTTGAATTAAATTAAACCTACTAGATTAAAGAATTTATCCTAAATTTGAGAATAACAACAAATCCAATCTAGTGTGTTGAGGTTACCTTTATCAGTCATACTCTTACTGTTCTTTTGCACAACTACTTATTCTCAAAATAAGTTAAGGTCACCTGAATACGATAGTGTTGTAAAATTTCGATTGCTTAGTAATGATCCCAAACGGTCTTTAGATAATCAAATCAGATTTGCTAAAAAGGCTGTCACCTTTTCTGAGCGATTGAAAATTGATTCCGTCATTATTAAATCCAACCAAATTTATTCTGGACTTTGCATTTATACGGGTAAATTCGATGAATTCAGACGGGTTAATTTTAAAAATTTAAGGCTATCTATTAAAGCCAATGATTCATTAGCATTGGCTATCGCTAATCATAATTTGGGATGGTATCATCATCGGAGTAGAACCCAAAACGATAGCGCCTATTACTACTACTCTAAAGCCTATAAAATTTCAGAACAATTGCAATTGGATTCTCGGCAGGTTGAAATTTTAATCAATATTTCAGAAATCCAAAAGCTTGAAAAAGATTATATCGGCAGTGAAGAAAGCGCCATTAAAGCGATAAAACTATCTGAAAACTTACCTAAAACCGATTATAACCTAGAGAGTTTATGGTTGCTCTACACGAGAATTGGTGACGGTGCCGTGACTTTAAAAATGTTTGACAAAGCCATTGAATATCATGAGAAAGCTTATGATATGGCCAAAAAAATGAATGACGGCTTTTTATTGCAACTGTCATCAGAGAACAATATAGCCTACGTATACAAGGAGAAAGGGGATGTAACAACCGCACTTACCATTTATGAAGGTATTTTAAATCAGAAGTTGCTATTTGATTTGGATCCTAATTTTTATGCGCTTGTTTTAGATAATGTCGCTTACGCCCGATTTCTTAATGGAAATGCCGATTACAATTCTTTAGAGAAAATGTTCGAACGCGCTTATCGTATTTCTGATAGTTTGGACGATGCAATTAATAAGCTAAATGTCTCGATTGATCTTTCAAAATTTTATAAGGGACAAGGGAAGCGGGATCAAGCTTTGCGTTACGCTGAGGAGTCTTATCAGTTAGCTGGAGAGATTTCTTCTAATGATATTTTATTGGAAGCGATGATTATTCTTTCTGAACTTAAAGGCGGTGAAGAGGGAAGCGCTTATTTAAAGGAACATATCAGATTAAGTGATAGTTTGCTGGCAAATGAACGGAGAATCCGAAATAAATTCGCTCGTATAGAGTTTGAAACGGATCAGCTTGAGTTAGAAAAAGAACGGATTGCCACTGAAAAAATGTGGTGGATTATCAGTTCAATTGTGCTTTTGCTAACCTCCTTGTTGCTGTACATCATCATTACACAGCGTAATAAAAACAATGAATTAAAGTTCAAAAGAGATCAACAGGAAGCCAATGAAGAGATTTACAATCTCATGTTGTCGCAACAAGACAAGGTTGATGGTGCAAGGGCTGAAGAGAAGAAGCGTATCTCTCAAGAATTGCATGATGGTGTTTTGGGAAGATTGTTCGGAACACGATTAAGTTTGGATAGTTATAATTTTAATGAAGGTAAAGAAGCGGTGCAAGTGCGCGCAAAGTATATTGCGGAGCTCAAAAACATAGAAAATGATATCCGAAAAATTTCGCATGACCTGAATGCTGATTTCGTGTCGGGTTCTGGCTTTATGGATATTTTATCTGAATTGATAGACAAACAGACCCAGGCGTATCAATTGGAATATCAGTTTGATTTTACTGATGACATTAATTGGGAAACCATCTCCAATAAGACCAAGATTAATATTTATAGGATGGTTCAAGAATCGCTTCACAATATTTATAAGCATGCCAAAGCTAAACATGTCAAAATTAGTATTGAACTAAAAAAAGCTGTAATTTGGTTATCTATTACTGATGATGGCGTCGGTTTTGATCTGAATAAAAGTAAAAAAGGTATCGGTCTTAAAAACATTAATTCTAGAGTACACGAACTTGATGGGACTGTAGAGTTCCAATCGGTAATAGACAACGGTACCACCATACTAATAAAAATTCCATACACAACTTAAAAAAACTATGCAGCACATTCATATTTTAATGGTAGATGATCATCCTATTATTATTGAAGGTTATGAAAATACTTTAATGGCCACTAAGCAAGGAGATCAAGTTTTGCAGATAGAAACTGCAAATGATTGTGATACTGCTTATGAGCTGTTGCAACGTGCTTCTAATGAAAAGCCATACGACATTTGTTTTTTTGATATCAGTTTACCGAGTTCATCAAATGGTAAATTTAACTCCGGCGAAGATTTGGCGAAGTTGACACGAGACATTATGCCCAATGCCAAAGTGGTTATTTTGACCATGTTTAATGAGTCGTATAGAGTGCACAATATCATCAAAGAAATTAATCCTGACGGATTTTTAATCAAAAGTGATATGACCTCCAGTGAACTTGCAGAGGCTTTTCAACATATATTAACATCGCCACCATATTATAGTAATACGGTGAGCAATTATCTTAAAAAATCAATCTCTGCCGATATTTATGTGGATGATATCAACAGGAAAATTCTACACCTTCTTTCTCAGGGCATCAGAACAATTACCTTGCGTGAGCACATTAATTTATCGATGAGTGCCATCGAAAAACGTAAAAGACAATTGAAGCTGTTGTTCTCTGTTGAAGATGGAAAGGATGAAACACTGATTGAAGAAGCAAGGAAAAAGGGATTTGTTTAATTAAGTGTTAAATTTTCGCATTTTAAGGCAATTCCAAAATGCGCTTATCCTTGACTATAGTTGTATTCTACGGTTTTGCCGTAAAAAGTTTACGGATATCCCGTAACTTTAATTCATTTCCTTTATTTAATTTTATCGAGTCAACAACAATTAATTAATCCCTCTAAAGTTATTTGTTGCGCTAATAGCACAATGGAATAAACCTAATAACTGCCCCAAATCTGGATGTTATTAGGTTTTATTTTTTTATAACAACCCTTCTTTTGTAAAATTTATAACTAAAAAATTAGTTTGAACTAATATTTTAGTTATATTAGCGTATGAAAGTGAGTGAGTTGCAAGATTTCCTACTCTTATTTCTAAAAAACATTATTCATATTAAACTAAAAACTACTGCAGCAAATTTGCCTGTCGGCAGACGCAGTTTTAAAGATGAAACAACTTACAAAAGCAGAAGAGGAGATTATGCAAGTGCTATGGCAACTAAAAAAAGCTAATGTAAAACAGATTATTGAGGAGCTGCCAGACCCAAAACCCGCCTATAATACCGTGTCTACTATTGTGCGGATATTAGAAAGCAAAGGTTTTGTGGATTATGAAAAGCAAGGTAAGAGCCATATTTATTTTCCCATTCTTTCGAAAACGGACTACAGCAACCAAAGCATTAATATGCTGGTGAATAATTATTTTCAAGGGTCATTTAAAAGTATGGTGTCATTTTTTGTCAAAAAGAATGATCTCAGCCTGAATGACATGGAATCTATACTCAAGGAGATTAACAAAAAAGAGGACTGATTATGCTGCACTACATTTTACAAATCGTTGCATTTCAGATCTTCTTTCTGATTATTTACGACGTTTTCTTAAAGAAAGAAACTTTTTTTAATTGGAATCGTGCGTATTTAATAGGTACAGCACTCTTGTCAATCATCTTGCCATTTATAAAATTCGAAAGTTTTAGAGCTATGGTCCCAGAGCCCATGGTGGTCCGATTGCCCGAAGTTATCATTGGAGAGGTGTCGTCAGACGTTAGTTATAGTGCCGAAATGATGCCTGTAGTGCAAATTTCTGAGCAGGGTATCAACTTTTCTTGGACACACCTTTGGATATTAGGTGTTATTGTAACTGCGCTAATTTTAGGATATAAAATTTTCAAGATTAGCAAGCTGTATTATGCAAACCCAAAACGATGGCAAGGTGATGTGCTTATTGTGTATTTATGTAACAGTAGTGCTGCCTTTTCATTTTTTCATAATATTTTTTTAGGAACCGATATTCAGGAAGAAAAGAAGGAACACATTGTACAGCACGAATTGGTTCATGTTAAGGAAAAGCACAGTATCGATTTATTAATTTTTGAAGTGTTGCGCATCGTTTTTTGGTTTAATCCAATGGTGTATATGTATCAAAACAGGCTTTCCAATTTGCACGAGTTCATCGCCGATGCAAAAGCTGTAAAGTACAAAGGCAAATCGGCCTATTATCAAAGCTTGCTGTCCCAAGTTTTTGAGACCCAGCACATCTCATTCATCAATCCATTTTTTAAACAATCATTAATCAAAAAACGAATCGTTATGTTAAGCAAATCAAAATCAAAACAGATCCATCTTGTCAAATACGCACTATTAATTCCTATGGTGATAGGAATGTTGTTGTACACCTCGTCTTACGCCAGTGAAATTAGTGAATCATTGCCGTTAGAGCACAATGACGTGGTAGCCCAGGAAACGCCTTTTACAGAACTTGTAAATAAGTATTACAATGCTGTTATGGGCCTAAATGATCTTCCTGACGATTATTACAAAGCCTATAAAAACTATGGCGACATCGGTGAGAATTATATGCAAAGTAAGCATGATGTCGCGAAAGCCCAAGCGCTTATAAAATACAAACACACAAAGTTAATGGAGAAAAAGAAGGCCAATGGAAAGCTTAATGAGGAAGAGAAACGTGATTTGGAATTTTATGGACAAAAACAATATAATTATGACGACTATGTAGCCTATAAAAAAACACAAAAAGCTAAAGACGCTTGGGAAAATTCCGCAGGAGATGGAGAACTCCGGTTGGTGGTTGAGGATATGAAAAATTTATCAGAAGCAGAACAAAAGGCGCGGAAGCAAAAAATAGCTTTAATAACAAAAAGTAACCAATTTAAGGTGCTAAAAATCACGGATGGTAAAATCACCACTTTGTTAGATACGGATACGAATATCTCCAGGATTAGTCTACAAGATAACGAATCTTCCAAAGTGCAGGAAGAAGCTGATATTGAGGTGCCATACGCCGTAATTGATGAGGTGCCATTATTTGAAGGATGTGAAGCAACTGGATCTAAGGGTGATGACAAAGGATGCACCACTAATCAGGTAGCGAGGTTTGTCAATAAGAATTTTAATGTGGAATTAGCAACTTCCTTAGGATTGATTGGGATACAGCGGATCAGCGTTGTCTTTAAAATTGGTAAGGATGGAAAAGTTAAAGATGTCATGGCAAAAGCGCCACATCCAGTCTTAGAAGCTGAAGCTATAAGAGTCATTAAAGCAATGCCAGATTTCACACCTGGGAAACAAAGAGGTAAAAACGTGACCGTACCATATAGTTTGCCGATATTGTTTAAGGTTCAATATGAAGAAGAAGAGATTGTTGAATCTAAAACAACGGATAAAGAGATACCCGATAATGCAAAAGAGATTAAGGAGATTATATCGGAGCGCCCAAATTATCCTGATGGTTCTGAAGTCCCTTTTGCTCATGTTGAGGCAGCCCCATATTTCCCATCTTGTAGCGACATAAGCGCTGAGAAGGATCGAAAAAAATGTACTTCGGATGAAATCAGTCAATTTGTAAACAAAAATTTCAACGTTGATTTGGCCAATGATTTGGGCTTAAAAGGAATGCAACGTATTGTGGTTATGTTCAAAATAGGCAAAGACGGCTCTATTACCGATATAAAATCGAAAGCGCCGCATTCAGAGTTGGAAAAAGAAGCCATTCGTGTAATTGAACTATTGCCAAAAATGAAACCGGGCAAACAAAGAGGGAAAGCTGTAGATGTACCGTATAGTTTACCTATTTTTTTCCAGGTATATGAAACGTCACCAAAAGCTAAAAACTAATTCATACCCATATGCCCAAATCCTTTAGGTTTTTAATTGTGGCGCTGCTCACATGGTCTATACAGGCACAGGATGCCAGCTTAAAACGCGCGGACAGCTTGTATGCACATGGCAACTATGCGCAAGCTATAACTGTCTTCAAATCTCTTGAGCAGCAAGAGCAAGTCTATGAAAAATTGGCCAAAGCCTACATGGCGCTTGGTAATTACGACGAAGCTTTAAATAACTATGAACGTGCATCACAGGAATTTCCTGAGGATGCACTTCTTAAATATGATTATGCAAAGCTACTGGCTAGGAGCAAAAAATTAAAAGTCGCAGAGGCCTTATTAAATGAGTTGGCATCTCAGGATGATAAAAACCCAAATTACCATTATGAACTTGGATTGCTTTTAGAACAACAAGGAGATTCTACAGCTATGAAGAGGTTTCAATCCGCCTTTCAACTTGATTCTACGCATCAAAAAGCCATATATAAAATAGCCAAACACTTATTGGTAAAGCGCAACCATGAGGCTTCTTTACAATATATCAACACTGGATTGGAGAGTTATGGGAATAATACAGAATTGATTAACCTAAAAGCACTGAATTACTATTGGAAGAAAGATTATGAGTCTGCTGTACAATGGTTCGAAAAGCTGTTGGGTTTAGGCGAAGATTCACAGTTTATACACGAAAAATTAAGTTTTTGCTATGCTGAGCAGATGGCGTATGAAAAAGCTATTGTCCATGCCAAGCGTGCCGTAAATTTCGATCTTAAAAATGCAACCAATCTTTACATTTTAGGCCAATTGTATGAAAAGATAAATGATTTCGCTTCCGCAGAAGAATGGCTCACCAAGGCATTAGACATTATGGATCAACCATTAATTGTAGAATATACAACTTTGGCAACGGTGCTAAATCAACAGAAAAAACACAAGGAAGCCATTATCGCACTTCAAAATGCCATAAAGGAAAATCCTAAAGATGAGCGGGCGCAGTTCTTTCTGGCACGCACAAAAGATGGATATTATGCTGACGCCGATTCTAAAATACAGGCTTATGAAGTGTTTAAGGAAAAATTCCCCAAAAGTATGTTTGTTTACTTTGCAGATAGGCGCTTACAAGAGTTAAAGGAAGAGAAATTCATGAAATCTGAATAGCCTATTAGCACTCTTTATAGAAATTGTATAACAGAACTATGCGAAGTGAACAAATTCACTAAAAAAATTGTATTTTTCAGCTTCAGTTACATTATTAAATGAAGCCATTTTTACTTGTTTTCCTTATCTTACTGACGTCTTGCGATTATTTTCAATCTAAGAAAGTATCGACAGAACAACTTCTTGAAGAAGAAATCCAAGCCATCAATTGGAATGATGTGGATGACTATCCTACCTTTTCTGATTGTGATGACGCCACCACTAACCAAGAAAAGAAAGCTTGCTTTGAAAGCTATTTACACGATTTGTTGGCCTCACATTTAGGGAAGCAAAAAATTGTAGTGACCGATGATGTTTCGGACACCGTCGTTTTAAAGATTCATATCGATAAAAAAGGACAGTTTTCAATCAGAAACATTGATATGGACTCGATGACGAAAGCTCAAATTCCGCAATTGGACAGTATTTTAAGACATAGTTTTGATTCGCTTCCTAAAATTTATCCGGCCATTAAACGCAGCCAACAAGTAGCTACAGAATTCAGTTTACCAGTTATTGTCAATATCAATTAGAATTACCTAGTTGTTATTTTTGGTAGCGCCTGTCTTTCCATTGATAGCCTTTAAATACAGCGATAATTACTACATAAACGCTGAAAAAAGGATATATAAATGCTGCTAATGCATAATGCTTGAGGTGTTTTGTTTGATTAAAAAACACAGCCGATTTAGAGATGAGAATACCATCAACACTGACTTTAATGAGGAAACCAAACAATAGGACTTTAGGGTTTAGAGCTCCAATTAATGTGAGGCAAAGACAAACAATCAACAGCGCATTTTGAGCAAAAACAATGCTCCCAGCAAACTTCCCGAATCTGTTTTTATAAGCACTCGTTTTAGCAGCCCAACGTACCCGCTGATCTATCAAATCTGAAATTGTGCTCAGCGCTTTTGTAGTCACAATAGCCTGTTTGCTTTTTAAATAATGCACCTGGTTTGGGTTGTTTTGATAGGCTTTTTCCAAAAGGAAGACATCGTCACCACTCGCCACTTCTGAATTGCCTTCAAAACCATTAACCGAATTAAAAAGGTGTTTGGTATAGGCTAAATTCGCTCCGTTACACAAAAACGGTTTTTTAATTCCGAAACCGCCAATGGTGGCACCCTGTAAACTCAAGACATCCAAAAGTTGAAAATTTTGTAAAAATCCGTTGATGTTATGATAGGTTACTGGAGCAACAATGAGTGATGGAGCATGTTTTTGAATGTACGCATCAAAACTATCCAACCAGTATTTTGGAAGTATACAATCGGCGTCCGAAGTTATAATCCAGTCAGCGTTTGCTTTTGAAATGGCAAGTGAAATAGCGTCTTTTTTAGGCGAATTTGTAGTTCTAATGGTGTTTATCACCTGAATGTTGGTGGCACCGTCTGTATTACTCTTCAGTAGATTATCTAGAACTTTTCTTGAGTCGTCATCAGATTCGTCATCGATTAAAATAACTTCAAACAGTCCCTTCGGATAGTTCAGACGAAAAATGGATTCCAAGAGTTCTGGGAGTTGGTTGGCTTCATTTCTGAAGGGAATAACAATACTAAAGCGTGTTTTTGGCTTAGGAGTGTTGCTTACAAAATGTTTTACGCGATTAAATCCCAAACAAAAGCTTCCGATCAGTACCACATAAAGGACGCTAACAATTATAGCAATAACAATCATACTGAAGATTTGGGGAGTTTATATTGAAGCACATGGTAACTTCCAATGATACTTGGCAGCACAAAATTTAAAATCCACATCAATGTTACAATGGCTAAAACAATGGTTTGCGAAATGTCAAGCAATCCAAAGATATAAACTGCGATGCCGCCTTTAATGACCACATCAAAAATAAAAACAGATGGAATTATTGACGATAAAAGATACATGCTTGAGATAGCGGCCATAGCTTCTAAATAGGTAAGATTGACCCCAAACAACGTCAGTAAAAAGTAGAATTGAAACGAAAAAATAAGATAACGGAGCACAGAGTATCCAACCGTTTTTAGAATCGTTTTTTTGGATATGGTTTTTATAAAGTTGATGAGTCTGCCGTACAAACGCTTTTGTTTTTGGAAGCCTTTAATTCTGAAGAAAGCAACAAGTATAAGACTTATAATCCCAATTATAGAAAACCAGATGATAATGCCCTTATAATTGAAATTTGGCTCAAAATGAAGGCTGAAATAGATGAGGCCTAAACTTCCGAAAATCGTGGTAATCGCCATCTGTACGGTATTTCCCAACAAATTAAGAAGCATTATTTTTTTACGAAATGGAGCTGTGTAATACATCGCTTTTGCACCATAATCGCCAATGCGGTTTGGTGTTAGTAAAGAAGCGGTAAGGGCGCCCAAACTTTGTTCCTTTGCGTCTTTAAACGAAATTACACGGACGGATGAGACTAAATTCTGCCATTTTAGAATCTCAAAAAACCAATTGCTAATACTCAACATCACTAAAAAAAGCACTGTTTTATAAGATAGAGCGCTGAAATTGGTCAAGACATGAAAGAGGTCGTTAAACTGAAAATCGCTATTCAGAAATAATTTGTTGTATATGAGGTAAAATGCGCCAACAACAAGACCTATTTTTATAAGTGCAAGCGAGAATTGCTTAGATTTGTAGTAGATTGCTATTAACATAGTTACAAATTAAAGATATTTAACTTATGGCGACTTATATTAAAACACAAAACTTTGTTTGGCTCTTATTTTTAACCCTCATGACTACCTCTATGAGTTTCGCTCAAAGAGATGTTGAACAATGGAAGCTTCAGGCGAGTGTTGGCTTTAATAATCCTATTGACAATAACGATAATGATGGTTATTTCACAAAATATATCAACTTCCCGACCATCAATCTTGGCGTTCAACACATGTTTTCTGAAAATTGGGGAGCTAAGCTCGATTTAGGATACAATAGGTCTGAGTCAGCCGAAAAGTCTAAGCCATTTAAGCTGAATTTCACCCGTATCAATGCGCAATTAGTATATGATTTTAAAGATGTTTTTAGATTTTTGCCTCCTGCCATTGGAGTTGTAGGTCACGTCGGACCGGGTGTTAGTATGACAAGGCCGTTAGGTAAAGACGTACTTAATACGTATAACTATCTTAATTTATTAGGCGGCATGGAAGTGCATTATAGACTGAGCGAGTCTTTGTCTGTTTTTGTTGATGGATCTTATGCCTTGGGCTTGTCTGGGAGTGATAAATATAATCCAGCTATCGACGGATATTCATTTAATGGCGATTTAATGTATGTAGCTCTTGGCGTATCCATATCTTTGAGCGGATGCAATTATTGTTATTAAATGATTAAAGAACGAATTATTTTAGGAATAGACCCAGGAACGACCATCATGGGGTTTGGCCTAATTAAAGTGGTGGGTAAAACCATGACTTTCCTGCAAATGAATGAGCTCGATCTCAAAAAATATGATGATCATTATCTGAAGCTTAAACTTATTTTTGAGCGCACCATAGAACTTATTGACACGCACAATCCAGACGAAATTGCTATTGAAGCCCCGTTTTTTGGAAAGAATGTGCAGAGTATGCTCAAACTTGGGCGTGCGCAAGGTGTTGCTATGGCGGCAGGGTTAAGCCGGGAAATACCTATTACTGAATATTCTCCAAAAAAAATTAAGATGGCTATTACCGGTAGTGGTAATGCGAGTAAAGAGCAAGTAGCAAAAATGCTACAAAGTGTCCTCGGATTAAAATCCTTGCCTAAAAATCTTGATGCAACTGATGGATTGGCCGCCGCTGTTTGTCACCATTATAACGAAGGTAGGGTTGAAGTAGGGAAGAACTATACAGGTTGGGCTGCTTTTGTGAAGCAAAACGAAAGTAGGGTTAAGAAGTAAAAGGTTTCTGTTGTTTCAGGTTTCTTGGTTTCAAATTTTGTAGTTTTAGGTTGATATGTTTTTAAAAGTTTGAGGCACTTCTAGAGGCTGTTCTGAATCCATTTTTTACTTTCGTTATTCGTTATTCGTTATTCGTTATTCGTTATTCGTTATTCGTTATTCGTTATTCGTTATTCGTTATTCAAACTAAATGTCAGGAATTTACATTCATATCCCATTTTGCAAACAAGCCTGTCACTATTGTGACTTTCATTTTTCAATTTCATTAAAAAAGAAGGATGAATTAGTGGGGGCCTTAGTTAAAGAGTTGGAATTACGAAAGGACGAATTTAAAAATCAGGTCATTCAAACCATTTATTTTGGTGGTGGGACCCCTTCGTTATTGTCGATTGAAGAGTTAAGATTGTTGATTGAAGAAGTGTATACGCATTATGAAGTTACCGAAAATCCTGAAATAACACTTGAGGCCAATCCGGATGATTTATTTGATAGCACGTCCAAATCTATATTTGCGGATTATAAAAGCATCGGCATAAACCGTCTGTCTATCGGTATTCAGTCCTTTTTTGAAGAGGATTTAAAATTGATGAATCGCGCGCATAATGCCGAAGAAGCTAAAAAATGTTTAGAAGAAGCAACACAATATTTTGATAATATTTCCATCGATTTAATCTACGGTATTCCAGGTCTGACCAATGAACGTTGGCTTCAGAATATAGAGTCTGCATTGGCATTCAATATTCCTCATATTTCGAGTTATGCGTTGACTGTTGAGCCTAAAACCGCTTTGGATACCTTCATTAAAAAAGGCATCATTAAAAATGTTGATGATGATTTGGCGCAAGAGCAATTCCACATTTTAATAGAGAAATTGGAAGCCGAAGGATTTATTCATTATGAGTTATCCAATTTTGGAAAGGCAGAGTATTTCAGCAGAAACAATTCAGCATATTGGCAAGGAAAACCGTATTTAGGTATTGGTCCTTCTGCCCATTCTTTTGATGGTGAACACCGCAGTTGGAACGTTCGAAACAACACCAAATACATCAAAGCTTTGGATGAAAACATACTGCCGATGGAGATTGAAACGCTTTCAACCACTGATAAATACAACGAATATGTAATGACCGGACTGCGCACTATTTGGGGCGTTTCCATCGAAAAAGTTGAAAAAGAGTTCGGAATTGAGTACAAAAAATACCTTTTAGAACAATCTCAAAAACACATTCTTGAACATTTATTGTATCTTGAAGATGGTAAATTACTGGTCACTAAAAAAGGCAAATTTTTGAGTGACGGTATCGCTTCTGATCTCTTTAAAATTAATGCATCTTGAAAACAACCATTGAACATCATTCAGGTAAAATCCAAATAGACCTTTCAAATCCGCTTGACATTTCCATCCCTTTGCGTGCCTCAAAAAGTAATGTAAATGCCTGGTATATTAGTGAGCCTAAAATAGAGCCTGTAAAGAATAAAGATTGGATTGGTAGTGTGGAAGAAGGTGCTGATGTCAATTTCAATAATATTTATTTCAATCCGCATGCGCACGGTACACATACGGAGTGCATTGGACACATCACCGAGGAGTTCCATTCCATCAATAAAAATTTAAAACAATTTTTCTTTACTGCAGAATTGATTTCAGTGGCTCCCGAAAATTATTTGAAGGACACTATCATCTCTAAAAAGCAAATAGCATCTTTATTAAAGGATAAAACACCCGAAGCCTTGGTCATCCGTACCATGCCAAATACTAAGGATAAAAAAAGACGTCAGTATTCTGAAACCAATTGGACTTATCTGACTGAAGAAGCCATGGTGTTTATCAGAGAATTGGGAGTGCAACATGTACTCATTGATCTTCCTAGTGTTGATCGAGAGCACGATGGCGGAAAATTACTCGCGCACAAAGCCTTCTGGAATTTTGATGGAGAACGTCGCATGCAGTGTACCATTACAGAGTTCATCTATGTAAGGAATAAAATAAAGGATGGTAGTTATATGTTAAATCTGCAAACTGCACCCTTTGAGAATGATGCAACTCCAAGTAAACCAATTCTTTATAAAATTTTGGTTTAAGTTGAATTTCCAATCTTCAAAATT
Organism: uncultured Gelidibacter sp.; assembly: GCF_947500795.1. Taxonomy (GTDB): domain Bacteria; phylum Bacteroidota; class Bacteroidia; order Flavobacteriales; family Flavobacteriaceae; genus Gelidibacter. Next base: position 99,151 of record NZ_CANMTE010000007.1, on the reverse strand, counting down.
GAGCGATCAAAGCAAAATTCGTCTATAATCCTACTTGATTTAATACATCCTCCCTTAAATGTAATTTTATTTTATAGTATATTTATGTGTTAACCGACTCGTTTTTATGAGGATAGCTTGATGTTGTAACGCTTTAAACACACAAATTTTGTTGTTTAAATTAGGATTGTCGGGCTAAAACTTTGTGCAAACTGGTGTGAATCACATCAAATGAATATGCCATTACATATAAAAGGGTTCCATGCGTATTTTGCTTGCTTTGTGGTATGCGCTTTTAGTCTTGTTCAGGTGTTTGGCCAATCTCAGGTTTCATTTAGGCAACTATCAGTTAATGATGGCCTTTCCCAAAATAGTGTGATCTCGGTTACTCAAGATAGTATTGGATACTTATGGCTAGCAACGCAGGATGGCCTCAATAAATTTGATGGTAATAAATTTGATGTTTTTAAATCGCTTTTTGTAGATATTACCAGGCCTAACTATAGCTATCTAGGTCAAGTGTATACTGATAGGAAGGGTAATGTTATTAGCATTCCCATTTCCAAAACACCTCAAATTTATAATGTTAAAGAGCAGCATTTTATTCCTTTTACAGATTTAGAAGATGTCAGTGTCGTGTTTCAAGACAGCAATATGACCTATTGGTTTGGTACTTACGGTTCTGGTGTGTATCGAATGGAGGAAAACAACACTCATGTTGTGGCTTCGCTTTCTTCTGAAGATATCAATACGGTGTATGCAATTACAGAAGATGCCACAGGCACTATTTGGATCACGAGCCAAGGTAAAATCATCGGTATAAAACAAACTACAAATGCCACTAAAATTTATCATCCAGATAATAATCCGCAATCGACAGTAAACTATAGCAAACTCATAATTGATGCAGATGGAAATATGTGGTTGGGTTCTTACGGCAGCGGATTGTGGTTTAAAGCGTACAACGATGATAAATTCACCAATAAATTCAGCGGAGAATTAGGTGAGTTGCCAAGTAATCTTAATATCCTGTCCATGCATTTAGATAAGAAAAACCGATTATGGATGGGGACCTTTGGAGGCGGACTCTATAAAATCAGATTGAATACCAACGAAATTTTACACTATGAGGTAAAAAAACATAACCCAAGATCTATTCATTACAATGATATTTTATGTATTTATGAAGATTACACCGGCACACTTTGGTTTGGGACAGATGGGGCCGGCGTGAGTTTCTATGATGAGTTTCTTGAGAAATTCAATTTTACCAATAACAGTCAAACTCCAGAAGGCATCAATATTGACCTTGTTAGAGCGATTGAGGTTGATGCTGATGATAATGTTTGGATTGGTACTAGTGGGAAAGGATTGTCGAGGTTTAGTCCTAAGACCAATAGTTGGAAAACCTACACAAAATCGCAAAACGGTTTAAGTTCCAATAGGATCGTTAGTTTATTTATAGATGATGATGAAGATGTGTGGATAGGAACACAAGATGGTGGCTTAAATATTTTAAAAGCTGATGGAACAATTAAACATTATCATAAATCTTCCTCTATTGCGTTGCCATCTGAAACCATTTGGAATATTTTTACTGATGATAATCGCCGTATTTGGTGTTCTACAAGAGACTACGGATTACTTTTATTTGACAAGGAGAAGGGTGTTTTAAAGCAATTTAACACCTCTAATGGATTGTTGAGCAATAATATTAGAGTCACCATTCAGGGAGAAAAGGACTTGCTTTTTATTGGAACAGAAGAACATGGTCTATTCTCATTAAACACAAAAACCTATTCCATAACTGATGTGTTGAAAGACTTTCAGATTCGTGATCAAGAATTATTCAAAAAAATAAAATCGTTGTATTATGATGGCGACGGATTTTTATGGGTTGGTACCAATGGCGATGGATTGGTGGTATTCGATTTAGATAATAAAGTTTACAAGAATTACACTCTGAGTGACGGGTTGCCTAATAATGTGATTTACGCTATCCTGCCAGATGCAGAAAACAATCTATGGCTAAGTTCCAATAGAGGTATTACCGTGATAGTGCCGTCAAAAGATTTTAATAGAGCGCCAACCATTGTTAATTATGATAACTATGACGGCTTAGCAACTGAATTTAACACCGGGGCTTATTTTAAAGCGGACGATAACAATCTGTATTTTGGTGGATTAGAAGGGTTTTATTGGTTCAATCCAGCAGATATCAAAAGAAATAATGTCATTCCTAAAACGGTTTTAACGGGTTTTGAGGTTTATAATGAAACTTACCCATTGGTAGATAATACCGCCTTAAATTACAAACAAAATACGGTCTCATTTACATTTTCAAGCTTACAATTTTCACTTCCCAAAAAGAACAACTACGCTTACAAATTAGAAAATCATGATAGCGATTGGATAGATTCCAAAAATACCAATAGGGTGAGATATACGAATTTGCCGTCGGGGGATTATAGGTTTTTAGTAAAATCCAGTAATTACGATGGCCTATGGAATGAACATCCGGAGAGTTTTTCCTTTACAATTTTGAGGCCATGGTATTTAAGTAATTGGATGTTTATAGTGTATGCGTTTCTGTTAATGGCCTCCGCCGTTTTAACCTATTATTATTTTAAATGGCGTTGGAAAATGACATTAGACTTAAAACATGAAAAAGAGGAGTCCATAAGGTTAAAGCGTTTAGATGAATACAAAACGAAACTTTATACCAATTTGGCGCATGAATTCAGATCGCCATTAACCCTAATTTCAGCGCCCATTAAAAAACAATTGTTGAGCAACGAATTAAATATAGAGTCAAAAAGCGACTTGCAATTAGTGGAACGCAATACCAATCAGCTTTTGAATTTAGTTGATCAACTATTGGAACTATCGAAGTTGGAGTCAGGTAATTTACGATTAAAAGTGAGGCAGAATGATTTGGGGTTGCATTTAAAATTACTCACAGAATCTTTCCAGTTTTTGGCAGAACAGCATGGTTTAACACTTAAAGCTTCAATTCCTGATGTCGGAAAAGCCTGGTTTGATGCGGATATAGTTGAGAAAATAGTAAATAATCTTTTTTCTAATGCCATAAAGTATACTTCGCTGGGAGGTGAAATTTCTTTTAATGTTGAAGTGGATGATGCTGATGATTTAAGATTGACTTTTATAAATGATATTAATGGCATTGTAGAAGAGAATATCTCCAAAATTTTTAACCGATTTTACCAAATTAATGAAACTTCAGAAGGTTCAGGAATAGGGCTTTCCTTGGTTAAAGAGTTGACAACGTTGTCTCATGGTATTATTGAAGCCTCATATCTGGGCACTACAAAAATGAAGTTTGTGGTTAAACTGCCAATTGCCCGAAGTGCATTTACTGAACAGGAAATTGATAATTCAATAATACATCAGGTCGAGGACGTTGACGCAGATAGAGATCTTACAACTGCTGATAAAGGAGAGAAACCAATTGCTTTGGTTGTAGATGATCATAGAGATATTAGGAAGTTCATCAAATCATTGCTCATCCAAGAGTTTAAAGTTGTAGAAGCTAAAAACGGATATGAGGGCGTCAATAAAGCCCTTAAAATTATTCCTGATATAATTATTTCTGATGTTATGATGCCGGTTAGGAATGGCTTTGAATTATGTGAAATTTTAAAAAAAGACGAAAAAACCTCCCATATTCCAATTATACTTTTAACGGGAAAAACTGAAGAGTCCGAAGAAATCGCGGGATTAAATACTGGCGCTGATGATTATATTACGAAGCCATTTAATCCAATAGCGCTTCAAATTAAAGTCCGTAACATTATTAAAAATAGAAATAAAAGACACAAACGCTACCAACAGGATAATCACTTTAAACCTAAAGAAATTGCTGTGACTTCGGCAGATGAGGTTTTTCTTCAGAAAGTACAGCAAGTATTGGATCAACACTTAAATGACCCAGAATTTAACGCTGAATCGTTTAGTAAACATGTGGGGATGAGTAGAATGCAATTGCATCGAAAAATGTTGGCATATACGGGGCTTTCAACATCCAACTTTATAAGATTACAACGTTTAAAACAAGCGGCTTCTATTTTACAATCTTCACAATACACCATTAATGAGGTGGCCTATATGGTGGGTTTCAGTACGCCTTCTTATTTTATTAAATGTTTTAAGGAAACTTACGGTAAAACACCTTCAGAGTACCAGCACCAATAGTATTTGACTCTCATTTTAGTGTCTATGTTACAATAGTTCTACACCTTGTTACATATCACCTATCCCTTCTAGAACATCAGTCTTACTTTTGTTTAAGCACTGATAGTCAGCGCGATGTGAATTATAGAATTAGGCGTTATGAAAACCAAATATATCATCAGATCACTAGTCATTTTTCTGTTTCTATATCAAACTGCGCAAGCACATGTTAGTAAAAATCTTAAAATTCCGTTAGAGCAGATACCAACAGTGCAGAAAACTAGAGAGGAAACCTCTCAAACTACGGATTCTACTTATGTGGATGCAAACCGCAATATGGACAACAATTCATCTTCTAAACGAAGTAATGGAAACGGAAAAGGCGACACGGCTGCCGAAGCTCAAAAATCGTCCAATGCAAAAAAGTCTGGCGTAAAACAAGAATTTGGGGTGTACAGCAAGTTCACTTTTATACCGGGAAATAAGCTGCTGTTTTATGACGATTTTGAGAATGATGCCATTGGCGATTTTCCAGCACATTGGGAAACTGGAGGCTCGGGGGAGGTTGTCAAAATCAGTGGCTATGAAAATAAATGGCTCTCTATTGTCAGACGGTCTGGCTATTTACCGAGTATGGAACAAACGCTTCCTGAAAATTACACCATAGAGTTTGATTTGATTACCAATGGCTATACTAAAGATGCTAACAGCAGTAAGCTCGCATTTCTATTCATGAGCAAAAAGTCTTACGCCGGAGGAAGTGGCGGGACCTTAGCAGACGTGGAACTCTTATTTTCCCGGAACGGCTTTAATGTGAGACATGTGTCAAATTTTGGCGGTGAACTTGAGGTTAGAGTGGCGAGCAATATCAATAGAGAATTTCCAGAATATTTGAATAACACGGTGCATATTTCTATGGCGGTGAATAAGAAACGATTGCGGATGTGGGTCAATGAAGAAAAGTTGGTGGATTCGCCCAATTTAATTCAGGCAAACATTGGTAAATATTTTATTATAGAAGCAATGGATGTTTTGCCTGAGCAAGGACATTTCGTGGGAATTTCCAATTTTAGGATCGCTGAGTCTACTACCGATTTACGCTCGCAACTTTTAAAGGACGGAAAATTTAGCACCACAGGCATTTATTTTGATACCGCCGCCGCCAAGGTTAAAAAACAGTCGTACGGTATACTTTCAGATATCGCCACTATGCTTCGCGACAATTCTGAGGTCAGCTTAAAAATCGTAGGACATACGGACAATCAGGGAGATGACGCTTACAATCAAACCCTTTCAGAACAAAGAGCATCCGCCGTGAGAGACATCCTGATCAACGAATTCGGAATTGCTGAAGCACGCTTGCAATTTACCGGGAAAGGTGAATCTGACCCTGTTGCTGATAATGCTACTGAAAACGGAAAGGCAAACAATAGAAGGGTGGAATTTGTCAAAATTTAAGATACAAAATCAAGAAATTTTAAAAACTAGAAATTATGAAAGCTAAATATGTATACACCACAATCGTCGTTTTTTTCTTAATGTTTCAATCTGCCGAAGCACAATTTCTGAAAAAACTCAAAAAGCGGGTAGAACAAAAAGTCGAAAATGCGGTCATTGAAAAAACGGCCAATAAAGCAGCAGAAAAAGCCACAAAATCTATGGACAAGGTCTTTGAGGGAAATCCTTTGGGTGGTCTTGGTGGCGGGAAAAAAGGAGATCCTTCGTTAGTTGCAGATACTTATGATTTTACTTGGAAATATTCTCTAAAAATGAGCACCAAAGATGGAGAAATCGTTTTTGATTATTTTCTAAAACCTGGTGCAAGTTATTTCGGATTCACTTCAGCAATGACGGCAGATATATTTACGGTGATGGATAATTCTAAGAAGATTACAGCCATGTTTATGAAATCTGATAAAAATAATATAGGCATGGTAACCCAAATGCCTGACGATATTGATTTGGAGGATGTAAAGGATATGTCGGCCGAATTCTCCTATGAAGCATTGCCAGATAAAACCGTCAATGGCTTCCATTGTAAAGGAGTAAAGGCGACGAGTTCTGAGTATGAAATGATCATGTATTTTACGAATGAGGCAGAGGTGAGTTTTGACGATATCTACAGAAATAGAAACGCTAAGATTCCTGTGCAGCTTAAAGATTATTTTGATCCTAATGACAAAGTGCTGATGATATCCATGGATATGACAGACCTGAAAAACAATAAGAACAGTGCCACTATGGAATGTATTGGACTTGAAGAAGTGCAGTTTAGCATCAATAAGTCGGACTATAAATTTATGTAGATACTATATTTAGATACGTTTATGTTAGTCTGAAAGAAGTCATTCCACAGCTAATATAGCTCAATCGAAATTTTTGTGAGGACATTTTTATACAGGTAAGATAGCTTCTCCTGCTCAATGCTACGCGCTTAATCCTCATTCATTAAAATAATAACTAAAAACTATACGATTATGAAAACTTTAATAAGATTACTATCCATTCTTATACTTTCAGTGACCACCTATTCCTGCTCAAATGATGATGATTTGGTTGGAATTGAGGAACCAGAAACTGAGAAAGTTTTAAATGTTTATGCGTTGGTAAAGGAATCGAGCACCACCTCAACTCCTAAGCTTAAAGTATGGAAGAATGAAGTATCTACACCTTTAACTATAGAAGGCGATGCCTCTGTATATGGAGAAACCCTGTATGTGACGAGTACCGATGTGTATGTTGGCGCATCTGTGAGAAGGCTAGGGAGTAAATATGTAATTACAATTTGGAAAAATGGTGTTGCTACACCAATTACAGATGGTGCCAATGACGCTCTAATTTCGTCCATTTTCGTGAACGGGAATGATGTGTATGTGGTAGGTACTGAGAAAATCAATGGTATTACTACTGCTAGAATTTGGAAAAATGGCATGGCAACCTCTTTGTCAGATAAAAATAGCCATGTGAACTCAATTTATATTGAAAACAATAACATATATGCTGTAGGTGATATCGAAATTGAAGGAGAGGATATTGCGACATTATGGAAGAATGGATCAGCAACATCATTTAAGGAAGCTGGAATTTATACTTGGTTCAATTCACTTTATGTCATTAATGATAAAGTTCATATAGCTGGTGGCGAATACAAACCGGGAAATTCATTAAATCCTGATGTATTCTCTGCCAACGTGTGGGTAAATGGAGTAAAAATGAGCATGAAGGATACTTATTTTCCTGATGCTAACGCTGTGTTTGCTTCTGAAGGTAATGTCTATGTAGCAGGTAAAGACTTATTACCGGGTGGGACTGGGATGTCCATTGCGCAACTATGGAAAAACGGAGTTGGAATTCCGCTTACCGATGGTAGTAACAATGCCGGTGCAAATGATTTGTATGTTTTTAATAAAGATGTTTACGTGGGAGGTTACGAAAATAATGGTGCCATCAGCGTAGCTAAACTATGGAAAAATGGAGAGTCTGTGAGTTTGTCAGATGGAACAGTTAAGGCAGAAGTAAGTTCTGTTATTGTAATAGCACAATAACCAAATACGGCATCATGTTTACCAGCTTAACACAAATTCAAATTTCTGGGATATTGGCATTGCTGGTGGCAACACCCTTTTTAATAAAGTCCGTGCACAATTTATATCTCACAACTATTTCAAGACAATGGCCAAAAGTCAGTGGTACTATTAAAGAAGTGTCGGGTTTTGGGGTAAAACACAGTTTGCTGTATGAATACACGGTAAATAGAAATACTTATAAAAGCACTAACATCTGCTATACAAATACCAATTCGCCAAAGCACAGAAATGCTAAGGAATTTGAAAAAAGATACACGTTAAACCAAATTGTTGATGTTTTTTACAATCCCAATAAGCCAAAACAAGCGGTTTTAGAGCCAGGTAAAACAGATGGTCTTGTCCTTGCCGTTTTTATGTTGAGTGTAATATTTGTGGGAGGGTGGATAGCTGTTTTGCAGTAGTTCTCTGAAGTATTGGAGCGATACATTTGGTAGGTCTATACGTGGTTTTACATATAAATGGCTGGACACATTCCTTGATTTATAATGCAACACACTAAAAGAATATATTATGAAAAATCTAATAAAACTAACGCTTGCAATCTTGCTTTTAGCTTCTTGCAAGGACTCTCCAGAATCTTCAACCTCCAAAAATGCCGGAATAGTTGAGGGTGTGATGAACGAAGTATCTGGTAAGAATGAAGATGTAAATGCAAAATATGATCATTTGCTAAAGAAATTATCCGCAAAAAAATCACTGACCGATGAAGAGTTACTGAAGGCATTCCCTAAAAAAATAGGGCAACTTAAAATTGATACGAATGGCGATAATATGGGACCTAAGATTATCGGAGGTCAACTTGTGGCTGGAACTTTTGGCGATGGAACTGTACGGATGGAGATTTTAGATGCTGCAGGCGAAAAGGCCACCGGCGCCATAATTCCACTAAAAATGTTACACCTCAATAAGGTAATGTCAGAAATGAACAATACTATTCGCTATTCTAAAAAAGAGCGCAACGGCATATTCACCTTTGGGACGGACCGCGATGCTGATACTAAATCCGATTATCAAGCTGAACTTAGGTTTCTTTACTACAATCGTTTTTATGTCACATTGGAAGGAAAAGCAATGGATGTGGATCAACTTTGGAGTTCTCTAAATAGTAATGATTTGAGCGGTTTTAAAGCATATAATAAATAACCACTAATAAATAAAATGATTCACTAATCCTTAAAAAACAGAGAACCCATGAAAAACACACTTATACTTTTGGCCTTATTTTCGATCCAATTTAGTATGGCACAGCCACTTGCTAAAGTGGATAATCATAATTTGAGTGCCATGGATTTGGTGCTATTCTCTTTTGGCATGGAACAACCTGTTTCTATAGGTACCATTTCAAATACAGGAGAACTACATTTTAATTTTCCAAAAGATTTAAACTTTCTCTCTGATGAGGTGACGACAAATTTTATGAATGATACCGCTTTTACCTTATTTTCTAAATGTGATAATAGTTATGATATCCTCTCTGAGGATGAAAACATAAAAGCTGCTCCTGGCGGTTATATATCCTTAAGTTCGAAAGATAATCCATATGCCGGTCTGTTATTTATGGTGACTGATGAAAACCTAGTGCCTTGGATTGAGTCCTACGGTGATGTTGACGCAGTTTTAGGATCCTATTTTGAATTGGTGTATGTAGAATCTGAGTTCAATTACCAGGGAGATTGTACCGCCACAGTCACCTATACTGACGATGATACCCTCGTAACCACCTACAGTTATAATTTGAATTTAAAACCCGGCTTTAACTTTATTGAATATAAAATTGAAAGTGTCGAGGAGCATAACATTCCAAGCATGTACGTAGAAAATACATTTGATAAAATTAAGAAGCCTACTAAAGTAGTGGTGTCTTCATCTCAGTCTACCACACCAAATACAAAGTGGATTGGAAAATACTTTTAAAAATGAATACTTATGAAACCGTATAAACAAATTCTCGTCCTGCTGATATTCATGATAGGACACGCCACTTTTGCTCAAACTTCGGAGCAACAAAAAATGATAGATAAAGCGGCCAGAATGCGTGATAGTCTCATGGAATGCATCAATCTTGATGAGGTGATGCAGCAAGCTGAAGCGCAGCACAAAAGAATGGAGAAGGACATAAATAAAACTGATAAAAGTAAGAAAGCCAGTGTAGTCACTGTAAAAAATAAAATGTTATCTAGTACTAACAATAAAAAATTGGCTAATTGGAATCTTGGAATTGCTGACCTGGTATTTAATCATGGCTACGATGTAAGAAAGAATAAAGTCAATTATGTTAAGGTTGGGCTCATAGAAGCCGATGGAACAATTATCCTGAATCCGTCGGAAAAAATACCAACTTTAAAACCTTTGAATAATTTCAAAAACAGCAATATATTTTATGATATCCATAATCCAGATGTTTATGAATATACTAACGGCGAGGCGGGGTTTCAGCTTAACTCATATCTTTTAGTGTATCAAAATGATCGAAAAATTGGAGTGCTAACGGTAGGGAATTCCGAGAAGGTGACCTCGAATTTATTAACCCCTGGGAATTTGTATTTTGGTGATGAAGGGTATCTATTGTCATGGGTTTATGCAGAAAAAGATTGCGCCATAAAAGCTAATGAAGAGTGGAAAGGCGATTTAAGTAATACGGGGACACCGTTAATCGTAGCAACTAATGTGAGTTATGACTTAAATTTTAAAGCAGGTTGGAATCTGGTTAAAACGGAAGTTATCGGAACATATCATTTTCCAGATGCACCAGAAGAGGATCGATCGCGTTACAAAAAACACCAACATACTAGTGTAGCCGCCATTCCTAAGGATGCCACGTATTACTTTAGACCTTCTTCTTATTAAAATTGATGCTATTTAAGAAATACTCTTGTTCCATAATTTTCGTAATTTTAAGCTCGGTCAACCATTTAGTTTGATCGTATTCTGATATGAACATTGAACAACTCCGTCAATACTGCCTCAACAAAAAAGCGGTTACTGAGGCTTTTCCGTTTGATAAGGATACTTTGGTGTTTAAGGTGTTGGGTAAAATGTTCGCTTTATTTCCATTGGAAAAATGGGAGGCCGGAGAAGGATGGGTAAATCTAAAATGTGATCCGGACTATGCGATTGAGCTACGTGAAACCTACGAAAGTATTCAACCTGGCTGGCACATGAGCAAATCAAATTGGAATTCTGTGCTCATCTATAAAGGCGAATTGTCGCCCGCACTCGTTCTACAATTAATAGACCATTCTTACGATATGGTGGTTAAAGGAATGACTAAAAAGATGCGGGAATCTCTCCAATAAAATTGGTATCTTCGCGCCGCAGAAGGCTTATTTCTGCCGTCAAAAACCCGCCTGCATCAATAAGATGTATTCGGGCAAGTCATTTAATCAGCAATCATAAATTAAAAATCAACAATCCCATGAGCGTTCTTCAAATGCTTCAAGATAGAAGCAACAACACTTGCGAACTATGTGGTTCCAAAGAAAATTTATCACAATATACCATTCCGCCATCGCTGAATGAAAATGTAGCCAATGATGTATTGGTTTGTAAAACCTGTCTGGATCAGATTGAGGGTAAAGTGGAAATGGACACAAATCACTGGCGTTGTTTGAATGACAGTATGTGGAGTGAGCATGTTGCCGTTCAAATTATGTCTTGGCGTATGCTGCAAAGATTACGTGCTGAAGGCTGGCCTAAAGATTTAGTAGACATGATGTATCTTGATGATGAAGCATTAGCATTGGCAAGAGCAACTGGCGAGCATGAAGACGAAGCCAATAAAATCATCCATAGAGATGTAAATGGTGTGGTTTTAGATCATGGAGATTCTGTAGTCCTTATTAAAGATTTGAAAGTAAAAGGCTCCAGTATGGTAGCAAAACAAGGTACTGCAGTTAGAAATATTCGCCTAGATCATGAAAATGCGGAATATATTGAAGGTAGAGTGGATGGACAGAATATTGTTATTATTACAAAATATGTAAAGAAGTCATAGACTTAAAAGTGTATATAGAAAAAAGAGCCTACAGTTATTTGTAGGCTTTTTGCATTTAATAAATATATGATAATCAAATATTTGCGATAATTTATTCGTACATTTAATCCCCTTCACTATACTTACACAGCCCTTTTTCTGATTGCCTCATTAAGATTGTCCTAAATCTTGGTTTTAAAATTTGTAATCAATTTAAAATAACCAAAATTCAATTATTATGAAAACAATCAATAGATTTTTCGTGGTTTTGGCAATAGCGCTATTACTCAGCAACACTTCAACTATTGCCCAAGAACAAACAAGGCCTGAATTTGTAACCATAACCACCATGCATTGGAATATGGACAATAAAGATTTTAAAATGGAGGACTGGAAGGCTGTAGAAAAGGAATTCTTAGATAAAATAACCATGAAGAATGAGCATATAGCTGCTGCTTCCTTTTATTTACATCGGATGACGCCTGACAATACAGAACTCGTATATGTCCAATCTTATCCTTCTTGGGAGGCTATAGGTAACGCAGCTAAAAGAAACGCCGAACTTGCAAAGGCAGCTTGGCCAGATGAAAAAGCCAGGAAAGCATTTTTTAAGAAAAGAGACGCCTATTATTCGCCAAAGCATGCCGATGAAATTTATGCAACCATGCCAAACGCTAAACCAATGACAGTAAAACCAACTAAAGATATGATATGCTATGTGAGAAAAGGGCATTTCGCATATGGTGAAGGAACCGATGAAGAATTTGATGCCATCTCCAAAGAATATTTTGATAATGTGACCAATAAAAATGAGTTTGTCAAAGCCTATTACCCAATGGCGCATGCATGGGGTTCGGACCGTACAGAGTTCCTTGAGGCCTATTTTTTTGATTCTATGGCCGATTTAGAGAGTATGTTCGATAGAGATACGGAATTATTTGAAGCCCATTGGAAAGATGAAGCTTCACGAAAAAGTATGGGAGAAAAAGGGAACAAATATTTTGATAATAGACATGGTGATTATATTTACACCTATGTGGCAGGGCTCGCCAAATAAAAGAGAGCCTTTCAAAACTTACAGACTTACTTTAATTAGTAAGTCTTTTTTTGTTTTTAAATTCTTTCGGACTTAAATGTTTGACGGCTTTAAATTGCCTGTTAAAGTTAGAGATATTGTTAAAGCCTGACGCTTCGGCAATTTCAGCTATGGTTGAATCATTGGCTACTAACAAAAGTCTGCTGGCATGCTCAAGTCGCAATTCATTTAAAAATTGGATATAGGTTTTATTGGTCCGCTTTTTAAAATATTTACAAAAGGCGTTTTTGGTCATATTTGCTACTTCAGATACCGCGTTTAAGGTCACTTCCTTATCAAAATTATTCATGGTATACTCAAAAACATTGCGCATCCGTGTCCCTTCATTATCTGAGTATTTCTTGTCGTAAACAAATGAAGAGAGGCTTTGGTACTCTGCATTGGAGGTGATTTTTAATAATTGAAGTAAAATCAAAAATTGATTCAACTTTGAGGCATCTTCCAGCTGTAAAAACAAAGTTTTCAATGCTCTGTGGTTGGAAGTTACTTTAAATCCGTGTAGGGATCGTTCAAAAAAAGGTTGAAATTCCTTCAATTCCTCAAGCTTAAAAAAATCAGGTCCAAAGGAGTGTTTGGTGAAAAAGAGTGTTAACATTTGAGAAGAAACACTAGTGATTACATCACTTTTAAACACGTGAGGCAGATTGCTGCCTATCACCAAAACATCACCTTTAGTATAGTAATTCACCGTATCACCAACTAATAATGTGCCTGTGCCTTCCAGGATAAGGCTTAATTGAATTTCTTCATGTTGGTGCAGTTTGTCATAAAACGCCACTTCCTTATCATATTGAAAAATAAATGCGTCGTCGTTAGGTTTCGGTATTTTGAATGGAAGGACTTTCATGGTTTAAAAATAGGCATATATTATTCGTTATAGTAGAAAGAGATAATAAATATGATAATATAATATCAGTTTTGGATAAATCTCTATTGAATTTCTTTAAGCTCCGCCCTCTAAATTTACAGTATCTAAAATTATAATTTATGAGCATTCAATGGAAGGGCATTATGCCAGCAGTCACAACCAAGTTCACTGATAATGATGAACTGGACTTAAAAAATTTCGAAATCAATATCAATGCACAGTTGGAAGCAGGTGTTCATGGTATTGTTTTGGGCGGAACTTTAGGCGAGGCGAGTACATTATCAGATCAGGAAAAACGAAAATTAACCACCGCTACAGTGGACATTGTTAAAGGTAAAGTCCCAGTATTAATTAATATTGGTGAACAAACCACAAAAAATGCCATTCTCGCTGCGCAAAAAGCAGAAGAAGATGGCGCCAAAGGCTTGATGGTGTTGCCGCCAATGCGTTATAAATCTGGAGACCGGGAAACTGTAGAGTTCTTCAAGGCGATTGCCAATAACACGTCCTTACCAATTATGGTTTACAATAATCCGGTAGACTATAAAATTGAAGTGACTTTAGATATGTTTGAAGAACTGCTAAAGTGCGACAACATTGAAGCTGTTAAAGAATCTACTCGAGATATTACCAATGTAACGCGTATTAAGAACCGTTTTGGCGACCGACTCAAAATAATGACCGGTGTTGATACTATAGCGCTTGAGAGCTTAATTATGGGCGCCGATGGTTGGGTGGCTGGCTTAGTTTGTGCTTTTCCTGCAGAAACTGTGGCAATATACGAGCTTCAAAAGGCCGGTAGGATTAAGGAAGCTATTGAGATATTCCGTTGGTTCATGCCATTATTGGAGTTGGATATAATCCCTACATTAGTACAAAACATAAAACTCGCGGAGGTTTATACAAAATTAGGCACTGAAAATGTTCGTGCGCCGCGATTGCCATTACAAGGTGACGAGCGCAAAAACGTGGTAAAAATCATTGAGGACGCCTTAAAAAACAGACCTAATCTTCCAGATTATAAAAATTTATAAGGAGGGCAAAGGCGATAATTAAAAGCTACATGGGGTTTGTTTTTAGGATTTGCCACCTAATTATTAGTTGGTAATTGGGGTATGAAAATAATTGCGTTTTCTTTCTTGAATAAAAAATGATGTGGAAATCGTAACACATCTACATGTCGTTATAAACGAAAGTCATGAATGTGCGATAAAATAAAATAAGTATGATTACAGGAAAAAACTATATCGGAAATCAACAATCTGCAATGGGGAATAAAACGTATAAAACGTTCAATCCGCAGTTGAATCTTGAAAACGAATGGGATTTTACAGAAGCTACGCCAAAGGAAATTGATGCAGCTATTGCATTGGCTTCCGTAGCATTTGAAACATATAAAACCATCTCTGGGGCAAAAAAGGCGGAATTTCTTAATACTATTGCTGATGAAATATTAGCCTTGGGAGACACGTTGATAGAAACCTATTGTGCCGAATCGGGCTTGCCATCAGGGCGGGCCATAGGCGAACGTGGCAGAACTATGGGGCAATTAAAAGCATTTGCTACAGTATTGACCGAAGGGTCTTGGGTAGAAGCTACTATTGATACCGCCCAGCCAGAACGTGAGCCTATGCCAAAATCTGATCTTCGAAAAATGTTGATTCCAATCGGTCCGGTAGTTGTATTTGGCGCTAGTAATTTTCCGCTTGCGTTTTCAACCGCAGGTGGCGATACGGCTTCAGCATTAGCGTCCGGTTGTCCGGTAATCGTGAAATCGCATCCTATGCATTCGGGCACTGGAGAGTTGGTGGCTTCAGCTATTTTAAAAGCAGCAGAAAAAACCGGCATGCCAAATGGTGTATTTTCTAATCTGAATAGCAGTGGGATCGACGTTGGGCAACAGTTGGTGCAACATCCAAAAGTTAAAGCCGTCGGGTTTACAGGTAGTTTTAAAGGCGGTAAAGCACTATTTGATTTGGCGGCACAACGCGACGAACCTATTCCGGTATTTGCTGAAATGGGGAGTGTGAATCCGGTCGTGCTGCTTCCCGAAGCCTTAAAAACTAAAAGCGAATCTTTAGCTAAAACCTATGCGGGTTCTATAACTGTCGGGACAGGTCAATTTTGTACCAATCCCGGGTTGCTGTTAGGAATTAAAAGTGATGCGCTATCAAATTTTATCCAACAGCTCTCTGGTGAAATTCTAAAAATTGAACCTTCATGTATGTTGCATCCCAACATTTATGACGCTTATAACAAGAACAAAAACACTGCAATTTCTCAAAACGGAATTGATGTGCCTGCCGATTATCCATCGGATACCAAACCAAATTTTGCCAAACAAACGGTAGCCACGGTAGATGGCGCTACTTTTTTAAAGAATGTCACTTTGCATCAAGAAGTATTCGGGCCTTATTCCATTGTTGTGCAATGCGACAATGAGAGTCAATTAGAAGAAGTTATTTTAAAATTGGAAGGTCAACTTACTGGCACTATTATGGCGGATGCGGCTGAAGTTTCAAAGTATCCAGATATTGTTTCAGCCTTGCAAAATAGAGTGGGGCGAATCATCTTCAACGGAGTTCCCACTGGTGTTGAGGTCTGTCCGTCCATGATGCATGGCGGTCCGTTTCCGGCTTCAACTGATAGCAGGTTTACAGCCATTGGTGCACACGCCATAAAACGTTGGGTACGTCCTTTTAGTTACCAAGATTGGCCAAAACAATTGTTGCCAGAAGCCTTAAAGGATGATAATCCGTTGGGGATTATTCGTAATATTGATGGAATTCAAACTCAAGATAAATTATGAAATTACTAAAACCTCTTTTCATTTTAATGCTGTCACTTTTGGTAATGCCTTTAGGCTATTCTCAAAATGCGTCAAGCACATTAGAAGAGTTGATTAAAACGTACGAGCAGCACGAAGGGTACGATAGGAAGCAGTTTCCTTTAGGGTTATATACGGCGGAGTATTTTAAGTCAGAGGCAGATTTCGCTCAGCAAATCTTAACAGAGTTATCTAAAATTGACACCTCACAATTGCCAGAAACACAGCGTATTTCAGCAGAACTCTTGGCGTTTATATTACAAGATCAGATTGATTATTACAAGTTTGAACACTATTTGAATCCGTTACTTTCTGATTCCGGGTTTCATAGTAGTTTAAACTATGGCGTAATTCCGCTATCAAATTACAAACAAGTTAAATCTTATCTTAATAGTCTGAATGCCATTCCGGAGTTTGTCAATCAAAATCTTAAAAACATACGCTTAGGATTGCAAAAGGGCGTATCGCAACCATTAGTGATTTTTAAAGGATACGAATCCACCTATGATGAACATATTGTAGCAGATTATAAAGAAAGTTTTTTCTATTCGCCATTCAAAAACTTACCGAATGATTTAAGTCAAGCCCAAAAGGATTCTGTATTACAAGTGGCTAAACTTGCAATAGAAACAAAGGTAACACCGCAATTTCAACGCATCAAAACGTTTTTTGAAACCGAATACTTTCCAAAAACCAGAACAACTTTAGGAGTTTCTGAAACACCAAACGGCAAGGAATTCTACCAAAATAGAATTAACTATTATACCACAAGTACCCAATACACGGCGGACGCTATTCATCAAATTGGGTTAAAAGAAGTGGCCCGTATCAAATCAGAAATGGAACAGATTATTAAAGAGCTGGATTTCAAAGGAAGCTTCGCCGATTTTCTTCATTTCCTCAGAACTGACAAACAGTTTTATGCTGAAACTCCAGAGCAATTGCTAATGATTGCGCGGGATATGTCTAAACGTGCGGATGCACAACTACCACGGTTTTTCAAAACCTTGCCACGTAAACCTTATGGTGTTGCGCCAGTACCAGATGCTATTGCGCCAAAATATACGGGTGGTCGTTATATCGGAACTTCCAAAGAAAGTACTGAGCCGGGTTATTATTGGGTAAACACTTATGATTTACCGAGTAGAACCTTATATACGTTGCCTTCATTAACAGTACATGAAGCAGTGCCAGGGCATCATTTACAAATGAGTTTAAACAACGAATTGGGCGATAGTATTCCGCAGTTTAGAAAAGATTTATACCTATCAGCTTATGGCGAAGGTTGGGGGTTGTATTCTGAATTTTTAGCTGATGAAATGGGAATGTACACCACGCCTTATGAGCAATTTGGAAAATTAACTTACGAAATGTGGCGTGCCTGCCGATTGGTGGTGGACACAGGAATTCATGCCAAAGGATGGACGCGTGAGCAGGTTATAGACTACATGTCTGCTAACACCGCCTTGTCATTACACGAAATCAATACAGAAACCGATCGTTATATTTCTTGGCCAGGACAAGCGTTGTCCTATAAAATTGGCGAATTGAAAATAAGGGAATTACGCAAAAGAGCTGAGAAGGAACTAGGTTCCAAGTTTGATATCAGAGATTTCCATGAAATTATATTAGAGCAAGGCACGGTCACTTTGTCGATTATGGAGGAGCGTGTTGATAATTACATTCGCAAAGTTAAAAAGCAAATTTGATCACTTCTCAACCTATGTTCCGAGAAACAAGTTGAGAAAAAAACAAAGGTGTTCACATGGCAAATAAAATTATACCATATCGATCAGATTTAAGAGAGCGTTCAAGATGTTTACG
Organism: uncultured Gelidibacter sp.; assembly: GCF_947500795.1. Taxonomy (GTDB): domain Bacteria; phylum Bacteroidota; class Bacteroidia; order Flavobacteriales; family Flavobacteriaceae; genus Gelidibacter. The sequence goes on along the minus strand of NZ_CANMTE010000007.1, from coordinate 80,806 downwards.
CAACAATGCGACGCAATCTGAGGTTTTGCTTTGGAAGAAAATTAAGAATAAGGCTTATAGTGTTCAGTTTCATAGACAAGTGCCAATGTTAGATTATATTGTTGATTTTTATTGTCATGAAATTGGGTTAGCTATTGAAATAGACGGTGGAAGTCATGATCATAAATTTCTATACGACGCAAAAAGACAAGGTCGATTGGAAGACCAAGGAGTGAGATTTGTAAGGTTTTCGGATAAAGAAATAAAACAAGATATGATGAATGTTTTGCTTGTGTTGGAACATGAAATTAATGAATTATTGAGTGAGTAACACCCACCTAAATCCTCCCTCGAGGGAGGACTTTTGATTCGTTAGAGAACAGAAATATACTTAAACTTCATCATTAAGAAGGGTTAGTTAGTTATTGAACATGTATTTATATTGTAAAATTTAATAAGAAGTCACAATCAATTCCCTCCTTGAGGAGGGTTAGGGAGGTGTAAGACACATTTTATGAAACACGAATTCATCTGCATCGACGCGCACACCTGCGGAAACCCAGTCAGAGTTATCAAAGAAGGTGGACCAACACTCATCGGCAATACGATGAGTGAAAAGCGTCAACACTTTTTAAAAGAATATGATTGGATACGAAAAGGTTTAATGTTTGAACCACGAGGTCATGACATGATGAGTGGTTCCATATTGTTTCCACCGCACGATCCGGACAATGATTTTGCTATTTTGTTTATCGAAACGTCGGGTTGCTTGCCGATGTGCGGGCATGGCACTATTGGAACTGTAACTATTGCAATAGAAGAAGGTTTAGTGCAGCCCAAAACGCCAGGCAAAATAAGAATGGAAGCGCCTGCAGGACTGGTAGAAATTGAATATCAGCAAACGGGAACTAAAGTAGATTGGGTGAAACTGACCAATATAAAAAGTTATTTGGCTGCCGAAAATCTAACGGTCGAGTGCCCAGAATTAGGGATGATTACTTTTGATGTGGCCTATGGTGGAAATTATTACGCCATTATCGACTCGCAAGAAAATTTTTCTGGTGTTCAGGATTTTTCTGCGTCAAAACTTATCCAATATTCGCAAGTGGTAAGGCAGCGGATCAATGAAAAATATCCGAATCAATTTATTCATCCGGAGAACGATACCATCCGGGATGTAACCCATATGCTTTGGACGGGAACCCCAATAGATGCGGCTTCGTCAGGTAGAAATGCGGTGTTCTATGGGGATAAAGCCATCGATAGAAGCCCGTGCGGTACTGGAACATCGGCACGTTTGGCGCAACTATACGCAAAAGGAAAGCTCGGCGTAGGTGAAGATTATATTCACGAGAGCTTCATTGGGAGTAAGTTTGTGGGCCGTGTAGAAAAGGAAACCACATTAGGCAGTAACTTAGCCATTATTCCGAGCATTAAAGGCTGGGCTAAAATTTATGGACATAATACAATAACAATAGATTCTGAAGACGATCCGTACGCTTTCGGATTTCAGGTGATTTAAATATTTGAGAATGAAAAAGGTTTATTATGCAGTCCTATTGCTGTTGGTGACAACACAAATTCAGGCGCAAAAATTGACTCAAGAGGATTATAAAAGGGCCGTTAGTTTTATGCCCGATAATTTAACCAACAAAACAGTATTTAACCTCTACACTGATGTGCAGTGGTTTAAAGATAACTCCGGGATTTGGTTTGTTGATCATAGCAAAACAGGAAAAACGTATCAATCTGTGGCTTTCAAAAACTATAAAGTCAACCCTTTATTTGATCACCATAAAGTAGCGCACGGGTTATCGAAAGTTACCGAGAAGGAGGTGGATGCAAATCAAATGGAACTTTCAAAAATTGAAAGAACAAAAACAGATCAGCTCACTTTTAATTTTGAATCCAAAACGTATACGCTCGATCTTAAAACGTATCAAATTCAAGTTGAAACAGCAGAAATAAAGGAAGAAAAGAATCCGTTTGAAACCAAATCGCCAGACGGAAAGTGGATAGCCTTTTCTAAGGATTATAACTTATTCATCAAATCGACCACTACTGACCAGGAATATCAATTGAGTCATGATGGCGTTAAAGATTATGAATACGCCACCTATTACGGTTGGTATGATATTATTGAAGGTAAAAATGGTGAGCGTCCAAAACATTTTAAGGTCAATTGGTCTAAAGATTCAAAATGGATTGCCGCTGATGTTGTCGACTTCAGAACTGCGGAAAAGATGTATTTGTTAGACCACAGTATCGATTCCCTATACCGTCCAAAACTATTGTCCTATTACAGAGGCTCGCCTGGAGACACAACAATGGTGCATGTAAAACCTGTATTTTTTAATGTTGAAAGCAAGCAAGAGGTAAAAACCAACTTGCCAAAAGGTACCCATATCAATTCAGTAGCTATAGAGTGGTTGGAAAAATCAGGGCAGCTATTGGCGGGATATTCAGAGCGAGGGTATCAAAAGGAATTTTTAAAACTTGTGGATCTGAATGCTCAAACAGAAGAAGTTCTTATTGAAGAAACAAGTGAAACCAACATTGACAATTTCTGGTTCAGGTCGTTCAAAGAAAAGCAAAAAGTAATCTTTTTATCTGAGCGTAGTGGTTGGCGACAACTCTATATGGTGGATGTCAAGACCAAGGCAATAACACCCTTGACTAACGGAAATTATTACATCAATTCGGTTGTACATACCGATGAAGATAAGGAGGACATCTATTTTTTGGCTTCAGGAAAAGATGCGAACATGAATCCGTATCGTGAACAACTCTATAAAGTTGATTTTAAGGGAACTATAAAGTTATTGACACCAGAAAATGCACACCATTCCATATCATTTTCAAAAGATGGACAGCATTTTGTAGATAATTATTCCACAGTCAATAGTCCTACACAAACAGTGTTGAGAGCGGCTAAAACCGGGAAAATTGTAGCGAAACTCACATCAGCAGATGTTTCTAATGTGGTGTCTAAGGGATGGCAGGCGCCAGAACCATTTCAACTCATAGGAAAAGATGGCAAAACCACTATCTATGGCGCCATTTGGAAACCTTCCAATTTTGATGCTACAAAATCATATCCAATTATAGACCATAGTTATACGGGACCACATACTCAAGTATTTCCTAAATCTTTCAATAACGCCTTTACAAATCAGTCTTTAGCAGAACTCGGATTTATCGTAATGATGGTTGATGGATTAGGATCCTCCGGTCGTTCAAAAGAATTTCACAACCATTCCTATAAAAATATGGGTAATAATCTTGAAGATCACGTGTTGGCAATTAAATACTTAGGTGAAAAATTTTCATGGGTTGACACCAATCGTGTGGGGATATTTGGGCATTCGGCTGGAGGCTTTGATACAGGAAGAGCCATGTTGGCTTTTCCTGACGTGTACAAAGTTGGGGTGGCGAGTTCCGCAGACCACGATTTTAGAATGGAGAAAGCTTGGTGGCCTGAAATGTATCAAGGTTGGCCTGTTGATTCTACCTATCATGAGGTTTCCAACATCACCAATGCCAAAAACTTAAAAGGAAAATTATTATTAGTGCATGGTGGGATTGATGAGAATGTGAATCCTTCGGCAACGTTTAAATTAGCCGAAGCATTAGTGAATGCCGATAAAGATTTCGATTTGTTGATATTTCCAAGTCAGCGGCATGGGTATCAAGGAAAAGTTAGAAATTACTTCACCAAAAAGAGATGGAATTATTTTGTGGAGCATTTGAAGGGCGAGGAGCCAATCTGGGATTTTAAATGGGAATAAATGAGTAAAGAAGTTATAGTTATTGGTGGCGGAATTATAGGATTAAGTTCTGCATATTACCTTCAAAAGGAAGGGCATCAAGTTACAGTTATCGACCAATCCAATATGGATGCTGGCGCGTCTTATGTCAACGCGGGGTATTTGTCGCCAAGTCACATCATTCCCTTGTCTGCGCCTGGTGTTATGAGAAAAGGTTTGAAATGGATGTTCGATTCAGCAAGTCCGCTTTATATTAAGCCACGTTTGGATCCTGATTTTTTGAAGTGGACCTATGCGTTTAATAAATCCTGCAATCCTAATCATGTTAAAAAAGCCATTCCGGTAATTAGGGAATTGGCGGTTTTGAGCCAGGAATTGTATGCTGATATTAGAGAAAATGAACATTTTACGTCTCATTATCGAAAGGATGGGATATTGATGTTGTGTCAAACCGAAAAATCACTTCAAGAGGAACTGCATACAGCGAAATTAGCAACTGCGGAAGGATTGGAGGTCAATGAGGTCACGCTGGCCGACTTAAAACTATTGGAGCCTAATGTCAATTTAAATGTGATTGGTGGTACTCATTTTAAATGCGATGCACATACCACTCCCAATGAGTTTATGACCGAAATGAAAGCCTATTTAAAATTGAAAGGGGTCGTGTTTTATGCGAATGAAAAAGTTGAGGATTTAGAAGTCAGCAATCAGAAAATAGTAGCGCTTATCACCAAATCACATAGGTTTACTGCAGATGAATTTGTCTTGGCGGCTGGGTCATGGAGTGCATTCTTAAGTAAAAAGTTAGGGATTAACTTATTGTTGCAGGCGGGAAAAGGTTATAGAATTAACACCTCACGTCCTACAGGAATTAAGTTGCCTGCTATTTTAACAGAATCGAAGGTGGCGGTGACGCCGATGAACGGATTTACGCGTTTTGGTGGTACAATGGAAATTGCAGGTATTAATGATAACATCAATAAAACGCGTGTGGATGCCATCGCCAATGCCGTTTCAAAATACTATCCCGATATCGCGTTAACTGAAGATGAAAAAGACGGTGCGGCATCAGGTTTGCGTCCGGTGTCTCCGGATGGGTTGCCGTACATAGGGAAGTCTGCAAAATGCTCTAATTTAATTGTTGCGGCAGGCCATGCCATGATGGGTTGGAGTATGGCTACGGGAACAGGTAAACTGGTAACTGAAATGATTTCTGATAAAACATTGAGTCTTGATGTAAAGATGTTCCATCCAGATCGAAAATTTTAAGTAAGTAAAATGCTGATATAGTGTATTTTGTCGAGTAAATGCGACGTGAATTCGCAATAATCCTTATAGCGTGTCATTGGTCGAAATTATAATGATGTTCTATTATTTTTGTCGAAATTTGAGGTGTTCCTGTTTGATTAATAGCTATTTACAGACTCTAACATTTAAATGATGCTATTATGGATTTACAAATTACTAATCAGAACAACATCTTTCAAGTAGAAGGCACCCTTCACAAAGGCAACATTCATTTATTTAAAAGTGAATTTTCGAATATTTTCGATACTAAAAATTCGTTGATTATAAATATAGAATGCCTGACGAGCATTGATCGTTATGGGGTGAACGCTTTAGCCCAATTACATAATGAATCCTTGAGAAGAGGGAAGGATCTCTCTATAATTGGTATGGGTTGCGACGACTTATATGAGCATTTCAAATCTGAGGAAAACGCCGCTTAATTAACAAGTCATATCCGCAATAATCTTCCATTGCCCATCAATGTATTTAAAAATGATGGTAAATATGCCGTTTGCATTGCCTATGCTGCGTTCTAAATGGAATTCGCCAAAGACGATATAGGAATTATTTTCAATTTTTGAAATATCATTTATTACAAATTTAAGGGTGCCACTCTCAGCTTGGGTAGGGTACCCTTTTTTATAATTGGCCAAAGTTTGGTCCCATCCGGTAGTCAGTCCTTTGCTGCCGTAGAATTTTAGAGAATCATTCTTCCAATAGCCTTGCATAAACCCTTCTAAATCGTGACGATTCCACGCTATCTCCTGATCGGCAAGCACTTTCTTTATGGCCGTTACAGTTTCTGCTTCTGAAGGAGCATGCTGATTTTCAATATGTGGTTTACAGGAAAATGTAAGCAGTATTAGGCAAGCATAGATGAGTTTCATGATAAGAATTTTAGTGAAACTTAAATATACTGACTAATTCTTAAAGTGCGTTTTTCTGATGATTAAAAAATGCATCCGCTTGAAGCTGCATGAGCGCTCTTGCTTTTTTACGTTTGTATTGGTAGAGCTCGTCTTCTTCGGCAATGTCATTATAAACTTTGTTGTTAATAGCCATATCCGTTTGCAAAAGCGTCTTACGTTCATTTACTTTTTGCTCCACCCAAGTTTTAATGGCGGTTTCAGCATCTTCTAATTTATAATCGTATTCTGCTTTAGGCGATAATAATTTGGCGAAAATGGGCGAGGTTTCTATGGCTAGGAACAAAAGAAAAATGAAAAGCGAGGGCAGCAAAGGCAAGGTGTTTAAAGCATTAACCCGAGCCATTAACCCATCAAATCCATCAATAATAGGTTGTGTATTGGCAACTTTGGTGGAATAATCGGTCTGTAATTGTAACAGTTGATTTTCAATACCTGCAATTTTTTCAGTGTTGCTCTGTTTTAACTGTTGTAATTCGGCCAATGCAGCATCATGCTTATCACGTTTTTCTTTGTAAACAGGGCCTTTTCCTAAACGTTGTGTGCCAGCAGTGCCTTCTGCTTCAGAAATGTACGTGCTATAGAGTGCATTTACATCTGCTTCTTTGGTCTCAATTTGCGATTGTAACGCGATAATATCATTCTGCAAAGCTGTCTGAGCGGGCGTAAATTGTTGTGCGATTTGATCTTTATTGGCGAGTGTCAAATCGTTCTTTTGTTCTAACAACACTTGATTGATTTCCTTTTCAAAGATTTTCAATTCTAAAGGTTTAGAAATGACTACTGCAATAATAATGGCTAAAATGAGTCGCGGTGCCGCCTGAATCAATTCGTCAGTAAAACGACCCTTTTTTTTTATGGTAGAAACAATAAAACGATCGAGATTAAAAATGAGCAGACCCCAAATTAAGCCAAAGCCTATGGAAATATAGGGGTTGTCAAATACAGTAAAGAGGGCATAACTGGCCGCAATGGTAGCCATAAGTGCGGTAAAGAAAACGGTAGCGCCAATACCTGCATATTTATTTTGTTCGCCGTTGGAACAATGGTCCAGAATATCAGTATCTGAGCCGGAGCACAGAATGAAGAAATTTTTTAACATAAGATGATTCGATTTTTGATTGATCCTTCGTCTACGCTCAGGACAGGTTGATTATTAGAACGTTATGGTTGGTGATTTGTTACAAATTATTTCCAAAAAAAACACCTCAATGTTTTTTGATTCATTGAGGTGTAGGAGATTTAAAAAGTTATGTAAACTATTTTGCAGGTTGTAAAGTACTTAATACATGTTTAAATTTAAGTATGTTTTCATTCAAGTCGGAACTTTTACAAGTGATTACATATTTGAATTTACTCATTAATGAATCATTTAATAAAACTGGTTTATTGTAATTAAATTCTACGGATACCATAGTCTCAGGTTGGTTTTCTGAAAAAATCTTCATCAATCCATCAAAGTCAAAAGATTTTAATTCCTCTAATGTATCAGCATCGACTACTAAGTTGGTTACAGCGGAATGTATTGTATAGTTTTTACCCGGAGACACCTTGTATGAATTGGTGTTTTTAGTTTTAATAGGGTCTTTCGTGATATGCACTAGTGGTTTGTTGGTATCTGATTGCGTTGTTGAGATATTGAGTGATTGGTCTTTTCTCAACATTGCAATGGCCTCGTCAGACGTTATCGATTTGCCTTCATAGAAAAATTGTGCATCTTTCTTCGCCATATTGCTGGCGTGAACTAACGGAGAAGCTGGAGGTGGCGGAGGTGGCGGGAGGTGAACATCGGTATCCTGAATAACTAATACCTCTATTTCCTTTCCGTCCTCAGTTTTGTGCTTATAGGTATACTGGTGTTGCTCCATATGTTTTTCTACCGACTTTTCAACAGCCTTTTCATGAGCTTTTATTTGTTCTCTGGTTGGATTTGGTGGTAATGGTGGCGGTGGTGGTTGGCGCATAGCTTGTTTCGCAATAGGAGCGGCTGGTGGCGGTGGTGGCGGTGGGAAATTAGGTAAAGTCTCGGCGTTTGCCTTTTGCTCAGCACTCAGTTTATCATAGAGCACTTTAATTCGTGTCATATCTTTTAGCTTTATAACGCGGTTGTCGTCTGATTGGGTGTTGTAGTGTTTCGCTAACTTATTATATTCGGCTACTTCTTCAGGCGTTGCTTTTTTCTGATCCGTCTCTTGTGAAGTATCTTGGAGATAAACTTCCTTGACAATTTCTTTTTTCTCACTAAACCCATAAAGTGTTAGTGCCAATAATGGTAAAAGTACCAGGCTTTTTGACCATACTTTTTGTTTTGTGGTGTGTGTTTTCATGACTGTAAATCGTTTTTTGACCTGTCCGAATGAATTGAAAAGCGTGATTCGTTTTCCAAACACCTTAAGGCGGATTGATGAATAATTGATGGCGTTTGCCATTCCGATTGGTTCTGTAGCATTTGATGAGAATGCCAATAAAATGTGTTGGTAATTTACGGCGTTGACGCCTTTGTTTAATACGGCCCGATCCGCTAAGAACTCGTGGTTCATTTTTATGGAATGCTTGGCAAAGAAAATAATTGGGTTAAACCAGAAGATCACTTGTAATAATTCTACAAACAATAAATCAATACTGTGCTTTTGGATGGCATGGGCTTCTTCGTGCCAAAAGACTTCCTGTGGTATTTCCTTATTTTCAAATTTCTGTTTGTTCAAAAAAATGTATTTAAAAAAGGTGTGTGGTGTGATCATGTCCGATAATAGCACATGAACAATATGATTTGATTTTTTCTTAGGATTCCGGTTGATTTTGAAAATTATCTGATAAAGATTCCGCAAAAATTTCGTTCCGAATAACACTAAGCCCAATCCGTAAATACTCCATAAAATCAAAGGAAGGTAGTTTGTCTGTTCTATTTGTGGAGCGTTTTCAACATAATGCACTGTTGCTTCATTGGTTCCGGGGATAGTGAAGACCTCAATGGTTTGCGTAAAGGTTACCAATGGAATGGTGAAAGCAAGCACTAATGCGCCTAATAAATAGTAGCGTTTAAAAACATGCATATTTTCTTTCTCTAAGACATACTTATAGAAGACCATAAAGATGGCCAAACATGCGGCGGATTTTAGGAGATAGACTAACATGTTACTTTTTTTTGATTTCGCTGTCTATGAGTGCTTTTAAATCTTCCAGTTCTTCTTTTGTAAGATTGGTTTCCTTCGTAAAAAATGATGCAAATTGCGAAGCGCTGTCATTAAAAAAACTTTTGATCAGGCCGTTTACATGTTTGCTGAAATAGTCCTTCTTTTTAACCAATGGAAAATATTCTCTCGACTTTCCATAAAGTTTGTAACCCACAAACTGTTTGTCATGCATTCGCTTTAATAATGTTGCCACCGTGGTTGGTGCTGGCTTTGGATCAGGATACGCTTCAAGGAGGTCTTTCATAAAGGCTTTTTCCAATTTCCAAAGATGATTCATCAAGTCTTCTTCTGTTTTTGTGAGTTGCATTGTTCTACATGTTTAGAGTGTGTTCTACAAATATAGAATAAAAAATGATACGACCAAATTATTTTTTGATTTTAATTGGTTAGAAAGTCTATATTTGAGGTGTTTAACACCTATAGGAGTCGGTTCCAACTTGAATACATATGAAAAAATTAATCTTGATTATTGCATTAATTTGTTTTAATAATCACAGCAATGCGCAAATTGGTAACTATCCTGAGGGAATTTATATGGATCTTCAAGAGGTGTTGGACAAAGCGCCCTCCAAAACTGCTCATGTAGAATTAGAGCACAGAACCCCAGGGAAAATAAAAATGAATGGGGGTAACGATTACCAAATTAATGCCCTTGATAAGGATGTGAAAAGGTCCTACTTTTTAAAAGAGGTTTTTGCGTACTCTGACGGAACTGACCTTTATATGAATTGTTTTAAGTACGAGCTACAATATTGGTATAGTAAAGTAGAGGGTGAGAATGAGAACTTCTTCTTTTTCAAAGCGGGAATTCCGATGAATCCAAAAAAGTTCGGACTTGAAAATTCTGATGTCTCCTATATGTTTGGGGGAATCGTTGGCGCGTTCGGTGCAGCCAAAAGAGCCCTTATTCGATTGCCTTATGTGTTGGATAAGCATACGAAAGCGCCCATATTAGTATCTCAAAAAAATATTAGAGACTATATAGGTGGTTCCCCTGGATTAGTTGAGGCTTATAATAATGAGACGGAAAAGGATGCTATTGAAGTCCTTTCCAAGTACCTCCTAATGTGGATAAATGAGCACTAGTGGTGTTATTAGTTAATGTGCTAATGAGGATATTGTAATTTATTAATACATAAAAAAGCCACGAACCCCTGATTATACCTATAATCATGAGTCTGTGGCTTTATTTTTTTGACCTATCTAAAATTTTGTTTCTTATTTAGAAAGCTCTGTAAAATATTTATAGAACAACGGAATTGTCGAAATGCCTTTTAAGTAATTCCAAACTCCAAAATGCTCGTTAGGGGAATGGATGGCATCACTGTCTAAGCCGAAGCCCATTAAAATGGTTTTACTCTTCAATTCTTGCTCAAAAAGCGCTACAATTGGAATACTACCACCACTACGTTGTGGAATCGGGGTTTTACCGAACGTTGCTTCGTAAGCTTTTGAAGCAGCTTGATAACCAATACTGTCAATTGGGGTGACATATCCTTGTCCACCATGATGAGGTTTTACCAACACTTTTACACCTTCAGGAGCAATACTTTCAAAATGATGTTTGAATAACGAGGTGATTTCTTCCCAATCCTGATTTGGCACCAATCGCATCGAAATTTTTGCAAATGCTTTACTTGCAATTACCGTTTTTGCGCCTTCGCCTGTATAGCCTCCCCAAATTCCGTTTACATCTAATGTTGGTCTAATAGAATTACGCTCATTTGTAGTGTATCCTTTTTCGCCATAAACAGCGTCAATATCCAACGATTTTTTATAGTCTTCTAATGAAAATGGTGCTTTAGCCATTTGTGCGCGCTCGTCATCAGATAGCTCTTCAACCTTATCGTAAAATCCAGGAATGGTAATATGGTTGTTTTCGTCATGCAATGAAGCAATCATTTTTGTCAACACATTAATAGGGTTGGCAACCGCACCACCGTATAAACCTGAGTGTAAATCTCGTTTTGGTCCTGTAACTTCTACTTCTACGTAGCTGAGGCCTCTTAAACCTGTTGTAATTGATGGTGTGTCCTTAGAAATCATTCCAGTATCTGAAATAAGAATGACATCGTTTTTCAGTTTCTCTTGATTTTGCTTCACAAAAGTAGATAGGTTCACACTGCCCACTTCCTCTTCGCCTTCAATCATAAATTTCACGTTACATGGCAACTGATTTGTAGAAGTCATAAACTCCAACGCTTTCACGTGCATGTACATTTGCCCTTTATCATCACAAGCGCCACGTGCAAAGATGGCACCTTCCGGATGTATGTCTGTTTTTTTAATAACAGGTTCAAATGGTGGGGAAGTCCATAAATTGATAGGATCCGCAGGCTGAACGTCATAATGCCCATAAACAAGGACTGTTGGTAAATTTTTGTCAATTATTTTTTCGCCATAAACAATTGGATAACCCTCAGTTTCACAAATTTCAACATGGTCGCATCCTGCTTTTTCTAAGCTTTTCTTGATTTCACTGGCTGTTTTAAGCACATCTTTTTTGAATGCAGAATCGGCGCTAACAGATGGAATTTTGAGCAAGTCAATCAGTTCGTTTATAAATCGGTCTTTATTTTGTTCTACGTAACTATCTATGTTTTGCATGTTTTGATATTTAATTATTTGTAATTGATTGTGTGTTGTTTTTTAAGATATTCAAAAGTACAAAATTTGAAGTGAATTTTCTTTGACAAGTTATTTGTATATTCAAAGGAATGTTTATATTTGCATCCCGATTCCGAGAATATTTCGGAACATAAGTTGCAGGTGTGGTGGAATTGGTAGACACGCTAGACTTAGGATCTAGTGCCGCGAGGTGTGGGAGTTCGAGTCTCCCCACCTGTACAGAAATCAAAGCTTCTCTTTTTAGAGAGGCTTTTTTTGTGGGGTAATCTGAGGTAGGTAACCAATAAAAAAAAGATGTTAGCGGCATAAGTATGAGCCACTAACATCTTTATTGTTTTTAATCTATTTGAAAGACTTTTTTAAGTCAGTCCTATAGATGAATTTTGCAAAACTTAAGCATGGGTAGGTTTTGGTGCCCATCTATCATACAGCGTCATGTCAAAACTATTCACTTCGTCCATCGTTAAGCCGAGTGCAGTTGCAACACCTTCTCCATATTCTGGGTCTGCTTTGTAACAGTTTCTGATATGGCGCACTTGGATAAATTTTTCTGCGCCACCTACTTGAGCGGCCGTATTTTTAAACAACACGTCGGCTTTACCATCGGCTTTGATAATGCGGAACAAATCACCTGGCTGTGTGAAGTAATCTTGATCATCATCCCTGAAATTATGTGCATACGCATCGCCACTCAATTCTAAAGGCGGTTCTTGCGCTTCAGGTTGTTCTTGCCATTGCCCATAGCTATTTGGTTCGTAATGTTTGGCCGCGCCATAGTTGCCGTCTACACGCATAGCGCCATCTCTATGAAAGGCGTGGTATGGACATGTCGGTTTGTTTACAGGAATTTGATAATGGTTAACTCCTAATCTATAGCGTTGCGCATCGCCATAAGAAAATAAGCGTCCTTGCAGCATTTTGTCTGGAGAGAAGCCGATTCCTGGAACAATATTCGTTGGATTGAAGGCTGCTTGCTCAACATCTTGGAAATAGTTTTCAGGATTTCTATTCAATTCAAATTCGCCCACAGGAATGAGTGGAAAATCCTTTTTAGACCACACTTTAGTCAAATCGAACGGATGAAAACGGTATGTTTTTGCTTGTTCTTCCGTCATCACCTGAATATACATTTTCCATTTCGGGAAGTCCTTGTTTTCAATGGCATCAAAAAGGTCTCTTTGAGACGATTCCCTATCCATTCCAACCACTTTTGCAGCTTCCTCGTCAGTAAAGTTTTCGATGCCCTGTTGGGTTACAAAATGAAACTTGACCCAATGTCTCACATTGTCTTTGTTGATAAGACTATAGGTATGGCTTCCAAATCCGTGCATATGTCTATAGCCTTTAGGGATGCCACGGTCGCTCATAATAATGGTTACTTGGTGCAATGCTTCCGGAAGTAGTGTCCAGAAATCCCAATTATTATTGGCGCTCCTTAGGTTAGTTTTAGGGTCACGTTTTACGGCATGGTTCAAATCCGGGAATTTCATCGGGTCGCGGAAGAAAAATACCGGCGTATTATTCCCTACTAAATCCCAAATGCCTTCTTCGGTATAAAATTTCAGTGCAAATCCGCGGATATCACGTTCCGCATCGGCAGCACCGCGTTCTCCGGCAACAGTAGAAAAACGACTAAACATTTCGGTCTTTTTTCCTATTTCGCTAAAAATTTTCGCTTTAGTGTATTTCGTAATATCGTGCGTTACGGTAAACGTTCCGAAAGCGCCTGAGCCTTTCGCATGCATTCGCCTTTCGGGGATTACCTCGCGATCAAAGTTTGCCATTTTCTCAAGAAACCATGCGTCCTGCATTAACATTGGCCCGCGTGGTCCCGCTGTTTGCACATTCTGATTATCAGGAACAGGTGCACCTGTCTGTCTGGTGAGTTTTGAATTTTTATCGTCCATTACGTATACTTTTTTTAAGGTGATTTTTTATGGCAATCAAGTTACAAATATTTTTCATACTTCTTAAATGGAATTCTAAATATTAGGAGTGTCGAAAGCGTGTGGAACTAAAAATTTGTCAGTTTTTAAGAGTGCAAGGTCTGTAAGATTGGGCACGTAAATTTAACATTTAAAAATTGGGGTTTAAGGCGAACAGAGGCTCAATGCGCTGGTAATTATAATGGTTATGTTTTGTGGGACAGCCTAAATTTTTGAGGGAAAAGTTAATATTATCTTAACGAAAACCTTTGAGAAGTGAAAAATTAATCATAACATTGCATTATGTATAACATAATACTTTTATACATAGCATGACTAATTTAACCTAATTCATCAAAATTATTTAGTATGAAAAAAAGAGAATCCAATATCATTTATATGATATTTATTTTGCTTTTCGCTCTTCCGGCCATGGTTTTTGGTCAGGAAAAGATAATCACAGGGACGGTAGTTTCGTCTACGGATAACATTCCGTTAACGGGTGCCACTATTATTGTGAAAGGAACAACCAGCGGAGCAATTACAGATTTTGACGGAAACTACAGCATTAAAGCAAATACGGGAGATGTTCTTGTATTTAGTTTTGTTGGGTTTCAAGCAAAGGAAGCGACTGTCGGTAACCAGGCAGTAATCAATGTGTCTTTAAAAGAAGATGCAGCAATGTTGGACGAAATTGTAATTACAGGGTACGGCCAACAAAGTAGAGCTAAACTAACTACTTCAGTATCTAAATTAGATACGCAAGTGTTAGAAACGTCAACCAGATCTAACGTTGCTACAGCGTTACAAGGAACAATTGCTGGTTTAAGAGTAACCAACACAACTGGTCAGCCAGGTGCAACGCCGCAAATTGTTTTACGTGGTGGTACTGGTTTTAATGGTACAGGGTCTCCGCTTATCTTAATTGATGGTATTCCAGGGTCATTTTTCGCTTTAAACTCAGACGATATTGAGTCTATTGAGGTTCTTAAAGATGCAGCTGCAACCGCTATTTATGGTGCAAGATCTGCGGATGGTGTCATCTTAGTAACTACTAAAACTGGTAAAGTTGGGAAATCTTCTATCAACTACAAGTATAAGTATAGTATGAACCACGAAAGAAACGATCAGAAGTATCTTAACGCGGCGCAACATATTGACTATAACAGACAGTCTATTGCTTGGAACAGACAAGTTGCTGGTAACGCGGGTGCTTTCGGTGCTTTCTTAGATGGGAATAATGGAGCAGGTACTGGTAACAATGCGACAAATGATCCGTTTACAACGCAATTTTTATCGGCATCAAATAGCTACTTGTTGAATACACCAGGATGGAAAACGATTCCAGATATTTTAGATCCAACCAAAGAAATCTTATTTTATGACAACCCAGAAGTAGGAGATCGTATTTATCAAACTAGCGCATCTAAAGATCACTATTTATCTTTTGACGGTGGTAACGAGAAAGGGACTTACTATTTAGGTTTAGGTGCATTAGATAATGATGGTTTAGTTTTAGGGTCAGGATTTTTAAGATACTCGGGTAAATTCAGCGGATCTTATAAAATTAGCGATAAATTTAAAGTAAACTCAAACGTACTTTACTCGCACTCTAACTTCACAAGAAGCCCATTAGGTGGAGATGATACAGTGTTTAGAAGATTCCAAGGTCAAGCGCCAACTTCTAGAACCTTTGATAGTAATGCAGACGGTACATGGTCAGATCAATATGCTCCAGGCCAAAACGAAGGTTTCGGTAACCCATTATACTATCAAGATAAATTTGTCAGAAAAAATTTAGAGCAACGTTTGTCTGCTTCTGTAGGTATCGATTGGGACATTCTTAATGACTTGAAATTTTCTTTAACAGGAAGTCATTTTACAGTTAATAATCATAACTCAAGCTTTAACAGAGCATATAGAACTGGTAGTAACTCAGGTCCATTACGTACAGGACGTGAAGCAGCAGTGAGTTTAGGTAGAACATTAAGAAACCAATTGACAGGAACTTTAAACTATACTAAGAAAGTTGGTGAGCACAGTTTCAACGCATTAATTGGTGCGGAGTACTATAAAGATAATTATTTCGGAACCTCTGCAGGAACAAGAAATTCTCCAACAGATTTAATTGAAACTCTAAATGCTGGAGCTGAAGCTGATGGAATTCCTTACAGTTTTGAAACGGAATATGTAATCACGTCTACTTTTGGTAGATTGTTATATGATTTTGATGATCGTTACTTATTCAGCTTTACCTATAGATATGATGGTTCTTCAAGATTAGGTAACAATAAATTCGATTTCTTCCCTGGTGTATCTTTCGGATGGAATGTACATAATGAAACATTCTTCCAAGAATCTTCACTTAAGAATGTAGTTTCTAGAATCAAGCCAAGATTAAGTTATGGTGTTAACGGTAACCAAGACGTCTTAAGTAATTACGGTGTATTTGGATCTTATGGAGGACAAGGTGTTTACAACGGTCAAACCGGATATGCCAATTCTTCATTACCAACACAAGACCTATTATGGGAAAAATCAACAACGTTTAATGCTGGTTTAGATATCTCTTTCTTTGATAACAGAGTGTCTATTATTACAGATGTATATTCAAGAGACATTAAAGACAAATTAGCATACTTAACATTACCATACTACACTGGGTTTAGCGGTATCTTAACTAACAACGGAACCATCAGAAACAAAGGTTTTGAATTGCAAGTTAATGGTGATATTGTTAGAAACGAAGATTTTACATGGAACATGGGTGCGACGTTTACAACAAACAAAAACTACGTTGTTAAACTTCCTGAAAATGATAACGACTTAAACAGACAAGGTGGTACATTGATTTGGAATGCATCAACTGGACAAGAAGAATGGGTTGGTGGTTATCAAGAAGGCCAACGTTCAGGTCATGACTTAGTGGTTGCTTTTGAGCAAGCAGGTATCTATAAAACGCAAGCTGAAGCTGATGCTGACAATGCAATTACTGACAATTACATGCCAGGTGCTAGCCGTAACAAACGTTGGGCTGGAGATGTTAAGTGGGTAGATCAAAATGGTGATGGTGTTATTAATCATTTAGACAGAAAAGTTATCGGACGTACAACTCCTGATTTCATTGGAGGTTTAACAACAAGTATGACCTATAAAAACTTCAACTTATTTGTGAAGACTGATTTTGCAACCGGACATTTAGTGTGGAACCACATTAGAAACAAAGGTTATGGTCAAACGCAAGGTAACTTAGCACAGCCAATTGAAGTAGCTGATTCTTGGACACCAAACAATACTGATACAGATTGGCCACGTTTCGTTTTCGTTAACGGATCCAAAAACGTTTGGAGAGGTGGAGAAGGTGCAACAGACTTACAGCACTATGGTAACGAGAAATTCTGGGAAAAAGGAGATTATTTAGCATTACGTGAAGTAACCTTGAGTTATAACATGCCAAGTAAATATTTTAACGATGCTATCCAAAGATTAAGCATCTACGTAACAGGATCAAACTTGCATTACTTTAAGAGTCTGAGTGGAGATACACCAGAAGAAGGTGGGGTTCAATATGGGTCATTCCCAGTGCCAAAAACGATTACATTAGGTCTTAACGTAACATTTTAAATTTTAGAAGATGAAAAAGTACATTTATATATTTATAGCTCTGGTCACTTTCAGTGCTTGTGAAAACGAGCTAGAATTGACAAGTCCTAGCGAATTGACAGCCCAAGGTTTTTGGGATACTGAAGAAGGTGTAAAAACTGCCCATACTGGTATGTTTGCCAATCTAAGAGGAACAGCAGGAACATTCTGGCAGTTAGGAGAAATGAGAAGTGATATTTGGGGTGGAAGAACCTTCGAATCACCTTTCAGTGAGAATTTAATCGAATCTAATATTACAGTTGCTACAGCGCCATTTGGAGGTTGGGCAGGATTGTATACTAGAATCCATAGAGTTAATGATTTTATCAAGAATGCACCAAACGTAACGTTTGTTAATCCAGCAGAGAAAAACCATTTAATGGGTCAGGCTTATGGTTTGAGAGCGTTATACTACTACACGTTATTGAAAACTTGGGGTGATGTGCCAATTATTTTAGAGCCTTTGGCTGAAGTTAATCCAGAAGGATTAAGTAGAGCAAGATCTCCTAAAACAGAGGTTATGGCGTTGATAAAATCGGATATTGCAGCGTCTTTAAACGCTTTTGGATCTGATAATAGCTATTGGGAAGGAAGCAGAGTGTTTTGGTCTAAAGCGGCTACACTAGCACTTAAAGGTGATGCTTATATCTGGTCTGGAAATTTACTAGGTGGCGGAAGTGCAGATTTTACTGAAGCTAAGACTGCGTTACAACAAATTTCTTCTTTAGGAGTTAGCTTGGCGCCAAATGTTAACAGCCTTTGGGGTGTTGACAATGAAGGAAATAATGAGTTTATTTTTGCTTTTCAATATAAGCAAGATGAGGCTGAAAACTTCTACAACAGTTTAACAGGTAGATCTACGGAGATTAACCCTCAATTTAATGATCAGGGAGAGTCCATGGGTGCTTTTGTTATTGCAGGTGCAAATAGATATGGTCCTTCAGAAGAAGTGCTTATGCTATTGGATGATAATAAAGACCAAAGAAAAGATGCGACTTTTATCAGATTATATAAAGATGATAATGCTGGATTAGGATATCCAACGTATACAGAGTCTAAATATTTTGGAGCTATTTTCAATAAGTTCTTAGGAAAAGTTATTGGTTCAGAGCGTATTTTCGAAAACGACGTGCCTTTATACAGATATGCTGACGTGGTATTAATGTTGGCCGAAGTGAAAAACTTGTTAGGTGAAGATCCATCTGAAGAAATCAACCAAATCCGTGCAAGAGCTTACGGATCTAATTACAATCCTTTAATCCATGGCTATGTTAACGGTTCTCAAGCAGAAAATACGAATGCTATTTTAGATGAGCGTTACAAAGAGTTTATTGGTGAAGGTAAAAGATGGTGGGATTTAAGACGTGCAGGAAACAGTTATGTTATCAATAACATCGATTTCCTTAACCCTGGTGATGAGTACAAATTGGAATTGCCTATCACAGAAGATATGATTGGTAGAAATCCATTATTGACGCAAACAGCAGGTTATACCAATTAATTAGAGTAAAGTTTGAGTTAGCCAAAAAGGAGAGTTATGTTTGAAATCTTAACTCTCTTTTTATTAAAATTCACACTATTCGTTAAAAAGCATATATGAAAATAAATAATTTAATAGCAGCTACCTATGCGCCAATGCACCAAGATGGTTCATTAAATACCAGTGTTATTAAGGCCTATGGAGAATTTTTGGTTAAAAATAAAGTAGCCGGAATTTTTATGAATGGCTCCACAGGAGACTTCGTGTCCTTATCTACTGAAGAGCGCAAGGAAATAACCAGTGCTTGGGCTAAACATAAATCGTCAGATTTATATTTGATTGACCACGTTGGAGATCCAAGTTTGAAGGTGGCAAAAGACTTAGCGACATTTGCTGCAGATAAAGTAGACGCCATTGCTGTATTAGCGCCTTACTATTTTAAATTAAATAGTATTGATAAGTTGGTGCACTATTGTAAAGAAGTTGCCGCTTGTGCGCCTAATTTACCGTTTTACTATTACCACATTCCAGTGTTGAGTGGCGCCAATTTAAACATGGCTGAGTTCTTAAAAGTGGCCTCTAAAGAAATCCCGAATTTAGAAGGCATCAAGTTTACCAATAACAACCTGATCGATTATTTGCATTGCAAGAATTTTGAAGGCGGTAAATACAACATCCTTTTCGGATTTGATGAGATCTTTCTTTCAAGTTTACCATTAGGAGCTGATGGATGGGTAGGAAGTACTTATAACCATTTAGCACCGGCATATTATAAAATAAAATCTTTGTTTGAAGAAGGCAAAATGGCTGAAGCAGCTGCATTGCAAACAAAAGCAATACGATTTGTTGAAATATTAGATGGTTACGGTGGATTTAACGGCGTTGCTAAAGGCTTTATGAAGACTTTGGGCATCGATTGTGGACCAAGCAGATTTCCACATGCCACGCTTTCTGATGATGTTTATGTTGAAATCAGGGCAGAATTGGAGCGTATCGGATTATTAGAACATTTAAGTAATTAATAGCAATAATTAATTTTGAAAGAAACCAAGTTTGAATTTACTTTTGAACTTGGTTTTTTTATGTTTAAAACAGATTTAATATGATTGTAGATAAAATTGAAAACATAGGCCTATACAAAGGCCTTCACAAAGGGATTGATAAGGCGTTAGCGTATATTAAAAACACCAATTTTGATGCCTTGCCAGTAGGCAAACATGAGATTGATGGCGATGCTGTCTTTGCTATTTTAAAGGAATACCCAACAAAGCCAATTGAAGATCAACTTATGGAGTCTCACATCAAATATATTGATGTACAATATGTAATTGAAGGTGTTGAGCATATGGGCGTCACTATGAAATCAGGACAAGACCC
This sequence comes from uncultured Gelidibacter sp., assembly GCF_947500795.1. Lineage (GTDB taxonomy): Bacteria > Bacteroidota > Bacteroidia > Flavobacteriales > Flavobacteriaceae > Gelidibacter. The sequence goes on along the minus strand of NZ_CANMTE010000007.1, from coordinate 60,598 downwards.
TAAAAAAGCCTATGATCCAGAAGATGATTACATGCTATTTGAGGAGCCTTATGACATTATCACGGTTAAAGCAGGAATGTATGCCATCTTCTTTCCAGACGATATCCACATGCCCGAAGTGACTACTGGAGCTCCATCAAACGTGAAAAAAGTAGTGGTTAAAGTTAAAATTCAGAATTCATAAGGACTCTCTCAAAATGAGGTTCTAAATGCTGCGCCAATCCTTTTCTGAATTTTTTAATGTCGTCATCCTTTAGGTAATTTAAAAGATCGCGATGCGTGACGAATTTCTTGGAATACTTATAGGTTTTGGCATCTGATAATTTGTGGTCATGCACGTATTGAAACACCGGTAACAAAATATTTTGTACGCGTTGCAAAGTTCTGTTGCCTGACATTTCGTAAAGTTTTCCGTGAAATGCCACCTCATTTTTCAAACTAAAAACACTCGAATGGGGAGACTTTTTCTCCATTCTATCTACTATTTTGGTCAACTCTTCCAAGTCTTCGGCTGTTTTTCTGGCGAACACTAAATCGACCATCCCCATTTCTAGAATCAAACGCATTTCAAAAATATCCTTTAAAGCTTCATCGCCCATTAAGTTAAGGCTCATCACTTTCTCAAAATTCAAAATAAAGTCCGGCTGGCTTAAAACCATGCCTTTATGTTTTTTTGAATCGATAATGCCAATCGTGCGCAATCGGGTAAGGGCTTCTCTAATCACCGTTCTACTCACCCCCAAAGTCTCAGCAAACTCCGTTTCTTTTGGGATCGCATCACCAACCTGAAGCTTATTATTTTTAATATATTCTGTAATACTTATTTCTACCTTATCTACTAGGCTTAAATTAGTTAAGGGCTTTATGGCAATGCGATTTTTCATTGAATTTTAATTTGTGCAAATGTAATTTATCAATCTAAATTTGCTAAGTTTGTATTATGTATTACATATACACGAATATAACAATTTTTTTGGACTTTTATCGGGCTTTTATTTTTCCATAAATATAATACAATGAACTATACAACACTTTATAAAAACACTTTGTTGAATGATGTCATCCCTTTTTGGGAACAACACTCGATTGATACAGAGCATGGTGGTTATTTTACATGTTTGGATAAAACAGGTAAAGTTTATGATACGGATAAATTTATGTGGCTTCAAGGTCGTCAAGCGTGGACCTTTTCTATGCTTTACAATACTGTCGAAAAAAATGAAAACTGGTTGAAGTTAGCCAAACATGGTATTGACTTTATCATTAAACACGGTATGGATAAAGATGGCAATTTCTATTTCTCGACAACCAAAGAAGGAAATCCGTTAGTACAGCCGTATAATATTTTTTCAGATTGTTTTGCAGCGATGGCTTTTAGTCAATACGCTATGGCATCTGGTGATGAAGAAATTAAACAACTCGCCAAGCAAACCTATTTGAATATTCTTAAAAAGAAAGACAATCCAAAAGGGAGTTACGAGAAAACGACCAGTGAGCGCCCGTTGAAAAGTTTTTCCTTGCCAATGATTTTGTCCAACTTAGTGTTGGAATTGGAAGGGGTTTTGGATGAAGAGGAAGTGAACAAAACCATCGATTTCAGTATCAATGAAGTCATGAATGTGTTTTTAGATAAAGAATCCGGACTTGTGTACGAATTTGTCCGTCCTGATGGCACGCATGAGGATAGTTATAACGGCCGACTTATAAATCCGGGTCACGGTATTGAAGCCATGTGGTTTATGATTGATATTGGGGTGAGAAGAAATGATAAGGAATTGATCAATAAAGCTGCGGATACCATCCTAAGAATTTTGGACTACGGATGGGATAAAAAGTATGGCGGAATCCTATACTTTATGGACGTCATGAACAAACCGCCACAACAGTTGGAGTGGGATCAAAAACTATGGTGGGTACACTTAGAAGCTTTGGTCGCATTATCTAAAGCGTATGAACACACAGGGAGAAAAGAATTGATGGATTGGTATGAAAAGGTTCACGAGTATGCGTGGTCTCATTTCTCAGATCCTGAAAATGGCGAATGGTATGGTTATTTGAACCGCCAAGGCGAGGTGTTATTAGATTTAAAAGGTGGCAAATGGAAAGGATGTTTCCATGTGCCAAGAGCGATGTACCAATGTTGGAAATCGTTCGAAAAAATAGAACAAAAGAAATAATACGATGACGAACGCTATACGACCTTATGTGTTGGCAGAAACCAATTGGAAGTCAGTTAAAGACACCAATTATACGGTAGCTATTTTGCCATGGGGCGCTACGGAAGCCCATAATTACCACCTGCCGTATGCCACTGATAATATTCAAGCAGAATATGTGGCTATCGCTGCTGCGGAACAAGCCTGGAATAAGGGTGCGAAGGTGGTGGTGTTGCCAACCATTCCTTTTGGAGTGAATACAGGTCAGATGGACATTTCGTTATGTATCAATATGAATCCAAGCACACAATATGCTGTTTTGAGAGATGTGGTTGAGGTGTTGGATGGTCAAAACATTCAAAAATTAGTGATCGTCAATGCACACGGCGGCAATAATTTTAAGCAGATGATTCGCGAACTGAGCATAGAATTTCCAAACGTGTTTGTCTGTGCCCTAAACTGGTTTCAGGCAGCCAATGCTAAAGACTATTTTGATGAACCTGGAGATCATGCCGGCGAGTTGGAGACTTCTGCAGTGATGCATATTGTGCCAAATTTGGTATTACCACTTGAGCAAGCAGGAAGTGGAAGTGCCAAACAATTTAAAATTAAAGGCCTTAGAGAAGGTTGGGTGAGCTCGCAACGTCAATGGACACAGGTAACTGAAGATACCGGTGTGGGTAATCCGATAAAAGCGACTGCAGAAAAAGGCAAAGCATTTTTAGACGCTGTAGTAAGCAACATCGCTGATTTTTTTGAAGAATTACATCACGCGAATGTGCATAATATGTACGAATAAAGACTGTCAAAACAGATAGGGACTGATTCGAGAGCTTCAAAATGAATGTATTCATTTGAAAAAAAAGTATGAGAATAATTGGGCAAATCTATTTTAAACACAGATTGTCTATTATTAAAGTCCTAATTAAGTCTTGATTCTTAATTCTAACAGCGAAGCAGTCTTAATTCTATATCCGATAATAAGAGAATAATAAATAATACATTTTTAACCATGAGAAAACTAATTGCATTACTGATTCCAGTATTCCTTTTTAATTGCGGTGTAAAAACCCAAAACACGAGCACAAATGATGGTGCGCCCGTATTTCAAGATTTGTTCAACACTTCAATGACTGAAGGTGTAGAGTGTTACCGTATTCCAGCCATTATTACCGCCCCAAATGGCGATGTGATTGCGGCAATTGATGAACGTGTGCCTGGCTGTGGCGATTTGAAATTCAGTAAGGACATTAATATTATTGTCAGACGAAGCGCTGATAATGGGAAAACATGGTCAGATATTGAAACGGCAGTCGATTTCCCTTATGGTGAATCAGCTTCTGATCCTTCATTTATTGTAGATCACGTAACCAATGAGATTTTCATGTTCTATAATTATATGAATTTGGATACTGAAAAAGATATCTATTACCTACATTATGTGAAGAGTTCTGATAACGGTAAAACCTGGAGTAAACCGGTAGATATTACCTCACAAATCGCGAAATCAGAATGGCACAAAGATTTTAAATTCATCACTTCAGGAAGAGGTATCCAAACCCGCTCAGGCAAATTATTGCATACCATGGTGAATTTGAATAGTGGCCTACACTTGTTTGGTAGTGATGACCACGGTAAAACTTGGTATTTTATAGACACGCCAATTCAACCAGCTGACGAATCCAAAGTGATTGAGCTTGCTGATGGTACCTTAATGATCAACGCTCGTGTTAATGGCAAAGGCTTACGTTACGTGCACACCTCTACAGATGAAGGAAAATCATGGACTACCGTTCCTGCGCCAGAGTTGATTGATCCAGGATGTAATGCCAGCATCATTCGCTATACGTCAATTGAAGATGGTTACAAAAAGAACAGACTACTTTTTTCAAATGCGAAATCTGAAAAAGGACGTGTTAATATGACCGTGCGTATCAGTTATGACGAAGGAAAAACCTGGTCAGAAGGAAAAACTATTTATGAAGGGTCTTCTGCATATTCAGAGATGACAATTCTTGATAATGGTGATATCGGATTGTTCTTTGAACAAGATAACTATACTAAGAATCCATTTGTGAGTTTTTCACTAAATTGGTTGACTGATGGTGCAGACACCTATCAAAAACCTAAGAAAAAATAACCTTTTTTCTCATAGCGCTGAAAATTAATGAGTCCACTCCGTAGTCGATTACAAATGCTCAAAGCATTCCTCTGGATTTTTTTATTCCTCGGGATAGGAGAGTTGATTCGCTACGTGTCAGATGTTCCAATTCCTGGGAATATCTTGGGGATGATTTTAATTTTCAGCGCTTTAAAATTAAAGTTGATCCAGCTGAAAGACGTGAAACCGGCTTCAGATCAACTATTGAAGTACATGGTACTGTTTTTTGTGCCTTATGGCGTTGGACTCATGTCGTACTTTGATTTTATAAGTGCTTACTGGATGATTCTATCTGTTATTGCAGTTGTCACGACGCTACTCACCCTCTACATTACAGCGTTCGTACAACAAAAACTGGAAAAACATGATTGACTTCTATCAGCTTCCCGTTTTTGGCATTCTTCTTACCGTCGTGGTTTTTTTTGCTGCGCGAGCTTTACGGTCCAAAATAAAATTCGTTTTATTTAATCCTGTTTTAGTAGCCATTACACTCATTATTCTGTTTTTGGTAGTTTTTGATATCCCTTTTGAGGATTATAATAAAGGCGGACAATATTTGAGTTTTTTTCTGGGACCAGCCATTGTAGCGCTTGGTGTTCTCTTTTATGAAAAATACCAACTGATCGAACATAACATTTACCCTTTTTTATTGGCCGTAGGTTGTGGCGGTATCATCAGTATTGCTTCGGTATCCTTAATTTCTATTGCGATGCATGCTCCTGATGTGCTCATCAGGTCACTTGTGTCCATGTCAGTCACCACGCCAATAGCGATTGAAATCACCAAAATCACTGAAGGAATTCCTTCCTTAACGGCAGGTGTTGTGATTGCGGTAGGGGTTTTTGGAAATGCCTTTGGATCGGGATTTTTGAGGTTAATAGGCATCAAAAGCCAGACCGCTGTAGGAACGGCGCTCGGGACCGCAGCACATGGTATCGGTACTGCGCGTGCTATTGAAATCGGACCTTTACCCGGCGCGTATAGTGGATTGGCCATGTGTGTCAATGGAATTCTGACCACACTTATTTCGCCGTATGTTGTACTTTGGATTGTTGGATCGCTATAACTTATTTATGATGAAAAAGTCTTCAAATAATTACCGCATAATTTTACTGAGTTTAATGTTGTGTTCTTCTTTCCTATTAAATTCCCAAACCATAAAAGTTGCCTGTGTGGGGGATAGTGTGACCTTCGGGGCAGGAATTGAGGATCGTGAAGAAAATTCCTATCCGCAACAACTGCAAGAGCGTTTAGGCGCAAATTACGAGGTGGGAAACTTTGGATATTCCGGGGCGACTATGCTTAAAAACGGACATAAACCTTATTGGAAAACGTCCCAATTTAAAGCGTCACAAGATTTTGGGCCTAACATTGTCATCATTCATTTAGGCCTGAACGATCAAGGCAATAATAACTGGCCAGACCACCACGCCGAATTTGAACAGGATTATTTGGAAATGATTGCACTCTACAAAAATCTGCCATCAAAGCCTGAAGTTATGATTTGCAAAATGACGCCCACGTTTTCTGGACACCATTGGTTTGAAGAAGGCATGCGCGAAAGTTTTAAGGAAATCCAAGTAAAAATAGAAGGCATTGCCGAGAAAGCAGCAGTACAAGTCATCGATTTGCACGAGCCACTTTATAGATTTCCTGAATACTTTCCTGATAATTTACATCCCACCAAAGAAGGTGCAACAGTTATCGCCGATAAAGTGTATGCTGCTCTTACTGGGGATTACGGCGGATTAAAACTCCCTGTGCTCTACGGCGAGAATATGGTATTGCAACGTAATGAACCGATTAGTTTTAATGGTACAGCTAATGCTGATGAAACTATTACTGTTCGATTTAACAACGTTTCGAAAACAGCAAAAGCTGATGTGCATGGCAAATGGCAGGTCACTTTTCCTCCAATGCCAGCAGGCGGTCCTTATGCCTTAAAGTTTGCAACGGCTGAAAATTCTATTGAAATAAAGTCGGTGTATATAGGTGAGGTTTGGTTGGCTTCAGGGCAGTCTAACATGGACTTTAAAGTCCGTGAGATGGAACATGCGGCGACCGTTTTAAAAGATTCCCTTAATCCGCAAGTGTTTCTATTCTCAATGGACGGAAAAGTATTGTCTAACAAACCATACACAGAAGCTGAACTTAAAGAATGTAATGCCAACTCGTATTTCAAAAACTCTGGATGGATTCCATCGACAACCGAAAACCTAAACGATTTTTCCGCAGTAGCCTATGCCTTCGCCTATAAACTTCAAAAGCAATTAGGGGTTCCTGTTGGAATCATTAACAATGCTGTGGGTGGAGCGCCCATTCAAAGTTGGATCAGCAGGGAGTCGATGGAACAGCATCCTGAGACCGTGAGTTTGCTTAATGATACCCACTTGCATCCTAAAGTTGATACTTGGGTGGCAGAGCGTGCGGCTTTAAATATGAAAGGCCTTTCTAAGAATGGGATTAGGGCAAGACATCCCTATCATCCAACAATGCTCTTTGATGGAGGCGTGATGCCCATCAGAGATTACAAAATAAAAGGCGTCATCTGGTACCAAGGCGAATCAAATACCGAGCATGTCAACTTGCATTCGAAACTATTTAAACTGTTGGTGGACGATTGGCGTAGCCATTTCAAGACTCCAGAATTGCCTTTTTATTATGTGCAGTTGAGCAGTATCAATCGTCCAAATTGGGGAGAGTTTAGGGATTCGCAACGCCGATTATTGGAAATTCCAAATACAGGTATGGCGGTCAGTTTGGATGTGGGCCATGAAACTGATGTGCATCCAAAACAGAAATGGGTTGTGGGCGAGCGACTTTCTAAAATAGCACTTCATAAAACTTATGGTGTTGAGAATTCTTTCTCCGGACCACTTTTAGACTTTGTAAACGTCAACAAGAATAGGTTGGAAGTCCATTTTAAACACGGACAAGGTTTGAAAACACCAGGAAACGCTTCTGTGAATGATATTTATATTGCGGGACCGGACAAGACATTTGTTCCTGCACACAGTAAAATCGTGAATGACGTCTTGCAAATTTGGTCCCCGGAAATTGAAACCCCTCGCTTTGTAAGGTATGTGTATAGTTCCTTTTCCAACGGAAATTTAGTCAATGATGCCGGATTGCCAGCATCCACATTTTCAAATTAAAAAAAATATATAACCATGAAAATCAAGTTTCTTTTAATCGTTTTAGCCTTTGGTTTCGCCACCAAAAGTACGGCACAAAAATTCGAAAATTTAGCACAAACACCACCAATGGGTTGGAATAGTTGGAACAGTTTTGAATGTGAGGGTGTCAATGAAACCGTCATTAAGGAGATGGCTGATGCTATGGTTGAAAAGGGGCTTAAGGGCGCTGGGTATGAATACATTGTTATTGACGATTGTTGGCAGATAGGTCGTGATGATAACGGCTATATCATTGTTGATAAGGAGAAATTTCCATCAGGGATTAAAAGTTTGGCTGATTATGTGCATTCTAAAGGCTTGAAATTCGGCATCTATTCTGATGCGGGTACAAAAACTTGTGCTGGGCGTCCTGGAAGTAAAGGGTTTGAAATGCAAGATGCAGAAACCTATGCCAAGTGGGGTGTTGATTATTTAAAATACGATTGGTGCTTTACGGAAGGCCAAGATGCCATAGCATCCTATACACTTATGAGAGACGCGCTATATAAAGCAGGCCGACCTATTGTTTTTAGCCTGTGCGAATGGGGTGAAAACAAACCATGGGAATGGGGTAAGGACGTGGGTCACTTATGGCGCACGACCTTAGATATTGATATGAATGGCCGCTATGACGGCAATATTTGGGGTAATTTGATTGGATGGTCTGACTTGGTTGACATGCAAGTTGGCTTAGAAAAATATGCGGGACCGGGACATTGGAATGATCCGGATATGTTGGCTGTGGGCAACAATGGGATGCCTGAAAACGAAGCAAGAGCACATTTTAGCATGTGGTGTATGTTGGCAGCACCTTTAATGGCAGGCAACGATTTACGCACTATGAATGCTACGGATCAGCATATTTTAACCCATAAAGGATTATTAGAAGTCAATCAGGATGTGTTGGGAAAACAAGGGTTTAAAATTGTTGATCTTGGAAATTTTGAAATTTGGCAAAAACCGCTTTCTAACGGCGACATTGCCATTTGCTTCTTTAATCGAGACATCGCTACTAAAACCTATGAAGTGGATTGGACAAAAATCAACATCAAAGATTTTTCAGCAGAGAACGTATACCAAATTAAAGATTTATGGGAAGACAAAATGATGGGCAATACAAGTTCGAAATTATCTATTGAGGTGCCATCTCGAGATGTGATTGTCTACCGATTGTCAAAATAAAAAAATAATGAATCTATCTTATAAAAATATTGGGTGCATTGTGGCATTCATCCTTATAGGGATGATCCAGGTTTATGCTGGTACCACTCAAAAAAATATTCTAGAGAAGAAGTATCCCATCATACCAACACCTCAGGAAATTGAATACGGAAAGAGTGAAGTGAGCTTTAAGACCTTTCAAATTGTAAAAACTGATTTTGTCAGTGAGTCTAATCAATTGAAATCGTTTTTCCAAAACAATGGTATTTCAGAAGCGTCGGACGGTTTAAAAATCCAGATGATCCAGGAGCATATTCCGGTTCATAATGCTGAAGAAGCCTATAAGATACAACTCGATTCTGAGATAAAAATATGGGCCACCACTGCAAAAGGCGCGTATTATGCTATAAAAACATTGCAACAAGTGTTCAGACAGCAGAACGATTATGGTGTCATCCCACAATTGCAAATCACCGATTGGCCAGCATTTAAAATCAGAGGATTTATGCACGATACCGGCCGAAATTTCCAATCGGTCGCCCAATTAAAAGAGCAGTTGGAAGTTTTGTCCCAATACAAATACAATGTATTCCATTGGCATTTAACTGACGATCCAGGGTGGCGACTTGAGAGTAAGTTGTATCCGCAATTGCAGAATGAAGACGCTACGTCACGAGGGAAAGGAAAGTTCTACACCCAAGACGATTTTAAGGAGATTTTGGCATTTTGTAAAGCACGGCATATTACCGTGATTCCGGAATTTGATATTCCAGGACATTCGCGTGCTTTTAGAAACGCGATGGGTTTTGAAAACATGAAAGATGAGCGGGCGCTCCCTGTTTTATTGGACTTGTTTGATGAATTGATGGGTTTGGCAAGCGCTGATGAGATGCCGTACATTCATATTGGTACGGATGAAGTTAGAAATAAGGAAGAATATGTTCCAGACGGGTTTATCAAAACCATCATGGATCGTGTCAAATCTAAAAACAGAGAGCTTATTGTTTGGAAAGAAGGCATTGAAATTGAAGACGATTCCACTTCCATCAATCAGTTATGGGCACAGCACTCGCCACGTAAAGGACATCGTTTTATAGATTCGCGCGCCAATTATATCAATCATTTAGATCCTTTTGCGGGAATGGCGCGGGTGTTTTTTCAACAGCCTACGCGTCAACCACAAAGTGATGCTCTAGCCTTGGGCGGCATTTTAGCAGCGTGGCCCGATAATAATGTGGCCAAGGAGCGCGATATATTAATTCAAAATCCGATTTATCCATCCATCGTGTTTTATGCGGATGCGATTTGGAAAGGACGCGCAGAAAATAAGCTCGAATATTGGGCGAAGTTGCCACCAGTCGGTTCAAAAGAATTAAAGGAATTTATAGCGTTTGAAGACAAAGTCGTCACTCACCGGGACCTATTCTTTAATGGAAAAGAATTTCAATATGTACGTCAAACGAGCTTTGAATGGAACGTCATCGGGCCGTTTAAACATAATGGCGATGTGAACCTGCGATTCCCAGTTGAGGATTCCTTGGTCGCTTTATATAAAATAGACAGAAAAGATTATAAATGGTCACAACCTATCGTTGGTGGGACGACGCATTTTAAACATTTTTTCGGATTTCCAGCTTTAACTACTGACCAAACAGGAACCTATTATGCCTATACGGAGATTTATGCGCCTGACGATCGGGTACAGGATTTCTGGTTAGGGTTTCAGGGTTGGTCGCGCTCCGGCGGAAGACGTGTAGGCCCATTTCCTGATCAGGGGCAATGGCATACCACCAATCCTAAAATTTGGGTGAATGGAACAGAAATAGCGCCGCCCGTTTGGAAGCAACCTAATTTAGGTACCCGAACTGACGAAATCCCATTTATAGACGAAGATTATTTCTTTAGAGCACCTACTAAAATCGCCCTTAAAAAAGGATGGAATAAAGTGCTTTTAAAAATTCCTCAAGATAAGAATTCATGGAAGTGGATGTTCACCTGTGTGCCAATACATTTAGAAAATGGTGCTGTTAAGGAGGTGGACGATTTAAAATTCAGAGCTGTTTTTAATACGGAGCCAAAGGTTTCCGTAACTGAATTCCCCAAAGACAATCAGCTCTATGCAAGAGATGCGACTAACAACGCCACGATAACTGTTTCTGGTATTGCCGACAGTAGCGTGGATAGTATCCTTATAAAAGTACATCGTGATAAGGGAATTATTACGAAGCATGCCATGGGTGTAAATGGTGCTTTTTCACTTCCTTTAAAAATTGAAGCCCTAAAACACAATTATACCATTGAACTCTTCGCTAAGCATGAAAATGAAGATTATCTGATTAAAAAAGCCACGCATATCACTGCTGGTGATGTGTACGTGTTAAGTGGCCAATCTAACGCTTGGGCTATAGATTATGATAATGTGTATAATCAAGAAAGTTTGTCTTCAAATGCACAATGGGTGCGAACCATTGGTGCCATGCATTTGTACAATAGTCCAGCCATCTATCCTGAAGCTGAAAACTCAGACTGGTATATAGCCAGTGGGAAAGCACCAGATATTGTTGGGAAAGGAGAGCGTGTTGGCAACGGCATGGTGGGCGTGTTGGGTTCGAATATTGGTCTGAATTTAGTAGCTTCTCAAAATGTGCCCATCGCCATCATTAACGGTGCAGGCGGAGGTGGTGCCATTGCATCCTATCAAAAAAACGATTATGGTTTAAATGCAGCTTACGGGCGATTGCAACACAAATTAGACGCATCGGGACTAAAGCACTACATCAAAGCATTTATTTGGAATCAAGGTGAAAGTAACGCGGGCGATTCGGTGTCTGATTATAAAAACGCACTTTATCAATTGTATGAAAATCTCAAATCAGATTATACATTTGAAAAATTTTACGTGGTTCAAACCCCGCCAGGATGTAGCGTATCAAGCGGGCATCAAACGGTGAGAGAAGCACAACGACAATTTGCTGAAGAACATTCAGAAGTGAAAATCATTACGCGTCATGGATTCCCAGAAAATCCTTTATTTGATGGCAATTATTTTTTGTCAGACGGCTGCCATTACCACGCGCATGGTTATGAGGTGTTGGCGGATTGGATTTCAAATTTGGCGATATACGATTTTTATAACGGCACCGTAGACTATCAAGCGCCGCAATTAGTGAGCGCAACACGAGAATCGGCTAAATCCCTAATTATCGAATTTGACAAGCCTATAGCCATTCAGCCAGACTTAAAAGTGGACGGTCATGTTTATTCCGTAAAAGATCAATTATTTGCAATCAATTCTAAAAAAATTACTTCAATTTCTGAGTTGAAAGTCCATTCTAAAAACCCTAAAAAGTTGCACATCATCCTAAATGGAAAACGCATTAAAAAAGGTGCTCTTCTTACCTATCTTTTAGGAGATACATATCCAAACACTAAAATGCCTTATCGCGGGCCATGGCTTGTAGATGCTAATACTGGTGTTGGTGCAGTAGGATTTACAACGCGTGTTAAATAAATATTAAATGTGACATCATTAGAAAAATATGGTTATGACTGACAAAATCACAATGTAAGCACACTATATTTTTGATTTTTCTAAAATATTTATCTTAAAAAGCGTTCTACAACGCCGAACTCCCGCATTAAAATGTCATTAGTCGAAAAAATTTAATATTGATGAATATTTTCTATTCATTTATTCTGTTAAATTAATCTTAAAATAATATTATGACAAAAAAGGTACTTAATTTACTGTTTGTGTTAGGCGTTCTTTGCACTTATGGTATGCAAGCACAAACAACGGTAAAAGGAGTTGTTGTAGATGCTGCAAGTAATTTGGGACTTCCGGGCGTTAGTGTGATCGTAAAAGGCACTTCCAAAGGGGTAACAACGGATTTTGATGGTAATTACAGTATTGAAGTATCCGATGCTGCAAGCACTTTGCAATTTTCTTACATCGGTTTCGCAACACAAGAAATTCGTGTTAATGGGCAAAGCACCATTAATGTGTCGCTTGTAGAAGATGTTAGTCAGTTGGATGAGGTGGTAGTTACCGCTCTTGGGATTAAAAGAGATCGTAAATCTTTAGGATATGCGGTTCAGGAAGTTAAGGGTGATGCCTTAACAGAAGCCAGAGAAACCAACGTAGTCAATGCTTTATCAGGTAAGATTGCGGGTGTTCAGGTTATTAAAGGTAGTAATGGACCTGCGAGTTCCTCAAAAATTGTTTTAAGAGGAAACAGTTCACTTACTGGAGATAATCAACCTTTAATTGTGGTGGACGGAATTCCTATGGACAACTTTACTGGTGCTGACAATACCGATTTCTTTAACCCATCTCAAGATATGGGTAACGGTCTTGGAGATTTAAATCCAGACGATATTGAAACCATGACGGTTTTAAAAGGTGCATCTGCTGCGGCATTGTACGGTTCTCGTGCGGGTAACGGTGTTATCTTAATCACAACAAAAACAGGTAAAGCAAGAAAAGGTTTAGGGATTACATTCTCTGCAACTACTAGTTTTGAAAGATTGTTTATTGAGCCTGATACTCAAACAATTTTCGGACAGGGTAGTGAAGGTGTTTACGGTGCTCAATCAACAGTAAGCTGGGGTCCTAGAATTGAAGGACAAACGGTAACAGATTGGAAAAATGAGCAAACTACTTTACGTGCTTATGACAATTTAGGGAACTACTATAAAGGTGGTTTTAACCAAACTTATAGCCTTTCATTTCAACAACAAGTATCAGATGGTACGTCACTTTACTCTTCAGTTAACTATTTAAATGATGATAGTAACATCCCTGGATCTACTTTGGAGCGCTTGAACTTAATGACAAGAGCGGTATCTAAATTTGGTGAAGATAAGAGATGGACTACAGATGTTAAAGTACAGTATGTTAATGCAAAAGCAGAAAACAGACCTTTAAATGGTAGTAACGTTAATAACGCATTTGGTACCATTGCACGTTTACCGGTATCTTTAGATGTGACTCAATTTGAGAACCACTCAGATGAATTCGGAAAAATGAGATGGTTTATTGATAAAAATGCAGAAAACCCATATTGGTCTGCTAAAAACAGATTAAGTGATGATGCAAGAGATCGTTTCTTATTAAATGGATCTTTGAAATATGAATTCAATGATTGGTTAAGTTCTGAAATTAAAGCTGGAGCAGATTTATATACGACAACTTCAGAATCTAAATTATATTCTGGTAGCCCAGGTAATAACACAGGTAGATATGATTTTGGTAAAGATTCTTTTATTGAAACAAACTACAGCTTCTTAGTATTGGCAAGTCAGGATGACGTTGTTGGTAAATTTGGTGGTGCGATTACTCTTGGTGGAAATTTAATGGCAAGAAGATCTAACAATATCAGCGGTAGTTCAGGAGAGCTTGTGGTGCCTAACTTATTCTCATTGAATAACGGTGTGAACAGCCCAGGTGTAAACCAAGGTTCATCAGAAAGAAGAACAAACTCTCTTTACGGAACCTTCCAAGTTAATTATGACGGATTCTTATTTGTGGATTTTACAGGACGTAACGACTGGTCTTCAACTTTAAGTAAAGACAACAGATCATTCTTTTATCCATCAGTTAGTACATCATTTGTATTTACAGAAATGTTAACTAAAGGTGGCTCAGAATTACCAAGCTGGATAAGCTTTGGTAAAATTAGAGCATCTTATGCAACTGTAGGTAATGATTTAGGACCTTATGAATTATATAATTTCTATTCTATAGGTTCTGATCCTAATGGAAATACTACTGCAGGAACTAATAATACGCTATACAATCCAGATTTAAGAAGTGAGTTGATCAAATCTAAAGAGATTGGGTTTGAAGGACGATTCTTTAATAACCGTTTGGCATTGGATTTTGCTTGGTACCAATCTAACGCTACCAACCAATTAATCTCATTGCCTCTAGATCCATTAAGTGGTTATAACTCTAAGAAAGTAAACGCAGGTGATGTTCAAAATAAAGGTTTTGAATTGGCACTTCGCGGAAAAATCATTCACAATCCAGAAGGCTTCAATTGGGAATCAAGCATCAACTATTCTAAAAACGACAACACTATTGAGCGTTTGTCTGAAGATGTTACACAATACGGTTTAGGAGGTTTTGACAATTTATCTGTTCTAGCTGTTGAAGGTGGTGGTTACGGTGAAATTTGGGGAACAAGATTCTCAAGAGTTCAAGATGAAACTAGTCCTAATTTTGGTAAAATTATTGTAGATGGCGACGGAATACCTACTGCCAGCAGTGAAAAATTCAAATTAGGTGAACAACAGCCTGATGCTATGGTTGGTTTCTCAAATACGTTTACCTACAAAAACTTATCTTTAGGAGTATTGATTGATGCACGTTTAGGTGGAGAAATATTCTCAGGTTCAAACCACGCTTTACAACGTTCAGGAAATGCAGCCGTTACAGTGGTTAATGGAGAGCGTAATGATATTATTGTAGATGGTGTTGTAAGTGATGGAAATGGAGGATATACAGCTAATACAACGGCAGTTTCTCCACAACGTTACTGGGAGCAAATTACAGGAAGATCAGGAAACTTGGGTATCAATGAAGCAAACATCTATGATGCTACAAACATAAGATTAAGAAATATTAACTTAAACTATACACTGCCATCATCATGGTTAGGTAATACAGGACTTCAAAGTGCTAAAGTTGGTCTTTCGGCTAATAACGTATGGATGATAAAAAACAACTTGAACGGTATTGATCCAGAATCTGTTTTTGCAACATCAACCAATGCAACAGGTTTTGAATACCTATCATCACCTACTACAAGTAGTGTGTTTTTAAATGTATCGTTAAGTTTCTAAATTTTAAATGAATAAATTATGAAGAAAATATTAAAAAAAGCAGGCTTGATGGGTGGAGTGCTAATGGCATTTCTATCATGTTCTGAGTTTGAAGAAATAAACGTCAACCCGGTCGCGGCAAATGAAGAGCAGGTACAGATAGAATATTTTATCAATAGTTCTATTGGAGGAGCGCAACAAAATCCACATATCTCAGAGCGTGTATTCGTTTTGTATTGGGATGATGCTGGTAGAATGACTAGAGTTGGAACGCTATCTGAAGGCAGTCAAAATGATGGTTGGACAAGTGATTATTTTAATGGTTATGTATCCTCTTGGTTAAGAAATATCAATGCTGGGATAAAAGTAGCTGAAAATCAAATCGCATCTGGCAAATATAGAGAGCACACTCCAAATCTTAAGGAAGTGGCAAGAATTTGGCGCGCCTATGTGATGAGCGAAATGACTGATAACTTTGGACCAATTCCAATTGATGGTTTCCAAGGTGAAAATCCACAATACAGTGAAGTAAAGGATGTGTACTATTACATGCTTCAAGAGTTAAAAGAAGCTACAAATGCACTAAATCTTGATATTTCAAATCCTGATGACGCATTAAAAAAATTAGATCCAGCTTATGGGTATGATTATGCGAAATGGAAAAAATACGGAAACTCTTTAAGAATGCGTTTAGCGATGCGTTTGTCTGAAGTTGATGCAGAAAAAGCAAGAACAGAGTTTGAAAGTGCAGTAGCTGATGACTTTATTAAAGTAGCAGCTGATAATTTCAAAGTGAAAGAAATTCCAGGATGGAATGACTACACTGGTGTGATGACAAGAGAATGGTGGGATCATGAAGTATCTGCAACACTTAACAACCTAATGATTGGTTTAGGTGGTGTACCATCTTCAGCTGTTTTATCGGCTGATAAACAACAATACATTAAGCCAGCAAATTATATGGGGCTTAAGTTTGCTGACCATTTTACAACCATGACGAATGATCCATCTGCAGGGTTCTTTTTTGATGGTTTGCATAACAAAATCGATCCAAGAGCCTATGATTTATTTGTAATTCCTGGAGATTTTAATGATCCTGAATTCAACTCTTACCCATCTTGGACCAATGGTGCCAGAACTACTAAAAGAACTCTTGTAGACGGTTCTGATAATGTGGTTAAAGAAATAGATGCCGCTTTTACATGGAATGCTTACGCAGGAGGTAACTGGGGAACTAAAGGTGCTAAGAATAAAGTATACGGTTACACAGGAACTTTACCACGTTTGGCCAATAAATACAGAAATAGCAGTAGTGCTAGAATCTTTTTCGCATCATGGGAATCTTATTTCTTAATTGCTGAAGCAGCAGTAAGAGGTTGGAATGTTCCAATGAGCGGTCAAGTAGCTTATGAGCAAGGTATTGCTGATAGTTTTGCTTACAATGGCGTGTCTGCTCAATTAGACACTTATCTTACTTCGCAAGATTATAACAGAGTAGGGACGTCAGTAAGTTGGACACATACTACTGAGCCACCTGCAACAGTGACTATGACTTACAAAGATGGTTATACTGGTGCTACAGGAACACATACTTTAAAGTATCCTGAAAACACTATTTATAAGAATGGAACAGTAAAGAATGATCTGTTAACTAAGATTATTACTCAAAAGTTCATTGCTCAAACGCCATGGTTGCCATTGGAAACTTGGAGTGACCACAGAAGACTTGGGTTACCATTCTTTGAAAATCCAGCAATTGAAACACCTTTAACCAATATGCCAGAATTAACACCTGGAAATTACCTGACCAATAGCGTTAAATTCTATGGACAGCGTTTAAAATACCCATCTAACTTTGGAAGTAATATTCCAACTGGATATGGACAAGCTGTTGATAAATTAGGCGGTCCTGATGAGGTTTCTACACCATTATGGTGGGCTAAAAAGAACTAAAAATTAGTATTTCGTTTTCATTTAATGTTTAGTCGAAAAAAGGGAGAACTTTACAAGTTCTCCCTTTTTTAATTTATAAAATTTCAATTCGGAATAAGTCGTTGTTGATGCTAAAAGCGAAGTAGTCTTTAGGCTTCCTGAAACTAAAAATTAAATAGCGGAGTTTAGAATTTTGGCTTTTACCTCGTCAATATAAGAACGTCCAATACTGTATCTCATGCCATCAATTTCAACGCTGTTGCCTTCCACAGAGTCAATTTGACTGATGGAGACAGTGTACGATCTATGAATCCTGATAAAGTCTGACACAGGTAGTAAATCGGTGAAGTCCGATAATGTACTATGGATCATGAATCGGCCATTTGTCGTGTTGATTTTTAGATAATCCTTTTGGCTTTCAATCACCAAAATCTCATCTAAAAACACTTTTTTCATTTTTTTCTTGTCGATTTTGATGAACACATACGGACGAGTATGACTGAGATCGGTAGCAGGTTGATGTAATTGTAAGCGTCTGTAAACCTTATTCAGCGCATTCATGAATCTTGGAAACTCAATAGGTTTTACAAGATAGTCAAGCACATCTAAAGCATAAGTTTCTACCGCATATTCAGTATAAGCGGTGGTCACAATAATCAAAGGTGGTTCTTCTAAGCTTTTAATAAAGCTAAGGCCATCCAGAACTGGCATGCCAATGTCTAAGAAAATGACATCTACTTTATGGTGCTTTAAATAATTTAGTCCATCAATCGCATTATTGAAGGAGTTCACCAATTCTATATCCTCAATTTTCTGTAAATAATTTTTTATTACATTGATAGCCAATGGTTCATCATCAATAATCAAACATTTTATTTTCATAGCTTTCTATATATCATAGCATTTATGAGCGCGACTAAAGCTGCATTAAGTCACCTTGATCTTGAGATGGATCGTAAACAAGTGTTCATCGTTTTTAATCGTGAGCTCATAATCATTCTTATCATACCCTAAACTTAATCTTTTTTTTACGTTCTCTAAACCAATTCCACTAGATTGATCAAACTTGTGTGGTAATGTGTTTTCAGAAGGTAACGGATTGGTGACGGTAAAATAGAGAAAATCACCTTCCACATTAATTTCAATGTCCACTTTTACAAAACCAATATTCTTGCTCACACCGTGCTTAAACGCATTCTCCACAAAGGTCAGTAGCAAAATAGGAGCTATAGATTTATCTTGGATATCTCCAGAAATGGACATGTTCACTCTGAGTAACTCATCATGCCTGATTTTTTCCAAGTCGAGGTAATTCTGAATGCAAAGAATTTCATTTTGTAAGGATTGCCGTTCGTGCTTTGTCTCGTAAAGTAGGTAGCGCATTAACTCCGAAAGCCTTAAAATAATTTTCGGTGTTTTATTGGATTTTTCTAACGCTAAAGAATGGATGTTATTCAACGTGTTAAAGAAAAAATGCGGTGAAATCTGCGATTTTAAAAACAGTAATTCGGTTTCTAATTGTGCCTTTTCCAAATCGGCAACCCGCTTGTGTTCCTTCAAAAAATCTAAGGTTACTTTTATGGCCGTTACAAACGTAATCACATACAACTCGCCAATCATCATATCAATTACGTAATTGAGTGTCAGGTTATTGATGGGGTTAGGGCCTTCTGGCCAAACCTCATTACTTATTAAAAAATAAGTGAGATTGAATTTGGCGAGCACCATTAAAAAAATGGCGGACAGAATTAAAATAACGAAGGAAATGTATTTCTTTTTGAATAGAAATACGGGCATCAAAAAGTAAATGTTAAAATAACATAAGGTGATGTGAATTGGAAATCCGAGCAGGTTTGTTTTTAACGAATACACGTAATCATCAAAGTAACTTCCCCATCTAAAAGTGTTAAATAAAAAATAAACAGACCAAAAAATAATGTGATGCCAAAACGATATTTTATAGAGATGGCTGGATTTATAGTTCATTAAAAAAATCTTTTGTGATGTTTAGGAGAGTTAACGTGTCGTCCGTCTAATTTAATTTCAATTTCGGTTAAATTTATGAAAATTTATGCAGTGAATTCAGCTTGTTTTTTTCTTTCCAATTAAAAACCAAAATGATTCCAAAACGATATTTAATTCGCGATTCACTTTCGTAAAAAGTAAAATCACGTAACGCTCTAAGAACGAGTTAAAACGAATTGAATTTTCAAGAAGTCATAAATTTTATAAACGAAAACGATTGCATAAGTCAGGTTAAAAGATAATCATGAAAAAAAGCTACTTAATTATTTTATCCGCTCTATTAATTGTCAGCTGTAATAAAAAAACAGACACTAAACCGGAAGTGAAACGAGAGGCCATTAGTTATGTCGATCCATTTATTGGCACTGGCGGTCATGGCCATACCTATCCTGGTGCTACCGTTCCTTTTGGAATGCTTCAAGTGAGCCCTGTAAACGGGATCAGCGATTGGGATTGGTGTTCGGGTTACCACTATTCTGATGATATCGCCGTTGGGTTTAGCCATTTAAGCTTGAGCGGTACCGGAATTGGAGATTTGGCCGATATTATTTTTATGCCCATCAACAAAACGGTGGATTTAACAACGAATCCTATCTCACGAGACAGCATTCCTTACAGATCAAAATACAGCCATGATAACGAAAAAGCATCACCAGGCTATTACCAAGTCTACTTGGAGGATCATGACGTGAATGTGGAACTGACGACTTCAAAAAGAACGGCATATCATAAGTACACGTTTAAAGAAGGTGATCAACAATCAGTTGTGATCGACTTAGGTTTTGCCATCAATTGGGACAAGGCCGTTGCAACATCCCTAAAAGTTGAAGACCGATACACCATTAGCGGTTACCGCCATAGTACAGGGTGGGCACAGAATCAAAAAGTATTTTTTGTAGCTAAATTTTCTAAGCCTATTGCCGATTATAAACTGTATGTTGATGGTCAGGTTTTTGAAGATGGCGATCATGAAGGCGTAAAATCGTCTATTCAAGTAGTGTTTGACGCTAATGAAAAGAGCCCTGAATTATTTGCAAAAGTGGCCTTGTCATCGGTGAGTATAGAGAACGCCAAAGATAATTTGGGAACCTCTGGCTTTGATTTTGATCAAACGAAAACCGCTGCCGAAAAACTATGGAATACAGCGCTATCTTCCTTTGAAGTGGAGACGCCAACCGATTCTTTAAAAACTATTTTTTACACGGCCTTATACCACACCCAATTGGCACCAGTGACGTTTAGCGATAAAAATGGCCAATTCAGAATGGAGAATGACAGCATTGTTAACGCTGACAATTACACCGCCTATTCAACCCTCTCACTATGGGATACTTTTAGAGCAGAACATCCTTTGCTGACTATGATTGCACCAGATAGAGTGTCAGATATGGTCAATTCTATGTTGGCGTATTATGAGGTTAGAAATATTTTACCAGTCTGGACATTATACGGCAACGAAACCAATACCATGACCGGCTACCATTCTATTCCGGTAATTGTGGAAGCCTACAAAAAAGGAATCCGCGGTTTTGATGTCGAACGCGCTTACGAAGCGATGAAGAACACGATGATGCAAGACGAACGTGGCCTTAATCACTATAAAAAATACGGCTATATTCCGTATAGTTTGTTGGACGAGTCTGTAACCATCACCTTGGAATATGCTTATGACGATTGGTGTGTGGCTGAAATGGCCAAAGCTTTAGGAAAAGATGAAGATTATAAATATTTCTCCGAGCGTTCTAAAGCTTACCAACATTTATTTGATAATGAATCCGGATTTATGCGCGGGAAATCTGTCGCTGGAAATTCTTGGAACGAACCTTTTGATCCGAAACATTCCAACCACAGAGAACAAACAGATTATACTGAAGGTAACGCCTGGCAACACAGTTGGTTTGTGCCACATGCCGTCGATAACCTTATTGAACTTCACGGGGGCAACGAAAAATTCACCAGCCGTTTAGAGCAATTGTTTACGGAGAGTTCTGAAATTACTGGCGATAATATTTCGGCAGATATCACAGGACTTATCGGCCAGTATGCCCATGGTAACGAACCGAGCCATCATATTGCCTATATGTTTAACCATGCGGACCAACCGTGGCGTACGCAATATTGGGCACGCCACATTATGGACACCCAATACAACACCACACCAGACGGCTTGAGTGGGAATGAAGATTGCGGACAAATGAGTGCTTGGTATGTGTTGAGTTCCGTTGGGTTATATCCTATGAATCCAGCGTCTGGAGAGTATGAAATAGGAACCCCAATTTTTGAAAAGGCAAGCATCAATCTGCCAAATAAAAAGACCTTTGTGATTGAGGCAGAAAACGTTTCCGATAAGAATTTTTACATCCAATCTGCCTCTTTTAATGGCAAACCGTTCCATAAAACAGCCATTTCACATGCTGATATTTTAAAAGGAGGCACCTTGCGTTTTATAATGGGCGCAGAACCTAACAAACAATGGGGCACTTCTAAAACTAAAAACGACTAATGGGAATTATTGACGTATCTATAATTGTCCTCTATATTGTCGTCACTTTGGCGGTAGGGATTTGGATTTCCAAACGCGCTTCTAAAGGTTTGGATTCCTACTTTCTTGGAGGAAAAAGTATCAAATGGTATTATTTAGGCTTGAGTAACGGTTCGGGAATGTTTGATGTTTCCGGAACCGCATGGATGGTAGGGATTTTATTCCTCTATGGCGCTAAAAGCTTTATGTTTATGTGGATGTGGCCCATTTGGAACCAGATTTTCATCATGATTTTCTTGGCCGCATGGATTAGACGTTCTAATATCATGACGGGTTCTGAGTGGATTTTAACCCGCTTTGGCGATGGGAAAGCCGGCAGGGCATCACATTTAATTGTGGCCATTTTTGCGATTATTGCGTCCATCGGATTTATCGCCTACTTTTTTGAAGGCGTGGGTAAATTTATGAGCATCATTTTGCCTTGGGATTTAACCCTGATGATGAACGATGGGGTCTTGTTAACTTCCGATCAGAATTACGCCCTGATTATTATATTCCTTACTACGATTTATACCATTAAAGGGGGAATGTTTTCGGTGGTTGCTACAGAAGTATTACAATATGGCATCATGGTCATTGCCGGAATTTTGATTGCCGGCTACGCATTTATTACTGTTACGGACATTCAAATAAATGAAGTCATTTCTACAGAATGGTCAAGCATTATGTTTTCAAGTCAATTGGAAGGCTCATGGTCAGATAAATATGCTGCTTTCAATGATTTAATCGATACCCAAGGTTATAAAATGTTTGGTGCTTTTATTGGCATGTCGCTGTTTAAAGGCTTTTTTGCGAGTATCGCCGGACCAACGCCAAGTTATGATATGCAGCGCATCCTATCCACCCGCTCAGTTAAGGAAGCCGCTTATATGAGTGGATTTACCAACTTGGTACTTTTTATTCCGCGCTATTTACTTATTGGTGGGATTGTGGTGCTTGGGTTAGTTTATTTGGCTCCCGATATGGCTGCTTCGGGGAGTATCACCGGTGCCGATTTAGAAGTGATTTTACCAAAAGTGATCAATGAACATGTTCCCGTTGGGATTAAAGGATTGTTGTTGGCAGGGCTTTTGGCCGCATTCATGTCTACATTCTCAGCCTTTGTCAATTCGGGACCAGCCTATATTGTCAATGATATTTATAAGAAATATTTCAAACCCGAAGCTTCACACAAACATTATATCAAAGCGAGTCATATCGCCTCTTTCGCTATTGTGATTTTAGGGGTAACCATGGGCTTCTTTGCCGGATCCATCAACTCCATAACCCTGTGGATTACAAGTGCGCTCTATGGTGGCTATGTGGCGGCAAATTTCTTAAAATGGGTATGGTGGCGCTTCAACGGCTGGGGTTATTTTTGGGGAATGACCTCCGGATTGTTCGTGGCAACGCTACAGTTTTTATTGGACCAAAATAAAGGAAATTTTGAAACGGGCACGTGGTTATACGAAGTATCTCAAATACCGGCCATTTATATGTTTCCGTTTATATTTGTAGTATCCTTATTAGGGTCGTTTTTAGGAACATTATTAACGCCGGCAACACCAATGGCGACTTTAAAAGCGTTTTATGCAAACGTTAGACCGTGGGGTTGGTGGAAACCTGTATATAATGCCTTGCAAAAGGATAACAGTGCAGTGGATCAAAATAAGGATTTTGTAAGTGATATGTTAAATTGTGTGGTGGGTGTCGTTTGGCAATCGAGTATGATTTTATTGCCAATTTATTTCCTGATAAGAGACTTCCCAAAAACGTGGATGGCCTTATTGGTTTTTGGAATTACCACGATCATTTTAAAATTCACTTGGTTAGATAAAGTAAAAAAATATAAAGATTAAAGCAGATGAAATCAATTCCATGGCAAGATAAGCCTGACAACTGTAACGACGTGATGTGGCGTTATTCTGAAAACCCAATCATAAACCGATATGATATTCCAACTTCCAACAGTATTTTTAACAGTGCTGTGGTCCCTTTTGAAGATGGATTTGCCGGCGTTTTTAGATGTGATAACAAAGCTGTGCAAATGAATATTTTTGCTGGTTTTAGCAAGAACGGTATCGATTGGGAGATCAAACATGAGCCGATTGTGATGCAAGCGGGAAATACCGAAATGATAGAATCCGACTATAAATATGACCCACGTGTTGTTTTTATTGAAGATCGTTATTGGATTACCTGGTGTAACGGGTACCACGGGCCAACTATCGGCATCGCCTACACTTACGATTTTAAGGAGTTTTTCCAATGTGAAAATGCCTTTTTACCATTTAACAGAAATGGGGTTTTATTTCCACAGAAAATAAACGGCAAATACGCTATGTTGAGTCGCCCAAGTGATAACGGTCACACACCGTTTGGTGATATCTACATCAGCTACAGTCCGGATATGAAATATTGGGGTGAGCACCGTTGTGTAATGAAAGCGACGCCATTTGTGGACAGTGCGTGGCAGTGTACCAAAATTGGCGCAGGCCCAATTCCAATTTTAACGGACGAAGGTTGGCTAATGCTCTACCACGGGGTAATTAATACCTGCAACGGATTCCGTTATGCGATGGGTGCCGCTATTTTAGACGAACACCAACCGGATAAAGTAAAATATAGAACGCAGCCGTATTTGTTAGGCCCTGCTGAACTTTATGAAACTACTGGCGATGTGCCTAATGTAGTGTTCCCATGTGCAGCCTTACACGATACAAAAGAAGATAAATTGGCGGTATACTATGGTGCCGCAGATACTGTTGTCGCTTTGGCATTCGGAAAGTTGAGTGAAGTGGTGCAATACACAAAAGATAATAGTTTATAAAAACAACTCCTATGGATTTGAAATTTCGATATGCGTTGGTGCTCTTTTTTTGTGTGTCTTTAGCAACTTTTGCGCAAACAAAAAACAGCATCATTCCTAAAAGTTACATAGCGTATCACACGTCTGACTCCATCATAATTGATGGAAAGGGGGCTGATGCCTCTTGGAATAAAGTGGAATGGACCGATCTGTTTATTGATATTGAAGGGGTCAAAAAACCGACCTACAATACCCAGGCGAAAATGTTATGGGATAGTACCTATTTCTACATATTAGCCAAAATGGAAGAGCCACATGTATGGGCAGATATTACCGATCACGACGCAATTATTTTTCATAATAACGATTTTGAGGTATTTATCGACCCAACTGGCGACACCCATAATTATTATGAAATTGAGATCAACGCCATCAACACCGTTTGGGATTTATTTGTGTCAAAACCATATCGCGAAAATAATGTGGTGTTAAACGATTGGACGGCTACTGGAATGAAATCCGCCATTACCATTGACGGCACTTTAAACAATCCGAAGGATACCGATAAAGGATGGATGCTCGAAATTGCCATTCCGTGGCGTGTTTTCAAGAAAGCCTATTTTGAAGAAATTGTACCTAAAGACGACTTTTGGCGCGTGAATTTTTCTAGAGTCAATTGGGATTATCAACTTAACGATGGCACTTACGGACGCAAGAAAGATGCGGAAGGCAATTACCTCCTGGAATATAATTGGGTATGGTCGCCACAAGGTGTTATTAACATGCACGAACCTGAACATTGGGGCTATGTTTATTTTTCTTCAAAGGAAGCTGGAGCAAAAGATACGTTTGAAATTCCAAATGATGAAAAAATCAAATGGGCCTTGTATGAATTGTATCGCGCGCAAAAGAAACATTTTGACACTCATGCAGCCTGGGCAACAACATTGGATAGTTTGATGACATCCCCAATAATAATCGACGGCAAGACCATCAACCCTAAACTTGAAAACCATAATTTCGGATGGAACATCTCGGTGGAAAGTCCGTTTACAAATGCCCTATTAATCCTTAAAGAAGATGGTGCTTTTCTAAAACAATAAACTCATGAAATACATCAAATATTTGTTCCTAATACCCCTGTTTTTTGCGTGCAACAATGCACCTGAAAAATCGGAATTACCAGTAGAAGAGCAAGAGATCTCCAATGAGGAGGCTACACCGGTAGACATGAAGATCATCGGTTATGCGGCAGGATATGAGGATTATGATTTTTCAAAAATTGATGCCTCAAAATTGACCCATATTAACTTTGCCTTTGCCAATATTGTAGAAGGCAAAGCGGCCTTTGAACTCGATACTGATGCTGCCAAAATTGCGACGCTTATCGGTCTCAAACAACAAAACCCCGACTTAAAAGTATTGTATTCAGTAGGCGGTTGGGTTTGGTCTGATCAATTTTCAACTATGGCAGCCTATGAGGAGTCACGCAAAATATTTGCTGAAAGCTGTGTGGCACTTCTTAAAAAACATGAATTTGATGGTGTCGATTTAGATTGGGAATATCCGGGACAACGGGCAGAGGACAATGTATTCCGTCCGGCCGATAAAGATAATTTCACGTTGCTTTTAAAGGCTATTCGTGAAGCACTCGATGTGCAAGGTGAAAAAGACAACACTCATTATTTATTGACCATTGCCACTGGCGCTGATCAGGCGTATATTGACAATACCAATTTAGGAGAGGCGCATGAATATCTTGATTTTATCAATGTTATGGGATACGATTTTTATCAAGGTTGGATGTATCAAACCGGGCACCACGCCAATTTGTATCCATCAGATAAGGAAAAATATGGCGGGAATAGTGGTGTTGAAGCCATTGAGAGACATATTGTAGCGGGCGTTCCTGTAAACAAACTCGTTTTGGGGATTCCATTTTATGGCAGACAATGGGAAAAAGTAGCACCTACGGACGTGCCTTTATATGCGTCGGCGAATGAAGGTGGTTATATCATTTCCTACTGGCAAATCCTTGAAAAAATAAAATCCGGTAACTACGAAAAATTGTATGACGACTCGGCAAAAGCGTCTTACCTCTGGAGTGCTACCGATAAGGTGATGATCTCGTGGGAAACTCCAAAAGAAATCAAATTAAAAGCGGACTATATCAAAGAAAAAGGCTTGGGAGGCGCTATGTTTTGGGAGTATAGTTTAGATAAAGATCAAGAATTGTTGAATACGCTTTTTGAAAGCTTACATTAGTATAAATAATTATTTGCATGCGGAGAATAACCACATATTTGTCTTTGTTTCTGATTGTCGTAGCGTTTGCTGGCTGTAATCAAAAGGAACGCAAACAAGAGACTGCAGCAACTGTGAAGTCCGCAGACATGGGGGATTTTAATTTTGGCACCTGGATCACTTCAAACAAAAAAAAATCCAATGCCGATTATGCCGCTGAATTCAAACGCTACAAAGCAGGTGGTATTGATGAGTTATTAATCAATACGGCGACAGATGTTAAAGAATTGGAGCGTCTCGTTGCTATAGCATCAAAAGAAGGTCTTAAAGTTCATGCTTGGATGTGGGCGGTTAACCGACCGGGAGACACCATTGCCCAAAAACATCCGGAGTGGTATATGGTCAGTAGAGACGGCAAATCCTGCTATGATACGTGGCCTTATGTGAACTATTACCAATGGTTATGCCCTACCAGAGAAGCTTCTCGAAACCATATTTTAAGTTTAGTAGAACGCATGGCTAAAGTGGAAGGCATTGAAAGTGTACATCTCGATTATATCCGTTTTCCGGATATTTTCCTACCGATAGGGTTGTTGCCTAAATACAACCTTACCCAAGATACTGAAATGGCAGAATACGACTTCTGTTACTGTGAAGCGTGTATCAGTGCCTTCGAAAAAATCCATCATAAAAATCCACTGGAAAGCACTAATACTGCTATTGACATGGAATGGAAGAATTTCCGTTTGAATGCCATTAGAAACTTGGTCAATGACGCTTACGATATTGTGCACAAAAACAACAAAAAATTAACCGCTGCCGTGTTCCCTTATCCAGAAATGGCTGACCATATGGTCCGCCAACGTTGGGATAAATGGAATATTGATGCCGTTTATCCGATGATTTACCACGGCTTTTACAACGAAGAAATCGATTGGATTGGTTATGCCACCAAACAAGGTGTCACCGATTTAGAATCTAAAAATGTCGGATTACATACTGGCGTTTTTCTACCCCCGTTTACCTCTGCCGAAGAACTCAAAGAAGCCATTCATTATGCTAAGGACAACGGTGCTAAAGGCGTGACGTTTTTTGACGGACCACAATTAACAGATGCATATTTACAGACTATTAAAGAAATAAAAGGAAGCTTTAACTAACTCACAACCTATGTCAAACCAGAAATCATACCGCTCCGCATTTATTTTATTGACCATCTTATTTTTCCTTTGGGGATTCATAACAGTACTCGTCGATTCCCTGATTCCGCGCTTGCGTGAATTGTTTACCTTAACTTATTTTCAGGCAGGACTGGTCCAATTTGCATTTTTTGGAGCTTATTTTCTACTGTCCATCCCTGCGAGTTATATCCTTTCTAAAATTGGATATAAAAAGGGAATAATTCTGGGATTGTTGACTATGGCTTTGGGCTGTTTGCTGTTTTATCCAGCCGCATCCTATCGCATCTTTGGGGTTTTTATGTTAGCGTATTTTATTTTGGCAGGAGGTATGACCATTTTGCAGGTAGCCGCGAATCCATTTGTAGCTGTCCTGGGTTCAGAAGATGGCGCATCGAGTAGATTAAACCTTTCGCAAGCCTTTAATTCATTAGGTACCGCTATCGCGCCGGCAATTGGCGCCTTGTTTATTTTGAGTGATGTGATAAAGACCAAGGAAGAAATAGCCGTATTGGATGGTTCTGCAAAGGAAGCCTACCTCACCGCAGAAGCTGCAGCCGTGCAAACGCCATTTTTAGGTTTGGCACTTTTTATAGGACTGATCGCGGTTATCTTCTTGTTTGCAAAATTACCGACCATGATTTCGGAAACTTCTACCGGAACGTATATGGAAGCTTTAAAAAATAAAAAATTGATGCAAGGCGTATTGGGGATCTTCTTTTATGTAGGTGCTGAGGTAGCCATTGGGAGTTATTTGGTGAACTACTTTTTAGACATGAACCTTGTTTCGGTCATCAAAGAATCCAGTATGATGCGATCTATAGCAGAAGCCATCCTAAATTCAGGATTGGCAGATAAAGACGATAAAGCCGTCGTAGGTGTGTTTGTAACATTTTATTGGTCTGGCGCCATGATTGGAAGGTTTGCAGGTGCTTACCTCACGCGGATCATGAAACCAGGAAAAGTCTTGGCCATTTTCGCCACCATTTCCATTAGCTTGATTGTACTATCAATCAGTACTGTCGGTTTAGTGAGCATGTGGAGTATTTTGGCGGTTGGTTTGTTCAATTCTATCATGTTCCCTACCATTTTCACTTTAGCTATTGACGGCATTGGGCATTTGAAGCCTAAAGCTTCAGGATTGTTGTGTACAGCCATTGTGGGAGGTGCCATAATTCCGCCAACGTTCGGGTTTTTAACCGATCAGATAGCGTTTAAAAATGCCTTGATTTTTATAGTGCTGTGCTATGCGTACATTGTGTGGTTTGGGTATAAAAATGGGAAATCGAAGGTAGTTGTTGTTTAAGAGAGAAGAGAGAAGAGAGAAGAGAAAAATAGAGAATTGAGGGTTATGAGAAAATTTGCGGTAATAGGTCTTTTGTGTATGGGGTTTTTGTGGCACTGCAAAGCACCTAAAGCCGTAGTGCCTCAGGAGAAATTAACCCAGTACGTGAATCCGTTTATTGGCACGGATGGGCCGGGGAATACCTATCCGGGTGCCACCGTTCCTTTCGGGATGGTGCAGTTGAGTCCCGATATCGGCATTCCAGGTTGGGACAGGATTGCGGGTTACTTTTATCAAGATTCTATTATTTCTGGGTTTTCGCACATGCACTTGTCCGGAACTGGCGCTGGAGATCTTTACGATATTCTGGTAATGCCAACCAACAGTCGCTTTTCTGAGCGCATGGAAGCCAATAGCTTCAAACCTTTCTCAAGTTATTCTCACGAGAAAGAAGCCGCCACTCCAGGTTATTACACGGTAGACTTGTTAGATTATGGTATCAAAGCCGAGTTGACCGCTACCGAACGTACAGGAATTCATAAATACACCTTCCCAAAAGACGACAGTACGCAAATTCATATCGATTTAGGCTACGCCTTAAACTGGGACAGTCCTACCGAAACCCATATCAATGTGGTTAATGAAACTACGATTGAAGGCTATCGGAAATCGACCGGCTGGGCAAGAGATCAGCGGGTCTATTTTGTGATGCAACTTTCCAAACCTTTCCAAAACTATCACGTTTATAAGAACGATTCGCTTAGCAATTCCCCAGTCACCGCTAAAAACACGAAAATCATTTTAGATTATAAAACAGAAGCCGATGAGGTCATCATCCTGAAAACTGGAGTGTCTTCGGCAAATTTAGAAGGTGCCTATAAATCTTTAGAAACTGAAGCCCCGAATTTTGATTTTGAAGCCTTAAGGTATCAGGCAGAACAGAAATGGGAAACGCAACTCCATAAAATCAACATCACCGTAGCTGACGAGACTAAAAAACGGATTTTTTACACCATGCTGTACCAATCCATGTTGGCACCAACGGTATTGAGCGATCCTAACCGCAACTACAAAGGTGCCAACGATTCCATCATGAATGCGCAAGACTTTGATCGGTATGACACCTTTTCATTGTGGGATACCTATCGCGCCGCCCATCCGCTCTATACCATTGTACATCCGAATCGCGTGTCAGACATGGTCAACTCCATGTTGGCCCATTATAAAGAAACGGGACTGTTGCCAGTTTGGTCCATGCAGGGTAATGAAACCAATATGATGATTGGCTACCACGCTGTTCCAGTGATAGTGGACGCTTACTTCAAAGGCATTGAAAATTTTGATGCTGATTTGGCTTACGAAGCCTGCATTGCCAGTGCCACAGATGCGTCTCGAGAAATTGATAAGTATATGGCATTGGGCTATGTTCCAGTTGGTGAGGGTGGCGAAGATTGGTCGGTTTCAAAAACCTTGGAATACGCTTATGATGACTGGTGCATTGCCCAATTCGCCAAAGCATTAGGCAAAACCGACGATTATAACACATTTATGAAGCGTTCCGAAAATTGGCGTAACGTTTACGATACCCAAAGCACCTTTATGCGTCCTAAATTAGAGGATGGGACATTTATAGCAGACTTTGTTCCTAAAGAGTATTCGGCACATTTTTGCGAGAGCAATGCCTGGCAGTATTTCTGGTCCGTGCAACACAATATTGAAGGTCTAGCCGAGCGGGTTGGCGGTAATGGATTATTCGAAAGAAAACTCGATTCCATGTTTTCATTAGATCCCCTTCCGGGCGATAAATTACCTATTTTTAGTACAGGAATGATTGGGCAATATGCCCACGGCAATGAACCGAGCCATCATGTGGGCTATCTTTACAACTACATTGATAAACCTTGGAAAACGCAAAAATTAGTCCGCGACATCATGGAAACCCAATACAAAAATGAACCTAACGGGCATTGTGGGAACGAAGACTGCGGACAAATGTCGTCTTGGTATGTGTTTAGCGCTCTCGGATTTTATCCTGTAAACCCTGCACAAGGGGTGTACGCGTTTGGATCGCCCTTAATCGATTCTGCCGTACTGAATTTAGAAAACGGCAAGACCTTCACAGTGAAAGCCTTGGACAATTCAAAAGACAATATTTACATTCAATCGATTTCCTTAAATGGTAAAACCATACAACGAAATCACATCACACATAAAGAAATTATGGCCGGCGGCACGTTGGTGTTCAAAATGGGAGATACTCCTAATACAAACACGAGCAATACCATGGCACCATCCTCAAAACTATATCATTAAATACCTATGTTATGTCAGACAGAAGAGATTTTATAAAGAAAGCAGCCTTAGGAACTATCGGCATCAGTTCGGTCTTGAGCTGTAGTAGTACTGCTGCAAATACTGCGGTCATCCCCACAGTAAATCCTGATAAAAAAGCGGTGAAGCCTTTGGTGATTTCCACATGGAACCACGGTTTACCAGCCAACGATGAAACTTGGAAACAGTTAAAAAACGGCAAATCAGCTTTAGATGCTATTGAAGCCGGAATGAAAATTCCTGAAGCGGATCCTGAAGTCAGAAGTGTGGGCTACGGCGGATTTCCTGACCGAGAAGGCAAAGTAACTTTAGATGCCTGTATCATGGATCATAATAGCGACTGTGGCTCGGTGTCCTTTTTGCAAGGCATTAAGCACCCTATTTCTGTGGCTAAAAAAGTATTACAAAATACGCCACACGTGATGCTGTCAGGTCAAGGTGCACTTCAGTTTGCCTTAGCAGAAGGTTTTAAGGAAGAAAACCTCTTAACGGCAGAAGCAGAAGCGGATTGGAAAAAGTGGATGGAAGAATCCAAATACAAACCGGTCATCAATATGGAAAATCACGATACCATTTCAATGTTGGTTATTGATGAAGCAGGCAATATTTCTGGAGGCTGTACGACTAGTGGGGCGGCTTGGAAAATGCACGGTCGTGTAGGCGATTCGCCAATCATTGGTGCAGGCTTATTTTTAGATAATGAAGTTGGTGCTGCAGCTGCCACAGGTTTGGGAGAAGCGGTTATTAGAACTGCCGGAAGTGCCATGGTGGTGGAGTTGATGCGTCAAGGTAAATCGCCATTTGAAGCTTGTAAGGAAATTGTGGAGCGTATTTACGACAAGCACAAAAACCATAAAGACATGGAGTATCTGCAAGTCGGTTTTATCGCCATCAATAAAAATGGCGAACATGCAGGGTATAGCTTACGTTCCGGATTTAATTATGCCGTTTGTGATGATGCACATGGCAATCGAATGGAAGATGCGACCTTTAAAATGTCTTGGGATAACTAAGAGTCAATAGAGAATAAACGTAGTGATCATATAAAAATTAGAAAAATGAGTGTATTTAAAAGGATTTTGGTGCTGATGTTAGTCGTCATCACGGCGTCTTGCCAAGAAAAAAAGGAAACTAAGGTTTTTACTGAGGCTGACATTGCCATCATTCCAAAACCGGTCGACTTACAATTGGCCCAAGGTGTATTTGAGTTTAATGACGACACCCAATTTGTCATTTCAGAGGCGTCTCAAAAAGAGATTGTTTCCATATTATCGGACAAATTTAAATCTGCCGCAGGGTGGACTTTAAAAATTTCTGAGAAAGCACCAAAATCGAATTATATCGAATTTATCAGCGATGATAGCCTGAACGATGAAGCATATGAATTGGTGGTCAATTCAGATAAAGTCACCATCAAAGCAAAAACATATTCCGGATTTTTATATGGTTTAGAAACCATCCGACAGTTATTGCCGGTGGAAATTGAAAGTAAAGAGGTTTTAAATCAAACGGATTGGGTGATTCCTAATTTGATCATTAAAGATGAGCCGCGCTTTAAATGGAGAGGATTGCATTTAGACGTTTCACGTCATTTTTTCGAGAAATCATACATCAAAGAAACTATTGATATGTTGGCCATGCACAAAATGAACGTGTTTCATTTTCACTTGGTAGACGATCAAGGCTGGCGAATTGAAATTAAAAAATATCCAAAACTGACTGAAATCGGTGCCTTTAGAAATGATCAGGAAGATGCACATTGGGATGGCAGACGCGTTACTACGCCAGAAGATGAAGCAACTTACGGAGGTTTCTATACTCAAGAAGATATTAAAGAAATTGTAGCTTATGCGAAATCAAAAGGCGTGCAGGTGGTTCCGGAAATTGAAATGCCAGCCCACGTGATGAGTGCTATTGCAGCCTATCCAGAATTGTCTTGTTTTGAAACCCCAATCGGTGTGCCATCTGGCGGCGTTTGGCCAATTACCGAGATTTATTGTGCTGGTAAAGAATCCACTTTTGAATTTTTAGAAAATGTGCTTTTAGAAGTGATGGAATTGTTCCCTTCAGAATACATCCATGTTGGTGGTGATGAAGCGACCAAAACCAATTGGGCAAAATGTCCGCACTGTCAAAAACGAATGAAAGATGAAGGTTTGGCGAATGTTGAAGAATTGCAGAGCTATTTCATCAAAAGAATGGAGCGTTTTATTTCATCACACGATAGAAAACTGATTGGTTGGGATGAGATTTTAGAAGGCGGATTGGCTCCAGAAGCTACCGTGATGAGTTGGAGAGGTGTTGCCGGTGGTCTTGAAGCGGCAGAGCAAGGTCATGATGTGGTCATGACGCCTGGTTCGCACATGTATTTTGACCATTACCAAGGGCCACAGAATTTAGAGCCGTTAGCTTGGGGTGGTTACACACCATTAAGCAAGGTGTATGAGTTTGATCCTGTTGTAGAAACGATGACGCCAGAACAAGCAAAACATGTGTTGGGCGGACAAGCGAACGTGTGGTCAGAGCAAATTAAAACCGAAGAACACTCACAATATATGATATTCCCAAGGTTAGCGGCATTGTCAGAAGCCGTGTGGAGTCCGAAGGCATCTCGTAATTGGGATGATTTTTCTAAGAGAATCCTATCACAATTCAAGCGCTATGATTACTTAGATGTCAATTACGCGAAAAGTGCATTTTTGGTGATGGAAGATGTTAAAATCGATATGGAAACCAAAGAAGTTTCTGTCGAATTAAAGAACGAGTTCACTGATGCTGATATTCGTTACAGTCTGAATGACGAAAAACTCACGGATAAGGCCACAAAATATACGCAGCCAATAAAAATTGATAAAACCACCACCATTCACGCGTCATTATTTAAAGATGATAAACCTGTTGGGGTTCAATTTAGCAAGACCATCGCATTCCATAAAGCCGTTGGTAAAAAAGTAACGTTTAAAGAAATTTACGATGAGCGTTATCAAGGTGAAGGCGAATTTGGATTGGTCAATACCCTACGCGGTACTAAAAATTTCCAAGACGGCCATTGGCAAGCATGGTTGGCTAAAGGCATGGAAGCTGTGGTCGATTTGGGCGAAGAAATGCCAATCCACGAAGTGATTCTAGGAACTTTAGAAAATCAAGGTCCTGGCATTTATTTCCCAACCGCAGTAAAAGTGTATGTGTCTAATGATGGGAAAACTTATAAAGAAGTAGGAGTCGAGAAAAGACCATTCGCTAAAAATCCGTCGTTCGATTTAAAAGATTTTAAAATTACCTTTGATGAGCAATCCGTAAGATATGTAAAAGTGGTTGCTGAAAGTATGAAAACACTTCCAACTGGCGGTGATGTGTGGTTATTTGTGGATGAAATTGTAATCAATTAAACCTTGAATAAAAAACAGATTATAATAATCGCATTACTGCTCTTTGGTCTTACCAACGAGGTGTCTGCTCAAACGGATTATCACCCTACCCAAAGTAATTTGGAAGCGCGTCAATGGTTTGATGAGGCTAAATTTGGGCTCTTTATCCATTGGGGTGTGTACAGTATTTTGGGCGATGGCGAGTGGGTCATGAACAATCAGAATATCGCCATTGATGCCTATGAAAAGTTGACTTCATTTTTTAATCCAACGGAATTTGATGCGAAAGCTTGGGTGAAAATGGCCAAAGATGCTGGAATGAAATACATTACCATCACCACACGGCATCATGATGGATTTTCCATGTTCGACTCCAAAGTTTCTGAGTATAATATTGTTGAAAAGACACCTTACGGAAAGGATATTTTGAAAGAGTTGGCGGAAGCCTGTGAGAAGGAAGGGATAAAGTTGTTTTTGTATTATTCCTTATTGGATTGGCATAACGACGATTATTTTCCGAGAGGAAAAACAGGTAACGGGATTGCTGGACGACAAGAAGGCGATTGGAATGCCTATATCAAGTTTATGAAAGCGCAATTGACCGAGTTGTTGACCAACTATGGTGAGATTGCAGGAATTTGGTTTGATGGCGATTGGGATAAAGTAGATGCAGATTGGCATTATGATGAGATTTATAAACTTATCCACCACTTGCAACCGCAGTGTTTAATTGGAAATAATCATCATTTAGCCTTAAAACCAGGCGAAGATTTTCAAATGTTTGAGCGCGACTTGCCGGGCGAAAATAAAACAGGTTTTGGCACTGCAGCTTCTGATGTTGGCGAGTTGCCAAGAGAGGTTTGTGCCACCATTAATGGCTCATGGGGTTTTGATTTGCAGGATAGAACCCATAGATCCAAACGGGAATTAGTTCAGCAATTGGTCAGAGCTTCTGGTTTTGGAAGTAATTTATTGCTGAATGTTGGCCCAATGCCAAATGGTAAAATCCAAGAGGAACATGTACAATCCTTAGCTGCAATAGGCGATTGGTTGAACATTCACGGCGAAACCATCTACGGAAGTAAAGCTGGAAGTATAGCACCAACCGATGCTTGGGTGTCCACCCAAAAGGGGAAGACACTTTACCTTCACCTGTTAGAAAAACAGCCTAAAGGCTTTGTTATTCCTGAGTTTAAAGAACGCATCAAATCTGTAAAATTATTCGCTGATAAACGTGCGGTCAAATTCAAACAAACAAAAGCGGGGTTGCTTATGGAAATTCCTGAAGCTGCCCAAAATGAAATTGATACCATTGTTGAAATAACCCTAAAATAAAAGCTGTCTGAGAAGACCAGTTAAAATTTAAGAAATTAGAGATGAGATATTTTAAAGTAATCACCGTATTAGTTTTTTTAGTTGCCAATCAAATAACGGCACAAGAAAAACTGACCAAAGAAGAACGATTAGAGTGGTTTCAAGATGCTAAACTGGGCGTCTTTATCCACTGGGGCTATTATGGCGTAAAAGGCATTGGCGAATCATGGTCCATGTATCACAAACGCATTTCTTATGACGATTATATGTCGCAAGGAAAAGATTTTACCGCCAAGAATTACGATCCGGAAGCATGGGCAAAACTGTTTAAGAAAATTGGCGCCCGTTACGCAGTATTGACTACCAAACATCACGACGGTGTGGCGTTGTGGGATACCAAATTCAGCCATTTAAACGTTGTGGAAAAAACGCCAGCTAAGCGCGATTTGGTTGGGCCTTATGTTGATGCACTGCGGGAAGAAGGTTTAAAGGTTGGCTTGTATTACTCACTGATTGATTGGTCGCATCCTGATTATGATGTGGTGTTCCCACGTCCTGATACTCGTAAAAACTATCCTCAAAAAAATCAAAATCAATTGTCGCCTTGGCAACGTTTTTTGAGATTTAATGATGGGCAGTTAAAAGAATTGAGCACCAGATACAATCCGGATTTATATTGGTTTGATGGCGATTGGGAAAAATCAAGTGAACAATGGCGCGCAGAATCTTTGAAAGATTCGTTATTGGCTTGGAACCCAAAAGTGATTGTCAATTCCCGTTTGAAAACTCACGGCGATTACAGTACGCCAGAACAGGGCGTGCCAGTAGTGAGGCCAGAAGGCGCCTGGGAGTTTTGCATGACTATGAACGATAATTGGGGGTATTTCCCATCCGACACGAATTACAAACCGGTATCACAAATTATCAGAACTTTTGTTGAGGTGATTGCTACCGGAGGGAATTTATTATTGAATATCGGTCCAAAACCTGACGGGACTATTGCAGAAGAGCAGTTAGAACGTTTGGAGGCTTTAGGGGAATGGGTTAATAAACATGAATCGGCTATATTCAGTACCAAAGCAGGGTTGCCTTACGGACATTTTTACGGCCCGACCTTGTTGAGTAAAGACGACACAAAAATCTATTTGGCATTATTTGATAATCCTAAAAACTACATTTCATTAAAGGGGATTCAGAACAAAGTGAAATCCATCAAAGTTGTGGGTAGTGGACAGGAATTGAGCTTTGAAAGAAATGGTGGTGCAGAATGGAATAATATTCCTGGAATCTTAAGAATTGAAATCCCTCAAGAGAAGAATTTAGATGCCAATGTAACCCTGATTGAAGTGGAATTGGAGGATGCGTTGGTGTTGTACAGAGGGCATGGTAATGCTGTGGAGTTGAATAAATAGAAATGAGACCGCTGCGCTGTTAAAATTAAGTATTAAGAATTAAGATCGCTGCGCTGCTAGAACAAAGTATCAAGACTGATTTTGCTTGGTTTGAAGTGCGGATTTTTAAAAGGTGAATGAGGCTTGATTTAAAATGAGATGTATAATGACGAAATTGGTTTTTAAAAAAGTTTACCTGCTGTTGCTAATTTTTGCGTGTGGTGCAATTGATAGCTACGCACAGAACAATACCTACATCGCTAGTAAGGATTTGGTGGATTTTGTGAATCCTTTGATGGGGACGGACTCGTCTTTCGATTTGTCAAATGGAAATACCTATCCCGCCATTGCCACGCCTTGGGGGATGAATTTCTGGACGCCAATGACTTCTAAAATGGGCGACGGCTGGACTTATAAATACCGAGAAAATAAAATCAGAGGGATTAAACAAACCCACCAACCGAGTCCGTGGGTGAATGATTATGCAGCGTTTTCCTTTATGGCCGTAACTGGCGATTTGAAATTTCAGGAAGATGAGCGCGTATCTTGGTTTTCTCATAAAGCAGAAACGGTAACGCCGTATCATTACTCGGTGTATTTGGCCGATTATGATGTGGTGGCTGAGGTAACCCCAACGGAACGAGCGGCGCATTTTAAATTTACGTTTCCAGAATCGGACAGTTCCTATATCATCCTCGATGCGTTTAACAAAGGATCCATGGTGAAAATCATTCCTGAAGAACGCAAAATAATTGGCTACGCCAGAAACAATAGCGGAGGTGTGCCCGAGAATTTTCACAACTATTTTGTCGCCGAATTTGATAAAGATTTTGAAGTCAACCACACTTGGAAAGACGGATGGCAATTGGTTGAAAACACCACAGATAGCGAAGGTGATCACGTGGGCGCCATCATCGGATTTAAAACCAAAAAAGGCGAAGTGGTCCATGTCAAAGTGGCGTCATCGTTTATCAGTCCTGAGCAAGCACAATTGAATCTGTCCAGAGAAATTGGGACAGATCCATTTGAAACTACAAAACAGAAGGCGAAAGATGCTTGGGAAACTGAGTTGGGCAGAATTCAAATTGAAGACGACAACATTGATAATTTAAGAACCTTTTACTCCTCGCTCTACCGCGTGTTGTTATTCCCAAGAAAATTTTATGAGTTTGATGCTGATCATAAAGTGATGCATTACAGTCCGTATAACGGACAAGTATTACCGGGCTATATGTTTACGGATAATGGCTTTTGGGACACTTTCAGAGCCGTATTTCCATTTTTTAATATGATGTATCCTGAGCTCAACGGTAAAATCATGCAAGGCTTGGCGAATACGTATAAAGAGTCAGGATGGTTGCCAGAATGGGCAAGTCCAGGACATCGTGATGTGATGATTGGTTCCAATTCGGCACCTATCATTGCCGATGCTTATTTAAAAGGTGCCCATGGAATGGATGCTGACGTGTTGTTGGAAGCGGTCCTAAAAAACGCCACTGTTGCTGATGGACGTCCTGTGAATTCAGTGGGAAGGGCCGGCTTGACCTATTACAATACCTTAGGTTATGTGCCTTATGATGTAGACATCAACGAAAATGCCGCCAGAACATTAGAATACGCCTACGCGGATTTTACCATCGCGAAAATGGCGGAGAAAATGGGCAATACAAAACTGGCAAAAAAGTACTTCAAGCAATCGATGAATTACAAAAACCTGTTTGATCCGTCTACCAATTGGATGCGCGGTAAAAACAAGGACGGCAGTTTTCAAAGTCCGTTTAACCCTTTAAAATGGGGCGATGCTTTTACGGAAGGCAACAGTTTACACTATACTTGGTCAGTGTTTCATGATATTCAAGGCTTGATCGATTTGATGGGCGGCAAGGAACAATTTGTGGGCAAGTTGGATGAGGTTTTTGATATGCCACCAAAATTTGACGCGTCTTACTACGGATTTACGATTCACGAAATCCGAGAAATGCAAATCGTAAACATGGGCAACTATGCGCACGGCAACCAACCCATTCAGCACATGATCTATTTGTACAATTATGCCAATCAACCCTACAAAGCCCAAGAGAAAGTTAGGGACGTGATGGCGAAATTGTATGCTGCAACACCTGACGGTTATTGTGGTGATGAAGATAATGGCCAAACGTCGGCGTGGTATGTGTTCAGTGCCTTAGGCTTTTATCCGGTAACCCCGGGCGTGGACGAATATGTAATTGGAAGTCCGCTGTTCAAAAAAGCGACCCTCCATTTAGAAAACGGAAACACCTTTGAAATCAAATCCAACAACAATTCAGATTCGAATGTCTACATTCAAAATGCCGAATTGAATGGAAAAACCTATAACAATACGTATTTGAAATTTGATGCCCTGCAAAACGGTGGTGTCTTAGAATTTAATATGGGCAACACTCCCAATAAAAGTTGGGGTGCTGCAAATGAAAGCGTGCCGTATTCCTTGAGCACGTCAAAAAACAAACCTAAAAAATGAAACAGTTTAGCTTATTTATTCTTCTAATTTTTTGTGGCACTTCTAGCCTTGTGGCGCAGGAGCCTGTAGATTATGTGAATCCTTTTATTGGCACCTCCAATTACGGCGCGACTTTTCCTGGACCCATTGCACCACGAGGAATGGCGAGTATCAGTCCGTTTAACGTGGCAGGACCACAAAATTTACCTTTAGAAAAAGACAGTCAGTGGTTGTCCAATCCGTATGTGAATGAAAATACATTTCTAACCGGTTTTAGCCACGTCAATTTAAGTGGTGTGGGCTGTCCAGATTTGGGCGTGTTATTGTTGATGCCAACTACGGGCGAATTAGAAACCAATCACCTGAACTACGGTTCTACTTATAAAAATGAAGTTGCAAAGGCCGGCTATTACAGTACGGAAATCGATAAATATAAGGTGAAAGCAGAGTTTACCGCATCAACTAGAGTTGGGGTGAGTAAATTTCATTTTCCAAAAGGGCAGGCCAATGTCTTATTGAATCTTGGTTTAGGGTTGACCAATGAGGAAGGCGCTATGGTGCAAGTCGTATCATCAACTGAAATTGAAGGCATGCGTTCCGTTGGATCATTCTGTTACAATAGTCCTGAAGCGGCTTATCCGGTTTATTTTGTCGCTCAATTTTCAAAACCGGCCGATAATTTTGGGGTTTGGAAAAAACCTGCAACTTACGAAGGTGTGGAAGCACAATGGATGGGTTATAATGGCAAAACACATCTGATGGAGAAATCGACCAAAATGGTGGTTGGTGATAGCATTGGCAGTTATTTTACTTACAATTTTGATAAGGCCGAAACGGTTGAAGTTAAAATAGGTGTGA
The DNA here is from genome assembly GCF_947500795.1 of uncultured Gelidibacter sp. Lineage (GTDB taxonomy): Bacteria > Bacteroidota > Bacteroidia > Flavobacteriales > Flavobacteriaceae > Gelidibacter. The sequence continues at coordinate 19,384 of NZ_CANMTE010000007.1, read as the reverse complement.
GCTACGTGAGTATTGCCAATGCACGCGAGAACTTAGAAAAGGAAACGAGTAACAAAACATTTGAAGATGTTTATAAAGAAACCTACAACGCGTGGAATGAGACACTCTCCAGAATCAGAGTGGAAGGAGGTTCTGAAGACGATAAGACAGTTTTTTATACCGCTTTGTATCATACGCAAATCCATCCGAATACCTTAAATGATGTCAACGGCGACTATCCTGAAATTAAAACAGGAAACATCGGAAATACCGATGGGACGCGCTATACCGTCTTTTCTTTATGGGATACCTATCGTAATGTGCACCAATTGTTATCGCTCGTTTATCCGCAGCAGCAGAATAATATGATCCATAGTATGTTGGATATGTATGATGAAAACGGTTGGTTGCCAAAATGGGAATTGAATTCCACCGAAACCTTTACCATGGTGGGCGATCCGGCGAGTATTGTCATTGCTGACACGTATTTAAAAGGCATACGCGATTTTGATGTTGACAAGGCCTATGAAGCAATGCTAAAAAGTGCAGATCAGTTGGAAAATAATCCACTGCGTCCAGGTTTGAAAGATTATATTGAAAAGGGATTTGTAACAACGGATCATGGTGGATCAGTTTCGACCACTCAAGAGTATAATGCCGCTGATAATGCCATTGCTATATTGGCGAACGCATTAGGGAAGAAAGACGATTACAAGCGATTTAAAAATCGCTCTTTATCCTACAGAAAATTATTCGATAAAAACTTAAGATTGTTGAGACCACGATTGCAAAATGGCGAGTGGTACGAACCCTTCGATCCTGATGCTGGGGCTAACTTTACTGAGAATGTTGGATTTATAGAGGGTAACGCATGGCAATATGCGTTTATGATTCCGCACGACATCAATGGACTGAAAAAGTTAATGGGCGGCAATAAAGCGTTTACAGATCAACTTCAAAAGATTTTCGATACGGACCAATTTGATATGGCCAACGAACCTGATATTGCTTATCCGTACCTTTTCAATTATGTAAAAGGCGAAGAGTGGCGCAGTCAGCAAATGGTAGAAAAATTGGTTAGAAAACATTTCAAGAACACACCTGATGGCATTCCGGGCAATGATGATACCGGCACCATGTCAGCTTGGGTGGTGTATTCCATGATGGGATTTTATCCAATCGCTCCGGGAGAACCTGTTTATACCATTACCAAACCGTTGTTCGATAAAATTACCATTCAACTGGATTCCAAATATTACAAGAATAGTGAGTTGGTTATTGAAAAAGAAACCAACGGCAACGGTCGCATCGATCACATTTTAATCGGCGGAAAAAAACATAAAGGTTATTTTATAAATCATGATGAGTTGGTGAATGGGAAAACCCTCAAAGTCATTTTGAAATAATTAACTCGCTTAAACAACCCATACTATCAATTGCACAAACTCACTTTAACATGAAATCAAACATATTAATTTTTACATTTTTAGTATTTACAATCTTTTCATTAAACGCACAGAAACCGGTCAATGTAAAGGTTTTTGACAAACAACCTCTCAATTTTGGAGGTGAAAAAGGTGCGGATGCTCAAGCGGTTCGGTTAATGGACGGCCGTTTAGTTTATAAAAAAGTAACAGTACCCACGTTTGCTAAAGGCACGGATGTGAATATCAAATTAACGGTGCGTTCTAGCGGCGACCGTTGGGATAAATCGGGGTCTGTCTTCGTGGTTTCCGATCCTGAAAAACTTTCCATCCTGGATATTGCAGAAAAGGATGAAAAATTCCCGACTGATTCCTATGTAGATGGCAAATACGCCGGATTGGTACAAGGAAAAAACTACGAACCGGTAGTGGAACTGATGCGATTTATGACTCCGTTTGGCGTTGGACATTACAGTGATAACAAAGTTAAATACAGAAGACCAGTTTATATTCCGTCTTGGGAGAAAGAAGTGGTGTGGGAGCATGATATCACGGCTTTAGAAAGCTTGGTGACGGAGACGTTTTATGTAGGTGTTTGGATCGATTCCTGGACCGCGGAAGGTTATGATTTTGATCTGGAATTGAAGTATTCCGATAGAACACAAAAGAAAGTTTCAGTATTGCCTGTAGTGAACACCATTCCGTACGTTGGCGGGCAGAAAATTCCAGATAATTTTGCCCATAAAGATTTGGAGCAAACCATTCAACTAAAGAAGAATGCTAAAAATGTGAAATTACACTACATCACCACCGGACACGGCGGACATAGTGGTGGCGATGAATTCATCAAAATTAAAAACAGTGTCTTTTTCAATAATACATTGGTTTTGGATACCATTCCTTGGCGTGATGATTGTGCGTCCTTCCGTCGATTCAATCCAACATCAGGCGTATGGATTAAAAAAGATTCGGCGTCCTATATCAGTTCCGAAACAAGAAAGTACGAAGTTAAAGAAATTGAAGAACGCATTGCCTCTTCAGATTTGTCGAGATCTAATTGGTGCCCAGGCTCCTCTGTAGAACCTATGGTGGTGGATTTAGGCGACTTAAAAGCGGGTGCACACACGATCAAAATAAAAATCCCTGCAACTCCAGTGGATGGTGATAAGCTGAACCATTGGTTGGTATCAGCGTATTTGACTTACGAATAAATTGAAGTACTGTTCATTAACTCAGAATTGGAAAAATATATGGTAAGGATTTAAATTATAGTTAATACTATTTTGTTTTAATAGTTGATATATTTAGAAGCCGTCTCAATTTATAAATTGAGACGGTTTTTTTATACTCACCATACTTCAAAAAGATTTGTTTGGTATAAAACCAAGGAAATAAAAGATGATATTAAAATTGGGCCTTTAACAAGTATCAGATTGTTCGTTTGAAATTAGCTTAATGATAAAAAGGTGAGGTTGTTAAAAATTCATTTTTGTATATTGTTATCGAGCACAGCGCTATAATTATTAATTTTTTAATTATATTAGCTGATTGAACAAATAATGATTTATATCCCCTTTTATTTCGTCAGAGACTTCCTGAAATTAATTTGTTTCTACGATGGTCACTTAAAAATTGGTGATGTTTAATGCCTAATTACTAAACACTATGATTAATAAAAAAATTTCGTTTCTAATTTTTCAAATGGTATGTCTTTTTTTATCTGTGACCTATACCAACGCGCAAGACAAAGATCCGATTAAGGATTACAAGCATTTTATTGAAAACGAGGCTGTCATTAGCGATAATAAATTGGAAGCGCATGCGTCATTTACGTCGTTTACCTCTGAAAAAGATGCTTTAAACAACACCCCTCATTTTTATCAATCATTAGATGGACTTTGGAAATTCAATTGGGTAAAAGATCCGAAGGACAGACCCACAACGTTCATGAATTTAAATGAAGATGTGTCTGGTTGGGATGATATTAAAGTACCGTCCAACTGGGAAGTGGAAGGGTATGGCATTCCTATTTACGTGAATCACCAATATGAGTTTTCTGATTATAAAGCTATGATTGCTGATGATATGAAGCTTGTAGATGGTATCTATCCTGCAAACCCAGGTAAAGTTCCGCACTCCTATAATCCAGTAGGATCTTATGCACGCGAATTTACGATTCCTAACGATTGGGATGGAAAGGAAATCTTCTTGCAAATCGGCGCCATGAAATCCGGAGGATTTGTATGGCTGAATGGTAGATATATTGGCTACTCCCAAGGCAGTAAATTGCCTGCAGAATTTAATATTACGGCAGCTGCTAAACCAGGTAAAAATAAAATCGCCTTACAAATCTTTAGATGGACCGATGGTTCATACCTTGAAGCTCAAGATTTCTGGAGAATCAGCGGGATTGAGCGTAGCGTATATGTGTACGCACAACCTAAATTACGTATTGAAGATTATGAAGTGGTTTCAATATTGGATGCCACCTATAAAGATGGTGTTTTTGAACTTGATGTCAATCTTGAAAATGCCAACTCTAAATCGGAAAAAGGAAGTGTTTCTTATAAAATATTGGATGCTGACTCCAAACTAGTGGCATCAGAATCAAAATCATTTACTATTGATGGTTCAAAACAGAATGAACTTAATTTTTCTGCAACCTTGCCAAACGTGAAGCAATGGAGTGCAGAGCATCCTAATTTATATACCCTTCTTATTGAAACTAAAGACAGAAAAGGAAAAACGTTAGAAGTGACCACCTCTCGCATTGGATTTAGATCTGTTGAAATCAAGCAAGGCTTATTATTGGTTAATGGGCAGCGCATCACTTTAAAAGGGGTGAATACTCAAGAAGCAAATCCTGAAACCGGACACGTTGTGCCTGAGGAGTTGATCATGAAAGATATCAAACTCTGGAAAGAAAATAACATCAACGCTGTACGTTTAAGTCACTACCCACAACAACGTCGTTTTTATGAGTTATGTGATGAGTATGGTTTGTATGTAGTTGATGAAGCTAATATTGAATCTCACGGCATGTACTACGGCGAACATTCTTTAGCTAAAAAACCAAGTTGGGAAAACGCGCATGTCGATAGAATGGTACGTTTGGTGAAACGCGATAAAAACCATCCATCAGTAATCATTTGGTCTATGGGGAATGAAGCCGGTAACGGTGTAAATTTCTTTAAAGGCTATGATGAAATGAAGGCAAACGACAAAACCAAACGCCCAGTACAATACGAGCGTCCGTATAAAGATTACGACGGTAGTTTATGGGATATGGATACCAATACCGATATTATCGTGCCACAATATCCAACGCCAGCAACTTTTGAAGCGGTTGGAAGAACCAAAACGGACCGACCTTACATTCCTAGCGAATATGCCCACGCGATGGGAAATAGTACGGGGAATTTCCAAGATTATTGGGATATCATTGAGCGTTATGACAACCTTCAAGGTGGATTCATCTGGGACTGGGTGGACCAATCGATTTGGAAAACCAACGAAAAAGGCGAGCGCTTTTATGCTTATGGCGGCGATTATGGCGAAAATATGCCAACGGACAATACGTTCCTAAATAACGGAATTGTATTCCCGGATCGCACACCACAACCAGGTTTATTTGAAGTTAAAAAAGCACACGAATTCATTAATTTCAGAGATCAAGGCATCAACCGTCATGATGAACTTCGCATTCTCGTGGAGAACTTATATGATTTTACCAATTTAAATCACTTCACTTTTAGTGCTGAAATTAAAGCCGATGGAAACGTTTTAAAAACGATTCCTATTGAAGATATATCCGTAGAAACACACACTGGGAAGCTGATCAGAGTATCCTTAAAAGATGTCGATTACAAACCAAACACCCAGTATTTCTTAGAGATTTCTGCAAAAACCAAAGCACCATGGGGCATTCTTCCTAAAGGTCATGAAGTAGCTCACGAGCAATTTGTATTATCACGTAAATACACCAAGCAGAACACGGCATTGGAGAATAAAGCGGCTTTAAAAATCAAAGAATCCAAAGAGAATTTAGAAGTGTCTAACGCTGATGTGAAAGTTATTTTTGATAAAACAAAAGGACAAATCACCTCTTATGTATATGAAGGAACAGAATTATTAAAAGATGGTAACGGTCTGAAACCGAACTTCTGGCGTGCACCAACGGACAATGATTTTGGTAGCCAAATGCAAGCCAAAAACATCGAATGGAAAAAAGCATCGTTGTTTGCGAAAGTTGCCAAATTAACGTCTGCTAAAAATGATGATGGCAGTGTGAGCATCAACGTAACTTATAACTTACCAGGTGTTGACACGACGTTCGATTCAGAATACCATATTCTTGGGAACGGCGTGATCAAAATCAACAACACCTTACACGAAACGAATTATAAAGCCGACTTGCCACGTTTGGGCATGCGTATGCAATTGCCAAAGGCCTATGAAAACATGACCTATTTTGGTCGTGGTCCATGGGAAAACTATCAAGACAGAAAAGCCTCTGCGTTTCTTGATGTATACGAATCTAAAGTAAGAGATCAATATGTGCCTTACGTAAGACCACAGGAAAACGGCTATAAAACAGACGTGCGTTGGTCAGCTTTTGCTGATGCAAATAACAACGGACTTTTAGTGGTTGCAAACAATCAATTCCAAGGTTTGGGCATTAGCGCCTTGCACATGCCAAACGAAGATTTTGACACGACGGATGGGATTGCTTATAGTGGCAACGATAAGTTGGAGGAAGAATTTAGAACCGATGGTATTCCACAAATCAACGCGTCTAAACACATCAATGATATTAAAGAACAAGATTTGGTACAACTTAATATCGATTTAGCACAACGTGGTGTTGCCGGAGATAATAGCTGGGGAGGAAGACCACAGGAGGAATACTTAATTAAAGGGCAAGAAAAACAATCCTACAGTTTCTTTTTGATTCCTTTTAAAAACGGTACCAAAAAAGATTTTGTTGAATGGAGTAAGTTGTATTCCAACCAGAACTAATTGAAAAGACATTAAATTAAAAAAGCAATGAAACAAAGAAATCAACGCATCATTACGGCGTTCCTAACGTTATTGGGAAGTTATGTGGGCATCGGCCAAACCCTGGACCCTGTTATTGAAAATCCTGATGTGATAGGCATCAATAAATTAGATGCACGTGCCACGTTCTTTCCGTATAGTTCTTTAGAATTAGCGAAGGAAAACGACCTTTCAAAAGCAGATAATTACATGCTTTTAAACGGTACTTGGCAATTTAATTACAGTGATACTCCAGAAACCAAACCAGCCGATTTCTATAAAGAAGATTTCGATACCTCAAACTGGAATACTATAAAAGTACCTTCTAACTGGGAAGTTGAAGGTTTTGGAGTGCCAATTTATGTGAACGCGACGTATCCGTTCCAAAAAGGACATTTAAATCCGCCAGACATTCCAGATGGCGATAATCCAGTAGGGTCTTACAAAAGAACCTTTAATGTGCCGAACAATTGGGATGGTAAGGATTTATTCATCCATTTTGGAGCTGTAAAATCGGCATTCTACATTTGGATTAACGGAAAGAAAGTGGGCTACAGTCAAGGCTCTAAACTTCCGGCAGAATTTAATGTGACCGATTTTATAAAACCAGGACAAAACAGTATTGCTTTAGAAGTGTACCGTTGGAGTGATGGTAGTTATTTAGAATGTCAAGATTTCTGGAGAATTTCAGGAATTGAGCGTGATGTATACTTATATGCAAGACCAAAAATTCAATTGGTAGATTATTTTGCCAAAGCAGGATTGGAAAACAATTATACCGATGGTGTTTTTGATTTAACGTTCGATGTGAAAAGCATCGATTCTAAAAAGCAAAAAGGAAGTGTTTCAGTTGAAATCACCAGAAATAACCAATCGATTTATAGTGCATCAACGGGCTATGAATTGACGCCAAATACGGCACAAAGTTTCAGTTTCAAAAAAGTAATTCCGCAAGTAAAAACTTGGTCGGCTGAAATTCCAAACTTATATCAATTAAACATCGTCATTAAAGACAGAAAAGGAAATGTCATTGAAGCCATTTCTCGAAAATTAGGTTTTAGAACTTCTGAAGTAAAAGATGGTCAATATTTGGTGAATGGAAAACCAATTCTATTCAAAGGGGTTAACCGTCATGAGCACGATCCTAATACAGGCCACGTTATTTCTCGCGAAGATATGTTAAGGGATGTTCAAATCTTTAAAGAATACAACATCAACGCGGTGAGAACGGCACATTACCCTAACGATCCTTATTTCTATGAATTATGTGATGAATACGGGATTTATGTCATCGATGAGGCTAATATTGAATCGCACGGAATGGGTTACGCTTTAGACCGAACTTTAGCGAACAATCCAGCTTGGTTGAAAGCGCATTTAGCGCGTGTTGGACGTATGGTGGAGCGTGATAAAAATCACCCATCTATCGTTATCTGGTCTTTAGGAAACGAAGCTGGTAATGGCTACAATTTCTATGAGTCTTATTTGTTAGCTAAAAAAATGGACGATACCAGACCAACGCAATACGAGCGTGCGGTACACGAATGGAATACAGATTTGTATGTGCCAATGTATGAAACTCCAGCAGAGGTAGAGGCCTACGCGAAAGACCCAAGAAGAACCAAACCGTATGTACAGTGCGAGTATGCACACGCTATGGGGAACAGTATGGGTGGTTTTAAAGAATACTGGGATTTATATGAAAAATACGACAAACTTCAAGGTGGATTTATTTGGGATTATGTAGATCAGGGTCTTAAAATCGAAAAGAATGGCCGTGAGATTTTTGCATATGGTGGCGATTTCGGTCCGGAAGGCACACCAAGTGATAACAACTTTTTGAACAACGGATTGGTGCAACCAGACCGCACGCCTAACCCGCATATTCATGAAGTGGCACACATCCATCAAGATATAAAATTCTATGAAAATGATTTGGCTAATGGTGTCATCGATCTTAAAAACTGGTATTTCTTCAGAGATTTATCTAACTACAAATTAACTTGGGAAGTGATTGCCAATGGCGAAGTTGTAGAATCAGGAACTATTGATGATCTTGTAACGGCACCTCAAGCGAAGAAAGCTTTAAAAATTCCTTTCAAAACGACATTTAAAAAGGATGTTGAATATTTCTTGAATGTTGCTGCCCAATTAAAAGCAGACGAACCTTTATTGAAAGCAGGTTATGTTGTGGCGTATGAGCAATTCCAATTGCAAGAGGCCAATGTACAAACTCCTGAAAAAGCAACGGCAGCAGTAAAATCGAAAACTGAAGGTGATGTAATTACCGTTACCGGAGAACATTTCACAGTAACGTTTAATCAAAAAGAAGGTACTTTAACAGATTATGTCTACAAGACTAAAAGCTTGTTAGAAAAAGGTCCGCAAGTCAATTTCTGGCGTGCGCCAACTGATAATGATTACGGTGCAGGTACTCAAAAGAGTTATAAAGCATGGAAAGATGCTGGAACTACAGGTAAGGTAACGACCGCTGTAAAACAAGTCTCAAAATCTGAAGTAGAAATCACGTTTACCAGAGACTTATTTGATGGTGATGCTAAAGTAATTTCGAAATTTATGGTGGATGGAAACGGTGCTGTAAAAGTGACTAATGAGTTAAAAGCAATCCAAGGAAAGCATCCAGATTTCTATAAATTTGGAAACAAATTGGTCCTGCCAGAAGCGTATAAGAACATCACGTTTTACGGAAAAGGTCCTTTTGAAGCCTATACTGATAGACAACATGCAGCCAAAGTTGGACTGTATAAACAATCCATCGCTGAGCAATATTTTCCATACATCCGTCCGCAGGAAACAGGAAACAAATTAGATGTCCGTTGGATGGCATTAACTAAAGAAGATGGTTCAGGTCTTAAATTTTTAAGCGACACACCAGTATCTGTTTCAGCCCTTAATTTTGCTGAAGAAGATTTACATACCAATGATGAGCGCGTGCAACACCATGCTGGAGAAATTGATCCTCGTAAAGAAGTGTTCGTAAACATTGATGGTTTCCAACAAGGTTTGGGAAGCATCAACAGTTGGGGAAGATTGCCAATGGAACAATACCGACTGCCGTATAAGGACTATTCTTATTCGTACTGGATGGTGCCAATTGAGTAATGATAGTGTAAATATGCGTATGTAATAAGTACAACATATCGACCCTTTTCATTGTTGAAAGCGGTCGATATTTGTTTTAATATAGAAAGTGAATGTATAAAATTTGTCTGTTGTTGTCGGTTTTCGTTTTGATGTCTTGTAAACCTCAAGAACGGACTGTGGTACCCTTGACTTTAATTCAAAACACGGCCCAATCCATCACCAAACCACAAACGCCAATCATGGGCTGGTCCAGCTGGAATAATTTTCATGTCGATATCAATGAAGAGGTCATCAAAGCCCAAGCCGATTTCATGGTTTCGACCGGAATGGCTGATGTGGGTTACGCTTATGTAAACATTGACGATGGCTTTTTTGGAGGTCGTGATGCTGAGGGCAATTTAATGGTACATCCCACACGATTTCCTAATGGGATGAAGGTGATTTCTGAGTATATCCATTCTAAAGGTTTAAAAGCAGGAATTTATTCCGATGCTGGTATTAATACGTGTGCTTCGCATTGGGACAAAGATACTATTGGTGTGGGTTCTGGACTGATGGGCCACGACAGGAAGGATTTAAAATTGATGCTCAACGAATGGAATTATGATTTCATTAAAGTCGATTGGTGTGGTGGCGAGTGGTTAGGATTGGATGAAGAAACCCGATACACCCAAATTGCCAATATCATTAAAGAAATTAAACCGAATACCGTGTTTAATATCTGCAGATGGGAATTCCCTGGAGAATGGGCACTGCAAATTGCGGATTCATGGCGTATTTCAGGGGATATTACTAACGAATTTAGTTCCATCCTACATATCATCGATTTGAATGCGGATCTTTGGAAATACGCATCCCCAGGCCATGTCAACGATATGGACATGCTACAAGTAGGTCGCGGTATGAGTTATGAAGAAGATAAAACCCATTTTACCATGTGGTGCATGATGAATTCGCCACTTTTAGCGGGGAATGACTTGCGTTATATGACTCCAGAAACGATTGATATTCTTACCAATAAAGAACTGATTGCCCTCAATCAAGATCCGTTGGTGTACCAAGCACGCCGATTGGTGGATGAAGGCGATTTAGAAGTTTGGGCAAAACCATTAATCTCTACGATGAGTGGGAAAGTGGCGGTCACTTTATTGAACAGGTCCGAGAAAGCAGCAACCATGACATTCGATTTAGATACCGTTGGATTAGACGCTTCCAAAGGCTATCATTACCGCGATTTATGGGCGAAGCAAGATTTTGAATCCACTACCAAAGAAGTATTAAGTTTTGAAGTGCCTGCACATGGTGTCGTCGTACTGTCACTAACTGGTACCTCAAAGCCATTTAATATATTCCAGAATAAATAGAGCCTTCAAATCGTATGAAAACCATCAAAAGACACTTTTTTATCCGTACTATAGTTTTTAAACTGTCGGCGATCTGCGTGTTATTTGGATTGCTATGCTCAGGAACAATTCACGGGCAAGAGAGAACCGTGTTGACTTTAGAAAAAAATTGGAAGTTTCATAAAGGCGATGTGGAGAACGTATCTTCACCATCTTTTGATGATTCCAAATGGGAAACTGTTACCGTGCCTCACGATTGGGCTATAAAAGGGCCTTTTGATAAAGAGATTGACAAGCAAACCGTAGCCATTGTTCAAAATGGCGAAGAAATTGCTACAGAAAAAACGGGACGCACGGGTGCACTACCTTATATCGGAATTGGTTGGTACCGCAATCAGTTTGTCCTCCCAAATTTTAATTCCGAAAAGAAAGTCATTCTCCTTTTTGAGGGCGCCATGAGTGAGCCCGAAATATTCCTTAATGGCCAAAAAATAGGCAGTTGGAACTATGGTTACAGCTATTTTTATTTTGACATCACCGAACATATCCGTGCCAACCAACAAAATACTTTGGCGGTTAAACTGACCAATCGCGAGTTGTCCTCACGTTGGTATCCTGGTGCGGGATTGTACCGCAATGTGCGGGTTATTACCAAAAACAGGGAAAGCATTGATCAATGGGGGACCTTTATTACCACACCTTTTATAACTTCAGTTTTAGCAAAAGTCAATGTTAAAACAAAGGTGTCTGGTAAAAACCTTAAAATGGTAACCACCATCAAAGATACGGACGGAAAAACGGTAGCTGTCGATTCCACCCAAGCCAATTTTGGAGATGCCTTTGAACAGAATATTGCTGTTAGCAATCCACAGTTATGGAGTCCGGAAACGCCCTATTTATATTCGGCCACCTCTCAATTATATGCTGACCACATCTTTAAAGATGAAATTATAACCAAATTCGGAATTAGAAGCATCAAATACGAAGCAAAAAAAGGCTTTAGCCTAAATGATTCGGTCATGAAGTTCAAAGGCGTATGTCTGCATCATGATTTAGGCCCGATCGGCACAGCAGTGAACAGATCTGCCTTACGCCGTCAACTTCAGATTTTAAAGGATATGGGAGCCAACGCCATTCGCAGCGCACACAATATGCCGTCTTTGGAGCAACTCGAATTGTGCGATGAAATGGGTTTTCTATTTTTAGCCGAAAGTTTTGATGAATGGGCCAAATCGAAAGTCGACAACGGGTACCATCGCTATTTTGAAACTGATGCAGAAAAGGATATCGTCAACTTAGTACAGGCTACGCGCAACCACCCGAGTATTGTGATGTGGAGTTCCGGCAATGAAGTCCCTGATCAATGGGGCAGTGAGGGTGCTAAACGCGCCAAATGGCTTCAGGATATTTTTCATCGCGAAGATCCCACCCGACCGGTAACCGTAGGTATGGATCAAGTAGAAGCGACTATGGCTTCAGGTTTTGGTGCGGTATTGGACATCCCAGGCTTGAATTACCGCGTGCATTTATATGAGGACGCTTACGAAGCCTTTCCGCAAGGCTTGATTTTAGGATCAGAAACCGCATCTACAGTGAGTTCTCGTGGCATTTATAAGTTCCCCGTGGTAGCGGCAAAGATGAAAATGTATGACGATTTACAGTCGTCATCCTACGATTTGGAAGCTTGCAGTTGGTCTAACATCCCTGATGAAGATTTTGTGTTGCAAGATGATAAACCATGGGTGATTGGCGAATTTGTCTGGACGGGTTTTGACTATTTAGGTGAACCGACGCCTTACGATACCAAATGGCCATCTAGAAGTTCGTATTTTGGAATTAATGATTTGGCCGGATTGCCTAAAGATCGTTTTTATTTATACCGGAGTCGTTGGAACACGAAAGAGGAAACACTCCACATGCTACCCCATTGGAATTGGGAAGGTCGTGAAGGAGAAATCACCCCCGTTTTCGTTTACACCAATTATGACAGTGCTGAATTGTTTGTGAACGGCAAAAGCATGGGCATTCAGAAAAAAAACAACAGTTCGCCAACCCACAGATACCGCTTGATGTGGATGGATGTAACATACGAACCGGGTACCATAAAAGTGGTCGCTTTTGATGCTGATGGACATACCGTGGCAGAAAAAGAAACCCATACCGCAGGAACACCATACAAATTAGTCTTAGAAGCCGACAGAACACAGTTAACTGCTGACGGAAAGGATTTGGCATTTGTCACCGTATCTGTGGTTGATAAAGATGGAATTCTTTGTCCTACTGCTACCAATCCATTAAAATTTAAGGTAAAAGGCGCGGGAAAATATAAAGCTGCAGCTAATGGTGACGCCACCTCGCTCGAGTTATTTCATTTACCTACCATGAAATTGTTTAGTGGTAAATTGGTGGTCTTGGTAGAAGCTGGTGAAACTCCGGGCGAGATCTCATTGGAGGTCTCAGGAAAAGGATTGAAAACTGGAAGGATAAATTTAGACACAATCATCAAATGAAAAAATTTATAACGGATAGAAACCTTACCATCATAAATTTTGCTCTAATTTTTTATTTTATCGGATTGTATTTGCTTTATATATACCAAGTGAATAGTGTAATATTAGGGTTTTTCGTAGAAATTCTTACCATTCCTCTGATGCTTGCTCAAATTGTTTTTGTAATTATAGGAATAATATATCTCATAAAACATAGCGTTAGAATCCTGACTTTAGTGAGTGTTATTGCGCTGATTATTTGTTCAACGCTTACAATTGGTAGTTTTTTTTAGAAAAAATAAATACCTGAAAAATTAAAATTCGCACAACGCTTTTGATAAAAATTATTTATAAAGATTTAAATTGATTACATATGAAATTATTAAGAACCCTCGTCATTTTAGGCAGCGTGTTTTTAACGTTCGGATGTCATAACGCTAAAGTGGCCAAAAAACAACCACAAGCATCTGCTCAAAAACCAAATATTATTTACATCCTAGCGGACGATTTGGGCTACGGTGATTTGGGTGTTTACGGGCAAACCAAAATTGAAACCCCAAATATTGATGCCTTGGCAAAGGAAGGCATTTTGTTTACCCAACATTATACGGCGGCACCCGTTTGTGCACCTGCTCGTGCGTCGTTATTGACCGGTTTGCATGGTGGTCATGCCAGTATTAGAGGGAATGACGAATGGGGAGAACGTGGTAATGTTTGGAATTATCGCGCTATGATTGCGGACTCCACGTTGGAAGGTCAGCGCCCAATGCCTAAAAGTACCGTCACCTTAGCGCAAACCTTGAAAAAGGCGAATTACAAAACGGCTATTGTTGGCAAATGGGGTTTAGGCGCACCGCAAACCGAATCCATTCCAACAGAAATGGGTTTCGACTATTTTTTTGGTTACAACTGCCAGCGTCAAGCGCACACCTACAATCCGGTACATTTGTATGAAAATGAAAAGCGTGTGTATTTAAATAATGATACCATTGCCCCACACGAAGGGTTGGCAAAAGGTAGCGATGCTTATGATTTGGAAGCTTATGCAAAATTCACCCAACCTGATTACAGTCCGACGCTGATTTTTGATAAAATGATGGCATTTATAGAGAAAAATAAAAAAGAGCCATTCTTCATGTATTGGGCAAGTCCTATCCCTCACGTGCCGTTACAGGCGCCACAAAACTGGGTGGATTATTATGTAAATAAATTCGGTGATGAAGAGCCTCACCATTTTATTGAAGGTGAAGGAGCCGATTATTTCCCTACACGTTATCCGCGGGCGACTTATGCTGCGATGATTTCATATTTGGATGAAAACGTTGGAAAATTGGTGGCCTATTTAAAAAAGGAAGGCTTGTATGAAAACACCTTAATTGTCTTTACTTCTGATAACGGACCAAGTTCAGCAGGTGGTGGTGATGCCGTTTGGTTTGATAGTGCTGCACCTTTTGATAGTAGCGACGGACGAGGTAAAGGGTTTTTATATGAAGGGGGTATCCGCGTACCGTTGATCGCGACGTGGCCAGGAAAGATTCAACCAGGAACTACAAGTGATCATATTTCGGCATTTTATGATATCATGCCAACATTTAATGAAGTTGCACAAGTGGACACCAATTATGCTTCCGATGGGATTAGTTTTTATAATGCGTTGACCAATGCAGGCAAGCAAGATCAACATGACTATTTGTATTGGGAATTTGCAGGCTATAACGGTCAAGTTGCGGTAAGAATGGGTAAGTGGAAGATGATTTGGAAGAATATCAAGAAAGGCAATAAAACAGTTGAGTTATATGATTTGGATGCGGACATCCGAGAACAACACAATATCATGGACCAACATCCTGAAATGCTCAAGACGTTTTATGACATCGTTAAAAAAGAACACAGAGCACCAGAAAACAAAACGTTTTCTATTGAAGGTGTAGAACAATTAGTTAGTCAACATCAAGAATAATAATCCCTATGAAATCTTTAAAACTCTTTTATCTTTTGGTAGGCGCCTCCGTAGTTGTAGGCTGTAAGACCAAAAACATTACGACAGCAGAAGTAAAGCAAGAGCGGCCAAATATCATTTTTATCATGTCTGATGACCATGCGTACCAAGCCATCAGCGCTTATGATACGACGCTGATTCAAACGCCAAACATCGATAGGATTGCCAAGGAAGGCATGCTATTTACCAATGCCACAGTCACCAACTCCATCTGTGCGCCATCAAGAGCAGTGATCCTTACGGGAAAACACAGCCATATCAATGGTAAAATTGACAATTTAAGTCATTTTGATACCACTAATGTGACCTTTCCACAAATCCTTCAAAAAGCGGGTTATCAAACAGCGATGTTCGGGAAATTGCACTTTGGGAATAACCCAAAAGGATTTGACGAATTCAAGATTTTACCAGGTCAGGGCGATTATTACAATCCGAAATTTATCACCCAAAAAGGGGATACCATTATTGACGGCTATGTGACGGATATCACTACCGATTTGACTTTAGATTGGATGAAACACCGTAGAGATCCGAACAAACCATTTATGTTGATGTATTTGCACAAAGCACCGCACCGTGCGTGGTTGCCGAGCGAAAAATATTATAAAGAATTCACCCAAAAGACCTTTCCATTGCCAGAAACCTTGTTCGACGATTACAAGACCAGAGGAACGGCAGCTAAATCGGCCGAGATGGGAATTTTAAAACATATGTCGCTTATCAACGATAATAAGCTCACGCCAGCAACGGTTAAAGAGCTGAACATTGAGCAATGGAGTCAACTCGGTGAAAGTTTATATACCATGAATGCAGAGCAGCGCGCCAAGTGGGATGCCGTTTACGGACCGATTAATGAGGATTTCAAAAAACGTTACCCAACCATGAACGATTCGACTTTGACGGTTTGGAAATACCAACGTTACTTACAGGATTATTTAGGAACCATCGCCTCCGTAGATGAAAATGTTGGTCGCGTATTGGATTATTTAGATGAAGAAAAATTGGCAGACAACACCATCGTGGTCTACACCTCAGATCAAGGTTTTTATTTAGGCGAACACGGTTGGTTTGACAAGCGATTTATGTATAACGAATCGTTTAAAACACCGTTGTTGATTAAGTGGCCAAATCAAATTAAGCCGGGCATCACGGAAGATGAGATGGTGCAGAATTTAGATTTTGCGCAAACTTTTCTTGAAATTGCTGGTGTCACTGCTCCTAAAGACATGCAAGGAGAGAGTTTAGTGCCACTTTTAACCGGAAATAAAGCCGTTTGGGATAGAGACGCCGTGTACTACCATTATTACGAATATCCTGCGGAACACGCCGTAAAAAGACATTATGGGATTGCCACCAAGGAATATAAAATCATCCATTTTTATCATGATGTGAATGAATGGGAATTGTATGACCGTTTAAATGATCCTAAAGAAGTGCATAATGTGATCAATGATCCTAAATATGCCCAGGTGGTGATCGAAATGAAGCAAAAACTTCAGGAAACACGGAAGAAATACAAGGATTCTGAGGAGCTGGATAGGAAGTATATTGAGAGTTATAATTAGGAAGAGAGAAAATAGAAAATAGAAAAGAGAGAAGAGAGAAGAGAATCTCGAATGACAAAATCTGAATAACAAATGTTGAAGTTTAAAGCACAGTAACATTGAAAGTTATGTTGTTTGCTATATCTCAATCTTTAATAACCCTCTTAAATTCTCCTCCTTCTAAAGGAGGAGTGGATTCTGCTTCCGGAGAGAAGCAGAAGACGAGGTGGTTTTTGTTTGATTATTTGATATATGCAGGGTTCAATGTTGAAGACAGAGCAGAGAGAATCGAAAAGAGAGAATAGAGAATATAGATTTTAAAAATGATGACTACGAATTTCATGTTGAATCGGTTGGGGATACTGTTACTTTTGTGCGTGGCGTTACAGTCGTGTTCGGTTATTAAACCTATAAAAGAGAACAGTAATGAAGCGTATCAATTGGTGTTTGAAGACCAGTTTGACGGGACAGCTTATAACACAACATATTGGACGAGTCTTCCTCAGCGAGAAAATGGATCGCCATGGAACCGATACGTTGTGGAGGATGCGGATTTGGCGGAAGTTAAGGACGGGAAGTTACACATTCGTGCGCGCTGGAATGAGGAGACTAATCTCCCAGAAACTGGAGCAATCCAAACCAAAGATAAATTCAGTTTTAAATACGGGAAAATCGAAGTGCGGGCGAAGTTTAATAGCGCTGCGCAAGGAGGTTGGCCAGCGATATGGTTGATGCCGCAAAATGATGTCTATGCTGGATGGCCTAATGGCGGCGAAATCGACATCATGGAGCGTCTCAACAACGATAACTTTGTCCATCAAGTTGTGCATCAATCTGACGGAAATGCCAAACACATCTCTAAAGGAAAAACTCCTGAAATTATCCCTGCCGAATACAATACGTATAGCATTATAAAACTCCCCAACCGCATCGAGTTTTATGTTAACAATAACCTGACGATGGTGCACGAGCCTACAGGCGATTTCGAAAAACGCTGGCCATTTGAGACCGATTATTACATCATCTTAAACCATGCGAGTGCCGATAAAGGGCAGTCCGGTATCAATTTCTGGCCAGGCCTTGTAACCTCAACGGAAAACTTTCCGCTTGAAATGGCGATTGAATATGTAAAAGTTTGGGAATTTAAAGATTAAATCTTCTTTATAAAAGTTTGATTAGATTTTCCCTGAGTCTCTGCACAATATGAAATCATATATCAGTCCATCACCGAAACATAATTCACTTCTTTTAAGGTCTTGTTCTTTTTATCAAAAGTGAAGGTCACTTCAAAAGCATCACGGTCTTCAACTGTTGCTTTATAATTGATGTCGAGTTCTAAGGGAAACAGTTTTGTAAAACTATCTGCATCCATACCCAAATGCACGCCATAATTGAGCTGCAGGCCTTCAGATTGTAATCGCATATAGGTAATCCGATCTACATACTTATTTTTTAAAATTTCGATGACATCAGTGGCTGATGCAAATCGGATTAAAGAATCGCGTTCTTTATCAAAATGCGCTTCACCAATTGCCACATAGCTATTTGAATTGGCTTTCAAAAGGGAATCTCTATTAGTATCTACATGCGGATTTTCATTTAAGATATAACTCTTATGGAATTGGATCGTATTTAAGCGCTGTTCTGTAGCGTTCGTATTAAGCGTTATGGGTGATTCTAAAAACAATTCAAGGCGTTCTACCTTGGTTAAATTGGGTTCTGGTATTAAATTTTCGGATGCGGATTTGTCCTTACAGGACATGAAGAGCATGGCTATCAAGACAACTATAATGGCAAGGGTTCTATTGGTGATATTCATACAAGATGTTTTTAATTAAGCCTTTAAATTGATAGCTTCTGGAATTAACGATCGCGTCTCTAAGATAGGAATTGTTTTCATAGGCTTCAGAAATCTGTTATAAAGTATTCGTTATTAAGCTTATTTGGAAAAACAAGCTGAGGTATGCCCAAAAAAAAATAGGCAAAACAAGAAATCTTGCTTTGCCTATAATTTCACCTAAAATCAGAATAATTCTGATCAGATTATTTTAACTCCACCTTTAAAAGATCAAGTTTTGCTTCTAGTGTTTTTGAAGCGGTATTGCTTATTCTAATATACTTCACCTCATTATTAACGGCGCCTCTTACAGCATCATCTTTAACTTCTGTTTTCACAGAGGTCCAGTCGCTACCATTAGTAGATACTTCTAAGGCCAAGTGCTCATAACTGGTTGCTGGCGATAGTTTGTAGACGATTGATTTTATTTTTGCGGCTTCCTTTAATGCAAATCCGAAGTAGGCTTTCGGTTCAAAACGAATCACTTCTAAAGGCACATTTATTGCTAACGTACGATCTTTTAGCGTCGCAGTTTGATGCTTCAACTGCTCAACAAAGAACTGAGGCAAAAAACAAGCCTATTCTCCATTAAATTTTGACAAATGTGTTCCTGGCATTGTTGAAGTG
>NZ_CANMTE010000006.1 GCF_947500795.1 uncultured Gelidibacter sp. | reverse complement strand
ACTTCAACAATGCCAGGAACACATTTGTCAAAATTTAATGGAGAATAGGCTTGTTTTTTGCCTCAGTTCTTTGTTGTGTTTTCGTGCTTTATTTTCTTTTTCGTTTTCAGCGTTGGAGCAGACATACTCTTTGACAAGTTTTGGCTTGTGCGGTTGGCTTTTGAGCGACTTGGCAATGTGTATGGATGCTGTGGGCTGGCTATTCATATTCTGTGTCTCATTGTTTTATAAAAAGGGAATAGAAGTTTAAACACTTTGAGCATTTCAGTTGGCAAGTTTTTTTCTGACATTTCATCACTTTGTATTTCATAATCCCGACCTATGATAAAATACATTTGATTATTGTCTTTTTTAGTGAAGTCATATAGTTCTGCTGGTGAATTAAACTTGTTGCAGAACTCATTATCTCCTCCTACTGAAATAAAATATTCGCTGGGTAGGGATTTAATCATCTGGTAGAACTTGTCTCTAAAGTCTCGATCTCTCATCTGCTCTTTAAAAAATGCTCGATCAAACAAACCGCCTTCATTCTCCTTTGCAAAAAGTAACCAGATTCCAATATTTCTGACATCAATTCTAATTTGCAATCTTGCATGATGGATAAATGTCTGTTTAGCTTTTTGGTCTGGTCCAACTAGCTTTTGATATTCTTTAATCTCATTTACATTTTTCCCGTAACTCAACCACATAGCATTTATAGCTCTCGGTTTAGTTGGGTCTATTTGTCTTATCATTGATATCAGGTGATCAGACATTGGATTAGGTTCTAAAATTTGGATTCCATAATCCTTGAATCGAGGAAAAACTAATTCATGTAATTCTATGCATTTTGATTTTGCCAAATCTCTTTCGTCAACAGCATCTTCACTATCCGTGTACCAAAGTTCTCGTCTAAATGCCCAATGATGTTCCTTCTTAAAATACCTGTCGGTAAAATCAATTGCATCAAGCGGATTAGCAATTTTATGTGGCTTTTTGAGAACAATTGACTTTCGTTTCCTTTTAAGTTCTTGTTCAGTTTCTTTGATTGATTCCAATTGACTTTCATACTCATTAATGTTCTCATCAGATAATGGGTATCCATCTTTAAATAGAGAATTGAACCAATTCAAAATATCAAGACAGTCTGCTTGATTAGAAATCTTATAATTTAACTCAACATTATTTTCAAAACCACCGTCCGTTAAATTAGCTGAGCCAACAAATGCAACGTACTCATCATTTGATTTTATCAAATATACTTTCGGGTGAAAATTGAAATTGGATTTATAAACAGCACATTCAAATAGACCCTTCTTCTCTTTGGATTGCATTGTTCGTAAAACAGATGGAGGAGTGGGAAGGTCAATACCAACTAGGTAATGCTGAATACAATTCTCACTGACTGTGTTTTGAATGTATTCAAATGCCTTCTCTTTCACTAAGGCAACAGCAAGCCATAATTCTTCTGCATTTTTGAGAAGTGGTTCAATTTCTATTTTTAGCTGACTTGCTATCAAGGTTGAGGGATTTTACTTTCTATAAACTTAAATATCGGGTCAAATACTTCAAAAGGCTCGTCAGGCAAAGTAGATATGATATTCTTGCAGAAGTTTACCTTATCGCCTTGGAATCTTTTAAATTGACTTGGCAGACTTAAATCTGCTACAAACATTGGGTCTAATTCAGGAATGTGACAAAACAAATGTTCAATTGCCATCAAGGAATTTTCGCCATAAGTTCCACCAGTTGCGGCATTAATTACTTGTTGTTCAATTGGTTTCCCGTTAGGTACAGGAAGCATTATGGCATAAACTTCATTGTCATCCATTTTCTTAATAAGCCCTTGATAGGCATCTGTGCAAATATCATTTGTTGAAAACCCATTCCAACTGTTATAAGCTTTGTCGAAATCAAATAATCCAAAGATTGGTAGGCCCTTCATGTCTTTTATCACTTCAGGGTCTTTCATTAATTGAACAAGGTATTTATGTCCAAAAGCATAAAAGGGAATAAATGGAATTTCTTTTTCAGGATTTAAACGATTCCATGCTTCTTTTATAATAATAGGGTCTGTTTTGCCTTCAGTGAAAAGAACAGGTTTGTTTTCTATTTGAATGGTGTTAATAATACTAAGGAGTTGCTCGTGCTCACTGTATCGAATTAATTTTTCGCTTAGCTTGTCTATAGCGACTCTTTTGGGAACGGGATTACTTTTAATAACTCCTGCTTTATCAATTTCAAAGTAAGAAACTCTGTCTTTTATAAATTTTATTAGGGTAACAGCACTATGACTGCTCATTAATACATGATTGCTTTCACTTGATTCGGCTGATATTTCAGTGATTTGTTTCAGGAAATTAAATTGCCACTCGGGATGTAAAAATGAATCAGGTTCGTCTAAAAGTGATATACAGTTTTTATCCTTGAATAACTCAGTAATTGTAAATATGTAAATGGATTGAAATTGCCCATCACTGAATTGTTTGATGTCGATTTTTTTTCCAGTATTTAGTTCGACTTCAATTGAGATGTCTTTAAGCATTCCAATTGAGATCAAATTATCTAGAGAAACGAATAATTCAAGAGGATGAGTATCTTCAAATGATGATTGGAAACTTTCAAGGCTTCTAAATAAAATATACTCTTCTCTGTCTTTGGAATTTATATACCCTTCTTCTCTAACAGGGGTTTTAGGCAGCTTATCAACTTCCCATATTTTATTTAAAAACGTTCTGAAAAACCCCTCTGCTCCCCAAAATCTGGAATCATTGTTAAACTCATCAAAAGTAAAATCTTCTTTATTCTTTGCATATTCAGGTCTTCCGAAAACAATTTTCACTTCATTGCCTAAAGCTTTAATTCCAAGCTTATCAAGTATAAATTTCTTAGCGTTAATGTCATCACTTTGTATGAGCATAACAGCAAGTAAAAGCGACTTATAGTCAGAACCTATTCTGAAAAAATGGCGTGCATCATCTTGATTAAAATTTGGGTTATTTCTATTCCGATTAATCTTCTCTTTATGCTTTTCATCATTAGTCGAAATGAAATTGCGAATAGTTGTATTATGACCTGAATAATAGATTAAAACATTATCTGGAAGGGAATTACCTGTGAGGGCTTTCGCTTTTTTTCCTTTTGCGTCCAACCAATCAGGATTAACCCATGTTACTTGTACCGTTTTTTCCTCTATCTTATACTTAATCGTGTAATTGAATTTGATTGGGTATTCATTATCAAATAAGTGCTTCAATATTTCAAGACACGCTTCAAAAAAGTTTGATTTTCCTGTTCCATTTTTCCCTACAAAAACATCAATAAAACTGCTACCATCAAAATCAATCTTAAAGTCTTTTAGATTCTTGTATTCTGTAATTATGTGAACGTGCAATAATCTCATAACTAAATATTTGCCAGAACGGAGTTAAGGATTTGAACTTGCTTTTTAGATACTTGACCAATAGAATTTTCAAGTGAATTACAAAGGCTTAATAGCTTTTCTATTTTATCTGAAATTTCAATTTGAATATCAAGAGGCGGTAAAGGAATCGGGATTGAGATCCATTTCCCTTTATTGATTATTGGTGTTGCGGAACCACCTGCATTCGCCAAAATTTTAGTTTGAAAGTAATCTGATTGCATTACAGCTGATAAGTAATTTAAATGGACTCCTTCATATGGCGTAATGGTGTTTACTTGTTGATTACAAGTTACATCACGGTCATTAATAGCCATTTTGCCAATACTCCCACCAATACAAACCATTAAAATAGAATTGGCAGGAATAAAGCGGGCTTTTTCCTTACCTAATTCTGAAAGACCGTTATTGGAATAGTCTATTTTAAAGTCTTTTATATCTCCAGGACCTAGAAATGGAATGTAATCACCATAATATTCTGGATTCTTTTTAGGTGGAGTTGTGCCAGTTTGGGTTTCACCTAAAGTGTCAAGTCTCGTCCAAATCCAATTTGTAGGTAACTTAAAAGGCTCTTCCTTTTCTGGTATCGTAGGGTATTTTTTATCATGTTTTGAACCATTAGAGGCAATTTTAAATTTACCTGAGATTCCAAGATTTAAAATTGCCTTTTTTAAACTTTTAACATTAGACTCTGAGGAGTAAAGCTCATTGAATTTATCTTTTAAATAATTAGCAGCTTTTCCAAATGAACTTTCATCATCAGCTTTAATTAATTTATTAAGAGTTGAGTCATTAAATTTTGATAATATTTCATTTTTGGAATTCCTTTGCTTTTCAAGCTGATTGCAAAGGCTCAATAATTCCTCAATCTTGGCAACTATCCTTTTTTGCTCTTCTAAAGGTGGCAAGGGAATAATAAATTTTTGAATATTTGCTGATGATAGGTTAGGTTGTGCAGTACCATTATCATATTTATAAATCATGCTTTTCCCTAATGGACTAATGAGGTAATAATATAAGAATAAGCTCATGTCGCTTATCAATGGTCTAATTATAACTAGGGAAGAAGCAATCGCTCCTTTTTTGATATTCCTAGTGATTGCACACTTTCCTAGTGATCCCCTTAAACAATACAGGATATCATTTTCTTCAATTTTTCCGCCACCGAGTTTATCATAACTAGTCTCAGAAATGTAGTTCATTTCTCGTAATTGGACTATTCCATTATCTAAATGACCAGCATTAATAAATGGAATGCCATTTTCCACATAATCTTTCTTGGAAGGATAATTTTTTCCTCGATCACCATTGATAAATATTCCCAAAGTTTCGAGTGATGTCCAAACCCAATTACTTGGTATAGAATATGACTCTTCAAAATTAGATTTGGCAATATTTCTTGGCGCAAAATCTTTTTTAGTTAAATTTTGCTTGAGAACTTTTAATTCGAGTAATAAGTCATTTGTGGAATCACCATTATCCGGTTGGTTTGCAAGTTTACCCGACATAGCTAATTTCAAGACTAGTTCACGAAGTTTTGTGATCCCATCAGGAGATTCTAATGCTATTTGAAAATGTTGTTCTAATAACTCCATCCTAATGTTTTTCAATAGCTAACATTAATTCCTTTTTTAAAAGCTCTCTCGTTTCATTTAGCCTTTTGCTAATGTCTTCGAATTGAAGCATTAATTTTTCGGGATCTAAATGAACTTCATCAACAAAATGCGGGTTTTTAAAATCGAGGTTGTAATTTTTGGCTACAATTTCTTTAATTGAAACTTTCCAAGCATATTCATTTTGAACACGCTTTCTCCACCACTTTTTCTCTAAATCAAATTCCTCTATGCGTAATGGCTTTCCTCGAGAGTAGGATTTGTATCCTTCAGGATAAGGATGCTCAAAGAACCAGACATTTTTAGTCGGTTCACCTTTTTCAAAGAACAATATGTTTGTGGTAATCCCTGTATATGGGCTAAAAACACCTTTTGGTAATCGTACAATTGTATGAAGATTAAATTCGTTTAATAATTCTCTCTTAAGATTTGTTTTTACACCTTCGCCAAATAAAAATCCATCAGGAAGTACCACTGCCGCTCTACCTGTATTTGGTTTTAAAAGGTGCATGATAAGTGCCATAAATAAATCGGCAGTTTCTCTAGTCTGGTATTTTTTTGGGAAATTCTTTTCAATTCCGTCTTCTTCAACACCACCAAAAGGAGGGTTGGTTATTATTACATCTACACGATCTTTTGGGCCATAATCTTTTAGAGGACGGCTTAAAGTATTGTCATGCCGAATGTTTGAAGGAACATCAATACCGTGCAGCATCATATTGGTCATAGCCAACATATGGGGAAGCGGTTTTTTTTCAATTCCTAGAATGTTCTCCTGAAGTTTGGCAATATCATCTGGGGTTTTAAATTGCTTTTTTTTATGTTCAATTACATTAGCTAAAAAACCACCAGTTCCACAAGCTGGGTCAAATACTTTTTCACCCAATTGAGGATTTAAAATATCAACCATAAATTGAGTAACTGCTCTTGGAGTGTAGTACTCACCTGCATTTCCAGCAGATTGCAGATCGCTTAATATTTTCTCGTAAATGTCATTGAATAGGTGTCTATCGGAAGAAGAATTAAAATCAACATCACCTTGAATCGTATTGATTACTTGTCTCAGCAAAGTTCCTGATTTCATGTAGTTGTAGGCATCCTCAAATACACTTCCAATCACTTTTCCATGTGGTGATACTCCCGCAGTATTCGATAGTTTCTTTAAAGCTGGAAATAAATCATTATTCACAAAATCGATTAATTCTTCGCCCGTATCTCCTTC
Source organism: uncultured Gelidibacter sp. (assembly GCF_947500795.1). GTDB lineage: Bacteria > Bacteroidota > Bacteroidia > Flavobacteriales > Flavobacteriaceae > Gelidibacter. Next base: position 141,572 of record NZ_CANMTE010000006.1, on the reverse strand, counting down.
ATCATTTGCAGCCCAAGTGGACCATTTAAATCTATTAGGTAGGGGGGATTTGTAGTTACTATTTGTTACTTCCCATTCCTTCTCTTTATCGTCAAATATTTTGAGAAATAGAAGCCAAACCATCTGGCTAATACGTTGTGCGTCTCCGTCAACACCAACGTCTTTTCTCATTATATCTTGTATAGTTTTTATTAATGTGCTTAATGACATATTTTAGTTTTTTATGCAGTATAAATTGCTTGTTCTAGTTCTTTTATAGCCTCTTCATATTTAGCTAATCCACCAAATCTCTTAATGATTTCCAATGGAGTCCCGAATTCAGTAAAAGGCTGAATAGTTAAAATCTTAGTCTCTTCAATATGCACGACACCTTCATCTGCATACTTTTCGAGTAAGGCGTTTATAACATTTTGAGCTTGTTCGCCATATTTGGTAAAGTAATTTCTCTTCTTTACTTGATAAGCTCTTTCTTTTCGTGTCAATGGAGGCATATCCCACGCCACATGGCAAATAATATCAAAGGGGTCAAGGTCTTTTCCGATTTCTTCGGCTAAAGCATCAAAAAAAACACCTTCCGCTTCTAATGCTGTAATTATTGCTTTTTTCTTATCTGAATCCGACCACTTCTTTAAAAAATCATCAAGAGAAGAAAATTCCTTTGATAAGGTTTTTTTAGTGTAATCTTTTAAGGACTCTGTTATTAGTTTACCATCAGCATCAAAATATTGTACACGCTCTGCAACCACTGAAACAGGTACATCTGCTACATAGTACTTTTTGACTTTTTGTGTTTCTCCTTCAGAATATTCAAAATCTGAGAAATCAAAATCATCATTTGTTGTGAAATCAAATGGTTGATTTGCATCAGGACTAACTAAGTCGTCAGGAGGAACAGGTGATTCTCCCGTTTTTGGAGTGTAAACAACTACAGGATCACCGTCAAAATCAGGGTCAGCAAATAATTCTGTTGCCTTTTTGAAGTCCATTATCGTAAAATAGAACTTGTTAAAATCTTCATTAATTCTTGTTCCTCTGCCAATAATTTGTTTGAACTCCGTCATTGATTGAATACGTTGATCAAGTACAATCAACTTACAAGTTTGAGCATCAACTCCTGTAGTCATCAATTTTGAAGTTGTTGCAATCACGGGATATTTAGATTCTGGAAAAATGAAATTATCTAGTTCAAGTTTTCCTTCCTCGTTGTCGCCAGTGATGCGCACAACATATCTTGAATTATCGGCAGCTAGATCACTGTTCTCGTTTACCAATGCTTGTCGCATTCTTTCAGCATGGTCAATATTATCACAGAAGACAATTGTTTTATCAAAGCGATTTGTTTGCCTTAAAAAGTCAGATATTTTTTTTGCTACAAGTTGTGTCCTTTTATCTAAGACTAGGGTTTTGTCAAAATCCTTTTGATTATAAACTCTATCTTCAATTTCATTACCATATTTATCCAGCATTCCTTTATCAGGTCGCCATCCAGTCACATCTTTATCAATGTCTATTCTAACAACTTTATAAGGAGCGAGAAATCCATCATCTATTCCTTGTCTAAGAGAATAAGTGTAAATAGGGTCACCAAAATAATCTGTATTAGAAACGTCTTTGGTTTCTTTAGGAGTAGCTGTTAAACCAATTTGGGTGGCGTTAGAAAAGTATTCTAAGATTCTTCGCCAATTTGAATCCTCTGCCGCACTTCCTCTGTGACATTCGTCTATAACAATTAGGTCAAAAAAATCAGGAGAAAACTGCTTATAAATGTTTTGCTCTTCTTCTGTTCCTGAAACAGCTTGGTAAAGTGAAAGGTAAATTTCATAAGACTTATTGGCTTGTCTTTTTGAAATTTTGGTCATTGCTGAACCAAAAGGCTTAAAGTCATTTGTTATGGTTTGGTCAACAAGAATGTTCCTGTCTGCTAGGAATAAGATTCTCTTTTTAGCTTTTGATTTCCATAATCTCCAAATTATTTGAAATGCAGTAAAGGTCTTTCCTGTGCCTGTAGCCATAACAAGCAATATTCTATCATTGCCATTGGCGATAGCTTCTATCGTTTTATTTATGGCTAGTAATTGATAATATCTTGGTGTTTTATTACCACCGTCACTATAATAATCTTGTGTGATTATGGTCTCTTGTACGGGAGTTAAATTTTTATTCTCTCTCCATAAATTCCATAAAAATTCTGGTGATGGAAATTCATCCAATGTAATTTCGGTTTCCACCTTTCCATCTTTAGCGATACTGTTATGAAATAAGAAGCCGTCTCCATTTGAACTAAATACAAAGGGAACATTGAGCATTTCACCATATTTAAGTCCTTGCTGCATTCCAGCTGCAACAGTATGATTATTGTCTTTTGCTTCAATTATGGCAATTGGAATCCCTGGCTTATAAAACAAAGCATAATCAGCTCTTTTATTCTTTGCTCTGGTATGCAGTTGTCCTCGAACAATTATTCTACCATTGGTCAATGGAAATTCCTCACGTAACTGAATATGCGTATCCCATCCAGCTTTTTCTAAAGCAGGAGTGATGTACTTTGTGCATATGTCACGTTCCGTTAGTTTCTTTTTATCCATTATCCGACTCAATTAATTCTTTAGGGTCAACTTCAAGGATTTTTGCTATTTCAAAAAGCACTTCCAATCTCGGTTGCTGTCTATTCTGAACATAGCCATTAACCATGTTGTAGCTCTTTCCAAGTTTCTCAGCTAACCAAGTTTGCTTAATCCCTTTCTGTTCGAGTACTTCCTTTATTCGGTTCATGTCCGTCTAAAATTATCCAGCCAAGATAGTATTTTAATCTTATTTATCTCGTTTTTCAATATAAAAAGTGTTTGAATTATTATCGTCCTCCGAGCGTGGGGAGATTTTAGCTCTTTTGGTTTTTCAGGGTTGGCAAAGAGTGTTGGCAAAAACCAAATGTGCTAAAATGTGCGGTTGGCTTTTTTTTGCATGAAACACAACGGTTGGGTATTTCTGTTGGCGGGTCTTATTATAATTAGTTTTTGTAAATATAACAAAAAGAACAACTCGCGAAAATCTTTATGATGTAAACTTCAATCCCGCTAACAGAAATACCGTGTTGTGCGCAGTATTTTTTAATTTCAAGGGAGTTTTTAGTGCTTTTAAAAGTCAGTCAGACAGTTAAAAAGATAGTGAATTCGTGCAGTTTTGCATTTTTGTTTTAGCAGAAATAGTTTTCAAAAGTTTAATCCAGGACGCTAAGTGCAAAGTAGGGGAGTCAGATCAGTAGTTTTGGAAAAGTCAGTGCGGTTTTTTAAGCGGCAATCCTCAGTGCGGTTATTTTTCCAAAGGTAAATTCAGATTCAGAATTCAGCCAGCAAAAAGTCAGTTCAGAGTTAAAAAAATCTCATAAATTTTGTTTGAAAGTCGCGGCGGTAATATTGCGCACAACGGGAAAGGGCTTGGCGAAGGCGGGGATAAGATAGACGGAAATTCCAACTAAACCCGAACCGAGCAAAAACCATTTTCGTTTTTTCAAAATTATAAAAAATAAAAAAACGAAATGGTTTTTTGCGGCGAAAAGTGCTGAAATCTTCTAAATGATAACTCTCCGCCCCGCTTTTGCCAAGCCCATGTTGTGCGCAGTATTTTTAGTTCGGCGACTTAATTCAACCTGTTGAATTCAGTCAGAGAAGTGAAAATCAAGCACAACAATTTTTTTCACGCACGAAATCGCAAAGATTTTCAGAATTTTATTCACGAATTTTGGAAAAGTATTCACGCAGACTTTATTCATGCAGTTAAGCGCAAAATTTGTAAAAGTCAAGCACAATTTTTGATACTCAAATCCGTAAGTTTTTCGTAAAAATTTTTTTTCAGGATTTAGGAAGATCAGCGCAAAAAATTTCAGATTTTATTCAGTTTTAGAAAGTTAAATTCAGGTCAAAATTTTGATTTTTCAGACCGAAACTTCTTTTTGATACCGCGCTTCTAATATTGCGCACAACGTGCCGCGTATTGGCGATGGGCGGGATTTTTAGCACTGAACTTTAATCGAAGAACAGAAGTTGAATTTTGCACTTCCGTTGATACGAAGCCGTTCAGCCCGCCTATTGCCAATACGATGTTGTACGACGTAGTTATGTTTTGGGTTTTAGTCCAGCTAAATATTTTCGTATGTCATTTTCTAATTTATCCGGGTATTTGTACTCTAATTTTTTTGACAATTCAGTTCCTATTTCTGAAACTAAATCAGTCATTGAAAATAGAGCAGTCCAATTTTCCTTTATATCGCTCCCTGAAAATGTTTGTTCTGTTTTAGCCCACATTTCCTGGTTAAGATACTTTTTGAAAAGCCGTCCATATTTATTGGTCGTTATGTTCCAATTGTGTTCACTTGCAATGTGCCATTCAATTAAAGGAATTAAATATTCTGTGCGAATAACGGTTTCCGACATAAATTTCGCATAGAATATTTCATCTCTCACAAGACACTTTGCCACGTAAGTTGTGTCCCACCAAAAATCGTTTATTAGATTTTGAAACTCTTTTTCAGACGGTTTTTTGATAATGGAAATTTGATAAGTTGGTTTCAGCATTTGCTTTGTAATACCATCTTTATCAATTAAAATTTTATAACCAATATCCCAATCTTCTGGTAATTCTTTCTCTTGCGTTTCCTTTATAAATTTTGATTTGCTGTAAAGTTTAAAATCTACTTTCACACCGTCTTCATAAAGTAGCATTTTCATTGCGTGTTTATGGTTAAAACAACTTTCGTCTTCTTCAATCATAGCAATTGGATTTCCGAATTTAAGCGTCCAGCTTTTGTCTGAAATGTAATTTGTATTATCCTCAAAAACAAATTCAATGTCTAAATCACTAAATTCGTCAACAAGTGCTAAAGGATTTACAAGTGAACTTGTCAGAAGAAGAACTCTTACATCTTCGTTTTTCTCCGACCATTCTATAATTGTTCTTAACTTTTCTTCTCTGACTTTCATTTTGTTTGGTTCGGTTTTACTATGTCGTACAACGGTCAAGTATAAGCGTAGTGCGGGATTTCGGAGCAATTCACTGTCCGCCCACCACAAAGTTTCTTAGGAGCAAAAATGCTCAAATTTAGCAGTTCAGCCCGCATTACGCTTATACAATGTTGGCGGTAGTTTTTTTTATTCAATTCTCCTTAATACCCCCTTTAATTTTGCTTCAACTCCAAGATTATCAAAAAGTTTTTCAGTCAATGTTAATGTCTTCTTGAAAGCTGTTTTAATATCTGTCGGATCTAATTCTGATGTTGTCTCCTGAAATAACGAATACCAATCTGGGTCTATGTCTTTTTCCAAGCTTTTTGTTGGACTTTCCCAATGTTTGGTTTGGTATGTTTCAATTCTTATTAACCAAAGTAAATATTTTTGAACATTTGATAAGCTTTGGTAAGCGTGAGCAAATTCCTGTCGTTTAATTAAGTTGCTTGTTGTAAGTAAAACATTCAACAATGATTGGCTCAACCACAGGATATTTTCATTTGTTGTTCGATCAGGTACTTTAGTTTTTATTTCTTTGAGCGTGTTAGTCAATAAATCTTCTTTATCTACTAAAATCATCTTGTCAAAGTCGCTAAACTCTACCAAACCGTCCCACGATTTGATAACTTCCATTTGGTCGTTTGTCAAAAAATGAAACTCCCCCCTTATCATATTTTCAAAAATGGCAACTTCACTTCCATACTCGTTGGTAAAATATAATGCCAAAGGATGAATTTGGCTTACCCAATTTTCAGCGGAAAAATTTTCTTTATCCTTCAAGAAGATGTAGAATTCAATATCTGAATATTTGTCCCCTTCATTTTTGGTAAATGACCCGTACATAAATACGGCAGAAATATTTTTATCATTTTGAGCTATTGACTTTGTTTTGTCAATCATTTGTAACTGTGTCATTTTCTAATTTTTTAATATTAACAATCGCCCTTTCTACTTTGCGTATTAAAGGATATTTCAATTCTTATTCTATCTTACAGTTACTTATAGCTTCATTTTCTTGAATGTTTTTCGTTGTTAATTGTTTCTTCAAATTACCGCCAACATGTGTATATATAACATATGACCTTAGGAGTGACGTATATATCACCTATGTACACCATGCTATTTTAATTTATCTTTCTCAAATGTACCTGATTCATACAAAGAATCCAAGGGACTTGTTAAAGTTTTGTTGTTTATTCCTACAACCCGAGTATAAACCTCAGTAGTTTTAGTGCTGGAATGCCCCAATGAGCTCTGAATATAACGGATATTTACACCTTGCTCCATAAGATGTGTAGCATAGCTATGACGTAAGGTATGGGGCGTACTCCATGGATTGCTTTTAGTGTCTTTTACAGCCTTCCGATAAATACGTTGGATGCTCTGTGCGGTATATTGACCCCCGTTCTGTCCTTCAAACAACCAATAGCTAGGCTTGTGCTCCCGATAGTATTTCCGTAAAAGATCCAATAGAAAAGGACTTAGGGTAGTATGCCTGTCCTTCTTGCCTTTAGAGTCTTTAATGAAAAGATAACCGTCTTGGCTACGAACGTCCGCCACCCGTAAACGTACCACTTCGCCCACCCGAAGACCGGCGCCATAAAGAACATGAAGTATGGCTTTATGCTTTATATTGCTCGGGCAGTTTATAATAGCAGCCACCTCTTGCTTACTTAATACATCTGGCAGATCTTTGCTCTTGGTGGGTCTTGTAATATTGTAATACTCACGAGGCATTCCCAAAGTGTGTTCATAATAGCATTTTATGGCATTTATGAGCTGATTTTGCTTTTGCTCACTTATATTGTACTTGTTGATAAGGTAATATACAAAACCTTCTATCTGTTCCTTGGTTATCTCTCGGTATGCAACCGATTCGAAATACTGAAAGAACTGAATCAAATTACTCTGATAATTACGTATGGTAGCCTGGCTAAAACCTTTAAGAATCATTTTTTGGTGATTCCGGTCCAATTCTGCCTGAGTTGCTTCCGAAATCTCCGTTTGTGGAATGACAGTAGGAGCTTCTGTACTTTGTCTGAGTAGTTTCTCGCCAAAAAGCGTTTCCAACCTTTTTACATTTTCTTCGGTATTGACAATGCTCCACAGCCTTTGATGGAAATGGTAAAAAGTGCCGTTGAGTTTCTTAAAAGCCTCACGTTCCTCAGTCATTTCGTATGGAATCCTTAGCTTGATCCGACCAGCTTTGACCTGGGGGAGGTAAATGATAATCTGGGCTCTATCCTTCCTTTCCATTATAGATTTTTTTGAGATGTATCCAAATTTAAAGAAATTGGATAACACAAATAGCATTGTAAACGATATTAAACGTATTTATCCGTTAGGAACGATTGCGTATATTTACCTATATAACAACGGATTATATGGATCATACATGTAAAATATGTGCAAAACCGATCAAAGGCCGATCAGATAAGATATATTGCTCAACACACTGTAAAAATATATACCACAAAAAGCTTCGCTATGCCTCTAAGGTCGCCGCGATAGAAATCAATGGCTACTTAAAACGTAATTACTCGATTCTATTGGAGGTATTGGGCAAAAACAAAATACAGCTAAAAGTATATAGAAATCTATTGGAGAAGAAAGGGTTCCGCTTTAAGTACCATACCCATTTCCATATAAATTCAAAGGGCAAAACATTCTTTTATTTATATGACATAGCCTGGATGGAGTTTTCTGATGATGAGATCCTGATTGTACGAAAGAGGTGATTAAAACATTAATTCTTCATATTACGAAAAGTTAATAATAAAAGAACTACCGGTATGATTTCATCATCCAAATTTTTTAATGTTTAGTGAGGATGTTTATGACCATCTTATTGTTTCAATTCTAAAATTAAAGCACTTAAAGATTTTGCTGAATGGAACCCTTAATAAATTTTGTCTTTTTATCTTTTTCAATACTTTGGAGTCACAGGCTTTTCTTCACCAGACAATATCCGGAAATGTACCAACCTCAATATCTAAAACTCGGCAATTGAATTCTTTCGCACTTTTTTCCAAATCCGAAATAACGTCTTTATTTAAATCCGAAAATGGCGAAATATACGCTCTCAACAAGTCATTTAATTCCCTGAATCTTCTTTTACCTGTAGGTTGAGAAATAAATTCAGAATGTACAGTTTGGTAAATCTGAAAAATGTACTTCTGGTCTGTATATAATCCAGTACTAATTAAATTTTTTAAATCCTTTGCACCCATTTCGTCATATTCAAGCATTGCATTTTCTATAGAATATTCAAGCAAATACAATGTCGATTGAGCAAGTTTGTCCAACGCAAGATATCCAGCATATTGCCTCATTACATTTGTGAAAATCAAAATATCAGGCCAAATGATTTGTGCCCCATAATACGTTACTTGCTCTCCATCAATATCAAATTTTTCTATTTTCCGCGATTGTTCTTTTGCTTTTCGAATTTCATAAGCAAAATTCATCAATAACTGATGCTTACCACATTGGGATTCATTATAGGCATCCAGCGTCATTGCAATTTCGTGAATGACATCATGCAAAATAGTTAAATCATAATAATCTCCGTATATCGTAATTCCTGTACCTTTTTTGGTTGGGAAAGCTCTAATCATTTTTCATCTTAATTTTTGTCAGGTAAATTTTTCTAGGCATTCATTACTCTCTGCACAATTGATAATTGGTGGGTATTGTGTGCAAGCACCTAAAATAATAAAAATTAGTCGAGCCTGTGGAAATTCCTACGGAATTTCCACATAGGCGAGAATCAAGCAATTATCTTTACACGGCCTGGCATTTCGCTGTTTCTCAACTCTTGTTCTATTGTTTATTCGTTTATGTAGTTATATGAAACTAAATTTCATTTACCTCAGATTCCCCTGTTAAATTATTGAAAAACAAACCTGTCCAAGTACCTTTTAATTCTAAAAACTCGCCAGTAGTGTTTTCTCTGAATGTTGCTAAAAAACTGGCTTTATTTTTTCTGAGAAAAAGAGTGTAATTTGTAGTTAATGTACTTCTTGGATTAAGCATAAGTATAAAGCGCAGTTATCTAAATTCAATTATTTTATCCCGAAGTCCAGTAGTATTGGGAATGATAAGCCAGAAGATAAAGATTCAATTTCTGTTGAGACCACTGAAAAAAGTGTTGACTACGGAACGTATTATTATGAAAAATTCTGTAGATATCTTCTTGTTAGAAAACAGTACATCGGTCGGATTAAGAATCAAACTGAAGATATTGTCTTAAGTGTAGAGAATATTGTTTTTGATAAAGAAGAGCTCTACTTCGTGATCCAAATTGAGAATAATTCTTCGTTGGATTACAATTTAAATTTTATGAATCTATCGATTGAAACACGGCAAAAGAGTAAAAGAAAATCGTTGCAACGTCTGTATCTAGAACCTATTTTTAAATATAATCTGCCATCGAAAATCAGAGAGAAAGAAACCGTAAGATTCACGTATGTTATGTCTAAGTTTTCATTATCAAAGGATCGCAGGGTGATTTTAGAATTGAACGAAAACAATGGCGAACGTAATATTAAACTGAAAGTATCGCATAGATTTATTAATAATCCAAATTAATGCTTGTTATATACGGGCTGGCTACACTTCAAAACAACAACATTTACAAGTCTTAATTCCCTATTTCCATTATTAAAATAAAATTGGATGTTTTAAAGACTATAACCAAATTGCCTTTAACCATGCCTGCTTTTGTAAAACATGTTGTTATGTGAAAATTAGCGAAGGGATTTAAAACAAACGCATATAAAATAGCTGTAACAATATAAACACATAATCGGAAAATATCCGATTATGTGTTTGTTTTTCTACATTTAATAGCTATATTTACCTTAGTTAATCGGAAACCATCCGATTATCACTCATAATAATTACAATATGGATTTTAGAGAGATGATAAGAGAATATGCTGAAACCCCTATATCCAGACATTTGATCTTAGATCTACTAAGTAGTTATAAGAGGCCAAACGATAAAATTAGTGAACTACTTAAAAGTAAGGAGCTTATTTCTATTAGAAGAGGACTATACATAATCGGACCTAAAACAGACTTGCCAACACCGGAACCCTTTCTAATAGCGAACCACCTTAGAGGACCGAGCTATGTGTCATTGGAATCCGCATTGTCCTATTGGAACATGATACCAGAAAAAGTTTATGAAATAAGTTCAGTGACCATAAAAACTTCAAAGTTATATAAAACTCCTGTTGGACGATTTAGCTACAAACAATCAAAGATCCCCTATTATTCCTATGGAATAAAAAACATAGAACATTCACTCAAGCAAACAATGTTGGTTGCCTCTCCTGAAAAAGCTTTGTGTGACAAAGTTATGCTAACACCCAAAATCCATCTTAGAAGCATCAAACAAACGGAAGATTTTTTAATGGAGGATCTTCGTATGGACAGTGAAATATTAAGCACCTTAGATTCGAAAGTCATGGAATTATGGATTGAAAATGCCCCTAAAAAAAGCAGTCTGGAAATGCTTATTAAAACGCTGATAAAATTATGATAAAAGAATGGATCGAAGAATATAACCCTAAAAATGAAGAGGAAATACTATCTGCATTACGGGAAATAATGCAAGAAATCACTTTGGCAGGCCTATCAAGAACTGATTTTTTTGAGAAAGCAGCTTTTTATGGAGGAACCGCTCTCCGGATTTTTTATGGACTGGATAGGTATTCAGAAGATTTGGATTTTTCTTTACTTAAACCTGATCCGAATTTTTCAATTGAGCCCTATTTCATAGCCGTTATAGATGAATTTAAGGCATTGGGTCTGACGGTTAGCATTAGGGAGAAGAAAAAAACAAGACAAACAGCTATTGACTCTGCTTTTCTGAAAGCCGAAACAATATGGCAAGAAATTGTGCTCGAAGATATCATCAAAGAAACCGGGGTGCGCTCCAACAAGACCTTAAAGATAAAAATAGAAGTTGACCGACAGCCTCCATTAAATTTCAAAACCGAAGAAAAGTTAGTGCTCCGCCCATTTTCCTTTTATGTGAAATGCTTTACGCAACCAAGTTTGTTCGCAGGCAAAATGCATGCCCTGCTATTTAGAAAATGGCTGAACAGGGTCAAAGGAAGGGATTGGTATGATCTGGAATGGTACATCAAAAAGGGAATCCCTTTGGATGTAAATCATTTCTTAACCAGAGCAAAAGACACTAAGGACTGGCTAGACGACAGCATTACTAATGAACAGATTATAGGGCTATTGGACGCCAAGATCAAATCGGTTTCCTTTAACAATATTAAAGAAGATGTTGTTAAGTTCATCCCAAACGATGCTGTCTTAAATATTTGGAGTCCCGAATATTTCAAGGATTTAATAGAAAAAATTAAATTTGAGAATACTTCGCCTTAGTGAAGACCAACATTTAGGAATTGCCTCAGCAATGCCCTAACTTTCGGTGAATATATTTTGGTGAATTTTGTCAGACATTCACCCAGCAATGCTATCCAAAAAGGGACCTCGCCTCCCCATAAATCCGCTCAAAATTAACTTCTAATTCGGCTTTGGAAAACTCCTTTATGGCTGTTGGAAACTCCCTATGTATTTTCTGCAACTTAAACTGCACCCTCCTGTCCTTACCGTCCGCATAGGTAACAAACTCGCCTTGCTTCAATCTGAAGAAAACATCAGCCCTAATTTTTGGTATTTCCTTTTCTCCCGTAGTAACACGCGTATCAAAGTCAAGATTATAGCCCCGACTCACACTTTTAGTTGGGTCTTTGATAATCTCAAAGAACCGTTCGTAATATTTGGCGGTGTCAGGATCATTGACTTTACCAAAAAATTGATAGGAAAGATTGCTTAATATCGCTTTACTTGCTTTATCCCCATACATCATATCGTTTTGAATCTTGTCCTGCATCACGTAAATTGTTGAAATATCATAGCTTCGAAGTGTTGCCGGAATGCGGTGCATATTCAATAATCGTATGGTTGGCGCCTCTTCCATTAATAAAAATGAAGGCTTTGAATTCCGAACGCTCATCTGCTTGGTTATGGTGTGGATAATGGTAGCGATAACTGGCGAATATGAGGTTTCAAATTTGGGGTTGTTTACGATCGAAATTACAGTTGGATTTTCTGGACTATTTATATTGAGCGGCACTTCATCTTCAGATAATGCCATGAAAATGCGTTGTGTGCTGATTCGCTTCAGCGCATTAGCCAAGGTACTTTTGACCCCTGCCGTCTGCCGCTCCGAATCCTTCCCACTAATAAACGCATCTGCCATTGCCCTCGATGTCGTATTCGTCTCCAAAAACTTGATCAGGCTGTCCGTGTCCAAGTATTGGTAAATAGCAATCAAATGTGGAAGCGTACAGAATTGTGGATAGGTGGTTTTTAGTTTCCAGATCAGGCCACCAATCAAGCCTTCCGCAGCATCATTAAAAAATTTTGTTGTTCCAGAGGTTCCGCTTTCCCGTTGCTCCAATAGGTTTTCAATCAATACCCTTGACACCTCGTTTACGCTTTCCTCGTTCTCTAAATAGCGTGGCGCAATAGGATTTACCCTATGGATGATTTTATCGAAGGAAATGACCTTAAATGGGATATCGCTGTCCTTAAACAGTGGATACGCCATTTCGGTCAATTCAAAATCTTTGTAATCGTGGATAATTCCGCAAAAACCTTCTTTTTGGAAGTGTTTCAGAAATCCGTACACAACACTCTCGGTCTTTCCGCTTCCGGCAGACCCGATGACGGATGCACCACGTTTAATGTTATCCAATTTAAATTTTCCTTTTGTCGTGGCAAAATTGACCTGATATTTGGCATTTCCATTTTTTAGCTTGTCCGTTTTATGCAAGAATACATACATTCCTATATTAATTAATATCAGAGGACAAACAAAATAAAGTGCTACTTGCACCAATGGTAATTGTTCATTTAAATAATATACAAGAGTGCCAACCAATAGAAGATTGACGACAAATGCATATCTACTTATCCTAAATATTCCATAGAAAACACTACTGGCCAAACCAATAATAAAAAGTACCGTTACGAAATTGTCCATTTGCATAATTTTAAATTAGATTCCGATGGAACTCGATTTGATGGCCACTTCCGCACCACGACGCAGCCTATTAAAAATTTTCATCGCCAATTGTGCCTGTGTAACAGGAATACTCGGCATCATCGGGATGCCACTTTTCCCCATTATTTTGAACGCCAATGCTTTTTCGTTGGGGGGCAGTTTCATTAGTGACGCAAAATAGATTTTAGGATTCTTGATGAAATCCTTTCTAGCCTTATAGGTTTCTGCGAAGTTTCTTTTATAGCCAAAATTCTTGTCAAAAGTCTTTTCTGCTTTTGTGAAAAATCCATCTCTATCAAATCCCCGTTTTACCGTTTTACCATTTAATTCAACATCGGAAGCTTTGTATTTACTTCCTGGGGACAAACTGAATTTATTGGAAGCATCCTTACGGCTCACAATAATATGGATATGACTTTGGTTTCCTGCTTTTGGCATTCCTTGTACGATTCGTTTTCCGTTCTGTTGGTGCGGGGCTTCTCTTTCGAGTTTCCCAATTTCTTTTTCCAATTTTTTCACATTTCCTTCTGCTCGTCCATCTTGCACATTTCGGATTTCAGTTTTTAGTTGAAGTATTTTTGTAGCATACGGTTGGTTTTCCTTTATCTGAAAGTCCGTGCCTTTGAAGGTTCTTTGGTGTTCAATTTTTGCATAATATTTTATGTCGTCTATGGTTATTGGTCGTCCATTGATTTCACGATTGAATGAAGACACATAATCCTTCATAATCTCACGGGTGTATTTTTGCAAATCCTCACTATGGTTCTGCAAACGTTTCAGTTCGTATTTTGAAGGGCTTACGGTAATAGAATAAAACCGTGGTTCGTGTTTTTCAAGTTTTGCAGTATTGCCGTCTATTTCCCTGACCACTTCCTCTGCTGAAATCTCGTCGCCATCTTGGTTAAAGAAATGCTCCATACCTGCCTGTCCGGCAGGCAGGTCCTGCTGTTCCAATCCTTGATTTTCCTTCTCCAGATAGCCAACAAAATCAGCCGAACTTTTAGAATAATTGCCACCCATTTTTTGAGGTGTAATTGTGATATACATAGCTCGAAAATTTAAAGTTCTTTGTTTGGATTTTCCTTTTCTTTAAAGCGCACTTCCTTCTTTTTCTCGATAAATTTCTTCTCTAAAATCAACGGTTTCTTTGTTGGTGTTTCGGTCTGAAAAAGTGTTTCCAACATTGCAACCGTGGGCTTGGTTTGGGTCTTTTCAACATCCCTCATTATAGCGATTACTGCATTGATTCTTTTAAGCAACTTGGCTTCGATGGTTCGTCCTGTCGGGCCTAATTTTTCTTTTGGGGATATCTCATTGTAGAAGAAGAAATCAAGAATAGCTTCCATCGTTTCCGTATGGGTCTTGAAGTGTGTCTTTGAAAATTCTTGAAAACGTTTGGCGGTTTTCCTTTTGAACCTGATGGTAATGAATGAATCCATTCTTTCGCTTTTTTTGTGTTTGACGTAAATCCATCCCTGTTTACAGACTGTGTGGGGGCATTTGACGCAAATCGAAGAAATTTATATAATCCATTAATTATCAAGTATTTGAAAATCAATGGATTATACGCTTAAAGGAATATGTAACGTGGCTCTGCCCGTTACCCTCTTGCTATTCCTTTTCGTCACGCGCAAGCGTGACAAAAATTTCATACAATCTGGCTAAAAAGCCAATTGCAGTTTTAAGGAAATAAATTTCCGATATGTTATTTTTCGATGGGTTAGATTATCGGCGAAAGTGAAAACTGGATAATCCTACGTAAATTTGAATACTGAATTTCAGCGAAATAAAGATACGTTATTTTAATTTAAATGTCAATTTAAAATTTAATTTACTTATAAAAGAATTGTCATATGAGAAAAATAAGTATCTTTAATATGCAGGTTATCTAATAATCTGCAAGGAAGGAAAAGTTCAGGTAACAGCGGATTTTTCCTTTTTTTTTAAACATCATTATAACTTAAAATTCAGAATCTTCAAATCTTATTTCGTTTCACCAAATATATAAATGAGAAAACACCTCCCAAGAAACTTAGAGGTGTTTAGCCTTTCAACTTAAAAATTCAGATATTGAATTTAAAGGTATAGGAATATAAATTTCGTAATGCTTCCTCCTCTATCATCGTTTCAAAACAGCTATAATTTTCTCTTACGTATTTGCGGATGTCATCCCCAAATTCTCGTTCCACATCCTTTTTGGAATCCTCCAAAAGTCGGTTTTGAGCTTCTTCGCTCAAGTCTGTAAAATTGAGATATACCATAGCATTATATTTTAATATTCGCTTGGTAACATCAGCGTATCATTTACAAAAAACAACCGCAGTTCATCCAATGGAAAATCCGTTACTTTATAGCTCTGTTTTTCCAAAACATTATCGTTGCCATCGGTATAGATGATTTCAGCTTCATAACCTGTAATATCCTGTTTTTCTTTGGACAATCTTTTAAAATCGATGCTTATAAATTCGCTCCGAGGAATCAGGATTTTTGCAATTACCGAAGTGTCCGTAATGAGCCAAAAACAATCCGCTACATCGGCCAAATATTTTAGACCGTCCGTAAAACGTGTTCCAATTAATGGGATTTGATAGAACATTTCCGTGCCGTGAAAATGTTGCAATCCTTTTTTGATTTCGTTAACTTGTGCTTTCATAATTTTCTTTTTTATTTCGTGAATTATTTTTAAGAGGGCGCAACTTTCGACCGGAACGCCCTCTTTAATTTTTAAACCTTACTTATCATTTTTAATACCAAGTAAAAGAATCTCATGGGCTTCGATTTCGGTTACGTATCGTTTGATGCCGTCTTTGTCCTCGTAACTTCGGGATTTCAATTTTCCCGTAACACCTACTTCCTTTCCTTTGTCTACATATTTTTCAATGATTTCGGCAGTCTTACCCCAAGCTACAACGGTATGCCAATTAGTTTCGGTCTGCTTTTCACCTTTGCCATCCTTGTAATACTCATTTGTTGCGAGTGAAAAACGGGCTACTTTCTTACCGCTTCCAAGGTTTACAATGGTTGGCTCTTGTCCAACGTTTCCAATTAACTGTACGTGATTTTTTAAAGTTCTCATAATAGAAGATTTAAAGACCTGCCTGATGGCAAGCAGGTTAATTAAAATGCTATCCGAACCCCGACAATGTTGATTGTCGGGTAAACATTCAGACAGTTTATTGTTATATTTTTTTGAAATGATTTACTTATTATATCTGGAGCGTTTTCCTTTTTTGTTTGTTTTGGTGCCGCTTTCCTTTTGATGTTTTTGTATGATTCCATTAGTTCCATTTTAGATTTACTTCCCATAGGCCCTCGCTGTACCTTTTTTTGTTGCTGATACAGTTTCAATATTTTGAATTGATAAGGACTTATAAAAAGCGAAGCGCAGCGAGAGCGGTTTATGCAGTCCGTTCAAGTTCAAAATGTTGGTATTTTGCTGGCAAAAAAAGGTTGGGGCAGCGAGGGTGCGGATGTAGTTCTAAAGACTTATGTGAAATATAAAAACATAGGAAGCGGCACCAAATGACGACATGGAATTCCGAATTGGCGGACTCCTCCTCAATTTCGGAATGAGAATGAAGCCCATCGACCGCGCTCAGGACAAGCTCTCCGTTCCGGCGCAGCGGATCGGGTTAGCGGAATGAAAAGTAGAAATTGGGGATGGTGTCCAAGACTTTAGAAGAGAAGCTCTTTTCCCGAAATGGAGTTTTTCACGCAATGTAGGGGAATGTGCTTCCCGTATTGTTTTAATGGATTTACCTCATTTAGCCGAGGTTAAGCGGACGTGACTTCAAAGTCGGAGATTGTAATGGAGTTTGCCCGCTTCCCGACTCTTTTCGGGAATCAGCGGGCAAGTGGAATGGAAACCGCAGACTTTGGAGTTGGGTCCAAGATTTTTTAATGAAGCGCTTTGCCCGTAATGGAGCTTTTCGCGGAATGGAGCGGCAATGGGCTGAATGGGTTACGAAATCTGATTATTCATGTTTAGTAGGATTAAAAGCGGACTTGACTATAAAGATGTAGATGGAAATTGAGTTTGAACACTTCCCGTTTATTCTCGGGAATAGGCGGGCAAGCGGAATGGAAATCGGAATCTTAGGAGTTGTGTCCAAGATCTTTGTTAGGAAGCGCTTTTCCTGCAATAGAGCTTTGCGCGAAATGTAGGGGAAAGTGCTGAACGAAATATTAGATTTAAATTTATTTCTTGGAATGATGTAAAGCCATTTTGACGTTATAGATAAAGTACAGGGTTTTCCATTCAAACCTAAGATCTTTATTTCATTTTTAAAAGTCTTGTTTCAATCCTTCCATAGCAAGTAAAGTACTTGCCCATATAATTACGCAAGAGAAGAATATTCCTATAATATTCGCCAAAAAGGCTCGTTTCTTTTCCATTCCAAAAAGATAGCTTGCAATGGTACCAGCGTAAACTCCGGTTCCGGGTAGAGGGATCATAACAAAAACAATTAAACCCCAAAAACCATATTTCTTAACATTTTGTCCAGCTCCATTTTTCGCGCGTCGGGCCACAAAAAGCGCAGCCTTTTTATAATAATACCATTTAAAAAAACACCGGTTTATAACCCTTAAAAAGAAAATCATGATTGGAAAAATCAATACATTGGCCAAAAAGCAAAAAATGAAGGCGAAATAAATATTGACATCATTCATTAGCGCGTAAGGAATACCAACTTTTGCTTCCCCAAAAGGAGAAATACTCCAGAGTATCGCAATAAGCAAATCCTTAATCATTGGGTGGCATGAGCTGTAATAGAAAAATTCGCTTGGGATAATCCATCATTCCGGAAGGTGTTTAAAATATTATTATAATTGGAAATTAAGCTTTATTTCCTATGCCAAGATCTGTATGAAAGTCTTAAAAATAAATGGCTTTACATCTTAAGCCATTTTTTTGCCGATGAATCCGAAGATTACGTTTACCAACACCACGGCACCGGTGAAAATTATTAGATCTGCAACCATATAAAGTGCCGCTATGCATCCTGCCGCAGCACTGCACCAAACAGTAGCTGCAGTTGTAAGCCCCTGCACAGTACCACCTTTTTTAATGATAACTCCCGCGCCCAAAAAGCCAATACCGGTTACAACTTGGCTAAGCACTCGGGTTAGATCAATAAATTTCCCTCCTTGATATTGTAGGGATAAAATAACAAAAGCACATGCGCCAACAGAAACCAGCATATTGGTTTTTAGACCGGCATCCTTTCCTTTGTATTCCCGTTCCATGCCTATTAGCAGACCTGCTCCAATAGCCAATAGAATTTTGAAAAGAATATCCGGATTGAATGTAAAATCAGGCGTCTCTCCAATACCGGTCAACACTTTTTCCGTTGTTTGAATAAAACTAAAAAAAATGGTAGAAATCATAATTATATTTTAATGACGAAGACGAATCATCCATCTTCATTGGTGTTTATTTATAATCTTGTGATATACAATATCAGTTTTAAAGCGTGACTTTCATTCCCGTAACAAGGAACAACTCATGTCCCAAATTTTGCGTGAAATCGTCCAATCTATATTCTGTTACTAACTCCAGTTTTAGAAAATCACTTATAACCCAACCAATTCCAGCTCCTATCCGCTGCTCGTATTCCGGTTTGGCATCACTAGTTAAGGACAACAAAGTTTCTAAATCTCCTATGACATAAGATTCTCCCGTATCGATTTCTGGTCCGTTGAGAGCACGAGTAACGGCAAAACTATATCTGAACCTATGTGATGTTGATGATGAAGTTATCCGCTGTTCTGCCCTAAGTCGATGTTCAAATTCAGTAGCATTGGGCTGTGTGGAAAATATATATTCTTCTGTAAGCCTTAGTTCATTTTCTTCGTTGGTCGAAAAATTTTCTTCAAAACGATACTGAATTCCAACTGCAACAGCATTTTTGTCATCTAATGTGAGTGTAGAAAAATGAGATACATCAAGCTGTTTTACATCCACATTAAAAGATTCATTATCGTACCAAATAATACGCTCTTCAACCTTAAATTCATGCGAATAGTTTTCAGTAACGTCATATCCCAATTTTATATATGGTTCATAATATGCTTTAAAGGCTTCTTGAGCAACACATAAGACATTGCTCGTTAAAGCGAATACGATAAAGAATAGGTTTCTCATATTTTAATTGTGCAAAACAGAGATGTTAATTGGCGCATCCGGTAATTCTATTTTCAGACAAAACAAAGATGGAATACTGTAAAAAATTAGGAATATGAAGAAATGAACACCAATTCTTTATAAATACAATCGGTACAAGTAATTTATTTTGAAATCCTTAAAGCGCTCCTTTTGAAATATTATATGATGACTAGTCATCATAAAAAAATTAAAATACGCCAAATAGCAGTGACAAAAAATATAGGTTGAAGCCAAGCGTCCATTGGAATGGGAGTATAAGGACATTATATTTTTAAGGTATCTATTTAAATAGTATTCCTTTATAATTTGTTAAGCTACATATTAGGGATTCAGACGGGCAATTCCCATTTCATTCCAGATTCGACAGATATTTTCGCCCTTTCAAAATTTTCGGTCTGAATCTAGTGAGAATAATTGATTTACTTTTTGCAGAACATTGGCGATTGTTGACAGCTTTAAATTCAATAAATGCTATGATTCATCTAACAGATAATATGGCTCAATCAATATAGAAATAAAAAATATGAAAGAACAAATAACGAAAAATCTATTATGTATTGTAACCATCGGATTGTTTGCATCGTGTGACGCTGACGTTAACAAAAAATTGGAAAATAAACTTTATGAGCTCGAATTAAAAACGGAGAGCTTGGACTCCATGGTCAATAGAGAAATGAATAATATCAAAAATTTCGATAGTTTTATCAACTTCGAAAGCGACAAAATAAAGAAACTTGATTCAGTAGTAACTGAATCCTCTTCAAAAATAGATTCCATGGTTGGAGGAAAGCTTGAATTACTAAAAGAAATAATTAATTAAAAATGAATGTCCCAATTGTAAGGTGAATTTAATTCTTACTGACCGTAGTAACGTAGAAATCGACTATTGTCCTTAATGTCGAAGCGTATGGCTTAACCGAGGAGAGCTTGATAAAATTATTGAACGTTCCTCCTAGATTGGTCAAGGCACAGCTTTTAATTGTTTCGGCAATACAAGATATTAGGCATGAAGACGAATTTATGCAGAAAAAAAAAGGTTCATTTTTAAGTGATTTATTTGATACGTTTTTGAATAAAATAATATTTAGCTGCTTTGGAGCGGTGTTCTGGAGGTTTAAAAAAACAGGTATATTATGTGGGTATGGGTTTTATTTATTGCATTGATTACAATATTCCTGACTTTAGACCTAGGTATTTTTCACAAAAACGATCACGTTATCAAAACCAAGGAAGCGGGTATATGGACCGCCATCTGGATCACGGTTGCACTTAGTTTTAGTGGTGTTATTTATTGGCTGTTCTCCACAGGTCTTGTTGAGAATCCTACGGGGGCTCACTCCCAACAATGCCGTTTTAAAATATATAACGGGCTATTTGATAGAACTGTCCTTGAGTATTGATAATGTATTTGTCATTGCAGTGATATTCTCGACGTTCAAGGTGCCTGCGCTCTATCAACACCGGGTGCTTTTTTGGGGAATTTTAGGAGCTATCGTATTTCGCGGACTCATGATTTTATTCGGTGTGGCGCTGATAACAAAATTTGATTGGATCATCTATGTTTTTGGAGTTTTCTTGCTCTATACCGCTTTTAAAATGCTTAAAGGCAACGACCATGAATTTGAACCCAAAAATTCTTTTGTATTCAGACAGATCAAAAAAGTCTATCCCATAACAAGTTCCATGCATGGTCATGATTTTTTCATAAAACGAATGGGGGTTACCGCAGCAACACCTTTATTTGTCGCGCTCGTTATGATTGAATTGACCGACGTATTGTTCGCTTTGGACAGCATTCCCGCGATCTTAGCCATTACTGCCGATCCGTTTATTGTATTTAGCTCCAATATTTTGGCGATACTTGGATTAAGATCTATGTATTTCTTGATTTCAAGAATGCTGGAGAAATTTAGGTTTATCAATTACAGTTTGGTAATTATCTTAGCTTTTGTGGGATTGAAAATGTTGTTCTCCCATCACCTGGAACTTCCAGAATGGTTGTCGTTAACAGGAATAGCCGTTGCACTATTGGGAGGGGTTGTAGCTTCTTTGATCATTCCTGAAAAAGTAACAAACCAGTCTGAAGAATGATCTTTTTTTGGCAAAAAGACCTTCTTTGTTCAATACATTAGTCTATAAAAAATCCCGCATCAGTGCGGGATTTCTTTGATCTTGATCACTTATAAATTTAATGTTTTCTTTCATTTAAAACTTTCGCATTGGCATCAAAAGTGAGGTGTAGTTCTTCCTGCCCTTTTTCAAGTTCCACTTCATAGGTCACAGTATCATTCTGCCAAATTTTTTCTACATCATCCACTCGGTAACCCGCATAACTCGATTTAATTGCATCGCGAATGGCCTTAGGAAGTTCAGTCTCGCTGATTTCTTGTTCCTTCTTTAAAATTTGTGCTGAAGCGTTATACCAAATTTCGTGATCTTGTCTGTTTATTTCGAATTCCACTTTATAATTGTCCAATTCCTTCTCCCACTCCACATCTATGGCCTTGGGGTATTCCTTTTCGAGAGCCTCCTTCAAATTGTTAGGAACATCTGCGATTCTAAGATCTTGAGCCATCACCGCGCTTGAGGCTAATAGGGTAAAAGCTAAAATTTTCAAAGTTTTCATAATATCTTTTTTAAAAGTTTAAACCAAAGTAAACCATTGAATCTGTAAACAATTTGGAAACGGTTTAGCAATCATTGGAACCCGATTTATAAAAAGAAACCGTTATCCCATATCTTTACAACATTAGAATTTATTTTTATCTGAAATAATTTCCTTATGAAAATTTTAATAGTAGAAGACGAACCACAAATGCTGGAGAATATGTCCAAAAATCTCGAAGCTGAAGGATTCTTAGTGACAGGTGCCGCAACCTTCGCGCAGGCACGAGATCGCATTGGCGTTTATGACTATGACTGTATCCTGCTTGATATCAATCTCCCCGACGGCAACGGCTTGGAACTTCTGAAAATCATCAAGAAAAAGGGATTGGGAGACGGCGTAATTATCGTTTCCGCTAAGGATTCATTAGATGATAAATTGCAAGGTCTTGATCTGGGTGCCGATGATTACCTCCCTAAACCTTTTCATATGGCCGAACTCCGTGCCCGTGTAAAAGCGGTATTACGAAGAAAAATTTTTGAGGGTCAGGATGAACTTAGAATTGCAAATATGGCAATCAATATTTCAAACCGAACCGTTTTTATAGAAAAGAAGGAAGTGGAACTCAATCGAAAGGAATATGACGTATTGCTCTACTTAGTTTCAAATAAAGACAGATTAGCTAATAAAACAGCACTCGCAGAGCACGTCTGGGGCGACCATATTGATCAGGCAGATAATTTTGACTTTATTTATTCCCAAATAAAAAATTTACGTAAGAAATTGGATGCTCACGACGCCGAAATCGACATTAAGGCAGTGTATGGTATCGGCTACAAACTGCAGGATAAATGAAACTCCTCAATTACACGTCAACCTATTTCTCAATCATTCTTTTGGTATTGATTTCCATTTGGGCCGTTGTTTTTTATTATGCCATGTTCGTTGAAATTTATGACAGTATTGATGATGGTTTGGAGCATCGCAAAATGCTTTTAATTGCGCGTGCCAGCAAAGACTTGAGTCTTTTGGATAAACCTCAGTTTGACGAGTATTTATTCACCATAAATCGAGTGGACTACAACAACCACCGTATTTTTAAGGATACCTATAAGGATTCTGTGATGTACATGGTAAATGAAGAAGACTATGAGCCTGTGCGTCTGCTGGAGAGTGTCTTCAAAAATGATGAGGAGTATTACAAAATAGTAGTAATGACTTCCATGGTTGAAGAAGACGACCAAATTAACAATTTGCTGAAATACACTATTCTATTATATGCCTCACTTATAGCAAGTATTCTTCTTTTAAATAACTTGTTTTTAAGAAGGATCTGGCAGCCATTTTACAAAATATTGGATCAGTTGAAAGACTATCAACTTGAAAAAAAAGACACCATCCACTATAAGACTACTAAAATTGAAGAGTTTGCTTTATTGAACGAGAGTATCGAAAAACTATTAAACAGAGCTCAAAAAAGCTATTCAAACCAAAAGCAATTTATAGAAAATGCCAGTCACGAACTACAGACACCGCTCGCTATTGCAATCAATAAATTGGAGCTCTTGTTTGAAGATGAATCATTGTCTGAAAGACAGGCCGAACAATTGCAACAGACACTGGAGAATCTGGAACGACTAACAAGACTTAACCGCTCTTTACTGCTGATTTCTAAAATTGAAAATAATCAATTTCCAAGTCGTGAAAATGTTAACTTCCAAGATATCTTAGAACAAATCATTTCCGATTTTTCAGAAATGGCTGCTCACAAAAACCTAAGATTGATTCTCGATACGCAACAGAAAATCATCAAAAACACCAATATAGATCTCACTTATATTTTATTTTCAAATCTTATTAAAAACGCAATTTCCCACGGTCAACCGGGGAGCGTTATTTCGATGAGACTTACCAATAAAAACTTTATCATAAACAATTACTCACAGACTGATTCATTACAAAATAAACCAATCTTTGAACGTTTTCATAAAATAGGAGACCATGTAAATTCTACTGGACTGGGACTATCAATTGCCCAGAGTATTGCAGAAAAATTTGGATTCAATTTGGAATATCGTTTTTTAGATGGACAGCATATTTTCACAGTAAATTTCAAATGAATTATAAGGCCACACATATTTCCTAAATCATTACAGATTTAAGTCACATATTTGAACTAAACAGCTTCAAAACATGTCTAGATTCTCTTGGTTAACACTACTTTTTATAGCGCTAAGTATAGTCGCCTGCGATAATGACCTAGCACCATCGCAAGTCCCATCTATAGTGAAAAACACATTCAAATATCGTTTTTCTAAGGCAATGGATGTGGAGTGGGAATATATAAAAAACGCGTATGAAGTAAATTTTGAGGTTAATAATGTTGACCATGAGGCGCTGCTGGACAGCTCTGGAAATTTACAAAAATACAAATATGCAATTGACAAAAATAGGCTTCCAAAGAACCTGCAGTCCTTTTTGCAACATAAATATCCGAATAGAAAGTGGGAGGATCCAGAACATGTTATCGAAGGGAGTTTTGATTATTATCAACTGGAGCTTGATAGTTTTTTAAATGATAAAAAATTGGTTGTGGATAGTTTGGGGAAAGTATTACCTGACATTAAATACTGGGACTGACATAAAATTGTAATGACAGCAAAAGAAGACATCTCAATACTCACTAAATTAGACCATAATCACACCTGATGGATAAAAAATCTTCCTCAAAAAAAAGCAAGTTGCCACTTTATCTTTCCTTTCTCTTAGTGGCAATTTTGGTTGGATGTTATTTTGCAATTCCCTCCGTCAATGATTTCTTCAATGAAGCTTGGAACGTGCTTACCAGTGATGACGAGGCAAGGGTCAAAAAATGGGTTAAAGGTTTTGGGTGGCTTGGACCCGTTGTGATAGTCTTGGCAATGATCCTTCAAATGTTTTTGCTTGTAATTCCCACAATTTTATTAATGATCGTAGCAATTTTAGCGTATGGGCCTATAGGAGGAAGCATAATAATTTTTATTGCGGTTCTTATTGCTTCTTCTGTGGGTTATATGATTGGCAAGTATGTGGGAAGCTCATTGATCGAGCGATTGTTGGGCGAAAAAACTACCAAAAAAGTTATGTCATTTATTAATGATTACGGTTTTTGGGCGGTTGTAATAACCCGAATCAATCCGTTTCTTTCGAACGATGCCATTAGCTTTGTTGCCGGGATTCTCAAAATGAAGTATCTCAAATTCATTAGCGCAACAGCTTTAGGAATTGCTCCGTTGATATTACTAATAGCAATTACTGGGCAGAACACAGATTCATTGAAAACTGGACTGCTGTGGGGTTCAATTGGTAGTCTCATTATTTTTGGAGGATATATTTGGTGGGACAAAAAGAGAAACCGAATCAAATAAAATTTCTTTTGCAGTAACTACTATAGAACCAATAAATAACCCTAAAATGAAATTATGCATCAGAATCTAAGAAGGATTTAGCTTCATGGTTGTGGATGAAAACGGAATTCGAACTCGTATCGATATTTTCCTGGAATTGGTGGGCAAGTGGAATGGACATCATAAACTTTGGTATTGGGTCCAAGATTGTGACGTAATATAATTTTCCCAGCATAGAGAATTTTTCGAAATTTAGGGTAGAGTGTTGAGCGTAACTTATAAGCTGTATGTGCTAGTCGGGAAAATTTAAAACTGATTTAACTTTTTAAGACGCTATGGTTAAAATAAATATTTACTATTCGCGCAGGAGATAAATCACCTAACAAACTGGCTATGGAACATGGTTGAGTTATACAATCTTTCATGGAAATCACCGGATGCCCAAATATTGAAAATCGGGTCTATCAGGAATTTCATCATACTTTCTCGGTTCCATTTAAGGTCCTCACGACGGATCTTGAGATAATACTCATCGAAGCCACGGATTGAATTCGGTCAGCTCGCTCAGCTTGCTTTTAATCTCGCTGTCATCCCTTTTGGTCTGGTAATATCACATTGTTCTGCTAAGCCCCATCATATTGCACGTGCGTACGATGTGAACCATCTTTAGTTTGAGGAGATATTTTGCCAGAATTTTCTTATCAAAAGGCCTTAGAACTTATATCCCCAACGGATCTTCTCTACTTTGACTCTCCGCCACTAATTGGTATTTCCCTTTTCACGTTCCTGTAGAGAAAAACAAAACCTAACCCAAATACTTGAAGATCCATAGATCTGCGTATGCCGCTTTTCTCCCTGTGTATGGGAAGCTGGAGTTTATCCCTCAGAAACTTGTAAATACTATTACCTACTCCTTTTGCAGCTTTTTTGCTTTTGACGTAGACGGTAAAATTATCGGCATATCTCACGTAACGATGTCCAATTTCTTCGTGTTCTTTATCCAGCTCATTGAGAAGGATAGTTGAAAGTAGCGGACTTAAGGGAGAGCCTTGCGGAACGTCAATTTTTTGTTTGTGCAGCTTATTATTTTATTAGTACTGGTGTCCTAAGGAATGATTGCAATGGCTTCATCGTAGACTTGCACTATACCTTTTTGTAATGTATTTTCCATTCAAGGCACACACAGGAGCAATATGCGATTGCTAGGTCATCGCTCATCCGTAGATTCCTCTCGGGATTTTCTGCGGTTTGTGTATATTTGGAAGAAACAAACTTAGAGCATGCAACTGCGCATAGCCACGACCGTGGATTGTATTTTAAAAAATAACCCATAAATTAATAGAATTTGAATAGAATCAAATACAAAAGAAATGACGAAAACCTAAAAAAGGACTTTGTTCGAGCGGGAAAACTTCTACAAATATTCAATTTGGCTAACTACGAAAATGAACAATTGAAAACTGAAATACTGACGGAACTTTTTGGAACAGTAGGAAACGGAATTTTGGTAGAGCATAATTTCCATTGCGATTTAGGATACAACATACATGTTGGCGTGAATTTTTACGCAGGATATAATTGCACTATTCTGGATATGGCGGAAATAAGGATTGGTGACAATTGCCTAATCGCACCAAATGTTGGAATTTATACAGCAGGGCACGATATTAACCCGATTGACCGACACAAAAAGGGATTTGCCAAACCGATATCAATTGGAAATAATGTTCGGATTGGCGGACATTGTGTTATAATTGGCGGAATAAAGATTGGAGATAATTCTATTATAGCTTCGGGTTCCGTTGTAACAAAAGACGTTCCCAAAAACTCCATTTTTGCAGGAAACCCAGCGAAAAAAATTAAAGACATTGAATAACAAAAACTACAACCAGTCAAGTAGGCAAAGAAGAATTTCACCTCTAAAGCTCTCACAGAAACTTACGTGAACCATCCGACTTATAGTGATCTTGTTATACAATCGGTAAAGATTTAAATAGTAATTAAACTAGTCTCTATCTCAATTTACAATGACAGAACAGATTTAGATATA
The DNA here is from genome assembly GCF_947500795.1 of uncultured Gelidibacter sp. GTDB lineage: Bacteria > Bacteroidota > Bacteroidia > Flavobacteriales > Flavobacteriaceae > Gelidibacter. The sequence continues at coordinate 114,271 of NZ_CANMTE010000006.1, read as the reverse complement.
ACTTTGTGACGAATGGATGCTATTTTAGCTTTGATCTTGCTTTCCTTGAAGCTTTTGTACTTATTCAATATCCATCGGATTATACACGATTGTGCAGATAATACAAGATTGGTTTTAAACTCCTGCGACTTATCTGTAAAATTAATTCCAACCACGAATTAATGGGTTCAGCAAATTTGCTAATCCTGTATATCACGTTGAGTCTTGTTGCGGAAAGTCTGTTTAGGGAGTTCTTCCGTAATTACTCTTTCCTTTAGGATGATCAATGTAATATATCAGATCTCACCATCCTTCGCCATTATTATTACAATTTTATACCGTAACTTATTTTGATTTTTTGCTAAGTAGCCATTGCGATCGAGCCCTTCACTGCATCTGTTATAGTTCGTTGTAGTCTAAATAAGCAAGTTCTCCTTTGAGCAACTTTTCAATACCACGCATTAAAAAAAAACTTGAGTGAATCCTACCCACTCATTTTCAACTACCACATGGATTTGGTACAATGTCCATTAAAATCCCCCATTCTCATCTTCTTCATTAGTATTTCGGTTTCTTTGTTCACGTTCTGGTTTTTTCTGGTTAAAACGGTAGGTAAACGAGACATTTATGGAACGTTTGCGCCACTGAAATTCATTTTCGCTAACAAAGGTATCCGTTGAAGTTAAGGACGCTCTTTTGCGGGAATTGAACAGATCACTTATTCTAAGTCCTATCGTTCCGTTCGTGTTAAAAACATCTTTGCTCAAAGCTAAATCTACCGACAACATCCCTTCTGTTTCTGTTTGGGAATTATTGGACGGCCCCTGATAAAACATATTTGTCTGCCAGTCAATATTGGAAGGAAGGGTAACCTTTGCACTGCCACGGGCAAAATAACTAAGGTTTTTTGCGCCATAGTCCACACCGTTAAATACACCTTCGGTTTGAAATCTGAACAGGTTGAAACTTCCATTAAGACGTAACCATTTTTGAGGATTATAGAGCAATCCGGCCTCAAAACCAATACGGTCATTTGTGCTTAGATTAATGGGAATGGTCCGGATAATCGGAATGTCATTGGGTGTCACTTCGCCTGTATCTTCCTGTACCCGTTCAAAGGCATCCGTTTCATGTTGGTAATAAACCGAAGTAGATAGGGTCACTTTTTCCCATCGTTTTAAATAGCCAAGATCAAATGCACTGGCGTACGCCGGATTTAAATTAGGGTTACCTTGAAATATATTGGCTTCACTTGAACGCGACGGGAATGGATTGATGTAATAGCCACGAGGTCTGTTGATACGTCTGTTATAGCCCAATGTAACATCTTCCCGGTCATTTAATTGATAGGTCAAATTGAGCGTTGGAAATAGACCTGCATACGATTTGTCAAAATTGATGTTCAGCTGTCCGTTTCCGGTATTTTCAACTTCTTTTGCATCTACCTGTCCTTTTAACTGGGTGTTTTCAAATCGTAATCCCACCAGGAAAGAGAATTTACCAATCTTGTTTCCGTATTGCGTATATACGGCATTGACATTTTCATTGTAGGTAAAACTATTGGAAAGGCTGTCATTTCGCACAAAATTTCCATTGGGTGTCATTTGTTCGGTAAGCTCATAATCGGTCACTGTTTCCTCAAAATTGCCGCGATACCCAGCCTCAAATTGGGCATTTTCTCCAATAGGCAGCACATAATCTATCTGGGCCAAATATTCCTTTTCGGTGCCATCAGTGCTTACAAATTCTGACGGCAGGCCGAATTTTCGACCGTAAAGGAAATCCGGAACTATTTACGCAAAGAGCAGAATTGGGAGCGGGAGGAACTTTATGCCTATTCCTATTGGAAATCCGGTGTGGCCGAAGATCGATCGGTTACTGATAGAAGATCGGAAATGGTTGGAGAGGGTTAATTTGATAATGCGTTTAACGAAGACCCTCGACAGAGTTTGGCTCGCTCGGTCTGGAAATTAACTTGAAAAATCGTTTAATATAAACCTTTGTGGTCTCTTTCCTTTACACCGTAAAAAAACATTTACTACCGAAGAAATAATAAGCTCAATGCCAATGGCAATCACAATAAAGCCAATTATTCAAGAAATGGCATTGATGCCCTGATTAAAAGTAAATAAAATTTCTAATCAGACAGAGTCAGTTTACACTCTTTATTTTCCCAAGCCAACTTGTGTTTTTAGTTATTTTGTGAAAAGGAAATCTTCCCGTTTACCGTGAAGTCATACTGCCAACTGATCAAACCCAACCAAATTTGCTTATGTGCTGAATCTAACCATAGGAATTTTTATTGAAATAGCAATTCTGGATAATCCGCTGTATAATACGCTACAATTGCGCTATAAAGTACCTTTATTTATTTTGACAGAAATGTCGATTTGTAAGATTGTCTATGGTGTTCTTAAGGTCGCTTATAAATCTTTATATTTGAAAAAAACTGTAAACACTTCAATATAATAAATGCTTAAAATATTTGATGAAAGAATCATAAATGATAAAGTAGTTGAAGGAGAACTCGTTCGGCCTTCACAGTCTTGTTTTCTTTTAATTCAAAAAGGCACTATTGAGCTTGAAGTGAATAGTGTGCAAACGACTTATCAAAGATCAGAATTGATCTTGTTCTCCCCGATGAAAATGTATAAACTCATTCATTGTTCAGAACACCTCAAAGCATATTTTATTTTATATAAGAAGGAAGCTTTAAAAGAGCGAATCAATGTAAGCTTCAATAAATTTTCCGTGATTCAACTTATGAATATGGAGCAAAGTAAGGTTTCATATTCACTATCTAAAGAGGCATTTAACCATTTTTGGAATATCGCTAAGCAGTTGGATTTTTACTTGAAAAATCCTGAATATTCAAAGTTTAACGAGCAAGTTGTTATTCATAATTTTACTGTTATTGTTTATATGGTTGTGGATGCCATAATGAAAACTACTCCTCTGAATGTAGCTCAGAACACTAGAAAAGAAGCTATTGTAATAAATTTTTTAGATCTGCTCTCCAGTCATTTCACTAGAGAAAGAGAATTGAAGTTTTATGCAGACAAGCTTTTTATATCCATTAAATACCTGTCGGTTTGTGTTAAAGAGGTCACTGGAATTGCACCTCGAGTCTTAATTGCAAACACACTTTTGGATGAGGCAAAACTGAAGCTGATCAATACCGAGCTGAATATTTCCATTATAGCAGACCAGCTTAATTTTTCGGATCAATATGCCTTTGGAAAATTTTTTAAGAAACATACTGGATTAAGTCCTCGCAACTATAGAAAAAATATCGCTTCAGCAAATACCATTTGAACCTCTTTCCCTGTTTTCTCAACCTTTTTAAAAACTACGATTATTTCGAATTTTGCACCGTAGAATTTATAAACGTAGAATACAATGAAAACAAAACCAATCAGTTATCTGTTTTTGATAATCTGTGTGTCTTTTTCGGGTTCTTTATTTGCCCAAAAAAACTTGGAGAAAAAGATTACTATTGCGGAGCTTTTCTCGCTGACTTTAGAAAACAATCCGTCTTTATCCGTCTCTAAAGCAAATTTCAAAATCGCCGAACAAGATGTCAAAGTCGCTAGGAATATGCAGCTTCCTGATCTTAATATTAGTGCTAACGCCTTATATATTGGAGATGCAACTATTTTAGACAAAGACTTTTCCAACGCAACAAAAATCGATATGCCACACTTCGGAAACACCCTATCCTTAGAAGCAACACAATTGATTTGGAAGGGAAATATCGTGCGAAATACGATTCAGGTAAAATCGCTTCAGGAAGATTTAGCATCTCTTAGTCATCTCTCTAATGAGCAAAATATCAAACTACTTGCTTTAGGATACTATTTGGACTTATATAAACTGCAAAATCAGGCCGATGTTTACCGCCAGAATATAGCACTTGCTCAGCAACGTATAGAGAATATCAACCGTTTCTATGAGCAAGGAATGGTGACTCGGAATGATGTTATTCGGGGTGAGCTACAGATTTCCAATCTAAATCTCACTTTACAGGTTATTGAGAACAACATACAGATCTTAAATAAACAGCTTACGGTAGCGATGGGCTTGCCCCCAGAAACCCAGATTGTAGCCGATGATTCGGCTTTAAGAGAGCATCGGGAAATGTCCCTTTTAGAGATAAACCAGAACGATATACAAAGTCATCCTTCTCTATTAATGGCTCGAAAATCAGTAGAAATCTATGAAACTTCTGAAAAAATAACCAAATCAGCGCGTATGCCCGCTTTGGTCGCTTTTGCAGGAAACAGTCTTCAACGTCCGATCACGACTTCATCTCCGGTTCTGGATATGTATTCCAACGGCTGGAATGTGGGATTATCACTTAGTTATGATATCGGTTCTCTCTATAAAACTTCAAAAGAAATCCGGCTAAATAAATATGAAGTGGAAAGAGCCGAAGCCCAAGCTTATGAAACCGAACAAATGATCGGCGTTGCCGTAAATGCCGCTTATATTAAATACAAAGAGACCATCACCCAAAATAAAACCCTAGAGAAAAACCAAGAATTAGCGGATGAAAATTACCGGATCATGGAAAGTAAATACAATAATCAGTTGGCAATTTTGCTTGATATGATAGATGCAAGTAATGCAAAATTAGATGCGGAATTACAATACACAAACTCTGATATAAACATCATTTTCGCTTATTACAAACTTTTAAAAGAAAGCGGAAAGCTATAATTACCTCCCTTATCCATTTTTTCAAATTCAAATAAATAAAGTAATGTCACAAGATAAAACACAAGAAAGTACAGCGCAGCAACCTGCACAGAAAGATGCCGAAAATCCAAGAAAATCAAACCATAATAATGTTAAGGGAAAGGTCATCAATATGGTGATTCTGGTATTTGTCCTCATTGGTCTGTATTGGGTCGTAAAATCCTATTTTAACGTAGGAAATGAACGTTATACCAATTCCGCTCAGGTCGAATCGTTCATCAACCCTATCAACACGCGTGTTTCGGCTTATATAAACGAAATAAGGTTTGTAGACCATCAGTATGTCAAAAAAGGAGATACGCTCGTTATTTTGGACGACAGGGAAATACAGACTCAGCTGGGACAGGCGGAAGCTGCTTATATGGCTGCACTGGCTTCCAGAAATGCCACAGCTACCTCCGTAATAACAGCAAGCAATAATGTGAATACCGTAGGCGCAAATGTTGCCGCAGCGAAAGCAAACATTGAAGTGGCAAAAGCGCGGCTGTGGAATGCGGAACAAAATTTTAACCGTTATCAAAACCTGCTAAAAGATGAAGCGGTAACACGCCAGCAATTCGACCAGGTAAAAACGGACTATGATGCTCAAAAGGCCCAGTTGGAAGCTCAGGTTTCGCAATATCAATCTGTTATCAATTCCAAAACAACCAGTGAATTGTCTGTAAACGAGGTACAATCCAGATTGGGAATGAACGATGCCGAAATAAAACGTGCCGAAAATGCACTTGAAATGGCAAAGCTCAATCTTTCCTACACGGTAATTACTGCCCCGCATGATGGAATTATGGGAAGAAGAACCATAAATATCGGGCAGTTGTTAAGTCCAGGCCAACAGGTGGCTACGATTGTAGATGATAACAATGTTTGGATTACAGCTAATTACCGTGAAAAACAGATGGAAAAAGTAACTATCGATGGATTGGCAAAAATAAAAGTAGATGCTTTGGGCGGGAAAGAATTTGAAGGAAAGGTAACGGCTATTTCAGGAGCTACAGGAGCTAGATATGCGGCTGTGCCTGTGGACAATTCGACGGGAAATTTTGTAAAAGTACAACAGCGTATCCCGGTTCGGATTGAATTTACAGTAAACAATAAGCCAGAGGAAGTGAAATTGCTACGAACAGGAATGAATGTAGAAGTAACCCTAAAGTAACAACATTATGTACAATAAAGGTCCGTTTGCCGATTGGGTTCCTAAACCGCTCATGTTGCTGCTAATTATTATATTCCTGTTTCCGATGTTAGCGGTGATGGGGGTTTATACCAGCAATACGACAGATATTGCGGGAGCACTGGCAACCTATTCGGAATATATTTCGCTGGCAAACAACGCCACCACAATCGGTATGGCTATCGCTGTTATGATCGTCTTACGTGTAAAAATGCGTTTCCGTTCAAAAGAAATAATTACCGGCAGTGCTATTATATTGGCCATACTTTCTTTTGTGATCGGAACAACAGACAATCCGTTGGTGGTAGTTACAGCAAGTTTTTTTATTGGCTTCTTTAAAATGTTTCCAATGATTGAGATGATATTGCCCGTTATGTTTATTTTATCTCCTTCGGGAGACAGAGGAAAATTCTACGCAATATTCTATCCTTTGACAATAGGCATCGGGCAATTATCTGCTTATCTAATGTCGAATCTGGTCTTTACCAGCAGCTGGCAAGCTCCTTATTTCATTATGTCTGCATTGATGCTTGTTATTGCTGCTTTATCTTTAATATTTCAGCACAACCAACGATTCTCTTTCAAAATGCCCCTGTACCAGATTGACTGGTTATCCTTGGGATTGTTGGCTGTTTCTGCCATGTGCTTTAACGTAGGCCTTACCTTTATGCGCCAGCAGGGTTGGTTCAGTTCGCCTTTAATTATATGGACGCTGTTATTAGGTATAGTATTGTTATTGGCGACTATATTAATACAAAAAACACGTAAGCGGAAACTGATAAAGTTTGATTTTATACTCAAAAAAGTAAACATTTCGCATAGCCTTATCTTACTGATGTATTTGGGTGTTTATCTTGCAAGTACAAGCATTTTTGTTCAATATACCGTAGGTGTTTTAGGTTACAATAACCTGATTAACGCTAAACTGAATTTATGGATGATCCCGGGTATCGTTATCGGAGGAGTTTTTGCTTTTTATAGCTTTAAAAACAAGTGGAACCTGAAATACTATATAGCTTCGGGCTTTATAGCATTCTTTCTGCATACCCTGATGCTCTACCTGCTTATACAACCACAGATGAATATCGAATATTTCTACATTCCCATGATCTTCAAAGGTGCGGGAATGGGTATTCTCTTTATAGGCATTTGGTTTTACGCCTCGCTGGATTTAGAAATGAACGATATGCTCGGTATTATCGGTATTCTGCTGATGGTACGGACCTTTCTTGCAACCGCTTTTGGCGGAGTTATCATCGGTTGGGCGACTTATCAAGGTCAATGGCAGAGCCTGAACAATATTTCTATGCATCTGGATGCGGGATATTTTGCCAACGGTATGAGCATCTATGGAACAACGCAGATCAATGCGATGCTGGCTTCTTTAAAAATAGTCTTAGGCGCTTTGTGCTGGTTTATTATACCCATACTTGTTTTCGTACTAACCCACCATTACGGACAGTTCAATTACAGAAGACTGATTTTATTCAGAAAAGTAATCAGAGGCAATAGCATTAAGGGTTATAAATTCAGTAATCAATTAACATGAAATCTAAGACTATGGCTACCTTTTTTAAAATCACTAAAGAACTAAAGGAAAAAATCGAAGATCTACGTGAAGAATATTATGAGTTCTTGGAAAATAGAAAAATAGAGCAAGCTCTAATAACCCTGGAACTGACTAGCGAAACACGGTCAGATGTTAGCAGAAAAAAGAAATTTAATCAATCTATTTCGAAATGCACTTGTTTTAACCTTAACCCTAAAGGGATAGAATTTCTTGTTAGAACTGATTAGTTACGAAATTTAATAATGGAAAAATTGATGAGAAATGAAGAGAAAGATGAAAATCCATTTAGATTACTTACATCTAAATGGATTTATAGCAGACACTATTGACAATTTTGCTACACAAGGACATATTATTCAAAACCATAGAAATGAAATTAAGATTTTTGAATACCAAACGAATAAGTTTGTTGTAAAATCTTTTAAAAAGATTACCATAGCCAATAGGATTATTTACAAATTTCTTAGAAAATCTAAAGCCAGACGCTCGTATGAAAATGCCCTTAGATTATTGGATCTCAAAATAGGTACACCTTTTCCCGTTGCTTATGTGGAAGAGAGCTCTGGATTATTCTTAAAGAACTCTTATTTTATAAGTTGTTTTATGGAACATGAAACAGCCGATAGATATCTAACGGAGCGTCCTGATGCACCTTTTTTAGAAGCTATGGGAGCGTTTTTATATAATCTTCATAAAAAAGAAGTATTTCATTTTGATTTACACACATCTAATATATTAACGACAAAGGATCATAAAGGGAATTTTGATTTCTCCTTGGTTGACATTAATCGATTAAAGTTCAAAAAGCCGACTCAACAGAGAAGGGTCAAGAATTTGAATCGACTCTTTCTGCCCTTTGAACAATATTCAATCCTTATCTCAAAATATGCAGAGATGGCTGAGTTCGATGTTTTCTCATTTGCTCACAAACAATTATATCAAAGAAAAAAATATCAGGTTTTCAAACGATTAAAAATCCTGTATAAAGATTTATATAAAAAATATGTGGCACCTGTAATAAGTAGAAACACGCACAAAGAAGCGATTGACTAAACTTTTACTATGAAAAAATATTTCCTGATCCTTTTTTGTTTAATGTGTTCAATTGCTTTTTCCCAAGAAAGCGAACGTCCCAAAATTGGGCTTACCCTGAGTGGCGGTGGTGCTAAAGGGCTTGCTCACATAGGATTGTTACAGGCTATTGATTCGGCCGGAGTTAAAGTGGATTATGTCACAGGAACGAGTATGGGCGCTATTGTTGGCGGACTTTATGCTGTGGGTTACAGCGGCCAAGAAATAGTAGATATGGCGCGCAGAATAGATTGGGATAAGATACTCACAAATAGATCACCCTATGATTTACTGATACTCCCAAAGAAAAATAACATGGGAAAATATCTTGAAATTCCTCTGATAGATGGTAAAATTTCTTTCCGAAAAGGAGCTTTGGAATCCAATGAACTTTGGTTGACGCTCAATGAATTGTTTTTTCCCTACCTGACAACCGCGGATTTTAGTAAATTCCAAAAAGGATTTCGCTGTGTTGCAGCAGACATTGAAAATGGAGATGCCGTAGTTCTTAAAAACGGTAATATCGTTAAAGCTATTCGTGCAAGTATGGCAATTCCAGTCGCCTTTACTCCCGTCGAAATTGATGAAAAAACCCTTATTGACGGCGGTATCGCCATGAATTTTCCAGTGTCAGAAGTCAAGGATATGGGCGCGGATTTTGTTATTGGAAGTTCCGTTTCGGGTATTTTATTGCAAAGAAAGGATATCGATAATCCATTTCAATTGATTTCTCAACTTGCATTCTATAAGGAGAATAAGGATTTTCAGCAACAAGTAAAATCTACAGATATCTTTGTTGATTATCCCATTGAAAAATTCAATGCATCAAGTTTTTCGTCCTCAAATGAAATCATTAGCCTAGGGATCAAGAGAGGAAAAGAAACATATCCTCAGTTGAAGCGGTTCAAGGATTCGCTTGATGCAATTTATGGCAAAGAACCCGTACACAATGAGAAGCGTAAAATGACAAATGAATTGTTTGTTTCAAAAGTTCATGCCAACGGACTCAGTAAAAGAGAAGCCGATTTTTTTATGAATATGATGGATTTTCAAGATAATAAAAGTTATTCTTCGGATGTATTCTCCGATAGGATCAGGGAAGTTTTTGGTTCGGGAAATTTCAGAAAAATAAATTATGAGGCTGTACCAAACAATGAAAGTGACAGTGTAACGGTAACTATTAATTTTGAAAAAGAACCGCAGCATCTTATTAAAACGGGGTTGAACTATAATTCAGAGCGGGGGATTGCCTTGATACTTGGTTATACGGTATTGGGGTATTCTAATCCATTTTCTGAAACCTCTGCCGAAATTGCGATCGGTGAGAATCCACAGTTTAATATACGGAATCTGTATTTCTTTAATAACAAAAGAAACTGGTATCTGGAATCTACTGTAAAAGCAGAATATACCGACATATCCGTATATAATGAGAACCTCAAAAAATCAGGTTTATATAATCATAAACATTTTGCATTTGAGGTAAACGCCAACAATCTTATTACGGGAAATTTTACTATAGGAATAGGTTCACGGTATGAACATCTAAAATACTCACCCGAGATTGAAACATTCCCAAGGGCTTATGGGAAAACCAATTTCCTTACCGGATTTGTTGATTTACATTTTAACAACTTAAACAGTCCTTCCTATCCAAACAGCGGTAATATTATTGATTTTGAAGCTGGCGTAAACTTCAATCAACATCCCGATTTTACTTATGATGATGGAAGTTCAGGATCGCCACAACCTTCTCCCTTATTCAGTAAAAAAGCATATTATTCGATACATTATTATTCAGCTCACTATTTGCCTATTCATAAACATTCCCTATTTTTTAAATTACATTCAGGCATGCATTTTGGAAATAAGCAACCTTTTCTCAACGATTTTATTGTTGGAGGCAACGCTTTGGTCATACGGAATCAGATTTTATTTCCGGGTTTTCGTGCCAATTCCATTTTCAGCTCCAGCGTGATTGCTCCACAGGTAGGATTTCATTATTCTGTGACCAAAAAACTTGTTCTAACCGGAGCGTCAAGCTTTTTGAAATACGATTTTATCACATCTAATTTTATCAATGACGAGAATCAGACGGACAGTACAGTTTGGGGTATTGCATTGGCTGCAGGTTATAGATCCTTTATCGGGCCACTAGAAGCTATTTTTATGTATAATGATATAAATAATAATATTTCAGCCAGTTTTAACATAGGTTATTCTTTAAATTTTTAAAAGATAAAGGATTTATTTACAGATTTATATACATGAAATTATTAGTGTATCCGTTTATAATACGAGTATAAAAATCAGCGGCAAACAAAAACATGAGAACGTGAAAGGTATTCGCGGACAAAACAGCAAGTAGCAACGTTGCGTTTCCAGCATAATATTTTGCATTTTTATTGGTCGACTACTTGATTTAATCACAAATCAATTTAAATAGTCCTCAAAGGCAAACGTCATTACTTTTAAGGACTTTGTTTTTATATTAGATCTAATAAACACTTCAAATTGACAATAAACTAACTGCCACAACAAGGAATAAAATATTAAAAAGCCGAACCGCCAATATCGTATTTACAATAGTGGGGCTGACGGAACCATATGATCTGATGGACAGCTTGCCTCAATTGGCAGACGTTTCATCGTATGACATTTCTCAAAAGGACGAGGCGCTGTACCGAAAACTGTCGCCCATTAATCTTACCGATAAAAGGTTGATGAATTTGGCAAAAGGACTTGCACCTGCTCATGTACGTGTAAGTGGCACTTGGGCGAATGCTACTTTTTTTCAGGAACCAAATGATACGTTTGAAAACTGCAGAATAAGCAAAATGAATGATGAAATAGATTGGTCTAAAGTTGTAGTCCTCGGTTCATTTTCAAATACTTCACGCATAAATATTATAGAAGAAAATATGAAAGACAGCACCATCCCTTCGGCAAATCCCTTTATTGCCGCTCCCTTTACTGTAGTGCGCAAAGAATATATTACACCGCACTACCTGAGAATTTTCTTAACAGGTGAAAGTGTGACTGAAATCGCGGATACCACGGTAGGGATTAACAATAAAATAATCATTCCTCCGGCTGGGACATAAAATTTCACAATGCCAAAAATGAATTCTGAAACTCGATCTTGGGAATATCCCCGTACGTATTCAAAACCCATCATACGTACATATACCCACCGCGGAATTGACTTGGAAAAAAAGGAAATCTGGATTGATTTTGTGGTTCACGGCGATGAAGGACCAGCATCTGCTTGGGCCGCAAATTCAAAACCTGGAGATGCCTTAGGTGTGATGATGAAGCGAGGGAAAAAAGAACTTTATTCACCTGCCGAACATTAACACCCCATTCAGTTCATGAATCAATTTAATTTTAATGTTCACCCCAGTATCAATTTCAATTTCTCCATATCCTGACTTACCTTTTTTTCCACTACTTGTGCATAAATTTGGGTTGTTGCCAATTTTGTGTGGCCTAATAATTTAGACACTGTTTCAATCGGAACTCCATTACTTAAGGTCACGGTCGTGGCAAAAGTGTGTCGAGCCATGTGAAAGGTAAGATTCTTTTTGATGCCACAGAGATCTGCTATCTCCTTCAGATAGCTGTTCAATTTTTGATTCGACAATTTGGGTAAAAGGTTATCACTTTCACATGTCCTTACGTGCTCACTGTATTTATCAATTAAACATCCAGCCTTTGCTAATAACGGGATTTTAAACGGAGTGCCAGTTTTTATTCTCGTAGCCATTATCCAAGGATTACCATCTATTCCACCCACAATGTTTTTGCTTGTCAACTCTATGATATCGCTATAGGATATGCCCGTGTAACAACTGAAAACAAATAAATCTCGAACAATAACCAAACGTTCAATTGAGGAATGTAAATCTTCAACAGCTTGTAGTTCTGCTTTTGTAAGGAAGCTTCGTTCTTTCTTTTCAATCTTCATTTTAAAATTGACAAACGGATCTCTATCAATCCATTCCATGCGGTAGGCAAGCGTGACCATCCTTCGTAAACGCTTAATATGCTTCATTGCTGTATTGTTTCCGATTCTGGGTTGGCCAATCTTTGGAGTATAGGAACGAAGGAAATTTTCAAAACCAATTATAAAACCATAATCCAAATCTGAAAGAGGCAAGTCAGTTAACTTATATTCATCAGAAATATACAGTAACATATACTGTTGGCTAGTTTTATATTGGCCTCTCGTATTTATGTGCAGTTTGTGCTGCATCTTATTATTATAATAATCAATAAGACCTCGAAAGGTAAAGTGCGTTTTATCCTCTCCCAGAAATTTAGCCTTAATCATTTGTGAGGTAAATGGTTTGTCTGATGTTTTTAGTTCTTCATAAATCCGATAGATTTTTGATTGCACTTCATTCAAATATAAATTTAAAATTCGCGAATCCTTATCTTTCCCTTTTGCTCTTTGAGATTTTTCATCCCATGTAGCAATATTGATTTTCTTTTTAAGACTTATGTTGACACGTTGGCCATTTGAAGTAATACGTACGTAAATGTTTGCTTTGTCATTTACGGCGCGTTTACCGTATGCCCAAAACAGTACTGAAAATGTTGAAGAAGATCTCATAGTTGTCGTCTTTAATGGTTAAACATTGTATAGACGAAAGTCAAATCAACTAGAATATGGTGTTAAGATACACCATTCTGTCAACATAGTTTACGATAATCAAAGATGTTGACGATTTGTGACCTTTCAGAATCAAATAGAACCAAATTCTATGATAGTCTTAAAAACATAAAACCCTGTAAATCATAAGATTTACAGGGTCTTGAAGGCTTTTGATTACCTCTTCCGCGGTCTGGACGGGTTTAATCTTAAACTCTACACTCCATTATCTATCAGGCATTTAGATGAAAATTGTTTTATTGCACCCCCTTATTTCTCACTTTTTATATTATTATTTCCAATTAGAGAACCTAACAAAGCTTGAAATATCAGCCTATTACAATACAATATACAAACAGTTTTATTCATATATAAGATACAATGTGCAAGTCTATTTGAATAATCTTCACATACAGAAGAAAACACCTCACTGAGACCTTCAAATAACTCTACATATAAAAAAATCTTATGTTTTAAATTATTGTAAAATGATGTATTGCAATTTTCAAAAGTGAGTATTACTCCTTCAAGAATATCTAAACTAAATATTAGTTCAGTTCTATCTGTATTAAAATTAAGAAATCTATTTAAGGTTTCATCAACATTCAAATAACTATCAAGTCCCTTTATTCTGTCTGGAAGTATGTCTAGGGAAAATTCCCAATTCTCATATTGCATCCCAATCTTAAAAGGTATTTCATCTTTTTTCATAACTATTGGGTATTAAAAAACCACCTTGATAAAGGTGGTTCAAACTGTTAAACCTTAGTAACGCATCTATTATATCTCTATGCATTGTAATTGGAATAATAAACTTTATATAAAGTCCAAATATTCCATCTCCTCAAAAATCCTCTTGAACTCTATTGCATGCATAAAATCATGTTTATCTATCTTGACTAGCATAACTTTATATGTGTCATCATGATTACTTACTCTCACATCTATTACGATACCAACAGAATCAAACTCTAGCTTATATCTGATTTCTTGATAATAAGACCTATTGTCTCTTACCCATTCAATTACAGATTCCTTCTTTAATTTATGACTGGAGAACCTAATCAACTGTTCTGAATAAAACTCTTCTCTCTTATTTAATTCTGAAACCTCTAACAGCTGATGATATAGCTCAATGAAAATACAGTCTTGTTCTCTAATAGCACAGGCACATGGAAATACATGAATGGAATTGTCCTTTATCCATTTGCTCCATTTACCACATTCAGACTCTGATATAGCCTTATAAAAATAATCCTCATATTTCAATAGCCACCAATTGATATGGTGGATACTCATTGGTTTGCAGTCTTCAGAAGCTAGTTCTTTATAATATTCCTTGTTTGACATTAAAATTCTTCCTTATAAACTTTTCATTTTTTAAAACTATTTCTTCCTAGTATTTTAGTTCAATCTAACTTGTAGATTTCCCTATAATTTCTTTAATCATAGTATTCAATGGTCCTTTCTGTTATTTTTTTTGGAAAACCATTTGTGTATTGAGTTTCTCTAATCCAATTATTTTTTTCATCAAAGATATATTTATATGAAAAATCTGTTTTTTGAATTGTATCATATTCTGATAAGGTAGACTTAATTATATTACTATGCGAATCATATTTATTGATGTACTTAAAATCAAAAACTCCTCCATCTTTATAGCTAACCCACTCTATCTGATTTCCTTTATCGTTATATTTATATGAGTTTTTAGTCTTAAAACTTCCTTCTTCAAAATCTTCAATAAATTCAATTAAATTCCCATTATCATCATACGAGAAGACATCTTTACTCTTAAACACTCCTTTTTTATCATAAAAAAGCATTTCTGTTTTATTACCTTTCTTATCATAAACATATTCATGCTTATACTTACTTATCAAAATACCCTCATTATTATAACGGGCTTCTTCTATTTCATTTCCATAATTATCATATATATATTTGTATTTAAAAATAAGTTTCCCATCTGAATCATATCTATTTAACTCATTTATATTCGAATTTTTATCATACAAATAAATAGTCCTGTAGTAAATTCCTCCTAAATCATTATATTTATTATGTTCTATTAAATAGCCATTGTGATTAAATGTCCTGCCAATATTATGGTCTAAAAAACCTTGGGCTATTTTTCCTTTAGTGATTTCCCCAAAACTATCTTTCACATTGTAGGGAATCTCCACTACTGATTTTACTCTCCCTTTTAGATTCAATTCTTTTAAATCATTTATGCCATCCTTGTTTACACAACTTGTAGCTGTCACTAAAAAAATTAGAATTATTATAACTTTTTCCATTTGAAAAACCATTCAAAATTTATATTTTAACACTTGCCATATATGGCATTAAAAAACGTAAATATAAACCTTTCCTTGACTTGTCAAATATGCCAAGTTTGGAAAAGTCAGATTTACAAAAAATTGTGGGAGCACGAATTCAGAAATTACGTGAAGAAAGAGGCTTTACACAAGTTGACTTAGCTGGTAAAATTGAGGGTGTTTTTGATACTACCAATGTATCAAGACTTGAATCTGGCAGAACCAACCCCACATTATACAATTTACACAGAATAGCTGAAGCCCTTGAAATTTCACTATCTGAACTTTTAGACATTTCAGAAGAGTAACATTTAGCTATTAATGAGTTAGAGTTTGAAACCTGCTATATCTCTAGGTTTAAGAATATATCAAAGGCAACTCTTTATATAACCTTAATTTAAGCACCCAAAACATCACAATTTAGCTATAATATTATATCTCCATAATAATTTCTAAACACCTAGAGCCTTTGAAATGTGAAATAAGGTCTCACTCACATGTAGATGCATTTTAAAAATTTCTACCATATTAGGAAAAGAAGTAAGGGACTAACCTTACAGATTGGCATGATTACTCTATAGTAACAACACCAAAATGCAAGGTCAAATCAATCCCTCATCCTTAAAGCTTAAATAGCCATCTTTTGAAATAATTAAATGGTCAAGTAAACTTATATCTACTATATCACAAGCCTTCTTCAACCTTGAAGTAATACTCTTATCAGCTTCACTTGCTTTTAAGTTCCCACTAGGGTGATTATGAATTAACACGATACTTGAAGCAAGGGCTTTTAGTGCTACACTTAAAATAAGTTTTATATCCACTACACTAGCTGTAAGTCCACCTCTTGAAAGTTCGTAAATCCCAATGACAACATTAGCTCTGTTAAGTAGGACAACTTTCACTTCCTCCTGAAGTTCAATTAAATTGTAATCCCAATGATACTTTACTAAGTCATAAACACTATTACTGTCATGTATTTTCACTTTGTCAGAATTCTCATTGGAATAGGAAACTCTAATTTCTGATACTTTCATAATAGTCTTATTTTAAACACGTCCCGTTTTGCAGATATACTATATAAGTAACAATACAATTCAGGACGTGTTTTTAATTAATCAACAAGCTCTCCTTTATGAACTCCATTTTGAGAAAAGCTATGTTCTCCCGCAAAAAGGTTCTGAATAGCTCTGTCCTCATCAGAAGAAGTTTGAGTTTCTGGCATATACACATATCTGTGATTAAGGACTATAACCTCCCCAGTCTCTTTAACTGTGTATTCAAATGCCTCGCATTCTTCTTTTTCAATCTTTCCAGGCATTGAAGTTCCCATTAAAGCCTTACAAGTTTCTTCATCAAATGTTGAAGTAATGAATGCTTTCTTAGCTGTTGCATAAAACTGGTTGGTCTGTTGGCTTTTTACCATTTCAACACCACCTTGTAGTTCTAAGACAAAGAAGATTCTACCATCTTCTACTTTTCTTTCTTTGTAGTTAATAATACGTACCATAAAATATAATTTTTGAGTTGAGATAAGAACCCACTTAAGAAATCAATCTCTACGCAGGAAAAGACTACAGCTATCAACTTGAATCTAATCTGTGCGCAAAAAAATAAATTTCTTTAAAATAGGCTCGGGGGAATCTTTCCACCAAGAATAAGTGGGGGTATATCTTTGAGGAGGGGTGCGTGGGGGTGATATTGCAATGTTAGAAATTTTTTGAAAGAAATTTTTCATAGTTTATTATGTTTAGCTTTAATCATTTGGCATTTGTATATTTAGAGTCCAAACTAAACAATCATTAATGCCATTATTCCAAAACACAGTTGTAACAAAGTATCTCCAATCTCAGGATAAAGTAGAAATAGAGTCAAAATGGGAATTATTTAAAGCATATTTCCATAACCTAGAGATACAGGAAAACATAAGAAATAGTAAAGAAGAGCAGTTTCAAGAAGGCTTTTTAAGAGAGCTCTTTGTGAAAATATTGGGTTATACTTTGAATCCACAGCCTAACTTTAATCTTACCACGGAACTCAAAAATGTAAAAGACAGCAAAAAAGCTGATGGAGGAATAATTGTTAAGAACAAGGTTATTGGGGTTATTGAACTCAAAGGAACTAGAACAACAGATTTAGGCAAAATAGAGGAACAAGCTTTTGGATATAAGAACAATCAAGCTGGATGCATTTATGTTATTACTTCTAACTTTGAAAAGCTGAGATTTTATATTGATAATGCCATTGAACATATAGAGTTCAACTTATTTACAATTTCTGAGCAAGATTTCAAATTGCTCTATTTGTGTTTAGGCTATGAGAACATAAAGAATAACATTCCTAAAAAGCTCAAAGAAGAATCATTAAGTCAGGAAGAATTAATCACTAAACAACTCTATAAAGACTATTCCCTATTTAAAAGAGAATTATTCCAAAATCTCTGTGTCCTAAACCCTCAGTTCGAGCCATTGGAGCTTTTCAAAAAATCTCAAAAGCTTTTAGATAGATTTTTGTTTTTATTCTTTGCAGAAGATAGAAGTCTGTTACCTCCCAATTCTGTCAGAGTAATTCTTAAACAATGGAAACAGTTAAAAGAACTTGATGCTTATACTCCATTGTATGACAGGTTTAAAAAATACTTTGGGTATCTGAACACTGGGTTTAAAGGAAAGCAATATAATGTTTTTCCATACAATGGCGGGCTCTTTAAACCAGATGAAATTTTAGATACCATTCAAATAGATGATGACCTACTCTACAAACATTCCTATCAGCTTTCAGAGTATGATTTTGAAAGTGAAGTAGATGTAAATATCCTTGGTCATATTTTTGAGAATTCCTTAAATGAATTGGATGAAATCACAGCCCAATTAGAAGGAAAAACTATTAATAAAGCAGACACTAAAAGAAAGAAAGATGGTGTGTTTTATACTCCTAAATACATCACCAAATACATAGTTGAAAACACAATTGGAAAACTTTGTGAGGAAAAGAAAGTAGAACTTGACATTACAGATGAAGTATACCAACCAGCAAAGCAAAGAAGTAGAAAAAGATTGGATAATCTCAGCCTTTATAAAGATTGGCTGTTACAACTAACTATATGTGACCCTGCATGTGGTTCTGGAGCATTCTTAAACCAAGCACTTGACTTTCTAATCAATGAACACAGATACATTGATGAACTCTCTGCCAAGTATAACAAAGATGCCTTTGTATTAAGTGATGTTGAAAATAGCATCTTAGAAAACAACCTTTTTGGGGTTGACCTAAATGAAGAGTCTGTGCAGATAGCAAAATTATCCCTGTGGTTAAGAACAGCCCAGCCCAATAGGAAGCTAAATGATTTGAGTGATAATATAAAATGTGGAAACTCCTTAATTGATGATGTAAGTGTAGCAGGAGATAGTGCTTTCAATTGGGAACAAGAATTTCCTCAAATATTTGCTAAAGGTGGTTTTGATGTGATTATTGGGAATCCGCCTTATGTAAGGGTTCAGAGTTTAAAGGAGTTTTACTTTGAACAGACTATATTTTTAGAAAAAAAATATCTCTCGGCTACAGGAAAATATGATTTGTACGCTTTGTTTATGGAAAAATCATATGATTTAATAAATGAAGATGGAGTTGTCTCATACATTCTTCCTCATAAATTCTTAATTGCAGAGTTTGGAGTAGGAATTAGAGAGTTCTTTGTTAAAAATAAATCAGTAGATTCAATAGTACATTTCGGTTCAAAAATAGTATTTAATGATGCATCGACATATACTTGTATTATAAATCTTAAAAAGGAAAATGAAAATATAAAATTTATTGAAATAGACCCTACACAAATTTTAGAGGAGATTTTATTTAAAACAATAGATTATAAAAGCTTATCAAAAGAACCTTGGATTTTAAAAAATGTAGAAGGTAAATCTATTATGGACAAAATAAGCAATAGCACAAAGTTAAAAGAAATTTGTGAGGGCATTTATCAGGGACTTATTACTACAGGAGATGACATTTTTATGCTGGAGGGAGAAATAAAAGATAATTTGTTTTATGGATTTTCAAAAGAATTAAATGAAAATGTAATTTTAGAATCTTCAATTTTAAAAGAAGTATTAAAAGGGCAAGATATAAAAAGATACCTACCGTTAAAATCTAATAAATATGTAATCTATCCACATAAAATAAATAGCAAAAACAAAACAGTACCACTAGAACCAGATGAATTTAGAGATAAATTTCCTTTAACTAATGATTATCTTTTAAATTTTAAAGAAAGTTTAGTGGAGAAAAAAGTTAGGTATAAAACAAATCCTACTTTTTGGTATTCCTTACATCGAGCAAGGGAAATAAATTTATTTGAAAAAGATTATATAATTACACCTCAATTACAAAACTTACCAAGTTTTACAAAAAAAGAAACAGATGTATATGCTGATGCTGGTGGGTATTTAGTGTTATTAAAAGAAGGATTTACTTCAAATTCTATTTTGCCAATACTTAATAGTAAACTATTATGGTATTTTATTAAAAATACAAGTTCAGAATATGGCGGGGGTTATTTTTATTTTAAAACAAAATATTTAGAACCTTTTGGGATTCCTGTTGAAAAAATGGGTAGCTATAATTTTGAAAATATTTCAAAAAAACAACAGCATCAAACTAAGATTTTATTCTCTATAATACAAAAATTCCAAAGAACACTTCAAAGAGAATTTGAACAACTTGATAAGCTAAGTAAAAAATTGGAAAACTGGTATGAACTAACCTATGCTGATTTCCTTAAAGAACTCAAAAAGAAGAAAATAGTCCTTTCTCTATCTCAAAAAGCAGAATGGGAAGATTACTTTTTGGTAGAGCAACAAAAAGCTGTTGCATTACAAACTCAAATAAACCAAACAGATTCAGAAATAGACCAAATGGTTTATGGGCTATATAACCTCTCTAAAGAAGAAATTACTATTATAGAAAATAATTAATTATGAGAGAAACTAACTTTTTGGAGTTACACTATTATTTAGATGATAATTCGCATTCAATGAATGCACTAGTACAAAACAAAAGTGAAGCAGAGATTCTTTACCTCATAAAAGAAATATGTGATGTTTTAAATATAAATATTATAATTGAAACAGAAGCTTTAGCAGAAGGAGGCATTAGAAGGTGGTTTAAGCTTACCAGAAAAGACGAAAGAAAGAATTTAACTTACTCAACTGCGATTTGTATTTCACTAATTACAGCGGTAGTAACAACTCCACTTACAGTATTATTAACTAAGTCAACTGAAATCTTAATTGAAAAAATATTTGAGGATGATATTAAGAAGCAGATAGAACAGTTAGAACTTGAAGGGGTAAAGCTAAGTAACGAAGAAAAAGCTCTAAACATTAAATTAAAAAAAATAGAGTTAACTGTTAAAATACAGGAAGTTGAAGACAACTATAAAATAAAAAAAAGAAAATCCAATTTCTATGAAGAATTAAGAAAAGATAATCAAGTACACAGTGTTTCTTTTTTATTAGAGGACATAAATAAGAAACCTATTTCAAAAGAATTAATAGTAATCAGACAAGATTTCAACAAGCATGTTTTAGAGACTGACAAAATTGACACTGAACCCATTGATGATGCAGTTATTGAAATAATTTCACCAGTTTTAAAAAAAGGAAAATACAAATGGAAAGGTCTATACAATTCTAAACCCATTTCATTTTTCATGAAGTCAAATGAGTTTAAAACTTTAGTTCAAACAGGTAAAGTTGAATTTAAAAATGGTTCTTCAATTAATTGTCTTCTTGATATTATTAAAGTCATAGACAATGAAGGAAATGAAAGAATAGAATCATACAGTGTTTTAAGGGTCAACAGTTATTTTGAACATGATAAATCAATAGAAACAGGTGAAGGAAAGAAAATTAGACAACAAAAAGAGGCAGATGAGGGTCAATACAATATGTTTTGAATAGACATAAAAACTACCTTATTTATTGTGAGAGATAAGAACAAAAAAATCCAGTATCTCTTTTAATTTAAAAACTTTTGCTTCACCAAACTCATAAAAATGAAAGCCATAATTTCTTGGCACTTAAACACCCAGGACTTAAACGTGAAGAAATAAAATGAAAAATAAAATATTCGCATCTCTAACGTCAATTATAGTTGTAGGTTCTATAATTTGGCTTATCTTTTTTAGTGATTATTTTGAAATTGTAGTTAGTTCAATATTTAGCATCCTATCTTTTCTATTCTTCCTATTTATTGCCTCGCTCGTATCTTACTATCTTTTTCTAATGACAAAAAAATGGCTAACTATCGGATTAGATGAGAGTGAGAAAGATGGGGCAGTAACAATTTTAGCAATTATAGTTTATGGTTCAATAATTTATGCTCTCTATTATTTCATGTCTCTCTATAGTGACGAAATTGAATCTGTTTCCTTAGCCCTACTAAGAATTATTGTTGGCACTTTTATACTTTATGGAATCCTCATTGCGTTTTTTGAAAAAGCACTTAAAACCATTGACTTAACCATAAAAAAATCTCTAATCCTATTAGCAGTATCCCTGATAATATGCATCATTATTGACTACCTATTTGGAGACATCATAATTTCATGGTTAAAGAGCAACTGGTACTATTTAGTAGGAGGACTTGTAGGGATTGCCTTAATTTCTATAATTATTGATAATAAAAAAAAACCAACCTCTAATTAAATAGAGATTGGGCTTCACTCAACTCAAAAACCAATGATAGTCTCCACCACCATTGAGAGTTTTAGCCAACCCACTTGAGAACTCAAATGCGTTGACATTTCTATCCAAGAAGGTATCTATATAAGAACTCTTATTGGCTTGTGTAAACAGGTTAAAAACACTCCATAGATTAATATCTCCATTATCATTTCTACAAAAGCTTTCATCATGGTAATAGTCCTTGGCAACAGTGGTAATCTGCCCATCATTAAGTAACAATTCTGGAATTTCAAGTTTATCCTTCTTAGGTAAGTAATTATAAAGTCTTGACTTTCCAATAAGCTGAGCAAATTGATGTTCTGTTAGATTTTCATAAGATAATTGCTTTAAACTATTGAAATGGTTTTCAGCTTGATAAGCATATAGAACCTCTAATAGTTTTGCCCTCATCCCAATATAACTATCAGCACGCAAGTCCTCCACATACCCATCACTTGAAACACACATATTACAACATACCAAATTTTGAAAACCTATAAAGAACTTGAACTTTTCAAAGGACTTTTTTGAGTATAAGTTCTCTTGATTATAAGCCCTTACTCCCCCAATGGTCAAAGCTATCTCATTGCCATTTATTGTTTCTGTAATACTTGGAATACGCATAATAAAAGCCATCCTTTCGTAATAGATGGTCTTCTCATGGTCCAAAAGCTCTTTTACAGATTTATTAATGGCAGAAGGAGTCCTACCTTTAATCTGATGACTTACCCTAATCTCTGGAGCATCAAAAATGTGATTAGGAAATACCTCATATGCACATTCTTGTGCTAATTCTATAAATTCTTGGTGGGCTATAGTCCTCTCATTATCTTTTGAGAAAACTGGAATGACACAATCCTGTTTTAGATGCTGTATCTCTATATCAATAGTATTAGCTTCTATAAATGGTTTAAGCTTGAATAAAGGCTTCTGAGACAGGTTAAAAGCACTATCCTTTCTCACATCTAGAGATACTTGACTTAATTGTAATTCTTGCCTAGGCATTATGACTTGTAGTTCCATTTGTACTAAAGGTTTTAGGGTTTAACAATGTTTGTTTTGATACAATGGTATCTTTTTGAATCTTGAAATCATATTCAAGTTCTTCACGCCAATTTCCATAATGGGCATAAAGCTGTCTTAAGGATTCCAATTCCTTGCATTCCTTAATCTTTACTCTAGCTTCTTCCAGATTAGAACCACTGTTACACCAATCCAAGATTTTTCTTCCTGTTGACGTGTTAATTGTAAATTCAGGTTTACCAGAAAACAGATTTGTCCTGTCCTTACTTGCTACAGCAAAATGTTTGATATCTATGTCAAACACTATAGTAAACTCATAATCTACTCCATCTCTTTGAATGGCTTTAAGTCCAACTTTCTCAGGTATAAACTTTCCATCCTTTTGTTGAAGCACGTAATCCTGTTTGGTTCTCATGGTTGCAATAATATGGGCAGGAGCTTGAAGTATCTTATCCATGAAAGCTTTTTGCCTTGGAGTTACTTTATTCCAGTTGGTAAAACTATTACCTGGCAATTTGGAGTGAAAATCCAATAGTTCATCCCATACTTGAGATATAGAATCTAATATAATTACCTCCATGTTTGCCCTCAAACACACATCAATTGCTTGAATGTACTTTTCTGGTGTAAATGGAGGCTCTAAAGTGAGCACGTTGTATTGCCCTAAGTGAGCATACAAATCTGCTGAACCATTTTCAGTATCTATTATAGCCACTTTAGTTAAGTCCTTACCTGTAAGTCCTTGTGCCAACATTAAACTGGAATATGTTTTACCACTTCCAGCACTTCCTTGTAAGGCTAATTTTATCTTAGCTCTTTTACGTTCTGATTGTCTTAATTTCATTATTTATAAATTTTAAGGTTAATATGTGTTTGAATCAATTCCAATAAAAAAGGCTACACTCAAATTGAGCATAGCCTGAATTCCACTTTATGTGGCTGTCTATATAAGGTAAATTACATAAACTGGAAGTCTATGTAATATCCTCTATTCCTAACTTTGTTATTCTATACAATTTACAGCTTGCATATAATCATCAGGCAACAGTATTGTTGCCTTTGTCAAAAAATCTAATACATCATTCGCATTGGGTAACTCTTTTATTTTAATGATTACTTTAAAATTCCCTTTCAAACCCTCGCGATTAATTTTTCGATTTTTTGTTACGAAAAAATCATTGGTCAAATACTTATAAAATGAATTCAACTGGGTCATTCCAGAAGCTCCCTCCGAAAAGCTTCTTTTGAAATTAAAAATATCATTCTTAATCAGAATGTCTTTATTAATTAAATTGGTCAACATAGAGATAAATCTTAGGATATCTTCATCCATTAAAAAACTCTCATTTGAAACAGGGATATATTTTATTTCCTGTTTTTTTACTTCAGTAATTAAAATGTTATTAATCAATTTGAGTCGGAAATAATCAAGACTGAGATATGCCTCGACTAAAAGTCTGGTATCCTCATCTAAATCCACCCTATCATTTAATGAATGCGCAGTTGCTATACATGACAGAAAATAATCTCCTCTAGAATATTCGTCATCTATTACATAACCATTATCTTTAAATCGGTTCACAAAACCCGTATTGTTACTAAATAATTTTCTTTGGGCGAAGGCAATCAATTGTTGTTCAAACAGTTTGTCTTGGAAAGGTTTTACAAATTTGCTATTACCTTCTGCGTCACAGAGCTTTATATTATAGTTATTGAAAATTTCATTTCTAATTTCATGATAAATATATAAATCAGACACATTGTTTTTTAACGAGTAAAACCAATCTTCATTAAAGTAATTTTTATAGAACTTTTCAAAACCATATTGCATCTTATCAATTTTGAAGCTCTGAGTGGGCTTCCAATTTGTTGATACCAAATCACAATTTACAAATTGATTCGTAACTGCACCATAACTTAAATAACCAGATAGGTCTGAACCGAAGAATTTATAATTATCTGCAAGATACTTTTCTCCATCTTCAAGTTTGAATAATTTAAATTCTGGAAACTCTAACCTAGTTTTATTAAGCCTTGATTCCTTT
Source organism: uncultured Gelidibacter sp. (assembly GCF_947500795.1). GTDB lineage: Bacteria > Bacteroidota > Bacteroidia > Flavobacteriales > Flavobacteriaceae > Gelidibacter. Next base: position 88,957 of record NZ_CANMTE010000006.1, on the reverse strand, counting down.
ATGCTTTGTATATGAGAAATACTACTTTGAACATTCGCTTTAAACTCATCATAATAAAATTTACTTATGAGTTCATTTTGATGTTCCAAAGGCACATAATCAATAGTTTTATTATCTCTTATTCCATTGCCTGAACTCGCTTTGACTTTTTGATATTCAATAGGTTCAAAATATCTCTTAAAAACCAATTTCTGAGATTCATTAAATGGGAAGGAATTAAAATTAAACTTGGTTGGTTTAGGTAGCAAAATATGAATTTCTCCTTTTTTCCTTTTTCTTGCTAGAGATTGTACAATACTGTTGATACCTCCGCTAAAAATACCATATGAATTTCTAAAATCTCCTCTAGCTGAAATAGGAGGGAAAATTAAAATAAAAGCATGATTGTCATTCTCAATACTAACACCTGACTTGAAATTTGTGCCAATATTACATTTATCTTTATTATACCTATTTTCATGGACATCTCGATTCACTCTAGTATTATCATCCAATCCAGAAGTGCAATTATTAATATCTTCCCCGTACTTATTAAATAGTAATTTGCCTGCACCTTCCTCTTTATTTGAAACAATTCCATCACATAACTTCTTGGAAAAACACAGTATATCAATTTCTAGACCTCTACTTAAAACATCTTCTACTATATCGACTAAATTCCCATTATCATTGGTATACTTTTTAGCATTATCATAGTACAGATGCAATTCACTCAACCTTTCTGGTATTCTCGTTCTTTCTGACTCAAGAATTCTAATTTTGTTGTGAGTAAGCTCTGCCAAATATTCTATGACAACTTTCGATGCCTCGCTATAGGTAGCACTTATCACAAAATTCTTGTGAATAACATTATGCCATTTCCATAAGTTAAAGATAAACTTCTCTTTAAAATTATGAATTGAATCATGGATTTCATCAAAAATAAATACAACTTTCTTACCATTTATTTCACAGTAATCAACCATTTCGTTTAGATATTTTCTTTTAGAACTAGAGTTAACTATGCTGTCCTCTCCAGGATTACCCAATAAAGTATTGATTGTGACAATATGTACTCTTTTGTCAATATATTCTATATCAGAACGCTCTCCAATCCATTCATTCCTGTAAATTTGATTCTGGGGAATATGCGCTTTTTCTTGTACATCTAAAAAATACTGTTGGACTAAGCTAACAAAAGGTGATGCAATAAAAATAACATACTCATCATTGTCATAGAACTGTTTAACAGCTTTTATAATAGCAGTTGTCTTTCCACTACCAACGCCACAATTAAGAACCACTGTATTAGACTCATGAATATTAATGTTGTTAATAAACGACTCTCCAATAAATCCATTTTCATGTTCAAGCTTAACCTTTTCTGCAACATCAAATTCAGGAAAATCTTCTGGATTTATTTGTTTAAATTCAATTGGGAAATCTCTAAAATATTCGTTTGGTAAATCCATATGATTAAAATTAACTGTGCTATAAAAATACTATAACACAGTTAATTCTTACATCTATTTCCTAAACTTATTATTTAATTTAATCATCTCTTCACTTATCTTCCTTTGCACTATCTCTCCATAATGCTCTTGCGTAGTTTGCATTTTACTATGTCCAAGAAGCTTAGAAACAACTTCCATAGGAACATCATTATAAAGAAGTACAGTTGTAGCAAAGGTTTTTCTAGCAATATGATGTGTAAGGTTTATTTTAATCCCAACAACATCTGCAATCTCCTTTAAGTAGGCATTGAATTTAGGATTTGATATCCTCGGAAAAACAAAGTCTGAATCATCATTATGGTAACTCCCCATAATATTCTTTGCCTGTGGCATTAAAGGCACTTTATAACTTCTTGAAGTTTTGACTCTATGCACATTAATCCATAGATTACCATCAAATTCCAATATAACATCCTTCTTAGTCAATCCAATCATTTCCTTAAAGGCTAAACCAGTATAACAACAAAATACAAACATGTCTTTAATCTGTTGTATTCTGTTAATATCAAAGGTCTGATTCTCTAACTTTAAAAGTTCTGCTTGTGACAGATATACAACCTCTTTCTTCACTCTTCTCGCCTTGTATAACATGAATGGGTCTTTAGTTAAGTAATCCTCAGAAATTGCATATTTAATAGACCTTCTGAACCTCTGAATAACCTTATTCAAGGTTACCTGAGCAAAACCCTTCTCTGTCTTGAGATAATACTCGTAATGCTCAATAAAACTACTTTTAACAGATGATATTTTTACATCCCTAGAGTTATATTTCCATTTGATAAATTCTTTTAGATGTTTACCATATGTAACATATTTCAGATACGTGTCTTCATTCAACTCCTTATTAATTAATTTCTGTAAATACTTCAAGAATAATGTGTACACCTCATAAATCCCAACATCAGGCTTAACCTCCTCTCCTGTATATTTCCTAAAGATATCATCTACATCAAAAGTAATTTCATTAACCTGTAGCAATAAAAAAGCCTGATTAATTTGTGTCTTAATCAGGCTTAACTGTGTATTTAAAAAGTTGTGTTCTGTTTCTGTTGGCTTAACTACTTGGTTTTTATTATCCCAATTTTGGGCTTTTAAATAATATCCTGTAGCAAACTCTTTTCTTTTGTTTTGATAGGTAATTCTACAATTAAGAGAAGTACAACCATCTTTCCTTTTTCTGCTCTTATATATGACATATAAAATGGTCACCCTATTTACTTGCATAAGTATTAGTTTTTATAAATTTTAAATATTCTATTTTGTTGATTTTGAGACAAATACGTTGTCCCCTTTTGAATTTTGGAGTGTCCCCGAATTATACCCCTTTTTGATGGCTTATTGATGATTTTTCTGAAGAATTCACAAACCACCCCTAAAACAAAAAAGCATCCCGATTCTGTTATAAACAGAAAAGGAAAGCTTCTCATCGGAATACCAAATTGCTTTGGTATCACTACGTTTACCTAAACTTTCATTTAGATAAAACAACACAACTTCTTTAAAGCGCCAAAAAAAGCTCCAAATTTCTTTAGAGCTTCCTAGCATTATTGCGGTCTGGACGGGACTCGAACCCGCGACCTCCGCCGTGACAGGGCGGCATTCTAACCAGCTGAACTACCAGACCGTTGCGTTAATGCGAGTGCAAATATACACTGCATTTTCAATTTCACAAATATTTTTTGCGATTTTTTGCAAATATTTTTCATCACTTAAACTTTCCACGCTCTACCATGTATGTTGTCAGGATCTTATCAAAATTTTTATTAATATCTGCCTCAACATATTTAATCTGATATTGCCCACATTTAAGTCGCAAAGCTTCAAAATAGGAACTCACAGCCTTTTCATAAGCCTCTTTTACGTTTTCAGGATACATATTTATGTGCGCACCTGTTTCAACATCTACAAATTTCTTTGGCGTGTTATCAAAATCGAACGTCACTTCTTTTTCCTTATCAAACACATGAAACAAGACCACTTCGTGCTTTTTATGCTTTAAATGCCGAAGCGCTTCAAACAATTTAGTCTCATCAGTAGTGGTTTGGAACATGTCCGTAAAAAAGAAAATCAAAGATCTGCGATGGATCTTTTCTGCAATTTGATGCAAATACGCATAGGTCTCCGTCTGCCTGTTTATAGGTTTAACGGTTACTGTTTTACTCAATTCGCTCAATAACATCTGATGGTGGCGCTCACTACCCTTCTCTGGAGCATAATACTCATAAGCATCACTATAAATACTCATCCCTACAGCATCACGCTGCTTTTTAAGAATGTGCATCAAACTCGCGGATGCCAAGGCCGAAAACGCAATTTTGTTCAAATGATCAATCGTAAACGACTTCATTTCCGGATAATGCATGGAACTGCTATTATCGATAATCAAATGGCAACGCAAATTGGTTTCCTCATCATACCGTTTGGTAAAAAGCTTATCAGTTTTAGCATACAATTTCCAATCGATATGCTTGGTACTTTCCCCTTGATTGTAAATTTTATGCTCAGCAAATTCCGCCGAAAACCCATGAAACGGACTTTTATGCATCCCCGCAATAAAACCTTCCACGACCTGCTTGGCGAGAAGTTCGAGGTTTTTAAAACCTCCTGTTTTATTGAGTTCTGCCTGTAAATTCATTGAATTAGATATGAGACCGCTTTGCTTTTAGTATTAAGTATTAAGATTATGGATTAAGAAATCGATGTTTCGTTCTTAATCCACAATTAGCTGATCCAATGTGTTCGGACAGCATTTCACGTCACTAATTATAAAGAAATGTCAGTTCGAGTGTTTTTAAATACCCTGCTATTTGGCAGGGTATTTAAAAATATATCGAGAACCTTTAATTGTTGTCTCAAGATTCTCGATATATGTTTCATATGGTTCATTACAAAACAAACACTCCAATAGCTATTATTTCAAAACTTTATCCACAATACCGTACGCCACAGATTCTTCAGCGCCCATCCAATGGTCACGGTTAAAATCTTTCATGACTTTTTCTAAGGCCTGTCCACAGTTTTCCGCTAATAAACGCGCACTTAATTCTTTAGTTTTTAGGATTTCCTGAGCAGTAATTTCAATATCACTCGCAGGTCCACGTGCACCACCACTTGGCTGGTGAATCATAACACGTGCGTGCGGCTGAATAAAACGCTTGCCTTTTTCTCCTGCCGACAATAAAATGGATCCCATTGATGCTGCGAATCCGGTACAGATAGTAGAAACGTCACTTTTTAGAGATTTCATACAGTCATAAATAGCAAACCCTGAAGTAACATAACCGCCTGGACTATTAATATATAAATGAATGTCTTTAGTGTCTAAAGCATCCAAATACATCAAACGGTCAATGACATGTTTTGCAGACTTGTCATCCACTTGCCCCCAAAGGAACACTTTACGCTCTTCTATCAACTTGCTATCAATAGCATCTTGTATTTTCTTTTTATCGCTCATTATTCTTGATTTTTTATCTAAATTAAAAAAAGGTTTACCATTACAGCAAACCTTTTATCATTTTATCTGATTATTCTATTTTTTACTAACAGTCAAAACATCATAGTCAACTAATGCACATTCAATTATGGCTTAAGTCAGATGCTTTATACTGTTAAAAACGATCTATAAAAGGCCGTCAATAGCGTCAGTGTAAGCATTTTTAGGTGCTACACCTACTTGTCTTCCTACAACTTCTCCGTTTTGGAATACCAATACAGTTGGAATGTTACGCACACCATATTTGGCAGCAAACTCCTGATTTGCATCAACGTCAACTTTACCAACAATAGCTTTGCCGTCATATTCTTCACTGATTTGGTCAATGATTGGTCCAACCATTCTACAAGGTCCACACCAAGCAGCCCAGAAATCTACCATTACTGGTTTATCACTTTTTAAAACCAATTCTTCGAAGTTTGCATCTGTTATTTCTAATGCCATATTTTCTATACTTTAATTTGTTTTACTTTAGTTTAATGTACAAAATTAGTCAAAAATTTTAGCAATCCTTACACGCTTAACATTTGTTTTGGTTATCGTTGGATGTGTGCTAGTTATGACAACTTTTTGAGCGTATTTACTAGACTTTCCATCAAACCTGTCCGTCTGCTAATTCGGGTAATTTTGCTGATAAAACATGCAACAAAAAGAATGCCATTGCAATCCCTTAAGCAAATTCCCCACCAAGATACCTTAATTCAACTTATAATACACATCCAGATTATTCAATTCATCTAATAATTCCTGAGAAATTTTCACCTTTTGCCTTCTACTTGGCATGTGCAGTTTCATTTTCTCCTCATTATCATAAACCACAAAATTCAACGCGTGGTTGCCTTCATGCATTCTGAAAATTTCATCAAGCGCCTTAATCTTACTTTCTTTCAGTTCTTTAATATCTAATTGAACGGACAACTTCTTCGCATAGGTATCCATCACATCATGAAGCAATTGGAAACTTGTAAACTGCAATCTCGGCTCACTCTTCTTGCCCGTATCTTTATTGGTCCACCCTTCTTTTACATACACTTTTACATACACAAAAGAACTTCTCACCAAAAAATGTCTGAACCTCAGATACTCTTCTCCAAAAATTCGAAATTCAAAACTATCTGTATAATCTTCTATCGTAAACATGGCCCAACCCTTGCCCTGCTTGCTGACACGATGCTGCACATCAGTAACCACACCGCCAAAAGTCAATTCTCTATTCACATAAGGCTCAAGATCTGAAAAGAGCGCTAATGCCGCATTACAGAAGGTTTTCATCTCAATTTTAAAATCGTCCAGTGGATGTCCGGAAATATAAATCCCCACCACTTCGCGTTCTTGAGCTAATTTTTCCATCGTTCCCCATTCTTCACATGGTGGCACCAATGGCTCTGCAATTTGCACATTACTGGCATCTCCAAATAAACTTACCTGAGCAGAATTTTCATTTTCTTGATGTTTACTACCATACTTAATCGCTTTCTCCAAAAAGGTAATGCCATCACCTTCATCCTGAAAATACTGCGCTCTATGGGTATCCGTAAAACAATCAAATCCACCAGCCAAAGCGAGATTTTCAAAAGCCTTCTTATTGGCCGCTCTTAAATCAACACGCTTTGCAAAATCAAAAATCGATTTGTAATGCCCATCTTTTCTACGGTTTTCCACGATAGTCATTACAGCACCTTGTCCCACACCTTTAATAGCTCCCATTCCAAACCGAACGGCATTATCTTGATTTACGGAGAATTTATAATAGGATTCATTAACGTCTGGCCCAAGTACATTTAGCTTCATACGTTTACATTCCTCCATAAAGAACGTCACCTGTTTGATGTCGTTCATATTATTACTCAATACCGCAGCCATATACTCTGCTGGATAATGCGCTTTTAAATAGGCAGTTTGATAGGCAATCCACGCATAACACGTAGAATGCGATTTGTTAAAGGCGTAACTCGCAAATGCTTCCCAGTCTTTCCAGATTTTCTCTAATTTTTTAGCGTCATGACCTTTTGCAGCTGCTTGGGTAATAAATTGAGGTTTCATCTTGTCCAAAACCGCAATCTGCTTTTTACCCATTGCCTTACGCAAAACGTCGGCTTCACCTTTGGTAAACCCAGCTAATTTTTGCGACAGCAACATCACCTGCTCTTGATAAACCGTAATTCCGTAGGTTTCCTTAAGATACTCCTCCATTGCAGGAAGGTCATATTCTATTTCTTCCTCCCCATGTTTACGTCTTGTAAAACTTGGGATATACTCCATCGGACCTGGTCGGTACAAGGCGTTCATCGCAATTAAATCCTCAAAAACAGTAGGTTTTAATTCCTTAAGGTGTTTTTGCATCCCCGGCGATTCATATTGGAATACTCCAACAGTTTCACCTTTTTGGAACAACTCGTAAGTAAGTTCGTCATCTAACGGAAAGGTATCCGGATCGAGTAAAATATCGTGTTTTGCTTTCACGATTTTTACGGTGTCCTTAATAAGCGTCAAGGTTTTTAATCCCAAGAAGTCCATTTTCAGCAATCCGGCATCCTCCACCACAGAGTTGTCAAATTGGGTGACATACAAGTCAGAATCCTTAGCTGTTGCCACCGGAACGAACTTCGTAATATCATCTGGCGTGATAATCACCCCACAGGCATGAATCCCCGTATTACGCACCGAACCTTCCAGCATTCGCGCCAAATTAACGGTTTCAGATTCCAATCCTGAACCTTCAGCAATATTGAGAAGCTCGTTTACTTTTTCTAAATCTTCAGCTCTAAAAGCTTTACTCAGTTGCTTTTCATCATACCCAAATATTTTGCCCAATTTGGACATGGTTGGGATCAACTTCGCAATTCTATCCGCATCAAAAAGTGGTAAATCTAAAACCCTCGCGGTATCTCTAATGGACGATTTAGCCGCCATTGTTCCATAGGTGATGATTTGTGCCACCTGGCTACTACCATACTTTTTGATGACATAATCCATGACTCTACTTCGGCCTTCATCATCAAAATCGATATCGATATCAGGCATGCTGACACGATCAGGATTTAAGAAACGCTCAAAAAGCAGATTGTACTTTAAGGGATCAATATTGGTAATTTTCAAACAGTACGCAACTACGGACCCTGCTGCTGAACCACGACCTGGTCCCACAGAAACATCCATATTTCGTGCTTCCCTGATAAAATCTTCAACAATAAGGAAATACCCCGGATAACCGGTGTTTTCAATAACGCTCAACTCGAAGTCGAGACGTTCTTTAATTTCATCTGTAAGTTCTACATAGCGTTTTTTAGCACCTTCATAAGTAAGGTGACGTAAATAAGCGTTTTCCCCTCGCTTCCCTTTATCAATTAAATCTTCTTCATGCTTAAACTCGTCAGGAATATCAAAGGCAGGTAATAAAACGTCTCGCGCCAACTCATAAGCCTCAATTTTGTCAACCACCTCCTGAATATTGGAAATAGCATCCGGCAAGTCCTTGAAGATCCTTTTCATCTCTTCGGACGACTTAAAATAATATTCTTGGTTTGGCATTCCGTAACGGTAGCCACGGCCACGCCCTATTGGCGTTGACTGTTTTTCACCATCCTTAACACACAATAAAATATCATGTGCATTCGCATCTTCTTTCTTACAGTAATAGGTGTTGTTGGTAGCCACCAACTTGATATCATGTTTTCGAGCAAAGTCTACCAATACAGGGTTCACACGATTTTCATCTTCCTGGTTATGGCGCATTAACTCAATATAAAGATCATCGCCAAACTCGGCTTTCCACCAAAGCAAAGCTTCTTCCGCTTGATTTTCACCAACGTTCAAAATCTTACTTGGAACCTCTCCATAGAGGTTTCCCGTAAGGACAATCAGATCTTCTTTATACTGCTGAATCAGTTTTTTATCAATTCTCGGCAAATAGTAAAACCCATCCACAAAGGCATGAGAGGACAATTTTGCTAGATTATGGTAGCCTTTCTTGTTCTTTGCAAGTAATACAATTTGATAGCCGTTATCTTTTCTGCTTTTATCCTTGTGGTCTTCACACACAAAAAACTCACACCCCAAAATAGGTTTAATAATTTTTTCCTTTGGAGTTTCACCGCGTTCTACAGCGGTTTTATTTCTGGCTTCAACACCTCTATTATGGTTACTTACCGCTTTGGCAAAGTGAAAAGCACCCATCATGTTAGCGTGATCCGTAAGTGCTACCGCTGGCATATTATGTTCTGCCGCTGCCGCCACTAAATCAGGAATACTAATGGTAGATTGGAGTACGGAAAACTGAGAGTGATTGTGCAAATGCGCAAACTCAACCTCTTTTAATTCTTTTATATTTTGAGCAATCTCAGTTTTTGAAGGCTCATCAGCTTCCTGCAGGGCTTCAATCTGTTTTTTGATTTTGGCACTTTCCGCCTTAAGATTGATATGCTTTAGGCCAATCAGCTGAATCGTTGCAGGGTTTTCCCTTTTGAAATTTTCAAAATAATCCGATGGCGCATCCAACTGCTCCACCGTATATTCTTCACGTCTCACCAACTCTAAAAAACAACGCGTAGTGGCTTCAACATCGGCAGTAGCATTATGCGCTTCTGCGAACGGCTGATTAAAAAGATACTGATGCAACTCCGTTAAGGTTGGCAATTTAAATTTACCATAACGCCCACCAGGAAGTTGACATAAGGTGGCGGTATGCTCCGTACAGGTATCTAAAACAGGAAGTTCCTGTAAAACATTTGCAACATTTTCACGATAGAATTCGGCGCCCATGATGTTCAAGTCGAACCCGACATTCTGACCTACCACAAACTTGGTTTTTGCTAAGGCAGCATTAAATTTCTCTAATACTTCCGCTAATGGAACTCCTTGTTGTTGGGCAAGTTCAGTAGAAATACCGTGAATCTTTTCAGCATCATAAGGGATATTAAAGCCTTCAGGTTTCACCAAATAATCTTGATGCTCAATGCAATTACCCATAGCATCATGCAATTGCCATGCAATTTGAATGCATCTTGGCCAATTGTCAGTATCACTAATGGGTGCATCCCAACGTTTTGGTAATCCTGTGGTTTCAGTATCGAAAATTAAATACATGCTTTGTAATCTGTAAGTTGTGAGTTATTAAATAACATTGTCGTTTCTTTCTATAAAATCTTGCACTTTAGATCAATTTTGATCTCTGTGGGTCGTGCTTATTCCTCTGCATTCAAAGGAACGCACTTTTCAGTAGCTGCTAGCATTTCGGCTTGTATTGACCAAAAACCGACACTACTGATTATCAAATCGTTAAAATATGATTTTTTTCAAAAGAAAAGTTTTTAAAATTACACATTATTAACGCTTTTTGAAACATAAGTTATAAACAGTGTGAAATACTTGTGCCTAGCTTTTAAATCCATTAATTAAGATTTAATACATCACAACGACATAGTCAGTGGAGTTTCAAAAAGTTAGACATAATTTGATTTCAAACACATTCTTATCCTCAATTAACACGAATATATTCGTCAAAAAAGAAATATCAAATCGCCCACAAATTCATATAACACACTAATTTAAAGACACCTATAAATGTAAATAAATCACATTTAGGCCAATCAAGAAAATCATAAAAAGACTACTTTATTTACAATAAAATATCCACGAATACAAATTTTATAGTATCTTTGCCCACTTATTAATAATAGAGGTCGCGAACCTCACTAATTAATTTTTTATGGCAGTTAAAATTAGATTACAAAGACGTGGTAAAAAAGGGAAACCTTATTTCTGGATTGTTGCAGCTGATGCACGTTCAAAAAGAGATGGTAAATTCTTAGAGAAAATCGGAGCTTACAACCCAACCACAAACCCAGCAACTATCGAATTAAACGTTGATGATGCTGTTAAATGGCTTCAAAATGGTGCACAACCTACTGATACGGCAAGAGCAATTTTGTCTTACAAAGGTGCCATGTTGAAAAATCATCTTGCAGGTGGTGTTAGAAAAGGTGCTTTAACTGAAGAGCAAGCAGAAGCGAAATTCGCAGCTTGGTTGGATGAAAAAGCAAGCAAAATTGACGCTAAGAAAGATGGTTTATCTAAAGCGCAAGCAGAAGCTAAAGCAAAAGCTCTTGAAGCTGAAAAAGAAGTAAACGCTAAGCGTGAAGCTGAGGCTGCAAAGTTAGCTGCTGAGGCAGAAGCTACTGAAGTTGAAGCTACTTCTGAAGAAGCTCCAGCTGAAGATGCTGAAACAAAAACAGAAGAATAAAGAATTTATTTTTTATACTTTTAAAACTCCGATATGACCTATCGGAGTTTTTTGTTTTAAATAGTATCCTCATCAAATTTAAAGAATCCCTCAACTTAATACTTCTTACAAAGGAATCCTCAAGATTACTTGTTAAATAGTTGCACCAAAAGTTATCTTTGCAAAAGCTAAAAGGCAATAAAAAAAAATTCCATGTTAAAAAAAGACTGCTTCTACGTTGGTAAAATTGTAAAAAAATACAGTTTTAAAGGTGAATTATTGATAAAGTTGGACACCGATGAACCAGAGATTTATGAAGATTTGGATTCTGTATTTATAGAACTTCGCAATAATTTGGTGCCCTTTTTTATCGAATCCTCTCAATTTCATAAATCTGAATTGTTACGTGTAAAATTTGAAGATGTCGATACAGAACAAGATGCGGATGCACTTTTAAAGTGTGATATTTATCTTCCTTTAGAATTCCTTCCTAAGCTAGATGGCAATAAGTTTTACTTTCACGAGATTATTGGTTTTACCGTAGAGGATGTCAACTTTGGAACCGTCGGGATTGTAAAATCGGTTAACGATTCTACTGCCCAGGCACTTTTTGAAATTGACCGTGATGGCGTCGAAATTTTAATCCCGCTAAATGATGCATTTATCAAGAATGTAGACAAAAAGAACAAAGTGATTGTGGTGGATACGCCTGAAGGCTTGATTGATCTGTACCTACAATAATTCGCCGCAGCTTATGAAACCTTTTCAATTCAAACATTTCGCTGTAAACCAAGATCGATGTGCCATGAAAATTGGTACAGATTCAGTATTGTTGGGCGCTTGGACGTCTGTAGATGCAAACCCCTTCTCCATATTGGATATTGGCGGCGGCACTGGAGTCTTGTCCCTGATGATGGCGCAGCGCAGTAATGCCGAACTTATTGATGCCATTGAAATAGATGATGCAGCTTACGAACAATGCGTCGAAAATTTTGAGCAATCGCCGTGGGCCGACCGACTCTTTTGTTACCATGCGGCGTTAGATGAGTTTGTGGAAGAATTCTATGATGAAGAATCGGGCATGGAAGACACCTACGATTTAATTATCTCCAATCCGCCGTTCTATACGGACGATTATAAAAGTGAGAATGAGCAGCGCGATTTGGCGCGATTTGCTGACGCCTTGCCTTTCCGAGAATTGATTGAAAGTGTTTCGAAATTACTTTGCAAAAAAGGCGTGTTTTCGGTGATCATTCCATTTTCAGAAGAGAAAGATTTTATCGTTTTAGCTTCCAAAGAGCATCTTTATCCTAAGCGGATTTTAAGAGTTAAAGGCACTCCGGATTCAGAAATAAAACGCAGTTTAATTGAATTTTCATTTCTTGAAACTGAATTAGAACCGCAGGAATTGATTATCGAAACCGCTAGACATCAATACACTGACGCTTATATTGCACTTACCAAAGACTTCTATCTCAAAATGTAATTTTAAAATTGTGAACTGATAACGATTTCGTTACTTTTGTGTTTGACTAAAATTAAATTCAAAAGCATGAAGCCAGATTTGTTCCAAGCACCAGATTATTACAATATTGATGAGTTGCTAAATGACGAACACCGTTTAGTACGTGATGCCGCAAGAGAATGGGTAAAACGTGAAGTATCACCAATAATTGAGGAGTATGCCCAAAAAGCAGAATTCCCAAAACAAATCATAAACGGACTTGCTGAAATTGGCGCCTTCGGACCTTATATTCCTGCTGAATATGGTGGTGCAGGACTTGACCAAATTTCTTACGGATTGATCATGCAAGAAATTGAGCGTGGCGATTCTGGCGTTAGAAGCACCGCTTCAGTGCAGTCGTCATTAGTGATGTATCCTATTTGGAAATACGGTAACGAAGCACAACGTCAAAAATATTTACCAAAACTTGCAAGCGGTGAATGGATGGGAAGTTTTGGACTTACCGAGCCTGACCATGGAAGTAACCCTGCAGGAATGACCACCAATTTTAAAGATATGGGCGACCATTATCTTTTAAATGGTGCAAAAATGTGGATTTCTAATGCGCCTTTCTGTCAAGTAGCTGTAGTTTGGGCGAAAGATGAAACTGGGCGTATCCACGGATTAATTGTAGAACGTGGTATGGAAGGTTTTACAACCCCAGAAACACACAACAAATGGTCATTAAGAGCTTCTGCAACAGGAGAGCTTATTTTTGATAATGTAAAAGTTCCTAAAGAAAATTTATTACCAAACAAATCCGGTTTAGGCGCACCACTTGGCTGCTTAGATTCTGCGCGTTATGGTATTGCTTGGGGAGCAATTGGCGCTGCAATGGACTGCTATGATACTGCTTTAAGATACAGTAAGGAACGTATGCAATTTGGAAAGCCAATTGGGCAGTTCCAATTGCAACAAAAGAAATTGGCTGAAATGATTACTGAAATCACCAAAGCACAATTATTAGCATGGAGATTAGGTGTAATGAGAGAAAACGGAACAGCAACTTCTGCACAAATATCTATGGCGAAACGTAATAATGTGGATATGGCCATCAACATTGCCCGTGAAGCACGTCAAATGTTAGGCGGAATGGGAATTACTGGCGAATATAGCATTATGCGCCACTCTATGAACCTGGAAAGCGTGATCACTTATGAAGGTACTCACGACATCCACCTATTGATTACAGGCTTGGATATCACTGGTCTGAACGCTTTTAAATAACAGACAGTTCATTCAGAAATCAAGTGATTTAATTAAACTCACTTTTTATAAAACTAAAAATGCTTCTCATCAGAGAAGCATTTTTTTTATTTAAATATGAAAACAGAAAGGTTTTAAATTCTCAATGAATTCTTATGATTCAGGCGCTAATTCCACTTCCAAACCTTCCATTTCAGGAGTTATTTGAATCTGACACCCCAATCTCGAATTGTCCTTCACATAAAACGCTTCAGAGAGCATTGCTTCTTCGTCGTCTTGCATTTCAGGAAGTTCCGTATCGCTCACTACATAACATTGACAAGATGCGCACATGGCCATTCCGCCGCACACACCAATTGTGCCTTCAGGAGCCAATTCATAACTCCTAACCACCTCCATAAGGTTCATAGCCATATCAGTTGGCGCTAACACAGTATGTAACACACCTTCTCTATCGGTAATTTTTATGGTAATATCTTGTTCCATTATTAATCGATTGCTTTAACCACTTGCTTTGGTGCTTCTTTGCGAGTCCCATCAAAGCCATTAACACCACTAACTGTAGTATATTTTAGGACATATTTCTTACCTGGATTGATAATCTGATAGGCTGCCTGACACATTAAAGTTGCCTCATGGAACCCACACAAAATCAATTTCAATTTCCCTGGATAGGTGTTTACGTCACCAATGGCAAAAATCCCAGGAATATTCGTTTGATAATCTAAAGCGTTGTTCACCACAATCGCGTTCTTTTCAATTTCAAGTCCCCAATTGGCAATAGGCCCCAGTTTAGGAGACAATCCGAATAATGGAATAAAATGATCACACTCCACTTCAAACTCTCTTTCGATGTTTTTAGACTGCGCAACAACCACTGCGTCCACCTTATGATCTCCTACAACATTAATAACCTCAGCAGGCGTAATAAGATCTATTTTACCTTGGTTCTTCAATTCTTGAACCTTGTCCACAGAATCTAATGCACCTCTAAACTCATTACGTCTATGGATTAAAGTCACTTTTGAAGCGATATTGGATAGGTAAATACTCCAGTCTAAAGCAGAATCGCCACCTCCAGAAATAACCACACGTTTATTGCGATACATTTCAGGATCCTTGATAAAATATTCAACGCCTTTATCTTCAAAATAAGCGATATTATCTATGAGAGGTTTACGAGGCTCAAAACTTCCTAATCCACCCGCAATTGCAACCACAGGCGCCTGATGTTTTGTACCCTTATTGGTGGTAACAATAAAGCTACCGTCCTCTTGTTTTTCGATAGTTTCTGCGCGTTCTCCTAATGTAAATCCAGGTTCAAACTGCTTACATTGTTCCATGAGATTATCCGTCAAATCTCCCGCCAATACTTCAGGAAAACCAGGAATATCGTAAATCGGTTTTTTAGGATAAATTTCGGAACACTGACCACCTATTTGTGGTAAGGCGTCAATCAGATGGCATTTTAATTTTAATAATCCGGCTTCAAAAACAGCAAATAATCCTGTTGGTCCGGCACCAATAATAAGTATATCTGTTTTAATCATATATAGACCCAAAAAAACGGGTGACTCATTTAATTCAACTTCATTTTTATACGCAAAAATCCAATTTATAGGGCTTAAATTTTATGATATTCATCATATTTAAAACCCTGCGGAATTGCATATCCTACTCTAATTTTTCTTTGTTAATGACAGAAATTAAGCTTCAACATTAATGACGTGTTCAATTTGCGGTGCGTATTTTTTGATGGTCATTTCAACACCAGACTTTAACGTCATTTGATTGACGGAACATCCTACACAAGCACCTTCCAATTGCACACGTACTAATTTATCATCTTCAATGGATAACAACGCAATATCGCCTCCATCACTTTGAAGAAATGGACGTATTTCATCAAGTGCTTTTTCAACATTTAATCTCAATTCTTCAGATGTCATCTTTATCATTTTAAGGTATTAACGAAACTATTATAACGTGTTTTCGCTTATTTCTTTACAGCTGAACAACCAGCCATTGTAGTTATTTTTATCGCTTCTGTAGGCGGTAAGTCGTCATTACGTCTCACAACTTCCTGCACTACATTTTGAGTAATTTTCTCAAAAGCCGCTTGTAATGGTGTTGCGGTTTGCATTGCTGCAGGACGCCCAACATCACCAGCCTCACGAATGCTTTGTACTAAAGGTAGTTGCCCTAAAAATGGTACTTTTAAATCTTCAGCTAAGTTTTTAGCACCCTCTTTTCCGAAAATATAATACTTGTTTTCCGGTAATTCTTCAGGTGTAAAATAGGCCATATTTTCAATGATTCCTAACACTGGTACGTTAATGCTTTCCTGTTGGAACATCGCTACACCTTTTCTAGCATCAGCCAAAGCAACGTTTTGTGGCGTACTCACAATAACGGCACCCGTTATAGGTAAGGATTGCATAATGCTCAAATGAATATCTCCGGTTCCTGGAGGTAAATCGATAAGCATAAAATCTAACTCGCCCCAATGTGCATCGAAAATCATCTGATTTAGAGCTTTTGCCGCCATTGGTCCACGCCATACTACGGCTTGGTTTGGTTGTGTAAAAAATCCGATGGATAAAATCTTAACGCCATAGTTTTCTACAGGTTTCATTTTAGATTTTCCGTCGATGTTAACCGCCAATGGACGCTCTTGTTCTACATCAAACATGATCGGCACAGAAGGTCCGTAAATATCAGCATCAAGAATTCCTACTTTAAAACCCATTTGAGCTAAGGTAACCGCCAAGTTTGCTGTTACTGTAGATTTACCAACACCACCTTTACCAGATGCTACTGCGACAATATTTTGAATTCCAGGAATCGCTTTCCCTTTAATGCTGTTTGCCAAAGATTTTGCAGGCGCCTCAACTTTTACATTGACCGTAATTTTTGCCTTTTCATACACCTTATCATGAATGGCTTTCATGATTTCAACTTCAGTTTTCTTTTTAGCCTGTAGACTAGGATTGTTTATGGTAATATCAACGATAACTTCGTCTGCAAACGTTACCACATTTTTCACGGCACCACTTTCAACCATATTTTGTCCTTCACCAGGAGCAGATATGCTTTCGAGCGCTTTATAGATATCTTGTTTATGTAATTTCATGTGTTTTGAGATGCTAAAAATTAAATACCAAATACGATTTTATGAAGTCGATTTAATATTCATTCAATGAATTAATTAAGAATCATTCTAAAGTGCAAATATAATTAATATAGATGGAAGAAGGAAGCCGGAAGCACGAAGATTTCTATGGTAAGATTGAGGAATTCTATGGAATACAAATAGATAACTTCCCGTGATTTTCATCTGAACTTAGTGCTGAAAATCTTCAAGAGACTCACTTGGATCCCAAAACACTTTGTCGAAATCCTGAACTTGATTGTCCTTAACAATGATCCCTTCACTTTCCAATAACTGTTGCATTAAATTGGTGCCTTCAAAATGATGCTTTCCTGTAAGCAAGCCCTTTCTATTGACCACCCGATGGGCAGGAACATTTTTTACTACCGAACCATTTAATGCATAACCCACCATTCTGGCACTTCTTGCCGCTCCTAAATAATTGGCAATGGCACCATAATTTGTGACCCGGCCATAAGGAATCAGTTTTGCCACCGCGTACACTTTATCAAAAAAATTGAGCGTTTCCGGTTTCATAATTCCCTTAAAATATTGACTAATGTCACAACGGCGATGATGCCCGTTATGGATCCTATAATGTAATTCATGTTTTTCTGCGAAGTCAGATTCTTGTTTTTGATTTTATCAAAAAAGAAAATATACATGTACAACATCACAAACGTTCCACATACCGCTCCGGAAACATAAGATATGATCATGCTTTTATTGAATTCCAACCAACCAAACGACGCCAAAGTAATGGTCATATAGGCTTGGTAAGGAATAGGAAATACATTGATGGCAGATAGAAATACGCCGTGGAAAAACCGGCTGTGTTTACTTTTAGATTGTGGGTCAATTTCGGTCTTGGAAGTTGCCTTCGCAATCAGCAGATAATACACCGTAATCAGCACAAATATAACCAATGCAACCCGTTGTAACACCTTAACTACATCTGGGTGATTGGTTAAATACCGCGCAAACATAGCGGCAATATAGGTTTGCAAAAACACAATGACACAAACGCCAATGGAGAACATAATCCCTCTTACGTGGCCTTCTTTAAGACTTATTTTTGCAGCTGTCATATTCAACAATCCGGGTGGAATAACACCTACAAGGGCGATAATCATCCCGAGAAAAAATATGACCGTAATATTCAAGGTTATTTAATTTTAAATCTAATATAGGTAATTGCTTTATTCTTTTCTAAATACTGACCTTCATAGTAGGTCTGTATCTCAGTAACCTCAGCAGGGCTACCTTCTTGCTTGTACACATTATGGTTTGCGTAAAGCACCTCATGTCCCGCTCCGTGCAATAAGCCCAACGTATAGCCGTGCATGAATTCGCTGTCCGTTTTTAAGTGGACCACACCTTCCGGTTTAAGGATGGATTTGTAACGTGCCAAAAATGTAGCATTGGTCATACGATGTTTGGTACGTTTGTATTTTATCTGCGGATCTGGGAATGTGATCCAAATTTCATCCACTTCATTTTCACCAAATGCATGATCAATAAGCTCTATTTGCGTTCTTAAAAAAGCAGCGTTAGGAATGCCGTCTTCAATCGCCGTTTTAGCACCTCTCCAAAAACGAGCGCCTTTAATATCAATACCAATAAAGTTTTTGTTAGGATATCGCTTCGCTAATTCCACAGTGTACTCACCTTTTCCACAGCCTAATTCAAGGACTAAAGGGTGTTCGTTTTTGAACACTTCCTTATTCCACTTCCCTTTTAATTGAAATTCACCATCAACTAGTTCATCTCGTGTTGGCTGATAAACGTTCGAAAACGTCTCATTTTCTCTAAATCTTTTGAGTTTATTTTTACTTCCCACTGTCTTATTGTTTGATTTCTTATTTAAAATTGAAGTTTGATTACGTCCAAACGTACATTCCTTTAAGATTTGGCAAAATTAAGGAAATATATGGAAGCCATTATATTCTTATCTTTGAATGTTATGAGAAGTTTTCAAGGGTATTTCAATTTAGGTGATAGGTTGTAATAGTTCCTTTGTAAAACGTGTCAAATTAACAAACCTACAGATTTGTAAAATACAGATTCGCGCCTAAATTGAAGATAAAAAAAAGGATATTAATTGCGCCTCTCAATTGGGGATTGGGTCATGCAGCGCGATGTATTCCCATAATTAACGCACTTCTCACACATAATTTCACGCCGATTATTGCCAGCGATGGCGCTGCATTATCACTTTTAAAGAAAGAGTTCCCCGAATTGGAATCGGTTGAATTGCCCTCTTATAATATCAGGT
Organism: uncultured Gelidibacter sp.; assembly: GCF_947500795.1. GTDB lineage: Bacteria > Bacteroidota > Bacteroidia > Flavobacteriales > Flavobacteriaceae > Gelidibacter. The sequence continues at coordinate 69,612 of NZ_CANMTE010000006.1, read as the reverse complement.
ATTCCAAAAATGGCGACTTTTTAAAGTTGAAACTTTTGATGCACACTCCCAGGATTATTAAAACTATCCGATTGGAACAACTCGCAATTGAACGTATTGTAAAAACGCATGCCATTGACGGAATTATCTCCGATAATAGGTTTGGAGTGTTTCACAAGGATATTCCGTCTGTTTTTATAACGCATCAATTAAAAGTGCTGAGTGGAAATACGACTAGGTTGAGTACAGCAATTCACCAAAGAATCATCAAAAAGTTTGATGTGTGTTGGGTTCCTGACTATGCGGGCGAGCCCAATTTGAGCGGAACCATGGGACATATCGAAAATGCAGAGTTAAATATCACCTATATCGGTCCGTTAAGCAGATTTCAAAAATCGGCCGCTCCTACTGAGTATGAAATTATGGTTCTTTTATCTGGCCCTGAACCTCAGCGGGAAATTTTGGAGAAAAAATTGCTCACAACATTCAAGGATTATAACGGTAAAGTCCTTTTCGTCAGAGGTGTCATGGGAACTGAACAATCCTGCCATACTTCTAATAATATGACGGTTTATAATTTCATGACCACAGAAATGCTCGAAAAATCTCTTAACACTAGTAATTTGATTATAGCACGATCCGGATACACGACGCTTATGGATTTAGCGAAGTTGGGGAAAAAAGCTTTTTTCATTCCGACTCCAGGTCAATTTGAACAAGAATATTTAGCCAAGACAATGACTGAAAACAATTGGGCTCCGAGTTGTAACCAGCAGGAGTTTAGTCTAGAGAAACTAAAAAGTATACATGATTTTAATGGGTTTGAACTGATGGACGAAGAGATAAACTATAAGACCTTATTTCGCCTTTTCGAGCGTGAATGAGAATTCGCTCCCTACACTAAGTTCACTTTCAATATAGATTTTTTCATCGTGCGCTTCAATAATGTGCTTCACAATGGCCAATCCTAAACCTGAACCGCCTTCTTTACGCGAACCACTTTTATCGACTCTATAAAACCGTTCAAAAAGTCGTGGAATATTAGCTTTTGAGATGCCTTCGCCATTATCAGTAACTCTGACAATCACTTTATTTTTGATTAAATTCTCGATACTAATTTCAGTAGTCCCTTTTATCCTCCCGTACTTAATGGAATTAACCACAAGGTTGGTCAACACCTGACGGATACGTTCTTTGTCCGCTTTTACCATGATAGGGTTAGGATAGGTCATATCAAAAGTAAGCGTGATTTTTTTCTTGGCAGACTTCATTTCCAATAATTCAAAAACGCTGGCTACCAATTCAACTATATCAAAGGTTTCGACATTCAAACTTAAATCACCTACCTCCAACTTGGTAATCATGTCCAAATCCTGAACAATATATATCAATCGTTCTACGCCCTTATTAGCTCTCTCGAGATATTTTTCTCTCAGTTTTTCATTATTCATGGCGCCATCCAACAACGTCAGGATGTAACCTTGCACAGTAAATAATGGTGTTTTTAACTCGTGGGATACATTTCCTAAAAATTCTTTACGGTACTCTTCCCTAACTTTAAGGGTCTCAATTTCGAGCTTTTTATCTTTAGCGAACTTATCAATTTCTTGCGTAAGCGTCGCCATATCTGTAGTGATGGGCTGTTTACGTAATGAAGCAGACTCCAACAGAGTCAAATCGTCATAGATTTTCTTGACCCGTCGGTAAATAAAACGTTCTACACGATATTGGATAATGAAGAATGAGGTGATATACACTAATGCAGAAAAACCCAATAAAATCCACAGGTTAAACGCTTGCGAGACCAAAAGCGCAACAGCCATAAGTAAGGTTACCACTATGGTTATATAGAGCGCTGTTTTTGTGGCAAATTTATAGGACTTCTTTACGGGTTCTTTCATTAGTCAACAAACTTGTAGCCGACACCTTTTACAGTCTTAAAGCAGTCATCGCCAATTTTTTCGCGCAACTTTCGGATATGCACATCAATGGTTCTTCCACCAACAACAACCTCGTTGCCCCATACTTTTTCTAAGATCTCTTCGCGTTTAAATACTTTATTAGGCTTGGTTGCTAACAAAGATAGCAATTCGAATTCCTTTCTTGGCAGAATTATCTCTTCACCTTTATTAGAGATTTTATACTCCTCACGGTTGATAATCAATTTCCCGATTTTCAAAATCGCTTCTGAAGTTTCCTCCTCCTTTATACGCCTAAGTAACGCCTTTACCTTACTCGTTAACACTTTCGGCTTAATAGGTTTGGTAATATAATCGTCAGCACCAACATCAAATCCTGCCATTTGTGAGTAATCCTCACTTCTCGCGGTCAAAAAGGTGATGATGGTATTGCTTAATTCTGGAATTTTACGAATTTGCTCGCATGCTTCAATACCGTCCATTTCAGGCATCATAACATCCAAAATGATAAGCTGCGGCCGTTCCTTTTTCGCCCTTTTAACGGCTTGGACACCATTTTCTGCAGTGATGATTTGATAACCTTCCGCGGAAAGGTTATAACCTATTATTTCTAAAATATCTGGCTCATCGTCAACCAACAGTATTTTTATGTCCTTATTTTTCATGTGTGTTATTCAATTATAAGGTAAAGATAATATTATTAACAGATACTTGAAAAAACTTAAACATTGGTAACGTTATGTTAACCCAAAGGAAACAATTGATTAATTTTTAGGCAAAAAATAATTGTTTAACAAATTTATGGTACGGGTTTTGTAATAATTTATTACTTTTATTAAAAGCTTTTATTTGATGAAAAACTACTTTTATTTTCTTTTATTGATGATTGGCCTTGGCTTTGGCTTAAGTAGTGTTGCCCAAAGTACACCTTCAAAAATGGGCGCTTCAAATGATATTGTGGATTTAGCAATATATCCAAACCCTGTAAGTAATGGGAAAATCACTATCACCTCAAATAAAAATCAAACGAAACAAGTAGAAATCTATGATGTTTTGGGCAAAAAAATCCTCTCCAATTATCTTTTTGGAAAAGAATTAAACATTTCAAAATTGACACCAGGCATTTATATTTTAAGAATAAAAGAAGGCAATAATACGGCCACTCGAAAACTGGTAGTACGATAGTTTGACTCCACAAACGGCTTGCTCTTTCAAAGAAATCAGTGATAACATAACTACATTATAAAAATAATCGAAAAGTGCTCTCTTAATTGAATAGCGCTTTTTTTATTTTCTATATTTTTGCGGTATGATTAGGATGAGCACTATTTTTAATATTCAAACACAAGCCGAATTTGAATTGGCAAGTTTGGAGGTTTTCAATTTTCAGTTTAAAAACAATCCCGTGTACCGTTCATTCTGCGACTTGCTATACATTCATCCGAGTGATGTAAAACGAATTGAGGACATCCCGTTTTTACCGATTCAATTTTTTAAATCGCATGATGTTTTAAGCAGTACTGAGCCGGTTAAACAAATTTTTACCAGTTCAGGAACTACAGGAGCGCTGACAAGCAAACATCAAGTAACAGATGTTTCTATATATGAAGAAAGCTTTAGGCGTGCGTTCTCCCATTTTTATGGCGCTATTGAAGAGTATGTGGTTTTAGCTTTGTTGCCTTCCTATTTGGAGCGCGAAGGCTCTTCATTGATTTATATGGTTGAAGATTTGATTAAACACTCTCAACATCCGGAGAGCGGTTTTTATCTTCATAATCTTGACGAACTAAAAGATATAGTAACCTCGTTAGATGCTCAAGGCAAAAAGGTGTTGCTTATTAGCGTCTCATTCGCGCTTTTAGATTTAGTAGAAACGCATCAATTTCAGCTAAAAAACACCATCATTATGGAAACTGGTGGTATGAAAGGCAGACGAAAAGAATTAGTCAGGGAAGAACTTCATGCCATTTTGCAAGAAGGTTTTGGTGTAAAAGCAATCCATAGCGAATATGGAATGACAGAACTTCTCAGTCAAGCTTACTCTAAAGGCCATGGTGTTTTTGAGTGCCCTAAATGGATGCAGATCATAACAAGGGATCCTGAAGATGCACTCACCATTCTTCCAAAAAATAAAACTGGCGGTATTAATGTAATTGATTTGGCAAATATCAATTCTTGTGCATTTATCGCCACTCAAGATTTAGGAAAATTACTACCTGATAATCGCTTCGAAATCATAGGACGTTTCGATAACTCAGACATCAGAGGTTGTAACCTCATGGTATTATAATTCTGTGTTAAAGTCTGTAATGAAAAAGTACGTTAACCGACTGACCCAATAGTTAAAAGGCTGACTCTTGGTTAGGAAACCAAAGAAAGTATTCTATAAGAAAAAGAGAAGTTTTTAAGTTGATTAGTTGGTTTTTTAAACGCCTGATTGAAGTTTTCTTCATCAGGCGTTTTTTATATAACCGAGATTTTTAGGATAAAATCCCTTCTGTGAACTTGATCTTAAGCAGTCACTTTTATAATGTAGGTATTTTTCTTCCCTTTGTTAAGAATGATATAGGTATCATTAATTAAATCATCAGAAGACAATATATAATCTTCGCCTACCTTTTCTTTATTCACGGAAATTGAATTTTCTTTTAATGCACGACGCGCTTCACCATTAGAATTCAGGAAGTTCGTTTTGGCTGCCAATGCCGCAATCATATCCACACCTGCATCAAATTCCGCTTTTGAAATTTCCGCCGAAGGGACACCTTCAAAAACTTCTAAGAACATGGATTCATTCAAAGTTTTAATATCTTGCTTAAAACTGCTGCTAAATAAAATGTTCGAAGCTCTTTCAGCATTTTCAAAATCTTCTTTTGAGTGCACAAAGGTGGTCACTTCCTCAGCCAATCGTTTTTGTAAAATACGTAAATGTGGCGCTTCTTTATGTTCAGCAATTAAGCTCTCAATAGTTTCTCTATCTAAAAAAGTGAAAATCTTAATGTATTTCTCAGCATCTTCATCGCTTGTATTCAACCAAAATTGGTAGAATTTATAAACTGAGGTTTTATCAGCATCCAACCAAATATTCCCACCTTCACTCTTACCAAATTTAGAGCCATCTGCTTTTGTAATTAACGGACAGGTCATGGCGTAAGCTTTTGCTTCTTCACCAACATTCATACGTCTAACCAACTCAGTTCCGGTCGTGATATTTCCCCATTGGTCACTTCCTCCCATTTGCAAAGCAACATTATGGTGCTTGTGTAAATGGTAAAAATCGTATCCTTGAATCAGTTGGTATGTAAATTCCGTAAAGGACATTCCCACACTTCCCTCTTCTCCTGAGAAACGTTTTTTAACGGAATCCTTAGACATCATATAGTTGACCGTAATACGTTTACCAACATCTCTAGCGAAATCTATGAATGAGAAATTTTTCATCCAATCATAATTATTCACTAAAACTGGTGCGTTTTTTTCGCTGGAATTGAAATCTAAAAATCGTGATAAAACCGACTTTATTCCCGCTACATTTTTCGCCAATGCGACCTCATCAAGCAAGTTACGCTCATCGCTTTTACCAGAAGGATCACCAATCATTCCCGTTGCACCACCAACCAATGCATAAGGTTTATGGCCCGCTTTTTCCAAATGCACCAAAAGAATAATAGGAACCAAGCTCCCAATATGTAAAGAATCAGAAGTTGGATCAAAGCCTATATATGCACTTGTCATTCCATTATTGAGTTGCTCTTCCGTTCCAGGCATGATATCGTGGACCATCCCTCTCCATCTTAAATCTTCTACAAATGCGTTTGTCATGAGTTTTTTTATTAATTTTTTCTAATTCGGCAAAGATAAACATCACTAGAGAATTAGGAATTAATATCTAATAATTCTTTATTTTAGTCTCATGATATTAGTTACAGGAGGTACAGGATTGGTGGGTTCCCACTTGCTTTATAAAATATTGGAAACCAATACTAAAGTAAAAGCAATTTACAGAAGGGAGCAGAAATTAGATTTGGTAAAAAATGTCTTTTCATACTACACTGAAGACGTTGAGTCCCTTTACAACAAAATAGAATGGATAGAAGCTGACATTACTGACATACCCGCTTTGCAGGAGGCTTTTAACGGTGTAGATTATGTTTATCACTGTGCCGCTTTTGTGAGTTTTGAACCAAATAAATATTTAGAACTCCGCAAAATCAATATTGAAGGCACTGCAAATGTGGTGAATCTTTGTATTTCAAACCGCATCAAAAAACTGTGCTATGTCAGTTCTATAGCTACCATTGGCCATCATCAAAATCCGGAGCAACTCATTACCGAAGAGACGTATTGGAGTCAAGAGGATGACAACAGTATTTATGCCATTACTAAATATGGTGCCGAAACGGAAGTTTGGCGTGGTTCTCAAGAGGGCGTTGATGTAGTGATTGTTAATCCGGGAATTATTATCGGGCCAGGATTCTGGAACAGTGGTGGCAGTAGCAGTCTGATTAAAAAAGTTTATAAAGGCATGCCTTATTACACCAACGGAATTACTGCTTATGTAGATGTGGATGATGTCGTAAAAGCCATGATTTTATTGATGCAAAGCGATATAAAAAATGAGCGCTTTATTGTTATTTCCGAGAACCTATCGTTTAAGGATTTTCTACAGCAAACAGCCATAGCGCTTAAAGTAAAGCCGCCATCAAAACAAGCTACAGCTTTTATTCTGGCAATAGGTTGGCGATTGGATTGGTTACAACATCTGTTTACGGGCAAACGCCGTAGACTTTCAAAACAAGTGACCAATAGCGCAAAAAGCATCAAAAAATATGATGCTTCAAAATTAAAAAATGCGTTGGATTTTCAATTCAAGCCAATGGCTACTTCCATAAAGGAGACCGCCGACTTATTTCTACGAGATTTAGAAAAGTAGTCTTATTGCTGCGGTAAAGGAGCATCTAACCCTATAAGGGAATCATTCTTCTTCTTTTTGGCGGCATTGATGGAATCCTTTACATTTTGCTCCTTTACATTCAGTTTTTCGTAGAAGTCCTTATTTTTTTCTAGTTTCTTTTTTACAGTTTCTATGATTGCTAAATAACCTTCCGTGTCATACGCATAATAAGTGTTGCTTTCGGCAAATTGTAAACTGTCAATATCGTATTTCTTATAGAGATATTCTAACGGCATGATTGCGTTCGCCTCCAACATTTTCCTATTGACACCTTTGGCCGCATTTAAAATGTACAAATCATACATGATCTCTGACATTTTCTCCTTCCCGATTAAATTTTTAGGCTTTTTTGGTTTATCAATACCATTACACCCCAATAACAACATCAGAATTATTATGTAACTAAAATATTTCATCGGTTAAAAGTTAGTCGTTTTCCGGCTTTAACATCTAAAAACTTGAAATTCTTATATACTAATGCTCCGTTTACAAAAGTGTGGGTAATTCTCGATTTAAACAACGTGTTCTCAAATGGAGACCAGCCACATTTATAGAGAATATTGTCTTTTTTTACGGTCCAAGGACTGTTAATATCTACAATAGCCAAGTCAGCGTAATATCCTGGTTTCACATAGCCGCGTTTTTCAACCTGAAATAAAATGGCAGGATTATGACACATTTTCTCAGCAATTTTTTCTAAACTGATTTTACCGTTGTGATACGCTTCAATCATAGCAACCAATGCATGTTGTACTAACGGTCCGCCAGATGGTGCTTCAGTATAAATATTCTTCTTTTCCTCTAAAGTATGTGGTGCGTGGTCAGTTGCAACCACATCAATACGACCATCTAAAAGCGCTTTCCACAGTTCATCACGGTCATTTGCGGTTTTTACTGCAGGGTTCCACTTAATTAAACTGCCTTTTTTCTTATAATCTTCATCACTAAACCAAAGGTGGTGAATACAGACTTCAGCAGTAATTTTCTTATCTTTTAAAGGAATTTTATTCGTGAATAATTTGGTTTCCTTCGCTGTCGACACATGAAAAATATGCAAACGCGCTCCCGTTTTCTTAGCTAACTCAATGGCTTTAGACGAGGAAATATAACAAGCTTCCGCACTTCTGATATCAGGATGGCATTCCATAGGAATATCATTACCATATTTTTCAATATGTTCTTCAAGGTTTCTTTTGATGGTGGCTTCATCTTCACAATGTACAGAAATCAACATGTCCGTACTTTTGAAAATCTTTTCCAATACCTCAGTATTATCCACCAACATATCGCCTGTAGACGATCCTAAAAACAACTTAAGACCAGCTACATTTTTAGAATCCACTTTTAAAACTTCTTCTAAATTGGTATTCGTACCGCCAAACATAAAGGAGTAATTGGCATAAGATGAATTTGCAGCAATTTCAAATTTTTCCTCAAGTTTTTCAATAGTTGTAGTCTGAGGCACCGTATTTGGCATTTCAATAAAAGAAGTAATTCCCCCAGCAACTGCTGCTCTAGATTCAGATTCAATGGTTGCCTTATGAGTTAATCCAGGCTCTCTAAAGTGCACTTGATCATCAATAACTCCTGGAAACACATAATTACCTTCAACATCAATAACGACAACATCCGGTGATTTTGCACTAATTCTGGTGTCTATTTCTTTAATAAACTCGCCTTCAATTAATATATCTCCTTCAAAAATATGTCCTTCATTAACAATTTTAGCATTTTTTATTAGTACCGTTCTTGCTTTCATGTGTTTATTTCTATTGTTTTTTAACGGACACATGCTGTTCGCAATTAATCATTCCCTTGGGTGGTGATTTTTTTAGCATGCTCGTCTCATATTACTTGCCAAATAGGCTTTTAAATTTCATGTTTATAACTCCAAAAATAGCTTCAGAAATAATGCCACTGCTCATTTTTGATTTTCCTTTTGCCCGATCCGTAAATATCACAGGGACTTCTACAATATTAAAGCCTTTTAAATGTGCTTTGAATTTCATTTCAATCTGAAACGCGTAACCCACAAACTTAATGGCATCCAAATTAATAGTCTCTAACACCTTCTTTTTATAACAAACAAAACCTGCGGTAGTGTCTTGAATTCTCATTCGTGTTATAAAACGCACATATTTAGACGCAAAATAAGACAGCAATATTCTGTTCATTGGCCAATTGACCACATTAACGCCTGTAATGTACCGAGAACCAATGGCGACGTCAGCACCTTCATTGGCACACGCCGTATAGAGTTTTACTAAATCGTCCGGGTTATGGGAGAAATCAGCGTCCATCTCAAATATATAGGCATAATCTTTTGCGAGACACCATTTAAATCCCTCAATATAGGCAGTCCCTAAGCCTGTTTTATTCTTTCTTTTCAGCAAAAATAATCGATCAGGAAACTCCGCTTGAAGCAGCTCGACTTTTTCAGCCGTCAAGTCTGGTGAACTGTCATCTACCACCAGTACATCAAAAGCTTTATCCTGCGAAAAAACCGCTAAAATAATAGCTTCAATGTTTTCAATTTCATTGTAGGTTGGAATGATGACAATAGCGTCTTTCATTTGGTAGAAAATTTTAGCAAAAGTAAGTTTTTTTAAAAGATTAATTTTATTGAAATGAACAGATAAAATATTCTTTATAATTTAGCGCCATGCTAAGAGACGTCATATCTTACGAATGGTTTACCATTTTTATGGTTTTGGGATTGATTTTCATCACCATTGCCAAGGTATCTTACACAAATCGGTTTATAGATTTTCTTGGCGTCTTCGGAAATTCAAAATACCTCAAAATTTACACAAAGGATCAAAAATTCATTGATGTCTTTGATGCGCTTCTATTTTTGAATCTCATTATTTCAATTTCAATTTTTGGATACCTTTCATTCTTAACTTTAGGAACTACGAAAACCTTTGAGTTAGCTGTGTTTTTGAAGTTTATTTTTGGTATTGGTACCCTCGCGCTTATAAAAATTTTAGCCGAACGACTTATAGGAAGTGTCTTCGAGATTGACCGATTAATTGATACCTATCTGTTTCAGAAAATCAGTTATAAAAATTTAACTGGCATTATTCTACTGCCCATTAACGCTCTGTTATTATACACATTACAGCCATCAGAACTAATTATTATGGCCGTAATTTTAATTCTACTGCTTATAAATATAGTCGGGTTTATCACCTCCTTTAAAATTCATCAAAAGACAGTGATTAACAACATATTCTATTTTATTTTGTATCTTTGCGCACTTGAAATTGGGCCTTATCTGATTTTGTATAAAATAATTGTAGAATATAAAGCTTAAAACCATCCCAAGCCTATGAAAGTGAAAACAATTTTAGTGTCACAACCTGAACCTAAAATCGAAAATTCGCCTTACTTTGATCTCCAAGAAAAGCAAAAAGTAAAGATTGACTTCCGCCCATTTATTCACGTAGAAGGTGTTCCTGCAAAAGACGTAAGACAACAAAAAATAGATTTAACGCAATACACTGCCATTATTTTAACGAGCAGAAATTCTGTCGATCACTTTTTTAGAGTGGCGGACGAAATGCGTTTTAAAGTTCCTGACACCCTTAAATATTTTTGTCAGAGTGAAGCCGTAGCGTTTTACCTTCAAAAATATGTGGTTTATAGAAAACGTAAAATTTATGTTGGTAAGCGAAACTTTGAAGATCTTTCTCCTTTAATTAAAAAATATAAAGATGAAAACTTCTTATTACCAACTACCGATAAATTAAAAGATGAGGTTCCGGCCACCCTTAATGCATTAAACATTAAGTGGAAAGAAGGTGTTTTTTACAAAACGGTTATCAGCGACTTATCTGATTTAGCAGATGTGTACTATGATATTTTAGTATTCTTCAGTCCTTCAGGGATTGAATCTTTGTTCCATAATTTCCCAGATTTTAAGCAAAACGACACCCGTATTGCTGTATTTGGAAATACTACAGCAAAAGCTGTTGAAGAACATGGATTACGCGTTGACATTTTGGCTCCGACACCTGAAACACCGTCTATGACTATGGCTTTGGAGAAGTACATCGAAAAGGTAAACAAAGGAAAATAATTTTTTTTACTAACAACTAAAAAAGGCGATTCAAATATTTGAATCGCCTTTTTCTATTTATATAATTTGTGGTTTAAAACGCGTAACGCTGTGGGCCACCTCTTCTGATTTCCTCACTCGCAATGCTTTCAAATTTCTTGAAGTTTTCTCGGAAAGAGTTTGCCAATTTAAAAGCTGTCGTATAGTAAGCCTGATCATCATTCCATGTTGTTCTTGGGCTCAACACTTCACTAGGAACTCCAGGACATGATCTTGGTTGTGCTACTCCAAATACAGAATGGATATGGTAATCTTCATAAGTGTAATCTTTTAAATCACCATTTAAGACCGCATTGATCATTGCTCTTGTGTACTTCAATTTCATTCTAGTACCTACACCGTAAGGACCGCCTGTCCAACCAGTGTTTACTAACCACACATTAACACCAGTCTCCTGTATTTTATTACTCAACATTTCTGCATATTTTGCAGGATGTAATGGCATGAAAGGTGCACCAAAACAAGCTGAGAAATTTGGAGTTGGTTCAACAACTCCGGCTTCAGTACCAGCAACTTTAGCAGTATAACCAGAAATGAAATGATATGCTGCTTGACTTGGTGTCAATTTAGAGATTGGAGGCAATACACCAAAAGCATCTGCCGTTAAAAAGAAGATATTTTTAGGATTCTCGCCAATCGATGGCATTACAGTATTGTCAATATGATCTAAAGGATAACTTACACGTGTATTTTGCGTGATAGAGATGTCTTCAAAATCGACGTTACCATCGGCATCCATGATGACATTCTCCAAAATTGCTCCTTTTTTAATCGCTTTAAAGATGTCTGGTTCATTCTCCTCACAAAGGTTGATTACTTTTGCATAGCATCCACCTTCAAAGTTGAATACCGCGTTTTCCTTTGTCCAACCGTGCTCATCATCTCCAATTAAACGTCTGCTAGGATCTGCAGATAAAGTTGTTTTTCCAGTTCCAGACAATCCGAAGAAGATAGCTGTGTCATTATCTTTACCAATGTTGGCACTACAGTGCATTGGTAATGTATTTTTAAATACTGGCAAGATGAAATTCAAGGCAGAAAAAATTCCTTTCTTAATCTCCCCAGTATAACCTGTTCCTCCAATAAGGGCGATTTTTCGAGTAAAATCTAAAATTGCAAAGTTATGTTGACGTGTTTTATCTACTGCAGGATCCGCCATAAATCCAGGTGCGTTTACAATAGTCCATTCTGGAGTAAAATTCTCCAATTCCTTTTCTGTTGGACGCAAAAACATATTATAAGCAAATTGATTGCTCCAAGCATACTCAGTAATAACCCTGATATTTAATTTGTATTTTTCATCTGCGCAAGCGTAGCTATCTCTTACAAAAACCTCTTTTCCTGAAAGATAATTTGTTACCTTATCGTACAATTTCTGAAAATCGTCCGGATCAAATGCAATGTTGATATTCCCCCACCACACACGGTCCTTAGTAACCTCATCTTTAACAATGAATCTATCCTGAGGCGAACGTCCAGTAAACTCTCCTGTGTTTACTGCCAACGCGCCAGAAGATGCTTCAACCCCTTGACCCTTAGCAATTGCGATGTCATGAAGTCTTTCTGGATGTAATTGGTAATGTACTTCGGCATTTTTAATACCGTACTCATCTAACGAAATCGATTTCGTAGTTTGGGTGTTATTGGCCATAATAATATTGTGTTGTTTGTGGCTACAAAATTAGCAATTATTTTAAAGTATGCACTTCTTTTTAAGAATTATAACGTTTCTCTTTTAAAAAAGAGACCATTATTAAAACCCAAGAAAGGATTAATAAAAGACCTCCAATTGGCGTTATAAATCCGATGCTTTTAAAGTTGATATTCGTGACCTCCATAGTGGCCAACCCGTAGATAGACCCTGAGAAAAACAGAATCCCAACCACTACCAAATAATAGATAATTGTCTTCGATTTTTCCTTGATAAAGGTAGTTGTCCCCACAAATAACAATAACAAAGCATGATACATTTGATAGCGCACGCCCGTTTCAAAGGTCTGCTGTGCTTCTACTGAAATCAATTGTTTTAAACCATGTGCCCCAAATGCGCCCAACGCTATGGCAATTATGCCAAAAATGGCTGCGGTTATTAAAATTGTTCTATTCATATATTTATATTAATGCCTACAATAACCAATAGTTATTTAGTAAATTCGTATTTGTAAAACACAAAACTACTCAAGAATTCCCATTATGCGAAAGATATTAGTCATAGGTTCAGGAAAATCTTCTTCTTACCTCATTAAATATTTACTAGAAAAATCGACCACTGAAAATTTACATATTATTATTGGCGATATAGATACCCAAAATGCAAATAAACTGATTAAAAACCACGAACATGCCCAAGCAATTACCTTAGATGTTTTTGACAATCAATCACGTCAAAACGCTATTGAAAATGCGGATATAGTCGTCTCCATGCTTCCTGCACGATATCATATTGAAGTTGCAAAAGACTGCATCACTTACGGCAAAAATATGGTGACCGCTTCTTACGTGAGTAAGGAAATGGAAGATCTTGACCAGGCTGCAAAAAACAAAGGCTTGGTGTTTATGAATGAAATTGGGGTAGATCCTGGTATTGATCATATGAGCGCCATGAAAGTTATTGACAGCATCAGGGCAAAAGGCGGAAAAATGGTGTTGTTTGAATCGTTTGCCGGCGGATTGGTAGCACCAGAAAGCGACAATAATCTATGGAACTATAAATTTACCTGGAACCCAAGAAATGTGGTTGTTGCCGGACAAGGTAGCGCGGCAAAATTTATCCAAGAAGGCAATTATAAATACATTCCTTACCACCGATTATTTAGAAGAACTGAATTTTTAGATGTGGATGGTTACGGCCGTTTTGAAGCGTATGCCAATAGAGATTCACTCAAATACCAAAGTGTTTATGGATTAGATCATATTAAAACACTTTATAGAGGCACGATGCGTCGCGTCGGATTTAGTAGAGCGTGGAATGTTTTTGTACAATTAGGAATGACTGACGACAGTTACACGATAGATGATAGTGAAAACATGAGCTATCGCGATTTCGTCAATGCGTTTTTACCTTATAGTACAACAGATTCTGTAGAGCTAAAGTTCCGACTATCGCTCAAAATTGATCAAGACGATATTATTTGGGAGAAATTTGAAGAATTAGACATTTTCAACCGACACAAAATGGTGGGCCTTAAAAAAGCTACTCCGGCAGAAATTCTGCAAAAAATATTGATGGACAGTTGGACGCTTCATGATGATGACAAGGACATGTTAGTGATGTATCACAAATTTGGATATGAACTAGATGGAAAAATGCATCAAATTGATTCTACAATGGTTGCCTTAGGCGAAGACATGACCTATACCGCCATGGCAAAAACTGTTGGATTGCCTGTAGCCATCGCTACATTAGCGATTTTAAATGGTAAGATTGTAACGCCTGGTGTTCAGATTCCGATCACTAAAGAAGTTTACGGACCAATTTTATCAGAATTGGAAGAGTTTGACATCAAGTTTACTGAAAAGGAAGTCCCTTATTTAGGCTACAATCCTTTAAACGCCTAAGAAAGTACAGTTCTAAAAAAGACGAAAACTTGATTATTACATTATAATAAACAAATGAGATTCCTGCATTGTAGGAAGTGCTTATGAAAATAGTAAATCAGAATATTCAAATTGATGGTATCGATAAGAAAATCCTTCGTGCCCTGATGGAAGATGCCAGAACTCCAATTTTAGAAATTGCGAGAAACGTTGGTATTTCGGGTGCTGCGATTCATCAACGTTTGAGAAAACTTGAAAAATCGGGATTGATATCGGGGTCTAAGTTTGTAATCAATCCGAAGATATTAGGCTATACCACGATGGCTTTTGTTGGAATTTATTTAGATAAGGCCATGAGCAATCCTGAAGCCGTAAAGCAGCTTCAAAAAATCCCTGAAGTATTGGAATGTCATTATACTACGGGAAACTGGAGTATTCTGATCAAAATTCTATGTAAGGATAATGAACATCTGATGCACTTGCTCAACAAGGAAATTCAATCTATTGCAGGTGTATCGCGAACGGAAACGTTTATCTCCTTAAATCAGCAGATTGATCGGCAAATTCAGATTTAAGAAACATTCTATTATAAAAAAACTCCTGAGATTTCAGGAGTTTTTTAATTATATGATGTTATCAAAATTTAATCTCTCGACATAAAAATCTGAAGCACATACCAAAACAGCAACATTAAAGATGCGAACAACCCTAAGGCCGCAGGAATATAATCGTCTGTTGAATATTTGTTCACTAAGTTGGAAGTTTGGTACAGAATTGAACCTCCTGCCAACAAACACATCCCTACAGAAAACCACAATCCTAAATTGAACCCGAATAAGGTTCCTGCAATGATTAATCCGATAGCTATAAAAAAACCAACGGTCAAACCTGTTTTAATAAACGAGAAATCTTTTTTAGTAACGAAGACTACTGCTGACAATCCCGTAAATAAGGCTAAGGTGACAATTGCTGCCTGATTTAAAATCTCCGGACCAGAATCCATATAAAATGCAGCAATGTAAATTAACGGCACAAAAATAAAGGCTTGCGCGAGAATGTAGAGTCCGTAAGCCAAGTATTGTTTGTTTTTATCTGGCGATTTCATGGTCATACGTTCCGCATAACTGGTAATAAACATAAAACCTCCCAACATAATCAACCACTTATAACCTTCCGTCATGGACAAGGCAAAATTTACAATTGTTTCACTTTGTAATTAGAGGTATTCAAAAATGATAAAAACCAAAACACCGCCAGCAACATGCCCGTAAGTTTTCTTATAAAAATCGACACGTTCAGCATCAGAAGTGTGCACCAATAATTTCGCGTCGAAACTATTAAAAGGACTATCAGTAGGTTGTTGTTCCATATATAAATGTGTTAGGTTAGAAAATAAAAATAAGCAAAAAAATAAACCGAACGACAACAATGTGCGTTCGGTTTTATTTCTAATATAGATTTATAAAATTAATCTCTGCCACCAAAAACTTGCATTGCCCAATACAATAGCGATGCTAAAGCACCAATTGCGGCAACCAAATAGGTTCTTGCAGCCCATTTAAGTGCATCTTCCGAGCCTTTATATTCTTCTGGAGTAACTATGTTTTTCGCTTTTAACCAAGCCAACGCTCTATTACTTGCGTCATATTCTACTGGCAACGTAATAAAACTAAATAAGGTAGCGAAGCCCATAAAGACCAAACCTGCAATGGCAATGTAATAGCCAAAACCTCCACCTGCAGCGGCACCAAGGACTAAACCTCCAATGACTAACCATTGTGACATTCCTGAAGTAACACTCACAACAGGCACCAATGCTGAACGCATTTTTAAAGCGCTATAAGCTTGTGCATGCTGAACCGCGTGTCCACATTCGTGAGCAGCCACGGCAGCTGCAGCCGCATTACGTTGTGAATACACAGATTCACTTAAGTTTACTGTTTTATTTGCAGGGTTATAATGGTCAGTTAATTGTCCTTTTACGGAAATAACTTCCACATCGCTGATACCATTGTCAGCCAACATTTGTTCAGCGATTTCTTTACCACTCATTCCATTTCTTAAATGGACTTGCGAGTATTTTTTGAACTTGCTTTTTAATTGGTTACTTACCAACCAGCTAATTAGTGCAATACCACCAATTAAAACCCAATAGCCCATACCTATTCCTCCCATATTATTATGTTTTAAAATTTAATTAAATATAACAAAAAGTACGCCAATATAACATGAGGTAATTTTGTCAGTTATTTTATTTTAGAGTGCTTTTAAAAAAATAGTCATCCTATTTTCTATAGCTAATTTAGACCACCTCGCCTACTGTTTCTATACTGAAACAAAAGCCACGCTTAGAGCATCTAACCTACAATATTCACGATTTTACCAGGAACGATTATTACTTTTTTAGGTGTTCGTCCTTCCAATTGCGCAATGGTTTTTTCGTGTGCCATGACCGTTTTTTCGATATCTTCCTTAGTCATGTCCATTGGCAATTCTAAAGTAAATTTCATTTTCCCATTAAAAGAGATTGGATAATTTTTACTGCTCTCCACCAAATGGCTCGCATCGAATTTTGGGAATGGCGCCGTCGCAATTGATTCGTTATGCCCTAATCGACTCCATAGTTCTTCCGCTATGTGAGGTGCGTAAGGCGATAACAGAATTAATAAGGATTCTAAAACGTCTTTGCTATTACATTTTTGAGCAGTCAATTCATTCACCGCGATCATAAATGTGGACACTGAGGTGTTGAACGAGAAGGTTTCGATATCCTCTTCAACCTTCTTAATAGTTTTATGAAGTGTTTTTAAGTTATCTTTTGTTGGCTCCTCATCAATAACATTTAAACCAGTGTCCCCGATATACAATTTCCAAAGTTTTTTAAGGAACCCGTGAACACCCGTAATTCCTGCTGTATTCCAAGGTTTTGCTTGTTCTAAAGGCCCAAGGAACATTTCATAAAGTCTCAAGCTGTCAGCGCCATATTGTTCGCAAATCGCATCAGGATTAACAACATTGTATTTGGATTTCGACATTTTTTCGACCTCCCTGCCTACTTTATAAACATCATTTCCGTCTTCGATTATCGTGTCATTCTCACCAATAAAAATAGCGTCTCTAAAATCTTCGCCATATTCTTCATCAGACTTTAACCCTTCAATATCCAACTCATCTGAAGCATTCACATATTGTACTTTAATATGAATCGCTGTCGGTTTAACATTATATCCTGTCTCTTTGGAAATATTATCAACATCTAAGCTTTCCTTTGCTAATTGAATGATTCTCTCATTTTGAAAATCTTTCTCGTTCATGATGTTATCATAAACAGATTTTGATAGGTATACATTAGTCGCTTTTGAAAAATCATCATTTTCAGTCGACGTCAAATCTACTCTATAAACAAAAGCACTCGTGCCCAAAATCATCCCTTGGTTGATTAGCTTTTTAAACGGCTCTTCAATACTTACAAAGCCTCTATCTTTTAAGAATTTTACCCAAAAACGAGAATATAATAAATGGCCTGTGGCGTGTTCGCTTCCTCCGATATATAAATCGACACTTTCCCAATAGTTTAATGCATCTTCACTAGCAAAAATGGCATCATTACTCGAGTCCATATATCTAAAGAAATACCACGAACTTCCTGCCCAACCTGGCATGGTGTTCAACTCCAATGGAAAAACAGTCGTGTTGTTCACTTTATCGTTGGCAACTACAGTATTGCTTTCCGTACACCAAGCCCAAACATCAGCACGTCCTAAAGGAGGTTCGCCGGTTTCAGTTGGCAAATATTTTTCAACTTCAGGCAAACGGATAGGCAAATGCTTTTTATCAATCATTTGCGGCATTCCGTTTACGTAATAGACCGGGAATGGTTCACCCCAATAACGCTGACGGGAGAAAACGGCATCACGCAACCTGTAATTGGTTTTACCTTCACCTTGATTTAGTTTCTCGAGTTCGGCAATAGCTTTCTTTGTAGCTTCTTTAAACGACAACCCTGTTAAGAAATCAGAATTGGCAATCACGACATTATCTTTAGCCGCATAAGCTTCTTCCGAGATATCTACACCTTCAAAAATATTAGGAATAGGAATGTTAAAGTGTTTTGCAAAATCATAGTCACGCTGGTCACCACATGGAACAGACATCACTGCTCCTGTTCCGTAACCTGCCAACACATAATCGCCAATCCACACTGGAATTGGCTCTTTAGTAAATGGATGTTCAGCATACGCACCTGTAAAAGCACCAGTAATAGTCTTAACATCCGCCATTCGGTCACGTTCACTACGTTTTGCAGTTGCCTTTATATAGGCTTCTACTTCCTCTTTTTGTTCGTCAGTTGTAATTTGAGCGACCAACTCATGTTCTGGCGCAAGTGTCATAAAACTCACACCAAAAATAGTATCAGGTCTGGTTGTAAATACCGGGATTTTATGAGAGGCATCAGACTTGCCATTAGGAATAACATTAAAAGTCACACTTGCTCCCACCGATTTTCCAATCCAGTTGCGTTGACTTTCTTTAAGTGAATCCGTCCAATCAATTTGGTCCAAACCTTGTAATAAACGCTCAGCATAAGCAGAAATGCGCATAGACCATTGGGTCATTTTTTTTCTAATTACAGGATGACCGCCACGCTCAGACACACCATTAACAATTTCATCATTTGCTAAAACAGTTCCTAAGGCTGGGCACCAGTTCACTTCCGTTTCTGCTAAATAAGTCAATCTATATTTCAGAAGAATTCCTTGTTTTTTCTCGGAAGAAAACGATTTCCAATCTGCTGCCGAAAAACTTTCGATATCATCATCACAAACCGCATTTACGTTCGCATTTCCTTCAGCATCAAAAACGGAAATCAATGTATCTATAGATTCGGCCTTATTCGTATCAATGTTATACCAAGACTCAAAGAGTTGGATAAAAATCCACTGCGTCCATTTATAATAAGATGGATCAGAAGTTCTGACTTCCCTACTCCAATCAAACGAAAATCCAATTTGATCTAATTGACGGCGATAGGTTTTGATATTTTCTTCAGTTGTAACTGCAGGATGCTGTCCTGTTTGAATAGCATATTGTTCCGCAGGCAACCCAAAACTGTCATAACCTTGAGGATGCAATACGTTGAAACCTTTATGGCGCTTGTAGCGTGCATAAATATCGCTCGCGATATAGCCTAACGGATGCCCAACATGTAACCCCGCACCACTTGGGTAAGGAAACATGTCCAAAACATAATATTTTGGTAAATCACTATTATTTTTGGCTTTAAACGTTTGGTTTTTCGCCCAATGGTCTTGCCATTTTTTCTCTATCTCGTTGAAATTGTAATTCATAATAATGCCTGCAATTACAGGTATTTTAGTTTACTTAATTTGTTTTCTATTGCTCATAGATTGTGATTCATTATGAGCTTCTAAATTTAATAATTCCGAGTTGTGTGATATAAATTCAACAATCCCACAACATGCCCCTGAAAAGGATCAATTTAGAGGCGCAAATTTAAGAATTAGAGCTTAAACAGCCTATTAAACAGTGGACAACTATTTAAAACAAAAAAAGCGCCATGAAAATTTCAAGACGCTTTATAAATTTATGTGTTATATTTTAGAATTTATATCCTACCGAGAACTGAAAAACACTGTTATTGAGATCGCCATATGCATTTGTAATCCCTAAATTATAACGTGCTTGGGCAAACACATTGTTTTTAAGGTCATATCCCAACCCTATATTTACTCCAAAATCAGCATTATTAGCGCCTGTATCTTTACCATTTATTAGAAAAGAATATTGCGGTCCTATGTCCATGCTTAAGGATTTCAAAGGAAAAAATTTTAACATTAAAGGTAAAGAAATATAATCTAAACTATTACTTCCACTGCTAGATCCTTGCCTAGAATACAGAAGTTCAGGTTGGGCACCAAATAGCCCTCTTCTAAAGACAAATTCTGTAACAAAGCCCACATGAAAATCCACCTTTCCAAGTCTTTCAGAATTTCCCCCGGTTAGATTTGCGAAGTTCATTCCCGCTTTAGCTCCAAAATTTACATCTTGTGCATTGCCATATTGGAAAAAACTTAATACTGCAAATACAGTAAGCACCATAATTTTATTCATAACAATCTGTTTTAAGAAATTGATTAGGTACTAAACTAAAAGATTAAAATATTATTGTTTTCCCCTATCAAGATCAAAAATATAAAATTTAAAGCTACATCATATTAATACTGTTCAGAATTCTGTTATTATACACTATCTCTTCAGCATTTATATAAAGTAACGCCATATTATAGCAGTATTGAAATTTTAAACGTTGTAAACCATATGGGAACAGATTTCTTTTATATTTTTACAACTTCAACTAAAATTGTATGAGTACATCTTTTGATAGGTATCAGAAACGCAAGTTAATTTCATCTTACTTCTCTGTGGTAATAAGCATCGCATTGGTCCTGTTTTTATTGGGCTGCTTGGGGCTTTTGGTTTTGAACGCCAAAAAAGTTGCTGACCACTTTAAAGAACAGGTGGTTGTAACCATCTATTTAAATGATTCTGCCAAAGAAGTTGAAGTCAACCAGCTCGAAAAAAGCTTGGCCATGGCAGAATACACAAAGAGCACAGAATATGTGTCTAAAGAAGCCGCTGCTGAGTCTATGAAAGCAGAAACAGGTGAGGATTTTATGGATTTTGTGGGCTATAATCCGTTGCAAAATTCAATCGACGTGCATTTAAAAGCCGATTATGTAACGACCGAAACCTTAACTTCCATTACTGATGAATTATCTGCTAAAAAATTCATTGAAGAAATTCGTTATGATAATGATTTGGTGGAATTGATGAACGACAATGTCAAAAAAATCACCTTTTGGGTATTGGTTATTAGTGCCATTTTTACGTTGATTGCCGTGTTACTCATCAATAGCTCGATTAGGTTGGCTGTTTATTCAAAACGTTTTATCATAAAAACCATGCAAATGGTTGGGGCTACAAAATCATTTATCCGAAGACCATTCATTTATAAAAGTGTGCAATTAGGAATAATTGGTGCCATTATCGCCTTAATAGGTATGGGCATTGTGTTGTATTATCTCAACCAAACCTTTGCAGAGCTACAATTATTATCAAACCCAATACTTCTTGGAAGTCTGTTTGCCGCTATATTTCTTTTAGGAATTCTTATTACTTGGATTAGCACTTTTATTGCAACACAACGCTTCTTGAATTTGAAAACAGATGCTTTGTATTATTAAATAAAGAGTTCAATAAAAAAACTCTCCAGTTTACATTTCTGAATTTTCGAAATTCTCGGTAAAACCCAAGTATTTAGATACTATTAACGAAAAGTTTTAAATAAAACCGTTAATTTGCATCCTATTATTATTGCAATTGTCATGGGAGAAAAAAAACGCAAACAAAGCGCTAATAACAATTTTATTTTCGGGAAGAAAAACTACAAATTCATGCTTATTGGCTTGGGTATAATAGCACTTGGCTTCATCCTAATGTCAGGTGGTGGTAGTGATGATCCCAATGTTTTTAATCCTGAGATTTTCAATTGGAGACGTATCCGTTTGGCACCAACATTAGTGTTAATAGGATTTGGCGTTCAGATATATGCCATTTTACTCAACCCGAATAAGGACGAATCTCCAAAGGCATAATCTTTCCACTATAACTATTTTCCTGATTTCATAAATTTGGAATCTCAAAATACACACCCAACTACCTTATGGATTTATTAGAAGCTATAATTTTAGGCATAGTACAAGGTCTTACAGAATTCTTACCTGTATCTTCCAGCGGCCATTTAGAGATTGGAAAAGCAATTTTAGGCGACAATTTTGAACCTAAAGAAAGTTTACTTTTTACAGTTGTACTTCACTTTGCGACGGCATTAAGCACCATTGTTGTGTTTAGAAAAGATATTTGGAGTCTTCTTAAAGGAATTTTCAAATTTGAATGGAATGACGACCTCCAATTTGCTGCTAAAATTGTGCTATCCATGATTCCTGCCGTGTTTATCGGGTTGTTTTTTGAAGAAGAATTAGAATCACTTTTTGGCGGAAATATTCTGTTTGTAGGCTGTATGTTATTAGTTACAGCAGTGCTTTTATTTTTAGCGGATAAAGCGAAAGACACTGACAAAAAAGTAAGTTTCAGCAATGCATTTGTGATAGGTATTTCTCAAGCGATTGCAATGTTACCTGGAATTTCACGTTCTGGGGCAACGATTTCAACATCAGTTATTTTAGGTAATGACAAAAGCAAAGCCGCACGTTTTTCGTTTTTGATGGTCGTTCCATTAATCTTAGGTAAAATGGCAAAAGACGCTTTAAGTGGCGAAATATCTTTTGAAAGTTCGGCTTCCCTACCTTTATTAGTTGGTTTTATAGCAGCTTTCATTTCAGGACTATTCGCTTGTACGTGGATGATTCAACTCGTTAAAAAAAGCAAACTGACCTACTTCGCAATTTACTGCGTAGTTGTTGGGTTAATTGCAATTATCTTTTCACTTTATAACAACTAATGGTAACATCTGAAGAGTATCTGTCTGGACAAGTTTTATTAATTAACAAGCCGCTTCATTGGACTTCTTTCCAAGTGGTTAACAAATTGCGTTGGGAAATTAGGCGCGCCTTCAATATCAAAAAAATAAAAGTTGGACATGCAGGAACTTTAGATCCTTTGGCAACTGGCTTATTAGTGATTTGCACGGGCAAAATGACCAAAAATATTGATAGTTTTCAAGCTCAAATCAAGGAATATACCGGAACTATCGTTCTTGGGAGTACAACACCTTCCTACGATTTAGAAACAGAAGTTGATCAAACTTTTCCTACAGAACATTTAACTGAAGAATTAATTCGTAATGCTACTCAAGAATTTATTGGTGAAATTTCCCAGTTCCCACCAGTTTTTTCTGCACTCAAACAAGATGGAAAACGTCTGTACGAATTTGCTAGAGCTGGCGAAGCTGTAGACATTCCGTCACGACAAGTACATATTTCAGAATTTGAAATCACACGTATTGACAATTTAGAAGTCGATTTTAGAGTAGTATGTAGCAAAGGCACCTATATTAGATCTTTGGCAAACGATTTTGGAAAAGCACTACATTCTGGCGCTCATTTATCGGCCTTGAGACGCACTAAAATTGGAGATTTTGACGTAACTAATGCAGTAAGTGTTGAAAACTTCATAGAAGCGCTGCCTTCGGAATAATTATTGCTCATTAAACTTAGGGTTGGTCATTGAACCATTGATGTCAAGTTTATAAATTTGAAACTAAGAACTCTAGATTTCAACAGAAAACGCATCAACATCAACTATGAACAGAAGCTCGCTAGCTTTTGTGTCTATTTACCGTTTATGGTTTTTCGATCTTTTTTCCCTATTTTGACGTATATATTCATGCAGCACATTAAAACTTTATAAAAAATCTTCTTTGGAATTTATAGAAAAACATAAAGCTCTAATCATAACCACACTCATCAGTGGCACACTCGTCCTTGCTATGTTTGCCATTGGCATTAAAAAACATGCAGATGTAGTGGCTGAAAGTTATTATGAATTACCGCCACCTCCAACGCCCGAGGAACAAAAGATTCTGGAGGAAATGGCTATGAATGATCCTAATATTTCCGAAACCAACAAAGCGTATAATTCTGCCAATGATTTTAAGGAAATCATGAAGAATTTTAAGTCGGTGAACACCAATGAACAGAACGAAGATTCTAAACAAACAGAAACCGAAGACACTGAAACCCCGGAAGAAGTTACAGATGTCAAAAACACAACATCCGTAGAAGACCATTCGATTACTGAAAACGAACTTTCATCATACAGTAAAATCAATAATGTCATTGCAATGCGCTCTGCAAAGAAGCGTGAATCTGCGAAATCAAACGGAAATAATTCTACCAATAAATTAGCTAATAATTCTTCTGTTAACACTAACAGTAGTGTCTCCTATAGTTTAGTAAATCGCAAAGACAAACATTTGCCACCGCCCGTATATTTATGCGAGGACAGTGGAAAAGTGGTCATTAATATTACGGTCAACGCTTCTGGGGAAGTCATCGATGCCTACGTAAACAACGCTTCTACATCAAAAAACGCCTGTTTAGTGGATAGTGCCTTACAATATGCAAATGAGGCGCGCTTTAGTCCAGATGCCTCTAAAGCAAAACAGATTGGTTCTATAACCTACTATTTCAAAGGAAAGAATTAACATCGGCATTAAGCACAATTAAAAAAAGGAATTCTCACCTCCATGTGGAAGGTTAAAACTCCTTTTTTAGCTCTTCAAGTTTTAAATTGAATTCTAGGAAACTCCTAAAACAATCAATAAGTCGGCAATTGTATTTTGCCCTTTATCTTTATTGTACCATCCTTGTAAGAGTTCTTTAAGCTCTTCAGTGATTCCACCGTGCTCTTTAATATAAGCTTCAATCAAATGAGTCGCACCAGTTGGTCTTGGCCCAAAAGTATTCAGAACTTCACCTGAAAGATTATCAATCATGATCAATTTAGGAATTGATTTCCCTCCATTAGTCAAAAACAGTTGCATTAATTCATCATTTTCGTCACGTAACACCAATTTCAAATCGATATTAGGGTTTAATTCGGCTACTTTGTTGATTACAGGAATAACGTGTGCCGCATCGCCGCACCAACTCTCCGTAAGTACCAACCACGTCACATCTTCCTTAAATGCTGAAATTTTTACTTGATCTTCAGCTGAAACTTTCAGAGTCTTATCCCAACGTTTCATACGTTGCTCATTTAATGCGGTGTAACCTACAAGGTTCTCACTTTTATCCAGACCTGTAGTGGACTTATTTTCTACTAACTCGCTCATTAATGAACGGTATGCAGCGTAAGACATACTCTTATTTATACTGGCTTTTAAGACGCTATTGATGTTTTGTGTAAATGTATCCATAACTATAATTTTATCAAATTTAACTCAATTTGTAACATTCTTGAGCAACAGTTGTTACATTAGTAGCATTAAACAAAATACCTTACAAAATGGGAAAACAGAGATGTGGTTGGTGTAAAGGTGATGCGCTTTATGAGCATTATCATGATACAGAATGGGGAGTTCCTGTTAAAGATGATGCCACGCTTTTTGAATTTTTAATTTTGGAAACCTTTCAAGCAGGTTTAAGTTGGATAACCATTTTACGAAAAAGGGAAAATTTCAGAGCTGCCTTTGATAATTTTGATTATAAGAAAATAGCAACCTACAAACAGGATAAAATAGACAGTCTGCTTCAAGATGCAGGCATTATCAGAAACAAATTAAAGGTACATTCGGCAGTAACCAACGCACAGGCATTTATAAAAGTTCAAGAGGAATTTGGCTCTTTCTCTAAATATATTTGGGGTTTTGTTGATGGAAAACCAATAAAAAATGAGGTCAAAAACTATAAGGAAGCACCGCCAACTACAGCATTGAGTGACGCCATTAGTAAAGATTTAAAAAAACGAGGGTTTAAGTTTGTGGGCTCCACAGTTATTTATGCGCACATGCAGGCTACAGGAATGGTCAATGATCATGAGGTGAATTGTTTTAGATATAACGAAATTCAATAATCAGAACATTTTATTTTTTGATTTCAGTATTCATGATTTCCACCAAGAAAATTTAAAAACTCCTTACGCTCAATTTCCTCTGCGCCCAAACTTTCTAAATGATTGGTGTACACTTGACAATCAATCAATTTATAATTCGAATTTTGAATAAAAGTGATAAACGCCACTTTGCTCGCATTGCTAACTTTTGCAAACATACTTTCGCCACAAAAAACACCATTCCCCAAATCCACGCCATACAAACCGCCAACTAATTGGTTGTTTTGCCAGACTTCAACAGATTTTGCATATCCAAGATGATGGAGTTTTGTGTAAGCAGCAATCATATCATCCGTAATCCACGTGCCCGCTTGGCCTGGTCGATATGCATTAGAACATTCCGTAATAACCGCCTCAAAAGCCTTATTAACGGTGACGGTAAAATCTTTGTTCCTTAGTATTTGGCGCATACTTTTGGAGACTTTTAATCGGTCAGGAAACAACACAAATCTAGGGTTTGGAGACCACCATAAAATGACCTCATCGTCATCAAACCAAGGAAAAATGCCACTTTTATAAGCAAGTAATAGCCGTTCTACAGACAAATCGCCACCAATTGCCAACAAGCCTTCTGAAGAAGCTTTGGACACATCTGGAAACTCGAGTTTATCTGAAAGTAAAACCATTCAATTAATCTTTTTCAATGTTAAATATCACAAAAAAACCTCAACGTTTATAGCATTGAGGTTTTTTATAATTTTTCTACTTCCGAACATCTCAACAAGCTCAATGTTCAGGAAAGTGAATTTCTTATGATTTAGAACGGTAGATCGTCGTGATCTTCTTCGTTTAAATCGTTTGCTGGTTGAAACGCTTGAGCAGGAGCAACAGGAGGCATTCCACCACCAGAAGCATCTTCTTGTACGCTTTCAATACGCCATCCTTGGATAGAGTTAAAGTATTTAGTTTCACCTTGTGGGTTTACCCATTCTCTACCTCTCAAATTGATGCTCACTTTTACATTCTGACCAACTTGGTAGTTGTTTAACAAATCTGTCTTATCTTGTACGAACTCTACCATTATATGCTGAGGATATTGCTCTTCTGTAGTCACTACCACTTCTCTTTTTCTGAACCCATTGCTTCCAAAAGTTTGGGTTTCTCCTACCATTTTGATTTTTCCTTGTACTTCCATTTGACTATTTTTTATTTCTATTCTAATTACTATTCTTTATTCTACTTATTGTGAAGCGTGCTTTATAATTCCATTAAGAAAGCAACAACTTCCACGCACTGTCAACATCGCCATAACTCAGATAATTCTGCGCCATTTTGTGCTTTTCTCTATGGGTCATCTCTTTAATGTTCCCATGATGTTCTCCAATATTTTTTACAAATTCAGAAATGGCTTCAGCAGTTGGAAGGGCTTCAACATTACCCAACATTCCTAAATCATTCCCAGTAAAAATCATACTGTTCTTAATCTCTTCTGGCATTGCATCAATTCCTATACCAAGTGTTTGCAATGGTTTTGGAATTTGAAAAAAACCATTTTTAGCACGGTTGTAATAACTTCCGCCAGCTCTCGCCACCAAATCCAATTTTTCTTGATTGATTACTTGGTTCTCATCCAAAACATCTCTAGAAATATGAATCTTTACAACTTCACAGATCACCAAATTACCAGCACCACCTTCGGTCCCTAATTTGATTATTTCATTAACCTTGCACTCCATTTGAATTGGCGATTCTGCAACTCTAAATGGTTTTACAAGATCTGAACGCAACATGGTCAACCCAGCCTTTTCAAATTCGTTAACGCCTTTTGCATACTCCGTACTACTTAAAGAAGCTTGGTGTACCAAATCATAATTAACAACATTAATCACCACCTCTTTTGTAGCTTCCACATTGTCTAACGTATGCTTCACACTATTATCCCTTACCCGTCTTGCAGGCGAAAAAATGAGGATTGGCGGGTTAGCGCTAAACACATTAAAGAAACTAAAAGGCGATAAATTCGGATTCCCATCCTCATCTACTGTACTTGCAAACGCTATTGGTCTTGGCGCCACTGCACTCAATAAATAGCCATGTAATTTACCCGTAGAGAGGTCTTTAGGATCAAATGTTATCATCTAAAAATATTATGAGATGCAAATGTAACCATATTGTTAAACCTATAAAAATGAATTTGGGCAAGAATCAAACAATAATATCAACATAATTACATTACTTAAATAGCGTTCTAAAATTATAGCTTAAAAGTTTTCCCATTTGCTGATTTCTTTAAGTATATTTAAAATAACTAATGCATTGATGTCTTACACTATGAACCGAAATATTTTACGGTGGATTATTATTTCTTCGTCTTTTATCATTATTTCTTTAATTCTGTGGAATACCTATATCTTTTTCCAAAATTTTAAGGCCGAAGAACGCATCAAAATGCAAAATTGGTCTTTTGCTCAATCTGAATTATTAAAATCTGACACCGATGAAAATGTAGATCTTACCTTAAAAATATTAGGAAGCAACAACACCACTCCAATGTTGGCCATTTATAAAGATGGAAGCTTAGGAACCTATAATAATATTGACAAAAAGCAAGTAGAGGATTCTGTTAAAGTCAACAATCTCATCGAAAAATTTAAGAGTGAAAATAATCCCATTGATGTCTACTTTGATAAAGAGATTTATTACACTATTTACTACGGAAACTCTCCGCTCATCAATAAACTCAAATACTATCCTTTAGCATTATTACTTATTATTGTATTGTTTGCTGCAGTGGTTTACTTTTTCTATCGCAGTACTAAAACAGCCGAACAAAACAAATTATGGACCGGAATGGCAAAGGAAACAGCGCATCAAATAGGCACACCATTATCTTCTTTAGTGGGATGGACCGAAATATTACGTTCGGAAGATGTCAATCCGTCGTATCTTTTGGAAATTGAAAAAGATATTTCGCGCCTTCAGACCATCACTGAACGGTTCAGCAAAATTGGTTCCGTTCCCACACTTAAAAAAGCGGATATTGTTCAGGAAACCGTCGATTCTTACGAATATTTAAAAGCGCGTTCCAGTGATTTGATCAATTTTGAAATCCATGCGCCTGAACATCCAATTTATGTTGCTCTCAATCCACAATTATATAGTTGGACCATTGAAAATTTAGTGAAAAACGCGATTGATGCGATGAGAGGTAAAGGCGATTTGAAAGTGACCGTATCAGAACACGATAAGCACGTCAAAATTACCGTAACAGACTCAGGAAAAGGACTTCCAAAAAGTTTGTATTCTAAAATTTTCGAACCTGGTTTTACGAGTAAAAAACGCGGTTGGGGATTAGGACTTTCTTTAGCAAAACGAATTGTCGAAGATTATCACGATGGTAAAATAAAAGTGCTGCATTCAGAAATCAATAAAGGCACAACCATGGAAATTTCATTAAAATTAATTGCGTAAATTTGGCCCATGGAAGAAAAATTTTTCACGTTGAGGGAGGTCGAATTAAACAATAATTGTCCCGAATGTTATTCCAGAGATGGATTGCAATTGACTTTTAAACAGCGTTTTATTGAAAATTCTTTTTATAGAGCGATTTCAAAAGAAACGGCTCATTCCTTATTTTGCAAAGTGTGTGAAACTCCAATTTTTCCAGCACGATGGACGGATGATATTGAAAGGGTTTTTGAATATCAACAACGCGCTTCATCACCAAAACCAACATCGTTTAAACTAAAAACCATGTCTTGGGTTTTGATTTTAGCCTTAGCTATTCTTCTGATAGTAGTTACGCTTTTCTTTTTAGGAATTTTTGATACAATAAATTTATAAGCGGTCGGATATTTTCTTGGCAATCGCTTCAAATTCTTCCTTTTCCAAACTCACTTTGCTTGTAAAACGGATGTCTTCCATGGTATGCAACGGAATGAGATGCACGTGAACGTGAGGCACTTCCAAACCTACAACGGACATACCCACACGCTTGCAAGGCACAGCCTTTTTTAAAGCGATGGCAACACTCCTTGAGAATTCCATTAAACCAATATAAGTTGGCTCATCCAAGTCGAACAATTGGTCTACTTCAATTTTAGGAATACAAAGCGTATGGCCTTGTGTATTTGGATTTACATCTAAAAATGCTAGATAATCTTTTGTTTCAGCAACTTTGTAGCATGGAATTTCACCATTCACTATTTTTGTAAATATGGATGCCATCTTTATTTATTTTCTCTATTGTTCATAAATATAAAAAGAAAATTCCTGTTAGATAGCATCTTAACAGGAATGTTACCGTTTATATTTTTAGAGTTATTTCAGAACATTTTTATAGATTCCGATTCACCTGAACTACAGGTTTCAACTTCTATTTATCTTGATATTTCTAAGACGTCAAATTTGATGATACCATTTGGCACTTGAATATCTGCTACTTCACCTACGGATTTACCCAAAAGGCCTTTCCCAATAGGAGAATTTACAGAGATTTTGCCTGAAGCCAAATCTGCTTCACCATCAGCCACCAAAGTATAGGTCATTTCCATACCATTAGTTTGGTTTCTTATTTTAACTTTAGAAAGCACCAAAGCTTTGGAACTGTCTAATTGCGATTCATCAATCAATCGTGCATTCGACAATGTTTCCTCAAGTTTGGATATTTTCATTTCCAACATGCCCTGAGCTTCTTTGGCTGCATCATATTCAGCATTTTCACTTAAATCGCCCTTATCTCTTGCTTCACCAATCGCTTGTGACGCTTTTGGACGCTCTACGTCTTTTAAATAACTGAGTTCATCCCTCAATTTCTTTAATCCTTCTGCAGTGTAATAAGATACTTTACTCATAATTCTTTCGTTTTACTGTATATAAAATATGCTGAAACCCCGTTGTGGGAAACAGCATAAAAAAAATCCCGCTTGCACGAGATATCAACAAATATACAAAATATTTACTTCAATTTTAAGATTGTTGTAAATTGCATCTCAATTTTTATCCGATGAAACACTTTTTTTTATTTATAAGCATCATTTTCTTAACAGCCTGTAGCAGTAATAATAGCAACGAGAATTGCAAGTTTTTGGTCAATGCTCAGGTGAATGCCTCTGTAAATATGAATCTTCCACAATACAGTCATTTACAATATACGAGCAATTCAGCTTATGTGCCCAATCAAGGCAATAAAGGTGTTATCGTTACTAACGTAGGCGGTAGTTACCGAGCTTGGGATGCCGCAGATCCTAATCATGAACAAAGCTCATGTTCATTACTAAAAATAAATGGCGCCAATGCAGTTTGTGGTTGCAATGACGCCAATACTTATAGCTTATTTACAGGTGGTTCCATTGGTACCCAATTACCTTGCGGACTTAAGGAATACCGCGTAAGCTTATCCGGAAACACCCTTATTATTACCAATTAAAACTTCAAGGTTGCTCCTACTAAGAAATTAGTGGTGGCTTGCGGATAATATCCAGCACCTTCAATTGTTGTAATTTCTCCTGGAACAGAGAAGTCATCATCATAGGTATAGTAATAGCCATTGGAAACATACTTTTCATTAAAGATATTGTTCACCAACCCAGATAATACGATGCTTTTGAAAACACTTCGCATTGGAATTTCATAAGTGATATTGAAATCATTTACAAAATAACTTTTTAGTTTTGAGCCTTCAGAATCTGTATTCCCCATATATTGATCGCCCACATACTTGCTCAATAAAGACATCTGGAAATTATCATTAGGCTGAAAAACGAATGCATTTGCAGCAACAACTTCTGGTGAAAACGAAATGTTAGTTTTACCTAAGTTGACCAATTGACCATCAAGTGACGTAATAGTTTCCTTGTTTTTATTAGAGCTCAACGTCAAATTAGGTTGTACTGAAAATTGCTTACTCAACATAATTGCTGCTTCTATTTCCAAACCTAAACGGTAACTATCGCCACTATTGGTACGGATTGGATTTCCAGATTTATCAATATTTCCAGTTAACACCAATTGCTCATTGTACAACATATAATACGCATTCACATTAAACCTGAACGCTTTATCAGTATGTCTCCAACCCAATTCAAAATCATTAAGTTGTTCTGGTTTTACGACGTCATTATTTTCAAAATCATCTCTATTAGGCTCTCTGTTTGCTCTTGCGTAAGAAAAATAAAGGTTATTAGCATCGTTCACTTTATAGGTAATTCCTGCCTTCGGATTGAAAAACGTGTAATTTTCATCGATATTAAAAGGTGCTCTATCAGAATTTAATCCCGTAGTTTTATAATCCACCAAACGCAATTGTAAATCGCCATAAACACTTACTTTGTCATTCAATCTATAAGTTGCTTTGGAAAATACACTGAAGTCGTTTTTCTTTCCGTTGCCATCATAATAACGATCTCTTATATTACTATTACTTGGGTATTGTGCCCAGATAATTTCACCAAAATGATCACCATCATACGTACTATATGATCCTCCAAAAGTCATATTGATAGCATTATTCTTGTAATTGGCATTCGCATTCAGGACATAAAAGTCATTATCCAACCAACGGCGTCTAATTAAATCTGTAGACGAGATAAGCTCACCATCAACAGTTATCGGATCAAGATCATAATCTTCAAAATCCTGATCGTCTTTATACTGTTCAAAATAACCACTACCCTTAGTGTAATTTAAGGCGATATTGGTAGACCATTGGTTAGAAAAACGTTCATTCCAATGTAATTGGTAATGATCTTGACGGTAATTATCTACTTCATTATCGTAGAATTGAGTGACCCCATTTTGATCGGTATACATTCCTGCGGTATTGAATGTTCGGTCATTTTTAAGTAGGTCTAAATCTTCCAAACCATTCCATGATTGATAGGTAACTTCTTTCCCTCCAAAAGTGATGGCTTTAATCAACGTGTTGTCATCAACATAAGCACCTTGTAAGAAATAGGATTTTAAATCAGAAGACGCACGATCAATATAGCCATCAGATTTTATGTTTGATAAACGCCCTGCGATTTCAAAATGATCATTTAATTTACCCGTACTGAATTTTACCGTATGCTTTCGGGTATTGAAACTACCAAAACTGTTAGAAATCTCTCCGTTGGCTTCGTCAGAAATAGCATCCGTAAGCACGTTAATGCTGGCTCCAAATGCTCCCGAACCGTTAGAAGATGTGCCTACACCGCGTTGCAATTGCAAACTTTCTACGGAAGATGCGAAATCATTTAAATTCACCCAAAACGTACCAAGAGATTCGGCATCATTATAAGGAATACCATTGATGGTCACGTTGGTAGATTGCGCATTGATACCGCGCACTCTGATGTACGTATAACCAACGCCCGCGCCCGCATCAGTGGTAGAAACGACAGAAGGTAAATAACCTAACAACACAGGAATATCCTGTCCTAAGTTACGTTTTGCAAGCTCTACCTTGGATATGTTTGAGTGGGTAATTGGTGAAGAGGCTTCAACGCGAACGGCTTTAACAAGAACTTCGTCAAGCTTTTCAACAACTGTTGAATCTTTAACTTTTTCTTGAGCATGCCCAGCAATACCAAGGGCTAACGAACATAAAATAAAAGATTGGAATTTTTGCCTTAAAAGGACTTGTAGAAAATTGAATAAATTTTTCACACGATTAGATTATAATCGAATAAAAAGAGGTCATTATTCTTGTTAGTAATTGTTTGTTTTCAGTTTTATCAAACCCTTCCGAAAATCGAAATTTACTTTTTAAAACTAATTGACGATTATCGCCATTCCCTAAACAGCATTACCTGTTCTAGGTTCATTGGGTATGATCTCAGCCGTTTCTAGGCACCCCTTTTTTGAGAACGGTGCAAAGATAGGAATGAAAAGAGAATTAAAAATCAAAAACGAAGAATTTTTAAATCTGTTTAAGGCGAATCAACTTAACCTCATGAACTCCAAACCCCTCTGAATAAAATCAAATAAGAAATTGATTTATTCAATTTCAGGGGGCTTTCTATTGGACTTTTTATCGGACACTTTTCGCTTTAGCTTCAATCGTTTTTTTACCACTGCTTTAGGGGTTTTAGTAGGAACGCGCTTTTTTGGAATAATCAACCCATCCTTTAGTAGTTCGAAAAAACGCTGAATCACAAGTTCTTTATTCTTATGCTGACTTCTACTTTCTTCACACTGCAACAAAAGCACATTCTCTTTAGTAAGTCGGTTAGCGATAGTTTTATTCAGCAGAAGCTTCTCCTCATCAGTCAAGCCCATAGAATTCTCCAAATCGAAAATGAGCTCCACTTTAGACGCTACCTTATTGACATTTTGACCTCCAGCGCCAGAGCTTCTAACGGCTTTAAATTGAAGCTCTGATTGTAAAATGTCTTTATTCATGGTTCTATTTTATCTGATGTGTAGGTTTCAATAAATCGGTAACGGTTTTCACTGGATTGAAGGTAATCAGTGGCACCTCAACAAAAACAGTATTCCAGAAGGCCATACTCCCATTCCAAAGTCCAGGAAGCTCCAAAGCTTTCAAGTCCTTGCCTGCCTTAGTTTTCATAGTGATAAAAGCAGTCTTTGGGTCAGTGAATTTTTGCAAATCAAAAACTTCACCTTTGTAATTCTTAATACCGCAAACTAAATCGACAGGATTAAAATGTGTGGCACTTTCAAGAATTTTTGTTTGGTTTTTATTATCCTTATCGATTTGAGCCGATTCTATAATTTGAAGTGATATTTGTCCGCTTTCATTCTTTACCCAAAATGGCCCACCTCCAGGCTCACCTTCATTTTTTACCATCCCACAAATGCGCATTGGTCGATTTAATTTATCAAAAAGATATTCGATTTGATATTTTTTGGAATATTTTTCAAACTCAGTACTAATGACCACGTTTAACTGATTCGCTAAAAATTCAGCAATCTCAATAAGATCTTGTTCTGAAAGTTCGCCACGTTCTAAAACCTCCAAATACTTAAATACCTGATGCTGCTTCTCAAGCAACATTCCAGCTAACATTTTCTTATATTCAGCAACCTTATCTTCATATTTATAAACCACAACATTGTCAATGTTTGTGATAAAAATGACATCAGTATCCAATTGATTTAGATTCTCTAAAAGCGCTCCATGTCCTGAAGGTCTGAATGTCAATTCCCCATTATCTTCTCTAAAAGGTTCATTTTTTGGAGTCACCGCTATTGTATCTGTAGATTCTTTCTGATATGAAAAAGCAATCTTAAATGTGGTATTGGTTTTAGATTCTACAATATTTTGAAGCTTTTCAAACTCCTCTTCAAACATTTCCTTGTGGCGTTCTGAGATTGTAAAATGCAAGAATGTGGACTTATTTGTAGATGCATAAAGTGCTCCATCAAATAGGTGCTCTTCAAAGGCAGTCGCTAAATGATCTTTATATTTATGAAATGGCAATAGTCCCTTCGGATAAAAACCATAATTCATTTTATCTTCATCTAACATCGTTTTGGCAAATAATAATTTCTGTTTGTCATTTGACCATGATTCATAATTAGGATAAAACTCTTTTAATTTTTCGAGTACTTTATCATAAAAAGGAAGTTTTTCAAGTCCTACGAAAAACAACGATAAATCTGCATCTTTAGTTCTATTGATAAAGGAATTTATCGTTTCGTTTTCAGGAACAAATTCTTCAATAAATCTAAAAAGTGATTTGAACATGCGCGTTGCCGCCCCTGATGCAGGTACAAATTTCGCTATGGAAACATTATTCCTTTGTTCTTCGAAGCGATGGATGTATTTATTTTTTTCGTCCTCAGAACATTCAACAATACCGT
Source organism: uncultured Gelidibacter sp. (assembly GCF_947500795.1). Lineage (GTDB taxonomy): Bacteria > Bacteroidota > Bacteroidia > Flavobacteriales > Flavobacteriaceae > Gelidibacter. The sequence goes on along the minus strand of NZ_CANMTE010000006.1, from coordinate 33,701 downwards.
GACCCACAGTTGCAGCAGCTGTAAGATCAGCAAATGGAGTACCGCTTTCAAATAACTCCAATTGCGATTTCATCTTAGCCAAGGTCAGTCCCTTATTTTCAATCTGTAAAATATCTTTATCTGTAAATTTCACACTTTCAATTTTAAAAGTTCATCAATGTGGTCTTTGGCGGTTTTAAAACGTTCTTCCATAGATCCTTTCAACACTACGTAAGGCCTATTATATTTTTTCAAAGCACTTTCAAATGCTTCAAACATGACCTCCCTATCATTGGGTCTATCTCGTAAATCATCCGCTTCCCAAGGAATATCAATATAAGTCAAAAAATAGAGATCGTATGTATTTTCAATCGCAAATTTTTCTAACATAGGATCACAAAATCCGTCATAATAAGATTCAGAATAGACTTTGGTTTCCAATAAATCTGTATCGCAAATAAGTAGTTTATGAGCTTTAGGAGCCGCTTCATTTTCAAGTTGCATTTGTCCTTCAGCAATAGGCAACACATCATTTTTGGTGAGCGTTTTACTAACTAATAACTGCGCTTCGGCATATATTCGCGAATATTCAGGCACAAAAACGGTATTATAATGTAGTGCCAATTGCTTCGCCAAGGTGCTTTTCCCAGTTGATTCCGGACCAAACAAGACCACTTTTATGCAATCTGAGGGGTTTTGTCTAAGCTTTTCTTCCATGCTAAATATCCATAAATTGCAATAATCGTAAATCCGAAATACTGTATACTCGTAAATGTAAATCCTTTGTAAAAATAAAGAGGGATTGAAATGAGGTCTCCTACAATCCAATAGATCCAATTCTCAACTTTACGTCGTGCCATGAGCCACATTCCCACAAAAAATATCGCCGTAGTCAATGTGTCTACATACGCCATCCAACTGGTCCATTTGTCAAAGGATTTGTAAACAACAAACACAAATCCAAGGGTTGCCAAAAAGATAATACCGCTCATTTTATGTTCCCAAGCAGTTGTTTTTGAAATTGGGGTCACATGATCTGCATCTACTTTTCTTGTCCAAATATACCAACCATAAACGCTCATAATAAAATAATATGCGTTGATCATCATATCTCCCAACAGTTCCCATTTTAACAGTAAATAGACGAAAATACTCGTACTGATCATCCCTGTTGGAAACACCCAAATATTATTTTGCTTGGAGCACCATACGGAAAGAAACCCAAATATAACCGCTACTATTTCTAGAGCAATATCCATGGTATCGTAACCGGAATATTGACCAAAAAGAAAATCAAAAATGAGGCTCATAGTCGTGTCGGTCAGATTTAACGATTTTCATATAAAGCAATCCGCGCTCAATGAGTGTAAACGCTTCTTTAATCTCAGTAGTCAGCAGCTGCATTACCTCATCATAATCACCATACACTTGAGTACTTAAAGGATTCTCTAAAACCGTAAGTCCTGACGCTCTTAGTTTCTTTATAAAATGAATGATGCTCGGTTCATAGTCATCATGTAAAGGCGTTAAGGTTAATTCCACTGATATTTTCATTAGACTCTAATTTAGTTCAAAATTATATGTTTAATTCTTCAAAGAATGATGCATTTTCTTCAAATGCTGTTCCAATCACTACCAAATCTGCTCCAGCATCATACGCATTGTCGAGTTGTTGTTTAGAAGTAATGCCTCCGCCAATAATTAACGGGATGGTCAATTCTTCTTTTACCGCTTGAATAATATCTGCAGTAATAGGCTCTATCGCGCCGCTTCCTGCTTCCAAATAAATGCATTTCATACCCAACAATTGCGATGCTACAGCAGTATCAACAATATGCTGAATGTCATGTCGGGATAACGGTTTCGTTTTGGTGACGCGTTCTACAGCAGTTTCTTTACCATTTTCTATGAGTAAATAACCTGTTGGAATTGTCTCAATATTCATGGTTCTTAATACTGAAACCGCTTCAATTTGCTTTCCAATTAAATACTCAGGATTTCTTCCGGACACTAAAGACAGAAACAACAACGCATCTGCGTGTGACGACAATTGCGAAACATCTCCAGGAAAAATGACGATTGGCAATTCTGTTAAGCCTTTCAGCTTTTGTATTAATTCATCCGTTTTAAAAGGGTCAACCGTACTACCGCCTACAAAAATATGGGTAGCAATGGATGCTTTCACTTTGGACATGAAATCTGAAACCCTTTCAAGTTCCATTTTATCTGGATCTATCAGGATTGCCAAAAGTCGCTCACCTCTGGTAATGGAGGCATCAATATTTTGAAAAACTTCTTTTTGATTATTCACAACTACAGGCATATTTTTTCGCTCTAAAACATCTGAGTGTGAGCATTTATAGATTTTTATCTTCTGGCGACTACTACATTAATCAACACACATAAGCACAGGTAAAACCTTCAAATTCAAAGAAACGGGTTTCATATCTGTATTTTTTATCGTTATAATCAATCCACGCAATGGTCTCTTCATCCTTCACCATAAAAGGAATGACCAAAAAATGTTCTCTAAATAACATTCCCGGCGTTGCAAATAATTTATAAAGTGATTCTTTTATACACCAGATAACAGTCAGTTTATTGATGTAATCTTCAGCAGAACTCACTAAATAATCAAATTCATAACCAATAAACTTATGAGCGATAACCCCTATTTTTTGACGTTGTTTTTCGATATCAATACCAACCACAGTGTCGCTTACAATAACTCCAGAAAATGTGAATGAATGGGTGATAGAGATGAACTTACCGTCTTTTAGATGTGGTTTGCCATTTTCGTCATAATATAAATCGGCGTCTGTATATCCAAATTCCGCCAAAAGATGTCGCACACTTAAAAATCCGCGTTGGTGAAGCTCACTTTTCATGCCCAACACACGCCTCATACTTTCGTCTCTTAGCGTGAGTGTCTGAAGTAGTGCCTCATAGCTTTCCGTAATTTTCCAGATTTTAACAGTAGTTTGTGAATTTGGAGTAAGGGTTTTATATAATGGCATTTAAGTTTCTCGAAGTTATTAATTATCTTTGCAGTCGCAAAACGAATAATAGAAACAAATATACAATTATGTAATTCTTTAAACAACCACGTGTGTTTAGAAATGTGAGAATTACAGGATTGCATTTATTGAATCCAAAAAAAAATATTACAGATGAATACTAAAACAGTGCCTTACGTACCTTATAAAGTCAAAGACATGTCACTTGCGGCTTGGGGAAGAAAAGAAATTGAACTAGCTGAAGCCGAAATGCCAGGGTTGATGAGCCTACGTGAAGAATATGGCGATTCTCAACCTCTTAAAGGTGCTCGTATTGCAGGATGTTTGCATATGACCATTCAAACGGCGGTGTTGATTGAAACCTTAATTGCTCTTGGTGCCGAAGTAACATGGAGTTCTTGTAATATTTTCTCTACTCAAGATCAAGCAGCAGCGGCAATTGCTGAAGCTGGAATTCCTGTGTACGCTTGGAAAGGTATGACTGAGGAAGAGTTTAACTGGTGTATTGAGCAAACCTTGTTTTTTGGTGAAGACAGAAAGCCATTAAACATGATTTTAGATGATGGTGGCGATTTGACCAACATGGTATTTGATAAATATCCTGAGTTGATGGAAGGCATTAACGGACTTTCTGAAGAAACAACTACAGGTGTTCACAGACTTTATGAGCGTATGAAAAATGGCACTTTATCTATGCCTGCAATCAACGTAAATGATTCTGTAACGAAATCTAAATTTGACAACAAATACGGTTGTCGCGAGAGTGCAGTAGATGCTGTACGTCGTGCGACTGACTTAATGTTGGCGGGTAAACGTGTTGTAGTTTGTGGTTATGGTGATGTTGGTAAAGGTACAGCTGCATCTTTTAAAGGTGCTGGAAGTATTGTAACCGTCACTGAAATCGACCCAATTTGTGCATTGCAAGCAGCGATGGACGGTTTTGAAGTTAAAAAATTAGAGACTGTTGTTGCTAATGCTGATATCGTCATTACGACTACCGGAAATAAAGACATCGTTCAAGGGAAGCACTTTGAAATGATGAAAGATAAAACTGTTGTTTGTAATATTGGTCACTTCGATAATGAAATCGAAATGTCTTGGTTGAATAAAAACTACGGTGATACTAAAGTTGAAATTAAACCACAAGTTGATAAATATACCATCAACGGAAAAGACATTATTATTTTGGCTGAAGGCCGATTGGTGAACTTAGGATGTGCTACTGGTCACCCAAGTTTTGTAATGAGTAACTCATTTACGAACCAAACTTTAGCACAAATAGAATTGTGGACCAACAGAGATGCTTACGAGAATAAAGTATATATGTTGCCGAAGCATTTGGATGAAAAAGTAGCTAAATTACACTTAGAAAAAATTGGAGTTGAATTGACTGAATTACGTGAAGACCAAGCGGAATATATTGGAGTTGCGGTTGAAGGTCCTTACAAACCAGAATACTACAGATACTAATAATCCTTAAAATATAAGTTCAAAATCCCAAGCAGTAATGTTTGGGATTTTTTGTTTTTATGATATTGACAGACAGTGTCACTTCGAGTGATTTTCAAGCACGGCAGTGATTGAAAATAGTATCGAGAAGCGTGTAAAAACTCGATATGAATTAGCAAAAAGTTCTCGATACATCCCGAAAGCTTCAACTTAATAATTCTCAACCAAAACAATTCCCATAGCTTTCAGGACACTCGAACTGACAATCGTTACTTACTGTCACTTCGAGTGATTTTCAAGCACGGCAGTGATTGAAAATAGTATCGAGAAGCGTGATAAATCATTTAATGTACTAATAACAAGTTCTCGATACATCCTGAAAGCATTGACATTATCTTTCTCAATCAAATCATCCCCGAAGCTTTCAGGACACTCGAACTGACAAACTTTACGCATTGCATTTACAAGACGCATGTTAAAATTTACAGCGCCATTTCAATTCACTTGAATAATCCCTAACTTGTATAGTGTTATGGCCTATGATGAACCCAATATAATCGTTCCAAGATTCAACGAGGAATCTGGTTTTTATACCACCAAAAAGCGCTCAAAAATAATGAGCCGAATTCGTGGTAAAAACACCAAACCTGAAATTTTGTTGAGGAAAGCCTTATGGTCTAAAAACATTCGCTATCGTATAGACAGCAAACAATTACCTGGCAAACCGGATATCGCCATAAAGAAATACAAACTCGCCATTTTTATTGATAGCGAATTTTGGCACGGTTACAATTGGGATGAGCGAAAAGACAGCATTAAAAGCAATAGAAAATTTTGGATCCCCAAAATTGAACGGAACATGCAACGCGACAGACAGGTCAATCAAGAACTAGTTGAAATGGGCTATACTGTATTTCGGTTTTGGTCAAAGGAAATCTTAAACGACTTGGACAGATGCGTTAATGACATTCTTGTATTTATCGCCACAGGTGAAAATACTTGATGGCGTAATTACATAAAAAAAAGCCCTTTCAAACAATTGAAAGGGCCTTTCCTCTTTAAGAACACAAATTATTTGCTCTTCTTGGCTTTTTTAGTTTTGCCAGACTTTTTATTAGTCTTTGGGTGCACCAAAGTCATTTCATCAATTAAGTGTTTTGCACCAGCGTATTTATCAACAATAAACAACACATAGCGCAAATCGACCATAATGTTTCTACAAATTTCTGGATCGTAATAAATATCGCTCATCGTACCTTCCCAAACACGGTCAAAATTTAAACCGACTAAGTTTCCGTGGGCATCAATTGCTGGACTACCAGAATTTCCTCCGGTGGTGTGGTTTGTTCCGATAAAATTCACTGGCACTTTCCCTGAAGCATCTGCATACTGACCGAAATCTTTATCTGCATATAATTGCTGTAATTTTTCAGGCACATCAAATTCATAATCGCCAGGCACATATTTCTCCATAACACCATCTAAATAGGTTACAGGCTCATAATATACTGCATCTCTAGGCTCATAGCCTTTAACCTTTCCGTAGGTAACGCGCAAGGTTCCGTTAGCATCTGGGAAATAACGTTGCTCTGGCAACACTTCCATTAATGCGGTCATGTATTGTTGCTCAAGCGCATTAATCTGCGGGTTAAGCTCTTGGAATTTTGGTTCTATAACGGTATAAAATTCAATGATAAAAGGTTTTAAATATTGATATGCCGCATCATTATTTAATTTCTCTAACACTTCTGATGAAGTACCTTCCAACACTTTTAATGCACTATCCAAGTTAGTAAAGGCAGTTTTATCGTAAATAGTGGCATCAACATTATCAGTATACAAAGGCATTACAGATTCGAAAACGCCTCTATCTACAGTAGCGTTATAATCTTTATAAATACCTTTTAATCGACCTATATTAGCATCTCTTTGTTTCTCAAAAGTTTCTTCTCCATTAGCCGCTGCACCTTCAAGTTGCGCAAGATTAAAGATTACAGGAGTCAATTCATTAGTTCTTAAAAAGACCTCAATAAAACTACGACGCTTCACATTCACATCTTCAATTTCATTGTATAGACGTTCAAGTTCTGGTAAAACCTGTCCGTATTTACCATCCAATCCTTTAGCCTTTAACTGTTTTGTGAATTCAGCTTCCTGTGCTTTTTTAATGCCGATAGCACCACTTTTTTCAATTCCTAAATTCTCACCAATCCATTTTTTCCATGCATTTGCGATACGCGCTTGTTTTGAAGCATATTGGATTCTGATTTGATCATCCGCTTTCATATTGGCATCAATCACCTTTAAAGCAGCCTCTCTAATCGCAATAGTTTTAGGATTGATTTTCTCTACTGTTTGCGCTACTGCAACGGCAGGCAAATATTCGTCCGTTGTTCCTGGGAACCCAAAAACCATCGTAAAATCATCTTCACTAATTCCATCTAATGAAACAGGTAAGAAGTGTTTTGGTGTAAACGGCACGTTATCCTTAGAATATTTTGCTGGACGGTTATTTTTATCGGCGTAAATTCTAAACATTGAGAAATCGCCTGTATGACGTGGCCACACCCAGTTATCAGTATCAGATCCAAACTTTCCAATACTTGATGGTGGCGTGCCTACCAATCTCACATCTTCATAACGTTCCGTAACGAAAAGGAAATATTGGTTGCCTTTGTAAAACGCTTTTATTTTAGTGTCTTGCCACTCTTCTTTCTTTGCTGCTTTTTCAATGGCAGTACTGTTACTTCCTCTTTTGGCTTGTTGCTCTCTGTCTGACATATCAGCAGTAACACCTTCTAAAACTTGTTTTGTAACGTCTTCTATTCTGACGATAAACTCAACAAACAATCCTTCGTTAGGCAGTTCTTCACTAAGAGTTTTGGCCCAAAATCCGTTTTTCAGATAATCGTTTTCTAAGGATGAATGCGATTGGATTTGACTAAATCCACAGTGATGGTTCGTTAAAATCAAGCCTTTTGGCGAAATGACCTCACTGGTACAACCGCCATTAAAATGCCCAATGGCATCTTTTAAACTTGAATTATTAACATCATAAATATCTTTTGCAGTCAATTTACTGCCAAGACTTTGCATTTCAGTTTCATTCATACCCTGAAGTAAGGACGGAATCCACATTCCTCCTTGTTGGGCAGAAACTTGAAGCGTAACAAAAAGAACTAAAAATTTAATAAGTTTCATATCTCACAATTTGTTTTAAAAAAGATGTCAAATATAAGCAAGCCGCTACGAAAAGTAAACTATTTACATATGAATTACAGCTTTAACACATAACTGAATAGTAAAGAACCCATCGCTATCATTGTGAGTTTTTTTGTTTATATTATCTTCTTATTTCAAAACCATTCAAAAATGCAACACCGTTCCAAGCTTCCCAATGTGGGCACCACTATATTTACAGTAATGAGCAGCCTGGCTCAAGAACATCACGCACTTAATTTATCTCAAGGGTTTCCAAATTTTAAGAGTGATCAAAAACTCATTGATTTAGTTAGTAATGCGATGAATTCAGGCCATAATCAGTATGCTCCTATGGCTGGAATCATGGAATTACGTGTGGCAATTGCGAATAAATTTGAGAATCTCTACAATACATCATATCATCCGGATTCAGAAATTACCGTAACTGCGGGCGCAACACAAGCCATCTTCACGATTATTTCGGCGTTTATAAAACAAGACGATGAAGTGATTATTTTCAGGCCAGCTTATGATTGTTATGACCCAGCCGTAGAACTCAATGGCGGTAAAGTTATTTCGGTACAATTAGAAGCGCCAGATTATAAAGTGAATTGGGATGAAGTTAAAAAGATCATTACCTACAAAACGAAAATGATCATCATCAACACCCCACAAAACCCTAGTGGCACTATTTTTTCTAAGGACGACATGCTCAAATTGGAAGATTTATTAAGGGGAACAAATATCATTTTACTGAGTGATGAAGTGTATGAGCATATTATTTTTGATGACGAGAAACACCAAAGCGCCTGTTTATTTCCAGATTTGAAATCGAGAAGCTTTATTGTGGCCTCTTTTGGGAAAACATTTCATAATACAGGATGGAAAACCGGTTATTGCTGTGCTCCGAAAGAGTTAATGGCCGAGTTTCAAAAAGCGCATCAATTTAATGTGTTTTGCGTCAATCACCCTGTACAGAAGGCGTTAGCGGAATACTTACAGGAACCAAACCATTATCTTGGACTTTCTAATTTTTATCAACAGAAGCGCGATTTATTCTTAAGTCTCATAGCGGATTCTCGATTTAAATTCACTCCGGCAAAAGGGACCTATTTTCAGGTTTTGGACTACTCAACAATCACAACTGAAAACGACGTTGAGTTTGCAAAACGATTGACCATAGATCACAAAATCGCGTCCATCCCCCTATCCGTGTTTAATACTCATAATTTAGACAATAAAGTGCTACGGTTTTGTTTGGCCAAAACTGATGATACCTTAAAACAGGCCGCTGATATTTTAAATACTATTTGATGTTTGCAATTTATTAAATGCTTGTTCCGGATATGACTAAGTTTTCAACGTGTATTTGAACTCTAAAAAATTAAAAAATGATCCTAAAATCGCTTACTTTTGTAGCAGAATAAATCGCATAGGTTTGATGACGTTGAAAGGAACTATGCGCTATTTAAAAATCTAAATATTATATTATGAAAACTTGGATACTCGTATTGTTTTTATGCTTAGGTACTTTCGTTAATGCTCAAGAAGTTATTAGCAAAGGAACAGCATATGAAGTGAGAAAGAAAGCTATTTTTAAAGACGGTGTTGACATTACTGCTACCCTTGAAAAAGGCGAAAAAGATGCTATTTTTAAAACTCTTAAAACGCAGCAGAAAGAAGCGAAAAAAGCTGAAGATGCTAGAAAAAGACTTGAGAAGAACGCTAAAAACGCAGAAAAGGCTCAGAAACAAGCGGCTAAAGAATTAAAAAAGAAGCAAAAAGCACAAGACAGATTTGAAAGAGCCACTAAAAAACTGAACCAAAATCAGGAGAAATACGAAAGGCTTAAAATGAGAGGGAAATTGTCTCCAAATGATGAGGCAAAATGGCTTAAGAGCTTAGAGCGCTATAAAAAAGATTTAGATAAGGCAACTAAAAACCTGAGACGTTCATAGTGTCTAAATTTTTAAATATTGCCCTAATTCAATCCAAGCTAGCTTGGGAAAATCCGCAGCAAAATAGAGCCGATTTTTCAAAAAAAATCGAATCGCTTGATGCTACTGTAGATCTTGTCGTGCTGCCTGAAATGTTCACCTCCGGATTCACGATGAATCCTTCCCACGTGGCGGAAACTATGGAAGGTGAAACAATTTCGTGGCTAAAAACAGTAGCGACCAAAAAACAAATTGCCATTACAGGAAGTGTTGTCATCAGTGAAAATGGCAACTATTATAACCGTATGGTTTTTGTGCATCCTAATGGAAGCATTGAGCAGTATGATAAGCGCCATACGTTCACGCTTGCGGGTGAAGACAAAGTCTATACCGCGGGTGACAAAAAACTTATTGTAGATTATAAAGGCTGGAAAATTTGCCCGCTTATCTGTTATGATCTGAGATTCCCCGTATGGTCAAGAAACGTTGAAAATTACGATTTACTTATTTACGTTGCCAATTGGCCAGCTTCGCGGATGGTTGCTTGGGACACGTTGTTAAAAGCACGTGCCATTGAAAACATGAGTTATTGTGTGGGTGTTAACAGAGTGGGCACAGACGACAACAATCATGAATATTCGGGTCATTCTGCCGCTTATGATGTATTGGGCAATCGGTTAGACAACATCCCTTTTGATGAAGAAGCCATCGAAATTGTGAGCCTTAAAAAAGACGATATCACAACCTATAGAGACAAACTTAGTTTTCTATCGGATCAGGATCAGTTTTCAATAAAATAAATTCCTCAACCGTATCCCAACCTGTTCTTGCATCAATAACGTTCGGTTTATAGCTGATACGCTCAGGTTGGATCTTTTTTAGATAATTTCCTGTATCCCATTTTCGGTTCCCATTCGCATCAAAAACAACCCTTAAATAATATTTTGCTGGATTGATATGTCTGAAATCGAACATGCGTGGTTCATCAGCAAATTGTTCGTACTTCACCACGCCCTTATCATCCGTCAACTGTACAATTACAGGATACACGGCGTCTACCAACGTTACACGCACATCAGAAAGTTCAGAAAATCTTTTGGTTTTAAACTCATACCTTAAGGTATCATTGACATTCCCATAGAAATCGGTAATCCCTTTTGGCAATATTTGAATCTTATACGTATTGGCTTCGGTTTTATCAAACTTAAAACGAAACCTATTTTTAAGGGTATCAAACTCTGTACGGAATGCTATATTCATTGAATCCTTGTCGATAATTGACACCTTGCTTTCATCTAATTTTTCGAGAGGCACATTGGCGTCAATCGCAAAATCATCATCAAAATTAATCGTACTCGTTACAGAAGATTTTATGCTTAAAGAATCCACTTTTAAATCTCTGAACCGATGTTTTAAAGTATCAGTAAACATTTTATTTTTTACAACAAAATAAGTCGTATCCATTTCAACTTTAGGTTTGTACCAATAATAGAGCGTGTCCTTTTCAGCATCTTTAACTATACGGTGTTCAAAACCTTCAGGCTTATCGCCTAACATTTCAATGGTGGCCGATTTATAATCACCTCTAAACCCAAATTCAATTTTTTGTTTTGCTACTTGCATTGGACGTTCCACACTGAAATCGGCGATTTCCTTAAACAATTTCAATTCATAAAACGAATCTGTTGGCACTGTTATTTCCTTATCGTAAAACCCGATTTTATCCGATTTCTGCTGATACGTATAATTCCCATTGTCATCCTTTAAAGCGACCAAACGGTATTTACCTGCTTTAATATTATCAATACTAAACGTGCTCACACTATCTAATGTGTTGGTCACGTATTTAGGATGTTTCTTGTAAACTGTCGAATCTGAAAATGTCTCATCAACCTCGTACAACATGACCGTAACAAATTTTTCTGGCTCACGTTTTTCGGCATCAATAATAGCACCTTTTACAGATAGCGAATCGATATAATTACCCGTAGAAAACACATATTTGTAATAAGAATATGGATTTTCCTCATTGTTATCTACAATACTTTGTCCGAAATTGAACGCATAAGTTGTATTAGCCTGTAAGGTATCGTTGATTTTTATGGTGATGTATTTACTCGCACTTCCAAGAGGCATAACATCCGGCATCGGATCCATTGGAGGCGAGATAATCAGCTGTTTTTGGACATTCTTAATCTTGATATATTCATCAAAATAGATCTTGATTTCCTTACCCTTAAAATTAGTCGTATAATTTTCTGGTGATGATTTTGTAATTCGTGGTGGTTGCGTGTCCTTTTCCCCTCCTGAAGGCGTACCTCTATTGGCACAATTGACAAGGGTTACAAGAATTCCAACAAAAAGAAATAGTTTATAATAGGTTTTTACCATCACCAAACACAAATTTTAGCAAATTAACGACATATTTAGTTGAAATGGAAAAATTACTCAGCAATTGCCATAGTGGCCACACTTAATGTAACGCCTTCAATTTTCAACAAGGCATTTGCACAAGTTTCGATGGTTGCTCCTGTTGTAATGATATCGTCCACCAATAAAATATGCTTTCCCTTTAAGCTTTCATACTCTGTAATAGAAAACACCGTATCATCATTATTCCAACGTCTTAACCGATCTTTAAAAACCTGGGTTTTGGTTGCTTTTGTCTTTTGAAGAACATGCGTGTTAAAATCGCAATTTAAAGCTTGGGCAATCTCGGCTCCGAATTTATGAACTTGATTATAGCCACGTTGCCGCAATCGTTTGGAATGTAAAGGGACAGGAACAACAACGTCCACAGTCCTAAATCCCTCAAGTTTTGACAATTCTTCACCTAACCAAATGCCTAAAAATTCGCCAACTTCCTCATGCCCTTTATATTTTAAGTTTTGAAGCAGATGCTGGACAAGGCCTTTTTTGGAAAACCATAAGAGTGATGATGCATATTTTAACTGCACTCTTCCGTAGAGAATTTTGGCGACTTCATTCTGTTGAATGTTTTCAAAATTTGTCAATGGCAATTCATGTCGGCACGAAGTACAAACATGTAGTTCATTATCTTCCAATTGGTTGTCACATGACAGACAAATCTGAGGAAAGAATAAGTTTAACAAATTTTTTACCATTTAAACGATTAAAAGTGACTAGAACAAACTTAATCTATAATTTCGTCAATTAAGAAATCAATCCTTATTTCCCTTAATAATTAATAATGATAGTTAACCCTCAATTTATTAACTACAAGCTCATTATTGGTTCATTGATTGTTGCAGTTGTCGTTTTAAGTGTGCTTAGTTTTACAACTTATGAATCTGAAAAAGCACATCAACAATTTTTAAATCAAGAGAAAAAGTTAGTCGAAATTGAGTTGTCTCAAATGCTCGAAAAATACGATGAGATAACTGAAAATAGCGACCTGCTATCGCAACAACTTCTTGTCGCCAAAAAGAATACCAAATCAGCATTAGACAAACTAAGAATACTTTCAAGTGATTTTTCAGTATTTACCCGATTCAAATCTGAATTTTCTGAGCTTAAATCGCGAAACAACACCCTTTTCAGGACAATCGATTCCCTCACAACTTTAAACGAAAATCTAAAACGAGATAAATTATTAGCGATTAATGCTCTTAACGAAGAGAAAAAGACAACCAATTCGCTTTTAAAAACAAATGCATCGCTTCACAAAAAGATTGAAAGTGCTTCCGTATTAACGGCAAATTCCTTTCATGCAGAGGCATTCAAATCTGGCGCAAATGCCAATGAAACCTCCAAAGCATCTCAAACCAATCGCATTGATGTATGTTTTACATTGGCTGAAAATTTACTTGCAGAAAAAGGCGCAAAAGAAATCTACATTCAAGTTTTGAATCCGTTAAATAATGTGATCGCCGATAAAGGCGCTGTTCAATTTGGCGAATCTCTACTCATTTATAGCAACAAACAAATCATCGATTACAACAATAAAGTTGTTGATGTTTGCACTAGCATAGTGGCCCAAGAAAACGACAAACCTTTCACAAAAGGCGTATATTATGTCTCGGTTTTCCATAAAGACCGTAAACTTGGTAGCACACAAGTTATTTTAAACTAATCCCATAAAATTTATTCATCTAAACCGTTCCTTTAATTGGAAGGGTTTTCTATTTTTGCAACATGACAAATCAGGACGATCAATTTAAGAAAGTTGTATCTCACGCTAAGGAATATGGATACGTGTTTCAAAGCAGTGAAATATACGATGGCCTAAGTGCAGTTTATGACTATGCACAAAATGGGGCTGAATTAAAGAAAAATATACGTGACTACTGGTGGAAAGCCATGGTACAAATGCATGACAACATTGTGGGCATTGACTCCTCAATTTTTATGCACCCAACCACTTGGAAAGCGTCAGGGCACGTGGATGCGTTTAACGACCCTTTAATTGACAATAAGGATTCTAAAAAGCGCTACCGTGCAGATGTTTTAATAGAAGACTACTGCGCTAAAATAGAAGCCAAAATTGATAAGGAAGTTGATAAAGCTGCCAAACGTTTTGGGGATGCTTTTAATAAAGAAGAATTTATAACCACCAACCCTAGAGTTGTTGGCTATTATGATAAAATAAAAACCATCTTGTCACGCATGGCAAAATCTTTGGAATCTGAAGATTTAGCTGATGTGAAAGCGCTTATTGAGGAATTAGAAATTGCTGATCCGTTAACGGGGAGTAGAAATTGGACCGAAGTAAAGCAATTCAACTTGATGTTCGGCACAAAATTAGGTGCTTCAGCCGAAAGTGCGATGGATCTATACTTACGTCCAGAAACGGCACAGGGAATTTTTGTAAACTTCCTAAACGTTCAAAAAACAGGACGTATGAAAATTCCGTTTGGAATTGCCCAAACAGGAAAAGCGTTTAGAAATGAAATTGTTGCAAGACAGTTTATTTTCAGAATGCGCGAGTTTGAACAAATGGAAATGCAATTCTTTATCAAGCCAGGCACACAAAAAGAATGGTTTGAGTATTGGAAAGAAGCGCGTATGAAGTGGCATTTATCTTTAGGTATGGGCACTGAAAACTACCGTTTCCATGACCATGAAAAATTGGCACATTATGCAGATGCTGCTACTGATATCGAATTCAAATTCCCATTCGGATTTAAGGAATTGGAAGGCATCCATTCAAGAACCGATTTCGATTTAAAACAGCACGAAGAGTTTTCAGGTAAAAAACTACAGTATTTTGACCATGAAACCAATGAAAGCTACACACCTTACGTGATGGAAACTTCAATTGGTTTAGACCGTATGTTCTTAGCCGTGTTTTCAAATGCTTTGGTTGAAGAGGAATTGGAAAACAATACCACAAGAACCGTTTTAAAATTACCAGCTGTATTAGCGCCGGTTAAAGCAGCTATTCTTCCATTGGTTAAGAAGGATGGGTTACCAGAGATTGCACGTCAAATTATGGACGATTTGAAATGGGATTTCAATGTCACTTATGATGAAAAAGATGCGGTAGGCAGACGTTATAGAAGACAGGATGCTAACGGTACACCGTTTTGTATCACAGTAGATCATGACACTTTAGAAGACCAAACGGTAACTATCCGTCATAGAGACACTATGGAGCAAAAACGAGTAAAAATTGAAGATTTACGTGAGATTATCAAACAAGAAGTTGATATGAAAACGTGGTTGAAAAAAATGTAAACTTCCGTAGTTACAGGAATTTCAAGTCTATACATATAAAATCCCAAAATCCTATTATAATGGATTTTGGGATTTTTGTTTAATAACTTCAGTTATTGTATGTAGTTGAATTCCTTATTTATCCTCAGAATACACCAACAACCTCAGCGCGTTAATAACGACTACCAAAGTGGAACCTTCATGGAAAGCCACTGCCAATCCGATACTTGTAAGATCTAGAATAGTAGCAGGAACCAATAGCGCCACTACGCCCATACTGATCCAAATATTTTGGGTGATAATTCGTTTGGAAGCTCTACTCAAACCAATAACAAAAGGCAACATTTCAATTTTATCAGACATTAAGGCTACATCAGCTGTTTCTAATGCCACATCACTTCCAGCAGCGCCCATAGCAACACTCACAGTGCTATATGCCATTGCAGGTGCATCGTTAACGCCATCACCAACCATTGCGATCTTACCATCGCGTTGCATTAATTTTTTAACAGCTTCCACCTTGTCTTCTGGTAATAAATTACCTCGCGCTTCAGTCAATCCAATACGTTTGGCAATTGCATCTCCCACATTTTGATGATCTCCAGTAAGCATTACCATTCGTTTTATACCGATGGCCTTTAATTTTTTCAACGTACTAACAGCCGTTGCCCTTGGAATATCCATTACGCTAATCAATCCAACAACTTCCTTATCATACGCCACTAACATGGCCGTATGACCTCCCAACAGCATCTCCTGCATCTCTAAAAGCAAATCAGGAGCGATGGTCATGCCTTCATCGGTCATTAATTTTTCATTCCCTATAAATACAGGTTTTTCTTTAAAAGTAGCACTGATTCCTTTTCCTTGAATGGCAGTAACATTTGATGCCATATTCTCATGTTCCATCACATAAAGCAATTGTAAATCTTTTGCAATGGCCCTTGCCAACGGATGATTACTCAAGCTTTCCACTTCAAAAACAAGACGCGCCAAACCAGTTTCTGTGTATTTGTAAGGCACTACATTGGTGAGTTTCGGTTTGCCTTCAGTAAGTGTTCCTGTTTTATCAAAAGCGATGGTGGTGATGGATCCTAAATCTTCCAACGCTTTCCCACCTTTGATCAACACCCCTTTTTGTGCTGCTCTCGCAATTCCGCTTAAAACAGCACTCGGTGTTGAAATTGCTAAGGCGCATGGACTTGCTGCCACCAATACCGTGATGGCACGATACAAACTGTCACCAAAAGGTTCATCCACCACTACGTAAGCAAAACATAGTATAATCACCACCAAAATAACGATAGGCACATACCATTTTTCAAACTTCTTGGTCATGCGCTGTGTCGGCGACTTTTGAGTTTCTACCTCGCTTACCATCTTGACGAGTCGTGCTACGGTGGAATCTTTACTCAATTTCATCACAAGCACTTCAATGCTTCCATCGCCATTAATGGTTCCTGTAAAAACGACGTGAGCGGCATCAATATCTTTAAAATCTGGAAGATTATGAGTCGACGCAATCGCGGTTTTATCAATAGGCATACTTTCTCCCGTAATAGGCGCTTGATTAATAGCACTACTTCCACTAATAATTACGCCATCCGCAGAGATTTTAGAATGTGGTTTAACCACAATAATGTCATTGATTTTCAATTCTTCAATGGCAACTTCTTCAATTTTATCGTCACGCTTCACCAACGCTGTTTTAGGCGTTAAATCTCCTAATGCTTCAATTGATTTTTTAGCCTTGTTCATGGCATAACTTTCTAAAGCGTGCCCTAAACTGAACAAAAACAATAACAATGCGCCTTCAGCCCAACTTCCAATATAGGCAGCACCAATAGCTGCTGCAATCATTAAAAAGTCAATTTCAAAGCCGCCTCTTTTAATTTTTTCGAATGCTTCAATAGTAATAAAGTACCCTCCAAATGCATAAGAAATTAGAAATGGCGTGAGGTACATCCATATGGATTGTGTTTCGGATCCGAAAGTTTTAATTAAAAACCCTATTAATAGAAAAACGCCGCACAGCAAAGAGAAGTATAATTCTGTACGTTTACCGAAAATACCATTATGATCGTGAGAATGATCATGGGTATCATTAGAATGTTCTGCCATAACTATATTTTAGTGTGAATGTCCACCCTCATCTGCGTCGTTGAGCAGCATATAGGTACCATCCGTAACAATTTTTTTATTTTTTAAAGATACTGAATTTAACACTTCCAGCATATCTTCAGTTTCACTTCCTACATCTAATTTCACTTGTTTGAACTCATAGCCATTTGCGGTTTCGCGCTCCAACACGAGTGCATAAAAATCATCTTCTTGCTGAATTACTGCGGTTTTGGGCAAAGCCATTCCTTTAGAAGCGCCCACAACAATGTAAGCTTCTGCAAACATACCTACAATAAATGCGGTGTGGTCATTCTCTATATGGCCGTGAACCACCACACGTCTGTTTTCAGGATCAATTGTGGTCCCAACCAAATGCACTTCTGCTTTGTAAATGCTATCAGATGCTTCTGGAATTCTAAAGTTGATAGGCTGACCTTTCTTAATTTTAAGAATATCCTTTTCAAAAACTGATAATTCTAAATGAATATGCTCTGTATCAATAATTTCCATTATAATATCTGACGGCGACACGTAAGTCCCGTTGCTGATGTTAACTTTAGTTACAAATCCATCAATGGGAGCGTATAGATTAATACTGGAGCTAATAGTTCCTTTTTCTACTGATGCCGGATTAAGGTTCATCATTTGCAACTTCTTTTTTAAGCCGTTGTAATGTGCCAAACTGCTTTTATAAGTGCTTTCAGCCTTTAAAAAGTTCTTTTGTGAGGTGATATTTTCATCATAAAGCGTCTTTTGACGGGTAAATTCCGACTTCAAGAAATTGAGCTGTTCAGCTACCTCGGCATATTCCTGCTGTATTTCCACAATCTCTGTGTTTTCTAAAGTGAGCAGATATTGCCCTTTCTTAACCTCATCGCCCACCAATAGCGGATTTTTGGTCACGTAACCGCCGATAAATGTGCTCACACTCGATTTGTTTTGGGTGGGCACATCAATCATGCCGTTGACCTTAATAGTCGTATTAAATTCATGTTCGGCAATGCTGCCAAAAGTCATTTTTTCTCCTTCAAATTGGGCTTTGGTGATGACCAGTGCATTGGTCGCCACTTTCGACTCTTCTGTTTTTTCTTCGTTTTTATTATTTCCACAGGCCATAAAAAGCGTGAAAACAAATAAGATATATAGCTGTTTCATTAGTTTAAAATTAGATGATTGATTGCAATTATAGTTTGATTATAGGCATTAAGATTATCCAAATAAGTCATTTCGATATCTTTTGAAGTCTCCACACTTAAAATGTATTGGAAAAAATCAATCTCGCCCTCTTTAAGCGTGCGTTCTGCTGTTTTTATAATTTCTTCTGACAACTGCTTGCCTTGGGTTTCATAGTACAACACAGCTTCACGATACTGCTGCAATTGGGCGTATAATGCCTCTTTTTCAGCTTCCCATTTGGTTTGATAGTCCTGTTGCTGCTCTTCAACAATTTCTTGAGCAAGTTTTGACGCTTTTATTTTTGAGGAATTACCCGAAAACAACAAAGGAATCTTTAATCCCACTTGGTAACCCACAAAGTCATTATTAAAGCCATCATTGGCACCTTGTTGATATTCGAGCGTTATATCAGGGAGTAAACTTTGTTTTTCCTGTTGCAATTTAGCCTCATAGAATGTTTTGGATGCGTCATAATACAGTAAACCAACATTGGCATTGAGCGCTTGTGGGTTGAGTTCCAATTTCTGTAAAGCATCCTCATTGACAGTTATGTCTTCCACTTGAACAATTTTCCGTAACTGTGCCTTATAAATGACTTCTTGTTGCTGCGCTTGCCTATACAAGGTTTCCAATTGTTTTTGTTTGGATTGAGCGGTGATCATTTCTAAATAATTAGTTTCTCCCAATTCAAATCGGCGCTTGGCAGCCTTGGCAAAATTTTGGTATAAACTGTCTAAAAACCGATAAGATTCTGATTTGTTTTTAGCGTAACTCAGATTATAATAGGCCGCATACACTTCCTTTTTCAAACGTTGAAGCTTAATAGCGTGTGCCGACTCTTGCAAGCCAACCTTAGACCTGTTAACGTTTCTATCGGCAAAATAGACGGTAGGAAACTTAAAATCTTGAGAAACCCCAAACACTTTTAAAGCTTCATTGGCACCCGCATCATTCTCATGTTTATAGAATATTTCGGTTTTATCGAAGCTGAAAGCACTTCCAACTAAAGCATCAGTTTCCTCAATTTGCAAGGAAGAGGCTTTTAGGCCGGCGTTATTTTCAATGGCGATGTTAATGGTTTCTTCAATAGTCATCGGTTGTTCTTGAGCATTCATATTGAAAGTCAACATCAGCGCTAGTAAAGTAATCACTCCTGATTTTTTCATTTTCAGATCTTTTTTCTTTTCCACCCAAGCGTACAGTACCGGCAATACAACTAGAGTTAGAATGGTTGCACTAATCAAACCACCAATGACGACGGTGGCTAACGGACGTTGCACTTCTGCTCCAGCATTGGTAGAAATAGCCATTGGCAAAAACCCTAGTGCCGCCGCTGAAGCGGTCAATAATACCGGCCTTAACCGTTCTTGCGTTCCTCTTTTGATACGTTCTTCAATATTGGTCATGCCTTCACTTTTGAGTTCTTTAAAATGTTCTATCAACACAATCCCGTTAAGCACTGCAATTCCGAAAAGCGCAATAAACCCGACACCTGCTGAAATACTAAACGGTAAATCGCGAAGCCATAAAAATAATATCCCCCCAACTGCCGAAAGTGGAATTGCCGTATAAATCAATAAGGCATCTTTAACGGAATGGAAGGCAAAATACAATAGAATAAAAATTAATAACAACGCAATAGGAACCGCCACTAATAACCTCGCCTTGGCACTTTGTAAATTCTCAAACTGCCCTCCATACGTGATGCTGTACCCAGCAGGGAGTTTTACATTTGTTTCAATAAGCGCCTGAACCTCATCAACAACAGACTGTAAATCTCTGTTTCTCACATTGACACCAACCACAATGCGACGCTTGGTATCATCTCTCGATATTTTGGCAGGACCAGTGCTATAACTAATCTCGGCCAATTCACTCAACGGAATTTTACCGCCATTGGGGGTATCTACATACAGATTCTGAAGACTTTCCAAATTTTTCCGTTTGGAGGCTTCGAGCCGGACCACCAAATCAAATCGTTTTTCGCCTTCAAACACACTCCCCACAATGCCGCCAGCAAATCCAGCAGAAATAAGTTGGTTCAAATCAGCAATATTCAATCCGTAACGTGCAATTTTGGCCCGATTAAAGTTGACGCTCATTTGTGGTAAGCCTTCTACTTTTTCCACAATAATATCTGAAGCACCTTCAACGTCTTGAATCAGCCCACTAATTTCCTCCGCCTTGCGCGCTAAAACGGATAGGTCTTCACCAAAAACTTTAATCGCTACATCTGCCCTCACTCCCGTAATCAACTCATTAAAACGCATTTCTATCGGTTGGGTAAACTCTACGTCCATTCCTGGGATGACGAGAAGGGCTTCCTTAAATTTATCGGCCAATTCATTTTTAGAACTCGCCGATACCCATTCACTCTTTGGTTTTAATTTTATAATCACATCACTTTCTTCCATAGACATTGGGTCAGTAGGCACTTCGGCAGCACCAATACGCGTGACCACCTGTTCTACTTCAGGAAAATTATCGAGTAAAATCTGCTCTATTTTAGTAGTGATTTCAATGGTTTTACTTAATGAGGTTCCCGTCTTTAAAACGGGTTGGATCACAAAATCACCTTCATCGAGCGTAGGTACAAACTCGCCTCCCATCCTACTAAAAATCCAGCCACTTAATACCAACAACACCACTGACACTCCAATGACAATGCGTGTGTTTAACAATGCCCAATGGATTACTGGTCGGTATTTTTTGTTTAAAAAGCGCATTAAGCGAGCCGAAATATTGGTTTCGCTTTGTTTAGTGGCCTTCAAAAACATTGAGGATACTACGGGAACATAAGTAAGACAAAAAATCATGGCCCCTACTAAGGCAAAACTAAAGGTCATAGCCATGGGCTTAAACATTTTGCCTTCCACTCCACTTAAGGACAGAATAGGGATAAAGACGATGAGAATGATGAGCTGCCCAAATATGGCAGAATTCATCATTTTAGAGGCACTTTTTAACGTAATATCATCAATTCCCGCCTGCTGATCGATTTTAGTGAGTCCTTTTATTTTGGCACTTTGGGTGGTGATTTGAAAGGCAATAAATTCTACAATAATTACCGACCCATCAATGATAATTCCGAAATCAATAGCCCCGAGGCTCATTAAATTGGCATCTACTCCAAAGACATTCATCAGAGAAATGGCAAATAGCAAACTTAACGGAATCACTGAGGCGACTACTAGGCCTGAACGCCAATTTCCCAATAATAAGACGACTACAAAAATGACGATGAGAGAGCCTAAAATTAAGTTTTCCGCTACGGTAAATGTGGTTTTGTCAATAAGTTCTGTACGTTCTAAAAACGCATTGATATAGACACCTTCAGGTAAAGTTTCTTCAATAGACGCCACCCGATCCTTTACCGCTTCAATGATTTTCTTAGAGTCGCCATCCTTAATCATCATGATCTGACCCAAAACTTTCTCCCCTTCACCATTTCCAGTAATGGCTCCAAAACGTGTGGCACTTCCAAAACCAACGGTAGCGACATCCTTAATCAAGGTCGGCACACCATCGTTTTTAACCACAATATTTTCAATATCCTCTAAGGAACTGATCAAGCCTTCCCCTCTAATAAAGAAAGCCTGATTGGTCTTTTCAATATAGCCACCACCCGCAACACTATTATTTTTTTCGAGCGCCTCGTATAGTTCGGAGATTGAAATGTTCATGGCAGTCAATTGCTGCGGATTGATGGCCACTTCATATTGCTTTAAAAAGCCTCCCCACGTATTGACCTCCACGACCCCCGGAATTCCAGACAATTGCCGTTTGACAATCCAATCTTGAATGGTGCGCAATTCTGTAATGCTATACCGGTCTTCATACCCGGGTTTCACATCTAAGATATATTGGTAGATTTCTCCCAGTCCTGTGGTAATTGGACCCATTTCCGGTGTCCCAAAACCTTCAGGGATTTTATCGGATGCGGATTTTATCTTTTCGGCAATCAATTGTCGTGGCAAGTAAGTGCCCATGTCATCTTCAAAAACGATGGTAACAACTGAAAGTCCGAATTTTGAGATGGATCGAATCTCCACAACGCCGGGTAGATTCGCCATTTCCAATTCTATCGGATAACTAATAAACTGTTCAACGTCTTGAGTGGATAAGTTGCGCGACGTGGTGATGACCTGCACTTGATTATTGGTGATATCCGGAACGGCACCAATGGAGATTTTTGTTAAGGAGTAAATTCCAAAACCCACTACAAATCCCATAAATAGTAGAATAATCAGCTTATTCCTTAAACTAAATTTAATAATGTTTTCTAACATAATGTATGCGTAAAGTGTTTTAAGCCATAGAGAAACGGCTTATTTATAATAACTTAAAATCATAGCAATTATGCCAGTTGTGGCGGTTGAAACACAGACGGTTTCTCAAATAAAGATGTGCTTTCCTTGTAGAAGAAGTTGAAAGGAATTTCAGTAAACGTCTCGTAAGGCTTTAAAATATCAAAGTGTAATAACGTGAAATTTGTATGGACTTGACAGCTATTATGACCGTCATGCTTAAAAGGAAGATTTTCGTGTTCTGAATGCTCATTTTCATGTTGTACTAACGATGCACCATAATGTTCAGATATAAATTGCGCGAATGAATCGCCATACGTCTCTTGATGGTAAGTTGCATGTTCTATAAGCGCACTCAGCTTTGACGCATCTTCAAAGCTGATATTCAAACTTTGAAAACCGATCAAGGTGGCATAAAATATGGCGAGTAACTTTGACATGATTTCGACAAAGCTACAAAAATTATATATGGATATCCATGATAACTGTCAAGTTCTAAAAATATGCTTTTAACTGAATAGTGCCCGTATGGATCGTCTTTGATGTTTCTGTTTTACGACCGAAATAATTAAAATTTAAATCTAAAAATGCCGTCAATTTTTTCTGCGCTAATAAGGTCCAGGTGAAATTTTTGCCAGGCTGTAAACCTTCAAGCATTTGGTAAGAAATTGGGGTGTTTGAATTTCCGTCGAAAGCATTGTCAAAAAAATTGATTTCACCCGTGAGCCCTAATTTTTGAGCGGTATTATAAGTGAATGAAAATCCTAAATTATTTTGGAGCAAACGCTCCAGATTACCAATGGTGTTGTCTTTTGAGGTGTATTGATAAAACATGTCAAAACGCACATTATCATTCAGAAGATAAGACAGTTTTGGCTTTACGCGGGTTTCCTCAATTTGATAATTCCGAGAGACAAAATTCTCACTCAAACTCTCATTTTCTTCTAAGCTGCCTTTCACATTTAACAACCAACTTTGGGCAAACTTATGATTAAAATTAAGCTGATGACTTTTCAACTTACTTTCCTGAAATCCTATAGAAAGTAGCGTTCTTGCCGTATTGGTTAAAAATGTATATGAAGTGGTGAAGTGCTGCTTCCCTCGATTGAAAAACAGGACATTTCGGACACTTTTATTCAATGCCAATTGTCTGTCATCAGCATCTGCAAACGGGTTGAGATCAAAAGTGTTCTCCTCTCTGTTTATTTTTCGATCTACCAAATACGAAGTTTGATTATAAAAGTGAGACCAGAATTTCTTGGCATTCGTTTCACTCACCGCCCATTGCTGCGGATTTATGGTAATGGTTTGGCTCAATCTGTTTTGATGCGTTTTAACGAATACTTGATTAGGCAGCAACACGCGGATATATTCCCCCTGATCTTGAAACTGTGCAATTTCAAACTCATTAAGTTCCTGGACACCGTTATTGTTATAGTCAATCCACGTGTAGGCACCTTGGCCAGGTTCAACATTCACATATGTAAAATCCTGTTGAGGCAGACTGCCTGCGTTGGTTTCATAAACGGTGTTCCATTGGACCATTTGATCAAAGAGTTGCTTATTAAAAATCACTCGCGAGTTTAAGGACTGCTCATCTTTAATTGCTTTATCAGCAGATTTTAATGTGCGATAATTGACATAAACTCCTAAGTCGGTTGATGCATTTTGTATAATTTTAGATTTGAGATAATAGGTGTTGGAACTACTTACTTTTTCGAGATTATTATTTCTTAAACTGTCATTGACACGATGTTTATAACCTACTTCCGCGAATACTTTGGTGCTATCTCCAAGGCCGTAAAACACTTCTGCCGATTTAAAGCGCTGACTCAATGCCGTTAATTGATTGGTTATGATATTGCGTTGCTCATTATCTTCCGCAGCAATTTTTGTACCCACCCACTGCTTTTTGAAATTATAGGATACCCTATTAAATGTTCTTAAAAATGTAGATTCTGAGCTGTTACTTTCACTGTTTAGAATGCTTGTATTGGTAAACACTTGCCAATTTCCAAATCTTAAGCTTGCAAATGCACTGTGGCGGTTCCCATTAAATTGATCAGAATATCTAAGATGTTCAAATTTATAGGATGCAAATCCTTTCTTCGGATTGAAAAGTTCGAGACCGGCAGTCAACAAATTTTGATTTCCAATAGGCGTTTCCAAGTTCCAATCTCTACTAAATTCGGCGTCATATAAACGTTGAATGGTTTTAAAATTTTCCTGAATAACATCTGCATCAAGAATTGCCGAAAGATTCCATAAACTATCTGATTTGGTAATATCTTGTCTTACACGGAGTTTTCCAGCAAAACCATCATTATTCGCATCGTCTATATCAGAAAAAAGATTCAAGTCGGTCTTACTTCCTGCAGCTTCAAAATAGATTTCCGTTCGATCTGTCGGTTGATAGTTGCCGTTCACTACAGCAACTTGTAATTTTGTAGGGGCAATTAATTTAACAATGGGCGCATAATTACCTTGAGGCACGCCGGAAATTGGTGATACATATTCATAAATATTGGAAACCGCATTGCTATTCGCCAAGACATAATCCCCTTGATTTTCGCCAACCAATCGGAACTTTACACTGTACAACTCATCTTCAGGGTTACTTGAAAACACGTAAACTTCAGCCCCATCAATAACGTCTCTTCGATACAAAATCCGATTTTTATTATACCCTTCCGGCACACCTGATGGCGCCACCATTAAAGTAGGATCATCCCCTGCATTGGCGAGAATTTGTACTTGCTCTGGCGATAAGTTTTGCTGTAAAGGCTGATTTTTAGAATCTACTTCAGAATAAACCGAAGCGCCAATCTTGAATTTTTCAGTTTGAAACCCGCCACCACCAAACACTGTAAATCGTGAAAAATTACGTTCGCTAAATTGGTAATCTACGGTAATTCGCATTTCTGAAGTTATAGGAAACGTCGCATTAAAAATAATTTCTCCCGCGTTATAATCGATGATGTAATCCTGATTTTCACCCCGTTTAATTGGAGTTCCATTCACGTAAACCGTTTCGCTGCCAGAAACCACCAATACATACAATTCATTATTTGGGCCGCGCAGCTTATAAGGTCCCTGATTGCCTTCTTGAGCTGTAAATTGACTTGTCGTAAATTGCCCGCGCACCAAAGCCCCAGCAGCAAAAAGATTGGTTTTTGAAGCGTCATTTTCCAAATTGACATCCACCAACAAACCTTGAACACGTTTACTGAAACTCGCAAAATAGGAGTTGGTATTCTCCAAATCAATATCCCCTGCCCTAATGCGCCAATCGTCGCTGAACAATTCAATAAAAACCTGATCAAATTCGTCCAATCGTTGCGAATAGCCACTTTCCTGCAAAGGAATATTAGCATCCTGAATGGAGGCTCGCAGAGACACTTTATCACTCAACTTACCGGAGATTTGTAGATCCAATTCGCTATTCAATACCGAATTCTGATTGCTCCCAATAGTTACGCCTCTGGAAATACTTCCCGAAGTTGTCAACCCATCAAAAGGGGTGAAATTTTTATTTAGGGTGGATTGTTGCAGTCGATATAATTGCTGCATATTATCAGTATTATCCACAATAATCTTCTCGTCCAGCTGAAAATATTTACGGGTAACAAAATTTGGATACCTTAGGTAATCGATGATTACAGAGTCAGTAGCTACCTGTTTTTTAAAGGTCAAGAGCGCTTTAGAAAAATCGATGCTGTAATAAGAGCTGTCAAGTATAATTCCATCCTTCGTTTTTAAACTGAACTGACTCGAGTTGATGCTTACCGAATCAATTTCAATTAACGCTTTGACTGCCATTTTCTTTGTCCGATAATTAGACGTTGGTTGCTGTGCATACACACAACAACAGGTTAAAAAGAAAACAAGAGCAACAGCAATTTTCATGAGTTGAATTAACTTCTAAAGGCAGCAACGGTTCAATCGTTAAAATGCCTTTAAAATTATCGTATAAAAGTACAGTATTATTTAATTTAGCCGATTAATCAAGTACAAAGTATAAACAACAGCCTAATAAATAGCCTATTCAAAAGGGAAGCTTAATCTTTGCACTTTACCCCAACTATTGATAGTATCCAAATGAAAATTATTTCTTACAATGTTAATGGCATTCGCGCAGCACTCAATAAAGGTTTTATAGATTGGTTAAAAAGTGCCAATCCAGATGTTCTTTGTCTGCAAGAAATAAAAGCCATGAAAGAGCAAGTTGACGTCCAGCTTTTTGAAGATGCTGGCTATAAATATCACTATTGGTTTAGTGCTCAAAAAAAAGGTTATAGTGGCGTTGCCATTCTGAGTAAGATTAAGCCAGACCATGTTGAATATGGCACAGGGATTCCATCTATGGATTTTGAAGGACGAAATATACGCGCCGATTTCCCACCGAGTGCCCCTGGGAAAGAAGGTGTCTCAGTTATGAGCTTGTATTTGCCTTCAGGCACTAATGATGCGCGTTTACAGCACAAATTTGATTATATGGATATGTTTCAGGCGTATGTAGACGATCTGAAAACGAGAATTCCTAACCTCATTATTTTGGGCGATTATAACATTTGTCACGAAGAAATAGACATTCATAATCCGAAAGGACTTTCTAACGTCTCTGGGTTTCTTCCTGTAGAACGCAAATGGATAGGGAATTTCTTGAACAGTGGTTTTATAGATTCTTTCAGACATTTTAATAAAGAACCTGACCACTATACTTGGTGGAGCTATAGAGCCAATTCAAGAGCAAGAAACAAAGGTTGGCGATTGGATTATGCCTTAGTGAATGCTCCATTACAAGAACGATTGAAACGCAGCGTTATCTTGTCGGACGCCGTTCATAGCGACCACTGCCCAATATTGCTTGAGATTGAGCATTGATCTGTAGTTTCACGATAAATATCACCTTAAAAAAACTAACAATAAAAATAATAAACATGATTAAGAAATTGTCCCTTATAGCATTGACACTTGTATTGACAACGTCTTGTGTGTCTAAAAAACTCTACACTGATTTAGAGAGTAAATATGCTTCTCTTAGGAAAGAGAATAGAAAAGTTTCTGATGAGAATGCCGATCTTAAAAAAGATTTGCTCATTTCTCAAAATAGGCTGTCGCAACTACAGAGAGATTATGATGATACCACGGCAAAGCGCAACCAATTACAAAGAGATTATGACGCCGCTAAAACCAATCTTGATAATCTACAAAAATCATATGAGGCTTTAGAGCAAAATAGTTCATCTGCAATTGCCGAAAATTCTAAAAAGAACAGAGAATTATTAGCGCGTTTAGAAGCAAAGGAACAAGCACTTGCAACTGAAAACGCACGTTTGGAAAAGCTAAAACAAGATATGGAAGCGCGTTCACAACGAATTGCAGAGCTCGAAAGTGTTATTGCTTCAAAAGATGCAGCAATGAACAAACTTAAAAATGCCATTTCAAAAGCCCTAACAAATTTTGAAGGTAAGGGGTTAACAGTAGAACAGCGTGACGGGAAAGTGTATGTATCTATGGAAAATAAATTATTGTTCCAATCTGGCAGCTGGGCTGTAGGCACCAATGGCAAACAAGCTGTAAATCAGTTGGGAGCTGTTTTAGCGGAAAACCCTGAAATCGCTATTTTAATTGAAGGCCACACAGACAACGACCCTTATACGGGTACTGGTGTTATGAATAGTAACTGGGACTTATCAACGAAACGTGCTACGGCAATTGTTCAAATTTTGAGAGAAAATCCAGCAATCAATCCTGAAAACTTAACAGCAGCAGGACGCGGTGAATATGCACCAATCGCTTCCAATGATACTAGTGAAGGCAAAGCTAAAAACCGACGTATTGAAGTGATTTTGACCCCAAAATTAGATGAGATTTCAAAATTATTAAACGATTAATAACGAATATCATAGGGAACAATCGAATCATTATGTCAGGTTGAGCGCAGTCGAAACCTCATGTCAGGTTGAGCGCAGTCGAAACCCAATGTCAGGTTGAGCGCAGTCGAAACCCTATTTATCAAAATAAAACATCATCAACATTAGAAACCTTTCAGTCCCTCACAGCTGAAAGGTTTTTTTTATCTTTGAACTTCATAAGAATCACACTCAAAAACCAGCCCCAATTTTAAAGGGCATAGCCATGAAATACACCACACTTCCACATACCGATATTAAAGTCAGCAAATTGTGTTTAGGAACCATGACTTGGGGACTTCAAAACACCCAAGCTGAAGGTTTTGAACAAATGGACTACGCTTTAGACCAAGGCATTAACTTTTTTGATACCGCAGAATTGTATCCAGTACCCGCTGAAGCAAAAACTTATGCTGATACAGAACGGATTATTGGCAATTGGTTTGAAAAAACCGGTAACCGAAACAAGGTTGTTTTAGCCTCTAAAATTGCTGGCCCTGGCGAATATACTGCACACATAAGAACAAATGGGTTTAGTCCGGAAGCTTTGGAAGACGCCGTCAATAACAGTTTGAGGCGTTTAAAAACGGATTATATAGATCTCTATCAACTACATTGGCCAGAACGCAACACGAACACTTTGGGAATTCGCGATTATAAACATGAAGAGGAAGCATGGCAGGATAATTTTAAGGAAATACTCCACACGTTTGATGGCATTATAAAATCTGGAAAGGTAAGACACATCGGTATTTCAAATGAAAAAGCTTGGGGAACCATGCGTTATTTAGAGGAATCTAAAAAACACGATTTGCCAAGAATGCTTACCGTGCAAAATGCGTACTCTTTACTCAATCGACTATTTGAAGGCGATATGGCAGAAATAGCCATGCGAGAAGATATCGGACTTTTGGCCTATTCTCCTTTAGGATGTGGCGTTTTATCAGGCAAGTATATAAAAGGTGAAGACACAAAAGATAGTCGATTGAATCGTTTTACCCGATTTGCAAGATACAGCAGTTCCTCATGTACAGAAGCAACCAAACGCTATCTGGAAATTGCTGAGGAACACAATTTACTTTTATCACAAATGTCTTTAGCATTTGTAACACAGCAGCCCTTTGTAACGAGTAATATTATAGGCGCTACCAACATGACGCAACTTAAAGAAAACATAGAAAGCATCAATTTGACACTAAATCAGGATGTTTTAGATGCTATTGAAGAGGTTCATAAGGTGATCCCTAACCCTTCGGCATAATAGCAGTGAGTAATAAACAAAAAAAAAGTGGATTATTAAATCCGCTTTTTTTACTTGCATCAAGTATGTAATTACCCTTGTATTTTTTCAAAGGTAAATGTCACTTTTGTGTTTCTGATAAGTCCATTAACCTCACGAATATTCACTAAGGCCTTATAAGTGAAGGCATCCTTTTCATCATTCAATTCTATTTCAACTGTTTGCGTAGAACAGCCAGAAACATAAGTCAAGACTTTGTCTGTAAGGCTCCAAGTTCCCATTACACTTTGTTTTCCATCACAATCTGCAGCAGCAGTATGGCCTTGTTTAAATTCATAACCTCTATTGGCCATAAACGTATATAACAAATCGCGTTGACAGTCAGAATACTGAGCATACAAATCTTTATCTGGGTTATCTGTTTTATCATCAGTAATATCTAATGCATCTTCAGCAACCAATCCGCTGAACACCCATTGTCCTGAAAATTCAGTTTCAGCAGCTGTTAATTCGCCCGTTAAAGCTTCTGGGCATACAATACCGTCATCGTTGTTACAACCTACCATAAACAGTGCGGTAAATACTAGTAAAGATTTCATCATTAAATTCATTTTTTTCATGCTTTTTGTAGTTTTTAAGTTCCTTTATAAGATGCATAGATTTCGAAAAGGTTGCTTTGAAAAAAGGAAAAAAATCCAAAGAAAATACCATTTAGTTTAAACCTTATAAAATATTTCATGTATTTGATCTTTTTTATTGAGCTCTAAAACCGCGTCTTCCTTCAACACTACGGTTTTACCGTAACAGCATTACGGTTTCCCCGTAACCATAATAAAATTTCACTTTGTATATAGTAACGGTGTATCAACTTAATTTTTTCATTATGACTTCAAATTTTAGAAAATGGATCAAAACTGCAGCTCTATTACTATTTACAATATTAGTTAGCACAAGTTGTGAAAAGGAGAACGATATAACTCTTGATTCTGAAAATCAAGAGCTGAATTTTACCGTTATCCATAATAATTTCAGTTTTATAAAAAAAAACGCCCTTCTTTTTAACAAACTAAATACTCTGTCTGCGCAAAAGAACAAGAAAGGAGTATACGTATCAAAGGGAGAAATTTTAGAAACAGATGATTTTACCATTTTTAAAGATAGGGTAACCTATATAGCAGCACCAAACGGCACAAAGGAGTCCTATTCCTTTTACATTGAAAGACCTCATGAGAGTGAAGCAAACATCATAGAAAACTTAATTCTATCAAAAAAAACGTCAGATACCGAATACAGTGCGTACTTAATTACATATCTCTTTCCCGATGGACTTAACAACGAAGAAAACAGCTTTGAGGTCATTGGTTTTCAAGAAATCGATATTGAAAGCGTTTCAGGATTGTATGCCAATAGATGTGAGGAAAGTTACGAGTATAATTTCGTCGAAATTAAACATGATTGCTATACGGGCGAACATTCAGGAGCAGGCCAGGCTGGAAGCTGTAACTATGAAACCGCTGGTGGAAACCCACCATATTCAACTTGGATAGTTCAGGCAACCCCAACTACAACATGTGATGGAGAGTCTGGTGGTGGAGGCACTACCGGAGGACAAACGGACACAGGAGGACCAAATGCGAGCAACCCACCCTACGGAGGCAATGACGGTGTGGACACAGGTATTACGTTGCCACCTAATTGTCAAACAAATGATTGTGGAGAAGATATTATTGCCAATGACATCAATGATTTGCTTGATAGTACACTCTCTTATAACCAATTACTATGGCTTTTTGAGAACGATACTGAAGCAAATATAATTAAATCGTTTTTGGGAAACAATCCAAATATGGAAATGAAGGCATTTGCTCTTGCCTCAATTGAATCTTGGTATAACGGCTATCAGGTAAATTTTGATGAATATGAAGTAACAAGCTATATCAATAACATAGAAAACCCTATTACAGGAAACCCTATTGAACTTTATTTAATAGCTAAATACAAAAGTAACGCATTATTAGATCTTTCCTTATATAGTATTGGCACCAATCAAATACAAATTGGGGAATATAATCTAACGCCTCATTATGGTATTAATGACAAATTGGTTTTTTATAGCGCATTAAGAACTAATAATTTAGGTATTGAGTATGTCATAAAAGCAAACGCTCTTTCCGATTTTCAAGACAAAATTACCATATATACTGCTGCGGCAAATTTAGTGTATTTGAATGGAATCCCTTCTGAAGGCCAAATAGCTATAGCAGCAGGAGATTATTTTTCTGGATTAAAAGATATGTGGGCCGATGCTTTAACCAATCCTAATTATTATATTTATCTTGCTCATATCTTTGTGGCCACGGCAACCAATTTAAACGCTGCTAACTCATCATCTACAACATATGCCAGTGATAAAATAAATTACTCTAATATAACCAACCCAAATAGCGTCCCAAATTATGCAATTAATAATAGGTCTTTTAATCAATACAAAGATTTGATACAGCAAAAATATAATATACCATGGCAAAACACTTCTTCTCCTAATGTGAAATTCTTAATTAATGGAAATATTAAGTATAATGCCAGAACTGTCGCCTCTGATTGGTCGTATGGGTACACAATAGATTATTATAGAAATGGAATACTAATAGGTAAATTGAGATTTTATAATTAATGGAAAAAAAAGAAAATAAAAATATTGAAAAAATATTAAGTATATTATCTAATAACAAACAAACTTATGGTTTACTTGGAATTGAACATTTAGGAGATTTGGTTAATCTTTTGGAAAAACATGACAAAAAGAGGGATTTGGATGATGATGATTTAAGAAAAACATTATTGTTACTTTCAAAAAGTATAATGAAAAGAAATATAGCTAAAATTAGCTTCAACTTAACATATAACTATATATATCCTCCTCCATCTGACGCTTCAGAATTTGATAAAATAGAAATTTACATAAACAAAAATTGGGATAAAATGGACAAAGTTGATAGGTATTATTTGATTTCATTTGAACTATAAATTTTATATTATAAATTAATAACCTGTGTTCGACGTAACAATTTAGCAAAGAAGAGTTACGTCAAACTCAGGTTAAAAGAAATAGAAATATGAGTTGCTGACGGTATTTATTTTGACGTCAATTCTATCAATTTTCTTGCAAATAAACAAAATAGCCATTTGGAAATAATTCTAGGGCATTATAAAATGCAAGTTTAATAAAATTAACCTTTGAAAATCCGAATAGTTTTGACGTTATTGATGAATCCAATTTTTACTCCACGGACGAAATAGGTTTTAAATACTATTCTTTTTTAAGTGTTTCTAAAAACAACTTATATAAAAATTTATTGTCGAAAATATTACGTATCGTGCAAGAACTTTTGCAAATGAATGGCAATATGAATATTCAATCGATTATGTTGATAATGGAGTGACAATTGGTAAAATAACATTTTATAATTAATGGAAAAAAAAGAAAATAAAAATATTGAAAAAATATTAAGTATATTATCTCATAACAAATAAACTTATGGATTACTTGGAATTGAATATTTGGGCGATTTAATCTACTTTTCAGAAAAATATGATAAAAAAAGGTGTAAGCTTCCCCTAAAACCGAACTGTTTAAAAGTAGAATAATTATCTTAATTTAGACAGTATTATGAGAAAGAGCA
>NZ_CANMTE010000005.1 GCF_947500795.1 uncultured Gelidibacter sp. | reverse complement strand
TTGAACTTATAGTTCAGTACTTTTCAACGACCAAAGGAAATTTAATGTTTGGTACTCAAAATGGTTTGTTCTTTTTTTGTGCGGAGTACCGTTTCCAGTGCTCCGCTACGCTGTCAATCCAATATGTTAATGAACTTGTTTCTTGTTTCTCTCGGCGAACTCAATCGCTAAGCGGGTGCAAATATAAAACCTTTTTTATTAGTCTGCAAAACTTTTTGCTTCTTTTATTTTAAGGTGATAATGAACACTTTTTCCCTTGTCTCGGCGGCCTCAGGCCCCTCGTTTGCGGGGTGCAAATATACAACCCTTTTTACTTTACAGACAAACTATTTTTGCTCTTTTTTTGATTATTTTTCTTGGCGCTGAAAATGAATTACTTACAGACCTAAAAAGTTGCATACTTCCCTTACCTATTATTTACGCGATGCCCGCGTTAGCGATGGAGCCCCTGTCTGAACTCTTTGGCGGTGCCCCAGCGGCCGCCAAAAGTGAGGGGCGAGAGCGCGGTGGATTGCCCCCTTGGGCAATACAAACGCCATAATTATTGAAATGGACAGTATTACTTTAAACAACTACACCTTTATATATATCGTATATCAGATACATGACGCAATCATTCTTGACTAAAATTATATTGGCCATGGAACCCAGAATGAGCATCGGATGTAAATAGCGTTGTCATACGATCTCATAAGAAGCTTTCGGGTGGAGATCTGAGGGAGCAATTGGCCCTATATATTGTAGCGAATACTACTAGTCATCTTCAGCAAAACGAATTGCGGATTGGATAGAGGCAATATAGTGGACATCTCTAACATCTATTATAGAAGTAAGTATTTTGTCATCGGCATCCGTACTCGGATAATTGAAATAACGATCAGCTTATTCGAAAATGAACCTATGACAAATGTGTTTTCACACCAACAACACCCAAATACATCCTACATATATATATAAGGTATCGGTTACAGGAAGAAATTCCAAACCAATCCGAAACGGATGGTGAAATCTCTGTACGGATTGTTGGGTGCGGAAAAGAAATTATATCCTGTAAATGATGAATTGAAATGTTCCGCTTTTACAAAAATGCGTGTCTGTCTTATTTTGGCATTGACAAAAAAGTCCAACCTTGGGAAATTACCAATACTGGTTTGGTTTTGGGTATAGAATTCAGCCAACAACGGATCATAAGCATCCATGCTATAGTCCGTAAAATAGTTGAGCGTGATTCCCGTTTGCAAAAAGAGTGCCTTTTTAAATAAGTGATCAGAAAAATAAAGCGTGTTACGCGTCACAATTTGTGGAACGTTCAATACGCCTTCGCCATCTAGCACATTTTGATATAGTATGGTATTATCTAAAGCGAACTTCCCAAACTGGATTTCCTTGGAAAGATCAATCTTTAAATACTTCAAAGTTTGATCAGCTTGCATCGGCTTTACACTATTATTACTATCCTTTCCAAAATAGGTGTAATTAGTAATGGTAGAAAATTCAATTCCCGCCGTAGCGATACGGTCCGAAACCACTTTAAAAGCTAAATTCTGGGTTTGCACATTTTTAAATGCATCACTATTGTCCCAATTGTAATTTAGATAATCACTTTGATGCAGTAACATATTATAATTAGCTTGTTTAGAACTGGTGTTCAAACGTGCCAATACATTAAAATCCTCACTCAGTTGATAAGAAGCATTTAGATCTAAATAGTTTCCATTAAAATCACCAGAAATATTTAATCCAAAATCACCATTTAAACGAAAGCCGCCAATTGTATTTTTATAACTCCCGCCAATTCCGAACACACTTCCCTTTAATCGGTTGGCTATTTGGTTGCCGTCAATAACGGTTACGGCATCATAACCATAATTGTAGTTGTTGTAATCGGCATTGAATTGCAATTGTCCGAGGGTTTTGTTTTGGTACTGAACGAAAAATCGATTAGAGAACTCTTCTAGTTTTACCTTATCATTTATGGAATTGCTTAAAAATGCGGGGCCGAAAAAATCATTGCGTGCCTCTTGGGTGAATTGATAGTATTTATCTTCAAAGGAAATGACCTGACCCACGCTCAAACTATTGGATACGCTATCAGACGGTTTTAGGAGATTGTATTGATGGTCTAAAAAGAAGCGTTTGCCTTCGAGATTATTTTCAGCATCTTCAAAATTTGGAGCAAAAACAGATCTATCAATAAATTCAGGATCGCCAGATTTGAAGTTTTCGACGTCTTCATCGGTCAATCCACCATTTTCCTCATTAAAAATATCTTGCATAACGATATGTGCTCGCGCTTGATATTTATGGTTCTTCGTGATATAATTACTGGTGAATCGGAAATTACCGGTACTGGTTAATATGTTTTGGTACTTACCCAAAGAACGCAGCCCTTTATAAGCTATCGAGAAGTTAAATTGTTTGGAAACATTCACCGTAAAGAAAGCATCTAAGAGTTGCCCTTGCTGAAATGCAGTTTTATACATCAACTCTGTTAAAGGTGTTGGCACATGATAGTAGCTAATATCTTCAATTTCCATATAATTGAAATGCTTGCCACGCGCACCAAATAACGGCATTGATCGCTTAGATTTATAATCGTGGGTAAGACTGGAATAGGTTTGCCCCAAGTTTGAAAACGGCAATAATCCAAAATCATCCTTTCTCAGATAATTGAATTTGTAATCTTTTTTAATGTGGAGGGACGTATCTACATAAGTAGTATCTCTATCGATTCCTATAATAAGATAATCTTCAATATTGGCCACCTTGACTTTTGGTGAGGCCTGCACGGTGTCTCTCCCCTGACCTTCTCTAGAAAAGTTGGTTTGACTAACTACGGCAGTTATATTGGAAAGTAATAGAACCCCTAGGAAAAAAACTTTATTCATTATCAATTATTGAGTGACAAAAATAATAATATAACTTCTATTTGGCTTCGATATTATGGAGATAATGAAAGTAAATAACAAGAACAGATTATCCCTATTACTCGAAAATCGTATTTCAAAAAATGAAAATCTGCTTTACATCTGTCATAGTTCTTATACACGTATAGGTCAATTAACAAATAAAATAGATGCCTACATACATTAGTTCGCAGTTTAGCCTTAGTTGAAATTATTATAAAACAAAAAATCCGCCCAAGGGGCGGATTTTAAGATTATTTAAAAATATTGATTAGAAACCAAAGTTCTGTACAACATTAGCATTTACATCTACTTCACCAGATGGAATAGGTAAAGCAAAGTTATAGTTACCGTAAGGTACCAATCCATGAGTAATTAAAACTGGATCTGGATTAGGAATATCCTTTTTAGTACGTGCTAAGTCATGGAATCTGAAACCTTCAAATGCCAATTCTTTTCTACGCTCTAATAAAATATTTTCTTTAGTAGCTGCTAAGTAAGCAGTAGCACCACGTTTTGTAGGAATCATGTTTAAATATAGTAAAGCATCTACCGGGTTACCAGTTTCTAATAATGCTTCAGCATATAACAATACTACTTCCTCATATCTTACAACTGACACGTTATCTTCATAAGGTGCTGTTGATGGATATTTACCAACGTTACGTAATGCTCCGTTAGCGTGTTTACCAATTACTGAAACTGGACCTCCAACTGCAGGATCATAATCAGTTGCGCCTGCCCTAAAACCTAAATCAAATTCAAAATTGTTTGATGCTTATTAAATAAAACTTTCATATTTAACTTATTACGTTAATTAAGTTTAACACTCTTTTGTAACAACTTTACTAGTGTCATATATACCTTGTCTCTTTATGATCTTTACCACAAATATAGACTTGATTAAATACGACATATTATTAGCAGGTCACAGAATTGATAGGAGAAAATTTATTCAATTATAGGGTTAAAGCGATAAAAGAAATTACAAAGAACATATTATAACATCGATTAGGGTTCAACATTATTGAAATAATAATGTTGAAGAAGAAGTGGCCTTAAAATAGATTTACATGTTCAATCTTAAATTAAAATAATTAAAAAATTTAATTTTAAAAAAAAAGCAACCTTTTCAGGTTGCCTTTAGTATTTAAATAAATCCTTGATTAAAAACCAGGATTTGGTTGAATGTTTTTATTAACATCCAATTCTCTTTGTGGAATTGGGAAAATTAATTTAGGATCTTGACCATACACGTGAGTATCTACCAAATTTCCAGCAGGATCATATTGAGGGATGTCTAAACCTTGTCTCAACATATCCCAATAAGTTTGACCTTCAAAGAACAATTCCTTTTTTCTTTGTTCTCTAACCTGTGCCAATGTAACACCTACAAATGGAGCTAATCCTCTGTTGGTAACGACTCTATTTACGTCATTATCAGCTTCAACTGGATCAATCCCTAAAATTAAGTTAGCTTCAGCTCTTGTTAAAAGAACTTCTTCAAAACGAAGGAATTTGATACTATTATTACCACTCATATCAGGATATTTTGAACTAACATACTTATTTCCGTTAGTAACGGTAAACGCCTTACTACGAATATCTGCCGCATCAAAAGAATTAACGAAATCTGCTACAGGTCTAATATCACCATACCCTTGCTTTTTATAAATATATGCAAGTGAATTTGTACCTAATCTAGCTTTATCACCAACAGCGATTTCAAAAATTGAATTTTGAGAAGTTAGATTTTCACTAAAAGAATTTAAATATAAATCAGCACCAACAACCTTATAATCAGTATTTCCAATAACTACACTTGCGCGGTCATAGGCTAACTGAATACTTTCAGGTGTGTTTTTATAAAGGTAATATCTTGCTGCTAAACCATTAGCTGAGTAATAGTTAATTAAATCTTTTGGACCTTTTAAAGTTCCACTCTCTTCAAGTAATGCAATACCAGCTTCGAAATCCGCAGTAATTTGTGCATGCGTTTCAGCAACTGTTGCACGGGCAGGTTTATCAGCACCAGTGTTATACTCTAAGATTAATGGTACACCCAAAGTTCCACCTGTATGCTCTTGACCGTATAGTTTTAATAAGTCAAGATAAGCGTTAGCTCTCCATACTAAAGCTTGGCCTTTAATGTTTTTAATCTCAGCTTCTCTAGATGCATTTTGAAAAGTAGAATTAATGATAACATTTAACTGACCAATAACTCTGTAAATTTGAGTGAATGTGTCTGCTGCATAAGCATCAGTAGAGATCATATTATAATATGCGGGACTTCTGAAACGTCCTGAGTTAGCATCACTAAATGCTACATCTCCTCTTACAGTTCCAAATACAATCATATCACGGCCATAATACGTAACA
This sequence comes from uncultured Gelidibacter sp., assembly GCF_947500795.1. Lineage (GTDB taxonomy): Bacteria > Bacteroidota > Bacteroidia > Flavobacteriales > Flavobacteriaceae > Gelidibacter. Next base: position 239,305 of record NZ_CANMTE010000005.1, on the reverse strand, counting down.
TCTTTCGATCTTATCATAGCTCCAGACATCAAGGCTTTCAGATCCTCAACACTCTCAATATTTTGTGGAGTCGTAGAGAACTGTTCATTCTCTAGGAAATCGTTACTACATGCAGTTACTGTCAATAAGAACAGTCCTGCGAATAAAATTTTATATATATTTTTCATTTTCTATATTTTTTAAAATGATACTTTAACACCAACTGTATAACTCTTAAGCGGTGGTAAATCTAAATCAGTAACACCAGAAGTTCTAGTTTCAGGATCGTGCTCTAATAAATCATCAAACGTGTAAGTAATTATGTTTGTACCTCTTAAATATAGTAAAACAGAACTAAATGTTGATGATGGAAAAACCTTTGTAAAGTCATATCCTATTTGTAAGTTACTAAATCTGATGTGATCTCCGTCATATAAGAATCTAGTAGATGTAGCTTGGTTTTGGTTTGAGTTATTGTAAACGTTTTTAGGATTTAATGCAACATCACCAGGCTCTTGCCATCTATCTAAGTTATTAGCATATCCAGGGTAGCTAAGAGTGTAGGATCCTGCACTTTGTAAGTAAGCCGCCCAACCATCGTAAACTTTATAATCAAAAGCAAACGTAAGCATAGTTTCAATTGAGAATCCTTTATAGCTGAAGTTGTTTATGAAACCACCTGTGTAATTAGGCAAGGAATTGCCTTGAGTTGCTCTTTCCGCTTTGGAATAAACATTTGTCGTAGCACCATCTTTTCCATTAATATACCATAACGGATCTCCGTTAGCAGGATCTACACCAGCCCATTTTCTCATATAATACGTATTGATACTTTCTCCTTCTCTTAATATTTTTGTTCCAGAGATTACATCATTTTGAAGTAATGAAGTTAATTCATTTTCTACAAAAGAGAAGTTAATACGAGAATTCCATTTGAAGTCATTATCAAATATTCTACCTCCTAAACCAATTTCGAAACCTTTGTTCTCGAGTGATCCAGCGTTAACAAACTTAGAAGTTTGACCTGTTGTAAGAGACAATGGAATTGAATATAATAAATCTTCAGTTTTTTTGATGAAATAATCAAAACTACCTGTTAATCTATTGTTGAATAATCCAAAATCAAGACCAAAGTTTAATGGCTTATTAACCTCCCAAGTTAAATCTGGGTTTGCAACACCTCCAACAAATAATGGAATACGTCCACCGTACTCACCACCAAATGAGAAATATTCTAAACTAGAAGTAGAACCGATAGATGCATTACCTACTTGACCGTATGAAACTCTTACTTTTAATTCATTTACTGAAGAAGCATCGAAATCTAATCCTTTTGCAACGTCATAAGCTCCAGAAACAGACCAGAAGTTACCCCATTTGTTCTCTTCAGCGAAGTTAGAATTCCCTTCACGTCTAAAAGTAGCATCTAAAAACAATTGATTGTCAAAATTATAACTCAAACTACCTAAATAAGCAGCATTAGTAGATTGACTTCTTGTTCCAGCAGCACCTAAAATATTAGACCCTACAGATACTGTATAAAATCCACCTTTACCATATCCTTCTGAAGAAGCAGATACATTTCGGTAATGATTTTTCTGAGCTTCTTGTACTAATAATACACTAAAGTTGTTTTTATCTCCTAAGTTAAAATCATAGTTTAAAGAGTTTTGGAACACATAATCAAACACTCGAGTGTCATATGCGTAAGCTCTACCTTTTGGAGTGAAACCATCTCCATGTAATGGATTTTGGTAAGAATCTTCCTCAATCATTGTGTTGTCTAAAGACAATCTTGAGCTAAAGTTCAAGTTTTCAGTAATATCATAAGAGAAGTCTGTAATACCTGTTAATTTCAATGTACGTGCTTTGTTAAAATTATTTTCTAACAACATAGGCACGTTAAATAAACCATTTGACATTCTTGGGTTACCAGCAGGCCCAATATAGAATGTACCGTCTTCATTACGAACAGGGTCAGAAGGTCTTGCAAAATACTTAGCTAACATTGGGTTAGCAAATCCACCACCAGATGATAGTGTTTTCAAGTTTGTAAAACCTGCATTGATATTTTGACCAATTGTAATTTTATCACTTAATTTATAAGTAACTTTTAATCTACCAGATGTTCTGTTAAACATAGAGTTTCTTACTATACTCTCCTGATCGAAGAAACCTAAAGAAGAAAAATATCTTAATTTATCAGTACCTCCTGAAACAGAGAAATTTACTTGTTGTTGGTTTGCAGTACCACGCTCAATGGCATCACCCCAGTTAGTATCAACTCCATTAGGATTCAATCTATCATTGGTATAACCCTCATAAGCGGAGCCTAAAGCATTTACTAAACCTTCATCAACAAGTTCAGCCCATTCAGCAGCTGTTAAATTTCTTGGTCCATCTACAGCCTTTTCATTGAAGCCTGATTCTATACTAAAACCAAATCTAGGACTTCCAGATTTACCAGATTTTGTAGTGATTAGAATAACACCGTTTGCAGCTCTTGCACCGTATATTGCAGTTGCAGAAGCGTCTTTCAATACAGTCATAGACTCGATGTCATTACTATTGATACTTGATAAGACATCAGAAGTTGTGTTAAGTCGAGAGTAATCACCAGAAATTACTGGTACACCATCAATAACATAAAGCGGTTCAGTTCCAGCATTCAATGAACTTATCCCACGAATTCTAACCACAGAGCCAGCTCCTGGTTGTCCACTACCTGCATTTACCACAACACCAGTAGAGAAACCTTTCAACAAGTTATTCACACCTGCAATTGGTCTATCCTCCATCTGATCAGCACTTACTACAGAAGCAGAACTTGTTTCGTTTACAGTACTCTTTGTACCATAACCTACTACCACTACTTCATCAAGAGCAGCAATATCTTCTTGCATTGTAACATCGATAGTGTTGCTTGAACCAACAACTACTTCTTTTTTAACCATACTCACAAAAGAGAACACTAATGTTTCTCCAGTACTCACTTTAATGGCATAATTACCATCAAAATCAGTTTGGACTCCACGAGTCGTTCCTTTTACAAGCACATTCACTCCAGGTAAAGGCAAACCATCTGAAACAGATGTCACCGTACCTGAAACAGATTTCTCTTGTGCAAGAGAAATTTGCATCACAAACGCCATAAAAAGCGTCATTAACCATGTTAACTTTAATTTCATAAAACAATTATTTGAGTTAGTCTTGCGCAAACATCATAATAATATTATAAAAAAACAAGTATAACCTTTAAAAATATGTTAACGCTTAAAACAGGGCGATACCGCGAGATACAAGCGTAAAGCCCTAAACCTGAAGTCTTCACGCATACCCTTCCTATCTTCTTACGAAGTAATAAAAATTAATGTTTTTTAACACCTTGCAAATTTCACTAGATAACCGCTTGATTGTATGATACTTTTTTTACGATTGTGAGAGCATATTGACCCAAGATGGGCAAGGATAATGGGTTTTAGGTATAAATTAACGACTTTATACGTTTTTTATTAAAATTTAGAATTATTCGCAATTTGGGGTATCCTACGGATGGCGGGGCCTTGCGCCTATTTTCCCTATACTGTAATTGATATTTCGATCTCCGCTTTTGTCATTATAATGTATGATTATCGTACACTTTATCATTGAAGGATAACTTTCTCATATATTCAACTAAGTATTGCTTTTAAATTAGATTACAAATTTCTTCCCTACGTTAGATCGGTTAAGGTTTATTTCAGCTATCCATTAAATAACCCAAGGCACTATTATAACCACACACCCACGAGTGCAACAAAAGGACACCTCATACCTTTTGAAAATGAGCTTTAAAAAAAAAAGGCAACCTTTTCAGGTTGCCTCTTCAATATAAATAAGATTAACAAAGATTATCTGTTTGCGTTAACAGAATCATCGATATTATCATTAGCATCGATTTCTCTTTGAGGAATTTTCAAATAGAATGCTTTATCATTTGGCGCTAAGTCCATAACGATTCTATGGTTTGGAGTTCTTTGAATACCTCTTTGCAATCTTCTTGCATCAAACCATTCAACACCAAATTCACCATACATTTCTTTTCTTCTTTCCAAAAGAATCTCTTCTTCTAAAGCAGCACCACTGTTTGTACTTTTAACAGCTTGTGGATCTCTGTTTAATTGAAGTGCATAAAGTAACTCATGAGCTCCTAACTGATCTCCTTGACGGAATTTTGCTTCAGCTTCCATAAGGATCATCTCTGGAGTTCTCATTACTACGATATCACTATCAAAAGCGAAGGTAAATTTACTTGTACCAACTGAACGGAATCCAGAATATCCTGTATTAAAGAATGTGTTACGAGCGTCAGTTTCTGAGAATGTATCAGAGAAGTTAGAGTTAACAAATACGTTGTTATACGCTGGGTTAACTAAATCAACAAAGGCAGAAGGCGCATTGTAATAGTAGTTTGATTGGTCATCAGATTGTGGAAGACCCCAAATCCATTCTGGATTATTGATGTCACCAAAACCATCTTTGTAAGCATTAGGAGCCAATGCAGCATTTACATCACCACCGTATGCATTATGAGCCGCCAATTCAGCACCTTCCCAATTTTCCATTACTAAATATACACGAGCCAATAAACCGTTTGCAACTTGAGCGTTCACATAAGATTTACCTAATCTTGAATTATCAAGGTTAGCTACAGCAAAAGTTAAATCGTCAACAATCAATTTATACATTTCTCTTAAAGTAGACATTGGGTTACCTGTTAGAGATAAATCAGTATAGATTGGAGGTGCAGGAGCATCAGGATCTTTAGCATAAGTTAACTGAAACTCTTGTGCCAATTGAAAATAATAGAATGCACGCAACGCTTTACCTTGAGCAGATAATTCAGCTTTATCAATCTCTGATAAGTCAGAAGCCTCTACACCATTAATAAGCGTGTTGGTTTGATTAATCATATAGTAAGGAAACTGCCATGTAAATACAGTTCTTCTATAGGTAGGCTCTCTATTGTCATTTGCATAATCAAAGCTCCACCATGAAGTTGCATGGATAAAATCATTTCCTTTAATTGTTCTTGCAAAATAAAGTGAGTTCACACCACCAGCATCAGTAGCTGTAAATTGTGCACGAGCTCTTCTTTGAATTCCCGAAATGTAAGCTTCAACACCTGTACGAGAACCAAAAATTACTGATTCTGAAACGGCTTCTGTTGGAGCTGGTTCGTCCAAGAATCTATCTGCACACCCTGTAAAGGTTAGGGCACCTGCGAACAACAAGACTCCTAATTTTGTTATTTTTTTCATAAATTTATTTTTTTAAAATTTTACATTTAATCCGAAACTTACTGTCTTCATTAAAGAAGATCTGCTGTCTGTTGTACCAGAAACACTTTGTTCAGGATCTAAACCTTTGTGAGAACTCCAAGTTAATAAGTTATCACCTCTTAAATACACTCTTACTTTTTCAATGAACAAGTTCTTAGTTGCATTGCTTGGTAACGTATATCCTAAAGTAACAGCTCTCATTCTTAAGTAATCATTGTCAAATAAGAATCTTGTTGAAGTAGCGTTAAAGTCATTTTGAGAGTTTAACAATAATGGAATGTCAGTAACATCTCCAGGTTGTTGCCATCTTCCCGCAATATCTTTAGAAGCTTGGTATCCTGGGTTAGAGAAACCATCCATTAGACCAGCATAAGAACTGTCATAAACTTGCGCACCTAAGCTAAAGTTAAATAACATGTTGAAATCAAAGTTTCCAACTTTAAGGTCTGTGTTAAATCCACCTGTTACATCTGGTAAAGAAGAACCTTGGTAGTATCTACCAGCTTGAGAGTAGTTTTTAGTAGTTTCACGCTCACCTGTTGGATTACCGTTAGCATCTAAAACATCTTTGTACCACATACCGTAACCATCAGCAGGATCTACTCCAGCCCATTCTTGAATGTAGAAATCATATAAAGATCTACCAACTTCCCATCTCTTAGTTCCGTTGATGAAACTTTCTTGAGTTAACTCAGTAATTTCGTTTGTAGTGAATGCAAAGTTCAGACCTGCAGACCAAGACACGTTGTTACCTTTAATAATTCTACCTAATAAAGCAACTTCCACACCTTTATTACTTAAAGATCCTACGTTAGTAGTGATTGAAGAGTTACCTGTAGAAATTGGAAGTGGTTGGCTGTAAATTAAGTCAAGAGATTCTTTGTTATAGTATTCAACAGAACCTTCAATGGTATTGTTGAATAACGTGAAGTCCATACCTACGTTAAATAACGCACTTGTTTCCCAAGATAAGTTAGGATCAGTTACACCACCTAAAAGTACACCTGTGTTAGAAAGTTCATTCCAACCTGTTTGGAACAACTGTAAGTAAGGGAAGTATCCAATACCTTGGTTATTTCCAAGCTCACCGTAAGACGCTCTGAATTTTAAGAAATCTAACCAGTTAGAATTTTCTAAGAAACTTTCAGAAGAAGCAATCCAAGAACCACCTACAGAATAGAAGTTACCCCATCTTGATTCTTTAGCAAAACGAGAAGAACCATCACGACGGAAAGAACCTTCAATATAATACTTCTCTTGGAAGTTATAACCAACACGACCTAAGTAAGATGTTAATCTTTCTTCACTGATATAACCACTTACACTTTCTGGTGTTGTACTACCGTTAAGAACTTTAACACCTGGTAAAAATCCTGTTCCTTGAGCACCTAATGCATCAATTTTCATTTGGTATGTTTCAAAGATACCTGTTGCTTGAATAGTGTGATCTCCAAATGTTTTATCATAATTTAAAGCATTTGTGAAGTTCAATGTTGTTGTGATGTTTCTACTTTGAGAAACACGACCACCAACTGAAGCTGCATAACCTACATCATGAGCTGCATAGTCAAATCCATCATAAAGATAGTTTTCATAAGAAACTGTTGATTTGAATGATAAATCGTCAGTGAAATCAAGTTTAGCAAAACCGTTAGCAGTTAATGCTGTTCTTTTGTTTAACGTTTCATAGTTGTATAATGAACCAGCAGCATTCTCGTTTCCTAATAATGGACGCGTACCATTTACTGATTGACCTGTAGTAGCACCGTAATCATAGATTTTGTTTCCGAAATTATCGTATACTAAACCACCATTGTTATCACGTCTAAATAAAGGATATACTGAAGACATGCTATAGATCCATTGGATTGAACTTTGGTAGCTACTACCTGATTGCTCAGGATAGTTTTGTTGAGATGTTGAAAGTGATGAATTTAAACCTACAGTTAACCATTTGTTTACAGAAGACTCTAAATTTAAACGGGTTGTAATTCTTTCAAAATCTGATTCTTTAACTGTACCCTCTTGGTTTAAGTAGTTAGCAGACAAGAAATATCTTGTATCAGCACCACCACCAGAAAGACTCATGCTGTATTCACTACGAAGTGCAGCTTTTCTTAAGATCGCATCTTTCCAATCAGTTTCCCATAACAAGTTTGCACCAGGAACAAGGTTTCCATTAACATCAACTGGTTGCGCAACGTTACCGTAAGGGTTGTAACCCAACGTAGGGATAATGCTTGATGACGCATTTGCAGCGGCATCAGCAGCCGATTGATTTCTTACATATAAGTTAGAGTTTCTAGCAGCCTCCCAAGTATAACGCATAAAATCGTTAGTACCGATAGTTTCATGCATAGCAACTGCTGGTTCAGCAAAACCTGTTACTGCAGAAATATCTAAAGTTGGCTTAGAGTTTAAAGCTCCTTTTTTAGTTGTAATCAAGATCACACCATTTGCAGCTCTAGAACCGTAAAGTGCTGTAGAAGAAGCATCTTTCAATACGTTCATAGACTCAATTTGATCTCCACTAATAGAGTTGATGTTACCATTAAAAGGTACACCATCTAAAACAATTAGAGGCTCTGCACTAGCGTTGATAGAACCAATACCACGAATTCTGATCGTTGGATTTTCACCTGGCTGACCTCCAGAAGTAATTACGTTTACCCCTGAAACAGTACCTTGAATAGCCGAAGTAACTGTTGTTACTTGTTGCTTTTCAATAGTCTCAGCAGATAGAGACGTTACAGAACCAACAATGGATTTTGCTGTTTGCGTTCCATAAGCTACAACGATCACCTCGTCTAGAGCCGCAACATCTTCAGTTAAGGCAACATTAATTGTGTTGCTTGAACCTACAACCACTTCAGTGGTTCTTAAACTAAGGAAAGAGAATACCAAGGTTTCTCCAGCATTAACTTTAATGGAATATTTACCATCAAAATCAGTCTGCTGACCACGGGCAGTACCTTTCACAATTACACTTGCACCAGGAACAGGCAAACCATCTGCAGCAGACGTCACCGTACCTGATACCGTTTTCTCTTGGGCAAGAGAAAATTGCATCACAAACGCCATAAAAAGCGTCATAAACCATGTTAACTTTAATTTCATAAAACAATTATTTGAGTTAGTCTCGCAAACATCATAATAAAAACTATATAAACCAAGCCCAAATCTTAAAAAATAGTTAACATGAAAACCCTTATAAACACTAGGCTAAAGAGCTATTTTATTGATTATTAATGGGTTCAATTTTCACTTATTAGAAATACAATTGTTAACGTTTTAAAAAAAGAAAAACACCCAAATTACAGCTTTACCACTTACCTATTTTTTTAACATTTCTATTGCATTTTTATAAATTTTTAATTGCAAACATTTCACTTTAGATAGTACGTCATAAATTTTTATTTTTTAACATTGGTTTTTCTTAAGATTAATTGAAATTGAAGAATCAAGCACCAATTTTTTAAGTTCACAATCAACTTGAAAATATTGGACAATTAGTTTTAAAAATAAATCTCGAAACACAGATGATTTTCAAATTGGAATAATCAATAATGAGCTGGAACCCAATTCAAGTTCACATCTATTTTTATTTAAAACCTTAACCAAAATATCCAAGCACATAAAAAAGCGATTAAATAAACCTTACTCAGAATGGATTATTTTAAAATTCTAACTTTGCCTAAATTTTTAACAGATTTTGAAACTTCAACTTTCTTATACTTTAGATCCATTTGAATGTGGCACAGATGAAGCTGGCCGTGGTTGTCTTGCCGGACCAGTTACCGCTGCAGCCGTCATATTGCCCCAAGATTTCGAGAATTTAATTTTAAACGATTCAAAGTTGCTTTCGGAATTAAAGCGCAACAACCTAAAGCCTCTAATTGAACAAGAAGCCGTCTCATTTGCAGTTGCCCATGTTTTCCCTGAAGAAATTGATGAGATTAACATCTTAAACGCTTCTATTTTGGCGATGCACAAAGCCATCGGCAATTTAAAAACTTCACCTAAATTTATTAGTGTGGACGGGAATCGCTTCAAACCGTATGCTAACATTCCGCATCAAACCATTATTAAAGGAGATAGCAAACACATGAATATAGCTGCAGCCTCAATTCTCGCAAAAACGAACAGAGACTTATATATGTCTAAAATTCATGAAGAATTCCCAATGTACAATTGGAAACAAAACAAAGGCTACCCCACTAAGGAGCATCGCGAGGCCATCAAAAGGTATGGTATTACCAAATATCATCGGAAAACCTTTAGATTATTACCACAACAATTTCAATTAGACCTCTAACTTTTTATATTTGCAAGAAACCCTCTATGAGAACAATTTGGTTATTACTTACGTTTATTCTCGTTATTAGTTGCGACACCGATTCCAAGCAACATTCCAATCTCATAAATTTGGTTCCCAACAACAGCTCTGTAATTGTCAGAACCACCTCCATAGCCGGTTTAAAAAACGTATTTAAAAATAACAGCTTGCTGAATCAGTTTTCAGGCAAAACAATTCAGAACTTAAATTCAAAGCTGGATTTCCTTGACCATCTCAAACCTTCAGACGAGGTTTTGATGACTTTTGGAAAACTTAAATCCGATAGTCTCCAAGTTTCAATCATCACAAAATACCACAAGGATCTTTTTAATCTCGATTCTGTTCCTAACCATTCCAGAGAAACGTTCACGTCTCAAGGAAATTCCTTGACGAAAACGACTATTGACAACACCATTATATATAGCGTTATAAAAGACAGCATATTCTTTGCTTCCAATGACAGGTCACTCACAGAATCTGCATTTCAGAAAAAAGAGTCCGATCCTGAACTAAATCGACTGTACCAAACTATAGGAACAGGAACTTCCGTATCAATAATCGTTAACACAAAAAACAAAGCTTTTAAACCGCATCTATTTATAGATAAAGAGCTCAACACCGTCCAACTCACCAATTACATGCTTTTGGATGCTGATTTAACTCAAGATCAACTAAAATTTGACGGCATCACCACTGCAAAAGATTCGCTAAAAAGCTTAATCAATGTTTTTAAAAATACAACGCCTCAAGAAAATCAATTACCAAATATCGCACCGTCAGATGTTGATGGGTTTTTAAGTTTTACATTCAACAATTATAAGATTTTTAATGAAAATCTCTCCGCATTTAGAACTCCAGACTCCGTATTGGACACGTCCATCTTTGAAAGTGTTCTGGAAGTTGGAACCTTCGATAAAAATGAACATCAAGCGGTATTTTTAAATAGTATTGATGCGCCAAACATGAGCAATTTTTTGGGTATTCAAAATACCATTGAAACCTATAGAGACATTACCATTTACGGCTATGACCAGCCAGCATTATTCTCGAAGGTTTTTGGCCCATTTATCAATTATAAAAACGCCACAAATTATATTAGAATTGACGACTATTTTGTGTTTTCAGACCACATTGACTTACTGAAAGACGTAGTGAGTAGTTTTCAAAATAGTACTACGCTTTCAACCTCGGCGACTTTTGAAGACATGATGGAGCAACTAAGTGACGAATCTTCACTCTTTGCTTACACTAATGCCGATCAATTAAAATCGATTATCAATTCAAATTTTGATCTTGAAACTGCCGTAAATCCGGATGGTTTTAATGCCTCCGCTATTCAGTTTGTATATGATACTGATTTTGCGCACGTGCACGCCATCAGCCAGAAAAACAAGAAAAAATTGACTTCTACAGCCGTTTACGAAGATATGAGCGTGACTTTAGATGCCGATTTATTGACAAATCCGCAGTTTGTAAATAATCACACCAACAACCAAATGGAAGTGGTGGTACAGGATGTCAACAACAACTTGTATCTCATTTCTAAGGACGGAAAAGTGCAGTGGAAAAAGCAATTACAAGGAAAAATATTAGGCCGCATAGAACAGCTGGATATTTTTAAAAACGGCCGACTCCAATTGGCATTTGCGACTCCTAATGAAGTATATGTTTTAGATCGTGAGGGCAAAAACGTTAGCGGATTCCCATTAAAATTTAAGGATCAAATTACCCAACCGCTTTCTGTTTTCGATTATGAAAACAATCGCGACTACCGCTTAATGGTCACGCAAGGAAAATCAGTATTGATGTATGATAAAAGAGGGAAAACGGTTTCAGGATTCACCTATAAAAAAGCCGAAAGCACCATTAATACGCAACCGCAACACTTCCGCATTGGCAGAAAAGATTACATTGTATTTGTTCAGGGCAAGGAGCTTGAAATCTTGAGCCGCGTAGGTAAAACACGCGTGAAAATTAAAAATAATATCGACTTTAGCGATAGTGGCATCTTCCTTTACAACAACCGATTTACAACTACCACGGCTAAAGGTGACCTCATTCAAATTGATGAAAACGGCAAACTCTCCAGCGTGAATTTAAGCTTGGGTGAAAAGCACGCCATCACCTCCACGAGTAAAACCTTGGTAACGCTTTCTGAAAACATTTTACATATAAAATCGAATAAAGTAGAACTGGATTTTGGTGAATACACACCTCCAAAAATATTTTATGTTAACGATAAAATCTATGTTTCAGTTACAGATTTACAGGCCAAAAAAGTGCATCTTTTTGATAGTTTAGGGAAACCAATTGACAACTTCCCAGTTTATGGAAATTCCACTATTGACCTTGATAATATTGATAAGGATAAACGCCCAGAATTTGTGACCATTGGCGACAAAAACAGCATCATCATTTATCAGATAAATTAACCGTTAGTTGCCAATCACACGCAATTAACAACCAACCATACTATTTGTTCTCATTAATCAGCTGGTTTTCACTATGTTAAACCTTGCTATTAATTAATAAATTACTGAGAATGAGAACAGTTATGAATTTTAAAAACCTATTGGGCACAGTTCTAATAGGTTTTTTTTTAGTGCCTAGCGCTAATGCACAAATATTAAAGCGGTTGCAAAAAAGTGCCGAACGCACCGTGGAGCGCAAATTAGAACAAAAAACAGAAAAAGAAACTGGGAAAGTGATGGACTCCATTCTTGAACCGAAAGACCGATCGTCTACCAAAAAATCTCCGACTGATACACCAAAAACTTCAAATGACACTTCGGAAAACACTTCTGCAGAATCTCGTAAGAAAAATGTGTCCGACGATTTAGAAGTGTACAGTAAATTTGATTTCGTTCCTGGTGACAAAATTTTATTTTATGATGATTTTTCTCAAGATTTCGTTGGAGATTTTCCTTCAAAATGGAATACGAATGGTACCGGGGAAGTTGTAAAAATAAACAATGTGGAAGGCAATTGGTTTGAATTAAAATCAGGACACAACGTCTTCTATGTACCTGATTTAAAAAACTTACCTGAAGATTACACCATAGAGTTTGACATTGTAACCCAAGGTCTAGATAAGGAAACGAGCTCTAGCGCCTATTTGCAACTATTTTTGAGTGATACCGACAAACTTGTAACAAGCACCGCTAATTATATTCAAAGCTCTTTTTCCTTATGCCAGTACAATTCCTATGGTATCCATTCTACCAATTACTTCAATGGAAAAAGTGGCGACATCACTAGCAATGCTACTGCGGATATTAGAAAAGATTTACTGAACCAACCCCACATAGCCATTGCAGTTACAAAGAATAGATACCGTGTTTGGGTGAATGAAAATAAACACTTGGACATTCCTCGAATGATCGAAGAACTCAACGTTTTAAATCACTTAAAATTAAGTGTTTTAGGCACAAAAGAGGGCAAAGAACGCATTTTCATTAGCAACCTTAGAGTAGCTGAAGGCGGTGAGGACTTAAGAAGAAAACTCATCTCTGAAGGAAGAATATCAACAAATGGTATCCTGTTCAATTCTGGTTCATCCAAAATAAAACCACAGTCGCTCGGAATTATATTGCAAATTTCCCAAGTCTTACGACAGGACGAAAACATGAAACTCAATATTGTGGGACACACAGATTCTGATGGCAGTAGTGATGCCAATTTAAAGCTATCCAAAGAACGCGCCCAAGCCGTTAAAGACGCCCTGGTAAATCTCTATAACATTCCTGAAAGCCGACTTCAATCAGACGGAAAAGGTGCAAGCAACCCAGTTGCAGACAATACCACGCCCGACGGGAAAGCGCAAAACAGACGTGTTGAATTTATTACCCTCTAACCGCACAATAAGCATCGTCAGACACTATAAACGCCAAGGAATTTTCTTTGGCGTTTTTTTGTTGATTTCAATCAATTTTATGTAGTATTGTACACCTCAAAAAAGTAAATATTTAACGATGATCAAACGCACCAAAGCCTCGCTTTCAAAAGCCATTCTTCATAAAGTTGGTAACAAATTTAATAGCACTAAAAATGCATTTTCTGAACAGGAGCTTGACTTTGATGAAATCAGTTACGATTTGATGTTGCCGTATTTACTGCGACCTTTTGGAAGTTTAGTTGAGAGTTATCGATTCAATCACCATTCCAACATCAGCCTTAACGAAATTAACAGCTATGCATCCCAATTATTTGCTGATGAAAGCAATTTCGTAGAAGTTTCAAAGCACATCGTTACCCATCTATTTGAGCAGAGCAATTCCGCACAAATTAAAACAGGAGATGTTTTAGTGTGTCTTTTTAACGACATTCAGTATGAGGATTTATTTGTGAATGCCGTGGGGATTTTCAAAATTGAAACACGTGCTGAATTTTTCCAAACCTATTTGGAAAACAACAGTTATGACATTATCACCCAAAAAGGGATTCCAACCAAAAAAGTGGATAAAGGCTGTTTAATTTTAAACACTTCTGACACGGAAGGGAACATTGTTTTGAGCGTTGACAATAATTCTTATGACACCCAATATTGGATTAAGCATTTCTTGAATGTCAAATATCCGGACGATCATAATCAGCATACTAAAAATTATATAGAGCTCTGCAGAGATTTTTCTGAAGATATTTTAAAACCTACCTACGGACTTCAGGAACGAAGCACATTTTTAGCGAAAACCATTGATTTTTTCAAGGAAAACGAAGTCATAAACGTTGAAAATTTCAAAGATGACGTTTTTGAAGATGACACTTACAAGGAGCTTTTTGACGATTATAAAAAAGGCTTTGAAACGGATCATTCCTTAGTCATACGAAATCAATTTGACGTCTCCGAAAGTGTCTTAAAGAAGCAAAAACAGAAGATAAAAACTGAAATCAAACTCGATACCAATATCCAAATCAAGTTAGATGTTGATGCGCCAGACGCTTCCGCAGAATATTTGGAACGCGGATATGATGATGTTAAAAAAATGCACTACTACAAGGTGTTTTTTAATGAAGAAGGATAGAAGGGGATTGAAAGGATTGAAGATTGGGGATTGAAGATTGCAGATTTTTGATTGTTGATTTTGGAGTTACGATTGACGATTGACGATTGTAAAATTTTTGGAAATTTAGAATTAGTCTACCAATTTCTTTACTGAGCAACTATCTGCCGAAGGTTGAGGATTGAAGATTGTTGATTGTTGATTTTGGAGTTACGAGTTACGATTGACGATTGTGAAATTTTTGGAAATTTAGAATAAGATGACCAATTTCTTTACTGATTAATTATCTGCCGAAGACTGAAGACTGAAGATTGATGATTTTTGATTGCTGATTGGTGATTTTCGAGTTACGAGTTACGGGTTACGATTGTGAAATTATCGAAATTTCGAGTAAGGTGACCAATTTTTTTACAGATTAATTATTTACTGAGAACTGCCCACTGTCTACTGCCTACCGCCTACTGAAGACTGCCAACTGAAAACTGCCAACTGCCTTCTAAAATCTGAAAACCACCTAAAAAGCATCCCCTTTAATCTCCTCTATCTCAGCATGCCGATTGGCAAATTTGTGAATCTGAATCATTTTATTGAGATAAAACGCTTCAAGAAGTGTCCAAATTCCTGTAATAAACAAAGGGATTATAAATGCAAGTATGATAGCGTATTCACTCCAATTCCCTAAGCTACTCATCAAATAGATGAGATAAAGAGACATCCCTAAATAAATGATTCCAAACGCAATATCCAGCACCCAAAATAAGGGTTCCACTGTTGGTATGGCTGATTGCTGTTTGAGTAACTTATAAAAACTTTTCGTTTTAAAATGGAAGATAAAACTGCAAACACCAAAAGCGGTCATCCCAATAGGAATCCACATGGTATATTCAAAAGTTAGTTTTTCGAAAAGTAAAACATAGGAAATCAATCCACCAGGAAAAAGTGCTAAGGGCACAACAACAAACAATAACATTATTTTTTGGATGTGCCCCATAGTTTAAAAAGTAACTTTTTCTTGATGTGGCACCGCTTCGAAGAGCTTTAAAAAGTGCTTTAAGAGTTTGGCTTTAATTTCAGCCTCGTCTACCTTATCAACACCCAATTCGACATTTAATGTCGTTACGGCTTTCCCACGAATACCACACGGGATGATATTGTCAAAATAGCCTAAATCAGCGTTGACGTTAAGTGCAAATCCGTGCATGGTTACCCAGCGACTTGCTCTAACTCCCAACGCACAAATTTTTCGCGCAAAAGGTGTTCCTACATCCAGCCACACACCTGTTTCTCCAGGGCTGCGTTCCGTTTTGAGTCCGTACTCCGCAAGGGTCAAGATGACCATCTCCTCTAAAAAACGCATGTATTTATGAATGTCCGTAAAAAAGTTCTCCAAATCGAGAATTGGATAACCCACAACCTGTCCCGGTCCGTGGTAGGTGATATCGCCGCCACGATTTATTTTATAGAAGGTTGCTCCCTTTTGGGTGAGTTGCTCTTCACTTAATAAAAGATTAGAAAAATCGCCACTTTTTCCTAAGGTATACACATGGGGATGCTCTACAAACAACAAATAATTCGGCGTTTCCAAAGCAGCCTCTTCTCTCCTATTTTTGATTTTAGTAGCCAAAATAGATTGGAACAATTCCTCTTGATATTCCCAAGTTTCTTTGTAATCCTTGTGGCCCAAATCTTGAATGTCAATTGTTTTATTCATAGGATACAAAATTAAACTATTTTGGATGGATGATGGGTTAAGTTAGGATGAAAAAAATCTAGACTTAAAGTTGAAGTCGTATGAAGTTTGAAGAAGGGTGAGTTATTCCACAAAGTCACACAAAGAAGCACAAAGTTCCACAGAGCGCCACTCTTCAAAATTTTATTCTACTAAAAACCGTCAACTGAAGACTGCCTACTGAAAACCGTCAACTAAAGACTGCCTACTGAAGACTGAAAACTGAAAACTGCCAACTGAAGCTGAATCACTACCGTTTCGGATTATTTAATATTACCAATGCTGCAATTACGCCAGGAACCCATCCGCAGAGCCATAGTAAAAACACAATAATAATGGACCCGCAACCTCGGTCAAGCACGGCCAATGGTGGACAAAAAATAGAAAGCAATACTCTCCAAATACTCATAATTTTAATGATTTTGATGATTGATGTACCAATAAGACGCAAAATTATCCAAATTGTTACTTTTAGAAGGCAATCTATCCCTTAAAGTAGGCTGTTAATTTTTGTAAATAGTGTAATTTTGCAATTCAAAAATTTTACAGCATGCAACTTTCAGAACAAGAACTTATCCGTAGAGAGAAATTAGACAAATTACGTGAGTTGGGTATCAATCCATATCCAGCCAATTTATATCCTGTAGACCATACTTCCAAACAGGTAAAGGAAAAGTTTGAAGAAGGCAAGAAGGTTGTTATTGCTGGCCGATTGATGTCAATGAGAGTCCAAGGAAAAGCTAGTTTTGCTCAAATACAGGATTCTGAAGGCAAGATTCAAGCGTATTTCAACAGAGATGAAATCTGTACAGGAGACGATAAAACCAAATACAACGAAGTGTTCAAAAAACTGTTGGATTTTGGTGATTTTGTTGGCCTCGAGGGCGAACTGTTCAGCACTCAAGTGGGCGAAAAAACAGTAAAAGTTAAAGATTTTACACTTTTAAGTAAATCTCTAAAACCGTTACCATTACCAAAAGAAAAAGACGGCGTTATTTATGACGCGTTTACAGATCCTGAGCAACGTTACAGACAACGTTACGCTGATTTGGTGGTGAACCCGAAAGTTAAAGAGGTTTTCATTAAACGTACCAAATTATACAATGCCATGCGTCAGTTTTTCAATGATGCAGGGTATTTTGAAGTTGAAACCCCTGTGTTACAACCAATCCCAGGAGGTGCAGCAGCACGCCCATTTATAACACATCATAACAGTTTGGATATTCCGTTATACATGAGAATTGCAAACGAATTGTATCTAAAACGATTAATCGTTGGTGGATTTGACGGTGTTTATGAATTTTCTAAAAACTTCAGAAATGAAGGGATGGACCGTACGCACAACCCGGAGTTCACAGCAATGGAGATCTACGTGTCTTATAAAGATTACAATTGGATGATGGAATTCTGTGAGCAGTTATTGGAGCATTGCGCCGTAGCTGTTAATGGCACCACTGAGGCTACTTTTGGAGAGCACAACATCAACTTTAAAGCGCCTTATGCACGCGTTACCATGACCGATTCTATCAAACACTTTACAGGTTTTGATATTACAGGGAAAACGGAAGACGAAATTAGACAGGCAGCTAAAGACATGGGTATTGCAGTAGACGATACGATGGGTAAAGGGAAATTAATTGACGAGATTTTTGGTGAAAAATGTGAAGGCAATTACATCCAACCAACTTTCATCACAGATTACCCTAAAGAAATGAGTCCGCTGTGTAAAGAACACCGCGACAATCCTGAGTTGACGGAACGTTTTGAATTAATGGTATGTGGTAAGGAAATTGCGAACGCCTATTCAGAATTAAACGATCCTATTGACCAACGTGAACGTTTTGAGCACCAAAAAGAATTGGCTCAAAAAGGTGATGATGAGGCAACAGGAGTGATCGATTATGATTTCTTACGCGCTTTAGAATATGGGATGCCTCCAACATCAGGAATGGGTATCGGGATGGACCGTCTTATCATGTATCTGACCAACAATCAGTCGATACAAGAAGTTTTATTCTTCCCGCAAATGAAGCCAGAGAAGAAAGCTGTAGCCATGACGGATGAGGAAAAAGCAGTATTTGCTATCTTAAAATCTAATGCACCTATCGATTTAAATGCTTTAAAAGCACAATCTGGTTTGAGCAATAAAAAATGGGATGCCACCATAAAAGGATTGACCAAAAACAACTTGGCCAAAGTGACCAAAACAGACGATGGTTTGTTTGTTGACCTCGCATAAAAACCATGAAAACATCTAAATTAATTATAAAAGCATGTGCAGTAATTGCATATGCTTTTTTGTTAATAATGCATTTTATAGTCAAGGATCATTTCCAATTTTTACAGATTTTCTTTTACGCATTTCCGCTACCTATTTTGATATTCTTGGGATGCGTGATCACCCTTCTATTCTATAAAACAAGGACCTATTTTATTGCAGGACTTATTCTGATTTTAGGCTTAACCGCTTATTGGTTCAGCTCCTCCTATAATTTTTCAAGGCATACGGACATTCCTGAAGACGCCACAACAGTGTTGTTTTGGAATGCTGCAGATGGATGGGAACTTCCTATTGATGTGCTTGTAGAACGCATATCAATCATAAAACCCGATGTGATTGGTCTTGTGGAAACGCAATACGCTTCGGAAGATGACCTAGAACTTTTATCCTCTACCTTCCCATCTTACGAATTTCGAATCCTAGGAGGCTTTATGATGGTGGGCGTCAAAGGAAGCATAACCAAAGCTGATTACCTAATGGAAAACGCCAGCTATCATGTCAATTTCATAGAAGCACAATTGCCTAGCGGTGCTATTTCATTTGCCGTTACTGATATTTTCCAAAGTCCAACCATGGACAAGAAAAAAGCAATCGGCACCGTTTTAAAATTGGCTTCTCAAAGAAACACTGATCTTATTGTTGGCGATTTTAATGCGCCTCGAGAAAGTGTCCATTTTAAAGCTTTTGAAAGAGATTATACAAGGTTTTCTAACTACGGACAAGGTTTTACCGCCACTTGGCCCTTCGAAATCCCGCTGCTGGAGCTTGATCAAATTTTCGCAAGAAAACCGATGACTCCTATCCTACTCAAAAAATTTAATTATCCTGAATCTGATCATGCCATGCTCGTAGGATATCTTAAAAAATAGCATAATAAATTCTTCTAAAGCTTCAATTTTTTTTATTGGTAAATCGGTTATCACATCATTAAAATGAAACAAAGATTTCAGCGCTAACACCCTTGCAATTGTTAAAAATATATTAAAATATTTAGCAACACTTCAAGTACGTTAGGTATTGTGTATTTTCCCTTTTTTAATTTTCAAAACTCCTAACATCGTGAAAAAAATTACCCTAAGCGTAATGGTTATGGCTTCTTTTTTTCTAGTTACATCTTGTGCAACTACAAAAAAAGCATCTAAATCATCACCTGCCGCTACTGCTGACTCAAGTGCAGCAAAAAAACCTGGAAAAGATGACATCCAGCCCTACAACAAAGTCATTACAAAGGATGCCAAAAGTGATCCTGGATTATTTACTGTCCACAAAGTAGATGAAAACTACTTTTATGAAATTCCAGATTCATTATTTGAGCGCGAAATGCTTATGGTTACCCGAATTGCTAAAACGGCCAGTGGCCTAGGTTTTGGTGGCGGTAAACAAGACGAGCAAGTGTTGCGTTGGCAAAAAAAGGACAAAAGAGTTTTACTTCGTATGGTATCTCACAGCGTCGTTGCCAATGACACCCTTCCTGTACATGAAGCGGTTGTGAATTCTAACTTTGAACCGGTTATTTTCAGCTTCCCTATTAAAGCTATCGGCAAGGATTCTTTGTCTACAGTTATTAATGTGACGGACTTATTCAGTAAGGATGTAAAACCATTTGGATTACCAGATCGTCCAAGAAAACAATATAAAGTAACCCGTTTGGATAGCGATTTATCATACATTGAAAGTATAAGAAGTTACCCTTTAAATATTGAATCTCGCCATGTAAAAACCTATAGCGCAAGTGAGCCGCCATCAAATGCTGCAAGTGGTGCCATTTCTATAGAACTTAATAACTCTATGGTGTTGCTTCCAAAAGTTCCAATGAAACGCAGAATGTTTGATCAACGTGTTGGTTGGTTTACAAGTGCACAAATTGATTATGGTTTAGATGCTCATGAAAGTAAAAGAGTAACTTATTTAGACAGATGGCGTCTTGAAGTGAAAGATGAAGATATTGAGAAATTTAAGCGTGGCGAATTGGTAGAGCCTAAAAAACAAATTGTTTACTATATAGATAGAGCTACCCCGCAACAATGGCGTAAATACATTAAGCAAGGAATCGAAGATTGGCAAGTCGCTTTTGAAGCGGCAGGTTTTAAAAACGCCATCATCGCAAAAAATCCTCCAACGATAGAAGAAGATCCAGACTGGAGCCCTGAAGATGCCCGTTATTCTGTAGTACGCTACTTGGCTTCTCCAATCCCTAATGCCAATGGTCCTCACGTAAGTGACCCAAGAAGTGGTGAAATTTTAGAAAGTGACATCAACTGGTACCATAACGTAATGACGTTGTTACGCAACTGGTTCTTTGTTCAAACAGCAGCTATCAATCCTGATGCACAAACTGTGAAATTTAAAGATGACATCATGGGACGTTTGATCCGTTTTGTGTCTTCTCACGAAGTTGGCCATACATTAGGTTTACCTCACAACATGGCAAGTAGTTCCGCTTATAAAGTGGACGATTTACGTGATCCTGAATTCACTAAAAAATACGGAACTGCACCATCTATTATGGATTATGCACGTTTTAATTACATCGCTCAACCAGGTGATGAAGGTGTTGCATTAATGCCGAATATTGGTATTTATGACAAGTACGCCATCGAATGGGGTTACCGTCCTATTTTAGATGCTGAAACTCCAGAAGACGAAAAGAAAACTTTAGACAGCTGGATTCTTAAGCATGCTGGAGATCCAATGTATCGTTTTGGAAGACAACAAAGTGGTGGTGTCATTGACCCAAGTGCTCAAACTGAAGACTTAGGTGATGATGCTATGAAAGCAAGTTCTTACGGAATTGCTAACTTAAAACGCATTGTTCCAAACCTTATCAAATGGACTGCTGAAGAAGGCAAAGATTATAGCGATTTAGGCACGATGTACGAGCAAGTCTTAGGCCAATACAACCGTTATATGGGTCATGTAACTGCAAATATTGGTGGTGTTTATGAAGTTTATAAAACTTACGATCAAGAAGGTGCAGTCTACACGCCGGTTGTAAAAGAAAAACAAAAAGAGGCTTTACAATTCCTTCAAAAAGAATTGTTCGATACTCCTGAGTGGTTAATAGACACTGAAATTTTCAACAAAATTGAATTTGACGGTACTTTAGAGCGCATCAGAGGCATGCAAATCAACACGCTTGATAACATTCTCGATTTTGGAAGAATGCAACGTATGATTGAAAATGAAACTACTAACGGTAGAGATGCTTATGGTTTATTAAACATGATGCAAGATTTACGTAAAGGTATTTTTAGCGAATTGAACAGCGGAAAAGCTATAGATGCATACAGAAGAAATCTTCAAAGAGGATATATTGACCGTATGAACTATTTGATGACTAAAGATCAAACGCCAGTTCCTTCTCAATTTAGACGTTTTGTTTCTAGAACTAATGTTGATGTAAATCAATCTGACATCAGAGCGATTGCAAGAGCAGAACTGAAAACGTTAGAAAGCGCTATCAGAGCTGGTTTGTCAAGAACCGGAGATACGATGAGCAAAATCCATTTAAGAGATGCTTTAGAGCGTATTGATGCGATTTTAAATCCATTGCGCAAATAGTATTTAAATCTTATGTATATAAAAATGCTTCAAGAAATTCTTGAAGCATTTTTTATTTTAGATCTATTCTGAGCTGTTCTTACTTTGAAAACTTACTCCTTTTCAACATATTCAGCAATGGGAATGTTATTGATAAACACATTCTCAAGCACACCCCTTCCATTTAAAACATACACCAAAGCATAGGTGTTATTGACCACTGAATCCCGCTGTGCTTTAACATGCGCTATCTCCGCATCATAAGCTTTGGTTTCATTCATGTAAAACTCATCAAAAGGCAATGAAAAAGTTACCGTTTTATCATGGGCATTATACCAATTAACTTTTGCCTTAACGTAATTTTGATGATTAGGAGTGTCTTTTGAAATACGATGCAACTTCGCAAATCCTAAAGAATCAGTTGCCAATGAAAGGTAAATTGGAGCGCCATAAACCCACGTCGAATCAGTGGAAGCAGCCGAATTAAGTTTATAATTCAAATGAATATATTTTCCCTTAAAAGGATCGGACGGATCTACAGGTGCTGTTTTAAACCTATAAGCAGTTCCTTTGCTGATGACTTTTTCTTGATCGAAAATCATTTTGGCAGGGACCAATAGTTGGGCCAAAACCACCACAACAAACATTAAAAATACAGGTATTGTTTTCATCGTTTTAAGCATTAGTTTTTACAGCAGATTTTTTCCGTTTCAGCATCACATAATTCGTTAGAAAAAATCCAATTCCGACACTTACAAACAGAAGCCCTCTGATGACATAACTCATATCAGTATCAAAAAAACGACACACAATCAAGGCCGTAATGATGAGCAATCCGTAATTAAGGATTCCAAAATGGAATTTGTCTGCACCTGTTTTTATGGTGATTAATCCGAGCGTCAGTACGAGCATATTAATAAGAATGGTTGCAGCCAACGCAAAAGTCATCCCGCTAAAAAACAATAGTGTAAATAGAATAAATACATAGTGAAAAGGGTTTATCCATTGTAGCAATTGACGTGAATTAAGATACATCAGCACTGCCAACGCAATACCGAATAGAATCAGCGTCATAAAAAATTCTCGCGACGAAAACAATTCTGTAGTCCATTCAAAATCCCAAACGCCATTAAAACTCATTATTAAAAGCATCACCACAGTACCGACAGAGCCTAACACCAAATATCCATTCCGTCTTAATTTTTGGGCGTCAAAAATGGGAAGTTTCCCAATATTATAAAAAAGACCAAAAAGAATGACATACATCAAGTATCCCAATTCGCCATGACGCTCTAAAAAAGCGCCTAAAGTGATGACCACACTCAAGGGCAGCAGCCAATTAAAAATGGAAACCATATTAGATTCCGGTCTATCTTTTAACATCATTAAATAATGTGGCATCACAAATGCAAACAGCACAAGAAACCACCATGGCGCTTCAGTTGGCGGATTGAATCCATAACCCATACTACACGCATAAAACGTTGAAAAAACAATATGGAGTATAGCCACCGCATTCGATTTTAGCAAATAAATTAATGGCATACAGAGGACAATCCATGTTAGAACATACACACTTAAATCTCCAGGAATATTATAAATCTGACTCACCAGCGCGATACTTGAACCTACCGCAAAAAAGAGAAATGTGCCCGTAGCTTCGTTCCAAGTGGTACCTTTCCTTTTCAAAATAGTATAGCCTGCCAATATCTGTCCAATTACTAAAGGCAAAAATGCGAGAACAGTTTTCAGAGTTCGTGAAAAATCATCCCAATTATGAGCCAATATTAAGATAATCCCCAGGCCAACCAATAACGACCCCAAAACCCCAAAAACAGTAAATAGCTTATTTGGCGAATCTGACTCTTGTGAATTGTAATAAGCTCTAATTCTGGAAGCAGTTTCTTCTGAAATAACCTGATTCTTGACCAATACTGGCAATTCATCAATAAATTTTGATTTCATGTATTCTTGTTTACCTGTTAAATGTAACTATTAATTCTTTTAAAGCGCATTACATGGCTTAATAAACAAAGACCAAGTCAGACATATCAAACGCTATAACTGGCCTCTAAAACACGTTTAATCAAACTCTAACACAGCGCTCAGTTAAACCTTTCCCGAAATTATCAGTCCAAGCAGTATAATCTTAATAGAAGACATTATGAAAAAATTAGTTATGATATTAGTGGCTTTTGCGACGTTACAAGTTTCCGCACAAGAGCATAAAAGAAACATGAGTAAAGAGCATGCTGAATCTAAAATGCACTATACTCCTGAAGAATCAGCTCAGCTTAAGGCCAAACAAATGACTTTAAAACTTGACTTGAATGATAAACAACAGAAAGAAGTTTCAGCTATCTTTTTAGAAGAAGCGAAATTCAGAGCGAATAAAAAAGCTGCCATGTCTAAGGATAAAGCAGAACAATCGATGTCTAAAGAAGAGCTCTTAAAAATGAAAAATGAGCGTTTGGACCGTCAGATTGCGATGAAGAAGAAAATGAAAACGGTTTTATCTGCAGAGCAGTACGAAAAATGGGAGAAAATGAGTCAAAAACGAACTCGTAACAGATCTCATATGAAAGATCACGACAAGAAGAAACAGTAATTTTAAGTTGGTTAGAATTATTAAAAAAGGGATTTAAAATAATTTTAAATCCCTTTTTGCTATTATAAATCTTTACAAACAGTATCGACTGCTTTAATAGTCGCATCGAGGTCTTCGTAAGATAGTGCATCACTAATAAACCAAGTTTCGAAGGCACTTGGCGCAATATAAACACCTTCCTTAAGCATCCCGTGGAAAAAGCGTTTAAAGCGTTCATTATTTGCTTTTGCTGCCGTTGCAAAATCTACCACTTCGTGAGATTCAAAATGGATGGAAATCATAGAGCCCGTTCTATTAATGGTATGTTCTATGTTATTCGCCTCAAGTGCTTTCGCAATCCCTTTGTGTAAATACTCAGTTTTTTCAGCCAAACGTGTAAATACAGCGACGTCTTTATCCAAATGTTGCAACATCGCCAATCCTGCCGCCATAGCTAATGGATTCCCGCTTAACGTTCCTGCCTGGTATACTGGACCATTTGGCGCTAAATAATCCATAATTTCATTACGCGCAGCAAATGCACCTACTGGCAATCCGCCACCAATGACTTTCCCGAAGCACACAATATCAGCATCTACATTAAACAACTCTTGTGCACCACCTGGAGCTAGCCTAAAACCGGTCATCACCTCATCAAAAATCAACAGCACATTGTGTTCATCACATACCGCTCTCAATTTCTTTAAAAAGTCGTTTTTTGGAGGAATACATCCCATATTTCCGGCAACTGGCTCAATAATGATACAGGCTATTTCGCCTTTATTCGCTTCCAACAATTGCTTTACGTTATCTATATCATTGTAGGTTGCCAAGAGCGTATCTTTTGCAGTACCTTGAGTAACCCCTGGACTATTAGGCGTTCCAAAAGTGACGGCACCAGAACCAGCAGCGATTAAAAACGAATCACTATGCCCATGGTAACAGCCTGCAAACTTGATGATTTTATCTCTTTTAGTATAACCACGCGCTAATCTGACAGCACTCATACAAGCTTCTGTACCAGAATTAACGAATCGTATTTTGTCAATATTAGGAACCATAGACGTTGCCAATTGGGCAATTTCTGTTTCTATAGCGGTTGGCATTCCAAAAGAGGTGCCTTGTTTCGCTTTTTCGATAACCGCATTCACTACGGGTTCAAAAGCGTGACCGAGGATCATTGGACCCCAAGAATTTATATAATCGATGTATCGATTACCATCTTCATCATGCACATAGGCACCTTTGGCTGATTTCGCGAAAATAGGCGTACCACCAACGGCTCCAAATGCTCTTACGGGCGAATTAACGCCACCTGGAATAACTTTTTCTGCTTCCTTGAATAAACTACTACTGCGTTGATATAACATTGAACTAAATTTATTTTACAATGAGAATTTGGCCAACCTGTAAATTTGAGTTGGTCATTCCGTTGAGTTTCTGTAATTCCTGAACTGAAAGATTATAGCGTTTTGACAGGGAATACATGGTGTCTCCCGGCATTACTTTATGTGTCAAATTATTCGCAATTTCTGATGTTTTGTTTCTCGGTTTTCTCTTACCCAAAACTTCCTCATCAAAAATATACAATTGAAAACGCTCAATAAGACTGATTAATTTTTCAGGATATTTTCTATCAGTTGCATATCCTGATTCTCGCAAACCTTTTGCCCAACCTTCATAATCATCCAAATCCAATTTAAACAAGTCCGCATATCGGCCGCGAGAGGTTAAAAATTCTGAGTGATCTTGAAATGATTGCTCTGCGTGTGGGTATTTTCTAAAACATTCCTGAGAAGCATCATCATCGTGGTAAATTTTATCTCCTGTCCACCCATGGCATTTAATCCCAAAATGATTATTGCCTTCTACAGCCAACCGGCCTCTACCCGATCCTGATTCCAATATTCCTTGAGCCAAGGTGATACTCGCTGGAATTTTATGCTGGCGCATATTGTTTTTAGCCACTTCACTGTAGTTAGCAATATAGACTTCGGTAATGTTTAAATTACCCGTTGGCCTTGGTGCAGTCGCCACAGGCGGAACAGTTTCCGTTCTTTTATCAGAAGGTTTAGAAATAGCAGGACGCTCCTTTCTAACAATAACACGTTCAGTTCTTGGTTTAGAATTTTTCTTTTTGGTAACAATACGTTTTTTACCACCACAACTTGCCAGCATCAAAGCCAACATCAAAACCATTACTATCCTTAAACTAAACTTCATAATCACATTAACTAATTAAGGGCATTTGCCTCTTTTTCAACACCGTATTCATTCCTGAAATTCCTTGCAGTCCTCCTGTATGGACTACCAAAATCTTGGCATCCTTTGGGAAATATCCTTGGTGCAACAAATCCATCACACCAAACATTAACTTTCCCGTATAAACAGGGTCTAAAGGAATTCCGAAATCGGCCTTAAACTGATTCATAAAACTGATTAATTCAGGATTTATTTTAGCATAACCTCCAAAATGATAATCGGTGATGAGTTCCCAGTTTGAATTTTGGGCAAATTTACTAATTTCTTCTCTTAAAAAGTCACCTTTTAACGCCGGAAACCCTAGAATCTTTTGATGTGGTTTTGAGGCATTAATAATCCCAGAAATAGTACCTCCGGTTCCTACAGAACAACAGATGTAATCATAATTGAAATCGTCTTCTGATAGAATCTCTTCACATCCTTTTATAGCCAATTCATTAGTGCCTCCTTCAGGAATCAAATAGAAATCTCCAAATTCCTTTTTTAAATTCCGAATAAAACCCTCCGTCATTTTTACGCGGAAGATTTCACGTGTCACGAATTTAAACCTCATGCCACAACTTTCAGAAAATTTTAGTGTCGGATTGGTAGCAATCTTATCTACAAGTTCCTCCCCACGGATCACGCCTATGGTTTCAAACCCGAATTCCTTCCCTACTGCAGCAACTGCCGAAATATGATTGGAAAATGCACCTCCAAAAGTCAATAAAGTCCGTTTCCCTTCGGCCTGTGCCTGCTCGAGATTGTACTTTAACTTGCGGTATTTATTTCCAGAAATTTGAGGATGGATCCGGTCATCTCTCTTAATAGCCAACACCTGATGGGTACTATTATCTAAATTTAGAATTTGATTTTCGGAAAGTTCTAATTTGAATCTCATGGTTTACAAAGATATTTCAAAAAGTTCCAAAAGGGACGTTTTTTAAGAAAATCTAAGTGCGCTTCATTGTGATATGCTTCGCGCTCAAAAGAGATGTTTCTATAGGCCAAATACCAATTTTTATAACGGGCATAGCGGACAAAAAACTCCAGTCCGTACCATAGAAAAAAAGGTAAAATTAGGAGTTCCACTTGCTGTCTGAGATGGATGCGCTCATGGTTCACAAATACTCTATCAAGCTTGAGCTGGGCATATTTTACAAACACAAAAGGAAACAGCGTAATGCCAGTGAATCCTTTAGGAACCATAAATTTTGAAACTAGAATCATACATTTACGCCTTCAAAAATCTTTCCAATTTACACTATATTTGTAATATGAAGAAAATTATCCCTGTTGAAGAAGGTGATTATTACCTAACACCGGAAGGCTATCGCTGCTTTACAGAACAATACCATCTGAAACGCGGTTATTGTTGTGAAAGCGGCTGCAGACATTGCCCATACGGTTTTGATAAGAAAAAATTAAAGACAAACTAATGCAAACAACCTCCATTTCTTTTAAAGATCAAATTTTAGAAGGTATCCCAAGTGTTTTACCACCAGCAAAACCTTATGATGAGACCATCAATCACGCGCCAAAGCGTAAAGATATTTTATCTGATGAAGAAAAAAAGCTGGCCTTACAAAATGCCTTGCGTTATTTTGAACCAAAACACCATGCAGAACTGCTACCTGAATTCAAGCATGAATTAGAGACCTACGGTCGAATTTATATGTACCGTTTGCGTCCTGATTACAAAATGTACGCCAGACCGCTTGATGAATATCCGGCAAAATCAAAACAGGCCGCTGCCATTATGTTGATGATTCAAAACAATCTCGACTATGCCGTGGCACAACATCCGCATGAATTGATTACCTATGGTGGCAATGGTGGTGTGTTTTCAAATTGGGCACAATACCGATTGACCATGAAATATTTGGCTGAGATGACGGATGAGCAGACTTTAACCATGTATTCTGGGCATCCTATGGGATTGTTCCCAAGTCATAAGGAAGCGCCAAGAGTTGTGGTGACCAATGGGATGATGATTCCTAATTATTCCAAACCGGACGATTGGGAGAAATTCAATGCCTTGGGAGTGACGCAATACGGACAAATGACTGCCGGAAGCTATATGTACATTGGTCCACAAGGTATTGTTCATGGTACAACTATAACTGTTTTAAACGGATTTAGAAAAATAAAAAAATCTCCAAAAGGGAATTTATTTGTCACCTCAGGTTTAGGGGGAATGTCTGGAGCACAACCAAAAGCAGGAACAATTGCTGGTTGTATTACAGTTTGTGCTGAAGTGAATCCGAAAATCACCCAAGTTCGTTTAGATCAAGGTTGGATTGATGAAAAAATCACCGATTTAGATGCGTTGGTTGCACGTGTTAAAAAAGCGAAAGCCGATAAAGAAACGGTTTCTATCGCCTATTTAGGAAATGTTGTAGACGTTTGGGAAAAGTTTGACCAAGAAAGTATCCAAATTGATTTGGGAAGTGATCAAACATCACTCCACAATCCGTGGGCTGGAGGTTATTATCCTGTAGACATCTCTTTTGAGGATGCAAATGAAATGATGGCCAATAACCCGGATTTATTTAAAGAAAAAGTTCAGGAAACCTTACGTCGTCATGCAGATGCCATTAATAAGCACACAGCCAAAGGCACATATTTCTTCGATTATGGAAATGCCTTTTTACTTGAAGCTTCCCGTGCAGGTGCAGATGTAATGTCGGATAACCCAACTTTAGGTAGAGAATTTAAATACCCAAGTTATGTACAGGATATTATGGGACCGATGTGTTTTGATTATGGTTTCGGACCTTTCAGATGGGTGTGTACTTCCGGAAAACCTGAAGATCTTGCAAAAACTGATCAAATTGCTTGTGATGTTTTAGAGGAGATCAAAAAGCATTCGCCTGAAGAAATTCAGCAACAAATGACTGATAATATTCAATGGATTAAAGGTGCACAGGAAAATAAATTAGTGGTAGGTTCTCAAGCTAGAATCTTATATGCCGATGCTGAAGGCCGTACTAAAATTGCCAAAGCTTTCAATGATGCAATTGCGAATGGTGAGATTGGCGCTGTTGTTTTAGGACGCGATCATCATGATGTTTCCGGTACCGATTCACCATACAGAGAGACCTCAAATATTTACGATGGTTCCCGTTTTACTGCGGATATGGCCATTCAAAACGTTATTGGAGATAGCTTTAGAGGCGCTACTTGGGTGAGTATTCATAACGGTGGCGGCGTTGGTTGGGGCGAAGTCATGAATGGCGGATTTGGTATGGTTCTTGATGGTAGTAAGGAAGCTGAAAGACGCTTAAAGTCTATGCTGTTTTGGGATGTCAACAACGGAATTTCAAGACGTAGTTGGGCAAGAAATGAAGAGGCTATTTTTGCTATTAAGCGTGCCATGGAAGCGGAGCCAAATTTAAAGGTAACTCTTCCAAATCTAGTGGACGCTGATTTATTGAACTCAATATGAACCTAAATAAAATATGCAATGAATAGAATAATTAAAATAGTTCCCGTGTTGATGCTGTTTGTTTTAATGGCGTCCTGCAGCTCCGTTAAAGTCGCTTCTGATTACGACAAGAACGCCGATTTCAGCCAATTCAAAACCTTTGCTTTCTACAAAACAGGCATTGACAATGCAGAAATTAGCGATCTTGATAAACGTCGTATTTTAAGAGCTATCGAAGCCGAATTGATGGCAAAAGGATTTACAAAATCTGAAAATCCTGATATGTTGGTTAGCATCTTCACCAAATCCCGTGAAAAAGTAAATGTTTATAATAACAACTATGGTTATGGACCTTATGGCTACGGTTGGGGATGGAGTCCTTACTATTGGAATTCTGGCTTTAATTCAGTGTCCACTTCAACAGAAGGCACGTTATATGTCGATTTGATAGATGCCAATAAAAAAGAATTGGTATGGCAAGGAATGGGAGTCGGTTTTATCTCTCAACAAATGGAGAAAAAAGAAGAACGCATCAAAGAATTTGTAGCAAAAATCATGGAGAAATACCCTCCAGGAATGGCTAAATAAAAGAAAAATTACACTGTTTTTTAAAAAGCATCTGACCTCAAATCAGATGCTTTTTTTGTTTTTAAGCGTATCTCAAAAGTAAGCTTCCGCTCAAAAAACCTATATTTGCACCCGTCTAAACGCAAAATTTATGATATTTAGTCAAACTACAAGACAAAACTTTACCCAAAATCCCAAAAACGATATTCTTGCAGGTATTACAGTATCATTAGCAATGATTCCTGAAGTTGTCGCCTTTGCATTTGTCGCTCAAATAGATCCGTTGGTGGCATTATCAGGGGCATTTATTGTGGGATTAATAGCCGCTTTATTTGGAGGCCGACCTGGATTGATTACCGGTGCTGCTGGGGCTGTTGCCGTTATTTTTGTAAATCTTATTACTGAAGGGCATTCTAAAGGCATGTTATTTGACACGCCCGTAGACAATATGGGTTACTTCTATTTGTTGGCCGCCGTCATTTTAATGGGCTTAATTCAAATTGGCGCTGGAGTACTTAAATTAGGACGTTTTGTGCGCTTGATTCCACATTCTGTAATGATGGGATTCGTGAACGGACTGGCAATTGTCATTTTCCTAGCGCAAGTGCGTATGTTCTCTCACAAAGAATTAGAAATTGGCGTTGACGGAGTAAAAAAATACATCAATATCCCAATGCAAGGCACGGAGCTATATACAATGCTAGGCTTAGTGGGATTGACCATGGCAATTATCTGGCTACTCCCTAAATTAACCACAAAAATCCCTGCAGCTTTAGTGGGAATTCTGGTTACAACAGCGGTTGTTATTTTTGGTGGTTTGGATGTAAGCACTGTCGGTTCCTATATCATAGAAGGTGGTGGTGAAGGTATGAAAGGTGAATTCCCAACACCAAACACAGAACTTTGGCAAAACTTACCTATCAATTTAGATACGCTCATGTTCATCCTTCCTTATGCCTTTTTAGCGGCCTCTGTAGGACTTATAGAGTCTTTAATGACCATGAACCTTGTGGATGAACTTACTGAAACTAGAGGTGATGGCAATAGAGAATGTGTTGCGCAAGGTGCAGGAAATATGGTCAGTGGCCTATTTGGTGGCACCGGTGGCTGTGGTATGATTGGTCAAACGGTAATTAACATTAACGCTGGCGGAAGAGGACGTTTATCAGGAATCGCGATGGCGTTAACTTTATTGACCTTTATTTTATTTACTGCACAATACATTGAACAAGTACCTATTGCTGCGTTAGTAGGTGTTATGTTTATGATGGTGATTGAAACATTTGCATGGTCTAGTTTTAGAATTATGCGAAAAATTCCAGTGGCTGACGCTTTTGTACTCGTTGTAGTATCCGCAGTCACGGTTATTTTAGATCTTGCAATTGCTGTATTTATTGGTGTGATTCTATCGGCACTTTCATTTGCTTGGAAAAACGCCACAATGATTAGAGCCCGCAAACGTATTAAAGACGATGGCACTAAGGTGTACGAGATCTGGGGTCCATTATTCTTTGGCTCTGTTC
This sequence comes from uncultured Gelidibacter sp., assembly GCF_947500795.1. Classification (GTDB taxonomy): domain Bacteria; phylum Bacteroidota; class Bacteroidia; order Flavobacteriales; family Flavobacteriaceae; genus Gelidibacter. The sequence goes on along the minus strand of NZ_CANMTE010000005.1, from coordinate 206,774 downwards.
AGAATTTCAATACGAAGTTTGATGTTAAAACCGATCCCCAAAATGTAGAAATAGACTTTGTAGAATCACGTGTAAGTGATCATTCAGCCATTGAAGCCATTTACAATTTAGTCAACAAATACGAAGCTGAAGGCAAAACCATCACTCTAAAACATTTAAGTGAGGATTGTAAGGTGTTACTTTACAAAGCAAGTCCAAAATTTAAAGAAGTGATTATTGAAGACATTGATGACCCAAGGTATTATTTAGCTGCGGATCCTGAGAAATTCACGAAACCACTTTCAGAATATAAGTTATAAAAAAAAGCGACTCCATTGAGTCGCTTTTCTTTTTGTAAAATCTAATAAATTAGTTGTCGTCATTATCAGTTTTGACTTTAACTTTTACGTCGCCGTCATCTTCTTTTATTTTGACTTTTTTGTTATCAGTTTCCATTTTTATCTTAGAGTCACCGTCATCTTCCTTCACCTTTATCTCGGCGCCTTCTGCCTTCATTTCATCAATGATACGTTCACTTTCTGTACGAACATCTTTCTCTTCAGTGTCTCTACAAGAAGTTAATGACACAGATAGGAATAATGCCATAAAAGACATAAAAATTACTTTTTTCATAAATATTGGTTTTAGTATATGGTGAAAAGTAAGCAATAACTTTCAACATCAGCAACTTAAATCAATAATTTAGTAACTCATTTATTTTAGCCTTCACCTTTTCGGTGGATGGAATCATCGTTTCTTCCAAGGTTGAATTCAAAGGAATCGCAGGCATGTTCTCACTTCCGATGGTCATTACTGGTGCATCCAGATACCTAAAACATTCCTCTTGAATTTTCCCAGCCAACGCTCTCGCAAAACTATTATTTGAAGGTTCTTCAGTGACCACCAAACATTTTCCTGTTTTCTTGACCGATTTCATCACTGTGTCCTCATCCAAAGGAAATAACGTTCGCAAATCAATCACTTCAATTTGTTCTTTCATGCCTAATGCTTCTGATGCATTCATGGCCCAATGGACGCCCATTCCGTAAGTCACAATGGTTAAGGTTTCAAGGTTTTCCTGTTTCCAAATTTCCTGAAGCACCCACGCTTTCCCAAATGGCAATACATAATCTTCAGCTGGCTCTACGGATGTTGCGCCTTTTGTTCCTGGAACTTTACTCCAATACAGTCCTTTATGCTCCAAAATAACCACAGGGTTTGGATCGTAATAGGCGGCTTTCATCAGTCCTTTTAAATCGGCACCATTACTTGGATAGGCAATTTTAATGCCTCTGATATTTGTGACAATACTTTCTACGGATGACGAATGATAAGGCCCACCGCTACCATAAGCGCCAATTGGCACACGAAGAATCATACTAACCGGCCATTTCCCGTTAGACAAATAACAACTTCTGCTGACCTCCGTAAATAATTGATTCAAACCAGGCCAAATGTAATCGGCAAATTGCACCTCAACAATTGGTTTTAATCCCACGGCACTCATCCCGACGGTTGACCCTACAATAAAGGCTTCTTGAATTGGCGTATTAAAAACGCGATCATCTCCAAATTTTTGTGCTAAAGTGGCTGCTTCTCTAAACACACCACCTAATCTACCGCCAACATCCTGTCCGTAAAGCAAACACTCTTTGTGCTTTCGCATTAATTCTTCTACAGCAAACAAAGCACAATCGACCATCACCACTTTTTCCGAGCCTTTCGGAGAGCGCTCCCCTACTTCTTCTGTAATAGGCGTTGGCGCAAAATCGTTGGTAAATAAATCTTCAGGTTTTGGATCTTCAGCGGTTAACGCTTTCTCAAAATCTTGCTGAACCTTGGTTTTCGCTTTATGTTCAATATCTAAAATGTCGTCTGCCGCAATTCCGGCATCTACTAACTGTTGTTTAATTACCGGGTAAGGATCACGCGTTTTAGCCTCTTCCAAATCATCACGATACCATTCCATACGCACGCCAGACGTGTGATGGTTTAATAAAGGCACTTTAGCATGGACTAAAAATGGTCGGCGTTCTTCGCGAATAGTTTTGATGACTTTTTCAAGGGCTTCATAACTTTCTTCAAAGTTGGCCCCGTCAATTGTTATGGCTTCTAAACCATTAAAACCTTTGGCGTATTCAAAGGCATTTTGGGCTCTAGTTTCCGCAGCATTGGCTGAAATATCCCAACCATTATCTTGTACTAAATACAGAATTGGCAACTTTTTTAAAACTGCCATCTGGAATGCTTCGGCAACCTCGCCTTCAGTTACGGACGCATCACCAAGACTACACACCGTAATCGGTTTAACATCTCTGGTCTCTGAAAATGGCGATTGTTTAGCCGCTTCATCTTCTATCTTTTGTAGCTCTTTATATTGCATTCCCATTGCAACACCAGTTGCAGGAATAGCCTGCATTCCCGTTGCGGATGATTGGTGTGGAATTTTCGGTTTGTCGAAATCCTTTAAACTTGGATGCGCGTAATAGGTGCGTCCTCCAGAAAACGGATCGTCTTTTTTTGCAAGTAATTGCAACATTAAATCGTGCGGTTGTAATCCGAAAGACAATAACATCGCATCATCTCGGTAGTACGGAAACGCATAATCTTGTGGCAATAACTGCATGCCCACCGCAATCTGAATGGCTTCATGACCTCTAGACGTGGCATGAACGTATTTTGAAACCTGTTTAAAATTAGCCTCGTACAATTCGGCCATGGCCTTGGCGGTACAAAGGTTTGAAAATGCTTTTTTTAAAATATCTTTACTTACTGACATGTGTTATGTTTTGGGCGTTCGGGCGGGTTTTTCACTGCAATTTAGCAAAGCGGTATCACGAATACCTATTTATCAAATACAAGTGAGATTCGTAATTCCTAACGCAAATTTAAGATTTGACAAAATCTACATATGTGTCAAGCCTTATGTATTATTATATTTCTCTATTGATATCAAATTGCTCAAAATAATCGGCTACACGACGTACAAAACTTCCTCCCAAAAAGCCATCCACAACACGATGGTCAAAAGATAAGGATAGGTACATCATGCTTCGGATGGCAATCTCATCACCTTTTTCTGTTTCCATCACTTCAGCGCGTTTTTTGATGATTCCCAAAGCTAAAATGGCAACTTCCGGCTGATTGATAATCGGTGTTCCCATCACACTTCCAAAAGTCCCCACATTGGAAATCGTAAAAGTGCTCCCTTTTATATCATCGCCACCCAATTTATTTTCTCGGGCTTTATTCGCCATATCATTGACGTTTTGCGCTAATGTTTTTAAATCCTTTTGATCCGCGTTTTTAACCACGGGAACAATTAAATTTCCACTTGGCAATGCTGTGGCCATCCCGATATTGATATCTTCTTTAACGATGATGTTATTGCCATCGACAGAAGCATTGATGTTTGGAAAATCCTTGACCGCTTTCGCCACGGCTTCCACAAATAATGGCGTAAATGTTAAGCGCTCGCCATATTTTTCTTCAAAAGCTTTTTTGTTGGCATTTCTCCAATTGACCATGTTGGTCATATCGGTTTCTACATAGGCGGTCACGTGTGGTGAGGTGTGTTTCGAATACACCATATGATCTGCAATCATTTGACGCATCCGGTCCATCTCAATGATTTTCCCTTTGCCTTTATCGAATTTTAATTGGGGAATACGGTACGCCGTTGGATCTTGGGTTACCGGTTGGGCGAATTTGTAAGGTCGGCCGTCTTCTATGTAATTGAAGACATCGCTTTTGCGCAATCGGCCTTCATGTCCTGTGGCTGGAATTCGCGCCAATTCTTCAAAACTGATGTGCTGTTCTTTGGCTATTTTTTGGATTAACGGCGAAAAAAAGGTGTTGGAGTTTGAAGTTGAAAATGAACTTGAACTTGAAGATGAAGGAGTTCCTCCTGATTTTGGCTGTGGTTTTTGTTGGGTGGCCTTTTGCTTTTTCGGAAGCGTCTCGACTGCGCTCGACGTGACAACCTTTTTACTTTCTGATGTGGTCACTTCTAAAACTGCGATGACTTGACCTACGGGCACGACATCTTTGGCTTTAAAGAGGGTTTTCACCAAGGTTCCCGATTTTGGGGCCGGAACTTCATTATCTACTTTATCAGTCGCAACTTCTAAAATGATGTCACCTTCTTCAAAGGAATCACCTTCATTGATGAGCCAATTGATGATGGTGCCTTCTGTAATGCTTTCGCCCATTTTGGGCATTGTTAAGTCAAATTTTGACATTTTATAATCTAATTTTCTTTTTTAGTTAACTCTTGCGTTAAGGATTGCAGCGACATCCTTTTTTGTTTTTCACAAAAAAGATATAGCGGAAAGCCTGACCCTTTTGGGTAACGCCCAACTATTGCTTCATAAAATCACGAAGCGTTTTATAAACATCTTCCTGCATTTTCATATGCTCCGGAACTTCTCGTAATGGTTCCACTGCCCTTAAACTTTCATGACAATCCGTTGGTAATTGCTGATACAATTGTGTGCCTTTAGTTTTCCATGCGATCATCTCGTCACTCACTTCTTTGATCACTTTTGCGGGATTCCCCACCACCAGACTTCGCTTTGGAATAATGGTTTCGGCCTTAACAAACGACATGGCTCCAATGATACTTTCATCACCTATTTCAGCGTCATCCATTATGACGGCATTCATTCCGATGAGGCAATTTCTGCCCAAATTAGCGCCGTGAATGATGGCGCCGTGGCCCACATGTGCGCTTTCTTTTAAGGTGATGGATTTTCCTGGAAACATATGCACCGTACAATTTTCCTGAACGTTGACACCGTCTTCCAAGATAATTTGACCCCAATCACCACGAATTGCCGCTCCCGGTCCTATATAACAGTGCTTGCCGATGATGACATTGCCCGTTACGGCCGCGAGTGGATGTACGAAGCTACTTTCGTGAACGACTGGTGTGTAGCCTTTGAAACTGTAAATCATGGTGATTGCTGATTGTTGACCCGCCCGAACATGCCTTTTCGGTACGGGCGGGTTGTTGATTGTTGATTAACGATTGTCGATTTTTGAATTTCTTATATTGAATTGTCCTAACCGTAATCCGCTATTTATTTAAATCCTTTTAATTTTTCTTTGGTGAACTCGCTTAAGACCAAACGACCGCTGATTGCTGCACGTTCCGCCAATAAATCATCCCAGTCGTCAGTGCCACTCCAGAATACTTTTTTCATTTCTACCATCGCCTCCGGATTGTAAGTACACAAGTGCTCTGCCGTTGCTTTTACTGCAGCGTCAAGCTCAGCGGTGGACTCATAAACTTGGGTAAACAGGCCTTTTTCCTTTGCCCAATCGGCTGGATAAAAGGTGTTAGCGTCAATAGCAATTTGCGACATAGCGCTCAAGCCCATTTTACGCTCAATAGCAGGTCCAACCACAAATGGTCCGATGCCAATATTGAGCTCACTTAATTTAATAGCTGCAAATTTACTTGCCATGCAATAATCGGTTGCTGATGCCAATCCGACGCCGCCGCCTACAGTTTTACCTTGAATACGCCCGATAATGAATTTTGGACATTTACGCATTGCGTTTATGACGTTGGCAAATCCTGAAAAGAATACTTTCCCGGTAGCTTCATCATTGATGTTTATTAATTCTTTAAAACTCGCGCCTGCACAAAAAGTGCGTTCGCCACCACTTTTAAGAACAAGTACTTTTATGTCGTCATTTTTGCCTGCGGCAGTAATGGTGTCCGCTAATTCTGCCAACAAATCTCCTGGTAGGGAATTGTGGGCAGGGTGAAAAAATTCAATGTAGGCAACTTCGTTTTCTATGGTTTGTTTTACGTAGGGTTGTGTCATCACATTTATGTGTTCCCATGGCAATGGGAATCTTTTAATTGTTAGTTATAAATTTTGATACAAATCCTTCCATTCCGGATTTGACTTTTCTATTAATTCAATTTTCCAAGCTCTGTTCCATTTTTTCAATTGCAATTCTCTCTTTTTCGCATCAACTTCACTTTCAAGATGCTCAACATAAACAAGTTTGTCTAAGTTATACCTCGCAGAGAATGTACCAGGATGAGCCTTATTAATATGTTGATATATTCTCCGTTTTAATTGCTTGGTTTCTCCTATATACAATACACCATTAGGTTTATTTGTTATGATGTAGACGCTCCAAGACATAAATTACACTTAATTATATGAGACACCCGATTTCTCGGGTGCTTTGAGCAGTTTAATCTTCTATAGAAGATTAAACTGCTCAAAGTGATGATTCAAATGCTTCCTTTCCAAAAGATAAGCTTCATACCTATTCAATTCTCCAAACACTAAATTCTTCAATTTAGCTTCTGGATGTTCTTTATAAAACTCTAAATATTTTGCTCTCTGTTCAAGAAACTTCTGTTTTGCCGTCTCCAAATCTGGGTGAATTAAAGCTTCCAACTTGCCTTTTTCGAGTGTTGGGAAATTGGTGTTCTTTGGAAATTTCTCGTAGTTATATAAACTCGCGTGAACTTTCTCCAGAATTTTCTCTGGCGTCGCCACTTCAAAATCCTGAATTTCTCCAGCGGCAATTTTATAGGTGTATTCCAGATGCTCCAACATGTGTTGTGGCGTCATGATGCCCCATTTCGGCTTCAGGTCTGGCGTCAACTTTGACAGATAATTTTCAATAGTTTCATCCGTCATTTCAACAAAAACTTCTTGTTTTTTCTGAACCATGGTTAGAATTGTAGCAACGGCTACCAATTCATCTGCACTGTCAAAGACCTCAACAAACCATTTGACAATCCCACTTGGATGTTCTGCGGAAGCGACATCTCTGTCCACTTTCTGCTTACAGGTTAAACGCACATAAATGGTGTCGTTATGGTACAATGGACGAAGGAAACGACAGTCCTCCAATCCGTAATTGGCAGCCACTGGACCTTTGTTAGGATAGACAAACAATCCTGCAGCAGCGGCAATGATAAAGTAGCCGTGAGCTGTTCGTTTTTCAAAAATACTGCCGTCAAGAGAAGTAATATCGGTATGGGCATAAAAATGATCCCAGGTCAAATTGGCGAAATTGATAATATCCGTATCCGTGAGGGTACGTTTATGGGTTTTTAAAGACATTCCTGCTTCAATGTCTTCCCAATGGTATTTGAACGGATGCTGTTCCGCTTCCTTATATTTAGCGTTGGCTTGATAGATGCCAGTGATTTCAGTTAACGTTGTTGGCGAACCTTGGATAGCGGTACGTTGCAAGTAATGCTTGATACCACGCACACCGCCCATTTCTTCGCCACCTCCTGCTCTACCTGGTCCACCGTGTACCAAATTTGGTAAAGGCGACCCGTGTCCGGTACTTTCTTTGGCCATTTCACGATTGATGACCAAGATGCGTCCGTGGTGACTTGCCGCGTTGATGACATAATCTTTAGCGATTTTATCGTCATAAGTTGCGATTGAAGACACCAAGGAGCCTTTCCCCATTTGGGCCAAAGTAATGGCTTCATCTAAATTTTTATAAGGCATAATAGTACTTACCGGACCAAATGCTTCCGTTTCATGAACAGCCAAATTTTGAAATGGATGATCTTCACGAAGTAAAATCGGACTTAAGAAAGCGCCTTTTTTGGCATCAGCGCCTATGGTTTCTATTTTATCTAAATCGCCATAAACGATGCTTGCCGTTTTAGCAAGTTCCTGAACGCGATCTCTTACTTCATTGGCTTGATCTTTACTGATTAAAGCGCCCATGCGTACTTCTTTCAGTCTAGGATCTCCAATAGTGACTTTATCTAGGGCTTTTCCTAATGCTATTTGAACATCTTCCACAAGATTTTCAGGAACGATAACACGACGAATAGCGGTACACTTCTGTCCACATTTAACGGTCATTTCGTTACGGACTTCCTTGATAAACAAATCGAATTCAGGTGTTCCCGGAAGTGCGTCTTCACCTAAAACAGAACAGTTTAAGGAATCGGCTTCCATATTGAAAGGCACTGATTCTTCGATAATGCGCTTATGGGATTTTAGAAGTCGTCCGGTAGTCGCAGAACCTGTAAAGGTGACCACATCTTGAGATTCGACTGTATCTAAAATTGCTCTTGCAGAGCCTGTAATTAACTGTAAAGCGCCTTCTGGTAAGATTCCAGAAGCGATGATTTCACGAACAACAGCTTCCGTTAAGAAGGAACCGTTTGTAGCAGGTTTCACTACTGCAGGCACGCCTGCCATCCAGTTGGTCGCACATTTTTCCAACATTCCCCAAACTGGGAAGTTAAACGCATTGATATGAATCGCAACGCCGCGTTTTGGCACCATAATGTGGTGCGCCATAAAGCGTCCACCTCGAGATAAATCGATAGGTTCTCCTTCTACGTGATACGACTGATTTGGGAAGAGTTTTCTTAATGACGCATTGGCAAATAAGTTACCGAATCCGCCTTCAATGTCAATCCAGCTGTCCACTCTGGTGGCTCCTGTTCTATAACTTAATTCATAAAAGGCTTCTTTCCTTTTGGTGAGATAAAGCGCAAGGCTTTTCAACATATTGCCACGTTCCTGAAAAGTCATTTTACGCAATACTTCGCCGCCTTTGGTGCGTCCGTAATGCAAAATTTCAGCAAGATCTAATCCTTGCGTATCAGAAAGCGCCACGACTTCTCCTGTGATGGCGTCAAACATAGGAACGCCTTCTCCCATTCCTTCAATCCATTGCCCTGTGACGTAATTTTGTAATTTTTTCATAGTAATGCCCACAAAAGTGGATATCTTATTATTAAATTATGTACTCTAATTTTTATGTAGCGACCTCGTTCTATCATGCCTGACCGCTTTAGGGATGTAGGCATTGTTGGAGCTCCTCTCCTGATTACATCGGGAGAGAGCGACTACCGAAAGCCCGACCTTTGCGGATCGCCCAAATACTACAAATTCGCGTTTTCAATGATGGCTGCGTAGCCTTGACCAACACCAATACACATGGTAATTAACGCATATCTTTTTCCAGTTTCTTGTAACTCTAGAGCTGCTGAATACGCTAATCGGGTCCCCGTCACACCAAGCGGGTGGCCAATGGCGATGGAACCACCATTAGGGTTTAACCGTGGATCATTATCTTCCAATCCCCAAGCTCGCGTACAGGCTAATGCTTGTGCCGCAAAAGCCTCATTGAGTTCGATAATATCCATATCCTCCATGGTCAATCTGGCTTTTGCCAAGGCTTTATTAGAAGCTTCAACAGGACCGATGCCCATGATTCGTGGTTCTACACCAACTACCGCAGAACTTACAATGCGGGCTAATGGTTTTAGATTGTATTTTTTTACAGCAATTTCTGAAGCGATAATCGTTGCAGCTGCACCATCATTTAAACCTGAAGAATTTCCCGCAGTCACACTACCACCTTCAGCCTTGAACGCACCACGCAATTTTCCTAATACCTCCATTGACGTGTTTGGCTTCACAAATTCATCTTTAGAAAATTGAATAGGATCCTTTTTGCGCTGTGGAATTTCGACCGTCACAATTTCTTTTGCTAATCGACCATTTTCTTGCGCTTTTGCAGCTTTCATTTGACTCCAATAGGCAAATCTATCCTGATCTTCACGCGAGATATTGTACTGCTCTACTAAATTTTCAGCAGTTTGGCCCATACCATCGGTACCATATAGCTTTTGCATCTTCGGATTTACAAATCGCCATCCAAAACTAGAATCGTACATTTTAGCATCGGTACCAAACGCACTTGACGGTTTCGCCACCACGTATGGTCCGCGAGTCATGTGCTCAACACCACCCGCAATAAACAGATCACCATCACCCGCTTTAATCGCGCGGTTGGCTTGAATAATAGCAGAAAGTCCTGAACTGCATAAACGGTTAACGGTTTCACCCGGCACTGTAACAGGCAGACCCGCCAAAAGAGACGCCATTCTTGCAACGTTTCGGTTATCCTCTCCCGCTTGATTCGCGCAACCTAAAATAACATCTTCATAAGCTTCCTTTGGGATGTTTGGGTTACGTTTTACGAGTTCTTCTATCACTAATGCCGCTAAATCGTCTGTTCTTATTGTTGATAATGCGCCTTGATAACTTCCAATTGGTGTTCTAATACCGTCTATGATGTATGCTTCCATGTATGAATTTGAAGTCGAAATTGAAGTTGAAAATTGAAACTTCAATTTCGAATTAATGTTTTTAATGTTTTAAATGTCGAATATCGAATGATGAATACAAAAACTATGTTTTCATGCTTCTATCCGTTCGAAATGATTCTTTAGTTAATTATTTTGATTTAATTCATGATTTCAGAAAAGGTATCGCCTTGCTTGATATCGCCGGTTTTATAGCCTTTCATAAACCAATACTTGCGTTGTTCAGAAGTTCCGTGGGTAAAACTATCAGGCTGCACGCTGCCTTGGGTTCTTTTTTGAATAGCATCATCACCAACAGCGTTTGCGGCACTCAATGCCTCATCAATATCACCTTCTTCCAAATAATCTCTGTTATGATGCGCCCAAACCCCAGCATAGAAATCTGCTTGAAGTTCTTGTGCTACAGACAACTTATTAGCGCCCGCTTGATTGGTTTGTTGTTGCAACTGTCTGACTTTTTGAGATGTCCCCAAAATGGTTTGGATATGATGACCAATTTCATGGGCGGTTACATAAGCAATTGCAAAATCGCCACCTTTGGCCCCAAAACGTGTTCTTAACTGATCAAAAAAGGATAAGTCCATATACACTTTTTGATCGGCAGGACAATAGAATGGCCCCGATGCCGCACTCGCAGTACCACAGCCACTTCTCACTGCATCCGTAAATAACACTACAGTTGGCTCTTTGTAAGCTCCTAAATTATTCTCTCTAAAAATCTCACTCCAAATATCTTCAGTGTCAACTATGACAGCATTCATGAAGGCTCCGAGTTCTTTCTCTTTTTCAGTCAGTTCACGTTGCTCCCCGCCTTCTGATACGGATTGCGACTGTGTGACTTGTTCTAAAATTGGGGCTAATGTCTGTCCTGTATCACCTCCAAAAAGTTGAAGCAATACCACCACCACAGCGATTAATCCACCGCCAGCGGCCAATTTACCCTTACCGCTCATCCCACGACGGTCTTCCAAATTCCCGCTTTTTCTTCTACCTTGCCATTTCATATTGTTTTGTGTTTAGTGTGAATATAAATTTTTAATAAATTTAAACAATATTGGTTATTCTATCCATTCTTTATTTGTCCTATATACGACGCCTTTAAACAACGCCACTACTTCATTACCTCGCTTGACTTCAATAATATTGAATCCTAATTTGTTTTTAACCTTCTCAATTACAGACTCCGCGGTTATATAATCGCCTTCATTTAACGCTTCAATATGGTTGATGCTGGTTTCAATAGACACCGCATATTTTCCATGGGTATTAGCCGCAAAACCAAAGGCAGTGTCTGCTAATGCATAACTGATGCCGCCATGTGCTTTTCCCATACTATTAAGCATTTCTTTGCGAATAGTCAACCCAACTTTACATCGGCCGAGTTCAGACTCTAAAATTTCGATTCCTAGCCAGGTGCTGTAGGGGTCTTGGTTTAACATTTTAAATGGGATTTTTTCGATGTTCATTACAATTATTTTAGATTGTCGATTAACGATTGTTGATTTTTGAAGTGATCATCCATACTTCAAAAATCTACAATCAAAAATCTGCAATCGTTAATTAAAAAACCTCAAATCTTCTCTACTCATCCTCCGCAACAACGGGCTGCAACGGTAACGGTCTTCATGATACTCATTGTACAATTTGTCCATTTTAGAAACACACCAATCGATGCCTTTTTCATTAGCCCACGCCAATAAGCCTTTTGGATAATTCACCCCTTTGGTCATGGCGTTGTCAATATCTTCTGCGGAAGCGACATTCATATGTAACGCATCAGTGGCTTCATTGATCAGCATGACCAATACCCGGTCGAAAATTTGCTGTGCCAATTGAGACTCTTCGTCTGCGCTCAGAGTGACAATGGGAGTCGGTGCCTCCATAGCGCCTTTTTCATCATATTTATAGTAGCCTCTTCCTGATTTTCTTCCTAAATAACCAGCTTCTGCAAAACGTTTTTGGGTGAAGGCTGGTTTATATCTTGGATCAAAATAGAAAGCAGTGAATACGGTTTCAGTGACGGTATAATTCACGTCATTCCCAATAAAATCCATTAATTCAAAAGGGCCCATTCGGAATCCACCTAATGACTTTAGACTCTTATCTATGGTTGCAAAATCAGCAATACCTTCTTCATAAATTCTTAATGCCTCACCGTAAAATGGACGTGCGACTCTATTCACAATAAACCCAGGAGTGTCCTTTGCAACGGCCACTGTTTTTTTCCAATCGGTGATAATTTTAGTTGCTTTCTCTAATACTTCTTTTGAAGTTTGAATAGCTGGAATCACCTCAACCAATTGCATTAATGGTGCAGGATTGAAAAAATGAATTCCAATACAACGTTCTGGCTTTTTTAAAGATGCCGCGATAGAAGCAATCGATAAACTTGAGGTATTGGAGGCGATAATACAGTCATCAGACACAAAAGCTTCCAATTCTGAAAAGACATTTTTCTTGATGTCTAAATTTTCCACAATCGCTTCAATAGTTACATCAGAATCTGATAAATCCTTTAGCGTGTCGACGTAGGAAATATTGTTTTGAATTCGAGTTTTCTCGGATTCCTCAATCCGCCCTTTAACAACCAATTTTGATAAGATATTTTCTAAAGCGTTTTTTGCTTTATCCAATGCATCTTGATTGGTATCATATAATTTGACTAGACACCCCGACGTTGCCGCAACTTGTGCGATGCCGCTTCCCATAGTGCCACTACCTATAATTCCTACCTGCATCATTGAAGAGTGTTGATTGAAGATTGTTGATTTTTGAAGTATCGTCTCATAAATAAATTAAGATTTTAATTTTGATGATGCCGTTTTAATACTGACAACAAATATGGATATCAATTCGTTATTCTCTTTTAATAAAATATTCAAAGAATCATTATCGGCGATAAGATTAGCGCCATGTTGAATCTTCAAATTGATTAGACATTCTCGTAATTCTTTTAAACAGATTTTCATTTTATGTAAAAAATCGCGAGTGGATTCACCGCTCTGCGCTTCCCCATAATTCAAGGCTGCTGATGTTGCGGATCTTATCAATTGTTTTGCTAAATGTTCGGATGCAAAAGAATTATCGACCTTTTTACAAATCAAAATCACGTCAATTGCAAATTGAATAAGTCGTTCTTCTAATTGATGGGGTCTCATCTTTTTTTAAAATATAGGTTACTGTGATCAGGCCTTTTAACTTCTCAAATCTACAATCAACATTCATCAATCTTTAATAATCATCTACCTTTAAACTCCGGTTTTCTCTTTTCTACAAAAGCGGTAACGCCTTCCAAATAATCATCAGTTTGAGCGGCTTCTATTTGTAATTTAGATTCTAAAGCCAATTGCGCTTCGAGATCGTTGGTCATGGAATTGTTGAATAATTCCTTGATCATTCCCAAGGCTTTTGTTGGCATACTAGCGAGTTTTGAAGCTAGCTGATTGACCTCCTCTTCAAAGCTCTCTAATGGCAGGACTTTGTAAATCATTCCCATTTTTTCTGCTTCCTCGGCCGATATTTTATCACCTAACATGGCTAATGCCAATGCTTTTTGAAATCCGATAAGTCGCGGCAAAAAGAAGGTTCCGCCACTATCAGGAACGAGTCCTATAAGGCTGAATGCTTGAATGAAACTAACTTTTTCATGGGCAACCACAATATCACACGCCAAGGCGATATTTGCTCCAGCGCCTGCCGCTACACCGTTGATGGCACCGATAATTGGTTTTTTAATAGATCGAAGTCGAGTGATTATTGGATTGTAGTGCTCCTCAAGAATTTTTTTAAATCCAGGATTGAGCTCTGGAGAGGTCACTTCTTTTAAATCTTGACCCGCACAAAAGGCTTTTCCATTTCCGGTCAAAACTATTGCCCTAACATCATCATTACTTTCACAAGCATCTAAAACATCGTGGAGCTTGAATGCCATTTCACGATTAAAACTATTGAACACTTCAGGCCTATTAAGCGTGATGATTGCTACTCCGTTTTTAATTTCTAATAGAATTGAATTCATATATTTTTGATATCAATATCGATTGTGAATTTCCAAATCTTGAAGTGAAACCGATTTCAACTTCTTAATTCGCTATTCATAGATCAGTATTCATTATTATTTTTTACTTCAAACATTTAAAATAATCAAAAGGTTCAAGGCAATCTTCGCACTGAAATTGTGCTTTACAAGCTGTAGAACCAAACTGGCTCACCATTTTTGTATTGATTGAGCCACATTGTGGGCATTTCACCAAGCGTTTGCCGTGTAACAAGACATCTTTGTCTGCTTCAGGGCCCAATGGCGCTGCAATACCATAATCCTCCAAAGCTTTTCTGCCTCGTGGCGTAATCCAGTCAGTGGTCCAAGCAGGCGTTAAAATCAATTCTACCTCTGATTTGTAACCGGCGTCTTGCAAGGCTTTTTTAATATCATCACCGATAACATCCATCGCAGGGCAACCGCTGTAAGTTGGGGTGATCTGTACTTTTACAACTTCGTCCTCAATAATTGCAGTGCGTACCACACCCATGTCCATAATTGAAAGCACAGGGATCTCCGGATCGGATACTGTTTCCAGAATCGCAATCAGTTTTGGGTCGATATGTTGTTGGCTTGTGATCATAAATTATTTAAGATTGTTGATTGCCGATTTTTGATTTTTAAAGTACTTCTAAAATCGTCAATCGTAATTCGACAATCAGCAATTTCCTACCATTCCATATTTGGATACGTGCGTTGCATATATTGCAATTCGGTTAATAGATAGCCCATATGCTCCGTATGGATGCCTTTTTTACCTCCTTTTTGGAAGTATTTTGATTCAGGAATTGATAAGGTGGCTTCTTCTAGAATGGCATTTACTTTATCATAGTAAGCTGCTTTTAGTCTTGTTACATCTACACCGATACCTTCTGCAACCATAGCTTTATCTGCGTCTGTTTGATGGAATAATTCGTCAGTATAGGTCCACAAATCGTTGATGGCATTTTGCATTCTTTGGTGACTCTCTTCTGTGCCGTCACCTAAACGCTTAATCCAATCTGTTGAAAAACGTTGGTGATAACTCACTTCTTTAAGCGATTTTGTAGCGATAGCTGCCAAGGTCAAGTCCTTGCTTTTTTGTAACTCGGTCAAGAACAAAAAGTGATACACATCAAACAAAAAGTGACGCGCCATGGTGTAAGCAAAATCCGTGTTTGGTTGTTCTGCCAAAAGTACATTCACGTACTCACGCTCCTTACGAAGCATGGCAATGTCGTCTTCCGTACGGCCATCATTGGCAATTTTAGCGGCATATTGATAATAGCTTCGTACCTGCCCGAATAAATCGAGTGAAATATTGGTGCAGGCAATATCCGTTTCCAAACTTGGGCCGTGACCGCATAGTTCGCCCATGCGTTGCCCAAGGATTAGGGAGTTATCGGCGATGCCGAGGATATAGTGATACAGATTGGTATTATTCATTCTATCTATAATATTGTTGATTGATGATTTGTGATTGCTGATTTTTGAACTTCTGAAATCAAAAATCTTAACTCGTCAATCGTTAATCTATTTACATGTATTTCACCTCATCAGGCAACTCGTAAAATGTAGGATGGCGGTAGACTTTATCTTGGGCCGGTTCAAACATTTCGCCGTTGTGTTCAGGATTGGAGGCCGTGATGTTTTTGGATTCTACCACCCAGATACTGATACCTTCATTTCTTCTGGTGTACACATCGCGTGCATTCTCTAACGCCATCTCCGCGTCAGCGGCATGGAGACTTCCAAAATGGCGATGTTCCAATCCGTTTTTACTTCTGACGAAGACCTCCCAAAGTGGCCAATTTTTTGTTGACATAATTATATCTGTTATTTTGAAATTGAATTGTCATCGATTTCACTCGCTTTACGATAGAAAATTGCGAAAGTGCAATTTCACTCGGTTCTCGATACAAAATTGCGAAAAGCAATTTCACTCGAACTGACAAAATTCTTTTTTATACTGCTTCTTTATCTTTGCGTTCGGCGTTTTTTGATGCGTAGGCCATGGCTGCATCTCGTACCCATGCGCCACCTTCCCATGCGCCTACTCTGGCTTTCATACGTTCTTTATTCATTGGGCCGTGTCCTTTGACCACTTGCCAAAATTCATCCCAATCAATCTCACCAAAATCATAACTGCCGCGTTCTTCATTCCATTTTAAATCGGGATCTGGAATGGTGAGTCCGATTAAATCGGCTTGCGGGACGGTTTGATCAACAAACTGCTGACGTAATTCATCGTTAGATTTACGCTTTAATTTCCATTTCATGGATTGTTCCGTATGTACAGATTCTGCATCTGTAGGACCGAGCATCATTAAACTTGGCCACCACCAACGGTTAAGGGCATCTTGCGCCATTTCTTTTTGCTCTGGTGTCCCGTTAGCCAATTTAATCATGATTTCATAACCCTGACGCTGATGGAAACTTTCTTCCTTACAAACGCGCACCATTGCCCGGGCATACGGTCCGAAAGACGTATTACACAACGGCACCTGATTGATAATGGCTGCGCCATCTACCAACCATCCAATCGCACCCATATCAGCCCAAGTGACTGTTGGATAATTAAAAATGGAAGAATATTTTGCTTTGCCCGAATGTAATTGTTCGTACAACTCATCACGAGAAATCCCTAATGTTTCACAAGCGGAATACAAGTATAAACCATGGCCTGCCTCGTCTTGAACTTTCGCCAACAAGGCTACTTTTCTACGTAACGAAGGCGCCCTTGTAATCCAATTGCCTTCTGGAAGCATCCCCACAATTTCAGAATGCGCGTGTTGCGACATCTGACGGATGTGGGTTTGGCGGTATTTCTCCGGCATCCAATCTTTAGGTTCGATTTTCTCGTCTCTTGCGATCCGTTCTTCGAACTGGGCTTCTAAATTTCTTATTTGTTCTTCACTCATCTTATTCTGTATTAGTGAAATGATTTTTTATGTTCTGATTTGCGTTAAGGATGTAGTCCCGATAACTATCGGGAAGGGTAGCCTGTCTGCCGCCAGGCAGGCGCCCAAATTATTTTTTTTTATAGTAGCAACCTATATCGTTTTAAAAACTTTTAGGACTATACATCAAAATCGACCACCACCTTTTTACTGGTTGGGACGGCCTGACAGCTCAACACATAATTTTGTGCCACTTCCTTATCTTCTAACGCGTAATTCTTTTTCATTTGTACTGACCCTTCCTTCACTTGACACTTGCAGGTGCTGCAAACGCCACCTTTACAGGCAAAAGGCAAATCGGCTCCTGCAGCCAAGGCGCCATCGAGGATGTTGTCAAAATCATCATCCATAATGAAATGGAATTCCTTCCCTCCATCGATAATCGTTACTTGTGTGCCATCAATTCTTTGTTCTAAAACTTCGGCAATATGTTTGTTTTCTTCTTCAGAACTTCCTGTAAAGAAGAGTTCGTAATGGATATTCTCTTTAGGCATTCCCGCCGCTTGCAATTCGTCGCGGATTAAGAAAATCATGTCTTGAGGTCCACAGATGAAGGCATGATTGGTATCAGGCACATCGATGAACGACTTGGTCAACACGGCTAATTTTTCCTTGTCAAAACGACCGTTTAAAAATGGAATATCGCGCTGTTCTTTGGTCAAAAAATAAAAGACCTGAAACCTATCAAAGAACTCATTTTTAAGCTGTTCTATTTCTTCTTTAAAGATAATGGATTTTACAGTCCTGTTCAAATAAAACAATTTAAAGGTACTGTTTGGCTCTTCGTGCAAATGGGTTTTAATGATAGACAACAAAGGCGTAATGCCACTTCCAGCAGCAAAGGCGATATAATTGTTGCTCGCCTCTACATTAACATCTACTGTAAATTCACCGTGTGGCGCCATTACCTCAAGGGTATCACCGATTTTCAAATCATTAAATGCAAAATTTGAAAATACACCATCACGAATGGTTTTAACAGCAACTTTCCACTCGCCATCCAACGGACTTGAGCAAAGCGAATAATTACGTCGAATATCTTCGCCATTAAGTTCCTTTCGCAAGGTCAAATGCTGACCCTGACGGAACTTAAATTTTTCTTTTAGTGCGTCGGGAACATCGAAAGAAATGACAACGCAATCTTTCGTTTCCTTGTATATATCTGCAACTTTAATGTTGTGGAATTCTGCCATAATCCTTTATAAATCCCTTTAAACCAAGAGTTCTGCTATTAACATTCATTTTTTTATCTAACTCAAAGGTTTTCGTAACCCAAGAATAACTAACTAACAACCGTTAGTCTACATGACAAAACTACAAATTAAATTTGATATGTTTTGTTAAAAAAATTTTGGTTTTGATAGACGTGCTTAGATTAAAAGGCACTTTACTAAGCTAAAGACGCAGGAATTACGCTGTAGTGCTTTGATGATTTATTCCGTTTATCAGAACATCACCTAAATTTTTTGCAAGTTCCTGTCTATTGAGATCGTCTTTTTTTGGAAGCCACAGGTATAAAGATCTTAGCGTGGTTAATATGGAAAACATAATAATTTCAGGATTGGAGTCGCGAATTTCCTTAGTTTCTATCCCCGATTTTATAATCTCCACAAAATCCTCTTCGTAATTCTTTCTCAGCGACAAATAGTACTCCAATTGATCTTCAAGATGCATCCAGTCATTATTGAGCGAGGCCATGCCGTAGGTGTTGTGAATAGTAATATTGACATGCAACGAGACAATAGCTCGTAATTTATCAATTATTGAAACGTCTGAATTTTTAATCGTCTCCATGCCATTTGTAAATTCTTCGGCCAAAGAGATTATAATCGATTTGAGAATGTCTTGCTTGGAATCGATATGATTGTAAAGACTAGCTGCCCTAATGTTGACCGCCTTTGCCAAATCGCGCATTGTGACCGCGCTATACCCTTTTTCTTTAAAAAGTTTAGCGGCTGTTTTAATAATTTCTTGTTTGCGAGTTTGGCCTGTACTATTCAATAGTTGAAATTTAAGACTCAAAGTTCTTTGAGTGGTGGATAATTTGTAAATTTAAATAAAAAATAAACTATGGGATTTTTTGACTTTTTATTTGGCAATAATAAAAAACAGCAAGTTCAGGAACTGATGCAAAAAGGCGCCATCATTTTAGACGTTAGAACCAAGAGAGAATGGGATAACGGCCATATTGCCAATGCTAAACATGTGCCTTTAGACGACTTACAAAATCAAGTTGAAAAACTAAAGAAACTGAACAAACCTATCATAACCTGTTGTGCAAGCGGCATGCGTTCAGCCAAAGCTGCTCAAATTTTAAAATCAAAAAACATTGAATCCATCAATGGTGGCAGCTGGCTAAGCTTGAAAAAGAAGTTATAGCTTAATATTCTGTAACTCGTCTGACGACCTGATAGAATTGCCATTGTATTGAAGCGTCCACCCTAATGAACTGGTCAAAATATAGAATTTTGACAATTCACTGATCAGTCGGTTTTGTGCGTTGCTCTTTAAGTTGGACGCCTCAATCTTCTTCATCAGCTGCGCGTTGACTTTATTCTTGATTTTATTGTAATCTTCCGCTTGGAACGGATTCAGGAAATCGGCCGTAACATCATAATATTCAAAATCTGGGCTGATATTGATTTCCTCTTTCGGAATACTTAAGATTTTCAGGGTTTTTGATTTTTCATCCAGTTCATATTGAATCTGGCTCAAGTCATAGGAAACCGTAACATCAGCATTGACCACCACTAAGGCCTTCTTTTCCACATTCACCAAATTGGCAAAAATGGCTTTGGAATTTTTATAGGTGAATACCTGACTGAAATGCCCTTCAGTAACCACCAATTTGCTGACATTCCTGATCTGTTCCTGAATGAGCGCGGAATTCTCCTGTAATATGGTTTCATCTTTATCATTAAAAAAATAGCGATAGCCAAACATCACTACCATTACTAATATCAAGACATACAGAAGTTTCCGCATCATAGGTTTACTTATTAAGTTCTAACTTTTCAGCAAAATAATCACAAAAATCCTTCATGGTTGCCGTCATTTTTTCATCTTGGGTAGCACGATGGAACGTATTGCTCATTTCAACTAACGTCTGATGGAAAAATAGTTTCATTTCATCTACAGGCATGTCTTTGGTCCAAAGATCAATTCTTAAGGTTTCCTGAGCTTTGCTATCCCAAACTGAAAGCATCATGGCTTTAGCTTCTTCATTATCTATGCCACCATCTTGTGCCGTCCAACTTAATTTTTCAGGAATTTTATTTTCATCTAATTCCACATGAAGTTCAATGGTAGAGGTTTTATTCTTTGACATTATTTACGAGGTTTAAATTTTGATTTATTAAAAATTTCGTCCGCATTCTTTTGGAGCATCTCCATTAACGGGACGTCATTGGTATTCATATAGGCTCTGACGATTTGCCATCCCATATATTGCCCTAATCTTCCTGGTGACTCACTATCCAATTCGAGATAAAATTTCGAGAAAGGCGCATCGGCGATAAATCGGCTTGCCAAACTATTATCAGTACTAAACAACAATTCGCGCTCAATAAAATAGCGCCATATTTCACTTTCATTTTCTGCCGCCCAAGCTAACTGTTCTTCTGTATATCCTATTTTATCAGCATCTGATGTAAACGGAATCATCTTATCCTTAAAATACAGCTGCTTTCCAAAATAGACCATATCATCTAAAAGTGTTTTAGGATCTTCCTGAAATATATACTGCTCTGCATAATTTGCGGCTAAATCGCTCACAATTTGAGAGCGTTTCATGTTTTGGGTAAGGAACTTTTGAATGCCTTCATAAAAATGATGATCCGACCCAAGATACGTATCCAAAGAAATCAAGACAATTGTATCGGTCACTATCGTTTTATTTCTGTAGTCCACATCAGAGGTTACCGTAATTACACGCGAGACTTTAAAACTTGTATCGTAATATTTGAGGTGTTGAAAAAGCGACTCAATTGCCTGCTGTTCATTATTGAAATTTGAAAACGTAGATTTCACTTCAGCCACCAATTCATTCTGCAACGTGTCTTTCATTCGCTCTACCCAAACAGAGTCCGGAATACGTTCAGAAAATAAAAAAGGATACTCTGCTTTTAATTTTGGTAAATCACCAGGTTGAGCAGTGCCGAAGGCCAAATCAAAACGCTCGATATTAACGTCTACAACAATTTTAGAAATTTCTTTCTCTATTTGATTATCTTCTTTACAAGCACTAAAAAAAAGCAACAGGACTATTAGAAAACCAGCATTCTTCATGGGCAATTTTTAAAGGTCTTTAATTTTTATTACTTGGGTGATTACTTTATTTTTGTTGTACAAAGGTAGTATTCTTTGTGTTAAATCTTCCAAAAAATGCAAACAGAAAAAGTTATTGATCACATTGTAAATTGGCTAAAAGACTACGCCACTAATGCCCATGTAAATGGTTTTGTAGTAGGTATTTCCGGCGGAATTGATTCTGCCGTCACCTCAATTTTATGTGCAAAAACAGGCCTTGATGTATTATGTATTGAAATGCCCATCCATCAGCCACCAAGCCATGTATCAAGAGGTCAAGAACATATAAAACAGTTAAAATCCAGGTTTGCCAATGTAAAAGACACTTTAGTGGATTTGACGCCCGTTTTTGAGGAATTTAAGACCGAAGTATCTTTAGAAGGAAAACAAACCACTGTAGACATGGCACTTGCCAACACACGTGCGCGCCTCAGAATGACCACACTTTATTATTACGCCGGATTAAAAGGCTTATTGGTTGCGGGAACTGGAAATAAAGTAGAGGATTTTGGTGTCGGTTTTTATACCAAATACGGCGATGGCGGAGTAGATTTAAGTCCGATAGCAGATTTGATGAAAACTGAAGTTTACGAACTAGCAAAAACATTAGGGGTTACTGACTCAATAATAAATGCTGCTCCTAGCGATGGTTTATTTGGAGACGATAGAACTGACGAAGATCAAATTGGCGCTTCCTACCCTGAATTGGAATGGGCGATGACTATGAAAGAAAATGGCAAAACTGCCGATGACTTTGAAGGTCGACAACAAGAAGTTTTCAAATTGTTTACAAGACTTAATAATATTAACCAGCACAAAATGGTTCCGATTCCAATCTGTGAAATTCCTGAAAACTTAAAATAACTATAAATTTTGTAAGTTAATTCACTGAAAATTAGCAAACTTAAGTAAAATTCACCTTTTTTTTTATACATTTACGTAAGGCATCTCCACAAATCGAACCCAAATCTTTAGTATATCAACCGACATGACTAATTAATAAATTGAGAAATTATGATCAAGGTACTGGTTGTGGACAATCATCCCATAGTAAGAGAAGGGCTAACACTACATTTTGATAAAGATCCAGACATAGAAGTTGTGGGTTCGTTGGCTACGGGAATTGAGATTTTCGAATTTATTAGGCGCTTTGAAGTGGACGTATTAATTTCTGAAATTGATCTCCCTGAACTTAATGGAATTACAGCTTTAAGAGCCATCAAGAAAGAAAATACCGATTTAAAAGTGATTATGTTTAGTAATCAACCTGAAGAAATCTATGCTGTAAGCACCATAAAAGCAGGCGCATCAGGCTATCTTTCTAAAACGGTAGACACTGCCACCATTAAAGAAGCCATTCTTAAAGTACATAAAGGTGAAATTTATTTGAGTGAGGCAATGGCCAAACACTTGAACTATAATGATACCCGCAATAAGAAAAGTAAAATCTATAAACGTCTGTCTACACGGGAAGTTGAAGTATTAAAACTGCTGTCTTCTGGTAAAAAGAATAAGGAAATTGCGCTTGAGCTTGACATTAATGAAAAAACGGTAAGCACTTACAAAGCACGACTTTTCAAGAAATTAAACGTGACCAACTTGGTAGACTTAATCCATCAGGCGGAACATATGGGTAACGCTTAGTATTACCCGCCAACTACTTTCCCTAGTTTTTTAGATAAGAGTGTTTTCAAGCGTAAATAATCTCTAACATCTTCCATAATGCTCATCGTATTGGCATCAGGCCGTGTGATATCGTTTTGGTATTCTACCACTTTTTGATCAATTAGGAAACATCTCAGACTTAAAATAGTTTGCGTAACCAATTGTGCAATGGTCTCTTTCTTTTCTTTAGGAACGATATGATTTCGCTCCCAATCATGCAAACTATAGCGCTCGTCATTCATCAAAATAGTAGTGACCTCATTGGCCATATTTTGATCGAGCCTATTGATAAAATCCTTCAATTGAAATTCATTCGATTGGTGCAGGGCTTCAATAATAGTGTAGTATAAATTCTTAAAGCGTTCATCCGAAAATTGCATTTCATCCTCCTGCAAGTCCAAGTAAATCTTTTCAAAAACCTTTGCCTCATGAATTACAGGCTCCAATTTTAACTCGCCAGATTTCTCATCCTCCTTCAGTACCAAATCTTCAAATTGCTCCGTTTCATTACCGTAAAGCAATAGAATTTCGATGATTTTCAATTCGAGTTCATATTGGTGATTCACCTTTTGGGTTGGCTTTTCTGTACGCACCACTTCAAAAGCACGCTGCTCCGGCCGTTGTTGTGGCTTACCACTTTCCGGTGCATCCTTTTTATTGATTTGGGCCAAGGTCGTAAACAAAACCTGCTCACTGATGTCCATAATATTAGAACACTCCCTTATATAAATCTCACGTTTAATAGGATCTGGAATCTTTGCAATACTATTGACGATTTCCCGGATGGTATCTGCCTTTTTTATAGGGTCATTTTTGGCGTCTTCAACTAATAATGAGGCTTTAAACTGAATGAAATCCTTAGCGTTTTCTTCAAGATATTCTGAAAGTTCCTCAAGCGTATTCTGTCTTGCAAAACTATCAGGATCTTCTCCTTTTGGAAATGAACATACCTTAACGTTCATGCCTTGCTCCAAAATCAAATCAATCCCTCTAACAGACGCTCGCAAACCCGCAGCATCCCCATCAAAAAGCACGGTAATGTTTTTTGTCAGACGATTGATCAATCTTATTTGTTCTGGTGATAAGGCGGTCCCTGAAGAGGCAACCACGTTTTTAACCCCAGTTTGGTGAAATTGGATCACATCGGTATAACCTTCAACTAAAAAGCAATTATCCTCCTTTGCAATGGCCTGTTTTGCATGAAACAACCCGTACAAAATTTTACTTTTATGATAGACTTCACTCTCAGGTGAGTTCAAGTATTTTGCGGCTTTTTTATCGGCTCCTAAAATTCGGCCTCCAAACCCCAAGATTCGGCCACTCATACTATGGATTGGGAACATCACCCGACCTTTAAAACGGTCAAAGCGTTTTTCGTCCTTAACAATGGTCAGCCCGGTTTTTTCAAGAAACTCCAATTGATAGCCTTTTTTTAAAGCTTCATCAGTAAAGGCTTGCCATTCATCAAGAGAATAGCCCAAATTAAAGGTTTTGATGGTCTCATTTGTAAACCCACGTTCCTTAAAATAGCTGAGTCCAATCGACTTCCCTTGATCGGTTTTATGAAGTGTTTTTTGAAAATAGGTGTTGGCAAATTCATTAACCAAATACAGACTTTCACGCTCATTAGCTTCTTCCTTCTGCTCGTTGGTCTGCTCGGTTTCTTCTATTTCAATATTGTACTTTCTTGCCAAATATTTGATGGCCTCAGGATAGGTGAAATGCTCGTGCTCCATTAAAAAAGTCACCGCGTTCCCCCCTTTTCCGCTACTAAAATCCTTCCAAATTTGCTTCACAGGACTCACCACAAAACTTGGTGAACGTTCATCACTAAAAGGACTTAGCCCTTTAAAATTACTCCCCGATTTTTTAAGGTTGACGAAATCGCCAATGACCTCCTCCACTCGGGCGGTTTCGAATACTTGTTCTATAGAGAATTTTGAAATCAAAGCTTGTCGTAATTTTTTGTAAAAATAGCATAAACAAAGTAAACTTTGAAGGGATCAGGAGAATGACTTTGGAGATAATGAATGGAATTCAAGTTAATCACTGGAATAGATATTTAATCTTGATTATGCCACATTACAGGTCACTTTCAGGCTTCAAGCCTCCTATTTCTTACGGTCAATCACATAATTGACCATCAGCAACAAAGATGCTTTAAATTGTGAATCTGGATAGGTATTGAGGAGTTGTAGGGCTTCCTCTTGAAAAGCCTCCATTTTAGTAACCGCGTAATCGAGTCCGCCTTTACTTTTGACAAAAGCAATCACTTCCTTGACCCGCTTTTTATCTTTATTCTTGTTTTTGACCGAATTGATCAACCAAGATTTTTCCTTTTTCGTACAATTATTGATGGCGTAAATCAGCGGCAAGGTCATTTTTTGTTCCTTGATGTCGATGCCCGTTGGCTTTCCGATGGCTTCATTACCGTAATCGAACAAATCATCTTTAATTTGAAACGCCATTCCGATAAGCTCTCCAAACTTGCGCATGGTTTCTACATCAGGAGAATTGGGCTTTACGGATGCCGCACCAAGACTACAACACGCCGCGATGAGCGTTGCCGTTTTTTGACGTATAATTTCGTAATAAATATCTTCTGTAATGTCGAGCTGACGTGCTTTTTCTATCTGAAGTAATTCGCCTTCACTCATTTCCCTTACGGCAACGGAAATTATTTTAAGAAGGTCAAAATCGTTGTTATCGATGGAAAGTAATAAACCTTTTGAGAGCAAATAATCGCCAATAAGCACGGCGATTTTATTTTTCCAAAGGGCATTAACCGAGAAAAAACCACGCCTTCTATTACTGTCATCAACCACATCATCATGCACCAAGGTGGCGGTATGAATCAATTCAATTACAGCTGCCCCGCGATAGGTACGCTCACTTACATTACCATTATTGACCATTTTAGCCACAAGAAACACGAACATAGGACGCATTTGCTTCCCTTTTCTGTTAACGATGTAAGTGGTAATCCGGTTTAAAAGCGCCACTTTTGAAGACATAGAAAGTAGAAACTTTTGTTCAAAAAGTTCCATTTCATATGCAATGGGCTGCTTTATTTGTTCAACAATTTTCAAGTGTATGTCGTACTGTAGATTTTGATAACAAACGTACTAAAAATGTCAATGATATGCTATTATTAAGCTTAGAAAGACAGGTGCACCGCTCGAAAAAATCATCAAATTGCTCACTTATCTCATCTAATGTTTAAGAAAAATGATAGTGCGTGAAGTCAACCACAATCTTAGAGAAACTAATTTTTAAGATTTATTCGCCAATTGTCCGCAGGCTGCATCAATATCCTTACCTCTGGAACGTCTTACGGTAACGGTAATATTATTTGCTTCCAACATAGAAATATACATGTCTAAGGCGTCATTATCGGCTTGCTGAAACTGACCATCATCAATAGGATTGTATTCAATCAAATTAACCTTGCTCGGCGCAAATTTGCAGAACTTTATCAAGGCATCCACGTCCTTTTTAGAATCGTTGATACCTTTCCAAACCACATACTCATACGTAATGGTATTTTTTGTTTTGGCATACCAATATTCCAAAGCTTCTCTTAAATCGGCCAAAGGAAACGTAGCATTAAAAGGCATAATTGACGTTCTGACCTCATCAATAGCAGAATGCAACGACACCGCTAAGCCGAATTTCACTTCGTCATCCGCCATTTTCTTAATCATTTTAGGAACGCCAGATGTTGAAACGATAATACGTTTTGGAGACATGCCCAAACCTTCTGGAGAGGTGATTTTATCAATAGCCTTCAACACATTATTGTAGTTCATAAGCGGTTCTCCCATGCCCATAAACACAATATTACTCAACGGTCTGTTAAAATATAAGCGGCTTTCTTTATCAATGGCAACTACCTGATCAAATATTTCATCCGGATTAAGGTTACGCATACGCTTCAAACGCGCTGTCGCACAGAATTTACAATCAAGACTGCAACCTACTTGAGACGACACACAGGCCGTTGTACGCTTTGCGGTAGGAATCAGCACCGACTCCACAATCAATCCGTCGTGCAAGCGCACAGCGTTTTTAACCGTACCGTCTGAGCTCCGTTGCATTTGATCCACCTCAATATGGTTGATTACAAAATGATCTTCAAGAACCTGACGCATTTCTTTGGAGATATTCGTCATGTCTTCAAACTTATGGGCGCCTTTATTCCATAGCCACTCATAAACTTGATTCCCTCTAAATTCCTTATCGCCTTGCGCGACAAAAAATTCACGGAGTTGTTCTTTTGATAATGCTCGTATGTCTTTTTTTATTGTTTCCATTGCAATTGCAAAAATAATGAAAGGAAACTACTTGAGGATGAAATTGGGAATGAAACTGAAATTGAAATTGAAGTTGAACTTGAAAGTGAAAATGAATTTAGACACAAAAATGTTATAGCGGATAATTCACTGAAAACTGCGTACTGCAGACTGAAAACTGAAGACTGCAAACTGCAAACTGCCTCCTAAACAAAAAGCCCCATCATTACGACAGGGCTTTTATTATTATTTAATGTTAATTAGAGAATCAACATGGCATCTCCATAAGTATAGAAACGGTATTTTTCTTTCACAGCTTCTTCATAAGCTTCTTTCATGAAATCATGACCTGCAAATGCAGAAACCATCATCAATAAGGTTGATTTTGGTGTATGGAAATTCGTAATCATACAGTTTGCAATACTAAAATCATAAGGAGGGAAAATGAATTTGTTAGTCCATCCTGAAAATTCATTTAGCGTGCCGCTTGACGATACTGAACTTTCAATAGCTCTCATAGCCGTTGTACCAACAGCACAAACTCTCTTTTTCTTAAGTTTGGCATTATTTACGATATCTGCCGCTTTTTGATCAACGAAAGCCTCTTCACTATCCATTTTGTGCTTAGACAAATCTTCAACCTCCACTGGATTAAATGTTCCTAATCCAACGTGAAGTGTCACCTCAGCAAAATCGATTCCTTTAATTTCCAAACGCTTTAATAAGTGTTTAGAAAAATGCAACCCTGCAGTAGGTGCTGCAACAGCGCCTTCGTTTTTCGCGAAAATAGTTTGGTAACGCTCCTCATCTTCTGGCTCTACATCTCTTTTGATGTATTTAGGAAGTGGCGTTTCACCCAATTCAGTTAATTTTTGGCGGAATTCCTTGTAAGAACCATCATAAAGGAAACGCAAAGTACGACCTCTTGAAGTGGTGTTATCAATAACCTCAGCTACTAACGTTTCATCATCACCAAAATATAATTTATTACCAATACGTATTTTACGAGCTGGATCTACCAAAACATCCCATAAACGTTGTTCCTCATTAAGTTCTCTTAATAAAAACACTTCAATACGTGCTCCGGTTTTCTCTTTATTACCGTATAAACGCGCAGGAAAAACCTTCGTATTGTTAAGGATCATGACATCTCCTTCATCAAAATAATCAATAAGATCCTTAAACAATTTATGCTCAATCGTCTTGTTTTTTCTGTTCAAGACCATCAAACGCGCTTCATCTCTATTTTCAGAAGGATGTTCAGCTAATAATTCTTCAGGAAGTTTAAAATTAAATTGGGATAATTTCATGTTTAAATGTATTTATTTTAAATGATCAGATCTATCTGCCAGCAGATCTCAGGAATACCTTTTCTATCATCTCGCCCGTGTCAAACTCAGGTATAAGTATTTCACCACGCGATTTGTATAGATTTTTTGCAGGCTGCAAATATACAATCTCAAAGTAGGCGTTGTCAAGTAAATGACCGATTATTATTTTGATATTTTAAATCCGATGGTTTTTAGATCATCCCAAAATTTAGGATATGATTTCGAAACCACCATGGCGTCTTCAATTTGAAGATCCGTTTTTAAGGCTAAAGGCGCAAAAGCCATTGCCATCCTATGATCATGATAGGTAGCAATACTCACATTTGCATTAATTTGTGTAGATGATTTTAGTACCAACGAGTCATTTGTAATATCAACTTGAGCTCCCAATTTTTCAAGTTCTGTTTTTAAAGCCACCAATCGGTCAGTTTCTTTGATTTTTAAGGTGTGTAATCCTGTCAAATAACATCCAATACCCAATCCAAAACAGGTTACCGCTATAGTTTGTGCAATGTCTGGCGCATTTTGAAGTTCACAATCGATAGATTCCAATTGGCATTCAGACTGTTTTAACAGGGCAATGGAGTTACCACCAAAGGTCGTCTCTACGCCAAAATCTTTATAAATGTTAGCCAGCACTGAATCACCCTGCAAACTGTCTTTTTTATAATAAGACAAGGTAATTTCCGTTCCGACAGGACTCAAGGCAACGATGCTGTAAAAATAGGACACTGATGACCAATCGCTTTCAACTGTCAATACCTGTTGTTGCTGATTTAGTTTTACAAGTGGACTGACTGTTATGATATTATTTTCAAAAGTGGTTTTGACACCAATTTGATTGAGCAAATTCAAGGTCATGTTGATATATGGAACGGATGTAATTTCGCCTTCTAAAGTTAATTGCAACCCGTTTTTGAGTTTTGGAGCAATTAGCAATAACGCTGAAATATACTGACTGCTCACATTCGCTTTTAATGAAACTTTATCTTTTGAAAGTGCTTTTCCATTGATTTTTAACGGCGGACAACCTTCCGTTTGGAGATAAGAAATATCAGCGCCTAAGGTATTTAAAGCTTCTACCAGGACCTGAATTGGGCGTTCTTTCATTCGAGCGGAACCGGTAATCGTAATTTCCCTTCCTTCTTGCGTAGCAAAAAACGCGGTCAAAAATCGCATTGCGGTACCAGCGTGAGACACATCGATTAAATTTGAGGTTGATGCCAATGCTTTTTGCATCACTTCAGAATCGTCAGAATTGGATACATTTTGAATCTCCAACTCAGGATATAGTGCTTGTAAAAGCAAGAGTCTATTGGATTCGCTTTTAGATCCGGTAATGACAATTTTTGAAGGATTTTCTACTAAAGTCGATTTATGAAGAGTGAACACCATGTCTTTAAAAATTTCAGTCTACGAAAATAGAAAAGCAAATCCATAATGCCTCCAAAAGATGCATGAAGTTTCATTAATAAAAGCAAAAATCCCCATAAATAGAAACCAATATTTCTATTCATGGAGAATTTATATTCTTAAGATAAAAGATGCGTTACTTCAACTTTTCGTTGTTATGGTGCCTATCATGATCACGCTTTGTCTTCTTTTCCATTTTCTTATCAAAAGCTTCTTGCAAATCAATACCCGTTTGATTAGCCAAACACAATACTACAAAAACAACATCGGCCAATTCCTCACCCAAATCTTTGTCTTTATCACTTTCCTTTTCACTTTGTTCGCCATAACGACGGGCAATAATCCTGGCAACCTCTCCTACTTCTTCAGTAAGTTGTGCCATGTTTGTCAACTCATTAAAATAGCGGACCCCATGATTTTTGATCCACTCATCTACATTTAATTGCGCGTTTTTAATATCCATGTTATATCTTTTTCAGAACAATTTTCTCAGTTTGTTTCTCTGTCATCAATTGATAAAACGCTTTAAAATCATCATATTCATTAGGCAAAATTAAAGGTTGTTTCAAATCAACCGATATAACAAACTGCAACATTTTTCCATTTTCATTTGCAATATACTTAAACTCACCTTCACTTCCATTAAACTGAACCATAGAACTAGCAGGCATAGATTCTACCACATACCCTTCTGGAAGCATGATGTTAACTTGGTATCTGTCATTGAAGGGGTAAATATAATCAATAGGAAAATCTCTTTTATCTTGCTTAAATGGGTTTTCCTTAAGAGCAAAAAACAACATAGGCGTCACGAAAACCTTATCCCCTATTTTCTCAATGCCACTTTTTAAGTTGTAATCATATCCATAGGCAATTGGTTGATCGATATTGTCCATATCTTTAATTTCATAATTGGACACTTCAATTTCACCCTTACCTTTTTCAACATCCATAAGCTTTTCTTCAGCATTGAAATTTTGATATTTGGTTCTAAAATCTTTGGCTGCAAAAGAGTTCATTTGATGTTTCACTTTGCCTTCAATTGTAAGATCGTCATTTATTTTAGCATTTAACAACACAACTTCCCTTACAGATTCTTTAGGCGTCAAATCAAACCAGGTTGAACTGCCCGATTCTCTAATAATTCTCCCTTGCCAATTAATGGCATGTGTTGGGAGGACATTAGGCGTTGCAAATTTATCAGTAGCGTCCAAAACAATCACATCATCACGAACCTCAACGGCAGCAATCACATAATTAAATCCGCCAGTACCAGGGAATAATGGAATATCATTAGCTCGTGTACTAATCAACATTGGGTTGGCATTTAAATTAGCAAATCGCAACATCGATGTGAGCATTAAATTAATATCTGCAACATTCCCAACCCCATCCTTGTAAGCTTTTCTAACCCCATTTTCAGTCAAATACCCGTTATAGTTATTCCATTTCACCTTAGACTTGACAAAATTGAAGATCAAATTAATTTTTTCAGAATCGTTTTTAGCATCCTTAATGAGTGCTGTAACATCATCCTTATAATAGTTGTCTTGCTTTAATTGTGCTCCAAATTCCGAGTCATCATAAATCGTTTTGGAGACTTCATCCCAAGAGGTAGCGTAGCTTGTAAATTTACCGCTTGGATCTCTAAAAAAAGCATATTCCCAAACCAACTTGGTTCTGTAAGTATTGAGATTACTCACAAATTCTTCGTCTCTAAGTGCAGGAACGTTTTTTAACTTTACTTCGGTTTTATTCTCTTTAAACTCCCATTTATCGCTAGAAAAGTTCGTTTTACTAGTTTTTCCATCATGTTGCCTATTTTTACTGTCTATAGTTTCTGTTCGGAGCAACTGAGAATCCGTAATTTTTGGGATATAAGTAGCTCTTGGATTCACGAATTTATTAAAGTTGAAATATTCTGGAATTCTTGCTGAAATTTCCAGCTCCTTAATAGGAATACCATACTGTAAATTCATGTCGTCAATGCCGATATATGGAGAGGTCACGCGATATTCAAATTCAATCACACAACCTTCACTAATATTAGGCATCGTGAATTTCTCTAAAGTCCAATATTTACTTACTTTTTCAGTAAAAACCCCATCTCTTTTAAGTTTGGTTTCTTCAATCTTTCCATTTACCAAGTTATAAGTAACCGCTTTAAGACCACCTACCGCTTCTTTTTTTGACCCGTTATCTCGAAGGCGAATCTCTTCTGTGGCCCAATCAAAACCATCTTTATTATAAATTTTTATACGCTTATACACATCAGTTACCTGAACAAATCCATCAGTGGAATTGTAATTATAATAGGTTTTCTGATTGAGATATAAAATTGTTGCATTTGCTTCGGGATCTTTCGGATTTTTAACTTCATGAAGTTCTTCCTTTGACACTTTCCCAAATCTGAAGTCTTGAGCATTAGACCAATTAAAGGCCAGAAAAACAAATAGGTAGATGATTTTTTTCATGGGGTTATGATTTTGATTTTAATATAATTCTCGAATTATCGTGTTTAACGACCTCTAACCAAAAGCTTCTGAAGGCTTCGTAATCTTCCTTTTCATAAGCCCCTTTATTTAAGATAAACGTACGATTAAATACTAAACTGTTGTCTGAATTTTTAACGATAGAAGACGCATATTCACCAAATTGGGTTTTGAGATGTACAGCGTCTTGCAATGCTTCAACTTCAAAGTTTTCAGGAATTGAAATCTCATAGCTATCCTTATCATGAAAACCACGCTCAATTTCAAAAGGCAATTTTCTATCACGATAACGCGGTGGAACGGCCGATAATACATTGAAGAAATTCGGACTTAGCAACAATCTGTCTCCTGTGATGGAAGCATATTTTTTAGCACTTAATTCAATATTTTCAGTGAATGTTATGGACTCTTTATCATTATTATAAACCATAGAGAGCATATCTAAATTATTGATATAGCTCCAATACTCTTTATAGTGAAGTGCTTGTTCTTTTAAAGGTTTATTTTGGACGCCTTCATGATGACCATATTGAGTGCCATAAGCGTTCATCTGAATGTTGGCCTTAAAATCGCCATCGGCAGATAATACCACCTTTGCTTTGGTATCTAATAGGTTTTCTGCTGCGCTATACACTTTTGTATGCACTATTTTTCCACCTTCTGGAGTTAAAATAAGTGCATCTCTATCATCAGTAAAATTGGCGTTGTAACCAAAAGGAGACGTTTGACTCGTACATTCAAGCCAAATATAATCATCTTCAACAGGCAGACTCAAGATCACATGATTACCTTGAATTGATGAAAATGTGGCATCTATATCTTCAATATCAGGTCCGCCAAAAATTACCGTATAATAACTTTCAACACCAACCTCATTTAGTAAGGCCTTGGTATAATTTGTCAACCCTTTACAATCACCATAACCCAACCTGTGCACATCCGTTGCCAACATAGGCTTCCACCCTCCGATGCCAACTTGCACGCTGATGTACCGTGTTTTATTCTGCATATATTGATATACTATTTTAGCTTTCTCAATAGCAGTGGTTGCATGAGCTGTGAGGGCTTTGATTTCAGATTTAACTTCAGCAGGAAGCGCTTGCGTGTCCATAACCAGAGTTTCATTCATCCATTTCCCGAAATCGCTCCAATTATTATTTGAACCTTTAACACCTTCCATCTCAAACTTGGTTAAAGTCGCTTTTAGGTTGGGAGCGAATTGAATAAAATCCGGACTATAAGATTCTGATTTTAATGCGGATAAATTAGTTGCCTTATAAGAGAAGTCGCTCAATTTTTCAATACCAAAAGTTTCGAAGTTATTGGTCTTAGTTTTGATTTCAATACCTGAGGGATTACTGATTTTATAACTCGCGTTCTCAGTGCTGGTAAAATAACCTTCAATTGGCCTCCAACCTGGCACAAAACCTGTAGAATTGTAGTCAACTTCGGTCTCAAATACTATGGTGTAAGGATAATCCGTAGGTGTATATCTCAAATATTTAACACGACTATCAGTATACAGTGAAACGCCATCAACAGCACTCACATCTTCAAAATCGTTCTTTTTTATTTTTTTAATTTCCTTTCCGAATGAATTATAGATGCGCGCTTCCATTTTCTTGATGGAAACATTTTCATCATACCCCATTACAGCCCCAACTTTAGAGTTGCCGGAAGAATTTAACACGGTTACAATCCGCTTATTGGTATACACCATTTTATTGTAAGATTTGACTTCAATATGAACGTCATTTAGTCTTACAACAGCGTTAGCGTTTTCAATTAAATCAGTGGAAATGTTATGGAAGGTCAGTAGTTTCTCATCCTGTGCCACACAAAGAATAGGAAAAACCAAGACAAAAATTAAGCGGTAAACTTTGATCATGGAGGCTTGTTAGAAAGCTAATTTAGAACTTTTTAACAAATAACCTAATAGTTTACTCCAAATTTTTAGAGTCTATAATTATAGTAACAGGACCATCATTTAACAGCTCAACTTTCATATCAGCGCCAAATTGACCTGTCTGAATCGTCTTACTAAGTTGCGCTTCCAGTTGTGCTATGAATTTTTCATACAATGGAATTGCCACTTCAGGTTTGGCAGCCTTAATATAACTAGGTCTGTTGCCTTTTTTAGTTGACGCATGAAGGGTAAATTGACTGACCACGATGGCGTCTCCGTCCACATCAATAAGCGAACGATTCATAATACCTTGGTCATCTTCAAAAATACGAAGATTGGCTACTTTCCGCGTGAGCCATTGGATATCCTCCAGTGTATCTTCATCTACAATACCCAAAAGAATTAATAACCCGTTGCCTATGGAAGCTACTTTCTCATTAGCGATGGTGACACTTGCTTTGGAAACTCTTTGAACAACTACTTTCATGATTAGTGAGGTCTCGGAAAGAAAAATTTTAATTAATTAACCAATTGTAAAACGGTGTAAAAACTAACTGCCAACTGAAGACTGAGAACTGCCAACTGAAGACTGAATCCTTTACTTCATCCATTCTTCCGTACGATAATGCTCATCATCACCTTCTAAAATCTGCAGGTAACTTCTGTATCGGGAAAATGAAATTTCATCTTTATCTAGAGCGTCTTTTACAGCGCAATGTGGTTCTTCAACGTGGAGACAGTTATTGAACTTACAATCCTGTTTTAAGGCAAAAAATTCTGGGAAATAATCGCCAATTTCTTCCTTATCCATATCTACCACACCAAAACCTTTAATTCCAGGAGTATCGATAATTTTTGCACCGAAACCTAAATCGTACATTTCCGCAAACGTAGTGGTATGCTGACCTTGCATATGTTGCATGGAAATTTCTTTGGTTTTAAGATCTAAATCAGGTTCTATAGCATTGACCAAAGTCGATTTCCCAACGCCCGAATGCCCAGCAAACATGCTTGTTTTATCTTTCATCAAGCCTTTTAAATGCTCAATATTCTGCCCCGTCATTGCAGATACTTCTATACACTCATACCCTATTTTTCGATAAACAGATTCCAGATATTTAACTTCCATCACGTTATTCTCATCGTAAGTATCCATTTTATTGAATACTAATACTGTTTTAATCCCGTACGCTTGCGTAGTGACCAAAAAACGATCTATAAAACTGGTAAGTGTAGGCGGATTATTGATGGTTATGAGCAAAAACACCTGATCAATATTTGAAGCGATGATGTGCGTTTGCTTGGAAAGGTTCACCGATTTACGAACAATATAGTTTTCTCTGTCGTGAATGGTGTGAATAATGCCTGTAGTAACATTATCTAAGGTTTCGATATCAAAATCCACCACATCTCCAACCGCAATGGGGTTAGTGCTTTTGATGCCTTTCAGTCTGAATTTCCCTTTTATTCGGCAATCATACACAACACCCAAATCTGTTTTTACGGTGTACCAACTTCCTGTGGATTTATAAACTATTCCTGTCATTAATCTAATTTAAACAACAAAATAACAATTTTTATGTGTAGAAAGCGCAATTCTGGAGTTTAAAGTTATCGAAAAAACTAGCGACATTAGAATTCGTTCAATGCGTTTGATAAAAATATAGAATTTTCAAAACACCCGTATAATATTCTAGATATTAAAGAGCTCTTTATTTCTTATCAGATGAAGCGGCGTCGAGATTTTTCATATAAAAACCTCAACGTCACTCTTCCGATAGTTACGCGATATTTACTAAGAACTAAGCGTTGATAATTTTCTCTTGATGATTGATAGATTCTTGGTGAATGGCTTTAAACATTTTAAGGATAAATTCCTCACTCAATCCGTTTTGCTCACCTTCCAATACCATTTTACCCAAAATTTCATTCCAACGTTTGCTTTGCAACACGGCAACGTTTTTCTGTTTTTTCAAGGCGCCAATTCCGTCAGCAATTTTCATACGCTTGCCCATCATCTCAATAAGTTGATTGTCTACAACATCAATTTGAGCTCTCAAATTATTCAAATTGGTATTGTATTCCGCTTCTGGATCTGATTCTTTTCTAATTTTCAAATCGGACATCATTTGAATCAATGCTTTTGGTGTGACTTGCTGTGCTGCATCACTCCAAGCCGCATCAGGATCGGTATGCGTTTCAATCATTAGTCCGTCAAAATTTAAATCTAAGGCTGTTTGCGACACGTCAAAAATCATATCGCGTTTTCCAGTAATGTGCGATGGATCGTTGATTAATGGTAAATCAGGGAATTTGGTTTGCAATTCAATTGCCAATTGCCATTCCGGATTATTTCTATATTTTGTTTTATCATAGGTTGAAAATCCTCTGTGGATGGCTCCCAATCTTTTGATATCTGCAGAAGCTAAACGCTCAATGGCTCCCAACCAAAGTGGTAAATCTGGATTGACCGGATTTTTAACCAATACAATTTTATCTGTTCCTTTTAAGGCATCAGCAATTTCTTGAACAATAAAAGGGCTTACGGTAGAACGTGCACCAATCCAAAGTAAATCAATATCATGCTCCAAAGCTAATTCAACATGCGCTCTATTGGCTACTTCTGTTGCGGTTTTCATACCCGTTTCAGCTTTCACCTTTTGCAGCCATTTTAGACCCAACGCACCAACACCTTCAAACATTCCTGGGCGTGTACGTGGTTTCCATATTCCTGCCCTATAATAACTCACATCCGTATCTTTTAACTGATGGGCGATGCCTAAGACTTGTTCTTCTGTTTCTGCGCTACATGGGCCTGCAATGACCAATGGGTGATCTAATTTTAAATCATCCAACCATGTTCTTAACTCTTTCTTGTTTTCCATGATATTCTTAATTACTAATTCAATTCTTTATTTAGACGAGAAAAAGTCACAAAAATTAAATCTCTGTTCTCGTCTCTCTTTTCTCTATTCTATTTTCTCTATTCTATCCCGTTTAATATGTCCTTAATGTGATTGGTGTTCTTCATTTCTGAATAAATAGCCTCAAAATCATCATCATGCATGAGCGCCCTGAATTTTGTCAGATTGCTGATGTATTCATCCAAGGTTTCAAGGACGTTGGCTTTATTCTGTTTAAAGATTGGTGTCCACATTTCAGGCGAACTTTTTGCCAAACGCACGGTTGATGCAAATCCACTCCCTGCCATGTCAAAAATATCCCGTTCGTTTTTCTCTTTATCGATGACCGTTTTTCCTAACATAAATGCACTGATGTGCGATAAATGCGACACATACGCAATGTGTTTGTCGTGTGCTTCCGGATTCATATAGCGAATGCGCATGCCCAAATCTGTTAACAATTGCAACGCTTTTTCTTGAAGCTTAAATGCTGTTTTTTCAACTTCACAAATGATGTTGGTCTTGTTTTTATACAATCCTAAAATAGCGGCTTTTGGTCCAGAGAACTCAGTTCCTGCAATGGGATGTGTTGCTAAAAAATTACGCCGTTTCGGATGCTGATCAATCGCCTTACAAATTTCAGCTTTTGTAGAGCCAACATCCATCACCAAAGCATCATCAGATACCAATTCCAAAACTTTTATGATTTCCGTCACTGCCGCATCAACAGGAATGGACATAATGACCAAATCGGCATGTTTTAAATCTTCATAGGTGGCTTTGGCATCAATAACCTGTAACTGAAGTGCTTCGTCCAAATGAGCATCATTACGATCAATTCCGAACACTTTTATTTTGGGATCGTGTTGTTTAATATCAAGCGCCAAACTACCGCCAATCAATCCAACACCTATGACATATATATTTTTCATATTATTTTACTCTTGCAATCGCTTCATCTAATTCCTCTATCGGAGCACACAATGAAAACCGGATATATCCTTCGCCATTGCTTCCAAAAATGGTTCCTGGTGCCACAAATATGGAGTGTTCCTTTAAGATCATATCAATATAGGCTTCAGCAGTTTTTTGTGCTGGTAGCTTTGCCCAAACAAACAAGCCTGTGGCATTCTCATCATACGTACATTTTAAGGCGGTTGCTAATTCCCATACTTTTTTACGGCGTTCTTCATAAACGCTGTTCAAACTAATGAACCACATTTTTGAACATTTTAAGGCTTCAATAGCACCTTTTTGAATGCCGTAAAACATACCAGAATCCATGTTACTTTTAACCTTTAAAATAGCGTCAATATATTCAGGTCTTCCTGCTACCATCCCTACACGCCAGCCTGCCATATTGAAGGTTTTACTTAATGAATTCAACTCCAAGCAGACATCTTTTGCGCCTCTGTATTTCAAAATGCTTCGCGGATAATCATTCAGCACAAAACTGTACGGATTATCGTTAATGACCAATATATTATGACGTTTTGCAAAGGCAATGATGTCTTCAAACACCTTATTGCTAGCGGTTGCTCCTGTTGGCATATGAGGGTAACTGATCCACATCAATTTCACTTTTGATAAATCACTTTTTTCTAAAGCGATCAAATCAGGGCACCAATCATTTTCAGCTACTAAATCATAAAAAACAGGTGTCGCACCAACAAGTCTTGTTACAGATTGATAAGTTGGATATCCCGGATTAGGGATCAAAGCCTCATCACCTTCATTCAAAAAAGCCATAGAAATGTGCATGATACCTTCCTTACTTCCCATTAACGGCAACACTTCTGTCAATGGACTTAAAGATACGCCAAAATGTTCTTTATAGAAGCCCGTCATGGCTTCTCTTAATTCTGGCAACCCTTGATAACTTTGATATTTATGTGCCACGGCGTCGTTCAAACTTTCTGTCATTGCTGCTATAACGCGAGTTGGCGGCTCTAAGTCTGGACTCCCAATTCCTAAATTAATAATTGGTTTTCCTTGCGCCTTAAGCAAATTAACTTCTCTCAATTTCTTAGAGAAGTAGTATTCTTCAACTGTTTGTAATCGGTTTGCGAAAGTGATCATTGTCGTGCATTTTTATATTCGCCCAAAACTTTAAAGTCTTGTGCCATAATTTCCATTATTGATTTGGCTTTTTGATAATCTTGATACGCTTCGAAAGTGACATCCACAAAAAATGAATATTTCCAAGGTGTTTCGATTTTTGGCAAGGATTGAATTTTTGTAAGGTTTAAATTGCAATCGCTCATCACATTCAAAATAGACGCTAAACTGCCGCGTTTATGATCTAATTCGAATTTTAAAGATGCTTTATTCACTCTT
This sequence comes from uncultured Gelidibacter sp., assembly GCF_947500795.1. Classification (GTDB taxonomy): domain Bacteria; phylum Bacteroidota; class Bacteroidia; order Flavobacteriales; family Flavobacteriaceae; genus Gelidibacter. The sequence goes on along the minus strand of NZ_CANMTE010000005.1, from coordinate 167,038 downwards.
ACTTCGTCAACTTCAGAACTAGATGTTTTGGCGATAACAAACCTCGTTTCATTGTGTTTAATAGTTTGGATACTTTCTGAAATAATTTCCAATTCGAACAACTCTGAAGCCAAACGACTTGCAATAGCGCCCACATTTTTTAATTGGTTTTGTTGAATGCGTTGGGCTACCTCAGCAGTATCTTTATCCTCCACCAATTTGATATGCGGATATTTTTTAAAAAACTCCTTACACTGCAATAATGCCATGGGATGGGAATACACCTCATGAATATCCTCGATAGATTGCCCTGCCAATCCCATTAAATGATGCTGAATGTCTAAATAATGTTCTCCAATAATTTGTAGATGGTTATTGTCAATCAACGCATAATTAGGGATAATGGATCCGGCAATTGAATTCTCAATGGCCATAATAACAGCATCTGTTTTGTGGGTTAACACACTTTGTACAGCGCCGTCAAATGTTAGACATTCGTCCACCTTTACTGGAACATCAAAATATTGCATGGCAACGATATGATGAAATGACCCTTTAATTCCTTGTATGGCAACAGATTTTATCATGTGTTTATTTTATTTCGTTCTTCGAACTCATAACCAATCTTGTAAAATGATCCAATACAAATAATTAACTTAACAGCTGTAAACTTTCAAAAGCACCCCGCCTTTCAGCGGGATTAGTTCAACTAGTTCATTTTATTTCGTTCTTCGAACTCATAAAACATGCTTGTTGCTGAATTGAATTCAATGGCCTCAAAATTTTACAGATCCCGCCTTTCGGCGGGATTAGTTCAACTAGTTCATTTTATTTCGTTCTTCGAACTCATAACCGAAAACGATAAAACAAACATATTTTCACTCTGAACCCAATGATCGTAAACCTTCAAAAGGATCCCGCCTTTCAGCGGGATTAGTTCAACTAGTTCATTTTATTTCGTTCTTCGAACTCATAAAATGAACGTTTCACTAACAAAAAAAGTCCCGATTTTCATCGAGACTTTTACATAAAATTTATAAGTTATAAATTACACATACGAAGTCTCGTTCCTTTTGCTAAAAAAGAAATAATTCCAAGTTTGATATGTGTAAACTGCTGTTCTCATTATTTGATATCGCTAATGTAACTAATAAATCGAATAAACAAAATGTTTTTTTTGTTCTTTTTATATTACAACGATTTCGTTAATTCATTACATATCAAAAATGCTTATTTTTGACCAAATATCTTGAAGCATGTCCATTGAAGTCACTCATCTAACTAAATTATACGCTGATCAAAAAGCGCTTAACAATATTTCTTTTAAGATTAATAAAGGCGAAATTGTTGGATTCTTAGGGCCAAACGGTGCTGGAAAATCTACGATGATGAAAATTTTGACCACCTATATTGATGCCACTGAAGGTGGTGCTAAAGTGAACGACTTTGATGTGCAACAGGACGCTCGTGAGGTACAAAAATGTGTTGGGTATTTACCAGAACACAATCCGTTGTATTTGGATATGTATGTTAAAGAATATTTAGCGTTTAATGCCAATGTATATAATGTCTCTAAAGAGCGCATTAAAGAAGTGATTCAACTTACAGGACTATCTCCTGAAGCCCATAAAAAAATAGGTCAGCTTTCTAAAGGCTACCGTCAGCGTGTTGGATTGGCAAATGCTCTGTTACACAATCCTGAGGTGTTGATTTTAGATGAGCCTACTACAGGTTTAGATCCAAATCAGTTGGTCGATATACGTGAATTAATCAAATCTTTAGGGAAGGAAAAAACAGTATTTCTATCTACGCACATTATGCAAGAAGTAGAAGCAATCTGCGATCGGGTTATCATCATCAACAAGGGAGAAATTGTTGCCGATAAAAAACTCACCGATTTAAAAGCTGATCAAGCACAAATAATAGAAGTAGAGTTTGATTACCGTGTGGAAGACGTATTGTTGAATCGTTTAAAACATATTGAAAATGTAAAGAACACGCACGACTTTATTTATGAATTGACCTTTTCAACTAAAGAAGATATGCGTCCGAGCGTTTTTGATTTTGCGCATGACAACGGCTTAAAAATCCTGCAACTGAATCAGAAAAACAAGAATCTAGAAAGTTTGTTTAGAGAATTGACGGCTTAAAAAAGCTTACTCTATTTTTAACCGTCCTTTATACACTGCTTTTACATCAACCACAGGTGGCTCGTTGACTAAAATAACGTTTCCTGTACTCCTGATTTCGCCAGTTATGGACGCTTGCGGATTAAGGATCATGTCATTACTACTGCGATGAAAAACCTTAATATTTTGAACAATAAGGTTTCTACCCTCAAAACGAGAATCGCCAGAACACGATTCTAACAGCATGTTTTCAGCAGTTCCGCTTAAATACATGTTTGATATATTATTGTTTCGAACCCATAAGTTCTTACAATTAAGGTCCATTCTGAAGTCTCCCGCCGTGTTGTATTTTCCTTTTTCCTCAGTATCATCAGAAAATATTTTAAACTCCGGATAGTTTAAAACGCCATCACTCACCACAGGCAATCCTGTACTAGACCTGATAAACGTAATATTTGGCGAACTCACATACACCTTTGTGAGACCATAGTTTCTAGCAATATTACAACTGTTATTATTTTTTAGGATGAGCTGATCGCCTTCTACTTTTATGGAAATACCATCCAACAGATTTTCGCCTGTTTCCACCGTCACTTTTTGTTCAGGCGCTTCTTTAACTATGAGCTGCACCCGATCATAAACAACAATTTCAGTAAACTCCGAAACAACAACCTCCTTTTGGATGATTGCTCCCGATGCTAAAAAACAATCAGGCACAGAATTACCGTTGCATGAAGGCAATAAGGTTGTAATACATATGTATAGTAATTTCTTCATGTTTTTAATTTTATAAGCGCACACCAATTCCAAATTCTACCGCTTCTGCTTTTGCTGCATGCGCCTTTAATGTGATCGCTCCAAAAAACTGATCTCCAAAATAGCGTTTCAATCCAATTCGGTTATAGACACGCCCTTCAAAATCGTATGGATAGTAGACGTAGTAGCCCAATTGTGTTAGAAAAGACATTTTATTAATGAACAATTCATGGCCAACAAAAACGCCAAATCTTTTATAATCTGTATTAGGATCAATGTTTCGTTCTTGATATGCCACCGAATAATAATAGATCAATTCCTTTAAAAACTGCGCAAAAAATGCTTCTGTTCCTACATGCAATGCACTTTTCCTGTTAATCCGCTTATCCGCATAAAAAGCTAAATTATAAAAAGGAAACTGTCCGGTTCCGACAATATCACTTTCATTAACCCCAGCACTAAATGCGATATTATATTTAATTTTCTCGGTGAATTCCTTACTTTCTGTAGACGGTTGAAACTCGGGTTCCTCCTTATACCCAATCATATAATTGGCACCCACATTAAAAGCGAAGGTATTCGTAGAACTGTTTGGTGCTTTAACGTTGGCATTAGAATAATGGATGAGCGAAAGTCCTGCCTGAACCCCTAAGCCCTCAAACAGATTCTCTTTTTTATAATTAAACATGAGGTAGGTGGAACTCATCAATTTTGAGCCATACGCAATGTTCGAATAATTAGTCTCCCTATCATAAGGGTTCGTAGTGTAGGCAAGACCTTGACCGATTCTAAGGTTTAAGTTTCGTTTTAAAAAATAGAAATTATAATGCGCTGACACCCCATAATTTTCACCCAAATACGAATCTTTCATATCCTGATAAATGAATGAAAAGCCCCAATCTGGATAATTGTAGCGACTTTCCCAAGGTTTGAATCCGTAGGTTTTTTTATTAAAACTTAAAATGACTCCTGAGGGATGATCTGTAATAAGATGTGAAATTCCCGCATTATGTTGCAAGATGGTCCCGTAGAAATAGTTGGCGTCAAGAGTGAACACATCCGGTTCTTCCTGAGAAAATACGATCGCATTCGTTAAACACAATAAACCTACTATTAGACGCCTCATTAATTTAAATTAAGCGGCAAATTTAATGCAATAATTAAAATTGCGCTGCTTGTAGGAATCTATCTTTTAGATTTACCATTTAAAAGACTCTTGTGGTGCTTAGAAAATTTGCGATGCTATCGTTTGAATATTATCGCTTTTCCCCATGGAATAATAATGCAACACCGGAATGTCTGCTTGTTGCAATTCTTTAGATTGTTGGATACACCACTCAATGCCCACTTGTTTCACTGCTGCATTGTCCTTGCATTTGATAATCTCTAAAATCAAATCTTCAGGCAAATCCACATGAAAACGATGTGGCAACAAATTCAATTGCTTTTTTGTAGCAATCGGTTTTAATCCTGGAATGATGGGAATCGTGATGCCTTCAGTTCGGCATTTCTCGACAAAATCGAAGTATTTCTGATTGTCAAAAAACATTTGGGTCACGACATATTCGGCGCCATTCTTAATTTTCTTCTTTAAGAAGTGAATGTCACTTTCTAAACTCGGAGATTCCATATGCTTTTCAGGATAGGCGGCTACGCCAATACAAAAGTCGGTTTTAGAGGAATTTTGGAGTTCTTCATCCAAGTAAACGCCTTCATTTAAAGCACTAATTTGTTGCACCAAGCCATTAGCATACTCATGACCATCTTTTTCTGGCCTGAAATAAGTTTCCGTTTTAACGGCATCCCCGCGCAACGCCATCACATTTTGAATGCCTAAAAAGTCTAGATCTATCAGAAAATTCTCAGTGTCTTCTTTGGTAAATCCACCACACAAAATATGCGGAATGGCATCGACTTTATATTTATTTTGAATGGCCGCACAAATACCTACGGTTCCTGGTCGCTTCTTTACCACTTGTTTTTTGAGCAGGCCATTTTCTTGTTCTTTAAACACATACTCTTCGCGATGGTAAGTGACGTCAATAAACGGCGGTTTAAATTCCATCAATGGGTCAATATTATCAAAAATTGATTGGATGTGCTGCCCTTTTAATGGTGGTAAGATTTCAAAAGAAAATTGTGTATTTCCGTTCGCTTGTTTAATGTGATCTGTTACTTTCATGTGTATTTTCCCCTTAAGTGGGATTTTTTTGCCACGAATACACGAATGTTTTCTTGGCCGTTTTATTATTTTTTAACTTCTCTATGTAGCTATGCGTACCTTCTGTGAACCTCTGTGAAATTTTCTTCACAACCACCAACTGACTTTAATCCGCCAAATTAGGATTCAACCATTTTTCCGCTTCCTCATTGCTAATGCCGCGTCTTTTGGCGTAGTCTTTCAATTGGTCTTGGGTGATTTTCCCAAGTCCGAAATATTTGGATTCTTTGTTTCCAAAATAATAGCCTGAAACACTTGCGGCTGGCCACATCGCTAAGCTGTCTGTAATTTCCACACCAATATTTTCCTTCACCTGCAACAGCTTCCAAATTGTTTTTTTCTCCAAATGGTCAGGACATGCAGGATACCCTGGTGCGGGGCGAATGCCTTTATAGCTTTCTTTGATCAATTCATCATTAGATAAATTCTCATCAGAATCATAGCCCCAATGACTGGTTCTCACTTCCTTATGTAGATATTCAGCAAAAGCTTCCGCAAGTCGGTCGGCTAGCGCTTTAATCATAATCGAATTATAATCATCGAGATCCTTCTCATATTGCTTGGCTAATTCTTCCGTTCCAAAACCAGTAGACACACAGAAACAGCCCATGTAATCCTGTTTTCCTGAATCTTTAGGCGCTATAAAATCCGCTAACGCAAAATTCGGTAGGCCTTCCCGTTTTTCTAATTGTTGACGCAAGGTTAAAAAGGTGACTTGTGTTTTTCCTGAAACATCGTAGATTTCAATATCATCATCATTAATGGTATTTGCGGGGTACAATCCGAAGATGGCCTTTGCTTTCAAGAGCTTTTCATCCAACACTTTTTTCAATAAGGCTTTTGCATCAGCAAACAACTCCGTCGCTTGTTCACCCACGACCTCATCTGTAAGAATTTCAGGATATTTACCATGTAAATCCCAACTTCTAAAAAACGGACTCCAATCAATAAAATCCTCTAATTTTTTAAGCTCAAAATCTTCAATAATCTGAACGCCCAATAGGTTAGGTTTGACAATTTCCGTAGTGTTCCAATCGATTTTAAATTTTCGTTTTCTGGCTTCTTCAATAGTCACAAAATTTTTCTGTTTGCCTCGCTTTAAAAACTGCTCTCGAAATTTTTCATATTCTTCACGAATTTGCTCTTTATAAACGCGATTGTCCTTTTGAAGTAAATTACCCACCACGGTTACTGCTCTCGAAGCATCATTAACATGCACGACAGTATGCCCATAATTTGGGGCAATTTTTACGGCAGAATGTGCTCTAGACGTAGTCGCACCGCCAATCATTAGTGGAATATTGATGTTCTTTTTTTCCATTTCTTTGGACACGTACACCATTTCATCCAAAGAAGGCGTAATCAATCCGCTCAACCCAATAATATCGACATTCTCTCTGATGGCGGTTTCAATGATTTTCTCCGGTGGCACCATCACTCCTAAATCGATGATTTCATAATTGTTACAACCTAAAACGACACTCACAATATTTTTACCAATGTCGTGAACATCACCTTTAACGGTCGCCATTAAAACCTTGCCGGCAAACTCCTGCTTTCCATCTTTTTCTGCTTCAATAAACGGTTGTAAATAGGCTACTGCCTTTTTCATAACCCGCGCCGATTTGACTACTTGGGGAAGAAACATTTTACCGCTTCCAAAGAGGTCTCCAACAACGCTCATCCCAATCATTAAATGGCCTTCAATAACCTCAATAGGTTTTCCCGTTTGCTGACGCGCTTCCTCTACATCTTCAATAATAAAAGTTTCAATTCCTCGCACCAGCGCATGCGTAATACGGTCTTGTAAGGCGTCTTTTCGCCATTCCAAAATTTTTGCAACATCTTCTTTCTTATCCCCTTTAACGGTCTCTGCAAAATCCAACAAGCGTTCAGTAGCATCCTCGCGTCTATCAAACAATACATCTTCAACATGCTCCAATAGATCCTTCGGAATTTCATCATAAATTTCCAACATGGTTGGGTTGACGATTCCCATATTCATCCCATGTTGAATGGCGTGATATAAAAATGCCGAGTTGATGGCTTCCCGAACAACAGTATTTCCTCTAAAAGAGAAAGACACGTTACTGACACCACCCGAAACATTGGCGTATGGTAGATTTTCTCGAATCCATTTGGTTGCCTTAAAAAAGTCCAAGGCATTTAATCGGTGCTCGTCCATACCGGTAGCCACGGGGAAAATATTAGGATCGAAAATAATGTCCTGAGCAGGAAATTTGACCTTATCCACTAAAATATCATAGGAGCGTTTGCATATTTCAATCCGCCTATCCAAAGTATCGGCTTGGCCATCTTCATCAAACGCCATCACAATTACTGCGGCGCCGTAGCGCTTTACCAATTTGGCTTGTTTGATAAAAGTCTCCTCGCCTTCCTTTATACTGATGGAGTTGACCACTGATTTCCCCTGAACCACTTTTAGGCCCGCTTCAATGATTTCCCATTTGGAACTGTCAATCATAATCGGCAACTTGGCAATATCAGGTTCTGAAGCAATTAAATTTAAAAATTTGGTCATTGCATAAACGCCGTCCAACATGCCTTCATCCATATTGACGTCTATAATTTGGGCACCGCCTTCCACTTGATCACGTGCTACATCTAAAGCTTCACTATAGTTTTCGTCTTTAATAAGTCGCAGGAATTTTCGTGACCCTGTAACGTTGGTGCGTTCACCTACATTAATAAAATTGCTCTCAGGAGTCACAATTAATGGTTCGAGTCCTGAAAGTGTTAGGTATTTCTTAGTCTTGCTCATGTTCTTTTTGATTTTCACCCTTCCGACTTCCCTTGAAAAAAGGGAAGGATTTTTTAAATACTTACTTCAATTTTTCGAGGTGCGTAATTTTTTGCGGTGTCTGCAATTTTCTTAATGTGTTCTGGGGTGGTTCCGCAACAGCCGCCTATAATATTGACCAAACCATCTTTCAGATAATTTTCAATTAAAACCTTCATCTGATCAGCAGTTTGCTCATATTCGCCAAACGCATTAGGCAGACCAGCATTGGGGTGGGCTGACGTGTAAAATTCAGTTTCGTTAGATAAACGTTGCAAGTAAGGCTGCAACTGATCAGCACCCAGTGCGCAATTAAATCCGACACTGAGCAATGGAATATGTGAAATGGATAATAAAAACGCTTCCACCGTTTGTCCTGAAAGTGTACGTCCAGAGGCATCGGTGATGGTCCCGGATACCATGATAGGAATATCAATGTTCCGTTCTTCCTTAACTTCTTCAATAGCAAATAATGCAGCTTTTGCATTTAAGGTATCAAAAATGGTTTCGACCAAAAGGACATCTACGCCGCCATCAATCAAGGCTTCCACTTGTTGCTTATAGGCAACGCGCAATTCGTCAAACGTAATGGCTCTAAATTCAGGTTTGTTAACATCAGGTGATAAACTCGCCGTTTTATTGGTAGGCCCAATGCTTCCGGCAACAAATCGGGGTTTGTCAGGATTGGCTTTCGTAAATTCTTCCGCAACTTGTTTTGCAATTTTAGCCGATTCAAAATTCAGTTCGTAAACCAAATCTTCCATGTTATAATCCGCCATAGCAATAGTAGTTCCTGAGAAGGTGTTCGTTTCCACAATATCAGCACCCGCCTCAAAATACTTGCGGTGAACCTCGGCAATTGCTTGTGGTTGGGTGAGCGATAACAAATCATTATTGCCCTTAACGGAGCTTGGATAATCTTTAAATCGCTCGCCACGGAAATCTTCTTCTGAAAAATTATAGCGCTGAAGCATAGTACCCATAGCGCCATCTAAAACTAAAATTCGGTATTGTAATGCGGTTTTTATATCTGACATTCTTGTAAAAAAATAAAAATGTCATCAGGAAAGTGAGGAAAAATACACTTTGGTTATCTGTCTAAATCCTGAATTAAATTCAGCATAAAGTAGAATTTAGCACCTTCTTATTGAGATTCCTGCCTACGCAGGAATTTTAAGGGTTGCTAAGGCTTCATTGGGTCTATTCCCTCTGCCTTTCGTGATAACAATTATTAATAGTATGAACTAAGGGCGAATTTAAGTCATAAAAAATGGTTTACCAAGTTTTAAGCAAATAAATCTGACGACAAATATCTATCGCCGATATCGCAGATGATGGCAACGATAATACCTCGATCTAAACTTTCTGCCACTTTTAATGCCGCAGCTACGGAACCACCACTACTCATACCAGCAAAAACACCTTCTTCTTTTGCCAATCTATTAGTAGTAACTATGGCTTCTTCTTCACTCACCTCAATAACCTCATCTACTTTAGAGCGATTGAAAATTTTGGGAAGATACGCTTCAGGCCATTTGCGAATTCCGGGGATTTTAGCACCGTCTTTAGGTTGCGCACCAACAATAGTAATGTTTTTATTTTGCTCTTTAAGAAATGTTGAAACCCCCATGATGGTTCCTGTGGTACCCATTGCGGATACAAAATGTGTGACTTCGCCGTTGGTATCTCGCCAGATTTCAGGGCCGGTACTTTTATAATGGGCTTTCCAATTGTCGTCATTTGCGAATTGGTTCAGCATGAAATAGCCTTTTTCTTTCTCGAGTTTTTCGGCAAGATCTCGAGACCCCTCAATCCCATCATCAGCTGGGGTTAAAATTAATTCGGCGCCGTAAGCACGCATAGTTTTAATCCGCTCTTCAGTCGAATTCTCTGGCATAATCAAGATCATTTTAACGCCTAACAATTGCGCTATAAAAGCCAATGCAATGCCTGTATTGCCGCTAGTGGCTTCTACTAAGGTGTCGCCTTTTTTAATATCACCCCGTTTTAAAGCTTCAGAAATCATATTATAGGCGGCACGGTCTTTCACACTTCCTCCTGGATTCTTGCCTTCTAATTTTAAAAATAATCGCACCCCTTTTTTAGAAATGATATGTTTCACTTCTACAAGTGGTGTGTTCCCTATTTGATCTATTATCGATTGACTTTTAATCATTTGTTGCGCGTGCTAATCTTAATTTCTGTTTGATAAGTTACTAACGAATTCTCTGGAACGGATTGCGTAATCCATACGTTAGCACCAATGGTACTATTGGCACCAATAACAATATCGCCTCCCAAAACGGTAGCGTTGGCATAGATGGTGACGTTGTCTTCAATGGTTGGATGTCTTTTGGTGTCTGAAAACTCCTTTTTAATTTGAATACCACCCAAAGTGACCCCTTGATAAATTTTCACGTTACTTTTGATGATGGCCGTCTCACCTATAACAATGCCCGTACCATGATCTATATAGAATGAATCGCCAATGGTGGCGCCGGGATGAATATCAATGCCGGTTAAACCGTGCACATGCTCACTCATCATTCGAGAAATGACGAAATATTTCAAATTATATAGGGCATGACTAAGTCTATGGATGGCAATCGCGTGAAAACCAGGATAGGCCAAATAGACTTCCGTTAAACTTCGTGCAGCAGGGTCGCCTTTTTCAATAGCAATGGCGTCTAAATCTAATTTTTCCCGTATAGTACTGAATTGTTTTTCAAATTGCAACCATGTTTCTTCACCATCCTCTAATTTCAGTTTCTTGGTAATCTTAAGAAAAGTGTCCTTTACAAACTGACAGTTATGATTCCGATATTCTTCATCAAACAGCATATAAAACAAGGCGTTCGTGAAGGTTTCTATAGGATCTTTCAAACAGATATTAAAAGTTTGAAACTGGTTGAGATGATGCGATACTTTACTCATATATTGATATTGCGTGTTATTCATAATTGTAATATCAAAATTAAGCATTTATTTTCTGCCATTTATTGAATCGCTTGCACAACTGCTTTTGGTGCTTCTTTTCGAGATCCATCAAAACCATTAATGCCACTGACCGTTGTGTACTTAAGTACATACTTTTTACCAGGATTAATGATTTGATACGCTGATTGGCACATGAGCGTTGCTTCATGAAAGCCACACAGAATCAACTTTAGTTTTCCAGGATATGTATTAACATCGCCTATGGCAAAAATTCCCGGAATATTGGTTTGATAGTCAAACGTATCCACCTTTATGGCATTCTTTTCAATCTCCAATCCCCAACCTCCAATTGGTCCCAATTTTGGCGACAATCCAAAGAGTGGAATAAAATGGTCCGCTTCATATAAAATTTTCGCTCCGTCGTGTTCTATGGTGACGCCTTCCAATCTTTTGTTACCGTGTAAAGCAGTAACTTCAGAGGGTGTGATAAGATTGATTTTTCCTAACAACTTTAATTCCTGCACCTTTTCTACGGAATCTAAAGCGCCCCTAAATTCATTACGTCTATGGATGAGTGTCACTTCTTCTGCAATATCAGCTAAAATGATACTCCAATCTAAGGCTGAATCCCCACCTCCAGAAATCACAACTTTTTTATTTCTGTACACTTCAGGATCTTTAATAAAATAGTCGACCCCTAAATCTTCGTAATACGCAATATTGTCAATCAAAGGTTTTCGAGGCTCAAATGACCCTAATCCGCCAGCAATAGCTACAATTGGCGCATGATGTTTGGAGCCTTTATTTGTCGTGATTATAAAACTACCATCTTCTTGTTTTTCTATGGTTTCTGCACGTTCGCCTAAGGTAAAGCCCGGTTCAAATTGTTTGCCTTGTTCCAACAGGTTTTTTGTTAGATCGCCCGCCAAGATATCAGGAACACCTGGAATATCATAAATGGGTTTTTTAGGATATAATTCTGAACACTGGCCACCTGGTTGGGGTAATGCGTCAATCAAATGGCATTTGAGTTTTAACAATCCGGCTTCAAAAACGGTAAATAGTCCTGTAGGTCCTGCTCCTATTATTAAAATGTCTGTTGTAATCATGTTATTTACTAATTAAGGTTTCGGTTATTTTGTTGAGTGCATGCACTTTTTGCTCAAAATTTCCTTTTATTGTTTTTCTGTACTGATTTAAATTTTCTACCATTGCATTCACATCTTCTGGAATGACATCTTCAAAAAACTGACGTAGTCGTTTCGCTGTTGTTGGCGATTTTCCGTTGGTAGAAATGGCTATTTTGACGTTGCCTTTTGTAACGATGCCAGCGAGGTAGAAATCGCAATACTCTGGCGTATCCGCAACATTTACCAATAAATTTCGTCGTTTTGCATCGCTATAAACTTGCTTGTTGACCTCCAAGTTATCCGTGGTGGCTATCACCAAGTCTTTATCGCATAAAAACGCATCATCATAGGCCATGACGATCAGATTGATGTTGAATTGTGCCGCAAGCGTTTTGACCTCATCTCTAAAAAAAGGAGCGACCATCTCTACATTGGCATTGGGACTCGATTTTAATAAAAAGGTGAGTTTTTCTAAGGCTACATTGCCACCACCCACTATAAGGGTTTGGATGTGATGCATTTTTAAGAAAATAGGATATAAATTATTTCGTTCCATGGTTTATGCCGTTAGGAGTAGATGGTTTAGGTCTGTTAATGCCGAATCGAGTTGGACCCGTTGGTTAACCACTTCGCCAATAACAATAATTGCGGGGTTGGCAAGGTTCTGTTTTTTGACAATATCACAAATAGTCGCTACCGTACCAACTCCAAATTTTTCATCCTTTGTGGTTCCATTTTGAATGATGGCAACGGGGGTGTGCGCTTTCCCTTCCGTTGAAAACACAGCAACAATTTCAGACAGTTTACCCATGCCCATTAAGATGACGACCGTTGCTGTAGATTGGGCAGCAAGTTTGACGTCATTAGACAATTGATGCGATTTCGTGGTCCCAGTAATGACCCAAAAACTTTCAGAAGCGCCCCGTTTTGTCAATGGAATCCCTTGGTAGGCAGGCACGGCTAAAGCTGATGATATACCTGGCACCACATACGTTTCTATCCCGTGTTGACGCGCAACATCAATTTCTTCTGCACCACGACCAAAAATAAAAGGATCTCCTCCTTTTAATCGGAGCACATGTCCGTGCGATTTAGCCCGTGCCACAATCAGATCGTTAATTTGATCTTGCTGATAGGCATAACATCCTTTGCGTTTACCTACAAAAATAAGTTCTGCCTGTGGCGATGCATGGTCTAATAAGGCCACATTGATTAAGGCGTCATATAAAATAACATCAGCAGATGCAATCGCTTTGATAGCTTTTAAAGTGATGAGTTCCGGATCTCCTGGCCCTGCACCAACGACTGTTAATTTTGGAGTTTTCATTTTTTTGTTTTTTGAAACCTACAAAGCTTTGAAAACTTCACAGATTGGATTTTAAATTGCAACGGATTGTTTCTGCGCTCTATAAGCTCTTGCTGTGGCTAAAAACACAAAGGCGTTTTTAATATATGCCTTAGCGAAGGCTTCTGTTGGCGCATTTTCCTTAATTTGATAGATAATTTCTGAAAAAGACGTTGCCAAACTTATTTTCTTGGAGTCAATAAACACTTCATCAAACTGACTGATAATTCCGGCCTGGGTATTTGTAGTGATATCCTCAGAAATCAAGAGCGCTTTTGCCGTATTTACCATAGCACTGTAGGCAAAATAGATGGCGTTGGAATATACTTTATGACCTAAAGCTTCCTTGGCCCTATCAATTTTTTCTTCACTTTCCAAAAACAAGGTAGCTATCAAATCAATCATTACACCCGCACATTCGCCAATTCCAATGGCCTTTACGTAAGCTTCATTGGTACCCCAATCAATAAAATCGTCCTGAGATAAATTGGTTACGTCAGACAAGTCGGTTAAAAGATTATAAAAATACTTTTCGCCTTGGGCTATATAATAATCCAAGAAAGCTTGACCATTGGCATTAGCTTCAAAATCATTCAAAATTCGGCGTAAAGCATCTGGTCCTCTTTTGCTTGGGATTTTTACCACTTTGTCTGCATATACGCCTTTCCCGTTCCCTAAATTTCCGCCGCCAAGCAACACTTGAAGTGCAGGCGCCACGAGTTTTTCTGGAGTTCTGACAGACATGCCCTGAAACCCGATATTGGCCATATTGTGCTGACCACAAGCGTTCATACAACCGCTAATTTTAATGACCAAATCATTATTATTGACATAGTGTGGATACTCGCTTTTAATGACCCGCTCCAATTCTTCCGCAATGCCTGTACTACTGGCAATACCTAAATTACAGGTATCTGTACCGGGACATGCCGTAATATCAACCGCTTTATTATAGCCCACTTCCGTAAAACCAAGGTTATCTAATTCTTGATAGAAGTAGGGTAACAAGTCTTCATTCACAAACGGAATAAGAATATTTTGACGTAAGGTCAATCGGATTTCTCCTGCGGCATACTTCTCAACTAAATCAGCCAACAAACGCGCTTTATCAGTATAGAAATCGCCCAACAAGACTTTTATTCCTATAGCCACATAGCCATTTTGCTTTTGAGGAATGACGTTGGTTGATTTCCACAGATCAAAAGCCTCTTTATTTTTGAGGATTACTTTAGGCATTTCAATGTCGGCGGGTACTGAAATTGGATAATCTTTAACATCAATAGGAATAGTCGTTTGCGCAATTGCTTCTTGTTCTTCATCAACCAAACGCTTAAACTCTTCTAATCCAATAGCATTAATTAGGAATTTCATACGGGCCTTTGCGCGACTTTTACGTTCGCCATGACGATCAAACACTCGTAACACGCCTTCCATCAGTGGAATAATTCTGTCTGTTGGCAAAAATTCATAAAGCACATCTGCAAGTCGTGGTTGTGAGCCCAAGCCGCCACCTAACATCACTTTAAAACCTCTGACACCGTTGTCAGTTTTTGCAATAAACCCTAAATCGTGCATGTAGGACAAGCCCGAATCTTCATCGGAAGCCGAGAAGGACACCTTGAATTTCCGTCCCATTTCTTGACAGATAGGATTTCGCAAAAAGAATCGAAACACCGCATCGGCATAAGGCGAGACATCAAAAGGTTCGTTGATATCAATCCCTGCCGTTTCGCTTGCCGTAACATTTCTTACGGTGTTCCCACAGGCTTCACGGATGGTCATCGCATCTTTTTCTAACTCAGACCAGAGTTCTGGCGTTCTGTCAACATCCACATAATGAATTTGAATGTCCTGCCGTGTAGTGATATGTAATCGTCCGCGGGAATATTCGTCAGAAACATCCGCAATCCGTTTTAATTGTTGACTCATCACCTTCCCGTAGGGCAACTTGATACGCACCATCTGCACCCCTGGTTGTCTTTGCCCATAAATACCGCGTGCCAACCGCACACTTCTAAATTGATCGTCATCAATCTTGCCATATTTGAAGAGCTCAATCTTTTGGGCTAAATCGATAATGTCTTTTTCGACGACTGGATTTTCTAATTCTGTTCTAAAACTTTGCATAAAAAGTCCCTATTAACCGTCCATTTTGACTGCGGTTGATGCAGGCTCAGGAAGGAATTCTAACTCGGGTAAGCGAGAATATTGTTAGTAATCTGTTTTATAAAACCAGCTAATTCCGATTTTGTGGGAGTGAAATTTTTACTGAATAAAACCCGCACCAACGGTATTATTGGATTGTGAATCGATTAAAATAAACGAGCCATTGGTCCTGTGATTTTTGAAAGGGTCGAAAAATATGGACTTATTCAACTTAAATGTGACAGAGGCGATATCATTCATCCCTAAGGCACTTATATGTTCTTCAATGCCTGAATAGTCTGGATGAATCTTATGGTGGATGACATCTACCTTTGCCAGGACTTTATTCACGCCGTGTTGTAACACATATTTATTTCCCGTAACTAAATTTTGCGAATCCATCCAAGAAATGGTCGCGGTAAACTGTTTGTCAATAGTTGGCAAGTCGTCAACTTTCACTAACATATCCCCTCTACTCACATTGATATCATCTTCTAAAGTAATGGTCACTGAAGAGCGTCTTGAAGCCGTTTGGTAAGATTGGTCATACAGATAAATCTCTTTTATTTTTGACTTGGTTTGTGATGGCAAAGCAACCACCTCGTCACCAACACTTAATTCACCTCCATATACTTTGCCCGCATAGCCCCTGAAATCATGGAATTCTTCCGTTTTGGGCCTGATCACATATTGCACAGGAAATCTTGGAGTCCCTACATTATAAACATCTTCAGTATCTAACAGTTCAAAGTGCTCCAACAAGGTTTGTCCTTTGTACCATGGCGTGTTTTTAGATTTATGCACGACATTATCACCTTTTAACGCACTTACCGGAATGAAGGTGATGTTCTGATCTTGATAATCCCGTTTCTGCATCAAGATTTCAAAATCAGCCTTGATCTTGTTATAGATGTCTTCAGAAAAATCGACCAAATCCATTTTATTAATCGCCACGATCACCTCTTTGACCCGCAATAAATTATTAATAAAGAAATGACGGTTGGTTTGTTCAATAACGCCTTTTCTGGCATCAATTAAAATGATGGCCGCTTGTGAAGTAGAAGCGCCTGTAACCATATTTCTTGTGTATTCTACATGGCCAGGGGTATCGGCTATGATATAACTCTTGGTTTGTGTGGAGAAATAGATGTGCGCCACATCAATGGTGATGCCCTGTTCTCTTTCCGCTACCAATCCATCCGTAGCCAAAGAAAAATCGAGATAATCGTAACCTTTTTGTTTGCTAGTTTTCTCTATGGCTTCGAGTTTATCACTCGTTAATGATTTTGTATCGTAGAGGATTCTTCCAATTAAAGTGCTTTTTCCGTCATCTACACTTCCTGCTGTTGCAATTTTTAAAACTTCCATATTTTTTAGTATTAAGTATTAAGTAGGTTGTATTAAGATTTTACGCACTTTATACTTATATGTTTTACTGATAATTCATTTCGTACTTAATTCTTTGTACTAACTTCTTAATACTAGAAGTACCCTTGTTGTTTACGTTTCTCCATGGCTGCTTCTGAACGTTTATCGTCAATTCGCGCTCCACGTTCTGAAATGGTGGACTCTCTGATTTCCTGTACTACAGAAGCAATATCAGCCGCATCTGAAAGCACTGCAGCGGTACAACTCATATCTCCAACCGTTCTAAAGCGTACCAATCGTTCTTCAACCACTTCATTTTCATCTCTGTATACCACCTCATCATCTGAAGACCAAATCAATCCATCCCTTAAAAATGTTTCTCTGGTGTGGGCAAAATAGATGGATGGTATTTCAATATGTTCTCTTTCGATGTAAGACCAGACATCCAACTCAGTCCAGTTAGAAATAGGAAACACCCGTACATTTTGTCCCAAATGAATTTGACCGTTTAACATATCAAATAATTCTGGACGCTGATTTTTCTCGTCCCATTGTCCAAAATCGTCCCTTACAGAAAAAATACGTTCTTTAGCTCTCGCCTTTTCTTCATCTCTTCTGGCGCCTCCAATACACGCATCAAATTTAAATTCTTCAATAGCATCTAAAAGCGTTGTGGTTTGGAGACTGTTTCTGCTGGAATATCTGCCTGATTCCTCTTTAACTTTTCCTTCGTCAATAGAATCCTGTACATTTCTCACAATTAATTCCAACCCCAACTCTTTAACAAGTCGATCTCTAAATGCGATGGTCTCGGGAAAGTTATGACCGGTATCAATGTGCATTAAGGGGAACGGTATTTTAGCCGGATAGAAGGCTTTTTGCGCCAATCTCACCAATGTGATAGAGTCCTTCCCCCCAGAAAATAATAGGACGGGTTTTTCAAATTGTGCAGCTACTTCCCTAATGATATAAATAGCTTCATTTTCTAACGGGTTAACTTTTGAGGTATCTTTTGTCATAAGTCTATTTTTTTAGGCATGTAAGCCACATTCTCTGTTCTCTAATTGCTTTGTTGGATCAAAATACTTGAACTCATTAGGCAAATTATGTTCAATTACATACGCATTAAGCTCTTCATCTGACCAATAGTAAAATGGACTCACCTTTATAATTCCGTCAGCCGCTTGAGAGACAATATCAATACTATTTCTAAAAGCCGTTTGGCCTTTGCGCAAATTTGTGAACCACAAATCAGGCTGGTGCTCCGCCATAGCCCTTATAAAAGGCTCAAGTTTTACCTGCTCAGTAAAAAGTTTATGTTTTGGATCATCAACATGAGGGATTCCTAATACGACATCCCGATGGGCAGTGGTCTGCTTCGGGACGTACAAATGAATATTTAAATTCAATTGTTTGATAATTATTTCAGCATGTTTGTAAGTTTGCGGGGTATTGTAACCCGTATCACACCAGATCACTTTCAAATCCTGTTTAACGGTGGTGATAGCATGCAAAATTGCAACTTCATAAGGTCTGAAATTGGTTGTCACCACCGGATTCTTGGCAAATTCAATTGCCCATTGGATGATTTCCGACGGCGTTTTAGTCCGTAATTCCGAATTGATCTGTTCTATATTTATGTTCATTATTTCCCCCATTTTATTGTATTCCACGCACGTTCATGAAAAAAGTATAAGGCCATTTTTGAAACCAGCTCTATTGCTCCTATTGAAAATGCCAAGGCTAACGTCCCGGTTATGACATAGGAAATGACCACGGTAGCCAATGTTCCTACAACGCGCCAACTAATGGTTTTTAATAAGGTTCGTTTGATATTTTCTTTAGTTTCCAAACCCGTACTTGTGGTAGTCTCGCTTTGTTCTTGTCTTATATCAGATTCAAAAATCGTGTCCATTATGATAACTATTTTATTATTTTACTTTACTCCTATAGATTTAGTAGGGTAATATGCAAACCTAAATATTATTTTTAAATAGGGCAACCTGAAATCAATAAAAATAATAGTTTTTTTTTGCGGATTTAATAACTGATCAAGTCGGCTAAAGAGGTTTCTCCGTATATTTTTAAATTACTATCCCGCACCCGAATCATCAGATGATGTACGGCACATGCTGTCTCATCTGGGCAGTCCGCGCACTTTTCGTAATAATTTAAACTTACACAAGACACCATGGCAATAGGTCCTTCCAATACTCTCATGACCGTGGTCATTTTAACATCTTTTGGATCCTTAAGCAGATAGTAACCCCCAGCTTTTCCTTTTTTAGAGCCTAACAGTCCACTTTTACGAAGCGTTAGTAGAATGCTTTCTAAGAATTTAAGCGAAATATTTTCCATTTCAGAAATGGTCGCAATTGATACTGGAACGCCTGTCTCCTGCTTGGCAAGATAGGTGAGAGCCTTTATTCCGTATTTCGTCTTTTTTGAAAGCATCCCGCAAAGATACTTTTTTTAAACATATTCTAATGCCTGTTTCAAGTCAGCAATAATATCATCCACATGTTCTAAGCCCACTGAAATTCGAACCAATCCGTCAGAAATCCCAACTTCCAATCGGTCTGCTTCGCTTAATTTACTATGGGTGGTACTTGCCGGATGCGTGGCTATAGAACGTGTATCGCCTAGATTAGCCGATAGTGATAGCATTTTTAATTGATTTAAAAATTGCCGTCCTGCCTCTATGCCTCCTTTTACTTCAAACGCGACAACATTTCCACCTTGTTTCATTTGCTTTTTGGCCAACGCGTATTGCGGATGGGATTTTAAAAATGGATATTTAACTAACGCCACTTTGTTTTGCGTTTCTAAGAATTCGGCTACCTTCAATGCATTTTCACAATGTCTATCTACCCTCACGCCCAACGTCTCTAAACTTTTAGAAAGAATCCAAGCGTTAAACGGCGATAATGCAGGGCCTGTATTTCTGGAAAAGAGATAGATTTCTCGCATCAAGTCTGCCCGTCCTACAGTAACGCCCCCTAACACACGCCCCTGACCGTCAATCAATTTCGTGGCGGAATGAATCACTAAATCAGCACCAAATTTGATCGGATTTTGCAAATAAGGTGTTGCAAAGCAATTGTCGATTACGAATATTAAATTGTGTTTCTTAGCGAGAATTCCCAACACCTCTAAATCGAGAATATCAACTGCTGGGTTTGTCGGACTTTCCACATATAATATCTTAGTGTTGGGCTGAATCAAACTTTCAATGTTGTCAACTTCATCCACTTTAAAATAACTGGTTTCTATATTCCATTTGGGTAGAAACTTGGTGAACAAGGTATGGGTAGATCCAAAAATACTGCGCGCTGATACAATGTGATCTCCTGCGTTTAACAAAGCAACAAAGGTTGAAAACACAGCGGCCATTCCAGTAGCAAATGCATAGCCACTTTCTGCACCTTCCAACTTACACATTTTATCTACAAATTCAGAAGTGTTCGGATTGGTAAACCGGCTATAGATGTTTCGCTCTTTTTCTTCAGCAAAAGACGCCCGCATGTCTTCAGCATCTTCAAAAATAAAGCTTGACGTTAAATGTAACGGTGTGGAATGTTCTTGAAATTCTGAACGTTCCATTTGAGTTCTTATAGCGTCCGTTTCGAATTTATGTTCTCTACTCATCATATGATTTTATTAGTCAGATCGAGCGCAGTCGAGATCTCTAGTTTAACCTCTCGACTGCGCTCGAGGGGACAGGATATTAATTAATGTGTTTTGACAATCTCAAAATATCTCCAAAGACACCTCTAGCGGTCACCTCTGCTCCTGCTCCTGCCCCCTGGATTACAATAGGCCGCTCGCCGTAAGATTCTGTAAAAATTTCAAAAATAGCATCGGAGCCTTTAATATGCCCCAACGTGCTATCCAATGGAACCGACACCAATTTGACTTCAAGATGTCCTTTATCCTTTGTAAGGTCACCGGATAAGTCGCCTACATAACGCAACACATGACCTTCCTTTTGTTCCTCTTTTATTGTCTGGAACTTCTCGTCCAATACCTCCAATTGCTCTAAAAACTGTGCGGTAGTAATATCTCTATAGGCTTCAGGAATCAGATTTTCTACAGAAATATCCGTAAACTCATTTTGCAAATCGAGTTCCCTTGCCAATATCAATAGTTTTCTGGCGACGTCATTACCTGAGAAATCTTCTCGTGGGTCTGGCTCCGTAAAGCCTTTATCAATAGTTTCTTGAATGATCGAACTGAACGGTTTGTCCTGAACTGAAAAATTATTGAACAAATAGCTTAACGTGCCTGAAAACACCCCTCTAATGCGGGTGATGTTCTCCCCAGACTCATGTAATAATTTAATCGTATCAATCAATGGCAACCCAGCACCAACCGTAGTTTCGTATAAATAATTCTTTTTGTTCTGCTCTAAATTATCTCTGAGTTCTGTATAAAAGTCATGAGAAATGGTATTGGCTATTTTATTGGAAGACACCAAATCAAATCCGGCCTCAACCAGCGGAATGTAATTATTATAAAACTCAGAACTTGCCGTGTTATCTACAGCAATGAGATTCTCGAGATGGTTTGTTTTTGCAAAATCAATAATATCTTGTACCGTGTAGCTTTCTGAAGTATTCGCTAACGCATGTTGCCAGTTTTCATCAGCTCCTTTTTTATTAAGAAGCACATGTTTGGAATTTGCGATTGCAAAAATATTCAAGTTGATGCCTTTTCGTTTTTCAATATCATCTTTTGATTTTAGAATTTGATTGATCAGCGCACCACCAACACCACCATGTCCGAAAATGGCAATATTGATTTTTTTGGAAACTCCAAATATTTCACCATGAATCACATTAACCGCTTTATGCAAGTGCTTTTTACGCACTACCAAACTCACATTCCTACCCGTTACGGTGTTGTTAAATAATAACGGTGTGATTTGATTTTTAATTAATGCGTTGAACGGTTTATGAAACGATCCCAATTCAATTCCGATAATGGAAATTACCGATACATCATCAATGACCTCAATTTTATTGACATCTTGAGAATAAAAATCATTTTCGAATTCACGTTCAAGGGCAATCACAGCCTGAGTGGCTTTATCGGCATCAATAACTAAACCAATGCCACGCTCAGAAGAGCCTTGCGAAACAATGCTGACACTAATATTATGTTGGCTCAATGCCTTAAATATGCGAGCGTCAACGCCCACTTTTCCAAGTAATCCACGTCCTTCCAAATTCAATAAAGCCACGTTATCCAAAACCGATAAAGACGTCACTTCTTTTGAATTCGCTTTCGCAGAAATCAACGTGCCTTCATCATCTGAATTGAAAGTGTTTAAAATCCGCAGTTTGATATTCTTTTCCAACAACGGAATGATGGTTTTGGCGTGCAATACCGTGGTACCAAAATTGGCCAGCTCATTTGCTTCAGAAAACGACAATTCCCTTATTTTTTGAGCCTCAGTCACCAAGTCAGGATTTGCAGTGTAAATTCCGTTAACATGCGTATAGTTTTGAAGCTCTTCAGCATCTAAATAATTCGCCAATAAGGACGCCGAATAATTGCTGCCATTTCTTCCTAACAATGTTGTTTCGTTTTTGGCATTAGACCCAATAAAACCAGTCACAATATTTACTGTAGTGCCATTATAATTCTTGAAATGTGCCAAAACATTCTCTCGAGATAGTTTTTGATTAGGTTGCGCATTTAGGAAATCATCGTCCGTTTTTATTAGTACTGCTGCATTGGTTGAATTCGCATTAATGTTATCGTTCTTTAATAAAGTCGTAATCAACTTAGCAGAAAGGAGTTCGCCATAAGCCAAAACCTCAGCTTTTATTTTATTGCTATAATCGCCTAAAAGTCTTACCCCGTGAAAAATATTTTCTAAGGCTGCAAATTCCTCTTTAAAATCTATTGTTGGTAAAGGCTCTGTTTGATATGTTTTAAAAGCGTCAAATTCTTCTTGATAATCCTCGCGTCGCGATGCTTTTAATAAGATGTGTTCCAAATCGTCTGTAGCGCTCCCACGAGCAGAAACAACGACGGCAATTTTCTCTTGGTCTTCAACTTTTTTCTTGATGATAGCGATGGTACGTTGTAGTCCTTCACCATTCGCTAAAGATTTTCCACCAAACTTTAATATTTTCATTTTTTTATTTGCTGTATTAGGCCTAAAAATTGGCTCTATAATTTTTTCCAATTGTTCAAATTCTATTAAAAAAGCATCATGCCCGTGGTCTGAATTGATTTCGCTGTAAGTTACATTTGGATGTGTTAATGCGAGTTGCTTTTGAGTTTCCCGATTTTCTTCAGCCGTAAAAAACAAATCTGAATCGACGCCAACAATTGTGATGTTCGAATGGATTGTGTTTAAAATATCGGCATTGTCACCATTATTTTTGGTAACATCAATAGTCTTTAATAACTGATTCATCAGTTTATAAGCAGACAATTGAAATCGCTCCTGCAATTTATTCCCGTGATGTAGTAACCAACTTTCCACATTAAAGATTTCCAAGTCGTCATTTTTACTGCGTTGAAAGCGCTCTTTAAACGATTTTGGCGTTCTGTAGCATAACATGGCATGCATGCGGGCATCATGAACAGGATTGCTGGAATTGACTAAAAACTGCTCTTGAATTTGACAATTGGCAATCAGCCAGTCGGTCGATTTCCAATCGGTTGCCACAGGAATAAGATGTTCGGCCAATTTTGGAGATAAAAACGCCATTTCCCAAGCAATACCGCCGCCTAATGAACCACCAATTAAAGCAAAAACTTTAGTGATTTTTAATTGTTTCAACCCTTCTAAAAATAGTTTGGCAATATCTCGGGCAACAAAATCTTTATAATTATCAATCAGGAATCCGTCATACCCATTTCCAGGGATATTGAACGATAAAATAGTATACACACTGGTGTCAATCACTTTATCAGGACCAATCAAATCCAACCACCAGCCACCTTTTCCAGCAACATTGCTATTTCCTGTCAACGCATGATTAACCAATACGATAGGTGCTTCGTGCAAAGGCTGACCAAATAGCTCATAAGACAGTTGAATGTCTACGTCGGTACCATTTTCAGTGGTGTACTTTTTAATTTCTAGAAAATTCAATGGAATCATAGAACACGTATTAGGATGATTAAAAAAAGCAAGTCTGCATTAAATACGCTGACTTGCTTTTAAAGAATTCTTAAGCTTCTACCTTTTCTTTGATCAGTGCGAACACTTGTTTCAAATCGGCTTTTAAATCATCAATATGCTCTAATCCAACTGACAAACGGATCAAGTCTTTAGTCACTCCTGTGGTTTCCTGAGCTTCATCAGATAATTGTTGATGTGTGGTACTTGCTGGATGAATGATGAGCGATTTGGTATCCCCAATATTAGCTAACAAAGAAAATAATTGTGTTTTATCGGCAATGGTTTTAGCCGATTCATAGCCACCAATGACACCAAAGGTCACGAGTCCGCTTTGCCCTTCTGGCAAATATTCTTCAGCTAAAGCTTTATACGGACTACTATCAAGTCCAGGATAATTAACCCAAGTCACTTCCTTTTGCTCTTGTAACCATTTGGCCAATTCCAACGCATTTTTACTATGTTGTTTGATACGTAATTCTAATGTTTCCAAACCTTGAATAATTTGAAACGCATTAAACGGACTCAAAGCAGAGCCATAATCGCGCAAACCTTCAATACGCACTTTAGCAATAAACGACGCTTCTTTTAAAACATCCGTATAAACCAATCCGTGGTAACCTGCAGAAGGCTCAGTAAATTCTGGGAATTTTCCATTGGCCCAATCGAAAGTTCCGGCATCAATAATTGCTCCTCCAAGGGCAGTTCCATTACCGTTTACGTATTTTGTTAAGGAGTGAATGACAATATTGGTACCGTGTTCAATAGGTTTTACCAAATACGATGTGGCGATGGTATTGTCTACAATTAAAGGCACTTTATGAGCTTTTGCCTGTTTAGAAATCCCTTTGATATCCAAGACATCCAATTTTGGGTTTCCTAGAGATTCAATAAAGAAGACGCGTGTGTTCTCTTGTGCTGCTTTATCAAAATTTTCTGGATCGGACGGATCTACAAACGTTGTAGTGATACCGTGTCTTGGTAAGGTTACACTTAGTAAATTGTAAGTCCCTCCATACAAGCTGCTAGATGCCACAATATGGTCTCCCGCTCTCAAGAGCGTTAAGAGCGTTGTTGCAATTGCTGCGGTTCCTGAAGCGGTTACAACTGCTGCAATTCCGCCATCAAGTGCTGCTAAACGCTGCTCTAAAATGTCGTTGGTAGGGTTGTTGATTCTCGTGTAAATGTTTCCAGGTTCCGCCAATGCAAATAAGTTTGCTGCATGGTCTGAATCTTTAAAAACATACGCTGTAGATTGATAAATTGGCACTGCTCTGGTGCCTCCATTTGCTTGAACATCGTGTCCTGCGTGCAACGCTTGGGTTGCGAATTTGTGTGTACTCATTTTTCTAATTTTTTTGAGTTAATAAATGAATTAAAACAAAAGCCAAATGCGTCATCACTGACGTACCAAATAGAAAAATGTTAAAAAGAAAAATTATAATTACAGATGAGTAATTATGTTTAGTTATCTATCCAATTAGCCGATAAATGAATCAGCAATTAAGTAGAATTTAGCACCTTCACTATTGCTAGAGGGTTGCTAAGGCTTCATCGGGTCTAATCCCTCCGCCTTTCTTGATAACACTTCAATAAGTTTTTGAACTTTGTGAACACAAATATTGCAACACAAAAATTACAATTCCAAATTAATTGCGGTTTAATTTTTAAAAACACCGTTTCCAGACCCTCAAAACACAGTCATAACACTAGCATTTACAGTGCTTTACACGAATCCATTTTAAATTGAAAAAATTTTAAAACGTTAATTTTAAACGAAATAATTTTAAAAGGATTTGCCATCCGTTTAATTTTTTTACTTTTGCCACATATTAATTGAGAGGAAAGATTTGACTGATTGCAACCTCTTCCAATAGATTTAAATTTTAAATCGAACTTGGGACTAAAAATGCTAAAGGCAGTGGAAACTACCTTCGACGCGCAACGTCAAATCTTCCGTAAACCTATAATAAACAAAAGGTTATGGCGTATTTATTTACCTCAGAGAGCGTTTCTGAAGGACATCCTGATAAAGTAGCAGATCAAATTAGCGATGCATTAATCGACAATTTTTTAGCTTTTGATAAAGACTCAAAAGTAGCGTGTGAAACTATGGTCACTACCGGCCAAGTTGTACTTGCAGGCGAAGTGAGATCAAACACCTATTTAGACGTACAAAAAATTGCTAGAGATACCATCAACAAAATTGGCTACACCAAAGGTGCCTATATGTTTGATGGCAATTCTTGTGGTGTATTTTCTGCAATCCACGAACAATCTGAAGACATCAATAGAGGTGTAGACAAGGCAAACAAGGAAGAGCAAGGTGCTGGAGATCAGGGTATGATGTTCGGGTACGCTACTAATGAGACTGAGAATTATATGCCATTGGCATTAGATCTTTCACATCGTTTGATGATTGAATTGGCTGCTTTACGTAGAGAAAATAATGAGATCACCTATTTACGTCCAGACTCAAAAAGTCAAGTGACTATTGAATATAGTGATGACAATGTACCTCAACGTATTGATGCGATTGTAGTGTCTACACAACATGACGATTTTGTAAAACCAAAATCAAATTCAAAAGCTGATATTGATGCTGCTGAAATTGAAATGTTGGAGAAAATCAGAAAAGACATTATCGAAATTTTAATTCCGAGAGTTGTTGCAGGTCTTCCTGAGCATATTCAGGTTTTATTTAATGATGACATTACCTACCACATCAACCCTACCGGGAAATTTGTAATTGGTGGACCACATGGTGATACCGGACTTACAGGCCGTAAAATTATCGTAGATACTTATGGTGGAAAAGGTGCTCATGGTGGTGGTGCTTTTAGTGGCAAAGACCCTAGTAAAGTTGACCGTAGTGCTGCATATGCGGCGCGTCATATTGCTAAAAACCTTGTTGCTGCTGGTTTGTGTGATGAAATTTTGGTTCAAGTAAGTTATGCTATTGGTGTTGCACAACCAACCTCAATTTATGTGAACACTTATGGAACGTGTCCTTATAATTTGACAGATGGTGAAATTGCTGAGAAAATTTTCGGGATTTTCGATATGCGTCCAGCTGCAATTGAAGAACGCTTGAAACTACGTCAACCAATGTATAGTGAAACGGCTGCTTATGGCCATATGGGACGCGTTAATGAAACGGTTACAAAAACTTTTGAGCAGTTTAACGGCGAATCGATAACGCTTGATGTAGAATTGTTTACATGGGAAAAATTAGATCGTATTGACGAAGTGAGAGCTGCATTTGGGATTTCTGAGTAGTACAAAGACCGCTGCGCTATTAGAATTAAGAGCGCTGCGCTGTTAGAAATAAAACTCGAATTTTTATAAAACAAAAAACCTTCAACATTGCTGTTGAAGGTTTTTTTATAGGATGAATTTAAGGAATTAATCCAAACCACCTTTACGCTCTGGAGAACGTTGTGTTGGCCATTCCATTTGTTTTCCTGTACGCTCGCTTACAGGTAAAATAATTTTTTCTCTTGAAACTTTCGTGTCATCTTCACTAGCCATATAGGTTAAGATAGCGGTTAAAATAGCGTTGCTTCTCACGTCGTCAAACACAATTTTATCATAAGTATCTCTGTTAGTATGCCATGTGTAATTCCAGTAAGACCAGTTCAATGAACTTAAGTTAAACGCAGGTGCGCCAGCCGCTACAAACGATGCATTATCAGAACCACCACCACTTGGAGAACCAGGGAAATTAGTTTCAATATGCTTCGTAATTTCTTTTGGAGCTGCACTTAACCAACGTGTTAAATACTCATATGAATGTAAGAATCCTGCACCGTTCATGTTCACTACACGACCTGTACCATTATCTTGGTTAAATACCGCTTGGATATTTTTTACGATTTCCGGATGATCTTCAACAAAAGCTCGTGAACCATTTAAACCTTGCTCTTCACTACCCCAGTGACCTACTAAAATAGTACGTTTTGGGTTTGGATAAAATTTCTTCAACAAACGCATAGCTTCCATCATTACAAGTGTTCCCGTTCCGTTGTCAGTTGCTCCTGTAGCACCATCCCAAGAATCGAAATGTGCAGAAAGAATCACATATTCCTCTGGTTTCTCAGTTCCTTTTATCTCTGCAACAGTATTAAATGTTGGCGCTACACCTAAATCTTTAGATTCTGCAACCACTTTAATTTTTGGTTTATCACCATATTCTGCCAAACGGTATAACATGCCATAATCTTCCAATTCTAAATCGATTGTTGGAATCTTTTTGGTTCTTGATGAGAATATTTTATTCGCTCCAAATCCTTTAGACCAATACGAAGACACAATACCTACAGCACCTGCATTCTCTAAAGCTTCAATGATAGAACGAGAGTTGTAGCCTGTTCTTTTCATATTTTCTCTAAATTCATTAGATAATGAATCGCGATCTTTTTTCATTTTTTCAAATGATTCTGGCGTTGCAAATTCTTCCCAGTTATAGTCAGGGCGTCCAGTGATTTGGTATTCTGAAATCATGACGAATTTACCTTTGGCATTTTTCAACCAGTTTTTAAATTCCATTGAATCTTTTACCGTTGGAAGTGTAATCACCTCAGCAGTTACACCTTTAGGCCCTGTACTTGGGCTCCAAGCTAATTGCATCCCCTTCAAACTTTGAACACGTGGCGATACCATATCAATATGGCTGATGCCACGTTGCCATGCTTTCCATTCGCCATACTGTTGATTTTCTGCCTGAATTCCCCATTTTTTATAGGTTTCCACAGCCCAATCATGTGCCTGTTTCATCTCTGGTGTTCCCACCAATCGCGGACCGATAACATCCAATAATTCATGCCCTAAATGTTCCAATTGGGAATTTTCAGTAGCCTCTTTAATCATGTTTTCAATAACTGCATTTTTCTGTTGAGCGGATACAGTTAACGTAGCGCACAAAACGAATGCGCTCAAAAAAAGTCTTTTCATTTCTAGTAGATTTATTTAGTATTTTAAGCGTATGAAAATACAACTATTAATTAATATACACCTCCTAAAACCCTCGAAAAAGTACTATAAACACTCATATTCTTCTTAAAAAAAGTTAAAATTCCTTCGTATTCCCACTGCTATATTTTCCCTGCATTTTATCAACCTAAAAAAACAACCTACACCTGTAGGATTTATCATTTAAAACCTTTGAAATTGCTTCGAGAGAATCCTAAAATAAAAAAAGGCAACCTCTTTCGAAATTGCCTTTTTGCAGTGTTAAATTCTAATCTGATTATAAAGTGTAAATAAATCTGAAAGTCACAAATCGTGGTAGAACGAATGTTTCTGAACTGTAAACTGAAATGTTATTCGATCCGTTGTTGATATTGGAATCTATGTTCAGTAAGTTGGACGCTCTTAATTCATATTCCCATTTGGCATCTTTATCCTTTCTATAGGCCAAACTTGCGTTCCATGTTTGGTACGAATCTGAAGGGCCAACATCACTATTTTGCTTGGTATAGGAATAGTCTGTTTTAAATGTAAAGGCATTCCAGATATACGCATCAAATTCTATAGATGGTGAGTTAGTGGTAAATTTGGACTTGTTAGTTCCTTGGTTATTATCAGTTACACGGTACTGATATTTTAAAGATACATTTGGAGCTTTCTTAAAGTTGGTCCTTAATTCTGGACTGTAGCTTTGAGAAAAACTTTCATTAATCGATCTTCTATCCTGGATAAATTGATTGCTTTTACTGTAGTTATAATTCACGCCCATGCTTGCTCTCAACTTTCCAAACGTACGTTGTATACGCCCAAATGCCGACACACTTTCATCTGCAAAGTTGGAATTAAAGTAAGTGCTGGTTCTAATAACATTGTCAAACTGAGTGACTGATCTAATTTGATCAATGTTCTTATTATAGTTAAGCGACGCAAAAATGTTGGTGTAATTAAACAAATTAAAACTGAAATAACGCAAACTTAAATTGTGAGACAAGGCGTTTTGCAAATCTGGCGTCCCGTACTGAATGCTGTTATAATTATTTAAGATCAATCCTTGAGCTAACCTCGTCACATCCGTAAAGGAATTTTGCATGTTATATCTAAAGGTTAAACTTTCGCTCTTCTTAAATTGAATTAAGGTTTCAAAATCAGGTAAGATCTTAAAGAAATTGTCTTTATAAGCTTCTCCAAATTGGGTGTTATTATTTCCATAGGCATGCAGCGAAAAACCTGGTGTAAAGGTGAATTTACCTGATTTCAATCTGTAATGAACCCCTAAATAGACATCGCTAAAATTGTACTCGGTATCATTTTCATTGCGTATGGAATTCCCATCGCTGTCCGTAATATTCGCTATTGGATCAAAGTAAGATCCATCATCTAAAAATTGAAAAATATTAGAGTCGAATTGTTGATTACTTAAGATAGTTCCCAACGTAAAGTTGATATTACTCGTTGCATTCAAAATATAATAATAGTCCAACTTCGCATCCAATTGATTGGATTTAATGCGACGTTCCTGATTCAAATTATATCCAAATTGATCTCTATTTAAACCTAAACCTTCCGCCGTATTATCAAAAGCATCGCGTTCATTTGGCTGACCATCATTATTGGTAGGATCGTTTACCAAAAGTGCATTGTAAAATGGATCTTCGTCCTTCAGCAAGTGCTGTGCTTCAAAAGCGAAAATATGTCTTTCGTTTAATGTGTAATAGTAATTGACATTTTGATTGATGCTAAACGGTTTGGCTTTATCCAATTGATTGGTGTTCCCAACTACCGAAGAAAAGATGCCATTAGCTTCAGAATCGTCTGAAATTCGTCCTAAAACATCATAATCTAACTGGTTATTGGAATCTGGCTTATATCTTAAACTCAATTTTGCCAACCCTTGATTTGTAGCTTCACGGCCAATTTCTACCTTTTCCTCATCAGGAATTCCTAAATCAGAATCGGTGTACCGCACAAAACTTTCGCGACGCGTTTTTAATCTGTTGCTATTATATATTGCGAATCCGCTTATATCCAAAGCTTTGTTAGGTGCATAACTAAAATTGAAAGCCGTTAATTTAGATTGTATTGTTTGCGCATTCCCAAGATTGGTTAAACTTCCCAAACCATTATCCCCTAAATTAATAGTTGTACCACTGCCGCCGCTTGGTCGTCTAAATCCGCCGCCAAAATTTCTAATATCACGACCTGTCAATGCAACTTCTCCCGTGTTATTCAAATCGCCAATAACATTAATACTGTACTTTGGGCTATAATAAAATAATTTGGGCTGCACTAAATACAACTCATCATTTGGGGTTGGTGCAAATCCGCCGCCAACGGTGACGTTACCAAACCAAAAGTTCTCTTTCCCTTCTTTCAGTTTGATGTTGATGGCCACATTATCCTGGTTATTTTGGACACCACTTAACTGACCAACTTCGGCGTAATTACGCAACACTTGTATTTTATCGACGGCGTTTGATGGAATATTTTTAGTGGCTAATTTTGAATCGCCATCAAAAAAATCCTTTCCATTCACCATTAATTTATTAACGACTTTACCTTCAATTTCGATTTTTCCATCGGCATTAATTTCAACACCTGGCAAATTCTTTAAAACGTCTTCAAGTTTACGTTCGGTACCTTTATTGAAAGAATCGGCATTATAAGTTAAGGTATCACCTTTAATCGTTACCGGCATTTCGTAGGTTAACTGAATTTCATCAAGAGTATTATCATCTTTTAAAGTGAAGTTTTTTGTAATATCCGCTTCTTTAGCACTCAAGACTTCTTCAAAGGTTTTCATGCCGATATAACTGACCTGAATGGTATAGGTGTTATTTTTTGTCAATGCGAGTTGATATTGTCCTTGACTATTGGTGATTCCGTAAGATTCCAATCCTTTGGTTTCTTGATTGATGGCAATTACGTTTGCAAGTTCTAATGGGTTGCCGATACTATCTTTTACAACACCTTCTAATTTGAGTTGCGCAAAAGTGTTTCCTACTACAAAAAGTAGCGCCAACATTATGAAATGTTTCATTTTGAAATTTTTGATTTGGTTAGTTAAGTTGGTAAGTTTATTTAGTTACGGCCACGACCTCTACCGCCGAACATTTCACGCATTTCTTCGGTTTTTTCCTTAACGATTTTCTCGTATTCTTCTTTGGTAACTTCTTTACCTTTTGAAGGCGCTTTAATGTCTATTTTATCAGAAGGATTGATTTCAATTTTTGTACATAAAATTGTAGTGCGCCCTGCATTAACCTCCAAAATTAACCCTGGAAGACCCCAATACTCGCCAGGACCTTGGTTCACCGGAATCTGTGGGGTGTACCATGCCGTAATGACAATCTCTTTTGGCACTTCAAGTTCGTCCGTAGTCGTGTTAGATTTTGTAGAATCTTTAGATTTGTTGCCCTCATTTCGCTGATCGTTATCTCGATTACGACGTCTCATATTTGCGAAATCTAAATCATCACCTTTTTTAATTGCCGTAGCTTTAAAGCTTAAGTACTGACCAATTTGTTTGGATTCATTTTCCATTTTCCATTCCAATTGTGGGATGGAATCCTTGATTAAAAACTGTTTCCCAAAAAACTCCTGATCTTGGATCAGTTGCTGCTCTTTTACATTTTTATATTGAGGCCCGGCTGTAAAGCTACTCATCATGCCGCCCATTCTACCGCTACCACCGGCACCTGGAGCTTCTAATTTTTCTACTTCCTTATAAATAGATTCCGTTCTATTAAAGCTTAAGATATAAGATTTCTCCAACATACTCTTCATACGTTCCGCCATCATTTTCTTCTGCTGTTCGCTCATTTGGTTGCCACCAAAATTGCTCATATCCATTGTAGTTTTGGACATGTAATGTGCCCTACCCTGAAAGTCTTGCGCCATCAGTGTCCCGGAGGCCAAAAGAATTAAAAACGAAAAGAATTTAATTGAAAGTGATTTCATAATTTATTTGATTAAGATGCCGTGCTGTAAAACAACACTTTGTGTCGATTGGACTCATAAAAGGTGAAATAGTTAAAACTCCAAATGTTAAAACTCTCTTAAAAAACAACATAGGCTATTAAAATTCTGTCTTTTGTGTGAATGATTGATCTTCAGTATTTCATTAAAAGTAAATCTGATAATTATAATTGAATTTTGTAATTTTCAATCCATAATGAAAAGCCTCGTATACCTTCTAGTATTTCTTTCAACTCCTCTGTTTTCACAAGAAAAAATTGAGACGACAGCTTTAGCCAGCAAACCTTTAAAAGCAGATCAGATTATTCAAATCGATAATTTTGGAACTGTTTTTTATCTCTTAGGTAACGTCATTTACAAAACCGAACCCACAAAGGACTACACGTATAGCAATGTGCAGTTAGGGACTATCACTTCGGCACACGCTTTCAATCCGTTAAAAATTCATGTTTTATATAAGAATTTCAATACGGTTGTTGTGTTGGACAATCGGCTTTCTGAAATTTATAAAATTGACTTCAACAACATCCAACCTTATAAAAATGTAACGCATACTTCTACCGGATCGGATAACACCATCTGGATCTTTAATCAGGATGCACAACAGTTAGAGCTATTCGATTTTAAATCCAATCAGACTAGAGCCACAACAATGCCAGTACAATCGCATGTTTTAGATCTTAAAAGCAACTACAATTACAGTTGGTTGTTGACTGAAGATTATTTGTACACCTACAATTATTTTGGTAGCACTATTTCAAAAATTAAAAACGAGGGCTTTATAAAATTGGAAGAATCGAATGGAAATTTAATTATTCAAACTAAAAACGGGCTCTATTTTTTAGCCAAAGAAACCGCTCAACTTACACCTATTCAACTGCCTGAATTGTTGATAAAACAGTTTTTAGTAACCAATGAAACCTTGTATATTTACACCGATGAAACACTTCATCAATTCCAACTAAAAACAAATTAAATATGCATGTTGCAATCGCCGGAAATATTGGTGCAGGGAAAACCACGCTTACAAAATTATTAGCCAAACATTACAGATGGGAACCCCAATTGGAGGATGTTGTTGACAACCCATATTTGGACGATTTCTACAACCAGATGGAACGTTGGAGTTTCAATTTGCAAGTCTATTTTTTGAATAGCCGTTTTAGACAAATCTCTTTAATACGCGAAAGCGGTAAGGATATTATTCAGGACCGAACCATTTATGAAGATGCTCACATTTTCGCGCCTAACCTTCATGCTATGGGCTTAATGACCAACCGTGATTTCGAAAATTACAGGTCTTTATTTGAGTTGATGGAATCTTTTGTTCAAGGTCCGGATCTTCTTATTTACTTGCGCAGTTCAATTCCTAACTTAGTGAAGCAAATTCACAGCCGCGGTCGTGACTATGAAAACTCCATCAGCATTGATTATTTAAGCCGATTGAATGAACGTTATGAAGCTTGGATTCATGGCTACAATAAAGGGAAGCTTTTAATAATTGACGTTGATAATTTAGATTTTGTTGCAAATCCTGAAGATTTAGGAAGCATCATCAATACGATTGATGCTGAGATTAATGGCCTATTTTAGGACCTTATCATTTTTCTAACATTTTTTTGGTCATAAAATCGTAATTTTCCAATCCTGAATTTCAATTAAAAATAATTAACGGCTCCAATAAGGGAGAAAATTATCGATACTTATTTATGGCATTACCACTTTATAACTCTAAGTATTACCACCGGGATCTCTCTTGGTTACGCTTTAATCACCGTGTCTTGCAAGAGGTTGCAGACAAGAGAAATCCACTTTATGAGCGCATAAAGTTCATGGCTATTTTTTCATCTAATTTGGATGAATTTTTTAGAGTAAGGGTTTCCGATATCAGACAAATTAAGGATTTAGACAAATCGTTGCGCCGAAAATTGGTCACAAAACCAAATCGTGTGCTTGCTGAAATTAAGGTACAAGTTGACATCCTTCAGCAGGAATTTGGCAAGCTTATTCAAAATGAAATCATTCCCGATTTAAAAAAAGAAGGGATTCATTTAATAAAACATTCAGACTTCTCAGCAGCTCAAAAAAAAGCAGCTGAAGCCTATTTTGAATCGACTTTAAAGTCTAAAATAGATTTAGAGAAAACGATTTTTTCGACCAAAGATTCAGTATTTGTAGAAAATGAAAGCTCCTACATTACGGCGTTGCTTTCAAAAGATTCGTTTCAAATTGTTCAAATTCCAAAAGATGAGCCTCGCTTTTTTGTATTTCCAGGAGATTCTTCAACGGATAAAGGACAACATTATATCACCTTTATTGATGACATCATCAAATACAATCTTTATAAAACACATTCAGAACTCGACATCTCGTTTTACGCGGTAAAAATTTCTCGCGATGCTGAACTTTATATAGAGGATGAGTTTTCAGGGAATCTGATGGAAAAGATTAAGGAATCGCTTCCAAAAAGAGAAACTGGTCAAGCTACTAGGGTTTTAATTGACCAGCGTATGCCTGAAAATTTCCAAAACGTCTTAAAAAAAGCTTTAGACGTGACGCATGTGGACATTATTTTAGGTGGAACCTATCATAATTTCAAGGATTTTTTCGGTTTCCCAAATCCAACAGAAAAGGATTTCTCATTTAAGCCACTACCTCCAATTGACCATCCGGCAACCTCAAAATTTAAAACGATGTTTGAGGCCATTGACACGAAAGACCAATTGATGCATTATCCGTATCAGTCTTTTGAACCGGTGATTAAACTTTTGGAAGAGGCAGCAGAAGATCCACAAGTGACCACCATAAAAATGACCTTGTATCGTGTTGCTGAAGAGTCAAGACTGAACAATGCCATTGCGAAAGCGGCAAAAAACGGTAAAAAGGTTATTATTTTTATTGAGGTGAAAGCCCGTTTTGACGAGCATAACAATTTGAAATGGGGCGAAATTTTTAAAGAAAACGGCGCTCAAGTACTTTATAGCTATCCTGGAATTAAAGTACATTCCAAAATTCTATACATAGAGCGTCAAATTGGGGAAGAAATCAATCCGTATTGCTACATCGGAACTGGGAATTTCAACGAAGATACGTCAACCCTTTACACCGATTTTGGTTTGATGACCAACAATAAAAAGATAACTGAAGATCTAAATAAACTATTTTTAGTCCTGGAGGGCATTTTTATCGTTCCTAAAGCGAAAAAACTACTGATTTCACCCTTTACCATGCGCAACAAATTTGTGAGTTTGGTAGAAAAGGAAATTCATTTGGCGCAAGCAGGCAAAGAAGCTCATATCATTTTAAAAATGAATAGCCTCGAGGATAAAAAAATGATCAAATTGCTCTATGAAGCCAGCAATAAAGGGGTGAAAATCGATTTATTGGTGAGAGGCATGTGTAGTTTGGTCCCCGGCATTAAAGGCCAGAGTAAAAACATAAAAGTGACGAGTATTTTAGATCGCTTTTTAGAACATGGCCGTGTTTATATTTTTGGAAATGGCGGCGAGGAAAAAATGTTTATCGGTTCTGCCGACTGGATGACGCGTAATTTAACGCATCGTATTGAGGTGGTGACACCAATTTTAGACCCGGACAACTTTAAGATTATTAGAGATGTTATCGATATTCAATTGGCCGATACAGTTAAAGCCAGAATTATTGACGCTGAACAAAAAAACGAGTACGTAAAAATCGGTAAAAAACCTGAAATCAGATCTCAATATGAGATTTATGAGTATATAAAAAAATTGAAGTAGCATTAATTTCGCTCTCAAGAATCTAACCTCACAGACCATGATATCTGTGAGGTTTTTTTATGCAATAAAGCCGTTTTCTCGCGCGTGCTCAATAGCTTCCTTGCTGCTATTTACCAATAGCACCGGAACCGTTTTGTAATTTTCATATAAACTTTTTACCCGGAACATTTTCTTTTTATGTTTTACACTTCTCAAATAAATGGCTAAGATTCGGTCAGGGTAAAGCTCTGCAATCTCCAGATAGATATCGGCATCGCGCTCGCCACTATCGCCTATCAGAATAAGTTTTAATTCTGGATAAGTCTTGAGGATGTTTAAAATCTCACGTTGTTTCTGTGGCTTTTCGGCATTTTTCTTCCGATTCAAAAAATTACCGAAATCACGAAGTAAGATGGGACCTTTAGGGAAATTGTTCTTTTTTAGAAAAAACTCCAAATAGCGGTACATATTCCAAGGGCTATGGCTCACATAAAATATCGGATTGGCCTCTTCCCCACTCTTTCCACGGTGCAACTGGTGATAAAATTCGGCAGCACCTTCCAAAGGTGAACGTTTGGAGGCTCTTTTCAGAAATGTGTTGTAAATAACCCGCCATTTAAGAATGGAGACCAAGCCCGTATGTAAAATGGTATCATCAATATCACTCGCCACGCCGAATGAAATTTGCTCTGAAGGAATCAGCATTTCACCAGGAAAACGGTTTTCTAACTGAATGACTCTTGTGTTTGTAAAATCTTTATAGGCCAATTCAAAAGACAACCAACCTTCTTCGTTAGTTAATTCATCTAAACCTTCTATATTGAAATCGACCAAAAAATACCCTTTGTCATCAGTAACGGTTTCAAAAATCCTTCCGTTAGGTAATTTCAGAAGCAAGGTTGTATTTCTTATTTCATCAGTTTCAAAGCGCTTGTAAGCGTTGATTAAAAGTTTTATTGGATGCTTCCCTTCCAAATCAATAGATTCGTCTTCCAACGCCCTACCTCTAACGTATAAATGCGATGACGTGCCATAACTTTGAAAAACAATAACCTGTAAAGGGTCTTTTTTGAATAATCCCATATTAAAAATGCCAAGTATCTGGCCAAAGCCATAAAATTAATAATCCTGTAATTAAAGCTATTCCGAACACCATTATTACCCATTTCGCCATTTCTTTTGCCCCAATTACAATCGCCATAACCCCTTTAAAAACGAGGTTTGATAACGCCGCCAATAAAATCAATCGCCAACCTAAATCTGTTTCTAACCGATCAGACTTCATCATTTGGGATAAAGACAACGTAATGGCATCAACATCAGTGAGTCCACTAATTATTGAAACGATATACAATGCATTATCACCAAATTGTCGTTTTGTAAAAGCTACCAATAGTAGGATAAACCCATACAGCAGCCCAAAAATGATGGCGCTTTTAAATTGCGCGGGATTTTCAGGCTCAGGCATTTTTTCATCCTTCGACTCTTTATTCACCAAATAAAACAAGCCGATAGACAAGAGTGCTACAATGACAATTTCGGCAAGAATCGGCAGAAATAACCTACTCAATTTCTCTGGCACCACTACTGCAATTTCAACAAGCACACGAATCATCGAGACCATTGACGCAGTTGTTATTACAAAAATGGCCATTTTACTAATAGACGCCTGATCTTTGGTCTTTCTGGCATAACTTACAGTTGTTGCTGTACTGCTAATCAATCCGCCCAAAATACCATTGAAAATGATTCCCATTTTCTTATCGACGAGTTTATAGATAAAATAACCGAACACACTTATACCAACAATAAGTGTGACCATGAGCCAAATGTTTTTCGGATTGATAACATCCAAAGGGCCGAATGTTCTGTCCGGTAAAATAGGAAGGACAATCAAACTTATCCCCACCAAGGTCATAATTGCCGATAAATCTTTATTACTTAAACTATCTATAAAGTCATGCAATTTCTCTTTTATGTAGAGCAACACAGCCATAGTGGCACCCACAAATACACCCACCAACTGACTTCCCATCACAAGATAGGCCCCAATGGCAAACATTAAGAGCGCAGCTACTTCAGTGGTCTGACCAACATCAGCTTGATCAAATTTTTTGACTTTTATGAAATTCGCCATCATTAGCATGGCAGCCACACATAGCCCTAAAGCAGGAAGAATAAACGGATTGTCATATTCGCGGGACAGAAATCCTGCCATGACGCCCAACATGGATATTAAGGTAAACGTCCGTACACCGGCCATTTCACTTTTACTCCGCTGACGTTGCAAGCCTACTAATAAGCCAAGTCCAAAGGCGATACCTAATGTGGTTAAATCGTCGTAGTTCATAAAGACTAAGTTACTAAAAAAAGAAAAGGCTACATCATTGAGACATAGCCTTTATTAAGAATTTTAGTACAAATGTTTGTTCTATTTATTTTTCTTCAGATTGTCTATGGCAGCTCTTACTTCTTCCAAAGTACCTTCCACAACACGTTCTTCTTTCATAACTTTACCATTCTCGGTAAAAGTTCTAGTAATAACAGCCTTCGCGTTATCAGCATCTACTGTTACCATTTCAACATCAAGAGCATCAGTAACACCATTAGTACCCTCAACAAACTCCGTTTTAACAACGGCAGTTTCAATAGTATGACCTCCTAAAATTGGAGCGATTACCAATCCAATTAAACAGGTCAACTTAATTAAAATATTCATTGATGGTCCGGAGGTATCCTTAAAAGGATCTCCAACAGTATCACCCGTAACGGCCGCTTTATGTGCATCAGAGCCTTTATAGGTCATTTCGCCATTGATTAATACACCAGCTTCAAAAGATTTTTTAGCGTTGTCCCAAGCGCCACCAGCGTTATTTTGGAAAATAGCCCAAAGCACACCACTTACGGTAACACCAGCCATATAACCCCCTAGCATTTCAGCAATCGCTAAATTGTTCATTCCGAAAATCATCGGCACAAATGCAATAACCAAAGGAAAACCAATAGTCAACAATCCTGGCAGCATCATTTCTCTTAGGGACGCTTCAGTTGAAATAGCCACACATTTATCGTATTGAGGTTTCCCGGTACCTTCCATAATTCCTGGAATTTCCCTAAACTGACGACGTACTTCTTCAACCATTTGCATGGCTGCTTTACCTACAGCATTCATCGCAAGCGCTGAAAACACTACAGGTACCATTCCACCCACGAACAACATCGCCAAAACAGGTGCTTTAAAAATATTTATGCCGTCAATTCCTGTAAATGTTACATAAGCCGCAAATAAAGCCAATGAGGTCAGTGCCGCGGAGGCAATAGCGAAACCTTTACCAGTAGCAGCGGTGGTATTTCCAACAGAATCCAAGATGTCCGTACGCTCTCTTACAATAGGATCTTGCTCACTCATTTCAGCAATACCCCCTGCGTTATCAGAAATAGGTCCGAAAGCATCAATAGCTAACTGCATGGCCGTAGTTGCCATCATTGCTGATGCCGCTAATGCTACACCGTAGAATCCTGCAAATGCATAAGAGGCCCAAATGGCGCCAGCAAATAATAATACAGATGGAAAAGTAGAGATCATTCCTGTTGCTAAACCTGCAATAATGTTAGTTCCTGCACCAGTACTCGATTGTTGTACAATTTTCAAAATAGGTTTTTTACCCAAACCTGTATAATACTCTGTTACGGATGAAATGACTGCACCCACAACCAAACCAACTAAAGTAGCATAGAAAACACGCATTGAAGAAATATCCTGTAGTCCTTCACCAAAGAAATTCATCTGCATGGTTTCTGGCAACATCCAAGTTACCAAAGCGAAACAAGAGATTGCAACTAATGCAATAGACACCCAGTTACCAAGGTTTAAAGCCCCCATAACTTGCGCTTCCTTGGCGTCGTTACTTTTTATTTTAACCAACATCGTTCCGATTACAGAAATAATAATTCCCGCGCCTGCAATTGCCATTGGTAGTAAGATTGGACCAATACCGCCAAATCCATCGGAAATAGCGCCGCCCATATCTTTAATTACATAATTACCAAGCACCATAGCTGCTAAAACAGTTGCAACATAAGACCCGAATAAATCGGCTCCCATACCAGCAACATCACCAACATTATCACCAACGTTATCTGCAATGGTTGCAGGGTTACGCGGATCGTCCTCAGGAATACCCGCTTCCACTTTACCAACTAAATCGGCACCAACATCGGCAGCCTTAGTATAGATTCCACCACCAACACGCGCAAATAATGCAATAGATTCTGCACCAAGCGAGAAACCAGCAAGGGTTTCCAAAACAATGGTCATGTCCATAGTGTTGGTCCAGGTACTCCCCATAAAGAACCAAAAGAAAATTATAAAGAATGTAGTTAATCCTAAAACTGCCAATCCAGCAACACCAAGTCCCATAACAGTTCCACCTCCAAAAGAGATTTTTAGTGCATTTGGTAAACTGGTTTTTGCCGCCTGTGTAGTTCTAACGTTAGTTTTAGTAGCGATTTTCATCCCAATATTTCCTGCGAAAGCTGAAAATACTGCTCCAAAAATAAAAGCAATTACAATGAGCCAATGTGTTGTTGGAACGATTACTGAAACGATAGCAAGCAATACACTCACTACGACTACAAAAATTGCCAGCAATCGGTACTCTGCATTTAAAAAAGCAAGGGCGCCTTCATAGATGTGATCTGAAATTTCTTTCATTTTACCATCTCCAGCGTCTTGTTTCATAACCCAAGACTTCTTTATTAGCATGTAAATTAATCCTAAAGCGGCCATTGCAATAGGCATATAAATCATCAGTGATCCCATATAATTAGTTTAGTTAAAAAGTGTTAAACGATTGCTAAAGTAATTAAAAAAAACACCGATAAACAAGAAAACCCCTTATGTAATATAAGAGGTTTTGAATATTTAATAAATTGGAACTCTATTAGATGGTAAAATTCCCGTTGGTTTTGTGCTCGCTATTTTCATAACGCTCCACACATTTTTGTAGAATGTCGTATGCTTCTTTTGCATCTCCCCATCCTCCAACGTCAACTTTTTTCTTTTCTAAATCTTTATAAACTTGGAAGAAATGCTCGATTTCTTTTATTTGATGTGGGTTCACATCACCCAAGTCGTTAAGGGTATTCCAAATAGGATCAGAAACTGGAACACAAATGACTTTCTCATCGTTTCCTTTTTCATCTGCCATATGGAACACACCAATAGGTTTTACTTCCATTACGCACATTGGGAAAGTAGGTTCAGTACCTAATACCAAAACGTCTAATGGATCTCCATCTAAAGCTAAAGTTTCAGGAATGAAACCGTAGTCAGCAGGATACATCATAGAAGAAAACAACAAACGGTCAAAACGGATTTTCTTTAATTCAAAATCGTATTCGTATTTGTTACGGCTTCCTTTTGGTATTTCAATCAACACATCAAACGTGCTTTTTCCTTTTGGACTCATGATATTTTTTATTTTAGTAGCCTTTTTAATAGCGGCTTATGTTAGTCGTTCTTCAATTTTTTCGGCGTGCAAAGATACGCAACTCTTTGTGATCTGCAATTTTAGGCTACAGTTATTTTGAAACAAGCAGTTAAACCTTGTAATTATTACGAATGCTATTATACCAGTCACACTCTAACAACCCTCGAATATTTATTGTGACTGTGGTCAAAACATTGTATTTTGTGGTAGTTGATTTTGTGACGCTACTTATAGTTTAAACTCGCATTATTTAAGCGAAAATCACTTCTTTTGAAGCAGAATTAAGAGAATAACCATATGACACAAGATATATTAATAGGAATAATCGCTGCATCACTTATTTGGATCATCATCCTTTTGATTGTTAATTCACAACAAAAACAGAAGCAGATGGCCGCATTGAGGGCGATAGAAATTGATTTTGAGAAAGAAAAAAATCAGATTCTCGATCAAATGCGCACCGAAAAGCAATCCGAATTTGAAAAAGGCTACCTTTCTGGCGCTGAAAAATCAGATTTTATAATTCATGTGGAACCCTATAAAAACATTGATGGGAAACGCACGTATTTCCAAAATAGTCAAGTGGTCGAAATCGGATACATCTACAGATTGTTTGTAAAAGGCGTACCCAGTTTAGATCCGCACATTCAAATTGTTGAACGCATAAAGATGAGCGAATTGAATGAGAAAAATGTCGATTCTGCCATAGGTAAATTAGAACTCATTCTCGACAAAATCCCAAGTCCACATTTAAGATTAGCCGGCAATTTGAAAGAATTCGGGAAGGGATTATTAAAAAACATCAAAACCAAACGTTTGGATCCTTAAGGAAAACGCTGGATGATACCTTAAAAATTAAAACCAAAACTTCCCGTAACTCCAAAACGACGCGCGTCTGGATTATCCAGATAGTTACCTCTAAAATTAAAGTCGATACGGAACACTTTAAAAATATTCCCCACGCCTACACTGTATTCATAATACATTTTATCGGTTGGTGCCAAATACACCAATCCTGAGGCATTCAAATCGCGGTTTTCTTGCGACACTTCTCCCCAAACACCTCTGA
The DNA here is from genome assembly GCF_947500795.1 of uncultured Gelidibacter sp. GTDB lineage: Bacteria > Bacteroidota > Bacteroidia > Flavobacteriales > Flavobacteriaceae > Gelidibacter. The sequence continues at coordinate 123,846 of NZ_CANMTE010000005.1, read as the reverse complement.
TTCCTACTATTTCACGTAGATTTAATTTTCTCAAAAATGGAATTCTTGAAAAGAATCGGCCGTTAAAATTGTGCTCTAAGTGAAGTGAAGCATAAGTATCAGTCACGAATTCATAATAATCCAATTGTGAAAAGGTGTTGTAAATTGAAAAATAGGATTGATTTCCAGGCACCACATTTAACAATCCTAAAGGTACTTCCCCAAAGGTTTTACCTGCTTCAATAGTAGTTGTCAATCGGCCATAACCACCAACTTGCCACGGTTGGATATAGGAAAATTGAACTTTGGTATAATCAAAATCGCTCTTTAAAATAGTTCTGTCCCCTCTTGTAACTTGCGCAAACAGCGTTGGAAAACCATCATTGGCAAGGCGGCGTTCCACGCCATATCCAGTCATTTTTCGTCCTGGAAAATAAGACACTGAGAAGGCATTTTCATACTGCACAATTTCTGACTCGGTAGTAGTTTGTGTTTCATCAGTATAATAATCCAAACTAAAAGTGTCAGAAGCTGAACTCAATGTTCTGTACGTACCGCTCAATCGAAACACAAGGTTTCTCACCGGCTCCAACTCCATCGCTACCGTAGTTAAATTCACGTTGGTCAACTTATCATTGGTGCTTGTCCCAATAAGCGAAGAGGAGGCCAAACTACGTCCTAAAATGTCTGTGGAAGAGGTTAAATTGGCGCCAATCTGCTCTACATCTCTCCTATTTCCAGCGGAGATAATAAATCGGTTCTTTTTATCGAGCAACCATTTACCAGAAATACCATATTTGAATTTATCATCTCTAAATCCGTATGCCAAAAAGCCTTCTACACGCCAAAGGTCATTCGGTCCAAAATAAGTTCTACCGCCAGTTCTAATCCGGACACCTTCAACTTCATTAAAACCAAAGGTGGAGAATATAGGACCATAATCAAAATTGATCTCCGTGAATTCCACATATCCTGAAGCTAAGACCGCTCCTAAATTGTATAAACGTTTGAACTTTTTGACGGTTTTAAGCGTGTCCAACATTTTATAGACGCCCTTTTCATCCTGACTTAAAGATTCCATTCGGTTTTGCTCCCAAAAGTCATCATCCCGATTATAAACATCTTCGTTAAAGCTGTAGACTTCCTTGCTATAAAACTTGTCTACCTTAGGAATATCGAAGGCATAATTATCGTACAAGGTGGTGCGTTTTCCGTAAATACCACGAGATTTCTCCTTTTTATTAAAAGCAAAATCCGACATGAAATAATCACGCTTAATCAAGAATATAGAATCATTTAAAACCTCAAATTCCTGTTCAATATAGATTTCCTTAACCCAGTTGATATTGGCGCTTTTTGATGCCTGTAAATTGATTTCCTTGATAGCAAATGTGGTGTCATTCACCCAAAAATCGCCTTTAAAGGTCAACTCATTCTTGCGACGCGGATAGTAAATAATATTGTAGCACCATTTGTTGTCAATAAATGCACTGTCTTTAAGCACGTAATTATAAGTGTTGATTCCGGTTTTAGAAAGCGGACTCACAAAGCTTTTATCGAAAAATTTGAGGTAATTATCATACACATCAAAGTCAGAATAAAGGTCATCCACAAAATCAATAATCATCTGATTGTTGCTAAATCCGGAGTTTTTATTCCCTTTAAGATCTTCCTTTTCCTTACCCTTAATATTATCACCAAATACCTTGCTTCGCGCCTCATTGATGAAAATTGGCAAGTAGGTTTTACCAGTCACTTTACTTGTGTCCACTTGATCAAAAACAAACTCCATCCCTCTGAACAGTTTGCTTTTAATTAACGCACTGTCAATGGTATTGATGTCAAATTCAACCTTTTCGTACTTGTCATATTCGTACTGCTTAAATTGGCGCAATCCGTTTTGTCGTTTGCGTTCCCAAATCTTTTTTAAGATGGCAATAGCGGGGTTTTCACTCTCTTTTTTGGATTGCTTTCCTGTTACAATATAGACCTCATCCAATTGCCCGGCAGCTTCCTTAAGAATGAATTTCAACTCATAGTTGACCTTCTTGGTCAACGGAATTTCTAATGTTTCGTAGCCAAGAAAAGAAATAATCAGTGTATCATAAGTGTTGTTCGATTCCAGATAAAACCGACCATCTTCATTGGTAATGGTGCCTTCGGTAGACCCTTTAAATAGCACATTGGCATAGGCAACGGAAAGATTATTTTCATCAAAAACAACACCGCTCACTTTAGTTTGAGCGAAGACGGAACACATTCCGAAGAAAAAAAACAGGACACTCAGAGATAGTTTCATAAGACAAAAAAACTTCATTAACACAAATGCCAATGAAGTTTTGATAACGCAAACCCGATGGTTATCGGGAGCAGATTATTTATACATTACTTTTTTGACAGCTTTTACCACTTCATCACTGTTAGGCAACCATTCTTCCAAAAGAACTGGAGAATATGGTGCAGGTGTATCCGCTGTATTTATCTTGATAATTGGAGCATCCAAATAATCGAAAGCTTCTGACTGCACAATATAAGTAATCTCAGTAGCGACATTTCCAAAAGGCCATGCTTCTTCTAAAACTACCAATCTGTTTGTTTTCTTAACCGATTTTAAAATAGCTTCCTTATCTAAAGGACGTACCGTTCTTAAGTCGATAATTTCACAAGAAATACCTTCTTTTTCTAATTCATCAGCTGCTTTGTAAGCTTCCTTAATGATTTTACCAAAAGAAACGATCGTTACATCTGTACCTTCACGCTTAATCTCAGCAACACCTAATGGAATGGTGTACTCACCTTCTGGCACTTCACCTTTATCACCATACATTTGCTCACTTTCCATAAAAATAACAGGATCGTTATCGCGGATAGCTGATTTTAAAAGTCCTTTTGCATCATAAGGATTTGAAGGCACTACAACTTTAAGTCCTGGTGTATTTGCAAACCAGTTTTCAAAAGCTTGGGAATGCGTTGCACCTAACTGACCTGCAGAACCTGTTGGCCCTCTAAAAACGATAGGACAGCTGAATTGTCCACCAGACATTTGTCTGATTTTTGCAGCATTATTTATAATTTGATCAATACCAACTAAAGAGAAATTAAACGTCATATACTCTACAATTGGGCGACATCCGGTCATGGTAGAACCAATAGCTACACCAGCAAAACCAAGCTCTGCAATAGGTGTATCAATAACACGTTTAGGACCAAATTCGTCCAACATTCCTTTAGATGCTTTATAGGCACCATTATATTCTGCAACTTCCTCACCCATTAAATAAACGGTCTCGTCACGGCGCATTTCTTCGCTCATGGCTTCACAGATAGCTTCTCTAAATTGAATCGTCTTCATGTCTAATTTTTAAATCAATTAGCAAAAGTAAGAATAAAAGAAAAACTAAAACGAAAAGAATTATTTAAAATTTATTATGCATGCATAGTAAAAATGTCATCTAAAATAATTAACTTCGTATCCTGTTCAATAGAAGACAGTTTTCAGTGTTAGATATGGTTATATTTTAAGATAAAACCATATTTTGCCTAAAAAACTAATAATATAATAAATTATAAAAGATGAAAATACTTGTATGTATTAGTCACGTACCTGATACGACTTCAAAAATTAATTTTACCGATGGCGACACTAAATTTGACACTAACGGTGTACAATTTGTAATCAATCCGAATGACGAATTTGGTTTGACTCGTGCCATGTGGTTTAAAGAGAAACAAGGTGCTACTGTAGATGTTATTAACGTTGGTGGTCCTGAAACAGAACCTACTTTGCGTAAAGCATTAGCTATTGGTGCTGATAGCGCTATCCGCGTGAACACGCCTGCGACAGATGGTTTTGCCGTTGCTAAACAATTGGCAAACGTGGTAAAAGATGGTGGTTACGATTTGATTATTGCGGGTCGTGAGTCTATTGATTATAATGGCGGAATGGTTCCTGGGATGTTGGCTGAATTGCTTGGCGCAAACTTTGTAACCAACTGTATCAGCCTTGAAGTTGATGGCACAAATGCTAAAGCTGTAAGAGAAATTGATGGTGGAAAAGAAACTGTTTCTACAACTTTACCTTTAGTTATTGGAGGTCAAAAAGGATTGGTAGAAGAAAGTGATTTGCGTATTCCAAACATGAGAGGTATTATGCAAGCACGTCAAAAACCTTTAAGTGTTGTTGAACCAGTTGATGCAACAAAGGAAACCTCAACGGTAAAGTTTGAAAAACCAGAAGCAAAAGGTGCCGTTAAATTGGTAGCTCCTGATAATTTGGATGAATTGGTAAACTTACTTCACACAGAGGCAAAGGTCATCTAATCATCACTATTTAAGCACCAAATACCAAAACATGGAATTTGGGATTTTTAATTTGAAAACTTAAAAAATTATGTCAGTTTTAGTATATACAGAATCCGAAGAAGGAAAATTCAAGAAAGTCGCTTTTGAAGTGGCATCTTATGCAAAAGCCGTTGCTGACCAAATGGGAACTACGGTAACTGCAATTACGATTAACGCCAATGATGTTTCAGAATTAGGAACTTACGGCGTTGATAAAGTATTAAAGGTTAACGATTCAAAATTAGACGCGTTTAACGCAAGAACATATGCCAACATTATTAAGCAAGCAGCTGAAAAAGAAGGCACCAAAGTAGTTGTGGTAAGCTCAAGTGCAGACAGTAAATATTTAGCGCCTTTATTGGCTGTTGGTTTAGATGCTGGTTATGCATCTAACGTGGTTGAAGCGCCAACTAGTGCCTCTCCATTTACCGTAAAACGTACTGCCTTCACTAATAAAGCATTCAATTTCTCAACAATTGATACCGATGTGAAAATTGTAGGTGTTTCTAAGAATGCATTCGGATTGAAAGAAAATTCAGCAAGTGCAGCGGCAGAAGATTTTTCACCGTCAATTCCAGAAAATGGTGTTCACGTAGAATCTGTTGATAAAGCGACCAATACTGTAACCATTGCAGATGCTGAGATTGTTGTCTCTGGTGGACGTGGCTTAAAAGGTCCAGAAAACTGGGGCATGATTGAAGAATTAGCGCAAGTTTTAGGAGCTGCAACAGCGTGTTCAAAACCAGTATCTGATTTAGGCTGGAGACCTCATAGCGAACACGTAGGCCAAACAGGTAAACCGGTAGCCGCTAATTTATACATCGCAATCGGAATTTCAGGAGCCATTCAACATTTAGCAGGTATCAATGCCTCTAAAGTTAAAGTTGTTATCAACTCTGATCCTGAAGCTCCATTTTTTAAAGCAGCAGACTACGGTGTAGTTGGTGATGCTTTTGAAGTAGTGCCAAAACTCATAGAAAAATTAAAAGAATTTAAGGCTCAAAACGCATAAATTTCTTAACTTGTAGCAGCAACACGACTGGTGCAAAAAATAGTTGCCATAAATACATGACCAAAATCCTAATTTTAGGATTCATGTATTTGTGGCAATAATTTTCAAAATTCTTTTTCTATAGGGACTTCCCAAAAAAATTATGTGGAACACAGTTGGTAAAGTCCCAATTTAAACAGTTATTTGCCTTTTAATTTATATGAGTTTAGTCCGATTAAACATAAAGGGAATATCCTATAGCCAAACACAAAACGGTGCGTATGCCTTGATTTTGAACGAGGTAGATGGCGACCGCAAACTCCCTATTGTAATTGGTGCATTTGAAGCACAATCTATTGCTATCGCACTCGAAAAGGAAATACGCCCTCCGCGTCCTTTAACTCATGATCTTTTTAAAAATTTCGCTGACCGTTTCGATATTATTGTCAAACAAGTAATCATTCACAAATTGGTAGATGGTGTTTTCTACTCCAGCCTCATCTGTGAACGCGATAAAATTGAAGAAATTATAGACGCCAGAACAAGTGATGCCATTGCCTTGGCACTCCGTTTCCAGGCTCCTATTTTTACCTATAAAAACATCTTGGATAAGGCGGGAATCTACCTTAAGATCAATCCGAAAAATGATGATGAACAACAGGACAGCATTCTTTTGGACGATTTGGTAGCTGAAGAAATAGAAACTACCATTCAAGACAACTACAAAAACAAAACTCTGGAAGAACTTCATTCTTTATTGGAGCAAGCCGTTTTAAGCGAAGATTATGAAGTGGCAGCAAAAATTAGAGATGAAATTTCCAAACGCTAAACGATCTACTAAATGAAACATTTCTTTTTAGCTTTTACGGCTATTTTTTTTGGATTAACAACACTAGTAGGGCAAAGCATAGAGAAGAAATGGCAGTTTGAAGCAGTTCAAAACGACCAAGGTGTCAATCTCTACAACGTCAATAAAAATACAGATGGGCTATCTCTCAATGATGGCGACTTCACATTCTTCCTAGAGGCAAAAGATAGTGCCCAATTTGAAGGAAACTATATTACACAAAACAAATTACTCGTACTTTATTACGATACACCTTCTGAGGTTATCAAGCATTTTACAGTTGAAACCTTAACGGATTCAACTTTGGTGCTTCAAGATACTAAGGACGTCAATTATATTTTTTCAACTCCTAAAGACACCTTAGTAGTAACTGAAGCAGCTACAAGCGGCATTATTCCTAGTCAGGGATTCTCAATGAACAGCTTATTACGTGGCGCCTTAGGAATGTTTGTTTTATTATTACTATCCTATATTTTAAGTCAAAATAGAAAAGCCATCAATTGGAAAACTATTGGCTTCGGATTGGCGGCACAATTGTTATTGGCTATTGGGGTGTTAAAGATTCCTTTTATCCAAAAGACCTTTGAAATTGTTGGAAAAATGTTCGTAAAAGTCCTCGAATTCACACAAGCAGGTAGTGAATTTCTACTTGGAGGCATGATGGACATTAGCAGTTTCGGGTTTATCTTCCTTTTTCAAGTATTACCAACCATCATTTTCTTTTCGGCTTTAACATCTCTATTATTTTATTTGGGCGTCATCCAAAAAATAGTAGCAGGAATGGCTTGGGTATTGACTAAGCTCTTAAAAATATCAGGTGCGGAAAGTTTAAGTGTCGCCGGTAATATCTTTTTAGGACAAACCGAAGCGCCTTTAATGATCAAGGCTTACCTCGAAAAAATGACCAAATCTGAAATTTTATTGGTCATGATTGGTGGAATGGCAACAGTTGCTGGTGGTGTATTGGCTGCATACATCGGATTCTTGGGTGGCGAAGATGAAGCTTTAAAATTGTTTTATGCGAAACACCTCTTAACAGCATCTGTAATGGCTGCTCCTGGAGCGATTGTCATCTCAAAAATGTTGTATCCGCAACAAAAAGAAATCAACTCTGAAATTCACGTGACGCAAGATAATATTGGCTCTAATATTTTAGATGCGATTGCTAATGGAACCACTGAAGGATTAAAATTAGCTGCTAATGTTGGTGCGATGCTTTTAGTGTTTATCGCTTTTATTGCCATGATCAATTACGGATTCGGTAAAATTGGAAACGTGACTGGTTTAAATACGCTTATCGCCAATAATACCCCTTACTTGGCCTTATCATTAGAATTTATCTTAGGTTACATCTTCTCCCCTTTAATGTGGTTGATTGGCGTAGCTAAAGAAGATATGGCACTGATGGGACAATTATTGGGAATCAAATTGGCAGCGAGTGAATTTGTGGGCTATATCCAATTAGCAGAATTGAAAAACGTGGCTAGTGCAACCCATTTAAAATTTGAAAAATCCATCATTATGGCAACGTATATGCTATGTGGGTTTGCGAATTTCGCATCTATTGGTATTCAAATTGGAGGGATCGGATCATTAGCGCCAGGACAGCGTAAAACCTTATCTGAATTTGGTTTGAAAGCACTTATTGGCGGTACTATTGCCTCTTTGTTATCTGCAACAATTGCAGGTATGATCATTGGATAATTTTTCCAGACGAGACATAACTCTTAAAGTTAAGATGTGGTGAATTCTATTTGCATTCGATAGTAATATCCTGCAATTGAAACCATTTAACTTCTCCTTATCGTACTTTAACACACAGATAACTTCGAGAAGTACTTTACTTTCTTTAATTTTGCCTCAGCAGTAAAATGAAAGTTTAATTTAATGAGATTCCCACTTTCGTGGGACGTAAGCATGAAACAATATCACGACCTCGTAAAACACGTATTAGAGAACGGAACCCAAAAAGGCGACCGTACAGGAACAGGCACCAAAAGTGTTTTTGGATATCAAATGCGTTTTGACCTTAGCGAAGGTTTCCCTATGGTAACCACTAAGAAACTTCATTTAAAATCGATTATTTACGAGTTGCTTTGGTTTTTAAAAGGTGATACCAATATCAATTACCTGACAGAAAACGGAGTTAGAATCTGGAATGAATGGGCTGATGAAAATGGCGATTTAGGTCCGGTTTACGGTCACCAATGGCGAAATTGGAATAGTGATGAGATTGACCAGATTAAAGATATTGTAGAAACGCTTAAAACCAATCCGAACAGCCGACGCATGTTGGTATCGGCATGGAATCCATCGGTTTTACCAGACACGTCTAAATCATTTTCAGAAAATGTTGCCAATGGAAAAGCTGCCCTTCCACCGTGTCACGCATTTTTTCAATTTTATGTGGCCGAAGGCAAATTATCATGTCAGTTATACCAACGTAGTGCCGACATCTTTTTAGGTGTTCCTTTTAACATCGGATCTTATGCACTTTTCACAATGATGATGTCTCAAGTTTGTGGTTACGAACCAGGAGATTTTATTCATACGTTTGGAGACGCACATATTTACAACAATCATATGGAGCAATTGGAACTTCAATTGTCTCGCGAGGTTAGACCACTTCCAAAAATGATTTTAAATCCTGAGGTTAAAAATATCTTCGATTTTAAATTTGAAGATTTCACCTTAGAAGATTACAATCCACATCCGCACATTAAAGGCATTGTAGCAGTTTAAAAAACTGTCATATCGTTTATAAAACAAAAAAAGCGTTTTCCTAATGGAGAACGCTTTTTTTAATTTAAGAGTATTAAAGTAGTGATTACAGATTTAAAACTGCATTTTCACCACCAAATTCATTTGTTTTATAAGCATCCGCTTGCTCATCATTGATGAACGTATCGTCTACCAAATATTTAAACTCATAAGAATTATCCTTCTCTAAATTGACAGTACCTTTAAATGTTCCGTTTTTCAATTTCTTAAGTTGCACTGCCTTTTCCGCATTCCATTCATTAAAAGTGCCTAATACAGTCACTTGTTTTGCATCTTCAGCAGGCACTGAAAAAGTCACTTTGCAAACAGGTTTGCTTTTTAGGTATTGTTTTGTAATTGCCATAATTGAAATTGATTAATTTTGTGGCAAAAGTATAAAACTATTCTATGCCTCATAGGATTAACTACCCTAAAATCAAATATTTATCAATTTCTTAAAATTGGATTTCATAACATTAGAATTAAAGACTTAAACACGCTTTATTTTGGAGTATTATCAACTTGGAAAATGGTGTTATACTGATTCACAATAGGTTCAAAGCAATAGCGTAATTAGTCATAAGGTATTTCAAAGTTTTTAGTTCGCCATTATGATGTCATAAAAAAAACTAACTTTACATAAAATTTTATCACGATGTTCGGAAAAAAGAAACCAATACCACAAATAGATAAAGAACAATTACAACTTATTGAAAATGCCCAACGCCGAATTAAGCAAAAAAAGCGCTTGTATTTTCACTTTGTCATTTTTCTAATTGGCGCTATTTTCTTAATTATTCTAAACACAGTTTTAGGTGTTGGTGAAATGACTAAAATCTTCGGAATAGATTGGTTCGTTTTTGCCATTTTAGCTTGGTTATTCCTATTTGTATTCCATTTGTTCAATGTGTTCATTACGCATAAATTTATGGGGAAAGATTGGGAAGAAGCACAACTAACTAAATTAGTAGCCAAACAAAAAGCACGCATTGAAAGTCTTCAAGCTGAGGTAGAAAAAATGCACCCTGTTACTACGCCTTCAGTAACCGCGTCGCCAGTTACAGCGCCTGTAACCCCTGAAAAAAAAACTAAAGTTCACAAAAATCTGACCCTTATAGTAGCCGCTGGAGAAAACGATGCTATAGGTAAGGACAATAAATTGATTTGGCACTTGAGTGATGATTTGAAGCGATTTAAAACCCTAACTTCTGATCATTGCATCATAATGGGCAGAAAAACCTTCGAAACTTTTCCGAAACCTCTTCCTAACAGAACACATATTGTCATAACCCGTCAGCCAAATTATTCGGTTCCTGATGGTGTTATTGTTGTCCATAATTTGGAAGATGCCTTGGATGCTGCAAGAAATGACGTGCAACCTTTTATTATAGGTGGTGGTGAAATTTACAGACAAGCGATGCCTTATGCTGATAAAATCGAATTGACGCGCGTTCATGAAAACTTTGTCGCAGATACGTTCTTTCCAAAAATCGATACTTCTGAATGGGTAGAAACAGAAAATAAATTCCATCAAAAAGACGATAAGCATCCACATTCTTTTTCATTCATTACCTATCAAAGAAGATAATACTTAACGAGTGAAACTTAAGCGAAGACGGCGGTTAGTCACCTATCTCAATATTTTAGATCAACCCATTCGATTTAACCCCTTTGTATTTAGCAGAAAATTTATACTATGGGCTGTATTAGGATTGTTTGGTGGTATAATTGCCAGCGTCTATTGGATCATTCTCGAATTTTTGACGCATCAACTCGCATTCTTTGAGGGATGGTTAGTCATTCCTACCATGGCAATTTGCGGCTTATTAGCGGGATTGATCATCCATTTAATAGGCGATTCCGGAGAAATCCATCTGATTGTTAACAATATTCGGTTCAATAAAGGAAAACTCAACCCCAAAAACAACCCCGCAATGGTGATGTCTTCACTATTATGTATTGCTTCTGGAGGAAGTTTAGGACCAGAAGCACCGTTAGTTCAGGTAACCGGATCTACAGGAACGTGGTTGGGGAAACTCTTCCGATTTAAAGGAGAGGACCTTCGCTCCATGAGTATTGCTGGTATGGCCTCTGGATTTACAGCTTTGTTTGGAGCGCCTTTGGGAGGCAGTTTATTTTCTTTAGAAATTTTGCACCATAAATATGCCGTTGAATATTACAAGGCCATTATTCCGGCCTTTGTTGCGAGTTCCTTTAGTTATATCATTTTTGCCATCATCGTTCACCTGGGCATTGGTCCTATTTGGAATTTACCTGCCTATGAAATGCAAGATAAATTTGATTTTGGATATGCCGTACTATTCGGAATAGCCGCAACCTTCGTGGGTTGGCTATTTATCTTTTGCACAAAATTCTTTAAAACTGCCTTTGGAAAACTAAGCGTCCCGATTTATATCAAAACAACACTTGGTGGGATTTTACTTGGTTTAATTGTGTTTTACCTACCGATTACGCGCTATTTTGGACATCATGAAATTAATGAATTGCTAGTTGGCGATTTTTCACTGCAACTATTAATTGCCATTTTAGTTTTTAAAATCATCGCGATTGCCATTACCGTAACCTCAGGTTGGCGTGGTGGATTTATCATCCCTCTGTTTTTTTGTGGCGCCACCTTAGGATTGATCATTCATCAATTTGTGCCATCCATTAGTTTAGCGCTAACTATTGTAAGTTGTATGGCCGCAATCAATGCTTGCGTGACCAGAACACCAATGAGTACCACAATTTTATTGGCGACATTAACTGGATTTACGTATTTTATTCCCATTCTTTTCGCAAGTTTGACGGGGTATTTTCTTGCACCAAGAATCCCATTTATATCTTCCCAAATGGAGAATAGTGAAACATAAGTCGAAGGGATAATATTTCGATAGCATAATTTCAAGGCTATCAGAATATTATTAACAGACCAAACACCACAACATTTAAATTCATCCTAATCTGTTTTTAAGTAATTTTGCACCATGATAAAAGACATTCAGCTTCGTGTAACACTCCCTGAGGAAAAGATTCCGGATATTCTCATACGGAAGTCTGCTCAATTTTTAGGTATTTCTAGTGACGACATCACAGGAATAAAAGTGCTTAGAAAATCTATTGATGCACGAAAGAAACTCATCGTCTTCAATTATAAAGTAGCGGTTTACATCAATGAACCTATGCCTGAAACCTCTGAATATCAGTTTGATTATAAAGATGTTTCAAAAGCAAAACCCATTCACATTATCGGATTTGGTCCAGCAGGAATGTATGCGGCACTGCGTTGTATTGAATTAGGTTTCAAGCCTATTGTTTTGGAACGTGGAAAAAATGTTCAGGATAGACGCCGTGATTTGAAAGCTATCAACCAGCATCATTTTGTAAATGAAGATTCCAACTATTGTTTTGGAGAAGGTGGTGCCGGAACGTACAGTGATGGAAAACTATACACCAGAAGTTTAAAACGTGGCGACGTGCGTCGCATATTTGAAAACCTCGTATTTCATGGCGCTACTGATCAGATATTGGTAGATGCCCACCCGCATATTGGCACGAACAAACTTCCAAAAGTGGTCCAAAATGTTCGTGAAACCATTATCAATAATGGTGGTGAAATTCATTTTGAGACCCGAGTTACAGACTTTATCATAAAAGAGCAAGCCATTAAAGCGCTTGTACTTCAAAACGGGCAAACATTAGATGTGGAACGTGTTATTTTAGCCACAGGACATTCCGCTCGTGATATTTATTATTTATTGCACGATAAAAACATTGCCCTTGAAGCGAAGTCATTCGCCATGGGGGTTCGCGTAGAGCATCCGCAACATATCATCGATTCCATTCAATACAGCTGTAGTAGTGAGCGTGACGCGTTGTTGCCGGCTGCTGCCTATAGTTTGGTGGAGCAAGTAAATGAAAGAGGTGTGTATTCCTTCTGCATGTGCCCTGGCGGATTTATTGTACCTGCTGCAACGGCAAATGGGGAGGTGGTCGTTAACGGAATGTCACCCTCAAAGCGTAATAATCTGTTCGCCAATTCTGGAATTGTAGTTGAAATCAATGCGGATAAAGATTTATATAAATACGAACATTTTGGGGTTTTAAAAGCTTTAAAGTATCAAGAAGATTTAGAGCGCTTAGCATTTACCGCGGGAGGAAGAAGTCAGGTAGCACCCGCACAACGGTTAACTGATTTTGTTGAAGGCAAACTTTCTGCAGACCTCAACCCTACTTCCTACCAACCTGGATTAAAATCGGCGCCCTTACATTCCTTACTGCCAAAATTAATTGGCGGACGTTTACGCAACGGTTTTAAAGCTTTCGGCGAAAAAATGAAAGGTTTTTACACGGAAGAAGCGAATATTATTGGTGTGGAATCCCGAACCTCATCGCCTATCAGCATTCCGCGCAATGAGCGCTTGGAACATCCTCAAATTTCAAACTTATTTCCTTGTGGTGAAGGTGGTGGTTATGCGGGCGGAATTGTATCGGCCGCGATGGATGGCGAGCGTTGTGCTGAAGCTGCTATCGTAGGGTTGTAAATCGGTTTGGTATTATAAAGACTCGAGAATAATCGATATAATTATCCAATATTATAGAAATTTTAGGCGGTCATTCACCTAAAAAAAATATTGCTATTTTTGCAGACTAAAATCGAACACACAATGAACGCATATATATTTCCTGGACAAGGTGCCCAATTCACAGGAATGGGATTGGACCTTTATGAAAAGTCAACCATAGCCCAAAAACTATTTGAAGAGGCTAATGATATCTTAGGTTTCTCAATTACAGACACCATGTTTCAAGGATCTGCTGAAGATCTTAAAGAAACAAAGGTAACCCAACCTGCAATTTTTTTACATTCGGTAATTTTAGCAAAGACCTTAGGTGACTCTTTTAAACCAGACATGGTTGCAGGGCATTCTTTAGGCGAATTTTCAGCTTTGGTGGCCAATGGTGCTTTATCATTTGAAGATGGCTTAAAACTGGTTTCTAAACGTGCCTTAGCGATGCAAAAAGCATGTGAATTGCAACCGAGTACAATGGCTGCTGTTTTAGGCCTTGAAGATGCTATTGTAGAGCAAGTTTGTAGTACAATTGAAGGTATTGTTGTTGCAGCAAATTACAACTGCCCAGGACAATTGGTGATTTCTGGTGAAATTGATGCGGTTAACCGTGCTTGTGAAGCCATGAAGTCAGCTGGCGCAAAACGTGCATTGGTATTGCCTGTTGGTGGTGCATTCCACTCGCCTTTAATGGAACCTGCTCGCGAAGAGTTAGCGGCTGCCATTGAAAACACACCTTTTAGCAAGCCTAATTGCCCTATTTATCAAAATGTGACTGCCAATGCGGTTATCAATGAAAACGATATTAAAGCGAATTTAATCTCACAACTAACAGCGCCTGTACGTTGGACACAATCTGTACAACAAATGATTGCTGATGGCGCGGTATTATTTACCGAAGTAGGACCAGGAAATGTACTTCAAGGATTGGTGAAAAAGATTAATAGAGACGCACAAACAGCAGCGGCAACGTTCACCCCTAACTTATAACAGATGAAACTATCTCGAACGGCTAGCATCATCTTATTGATTGTTGCCAATATTGCCATAGATCAAATTTCGAAATTTATTGTCAGGGCCAAAATAGCGCAATACGAAGTTATTGAACTTATTGGCGACGCTTTTATCCTCACTAAAGTTGAAAACGAAGGTGCCTTTTTAGGAATGGGAAGCGATTTAAGCCCGATGCTAAAATGGGCGTTATTACTGATTTTACCAGTGATAGTTTTGGGAGGTGTCGTCTATTATATTCTTACCAATAAAAACTTGGACCGCTTAAGCCTGATTGCCTTTTGTTGCATTATTGGTGGTGGTATTGCCAATGTATTCGACCGATTTATGTATGGATCGGTTACTGATTTTTTTCATATCGATTTAGGCGGTGTCTTTAGAACTGGCATATTCAACGTAGCCGACATGTCTGTAAGTTTGGGCATGATCCTTTTGGTCATTGCCAGTTTTCAACAGAAGAAACGAGAAAAACTAAACGCATAAAAAAAGCCTCATGAAAATGAGGCTTTTTTTTATTAGTTATAAACTTTAAAGAGCAAGATTACACTCTTCACAATCTTTTACTTCTCCGTAATACGTTTCTCTGTATTTGTGTAACGTTTTGTAAGGGATACTTAAAAATTGCTTTTTAATGTACGTTACATTCGTTACTAAGGCTCCCATTTTTGGGGTAAACCTCGCTTCTGGTCTGGTTTCTCTTTTAATACTAATCAGTTTCATATATCCTTTTCTTTTTTAATGTTAATGCGATTTGCCGTAAAAATTCTCTCTGTTTTATAGAGCGATTTTTAACTTTGGCAGCATCTCATTACCATTGATTTTCAAGTTTCATTATATACAAAGAAACAAATTTTGAGGCGGAAAACCAAGCTTATCAACCTAAAACCATGTGAATCAGCACCTTAATTACGACACCCCTAAGGAATAGGTGATTTAGTTAACAGATGTGTAATTGATTGGGTGTATTATTAGAGGATGTGAAACGCTAAATCCTCTACTTTTTGTAGATTTTACCATCTTTCATCACAAAAACGACTTCAGTCATGGTAGCAATGTTCTCCGTAGGATCATCATTAGTGGCAACAATATCTGCCAAAAATCCTGCTTTTAATTGCCCTAATTGGTCTTGCATTTTCAGCAACATCGCATTCGTAACGGTAGCGCTTTGAATGGTTTTAATTGCTGGCATTCCGGCTTCAACCATATACCCAAATTCCTTCGCGTTGTCGCCATGGGCAAAAACAGCAGCATCTGTACCGAAAGCAATTCCAACACCACTTTTATAAGCCCTTCCAAACATGTCTTGAATTTTCGGACCGATATCGAGTGCTTTTCCAACAATAACATCCGGATAGTAATTAGGGATTTTAGCTTTATCAGAAACTGATTTTCCCGCCGTAATAGTCGGTACTAAATACACATCATGCTTTTTCATGAGGGCCATGGTTTCCTGGCTCATCATCGTACCGTGTTCAATGGTTTTAACGCCACCAAGAATGGCACGTTGCATTCCCTCATCGCCATGTGCATGAGCTGCGACTTCCATCCCATAATCTTTAGCGGTTTCACAAATGGCTTTAATTTCCTCTACCGTAAACTGCGGATTTAAGCCACTCTTGGCAACACTCAAAACGCCACCAGTAGCAGTAATTTTTATCCAATCGGCACCATTTTTATAACGCTGACGTACGGCTTTTTTAGCGTCCTCAACACTGTTAACCACACCTTCTTCTGGCCCTGGACTCCCTAAAAGTCCTTTCTTGGCACCATTGGTAGGATCGGCATGCCCGCCGGTAGTAGCTAGTGATTTTTCAGCAGTAAAAATGCGTGGGCCTTCAACTTTACCTGCATTAACGGCATTTCTTAATGCAACATTTACGCCTGAACCTCCCAGATCTCTAACTGTTGTAAAGCCAGACATTAAAGTGACTTTCGCAAAGTGCTGTGCATTAAATGCAACATCGGCATCATTAAGTGTGTATTTTTCGAGGTAAGCATTAGGATTCGTTTCCCCTTCAATATGAACATGCATATCGATCAGTCCGGGCATCACTGTTTTAGACTTCAAATCGATCACAACATCTTCAGCAGATTTAGGAGTTGAAAAACCATTCTCGATAGCCAGAATTTTCTTTCCTGAAACGATAATCGTTTTATTGGTTAAAATCTTCCCCTCTTTGGTGTCAATCAATTTGCCACAATGTAAATATGTGTTTTGCCCAAAGGCGATTGCTGTCAAAAACAGACAACAAAGAAGGAAGGATTTTTTCATAATATGTAGTGTATTAGATATTTCTAAGGTGCTTTTCCCACTTCCAAGCAGATAAAAGGGCTTCATCCAGATTGCGTTCTGCTTTCCATCCCAAATCTGTATTTGCTTTAGTAGTGTCTGCGAAGGCTTGAATGACATCACCCTCACGTCTTGGCGCAAATTTGTAATTCAATTTCTGCCCTGAAACTTTTTCAAAAGATTGGATCACTTCCAAAACAGTACTTCCAGTTCCTGTGCCCACATTAAAGGTTTCATAGTTTGTGGCGTTCTTTCCACCTACCAAACGCTCTAAAGCCACCACATGCGCCTTGGCTAAATCCACTACGTGAATATAATCCCTAACACAAGTTCCATCAGACGTTGGATAATCATTTCCAAATACCGATAATTCTTGACGTAAGCCTGCTGCAGTTTGCGTAATAAAAGGTACTAAGTTTTGTGGGACTCCAATTGGCAATTCACCAATTTTTGTACTGCTATGAGCACCAATCGGGTTAAAATAACGCAATGCAATAGCACTCAGTGTCGCATTACTCTTACAGGTATCCTTAATGATTTCTTCACCAATTTGTTTGGTGTTACCATATGGGGATTCAGCCACCTTAATTGGTGCTGCCTCTGTAATTGGCATTTCATCAGCCTGTCCGTAAACAGTACATGACGAACTAAAAATAAAGTTTTGAGTAGGCAATTGCAATAGTGACTTTAACACATACACTAAGGTGTTGATGTTGTTTTCATAGTACAGTAATGGATTTTCAACACTTTCTCCTACCGCTTTACTTGCTGCAAAATGGATGACTCCAACAATATCCTGGTGCTGCTCAAAAAAGGCCTCCACTCTCGCTTTTTCCTTTAAATCCAATTTTTCAAAAATTGGCGCCTTTCCAGTAATGGCAGTAATTCCCGCTAAAACATCAATAGAAGAATTTGAAAGATCATCAAGAATCACAACTTCATATCCTTTTTCCTGCAGTTCTACAACTGTATGTGACCCGATAAATCCTAAACCACCTGTAACTAAAACCTTTTTCATTTATGAATTTGAATTTACAAAATTAATAACTGTAGAGGTAATGAAATCAATTTGTTCATCGTCCAACTCTGTATGCATCGGCAGAGAAATAACTTCTTTTACCAACTGATTGGTCACCGTAAAATCTGCTTCATTATATCGTGAATCTTTATACGCTTTTTGAAGGTGTAAAGGAATTGGGTAATAGACACCACATGGAATACCATTTTCATTCAAGTGCTTTACCAACGCATCTCTATTCACATCTTTAACTTTTAAAGTGTATTGATGGAACACGTGATTATCAGCAGCACCTTCTCTAAAAGGTGTAACGATATTTTCATGACCTTCAAAAGCTTTATCATAAGCATCAGCTGCCTTTAAACGCGCTGCATTATAACTATCTAAATGCGCTAATTTTGTGTTTAGAACAGCCGCTTGAATAGAATCCAATCGTGAGTTGACACCTACCACATCATGATGGTAACGTTCATACATGCCATGATTAACGATACCTCTCAATTTATGGGCAAGCGCATCATCATTTGTAAAAATTGCACCACCATCACCATAACAACCTAAATTCTTAGAAGGGAAAAAGGACGTTGAAGCCACATGACCGATAGTTCCTACCTTTGCTTTTCTACCGTCACTGTAGGTATATGTTGCGCCAATAGCTTGCGCATTATCTTCGATGACATATAAATTATGAGCTTCAGCAATCTCCATAATGGCTTCCATATTGGCACATTGACCAAATAAATGCACCGGTACAATGGCTTTGGTTTTAGGTGTAATCGCTTTTTTGATAGCCTCCACATCGATATTGAAAGTCTTCGGATCAACATCTACCAACACTGGGGTCAACTGTAACAAGGCGATCACCTCAACAGTTGCCGCAAATGTAAAATCAGCAGTAATGACTTCATCACCTGGTTTTAAATCTAAGCCCATCATTGCAATTTGTAGAGCATCAGTTCCATTAGCACAGGGAATGACATGCTTCACATTGAGATAAGCTTCTAAATTTTTCTGAAATTCATGTACTTGTGGACCATTAATATAGGCTGTTGTCTCAAGAACTTCTGTTATTGCTAAGTTAACAATATTCTTTATTTTATCATATTGACCTTTAAGATCAACCATTTGTATATTTCTCATTAGATTGTGACTTGAATTTATGATTTAAACCTCCTTGGCTTATTGGATTGCAAAATTACATAATTAGGTCACTTATACCAATCATTCCTAAAGGTTTAATTTTATCTGAGAACCTGCTTTCTTCTGAATTACCATACCTAAGTATTGAAATTCAATGAGAATTTTCAATCAAATTATTATAAAGAATGTATTTTAGCGCAAATCATAATTCTTGAAATTACTCTATAACATAGCGCTTTATGGTGCTGAATTTTTATTGAAAATTCTAGCACTTTTTAACGATAAGATTAAATTAGGAGTTCAAGGGCGGCAAAAAACATTTAAAACATTAGAAAAGCAGCTCACTCCCAATGATAAGACCCTGTGGTTTCATTGCGCCTCCCTAGGTGAATATGAGCAAGGCTTGCCAATTTTTAAACACTTGAGAGTGGACTACCCTCATCATAAAATTGTGCTCACCTTTTTTTCACCTTCAGGCTACGAAATTCGGAAAAACACTCCAGTAGCTGACATCGTAGTGTATCTTCCTATGGATACTAACAGCAATGCAAAGCGCTTTGTAGCAATGCTGAAACCAGAACTGACCATTTTCGTGAAGTATGACGTGTGGCCCAATTATATGCACGCCCTAAAACAATACAACCTAAGAGCTATCTTAATTTCGGCTGTATTTAGACAAGAGCAACCTTATTTTAAGTTTTATGGAGGAATGATGCGCGATGCTCTACATACATTTGAACACATTTTTGTACAGAATGAAAGTTCGAAACCTTTACTAAATGCGCTAAAATTCAAAACTGTAACAATTGCAGGAGACACGCGTTATGATCGCGTTGCTGATCAATTGCAACAAGACAACATACTCCCGTTTGTTGAGCAATTTAAAGATAGAAAACTATGTGTGGTTATTGGAAGTTCTTGGCCAGAAGACGAATCGCTTTTTATCGACTATATAAATTCCGACACATCAAAAACTATAAAATTTATTGTTGCACCTCACAACATCAGAGGTCAGCAGATTGACAATTTTAAAAAACAGCTTCAGAAAAAGACCATTTTATTTTCAGAAAAGGAAGGCAAGAATCTTTCAGAATTTGATGTATTTATTGTAGATACTATAGGCATTTTAAGCAAGATTTACAGTTATGCCGACATTGCTTATGTAGGTGGCGCAATGGGCCACACCGGACTTCATAACATTTTGGAACCTGCAGTATTTGGAGTGCCAATTATAATTGGTCCGAATTACAACAAATTCCCTGAAGCTTTTGATATGATAGCGCATGGCGGCGTCATCTCCATTAGCAATAGCTCAGAACTAAAACTCACACTCAGTGGTTTAATTGAAGATTCCAACAAAAGAGAAAATCTTGGAACTTTAAATGAAAACTTCATCAAAAACCATATAGGTGCGGTCATCCAAATCATGGATTACATCCGTAAATAATACACATCGTGAGGTGTATCTCTTAAAAAAATGTTAACATCTTTTATTGGATAACTCATGAAGTTTTATAAATTTGTTAGTTACATTAACATTAAAACACTCAAAATGAAAAAATTACTATTAAGTACAGTTTTAGTTGTAGCCTTAGGCTTATCTTTTACTTCTTGTAGAGAAACTGAAAAAAAAGCCGATGATATGGGCGACGCGATTGAAAACGCTGCTGACGATACTGCTGATGCAATGGAGGATGCTGCTGACGACGCTGCCGACAAAACTGAAGGCGCATTAGAAAAAGCTGGTAAAGCAATTGACAATGCTACAAATGAAGTTAAAGAAGCAGGTAAAGCTGTTGATGGCGCTGCAAAAGAAATTGTTGGAGACGACAACTAAATCTACGCTTAGTTAAATTTAGAGACCTGACACTTAGTTGGGTCTTTTTTTTGGACTAATTTTAAAACAAAAAACCCTGACAATCATTTGATTATCAGGGTTTAGTACTCAAGGCGGGACTTGAACCCGCACGTCCTAATGGACACAGGATTTTAAGTCCGGCGTGTCTACCAATTCCACCACTTGAGCAGCTTTCTGAAGTATTCATTGTTTAGAACAATGTTCCGCGGCAGCGAAATTCATACTTCAATCTTCTTTTGGTATTGAGCGAAAAACGGGATTCGAACCCGCGACCTCCACCTTGGCAAGGTGGCGCTCTACCAACTGAGCTATTTTCGCGTTGTATTCAATATTCTAAGAACGTTGCAACCGACGTGTATCGGATTGCGAGGGCAAATTTAATACATTTCTTAGAAATGCAAAGCCTTTTCACTAAAAAAAGAAAAAAAATTTATGCACGCTTCTTTTTCAGCAACATACGCTTAATCTCATTCAGTTTCATCAGCGCTTCTACCGGAGTCAACACATCAATATCAATATTGACAATCTCCTCCTTAATCTGCTCTAAAAGAGGATCATCCAAATTAAAAAAGCTCAGTTGCATATCATCTTCAAGCGATCTCACCTTATCTGTCAGCTCTTCACTACTGTGAGATTTCTCTAATTGCTTCAATATTTTATTCGCACGATTAATGACCTGTTGTGGCATTCCGGCCATTTTTGCTACGTGAATACCAAAACTATGCTGACTTCCTCCTTCTACCAACTTTCTAAGGAAAAGTACATTATTCTTCAACTCCTTGACAGAAACATTGAAATTTTTAATGCGCGAAAAGGTTTCGGTCATTTCATTCAACTCATGGTAGTGTGTTGCAAATAGCGTTTTAGCCTTACTTGGGTGCTCGTGCAAATATTCACTAATGGCCCAGGCAATAGAAATACCGTCATAAGTACTTGTACCTCGACCAATCTCATCCAACAACACTAAACTACGGTCAGAAACATTGTTCAAAATAGAAGCGGTTTCATTCATCTCGACCATAAACGTTGACTCGCCCATCGAAATATTATCGCTTGCTCCTACTCTCGTAAATATTTTATCCGTCAACCCAATGTTGGCGGCATCTGCAGGAACGAAACTTCCCATTTGCGCCAATAACACAATTAATGCCGTTTGGCGTAGAATAGCCGATTTACCAGACATGTTTGGTCCGGTAATCATGATGATTTGCTGCTGATCTCTATCTAAATAGACATCATTCGCAATATAAGGCTCACCATGTGGCAGCTGTTTCTCAATTACAGGGTGTCTCCCATTCTTAATTTCTAAGGCATAGCCCTCATTGATTTCTGGACGTGTATATTTATTGTCATACGCCAATTGTGCAAATCCACACAAACAATCCAATTGCGCTATTAAGGCAGAATTCTTTTGTACCGGTTTGATAAATTGACCTATCCAAAGCACCAATTCAGAAAACAACTGCTGCTCAATTGCCAAAATACGCTCTTCAGCGCCTAATATTTTAGTTTCGTATTCTTTTAACTCTTCCGTAATGTAGCGCTCTGCACTCACCAACGTCTGCTTTCTTATCCAATGCTCCGGAACCTTATCTTTATACGTGTGACGCACCTCTATATAATAACCAAACACATTATTGGATGCTATTTTAAGCGACGTGATGCCTGTAAGTTTACTTTCACGCTCCAACATGGCATCTAAATAATCTTTCCCAGAAGTTGATAAAGACCTTAGCTCTTTCAGCTCAGCGGAAAAATCAGAAGAAATAGTATTTCCCTTTAAAATGTTTACAGGTGCTTCTTCGTTTAGAGTAGCTTTAATTCGCTGACGCAACTCTTCACAAAGCTCCAAGCTTTCTCCTATTTGCTGAAGCGCTTTATTATCGGTGTTTTGGGTGAGTGTTTTAATTGGCACAATCGCTTCCAAAGCATTTTTCAACTGCACCACTTCCCTTGGGCTAATCTTAACCGTCGCTACTTTAGAAATAAGTCGCTCAATATCCCCAATATGTTTGATCTGATTTTGAATTTTCTTCAATATGACAGCATCATCTAACAGATACTGCACGACTTCATGCCGCTGATGTATCTTATCAATATTAATAAGTGGCAATGCCAACCATCGTTTCAACAAACGGCCTCCCATTGGTGAAATGGTCCGATCAATAACATCAATCAATGTCACCGCATTCTGGTTGTAAGAATGGTAAAGCTCCAGATTTTTTATGGTAAACCGATCCATCCACACATGATCATTTTGTGTGACACGTTGAATGGTGGTAATATGTTGCAATTTATGATGCTGCGTCTCGCTCAAATAATGCAATACAGCTCCTGCTGATACAATGCCTTCAAACAAATCTTCAATACCAAATCCTTTTAAAGATTTAGTTTGGAAATGCTTAAGCAAGGTTTCATTGGCGTAATCATCCTGAAAAACCCAATCTTCCATATAGAACGTATGAAATTCACTCCCAAACACATTGATAAACTCCTTGCGTTTCGGTTTTGATACCAGAACTTCACTTGGTCTAAAATTTTGGAGCAACTTATCTATATATTCTGAATTGCCTTGAGACACCAAAAACTCGCCTGTAGAAACATCCAAGAAGGCAACGCCAATCGCATTTTTACCAAAACAAACAGCGGCCAAAAAGTTATTGGACTTAGAATGCAGAATATCATCATTTAAAGCGACACCTGGCGTTACTAATTCCGTTACCCCACGCTTCACAATGGTTTTGGTTTGCTTAGGATCTTCCAATTGGTCACAAATTGCGACCCGGCATCCAGCCTTTACCAGTTTTGGCAAATAATTGTTTAGGGAATGGTGTGGAAATCCGGCAAGTTCAGTCTCACTATCGCTTCCAGCACCGCGTTTCGTTAAAATAATATCTAATATTTTAGAGGCTTTTACCGCATCTTCCCCAAAAGTTTCATAAAAATCGCCGACTCTGAAAAGCAATAAAGCATCTGGATACTTCGCTTTAATTGCATTGTATTGTTTCATTAACGGGGTTTCCTTTTTTACGTTCTTAGCCAATGGTTTTGTGTTTTAAATGGTATTTTTGCCCTAAATATTAGGTCCGCTAAGGTACTTATTATTTGAGGGTTTGAAAAATGCAGCGCTCAGAAGTTATTTACATTTAATGAATAAAAAACAGTCGGGAATACACTGCTTTGCAGAGTTTAGATCATTTTAACCAAACGACTCTGTTTTTCAACATTAAATAAGGAATTCAAGATTAAAAAATAGAAAAAATGCGAAAGCTAAAAAATAGCGAACTTGACCGATTAAGTGTTGACGAATTTAAAACTACCGAAAAAACACCGCTTATTATTGTTTTGGATAATATTAGAAGCTTAAACAATATTGGTTCGGTCTTTAGAACGAGTGATGCTTTTTTGGTTGAAAAAATCTATTTATGTGGCATTACTGCAACGCCACCGCATAAAGACATTCATAAAACCGCTTTGGGAAGTACAGAAACGGTAGATTGGGAATATGCGGAACACACCATGGATGTTATTGAAAAATTAAAGGCTGATAAAGTTATTGTGGCTTCAGTTGAACAAGCTGAAAACTCGACGATGCTTAATGATTTCCAACCTCAAACCAATCAGAAATACGCCTTGGTTTTTGGCAATGAAGTAAAAGGAGTTGCACAACACGTGGTGAGTGCGAGCGATGTCATTTTAGAAATTCCTCAATTTGGAACAAAACATTCCTTAAACATCTCCGTAAGTTGCGGCGTTGTAATTTGGGATGTTTTTGCAAAAATGACCGCAGGACAATAAGACCTCACTTAATTCTTAATACTCTATACTTAATACTCTACACTTAATACTTAGTACTCTATACTTAATACTCCTCACTATCAGTCGGCGTACAAATCTCTCCCAACACCCATAAATAATCCTCACGATTTTCCACAAAGTCACGATCTGAAATATCAATAATTTTGACGTTGAGTTCTGTCTGATTTTTTAGGAATTCCAAATAGCCCGCATTTATTTTTTCGAGATAGTTGTTTTCAATATTCTGTTCGTAATCGCGCCCACGCTTCTTGATATTGGCCTGCAAACGTTCTGTATTTTGATAGAGATACACATACAAATCCGGCTTGGCAATGTCTTTGTACATCAGATAGAACAACTTTCTATACAGACGAAATTCATCCTCAGGCAATGTGATTTTTGAGAAAATCAACGATTTATAAATATCATAATCGCTCACCATAAAATCCTTGAACAAATCCAACTGAGATAAATCGTCACTAATTTGCTGATACCTATCGGCCAAAAAAGACATTTCCAAAGTAAAGGCGTAGCGATGTGGCTCTTCATAAAATTTTGGCAAAAACGGATTGTCCGCAAACCGTTCCAAAATCAATTTGGCATTAAATTCGTTCGAAATTTGATGCGCCAAACTCGTTTTACCAGCACCAATATTTCCTTCTATGGCGATATAATTGTAATTACCAAAATCATACTGCTTCATCGGATTTTTCAACCAAATGTTAACCGGCTCAATCTCACTGTCGTCTTTGCAAGATTCCAAAAGCTCGAAAACAGTTTTTTCTAATTTTGGATGAATCACCTTTGGCGCGATATCATTGAGAGGTTGCAACACAAACTTCCGCTTGTGCATTTGCGGATGTGGCGTGGTGATCAATTCGGACGTCATTACGTCATCATCATAAAAAATCACATCCAAATCGATAGTTCTGGACTCATAACTTCCACCAGTGTTCCTTGTACGCCCAAGTGCTGTTTCAATAGCAAGCAACTTGCGCATGACGTCTTCAGCAGCATATTGAGTTTCCACAAAAACACAGGTATTATAAAAATCTTCGGTAGCACTATCGGTGTCAAAACCTAACGCAGGCGTGTTATAAACGCGCGCTATGATATTAATCTTACCAATTCGTTTAAAAATAAGATCAATAGCATCTTGCAGATGTTTTAGTCTGTCGCCTTTATTACTGCCTAAAGCAATGTAAACAATGTGAGGTTGGTCCATAATTATCGCCAAAAATAAAGAAAACAAAACCACTTTATAATATGATTTCGGTTAAAAAATTATTTTAAATGCGGCACTTCTCGGAAATTTTCAAAATAGATTTATATTTTTTTTTACGACCGTTTACTTCAGCTATATTTGTGTATTCTAAAGTATTGATTGGAATGATTTTAGATATATAGTCAGAGGAAAAGGTTTTCCAAACCCTATTTATCGTATTTTAAAGTATCATTTATAAAACATTAAGACTTGAGAAAAACCGAAGCTGCAGAAAACGCCAAAGTTTTATTAAACTGTAATGCAGCACTATCTTTTAAAATTAACTTTACATATACCCACAAAACCAATTGTCTTTCATTAGCTTGAAAGTCATAACTAAATTTTCAATGAAAAAGTTTTTCAAAATCACCGGAATCACCTTATTAATACTAATTGTTTTATTAATAGCCCTGCCATTCGTTTTTCAATCGCAAATAAAGGGCATGGTAAAGAATTACATCAACCAAAACCTTAATGCCAACGTTGAGTTTAGCGATGTAACCTTAAGCTTATTTAGAAGTTTCCCACAAGCACATGTGGAAGTGAGCGATTTGGTAATTACCAATTTCAAACCTTTTGAGAACGAAACTTTCGCCACTGCAAAGAACATCAACTTTACAATGTCAGTAAAGGAACTTTTCAAAACTTCTGAAGAGCCAATAATTGTCAACTCCATTAACGTTAATGAAGCATTATTGACGCTAAAAACAGATGCTTTTGGAAACGTCAATTATGATATTTTAAAGGAAAATGAGAACCCGCAGGATTCTACCGCGTTTTCATTCGACATTAAAGATTACAGCATCAAAAACAGCGCGCTCACTTATATTGACATTCCTGCGGACATGCAATTTTATGTTTCAGAATTGAATCACACAGGAAAAGGTACTTTTTCAGGTGATATTTCTGAATTGGACACCAAATCTGAGGCTAACGTGAGTTTAACCATGGATAGCATCAATTATTTGAATAATAATCATGTGAAGTTAGATGCGCTGATCGACATGGATTTAAAAGCGCAGAAATATACGTTTAAGGAAAACAACGCTCTTATTAATCAGCTGCCGGTTGAATTTAACGGGTTTGTTCAAATTATAGAGGAAGGCCAACTTATTGACCTCTCTTTTAAAAACACAGGCTCCTCATTTAAAGACTTTTTGGCGGTAATGCCAGCAACCTATGCTAAAAACTTAGACAATGTAGAAACCACCGGAAATTTTAACGTGAACGGCATCATTAAAGGAAAGGTTACCGAAACCACCATCCCTACATTAGATATTAGTATTTCTTCGGACAATGCGTCCTTTAAATATCCAGACTTACCAAAACGTGTTGAAAACATTGTGATCGACACAAAAATTAAGAACGATACAGGAAATGCAGATGACACTTATGTGGCGATAAACACTCTAAACTTTAAAATTGATAGTGATGTCTTTAAAGCTTCGGCATTGATTAAAAATCTGACCGGCAATATGTTGGTGAATGCTGATATTGATGGGACTTTAAACTTAGCAAACCTTACCAAGGCATATCCTTTAGAACTTGAAAATGAGCTGAGCGGAATCCTAAAAGCTAAACTGAACACCGCTTTCGACATGAATGCTATTGAAACGAGCGCCTATGACAGAATTAAAGCGTCGGGAAATGCGAGTATCAGCAATTTGGTGTTCACGTCCGATGCTATGAACCAGCCACTGCATATTTCAAAAGCGGATATGACTTTCAATCCATCAACGGTTACTTTAAATAGTTTCAGCGCAAAAACGGGACAAAGTGATTTTTCAGCAACAGGAACCATTAATAACCTAATTGGTTTTATGCTGAGTAAAAAAGTGAATTTAAAAGGAAATTTCAACCTGACCTCAAATACGTTTGCACTCAATGATTTTATGAGCGAAGAAACAGAAAGTACGACTGCAGCAACATCAAAAAAAGCAGCCACCACTACTGAAGGCTTAAAAATTCCGCAGTTTTTGGAAGGCACTATAACCGCTACTGCCAACACTGTCATTTATGACAATCTGAAACTGAAGAACGTAAAAGGCGACTTATTTGTAAAAGATCAGAATGCCACTATAAATAATTTGAGTTCCACAATTTTTGATGGTGTCTTAGCCCTTTCTGGAAATGTGAGCACCAAAGCAGATACCCCTACATTCAATTTAAATATGGCTGCCAGTGGATTTGACATCGCCAAATCATTTACGGATCTGGAACTATTACAAAACCTAGCGCCTATCGCTAAGGCATTAAAAGGAAAGCTAAACAGCACCCTAAAAATATCTGGCACGTTAGACAAAGAATTCTCTCCTAATTTGAGTACCATTACCGGAAATGCGCTTGCTGAATTACTAACGACTGACATCGACGAAAGCGCCAGTCCGCTGTTGTCGAAACTTGAAGGCGCCTTAAGCTTTATTAATTTTGGCGATTTAGATTTGAATGATCTTAAAGCACATTTAGAGTTTGCTAATGGACAAGTAACCATTAAGCCTTTCAATTTAGCATATAAAGATATTGGCATTGTAGTTTCGGGCTCACATGGTTTTGACAACACAATGGCCTATGATGCGGTATTCAATGTGCCTGCAAAATATTTGGGAAGTGAAATCAACAGACTCATTGGCAAGATTAACGACAATGAGGTCAATAAAATCAGTATTCCTGTAAGCGCTAAAATAATGGGAACATTTGCAAGCCCGAAAGTCACTACAGATCTAACGAGTGGCGTTGCCAATTTAACGAAGCAATTAATTGAAATTGAAAAGCAAAAACTGATTGGCAAAGGAACAGATAAAATCAAAGAGCTACTTGGTGGTGCCATGGGTGGAAATACAACTCAGAATCCAACGCCAACAACTCCTTCTACCACTCCAAAAGATTCAACCAATACAAGTACGCAAACGCCGAGTATTAAAAAAGACAGTACAAAAACAGGAAGTGAAGCGATAAAAAATACTATTAAAGATATTTTCAATACGAGAAAGAAGAAAAAAGACACGGTCAATTAAAAGGATCAAACGCTCAATTGTAATCAAAAAATTAGTGATTTTGCATTGAATCGAGTGAAAACAACCTGCAATCTAAAGAAATTTAAGCAATTATGTTAAAGTAATGTGAGTTTATTTGCTTTTGTGGATTAAAAAGTTATACTGTATGGTTACAGTTAACGTATTTAAATAAAAGAGATTAGATGAGGCAATTAAAAATCACCAAGCAGGTTACTAACAGAGAATCAAAATCTCTAGATAAATATTTACAAGACATTAGTAAACTGCCTTTGATTACAGCGGATGAAGAAGTAGAATTGGCACAACGTATTAGAACAGGAGATCAAGAGGCTTTGGACAAACTGACCACCTCCAACCTTCGATTTGTCGTTTCAGTTGCTAAACAATATCAAAATCAAGGTTTAACCCTCCCCGATTTAATTAATGAAGGCAACGCAGGCTTGGTAAAAGCAGCGAAACGTTTTGATGAAACAAGAGGTTTTAAGTTTATTTCTTATGCGGTTTGGTGGATTCGTCAAGCAATTCTTCAAGCTTTAGCAGAACAATCTCGAATAGTTAGATTACCTTTGAACAAAATTGGCTCGATCAATAAGATCAATAAGGCCTATTCATTTTTGGAACAAGCGCATGAACGCCCGCCTAGTGCTGAGGAAATTGCGACTGAACTGGATTTGACCGTGAAGGATGTGAAGCAGTCCATGAAGAACTCTGGACGTCATATATCGATGGATGCACCTTTAAAAGAAGGTGAAACCTCAAGTTTATATGATGTAGTTTCTTCTGGAGATTCTCCAAATCCTGATAGAAATTTAATGACAGAATCATTAAGTTTGGAAATTGACAGAGCACTCAACACACTTTCCCAAAAAGAAAGTGATGTTATTAGATTGAATTTTGGACTTAGCAATCAACCTCCAATGACCTTGGATGAGATTGGTAAGACTTTTGATTTGACAAGAGAACGTGTGCGTCAAATCAGAGAAAAAGGAATCAGAAGATTGAAGCACACTTCAAAAAGTAAAATTTTAAAAACGTATTTGGGATAGTCTCAAATACATTATATACTCTAATAATTATCTATGTTAAGAATCGAAATTAAAGAAGGCGAAAACATCGAACGCGCCATCAAACGTTACAAACGTAAACACCGAAATGTAAAGGTGATGCAGAATTTGAGAGAGAATCAATATTTCACTAAACCATCAGTGAAAAAGAGAAGACAATTACAAAAAGCAGCTTACATACAAAACTTAAGGGATCAAGAAGAAATGTAGTCTTCACAACCCTATACAACAAAAAATCACGTAATAATTACGTGATTTTTTGTTTTCCAATGGGATGATCTTCATAAAAATCATCAAAAGTTTTAGCTGTGGTGTAGTGATCGGTGAGCACTTTATAAACCATAATCACTACAAACACCTCTCCTAAACAGGTCATATAAAACATCCATGTAAAAGAAGCATCCATCGCCAGCATAATGGTTAGTGTCACCAACAACAGCGTGGTTAATATGACATATAGCATTACTGGAATTTTCATGACTTCCGTATTTAAGGCATGAGTTAAGTCTCATAGCCATTCTCATAGATCACTAAAATGAGCAATCTAAAAGCAAATTTAAGTTACGAAATAATCATGGCTTTAAATCGAATTTAACGCTAAAGCACTGTTTTTTAACATTTTACGAAACAGTAAGTGCTACCACACAACCTTCATTCCCTCTAATATTAAAAACTGTATCATCTTCAAAAATAAGATACTGACCTTTGATACCTTTTAAAACACCCTGATAGACAGGCGTCTTAGCCAAGTTAAGACTTTGAGGTTTTGCGGGATATTGCAATACGGGGAATTCAATTTCAGTTTCTTTGTTGTTGGCTATATAATATGCTGCGGCTTCTTCAGGAATAGCATCCCGTAAACGATCTCGCCACTCTACCAAATTCTCATCAACAATATCATTTTTCAACATGGTACGCCAATTGGTTTTATCGGCTACAAATGCTTTTAGAGCAACTTCTGTAATACCCGCCAAGTATCTATTGGGCACCTCAACAATCTCAATGGCCTCATGCGCCCCTTGGTCAATCCAACGTGTAGGCACTTGACTCTTCCTCGTGACTCCAACCTTTACGTTACTGGAATTGGCGAGATAAACTACGTGTGGCTGCAATTGTACACGTTTTTCGTATTCTAAATCGCGGTCTTCTTTATCTAAATGTGCCGTACTTAATTCAGGTCTCATGATCCAATCTGCAGCTTGCGGAATATCAAAAAAACAACTTTTACAAAATCCTTGTCTGAAAATTGGTTTATCAAGTGAGCAGTTCAGACATTGGTAACCAACAAATTGAATGGTGATATGTTTATCCAACAACTGATTCATATTGATAAAGTCATTTTCAAAAATTAGATAGTATTGGATAGGATGTGAAAACTCCGTTGCCATTTTGGTCAAGACCCCTTGGTACGTCATTTATTAAAAATTTTATTTAGAAGAATTTGTTTAAAAAAAGTATTATTTTTAGTCTTTAAAGATACTACAAATATGCCAATTCCATTAGTAAATTCGATTGCTTCATGGTTCTTAAAAAAGCGATTTCACCAAATCGAATTATTTTTAAAATACCCCAATGAAGTTCAGAACGAATTACTTCAAGATCTTATAATTACGGCAAAAGACACTGAAATTGGCAAGACTTATGATTTTGCCAGCATCACAAATTACCGAACGTTTGCAGAACGGGTTCCCATCACTTCTTATGAAGACAATCAATCACAAATTGAACGATCGCGACTCGGCGAAAACAATATTTTTTGGCCAACACCCATCAAATGGTTTGCAAAATCCAGCGGAACAACCAATGCGAAGAGCAAATTTATTCCGGTAAGCAATGAATCTTTGGAAGATTGCCATTATGCCGCGAGTAAGGACTTATTGTGCATGTATCTCAACAATAACGAAAACTCACAGCTATTCACAGGAAAGAGTTTAAGACTTGGTGGCAGCAAGGAACTTTATAGAGAAAATGGCACTGCCTTTGGGGATTTATCAGCGATTTTGATTGATAATATGCCGTTCTGGGCCGAATTTAGCAGCACCCCAAGCAACAAAGTTTCTTTGATGAGCGATTGGGAGCATAAAATGCAGGCCATTGTAAATGAAACCATCAATGAAAATGTGACAAGTCTTGCAGGTGTGCCCTCTTGGATGTTGGTGCTTATGAATAACGTGTTGGAAACGACCAATAAGCAAAACATTTTTGATATTTGGCCAAACCTGGAAGTGTATTTCCACGGCGGCGTTAGCTTTCTACCTTATGTCGATCAATATAAAGCCATCTTACCACGCCACGATTTCAGATATTATGAGATTTATAATGCGTCGGAAGGATTCTTCGCGATTCAAGACCAGAACAACTCCAGTGAATTATTGTTGATGTTGGATTACGGGATATTTTATGAATTTATTCCTATGGATGCTTATGGCACTCCAGAGCAGCGCATCATTCCGTTGGCGGAGGTTGAAAAAAATAAAAATTACGCAGTGGTCATTACCACCAATGCCGGATTGTGGCGCTACAAAATTGGCGATACGATACGATTTACGTCATTGGAACCTTACCGCATTAAAGTGAGCGGACGCACCAAACATCATATAAATGTATTTGGGGAAGAACTGATTATTGAAAATGCGGAAGACGCTTTAAAGAAAGTCTGTAAGAAAACAAATTCGCAGATTGTAGAATATACTGCGGCACCAATTTTTATGAGCGGTAAGGATAAGGGAGCGCATGAATGGTTAATTGAATTTAAAACGCCGCCAGAAGATATCGATTACTTTAATGAGCTGCTTGACAATGCTCTTAAGTCGTTAAATTCAGATTATGAAGCGAAACGTTACAACAACATCACCCTCAATAGTCCGAAAATAAACATAGCAAGACACCAATTATTTTATGATTGGTTGAAGCAACAGGATAAATTAGGAGGGCAACATAAAGTGCCCCGATTGTCCAATACGCGAGATTACATGGATGCACTCTTAGAGCTAAATGTTTAGTGGTCGTTTAGCGGAAAAATCGGCATTTATAATTCTTATATCGAGAATATTCAGAAGTTCAACTAAAAAGAAGTAGTTGGGCTTTTTTCTTACAAATTTGCGATTATATTTACGATGTAGCACACCATAAAATACAGCAGGAAAGCAGTTTTTATGAACTTAAAAAGACATACACAATACGTTTGTATTGTTTCTATATTTTAAGCATTGTACCTGCAATATTAGTTTTTTAAATCCAAAAAAATAAAAACCACCCTGAAAAGAGTGGTTTTATTTTTTAATATCATTCTGGATTATTACGAGACTGCTTTCAATCGTTTTAAAGTGGTTTTATCCAATTTATCTTCAGCATACTCTTTAGTCACATGAAGCTTAGTTTCCTTGCCACTTGGCAATTCAAACATGGCATCAGTCAATATTTCTTCACATAAAGATCTCAAGCCTCTAGCACCAAGCTTATACTCTATCGCCTTTTCAACAATAAAGTCTAATGCGCCATCAGTAATGGTGAATTTGATATCATCCATTTCAAACAATTTTTGATATTGCTTGATGATCGCATTTTTAGGCTGGGTTAAAATCGCTCTCAACGTTTTAGCATCTAAAGGATCCATATAGGTTAACACAGGTAAACGACCAATGATTTCTGGAATAAGACCAAAATCTTTCAAATCTTTTGGAATGATGTATTGCAGTAAATTATCTGCATCAATCACATCATCCTGAGCTGCCGCTTTGTAACCAATAGCTGCCATGTTAAGACGTTTTGAAATCATGCGCTCAACGCCATCAAAGGCACCACCAGCAATAAATAAGATATGCTCCGTGTTGACTTCAATAAATTTCTGATCTGGATGCTTACGCCCTCCTTTTGGCGGCACGTTTACCGTTGTACCTTCCAATAATTTCAATAATGCCTGTTGCACACCTTCACCGGAAACATCTCTGGTAATTGAAGGATTATCACTCTTACGGGCAATCTTATCGATTTCATCAATAAATACAATTCCTTTTTCTGCCTTCTCCAAATTGTAATCTGCCACCTGTAGCAAACGTGTCAAAATACTTTCAACATCCTCACCTACATAACCAGCTTCAGTTAAAACCGTAGCATCTACAATGGCCAATGGCACATTAAGCATCTTTGCGATGGTTTTAGCCATTAACGTTTTACCTGTTCCGGTTTGCCCAACCATGATGATGTTACTCTTTTGAATATCAATATCATCATTAGTAGCTGGTTGCAACAAACGTTTATAGTGATTGTAAACCGCAACGGACATTACTTTTTTGGAGTATTCTTGACCTATAATATATTCATCAAGAAACTTCTTGATTTCTTTAGGTTTTTTAAGCATCATTTCAGACGACAGTTCCGCATTGCCACTTTGCTTTGATTCTTCCAAAACAATACCATGGGCCTGCTCTATACATCTATCGCATATATGTGCGTCCAGTCCTGCAATCAATAAACTGGTTTCTGGCTTTTTCCTACCACAAAACGAACATTCTAATTCTTCCTTTGCCATAACTCTTTTAATTCCTCTTATTTTAATATTTCAAATTTATCAATGTGATAATTTTGAAATTACTTTTCTTTAGTACTAGATAAAACTTCGTCAATCATGCCATATTCTTTGGCCTTATCTGCTTTCATCCAGTAATCTCTATCACTATCATTGTATACTTTGTCATACTCTTGACCCGTATGCTTCGCAATGATGTTATATAATTCCTGCTTTAAGGTAAGGATCTCTCTAGCGGTAATTTCAATATCACTCGCTTGACCTTGAGCACCTCCCAAAGGTTGGTGGATCATAACACGAGAGTGCGTTAAACCGCTACGTTTCCCTTTTTGACCAGCACACAATAACACAGCACCCATAGACGCTGCCATACCTGTACAGATAGTTGCTACATCAGGTTTGATAAGTTGCATGGTATCATAAATACCTAGACCTGCATAAACACTACCTCCTGGTGAGTTGATATAAATTTGAATGTCTTTAGCAGCATCTGTACTTTCCAAAAACAACAATTGTGCTTGGATGATGTTAGCCACTTGGTCATTGATAGCAGTACCCATAAAGATAATACGATCCATCATCAACCTAGAAAACACGTCCATTGCTACTGCATTCAATTGACGTTCTTCAATAATATTTGGCGTTAACCCAACAGGGTACATACTGTTCATGATTTGATTGTAATATGTACTGCTGATGCCTTGATCCTTTATTGCGAATTTCTCAAATTCTTTTCCGTAATCCATAAATAAATTTTAGTTCTTAAATTCGTAAATACCCATAAATACTGGGATAATTTGATGACTACCAATGAGTCAAAAAAAAGCGTAAAACCTAACAGTCTTACGCTCTAAATATAACGATTTAAATTATAATTATTAGCTGTAAAACTCTTTTACAAATTCGTCATAAGTAATTTCTTTAACCTTAAGATTAGCTTCTTTCTTGTAAAGTTCTAATAACTTTTCGCTCATCAATTGCTCTGACAAACGTTTTACTTCATCTCTGTTAGATAAGATACGCGCTGCAATATCCTCTAACTCTTTATCTTGAGGATCCATTTGACCAAATTGTGCCATTTGCACTTTGATCATGTCTTTAGTGAAAGACTTAAGATCTTCAAAGGTAACTTGCAAATTGTATTTTTCAATCAATTTACCTTCAATCAACTGGTAGCGCATGCTTTTTTCAGAGTTTTCATACTCTTCTTTCGCTTGATCTGCATCCAATTGATTTTCACCTGCAGTTTGCATCCATTTTTGTAGGAACGCTGCTGGAAGGTCAAATTTTGTGTTTTCTACTAAATACTCAGTAACGTCATTCAAGAATTTCTGATCGCCTTGTTGTGCAAATTGCTTTTCAGAATCTTCCTTGATTTTAGTTTTCAATTCAGTTACAGATGTTACAACATCCTTACCGAACAATTTATCAAACAACTCCTGATCTAAATCGGCCAACTCTCTTGTGTTGATTTCTTCAACTTTAAAAGTCACCTCAACATCCAATCCGTGAGCGTCATCATGAGATACTTTTAAGAAGTTCATCAAATCATGATCGTCATTGAATAAGCCTTTAGTTTTTACAGTAACAACATCACCAACTTTAGCACCGATGAATGCTTTTTCAGCAGTTTTACTTTTAACTTTATCTAAAGTAAGTGTTGTTTTGTTATTGATTTCTTTTTCTTCGTTTGCAAAAACACCTGTAATTTCAGAGTCTTTGGCAACAGTATCTTGAGAGATCAATTTGCCATATTGCTTACGAATATGTTCCACCTGACCGTCAATCATTTTATCATCAGCAACAATTTTGTACTGAGTGATTGCTTTTTTTCCTTTAAGATCTACTTCAAATTCTGGTGCCAAACCTAATTCAAATTCGAACGTAAAAGAATCAGCATTCCAGTCTAAATCATCTTGAGGCTTCGGTAATGGATTTCCTAAAACGTCCAATTTCTCTTCAGTCAAATATTTATTAAGAGCATCCTGTAAAAGCTTATTAACTTCATCCACCAAAACGGCTTTTCCATATTGCTTTTTAACCATGGTCATTGGCACATGCCCTTTTCTGAATCCAGGAATATTAGCTGATTTACGGTAATCTGTAAGGATCTTTTCAACTTTATCACTATAGTCTTCTTTAGCGATATCTACTTTTACAATAGCATTTAATGCGTCAATGTTTTCTCTTGTAATATTCATATTATAATTAATAAAGCCTAAGGCGTTTTAATGTTTAACGATTTTTCA
This sequence comes from uncultured Gelidibacter sp., assembly GCF_947500795.1. GTDB lineage: Bacteria > Bacteroidota > Bacteroidia > Flavobacteriales > Flavobacteriaceae > Gelidibacter. Next base: position 87,123 of record NZ_CANMTE010000005.1, on the reverse strand, counting down.
AACCTACAAGGGTTCCTATTTTCTGCGGAATTAGTTCAAACTTCGTACCAAAAGGACTCCTTAAAACACTGATTTGACTAGTAAAAAATCGGGATGCAAAATTAAGCATTTTTTAAATCCCAACAAAGTTTTTAAACAGTTGATTTAGAGACTAGTTTTTGTCTTTGTCTAACAGTGAGTAAAGTACAGATTGTAAAAAGGATAAAAGCAAACTAAATAACAGCGCTATCCAAAATCCGCTCACTTCAAATCCGTCCATAAAGGCGTCTGCCAACAGAATAATGCACGCATTGATGACCAATAAAAACAGCCCTAATGTCAACACTGTAATTGGCAAGGTTAAAATCACCAATATCGGTTTCAAGAAAGCGTTAAGCAATGCCAATACAATAGCTAAAATAATAGCAGATGTAAATCCGGCAACATCCACGCCAGGTAGAAAATTAGCCAATACCACTACGGCAACAGCTGTTAAGAGTAATCTGATGATTAAATTCATAGTTATGAGTTTAGGAGTTGATGAGTTTAAGGGTTTAGGTTAATTTTCACTTAGGAAGGTTTTAACTTCATTGTAAAAATCGGTCGGATTTTCAGCATGTAACCAATGTCCGGCATTAGCAATGGTACGGATTTTAGCTTTTGGAAAATGCGTATGAATCAGGCTTTCGTCCTGTACGGCAATATACTCTGAACGGTCGCCTCTTAAAAACAAGGTGTCTTTTTCAAATTTGGCATGCATTGGCAAAGGTTCTCCAACTTCATTAACCTGATCTTTCAACACCTCTAAATTGATACGTAACGCCAAAACACCCTTCTCTTTCCAGTACAAGTTTTTAAGCAAAAACTGTCGCGTGCCCATATCTGGCACATAGCGTTTCAGTTCAGCATCTGCTTGGCCTCTAGTTTTAAGCGTTCCAAAATCTAACGCCGATAAACCTCTAAGGATATCGTCATGATGCGTCGGATAATAACGCGGCGATATATCCGCAATAATTAATTTGGAGACGAGTTCAGGATATTCTACAGCAAATAACATTGCCGTTTTCCCGCCCATCGAATGCCCCAAAAGCACAATATCTTTTAAATTATGCTGATCACAATAGCGTTTTAAGTCTTCAACCATGACTTCATAATTGAATTCGTCGCTATGAAAACTTCTACCGTGGTTACGTTGATCAATTAAATGCACCTCATAGCCTTCTTCACTGAATGTGGTGCCGAGTGTTTTCCAATTGTCACTCATTCCCAAAAATCCGTGAAGAAAAACAAATGCTTGACCTTCGCCTAAAATATTTGAATGAAGATTCATGATGATTATTGATTTATGATTATTGACCCGCCCGAACGTGCCTGTTCGGTACGGGCGGGTTGTTGACTGCCAACTGATGACTGCCTACTGGAAACTGCCAACTACCTATTTCAGCTGTCTCAAGTACATATTGATTACATTTTCGATACCAAGATACAAACTCTCTGAAATCAGTGCATGGCCGATAGAAACTTCCAATAGATCAGGAATATTCTGTTTAAAAAATTTGATGTTATCTAAAGACAAATCATGACCTGCATTAATTCCAAGTCCCAATGCATTAGCTAATACCGCACACTCTGTATATGGTTTGATGGCCATTTCATTACCTAAACCATAATTATGGGCAAATGCTTCTGTATAAAGTTCAATTCTATCAGTTCCTGTAGCCTTTGCGCCTTCAATTTGTTTAAGTTCCGGATCCACAAAAATGGACGTTCGGATACCGTTTTGTTTGAATTCCTTAATCACATCCACCAAAAAGTCCTTGTGTTTAATGGTATCCCAACCAGCGTTTGAAGTAATCGCATCCTCAGCATCTGGCACCAAGGTGACTTGGGTGGGTTTCACTTCCAAAACCATATCTACAAACTGACGGATAGGATTGCCCTCAATATTATATTCCGTATAAACTTCCGGCTTTAAATCGTACACATCCTGATAGCGAATATGTCTTTCGTCAGGTCTTGGGTGAATGGTGACCCCTTGGGCCCCAAACTTTTGAACATCTCTAGCAAATTGAACCACATTTGGAACATCGCCACCCCTGGAATTTCTAAGAGTAGCAATCTTGTTGATATTTACGCTCAACTTTGTCATAGCTTTCGTTTTAATGAACAAAAATACAAAGTAGATGATGCTTATTGTAGTAATTTTTAATTATTTTGCATGTACAAACACATGAGCATGGCGTTAGAAGAATATATCATCAATGACATTAAGCCATTAAACATCAATGATAAGGTGAGCGACCTTAAAATGATGTTTAACGAGTTGACATATTCTCATATTCCTATTGAAAACAATTCGGTTTATTTGGGTTGTATTTCGGAAACTGACGTGCATTGTTTTGATGGGAAGGAAAAAATTATAGAATGCAACCATATATTGGAAGGTTTTTTTGTGAGATCAGACACCAATTGGTTAGATGTTTTGGAAACCTTTGCCCAAAACTCTTGCAATATAATGCCCGTATTAGACCATCAAAATAATTATTTGGGGTATTATGAACTCAATGATATTATTGGTCGTTTTAATGAAACCCCATTTTTCTCCGAACCTGGAAGCACATTAATTGTTGAAAAAGGCATTCAGGATTATTCATTTAGTGAAATCAGCCAGATTGTAGAGTCCAACGATGCTAAAATCTTAGGGGCTTTTATCTCAAAAATGGATGGTGATGTTGTGCAGGTGACCCTTAAGATTGGAGACTCCGGCCTCAATAATGTGATACAAACGTTTAGAAGGTATAGCTACAACGTCATTTCTGGACATGAAGAAGACACCTATATTGAAAATTTGAAGGAACGTTCAGATTACCTGAACAAATACCTTAATATGTAGTTCTATGAAAATTGCCATCTTTAGTCAATATTATAAAGGTAATGAAGCATCCGCAGGGGTGCTTTTAAATTATTTATCCCATAAAGAAGCACAAGTTTATATTGAGGACCATTTTTATGGGCTTATTGATGAACACTTAGATCTTAAGGCGAATTTTAAGGACTTTGAAACATTTCAAACTTTAGATAATTCTTTTGATTTGCTTATTAGTATTGGCGGCGATGGTACCATTTTAAGAGCCATCACTTACGTAGGTGATAAGTCCATTCCTATTATCGGGATCAATACGGGCCGTTTAGGTTTTTTGGCAACCATCCAAAACAATCAAATTGAAAGTGCGCTTGATAGCATTTTTAAAGGCGATTATAAAATCTCCGAACGTAGTTTGTTAAGCATTGAAACCGAACCAGGAAACAAAGATTTGACTCAGCTTAATTTCGCACTTAATGAAATTGCGGTAAGCAGAAAGAATACCACGTCCATGATTACGGTAAATACGCACTTAAACGGCGAATATCTTACAACCTATTGGGCAGACGGCTTAATTTTGTCCACACCAACGGGCTCTACCGGATATTCTCTAAGTTGTGGCGGACCCGTCATTACCCCAGAAGCGAAAAATTTTGTGATTACGCCAATTGCGCCCCATAACTTGAGTGCCCGTCCATTAGTCATTCCCGACGACACAGAAATTCAATTAAAAGTCGATGGCCGAGAAGATTTCTATTTAATTTCTTTAGATTCCAGAATTGCAACGTTGCATAATTCTACCATTGTAACGATAAAAAAAGCAGCCTTCAAAATAAAAATGATTGAACTCCCAAGTGAAAGCTTTATTGACACCTTGCGAAAAAAATTGCTTTGGGGAGAAGATAAACGCAATTAAACAATAAAACCTCGCAAATACTGTTTATCTGTAATACAATTTGATTCAAATTGTTATAGGCTAATCTTATTTATTATATTTGCAAACTTTTAATTTTATGAGGTATATCATTTTATTCATATTTAGTGTTTGTTTTGTCCCAAACATCCAGGCTCAAATCTACGAAGTTGGTTTCTTTCTGGGCAACAGTAACTTTATAGGTGATGTTGGCTCAACTAAATATATTTCGCCGGAAAAACCTGCGGGTGGATTACTATTAAAATGGAACAGAAGTCCGCGTTATTCCTATCGAGCTTCCGTATTATTTACGGAATTGCAAGGTGACGACAGCCGTTCTGACGACCCTAGACGTATTGCACGAGGCTACCAATTTAAAAATAGCATAGTAGAGGCATCATTAGGTATGGAATTTACATTTTGGGATTTTGACACACATCGATCTGGGCAACAAATGACGCCTTACTTATATACAGGTATTACTGCTGCAAGACATAAGGACACATTTTTTAACACCTCTGGCATTCAAGTTCCGGAAAGCAACTATAGTTGGGCCTTTGGAATCCCTATGGTATTAGGCGCTAAAACCAACTTAGTGGACGGCATTGTTTTAGGTGCAGAAATTGGAGTAAGATATACCTTCTCTGACAAGCTTGATGGTAGTGTTTCGGATAGGCCCTCAGCTCAAAATTTTGGAAATTTAAATAGCAATGATTGGTATGTGTTTTCAGGGATAACCGTAACTTACACCTTTGGAGAAAAACCATGTTATTGCTTTAATTAAGTGGATTTAAAAAAACAAATACATACCGACCGCCTCCCTAACCATCTCGCTATCATAATGGATGGCAATGGCCGTTGGGCAAAACAACAAGGATTACTGAGAGTAATAGGTCATGAGAATGGCACAAAATCAGTAAGAGAAGTTGTTGAAGCCAGTGCCGAAATAGGCATCAAACACCTCACCCTTTACGCATTTTCTACTGAAAATTGGAACCGCCCGAAGATTGAAGTCCAAACGTTAATGAAACTTTTGGTCAAATCCTTGAAAAAGGAAATTAAGACTCTTCAGGAAAATGACATTAGACTCAATGCCATAGGTTGTTTGGACGATTTACCAAAAAAAGCGAAAGAAGAGCTCTTGGAGGTGATTGAAAAAACCAAAAATAACAGCAGAATGGTATTGACCTTAGCCTTGAGTTATGGTTCACGTGATGAACTAATACACATGGTTAAAAGCATATCAGATAAAGTTAAAAATAATATAATTTCCGCCGATTCTATTGACGAATCCATTATTAATAAGCATCTTTACACGCATAATTTGCCTGACGTAGACCTGCTTATCAGGACCAGCGGAGAACAACGGATCAGTAATTTCTTGTTGTGGCAAATTGCTTATGCTGAATTATATTTTACCCATATTTTATGGCCCGATTTTAAAAAGCATGATTTATACACCGCTTTGATAGACTATCAAAATAGAGAACGACGATTTGGAAAAACAAGTGAACAACTTAGCTAACAACACGCTTTTGAAAACAATATTTAATACCCTTTTTAGTGCCTTTTTTCTTTTATTTTCAGTAGCTGCTACAGCTCAAGAAAATCCATTCAATTCAGGTAAAAAATATACCATCGCAGAAATTACAGTTTCTGGCGATACCAACTTCAGCGAAGCAACAATTGTTACGTATTCTGGATTAAGAAAAGGTGAAGTAATCGCCATCCCAGGAGAACGCATCAGTGAAGCTCTGAAAAAATTATGGGGTTCCAATCTTTTCAGCAATATAGACATCTATCTTACTAAAACGATAGACGACCAAGCTTATTTGGAAATCAGTTTACATGATTTACCTGAACTTAACAACGTGGTTATCAATGGCGTTAAAAAAGGCAAAAAAGAGTCTTTAATAAAAGACAACAAACTGACCAAAGGCGTTAAGGTTACTGAAAACCTTATTACCACTACCAAAAACTATTTGACCAACAAATACAGAAAAGAAGGGTATTACAACACTAAGGTGACTGTTACCACGACTCCTGTAATGGATTCTATTGAAAAAAGCAGAGTCAATATGGTGGTTAATATTGATAAGAATGATAAGGTAAAAATTCAGGATATCAACTTTATTGGCAATGAAAAATTGAGCGATAAAAAGCTTAAAAAAGCCATGAAGAACACTAAAGAGAAAAATTTATTGCGATTCTTGAAGCGTTCAAAATATGTTAAAGCAAGCTACAAGGAAGATTTAGTGAGTGTTATTGATGCTTACAAAGAAAACGGCTATAGAGATGCCCGTGTTATTTCTGACTCTATCTATGCTGTTTCAGATGGCACAATTGGTATTGATATTAAGGTAGAAGAAGGAGAAAAATACACCTTTGGTAAAATTGCTTTTGTTGGAAACACAGTTTTTTCGGATCAACAATTAAGCGCCATATTGGGCCTTAGGGAAGGTGACACTTATAATGGTGTGGAGCTTAAAAAACGAATTGCTGACAATTCAAAACCAGATGCCTTAGACATTACTAATTTATACCAAGACCAAGGCTATTTATTCTCTTCTATCAATCCGGTAGAAGTAAGTGCCGATGGTAATGTTATTGATATGGAAATCCGTATCTCTGAAGGTAAGCCGGCCTATTTCAATAATGTAACCGTTGTTGGAAATGATAAGACTAATGACCGTGTTATTTATAGAGAATTAAGAACACGTCCAGGACAGCTTTATAGCAAAACTGCAGTGGTAAGAACTGTGAGAGAGCTTGGGCAACTTGGCTTCTTCGACGCGCAACAACTAAGCCCTAACTTTAAAAATGCCAATCCTAATGAAGGCACCTTAGACATGGAATATTCTGTGGTTGAAAAAGGGTCTAGCCAAATTGAATTACAAGGTGGTTACGGTGGCGGTGGCTTTATTGGAACGCTAGGTCTTTCATTTAACAACTTCGCTATTAAGGATATTTTCAAGAAAGAAGCTTACAAACCAGTACCAACTGGTGATGGACAAAGTTTAGCTTTACGTTTACAAGCGAGTCGTTTTTACCAAACGTACAGTTTCTCATTTACAGAACCGTGGTTAGGAGGCAAGCGTCCAATACAATTTTCAACATCGCTTTCACATACCAAACAGTTTTTATATAACCCAAGAACAAGAGATGCTGATAAAAGCAAACGATTCAACATTACAGGTCTTACTGTTGGTCTTGCAAAGCGTTTAACTGCTCCTGATGACTACTTTACATTGTCTCAAGCAGTAAGTTTCCAACATTACGATTTACAGAATTATAATACAGGTCTATTTACCTTTGGAAATGGGTATTCAAACAACTTATCTTATACCGTAGGTTTAAGCAGAAACAACACTTATACAGATCCTATTTACCCAACAGGAGGTTCTAGTTTTGGGGTTACTGCTAAAGTATCCTTACCATACTCACTTCTTAATGATGTGGATTATGCCGCATTAAAAGATGAAAGAGCAGGATTAAATCCATCTGACCCTGACGATTTAGCGCGAATGGGAGTCATTGACCAAGAGCGTTACAAATGGTTGGAATTCTATAAAGTGAAGTTTAAAGGAGACTGGTATACCAATCTTTATGCAAATAAATTGATTATCAAATCTGGTTTAGAATTTGGATTCCTTGGAGCATACAACAATGATAGAGGCGTCATTCCTTTTGAGCGTTTCTTTGTTGGAGGTGATGGTTTAGGAAACTATTCTTTAGATGGTAGAGAATCAATTGCACTTAGAGGATATCCAAATCAATCCTTATCTTCTCAAGATGGTGGAACGATTTACAATAAATTTTCATTGGAACTACGTTACCCAATTACTTTAGGCGCACAAGCAAAGATTTATGCCTTAGGCTTTATGGAAGGTGGTGCTTCATTTGATAATTTTAGAGATTACAACCCATTCAACATTAAGCGATCAGCGGGTCTTGGTTTACGTATTTTCATGCCAGCATTTGGATTATTAGGAATTGACTTCGGACATGGTTTTGATGCTGTTCCTGGGCAGACAGGTAAGAATGGTTGGGAAACCCACTTTATTATTGGACAGCAGTTTTAAGTTTGGCACGATATTTTCTTAGTACACATTAACGATTTAAGACGCGTGTTAAAATTTTTTAGAATATATTTCGTTAATTTGAAAAATAAACGCTGATCAGGCAGAATCGTTAAGTTAATCTGTCGTTTTAGAATTTATAGCGTGACTCATAAATGATAAAATATAACCAGATGAAACATAAAGTTCTTTTTTTATTGGCAGTTATAAGTCTTTTGAGCTTTTCTTCAAACGCCCAACGTGGTGTGAGAATTGGTTATATTGACACTGAGTATATTTTACAAAATGTACCAGAATATCAAGAAGCCACAGCGCAGTTAGATACTAAGGTTCTCCAATGGAAATCTGAAGTTGAACAACGCTTGGCGGAGATCGATCAAAAAAAATCGCAGTTAAACAATGAACGTGTTCTTTTGACTAAGGAATTATATGAAGAGGGTTTTGAAGATATCAGTTTTGAAGAAAAGGAAATCTTAGACTATCAGCAAAAGCGTTTCGGCCCTAATGGTGATTTGATGATTCAGAAGCAACAATTGATTCAACCGATACAAGATCAAATTTTTGCAGCAGTACAAGAAATTGCAACGAGCAGAGAATATGATTTTATATTTGATAAATCCGCAGACGTCGTCATGTTATATTCGGCAGAGCGTTTTGACATCAGTGAATTGGTGTTACGAAGCATTACAAGATCGTCTAAACGAACCCAAGCAACCAACAAAGCAGAACGTAAAGCTGCTTCCCAGGAAGATATTGTTCCAGTGTTTAACGAAGAACAGGAAGCTCGAGAAAAAGCTTTGGAAGAAAAAAGAGAACAACGTTTATCTGAAGTTGAAAAGCGAAGAGCAGAACAACAAGCCACACGAGATTCATTAAAATCGGCAGTTGAAGCAAGACGTCAACAAATTTTAGAAGATCGTGCAAAGGAGAAGGCTGAAAGAGACAAAAACAATCCTGAAGATAGCACTTCAGTTAACAAAGACGCCAAAAAAGCAGAAGCTCAAACGGCTGAAGAAAAAAACCGCCAAAGAGAGGCTGATCGTGAAGCTCGAAAAAAAGAGCTTGAAGAACGCCGTAAAAAAATATTAGAAGAACGTAGAAAAGCGAAAGAAGAACGCGACGCTAAATCAAAACAAAAGGATTCAATTCCTGAATAACAATAAGTAAAAACAATTAATAATTATAACACGTAATACTATTTTAAAAATGAAACATTTTAAGACCCTTTTATTTGCAGGACTACTTTTTATTGGAGCAACATCTTTCTCTAATGCTCAAAGTAAAATCGCCCATGTTAATACGCAAGAGCTTATTAAATCTATGCCAGCAATGAAAAGTGCTCAAGCAGAATTAGAAAAATTGCAAAAAACATATGAGACTGAAATTCAAACTATGGCTACTGAGCTTCAAAATAAAATGAAGCAATACCAAGCTGAAGTTGACAGTAAGACTGATGAGGAGAATGCAAAAAGATCTCAAGAAGTTCAAGGTATGCAACAAAGCATCCGTGAGTACCAAGGTACTGCACAACAAGATCTTCAAAAGAAAGAATTTGATTTATTGAAGCCTATTACTGATAGAGCTGAAGCAGCTATCAAAAAAGTAGCAAAAGCTCAAGGTTTTCAATATGTATTGGATTCAACTCAAGGATCAGGCGTTCTTTTAGCTGACGGGAAAGACCTTATGGCTGACGTTAAAAAAGAATTAGGATTCTAAGACTTTTAAAGCACACAATATTTTAATACGGAAAGCCACTTTTAATAAGTGGCTTTCCTATTTTTGTACTATGAGTAATGCTCCTATTGGTATCTTCGATTCTGGAATTGGTGGCACGTCTATTTTCAAGGAAATAAAGACGTTGCTCCCTTATGAGAACACCTTATATCTTGCCGATAATTTTAATGCGCCTTACGGCAATAAATCTAAGGATGAGATTTTAGCGCTAAGCATCAAAAACACGGAGTTTCTCATTTCAAAAGGATGTAAGATTATAGTTGTGGCTTGTAATACGGCCACCACCAATGCTATTAAAGAGCTTAGGGAGCGTTTTGACATCCCTTTTGTGGGCATTGAACCTGCCATTAAACCAGCCGCTTTAAGCACGCAAACAAAGGCGATTGGCATCTTAGCTACCAAAGGGACACTCAGTAGCAAATTGTTCCATAAGAGCGCCGATTTATACAGTCAGAGCATTAAAGTAATTGAACAGGTTGGCGAAGGCATTGTAGCGCTTATTGAAGACGGCAAAACGGATAGTGAGGCCATGCGAGGTTTACTTCGTACATATCTCAAACCAATGCTTGATGCCAATATTGATTATTTGGTTTTGGGCTGTACACACTACCCTTATTTGATGCCCTTATTGTTGGAAATACTTCCAGAACATGTAAAGATTATTGATTCTGGTGAAGCTGTTGCGCGACAGACAAAAACGCTATTGGAACAACATGATCTTTTAAACCGCAAGATTCAAAAGGTTGAGAATGTATTTTACACCAATGGACCTACTACTGTTTTAAACGACATTCTTGAAGGCCCTTATAAAGTAGAACATTTGATGTTTTAAAGTGCTTATGAATGAAGGCTGATGTCTCTTTTAAGATTATTACTCCTCTTTAAACCAACTTGAATATTTCACGTAATTATCAGCAATACGATCGATTTCACCAGAGATTAATTCCTGGCTGATATCTTTCACTTTTTTGGCCGGTATTCCTGCATAAATACTGCCTGATTCAATCCGCGTGTTTTTAGTGACTACAGCTCCTGCTGCAATAATACTATTGCTTTCCACGACGCAGTCATCCATCACAATGCTTCCCATACCAATCAACACATTATCGTGAATGGTGCAGCCATGTACAATAGCGTTATGGCCAATAGACACATTATTCCCAATCGTTGTGGGCGATTTTTGATAGGTGGCATGTATCACAGCACCATCTTGAATATTCACTTTATTTCCAATCTTAATATAGTGCACATCGCCACGGATCACAGCATTGAACCAAACACTACATTGGGTTCCAATAGTAACCTCTCCAACTATGGTAGCGTTCTCAGCGATATAACAATCGTCAGCTATTTGTGGGTGATTTCCGTTTACGGCTTTAATTATGGGCATGATCTTAATTTTAATATTTTAATGAAATGATGCGAATTGATTCTTCACCTTTTAGTTAATGGCTGGACAAGCACATTCATACTTTCTCTTACGACAGTTGAAATTGTAGCCTAATGTCAATTGATGGAAGCCTCCATTGTTAAACACCACAGAATTGGATTGATAAGAATAGGTATAAGCAAAAACAAAGTTTTTATAATCGACACCTACAAACGGCGTGATGTATTGCAATTTCTGACTGCTCACCCCTGCTCCATTGGATACCTCCGCACCATCTAAACTTCTTCTGTAAGACATGCCGCCCCACAGTTTTCCAAATTCCATTTCCTTATAAACCTTCGCATTTAAATCGATAGAAGATTCTTTGGTGCCATCTCTATATAAAAACATGATAGAAGGCTCATAGCTCCAATCGCTGCCCAATTTACTGAACACATTTCCGGCACTGAATAAAAGCGTCCTTAAATTATCATACTTATAAAGACCGCTCTCATTAACGTTAACCCCATCATTGTTTAAAACGTTTTTAACGGTGGCATGCGCGTAAAAATTTATAAAATGATAGGAGAATCCAAAATCGAGGTTAAAATTTATCGCACTTGGATCTGATTCGGCAATTAATGGATCATACCCATCAAGCTCAAATGTTGATGAATCCAATCGGTATTGAATCGCTCCTGCACTTAATCCGAAAGAAAGCATATTCAAATCGATCTCATTACGGGAAAAAAGCAAATGATGTGCATACGTAAGGTAAGCCCCTGTTTGGGAATGATACCCGTTATTATCATTATATACAATGGCACCAACTGCAGATTGTGTTTCGCCTATTCTACTATTGATACTCATGGTTTGTAATGCCGGTGCATTATCGACGCCAAACCATTGTTTACGGGCGGTCAAACGGATCTTTGCACAATTGGCAACACCAGCCATAGACGGATGGATGAGATAATAGTTATCCGTCAAATAATCTGAATATATTGGTAATCCTTCTTGAGCTTTGCTAAACTGCACTATCAATCCTACAAATCCTACTAAACAAAACTTCTTAAATGTCATATGCTATTAATTTTTTGAAGGCAATAAGACCGATGCTTCCTCCTATTTAGATTTTCAACGGGCCCATAAAATGATTACCATTCAAATTCTATGTATCCATTAACTTGTGCGAATAAATACAACAGTCAAATATATAATTTTTAAAGATTGAATGGTCATTCATCCGAATAATATTCAATACATCGGCATTTTATTGCCATTATTTCTGTAAATAGAATGAAGTGACTATTACAAAAACTTAGTTAAAGTCCAATTTACACACGTAATATCCCTACTCAAAAATGTCACTTTTACCCTTTAGTTTTCATACTTTTGCATAAAGAAATGAACCTATGGAAACGACCACAATTTCAATACAAAAAACAAGTAATCCTAGCATATTAAAATTTGAAGCGGACAAGTTTTTAACCAACCACGAAAGCTTTGAATTTGATAATATTGATGAAGCAAAAGCTTCTCCACTGGCACAGGAATTATTTTATTTACCTTTCATAAAGAAAGTATATATCTCAGGAAACTTTGTAGCATTAGAACGTTTTGACATTGTTGAATGGGAAGACGTGCAAGACGAAGTTGCAGAACAAATTGCAAATTACATCAATAGCGGAAAGCTCGTTGTATCGGAGTCTACTTCACCTAAAAATACGCCTGTTACCGTTTATGCGGAAAGCACGCCTAACCCGACGGCTCTAAAATTTGTAGTCAATAAAAGACTGGGCCCTACATCCTACGAATTTGTATCTGCTGAAGACGCCAAATATTCTCCATTAGCTACCGAGTTATTCCATTTGCCTTTTGTAAAAAGTGTGTTTATCGATGAGAACTTTATTTCCATCACCAAACATGACCTTGCAGATTGGAATGAGATTACGACAGAATTAAGAGATTTCCTTAAAAACTATATTGAAAGTGGAAAGGAAATTATAGCTGCCAATGCTCCAAAAGCGCAGAAACAAGCAGAACAAGAAGCAGCAGTTACTTTTGAGAATCATGATGATATTTCTAAGGAAATCATCACCATTCTTGACGAATATGTAAAACCGGCTGTCGCCAATGATGGAGGAAATATCGAATTCCGATCTTATGACCCTCAATCAAAAGTTGTGAAAGTTGTTTTACAAGGCGCCTGCAGCGGGTGTCCGTCATCAACCTTCACCCTAAAGAATGGGATTGAAAATATGCTTAAAGAAATGCTTAAGGATAAAGATTTGACCGTAGAAGCCATAAATGGATAATTAATTTATTATGCTTATCTTTAAGGGAATAAGTATCATATTAATTAAAAAATCTATAGAAAATGGCAGTATTAAAAGTTGTTGAAATTTTATCAAATTCAAATGAAAGCTGGGAAGATGCTACTAAAAAAGCTGTAAAGCATGCTTCTAAAACGGTTAAAAACATTAAATCGGTGTATGTTAAAGAGCAGAGTGCCATCGTTAAAAATGACGAGGTAACCGAGTTCAGAGTCAATCTTAAAATTACATTCGAAGTCAACTAATCTCAGAAGACATCACATTTTATATAGCGCTTTATTTAAGCGCTATTTTTTTGTGTCAAGTTGAAATTGGAGATTGCATCTATACTCACGGAATTTGATGCATATTGAAGTGATGAGGCCTATAACGTCCTTAATCTTTCCTTAAAGCCCTAGACAAATTTTTTATTCCTTTTGATAAATGATAACTTTGCCTTTTAACATTAAAAATAAATACATGGAATTACAAAGTTGGATAGACAGAGCATATGATCTTACACTTCTATATGGCCCAAAATTATTAGGTGCTATTCTTATATGGATCGTTGGATCTTGGCTCATTAAAATGATTTTGAAAGGCACTCAAAAGACGATGGAGCGTGGTAATTACGACATCAGCCTTAACAAATTCCTAATGAATCTTTTAAACTGGATTCTGAAAATCATTCTTATTGTTGTCGTTCTTGGCATTTTTGGCATTGGCACCACCTCTTTTGCCGCAATTTTAGCTGCCGCAGGTTTGGCCATCGGTTTGGCGTTACAAGGATCACTTGCAAATTTTGCTGGAGGGGTTTTGATTATGATCTTCAAACCTTATAAAGTGGGCGATTTTATTGAAGCCCAAGGTATCGCCGGAACTGTCAAAGAAATCCAAATATTTACTACAAAAATGACGTCTCCTGATAACAAGGAAATTATTATCCCAAATGGGAAATTGAGTAACGATAATATTGTGAACTATTCTACAATGGAATTACGTCGTGTAGATATGGTATTTGGTGTAGGTTATGATTCTGATATTAAAAAGACCAAGGAAATCTTGATGAATGAATTGACTTCTCATCCTGCGGTCTTAAAAGAACCAGCGCCTTTAGTGCGTTTAAGCGAATTGGCGGATAGTTCTCTTAACTTCCACGTGAGACCATGGGTTAAGAACGCTGATTACTGGAGCACCTACTATGACCTTATGGAAAGCACAAAACAAGCTCTAGATGCTGCTGGAATTGATATACCTTACCCACATCAAGTGGAAATCCATAAAGAAGGTTAAGATTTTGGTTTGGTACCAATAAAATCCTTTAAATAAAAAGGCTCAAAATAGGCGACATTCTCAATGTCGCTTTTTTTGTACTTGATCGTGGCTAGTTTTCCCATTTCTTTAGCTGATGGCAACTTGTTTTCAATAAAAACAGCATTAGGATGCGTGATGATCTGTTTCGTTTTCTCAACACCGTTCCCTATAAAATAAACTTTTCCTAGTTCTAAAAACTCCTTAAAACTATGTTCGTCCAATATTTCAGCCTCAATTGCTCTAATTTGTTGGTGGTCCTTATCAAATACAGAAGCATAAACCTCCATGCGTCGCGCATCGAGCATTGGTATAATACACCCTGATTCTATAGTGACCTGATGTGCCAACGCTTCCAAAGTGTCCACAGAAATTAAAGGCTTATCCAAAGAGAAACAAAGGCCTTTTGCTGAAGACACGCCAATCCGCAATCCCGTATAAGAGCCAGGACCTTTACTTACCGCAATAGCATCCAAGTCTTCCGGTTTTATATGCGCTTCTTCAAGAACTGCATTAATAAAGAGATGCAGCGATTCCGCGTGCGAATAATTAGAATTGTAATCTTCCTTTAAAACCAAAGTCTCTCCTTCCTTAGAAAGAGAGACGGAACAATTGGTTGTTGCTGTTTCAATATTGAGTATATAGGACACTATTGAATCGATTTATAGACTATTTTTTACTAGCCTCGGTTTTATCTTTTACTTCTATCTTATCACCAGGATTCAATATTTTTGAAACCACATTGTAAGGCCCAGTAATAATAACGTCATTTTCTTTTAATCCGGATAGAATTTCAATGTTCGCATCGTCTTGAATGCCGGTTTTTACAACTCTTAGTCGGGCTTCATCATTGACTTTTACAAAAACACATTCAAATTTTTCGCCACTGTCAATCTTTTCTGTTCCTGTTTCTTCATCTTCTTTTTTAGCGACTATTTTCTTGACTGAAGACGTATCTGATTTAATCACAATAGCGCTAATTGGAACACTCACCACATTTTTGCGTCGTTTTGTAATAATATCTACGGTTGCCGTCATTCCTGGACGGAATGGGGAGTAGTTTTCGCCTTTTCCTTCTATCAAATCTTGATACGACTCTTCAAGGATTCTAACTTTCACCTTAAAGTTAGTCACCTGGTCTGCTGTAAGTGCTCCTGCTGCCGAGTTAGCAATTGCCGTTACAACGCCCTTGAATTGTTTTTTAAGATAAGCATCGACCTCTACAATTGTTGAATCGCCGATTTGAACTTTGACGATGTCATTTTCGTTCACATCAATTTCAACCTCCATATTGTTCAAATTGGCCACTCTCAAAATTTCCGTACCTGCCATTTGTTGGGTTCCTACCACACGCTCACCTAGTTCCACATCTAATTTAGAAATGGTTCCGCTCATTGGCGCATAAATAGTAGTTCTGTTCAAATTATCTCGCGCCTCATTTACTGAAGCGCCCGCACTTTGCACATTGTAATAGGCAGATTGTCTGCTGGCTTTCGCTATTTCGTATCCTGAAACTGCTTTATCCCATTCTGATTTTGAAATAATACCTTTTTCGAAAAGCTGCTTGTTACGATCGTAATTCGATTTTGCTTCCCTTAAAGAGGCTTCGGCTTGCTCCAATCCTGCTTTAATGTTTTGATACGTTGCTTGACTTCTATTAACCGCCGATTGAATTAAATCTGGATTAACACGTACCAACAAATCCCCTTTTTTAACCTGCTGACCTTCTTTAAAAGGCAAATCGATAATTTCTCCTGAAACTTCACTCGATATTTTTACCTCAACTTCAGGCTGAATTTTACCCGTAGCAGAGACTTTCTCAACAATATCCATGAGGGTCACCTTTTGGATCTCCACCTCCTTGAAGTTTCCTGTTGCTCCAAACCATCCTGCTTTCTTTCCAAAAATCAACACCAAGATTAGCAGTATGACTGCGGATATGATAATTATTACTTTTTTCTTACTCATAATGGTTGGTTTATAATTAAGGTGTGTTGTTTAGTGATGAATAGTTATAATTAAAATTTCAACTCGAGTGCAGGAATTCCAAAATAGAGTTCAAGAACTTTGAGCTTAAAAATATAATCATATTTAGCGCGATTCAGTTCAATTTTACTATTGTCAAATCTGACTTTAGATTGGCTAAAATCGAAGGCATTGGTTAAGCCCACATCATAGCGTTCTTTAGCATAATTGTAAGCCAATTCTTGAGATTCTAAAGCCGATTGTGCAGCTTCATAAGATTTTAATGCGCCTTTTGCATCCACATACGCTTGATACACTGTCGATTCCAAATCTAATTGGGCTTGTTCCAACTGATATTGAGTTCTTTCTAAGTTGATCTTACTACGTTGCACATTGCCTTTCGTCGCAAAACCATTCAAGATTGGAATACTCAAAGAAAGCCCGTAAGAAATACCATCATTTTGGTAGAGTTGGTCTACAAACGGATCTGCACCTACCACCACCGGAACTGTATTAGGGAACTCCCCTATAACAGATTGTCCTGTTTCTTGTACAACACCAATTTCTCTCGTAATTACCGGATTGTTAGGGTCAATACTTTGCATAAATGACGTGGCATCGGTATAACGTGTGTCATATCCAAAAAATGCCGAAAGCGTTGGAGAATGCGCGCTTTTAGCTATTTGCACATCTTTTTCGGCTAATTCTACATTCTTTTCAGCAATTTTAATCTCTGCTCTATTTTCTTTAGCACTATTAATAATATCATAAACGTCTTTATCGGCAATTCCAGCATCAACAACATCATAGCCTTCATCTTCAATATCGAAATTCTGATAATCTTTAATCAATAATAGCTGAGCTAGACTAATTAAAGACACTTGTACAGCATTCTCAGCATTTACAATAGCTTGCTTTTCACTGGCATCATTAGCTTTAATTTCTAAAAGATCGCCTTGCGGCAATACGCCAGCATCAACAAGATCTTGTGTTCTTTGCAATTGGTCTTTCGTAACTGTATTCTGAGCCGTTAAAACTTCTAAATTCGCTTTATTAAGAATCACCTGTAAATAGTTATTGGCTACAAATAAGGAAATATCATCCTCCATTTTAGTCAATCTATATTGAGCAGACAACTTTGATATTTTGGCACGCTGTACTTCTCTAAAATTACGCATCCCGTTAAACAAGGTATACCCAACATTGATACGCCCCGAAGCAGATAAAAACGTAGTGGTTTGAGCGTTATTGGTCACCGGGTTAAAGCTTAATCCTGTATTTTCCGACACATTGGCACCCATACTGATATCCGGCAAGAAATTACCAACAGCTTGCATTTTTTCAATGTCTGTCAGCTCTAAATCCAACTGACTTTGTTTTACAGAAATATTATTTTCTAAAGCGTATTCCACACACTCTTTAAGTGTCCATTTCTTTACTTGTGCCTGTGATGTAAGAGCGACAAGGGCAAAAACTATAAGTATTGATTTTTTCATAATTAAAATATAGGTCGATGTATCAATTAAAGTGTTACACTTAAAAGTGAATTATTTCTTCTTTGCATAGTCTGGAATGCCTTGAACCTGGTTCCATACTTTGATTTTGTCCGATTTGCTGATACCATTTTTAACCTGAACAAAAATACCGTCGCTGATACCTAACTCCAAATCTCTACGTTCAAATTTTTGATCGCCTACCATCACTTCTACAAATGGTTTTTGAGTTTTCGAATCGTATTGTACCAACGCTTCTTTTATCGCTAAGACATTTTCTACTTTATCCAAGATGATGGATGCATTTGCACTTAAACCAGCTCTAATAAAAGTAGAATCGATAGATTTTAAAGTCCCTTTGATTTCAAATTGGATGGCGCCATTTTCAGCCACACCTTTTGGAGCGATATAATCCAGCACCGCATCAAATTTCATGTTTTCAATAGCTCCCACAGTAATCTCTAACGGTAAGCCTTCTTTAATTTTACCAACTTCACTTTCATCAACCTTACCTTCAAAAATCATCTTTTTAACATCAGCTAAAGACGCAATAGACGTTCCTTCATTAAAGTTATTGGCTTCAATTACCTGATTTCCTTCCTTAACCGGCACATCTAATACCATCCCTGAAACCGTCGCTCTCACTTGCGTTTGGGCTATATTTCCTAAGCCTGAAGTGGTTCCAGTTTTAACGATATCATAGTTTTGACGTGAAGAGTTTAAGTTGATTTCTGCTTGTTGTACACTTTGCTTGGTTTGCAGGTAGGTGTTTTTTACACTTTCAAACTCATTTGCAGAAATCACGCCTTTATCAAATAGCGCCTTCTGACGGTCATAATTGGTTTGTTGGGTCTGTAAATTAATCTTCGCCGTTTGCAATGCCGTTTGATTGGAAGAAATAGTATTCTTTGCACTCGTTAACGAGGACACATTTGGAATAACTCTAATTTGAGCAATTAAATCTCCAGACTTCACATACTCTCCAGCTTCAATAAATACTTCCTCAATAACGCCCGAAATATTAGATTTAATAAGCACTTCATCTTTAGGAACGATATTACCTGTGGCCACGGTTTTGACTACAATGGTCTGCTCAACTGGCGACTCCGTAGTATAGGTTACAGGATCTTCTTGATTTTTTAAATACAAGTAGATTAAAGCCGTCGCGAACATGGCAACGATTAATACTAATGTAATGACGGTTTTTGTTCTTTTCATTATACTTCTTATTGTTATTAATTTGACAAATGTTGCACCTCCACAAAATGAAAGTATGCATCATGAGTTATTTTTTTAATCTATTCTTAAGGCATCCACAGGTTTCATTTTTGTTGCGCTATTGGCAGGAATCAATCCAGCTAACAATCCTGACACTACAAGAATGACCAACGCCGTAATGACGACTGACATGCTCACGCTCGGGTTTGCGAAATTCTCTACAGGGCCATTCGCATCTAAAGCGTAATTAAATGCCCAAATAACGGCTGCGGCGAAAGTGATTCCTACCATTCCTGATAAGATGGTCAGAATTAAACTTTCTTGTAAAATTTGTGATTTAATAGTCCAAGGTGATGCGCCTAATGCTCTCCTTACTCCTATTTCTTTGGTGCGTTCCTTTACGACAATCAGCATGATGTTACTAATACCAATAATGCCTGACATTAAAACCAATGCTCCCACAAAATACCCTACGAATCCTAATATGGAAAACAAGCCGTTAACACGCCCAAAGGCTTCTGCAAGATCAAAGTTTCCAATGGCACGATCATCTTCAGGATGCACCTTACGTCGGCTCTTCAAGGTTTCCATAATTTGAGGTTTGATGGCTGTAATATCTGTTCCATCATGGGCAGTTAGTGCCAACCATCCTACGTTATCGGCAAAATTAAACGCTTGACTGAACGCAGTAAAAGGCACAAAAATCGTATTGGCATCTTCCTCTTTATCGCCTTGACTGTTGCTTACTTTAAAGGTGCCGATAACCATAAAATTGACCCCATTTATTTTGATATAGGTGCCTAATGTAGATTCTCCCTTATCATAAAGTCCGTTAACCACACCCGTGCCGATAACACATACTTTTCTATTGGCATTGATATCTGAATAACTCAAAAATCGCCCTTGAAGAATATCCATAGGCTGCTGATTTATAAATTCAGGATAATCGCCATTCACCTGATATGCGCCCGTTTTAGTACCTCTCACTACATTGTTAGCGCCATTATAACCTCCTAATTGGTTACGGGGCGACACGTATTTGAGTTGTGGGAAATCATTTTTTAAAGCAGCAACATCATCTAATTTGAAATTAAATCGACGTCCTTTTGGCAAGCCTTTATAAGGTTTTGATGTTTGTTGAGACCAGACAAACATAGAGTTGGTTGCAAAATTTCCAAACCCTGCGGTCACGCCATTTTTAAGTCCGTTAGTCAATGCCAATAAAAGCACCAAAATGGTTATACCCCAAAACACCCCGAAAGCGGTCAGAAAAGTTCTGAACTTATTGGCGTTTAATGCTTCTAATATTTCATCCCAACGGTCTCTACTCAACATATTATTCGTCTCTTAGTGCTACAATGGGTTTAATTTTAGCGGCGCGATACGCGGGAATAAACCCGGCAACAGCACCTGCAAAAACCAATACAAATACAGTAGTCAATGCAGTGTTAAAATCTACTTGTGGGTATTTTATAAAATCACTTTCTATCAATGGGCCTACAAATTCGAGCAATGCCAATCCTGCCACGAGTCCGAAGAGTCCTGAAAACATCGTCACAAAAATAGATTCCTGTAAAATCATGCCTACAATAGACATGGGCTCTGCACCCAATGCTTTTCTGATGCCAATTTCTTTAGTGCGTTCCTTAACAATGATCAGCATAATATTGCCAACACCTACCACACCGGCAATGATGGTACCGATGCCCACAAACCAGAACACCGCTTTAATAGTATCTACTAAAGAATATATTTTACGTGCTTCTTCTAAGGTGTTATTTACCCTAATGGCACTGGTATCATCTGGTGCGATGATATGTGTTTCCTTAATATCGTTCTCAATTCCTAAGGTGACCTGCTCGGATAACTTAACAGCCTCATCAAAATTATCAGCCATCTTTACGGTGTACATCATGCTTCTGATGTCATTACCGCCATTAAAAGCCTTTTGTGCCGTAGTTATAGGCATCATCACCTTACTTTCATCACGTTCACCTCCCGGATCAAAAAACACGCCCACAACTTTAAAATTAATGCCGTAGAGTGAAATGTCCTTTCCTATTGGATTATCGCCTTTGAATAAATCGAGACTGACCTTATTACCAATAACGGCAACCTTTTTATTCCCGACAACATCAGAATGGTTGATGAACCGACCTTGATGGATATCGGCGTTTTCAATAAATTGATTGTCTGGCATAACGCCTTGAATCCTGTAGTTTCCGGATTCATTTTTGTAGTTGACCAATCCGCCCCATATGGTGTAGAAAGCCGATTTGTATTCTAAATTATCATCGTATTTAGTAACGATGTCATCAAAATCTTGATTTTTAAGTTGAATACGGCGTCCCGGATTTAAGCCTTTATATTGTTTGGTAGTAACACCCGTCCAAACTGAAATACTATTGGCAGCATCTTTCTCAAACTGCGAGGTCACCCCATTTTGAATGCCAGAACTAAATCCGAGTAAAATGACTAAAATAAAGATTCCTGAAGCAACAGAAAGACCAGTTAAAAACGTCCGAAGCTTGTTTTTACTTAAGGTCTCAAAGATTTCCTGCCACCGTTCAATATCAAACATACTGGGAAGCTCTTACTTGTTCCACGACACTATCATCTATGATGACACCATCTTTTAAATTGACGATACGTTTGGTCATTTGGGCAATATCATGCTCGTGAGTGACCACCAAAATCGTTTTTCCCTCGTCATTTATCCCCTGAATAAGCTCCATAACTTCATAAGATGTTTTTGTATCTAAAGCTCCAGTAGGTTCATCTGCCAATAATACTTTAGGGTCACTCGCTAATGCCCTTGCAATGGCAACACGCTGCTTTTGTCCGCCAGAAAGTTCATTGGGTAAATGGTGAGACCACGGCGCCAAACCTACTTTATCGAGATAATGCATTGCGCGTTCCACACGTTCCTTTCGTGCCACGCCTTGATAATACAAAGGCAGCGCAACGTTATCTAACGCGGATTTATAATTGATAAGATTAAAAGATTGAAAAATGAAACCGAGAAATTTGTTTCTGTAGTTGGCGGCTATCTTCTCATTAAGATTTTTAATAGGAACATTGTCTAGTGTATACGAACCTTCATCGGCCTCGTCCAACATTCCGAGAATATTTAGAAGTGTCGATTTTCCTGAGCCAGAAGACCCCATAATGGATACCAATTCACCTTCTTTGACATCAAAATTAATTCCTTTTAACACATGAAGCGAATTATTCCCCATGTGATAGGACTTATGTAAATCTTTTATTTGTATCATATAGAAGCTGTTGAATGTACAATGTTACACAAAACAACGCGCTAATTCTATTAACAATTTGTTAAGACTTGTACAAATAACTTCTATTTAGACATCTGAAAACAAAAAATGTTACAGATTCTAACTGGTTTTTCAACTTTTTTTAGTTCTGAAGTACTTCATATAAATCGCAAACCCTAATCCTCCAACAAGTAAATAAGGAATAACCATAAGGTATACAATGCCGTCATTAACACCCTTGGCGGTAGACAGACCATCTTCACTTTCCAATACAGCACGACACATAGCACATTGTGCATTCGTATTTAAAAATGTAAAAACAGTAAAAAGCAATAAAAGGACTTTCTTCTTCATTTTAAACATAATAAGGTGAAATCATAATATACACAATCACTCCTGATATTGCAACATATAACCACAACGGAAATGTGATTTTTGCTATTTTCTTATGGCGCTCTATATTGTTGGTAATCGCTCTTACATAAGTTATCAATACGAACGGAATGATAACGATTGATAAAATGATATGAGTGATCAACACAAAGAAATAAACCGTTCTCATAACGCCTTCTCCCTCGTAAGAAGTCGAGTTACTGGTCATATGATACGCCACATACATGATCAAAAAAAGTACAGAACAACCAATGGCGGTAGTCATCAATTTTTTATGAAGGTCAATTTTCTTATTCTTAATCGCCCAAAACCCAACAATCAGCAATACAGCAGTAAGGGCATTAATACTCGCATAAATAGGAGGTAAAAATGTTAGCGGGGCTACATCGTAACCCATATCACGTAAGTTGACACCAAATAATGCGGCAACCACCAACGGGATAACGATTGATAAAACAACAATCCATTTATTGTATTTCTTTTCTGCGGCTAGATTTGGGTTCTCCATTATTCCTTTAATAATTTAGCAATATCTTCTTTTAGCATGGTGATTTGTTGTTCCATGCCTTCTTCATCAAATTTTTCTTCTTCGGAAATCATCCCGTTATAATAAATGATAGGACTTCCTGAAGCGTCTGTTCTTGAACGAATGTATCCGTTCTTATCAATAAGCGCAAAGTTACCGGAATGTTCAAATCCGCCCTCCACATTATCATCCTTAGCAGTATAAAGATAGAAACCTTCATTAGCCAATTTATAGATGGCTGATTGATCACCAGTCATCATATGCCAATGAGGATTGGTTACGCCATGAGTTTCAGCGTAAGCTTTCAAGACTTCAGGCGTATCGATGCTTGGTGCAATGGTAAAAGACGCGATACCAAAATTATCTTCGTTTAGAAATGTGTTTTGAAGATCGAGCATGTTTGCATTCATCTTTGGGCAGATGGTTGGACAGGTGGTGAAAAAGAATTCCAACACATAAACCTTACCTTCATAATCTTTATTGGTTATGGTTTCGCCATGCTGATTTGTAAAACTAAATGCAGGCACTTTTTTACGATTCCCATTGATTTCAATAAAGGCTAAATCGGAGAGGTTTCCAGGTTTCTTTTTCGGATTCAGATTAATATCTTCTGTCCTACTTTCATCCCTTACCACGTCTTTGTTGTTGATACGGTCTATAATTTTTGGAACAAAATAAATCCCAAATAATAATACAACAAACGAAATACCTACATAAGAATAATTAGTTTTCTTGCTCATCTGTAACACCTTTTAAATCGTTAGCGCGTCGTGTAGTCGAATCAAAGTTTCCTTTGCGTTTTTCTCTGTATTCAGTAAACAACACACGCATATCTTCACTCATTTTATTTTTAAGTATCGCCACTTCTATGCAATCATAAGATGTCAAATCGTATTTGGCAACATTGTTTTCTACTTCTCTTTCCGTACGATCATCTAAACGCCCACGTTGATGCAAGTCCATGTCCACAATAAACACCTTAGAAGTTGACAGATTGCTATTAAGCGGACGGTCGGTAATTAAGCTGTTAAATACCGCCTTTGTATCGTCTTCCGATAAAAACACAAAATGCCAATATTTTAAATCCTCATGCGCCTGGATTTCCTTTTTTAGAACATCAAGCTTGTCTTCAGCTTCTGGCGACACGATAGCGACAATTTGGAACTTCTTAAAGCCTTTGAATTTATCATAGATCAATTCCTTCAAATTTGACGCTGCAACTCTGTTTTGAAGCGGATCCTTTCCGAAGAATGCCAACACCGTAATATGATCTTCTAAAGCATAATCGCTGACGCTTTGGATGTCCGTTACCTCGTCTTTAATAATGTCTAGCGGGTTGTAGTTGTGTTTTGCTGGAAGAAGCATTAATAGAAATGCAACGGGAAGAAAAAATAGTATTCCGAGCACTGTATACCGTATAACAAGTTTTTTATCCATTAGAGATGTTTTGCATGATTTTTTGTTCTAGAATATGAGATTCCTGTTACTGAAATCGTCCTGAAATACAGTTGTGCAAAAATAAAAAAGACGGTTCAAATAACCGCCTTTTTGTATATGTTTAACAATTAACTGTGACTATTGTAACAGCGTGATGATTGTTAGAAATCCATCTTAACGAAACCATTATCAAATACATTATGAACATAGCCTCCTTCTTGCAAGATGATGAATATTAAATAGGAAATTAAGAAAACGCCAGTCCATACAACCATACGTCTTAAACTTGCCACTTCATCTCTCATGTGCATAAAGTCCCAAGTAATGTAATAAGCTTTTACAACGGTTAGGATAATGAAGATCCAGTTTAAGGCTTTCATACCTAAAACATGAGCGTTTAATATCTCAGGTTTATAGATTCCTAAAACAACTTCAATTGCTGTAATTATGGATAAAAGGATTAAAACACCCCAAATTTTTTGAGTATTGGATTTAAACTTAACTAATCCTCTAAATATTTCTAATTTATGTGCGTCTGCTGCCATGTTTAAAATAAGTTATTCAAATTATACTAAGTAGAAGAATGTAAATACAAACACCCAAACTAAATCAACGAAATGCCAATATAAACCAACTTTCTCTACCATTTCGTAACTTCCTCTTCGCTCGTAAGTTCCAAGAAGAACGTTAAAGAAAATGATGATGTTCAACATGATTCCGATAGAAACGTGGAATCCGTGGAAACCTGTAATAAAGAAGAAATAGTTAGCAAACAATGGTGATCCGTATTCGTTTTGTTTAAGGTTAGCACCTTCAACAACCTTCTTCCCTTTAGTTTCTAACTCTTTAAGAGATTCGCTACGGGATAATGTCGTTTTATGACCATCTTCACCAGTATAAGTAGTTCTTACAACAAGATCAGGATTGGCTTTAAAACCTGCCAATACTTCGTCAAATGTATAACTTGGTAATGCTGTTTCACTTGTAAACCAAAGTCCTTTTCTGCTTTCGTGTTGCTCACGATCAGAAGACTGCGCAATGGCAAAATCTTTTAAGGCGACTTGATTGCCTTGGCCATCCATAATATGGAGGATGTTACCACCTTTAGTTGAAACTGCTCCATAGGTTCCTTTAATAAATGTAGTCCACTCATAAGCTTGAGAGCTCAAGAAGACCAAACCACCTAAAATGGTTAAGAACATGTAAATAGTTACTTTGGCTTTGTTTTTATGGTGACCAGCATCTACCGCCAATACCATTGTAACAGAAGAAATGATCAATATAAATGTCATGAAAGCGACAAAGATCATCGGATAATTTCCGTGGATAAAAGGGACGTGCGTAAAAACGTTATCCGCAATTGGCCATGAATCAGCAAATTTAAATCTTGAAAATCCGTAAGCAGCCAAGAAACCTGCAAAGGTTAAAGCATCTGATGTGATAAAAAACCACATCATCATTTTGCCATAACTAGTTTTTAGCGGTTCAGTACCTCCACCCCAACGCTTGTTTTCGGCACTAGTTTTCACGACAGTCGTATCCATATGTAGTGATTAGTTGTATTAATTTAAAAAGTTGCACAAAAATAATCATTTTATTCATCTAAAGAAACATCCTCAATATTTTTTGAGGCCCACTAGCTACGATTATTACTGTTTTGACATCATAGACATCAAAAAAACTCAGCAATTATCTTACAAAATATAAAAATAAAAAGAGATATACCCATAGTATATCAATAAAATGCCAAAATGTAGCAGCAAGTTCTAACCCCAACATCTTGTCGGCAGTGTACTTCTGTTTAAAATGATTATAAATTACTACCAAAAGACAAACCAGCCCTACAACAACGTGTGCAATGTGCATCATCGCTATTAAATAGATATAAGACATGGTAATATTACTAGTTGGTCCAGTAAAATTATAACCTAAATCGATAATTTGTTGAAAGCCCAAAAATTGGTTGGCAATGAAGCCTATACCTAAAGCCAAGGTTGCAAACAACCAAATAGTTGTCAGCTGTCTATTATTTTTTTCGAGTGCTTTCTTAGCCAAGATAAAAGTCACACTACTAATTAAAACCAAAACTGTGCTAATAATAAAGGCGTTTGGCAATTGGAAATCCTTTAACCAATCTTCTCTACTGCTACTTACCACAAAAGCACTTGTCCATCCTGCAAAAGACATGATTAAGGACACGATGCCAAACCAGAGCATCATCTTTTTTGCCCTGCTATTTTTCTCTTCGAAAGTTCCTTGAGTTAAGTCCATGTTATCTTATAAATTTATCTGCAACGTACACAATTTGTAACAACGTTATGTAAGACACACTTGCGAGCATCAGTTGTTTTGCGGCTTGCGCTGTTCTCTTTTTAAATAATTCTAATGCGAAATAGATCATTACCAACCCTAAAGCTAAAACGACAACTGCTGCCACGATAGATAATTTCAAATCGCCCGTTATCCCAAATACAGGAATAATAGAAACAATTACGGTCCAAATGGTATACATGATCGTTTGGGTAGCGGTGCCTTTATCGCGCTTTCCCGTTGGAAGCATAAAAAAGCCTCCTTTCTTATAATCATCAAATAAAAACCAACCGATAGCCCAGAAATGCGGAAACTGCCAGAAGAATTGAATGGCGAATAAAGTGCCAGGCTCAATACCGAAATCATTTCGAGCGGCAACCCAACCCAACATAAATGGAATGGCCCCAGGAATTGCGCCTGCAAAAACCGATAATGGTGTTTTTGTTTTTAACGGCGTATAAACACTGGTGTATAAGAAAATGGAAATAGCGCCGTACATGGCGGTTCTTGGATTGATAACGTATAATGTACCAATTCCTAATATTGTAAAGATAACTGCAAGTGTAAAGGCTGAATTGACTGACATACGACCTGCAGGAATAGGTCTGTTTTTTGTGCGGTCCATAAGCGCGTCTAAATCGCGCTCAATAATTTGATTGTAGGCATTAGAAGCGCCTACCATAAAATAACCTCCAAAAGCCAACAATACAATGGTGCCAACCTCAATAGCTTCAGCTCCTAACAGATATCCTGCTATCGCAGAGAACACAACACTCAACGACAATCTCATCTTAGTTATTTCCTTAAAATCAGAAATAATAGAGACCTTTGAAATCGAAGTTTGCGTGGTTGCCAATGCGTCTTGTTTTATTCGCTTTTAAATGCGAGTGCAAAGATACTTTGAAAATTGGTTTTTAGCAATTCAATTCCTGAATAAATAAAATTCAATATTCTTTTTGAAACTTTCTAAAAATGAATTGGATAATTCACATTGAAAAACTGAAACCGTTTTAAATTTTATGATTCCGAAATAGCAAGCCCATAGAAGTTAAACAACGTGCAATTGGAATGTTAGCAATCGATTTTAATTATCAAAATACCAATTGAACAAGTCGGTTCTTAATCCTAAATTGAACCAAACTGTACTGTTATCAAACGTCGTTTCGGTATTGGCTTCCGGATTGAAATTTCTAAAACTAATATTTGTAAAGAGTTTTAAATGACTTACTGGATTCATGACATATCCTGCTTGCAATTCAGCGTTAAAAGTTTTGGTAGTATTACCCTGACCAATTTTTACACCAGAATTGAATGGACGCTCATTGTAGTTTCTATACACATCGCCACCATAGCTGAAATTATCCGTGCCGTCATTAAAATCCAATCCGCGGGTACCAAAGATGAATTTTGCATCCGCAAACCAACGCTGATAATTGTAATGTCCTATGGCTATAAATTCCCTAAAGTTAGCGCCCCATAAATGCGCCATTGGCTGGTTGCTATGGGCATAATTATTGACGATGGTATTATGGGAATAGGTATAAGGGCGCACTTGGTTGTATTCCAATTGCAACATCAAGTTATCAACCTTAAACGCGTCATAATATTTGACACCCAACTGGTATCCGAATTTATTCTTCCAGCTTTTGTTTTTAGCCTTTACATCGCTTAAAGAGAATTCATCCAATACAAATTGGCCATATAAATTGATTTTGTTGTTCCATTTGTATTTTGCCGATGCTCCTACAATAGCATTTCCTGAACCTTGACCTGCTTCAAACTCTACAGCTCTAAAAAAGATAATCGGATTCAGATAATTGACATCAAAGCCCCTGCCATTGGTATCCGTCCACATTACCGACTCAAAAAGACCAATATTTAAGCGTTTGGAGACGTTCCAACTCAAGTAATGGTTTGCCATGTATTTGGTCAAAAACGCCTTGTCCTCAACCACCGCATCACGGACATCGCGAAGCCACATCCAGGTATTGGTGTATTTAATTTTCCAGAATTTGGTATTTAATTTTAAAAATGTCTGCGGATTTGCCACATCACTTTGTAATAAAGAACGGTAGCCATCGCCAATAAAGTTCTTACCGTGACCAAATTGTACATTGATAAATTTTGCCGGAGCATATGATAAATAGGCTTCCGCTACCGGATAATCATAAGAATCCGTTTTAAAACGCTTGGCAATACCACGTCCAGGAATTATTGCCGGATCAGGCCCAAAAGCTTTTAGACTTTCCGCGTACTGATTATAGTATTGTGCAAACCTACCCTGACTTTCAAAAACAGAGGCCGAAAAACTAAACTTCTTACCTAAACCACCTTGAACATATATGCCTCGAGTATTATTGTAGGTCGTAGAAAAATCAGCATCTGTGTCTTTCCCCACTTGTAAATCGAGTACAGGGTCAATGGTAAACCAATAATCGCCACCTTGCACCTCTACCAAATGCTCATCCCACAATTTCCTGCTCCACCACGCATCTGAACCTTTAACTAAAGCTTCCTTTTCTGCCTTAAAATCATAATATGGCGCTACTTCCTCATAAACAAAAGGTTTTGCTGCGGTATGACTGTTGGTCCCCAAAGCATTCATTTGACCATCAAAACGCGAATAATATTGATGTGTAAACGGAATATTTAATTGACTGCTGTATTCCAAGCCTTCATATTTTTTAATGGCCTTGGTGATACTATCAAATTCATTGGAGACAATTGTATTAAGGTCGATTGTTTGTTTAATACTTTTTTCCTCTTCTATAGCATTAGTGGTCACCTCCTCAGGATTGACCAACGGAATTTTAATAGCTAAGGAATATTGATAAAAAGTAGGTTTACCATTATAGGTTCCGGGTTGAATTTTAGGCAAGGAATCGAAAATACGGTTGGTTTCATCTTTTAAACTATCATAAACGGCATCTATATAAAGCACATTTATAACACCTTCCTTATCCACTTCAAAAAGCACTTTTACATCGCCTTTATAGCTATCATCGGCTACTTTTTGAGGAACCTTGAAATTTTCGAAAATAAAGAGATTCAGTTTATTGTTAAAACATGCTTTTAGATCATCAATAGCTTGATTTTCGCAACCTTCAAAAACGGGCGATTTTTCATAAATTTTGATGTTCTGTGAAACACTTGTAAGATGAAAACAGATAAATACACTTAAGAAGAAGTACTTCATAGACAGTTGCAACCTTTTTACTGAGGAAAGATACTATTTTTTTTAAAACAGAGATGTCAAATTTAAAAAGTTCAGTTTGAGCTATTTTAACAACAAAGAGTTACTGAAAGATCCTCATTTGAGAAGGTCTTTTCAATAACTCTTTATAAGCTGATGGTTGTACAAGTACTTTTTACTGCACGTCAAATAGTATTGGCAAAGTATACAATACAGATACCGGGCGATGTCTTTGTTTCCCAGGAATCATTTGTGGCACTTTACTAAGCACACGCTTTGCCTCGTCTTCTAATTGCTGTGATGGCGCTCTCGATTGGATTTCAGTAACATTGCCCTTCTCATCAATTTTAAATTGTACATAGATTTTCTGAACGCCGGTTAATCCCATTTCACTGGCAATTTTGGTGTCAAAACGTTTCTGGATGAGCGTAGTCAACTTATCAGACATACAAGCTCTACGCGCATCATTGGTGGTAGCAAATTCACATCCTGGATAGATTGGCACCTGCTCTACCCCCAACATGTTGAAAATTTGAGGCTCATCAATTTCTGGTGGTGCCACAATATCTAACTGATCAGGATTGATCGGCTCATGGTACACATCCGGTTCAGTCAAAATATTTAATGAAGGGCTTTCAAAATCGTCAGGAGCAATAATTGGGTCTTTGTCAAGCACCACGGTCTTTTTTGAATTATCAACACTTTTTGGTGTAGTGTTTTCCGCAATCTGAAATACTTCCGGGGAGACCTCGGCAAAGGGCTCTTCTACCTCCAATTTACTTAGCTGATAACTTTTGTTCTCAAACTTCATTTCAAAAAGTGAATAGGTGCCCAACAAACAGAGAATCAATCCCACCTGAAAATAAAGGGTGAAGTTTTTTTGTAAGTTTGCATCATGCTTGCGTGATTTTACATGACGTGGGTCGCTCTGGCCAGCAACTCCACATGAATTTTTAAAATTCTTCATAATATGTATATTTAAAATGTTAATATTATGCTAAAATCACAACAAGCATACCAAAACGAAAATCCCGGCTAATTTATTAGACGGGATTTTTAATTATACGCATTACTACTGAAAATAGAATCAATAAAAACTAAAAAACCCCGAAGCTTTCGCAACGGGGTTTTACTATTTCAATTTGGTTTCTTAGTCTTGAACTTGGAACAAGATTGGTAAAGAATACGGTACTGTTACCGCTTTACCACGTTGCTTACCAGGTTTCATTTTAGGAAGCAAACCAATAACGCGTTGTGCTTCTTTCTCTAAACCAGGGTGTGGCGCTCTTGCTCTAACATCAGTAATACTACCAGTTTTGTCAATCTTAAAGATAACACTAATACGTTGTCTTCCTGAAAGACCTAATTCTGATGCTAAGTCAACATTAAATTTCTTGTTTACAAACTGAGCAATCTTATCAGACATACATTGTTTTTTCGCATTGTTACCACTTTCGTTTTCACAACCTGGAAAAACAGGTACATTTTCAATTACTGCAAATGGAACTTCAATATCTTCTTCTGGAGCTTCAACAACAACTACGTCTTCAACTTCAGCGATTTCATCATCTTGATTCGTTTCAGAAGATTGGATAACTGTTTCCTCAACTTCTTTCTCATCCTCAACAACCTCTATTTCCTCTGGCGCTGCTGGTGGCGGCGGTGGCGGCGGCGGCGGCGTTTGTAACTGTTCAGTAATTGGAATTTCTTCTTCCAATTCATCATCCATATTGATCATCCCAATATCAATGGCCTCTTTATCGTAAGTCTTGTAATTGATAGCCAAATTGGTTAACAATAACATTAAAGCAAGACCGACAGCAAAATAGATCGAGCTATTTCTACCAACGTCTGCCTTTATATTTTTTTTTGGTTCCATGTGCTTAGAGTGTTTTAGGAATGCTAAAATAACCAATAATTTGTTAAATAAGCAAGGGATTAATTTATTTTATCTTTAACTTTCTATAGACGACTACAAAGAGTACCGCAAATATTGCACCAAAGATATTGGCAATCATATCATAAACATCAAAGGTTCTATTAACTGTTAAAAAATCTTGAAACAATTCCATTAAAACCCCGTAAGTTGATGCAGCAAACAAGGCAATTATTAATGCGTTCTTTATTTTTAACGTCTTTAAATAGTTAAAAATCAACCAGGTCAACACAAAATAAGCTCCAGAATGATGGATTTTATCATCAATTGATGAGCCAAGTGTCTCAATACTTCCTAGCGTGATTAAACTTAAAACCAAAAGTACAATGGCATAAGCTACAAGCAAAGCCAAAGCTACATGTTTATGCACCTATTAATTCTTTGTAGGCATCAGCAGTAAGCAATCCGTCAATTTGTGAAGCGTCAGAAATTTTCATTTTGATCATCCAACCTTCACCGTAAGGGTCAGAATTCACTTTTTCTGGCTCATCTTCCAATGCTGAATTGAATTCAATAATCTCTCCAGAAAGAGGCAAGAACAAATCAGAAACTGTTTTTACAGCTTCAACTGTTCCAAAAATCTCCTCGATTTCTAAAGTTTCGTCTACAGTTTCAACCTCAACATAAACAATGTCTCCTAATTCTCCTTGTGCGAAATCTGTAATTCCTACAGTTGCAACATCACCATCAATACTGATCCATTCATGGTCTTTGGTATACTTTAATTCTGCTGGTATATTCATTATGTAATAAATTTAATAGTAAAGCAAATGTACTTTTTTAAAATCCTTAAATCAAAATTAATTGCCGAAATTATATCGCAAGGTTATCCCTGATCTTATTGTAGTTTGAGGGAATGCTGTAGAGATGGCATATTCAGAAAATGTATAATCAAAATAGAAAATACCTGTTAAGTTTTTACTGAAGGCATAATCCGCAGAATACTTAACTCCCCAAATGGTCTGACCAGATGTTACTTGGTTGTCTTCCAGATCCAAATACCTAATAATGGTCTTATTATCACGTAAGGAAATGTCCGCCTTCATGTTCAGATCAGCTTTAATAATTTCCGTTGGTCCGGCCATTTTTGATCGAATTCTTACATCTTTAATTCGGTAGCCTAACCCTAAAGTATATTCATTCCCTTTAATTTCAGTCAGTAGATTGTTATCAAAACTTAAGGAAAGGATTCTATCTTTTTTAACCTCAGCTAATATCTTAACAGAATTCTTCATTTCAAAATCCAATTTCACTAACGGACTAAACTGTTCTTCCAAGTTGATATTACTGAATAAGGTTCTGTTTTTGAAATTCCCACCTTGATCGAGCACTTGCGGATGCTCTTGATCGTAATCGAGATTGGTACGGAATTGATTGATGGTATATCCAGAACGGTAGCCATGAGAGACTGAAAAACGTTTGAATTTGTCCTTAAACCATTTTAAGCGCATCAATCCTGTATACTTCATGGTCCAATTAGGAATTGGAATATCTCTGAACGCACTTAGTTTTACATTATCAGGATTTGTTCCTTGATAAGCCGATAAGAATGCCGGCAATAAGACCGCTTGATTATTTTTTCCAAAACCAACTGGATACCCATCAGCGTCTGTAGGATAGGATGAATTACCATAGAAATCCTGCGCCAAACGTCTTGCAACTACCAATCTATTGGCTCTAAAATCATCAAACGCCGCGGATTGTTTTTCATCACTTGGGCTGAATGCCGTTTTTATGAGCGATGTTGAGATGTTAAAATTACCAAAGGAATTTGTGATGAGCGTGTTGTACGTATCACTCAACCCATCATTATCAAGATCGATGGCATTAAAGTTTTCACTTGTATTTTCAGAATACATTCTGGTACCAATCAAATCAATCTTCAAATCTTTAATCACTTCAAGATTGGCAGAAACATCTAATATGCGATTGGTAACTTCTGAATATTGCTGATTAAAATCAGGGTAAACGGTCAACCAACCATTTCTCGCTACCAAATCTCTAATATCATTTTGGCTACCAAAAGTATACCCGAGCGTAGGTTTCATAGTTCCAATAAAACCTGGAGTTCTTAAATATCCAGGCAAAAACGACCCATTATTTTCACTGTAGTTAATTTGCAAACGTTTCACCATGGTCACAATGTCCACAAAAGTATTGAATGCCTTTGCACCTACGTTGGAATCAGCCTTTTCTTGGTCAGGATTCTGATTTCCGTTGGCTGGTGTTTTTCTCTCTATACCACCTGGAGGAGGCGTTCGTCTTTGTAATGCCTTATTCTTATCCACTTTTCTCACGAGTCCTACATATTTATATAGGGTTTCCATGTTTAATGTGGAATTGATATTATGTGTATTGGCGTTTTGGATTGAATTTCCTAAGTTGTAATTCTGGATGACTCCTGTGGATTCATCTTCGAAAGGTAAATTAGTGTATATGTCCGAACCTTTTTGCCATTGGAAATCGCCAGTATAAGAATAGGTAGCTTTTAAGAAGCTAAACGTAGGAATCTTATAAAGTGGAATTTCATAATTGAGTTGTAACTGCTGATTCTGAATGTTTGGATCTCCGAAATCGAAAAAACCATCCCACACATCTAATGTAGGATCTTGTCGGCCATTGATCACATCATCAATAAAATAATTTCTGACGATGTTTGTGTTGTTGGCAGAAAAATTCAAGTTCAACGATTTCGACAGTTTGTAATTGATGGCATATTGAAAGTCGAATCTGTAATTTCTTCGGAATAATTCTTCCAAGCCAATATTATTTCCTGCTAATTCAACCTCTCTAAATTTCTGCTTGTTGAACTGACGTAAAACATCGGTGTTAATTGTAAAACTGTTCGGCAATAAATTAAGATTGAAATCCTTTAGAATCTTAGCATATTTCCCTTTGAAAATAGAATCATTTTTGGCGAAAGGCTCAAAGGTGATCGATTCAAAAGAATGCGCATAATTTACACCTGTTCGTAAATTCTGGTCTAAGGCATTCTCGATTTCGAAGTCGCGATGTTCTACCTTATTATAGGAATAGTTAAATGTCAGATTCTCCACATCATAAAACCGTGGTTTTTCATCTCCTGTACGTTGTTTTCTAACCCCGATAAAATTGATGCTTCTACGCTTGGTATAATCTTCAGACTGCGCCAAGATAGCATCCTCTTCTTCCGATGACTTTGCTGCGCTAAGTCTTGAATCTAACGTTAAATCATTATAGAACTGATCATACTTTGGCGTGATCGTTTCTTCACTTTGCGCATAATTAAATGGCACTTGAATGCCCCATTTTTTAGGTAACAACTGCCCAAGATTAACATTGGTAACCACATCATACTGCTTAACATCTTCACGGCTACGCTCATTAGGACGTTGCTCAATGCCGCCAAAACCAACGGTGCTCTGTCTTCCGGTTGCACTAATGCTTGCGAAATCGGCAATATTGGAATCCATGCTCAACACAGCAGCCCAACCGCCTTCATTATCCAAATCAGAAAGTCGCAATTCATTAAACCAAACCTCTCCACATACATTGGTTGCGGTAGTATTATTTTTAACACCAACCATCAGCACTCTGACATCACCAAAATTAGGATTTCCTTTTATGGCAACGCGGGTTTCGCCCACCTCAAAAGGATCACTTCCAGAAACCACTTCAGGTCCCGAAGATGTAACATTATAAACGGTAGGATTCTGATTAGACAAGGAGCCTTCACTTATTCCTATCGATTTAATTTGTTGTAGGATGTCCAACGAGATGTCAATTTCGTTTTCCGAAGGCCAAACCTGATCTCTTCCCGCACCTGAAACGACGTTTAAAGGCACTTGAATTTCATAGAAATTTTGGGTGAAATCATTCCCCATTCTGATAAAACCGACCATTTCACCAGGATTCAACGTACGGCCTTCCTGTGCTTCGGCATGCATAAACATTTTAAGTTTTTTGTACTGACGCATGTCAATGCTAATATTTTTATAAACCCCACGAGAATCTCCAGCTTCCAGTTCGCATACCTCAACTACTAAGGATTGTTCGTTTTGTCTGATAATATTGTTATTGTTGTTCAGCTGCTCCAATTCTACTCCTGGAGGCAATACATAATTTCCTTCGTTTTCTTGCAGACCAATCACACCCACATTAAAGGAAGCATCTGAACTATTATTTGCAGGATCACTATCCAAGTCTAAAGTGTAGCGTCTCCAATCACTTCTTACCAAGTCTAACGATGCAAAACGCATAACGGTAGGTTGCGTAAAGCCTTTAAGATACATTCTTGCAAAACGTACAGATCTGATATCCGTAATACCACCGATAGCTCTTGTAGATTTATCAATTGGAATACGGAATTGGTACCATCTGACATCTCTATTGTCGCCATTAGGCAAGGTGATGTTTCTCGTTTTAACGTCATTAATTAACGTGTTGTTCGGGTTGTCCAAACTAGCACGCGAAATATCAACTTCATACTCATAATAACTATCAATGGTATTCATTGTGTTATCTCTGTTGATGTCCTCAACATCCGGTTGCGTAGTAGAACCACGGTTGGTGTCAGAGAAAATATCTGGCGAGTTCCCCTCGGTACCGTTGTATTGTTTATAACGATCGAAAATATTTCCTTCCGCTTGAAGGAAGTATTTATAGTTATCATTTGATGGGTCTGGGCCAAATTGTGAGCCAAACTCCAAAATCTCCTGATCGTCATTATACCCATCATAACCCACATCTTGGTTTGTACGTTCTGCGCCTAAACTGGAAAACGCATAAATCAAGGATTGATTACGCGGCACAACAGTTCCAAATTCGGTAGTGTTTAATCCGCTGATATCACCATTGTCTGGAAGTCCATTTTCATATTGCTTTTTACCATCCTTAATGATATCTTCAGAAATATTTCCAAGATTTAAAAGCAATTTCCCTCCTGGGTTGGATGGATTATCCAAGAATGGATCCTGTACCCAAAATTCGATATATTCCACATTCGCCTGTTCAAAATCTGTACTTGTAATTTGACGCGTGATACCCGCCCAGCTATCTTGTGGCGATGTTAATGTATTAGGAAAATTAATGTTTTGAGTTTGGAAATTGTAAGGTCCTCTTTCAGTAGGATAAAATGCCAAGTCTAATGTTGGAATGACGGTACTTTGCCCCTGCACCAAATCTCTCTCAGGGAAAATCTCATCTATATACACACGTCTCGTGTAGAGATTGGAAACATCTTGATCAGTAATTCCACTTGGCCTTTGAGGACTGTAAAAAATAGGATCTACCGTGTACCAGTTCAGTAATGCTCTATTAAATCCGTTTTGAATGCCATTTTCATCCTCATTTGGAGCGATGCCTAAATTTTTAGGACGGCTTGACAAAAACCAAGCTTGAGGCGAAAGCAAATCGATACTACCCTGTGAACCTTCAAAATTATCAACATAAGCTGTAGCTTCCCCTTGAAAATTGGTACCTTTTGGTGCACCAGGAAGCAGGTATGCAAACTCCCCTCTTACCGAAAGATTGGATGGTACATCAGTATCTATATTTGGCAATTTATTGGCCAAACGGGTTAGGAAAGGCACTTCAGTAGAATAATTACCATTAAGTCCGAAAATTGTATTGTTGATGGACTCTGTATTGTAATTTGCTTTTTGGGTGATTGGCCGTTCGCTCAGATTTAAGAATGTTGCGCCCAATACAAAATTCTCATTGAACTGATGCTCCACATTTACTCCGGCAAAGCGTTTGGTCTGTTGACCGAAAACTGCGTTATTTTCTACGGATACATTAATCGGCGTATTTGAAGCTTTTAAGGCTTGATCTAAAATTTCAACACGCCCTAACTGATAATTTACAGTATAGTCAACGCCTTCAACCAACACACGACCACCTGCAGTTACTTTTACAGAACCTCTTGGAACGTTGAAAGCGCCAATGGCAATACCATCGCTCCCTGAAGATTTGTAACGCCCTTTTAACTGGAACTTATTCTTATCTGCTTCCTCTAAAGCTGCCGTTTTTGTGCCTTTATACAGCAAATCATACACATACTTTTCTTGATTCGGGTTGGCATAGGTGGCATCATTATAATCTGAAGGATAAGCTGGATCGGCTAAAACATCAAAGAGATATTTTCCGAAAGGTTCTACTTTTGTGAAAATAATCTTGCCATTTTGGGTCAGGACTGTAACACCGGGAACGAAATCGAAAAACCCATCCCCGTTTTGTTGAGGATCATTATTAAAGTTCAACCGGTCCAAATGGAAAAGTCGGATTAATGGTGTTTCGGTAATCTGTGTATCATCCGTGGGGTCTGGAGTGTTATTGTCATAAAGCGGGAATGTTGTTCCAGCTACCGGTTTTATGTAGTTCACTGGTGATGATTCCGTATAGAAAATATTCAATTTAAAATCTTCCTGACTTAATTGATAAGCACCAGAATCATAGATATTTTTCATCATCAAATCCCAAATAGGCTGATTCACATTCGTGATCGCACTTTTCAGCATTTTTAAGATCAAGTTATTATTGTTGATGACCGTATTTCCGGTTGATGGATCTGTAGAAGAACCTGTAGCTTCCACCCCATCGTTCGCAAATTCACCCACTTGATAAACTTTATTCCCCACCGTATATTGGAAAGCTACTGCCAACACTTCATCATTAAGCAAACGTTGATTTAAGGAAATATATCCCAATTGCGTTTGAAGGGTATAGTCATAACCTTCAATCAATTTTTTAGCATTTTCCAATTTACCAAAATCGAAACCTTCATTGGCCGGGATATTGATACCTTGTTGTACCCTTGTAATGTCTCTAACCGCACTGTTTAAATTGGAACCTGGACCACCAATATTCGTAGGATCAAAGCCGTTGTTTTTATTATCAGGAAGTGGACCTGGTTGTAATATATTAACATTAGAACCTACTCGTTGTGATTCCCCAAGATCTTGAAATGCGGCCACATTACGCACATTATCCGTTTGATTACTCCTATTGGTAACCCAAACTTCTATACGTGTAATTTGAACATTACTGTTGATATGTGGGTAACGTTGTAGGGCAACATCATAACGATCCCTAAAATATTGTGCGAGGAAAAAATGTCGGTTTTCATCATAATCGCGGGCATAGAAAGAAAACTCTTCTAAGGTGCCACCGCCTTGTGCGACAACAGAGCGCGACTGCGATTTTTGCTCTGAGAAGACCGCGGTAACACGAGTTTTCCCAAATTGCAATTCGGTTTTCACCCCAAATAAACTCTGCGCTCCTGTAATTAGCGAACTATTTAAAGGCATGCTGACGTTACCAACCTCAATTTTTCTGACAATATCATCTTCAGTTGGGGTGTATTCCAACTTGATTAAATTCTGAAAATCGAAGGTCGATTCTGTATCGTAGTTAGCGGTGACTTGGAGTCGGGTTCCAACTTTACCAAGCAAACTCAAACTGATACGTTGGTCAAAATCGAAGGTGAAATTGCTCCGGTTACGTGGTGAAAATGATGGATTATCCTGTTTTGTAAACAGCACTCCCAAATCCATTTCTACCGAACCTTGCGGAACAACCTCAATGGTATTCCCTCCAAAAATGGTTTCAAAAAATCCGGAATTGACATAAAACTCAGGGAGTAGATTCTTTTGCTGTGCATCAGTACCGTCTTTTCGACCTTCAGCAGCGTCAACCTTTTGTTTGTAATAATTTTTGAGATTTTCTTCAAGCACCAATTTTTGATATTCCGTCGGCGTTAAAATGAGCGGATAATTGATGTTAAAACGTCCAACAGATTGGGTGTAGATATACCGATCTGTAATAGGATCATACGTATATTTTGAAACAATACTGTTCGGATTAGGCATTTTAATACTGCCTAACGCATAGCCGGTTTTTGTGCTATCTTGAGTTGGCGGCGTTTCTTGCGAAAACCCAAGGTGACTTATAAACAGGGTTATGACGATAAGCCATAAACGTTTTCTTAACTGTAATAAGCTTGGGTTAGTTGTGCTCAAAATCGTTTATAAATTTTTTAGTGCCGCCTTTATAATCACTTCTACATTGGCATCTGGTTGGTTGGCAACAATTTTATCGACTACTCGTTCTGCTTGCTTTCGCGCAAATCCAAGAACTTCTAATGCAGATAACGCTTCATCTTTATGAGTATTGTTTTGAACCACAGAAAGTTCATCGATGTCATATACTTTTAGCACTTTATCCTTCAAATCTAAAATAACACGTGCAGCAGTTTTAGCGCCAATGCCTTTAATAGACTGAATCAGTGCCACATCGCCATGCGCAATTCCTTCCCGCACCTGCTTTGGAGTTAGTGACGATAACATGGTGCGTGCAGTACTGGAACCCACACCACTAACCGAGATTAAAAGCTTGAAAATTTCACGCTCAGCAATGGAAGAAAACCCATACAATGTATGGGAATCTTCCTTCACTTGCAGATACGTATATAGCTTTAAATTCTCAGCATCAGGAATCTGAGAATAGGTGTGCAATGAAATATTGATATGGTAGCCTACACCATTGCAATCAATTACAACATCAGTTAGATTTTTTTCAACAAGTTTTCCTTGGATATGTGTAATCATGAAATGGCTTTAGTTTAAACTCAAATGTAATAAAATTATTTTCATTGCGAAGCTGATTCCTTCGCTAAAGCTGCTTTGGCTTCTTGCTCTTTTCGTTCTTTATATTGTGCATCAATAACCGCAATTGCAGTCATGTTTACAATTTCATCCACACTAGCGTCCAATTGAAGAATGTGCACCGGTTTGCGCATGCCCATCATGATTGGCCCAATAGATTCTGCTTTGTTCAATTCCTTTAAAAGCTTGTAGGTGATGTTTGCCGAATCCAAACTTGGGAAAATTAGGGTGTTCACTTTTCTTCCTGCCAATTTTGAAAATGGGAACAGCTCTTGAAGCATGTCTTGGTTAAGTGCGAAATCTGTTTGCAATTCGCCATCTACCACCAAATCAGGATTTGTTTCGTGTAAAATCTTAACAGCATCTCTAACTTTAGTCGCTCTCGGACTAGAAGAAGACCCGAAGTTTGAGAAGGAAATCATGGCCATAACTGGTTCCATGCCAAACATTCTCACCGTTCTGGCGGTCATTTGTGCAATTTTAGCCATGTCTTCAGCTGGCGGATCAATATTGATTGAGGTATCACTCAAGAACATTGGTCCACGTTGCGTCATCATAAGGTTAGTCGTGGCAACACGAGTAGCCCCTTTTGCCATTCCGATAAGTTCTAACATTGGTTTTACAACCGATGGATAACTACGTGAATATCCAGAAATCAATGCATCTGCATCACCTTCATTAACCATCATTGCCGCAAAATAATTGCGCTCCCTCATCAGTTTTTGTGCCGAATAAAGCGTTGCGCCTTTACGCTTACGTTGTGACCAATACACCTGCGCATACCTATTGCGGCGTTTTTCTTCATCATCCGTTTTAGGGTCGATGATTTCAACATTGGCATCAAATTCAATTTCTGCCATTAAGCTTAAGATGGTTTCCTTTCTACCAAGTAAAATAGGAATAGCAATTCCCTCATCATAAGCTATTTGTGCTGCTTTTAGTACTGCTAAATGATCAGCCTCGGCATAAACCACACGTTTCGGATTCATTTTTGCACGGTTGGTCAACAAGCGTACAATTTTATTATCAGAGCCCAAACGCTCCAATAAACTGTCGCGGTATTTATCCCAATCAGTAATATATTCTTTCGCAACGCCACTTTCCATAGCTGCTTTTGCAACTGCTGGTGGCACTTCAGCAATTAATCTTGGGTCGAAAGGTTTTGGTATAATATACTCCCTTCCAAAGGTTAAATGCGTCTCTCCATAAGCGATGTTAACCTGCTCTGGTACATTTTGTTTTGCCAAATTAGCAAGTGCAGTCACCGCAGCCATTTTCATAGCTTCATTGATTTTAGTAGCCCTTACATCAAGAGCGCCTCTAAAAATATATGGAAATCCGAGTACGTTATTTACTTGGTTAGGATGGTCAGAACGGCCTGTCGCCATAATAACGTCCTTACGTGTTGCAATCGCTAATTCATAGTCAATTTCAGGATCTGGATTGGCCAAAGCGAAGACAATAGGGTTGTCAGCCATAGACAATAACATTTCTGGAGATAGAATGTTTGAAGTCGACAGTCCTATAAAAACATCTGAGTTATGCATTGCATCCTCTAATGTTTCAATATCGCGATGGGTTGCAAATTCTGCTTTTTCTGAAGTGAGATCCGTTCTGGTTTGTCTGATCACACCTTTACTGTCTGTCATCACAATATTTTCGCGTTTTGCTCCAAAAGCTTGGTATAAACGGGTACATGAAATAGCCGCTGCACCTGCACCACTGATGACAATTTGAACATCTTCAATCTTTTTATCTGCAAGTTCTAAGGCGTTTAATAACGCTGCCGCAGATATAATTGCGGTGCCATGTTGGTCATCATGCATTACAGGAATATCCAATTCTGCCTTTAAACGACGCTCTATTTCAAAAGCTTCTGGCGCTTTAATATCCTCTAAATTGATACCTCCAAAAGTTGGCGCAATCATTTTTACCGTTTGGATAAATTCTTCTACATTTTCAGTATTGACCTCAATATCAAACACATCAATATCAGAAAATATCTTAAAAAGTAAGCCTTTTCCTTCCATTACAGGTTTAGAAGCCTCAGGACCAATATTTCCCAATCCTAAAACAGCGGTACCATTAGAAATTACGGCTACCAAGTTACCCTTGGCTGTATATTTATAAACGTTGTTGACATCTTTAGCTATCTCCAAACAAGGTTCTGCAACCCCTGGCGAATACGCCAAAGATAAATCGCGTTGTGTTGCGTATTTTTTTGTAGGAACAACCTGAATTTTACCAGGTGTTGGTTTTGCGTGATATACTAATGCCTCTCTACGTTTGCTCTGCTTGCTCATATATTTTAAAATTTTAGCGAAGAAACAAAGGTAAGCGTTTTAGGAGAAATGATATAGGACATTAATTGGAATTACTTAAATTTATTTAGCGCACAATTATATGTAAAACAAGACTTAAAAGAGTTAAAGATTTGCGATTTAAAACTCCTGATTTT
This sequence comes from uncultured Gelidibacter sp., assembly GCF_947500795.1. Classification (GTDB taxonomy): domain Bacteria; phylum Bacteroidota; class Bacteroidia; order Flavobacteriales; family Flavobacteriaceae; genus Gelidibacter. Next base: position 43,714 of record NZ_CANMTE010000005.1, on the reverse strand, counting down.
AGTAAATATTAAATAGTTTAGCTGCGTTATAATTTTGATTTTGAAGCCTTCAAATGGATTATATTTGCAGGTGAGATTTTGAATCCCCTTTGTGTCCATGCCATTAAAAATATTAATTTTTATAACTCTCTTTTTCTTAGGTCATGGTTTGGTTATCGCACAGGATAACATTACCGAGAAAGACTCTGTTAACCTGTATGAAAAAATAGAGACCTATTCACAAAAACGAAAGTTCACAAAATCGCTTCACAAACTTATTTTCCGATCGACCACAAAGAAGCCTGTCAATGCGCCCAAAAATCGTCCACGACAAGACTTTACGCCATTTGAAGGTAAAATTATCAGGAACATCAATATCACAAGTCATGATCCTTTTGGGTTTTCATTTACAGACAGTACACAAACTGCTAATAGTTGGATAGAAAAAACCGGCAACTTCATCCACATTAAAACCAAGGCCTTTGCGATAAGAAACACGTTACTGGTAAAAAAACACACGCCCTTAGACCCGTTATTGGTTCGGGAAAGTGAGCGATTGTTGCGCTCCCAAAACTATATAAGACGTGTTCAGATTACTGCCAAAAATGCGGAAACTTCAAAAGATTCTGTAGACCTGCACGTTGAAGTGTTAGATTCTTGGAGCATGATTCCGTCAGCTACAGCATCAACCTCAAAAACAAAGTTGAAACTAAAAAATCGGAACTTTTTGGGCTTTGGCCACGAATTCAACAATAGCGTTCTTAAAAGTTTGGAAGACGGCAACTATGGCTATGATATGAGTTATACGGTGCCTAATTTCCAAAACACCTTTATCAAGACGTCTTTGGGCTATAAGATAGATTTGAATGGTTATTACACGAAGCTTTTAAAAATCGAACGTCCCTTCTATTCCGCTTTAACGCGATGGGCAGGCGGGATCTACCTCGATGAACAATACCGGAAAGAATACTTAGGTCCAGAAGATATTGAAGAGAACTTACAACCTTTTAGATATTTAACCCAAGATTTCTGGGGCGGGCATGCTTACCAACTCTTTAAAGGAAATTCAGAAAAGGAACGTACCACAAACCTCATAACCAGTCTGCGCTATTTACATGTGGGCTATAGAGAACGGCCATCAGCAGATTTTGATGAGGTAGGTTATTTTGCCAATGAATCGTTTTATTTAGGAACTGTGGGTATTGCGTCGCGTCAGTTTATTAAAGACGATTATATTTTTAGGGATGGCATTATTGAGGATGTCCCTATTGGTACTATTTACGGCGTCACAGGCGGCTACCAAAGAAAAAACCAGCATGACCGCATGTATATTGGCCTTAAGGCATCCCATGGGGATTATTTTAATTGGGGGTATTTAAGCACCAATTTTGAAGTTGGAAGTTTTGTTGATAACAGCCACCTCGAACAAACCACCATTTCCTTACAGGCTAATTACTTTACAAATTTAATTTCTTTAGGTAAAAATTGGAAAATGCGCCAATTTATAAAACCTCAAATCCTTATTGGTACCAATAGATTGGACTCAGAAGGCGACCGACTTACCATCAATCATCACAACAAATTTAGAGGTGTTTATGATAATAATTTTGACCTTAACGATGGCGCCGGCATTCAAGGTTTTGATAGCGACCTTATGGGTACTAAAAAATATGTCTTGTCTTTACAAACGCAATTCTACTCGCCGATGGAATTGTGGGGATTTCGATTAAATCCGTATTTTAATTTTAGTGCTGCGTCGTTGGGCAATGAAGGCACCTCTATTAGGAAAAGCAAAGTCTACTCTTCAATTGGGGCAGGTTTTATAATCCGAAATGATTATTTGGTGTTCAGTTCCTTTCAGTTATCATTTTCATTCTACCCTAAAATACCTGGGCAAGGCGAGAATATTTTTAAAGCCAATGCTTTTGAAACTGAAGATTTTGGCTTTCAAAGTTTCGATTTGGGGAAACCGACGCCTGTTTGGTATAATTAGTTGGGTCTGAGGTTTGAGGTTTGACTTTCGAAAACAATAGTATCATCTTCATTAATTCTTAGTCCATTGCATTTTAGATTGATCTTATGCAATCCAAAATTCTAACAAAAAAAGTTTAAGTCTACTGTTCTCTCAGGAATTCAATATTTCGTGTTAATCCTTCAAACTTGGTCCGTTTTACTGGAGATTTCTTAAAAAGGTCCCTGAATACATCTTCGGTAATTTCTTCCCAATCTTTTTTAGTCATCGATAGTAATTCTGGATGCGGATTAAATAAAGGCTCATTATGTGCTTTTGAAAAACGATTCCAAGGGCACACATCTTGACATATATCACAGCCAAACATCCAATCATCAAATTTACCTTTAAATTCGGTTGGAATTTTTTCCTTTAATTCGATTGTGAAATAGGAAATACACTTACTCCCATCAACAACATACGGTTCCGTAATGGCTTGTGTAGGGCAAGCATCGATGCATCTTGTGCAGGTGCCACAATGATCCGTCGTTGCATGATCATATTCTAAATCGAGATCAATGATTAGTTCTGCCACAAAATAAAAGGAGCCGACTTGTTGTGTCAATAAATTAGTGTGCTTGCCAATCCAACCCAAACCTGATTTTGCGGCCCAAGCCTTATCCAAAACAGGAGCAGAATCTGTAAACGCGCGACCATGAACTTCGCCAATTTCCTCTTGAATAAAGTTTAACAGCGATTTTAGCTTGTCCTTAATTACAAAATGGTAGTCCGTACCGTAAGCATATTTGGAAAGCTTAAAGCTATTTTCCGTTTGTTGCGCTTCAGGAAAATAATTCAATAACAAAGAAACTACAGATTTTGAACCCTCCACAAGTTTTGTTGGGTCCAACCGTTTATCAAAATGGTTTTCCATGTAGTGCATCTCCCCATGCATATTGTTCTTAAGATAGCGTTCCAAGCGTGGCGCTTCCTCTTCAAGAAATTGTGCTTCGCTGATCCCACACGATAAAAAACCGAGGCGTTTTGCTTCTTCCTTTATGAGTTGGCTGTATTTGGATTTATTATTCACTCTTTAGTTTGTTTATTTCTATGAGCTTGGTGGCAATCAAATTTTTTGTCAGGCTGAGCGCTGTCTCATTTTTTTTGTCAGGCTGAGCGCAGTCGAAGCCCCTGTCAGGCTGAGCGCAGTCGAAGCCCTTGTAAGACTAAGCTCTGTCGAAGCCCCTGTCAGGCTGAGCGCAGTCGAAGCCCTTACTTTCCCTTTTCAGGTCCATATTTATAATGCGTCGCATTCCGACATTCCGATAATATTTGCAATCTATCAAAATCGCCGTCAATCAGTGCTTTCTTTTTTGCTCTTGTCCACCCTTTTAGTTTCTTTTCAAAATAAATGGCTTGTAACACATCATTAAATTCCTGATGAAACTCCATGATGACCGGCCTTTTTTTAAAGGTATAACATTCTTTATTTTTTCCAAGCTGATGCTCTTCAAATCTACGCGCCATATCGTTGGTGATTCCTGTGTGCGCTCAGCCGACAACATTCTTGTTTTGCTTAACTTGACAACAATCGACTACCTTAAGCTTGACATTTAGCAGACAGACACCTTACACCCGTCTTTCAAATCTCAACAATGCATTCTTTGGTTTTAAGGTGATTAACGGCGTTATTTCAATCGATTCGAATTCAGGATAGATTTTATAGTTCCGAATTAATTCTGTTACCGCCAAAATCATTTCAAACATGGCAAAGTTATTTCCTATACATTTTCTTGGGCCTGCTCCAAATGGAAAATACTGTGATGAGAATTTACGCCCGCCTTCATTAAATCGCTCTGGTAAAAAATTGTCTGGGTTTTCCCATAAATCAGGATGACGATGGATTTCATAAATTGAAAATAACAAATTTGACCTTTTTTTGAATAAGAGCTTGTTAAATTCATCTTCCTCTATATTCACCCGATCAATAAAGTAAACTGGCGGATACAAGCGCATCGACTCTTCAATAACCTGTTGGCATATTTTTGACGACATTACCACTTGCATCAAATCATCAGAATTTTTGCTGGTCTGCAGACTTTCCTCATAAATTCGGTCTTGCCATTCAGGATGTTTTGCCAAGAGCTGAAATATAAAGGTCAACGCATTTGAGGTCGTCTCATGCCCTGCTGTAAACAGAATTAAGATTTCATCAATGAGTTGTTCCTCATCCATAAACGTACCATCTTCATAACGCGCATCCAATAGCATATCAAGCAAATCGTCATGACGTACGTTAGCATCCCTTCTCGTTTTTACGATGTTTTTGAGGATTTGTCGTGCTTCGCGGGTCAGTTGCAAATGCTTTTCAATAGTGCCACTTACGGTAAACCACCACCCTAAATAGGGTTGCCTAAGTTCTCTAACGAGCATTTTTTGAGCAGCTTCAGTGATAAATTGTAATCGACTTATATCTTCAGTAGTTGCCGCACTACTGAATAACGATTTAACTACGGTTTGAAATGCCAGATTGTTTAAAATCGGAAAAACATCCATCGTTTTACCGGGTTGGATGTGTTTGTACTCAGACTGTATAGCCGCTTGTACTTTCCCCATTAAATTGGCAAGTTGCGATTTATGAAAAGCCGGTTGGATTAATTGGCGTTGTTTTTTCCACAATTCGCCCTCTGAAGTCAAAAGTCCACGGCCCACATATTTGACCAAGTCAACCGTTTGGATTGTGGATTTTTTATAATTTTTATGATTCTTTTGAAGTACGTATTCTGCAAAAGCAGCATCACGGGAAAAAACAATTTCGTTAGAAAAGCCAATCCTCAATTTAAAGGTATCGCCTTTAGCATTAAAATTGGCATGATGGAAAGGCAATGGGTTTTTAAGGATATTTAAAGAATGCTTCAAAAAATGAATCAACGGAACTGATGGAATTTCATTTTTTGTTTGCATTTCGGGCATCTCTTTACACTGATTAGTTTTGGTATGACTGTATGTAGCGTTTTAAATTATCAAGACTACCTTGGAATCATTTTCAGTCTTTAGCTGAACAATCCGCCTTGTATTCCTCCTTTAATTTTCCCAAGATGTTTATATGCCAGATCCGTTACTTCCCTTCCACGAGGCGTACGCATTATAAACCCTTGTTGAATTAAAAACGGCTCATACACTTCTTCTATAGTTTCGGCGCTTTCACTGACAGCGGTCGCCAAGGTTGTAATCCCCACTGGTCCGCCTTTGAACTTATCAATAATGGTCACTAAGATCTTGTTGTCCATTTCATCAAGTCCGTGCGCATCCACATTCAACGCTTTAAGGGCGAATTTCGCAATGGCAATATCTATACTTCCATTACCTTTAATCTGTGCAAAATCGCGCACACGACGCAATAGCGCATTGGAGATACGGGGTGTTCCCCTACTGCGACCTGCAATCTCAATAGCAGCTTCCATAGAAATAGGAACGTTCAAAATTGAGGCACTACGTTGGGTAATGGTAGTTAATAATTCCGTGTTATAATATTGTAATCTGCTTTGAATTCCGAAACGTGCCCGCATTGGCGACGTCAATAAACCTGAACGAGTGGTGGCACCGATTAACGTAAACGGATTCAAATTAATTTGAACCGTTCTTGCATTAGGTCCAGACTCAATCATGATGTCAATTTTATAGTCTTCCATGGCGGAATACAAGTACTCTTCCACAATGGGACTCAACCGATGGATTTCATCAATAAACAACACATCGCGCTCTTCAAGATTTGTTAAAAGGCCCGCAAGATCACCTGGCTTGTCCAATACTGGCCCTGAAGTTACTTTAATATTAGCGCCTAACTCACTCGCTAAAATATGCGCTAAGGTAGTTTTACCAAGTCCTGGAGGGCCGTGGAACAAGGTATGGTCCAAGGCTTCATTTCTTAGGTTAGCGGCTTCAACAAATATTTTCAGATTCTCCAAAACCTGATCCTGACCGGAGAAATCATCAAAGGATAAGGGTCTTAATTTTTTCTCGACATCAAATTCTTCAGGAGAAAAGTGTTCGTTGGATGGATTGAGGTTGTCGTTCATGGCACTTCCCACAAGCGTGAGAATTTCTTTTAAAAATATTCAGATTAATCAATAAACTATTCATCAATTAAACAAAGCAAATATAACAAAAAAGACCTTTAGAATGATTGTCTCAATCTAAAGGTCTTTTAATATGTGTTAATAGAATTCTGCTTGTGCAGCGTCTATTTTAGTGTTGTAATTCCTCTTCTCCTTCTTTTAAAGGCACGTTTTGAGGTACGAAATCATCGTCATGTCCTGGCTTACTGTAGTCATAAGACCAACGGTATACGTGAGGAATTTCTCCTGGCCAGTTACCGTGGATATGTTTTACAGGTGTAGTCCATTCCAAAGTAGTTGATCTCCATGGATTTTGTATAGCTTTCTTACCGTAGAAGATACTAACGAAGAAGTTGTATAAGTAAACGATTTGAACAATACCACCGATAATTGCGAAAACTGTAATAACAACGTTTACATCAGCTAAATCATCAAATAATGGGAACGCTGAGTTGGTATAGTAACGTCTTGGTAAACCTGCCATTCCAATAAAGTGCATTGGGAAGAATACACCATAAGCACAAATTGCAGTTACCCAGAAGTGGATATACCCTAAGTTCTTATTCATCATTCTACCGAACATTTTAGGATACCAGTGGTAAACTCCTGCAAACATCCCGTAAATTGCTGAGATACCCATTACTAAATGGAAGTGGGCAATAACGAAATAGGTATCGTGAACGTTAATATCTAAGGCACTATCTCCAAGAATGATTCCTGTTAAACCTCCAGTTATAAACGTTGATACGAATCCGATAGAGAATAACATGGCAGGGTTCATCTGAAGATTACCTTTCCATATGGTCGTAATCCAGTTAAATGCTTTTACTGCAGATGGAATTGCGATCAATAAAGTTGTAAATGTAAATACAGATCCTAAGAATGGGTTCATTCCTGAAACGAACATATGGTGACCCCAAACAATAGTTGATAAGAATGCGATCGCTAAAATAGAAGCAACCATCGCACGGTATCCAAAGATTGGTTTACGTGAGTTTGCCGCCATAATTTCAGACACAAGTCCCATTGCAGGTAAGATTACAATATATACTTCAGGGTGACCTAAGAACCAGAATAAGTGTTCAAAAAGTACTGGTGAACCACCTTGGTAATGTAATACTTCACCTTGAATAAAGATATCAGATAAGAAGAAGGACGTACCAAAACTTCTATCCATGATCAATAATAAAGCTGCAGCAAATAATACTGGGAACGCTACCACACCAATGATTGCAGTTACGAAGAATGCCCAAATTGTTAAAGGCAAACGCGTCATGCTCATTCCTTTGGTACGCATGTTAATAACCGTAACGATGTAGTTTAATGATCCTAATAATGAAGAAGCAATAAAGATAGCCATAGAGATTAACCATAAGGTCATACCCATACCTGAACCACCTTGAGCCATTGGCAATGCACTTAATGGAGGATAAATTGTCCATCCAGCTGCCGCAGGTCCTGCTTCAACAAATAATGAGATTAACATGATGACACTTGAAAGGAAAAATAACCAATAAGAAACCATGTTCAAGAATCCAGAAGCCATATCTCGTGCTCCAATTTGCAACGGAATCAATAAGTTACTAAAGGTTCCACTCAAACCAGCAGTTAATACGAAGAATACCATGATGGTACCGTGAATGGTAACTAATGCCAAATAAATATCAGCATCCATAACACCACCTGGTGCCCATTTGCCTAATAACGCCTCAAAAAGTACGTTTGGCTCTTCTGGCCATGCAATTTGAATACGGAACATGATCGACATCAAAACCCCAATGATACCCATGATAGTACCAGTTAAAAGGTATTGTTTCGCGATCATTTTATGATCTTGACTAAAGATATACTTAGTTACAAAGGTTTCTTTGTGATGATGTCCGTGATCGTCGTCGTGTGCGTGAGTATCTACTGCGTGTGTTGACATAATCTATATATACTTTTTAAAAACGATTTTTGTTATTATTTCAATGATTCTTTGAAGGTTGCTTGCTCTTTAATCCAAGCGTCATACTCTTCTTGGGTTTCCACGATAATATTCATTTGCATATTATAGTGAGATTTCCCACAAATCTTGTTACAAAGCAATAAGTAATGGAACTCATAAGGATCTAAAGGTTCTTCACCTTTAGCCATTAACTCTTTACTTTTCTCTGCACGCAGATTGTTGATGTTTTTAACCTTCTCAATCATATCTGGGTTTTCACGCATCTCCTTAGTAGTGATGGTTGGAGTAAATCCAAACTTAGTAATCATTCCAGGAACAGAGTTCATTTGAGCTCTAAAGTGAGGCATGTATACAGAGTGTAATACATCTTGAGAACGAATTTCAAAAACTACTGGTTTCCCAACAGGTAAGTGTAATTCCTTAACAATAATATCGTCTTGTGCATTAGGGTCAGATTCATCAATACCTAAGACGTTAGCCTTATCCATATCAATCAATCTTACGTTAGCCATACCTAATACGTTATCCTCTCCTGCATAACGGGCAGTCCAATTAAATTGTTGACCATAAATTTCAACAACCATTGGGTCGGCATCTTCATCAATATTCATGATAGAAGTCCAAGTAAATAAACCGTAGATGATCAAACCTGCTAAAACGATTACAGGAATAATAGTCCAAATTGCTTCTAAAGTATTGTTATCAGCAAAGAATAGGGCTTTTTTCCCTTTTTCGCCTCTATATTTAAAAGCGAAGTAATGTAGTAGGAATTGAGTGATGATTTGTACTGTAAAAATCACAGCCATGGAAATCATCATCAGGTTGTCTACTTCAGAACCATGTTCTGATGCAGCATTGGACATTAATGGTAAATGTCCCCATTTTACAAAAGAAATAATAGTAATGGCATAAATGAACCCTAAGAAGCCCATCATTAAGTAGCCATTGATTTTATTATCGTAATCTGTTGCAATTCCACTATTGGAGTCGGTACTAACTTGAGAAAGATCAAATATTTTGACCATTTGCCAGATAGCTACCGCTACGAAAAGTACTATGAAAATTGTAAATAAAGCAGTCATTGTCGTTTCTCTTCTTTATATATTGTTATTAATAATGGAAATGTTCGCTCTCTTTGATAAATGGGTTATTCTTCACTGTTAAAGGCGCTTTAGCCAATGATGAAAACACTACCAATAAGAATAGGCCACCAAATAATAGAATAGATCCTATTTCAGGTATTCCGATGAACCATTGATCACCTGCAGTTGCCGGCATAATCATAACGAAGATATCAATATAATGACCTACTAAAATTAGGACACCACACATCATCACAAACCATGGAATACGTTTAAAATCGCTGTTCATTAAAAGTAATAATGGGAATACGAAATTAAGAACCAACATTCCAAAGAATGGTAAATTATAATCTTCAATTCGTGTGATGAAGTACGTCACCTCTTCTGGGATGTTAGCATACCAGATCAACATGAATTGTGAGAACCATAAATACGTCCATAATACACTAAATCCGAACATGTACTTAGCTAAGTCATGGATATGACTATCATTAACTAAAGGTAAATGTCCTAAAGATTTTAAGAATACAGTTACCATAGCGATAACAGTAACACCACTTACAAGCATTCCTGCCAATACATACCAACCAAATAAGGTACTAAACCAGTGTGGGTCAACACTCATAATCCAGTCCCAAGACATGATTGATTCCGTGTAAATGAAGAACACTAAGAATGCAGCAGCAATTCTAAATGATTTAATAAAGTTTTTCTTATCTCCTGGTTCAGCGGTATCTTGAGCAATAGAGAATTTGCGAGCAAAATGTCTATACCCAGCCCAACCTGCAATAAATATAATAGCTCTTACAACGAACCATGTAATATTTAAATAGCCAGATTTATTTTGAATCAATTTATCTTCAGCAACCACTTCAGGGTTCATCCAAATAAAGATTTCATTATGGTGACCGATGTAATGTGATCCTACTGCAATAGCAACTACGATAATAGCACCAGGCAATAAGTAGGCAGTAATACCTTCCATGACACGGTTAAGTAATGGAGACCAACCTGATTGTGCCGCCACGTTAATCGCATAAAATGCTAATACACCTAATGCAATCATCATAAAGAAAAAGGCTGCAACATACATTGCTGACCAAGGTCTTTTTGCCAATTGTTCTTGAACGTGTGCTGCGTGCTCATCATCATGAGATCCATGATCAGCTTCTGCCTTAGCTTCATGTGAAGCTCCTTCAGTAGACGTTTCAGCGTGGTTCTCAGCACCAGCAACTACATGTGTATCTGCAGCTGTTTCGTGACCATCACCATGAGCCAGCATCGTTTTAACTTCGTCTAAAGATTTATGAGATGTCATAAAACCATAAGCCACTCCTAAAACACCTAGGACGATAAGGATGATGGAAAATGTCTTTAATCTATTTGAAATTGTGTACATATCTATATTGAATCTTTAACAGTCTGACTTCCTCCTAATTCTGATTTAAGTTGCATCACGTAATCCACAACTTGCCAACGCTCTTCTTCGTTCAATTGGTTAGCATAAGACCCCATGACGTTTTTGCCATAGTGAATGGTATGGTAAATACTTCCTTCAGTCAATGCTCTTCCTGCATCGTTAAAAGCAGGAACACCAAGAATTTTCTCACGTTTAACTAAATTACCTTGTCCGTCACCATTTTTACCATGACAAACTGCGCAATAAATATCATATAACTGACCACCTCTTGGAGCGTCAAGTTGTGTAGAATCTAAAGGATTTTTTAATGTCGCTTTTGCAAGATCATAACCTTCTAACGTACCATCAATATCAAAAGGTTTGTGGCCTCTTGCTACTGAACCTTCTGCTGGTAATCTTGATACCATTCCGTCAGGTAAAAAATCTACTTCACCATAAGATTCATATCCTAATGGCTCATACATATCTGGGAAATACTGATAATTTGGCTTCGAGTTGTTTTGGCATGATGCAAAAGAGATCAAAACCACCATCAATACTACTAATTTAAGTAAGCTTTTCATTTGTATTAGTGTGCTTTATCAATTAAGGTAACTTCTACTGCTCCTGTATTTCTTAACATATCAAACTGCTCATCAACATTGTTTCCAGCAGTGATTTCCATTAAGAAATGATCATCTGTTGTTCTTACATCTGGGTTTTCAGCTTCTTTAAAAGGCCAGATTCTACTGCGTAAGTAAAATGTGATTACCATTAAATGCGCCGCGAAAAACACCGTCAACTCAAACATAATTGGAACGAATGCTGGCATGTTTTCGATATAGCTAAAACTTGGTTTTCCACCAATGTTTTGTGGCCAATCTTCAATCATGATAAAATGCATCATAGCAGAAGCAACTGCAAGACCGATACATCCGTAAATAAAAGCTGTAATTGCCAATCTCGTTGGTGCCAATCCCATTGCTTTGTCTAATCCGTGTACTGGAAAAGGGGTGTATATTTCTTCAATGTGATATCGTTCTGCCCTTACTTTCTTAACGGCAGCCATTAAGACATCATCATCTGTATAAATAGCGTGAATAACTTTTGAAGATACTTCCATACTACTATTGGTTGTTAATTAATGTTCTTGCTTGTTCTGCCCAATCATCACGTTCTGCTCTTCCTGGGGAAGATGCCGTAATCTCGTCTAACAAGTCATATTCTCTCTTAGTCATTTTACTTACTTGCAAGTAAGAATAGATACCGATACCGTTAAGAGTTTCCTCCATTTTTGCGTCTATTCCATTAATTTGCTGTAAGTCGTCTTTAGTTTGCGTCAACGGATCAAAAGTTCCTACACTCGCCATAAGCTTATCGATAGCTTTAGGATCATGTGGTGTAGCGGTTGATGTGTTAGCAACAACTTTATGAGTACGAGGATCAGAACCTGTACCTACCAAGCTTCCGCCTGAATCTCTAATAGACTTGTAGCTCTGACCTGATGATTTCAAAATAGTTTTGATCTCTGCTTGTGCAATTACAGGGAATGTACGTGCATATAGTAAGAACAATACAAAGAAGAATCCAATGGTTCCTATGAAAATTCCGATATCAACAAATGTTGGTTGGAACATTGTCCATGATGATGGTAAATAATCTCTGTGTAATGAGGTTACGATAATTACGAAACGCTCAAACCACATCCCAACGTTTACCACGATAGAGATAAAGAATGAAAACATAATACTCGTTCTCAATTTCTTGAACCACATAAATTGTGGCGAGAACACGTTACACGTCATCATTAATAAATACGCCCACCAGTAAGGTCCGGTTGCTCTATTTAAGAAGGCATATTGCTCATACTCTACTCCTGAATACCATGCGATAAACAACTCAGTAATATAAGCCACACCTACGATAGAACCCGTAATCATGATAACGATGTTCATCAATTCAATATGCTGAATAGTGATATAATCTTCAAGGCTCACTACTTTTCTCATAATGATCAAAAGCGTGTTTACCATCGCGAATCCGGAGAATACCGCTCCAGCAACGAAGTATGGAGGGAAAATGGTGGTATGCCATCCTGGAATTACCGACGTTGCGAAGTCAAAGGATACAATCGTGTGTACAGAAAGTACAAGTGGTGTTGCTAAACCTGCAAGAACCAAAGATACTTCTTCAAAACGTTGCCAATCTTTCGCTCTTCCTGACCAACCGAAACTCAATAAAGAGTAGATTTTCTTTTGGAAAGGTTTCACCGCTCTATCTCTTAACATTGCAAAATCAGGTAATAAACCAGTCCACCAGAATACTAGTGATACCGATAAGTACGTAGAAATTGCAAACACGTCCCAAAGTAAAGGCGAGTTAAAGTTTACCCATAAGGAACCAAATTGATTCGGAATTGGTAATACCCAATATGCTAACCATGGACGACCCATGTGAATAAGTGGGAACAAACCGGCTTGAACAACCGCGAAAATTGTCATCGCTTCCGCAGAACGGTTAATTGCCATACGCCACTTCTGACGGAACAATAACAATACTGCTGAAATCAGGGTTCCCGCGTGACCGATACCTACCCACCAAACGAAATTGGTAATGTCCCAGGCCCAACCAATGGTTTTATTTAGACCCCAAACACCAATCCCTGTTGAGATGGTATAAATGATACAACCAATACCCCAAAGGAAGGCAAGAAGCGAGATAGAAAAAACTATCCACCACGACTTATTGGCTTTTCCTTCTACAGGCTTAGCTATATCCACGGATACGTCGTGGTATGATTTTTCACCTCTAACTAAAGGTCTTCTAATAGGTGCTTCGTAATGAGACGCCATAATGCTTTTAGAATTATTTCTTAATTAATTTTTATGCTTCGGTTGTATTTCTCACTATAGTGTGATACTGTACGTTTGGTTTTGTCCCAACGTATTCCAGTAAGTGATACATACGTTTATCTTCTTTAAGTTTCGCAACTTTACTTTCTTTATCATTGATATCTCCAAATACCATTGCTCCAGTGCCACAAGCCGCAGAACAAGCTGTTTGGAATTCGCCATCCTTAATTTCACGGCCATCGCGCTTAGCATCAAGAATTGTTTTCTGTGTTTTTTGGATACACATAGAACATTTTTCCATCACACCACGAGAACGTACAACAACATCAGGATTCAATACCATACGACCAAGATCATTGTTCATGTGGTAATCAAACTCATCATTTTTGTTATACAAGAACCAGTTGAAACGACGTACTTTATAAGGACAGTTGTTTGCACAGTAACGTGTACCAACGCAACGGTTATACGCCATATGGTTTTGACCTTGACGTCCGTGAGACGTTGCAGCCACAGGACATACAGTTTCACAAGGTGCGTGGTTACAATGCTGACACATGATAGGTTGGAAAGCAACTTGAGGATTGTCAGCCGCAATTTCCATTTCATGTAAGGTATTCTGAATACCAGTATCACCAGTTAAGCCATTTGCAGCCTCTTTCTTGTTGATATCTCCAGTAAAGGTATCTTCAGAAGAGTAGTATCTATCAATACGCAACCAGTGCATATCTCTACTACGTCTTACTTCAGATTTTCCTACAACAGGAACGTTGTTCTCAGCGTGACATGCAATAACACAAGCACCACAACCGGTACACGCGTTAAGGTCTATAGACAGGTTAAAGTGATGTCCAATAGATCTGTCAAACTCATCCCATAAATCAACATCAGGAGACGTTACAGGCGTTTCTATATGATTTAAAGATACTTTAGGAACTGCATTATAGTATTCCTTATCTTTTGTATTGAAAATTTCAAGTGTGGTTTCCTTGATGATATCACCACGACCCATTAAGGTGTTGTGCAACTGAACACATGCAAACTCATGCTCTCCAGCAACAACTTTTACAGATACGTCCTGAACGTTATTAAAGTTCGTGTAGAATGGGTAAGCGTTAACACCCGTTTGCATTTCTTCTTTAAGACCTTTTCTACGTCCGTAACCAAACGACATCCCTAAAGAACCTGTTGCTTGACCTGGTTGAATGATTGCAGGAACAGTCATTTTCTGACCATTAACCGTTAATTCTACCAAGCTACCATTAAGACCACCATTAGCAACATGCCAGTTTTTAATACCTAATTTTTTCGCATCGGTACTAGAAACAGTGACGTAGTTATCCCATGTTGTTCTTGTAATTGGATCAGGGAACTCTTGTAACCAAGGGTTATTAGCTTGTTGTCCATCTCCCATACCTGTTTTAGTATAGAGTTGTAACTCCATGCCGTTGCTTTTTGCAGCAGAAGCTAAGGCTCTCGCAGCAGCACCTCCTGAAGAAGCAGTCATGGTTTGACCAGCAACATCACCTTCCGGTGCTGATTGTGGACCAGATGCCAACATACCAGTTAAACCAGTCGCTACAAACATACCATCATGTAATGCTTGATTGAATGAAGCACCACCAAGTACACCTGTATTCCAGTTTTCTTTGATAAAATCGTAGTAAGAAAGATCGCTACCTGACCATTTTAACAACGCATCTTGAAACTGACGTGTGTTAAATAACGGACGGATGGTTGGTTGTGTTAAACCAAAATGACCTTTTTTAAGTTCTACATCACCCCAAGATTCTAAGTAGTGAGGTGCTGCAGCAATATATTGTGATTCAGAAGCTGTCTCATCCGCTTTCATTGAGAAGGTGATAGACAATTCTGTTTGTTTTAATCCTTCAGCAAATTCCTTTGCATTTGGTAAGGTGTAAAGTGGATTCACACCACTCATGATAATCGCACCAACTTTACCAGCTTTCATGTCAGCTACTAAAGCCATGACGTCCTTATCACTACCTTGTCTTGTTTTTACTGGCGTAGCAGGGTCAAAAGCTTTACTTCCTAAAGCAGCATTAATTTCTAAAGCAACTGTTTGGGCATTGACATCATTGATACCAGTAACCACTACAGCATTGCTTCCAGCTTTCTTCAATTCTGAAGCTACTTTTTGAATGCTTTCGTCAATATGAGCAGGCAAATCTGTAGAAACAGATTGTCCAGTCACATAACTATATAATTTAGCTAAGGCTTGTTTTTGTTGTGTAGGTGTAACCGGAATACGCTTATCAGCATTAGCTCCAGTTAAAGACATGTTAGATTCAACTTGAATATGTCTCGACATTTTACCGTCTTTAGGAACACGTCCTTGAGCATATCCACCTTCAAATCCACCACCTTGCCAATCTCCTAAGAAATCAGCGCCAACAGAAACGATTACAGTAGCTTTTGAAAAATCGTAATTAGCAAAAGCGCGCTCGCCGTATTTAGCTTGATACGCATCTAATGCAGAAGATTCAGATACAGCATCATAAACCACGTGGCGTACATTACCATACTTCTCTTTGAATGTAGAAATCAATTTGCTTGTTGAAGGACTTGCAAAAGTTTGTGTCAATAACACAATCTCTTTTCCGCCGTTCATCACATCTGTCAATTTCTGATTGGTTTCAGAATCGAATGTTGACCACGAAATGTCTTTACCTTCCTTTTGTGGACCTTTAACCCTTAAGTTGTCGTACAATCCTAAAACAGAAGCATGAACTCTAGCATTAACGCTACCTTGAGCAGCTGCTAAATCATTACTTTCAATCTTAATTGGACGCCCTTCGCGAGTTTTCACTAAAACACTTGCAAAATCAAAACCATCTGCAATTGTAGTAGCGTAATAATTAGCCACACCAGGTATGATTTCTTCTGGCTGCACAACGTAAGGAATCGATTTGATCACCGGTCCTTCACAAGCTGCCAAAGAAGCAGCTGCTGTACTGAAACCAACATATTTTAAGAAATCACGACGTGTTGTTGAAGACTTCTCCAAATTGGATTTGTTGCCTAAAAATTCGTCAGTTGGAATTTCTTCAACAAATTCATTTTGCCTAAGCGCCTCAACAATAGAGCTATCTGTATTTAGCTCCTCAACACTTTTCCAGTATTTCTTGTTTGATGACATATTATATAATTGAATTACTTCTTATTAAATTTTTTATCAGCGCTTCGAGAAGCTTACACCCTTTCGAAACAAACAGCGTTAAAAGTGTTTTTTAGTAGTGGCATTTACCACATTCTAAACCTCCCATTTGTGCAACGGTAAGTTTCTCAACACCATATTTTTTAGATAATTGCTCGTGAATTTTTGTGTAATATGCATTATCCTCAACCTTCACATCAGTCTCTCTATGGCAATTGATACACCAGCCCATTGTTAATGGTGCATGTTGCGACATAATTTCCATAGTTTCAACAGGACCGTGACATGTTTGACATTCAATAC
Source organism: uncultured Gelidibacter sp. (assembly GCF_947500795.1). Lineage (GTDB taxonomy): Bacteria > Bacteroidota > Bacteroidia > Flavobacteriales > Flavobacteriaceae > Gelidibacter. The sequence goes on along the minus strand of NZ_CANMTE010000005.1, from coordinate 26,904 downwards.
CACCAACAGTAACGTGTTGTGAGTGATTGAAATATGCAAAGTCAGGCAAGTTATGAATACGAATCCATTTTACTGGCTGTGGCTCTCCTGTGTACTTTTGATCAGCAGGACTCCATCCAGTTGCAGCGTAAAGCTTTTGGATTTCTTCGTTGTAATCTACACCATACTCTCTTCCTTCAGCCAATGTCTCAGGAGACACTTCAGAAATAGATTTATGACAGTTCATACAAACGTTTAATGATGGAATACCAGATTGCTTACTCACTCTAGCAGATGAGTGACAGTATTTACAATCGATACCGTTATCTCCGGCGTGGATTCTGTGTGAGTAGTGGATTGGTTGAACTGGTGCGTAACCTTGATCAACACCTACCTGCATAAAGTAACCGTAAACGAAATAACCACTAGCTAACAATAATAAAATTACAGAAACCAAAACCAAGAATTGATTTTGAACAAATGCTTTCCAGATTGAAGTACCTTTTTCCTCTTGTACAACCACACCTTTTGCTTCAGCAAAATGCGTTAATGTACGTCTCACTAAAATTAAAGCAACTGCCAATAATGCGAACAATAAAGCAAGCGCACCAAGAATCAACGTGTTTGAAGTTCCTGAATCGCCACCTGAATTAGCAGTTCCAGCTTCACCAGCTGCAGGTACTGCAGGAGCCGCTTTCTCTTCAGCAGTGTATGCCAAGATATCACTGATGTCCTGATCAGACAACTGTGGGAAGGCAGTCATTGGAAGTTTATTGTGGTCGTTATAAACTTTGTTTGCGTAGGCGTCACCCGATTTGATAAGGCCGGCACTATTGTGAATCCAAGCCGTCAACCAAGCTCTATCAAGACCTTGCTCATCAGCCAAACGCTGTTCAATGTGACGGAGCGCTGGGCCCGTACTTGGTCCATCTAATTTGTGACAAGCAGCACAATTGGAGTTGAACAATGTTTTTCCCTTGATAGGATCACCATCTTGAGCGTGAAGCGATGTTGAAAACGTAAGTAAAATAAGGAACCCTAATTGTAGAAAATTAGCAGCCAATTTACGGTGTATCACCTGTTTCATATTATTAGTCGAATTATCTTCCAAACTTTGGTATGATTTTTTCATTAAAAAGAAAAAAATACAGTTATAAAATCTCACGCAAAAGTAATACTTAAAGTCGATTATGGAAATGTTACAGAAGTGTTAATTGGTAATTTATAAAGATTCTAAATAATAAAACAACGCTTATTATAGTTAATTAAAATGACATGAGCGGATTGCAAATTTATTTTGATATTTTTGCAATTCGTAAATGGTTTCAGTACAAATCATTTCGTTTAAAAACCCAAGATTATTTATTCTTAAAGAAGAAGATTTCATGATAAAACCTATTTTAAAAACAGCCCTTATTGCCTTCACCCTATTTTCTACAACCACTGCTGTTCAGGCACAACAAGGGACCGTTTCTGTTGATCAGCCTAGAGATATTGATAAACTTTTAGAGTTTAAGAAGGATTTACGCAGCATGAACGCGTTTAGAATTCAGGTGTATAATGGCTCAAGAGGCGGTGCTGAATCTGCAAAAGCCCAAGCAGCTTCGTTGTTCCCAAATTGGAGTAATTCTATTGAATATGAACAACCTAACTACAAAATATGGGTAGGGAATTTCAGAACCAGATTGGAAGCTGACCGCGCATTGATAACAGTTAAAAAAACCTATGCCAACGCTTTTATACTCCTTCCAAAAATTAATAAGTAAGACTTTATAAATGCGTTTCAGAGCTCATTATTAGCACGCATTTTAGGATGCTGGAATAACATGACAAGGCTTCTTTGCCAAGACGCTTTATAAACGCTTTAAATTGAGGCTTACAACAGCTGTTAAGGCCTGTAAAATCATATAAAGGAGATTACTGGCACTAAATATAGACAAGTACCAAACTATTAGAAATAAAAAAAGCGACTCAATAGAGTCGCTTTTTTAGTTTTATATAATTAAAATATTATTTCAATTTCTTTTTCACTTCTACTTCGTGGAATGCTTCAATCACATCATTCTCTTTAATGTCATTGTAGTTCTTAATTTGCATACCACAATCGTAACCTTTAGAAACTTCTCTAACATCGTCTTTAAATCGTTTTAAAGAGGTAAGCTCACCTGTATAGACTACTACACCTTCTCTAATTAAACGAATGCCTGAGTTTCTGAAAATCTTACCAGAGGTAACCATACATCCTGCAATCGTTCCAATTTTAGACACTTTAAAGATTTCTCTAATTTCAGCAGTACCTGTAATTTCCTCTTTAAGCTCAGGAGACAACATGCCTTCCATCGCATCTTTAAGGTCATTAATAGCATCATAGATGATAGAGTACATTCTGATATCGATTTCTTCCTTATCTGCAATCTGACGTGCATTACCCATTGGGCGTACGTTAAATCCGATAATAATAGCATCAGAAGCCGTTGCTAACAACACATCACTTTCTGTAATGGCTCCAACACCTTTATGGATGATATTTACTTGAATTTCTTCAGTAGATAGTTTTTGGAATGAATCTGTCAATGCTTCCACTGATCCATCCACATCACCTTTAAGGATAATGTTCAACTCTTGGAAATCTCCAAGGGCGATACGACGACCAATTTCATCAAGTGTAATATGACGTTGAGTTCTTACAGATTGCTCACGTTGTAATTGTGTACGCTTAGCAGCAATTTGTTTCGCTTCACGCTCATCAGCAAAAACGTTGAATTTATCACCAGCTTGTGGCGCACCGTCCAATCCTAAGATTGATACTGGCGTAGAAGGTCCTGCACTCTTAACGTCATTTCCACGTTCATCATGCATTGCTCTTACTTTACCACTATTTTTACCAGCAAGGACATAATCTCCTACTTTCAATGTTCCGGCTTGTACTAAGATGGTTGATACATAACCTCTACCTTTATCTAAAAAGGCTTCCACAACAGTACCAACAGCATTTTTATTAGGATTTGCTTTAAGCTCTAACAATTCAGCTTCCAACAATACTTTTTCCAATAATTCTTTAACACCTTCACCTGTTTTAGCTGAAATATCATGAGATTGGATTTTTCCACCCCAGTCTTCAACCAACAAGTTCATTTGCGCTAAGCCTTCTTTTACTTTTTCAGGATTCGCACTTGGCTTATCAATTTTATTAATCGCAAACACAATTGGCACTCCTGCAGCTTGTGCATGAGCAATAGCCTCTTTAGTTTGCGGCATAATAGCATCATCCGCAGCAATTACAATAATCGCTAAATCCGTTACTTGAGCACCACGTGCACGCATTGCCGTAAAGGCCTCGTGACCAGGTGTATCTAAGAATGCCATTTTTTGGCCGTTATCCAATTGCACCCCGTAGGCTCCAATATGTTGTGTAATTCCTCCAGACTCACCTGCAATTACATTCTCTTTACGGATATAATCCAAAAGTGATGTTTTACCGTGATCTACGTGACCCATTACTGTAACAATCGGCGCACGCGGAATTAAATCTTCTGGTTTATCTTCAACAACAACAATGCTGTCTTCTAGATCTGAGGTTACAAACTCTACGTCGTAACCAAACTCATCAGCAACAACTGATAATGTTTCAGCATCCAAACGTTGGTTCATCGTCACCATCATTCCTAAGGACATACATGCCGATATAATTTGCGTCACCGGAACATCCATCATTGTAGCCACCTCGCTTGCCGTAACAAACTCAGTTACTTTCAACACTTTGCTTTCCGCTTCTTGCTGCTCGATATCTCTTTCCGTTTGTGAACGGTGTTGATCTCTCTTATCTCTTCTGTATTTAGCGCCTTTACCTTTGTTGGATTTCCCTTGAAGTTTTTCAAGAGTCTCACGAACTTGCTTTTGAACATCAGCTTCGCTAGGCTCCTCTTTTACAGTACTAGTTCTATTTCCTGCTTTACCTTTGTAGTTAGGACTTGTACCTCTATTGGCACCAAATGCTGGTTTCTCACCTGGAGCAGCTGGACCTTTACTGATACGACGTCTCTTTTTCTTATTGGCGTCAGCGGCAGCACCTACTGGCTTGCGCTCTTCTTTTTTCTTCTTCGGTTTGTTAAACTGGGAAAGATCTATCTTTTCACCGGCAATTTTAGGGCCAGTTAATTTTTGATATTGCGTTTTGATTTGCTCATCACCAAACTCAGGAGTTTTAGGTGTTTGTGCAACTTCAGGACCTTTTGCTGCTTCAGTAGTTTTTGGAGCTTCTGTCTTTTGGACTGGTTCCGCTTTCTTAACTTCCTCCTTAGGAGCTTCCGCTTTTTTAGGTTCAGCCTTAACTTCTTCCTTCGCTTCTACTTTTGGAGTTTCTTTTGCTACTGGTGTCGCTTTTTCTGAAGGCTCAGCTGGCTTTGGAGCTTCAACCGGCGTATCAACCTTAGGCTCTTCAGCTTTAGGTTTCTCTACCTTAGGCTCTTCTGCCTTAGGCGCTTCAGTTTTTTCAACTTTTTCAGACTTCTTAGGCTCTAAATCAATTTTACCAACTTGTTTAGGTCCACTTAAAGAAGCTCTTGCTTTTACAACTTGCTGTTTGCTAGCCTCTTCCTTCTTCTGTTTTTCTTCAATCTCCTTTTCGCGCTGCAGACGTAGTTCTTCCTTCTCTTTCAACTTCGCCTCACTAACCTCCTGAGAGGCCATTTTCTTATTGGCATCGGTTTGAAATTCATTGGAAAGAATGGTATGAACATCCTCTGATATTTTCGTATTGGGACTCTTTTCCACAGCAATGCCCTTTGATTCTAAAAAATCAACTGCACGGTCAATGGAAATATTGAGTTCTCTTAATACTTTATTTAATCTAATTGTATCAGCCATAAATTGCTTCTAATATAACTTAATATGTGCTATTCTTCAAATTCTTCTTTAAGAATTCTGATAACATCTAAAATTGTTTCTTCTTCTAGATCGGTTCTTTTAACCAAATCCTGAACATCTTGTTCTAATATACTCTTAGCAGTATCTAAACCTGCTTTGCTGAATTCTGCAATGATCCATCCTTCAATCTCATCAGTAAATTCTGATAACTCAACATCTTCTTCAGCACCTTCTCTAAAGACATCGATTTCATATCCTGTTAACTGTCCAGCCAAACGGATATTGTGTCCACCTCTACCAATTGCTTTACTTACTTCTTCTGGTTTAAGAAGTACTTCAGCACGTTTCGTTTCTTCATTGATTTTTACAGAGGTCACCCTTGCTGGACTTAAAGCCCTGGTGATGAACAACTGAATATTGGTAGTGTAGTTAATCACGTCAATGTTCTCATTGCCCAATTCTCTAACAATCCCGTGGATTCTAGATCCTTTCATACCCACACAAGCTCCAACAGGATCAATTCTATCATCATAAGAATCTACCGCTACTTTTGCTTTTTCGCCTGGCATTCTAACCACACGTTTTACAGTAATCAATCCGTCGAAAACCTCAGGGATTTCCTGTTCGAACAATTTCTCCAAGAATACCGGAGCTGTTCTAGACATAATGATGGTTGGCTTATTTCCTTTAAGCTCAACACTTTCTATAATACCTTTCACGTTTTCTCCTTTACGGAAGAAATCAGAAGGGATTTGTTTTTCTTTTGGAAGGATGATTTCGTTACCCTCGTCATCCAATAAGATAATAGCTCTGTGACGGATATGGTGTACCTCAGCGGTATAAATCTCGCCAACTAAATCTTTAAAGTGCTTGTAGATATTCGTATTATCATGCTCATGGATTTTAGAAATCAAGTTTTGACGTAATGCCAAAATTGAACGTCTTCCTAAATCGATAAGTTTTACTGCTTCTGCAACATCTTCACCCACCTCAAAATCTGGTTCTATTTTGCGTGCTTCAGATAATTCAATCTCCTGATTTGGCTCTTCAACCTCACCATCAGCTACAACAACTCTATTTCTCCAAATTTCTAAATCTCCTTTATCAGGATTTATAATGATATCAAAGTTATCGTCATCTCCGTATTTCTTCTTCAATGCATTCCTCAAAACATCTTCTAAAATCGCCATTAAGGTTACACGATCGATTAATTTATCGTCCTTAAATTCTGAAAAAGAATCAATTAACGCAATATTCTCCATAACTGTATCGAATTAAAATTTTATTACCACTTTAGCTTCTAAAATATCATCATATGTAATTTTAGCCTGCTTGATTACCACTACTTTACCTTTACCAACTGGTTTAGGTTCTTTTGTTTTCCATTCCAAGGTTATTCCTGCGTCATCAACATCGATTAATTTTCCTTCAAATTTCGAATTCGATTTTGCTTTTACTTCCAAGGTTCTACCAACATTCTTTCTATACTGCCTCATGTTGATTAATGGCGAAGTCGCTCCGGCAGAGGCAACATCCAAAGAAAAATCTTCATTTTCCCTGTCCAAACTATGCTCAATAGCGCGACTCATAAATATACAATCCTCTACAGTCACACCGTTATCCCCATCAATAACCACGCTGATTTTGTTATCAGCCCCCATCTTTAAATCGATCAAAAAAAGATCCGATCTTTCCTCTAATGCGTTATCAATTAGATCTTTAACTATGTTCTCACTTAGCATATAGTTAGTATAAAAAGAGGGGACTTCCTTGTCCCCTCGTGTTTTCTTTTACCATTCAGCGGTGCAAATATACGATTTTTTTATTGACTTATCCAAAGGATATAAAGTCGAATTTTATTATTAAATTTAGGATTCACTAAGCAGCTTCCTCGTCATGAAAAAAATTCTTGTACCCACCGACTTCTCAGAACAAGCAGAAAATGCTCTAAAAGTAGCTGCACAATTGGCTAAAAAACATGGTTCTGAAATTTATTTATTGCACCTGCTAGAACTACCACTACAAGAAGTTGATATGATGAACACGGGCAGCCCTTTACCGGAAGCTATGTTTTTCATGAAATTGGCGCAACAAAAGTTTGAAGACCTTATGGCCAGAGACTATCTTGAAGGCATTAGAGTTCACGACATTGTTAAAAACTACCCTTCCTTCAGTAGCGTTATTGATACCTGTCATGAATATAATGTCGACCTCATTGTTATGGGATCACACGGCGCCACAGGCCTAAAGGAAATGTTTATAGGCTCTAACACTGAAAAGGTGGTCCGCACATCAGATATTCCGGTGTTGGTGATTAAAAATGAACATGCCAAATTTACTGTTGACCGTTTTGTTTTTGCATCAGACTTCAATAAAGACAACGCCGCCACATTTAAACAAGCTGGAGATATCGCGAAACTTTTTGATGCGCAAATGTATTTGGTAATGGTAAATACCGCCAATAACTTTACCTCGACTTCCGAAGCGAAGAAACGGATCCAAAACTTTATTAAAGATTCTGATTTTAAGAATTATACCACGCACATCTATAATGATGAAAGTGTTGAAACAGGGATTTTAAATTTCTCCAAAGAAATTGATGCCGATTTAATTGGAATAAGCACGCATGGCCGACAAGGGATTGCGCATTTCTTTAACGGCAGTATTAGCGAAGATTTAGTGAACCATTCAAAACGACCGGTGATTACGTTTAAAATATAGGAATAGACCGCTGCGCTGTTGTTAAAAAGACCGCTGCGCTGTTGAAATAGACCGCTGCGCTGTTAGAATAGAGAATAGAGACCGCTTCGCTGTTAGACTTGTATTTGCTTCATTTTGAAATTTGAGTCTAATTTGAAATTATATTGAGACAAAAGAATCATACATCGAGAACCAAGATTTGAAAACAAACCCGAATAAGTCTCTTCTCTCTGCTCTCTTTTCTATTCTCTTGAAAAATAGACCGCTTCGCTGCTAGAACAAAGAACAAAGACCGCTTCGCTGTTAGACTTGTATTTGCTGCGATTTAAGATAGGACAAAAGAATTATAAATCAGGAACAAAGACTTGAGCACAAGTCTCTTCTCTCTACTCTCTATTCTTGTAAAATAGACCGCTTTGCTGTTAGAATAGAGAATAGAGACCGCTTCGCTGTTAGACTTGTATTTGCTTCGATTTAAGATAATAAATAAGGAACAAAGACTTGAGCATAAGCCTCTTCTCTCTTCTCTCTTCTCTCTATTCTATTTTCTAAAAACCATAAAAACAAAAAATCCCGACATATTGCTATATCGGGATTTCAATTCTTGTTGGCCTACTAGGGCTCGAACCTAGACTCTTCTGGACCAAAACCAGACGTGTTGCCAGTTACACCATAGGCCAATCTCTAATTGAGGATGCAAATTTACTACAAAGTTTTATTTGCGCAAATATTTTCATAGAAAAAACACAAATAAAAAACACCTTTTTTCCAATCCCCTTCTTTATCAGCGTCAAAGCCCAGTAATCACACTAAAAAAACATTTTAGAAATACTTAACGTTTACTTAAAAACTTTCTCCTCTTATATTATTATTCTTAAATTCGCCACTCAATTTCAACCAAAAAATCTATGAATCATTTCAACTTTGAAAAATGGAATACCATTTTAGGTTGGTTCGCCTTCGCAGTTGCATTTACTGTTTACGCACTTACCATTGAACCAACTGTTAGTTTTTGGGATGCCGGAGAATATATATTGACTTCCGCAAAACTTCAAGTAGGACATCCTCCAGGAGCACCTTTATTCCAAATGTTTGGTGCCTTCTTTTCAATGTTTGCCCTTGAGCCTTCCCAAATTGGTGCCATGTTGAATATGATGAGTGGTGCGGCCAGTGCCTTCACCATTTTATTTATGTTTTGGACCATCACCCTGATTCTTAAAAAATTGGTGAAGACGGAAGAAGAATTTACGACTTCTAAAAAAATTGCAATTCTAGGTAGTGGACTCGTTGGAAGTTTAGCGTTCACCTTTACGGATTCGTTTTGGTTTAATGCGGTTGAAACTGAAGTATACGCAATGGCCACGTTGATTATGGCCGTGATGTTCTGGCTTGCCCTTCGTTGGGAACAAGACATGGACAAACCCCGTGGAAACCGTTGGTTAATCCTGATCGCTTTTGTTATTGGACTTTCTTTTGGAGTTCACTTTATGGGACTTTTGACCATTCCTGCCATTGGTCTGATCTACTACTTTAAAAATTACAAAACCATTACCGTCACTAATTTTATCGTGGCCAACGTGGTGTCAGCTGCCATTTTATTATTCATCTTTAAATTATTGCTTCCTAATGCGCTAAAAATATTTAGTGCTTCAGAGATCTTTTTTGTGAATAGTTTGGGCATGCCTTTCAATTCAGGGACTATCATTGCCTTTATTATTGTGGTGGCGGCCTTCTATTTCGGATTGAAATATACTAAAGACCATCACAAACCTATCGCCAATACCTTAGTGTTGTGCCTACTCTTTATATTTATCGGGTTCTCCTGTTGGTTAATGTTACCTATTAGAGCGAATGCTAAAGTAACCGTCAACGAAAATAACCCTTCAGATGCACGTGAGCTTTTGGCCTACTATAATTTGGAACAGTATCCGGAAACTCACTTGTTTTACGGCCCATTATTTACAGAACAATACACTGGTCTTGATGAAAACGAGCCTTATGTTGATGATAAGCCTAACTATGAAAAGGATGAAGCTGCGGGCAAATACGTTATTGTAAACGATTATAAAAACGCGAAACAGAATTTCAATTCTGAGCATGCCGCCATCCTTCCAAGAATGTGGAGTGGTGAAAACGCTGAAAACTATATGATGTTTACTGGATTGTTAGATTTTAATATCAAGCCAGAATATCAAATGGAAAATCAGATCAGAAGTATCGTGACTGATTTTAAAATGAATGTGAGAGAAGGAAAAGTAGATTATAGCGACTACCATAAATTCCTAAAACAATTCGGACAGTACTTAAACATCGAGAAACCATCATTGATCCAAAATTTCGGATACATGATTGAGTACCAATTTGGCTATATGTACTGGCGCTACTTTATGTGGAACTTCGTGGGTCGCCAAAATGATATCCAAGGAAAATATGACGACTTGAATGGAAATTGGATCAGCGGAATCAAACCTTTTGATGCATGGCACCTCAACATGTCACAAGACAATTTACCAAGCGATGTTTTAAACAATAAAGCACGAAACACCTATTACTTCCTACCGTTAATTTTAGGGCTAATCGGTTTCTTATTTTTAATTGGAAGGGACAAAAAGGTATTCTGGACCTTACTCGTATTCTTTGTAATGACGGGAATCGCCATTCAGTTTTACACGAACGTCCGTCCATTTGAACCTCGCGAACGTGACTATTCTGTAGTAGGATCTTTTTACGTATTTGCTATTTGGATAGGTTTTGGGGTGTACGCTCTTTTTGATGCGCTTAGAAAATATGTCAACTCAAAATTCTTACCGCATGCCGTTACCTTGGCGTGTTTAATTTTGGTTCCAGGCATATTGGCAGCCAACAATTGGGATGACCATGACCGTTCTGGCAAGAGAACAGCTCACGCTATGGCCGTTAAATACCTCGAATCTTGCGGACCAAACGCTATTTTATTTACCATTGGAGATAATGATACTTTCCCGTTGTGGTATGCCCAAGAAATTGAAGGCATCCGTAGAGATGTGAGGGTTATTAACACGAGTTTGTTTCAAACAGATTGGTATATTGACCAAATGAAGCGTAAGGCTTATGAAAGTGATCCTATCCCATCGCAACTGACGCATGAGCAATACCGTTATGGTACGCGCGATTATGTTGTTGAGAAGGAAATCACCAAAGACACCTTAGATATTAAAGATTTCATGAATTTTGTGAGTAGTGACAATCCGCGGACTAAACTCAAGCACGCTTTACAACAAGAAGGTAGAGACACGAGTGGCTACCCATCAAACATGTTAAATTCTAACTACTACCCTACAAAGTTTGTCAGAATCCCTGTGGATAAAGCATCGGTTTTAAAACATGGTATTGTTAAAGAGAAAGATGCTGATAAAATTGTAGATGAGATTGTTATTGAAATTAAAGGCGGTGCGCTTTACAAAAATCGATTGTTGATGTTGGATATTATCGCCAATAACAACTGGGAACGTCCTATCTATTTTACAGGCGGTAGTTTTGGTGATGATGATTATATCTGGATGAAGGATTACCTTCAATTGGATGGTCTTTGCTACAAATTAGTGCCTATTAAAACTCCTGTTGATAGAGCAAATCCGTTTGATATGGGCCGTGTTGACAGTGAAGCTATGTACAAACAAGTGATGGCTTGGGATTGGGGTAATAGTAACGACCCTAACATTTATCACGATGTTGAAACCCGTAAAAACTCTATTACCTACCGTGGTAATTTAGCACGATTAGTGGAGCAATTAATCAACGAGGACAAACCTGAAAAAGCTGAAAAAATCGCTGATTTAGCGATGAAACAAATGCCTGTTGATTATTTCGGATTCTACACCTTATTGGAGCCTTACATCAGTGGATACTATGAAATGGGCCGTATTGAAAAAGGTAGAAAACTCTATAAGGACGTCAGCAAGAAATACCAAGAAAGCCTAACATATTACAGTGGACTTTCCATAGATACCCAAACGCGTTACTTGGATGAAATTGTTACCGATATTGAGCGCTATAGAAGCTTAGTGGACATTCTTGTTATTTACAATGATAAAGACTTTGCGATGCAAGAAACTGAGAAATTCAATAATTACTTGAATTTGTTCAAACACTTCATGGGCGAAGAACCACAACGACAAGCGCCAAGAGAGGAACGCGATCTAACTAAAGATACCATTGATACCCTCTTACAAATTGAATAACTGGTAGTGAACCTTATTCCTATAAAAACACCAAAATTGATCAAAGGCATATTCCCAAATTATACGTGGAATATGCCTCAAGATCAAAAAGTCATCTACTTGACTTTTGATGATGGGCCAACGCCAGAAATCACCGATTGGACTTTAGACCTCCTAAAATCATACAATGCCAAAGCCACGTTTTTCTGTATTGGCAATAATGTAGAAAAGCACCCTGAAATCTTTCATCGCATATTAAAAGATGGGCATGCAGTAGGCAATCACACCTATAACCACCCTCGTGGTTGGCGTACCCGCACGGAAGATTATGTTGCTGAAGTCGTAAAAACAACGCACATCATGAATCAGGAGCTTGAAGTCTTAAACTCAACAACCCGCTCGTACCGAAAAGGCACGTTCGGGCAGGTCAGCAATCTCTTCCGGCCGCCTTACGGCCAAATCAAACCTAGTCAAGGCAAACGCTTGCGTCGCTTAGGTTACAACATTATCATGTGGGATGTTTTGGCTCTGGATTGGAAAATGGAGTTATCAAAAGAAGACTGCGCACAAAATATCACTTCAAAAGCAGGCCCAGGAAGCATTGTCGTGTTGCATGACAGCGTGAAAGCCGCGCCGCGAATGATGCACGCATTATCAGAAACCCTAGAACATTTCAGCAAGCAAGGGTATCAGTTTAAAAGTATTGAATTCTAGATATATTCTTGAAGGATATTGATGAGCGTATTAGCGTCTTGTTCTCCGCTATGCCGCCATTTCATTTCGCCGCCCTTATAGATGATAAGCGTAGGTAGGCCTTTTACGCGAAGTGCCTCTGCCAAGTCCTTATTTTTATCAACATCTATTTTGATCACTTTTGCCTTGTCTCCAAGTGCAGCAGCTACATCTCTTAGTACAGGATGCATTGCGGTAGACTGATCATTCCATTCTGTATAAAAATCCAACAACACAGGAATGTCGACATCTATAAGTTCCCCAAATTTTGACATACATTTTAATGTTTAAAAATGTGTTACTACAAACCTACTTATTTTTTTTTTATTATCCTAAAACATACGTAAATAGCTTGCTGAGGGTGAATCTTAGCTTTATGTGATAACCGAATTTTTTCCTCTTTTGAGTTCAATAACAGTTATTTCAGGCCAAATTCCCACTCGTCCCGGAAACCCTAAATAACCAAAACCTCGGTTAACGTTAATGTACTGGCCCATTTCTCTATAAACGCCCGCCCAATGTTTGTATCGGTATTTTATAGGGCTCCATTTTATCCACCCTGGAATCTCAATCCCAAATTGCATCCCGTGCGTATGCCCGCTCAAGGTTAAATGGTAATGGTAATCATCGCTTATCACCACCTCATCCCAGTGGCTTGGATCATGCGTCATCAAAATTTTAAAATCGTCAGGCTTCACTCCTTCTGCCGCTTTCTTCAAATCGCCAGCTTTCTTAAAACCACCTTTCCCCCAGTTCTCAACTCCCAAAACGGCAATACGCTGCCCATCGCGTTCAATAAACCGATGTTCATTAAGGAGCAAATCGTAACCCATATCTTTCTGAAGCGCTATCAATTCCTCAAGATTCTGCTTTTTCTCAGCCGTAGAATCCCAATCAATATAATCGCCATAATCATGATTCCCCAAAACCGAATACACCCCATCATCTGCCTTCAATTCGGCAAACAAATCCTTCCAAGGCAACATTTCGGAACTTTTATTATTGACCAAATCGCCGGTAAACAAAATGGCATCACTCCGCTGCTCCTTAATCAAATTAACGGCGTGCTCAATTTCTGCCCGATTGTCGAAACTTCCGGAATGGATATCACTAATATGCGTAATCCTGTACCCATCAAAAGCAGCAGGCAAATCCTCAAAATGCAAGACGTGTTTGATCACCTTAAAATTATATTTCCCCTTATACATGCCGTAAAGCATCGATGCAAAAGGAATAGCCGCCACGCCAAGCGCAATGCCACTCACAAACTTTCGACGAGAGGGCATGTAGAACGTTTCTTTAGGGCCAAAGAATTTAGAATACAGCCCGGTTATCACCCGCACAATGTCTTCCCCAAAGAGAAACACAATCATGAACAAATTGAACAACATAAAGGCTAAAATAAATCCGAAGGCATAACTTTTTGAAGGCGATAGGACGCGGCCTGCAGACCCAAAAGTGAACTGTAGAATTAAATTTCCTGCAATGATAAGTGCAATGGCGATGAATACATAATGCACCCAATTAACCTTTGTAAGTGTCCTAATGGCTTGAAATCCATATAGCGATATGAGAATATAAAATATGGTGAATAGGACCCATCGCAACATAAAAGGAGTTTTTACCAAAGATAAATGAATTAAACTGTTATTAAAATGTTGCGATTAAATTTAACCGTCCCTTAAGATTTAGTATATTTCCGCAGCAATACCAATCCGTTTCCTGATGAAGTCTTTTTTTATAGCTATTACGGCGTTTTTACTACTATTAGGCTGCTCTGACCGACCTAAAACAACACCAGCTAAAAAGGATAAATCTTTAGTGTCCTTGGTCAATCCGTTTATTGGAACTGGCGGTCACGGACATACTTTTCCTGGTGCAACCATGCCGTTTGGAATGATGCAACTGAGTCCTGACACCCGACTTGAGGGTTGGGATGGCGCTTCCGGATACCATTATAGCGACACCCATATTTACGGCTTTACACACACGCATCTTAGTGGTACTGGGGTGAGCGATTATACTGATATCTTATTGATGCCAACCAATGAAGTGGTGTACAACAACGGCAGCAATGGCAAAAAAGGTTACCGTTCCAAATTCTCCCATGCCAAAGAAAAAGCGGAACCTGGCTACTACAAAGTACATTTGGACGATACAAATATTGAAGTAGAGTTAACGGTTTCTGAACGCAGTGGCATCCATAAATACCAATTCCCGACGTCTAAAAATCAAATCATCGTTTTAGATTTAGAACATCGCGATCAGCTATTGGCTTCTAAAATCAAGCAAACGTCAAGAACTGAAATCACGGGTTATCGTCATTCAAAATCGTGGGCTGCCAATCAAAAACTATTTTATTATATCAAGTTTTCGCATCCCATGTCGGTCGATTTAATTGCCAGAAAACAAAAATTGACCAATAAAAAGGCGGTGTTCCAATTTGACAACCCGAAGAACGAACCTATTTATGTGAAAATCGGTATCAGTGCGGTTGATGAAGAGGGCGCCAAGAAAAACATGGAAGCGGAAATTGGCGACAAGACTTTTGATGAAGTTAAGGAAATCGCACAAAGCACTTGGGAAAAACAGTTGGAGAAAATTGTTATTGAAAGTGACAACCAAGACCATAAAGTCAATTTCTACACGGCACTATACCATACCATGATTGCACCAAACCTTTATCAGGATGTGGACGGACGCTATAGAGGGATGGACCAAAAAATCCATACCACAAAAGAATTTAAGTATTATACGGTGTTTTCGCTATGGGATACTTACCGCGCTACACACCCTTTATACACGCTTATTGAGCGCAAACGCACCAGCGATTTTGTGAACACGCTTTTGGCAAAATACGATGAAGGCGGCATTTTACCAATGTGGGAGTTGAGCTCCAATTACACCGGTACGATGATTGGCTATCACGCGGTTCCTGTAATTGCCGATGCGTATTTAAAAGGGATTAAAGGTTTTGATCCTGAAAAAGCATTTAAAGCGATGAAACATTCCGCCAACAAAGACCATTTGGGATTAAAAACCTACAAGCAACTCGGGTTTATTCCGGTGGAGGAAGAAAGCGAATCGGTTTCTAAAACCTTAGAATATGCTTATGACGATTGGACCATTGCTAAAATGGCGCATTCTTTAGGCAAACAAGACGATTACGAAACTTATATAAAACGTGCACAACACTATAAAAACGTATTTGATCCGGAAACAAAATTCATGAGAGGCCGATTCAAAAACACGTGGGCCACGCCTTTTGATCCGTTTGAGGTGAATTATAATTATACCGAAGCCAATGCATGGCAATACAGTTTTTATGTGCCTCAGGATGTTTCAGGTTTGATAGATTTAATGGGCGGCAAAGAGATTTTAGAAGCACAATTGGACACCTTATTTACGGCAAGCAGCAAGACTTCGGGGCGTGACCTTGTTGATATCACAGGGCTTATTGGGCAATATGCGCATGGTAATGAACCGAGCCACCATATGGCTTACCTCTATAATTTTGTCAATAAACCTTATAAAACACAAGAGAAAGTCCATCAAATTTTAACCACGCTTTACAAAAATGCGCCGGACGGTATTTCAGGCAATGAAGACTGCGGACAAATGAGCGCTTGGCATGTGTTTTCAGCAATGGGCTTTTATCCGGTAACGCCAGGCTCTAACGACTTTATTATTGGAACGCCGTTATTTGATAAGGCAACCATCAATCTTGAAAATGAAAACAACTTTACCATTAAAGCTTTTGACCTCTCTGACGAGAACAAATACATCGATTATGTAAAGTTAAATGGCAGCAAACTGCATAAATCGTACATCACTGCAAACGAAATTTTAGCAGGTGGTATTTTGGAATTCTTTATGACCGATGAACCTTCTGATTGGGCCACGGACGATGATGAAGTTCCAACAAGTTCCATCACAGATTTTAAAATTGTGCCGGCACCATATATTGCAAAAGGTGATATTTCTTTTAAAGATCAAACGGAAATTACTTTAGGAAATGCACAATTGGAAACTGACATGTATTACACGCTGAACGATTCAGTGTACACCAAATACGAAGCGCCTTTTATCATTTCTGAACCGGCAACGTTAAAGATTTACGCAGAGAAAGAGGGCGAACAAAGCATGACGATTGCCACCAATTTTCATAAACTCGACCCTAACCGCTCCATATCACTTAAAACACAGTACGCATCCCAATATAGTGCTGGCGGGCCGAATGCCTTAATTGACGGCGTTACGGGCACTAAAGACTATAGAACGGGCTTGTGGCAAGGGTATCAAGATGAAGATGTACTGGCGATAATCAATTTAGGTGAAGAAAAACAAGTGCAAACGGTGTCGCTTAACGTGCTGCAAGACCAGCGTTCCTGGATATTTTATCCTACGGAAGTCTTTTGTTATATCTCAACCGATGGTCAGAATTTCCAATTTATAGGAAAGCAAAACCTCAATGCGAGCAAGAAATCAGATGATGTGAATATCAGGACCGTCACTTTTAATCTGAAAGATAGAACAGCATCACACATAAAAGTGGTTGCCAAGCGCATGGACAAATTACCACAATGGCATAAAGGTGCTGAGGAAAACGGCAAAAGCTGGATTTTTGTTGATGAAATCAGCATTGAAGCACAATCCGCAACTGAAATTCCAAAGCCAACCATCAAATAAAAAAAGATGCTCATAGTTATTAATCTCTATGAGCATCTTATTATTTCAATACACTTCAAAAAATCACCTCCTTCAATCCACACCCAACATCCCCGCCAACTGAAGACTGAAAACAGCCTACTGCCTACTGAATACTGCCTACTGAATACTGCCTACTGACCACCCCCTAGAACCACTTCAACGTCAAATCAATCAGTTTCTGCTTAAAATTATTATACGGCGGTGTCAATAAATCGGTGGCGCCCATAGTGTGTTGTTTCATCATAGAGCGTTTATTGGAAAAAGCTTCAAAACCGAAAAAACCGTGAGATTTCCCCAAGCCGCTATTATTACTCCCGCCAAAAGGTAAATTATGATTTAAAAATTGAAGCAGATTATGGTTAATACAACCACTTCCCGCTCTCGTATTGTTCATGATAAAATCAATGTTTTTGCTCGATTTACTATAAATATAAAGCGCTAGCGGTTTTTCTTTGGAATTGATGTAATCTATAGGTTCTTGCAGATTCGTAAAGGTTTTCACCGGAAGAATAGGTCCGAAGATTTCATCCTGCATCAATTTGGAATCTTCAGGCACATCAAAAACGAGTGTCGGCTCAATAAAATGGTCCGTGCTATTCGTCGCACCTCCAGACACAATAGTGCTTCCATTCTGTTTTGCTTCATCAATATACCCCGATAAGCGTTCAAAATGCTTTTTATTGACAATGCGGCAATAGGAATCTGAACTTTCAGCCTCATCGGAATAAAATTCTTTAATCTTCGACTTAAAAAGTGTGGTGAATTGTTCCTTTAAATTGGACTGCAACAGCACATAATCGGGCGCAATACAGGTTTGGCCTGCATTGGTAAACTTCCCAAAAATGATTTTCTCGACCGCTTTTTCTAAGTTGGCAGAATCATCAATAATAGTGGGCGACTTTCCTCCCAGCTCCAAGGTTACTGAACTCAAATGTTTGGAGGCCGCTTTCATGACTATTTTACCAACTTGAGGCGATCCCGTAAAAAAGATATGGTTAAACGGTAATTTCAATAAGTTTTCAGAGACCTCAACTTCGCCTTCAAAAAGCGCAATTTCATCTTCGCTGAACAAGTCACTGATAATTTCAGCCATCACTCTAGAAGCATTTGGCGTCATCTCAGAAGGCTTAATAATAACCGTATTTCCTGCAGCAATGGCCGACACCAAAGGACCAAATGTTAAGTTGATGGGGAAATTCCAGGGTGAGATAATTAAACACACACCTTTTGGCTCGTATTTTATATAGGAAGACGCGCCAAGTAAGGCTAATGGCGTATCGACTTTCTGATCTTTAAGCCACGATTTGAGGTTGCTTTTGGCGAATTTAATTTCCGTCAATACCGGATAGATTTCCGTCAGATCGGTTTCCAAAAACGGCTTTTTAAAATCAGCATACATCGCCTCACGGATCTTCTGTTTATAATCAACTTCCAAGGCCGTTTTCAGAGCATCCAATTTTTTGAGACGCTCCTTATACGTGGTATTACCAATTTTAAACTGGTTTGCTTTTTGTCGATTGAAAACCCCGTAAAAGGGATTGCTATGTAATTCTTCCATGAACTCGTTCTGTTTTTATTGCGCTAAGCGCCAGTATTATGCATTTCATCGGATTTTTTTGAGTGATATTTCACCTTATCCGTTTATCGATGTTATTTATCCAATATATTATTTTCTACTGAAGTTGTACTGTTTCTTTGTACCATAATTAATCGCAACAGCACAATTTTAATAATGAAAAAAGTTTTATTCCTTATCGCAATGGCAACTTTACCAATCCTAACTTTTGGTCAAGATGCTACTAACGATGCTGCAAAACAAGCTGATATCATTACTTTTGAAGCGCTTAATCTTACTGAAGCACTAGAAAACCAAGTCGCTGAAGGCACATTCACAAAAAATGAGGTGACCAATTTAAGCTACAAAAAGAGCAATGAATTGATCAGCATTAAAGCCTACAGAAAAAGTCTTCAAATAAAAGTAAAAGAAGTTAAATCCTGTTAATTTCAACGTTAACACCCTAAAATAGCAATCGGAACAGTTCTTAAATAGAATTGTTTCGATTTTTTAGTTTACGACCTTTCGTATGTAGAGGTGTTGCCCATCTTTCAACTTCCCAATCCCTTTTCCACCATCGCTAAAAACATTAAAAATACGCGCATTTCAGCGTTAATTGCTCATTATCATTAATGTCGTTAAAATACAAATTGCATTTCAATAAATTTCTATTCGATGTATAAGTTTTGTAATTTGCGAGCTGTCCTTTTAAGCGGTGTCGAGAACTTCTTTTTTACGAGTTCCAACGATTCAAAAAAACTCCCGATACCACAAGGCACACCAAATTTCAAGCAATTTTCAATATGTCAGAACAAAAGCGCCTTTTCTTAGTCGATGCTTACGCCTTAATATTTAGAGGCTATTACGCCTTTATCAAAAACCCGAGAATCAATTCCAAGGGAGAAGACACTTCCGCCATTATGGGGTTTATGAACTCTTTATTAGATGTAATTAAAAGAGAGCGTCCAGATCATCTGGCCGTTTGTTTTGACAAGGGCGGCAGTGCCGATAGAGTAGAAATGTATGAAGCTTATAAAGCCAACCGCGACGAGACTCCGGAAGGTATCCGAACCGCCATTCCGCATATTTGCCGAATTTTGGAAGCCATGCACATTCCAATTATGGTGAAAGAAGGTTTTGAGGCTGATGATGTCATTGGAACACTTTCCCGACAAGCAGAAGCCCAAGGGTACAAAACTTATATGGTTACGCCAGACAAGGATTTTGCGCAGTTGGTTACTGAAAACATATTTATGTACCGCCCAAAATCATTTGGTGGCGGCTATGAAACTTGGGGCATAGAAGAAGTTAAGAAAAAATTTGAAGTAGAACATCCTTCACAAGTCATTGACTTTTTGGGGATGATGGGCGATTCGTCCGATAATATCCCAGGACTGCCTGGTGTTGGTGAAAAAACAGCCAAGAAATTCATCAAGCAATACGGCAGTATGGAAAACCTTTTAGCCAATACCCATGAGCTAAAAGGCAAAATGAAAGAAAATATTGAGGCCAATAAAGAATTGGGCCTACTGTCCAAAACTTTGGCGACCATTATGTTGGACGTGCCTGTAGAATTCTGTGAAACCGATTTTGAAATGTCAGAACCTGATGTGGAAGCGGTGACCAACATTTTTCAGGAGTTGGAGTTTAGAAGACTCATTGACAATTTCCTCAAAACCTTTGCTCCAGGAGCGTCTAGCAATGGCGGCACTGAAGCTAATAAAGAACATACCACTGCACCATCTGCCAGCGCTACAAAATCGGCGGCTGCCGGTGTAGGTCAGTTTTCATTGTTTGGTGGCGATCCTGATAACGCTTCAGAAGCCTCCACCACCGTGGCACATACACGCCACACCTCCGCCTCTGCCTCCCATTTTTACCAAAGTGTGGCTAGCGGCATGGCTACCAAATTGTTCATTCAAAATTTGATGAAACAATCGAGCGTATGTTTTGATACCGAAACCACAGGTCTCGACCCGATTACGGCCGAGTTGGTAGGCATTGCGTTTTCATGGGAAGTTGGTAAAGGTTATTATATGCCATTCCCAGAAGACAGAACAGAAGCACAAGAACTGATAGAACAATTGCGTCCGTTTTTTGAATCTGAAACCATTGAAAAAGTGGGTCAGAATTTAAAATATGACATTAAAGTACTTCATAAATACAACATTCAGGTAAAAGGCAAATTGTTTGACACGATGTTGGCACATTATCTGATCAATCCTGATATGCGCCACAATATGGACGTATTGGCGGAAACCTATTTGAATTACACCCCTATTTCAATTGAAACGCTTATTGGCAAAAAAGGCAAGAATCAAAAGTCCATGCGCGATGTACCTTTAGAGCAGCAAACGGAATACGCCGTAGAAGATGCGGACATTACCTTACAGCTTAAAGAGCATTTTGAAAAGGAATTGGGCGAAGCCAACACCCAAAAATTATTTGATGAGATAGAAATTCCGCTATTGCGCGTGCTTGCCGATATGGAATTGGAAGGCATCAATTTGGATAAAGACTTTTTGAATTCCCTATCCGAAAAGTTAGATAATGACATCAAAACATTAGAAGCTAATATCTTTAAGGAAGCGGGCGAAGAATTTAATATTGCCTCTCCAAAACAGTTGGGCGACATCCTATTTGACAAGCTTAAATTGGTTGATAAACCTAAAAAAACCAAGACCGGTCAGTATGCTACGGGTGAAGAGATTTTATCCTACCTCGCCAAAGACCACGAAATCATCCAGCATATTTTAGACTACCGAGGCTTGGCGAAACTGAAAAGCACCTATGTAGATGCCTTGCCACATCAGGTGGAGCCTCTTACAGGTCGCGTACACACAGATTATATGCAAACCGTGGCGGCTACCGGACGTTTGAGCAGTAATAACCCCAACCTTCAAAACATTCCTATCCGTACGGAGCGCGGACGCCAAGTGCGGAAAGCCTTTGTGCCACGAGATGAGAATTACACCTTATTAGCGGCCGATTATTCGCAAATTGAATTGCGCATTATTGCCGCCTTAAGCGAGGAAGAAACGATGATTACCGCCTTTAAAAACGGCGAGGACATTCACGCCTCTACCGCCTCAAAAGTTTTTGGGGTACCGCTAGAGGAAGTGACGCGCGAGCAACGTAGCAATGCCAAAACGGTCAATTTTGGGATTATTTATGGGGTCTCTGCTTTTGGACTGAGCAATCAAACCGATTTATCACGTAGCGAAGCCAAAGATCTTATTGACACTTATTACGAAACCTATCCAAAACTCCGCCGTTATATTGGCGAGCAGATTGATTTTGCCAGAGACAACGGTTATGTCCAAACCGTTTTAGGACGCCGTCGGTATTTAAAGGATATCAATTCCCGTAATGCCGTAGTGCGAGGCGCTGCCGAACGTAATGCCGTAAACGCGCCCATTCAAGGGAGTGCTGCAGATATTATTAAACTCGCGATGATCAACATCCATAACAAATTAAAAGAAGGCGACTTCAAAACCAAAATGCTGCTCCAAGTACATGATGAGTTGGTGTTTGATGTCTATAAGCCAGAATTGGAAGCCATCAAAACCATGGTAAAGACAGAAATGGAAAGTGCGTATACCATGACCGTGCCTTTAGATGTGGACTTGGGTGTGGGTGCGGATTGGTTGGAGGCGCATTAGGGTTTAGAATTGAGACCGCTGGCCGACAAACAAATTTAATTAAGGCCATCGAACATAATGGATTTAATTTATTACAACACATCAAGAATTAGGCTATATGTCATGTAACCTTTTTTTCTAGTGGAATGCTTATACATTACACATTTGTTTTAATTTTAGTGTAGGGAGTTTTAATTTTCATTAGGTATATTTACAATCATCACCTAAAGCTCAAATAACAATATATTATAATTAGTAAACTTAAAAACATCTGATTTTTGTAGTTTTGCTTGCTACAACCAGAAATTAAAATGAATTTATTTTTAAAATATATTGGTGAATTCTTGCGTATTTATCCGCAAATTCGCCTTACAAGAAATGACGAAATTTCAATTAGAAATTCCGCAATGAGTCATTTAGGTTTGTATAACATCAATCAGCTTAGGGACAGATATGAAGGTCAAGCTTTTTTTGAAAAAACCATGATGAATGTTGGAGGATTAATATCGATTCAAAAATACTTAAACTTACCTGTAGTTGATTTTACAGAAATTAACTTAAGTGATTTTCAACCAAAGATTAAATTAAATGATGAATTAATAGATATCCATGTTTTCGAATTCGGGACATTACCTTTGATAAACATTGATGACATAAATAGACCTATATTCTTTGTGATAAAAAAGGATAAAACAACATTTACGATCTGCGGTGTGGCCTCAACTGAAGTCATTAAAGAAAATTTAAATGCTACTAGTATAGAGAAATCTTCAACAGTGAACCATATGAGCTTTACAGGTTTTAAATTTTTAAAACATATTGATAAATTCAAAATAAAATAATTATTCTCAACCCATATATTTTAAAGGATTAATAAAAACATTTCGCAAAGAATAGAAGCGATTATATAAATTTTGAAATTGAAAATAAAAGACCATAAAATAAGTATTGAAGAATTTGATGGAAAAAACTATCAAATTACACTTATTGAGCCTGAAGATAAAGCTGTTTTAACCCATTATTTACATAATGTAGCAAATGGTCTTTCCAAACATTATGAGAAAGATGCATTAAAAGTAATTGAGAGTTTTATTCAATACAAAGAGAGTAATAATATACATATTGCTCAGGAAGAAGCATTACAACAACTGCTATTCGAGGCAGAAAATATACCCTTCCCAACCTCTGAAAATTATTCTTTTAAATTTATTGATTTATTTGCCGGAATTGGAGGCTTTAGATTAGCTCTTCAAAATTTAGGCGGAAAATGTGCCTATACAAGTGAATGGGATGAATCAGCTAAAAAAACGTATCGAGCAAATTTCGGAGAAGTCCCATTTGGAGATATAACTAAAACTCAAACAAAAAATTATATTCCGGATGATTTTGATATTTTATGTG
This sequence comes from uncultured Gelidibacter sp., assembly GCF_947500795.1. Taxonomy (GTDB): domain Bacteria; phylum Bacteroidota; class Bacteroidia; order Flavobacteriales; family Flavobacteriaceae; genus Gelidibacter. The sequence continues at coordinate 3,121 of NZ_CANMTE010000005.1, read as the reverse complement.
CGGGATTTCCTTGTCAGGCTTTCTCCATTGCGGGAAACAGAAAAGGTTTTGCCGATACTAGAGGAACATTATTCTTTGATGTTGAAGAAATTATTGCAAAACATAGACCTAAAGCAGTTTTTCTTGAGAATGTAAAGAATTTAGTTACGCATGATAAAGGAAAAACTTTTAAAACTATAATTGAAATTCTAGAAAAAAAATTAAATTATAAAGTGTTCTACAAGGTATTGAACTCAATGACTCATGCAAACATCCCCCAAAATCGGGAACGTATTTTCATTGTTGCATTAGACCCTGATCAAGTTCAAAGTTGGGAGAAATTTGAATTCCCCAATGAAATAAAACTAACGAAGTCAATACACGATATAATAGACAAAGAAAAACAAGAAGAAAAATATTACTATACTAGAAATCATAAATATTATCCAGAACTGGAAAAAACCATGACTTCAAAAGACACGGTATATCAATGGAGAAGAGTTTATGTCAGAGAAAACAAAAGTAACGTATGCCCTACTTTAACAGCGAATATGGGTACAGGAGGTCACAATGTCCCACTAATAAAAGATGATTACGGTATTAGAAAACTAACTCCAAGAGAGTGTTTTTTATTTCAAGGTTATCCGGAGAACTATGTACTTCCTAACCTAGCGAACAGCAAATTATATATGCAAGCAGGAAATTCTGTTACTACAAATTTAATAGAAAGAATTGGCATGGAAATTATCAAAGTTTTATGAAATCATTCGTAGATATAGATCTAGAAAATAATGGTAATTATTTAAAATTACTTTCTGCCGTCTCTAAACTCTCAGGATTATTTAGCGATAGTTCTGTACCTTTAATAAATTATAGAATCGCCGAAAATATATTTTGTAAAAGCTTCAATGCAAACAATCTTTCGAGATCGGATACAGCTTTTGATGCAAACTACAATTCTATTGGTATAGGATTAAAAACATTCATTTCTAAAAGTGATAGTAGTACTGAAAAAATCGCAGAGTTTAATAGCCTCTCAAGAATCCTTAAAAATTTTCAAGGCCGTGAACTTGCTCAGAAATTAGGTGAATACAGAAATGAGCGAATTGAGCTAGCAAACAGAGTCTACAATATCAATTCATCATTATATCATATTGTAGCGAGAAGAGAGAAAGAACTTCTTCTTTTTGAAACAGATTATGAGAAAATTGATATTGACAATATTCATTCAGTAAAAGAAAATAAAGCAAGTTTACAATTTGAGGATAGTAAAAACTTTTATTCATTTAATCACTCAAAAAGCACTTTATTTAGGAAATTTATAATTCCAGAAATAGCATATAGATTACCTATAGATATAATAGAGGATCCTTTTGAACTATTACTTGATTTATTGTCTGAGAAGGAATATAAATCCGCTACAGATATGCTAGAAAGAGGTAAGAACTACGTAATATTACCTCTCTATGGCTTAAAAAACGGTCAAAAATATATTTACGACAAAAGCGGAATTAATCAATGGAATGCAAACGGACGAAAAAGAGATATGGGTGAATTGTATATTCCCATTCCAAAGATTATACATACCAATTTTCCTGAGTTCTTTCCAGAAAGAGATGAGAGTTTTCAATTAATAATTCCTACGGGTGAAATATTTGATGCAAAAGTATGTCAAGACAATTCAAAAGCGTTGATGACAAACCCTAATAAAGCCCTATCAGACTGGTTGCTTCGTAAAGTTCTTAAATTAAATGAAGGGGAAGTAGCGACTATAGAAAAATTAGATAAATTAGGTTTGGACAGTGTAATCATTATTAAAGAAAATCCTGGTGTTTTCAAAATAGATATAATGAAAACCAATTCTTATCAAGAATTTTGGCATTAAGAATAAATTTTAATTAATTTATAAATCAATTAAATACAGATTTTGACATCTTATGATACTATATAAAATCTATTAAAATTTCTCGACAGAATTATACAAATTTTAGAAATAACTAAAAGTACATTAACCTTAAAAGTTTAATAGATAATCTATTATTTTAGAATATTTATGTTAGCTTAAAAATGCACTTTGTTAATAATACATCGAATGGCTCTAATTGGAAAAATAATCAAGGAAGATAATCAATATATAAAAGTACGTTCTGGAGAAGTGATAGCAGATGTGAACTTTGACAAAGAATATCTACAATTAAGGACGTACGCCATGGGAGACACAGAAAGAGCCCGCGGTTGTAAACAGAATATACAAATATCAAAGGAAAAAGCAAAAGAACTTATTTCTATCCTAGAACTATTTATAAATTCTAATCACAAATAATTCAGCTTCCTTTATTATCATTTAATTAATTTTTCAATTGCTTCATAAGTGCCACCTTCATCATCCCATAATTGTTAATACCCTCAATCCCCTTGAAAGACCCTACCCCAAAAAGCAATTGCACGTGAACTAGGCTTACAATTAAATAAAAATTCAAATACATATATCGCAAATATTACTCATTCAATTCTCGGAATTAAACTTGGTAATAAAATAGAAGAATTGAAAAAAGAAGACATTCATGTTGATATAATACCACTTAAAAATAGCAATCAACCTCAAGAAGGTATTTCTTTTCCATCATTTGAATATAAAAAGCTTATTGAAACTGATTGGGAAAAATCATTTTTTAAGAACATATCTTACGTTAGAGACGAAGTATATTTAAAATAGCTAATTATCCATCACATTCATATAAGATTTTAATTGATTTGTCAAAAGCTCATCAACTACTAAATCCTTTACATAAACAACCATAACGGGCGGAAAAGACAATCCGGTGTTCAATGTAAACAACTTGGCTCTCGATTTATCTTCATCCTCAAAAACCTCAAGAACTACATAAATCTGATTTGGATCTTCATCTGCATTCGGAGTATGAAATCTTACGATTTGACCTTTTTCAATTGGTTTCATAATATATTAATTTTACTCAAAATTATATATTAAACCAATGATTGTCAACCTACAATTAGTAGCATTTCCTAATCAAAAATCTGTCTAGTAATAATAGAAATAGCTTCTGGTTACTTCGGTTCGATTCGTGCCAGTGATTTCGGTTTCATAGTGCCAGTGATTTCGGTTCAAACTGTGCCACTT
>NZ_CANMTE010000004.1 GCF_947500795.1 uncultured Gelidibacter sp. | reverse complement strand
CACTTCAACAATGCCAGGAACACATTTGTCAAAATTTAATGGAGAATAGGCTTGTTTTTTGCCTCAGTTCTTTGTTGTAAAGCGTTTTTTATTTTGTTCCAAGTCCTTCAACAGTATAAGATTCGGCTAATAACTTTATTTTTTCGGAATCTATTTTTTTTGGTTTAAAATCAATTTGCTTTATTAGTTTCCCTTTATTAAAATATAATTCTGTATTTGTAATTGTATCTAATTCTGCTTTTTTATTTGAAAATTGTAAGACTTTAGCAAAAACCAAGACTTTTTCTTTATAATAAAACTCAAAGTTAGCTGATGAATCATTTGGTTGAGCTGTTTCCGTTATTATTCGGTAGAGTTTATTTTGTTCGTCAGTTAATTCATAGGTCGAAGTTCCACCAACAACTTCTCCATTTAAATGCTCTGTATTATATTCTGTTATAGATTCATTGAGGTCAGTTCGATTTTCTATTACATTTACGTAATTCTTGATTTCGGAAATAGTTTTATTTACCGAACAACTTGTCAGAATACCAAGGATTAACGCTATGTAGATTGGTTTTTTCAAATGTTTTACAACGGTCAAGTATAAGCGTAGTGCGGGCTTTCGAAGATGATACTTTCATTTTATATAAATTTTTATTACTTGACGAAATGTTCAATTTAGCTATAAATCCCGCATTACGCTTATACAATGTTACCCACTGGCTTTCTTTCTTTAATACGTCATCAAATACTGACTTTGTCATAATATTTTTTCTTTAACCAAAATGAAACTCGAACCAAAAAGATAAGAACTGGAACTTCAACTAATGGTCCAACTACACCCGCAAAAGCCTGTCCGGAATTTAGTCCAAATACTGCTATAGCAACAGCAATCGCTAATTCAAAGTTATTTCCTGCCGCTGTAAATGAGACGGCTGCATTTTCCTTATAGGAAGCTCCCATTGCTTTAGTAAAGAAAAAACTGATGATGAACATTAAACTAAAATACAAAATTAAAGGAACTGCAATAATTAAAACGTCCATTGGAATTTCAACTATTAACTCTCCTTTGAGCGAGAACATAATGACAATGGTAAATAATAACGCAATTAGCGTTATTGGTGAAATGGCAGGAATAAACTTTTCTGTATACCACTTTTCTCCTTTTAACCTTACCAAAATCACTCTACTTAAAATTCCCATTAAAAAGGGTAGACCCAAATAGATTGCTACACTTTCTGCAACAGTAGCAATTGAGATATCGACAATAGCTCCTTCAAATCCAAAATACGGTGGAAGAACCGTTATAAAAATCCAAGCATAGAAACTATAGGCAAAAACTTGGAAAATACTATTTAAAGCGACCAAACCAGCTCCATATTCGCTATCTCCTTCAGCAAGGTCGTTCCAAACTAAAACCATTGCGATACAGCGAGCTAATCCGATTAAAATAACACCTACCATATATTCTGGATAATCACGTAAAAAAGTAATTGCCAAAACAAACATTAAAACGGGAGCAATTATCCAGTTTAGAAAAAGTGAGATGGAAAGAATTTTAGTGTTTCTAAAAACTTTTGGCAAAAGAGCATAGTTCACTTTAGCCAAAGGTGGATACATCATTAAAATTAATCCTATTGCTATGGGAATGTTTGTAGTGCCTCTACTCATTGAATCAATAATGCTTGGAAAGGAAGGATAGAAAAACCCAATTGCTACGCCCAAGAGCATAGCAAGAAATATCCATAGCGTTAAATAATTATTGAGAAAACTCATTTTTTTCATAACCTCTTTTTTCTAATTATTTAATAAGTCTTTTTCCTGTTCAATGGCTCCGTCTATATTGCACGATAACTTTACCGTATTGTATATTGTGCCAAATTTTTCAATATTCTTTTTTAGCAATGGAATATTTAAACTTTCATCAGAACTGTAAATAATTAGTTTATAAGCTATATGATCCATTTTCAATGGTTTTTCCGTTCGTATAGCTGACACATCTACTGTGGCTTTCAAATAAGTGAACTTCATCATCGAAGAAAAACGCTCGACATTTTTCAACATACACGAAGCAAAAGCTCCTAAAAACAACTCGGCAGGATTAGGTAAAATTTCAGCAGACTTTGATGTTGTTCCGAAAACTATATCGCTTTGCTTTATTTGAATAGCAGCGTCTTTATTTGAAATGGCTAATCCTTTAATTTGGTATTCCATAATTAGTTCTATTTTGAATTAAAAGGTTTTGAAAACATTTAGGAGGTTTTTATTTGAGAGAAAACGTAAAACAGTTCTGTTGCAATTTGCAGACTTCTTTCATTATACTTTTCTGCCTGTTGTGGTGTATTGTCAAATGCTTTTGGGTCTTCAAAAGTTATGGGAATCCGTTTTTCTGCTCCGCTAACAAATGGACAGGCTTCGTTTGCTGAATCGCAAGTCATAATTGCAACAAATTCAGATTTCGGGTTAAAATCGTCATCCAATCTTTTTGAAAATCCGATTATTGGATGCTGGTTGTACGTATATTTAATGCTGTAAACAGGATTTTCGCTTTTTGAAATAGTTTTAATTTGAAAACCCGAATTTCGTAAAGTTTCTGCAACCATTGGAAAAAGTGCTGTGCTCTCTGTACCAGCTGAATAACAAAATACATTCTTGACATTAAAATAATGCGCTAAAGTTTGTGCCCAAACCTGTGATAAATGACTTCTTCGTGAATTGTGAGTACAGATAAAGTTGATTCTAATTTCTCGATGATTTGAAACTTTAGACTGAACAAAATCCGTTAGCGACTGTAAAATTGCTTTACGTTCAACTGAAATTGTTTGAGGATTTAATCCCTTAATTACTTGTTCAATTTCTGAAAACATTGTTGGTTTTGTTATTGACATTTTCCTAATATTAAATTATTATTTTAGCAACAGCCACTGCCTGGCGAGCAAGAAGGTTCATTTTTTAGTTCAGATAGCTTTGTTTTTGGTTTTTCTTCAGGAATCCCACATTTATCTTTTGCCAAACAATCGGTTTTTTTATTGGTCAACAAAAAGTTTTTACCATCAAAGTCAAGTCCGAATTTCCCAATCGTATTACCTTGATATTCCACCTCGATATCTAAATCTCCAGTGCCTAGAATGTGTTCGGATAGTTCAATAATGCTTAATAGTTTTTCTGGATGCAACCTGTGGTCATAGTCATTTGCATTCCAAAGTTGGAAGTTTGCAACTTCTTCCTTTCTCACAGTTCCTCCACAGTCAATAAAATGTTTTGTGATTTTTCCAACTTCTGTTACGTGAAAGTGGTTGGGTACTAATTCTCCGTTCGGTAACTGGAAAGCAATCTTATCTAGTATATTTAATTTATTTTTAATCTCTGATAGCTTCATATCTTTATATTATTTGTTTATTGCGATTTAACGATTGATTTAATTAAAAAATTTAGCAACAATCTGTTTTAGGAATGTCTTGATCTAAGAATTGATGCATTAAAACTTTCATTTTAGTCCAGTTTTCATTGTCAATACAATAGCACACTTTGACACCTTCAACAGTCCCTTTAATTAGTCCTAAGGTTTTTAATTCTTTTAAATGTTGTGATATAGTAGGTTGGGCAAGACCAATTTGTTCGGATAAATCTCCGCAATAGCAAGCATCAATTCTAAATAATTGTTGTAAAATAGCTACTCGAGCAGGATGTCCGAAGACTTTTGCGAATAGAGCGATTTCTTTTTGTTGGTCAGTATACATTTTTTATATCCCTTCATTGTTTAATTGCAATATTACGATAAATAATTGAATAGTCTATTCCTTTTTTAAGTTTTGATAGGAACTTAAAATCTTTTACTGGAAATGGTTATGGAAAAATGAAACATTTTTGGTGTATTGCTCTTTTTTTAGCTTGTGGGTAACGTTTATGTATAAGAATAGTTGCGGGTTTGTATGCGAGGATTTTCCGAAGGAAAATCAGACGTTACAAACACGCAACGACCTTTGATTAAGCACTAAACCGCAATTATTTTTATACGGTGTTGTGGTGCGTTTTTTGTTTTTTACCAATCATCATTTTTTTCTGTCTTTCCAGTTAAATAATTATAGATTGATAAATTTAGATTGTCCAACGTATTTTCAATTCCGACAACAAAGTCTTTATACGCTTTTCTTGGTTGTCCATTTGATTTATAATAATCTTCTAAATTAAAATTCGCAAATGTTCCGTTATTTCCAGAGCGTAAATTTTCGATTGTCAGTTTATATCGGTTTTCTTTAAATTTAATTCTGACTGTAAATTCGAGGTCGTAAGTGTAACCGAAACTTTTTGCAAAACTTGGATTAATTCCAGTAAACCTTATCATTTTATTGTCAATTGCACTACCAATTACAGCATCTGCTTTTTTAAAATTGTAATTAATCCATTCATTAGATTTGATATAAAGCGAGTCGCTTTTCATTCCGTCTATGGATTGCACTATAGGTTTTATTTCTCCATTTTCTATGTCAAATTTTTTCGCTTGTCCAAATAAATTACTATTGATTAAAATCAACGTTAAAAATGATATTATGTAGTTCAGTTTCATAGTATTTCGGTTTTTCTCAAATGCACCACAACGGTTTTGTGTATGATTAGTGGCGTGTTTAAGCACCTAATTTAGCAAATAAAAACCGAATAGAAAATCCGCGAGGATTTTCGTAAGTAGGCGAGAACCAGCCATTAATTATACACGTTGTTGTAAGTAGTGCTTTTTTAGTTCACTTACTTAATTTCAAAATCCGAAATGCTCCTTGAATTACCAATGCAAAAACAATTGTTCCGATAATCAAATCAGGTTTATTAGAACTCAAATAATGCACTAAAATTCCTGCAATAATTACTCCCAAATTGATAATCACGTCATTCGAAGTGAAAATCATACTCGCTTTCATATGTGCTTCTTCTTTGCTCTTTGACTTTTGCAAAATATAAAGACAAATTCCGTTTGCAATAAGTGCAAAAATCGAAACTATAATCATTGTTGAAAAATCGGGAAGTTTCTCGTTTCCGAAAAATCTTCTCAAGACTTCTACAAATCCAATAATCGCAAGTATTATTTGAAAATATCCAGCAAGTTTGGCAATCCGTTTTTTCTTTATTACTGTTCCGCCAACCGCAAACAAACTAATTCCGTACACAAAACTGTCCGCAAGCATATCTAAACTATCGGCAACAAGTCCCATAGATTTTGAGATAATTCCTGTTGTCATTTCAATAATGAAAAAAGCAAAATTTATGGCAAGTACAGACCAAAGTAGTTTTTTCTGATTTTCGTTTTCTTTAAATTCCGTTTGGTCGGTTTGTTCCGTTGAGATTTTTTTTCCACCTAAATTCAATTCGATAACGGACTTTTCGATTTGGTCAATTTCTCCGCTGTGAAAAACGGTCAATTTTCGATTCGGAATATCAAAGTCCAAATTCGCAATGCTTGAAATTCCGTCCAATTTCATTCGGATAAGATTTTCCTCTGAAGGACAATCCATTTTGGTAATTTCAAATATTGTTTTATTCACTTGGTTTCTGGGTTTTTCGGCATTACTTACAACACTCAAATATATTAAATATCTTCTACAAATTGTCAAAATAGTGTAGTCTTATGCTGTTCCTTGAAAATCAATGGGTTAATTGGTTTTGGTGTTGCTTATTTTGTATATCTTTAGGATGTATATCCTAATGTTGTTTTGTTGTGATATACCTTATAACAAGGTGCTATGAACTTAGACAAATGCAACTTTCAATCAGGAATACTCCATAATAAACAAGTCATTTGGATCAAGTTTCCGTACGAGCACGCACTCATAAACGATTTGAAAAAGAAATTGCCTTCTGCCCGATGGAATCCAACCTATAAATCCTGGTACATGCCCGATCTTCCCGCTGTTAGAACGGCATTGCAAATGCCCCAAGAAGACATTGAAAATAAATGGTTGCAAGATATCCATCCTGTCAACCAAAAGGCAATGTCAGATTTCATAAACCAATTACAACTTAAAGCCTATAGCCAGAACACCGTCCGTGTGTATTGTGCTGAATTAAAACATTTGCTGCTCTTAATTAGAGAGTATCCAGTCGACAAACTAACGCCGGAAAGGCTTAAGGCGTATTTCCTTTACTGCCTAAAGAATGAGAAAATGAAGGAGCGAAAACTTAATGGTAAGATCAATGCCATTAAATTTTATTTTGAGCAGGTGCTTCACCACAACAAAATGTTTTTTGACATTCCACGTCCTAAAAAACCGTCAACATTGCCAAAATTACTCACACAACAAGAAATAAAAAGACTGTTCCGTCAGGTGACTAACGCCAAGCATCTTTTGGCATTGCAACTGTGTTATGGTATGGGATTGCGGGTAAGTGAAGTGGTGAATCTAAAATTAGCGCACATCAATTCTAAAGATAAAATTGTGCTCATCGCGGCAGGAAAAGGGAAAAAAGACAGGTATGTCCCACTGCCAACTTCCGTGGTGCCGTTGCTAAGGGCGTATTATTATGAGTTTAAGCCAAAAGAATATTTGTTGGAAGGTCAGTATGGCGGACAATATTCCAAAGGGAGTGTGCAAAGTGTTTTTAGGAATGCCATGCAAAAAGCTCGGATTAATAAATCAATAGGAATACATGGTTTGCGACATAGCTATGCATCTCATCTGCTGCAAACAGGTACAGATATTAGAATAATTCAAGATTTATTGGGGCATCACAACATTAAAACCACCATGATTTATACGCATGTCACCCAAAAACAAATAAATCAGGTTAAAAGTCCTTTAGATGATTTGGATGGCTATGGGAAAAGTTATTTATAAGGGCGTTCAGACGCGCTATTGAACATAGGTTTGCTCGTTTTATAAACAAATATCAAGAGCGTTGCTAAGACCTTTTAATTTTCATTTCTGCTTTTATGATCTGATCCACCGCCTGTCTGTATTTTACAGGGTTTACCGCTTTTTTTATGGCTTTAAAAGTTTTTTGCGGATTGGAAGTAGATTGCGAAAAGAACTCCCAAAAACCTAACATCTTCATTTTTATAGGCGTAGGTCCTGACAAATAAGCGTCATATTGCTGGTAAATAGTGTCATGGAATTCTGAAAAAATAGCCCATCTATTTTCGGGATATTCGGTCGTGTCATTTTTTATCATGCTCGGCAAAAACGGATCGGCAATCAATCCGCGGCCAATCATAAAATGATCAATCTCCGGAAAGCGTTCTGCAATGGCTTTATAGGCCGAAACACTCGTAATATCGCCATTATAATACAGCTTGTGTTTGGTGCTGCTGATGCACTTTTCAAAAGCCTCTAAATTGACCGGCCCTTTGTAAAGTTGCTTTCCAATTCTGGCGTGAATTGCAATGTTTTTAAGCGGATATTGATCTAAAATAGGAAATGCATCTAAAATTTCTTCAGGATTGTCATAACCCATCCGCATTTTCATCGATACCAAAATATCAGTTTCGGTGTGTGCCCTATGTAATACCTCATCAATTCTTGTGGGATTGCAAATTAAACCTGAACCCATTCCTGATTTTGTAACCATAGGATACGGGCAGCCTAAATTCCAATTCAACTCTTTATAACCTAAACTTTGCACGTATTTGGCAACAAATAAAAACTCTTCAGCGTCATTGGTTATCACCTGCGGAATGACCTCTAAAGTGGTGTTGTTTTCAGGTAATAAGTCATTTTCATAAGATTGCTTAATCTTTAACTTCCCATTCAGCCTAATGTATGGTGCATAGTAGGTGTCAATCCCGCCAAAGTAATGATGGAAGGCATTACGAAATCTGAAATCTGTAAATCCTTGTAAAGGTGATGAAAGTAGAGTAGAGGCCATCTTAGTATTTAGTTGGACAAAGATAGGATAATTGGGTTTTGCATTTTAATTTATATGCCCTGTAAATTTTTTATGCTTCTAATGTGAAGTATATTTATTTTAGAATCGTCTCTTTTTATTGGATTTTTAATGCTTGTAAGCGATTATGGTTGGCGATTATTAAGCGACGGAAATGCTGTGGCCTCAGATGGATTTTGGAATTTTTGAAATGCGTTGTGCTTCGGAATTCAGCGAACAAATGAATTGTGATGTCATCTTATTTAACAGTTCAATGCTTTGATAATGAGTGTAATTAGGTTAATTTAGTGATGAGAAATTTTATAGTTGTTGTTTCGTTGGAATTGTTTTTTGTCTGATTGAGCAGGGATTAAAACATTCTTATATGGATAATATTATTCATATCATCTAAAAACAACACTCATGAAAATCGCAAAAGACGACATTCAAGTCAAAATGCAGATTCCTGGTGCTATTCTCCGTCAACAGACTGATTTTGGAGATGCTACCGGATTAGGAAAAATTAGCGCAGAATATTTTAGCCTTTCTGCCGGCGTTGATACAACACCCTTGTTTATTGGCTTAAAAGGTAATTCGTGCCAATGCCCGCATTGGGGATTTCTCACAAGCGGAAGCATTACCACAACGGATGTGTCCGGAAAACAAGAAACTGTACACGCAAACGAGCTTTTTTACTGGCCTCCCGGTCATAATGTAAAGGTCAATGAAGATGCTGAAATAGTGATGTTCAGCCCGCAGCACGAACATACTCAAGTCATCAATCATATGATTGAAAAAACGAGTGGTTAATAGTATATAGCCTTTACAGTGCTTATATCCTTTTAAATTCTTAGAATCTATGTAATAGGTGCGTTGGCGTCCTGTTGTGGTTCAATTTTGATGATGACATTGGAAGCGCTTTATCATGTTTGCTTTCCAAGGTCAATTTCCAGTTAGTTTTTGATGGGATTGCCGGAGAGGTATGCCATTTAAATTTTCTCTAAAAACCGTCCGTATTTGGTGGTGGTGCCATAGTCGGGCACAAAATTGTCATTCTCAAAAATAGTTTTTCCACCTACCATAACCCGAGACACAGTGCCTTCGTTTCTGTTGACAAGCCTCTTGTAATTGTCAAATTCTTCAATCTGTCCGAGGGTTACAGTTTCCGTAACAGCATCAAATTTTTCAGGATCAATAATTACCAAATCTGCTATCTTACCTACTGCAAGATGGCCACAATCCAATCCAAACCAATCGCCTTGTTCTTTTGTTAATCGCCAAATGCACTTCTCCATAGTCATAATTGGTTTCCCTTTAGCGATGGATTCTTGAACGATTTTCATCATTTTTAAAGGGAAATTGTAAAACGCCATATTATTTAAATGTGCGCCGGCATCTGAAAAACTAATGAGATTATGTCGATGATTGTAGAGCATGTCATATTTTTCAAGCCTGTCATTGGCAATAGTTGTGGTCCATCTGATCTTTTTATCATATTGAATTATGCTGTCCAAAAAGTAGTCCACTGGGTGCTGCTCATGCGCTTCCGCAAGATCATAAAAGTTGTTGCCTATCATGCGTTCATCGGGCGACTCCAGAATAACGGCTTTGCTTAAATCTTTATGCCACACCTTAGGTGCGAATTTTTTCTTTATTTCTTTTTTGAATGATGCTCTAAACTCCGGGTCTTTTATCAAATCATTGCGTTCGTCCAATTTCTTGGCGAGATGTCTCATAGCTTCGCCACTTGGGAATTCTTCAAACATTACAGAATCAACACCATCATAATACACGGTGAATGGAATAGGAGGGGACTGCATTCTGAAATTTGCATTCGCCAGCGTATTTATAACCTTGCTTCCAGTGGAAATTAATGGTAAAATATAACGGTCGCCAATTAAATCCATCATGGCAATCATAGTGGTTTTAAGTGGTTTTCTAAAGAGTCCTGAGCTTGCCAACATGTAGTTGAGCGCATTAACACGCGTTACAAGATTTGGTGCGCCTTGCAAAATTGCATCTCTTGTACGTAGTAATGCTATAAGGTTCTTGCGCTCTTTCCAAGAGGAATAAAAGGAAGGAGTTTTATGCGACCAATACCTGTCGCCATCCATTTTATCCCACGGATTGTCCATGGTTGACAAGCCGATGAAACCTTCATCTAACGCATCGCTAAGCATGTTATACATGGCCTCCTGCTCTGCTTTAGTAGCCGTTTCATTAGCTTTTAAAGAACGGTCAATGCCCATGGCTTTCATTCGTAAATCGGAATGGCCAACAAATGAGGCTACGTTGATGCCTAATGGCAGATTGTTGACATAGGTTTTCCACGCTTTGGCAGTATGCCAAGTTTTAACACGCTCCAATAAAGGCAACATAACATCTCTCGGAATGGCTTCAACTCTCGTAAATGAGTCCGAAACATCTTCAGGCGAATTGAATATAGCGGAGACAGAACAGCTGCCAAGAATGACGGAAGTAACCCCATGCCGAGCAGATTCCTTAAGTCCGGGAGAGGCAATGAGTTCAGCATCATAATGGGTGTGCGAATCAATAAAACCGGGAACAACCCACTTTCCTTCAGCATCAATGACCTCTACATCCGCATCAGCCTCCAAAGTGCCAATGTCCCCTATGCGACCATTTTCAAGAATGAGAATGTCTTTTACCGTTGCTTTTTCATTTTGGTCTCCTGAGAAAAATAAGCCGTTTTTAATTAAGGTTGGTTTGCCCATAGTGTGATATGCGGTATGTGTTAGTGCTCTGTTTTTGGTGACTTTAGGTACTAAAAATACTGAACTTTTGGGGTTCTGAAGAGCAAAACCTACATATTTTATTTTTGATACGCGCCACTAAGTGCTGTTGCAATACGAAGTTGTTATCCCTTTTTTTGGACGTTTGATTTCTTTAGGCATTGTCCTCTCGGTGCATCACTTTCATGGAGTACAATCTCAGAATGTAGAAATTGTGCAGCTTCGGCGGAATCTTTTACTTTAGTAGCACTTCGGGCTAACATTTCAGATTCAAAATCTGCTAAGACACTTTGCCGAATGCCCTTTGCTTTCCATTGAGAAAAAGGACTGCAGCCTTTTGAGATGCCTCTGGCCAATGCCAATGCATCTAACAGCGCCTGATTTGCGCCTTGGCCTTTAAAAGGACTCATGGGGTGCGCCGCATCACCAATTAAAGTGATGGGTCCTGCTTTTTCCAACAATTCAGCGTTGAGTAATTCGCGGTCATATACTGGATATCCAGAAATCTGCGCCTCTTGAGTTGCAGCCACAATTTGCGGGATGGGAGTGTGCCACTGGGTTCTCCTTACCGCTTCGTCTTTGAGTGCTTTTGGCCCTTTGTCGCTTAGTGATTTGGCGTCCTGCTCCGTCATAGGAAAGCTCAATTGCCACATGATGCTGTCCGCAGTGTAAGGCATCATATAGATCCGCTCATTGCCATTCGCAGTTTGGAATACCGTAGCCGAATCCAACAAGGTACTATCCACGCCTTTCAGCCCAGATAATGGACAAATTCCCAAAATGACAATACAATCCAGGTATCGTAAAGGTGCAATCGCGTCACCAATCAGCAAGTTTCTAACCACACTCCTAATACCGTCGGCGCCCACAACAAGATCTGCTTTAGCGGTTTTTAACGTCCCGTCAACACTGAAATTTAAGGTGACCCCATCGACTTCACTTATATTGAAGTCAATTAGCTGGTGGTTCCAGTGCACGGCCTCAGGTCCGCCAAGTTGCTCCAGTAAGGCCAAGCGCAACGATTGTCTCGCAATATGGACATTGGTCCGCTTTGGTGATGAGTTGGAATCGTCTTGCAGCCATTTGCGCATGCCCCATTCGCCCACTACAGTTCCGTCTGTCGTATGTACCACGTGCCGCGTCGAAACAACGCCTTCTTTTAAGCTAAAAAGCCCGAAACCTTCAATCGCTTTGCTGGCTTGTTGTAAAGTGAGTCCATAGCCTTGAGATCGTGCATTGAAACTGCTGTCGCGTTCATAAAGTGTAAACGGAATGCCGCGGTGTAAACAAGCAACCGCCAACGCTACGCCTCCAATGCCGCCGCCAATAATAGCCACGCGCGGATAAATATCATGTTCAGGAATAGGAGGGTGGGCAGAAGGAATTAACCCTGAACCCTTACAGGTTTTACATAAGGTTTGTGGCGATTTAGGTCGGACTGGAGCTGGCCCTTGGCCATTCGATTTCTCAAACTGTTCGAGCGCTAGTTGGTATTGGCGTCGCAATTGCTTGCGTAACCGTCCCGTCTTCTTGCCACTGCCATGACACTCTGGGCATTTGCTCCAGAAATCCTGTTCATGTACTCCCTTTTTCACTGTTCTCTAAATTACCTAATCTTCATGTTCCTCAATGGGAATAAACTGCGTTGCTGCACATCACGTTCATCACAAAAGTAGTATTGCACTGCCAACTTTTGGTATTGCTGTACAAATTAACGGAAGAAATTTTTAATATCCTGAATCTGTAGGTCGTGTGTGGTTGAACAGATGATAAAAAGGCTATTTTCTAAGCCAACCTAAAATTTGGTCGTTGTTAATGCGCCATTTCCCATTGATGCGACTGAGTTTGTAAGTGGCTCTACTACTGGCATAAGGTCCCGGATTCTGTTGAATGATCTCAATGTTAGTGTCTGATACCTTGGAAATAATTGAGACGTGTCCGTATTGGTTAAATCTGATGTTGGTTTTTAGGAGGATAATAGTTGCTAGTAATGCTAAAACAGTAATTTATTTTGTTTGATGTCTCTTAGACTATATCGTCCTAATTAATATTGGACCAATACCTCAAAATCTAAGTTGAAATGGGATGATTTTTAAATAATCTTGGACACCGGAATAAGAGATTGCAGTTACTATTTATATAATTTATTGACATCTAAATTAAATTCACTCATATACCATATTAAATTATTAATATAATTAGTATCTAAGGAGTCAATTAAATTTTTAGTCTCGTACAAATCAGAATTTAATTCAAAAAGCTCTTTCTTACTAGTACTGCTATCATATATCAATTTGTACCTCATATCTTCTAAGCTATGTATGATTGCATACTGAGTTCCTTGTTGGTGATATGTAAATTCCCTGTCGAATGTATCACTAAATAATGAAATCCCTTCCCAAGATTGGGGGATTGGCAAGCCCAATCGATCAACTATTGTTGGTGCAATATCTATTGAACTTGCATAGCTCGTATTCTTGTATTCAGCATTTTCAGAATCATAAATTAGAATAGGTGTTAGAATTTGGTTGGTATATATACTACGACCATGTCCAAATTTTCCTTTTTCACCTAAAGACTCACCATGATCTCCAGTTATAACTACAATACTGTTTTGTAGATAGCCTTTTTCAGATAAACTACTGAAAATATCCTTTATATTATTATCCGCTTGTAATACACCATTGTCATACCCATTTGTATAATTTTCAACATCAAAAGTTGTATTAGCTGCCGGAGTGTAATTTTTGAATTTATTCAGTCTTAATCCTAAGTTATGGACTGACATAAGATGAAAATGAAAATAAGAAGGGTTCTTGTTATAATTAGATATGGTTTCAAGACCTTCCCATATGATTCGGTCATCATTGGGGTCTGAATATTTTTTAGTGATTGCGCCATCTAGATAAGTATTGAAATCGCTATCATCTCCATAAGAATATTTTAACCCATCAAAATTGGTATGGTCTCCAGATAAAATAAAATTGAGTTCATATCCTTGATCTTTTAAGAGATGTTGCAAGGAGAAATCGTTCTTCCCTAAATTGGCCCATATTTTAGATCTTAATATCGCATTAATCCCTTTGTATGACTCTGCAACAACAGCAAAGGACAAATCTATCTTGCGCAGGTTACCTGAGGCATAAAGGCTATCTAAAAAAGGGGTCGTTTCTCTTTCATATCCAAACAGACTCAAATGATCAGCACGCAATGCATCTATAACAATTATTATAACATTTTTTTTCTGAAAATCGATGTTTTTTGGATACGAATTTCTTACTTCGATACCTTTGTTATTGTCCTTTAGAAGCTTTCCGTCAAAAGGATCATTCTTGATGAAAACGGTAGCGATTGGTTCTTTGGCACGGAACAAGAAATAGGGTATTTTAGGAGAAATAGCCGAAATTACTCCTAAAGAGAATCCAACGAACAGTAAAAATCCAATGATTCTATATTTAATTACCTTCGACGGGCTATTGAAATGATGTCTCTGAATTAATTTTTTAAGGCTTACCATAAGAAGATATATGGAATTGGTAAGCAATAGGATTCCTGAAAAAATTAAAATTGGGATGACTAATAAAATGACGTAAACTAAAATGGGATTAATCGAAAAGTTGGCGACAAGTTGATCGAGATATTTGAGGTATCCCAGAACCATTTCTAAGGTAAATATATTAGAATTGAAATGTTGGCCTGAGAAAGCAAATAGATAAGTATAATATAAGATGACATTTAATATGCCAAATAAACTTGCAACTAAGTATTTTGTATAACTTTTATAATCAATAAATTGCCTTGTCAAAAACACCAGACCTAATCCTGTAATTGCAGAATTCAATAAAAAAACCACAAATAAGTGAGCTATGATAAGTTCTGGTTTTAATAAATAAGATTGTTGATAAATAATAATTGCAATTATAGGTAGTATTGCCTGAACGAAAACGAAAATTGAAATTGTGGTGAGTTTATTTTTAGACTCCATTGTTGATTTATATTCTCGTTTTAAAATTTTATTTGATATTCTAACTTTGGATATAACCTGATTTCTGAAAGTTTTATTTTTTTTGACAATGATAAATATATTCCGTTGGAATTCCATAGAACTTTTTAATTTCACAAACGTCGAATATCATTTGAAACTTTTTGAAATTAAATTTGGTGTACAAAACTTGACTGTAATATGCTTCAGTTGACAAAGAGTCATAGGCATTTTGGATAATACTCATTCCTTTTTCTTTTGAAAAAAACGAAAAGGGAATTGAAGAAATAATACCATCAATTTTTTCATTTATAAGTTTACTCATATTTTCAGCCCCATCGGTTATAATTTCGAGTCTCTCATCTGGAATTGATTTTCGAACATAATCACAGAATTCTTTATTAACTTCAAAAGAATATAACTTAGAATTTGGTGAGATTTTATTAAGAATTGCCTTTGTTATATTACCATGTCCCATACCAAATTCTACTATAATAACATCCCTATTCCTAGGGATATGCCGGCATATCTCAAGCTCAACTTTAGGACTAGTTTCTGTGATAGCACCTGTTACAAATAGGTTCTTAGAAAACTCTAAAGAAGTTTTCAGTTTTTGTTTTAATCTTTTCTTATTGGACATTTTAATATGAGATTATCTGAAAAATCCTGTTATTTATGAAATGGCTAAATTCGAACAATTTTATTAATTCATTTAGCAATTTGAAAAATACAAATTAATTTTAAAATCTATCGAAATTCCGCTAGTAAATGTTAATAAATTGCATAAAATAGTTGTGCGAAATAGTAATTTTCCGAAAGAAAATATATTGCTAGAGGTATAAATTTGCAACCTAAAACACTTAAAAAAGGAAAGAGTGTATTCAAACCGGGAAAGACGTTAGAATTAAAATTATGCGATAAGGCTTTGGCTAAAACCCTAAAGAGGCATATTTGACACTTGACTGAACGGGCTGGATGGCCTTTTTCACTGTTCTCTAAATTACCTAATCTTCATGTTCCTCAATGGGAATAAACTGCGTTGCTGCACATCATGTTCATCACAAAAGTAGTATTGCAATGCCAACTTTTAGTATTGCTGTGCAAATTAACGGAAGAAATTTTTAATATCCTGAATCTGTAGGTCGTGTGTGGTTGAACAGATCATAAAAAGGCTATTTTCTAAGCCAACCTAAAATTTGATCGTTGTTGATGCGCCATTTCCCATTGATGCGACTGAGTTTGTAAGTGGCTCTGCTACTGGCATAAGGTCCCGGATTCTGTTGAATGATCTCAATGTTAGTGTCGGATACCTTGGAAATAATTGAGACGTGTCCGTATGGGTTGAATCTTGTTCCTGAGTAAACAACCAAATCATTGACTTTCGGTTTGGATTTACTCGGATTTGTAAACTGTGTTAAATTTCGCTGTGGGTTCTTTTTCCCGTCTTTTATGGAAGCGATAAAAAAGTCTTTGGCATGCCCATAACTGTTCGGCATTTTATGATGCAACGCCTCGTAATAATAGCGTTTTACAAACTCCACACATTGGTATTTGAGACCCAGATTATAACCGTCAGGTGCCAATTGTCTGCCTTCAACATTGCCAACATTCCCATTATAATACACCGCTACGCCATTAAAACTGTCAATTTCCTGTCCAACTTCATAGCTGGTAACAGTAGTGTTATTCTTGTAAGCAAAAACCCCAATTACTATGAGAAGCGGAATGGCTAAGAAGAGGATATAGCGTTTTTTCAAAGGTTGCGTTTTACAGGTTGATTAAAGTTCTTCTGGTTAAAAATAGGTGTTGTGTTGAAACTGAAAAGTAGACTTTTTTGAACTAATTTCCACAGCACTAAGCATTTTTTATACTGTTGGTTTGGTTCTCACAAAATACGCCACTACGGCAGCGGTTACAACGCCCATTACAAGGGCGCCTACCACACTTTGAACCATATAGTTTTGAAGATTAAAGAATGCCTGTGCTTCTTCCAAAGAGCTGTGATAACCTATTTTTACGGAATATGCGATGACATTTGGGAAGTATTCGGGAGTAATGATGGTGGAAATAATCCATTGCGTAAAAGGCGCAAAAAGGGCTACAATGGCCGTGATGATGAGTCCCGAAATAAAACCTTGTTTATAAGACATCTGTCCGTTATAGTCTTTTTTCTTCTTGTCCTTTAAAGCCGCGATATAAACCAATATTGCAGGTATAAAAAACAAGTTGGTCAAATACATATGCTTATCAATGTGGGTGCTGTGGAGTCCTGCCAATTTCTCCAATACCATCCAAAGTAAAGACATGGCAACAAATAGTAATGCCCATTTAATTTCGATTTTAATGTTCCCCATAGGTTGTAGTGCTATAAGTGATGGTTTCTTTTATTAGTTGTTTAAGTTGATCTTGATGGATGTCAGAAAGTTTTTTGATGTAGATACAGGCTTTCCCTTTTTTGAATTTACCGAGATTTTCCAACAAATACGCATGTGCCTCTAATCCGGTATAAACGTAGAGTGAAATGGCCGATTTCCGAGGCGAAAATCCAATAATAGGAGCATCGCCTTCATGGCCGCTGGCATATGTGTAGTGGTAGTTACCAAACCCGATAATACTCGGGCCCCACATTTTTGGCTCAAAACCCGAGAGGTCGGTCATGAGTCTGATGAGTTCAAAACTATCTTTCTTTTTTTGCTCAGTATTTGCAAAGGCCTCGATAAATTCTACGACGCTTTCAGAAGTGTACTCTGTTTTGTTTTTTGCCATTGTTGATTTTAATGCGGTAGGTGTTCGTCAAAATTCACCATCCAATTAATGCCAAATTTATCCGTAAACATACCAAAATAAGAGCCCCAAAAAGTTTTGGCCATCGGCATCGTTAGAGTGCCACCTTCTGATAAGCTATCAAATAGAGTGTCGGCTTCCGCTTTGCTTTCAGCAGAAATTGAAACGGAAAAATTATTCCCATGAATTAAATTAGGCGCCCAGCCGCCAGCAGCGTCGCTTCCCATTAAAATAGATGCGCTGCTGATGGGAAGAGAAACATGCATGATTTTATTGCCATCTTCCTCACTTATAGATGCACAGTTTTCATCCTTAGGCATTTCCGTAAAACGTCCAATATGTTGAAATTCCCCTCCAAAAACAGAGCGGTAAAAATTGAAGGCAGCCTCACAAGTGCCATCAAATGTTAGATATACATTAACCGTTGCCATAGGGTCTTTTTTTGTAAAATTAGTGATGGTTATTGTCCCATCTGTTGAGAGTCTTCATATGTAGGGCCGTACATAGATGGCACTTTGTTGCCAGTGGCTCTTAAATGTGAAACCATCTCTCCTCTATGATGGTATAAATGATTATATAAAAAACCTCTAATCACCTGCACTTTAGGCATTGCAGGAAAACTTGTTTTGCCGTTCATGGTCATCGTCCATTCATTCATGTATTGAGATTCATCTGACTTTTCAATAGCCTGTTGTGCTGCTTTTACGTTCGCCTCAAATTTTTCTAAAATATTGGCGCTTTTGCTAATGTCGCCTTTATCATACGTATAGCCGCTCATTTCAAATTGATCTTTATTAAAAGTTACGTCGTACCAATTGTAGACTTCAGCAATATGCGATGCCAATTCAGCTACGGACCATAGTTGTGGTTGTGGGCGATAGTCCAAAGCGCTATCTGGAATCATAGATAATAGTTTTCTTGTATTTTCGGCTTCATGTTGAAATTCGGCCATTAAAGCTTGCTTGATCATGTGTTCTAATGTTTAAGATTTTAAATTGCTTGTCACCTGAAATGCGCATTCAAAGAGTATGCTCCTTTAGGCCAAATTCTTGTACTTTATTCCGAACCGATTGTGGTTTCGTCTGCTTCTATAGCTAAAGTTACTCCATTATTTTTTAAAATATTTTGAAGTAGGAAGGTTTTTTTGCACTAAAATTCATCTAAAGATCTTTTATTTTAAAAAGTCCAGTTCTCTAAAATGGTCTTTAAAATTCTGTACCACCAACTGCACATCATCGCCAATCATGGACTTAAAAACATCATAGAAATTAAAAAGCTAGTATATCGTTAACCCACAAGGGTTGACTACATACTAGCGATTTTACCAACTGTACTGAATGTTAATCTTACTCAGTTTTTTTAAGTTCTTCCTTTAAATCTTTGAGTTCTTTTTTGTTCTTCTCTACAAGATCCTTCATGCGCTTTACTTTTTCTTCGGCAAGTTTAATTTTTTCATTTTTCATCTTCTCTTCCTCTGCAGAAATTTTGCCCATTTTTCGTTGTTCTTTAACCTTTTCCTTCGCTGCTTTTATACGATCTTCATTATCCTTAATTCTGTCATCGTGGCCCTTAATTCTCTGCTCGGCATAA
This sequence comes from uncultured Gelidibacter sp., assembly GCF_947500795.1. Lineage (GTDB taxonomy): Bacteria > Bacteroidota > Bacteroidia > Flavobacteriales > Flavobacteriaceae > Gelidibacter. Next base: position 379,276 of record NZ_CANMTE010000004.1, on the reverse strand, counting down.
TTACTTTTCTTTATAGCGCTGTTTTTAGCGTCAAAAGCGCGTTGTTGTCCGAATGCTTTTCCTTCTAAACCATTTTTGTTTTTACCATAAGCATTGCCTTGAGGTTCATTCTTCATTTTCTCTGCCTGTCGCTTATGATTGTCTTTCTCATGTCCAGCTTTTTCTTTGGCTGATTTTTCTTGCCCTTGATTCTGAGCGTGCTCTACGTGTTGCTTTTGTTGACCTTTACCTTTGCCTTGTTCTTGAGCAAACACATACGTGTTGAAAATAAAGAATGGCAGCGCTATTATTAATATTTTTTTCATGGCTTTATCTTTAAAGGGTGTTTAATAAGGAGTCTATTTCGGCTTGGTTTCTTTCCATTTCAAATTCTGTAGATTCCATTAATTCATCAAGATTTTCAATAGATTTTTCGAGTGCTTCAGTTTGCTCTTTGTCTACTTCAACGGCCTGTGGTGGCTGTTTCTTTTCCTCATTGCAAGCCATCATCAATCCTAAAATAGGAAGTAGATAAAATATTTTTTTCATGTGTTCAGTGTTTTAATTTACCCGTTTTTTATGTGGTTTCTGGTCTCCACCTGACATAACTATTCTCAAAACCGTTTTGCCATCGCAGCGTTGCGGAGTGTGTTGGCTTTAAGTACTATTAAGTGATGTTAAGTTACGATTTTCTTCGGTAGGTTTTAAAAGTATATTTATGAAAGTGTTTTCTGATAGGAAATGATGTGGTGTGATAGGGTATTGAAAATCCAAGTCATGGAATGAGTTTAAATGACATGAATACTCATAATTAAAGCTGTAAATAAAGGATATTTACTTAATGATACACTTGCGTTTCGTAAGGCATAGACCATTTAGAAATACGTCCAACAGCTGGTGTAGCAGTGGCAAAAATTTCTAATTGACGTGTCAGGTAAATTCCTCTTCTGGACAGTGAGCCCAATTGCAATATCATGGGTGTTGCGATGGTAACTTGACGTTTACACGCCTTAAACATGACAGTGGTTTGCCCTAAAAAATCATCCCTTCTGTCTAATGACGACTGAATAGAAATCACATAGCTTTCGTCCCAGTTTGAGATGATTAATGGCGGATCAATTTTTCCGTGAACATCATACACAAAGAGGTGAAGGCAGTACTCCACATTTCCTTTAATATCCATTTCATGAAAATCAATTGTAGTCAGTACAGTGATGTCTGTGTTGTTCACGCCAACATGGATTTTATCTGGAATCTCGAGTAATTCTACTGATATTATTTTTGCCATGACGTGAGTTTTTAGATGGAAGGATTGATGGTTTTAAGGTGTCCAAAATCCGAACGATTTAACGAGGAACACAAATCCTATGCATTACAAACCTTTATAGAATTGAAGGTTCCAAAATAACAATTAGATGCTTTGAAGCGCTGTCTTTTGGATTGGTAAATCACAATTATGGCATCAGGAAATGATGCTGTAAAGGACTTCATGTATGATAACTGGATTGGAATCTTTGTTATACTTAAAGATACGGAATTTATGAGGGAATATTTTGAAGTTATCGAGTTTTTTTATGATTTAAGTGGATTCTATGTGTTTTGTTGTTTGTGTGTTACTGTGAAATTTCCCTTCAAAATACCAAATAAAAAAAGCGCGTCCTGACTGTTGTCAAAACGCGTTTGAGTTTATTACATAAGCCAAAAATAAGCTCGTTGTGCATAGTTGGTTTTAAATCATGTAGAGCACAATCCTATATTTTAAGGTTTTAGATGAGTTTAAATTCCTCAACAAGTTCCATTTTTTGTTTCAATTCAGGAATGTTGATGCTATGTCTGATCCCGTTATCTCTTTCAACTTTCTTATCCTTTAAGCTTTTTATGATTTCCTCATAAACTTGTGCAGCGGTTAATACTTTGCCATTTTCTTTTTTGCCTTCAATAATGCCATTGCCCTTTGCTAAATCTACCGCTTCAATAATTCTGTTTTGATAACTGTCAGCTACTTCAAAGAAATTTTCATAGTACAGCGTGTATTTTTTAGCCAATTCAACAAGCCCATAGATGTTGTTGTTATAATATTTGGCATCACGTTCCTTTTGAAGCAGATCAGAATAGTTGATTTCGCCTCTGTCATTCTTATATTTATTTTCTAAATCGGTAAGATGCTTAATGCTATATTCATGATTAAAAGCGCTTAAAACTCTATTAAAATAGGCATCAATAGTTTCATTGGTCTTTCTTTCAGCTACCGTGAAATTCAATCGTGGTGCGTCTTTCTTTAATTTATTTAAAAGATCGAGTTGTAGATTTTCTAAAAGCACTCTTCTGTCGCCATTGGAAGACTGGTTTAAAATGTTGGCTTTGTCAAGAGTAGTGTAGTAAGTTAGGTATTTGTTCAACTCACCTTCAAACTTTTGTAATCGGTCTAAATCTGCATTTTTATCGCCCATTGATGAACCATAAGCAATGTCTAAAATAGAATTTGAAGCCGTTACTGCGGTGGAAACAAACGGAATGCTTGCAATAAGCGGACTGCTCATCACGTTTCTTGCAATACTGATGAAGCGATCCATCTTAGATTTTTTATCGAAAATCCCAATTTTAGTAGCCGATTCAATAATGACCTCCTGGAATGAAAACCCTAATGGTCCTTCTTGAATGCTACTCAACGATTTAATATAACCTTGATATTCTTCGTCGGTTAATCGCGATTTCAGATTGATGATATCATCACTAAGCACTTTGTAAAGTTGCGCTGATGCATTAATGTTTCGCTTTACCGTGTTCCATTTCGTTTCATCTGAAACTTTTTTGTCCCTAACCAATTCGTTCAGGGTTTTTCCTGTAATTTCAAGGCTATTTAAAAGGGTCTCGTTTGTTTTTTTTAAGGTTTCAATCTCTTTGCTTAGACCTTCATAATTAATGGAGTCACCAACTACTTGCCCAAATGAAATAAAAGGACAAATTAATAGTAGCGTTATGTAAACTGTTTTTTTCATAAGTGATGGTTTGATTTCTGCTAACGTGTTAGTTTATGGTTTGTTGTGTGATGGGGTTCTTAATTTGTCAAATTTATGGAAGTCTTATAAATTTTGCTGAGGCCATTTTCATTTTCCATTATAAAATTAGTAAAATCTGAAACGGAATTAAATTTTCTCGGTGTCAGATTATTTCTTCTACTTGTAAAATATAGGATGTTGTTTTCTTCATCATAAAACGGGCAATAGTCCATATATTTAGAATTGACCGCGACACCTAAATTGGTTGCTTTTTGCCATGTCCCATGCGCGTCTTTTTTTGAAATGTACAAATCGCCACTTCCAAGGCCGTCAGCTTCATTATATTTAGAATAAATGATGAAATCTTCATTGGCTGAAATAAAAGCATTAAACTCATAACCTTCACTATTTATGTTGGCGTCCAATATAACGGGCTTGGAATAACTGCCGTTTTCCCATGTGCTGACATAAATATCATCTTTTCCAAAACCATCGGGAGAAACCATAGTGAAATAGAGATTGTTGTTTTTGCTGACCGAAGGGTAAAATTCATCCAATTCTGAATTCACTGGCAATCCTAAGTTCTTAGGCGCTGACCATGGCGCATGTGCAGTGGCTCTGTCAACATACCAAATATCAAAATCCTTTTTTTCAGTGCTAGTGGCGTTCAAAGGTCGGTCAGAAGCGAAATATAAACGGTTATTGTCATATGATAAAAATGGTTCTAGATACATAAATTCATCACAAAAGGGGAGGAGCTGAGGTGCTGACCATGCATTATTTTCCTTTGTGATGTACGCCAGTTGTGAAATTTCTTGGTTGGGACTTTGGATTGTGAAAAACGCTTCCTTGCCATCCTTCGAAATGCAAAAATCGCGCACATTGATAAATTGGTTTAAGATGCTGTCAAATTGTGTTACTGAGGAAGTTTCTTGACCTACAATACCATTTGAGATAAATAATAAAGTAATGACGAAATGAAATTTTTTCATAAATAGCGTGGATTTATTTTTTAAGGGAGTTTAGAAGACGATGCACGATGACTTCTGCCACTATTTTACTGCCTTCTAATGAGGGATGGAATCCATCCGGACCATAATATTGGAAATTTTTAGTGTTGTCAAAATGGGTCTTCCAAACTTCACCCACAGGAAGTAGTATAGCATTGTTAATGGCAGCAGCGTCTGTGTGGTTTTTAATTACATCATCAAATGTATGGTAGTTGCTCATGGATGGCCACACCATAAAATAACACAATTTTGCATTATGGAGTTGTGCCAGATTGCTATACTTCTTGTCATCCTCAATCAGCATTTTCCTCCCGTCATGCTGAGAAGACGGTCCTTGCTGGAGTATTATAAAATCGAACGATGTGCTTGCTATGAGTTTTTGAATTTCGCCGTCATTCCAATGGTCTTCTAGCGAATAATTTGGAAAGGCGACCATTTTATAAGTAAGGTTTACACCTTCCTGTTTGGCGTATTTCTTAACCAATTTGGGCAGATTGTTGGTGTAGGTTAGACTGTTTCCAACGAATAAAACACTCAGTTCTGCCGTAGTAGGTTTAGGACCTTGTTCGTGTTGACTGTAGGTTTCTGAAACCGCATAAATAAAGAGGCATAAAATAAGGAAGAACTTATTCATTTATGAGAATTAACGGCGCCTATTTCAGCGTATAGTGAGTCAATTTTAAACATCAATTTAAGGCGTTGGTACAGATCTAAAATAATCATTAAAAAACAGCAGTTGGTATTTAATTGAATTCGACCAATACTCCCAATTATGATTTCCCGGACGTTCTATATAGTCATGCGGAATATTTCTTTCCAATAGCTTTTCATGCAACCTCTTGTTGGCATCATAAAAGAAATCACTAATGCCGCAATCAAAAATGAGTTTTATACTGTCTTTTTTCAATTTATAAACCATATTGATAACGGTGTTCTCTTCCCAGTTTTCTTTGTGGTCAGCATAGTCTCCCAGTCGTTTATTGAGGTCCCAATTGTTCGGAAAGGGACGGATATCCAAACCGCCACTCATACTGCCAACAGCGCCCCAAATGTCTTGATGTTTAAACGCTAAATAAAACGCACCATGGCCGCCCATGCTTAACCCCGTAATGGCTCTCCCAGATTTATCTGCGATGGTTTTGTATTTCGAATCAATAGCCTGCACCAGTTCTTTAGAAATATAGGTCTCATACTTCATGCTGTCATCCACCGGGCTATCAAAATACCAGCTTGTAAGTCCGCCGTCAGGGCACACAATAATCATGTTATAGGTGTCAGCATACGCTTTCAACTCCGGCACTCTTGTAATCCAATTGGCATACGTGCCGCCAGCGCCATGCAGTACATACACTACAGGGTAATTTTTGTTTTCGGCTGAATAAGTATCCGGGGTTATAACCACAGTGGGGATAATTTTATTCATGGAAGTACTGACCACCATCACTGTGTCAACTTGAGCTGCGTTGGCAAATAAGGTAGTAATGGTAAAAAGAACTAAGAGTAATTTGAATTTCATGAGCTATGATGGGTTTTAATAGTGCAATCCGTTTTCGCGAATCGCCTGTATTATCTTGATGTCGTATTGTATAAGGGCATTAGGTGTCTAGTTTGATAAAAGTAATAAATGTAGTAATTACAAACGCATTTGAAAAATCTGCGGGAATTTTCGTCATCTCATAGAACGTTGGCCATTAAAAAGCATTCGGTTTGTGGTGCTCTCCCAATTATCTGGATTGTTGTAAGTCAATTCTGTTTCTGTGTTAAAGTGTAAAAATAGAGAACCTGTTCTAATTCGCGGATTAGTATTTTAACTACCTTTAAGTCAGGTAATTAAAATTGTATTGAACATGGTAAATTTACTTAAATTACCAATATCTATACTGAGTTTAATAGTATTGGTTTCATGTACTACTGATACACCCAATATGCCCCAAACGCCTGTAGTCTCTGGCGGTAATCCCAGGTGTGAAAAATGACGGTAACACATTAAATGTGTATTTTGGATTTTTGGACGGTGATGTTGATTCTGATACTTATATTGATATGCCAATAGAAAGTTCTCCTTCAAACTTAGTAATTGGAAGATGGAGAATCGTAAAATTGGGCATAGATGCAAACAATGACGGCACAATAAAATATCATAATTATCAAGATTTTGAGCATAAAAGTTGTGGCTTCAGCTTTTTACAGTTTAATGACGATGGTGTTGTTTTCGAGAATAGTTATTATAAAAATGATGGCACGTGTACATTGTTTTCAGAAATGGCTAAATGGGAATTGATTGAAGAAAATCGATTCAAAATCTATGTTTACGACATTATCTATCTCATTAAAGTAACTCCAACAGAATTAGTTTTAAAATACGATTGGAATTTTGAAAACTCACTCTACGGCCCAACACAAGTGTTTTACTATTATGAAAGGGTTCTGGAACCTAATTAATTAATAATTTCTTCATTTTAATAACAGTGACATTTTATCCAGTAAAGCTGATCTAAAATTGGCCGCTTTGGTCATGTAAATCTATTAATTGCAGTTTCCTATAGCAAAAGCAACTGTCCTTCCTCGATTTTTATGAGTGTTTAAAGTTTAAACAGTCACTGTCAGCTTTCCTACAATAAATACTTCCCCTAAGGATAAATTTCCCCAATCAAAATAGGCGATTAAAATTGAACTGCTTGCTCTCAAGTCATTCATTTTAATCGAATTATTAATTCTTAAAATTTAGTATTATGGAAACACAATTCAAACTATTTAGAAAGTGTTTAATAGTTGTGCTTCTTTTTGGTGTATTTGCATGTAGCCAAGATGAAGAAGCACTTTCTAACGACGGCGTTGCGATTGAAAAATCGAAAGACTACCTCGCTAACAGGAGCTCCAACGTCATTAATGTTTTTAAAGGGCCAGAAGTTCAGTATGGAAGCGGTAAAGCCCGTTCATGGATTTGCGTCAACAGCGCTGGTTTTCCTGAAGAAATAGGAATTGAGCTCACCTCTAAAGTTTTTAACGATTTATCGCTTTTGCATGAGGGACATGAAATGACCGTTGTATTGCCATTGCATAAAAAAGCGAAAGAGCTCACACCATTTGAACATTTGGGACTGAACTACCAACCCGCAGGTCACGGGCCCGTATTTTGGGAGGAACATTTCGATTTTCATTTTTACACCATTACCAATGAACAACGATTGCTCATTCCAGATTATGATGGTAGCAATCAGAGTATTGTAAATGCATTCAATTATTTTCCTGATATGGATAAAATGCCTACTGATTATTTTAAATTCCCAGGACCAGGTGGTGTTTACGGAATGATGGGCAAACATTGGGTTCCTGCAGATTGGCAAACGGGATATAATCCGTTTACCCATGTTATGATTTTGGGAACCTATGCCCAAATGAATAATTTTATTGAACCGATGGTGACCGTAGAATATTTATTGTCAGGCGATTCATTTAGTGGCGATTATTCACAACCGCGAAAATTCGAAGAGCCAGGGAATAATTATCCAACGAAATACAACATTTTCCGCAACGAAAAAACAGGGAATATGTATATCACCTTAAGCGATTTTGTGACACGTTAAAAAAATATTGCACTAGTACTAAAAGGAAGCACCGTTAACAAATACTGTGCTTCCTTTTTCAGGTTTATAACAGGCATTAAAAAATAGGCTTAGAAAAATTATGGTGTCGATTGAAATTGAAGTCAGCGATTTGTTGTCTAAAACAATCCATAGTGATTAGGGGAATCCTTGGCAATCACCTGCCCTAAATCCCATAACTCTACAATTTTGTCTCCGCTAAATCGGAAGATGTGGACCACCGCGATGTCCATGTCCTCTTTGATGACGAGCGAATGGGTAATAACCGTATCCTGATCTCTATAACTAAATTTAATGTCGATGGACTTGTTAGGGCTCGTTTGATGGGCATCCGCCATGGCTTTTTGTAAAGCGTCTCGAGTTCCTTCAAAATATTGATTATGATGGATAAAATCGGCGGCAACATGCGTGTCAAATGCTTCTGCCACTTTCCCGGTGCCGGCCAGCATTAAAAAGGATTCGGCGATTTCTTGTTTTGTCATAAGGACATCTCGTTTTAAAATATATATTGCTTCCTAAATGCATCAATCCATAGGCAGAAAGAACTCCACTTTGCCACAATTTTTACAATGGTATACATCAAAGGCTTCTCTATTTTGGAAGAGTTCAAAGATGCTGCCATAAAACCCAACACGATCACCTTCATGAAATTTGAAACGCCCAGAATCTTCCATTGGCGTTGCGCATCTTAAACACTTAAGGTCTCGGGTAGGTTTTGTTTGTGTAAGTTCTGCTGTGGTCATGACGCGTTGTTCTGAAAAACTATAATTACAGTTCCAGCACAATTCAAAATGATCCTCTACGTCTGATTTACAATTGGGGCAAGTTTTCATGAGTGATAGTTGAATTTAGCTTTTTTATTAAGCCTGTGGATTGATTAACACCTCTAATTTAGCGAAAATGGAATGATCAAGAAGTGCTTTTGCTACATTTTTATCTTGAGGAGTTGGCACTATTGCCGGACAATTATCGCACGCTCAATCTTCTAATCGATTTTTACCAAATCACAACTGCGGATAGCCATTTATGGGGATATTTTATAAATTTTATGGGTGTCATTATTGAATCATCAATAAATCAGGTGTTTAGATGGTGGTGTTTGCATTTTGAATCTTCGCAAAATTTCAAAAAACACTCAGATTGCCTTGGGAGAGCCTCTTTTTATTGTTAATATTGTGATAATCCGTATGTAAATCCAAAACTTTTAAATTATTTGATGATAAAATCTAGGCTATTTGCCCTTGTGGCACTGTTGTTCATTACCTTTTCTAATACTAGTGCTCAGAACGGGTCTTCCAATGGGATGTCCGTTACTATAGCGTTGCACAATCCCTCCTCTGAAATTAATGATGGTGTAGCAAAAGTTGAGGTGACAGGTGGGGTAGCACCTTATCAATACAAATGGAGTAATATCAACACGCCCTTAGATGATGCCGAATCTGTGGGATTAATTGAAGGCATGGAACATTCCGTAACAGTCAGTGATGCCAACGGAACTAAAATCTCCAAAACCTTTAAAATTCCTGCGGAATCCATCACGGAAATTTTTAACAGTAAAGTGCAGCCTGCAGTAGATGTGTTAGGTGCTGTACTCTTTTGGGATGCTTTTGCAACGGCTGGCCTCTATGATCCTGTTGTATATGCCTCACATCGAAATTTACCCTTATCGGCCAAAGACATCACTTCTGATCAGAAATATACATTCAAAAAATGGCTTGTGGCTGATGGCAGTCGCGTAAAGGCTGGCGACAAAATTGCGGTTTTAGAAAGCAATGCCAATCAAGAATTTTTTGTGTATGCCACCGCTGAAGGCGCTTTAGAACAGGTGACCAAAGAAGGCACCATAGTTTCAAGAAAGCCGGAAACGGGATCTTTTAAATCGCCTCTTGTAGCGAAAATTAATTTTGATACGCCGCAACCCTTATTACATCCTAATGGCGATGTAAAAACCAAAAACATTCCGTTCATTGTTATTTGGCTCATCTTGGGAAGTATCTTTTTTACCCTGAGATTGAAATTTGTTAATATCCGCGGATTTAAACATTCGCTAGATTTAGCACGAGGAAAGTACGACGATCCTAATGCGCCCGGAACCATAACGCACTTTCAGGCAATGGCTACCGCCGTTTCTGCAACCGTAGGTTTAGGAAATATTGCAGGTGTTGCCGTAGCTATTTCCTTAGGTGGGGCAGGAGCTACTTTTTGGATGTTCCTCGCTGGATTTTTCGGAATGTCGCTAAAATTTGCCGAATGTACCTTAGGTGTAAAATACCGTATTATTGATGAGGACGGCCGAATTTTTGGTGGACCGATGAACTATCTGCGCTATGGATTGGAGAAAAGAAACCTTAAGAAATTAGGGAAGTTCTTGGCCATACTTTTTGCAGTGCTTGGTGTAGGCGCATCGTTTGGTGGTGGAAATATGCTACAATCCAATCAGGCGTTTAAAATTGTTTCTGAAGAACTTCCATTTTTACAAGGCCACGGATTTTGGTTCGGTGTCGGATTTGCTTTATTAGTAGGCGCTGTGATTATTGGCGGCATTAAAAGTATTGCTAAAGTAACTGCCAAAGTGGTTCCAATTATGGCCATTTTTTATGTGGTGGGTTGTTTGGTGGTCATCGGATATCACTTCGAGTTTATTGGCGGTGCTTTTATGGCGATAGTAGATGGTGCTTTTTCTGCGGAAGCATTAAAAGGTGGCTTTATTGGCGTGTTGATTATAGGCTTGCAACGTGCGGCCTTCTCGAGTGAAGCTGGAGTTGGTTCAGCCGCAATCGCCCATAGTGCGTCCAAAACAAATCACCCTATTGCTGACGGATTCACCTCTTTGGTGGAACCTTTTATTGATACGATGTTGGTGTGTACCATGACCGCTTTGGTGCTCATATTTACCGGAATGCATGAAACTAGCAGCGGATTGGGAGGCGTGGAACTTACGGCCGATGCTTTTGGTAGTGTGGTATCTTGGTTCCCTTCCGTATTGGCCATTGCCGTATTCTTATTTGCATTTTCTACGATGGTATCATGGTCCTATTACGGGATGCGTTCTTGGAGCTACCTTTTTGGAAGAAGTAAAAAATTGGAACTGGTGTATAAAGTCTTGTATTTGTTATTCGTCGTATTAGGGGCGTCCGTAAGTTTAGGTGCCGTGTTGAGTTTTGCTGATATGATGATTCTCGCCATGTCCTTTCCAAATATTATAGGCTTGTATATTATGGCGCCTGAAATTAACGCGGATATGAAAGCATATTGGAAAAAATTAAAGGAAGGAAAACTCTATATCAATCCGAAATTTATCAAATCTAACGATTGATAAAACACGCTCATTTGAGTGATGGTTGATCATAATTAAAAAACCCGACGCGAACATTTGAGATGCTCTTGTCGGGTTTTTATTTGATTTATGGTGTCTGCGTCGCTTTTTATAAGCTTACAATCTTAACGATTTCAACACTTATTTTACGGTTTCAATCACACTTCCGCAGGTCATCATTTGGTCTCCATAATACGGATTTCTGACCGCTTCTTCGTGGCTCAACCAAATGGCGCCTTTATCGTTATTGGCCATCGGACATTTTTGAACATAAAGTGCCGCGTCTAATATTTTGACGTTCATCGCTATTGGCACTAAATTTTCATTTAAGATGACGAAATGTTCACGTTGATTATCCAAATCGTCATTCTTTGAAATGACCTCAACCATTTCAATACTTTTAATCATATGGGCTTTTTCCGTCTGTCCTAAATCCTCTAATTTTAATGATTTAAGCGCTTTTAACGTCGTTTTAGCGTGGGCTGAAATCTGTTTGGCATCACTTGCAACAAAAGCATCTTTCATTTGAAGATAAGGATTGAGAATCTTCATAAACTCTTTTTGGAATTTTTCTGACAATTCAATTTTCATTTCAGAAAGTGGCACCTGAGCATGTTTTTCCTTTCCTTTATTCATCATCGAGTTTTTACCTTGCAATTGTGCTGCAGCATCTACGGTAAACGTTCCGTTGGTGACAATCTCATCGCCGTTGTTCAAACCTTTAGTGATTGTATATTGTGAACCATTACGATTCCCAATAGTCACTTCGCGCATTTCAAAAACTGGGGCATTAGGATCCGTCTTTACATATACCAATGAGCGTTCTCCCGTCCACATAACCGCGCTTGCAGGAATGGTTAACATCTCGCTGCTGGCTGTTGTTGCACCTTTGATTTTTCCGGTCACAAACATTCCAGGTTTAAACAAGTCGTCCGTGTTTTTAAGGGTCGCTCTTACCGTCACCGTACGTGTAGCATTATTTAACATCGGGTCAATAAACGATACCGTTGCATCAAACTCTTTAGTTGGATACGCATTGGCAACCACCTTAATCTTTTGGCCTTCCTTTAAGTTTGAAATTTGACTTTCATAAGCATCAAATTGTGCCCACACGGAGTTTAAATTACTCACTTTAAGAATAGGTTGCCCTTGCTTCACATAATCGCCTTCTCTGGCCATGACTTCTGAAACGGTACCGGAAACTGTCGCATAGATTGGGAAATTTTCCAATACTTTGCCTGATGTTTCAATAGCGTCAATTTGTTTTTCGGACAGTTTCCAATTTTTTAATTTATTGCGAACAGCGTTATATAAAGCAGGTTGTGATGCTTTTAACGACGCCGTGGTAATTAATTCCTGTTGTGCGGCCACTAAGTTTGGTGCATAAATGGTAGCTAGCAATTGTCCTCTGTTGACTTGTTGCCCTTCATAACTCACATTCAAGCGTTCAATACGCCCGTCAAAATAACTCGATTGCACCGACTTGTTTTCTTCGTTGATCGCAATTTTTCCGGATAGTGAAATCATGCCGTCAGCAGCATCATCAGCAACTGCACTCCCCACAACCGTTGTTTGGATATTTGCCAAGGCCATCGCATTTTCGGTCATTTTTATCTCATTCATGGCAAGACCATCAGCACCCGATTCGGCCGGAGTAAGGTCCATACCACATAACGGACAATCGCCCGGTTCAGCCTGCATAATTTGTGGGTGCATGGAGCAGGTCCACATTTGAGCTGCAGTTTCTCCTGCGTGATCATGCTGGTCAGCAGCATTTTTGGATGCTGCATCCTTATTTCCAAATATGAGCCAGCCTGCCAAAAGACCAACAACAACTGCAATACTGATAGTTAAAATCTGTTTATTCATTAGTTCTAATTTTCATTTTGTAAACGGTTAATCATCTTTTTCATGTCTTCAATTTCTTTTCTCTGAGCCTTGATGATATCATCAGCCAGTTGTTTGACTTCAGGATCTTTAATAGCAGCACGCTCACTGGTCAGAATGGCAATGGAATGGTGCGGAATCATCGCTTTCATCCATAACACATCACCAACAATTGGTGCCTGAGCGCGCACTAAGCTGAATGCACCAATAAATAGGGCGATACTCCCAAATATGATAGCCATATTCTTTTTCTTATTTTGATACATATTTCGCATGGCCACGAACATAATTATGGCCATGGCAGAAATACCCAGACATGACATGTAAAAACGCGTCAAGCTAAAATATACATGGTCAAAAGCGTAGGTGTTTAAATACATGGTGATGTACATCGCTACAAACGATGCTGCCAGCATACCTACAAATTTGGTGTATTGATTTTTCTTCATGTTGTGTTGTTTCCTTGTGTGATCCTCTTCCATTGTGTTTGGTTTTAAATGATTATCCGATTGATTTTGAGCGTAGTCTAAGTGCATTTCCTATAACGGACACAGAACTAAAACTCATAGCCAATGCCGCAATCATTGGCGATAATAATATTCCGAAAAATGGGAATAAAACACCTGCCGCAACAGGAACCCCAAGGGTGTTATAAATCAAAGCAAAAAATAGATTCTGTTTAATATTGCGCATCACGGCATGACTCAAATTCCGTGCTTTAACAATGCCGTGTAAATCGCCTTTTACCAAGGTGATCATCGCACTTTCAATGGCAACATCGGTTCCTGTGCCCATCGCAATGCCTACATCACTTTTAGCAAGCGCAGGCGCATCATTAATGCCGTCGCCAGCCATCGCTACCACTTTGCCTTGTTGCTGCAGTTTGGTGACTTCCTTCAACTTATCCTCAGGTAGCATGCCTGCCATAAAATTGGTAAGATTCAATTCCGTTGCGACCGCTTGGGCAGTGTCATGATTATCGCCCGTAAGCATAATCACCGCGATGCCTTTGTCCTGTAATTCTTTAATGGCTTTCGCACTGGTTTGTTTGATTTTATCACTAATCACCACATAGCCCGAAACCTTGCCGTCTATAGCCAAATACGAAACGGTTTTCCCTTGTTTTTGGAATGCTTGTGCTTCTGCTTCCATTTCTGGTGAAATTGTCGCATTGGCGTGGGCCATCATCTTGGCGTTTCCTAAATTTAATTTTTCGCCATTAACCGTACCTTCCACGCCTTTTCCGGTGACCGCGCTGAACTTGTCTGTTTTTGAAATGCTGACTTTTTGTTCTTTAGCATATTTTACCGTGGCTTCCGCAAGGGGATGCTCGCTGGAACTGTTCAAGGATGCGATGCGGTGTGCAATATCCATGTCAGACAGACCAGCACTAAAAGAACCCATCTTTTCTACAGTAGGTTTGCCTTCGGTAATCGTGCCTGTTTTATCAACGATTAAGGTGTCCACCTTGTCCATTTTTTCTAGAGCTTCGGCATTTTTAATTAACACGCCATTTTGCGCGCCTTTACCCACACCTACCATAACGGACATTGGTGTGGCCAATCCTAAAGCACATGGGCAGGCAATAATTAATACCGCAATGGCATTGACCAAACCGTACACATAGGCTGGTTCTGGTCCCCAAAATACCCACACGAAAAATGTAATGACAGAGATGAGCACGACCACCGGAACAAAATACCCAGAAACGGTATCTGCTAACTTCTGAATTGGTGCACGACTGCGGCTCGCGTCGTTAACCATCTGAATAATTTGAGAGAGTAGGGTATCACTTCCCACTTTTTCCGCTTTCATCAAAAATGTTTGATTGCCATTAATGGTGCCGCTGCTCACTTTATCATCTAATGCTTTATTTACTGGAATAGGCTCGCCGGAAATCATCGATTCATCAACCGTGGTTTCGCCTTCAGTAACCACGCCATCCACAGGGATTTTATCACCCGGTTTAACACGTAAAATATCGCCTTTATGAATATGATCAATGGAGACTTCTTCTTCAACACCATCAACAACTCTGATTGCTTTATTCGGGGCGAGTTTTAATAATTCCTTGACGGCAGAATTTGTTTTACTATGGGCACGAGCTTCCAAAACTTGACCCATCAATACCAAGGTAAGAATCACTGTGGCCGCCTCAAAATAGACGTGAACCGCGCCAAATTCTGTTTTAAACTGTTCAGGGAAAAAATCAGGAACTAACATCCCGAAGACACTGAAAAGCCACGCCACACCGGCACCAATGCCAATGAGAGTAAACATGTTGAGGTTCCAGGTTTTGATACTGCGATAGGCGCGTTCAAAGAACTTCCAGGTAGCGTAGAATACCACCGGAATCGATAATCCGAATTGGATCCAATTCCACATTTTTTGATCCATCACCTCATACAGCGGATTGTTTGGAATCATTTCGCTCATGGCGATAAAGAAAATAGGTAGCGTGAATGCCACGGCTATCCAAAACTTCTTCAATAATTTTTTATAGGTCTTTTCTTCAGAAGACAAATCTGGTTCCATAGGTACGAGATCCATGCCGCAAATAGGGCAGGCGCCAGCTTCATCTTTAATTACTTCAGGATGCATCGGGCAAGTCCATTGTTGGGCTGTCACTGCAGATAGGTTTTGCTCTTCCACCAAATCCATTCCGCATACAGGACAATCGCCAGGTTTATCGTAGGTTTTATCACCTTCACAATGCATAGGGCAGTAAAAAGTGCCGTTGCCATTTTTTGCAGCTTTGGCAGAAGTCTTTTCCGCTGGTTTTGTGCCTAATGGGTGAATGGTATAACTGTCACCATCTTCTTTTAAAGCTTTTTGAAAGGTTTTTAGGGGAATGTGAGTGGACATGGCAATAGTAGCTTCCGCTTTTTCTAAATCGACCATAGCATTGGAAACCCCATCCACTTTTGATAGTATTTGCTCTACATGGCTCCGACAACCGTTGCAGGTCATGCCTTGAATTTGATATGTGGTGACCATGTCTCCCTTCTCATCAACCTTTGGTAGGTGAATACTGTAATTACCACCATCTTTTTGAAGTGCCTTTTGAAACGTTTCGAGAGAAATATGCGACGCCATTTCTATAGTGGCTTCTGCTTTGTCTAAATCTACTACAGCATTCGTAACCCCATCCACTTTGGAAAGTGTTTGTTCAACATGATTTCTACAGCCATTGCAGGTCATTCCTTGTATGTGATATGTATGTTTCATTTTTTGTAATTAGAGTTGTGAACTAAGCGTTTCAAAAAACCATGATGATTTTTATAAATAATTAATGTACTGACTTTCAAAGTGGATTTCTTGGTGACTTTTACCTCTAAGATTTCTTAATCACTAATCAAGTCTGCTTAAATGAGAGAAAGGGCATTAAAAGTTATGTACTGACCCTTTCTCTCTATTAAGAGTCTATTGTAAGCTATCCTTCAATTGATTCATGAAATTGATGATGATGTTAGCATCCTCTTCAGATAATATGGCTTCTCTATGAAGATACGTGTAACTTATTAAAGGCATTTCATCATTTTCAATTTGTTTGATTATTGAGCGTAACTTGCTTCTTTTTCTTCTGTCAGAATAGGTATCCCATTCACTAAAATTAAGTTCAGCCTTGCCTTCTTTAACATGGTCTTCTAAAAACCAAGCAATGGGCTGAACTTTATTGTACCAAGGGTATGCTGTAAGGTTACTATGACAATCATAACATGATGCTTTCAATCTCTTCTGAATGTCAATTGGCACGGTATTCACCAACATAAAATCAGAAGGAGGTACAGTATAGCTCTCATTTCTATCTGTAGGGAAAAATTGAATCGCTACAAATAGAAAAAGAGCTATCCCTGCTATAATTTTAATAACCTTCATTTAGTTGATTGTACGCTGTACTGAACCACATTTTAACATTGCACTCCCATGGTAAGGATTTCTAATTTCTTCCTTGGTGCTTAACCATGCAGACCCACGATCGTACATTGGGCAAAACTGCTCATATAAAGTCATTTTTGTACCTGTGATAGCCACCATATCAGTGATGTCTTTACTTAAGGTTTTAAAATGCTCACGTTGGTGTTTAATATCACTTTCTGCAATATGCTCTGCATGTTCTGTTGCATCCTCTATAATTTCTTTTAACTCGGTTTGCTCGTCAGCAGAATAATTTGAAACCTCAAAAGCTTTTAATGAGTTGGTCAAAGTCGCTCCAAATTCTTTCGCTTTTTCACCATCATCACCTACCAATGCATCCTTCAAGTTAAAATAATCTTTTAAAATAACCTCAGCTTTGGCGTCTTGTTTATCAGACGTGGCTACCGATTCTTGTGATGCTACCGTGTTTTCAGTAGTACTTTCACTAGTTGTAGTGGCTTCAGTTTTGCTTGCGTCTTTGCACGATACGGTTAACATTAAGGTTGCGGCAAGTGCTACGGATCCAATACTTCTTTTAATTGTTTTCATTTGTTAATTGTTTAAGGGTTGTTTTAATTTATAATTGATTACTAAGTTAATATTCTTATAATTTAGCAATAATAGCTTCCAGCAGTGCTGTTATTTGGGAAGCAATTTCATGAAGTTCTTCATTTTCTACTGCTTGCATAGAGGCCATCGGATTTACAGCCGCAACCTCCATAACACCTGGCTCTATTTCTTGAACAATGACATTGCACGGTAACATCGTCCCAATCTTATCTTCTGCCACCAAAGCTTTATGAGCAAATGGAGGGTTGCATGCACCTAAGATTGTATAGTTCTTAAAATCTACATTGAGTTTTTTCTTGAGGGTTTCCTTTATATCTATTTCCGTGAGAATGCCAAAACCTTCTTCCTTCAAGCCTTTTGTGACTTTGTCGATAACTTCTTCAAAAGTTCCTTTGACGGTTTTACTAAAATAATAATTCATAGGGTTAACATTTTATGGTGAATAATTCTATTTAATTTTTATCAAAACCTGAGTGATAGTCCACCACCTGCACCAAAACGGTTATCGTAACTGGCTGTAAGTGAAAAATCTCGTGACAGGTAATATTCTATACCGGCATTCCAACTGACTTCATTGGAATAATTTTCTCCTGTTGGGAGAGGGTCTACCCAACCAAAATCTGCTTGATATTCATAATTGCCAAAAATGGCGGTTCTTGGGAATACCAACAGTTCTCGGCTCAAACTGATTTGTGGTCTAAGTTTGCTGTCCATTCGCACATCCAAGTTGAATAAGTATGGGGTTAAAAATCGGATCCCTGCAATGGCCGTGGTATTGATCTCGTCCAAACTATCCTCTAGTTCATTTTCAACATTGACCCCAACAAAAACTCGGAAATAATCATGTAAATAACGCTCATAGGTTACTTCGGCCTCTAAATTTTCATTCCAGCCATATTCCGCTGATACATTAAATTGATTACGGAGATTTGAAGCCACAAAATTAAATTCAGCCATATGGGAGGCCACATCTAAAAGCGACCAGGTGTAATACTGATCCGCCTCGTTGATTAAATGTGTTACAGGGTGTTGTTCCATCCTTGAGTCGCGAGGTGTATCATAACTCACAATACGTGCCATCCCGCTCATCATATGGTAAAGAATGTGACAGTGAAAAAACCAATCGCCGTTTTCATCCCCATCATTGCCACTAAATTCGATGGTTACTTCTTCCATTGGCGGGACATTCACCGTATGTTTTAGAGGTGAATAATCGCCATTTTCATTAATAACCCTGAAAAAATGGCCGTGAAGATGCATCGGATGGTGCATCATGGTCAGGTTATTAAAAGTGATGCGGGTAACCTCACTACTTTTTATCTTTATGTTATCGGCCTCGCTTAACGGCACACCGTTCATGCTCCAAATATAGCGTTGCATATTCCCGGTAAGATTTAACAAAATCTCTTTTACGGGCAGGTTGGTATCATAGGTGGTTTTTTCAGCCGATTTCAAATAATCGTAAGTGTACTGAGGCCCCTTGTCCATACCCTCCATATCCATTCCGGCAGGATCTTCTTTAGGTTTGGAATGGTCCATTTTACTATGGTCCATGTCCTTGGTGGTGGCAGAATCTTTAGGCATCTCCATGTTGTCGTGGTTCATTTTAGAATGATCCATTTTTTTTGTGGTGGAAGAATCTTTTGATTTTGTCATAGTATCGTGATCCATTTTTGAATGATCCATGGGTGCTGTCTTTTTATCATCTTTTGGCATTGCCATGCTGCCATGATCCATTTTCATTCCGTATTCTTCTTTCATTTCATGACGCTCATCTTTTTTAGGTTGGAATTTTATGGCATGGGCGCCCATCTTCATATCCATCTTTGCCATGTCTTGCATCATTTTTATTTTGTCTGGCGGACTCAAGGTTTCTGCCGGAAGCAGATTGCCCTCTCCAAAATATGCCGTTGCGGTGCCAGACCCATCTTGCGCCATGGCCTTAAATTCAACTTTCCCATCTTCAGGAATGGTGATGATAAAATCGTAAGTCTCTGCCGTTGCAATAAACGATTTGGAGCGCGCCACAGGCACCACATCCAAACCATCTGCAGATACTAAAAGTGGTGCTTCGCCACCAAAAGTCATCCAAAATTGAGACGAAGCAGAGCCATTTATAATGCGTAAACGCACCTTTTCTCCCGGCTTAAAATTTGGATACTCCTTAGTAGGTTCGCCATTAATTAAAAATGCAGGGTAATATACATCGGCTATATCAGCTCCTTCCATGCGCTGTTTCCAAAAGTTGAGTTGCGAACCAAAGGCGCCTCGAGCAATAACCTGATTTAAGGGGGTAGAGGTGCCTTTTTTCATTTGGTACCACTCATTGCCCCGTTTCAAATTGCGCATCACATCTTTAGGTTGCTCATTAGTCCAATCAGAAAGCATCACTACTAAATCAGTATCATACGCTAATGTTCTTTCTTTTGGATGAATGACCAAAGATCCGAACACACCGCTTTGTTCCTGTAACATGGTATGCGAATGGTACCAATAGGTGCCGGATTGTCGCAAGGGAAACTCATATTTAAAGGTGGTTCCTGGTTTAATAGGTGGCGTGGTTAAATATGGCACGCCGTCCATAAAATTGGGTAACAACAAGCCGTGCCAATGAATGGACGTTTCTACGCTCATCTCATTTGTTACGTAAATCACCGCATATTCACCTTCAGTAAATTCAAGGGTTGGCCCAGGGATACTTCCGTTAACCGTCATTGCTTTAACTTCTTTATCAGTTTTAGAAACCACAGCTTCCCTAATGGTCAGCCTGTGTTCTTGTACGGGTAAATTATCAACGTTACCTTCAAGCTGTTGCGCAACTGTGCCATTCAGCCCCAAAAGCGTGAGAATAAATACTAGATTTAATGTTCTCATAAGATTAGTTTTTTCAAAATTACAATTGATATTCAATACTTTGTTTCATAATCTTGGCTGATTGTTATACAATTTGGTCCAAAGAGGTTCTGTCGTTTTTCTGTGCCGATTTATACTCTGACAAACTCATGCCTGTTTCTCTCTTAAACTGTCGGCTCAGGTGATTGATGTTGCTATAATTGAGCAATTGGCTGATTTCTGTAAAATTCAATGCTTGATTTTGAATCAGCTCTTTCACTTTTTCTATTTTTAATTTGATAAAATATTTTTCTATGGTGACACTTTCGTTAGTTGAGAAAAGTTTGCTCATTTTAAAATAATCCTTGTGAAGCTTAGATTCTAAATAGGAGGATAGCTTTTGCTCAATTTGTAATGGTAAATGTTTCAACAACTGAATGAGTTCAATTTTTATTTGTTCTACAAGATGTAGTTCAGGATTGTCAATTAATGAAAACCCATTTTTATCTAATATGGATACCAAAATTTCTGTGGTGTCTGAGTCTTGTACATCCAAAGTGATTCGCCCTAATTCAATGTTAAGGAGTTCGATAGTGTGAGCATTCAGTTCATCTCGTAACACCTTAATGCAGCGATCGCAAACCATATTTTTGATGTAGAAGTCTTTTATCATAATTAGTGAACTAAATAGTTGATGATGGCCGACTGTACATAATACATGTTGATCGATTCAATTTGATTCATTTGAAATTTTAATTGCAACTCCTGAATGTCTAAAACATCATTAAAATCGATAGTGCCTGTTTCATAATTTTTAATGAGGATGCCTTCCGCATCTTCAGCCTGCTTCAGGTTTTTTTGCTGACTGTTGAATTTTATGCGAGATTGGTTACGCTGCGAAATGGCCTTAGACAAATCGGCGGTCAACATATTCAAACGCTCATCTTTTTGCGATTGTATTTCCTGTTTTTGAAGCGTATTTTGTCTCGTTCTCGATTTATAAGTGTTATTAAATATAGGGATGGATAACGAAACCATAGGCATCACCATATCTTGGTAAGAACTCGTACTCATCGGACTCTTTTCCTGGTTGATATATTCTACACCAAGCCCGATTATTGGAACACTTTCCTTTAGGTTCATCAATTCTGACTGTTCAACAGATTGGTACAATTTATCATATTTGAGCAATTCAGGGTTGACCGCTAAACTATCGTAACTAAAAATGATATCGTTTTCTGGAATTTCCAACGCTTCTGACACCTCAACTGCTGCATCATAAGGTTTATTCAATAAGCTGTTCATTGCTGCCTGTATGCCTTTGTTCTGCTGATCTAAAACGTCAATTTCCTGTTGTAATTCGTTCTGTCTAATTTGTAATTTCAACACATCAACGGCAGAAGCCTTATTGACTTCCAAAGAGGTTAGGGCAAGTCGCTCATAAGTCTCTAAAAGCGCAATGTTCTTCTGAAGTACCGCCTGCTTTGCTCTAATTTCATAAAGCGTATAATACAGTTGGGAGACTGAAAGTGCCAGTTTTCGTTTGGCGATGGTCACCTCCACATATTGTGCATCTGCCATCGCTGATGCATAATTTTCTCTCGAGGTGATGGTGCCAAACCAAGGCAACATTTGCATTACAGAAACTCTAAAACGTTCCATAGGCATCTCTACTTCTGGCGCTATGGCCATCACACCAAAATTAAATTCAGTGTTAGGTAAGCTATTGACTTCCTTGATCTTTTCAGTAGCGATTTTATATTGCAAATCCACTTTCTGAATCTCAGGGTTGTTGGCAATGGCTTCTTCAATATACGATTGCAAATCTTGACCATAACTGTTGAATGACGACAGGCCCAATGCAAAGCAGATAAAGAGGACGATATATTTATTCTTGTTGCTCATTATTCAGTAATTAGTGTTTTTGATTCCTTTTTAAGTTGTCTTTTTGCTTCACGTTCTTTTTTCCAACTGTAGAGAACAGGAACCAAGAAGTAAGAGGTCGTGTCTATCAACATCCCGCCAAAAATAGGAATGGCCATTGGGATCATGATATCGCTTCCTTTTCCTGTTGAGGTCAATACCGGTAATAAAGCGAGCACCGTGGTTACTGTGGTCATTAAACACGGACGAATTCTATTGCCTGCCGCTTCTAAAGTAGCACGTCTAATGCCTTTTTTATCGGTTGGTTGCTCTCTTTCAAACGTTTGGGTGAGGTACGTGGCCATGACCACGCCATCATCGGTAGCAATACCAAAAAGCGCAATAAATCCGACCCACACCGCGACACTTAGGTTGATGGTTTTCATATTAAACAGGTCGCGCATGTTTTCTCCAAAAATGTTGAAATTGAAGAACCAATCCTGTCCATACAACCAGATCATGATGAATCCGCCAGCAAAAGCTACCGTAATTCCAGTAAACACCATTAACGATGTAGATACTGAGCGGAATTGGAAATAGAGAATAACAAAAATAATTAATAGGGCTAAGGGCACGACCACGGATAATGTCTTTTCGGCGCGAAGCTGGTTTTCATAAGTCCCCGTAAATCGGTAACTGATGCCTTGCGGCACTACCAAGTCGCCATTATCAATGTGTTTTTGAATGAGGGCTTGTGCATTTTCTACCACATCAACTTCTGCAAACCCGTCAAGTTTATCAAATAGTACATAGCCGATTAAGAACGTGTCTTCACTTTTAATAACCATAGGACCTTGTTCATATCTAATATCTACCAACTCGCCTAATGGTACAGGGCTTCCTTTTTCAACAGGAACGTGAATGTTTTTAATATCTTCCGGATTAGAACGCAGCTCACGCGGATAACGCACACGTACACCGTAACGCTCACGACCTTCTACCGTTTGGGTCAATGGCATTCCGCCAACCGCAATCTGTAGGATTTCCTGAACTTCCATAATGGTGATGCCGTAACGTGCCAACTGCTCTCTCTTGATATCGATCAGCAAATACGGTTTTCCAACAATACGATCAGCAAACACTGCTTGTTCCTTTACACCTTCGGCTTGTTTTAAAATGCCTTCCAATTCCATTCCAAAAGCCTCAATTTGCTCTAAATTCTGACCTTTAACTTTGATACCCATTGGTGCACGCATTCCCGTTTGCAACATCACCAATCGGGTTTCAATCGGCTGTAACTTCGGTGCAGAAGTCACACCAGGTATTTTGGTAACATTTACGATCTCGTTCCAAATGTCATTCGGACTATTGATATCTGGTCGCCAGTTTCTGAAATACTCGCCATCATTATCCTGTATAAGGTCTTTATCTGATACTGTTATTGCTGTGGAAAGTAGTCCCTTATTACGAGCATTTTCCAGAGCATCATCGCTGACATCACTATTGGTATTGTGGAATAGGCGTTTGTTTTTCATGACATAAAATCCATCGTCATTAACTTGATAGCGTTGTCTGTCACCATCAGCATTTCGCATGTATTCGGACTTGTAAATAATCACATTTTCATACATGGAAAGTGGCGCAGGGTCTAAAGCAGATTCTGTTCTACCCGCTTTACCGACTACAGTTTCAATCTCAGGGATGCTCGCTACAGCCATATCGAGCTGTTGTAAAACACGTTTATTTTCTTCTACACCGGCGTGAGGTAGGGAGGTTGGCATTAATAAAAAGGAGCCTTCATTAAGTGCTGGCATAAATTCCTTGCCGGTATTACGCATAATGATGAAGCCTAAAATCAAAACGGTAGTTGGGATGATTAAAAACAGTAATCGATTTTGAAGTGCCCAGCTTAAAATAGCGTGGTAATACCTCTGGAAAATGGAGAACACGCCAAGCAATCCAAAGCAAATAATGCCCACAAAGATCAAGTTCATGATGATGCTGCGATCAAATCCGAGCGGTCGCCAATATTCTGCCAGTAAAACGACAATCGCTATAACTGAAATGATAATTTTAATCAGGTTGGCACGCTTCTCAGTAACCACATTTCGGATGCTTAAAATTCCTACAATTCCAAATGCTATCAAAATACTTCCAAGCCAAAAGCCGTAAGCAATTGCGGTTATACCCAGAATTATCAGAACGCCATTCATGATGTATTTGGTGCGCTCCATAATATTGCTTTTTCTGAACAAAAACGCAGCAAAAGGCGGAATTAAGAACAGTGCCACAATCAATGATGCTGTAAGCGCCATGGTTTTGGTAAATGCTAACGGGCGGAATAATTTGCCTTCCGCACCTATCATCGTAAATACCGGAATAAAACTGATAATTGTGGTTAACACCGCAGTTAATATAGCTCCAGAAACTTCAGTGGTCGCATTGTAAATGATTTCGTTTGTGGTGTATTCCGTGCCATCTTCTCGAAGGCGTAACTTTTCACTTTCGATGTGTCGGATCATGTTTTCGGCGAGAATCACACCTACATCCACCATGGTGCCAATCGCAATCGCAATACCTGAAAGGGCTACAATGTTGGCATCCACATTAAACAGTTTCATCGTAATAAATACCATCAAAACGGCCACCGGCAATAAACCTGAAATAAGGATGGAAGCCCGTAAGTTGAAGACCATCACGATAATCACCAAAATGGTGATCAGGATTTCAAGAATAAGTGCTTCGTTAAGCGTGTATAAGGTTTCCTGAATTAGTTCAGAGCGATCGTAGAATGGCACAATAGTTATTTGTGAGGTGCGTCCATCCGATAATGTTTTACTTGGTAGTCCGGAAGATAAATCTGCAATCTGATCTTTAACATTATTGATAACTTCTAATGGATTGGCACCATATCTGGCAACGACAACACCACCCACAACTTCAGCGCCTTCTTTATCTAAAATCCCACGTCTGGCTTGCGGCCCGAGGTTGACATTGGCAATATCCTTGATTCTAATAGAGGTGAAATTTTCTGAAGTCACCACCGCATTTTCGATATCAGCCACCGATTTTACATAACCAAGACCACGCACTAAATATTCCGCCTGATTAATTTCCAAGGTCTGCGCTCCAATATCTTGATTACTTTCCTTAACCGCTTTTACAATAGCGCTCAAGCCGATATTGTACTGACGCATCTTTTCAGGGTCCACATCAATTTGATATTCCTGAACATAACCACCAATAGAAGCCACTTCAGAAACACCACTTGCAGAAGACAATCCGTATTTCACATAATAATCTTGAATACTGCGCAGCTCATGAAGATCCCAACCGCCGGTAACGTTGCCGTCTTTATCACGACCTTCTAAAGTGTACCAAAATACTTGGCCCAATCCTGTTGCATCTGGTCCTAAAGCAGGATTCACATCCTCTGGCAATAGATTCGCAGGTAGTGAATTTAGCTTTTCAAGGATTCGGCTGCGGGACCAATAAAATTCAACATCTTCTTCAAAAATGATATAAATGCTCGAAAAACCGAACATTGAAGAACTACGAATAGTTTTTACGCCTGAAATTCCTAACAACGACGTTGTAAGAGGGTAGGTGATTTGGTCTTCAATATCTTGTGGAGAACGCCCGTCCCATTTGGTAAATACAATTTGCTGGTTTTCTCCAATATCCGGAATAGCATCTACGGATACGGGGTCAGAGGGTAAGAAACCAGTATTTATATCTAAAGGTGCGTTGACTAATCCCCAACCAACGAATAAGGTTAAAAGGAGTACAGCTACTAATTTATTTTCTATTAGAAATTTGATGCTTTTATTGAGCATGAGTGGTAATTATTAGACAGTTAAACAAAGCGGTTAAGTTAAAACTATTGAAATAGGGTTAACAAAACGTGCCCAAAACGGTAATGACGTAGGGCTTGTTTTCCTGATATAGATCAGGACTGACTAATAAATCAAATTAAGAAAGTCTGGTGCAGCACTTGCACATCCCGTTCAATAAAGGGGGGCGCATAATCTACAAAAGGAACACTGTTAGATTCAGTTCCTTTAAACAGACTGATATAAGAATACGTAAATGAGGTAATGAAAACTTGTTGCTCGAGCGTTAAGGTATCGAAAGACACTTTAAGATCATCTTGACCTTCCTTAACAATTTGTTTGTCGGTACAACATGATTTTACAGCAAGTTCTGGATTTTCACAACTTGTACTGACCGGCAGTTTTTCCATGCCACAAGTTTCAACTTGCTGCATAAATGAAAAATCGACCATTGTATCTCCACAATAATGCAAATCAACAGCAAATGACGATGTCGTCATCAGAACGACAGATGCCATAAAAAAAGCCATTGATTTTTGTAAAAATTGTTTCATACGTTGCAAAATTAGTGAATTTATGAACACCCTTCTGTTTTTTTAACGAATTGTTAAAGTTTTACAAATGGATTGGCGGCGGATTTTATTTTGTAAACATGTTGTGTGTAGATGATTGGAATGGGTTATTGTTAATCTTAGGAATTTAAAATACGCTCAAGTTTAAACATTTGTTGGCGATTGAAATCAGGATGTTAAATAATCCATAAACTCATCCTCAAGCAAGCGTAGCGCCTGTTTTCTTTCGTTCTAATTAGTATATTCGCATTCCTATCATTAAATTTTTAATTATGAAGTATTTAAAAAATAGCATGTTGCTCATGTTATTCGCTTTTTCCTTGTCTGTAGTTGCTCAAGAAGCAGTAAAGAACAATCAGCATTTATTTGACAATGTGTCTTATCGCCAAGGCAATATCTATCGAACGGCATCAGGCAAACCTGGTCCAGAATATTGGCAAAATTCAGCCGATTATAATTTAGATGTGGCCTTAGACGATAAAAATCATACCGTTTCTGGTACCGTTACCATTGATTATACCAACAACAGCCCAGAAGCTTTAGAGTTTATTTGGCTGTATTTGGAACAAAACCGTTTTACGGAAACTTCAAGAGGCACCTTAACGACCTCTGTCTTAGGAAGCCGTTATGCTGGTGATGTTGAAGGCGGATTTGAATTGAACAATGTGTCTGCTAAAACGGCAACAGGAACCTCTTCAAAATACTTAGTGACCGATACCCGCATGCAACTTTTTCTTGACAAACCTTTGGCTGCCAATGGAGGAAAAGTGACCATTGGTATGGACTTTAAATTCAAAGTTCCTGTAGAAGGGATGGACCGTATGGGCCGATTGGAAACTGAAGCCGGAACTATTTACGCACTTGCACAATGGTATCCACGTGTAGCGGTTTTTGATGATGTTACGGGTTGGAATACAGAACCGTATTTAGGAGCAGGGGAGTTCTATTGCGAATACGGAACTTTTGATGTAAAAATTACGGCTCCGGCAAATCACACGGTGGTGTGTTCTGGGGTTTTACAAAATCCGAAAGAGGTGCTTACAAAAACGCAACAAGAGCGTTTTGCAAAAGCAGAAAAGAGCGATGAAACCGTTTATATTATCAAGCCTGATGAGGTAGGCAAACCTGCGTCGCAAGCAAAACCAAACGGCACGCTGACCTGGCATTATAAAATGGAAAATACGCGTGATGTGGCTTGGGCTTCATCAAAAGCATTTATTTGGGATGCTGCACGTATGAATCTTGGTAACGGCAAAACAGGGATGGCGCAATCCGTATATCCTAAAGAAAGTGCAGGTAAGGCAGCTTGGACGCGTTCAACGGAATTTACAAAAGCGTCGGTAGAATTTTATTCAACCACTTACTTTCCTTATCCATATTACAATGCCATTAACGTAGCGGCAAGTGTGGGCGGAATGGAATATCCTGGGGTTAGTTTTTGTCATTATCAAAGTGTAGGCTCAGATTTATGGGGCGTTACAGACCATGAGTTTGGACACAATTGGTTCCCGATGATTGTGGGAAGTAATGAGCGTCTTTATCCGTGGATGGACGAAGGTTTTAATACATTTATCAACCATTACAGTACGGCAGCATTCAATAAGGGTGAATTTTCCACCTCAATAGACAAGCCGCGTAATTTGGTAAATTATTTAACTTACGAAAAACGTGAAGGTATTGATACCGCTCCAGATGTTGCCAATGCAAGAAACTTGGCTTATACTGCCTATTACAAACCGGCATCTGGCTTATTTATGCTTCGCGAGTACATTTTAGGACCTGAGCGCTTTGATAATGCTTTTAATAGTTATATCCGCCATTGGGCCTTTAAACACCCACAGCCTAATGACTTTTTCAATCATATGGAAAATGTATCTGGTGAAAACTTGTCGTATTTCTGG
This sequence comes from uncultured Gelidibacter sp., assembly GCF_947500795.1. Taxonomy (GTDB): domain Bacteria; phylum Bacteroidota; class Bacteroidia; order Flavobacteriales; family Flavobacteriaceae; genus Gelidibacter. Next base: position 350,991 of record NZ_CANMTE010000004.1, on the reverse strand, counting down.
AAAGGATGGTTTTATGGGAATGGTAACATTGACATGGGAATTGCTTCCGTGGAGGAATATCAAGGGAACTATTTGATTACTGTTGAGAATACTGGAGAAATTCCGATGCCTGTAGAACTTCAGGTGATTTATTCAGATAATACTACCGAAAATGTTAGACTTCCAGTTGAAATTTGGCAGCGTGGAAATACGTGGAGCCATTTATTAAAAACGACTAAAAGCGTGCAACGCGTCGTATTAGATCCGAATAAAATGTTGGCAGATGTCAATATGTTAAATGATACTTGGAATAAATTGTAAGTTTTAATTTATAAATCATTGTTGGACGAAAAAGAATCAAGTCCGCTTCGCTTCTAGAATCAAGAATAAAGATTTGCTTGAAACTAAATAACAAACAGCGGTAATTTAAATTGCAATCTCCCATTCAATCTCGGTAGAAATAATTTTAAAAAAGCAAAGTCCCATTTCGAAAATTATCCAATGTCCCTTACTTTAATTGGGTTTGATAATTTAAAATTGGTTTTTGCTGGACACTAAATGATTATAAATAATAAAATGCCTTTACGCCCTTTTGGATGTAGAGGCATTTTTTTTTGATTGTTTTTTCGACGATTCAAGTATCCACTTGAGAGTCATCACTTCACTGTGGTGCAAGCTTCCACATTAGAGTGCAAGTGGATTTTTATTCTAAATAACTTTTGCCATTTTCAATAAACGGAATATCTTTATAGGTTAAGTCATTAGTGTCTGACCTTCATAATCGCTCATTTTGGTTATTGAATTGTCAATTTTTTTCTAATGATTTTTGAAGTTAGAAATTGATATACAACTAATACCTAAACAATGAGTAATTCAAATAACAGAAGAAATTTTTTAAAGCTAACTGGATTAGCAGGACTGGGTGTTGCAACTGGCGGATTCGTAAGCTGCAGTTCCACTTCGGGAATTATAGTCCCACCAAACATGGGGACTTCTCGTTTTAACATGTCAGGCTACGCCGCGCCTAAAATTGAAACCGTAAAGATTGGCTTTATCGGTTTGGGAATGCGAGGCCCATCGGCAGTTAAAAGAATGAGTTATATAGACGGTGTGGAAATAAAAGCCTTGTGTGACTTACGACCTAAACAAGCTGAATATGCCAAGAAACTTTTAGATGGTACAAAACACAACCCGAAAGTTTATAGTGGCAGTGAAGATGCTTGGAAACAAATGATCGACACTGAAGACTTAGACTTGATTTATATTGCTACACCGTGGGATTTGCACGTGCCTATGGCCGTATATGGGATGAATGCGGGACGTCATGTGGCCGTGGAGGTGCCAGCAGCAAAAACGATTGATGAGTGCTGGGAATTGGTGGAAACTTCAGAGCGTACCAAGATGCATTGTATGATGCTTGAAAATTGTTGTTATGACTTTTTCGAATTATTGACACTTAACATGGCGCGCCAAGGGTATTTTGGTGATATTGTACATGGTGAAGGTGCTTACATCCATGATTTGGTGGATTTAAATTTTGATAAAAACGGTTACGAAGATATGTGGCGTTTAAAGGAAAACATTGGTCGCGACGGAAATCTTTATGCTACGCACGGATTAGGTCCAATTTGTCAGATTATGAATGTGAATAGAGGTGATCAAATGGATTATTTAACATCGCTTTCAAGTGCCGATTTTTCGATGCATAAACGAGCCACCAAATTGGCTGGGGAAGATCCTTTTTTCAGCGAATTTAAAAACGCTAATTTTAGAGGAAATATGAACACGACCATCATTAAAACAAAGAATGGTAGAAGTATGATGATGCAGCATGATGTGAGTTCGCCAAGACCTTATTCGCGAATTCATATGGTAAGCGGTACGGAAGGTTTTGCTCAAAAATATCCAGAACCGGGAAAAATTTCGAAAGGACACTCGTGGTTAAACGAGCAAGAATATAAAGCGGTGGAAGAAAAATACACCCCAGAAATTGTAAAAAAAGTAGGTGATCTTGCCAAGCGCGTTGGTGGTCATGGCGGTATGGACTTTATTATGGACTGGCGCTTAATTGACTGTTTGCGTAACGGACTTCCATTAGATCAAGACGTGTATGACGCGGCATTATGGAGTGCCGTGACGCCTCTAAGTGAGCAATCTGTAGCAAATCGTTCTAACTCTATTGATGTGCCAGATTTTACACGAGGGCATTGGAAAACGAATGCGCCTGTAGATATCAGCTTGACTGGTGGTGGAACTACAAATGTCCTCTTAGCGGATTAACAATAGGAATTTAACTTTCGAATTTTTTAAATATTTTAAGCATCCTTCTTCATTGACAAGAAGGATGTTTTTTTTAGAATCATTTTTTTAGGACTCTCTTTTATGGCTGTCAATGGCGCTACTCCGTAAGTTAAATGCACCCTGTAAAATTTCTTCTTGCATCTCCATTTCTTCACGAGCCTTAAAGATGTATTCTTTTCCCGTAGCGGATGTTTTGGCAAGTCGTTCAAAACTTTCCATATCCAATTGAATGAATTTCTCAGCTTGCTCTTCCGTCGCTTTTTTATCGAATCCCATATTGTAAAGTAAATCACTCGCTAACTTTACAGATGTGGCAAACGATTCACGGTAGATGTGATCTACTCCTAAGTTATAAAAATCGTAGGCATCAAAGCTGTTTTTTGCGCGAACGATGAGTTTTAATTTGGGATATTTCTTCTTTAGTTTCTTCATTAAATGCAGACTCACATCCGGGCCGTCAATAGCCGAGATTAAAAAATCGGCTTCTGCAATTCCCGCGGACTCAAGCAAATCAATACGCGACACATCGCCATAAAGAACATCAAATCCCATAGTTCTTAAATAATCTACATGATTTGAGTTGGAGTCAATGACGGTGGCTTCAATGCCGTGCGCACGTAAAAATCGGCCTATAGTGCTTCCAAAATGTCCAAATCCTAAGAGAATAATTTTATGATGTTTTTCAATTTTATCCGAAGATTTTTGCGATTCCTTGGTGCCGATTTTAGGTAAGAATAAGCGTTCATTAATCATCCATAAAATGGGCGTTAAGGTCATTGTTAGTGCTGTTACTACAAGAAGAATATCATGTTCCTCCTGTGAGAAAATATTTAGTTGAAACGCGAAGGATAGAAGGACAAAGGCAAATTCACCAATTTGGGATAAACCTACCACCAATAACATGCGCTGGTCTATTTTCAGTTTATAAATCCAACCTACAATAAACAGAATTACTGCTTTCACTAAAATGACAGCAAAAACTAGGCTAACGATTAATACAGGTTGATCGGCAATCACCAAAAAATTAATCGAAGCGCCGACGGCCATAAAAAATAATCCCAGAAGCAGGCCCTTAAAAGGATCGAGAGAACTTTCAAGTTCATGTTTAAATTCGCTGGACGCCAATACCACACCGCCTAGGAAGGCTCCCAATGCTGGACTCAAGCCTGCCAATTCCATTAAAAATGAAATTGAAAAAACGATCAATAAGGCTGAAGCCACCAATAATTCCCTTACGCCAGTTTGAGCTACCAACCGTAACATAGGCACAATCAAATAGCGTCCTGACAAAATAATAAGTACGATAGGGACAAAAATAGCTAAGGCGTGTAAGGCCAAAGGTAAACTGTCAAGGAGGTTGGCGGATGAAGCAGCGACGCCTTCTTCAGTTAATGATTCTTCGGGCACATTGGATAATAAGGGTAGGGCGGCTATCATGACGATGACCATAATATCCTGAAATAATAAAATTGAAAATGACGATGCACCGTAAGTGGTTTTCATTAAGCCCTTTTCCTTATTGGTTTGAAGAGTTATGGCAGTGGACGAAAGTGCTACCGCCATTGCTGCGGTAAGGGCCATTTTCCATTCCAGACCCATAAAGTGGCAAATTATAAAGGTGAGTGCCATGGTCCCAATAACTTGCATTGACCCCAGTCCTAATATGGATTTTCTCATTTTCCAAAAGCTCTTGGGTTCTATTTCTAAACCAATAAGGAAAAGCATCATCACCACACCAAATTCCGCAAAGGCTAAAATTTCTTCGCCCTCATGTTTCATGAACCCAAGTATAAACGGGCCAATCATCATCCCTGCTAATAAATAGCCAATTATGGAACTGAGTCCGATCTTTTTGGCAATCGCTACACAAATGACACCACCGGCAAGAAAAATTATGGCTTCTAAAAGAATATTTCCACTCATCTACTTTTTTCTATAAAATTAATCTTTTAAAAATAATTATCGTATTAAGGGTAAGGACGATAAATGAAACATACCACATTCTTTCCAACCCATGGAATCGTGAGCTCTGTAGAAATAATTTTTGACGATTGTTTTCTTTTGAGTTCTGTTTTTTAGCGTATAGAGCAATGTAAATTGGTCTAAACACTAAATTTGCCCTGTCAAAGGAGTTCATTTGTTTAATTAAATGAGAATTGACTTAAACAATAATATATTTTAAAGTGTTGATAGTCAGGTTGTTGTGATTTTATTGTATTAATTATGTTAAAATTTTTAATTTATTTTTAACAGAACGCTTGTTTTCGCATGATTTTCAATATATTTTTGACGAATATTCTTTGTTCAGTATTTTACTACAAAAGCTTGATTTAAAGGAATTTTAAAATTAATCTATTCAACAAAAACTAAATAAGAACAGCTCTCACATTAATTAATTATGAAAAAACTATTACTACTAATTACTTTACTTACGGGTAATTTTATTTTTGCACAGGTTGGTATTGGTACAGATGTGCCTAATCCTTCAACTCAATTAGAAATAAAATCATCAGATAGAGGGGTATTAATTCCTCAGATAGCGTTAACAGGCGTTACCGATCAAGTGACCATCACTGGAGGTAATGTTGAGAGTTTACTTGTATACAATACGAGTAACAGCAACGCAGTAACACCTGGTTATTATTACTGGAGCCAAGGACGTTGGAACAAATTGGCTACAAGTACAGAGATGACTTTGCCAGACAACGTTGTTCTTTGGGATGTTGTAAACAATCAATTTATACGTATTGATGCGAATGGCGACGTTCAAGTTATTGGAGATGCGAGTCTTCAAACGCTTACAATGTTACGTCTAAATGCAGACGGCTTTACTTTAGAATATATGGATGAGGATGAAAATCTTACAAAAATTGATCTAAAGACAATTATTCAAAATTTCCAAAGTGTAACGAACCTTGTTGATAACAATGATGGGACGTTCACATTTACAAACGAAAATAACAGTTCTGTTACCGTAAGCATCCAAGGTCCTAAGGGAGACAAAGGAGATCCAGGAGTTCAAGGTCCAGTTGGTCCAGCGGGTCCACAAGGTCCAATGGGATTGAAAGGTGTTAAAGGTGATACTGGAGCAATAGGCCCAACTGGTCTAACAGGTCCACAAGGCGAAACAGGTCCTCAAGGTCCAAAAGGAGAAAAAGGAGATGTAGGGGCTGTAGGTCCAGAAGGTCAAGAAGGTCCAGAAGGACCAAGAGGAATTCAAGGTATTACAGGTGCCGTTGGCCCAGCCGGCCCAGCAGGTCCTAGAGGATTAGCAGGTCCAGCAGGTCCAGCAGGAATAGCAGGTCCAGAAGGTCCAGCAGGACCACGTGGTCCAATTGGTGCGCAAGGTCCAGCAGGTCCAGTTGGAGCAGAAGGTATTGAAGGCCCAGCGGGTCCTCAAGGTTTGGAAGGTCCAGTAGGACCAGAGGGAATTCAGGGGCAAAGAGGTGATGAAGGTCCAGCAGGTCCAGCAGGTCCAGCAGGTCCACAAGGTCCAGAAGGTCCACAGGGTCCTAAAGGAGACTCTGGTACTTCAGTGCCAACTTACTTATACTTGCCTCCAGTGCCTGTGTATACAAATCAAAACCAAGTTCCTTCAGGGCAAACTTTTGGTAGTGTAAATGTTTACGCAATGTACCAAGCTCAAGGTTCTCCAATGGTTCAAAATCCAAGCGCTACAGCTGCCCTTCCAGTGGTACCAAGCAGCCAATTGAATTTTTTCATTACATGGTATGATACTACAAAATTTGAGAATGTTCAAATTAGCGATAGCGGCGTATTAACGTATACTGTTAAAGCTAATAGTGGCAACTTACCGTCATATATGACGATTATCGTTGCTAAAAAATAAATTTAATTTAAGCGGATCATGACGCTTGTATTGCACAACAGGAATACAAGCGTCAATGGCCGATATTATTCAGTCAGTCAAATTAATGTCCTTGAAAGGCTTTTGATTTGAAGTTTAGAACCGGAAATGTTTAGTGGTTTCCATATATATGTTCTCAGAGTAAAACACTATCCTAAATTAAATATAATAGATTAATGAAAAAATCTTTATTACATATAAGTGCTTTTTTACTGTTTACCGGCGGTTTAATGGCGCAGACCAGCAATGAAGGGATGCTCTACGTCAGCGAAGGTACTAAGGTATATACGCTAGAACGTTTCAATAACCTTGCATCTGGAAAATTTTATAACGACGGTGATGTATTATTCTATAGCCATTTTAATAATGAAGGTGTTGTAGATTTTTATCAAAATACTGGGCTTTCCAGATTTATCGGAAACGCTAACCAAAAGATTAGCGGATCAAAAACAAGTTTTCTTTACAATGCCTTTTTTAATAATGTAAGTACCGCAGTGCCTTTTGAAGTATCAGGAAGTATTGACATTAGTGGAGAGGCCAATTTTTTTGCAGGTATTTTAGATAACGACAATTTTGGAGGCGAAATTACCTTTAGTACAGACGGGTATCATGTAAATACTTCCAATGCCAGTCACGTAGATGGTCCTGTAAATAAAGTTGGAGATAAAGAATTTATGTTTCCTATTGGAGATGGTGGTTTCTATCGTTTTGGTGGTATTTCTGCGCCTTCAAATGCAGCAGCTATTTTTGAAGGGAAATATTATTTTGATAATAGCGATGCAATGTATCCTCACAATTTAAGAGCTGGGGTTATTGAAGAAATAGACAACCAAGAATATTGGACTATTGAAAAACAATCTACACCAGACGAAAACATGATGATTACATTATCATGGGATGCGTCAACTACGCCACAATCTATGATTGATGCTGCACAACAAGGTGCGCTTACAATTGTACGTTGGAATCCAACAACAAACATGTGGGTTGATGAAGGTGGCGCTATCGACACTGCAAACAAAACAGTTACTACATCCGTGTACGGTTATGGTGTGTTTACACTTGGTCGTGTTAAAAAGGATTTGATTTTACCATGCGGTCTTGTGATTTACAATTCTGTAACACCGAATGGTGATGGTATTAATGATACGTTCCTTATTGATCAATCCAACAATGAATGTGCTAAGAACTTAAAAGTTCAGGTGTTCAACAGATGGGGTGTTAAGGTTTATGAAACTAATAATTATGGCGTAAATGGAAATGTCTTTGCAGGCTATTCTTCAGGACGACTTACATTTAAGGATTCTGAACAATTACCTTCTGGTACTTATTATTACATCTTAGAGTATCAATATGGACCTGATGCAGAGAAAAACTTTCACAAACAAGCTGGATATTTATATTTAAGTGCCAACTAAAATGAATCAATTTCTAATGACTTATAAAATATCGAATTTATTGCTACTTGCAGTTTTTGTGAGTATGTTCTTTAGCGTGTCTACTACGCAGGCACAACAAGACTCCCAATACACGCAATATATGTATAACCCGGTTTCTGTTAACCCTGCATATGCTGGCTCAAGAGGGTCATTAAGCATTATGGGTGTGTATAGAAATCAATGGGTAGGATTAGATGGCGCTCCTGAAACTCTTAATTTTTCATTGCATTCACCAATTGGTGTTAGAGGTGTAGGATTAGGACTTGGATTTGTCAGTGATAAAATCGGACCATCAGACGAAAGTATGGTAACGGCCGATTTCTCATATACACTTCAACTACAAAATGATTTAAAACTATCTTTTGGTCTTAAAGGAGGGGTGTCAATCTGGAATTTAGATCCGAGTAGATTGAACATTTACAATCCAAACGATTACAATCTGAGAAGAGAAAATCATAGTTCACCTGTAATAGGAACTGGACTTTACCTGTATGCCCCAAAATGGTATGTAGGCTTGTCTTCGCCTAATATTTTGCAAACAGAACATTATGACGATGTGCAAATATCTACAGCTAGTGAAAAAGCGCACATGTATTTAATGGGAGGTTATGTGTTTACATTAAATCCTAATTTAAAATTAAAGCCTGCTTTCATGGCAAAAGCTGTGGTTGGGGCGCCTTTGGCACTTGATATTTCAGCTAATGCACTTATGTATGATACGGTTACTTTTGGTTTGGCTTACAGACTGGACGCAGCGGTAAGTGCTATGGCAGGATTCCAAGTTTCTGATCATATCATGCTCGGGTATGCTTATGATTATGACACGACAGAATTGGGGAATTACAACAGTGGATCTCATGAAATATTTTTACGCTTTGAATTGGGAACAAGATTAAAGACAAAAGTTAATCCAAGATTCTTTTAATTTATCTTAAAATAGATTTGATGAAAAATAAAATTACAACCTATAGTTTCTTCTTGTGTTTTCTTTGCTTTTCAAACATTGCAATTGTCTTCGGACAGGAACGCAAAATGGAGAAAGCTGCTGAAAATTATGAGCAATTAAATTATGTTAATGCTCAAAAAATCTATTTGGATGTTGCCGCAAGAGGTCACGAATCTGAAGAGCTTTTTACAAAGCTGGGAAATACTTATTATTTCAATGCCCAATATGATGAGGCCGTGAAATGGTATGAGCGTTTATTTCAATTTAACGCGAATCCTAAAGAAGACATCGTTTACTTGCGTTACTCTCAAGCTTTAAAAGCTACGGGACAACTAGAAAAAGCAGCAAAGTATTATGACACGTATGTAGTAAAGAATGGCTCTAAAATGCACTTGCGCAATACAATCGATTATGAAAAATTGATTGAGAAAAATTCTGGTCGCTACAACATGGAAACGCTTGAGCGTCTTTATGATGAAAAGAAAATTTCTTTTGGAAACTTTAAGTTAGGAAATACGTTGTATTATTCTTCTACTAATGATACCGAAACGTTTTACAATAGAAGAAGTGCATGGGATGGCCTTAGCTTTTTATCATTATACACGGTAGAAGTAGATTCTCTAAATAAAGCGGTGGACAGACCTAAAAAATTACATGCGAATCTTGAAAGTAAATATCATGAATCTTCACCAGTGATTACAGCTGATGGAAATACTATCTATTTTACAAGAAGTAATAATACAAGCCTTACAAAAGAGGATGAACATAAATTAAAAATTTACAGATCGACAAAGAAAGATGGCAAATGGCAAGAAGCTGAAGAGTTATCTTTCAATAGCGACAACTATTCTTCTGCCCACCCTGCATTAAGTCCTGATGGAACGAAACTTTATTTTTCATCAGATAGACCTGGTGGATATGGAGAATCTGATCTTTATGTTTCAGAAATTAGTGCTGATGGTACGGTTGGAGCGCCTGTTAACTTAGGTCATAGAATCAATACTAGAGGTAAGGAAACCTTTCCTTTCGTATCTGTAGACAATGAATTATTCTTTTCTTCAGATGGTCATTTTGGCTTAGGAGGATTGGATGTTTTCTATGTTAAAATCACAGATTTTGGACACGGGAACTTAATCAACGTTGGTAAACCAATCAACTCTTATGCTGATGATTTCGCTTACGGCATTGATTTCAATACCAAAAGAGGTTTTGTAAGTTCTAATCGCTCTACTAAAAATGCAGAATTTGTACGTGATAACATTTATACTTTTCTTGAAACCGCTCCTATCATTGACGTGTTTGCTGGAGAGATTGAAGGTGTAATTACAGATTCTCAATCAGGGAAACCTTTAGCAGATGCTACGGTTACCTTAACGGATTCAGATAATAAACCTTTCAGAACTGTTAAGACGGATAGTACTGGTCACTACACTGTTGGAACAAACAAGTTCGATACCTATTTAGTAAGAGCTACAAAGGATAAATATGACACGGATGAAGTATCCTCTAAACCAAATTTAGAGCACCAAAAAATCGATTTCCAATTGCAACCAAACGAAGTTGCATTAGAGGAAGGTGTAGATTTAGCTAAGGTTCTAAATATTCCAATTATCTATTTTGATTTTGATAAGTCGAACATCAGAGATGATGCTAAAGTTGAATTGGAAAAAGTATTGGCTGCATTAAATCAATACCCACAGTTAAAACTTGAAATCCGCGCACATACTGACAGTAGAGGTAATGATGATTACAATCAAAAATTATCACAACGTCGTGCGACATCAACCCTTAAATACTTAGTTGATAACGGTGTTGATGAATCAAGATTAAACGCTATTGGTATGGGTGAATCTAACCCAGTTAATGGTTGTACAAATGGTGTGAAATGTTCTAAAGATGAACATCAGAAAAACAGACGTTCTGAATTTATTATCAAACAATAATAAATTAAACCGAATACATTAATTTATAGTTTACAAAAGCCGAAGATTATTCTTCGGCTTTTTTGTGTTTTATAGTGAACGACATCATTGCCCTATTTCAGTGTGTAATGTTACACCTGAAAAGAGCTAAGTGTGTAACCTTATGTGTAACCTTACTATAAGTTGTGTAAAATCTATACACTTTTACACAACATTATCCCCAAAATCCGTCTAAAATGCCCTATTTGTGTAATGGTATAACTGTTGCTTAGTAATAGTAGATTGAAAAATTGATTAGAATAACAACAAAAATTTCGCATCATAATTTGCATACATCTATGAACACTGAAACACTTTCAAACACTTCAACAGACTTGAAAACATCAACAATGGAAGGTCAAATAAAGACCGTCAATGCAGGAGCTAAAAAGGGTTCCTTTTTTAATAGCATCGCTACAAAAAATTCAATTAACCCATGGGGCGTAGTTGTTTTGGTCAGCACATTTTTATTAATGATTGGCTCGGCGTTCTTGGTTTTTGATTTACAAACTGATTTTGAAGAGTTTAGATCTGAACGTATCAATTCTACTTTTGGACTCATCTTTTTAGTGGTCGCTACAGGTCTTTTTATTTTTAAAGCTGGATTTTTTATTTACAACCTCTTTCTTTATTTCAAATATAAAGCGGTGGAATCAGTTTCTGATTCAGAATTACCCACATGTACTGTGATTGTGCCTGCGTATAACGAAGGCAAACAGGTTTGGGATACTTTGATGAGTTTAGCAGATAGCGACTATCCAGAAGGCAAATTAGAGTTGTTGGCGATTGATGATGGTAGTAAAGACGATACTTGGTATTGGATGCAAGAAGCCAAAAAGAGATTAGGTGATCGTTTGTCAATCTACAAGCAACCAAAAAACAAAGGTAAACGTCATGCCTTATACCGTGGATTCAACTTAGGAACAGGAGATGTTTTTGTTACCGTTGATAGTGATTCAGTAGTTAAAAGCGATACATTAAGAAATTTAGTGAGTCCGTTTGTAACTAACGAAAACTGTGGTGCAGTTGCAGGAAATATCCGCGTATTGAACAATGAGAAAGCGTTATTGCCTAAAATGTTAAACGTGAGTTTCGTATTGAGTTTTGAATTTGTACGTTCTGCGGAAAGTAGTTTGAATTCCGTTCTTTGTACTCCTGGCGCTTTAGCAGCATACCGTAGAACAGCAGTGTTTGCGTGTTTGGAAGATTGGATCAATCAAACGTTTATGGGACAGCCCTCAGATATTGGTGAAGACCGTGCCATGACCAACATGATTTTGAAACAAGGAAAACACGTACTATTTCAAAAGAACGCGTATTGTTACACCAATGTTCCTGAGCAATATAAAGGCTTGTACAAAATGTTTATCAGATGGGGTAGAAGTAATGTGCGTGAGAACATTCAAATGTCAAAATATGTATTTACGAACTTTAGAGAAGGTTCTAAATTAGGAACCCGACTGTTATTTATCAGTCAGTCCTCTAAAATTATCATGAGTTACCCATTTTTAGTATTCATGTTGTTTTTCATCATAATGCATCCGATCTTATTTATCAGTTCTACAATTTTTAGTATTCTGATTTTATCGAGTTTCCCAGTATTGTTTTATGCGAAAAACTATAAACTATCAGAATCGTTTTGGGCATATTCATACAGTCTTTTATATACTTTCGGATTGTTTTGGATTACACCATATGCCATTGCAACAGCAAGTAGAAGAGGTTGGTTAACACGCGAACTGACAGAGAAAAAATAATATATTCTTCTGAATGTGACAACATGTTTAGGGATTGCGGCTTATAAATTTTTAGTCGTGATCCCTTTGCTATTTATATGCTTTAGTTTTTTAGCATATCCACTGTCGCCACAGTTCGAAATCCGACATGGTCTGATCCAGAATCTATACTGGTTCCCATGCGTGCCGAAATTCTAAAACTGGCGCAATAGGAATCATGACACAAAAACGAGCCGCCTTTTATGATGTGCTCTTTTTGATATGGATTGTTGGGGCTGTAAGCTGTTTCCGCTCCTGTGGGATTGATGAGCGGTTTAGAGGCGTCAATCAGCTTATAATAGCCTTCATTGTACCAATCTTGAGTTAATTCCCAAACATTTCCGAGCATATCATAAATTCCGATGCTGTTTGGAGGATAGGATTTTGTTGGTGCAATTAAAGGAAAACCGTCAACACTTTCATTTTTTACAGGAAAAATACCTTGCCATGTATTGGCCGATGCGTTTAGTTGATTGCCATCGCTGCCCCAAGTGTAAATGTTGTTGGTTTTAGTGCCTTGTGCGGCTGATTCCCATTCAGCTTCTGTTGGCAAACGTCTATTGGCCCATTTGCAATATGCCAAAGCATCTTCGTAAGCAATATGGACTACAGGGTAATTGTCCTTCCCGTCAATAGAGCTTCCTGGGCCTTCCGGATGTTTCCAATTGGCGCCTATTTTCCATGTCCACCATTGTGCATAATTGTCCATGTTTGCCACCGCATTGACATGTTTATTGAATATGAGACTTCCCGGTTGTAAAACACTATCTGCAGGTTTAGGAGTGCCTTCTGGAAGCTGTTTTTTCATTTCCTCCCAATCTATCGGCCGTTCGGCAACAGTAATATAGCCTGTAGCCTCAACAAAATCTCGAAACTGCTTGTTGGTCACTTCTGTAATATCCATGAAAAACCCATCAACTGTAACCTCATGTGCAGGCTTTTCTCTTGGCATAGCATAAGGATCTCCGGGTTTTGCACCTTTTGTGAACGTTTTACCTTCCACCCAAACCATACCTTCTGGGGTTTGAATTGTATCTGGCTGCTCCTTTATGAGTACGTGTTCATTAGTGATATTGGTAGGTTCGCTTTTTTCTGATGACGAATTTTTACAACCTACAAAAGCGATTGTAATCAGCGTTAGAAATAAAGCGTTTTTAGAGAATGGGATGATCATGGTATAAAAGAGGAAATTAATCGTTGTAAATTTTGAAGGATAAATTTACTTAAATAATCTGGCTATCGGTTCACTTGAAAGTGACTAGAAATGAATTATAAAACGAATGTTTTAAAAAGCTGTTCGAGTTCCTGTTTTGGATCCCTACAAAGCCCTGAATGTGTTTTGGAACTTTGAATGATTGTGCTTCTGGATGCCGCTAACCATCTGAAACGATCTGAAACTTCAAACTGACCAATGGTTCCGCTTTCCGATGTACCCGTGCAAACGTCTTGCCATGCATCTAAGTGTTCCTTGAGCATATCATACTCTAAATCCTCAGAAAAAGCTTCCAATTTTTTTCTGTCGATTTTATATTTAACACCCAAATAATTTTTCCGTTTAGAAAATAGGATTACACCTACATTAAAGAATTCTTCACGTTCTACTTTAGGAACAACCCTAATGATAGCATATTCGTAAGTAACTTTATCTTGCATCTTGTGCTTCTTTTGTTAATACGTCAATCATTGATAGCTTCGTGTTCAGATAATGCGTGTAGGCCGCTCTAATTTCAGTAGGAGACATGGTGTCGGCTTCATTTAATAACCAATCCTCAGGAATACTGTCTATAATTCGCTTAATTGTTGCGCTATCCAACGTTAACTCAATACTCTTTGCAGCCGCAGGTAATTGTGTGGCTTGCGCTAATAAAACGTGATCTTTAATAAGAGGAAAGGTTCTGGTCAAATGGTTTTCCCAAGTTGGCCAATTATGATGGAAGTAGAAACTGGCGCCATTGTCTATGACCCACAATTCCTTGTTCCAATAAAGCAAGTTCGGGTTTTTATGCGTTCTATCTATATTGCTAATGATACTGTCCAACAACACAACTTTTGAAGCAACAACGCCGTCAATTTGAGTCACTAATGGATCTATAGTGATGGCACCAGAAAGGAAATGCAGGCCTAAATTGAGGCCGACACTGAATTTTAACAAGTCCTGAATTTCTTCGTCGGGTTCTGTTTTGCTGAACGAATCGTCAAGATTCATAAATACAACTTCTGGAACTTTCAATCCGATAGCGCGTGCCAATTCACCACCAATAAACTCGGCGATCAATGCTTTTTTGCCTTGTCCGGCACCACGAAATTTTAAAACGTATAAAAATCCGTCGCAAGCTTTAACAATGGCAGGCATGGAGCCACCTTCACGTAAGGGAGTAACATATTGCACAACATCTACGGTGCGAATATCGAGTGCATTCATAAGGGCGAAGGTACTAAAAATGTAAATTGCTCAGGCACCGAAAAGTACATTATTAAGATCAGAGTGCTCTCAGTGCCCGAAGCAATTTTTAAAAATTTAATCTAGCAACAACCAGATGCTGGATTGCATGAAGAGCTTGTTGAAAGCTCAGAAAACTGCAATTTCGGTTTATTGGAAGCACTTCCTGCTTTCTCTGCATAAACGGTAATACTGAAAATTCCGGTAGCCGCTGTATTGAAGGTTTTTATATCCTCTTCTGACATATATTTGATAAGGATGTCATCAGGAATCGTAATAGGTTTTTCTTTTTGGATGGTTACATTTTGAAATCCTTGATCGGTAATCATCTGAAGATATTCTGATTTTTGAATAGCGCCAGCCACACATCCTGCATACATTTCAGCATCGTTTTTTAATGCTTCTGGAAGATCGCCCACCAAAACAATATCTGAAATACTAAAGTGACCTCCAGGTTTTAACACACGGTGGATTTCTTTAATGACTTGTTGCTTATCCGGAACAAGGTTCAATACACAATTACTAACAATAACATCTGCAACATCATTGCTTACTGGCATTGCATCAATATCACCTTCTCTAAACTCGACATTGTTATAGCCTAGTTTTTCAGCATTGATACGTGCCTTTTCAATCATTATTGGTGTAAAATCAATTCCAATAACTTTCCCCTCAGCACCAGTTTCATGACGTGCAACGAAGCAGTCATTTCCAGCGCCTGAACCTAAGTCAATAACCGTATCTCCTTTTTTAATTTTGGCAAATTGTGTTGGAAGTCCACATCCTAAACCCAAATCAGCAGTTTCATTATAGCCTTGGGTTTCAGAATAATCATCCATCATAATGTTGTAAATTTTGTTTGAAGGCGTCGTTGCACCACAACATGACGCTGCGTTTTCAGCTTTTCCTTGTTCGGCAATTTTAGCGTAGCGCTCTTTGACGATGTCTTTTAATTCTTGAGCTTTTTTCATTTTAATTTTATTTTGATTTAATAATCTTGTTTTTTTAACAGCAATCTGCTTTAGCTTTGAGATCCTGATTTAAAAAGGCTAACATAATGTGTTTCATTTTGATCCAGTTTTCGGTATCAATACAGTAACAAACACGTGTGCCTTCAATGCTCCCTTTTATCAATCCCAGATGCTTTAATTCTTTTAAGTGTTGGGAAATGGTAGGTTGCGCAAGGCCTATTTCCTCGACTAAATCTCCACATACGCAGGTGTCAATTCTGAATAAGTGTTGTAAAATAGCGACACGTGCAGGATGACCAAAAACTTTGGAAAAAAGTGCTATTTCATTCTGTTGGTCTGTAAATATTTCTGTTTTGGATATGCCCATAATCTAAATGATTGCTTCATTGCAATATTACGATGAATCAAAAAAGTATCAAAATAATTTAAGATATATTTTAGATAATACCCTTTTGTGTTAAAGTTGATTTCTAAATAATTAGTAATAAAATGGTCGTTTTTGGTAATGTCAAATGACTATTTGTTTCTGTTTAAAAACCGTGGTTTCACCTTCTTTTTAAGGGCTCGTGCAGATTTATTTTGACGTCTGTATCTCCTTTTGATGATTATTAGTCTTAATCTGAAGTCATCAAAAAACAGACTCACAAGTAAAATTAGTGCTCCTAAAAGGAGTGTGTTCAATTTGAAATTGAGTGTAGAATAGAGGAATCCTCCAATAATGCCGCCCATAAAAAAGAAGCAAATGATAAACAACCGAAGTCTGATAGTGGCTTTTAATTTGGCTTTATTAGAATGGGATTTGGGAAAGAATAAATGAGAAAGTTCAATCCCTAAATCTGTAAACAATCCGGTAAGGTGTGTCGTTCTGACCACAGCGTTCGATATTTTGGTAACAAAGGAGTTTTGCAATCCCATCGCGAAAAGCAGCAAACACACGGTGAGGTGTGCATTTTCCATTCGGTCAAAATTACTGAATAGCGCCACCCCAATTAAAATTGCACATTCCATAAGTGTTGGGATCACAAAAACGTTCAACTTTTTATTCTCTTTAAACTTTTCGATTAAGAAACTTGATGAAAACGAACCAAAGAGAAACGCCAAAATATAAAGCAAATATATTGTCCCTTGCCACCATTGTGAATCGGCGACATCTCTAATAAATAATGAAAAGTGCCCAGTTACATGAGTTGTTAATTCATGAAATGCGAGAAACCCGGTGACATTGACAACGCCGGCAACAAAAGATAAAATGGTGGCAATACGTAGATTGTGTTTTAAAGTTCTGCTTTTGCCTTGATGTCTGAACATGTACTTGTTCTTTGGTTAGAGTTTTGCTGTTAACTTACGTGTTTATAGTGGAAAATTGGCAACAGGATTTATTTTTTCACCTACAATTCTGACTACTAATTTATGATAAATACGTTTATGTTAAAACTGAATTTCTCATGTTGAAGGCAAGTGCGATATAATTTTTAGAATTAAATTCGAATTCATCAATAATTTGCCAGCCCAATTTTTTGGTGTGCGCTTTTTCTGAAATGACATTCACTTTGTTGATAAAGGTGATAGAAATGGGATAATTTTTAACGAATTCAAGTCTCATTTCTTCAAAAAGTTGGTTTAAAAGTCCTTTCCCTCGGTAGGCTTCATCTATACAAACTGGGCCGTATTGAAAACTGTTTGATGTTGTAATTTCTTTACCTTCAAATGATAATTGAGGAAAACGGGAGACCATATAATTAAAAATTTCCCATTGCTCAAAATAGCGCCAGCTTCCGGCAAATGCGTAGCCAATTAGAGTCCCAAGTTCATTTTCGGCTATGAATATGCCGTTTTGCTGAATGATTTCTTCAATTTGAGCCGTTGTAAAAGGTGTGGTAACGAATCCTTTTTGCCGCTCTAATTTATTTAAATTACTATAGAGATAGCGTTCTTGCAGCGCTAACACGCCATCAATATCGGCGTTGGTTCCTATTCTGGTGGTAATCATTTTAATTGTTTATTATACACTCGTGTGAAAACACTATGGAATTGTTAGAACATCTAATGTAATGATTATTTGAAATGTCAATATGCAATCAAGAGCGGAATCTTTAGTTTCAAGACTTAACTTCTCGTAGCCTATAGAATTACATCACTCCGGATTTACTTGTAAATGGCTCATCTGTTTACCAACTAATATTTTTTCCCCAACGGATTTGAAACCTAGTTTTAAATAGAGTCTTTCGGCATTCGGATTGTCTTCATCGACTAAAAGTCCGACGGAATGTCCATGTTGATGCACATAAGTCTCAATCACATACTGTAGCATTTTGGCGCCAATCCCTTTACCTTGATGGTTGGGATTGACTCCAAAGGAATCTATATAATATTCGCCTGCTTGCGTTTCATCTTCCGGATTGAAATCCTTGTAAAAGTGAGTGTTGATATATTGAGCTACAGGTTCCCGTAACTTATGGAGCTTTGCACCATCATAAATATTGATGGCCGCAATCACTTCACCATTATCTTCAGCAACAAAGCAATTCTGAAAGGAATATTGATTGTTGGCTTTTTCAACAAAATGCAATAGAAAGGATTTTGCGCTTTCATGATTGTGTTGTCCTATAAATTCATAAATAATGTCTTCCATAGCCAAAAGTAAATAGGTAGCTATAGAAGGTGCATCTGATGCTTCTGCTTTTCGGATAATCATAATTTAAATTTTACTCAGTGATAGCAATTAGTTTTGAGCTGCTATGTGCCCAACGTGATTAATTTGACGCAAAGAAGTAAAGGTAATCTCCTTCTTTTAAATGGGCAGAAATTGTTCTATTTGTTTTAAATAAATGCCAAAAGCCTTATTGTAACATCTTAACGCTTATAAGGTTTCATTATATTCATAAGATGTGTTATTTTCACAAGTCAAAGTAGATATTTCATATGAAACCCCAAAAAAATAATCGTTGGATCGCCATTTACGGAGTTATAGTTATCCTTTTGGTAGCTATGCATTATCTCTTGGACTTAGCATTTTTTGATAGATGGGATGAATACGTTCCTATTTTGAAAAAATTTAGTTTGAGCTTGTTTCTAATCGCTTTAATTTTTCTGATTAGTCGAATTGTTGCCAAGGTGGTTAACACTCAAGACCATCTTGAAGGCGACCGTTATAATCTGTTGCGGATCATCAGATTCCTCTCTATCGTATTCAGTTTAATCGTTGTCACGTCGTTTATATTTCAAAATTTATATGCGGCAGCAGTGAGTTTTGGATTGATTTCCTTGGTGATAGGGTTCGCTTTACAAGCACCTATTGCTTCTTTTATTGCTTGGATTTATTTGATCTTGAGACGTTCCTATTTGGTGGGCGATCGGATTCAGATTAAAGGTTTCCGTGGCGATGTGGTAGAAATAAGTTATTTGGATACGTCAATTTTGGAGTGCAGCGGTGATTATTTAGGTAATGACAGATTGAGTGGAAGAGTCATCCGATTTCCAAATAGTATGATTTTGAGAGAAGAAGTCATCAATTATTCAGGACCGCAAATTCCGTTTATATGGAACGAAACCGCCATTCAGGTGGCTTATACATCAGATTTGCAATATGTGGAAACCTGTTTATTGGACGTTGCCAAACAAGATTTCAATAAGCGTTATCCACAAATTTCTGAGCATAATTATGAACATTGGGAGCCTGCGGTATACTTTAGAAATAATCAGTTTGCATGGATGGAAGCGGTTATTTCCTATCCTGTTGAGCCCACGGATACTACGAATAGGCGTAACCGAATCTTAAAACAGGTTTTACCAATGCTCAACGCTGCTCCGGATAAGGTTCAGTTTCCTGAAGGTACTCAACGATAAATCAATCTTTAATGTGAAGGAATTACGGACTATTTAAATTCCTTTTCCAATTTCCAGAATGAAACCTCAGGCGGTCCATTTAAAAAGTTTCTAGAATCCGCGATGAATTTCTGCAAATGGCTTGTTTGCATATGCTCCGTTGTGTAATAGGTTTCATCGTCCCATTCCTCATATAGGAGAATATTTAATTTATCCTTAGGATCGACATGAAGTTTAATAGAAACAAAGTGCGGTTCATTTTTTACATGTTCGACCAGCTTCGTCAACTCGTTAAACGTTTCAGTTTCTTTATTTGGTTGGGATGTATAGGATACTAAAACGACAATATGGTCGTCGTTTCTGGTGTCAGTTGGCTTAGTGTTTGAATTGCATCCCATGAGCAAAAACACAGCGGCTAGGAGCATTAACTTAGCGGATAATACAAATCGTGCTTTCATAGGAATCGATTTTAAAAGAGACCTATTAAAATTAGTGATTTCTTCGATGCAACGAATGTTAAAATCGCCTGTGAAAGATGTTTTGCAGATAAATATTCAGAAACCAGCTTTCAAGACTTGAATAGTCGCAACTGCCTTATATCTCAGATAGAAAGTATTAGCGCAATTATTATTTCAAGAAAGAAATTAATGGCTTTATGAAGTCACTGAACACTTCAATATGCGGTAAATGGCCTACGTCCTGTAGTTCTACTAATTGAGCGCCAGGTATGCTTTTTTGAGTTTGCTTGCCTAATGTATCATACAAACCCATAGTTTTACTAATCTCAGCAGAAACTAATGGCTTCCCGAGTGCTGTCCTGTCTCGTGTGCCAATTATCAATAATGTTGGTGCTGTGATGTTTTTAAATTCATAGACAACAGGTTGCGTAAAAATCATATCATAGGTGAGCGCAGCATTCCAAGCGATGGTTTTATAATCAGAATTTAAGGTCCATCCCGCCAATAAATTTACCCATTGGTCATATTCAGGCTTCCATTTATTGTCATAATAATTGACGAGCTGGTATTTTTTAATCCCTTCATAACTCGATTTAAGTTCATTTTCATACCACCATTCCACAGGTTTATACGGTACTTTTAATTTCCAATCTTCCAAACCTATAGGATTTTCTAAGATGAGTTTTTCAGTGGTGCTAGGATACATTAAGGCAAATCGTGTTGCTAACATGCCACCCATAGAATGTCCTAAAACGGCTGTTTTGGTAATATTTAAAGTGTCGAGAAGCGTTTTTGTGTTTTGCGCCAATTGCTGAAAGGTATATTGAAAATGATGAGGTTTTGACGATTTTCCAAACCCTATTTGATCAGGTACAATCACACGATATCCTACCTTGATTAAAGCGTCAATAGTTGTTTTCCAATAGGCGCCATTGAAGTTCTTACCATGTAAGAGAACAATGCTTTTTCCATTAAAATTGTCTGGCTTAACATCCATATAAGCCATTTTTAAATCTTGATTTTGAATCTTCAAATCCAACGTTGAGACTTCATAAGGATATTGGTAATTCGCTAATTCAAGATCTAGCAATTGTAAATTAGCGTCTTGAGCGGTTGAATTAAAAACGGTAAAAAGAACTGTGAGTACTGTAAAAATATGTTTCATGATGTTTTATCGGAATCAATTATTGTTGACTTGTTAAGAATCGCGGATTTCGCAAAGCTATTCACTGCGTAAAATTTTCTCCATTTTACGTCTTTTAGCTAATTCATCCACTAATTTATCTAAATATCGCACCTGTTGCGTTAATGGTGTTTCAATATCTTCAATCCGATACCCACATATAACGCCTTTAATAAGGTGTGCATTTGGATGTAATGTTGCTTGTTGAAAAAAGCTCTCAAACGTCACTTTATCATCAATAAGCTGTTGCAGTTTAGTATCATTAAAACCGGTAAGCCAGGCAATTACCTGATGCAATTCTTCTTTAGTGCCACCTTTCTTTTCAACTTTTGTCACATAGTGTGGATATACGGAAGCGAAGGTCATTTTCGCTATACGCTCGTCATGCTCAGGAGTGGTTGTCATAATTTTTGATATTGCTGTTCAAACTTAAAAAGTAAATCTGATTTTAAGGAATCAGACTTAAACAAATATAGCTTTTTATACGTTTTTGAAGGATTATCTAGGGTGTTGTGATAGCAAATTATTATATATCAGAAGTCTAAAGCCTTTTTGTTTACAAAATACTAGATTTATAAAGCAGCGTAAAATTCCAATTATGTGTTGCTATTTGTAAAAGCGTAATCTTACAATCCATATCTTTGCAGCATGCAATCCAAAATTCTTTTTATTACACCACCGTTTACTCAGTTAAACACTGCCTATCCGGCGTCTGCCTATCTTAAAGGATTTTTGGAAGAACATGAGATTGCTGTTGCCCAATGCGATTTAAGTATTGAGTTGTTTACATCCATTTTTACGAGCGATTTTCTGCGTTCTATTTTTAAAGAAGCGAAAGCCTTACGGAATTTCCATTATCCGAAGGTCAGTAAGATGAAAGCGTTGTACATTTCTCGTGTTGACGTGGTTATCAACTTTCTACAAAAACAGGATATCAATACGGCGCATCGAATTTTAGAACCTGGTTTTCTGCCAATCGGGCATCGCTTGGAAAACGTTAATACGAGTATCGTTTGGGCAGAAGGGGAGCTTGGGATTATCGATAAGGCAAAACATTATGGAACCCTTTTTATTGAGGAAATAGGCGATTTCATTCAAGCCAATGTCGATGAGTTTTTTGCATTCACAAAATACGCCGAACAAATTGCGACTTCAGCGAGTAGTTTTGATCAGTTGGACGATTTTTTAAGCTACCAACCAACAATCATTGAAGAGCGTATGTTGGACATTTTAGTCGCTCAAATTGAAGATCAGAATCCTAATTTGGTGTGTTTTACCATCCCTTTTCCTGGAAATTTATTTGCAGCATTGCGTTGTGCTCAGTTTATCAAACAGCTTTTTCCTGATATTCCTGTTGCTTTTGGTGGCGGTTATTGTAACACGGAATTACGCTCTCTTGAAGATCCACGGATTTTTGAATTTGTTGATTTTATTTCTTTGGATGATGGCGAAGGTCCATTGTTGAAAATAGTAAGATTTCTTGAAGGCGCGGTGGATAGCAATGAATTGGAAAGAACTTATGTCTTAGAAGATGATCAGGTG
Source organism: uncultured Gelidibacter sp. (assembly GCF_947500795.1). Taxonomy (GTDB): domain Bacteria; phylum Bacteroidota; class Bacteroidia; order Flavobacteriales; family Flavobacteriaceae; genus Gelidibacter. Next base: position 328,303 of record NZ_CANMTE010000004.1, on the reverse strand, counting down.
GTTTATAAGAATAAATTGCCAAATACCATTTACCATCATAGAAATTTACTGGCACCTGATTATTCAGGTTTGCCTTATGACAAATTTGTGTCCTTCCTGGATGTTGTCAATCCGATGCATCGCATGTGGACAGATGCTAGATGGAATAAAATGACAATTTCTCATGGATGTTATTGGAAACAATGTTCGTTCTGTGATGTCAACCTCGATTATATCAGGAATTATCAAAATACCACTGCAGCAGATTTAGTCAATAAAATTGAAAAAATCATAAAGGATACCGGTATCACTGGTTTCCATTTTGTTGATGAAGCAGCGCCGCCCAAAATGTTAAAAGCCTTATCGAAGGAATTGTTGGATAGGAACATTAACATCACATGGTGGACAAACATCCGTTTCGAAAAAACCTTTGATGCGGAGCTATGTCAATTAATGGCAAAATCGGGTTGTATTGCTGTCACCGGCGGATTGGAAGTTGCCTCAGACAGATTGTTATCAAAAATGAAGAAAGGTGTGGATATTGCTCAAGTTACCCGAGTGACTCACAACTTCTCAGAAGCAAAAATTATGGTGCATGCCTATTTGATGTACGGATTCCCAACGCAAAACGAGCAAGAAACGATAGATTCCTTAGAAGTTGTAAGGCAGTTATTTGAAAGGAATTGCATTCAGTCGGCTTATTGGCATCAATTCACAACTACCGTACACAGTCCGATTGGTAAGAACCCGCAAGATTTCGGAATACTAATAACCGGACCTGAATTTGAAGGCTTTGCTCAAAATGATTTATACCACGAAGATCCTCAGGGAGCCGATCATCCTAAGTACACAAAAGGATTGAATCTGGCTCTGCATAATTATTTGAATAATGCAGGCTACGATGAAGACTTGCAGAATTGGTTTGAATTCCCTATTCCTTCACCAAGTCATCCTAAGGATTTAATCCAAAGTTTTTTGGTTCCAAAAGCAGCGGAAACAGCTTAAATTTTACTCTTATTTTAGTGAATTGAAGTTCCAAAATTTATTCTTTGGCATAGGCGCTTCGAAAGTTTCGAACTCATTGGAACCAGCTGGTTGGTAGGTGATTTTATAAGCATGAAGACAAACAGAAAGCGGCAAATACGATTGGTCTGAGCCATATTTTTCATCGCCAATAATTGGTGAACCAATATGTGCCAATTGCGCTCTAATTTGATGAAACCGACCTGTTTTCGGTTTTACCTCCAACAAATATCCAAACTCATTTTCTCCAATAACTTCATAGGAAAGACTGCAATCTTGAGATTCTTTCGATTTTGAAGCTACAATATCCGCTCGTTTTTCATGGTTGTTCTTAACGAGAAAATTGGTCAACACCCCTTTGTCTTTTGAGGGCTTATTTTTTACAATTGCCAAATACGTTTTTTGAACATTGCGGCTGCTAAATAGATTATTGAATGCTACAAGTGTGCTCTTTTTCTTTGCGAAAATCATAACTCCACTCGTCACACGGTCTAATCTGTGAATGACGCCTATATAAGGTTTCTTTTTACTTTTTAGAAAGTGGTTTAGAACTTGAGTTTCTACAGTGCATTCCTCATAGGGGCTTTTCTCGCTTATAAGTCCAGCCAATTTATTCACGACAATAATGTCGTTGTTTTCATGTACGATGTCAAGGTTTTGCATGTAGTTGTTTCAATAGTTCGGGCCAAAAATATTACTTTTTAGTCGAGTATACGCTATTTTACAATGAAACCGATGTGAATAGGACTTCCAATATCAATCGAAATCCATCAAAATACGCGCTCTAAAAACGTCTTAATACTTTCCTGATTGGCACGTATCAATTCATTTTTGGCATTCTCAATATCGGATGGCTTTTTGTCTTGAGAGAGTTTAAACTTACCTTCCCATGTAGTGATGTCAATTTCGAAACCCTTTACATAACTGATAAATTGTTCCATTCGAGGATTGTCGGGTTCTAATTTATAGCGATGTTCTGGCGCCTCCAAAAAAGCAGTCATTTCAATCATAGATGCTTTAATGGCTTCCGGATCTTTGATTTCAGTGACTTTTCCTGTAAGATGGACCATGATGTAATTCCATGTAGGTAGTTGGGTGGTGTTATAAATACTTGGGGAAATATAGCATTGCGGACCAGAAAATAAAACAGTCACCTCGTGATTATCTTTTAGCATTGCCGCCTGCGGATTGTACTTATCCAAATGACCGATAAGTTTGCCTTCAGAATAAATTAACGGGAGATGAGAAATTAAAGGCTTGTTGTCCATAACCGATATGAGCGTAGCTAAGGGATAGGTTTTAATGACCTCAATCATGTGATCACGATTGTCGTCTTGGTGCTGTTTTGGAGGATATTGTGCCATGGATTTGGTTTCCGCGAAGATCGACAATTTTATAATTATGTGGTCAAATCCCTTTTTTAAACAATGTGATAATTTCTTGATTTTGATTGGGAGTTATTTTATTTTTCTCCTAAACTCCTAAACTCCTAAACTCCTAAACTCCTAAACTCCTAAACTCCTAAACTCCTAAACTCCTAAACTCCTAAACTCCAAAACTCCAAACTGTGTCAAATGATGATCCAAATGCTTGTATTGCATTTTTCCCCATTGATCCGTGCTGAAGTTTCCAAAATAAGGATGTTTTGGCCAATGCATATTGAGTGCTTTATTGTGAAATTCATTAATCGCTGCTATTAAAAGCACTCTTTCATCTTCAAAATTGTAATTCTCTGTTACCAGAAAATCCTTTGGAGTGGTAGTGTTTTCAGGCCAAGGTTTGTCGTTGTACATTACCGGTTTGTAAAGTTTAAGAACAAGTTTTTTAAAAACCCCTACGTTCTCCGTCAATTCCAGTTTTCCGGTAGCTACCAAAAGCGGCATCTGACAATGTTTTACCATTTGTGCCACATTCATTTTGCCCCACTTGGGCGTCGAGTTTTCCGTCAGACTGTCCACACGCTTCAATACTTCCTGATGTACTTTTTGATCGAATAAAGTGTGCATACAATCTGAATTATTGAATTGGTTCGGAAATTTACAATTTTTATCTTTTTATTTAGTCAAAATGAGCTCTTTTTTGAACGAAAAATGACAGTACTATCCAATTAAGTTTAACTTTATAACAAGTTAAATTCCATATGGTGCTTATGTCAGAAAAACAACCTTCGTTTTCCATAAAAAATTGGTCGCACCATGATCAACCTCGCGAGAAGTTAAGAGATAAAGGAAAAGCAGTCTTAAGTGATGCTGAATTAATGGCTATTTTAATTGGGTCAGGCAGTAGAAACGAGAGTGCTGTAGAGTTGTGTAAACGGATTTTGGCAAGTACCGACAACAATTTAAGTGCCTTAGGTAAATTGTCGCTCAAGCAACTTATGCATTTTAAAGGCATTGGGGAAGCGAAAGCACTTACCATTATAGCGGCGTTAGAATTGGGCAGAAGACGTAGGGGAGAAGAAGCCTTGCAACATTACAAAATTGAGTCCAGTCAATCGGTTTTTGAACTCATGCAGCCTATAATAGGCGAGTTGCCGCATGAAGAATTTTGGATCATCTATTTAAATAATTCCAATAAGGTCATACAGAAAATCCAACTGAGTAAAGGCGGTATCACCGGCACCTTGGTGGATGTGCGCTTGGTGCTTAAAACAGGTATAGAAGTTGGCGCCGTTGGTATTATTTTGGCGCATAACCATCCGTCAGGAACACTGAAGCCTAGTGAGGCCGACAAACAAATCACACAGAAATTAAAAACTGCCGGAAACAGTCTCGATATTAAAATTCTGGACCATCTGATCATTACTGAAAATGCTTTTTATAGCTTTGCAGACGGAGGTATCTTGTGATTCCGAATATTCAATTTTCGTCCGATAACGACATAGCAACTATTTAATCATCTTAAAGAACTATTGCAGATAGAGAGGTTCGTTTCAGAAATATCTGAACAACTTTAATAATCATCCACAAAATTTTTACAGAAACCATACCTAGGAACTTGAAATTTTTAACTTTGGACTTTACAACAGGGAATGCTACTAGTTTACACACATAAAATCACCCCGCGATTAACCTATGCCTTTAAGCATATTAGTCTGCGGATTTTAAACGTTCCTGTCAGTTTTACAACCACTGTTGAAGAGTTTATAGCGCATGACAGTATGAAGATTTCATACACTAAGCAACCGTTGAGCAGTGAGGTTTTTGTCCGTAGTCACGATCTTTTGTTTGAACAGGGAATTTCTGATTTGGACATCAATGTCCAAGATTGGGGGAATACGAAATGCTTCTTTTCAACATCAGATAAAAGCAGTTTGCCGTTTGATATTTTTGCAGCTACATTTTATCTATTAAGCCGTTATGAAGAGTATTTACCTCATGTAAAAGATGAATACGGGCGCTTTTTGGCCACTGAAAGTTTGGCTTATAACAAAGGATTTCTGCATCAGCCTGTCGTTGATTTGTGGGCGTATAAGTTTAAAGAAATTCTGCAAGCACAGTTTCCCGAATTTGAATTCCCAGAAAGAAAATACAATATTCAGCCTATTATAGATGTGCCCGTTGCCTATTATTTTAAGGAAAAAGGGCTGTTAAGGACAGTTGGTGGTACCCTCGGGGATGTGTTTAGTTTAAAATTTAAACAGTTATACCAACGGTATCAATCAATAATGGGGTTTAAGAGAGATCCATATGATACCTTCAAATGGATTGTGACCAAGCAGAAGAACAGCGGGGTTAAATTCATCGTGTTTTTCCTAATTGGCGAATATTCCACCTTCGATAAGAATATCAATATCAATAAAAAACGATTTGTATCGCTCATTAAATATGTGGGCGACTATTGCAAGATCGGTTTAAAGGTGTCTTTTTTAGCTTTGGATGATTTTGCCATGCTCAAAAAGGAGAAATTAAAAATGGAAGCGACTACAAATTATCCGTTAGAAGCATCTAGGCATTCCTTTTCAAAATTAAATTTGCCAGAAACATACCGGAATCTTATTGAATTGGAAATCAGACAGGATTTTACAATGGGCTACATCAATTATATGGGATTTAGAGCCGGTACATGCACGCCATTTCAGTTTTACGACTTAGATTATGAAGTGCAGACGCCATTGCAAATTAATCCGTTTCATTGCGTGGATTATGCCTTGTTAAAAAGACAGTCTTATTTAGATAAAAAGGAAGATTTGCAGCGTTTAATGGATACCGTGAAAAGTGTGAATGGAACGTTTACACCAGTTTTCCATAATTATTCATTTAGCAACTTGGAACGCTGGAAGGGATTTCGAGATTTATTTAGATTAGTATTAGAGTCAGTAAATGAAAAATAAAGCTATTAAACACGTTTTTTTTGATTTGGATCATACCCTTTGGGATTTTGATAAAAATTCGGCATTGACCTTTGATAAGATTTTTAAAATGCATGATGTCGGCGTTAGTTTAGATACGTTTCTGGAGGTTTATGAACCTGTAAATCTAGACTATTGGAAACGTTACAGAAATGACGAAATTGATAAAATGGAATTGCGTTACGGTAGATTACGAGATACTTTTAACACCATTAACTATTCTGTGGATGATGCGTTAATACAGAATCTGTCGCACGCTTATATTGAGCATTTATCAAGTTTCAGCCATCTTTTTGAAGGTACAATGGATTTATTACAATACTTACAGCCTAAATATCAGTTGCATATTATTACCAATGGATTTGAGGAAGCTCAACTTAAAAAAATGAATTCTTCTGCCATAACACCATTTTTTAAAACCGTTACCAATGCTGAGGTTGCGGGTGTAAAGAAGCCTAATCCTATAATTTTTGATTATGCGCTAAAAATTGCAAATGCACAACCAAAAGAAAGCATTATGATTGGCGATAATTACGAAGCTGATGTACTTGGGGCATTAAATGTAGGTTATGACGCCATTTTCTTCAATTACAGAAATGACCAAACTGAACCGCATATCAAACAGGTGAAACATTTATTGCAACTTAAAGATTACCTTTAAATAGTGAATGCTGTTGAGTGCCTTGTGTTTAGTGAGTTTCGCTAAGCCTGCATCTATAAAACTAGAAATCAATCTAAGCGATTGTAATTCTTTTTTCGCACATTATTGTATCTTTATAAAATTAATATATTCAAATATCCTATGAAATCCATCGTAACTATATGTGCCTTTTTAATGTTGTTTAACGTTAAAGGAAATGCTCAAGAAAGCATCAATGCCTATAAATATGTCATTGTTCCTAATTCATTTAGTTTTTTAAATGAACCAGATCAATATCAAATCAACTCCTTAACTAAATTCTTGTTTGAAAAATATGGTTTTACAGCAATTATGGCTGATGATGTGTATCCAGAAGATTTAACAAGCAACCGATGTTTAGGGTTGTTCGCTGATGTAGAAAAACTGAGTGCGTTCTTGAAAACCAAATTACAGGTTCACTTAAAGGATTGTAATAATAAAGTAGTATTTTCTTCAGAAGTTGGCGAGTCTCGAGAAAAACAGTTTGACAAAGTATATAATATTGCCTTGCGCGAAGCTTTCAATAGTTTTGAAACTGTAAATTACAAATACGAGCCTAGTCAAAAAGTAGCATTGAGAGGATCGAAAACTGTTCCTGCAGTTGCTGAAAACACGCAAGCGCAAGAAGAAATTCAACGTTTGCAAAAGGAAGTTGAAGCATTGCGCGAGTCGCGTCTTAAAGAGGAAATTGCCTTAAAGGAAGCAAAAAAAAACACGAAACCTCAAGACGTACAGTCAGAGGTTAAGAAAGAAGTTAAGAAAGAAGTTAAGAAGGAAGTTAAGGAAGTGATTAAAGCTGAGAATATTTCAAACGAAACCCTTCAAACATTCTATGCAAATCCAGTTGCAAATGGCTATACCATTACAGACGCATCTAGTAAAGTGTTGTATCAGTTAGTGTTTTCGGGTAAAGAAGATGTGTACATCGTAAAAGGTCAGGACGCTATTCTTTATAAAATGAATAATACTTGGATTGTAGCCACAGCCAACGATTCAGGTGTGTCTATGAAAACGCTAAACGTAAAATTCAACTAATTTAATATCCGTATTTGGATTTCCATCGTTGCCTTAAAAACTCACGCTGAGATTGCTCCCTGGCATTATTCCCAGGATTATAGAGTTTTGTATTCTTAATTTCGTCCGGAAGAAATTCTTGGGGAGCAAAATTATTTTCGTAGTTATGGGCATATTGGTAGTTGTCGCCGTACCCTAATTCTTTCATAAGTTTGGTGGGTGCATTCCGCACAGATAACGGTACCGATAAATCACCGGTTTCCCGCACCAATTGTTGCGCTCTTCCAATGGCCTCATAAGCGGCATTGCTTTTTGGCGACGTGGCTAAATATGTAGCACATTGACTCAAAATAATGCGCGATTCAGGATGTCCAATGACGGACACTGCCTGAAATGTTGTGTTTGCCATCACCAAAGCCGTCGGATTGGCATTACCGATATCCTCACTGGCTAAAATGAGCATCCGTCTTGCAATAAATTTCACGTCCTCACCACCTTCAATCATGCGCGCTAACCAATACACAGCACCATTTGGATCGCTCCCGCGAATAGATTTTATAAACGCTGAGATGATATCATAATGCTGTTCGCCAGTTTTGTCATACCGCACCGTATTGCTCTGTACTTTTTGGAGCACAGCGTCGTTGGTAATTACAATCTTCTCATTGTCGTCATAAGAAGAAATGATCAACTCAAAAATATTCAACAATTTACGCGCATCACCACCTGAAAGGCGTAGTAAAGCCTCCGTTTCTGAAAGCGTAATGTCACGCTGGGATAGAATGTCGTCTTCAGTAATTGCACGTTGTAAAAGTGCCTCTAAATCTTTTTTATCGAAAGAATTCAGTACATATACTTGTGCTCGTGAGAGTAGGGCGGGAATAACCTCAAAACTTGGGTTTTCAGTGGTCGCACCAATCAAGGTGACCCAACCTTTTTCAACCGCCTCCAATAACGAATCTTGTTGTGATTTGCTAAAACGATGGATCTCATCAATAAATAACAACGGATTTTTCGCGGTAAATAAGCCGCCGCTATGTTTGGCTTTGTCAATCACCTCCCTGATGTCCTTGACGCCAGAATTGATAGCACTCAGCTTGTAGAACGGACGGTTGGATTCATTGGCAATAATATTCGCCAACGTTGTTTTTCCGGTGCCTGGAGGTCCCCAAAAAATCATCGACGGAATCACACCTTGTTTGATGTGTTGCGTTAAAACCCCTTGATCTCCAATTAAATGAGACTGACTCAAATAATCCTTCAAGTACTTTGGGCGTAATCGTTCTGCTAATGGTGCGTTCATGGTGCAAAATTACATCAAATCCTTTACAAAGAGGAATCTCCCATTACAATTTTGGGCATGCCTTTTTTGTGAAGGACAAAAAAGTCGTGCTCTCGCGGCTCAATCTTTTTGTTGAAAAAACAAAAAGGATTTCAAACAAACCGCTCCATCACTCATGCAGTTGGGTGACAATATTTCATATTTTGCACAAATGGTTATAAATTTGATTAGAAACCATTAAATTTAACCATGAGCAATCAACAACATTTTAAATATTCAACAGGCGTTGTTGGTTATCCCATCTTTTTTCTGATGCTCATCTGGATCGTGTTTTGGTTACAGGTCCGCTTCTTTCCAGTCATTAAAACTTGGGGTATCGTTCCAGAAACAGTGGTTGGTCTACGAGGTATACTTCTGAGTCCGTTTATTCACGCCAATATTGAACACATATATCATAATAGCATTCCCTTAGTAGTCCTCTCTATGGCGCTGTTTTATTTTTACAGACCCATTGCTTGGAAGGTGCTGTTGTTTGGAATTCTACTGTCAGGGTTGATTACTTGGGTAATCGGTAGACCGTCAAATCATATTGGCGCCAGTGGACTCATCTATGTGTTGGTCAGTTTTATCTTTTTTAAAGGGATTTTCGCGAAACACTTCCGATTGATTGCCTTGTCCTTAATGATCATATTTTTATATGGAAGTATGATTTGGTATGTGTTTCCCATTAAGGACGGCGTGTCTTGGGAAGGACATTTAGGCGGACTCGTGACAGGTTTTGTGTTTGCCGTAATATTCAGAAAAGCTATTGCAAAACCGGATCGGTATGTATGGCAGGAACCCGAATACAATGAAGAGGATGATCCGTTTTTAAGACATTTTGATGAAAATGGGAATTTTATTGAAAATTTGGAAATTGAAGATGAAACTGAAATTGAAGATGAAACTGAAATTGAATTTGAAAATGAAAGCGAAAATCAATTAAAAGGGGGTAATCAAGCAGGCAATGAAGCACAAAATAAGGTTCAACAAAACGATAATACAAATCCGCCAAACATCAACTACATTTATAAGGAAACTCCAAAGTCATAAATATTTGTCACACTGAGCGCAGTCGAAGTGCTTGGTTGGGTAAATAGAGTAGAGGAAGGGACGTGTAAATTTTAGTTGGCAGTATTCAGTCTTCAGTAAGCAGTATTCAGTCTTCAGATGGCAGTAATTAGTTCACAATTTCAATTTCTGAATCAGAATGAAATCAGCAACTCGCCCGTACAGAAAAGGCACGTTCGGGCGGGTCAACAATCCTCAATCACCAATCTTCAATCTTCAACCTGCCCGTACCGAACTGGTACGTTCGGGCGGGTCACCAATCTAAAGTCTCTGTCTCACTACTTCGTATAAAAATGCACCACAGGCTACGGAAACATTCAATGATTCGATATCGCCTAAAATAGGGAGTTTGGCTTTGTCATCAACCACTTTTAAGATGGATGGATTGATGCCTTTACCTTCAGAACCCATGATAATGGCACAAGGTTCAGTAAATGAAACGTCATAAAGATTTTGATCCGTTTTTTCAGTAGCTGCAATTACTTTTATTCCAGAAGCCTGCATATAGAATACAGCATCCTTAATATGGTCTACTTTACAAATTGGAATTTTAAAAATAGCACCGGCACTAGTTTTTATAGTATCACCATTAACTGGGGCACCACCTTTTTTCTGAATGATGATTCCTGAAACACCAGTACATTCTGCCGTTCTGATAATCGCACCAAAATTACGGACATCACTCAATTGGTCTAAAAGAAGAAATAAAGGTGTTTTACCTGATTCCATGACGTTGGTTACCAATTCTTCCAATGGATAGAAACTGATAGGCGCAATTTGCGCTACAACACCTTGATGGTTCTTGTTGGTAAGTCGGTTGAGTTTTTCAACGGGCACGTAAGAGGAATTTAAACGTTCCTTATGCAACAATTGTTCTAACTCGGTAAATAGCTCTCCACGTAGTCCTTTTTGTAAAAAGATTTTATCAATGTTTTCACCAGACTTAATCGCTTCAATAACCGCTCTGATTCCAAAAATAGTTGTTTCATGTTCCATGGCGCAAAGGTATAAAATAAAGCCTCATATATTTAGTTGGACTGCAAAAAACAAAAGACAAAAAGCGATGTGTCTTTACAGGGACAGAAAAGTTAGGGTATAAAAAAACCTCTTAAATTTTTCAACTTAAGAGGTTTTAGATATTTGTAATAGATAATTAATTAATTAGTTAACATCCCAGAACAATTTGGTAGTTTGTTCGTCACCACCAATTGCTGCTGATGCCGCTGACCAATTTGCCTCATTAAGGTTTTGCTCATTAACAGGGTAAGTATATCTTGTTGGAACCGGAAGTCCAGATTCAGCTGGCAAGTTTAATGTTGGTACATCATAGGTTCTCCAAGCAGTCCATGCTTCGTATCCTCTGTTGTACATTGCTAACCAGAATTGTTTTCCAATTTTTTGTTTCCAAGTACCTGGAGCTGTTAAGTAATTAACACTTGGCTTAAGCAAGTAAGCTTCAACACCAGGAGCTCCCCAATCATCAAAAGATGCTTTGATACCATCGTTATAAAAACCTGCTGCCAATGCTGGTGTTCCAGATAAAGAACGCTCAGCTGCATCAGCTAAATAGAAAGATACTTCAGAATAATCTATTAAAGAAGCAGGGTTAGTGGGATCTAACATTCTGTCTCCAACGTGAGTGTATGAGCTATAGCTGTTATTGTCACCATAAGGTCCTCCAACATAAACACCAGCACCTAAGTTTTGGTCAAAGTAGTAAGGTCTTCTTGGATCTTCTAATGCATTCATAACGTCAACCAAAGTATTTGCAGCAACAAAGTCAGAACGACCAGATTGTACTAAATCAACCCACACAGGATTTGTGTTTGGAGTAGTGCTAGAATAAACTAACGATGCATTGTCAGCGTTAGATGTAAATACCCCACCACTTACAGCTGTTGTAACTGCTGCTTGCGCTAGAGAAGAAAAACCTGGAGCATCTGCAATTCTGATTCCCATTCTTAAAAGTAATGAGTTTCCGAATTTTTTCCATTTTGCAGAGTCACCTCCATAGATAGGATCTGCTGAACCAAAACCAGAATCAGTAATGTTTGGGATAGCTGCAGTTAAACGTGCTAATAAATCAGTATAAACTGTAGCAGCATCGTCATACACAGGTAAAACAAACTCATTTGGGCTTAAGGCTTGTGAGTAAGGAATATCTCCATAAGTCTCTACTAAGTGAGCCCAAGTGTATACCATAAGTATTTCTATTTGAGCATTTCTAGTATCCTTTTCTGCTTGAGTTAAACTAGCGTCGTCGTTTGTGTTTTCACGAGCAGTTTTCAAATCTAATAGAACATCTCTATACAACTCAGACCAATGGTTTTGAGTGATATTTCTTCCATTCAAATCAAAATTCGCCTCATCAGTATACGTAGTTTCTGTCCAGTGCTGACCTAACATTCTAAAAACGTTAAGGTTCACATTGGTACTCGTCATTTGATCATACAAACTTTTAGTAGCAGAATTAAATAAGAAGTCTGCTTGAACTTGAGTTGGATTTTTAGGATCTCTATTTAAATCTTCGTAGGCTTGGTCAGACTGACAAGACACTAAGGCTACGAAAGTTAAAACGGTTAATATTATTTTTTTCATAATTATTTTTTATTTAAAACTGTAGTTTAAGACTTGCACCTATTTCTCTAATAGAAGGGTAAGAACCTGATTGGTAACCTTGAACGTTACCAGAACTTAAACCTGCTTCAGGATCAGCATAAGGTGTGTTTTTGTCAATGATCCATAAGTTTCTACCGATTAATGAAATAGAAACACCTGTAAATGCCATTTGCTCTAATGCTTTAGGGCTAAGATTATAAGTTAAACTTGCCTCACGTAATTTTACGTAACCTGCATCATAAACGTGTGCAGCATTTGGAGTTCTAACATATCCCCAAGGGTTTGCATATGTAGTTGCATCAGCTCTAACATCGTTAGGAGAACCGTCAGCTTTAACACCGTCCAATAATACACCACCACTATTAGCAGCATAGTTACCTGGAGTTCCAACAACTGGATTTCTTACTGGGTTACCTAAGTCATTATTTCCTGCAGTAAAGTCATAAAGACCTGTTGCATAACCATACCAAGTATCTAATGAGAATACATTACCACCTTTTTGAACATCAATTAAGAAGTTAAAATTGAAGTTTTTGTATTTGAAGTTGTTATAAACACCACCTTTCCAGTCAGCATTGATATCTCCAATCACGTTGTTGTTAGTACCTGTAGTTTGGTAATATCCATTAGATCTGATTGTTTTTTCACCATTTGTGTAAACGAAATCAGTACCTCTAATAGTACCATATGGTTGACCTGGTGTAGCATTGATGGAAATACCACCTTGTAATGCTGCTAATTGTAAGTTGTCAATACCATTTAATAACTCAACAACTAAACTCTCATTTTTAGACCAGTTTGCAGTAATATCCCATTGGAAATCTTCACTTTTGATTGGTGTTAAATTCAATTGAACTTCCACACCTTTGTTTTCAATAGTACCTGCGTTCAATACAGCTGAAGTATAACCAGTTGCTGTAGATAATGGAATACTTGTAATTTGGTTGATGTTTTGAGTGTTATAGTAAGACACGTCAAAACCTACACGTCTATCTGCAAATTGCATCTCTAAACCTACCTCAAAACTTTCTTGTCTTTCTGGTAATAAGTCTAAGTTAGCTTGAGCATTAGGGTTTGAAGCAACACCACCACCATTAAATGGTGTACCAATACCAAATGTATTGAAAACTCTGTATGGGTTTGTATCACTACCTACCTCTGCGTAGTTAGCTCTTACTTTACCAAATGATAACCATCTTGCATCAATTAGTTGAGAGAACACTAAACTTCCTGATACCGAGTAGTACCCATATCTGTTGTTGTCTTTTGGAAGTGTAGAAGAACGGTCAGTTCTATAAGAACCTTCTAAATAAGCAAAATTGTCATATCCTAAACTTGCACGGATGTATTGACCATCAACCATAGTTGTAGCGTCATATTCCGCTGGAGCGTTGATTGGACTTACACTGTTAGACAATGCATAAAGACCTGCTAAGTTTAAACCACCGTTAGTTGCAGCAAAGATGCTGTTTTGAGTGTTTCTTCTAATGTTAACACCAAGGTTACCTTCTAAGTTTAATTTATCAGATAAGTCTTTGTTGAAATTCAACATCATGTCATAGTTGTACTCGCCAACACTGTTATTGTATCTTGTATATTCAGACACATCAGCACTACCTACGTTTGTTCTTTCTTCTTGTAACTCACTGTAGCTGTCAAAAGAGAATCTACCCATTACATCTAACCAATCAGTAATTTCATAGTTCAATGCAAAGTTACCGAAGTATCTTGAACGTGTATCAGTCTCATAGTTTTCATATAACGTCCAGTAAGGGTTATCTGAATAAATTGGACTTAAGTTGTCAGGACCATTTGGATTCCAAGTGATGTTTTCACGTGTAGAAAAATACGCTGCTTTTTGTTCTTGGAAATCGACGTTAGTTTGGAACCATTGTCTAAACTGTTGCATCACGTTTTTTGAACTATAACCAGTTCCATAACGACCTTTACCATCTGTTTTGATGAAGTTAAAAGTAGTAGACACTGTAAGTTTGTCGCTCAAGTCATGTGATCCAGAAAAATTAACAGTGTTTCTTTTAATTTCACTGTTTGGTAAATTACCTTCTTGTAATAAGTTAGTAAAACCTAATCTAAAAGAACTTTTGTCAGTTCCACCATCTAAGGAAACAGAGTTTACCGCTGTAATAGATGCTTTGTAGATTGAATTTGGATCATTTTTACCTGCTACCCATGGCGTTGCTTGTTGGTAAGTACTACCCAATTGAGGATAGATAGATGTCCATTGGTAAATCATTAAACTTGGATCGAATGCCGCACCGTAAGATGCATCTTCAGTAAATGGAGTGATTAAATCATCAATACCATCACCATTAACATCATACAATTCGAAAAATCCATCATCAGAAGAGTAATATGGACCGTAACCAGAACCATACTTTTTCTGATATGTTGGCAATGTTGAAGAATCAGCAGTACCCATTGTTAAACTTGAGCTGATAGTTACACCAAGACCTTTTTTAGCAGTACCTTTTTTAGTTGTGATCATTACCACACCATTAGAAGCACGAGAGCCATAAAGAGCTGTTGCAGCTGCACCTTTTAACACGTTGATAGACTCGATGTCATCAGGGTTAATGTCAGAAGCAGCATTACCGTAGTCATAACCACCTCTACCACTTCTTTGTCCAGAAGAGTTTGAGTTGCTGTTATCTACAGGAATACCGTCAATAACAAATAATGCTTGGTTGTTACCAGCAATAGAGTTGTTACCTCTAATAACTACGTTGGTAGAACCACCTAAAGTACCAGATGTTTTAATATCTAGACCAGCAACTTTACCGGATAACGAGTTAACGAAGTTAGAGCTTTTCACGTTCGATACAGCGTCCCCTTTAACTTCTTGGGTAGCGTAACCTAAACTTTTCTTCTCTCTTTTAATACCTAACGCAGTTACAACAACCTCATCTAATACAGATGCATCTTCTTGCATTGTTACGTTAATACTATTAGAAGCTCCTACTGTAACTTCTTGGGCTTTCAACCCCACGTAAGTAAAAGACAATACATCTCCTGACTTGGCGGAGATGGAGTAATTACCATCAAAATCCGTCTGTGTACCCGATGCGGTGCCTTTTACAATAATGTTAACTCCAGGAAGTGGTAAACCAGATTGATCTGATACCGTTCCTGAAATTGTTTTTTCTTGTGCAAACGTTATTTGCACAAAGAACGCTAGTAATAGCGTTAGAATTCCACTAAACTTTGTTTTCATATTTAAATTAATTTGAATTAGCCTGCCGTAAAAATGCTAATAAAAAGTTAAAAAAACAATTTAATTAACTATCAATTTCATTTGGAACCAAATTAAATTTTCTATATGGTCTTTGATTTTTCCATGCTTGAAGGTTCAATCTCTTGGAATACAGTTCTTTTGTTGGTCGAATTACTCACGAAAGAAGGATTAAAAAAAAAATTAAGGAATGGTTTTGCCTTTTAGGGCTAAATCTTGAAAATCTTTAGTGTTGATTTACAATAAATTGTGATTTGATCAATGGGCATGAGCCCAATGTATTTGTTAAATTAAGCTTAATTTTAACATTAGTGTTTGTTAAAGATTTGTTATCAAAAAGTGGCTGATAAACTGATATGGATTTTCGAGTTGGATAATTTTATAGGGTGATTTTCTGAACTGCCATTGCTGTAATTTAGTTTAAATAGGCCTGCTCGCGTGAGTATTCCAAATCCAAAACCCAATCCGAGAAGTTTGTTTTGCGTAGAAATGATCTGATTTTCGTAATAGGCGAGGTCAATAATTGAATTGACATATAAGCTATTGGTGAGTTTGTACCGGTATTCTGTATTAAGTACGCCAAAGAGATTTGCCATTAAACTGTTTTCTTCAAAACCTCTGATAGAATTAATGCCGCCAAACCGGAAGAGTTCATTCTCTAAAAACCGGTCTGAATTCAAAACCACCGCGCTAACATTAGTATAAATACTATTTCTAAAATTCAGATTGAATATTTTAAAAGTATTCAGTTCAAATTTTGTCTGTGTGTCACTTATACTCTTAATGGTTCTATTCCCAAATCCGGTAGAAAAATCAAACATGAAATTTATAGGAAATAGTTTATCGTACCGCTGCGGCGTAAGGTGGTTGTAGTTTATCGTATAAAATGTGGACTTAAAATCGGCAATGTTCAAAAAATGGGTGTCTAATAGGTTTGTCGAATTTAAAGATGTGATACCGATTGCTATAGTATTATTTGGATTGATTTGATAATCTGCTTTTGCAAATTGAGAGGTAGTTATAAAGGTAGAGTCCCTTTTGAAAATATTTAGACCAATTTGGGTGCCGATTGGTGATCCGAACAAATAAGGCAGTTTAGCTTTAACGTCGAATGTCTTTTGGTCGTTTTCATCGCTTTTATAGAGCACTCTAAACGACTCCCCATAATTAAGAGTATTGATAAGATTGAGATTTAAATAACCATCGAACTCTATTTTGTTGCTTTTGGTATTGGTGCCAAATCCTAAGAAACCATCAAAAGTGTTGCTTTTTTGTTTTTCTACATATATATATAGTATAGTAGAATCTTTTGTGAAGAGTACTTCTGGTTCTTTTATTTGAGTTGCAAAGTGTAAATTTTCTAAATCTAGCGTTTTCCGTTTGATGGTTTTTAAATTGAAGGGTTGTTTCGCTTGAAGTTTTAAATAACGTTTGACGTAAGCTTTGGGGAACTTGTCATAACCTTTTACAATAATAGTGTCAATTGTTCTTTTGTGAGTATCCTCAATTTTTAAATCGGCCACTAATATGCCGTTCTCTTTTTTAATGTTTATAAGTTGAAGCGTGGAAAATGGATCCCCATTATTCGCAATTTCAGTATTTAAATTCTGAAGCGAAGTTTCGAGTTTGTGTAATTCAACTTCAAAATAATTTTCTGTAATGGTATTGGAAATTGATTTCAGTATCTTTTCATTTAAACCGATGTCAAAATAAATTCGAGCTTTCTTATAAAGCACACCTAAATGATAGGTAGCAACAAATGATGAATCTGTAGTTTTTTCTAAATTGATAAATTGGCTTTCCAGATATCCATACTGTGTTAAGTTGGATTTGATTTTTTGAACTTCCTCATTAAGGGTGTTAAAATCACTAAATGCGTTTTGATAATTAAGCCCCTCCAAAAAATTAGTTTCCTCTTCAGTTTTACCATTTGCAGTAAGATGTAAAGTTTGAGCTAATAGTGTTGGAGATGAGAACCATCCAAAGAGAAAAAAAAATGAGAAGATTTTTAAAGTCATGTAAAACTTAAAGATTTTCAAAGCTAAAGGAAAAATTTATCTAAAAACAGGTTCAATGTTAAATAATCTACCAAAGATTTGAAAATTAATCAATTTACTTTTGAAAAAGCGAATTTATTTTCTACCTTTGCAGCCCTCAAAAGCGAGGAGTTAAACAAATTTATATAGAAATATATGCCAACAATTTCACAATTAGTACGAACAGGAAGAACCAAAATAGCCAAGAAGAGTAAATCGGTTGCCCTAGATTCGTGTCCACAAAGACGTGGTGTGTGTACTCGTGTTTACACGACGACACCTAAGAAACCTAACTCAGCAATGCGTAAGGTAGCAAGGGTTCGTTTAACAAACGGAAACGAGGTTAACGCATACATCGGCGGTGAAGGTCACAACCTACAGGAGCACTCGATAGTATTGGTTAGAGGTGGAAGGGTAAAAGATTTGCCAGGAGTTAGATATCACATTGTACGTGGTGCCTTAGATACCGCAGGTGTTACAGGTAGAACGCAACGTAGATCTAAATACGGAACAAAACGCCCTAAGAAGTAATTAAAACTTTAAGAAGAAGACATGAGAAAAAGAGCAGCAAAAAAGAGACCGCTTTTGCCGGATCCACGTTTTAACGATCAGTTAGTAACTCGTTTCGTTAACATGATGATGTGGGATGGTAAAAAGTCTGTAGCTTTTAAAGTATTCTACGATGCGATTGACATTGTAGAAGCAAAGAAAACTGACGAAGAAAAAACAGCTTTGGAAACATGGAAAGATGCTTTATCTAACGTAATGCCTCACGTCGAAGTACGTAGTCGTCGTGTTGGTGGTGCAACATTCCAAATCCCAATGCAAATTCGTCCAGACCGTAAAGTATCTACAGCTATGAAATGGTTGATTAGTTACTCACGTAAAAGAAATGAGAAATCTATGCCTGCAAAACTTGCTGCTGAAATTTTAGCTGCGGCCAAAGAAGAAGGTGCAGCTGTTAAAAAGCGTTTAGATACTCATAAAATGGCAGAAGCTAATAAAGCTTTCTCACACTTTAGATTCTAATATATGGCAAGAGATTTAACACTTACAAGAAATATAGGAATTGCAGCACATATTGATGCTGGAAAAACAACAACTACAGAACGTATCTTATTTTATACTGGTGTAAACCATAAAATTGGAGAAACTCACGAAGGTGCATCGACAATGGACTGGATGGAGCAAGAAGCTGAAAGAGGTATTACAATTACGTCTGCAGCGACTACATGTGATTGGACGTTCCCAAGAGAGAATGGTGAGCCAACTGAGGATGCTCAGTCTTACCACTTCAATATTATTGATACTCCGGGTCACGTTGATTTTACAGTTGAAGTAAACCGTTCACTACGTGTTCTTGATGGGTTAGTGTTTTTGTTTAGTGCAGTTGATGGCGTTGAGCCACAATCTGAAACTAACTGGAGACTTGCCGATAATTATAAAGTTCCAAGAATTGGGTTTGTTAACAAAATGGACCGTCAAGGTGCTAACTTTTTAGAAGTTAACAAACAAGTTAAGGAAATGCTAGGTTCTAATGCAGTGCCTATTGTATTGCCTATTGGAGATGAAGGAGATTTCAAAGGAATCGTAGATTTAGTTAAAAACAGAGCTATTGTATGGCATGATGATAACTTCGGATCTACTTTTGACGTGATTGAGATTCCAGCAGATATGAAAGATGAAGTTCGTGAATTTAGAGCGAACTTAATCGAAGAAGTAGCAAGTTACGACGAGAACTTATTAGAGAAATTCATGGAAGATGAAGACTCTATTACAGAAGACGAAGTACACGCTGCATTAAGAGCTGCTGTTATGGATATGGCAATCATACCAATGGTATGTGGGTCATCATTCAAAAATAAAGGAGTTCAATTCTTATTGGATGCGGTTTGTCGTTACTTACCTTCTCCAATGGATAGAGAAAGTGTTGTTGGGTATAACCCAGATACTGATAAAGAAGAAAGACGTAAGCCAAGTGTTAACGAACCTTTTGCTGCTCTAGCATTTAAAATTGCTACTGATCCTTTCGTAGGTCGTTTAGCATTCTTTAGAGCTTATTCTGGTCGTTTAGATGCAGGTTCTTACATCTTGAACAACCGTTCAGGTAAAAAAGAGCGTATCTCTCGTATCTACCAAATGCACGCTAACAAACAAAATGCTATCGATTTTATCGAAGCAGGAGATATTGGAGCTGCAGTAGGATTTAAAGATATCAAGACTGGTGATACTATGTCTGATGAGAAACATCCAATTGTTTTAGAATCAATGAACTTCCCTGATCCAGTAATTGGTATCGCGGTAGAGCCTAAAACTAAAGCTGACGTTGATAAAATGGGTATGGCCCTTGCTAAATTAGCAGAAGAAGATCCTACATTTACAGTAAGAACTGATGAATCTTCAGGACAGACTATTATTTCTGGAATGGGTGAGCTTCACTTAGATATTATTGTAGACCGTATGCGTCGTGAATTCAAAGTTGAGGTTAACCAAGGTGCACCACAAGTTGAATATAAAGAGGCAATTACTAAAACTGCACAACATAGAGAAGTTTACAAAAAACAATCTGGTGGTCGTGGTAAATTTGCTGATATCCAATTTACATTGGAACCAGCTGAAGAAGGTAAAGTAGGTTTAGAGTTCATTTCTGCAATTAAAGGTGGAAACGTTCCTAAAGAATTTATCCCTTCAATTGAAAAAGGATTTAAAATGGCTATGGTTAACGGTCCATTGGCAGGCTACGAAGTAGATGCTATGAAAGTGACGTTAACTGATGGATCTTACCACGATGTGGATTCTGATCAATTATCGTTTGAGTTGGCTGCGAAACTTGGATTCAAAAATGCTGCAAAAGCTGCAAAAGCTGTTATCATGGAACCTATCATGAAGATTGAGGTGATTACACCTGAAGAAAACATGGGTGACATTGTAGGAGATTTGAATAGAAGAAGAGGACAAGTAAATGATATGGGTGACAGAGCTGGCGCTAAAACTGTAAAAGCAACTGTGCCATTATCAGAAATGTTTGGTTATGTAACTACATTAAGAACATTGTCTTCAGGTCGTGCAACATCAACAATGGAATTTTCACATTATGCTGAAACACCTTCTAACATATCTGAAGAAGTGATTAAAGCAGCTAAAGGAGGCGTAGAAGCTTAAATTTTAAGAAAATGAGTCAAAAAATCAGAATAAAACTAAAATCTTACGATCACATGTTGGTAGACAAGTCTGCTGATAAGATTGTTAAAACGGTAAAAAGTACTGGAGCAGTTGTTACTGGACCAATTCCTTTACCAACAAATAAAAAAATCTTTACGGTTTTACGTTCACCACACGTTAACAAGAAAGCTAGAGAGCAGTTCCAATTAAGTTCTTACAAGAGACTTTTGGATATCTATAGCTCTTCATCAAAAACAATTGATGCTTTGATGAAACTTGAGTTACCAAGTGGTGTAGAAGTAGAGATCAAAGTTTAGTTATACCTGCGAAGGCAGGTGTCTCAAAATTGGATGACGATACGTTGTCATTGATCAAAAGATCCCCGCATTCGCGAGGATAAACATGTCCCGAGCTGCGAGCGAGGGAAAAACGGTAAAAATACATTCAGGGCTGAAGTATTTTCGGCCCTGAATATTTTTCAATAGTAAGTAGGTAAGTCGCGAATTATCTATCAAAAAAAAACAATAGCGGGCAAGTCGTGAATTGTCCATAACAAACAAATTAATATTTATGTCTGGGTTAATTGGAAAAAAAATCGGTATGACCAGTATCTACGACGAGAACGGAAAGAACATTCCTTGTACCGTTATTGAAGCAGGTCCATGTATCGTTACCCAAGTCAGAACCGAAGAGGTTGACGGGTATAGTGCTCTTCAACTTGGTTTCGATGACAAGACAGAGAAAAGCGCCACAAAAGCTGAAGCAGGTCATGCTAAGAAAGCCGGTACTTCTGTTAAAAGAAAAGTCGTTGAATTCCAAGGATTTGGAGAAGATTACAAATTAGGTGATGCTATTACAGTAGATCATTTCATAGAAGGTGAATATGTTGATATTGCTGGTACATCTAAAGGAAAAGGATTCCAAGGGGTTGTAAAACGTCATGGTTTTGGTGGAGTTGGTCAAGCTACGCATGGTCAACATAACCGTTTAAGAGCTCCAGGTTCTATTGGTGCTGCTTCATACCCTGCGAGAGTATTCAAAGGAATGAAAATGGCCGGAAGAATGGGTGGCGAGAGAGTGAATGTTGAAAATTTAAGAGTTTACAAAGTAGTTCCTGAAAAGAACTTATTGGTGGTTAAAGGATGTGTTCCTGGTCATAAAAATTCTTATGTAATTATTCAGAAATAATGAAAGTAGCAGTTGTAGATATAAACGGAAAAAGCACAGGTAGAGAGGTTGAACTTTCTGCAGATGTGTTTGCTATTGAGCCTAATAACCATGCAGTATACTTAGACGTTAAGCAATATCTTGCTAACCAACGTCAAGGAACGCATAAGGCTAAAGAAAGAGCAGAAATCTCTGGTAGTACACGTAAGATAAAGAAACAAAAAGGTACCGGTACAGCACGTGCAGGATCTATCAAGTCTGGTGTATTTAAAGGTGGTGGACGTATGTTTGGTCCAAGACCAAGAAACTATAGCTTCAAATTGAACAAAGGTCTTAAGCGTTTAGCACGTAAATCAGCCTTGACAATGAAAGCTAATGATGACGCGATTGTGGTTATGGAAGATTTCAATTTTGATTCTCCAAAAACCAAAAACTTCACTAACGTATTGAAAGCGTTGGGTGTTGAGGGTAAAAAATCTTTGTTTGTGTTGGGTGCCTCAAATAATAATGTATATTTGTCGTCACGCAATTTAAAAGGCTCTGATGTCATAATGAACTCAGAATTAAGCACTTACAAGATTTTAAATGCAAATAAATTAGTCCTTTTAGAGAGCTCTTTAGAAGGAATTGAATCGAATTTAAGTAAATAAGGAAACATGAGCATCTTAATTAAACCTATAATCACTGAAAAAGCGACTGCTAATAGCGAGTTAAACAACTGCTTTAGCTTCCAAGTGAATACGAAGGCGAACAAGGTTGAAATAAAAAAAGCGGTGGAAGCTGCTTATGGCGTTTCCGTTGAAAAAGTTCGCACTATAAATGTCCGTCCAGATAGAAGAACCCGTCACACAAAGACAGGTATTCAGAATGGTAAAACAAATGCTGTTAAAAAAGCAATTGTACAACTGGCGGAAGGTGAATCTATTGATTTATACACTAACATGTAATTAAAGACAAATGTCAGTAAGAAAATTAAAACCGATCACAGCAGGTCAGCGATTTAGAGTAGTTAATGGATTTGACGCCATTACTACTGATAAGCCGGAAAAGAGTTTACTCGTTCCGAACAAAAGATCTGGTGGTAGAAACAGTCAAGGAAAAATGACCATGCGCTATATTGGTGGTGGTCATAAAAGAAAGTATCGTGTTATCGATTTCAAACGTAACAAAACTGGAATTCCAGCAGAGGTAGCGTCTATCGAGTACGATCCAAACAGAACAGCATTTATCGCTTTATTGAATTATCAAGACGGTGAAAAACGTTACATCATTGCTCAAAATGGTTTACAAGTTGGGCAAACTGTAGTTTCTGGTACTGAAGGTGTTGCTCCAGAAATTGGAAACGCAATGATCCTTAAGTATGTTCCACTTGGTACTATTATCTCTTGTATCGAATTGCGTCCTGGACAAGGAGCAATCATGGCAAGAAGTGCTGGTGCATTCGCTCAGTTAATGGCGAGAGATGGAAAATTCGCAACTATTAAATTACCTTCTGGTGAAACACGTTTAGTGCTTGTAGAATGTATGGCAACTATTGGAGCTGTATCTAACTCTGATCATCAATTGACAGTATCTGGTAAAGCAGGTAGATCAAGATGGTTAGGTAGACGTCCACGTACGAGACCAGTAGTGATGAACCCAGTCGATCACCCAATGGGTGGTGGTGAAGGTAAGTCTTCAGGTGGTCATCCACGTTCTAGAAATGGTATACCTGCTAAAGGTTATAGAACCCGTTCTAAAACAAAAGCGAGTAATAAATATATTGTAGAACGTAGAAAGAAATAATTGAGATAATATGGCACGTTCATTAAAAAAAGGACCTTACATCCATTATAAATTGAGTAAAAAAGTTGAAGAGAATGTAGCTTCAAACAAAAAGACGGTTATCAAAACGTGGTCTAGAGCCTCTATGATTTCACCGGATTTTGTTGGACAAACAATCGCTGTTCACAATGGTCGTCAATTTGTACCAGTTTTCGTAACTGAGAATATGGTAGGTCACAAATTAGGAGAATTTTCACCAACACGATCTTTTAGAGGTCATGCGGGTGCTAAAAATAAAGGTAAAAAATAAGTAGAGCTATGGGAAGTCGTAAAAAACAAATGGCAGACGCTATTAAGGAAGAGAAAAAGCACATTGCTTTTGCAAAGCTTAATAACTGTCCTACATCACCAAGAAAAATGCGCTTAGTTGCGGATTTGGTTAGAGGACAAAAAGCTGAAATGGCTCTTAATATCTTAAGGTTTAGCCCTAAAGAAGCATCTCGTCGTTTAGAGAAGTTGGTGCTTTCAGCAATTGCCAATTGGCAAGCAAAAAACGAAGATGCAAGCATTGAAGATGCTGACTTGTTCGTTAAAGAGATCAGAGTAGATGGTGGCGCAATGTTAAAAAGATTACGTCCAGCACCTCAAGGTCGTGCACACAGAATTAGAAAACGTTCTAACCACGTAACAGTGGTTATTGGAGCAAACAATAATACACAAGCTTAAATAGAGATATGGGACAAAAGACAAATCCAATCGGAAATCGTTTAGGAATTATCAGAGGATGGGAATCTAACTGGTATGGTGGCAATGATTATGGAGATAAACTTGCTGAAGACGATAAGATTAGAAAATATGTTCACGCTCGTTTATCTAAAGCAAGTGTGTCAAGAGTAATTATTGAGCGTACGCTTAAACTTGTAACCGTTACTATCACAACTGCAAGACCTGGTATCATTATCGGGAAAGGTGGTCAAGAGGTAGACAAGTTAAAAGAAGAGCTTAAGAAAATTACAGATAAGGAAGTTCAATTGAACATCTTCGAGATCAAGAGACCAGAATTGGATGCATTTTTAGTAGCATCTAGCGTTGCTCGTCAAATCGAGAATCGTATTTCTTACAGACGTGCCATTAAAATGGCAATCGCTGCAACAATGCGTATGAATGCTGAAGGTATCAAGATCCAAATTAGTGGTCGTTTAAACGGAGCTGAAATGGCACGTTCTGAGCACTACAAAGAAGGAAGAATTCCATTATCGACGTTTAGAGCTGATATTGACTATGCTTTAGTTGAGGCACATACTACCTACGGTAGATTGGGTGTTAAAGTGTGGATCATGAAAGGTGAAGTGTATGGTAAGAGAGATCTTTCCCCGCTTGTTGGATTATCCAAAAAACAAGGCGGCAAAGGAGGATCTGATGCGCCAAGACGCGGTGGGAACAACAAACCTCGTCGTAGAAAGTAATTTTTAAAGTTAAAGAAAAATGTTACAACCTAGAAAGACAAAATTCCGTAAGCAGCATAAAGGCCGCATGAAAGGAAATTCCGGAAGAGGACATGAACTTTCAAATGGAATGTTCGGTATAAAATCGGTACACGAAACGGGAATGTTTTTAACATCTCGACAAATTGAAGCAGCTCGTATTGCAGCTACACGTTTTATGAAAAGAGAAGGTCAGCTTTGGATCAAAGTATATCCAGACAAGCCTATCACCAAGAAGCCTCTTGAAGTACGTATGGGTAAAGGTAAAGGTGCTGTAGAATATTGGGTTGCTGTAGTGAAACCAGGTAGAATTATGTTTGAAGTAGGTGGCGTGCCATTGGAGGTTGCTAAAGAAGCATTACGTTTGGCAGCACAAAAATTACCTGTAAAAACTAAATTCTTAATCGCTAGAGATTACGAAGCTTAATACATAGATATTATGAAGCAATCAGAAATTAAACAGCTTTCTACAGCTGAATTACAAGAAAAGTTAGGTGAAACTAAAAAGAGTTATGCTGACCTGAACATGGCACATGCTATCTCGCCTTTAGAAAATCCGATTCAATTACGCAACGTGAGACGTTCTGTAGCAAGAATTGCAACCGAATTAACTAAAAGAGAAGTACAATAATTTGTATTCCGCTGAAAGATGGAAAAAAGAAATTTAAGAAAAGAACGTATAGGGATTGTTACTAGTAACAAAATGATGAAATCAATTGTGGTTTCTGAAGTTAAGAAAGTAAAACACCCTATGTATGGTAAATTCGTGTTAAAGACGAAAAAATACGTTGCACACGATGAGACAAATGACTGTAACATTGGAGATACAGTAAAGATCATGGAAACAAGACCTTTATCTAAATCTAAATGTTGGAGATTAGTAGAAATAATTGAAAGAGCGAAGTAATTATGTTACAACAAGAATCAAGATTAAAAGTAGCTGATAACACTGGAGCGAAGGAAGTTTTAACTATCCGCGTTCTAGGTGGTACTAAAAGAAGATATGCTTCTGTAGGTGACAAGATAGTTGTTTCTGTAAAAGATGCAACGCCTAATGGTAACGTTAAGAAAGGTGCTGTTTCTACAGCCGTTGTTGTACGTACCAAGAAGGAAGTAAGACGTCCAGACGGATCTTATATCAGATTTGATGACAATGCTTGTGTACTTTTAAATCCGCAAGGAGAAATGAGAGGCACACGTGTTTTCGGACCTGTTGCAAGAGAACTTCGTGATAAGCAATTCATGAAAATTGTATCATTGGCACCTGAAGTGCTTTAATGACTAATAAGATGACAAAGTTTAAAATAAAATCGGGAGATACAGTACAAGTAATTGCTGGAGACCATAAAGGTACAGAAGGTAAAGTTGTAAAGATCTTAAAAGATAAGAACAAAGCGATCGTAGAAGGTGTGAACATGGTTAAGAAACATACGAAACCAAGTGCACAAAACCCTCAAGGTGGCATTGTAGAGAAAGAAGCGCCTATTCATATTTCCAACTTATCACTATTAAGTGGTAAAGGTGAAACAACACGTGTTGGATTTAGAGTAGAAGGCGATAAAAAAGTGAGATTTTCTAAAAAATCAAATGAAGTAATTTAGTTATGGCTTATATTCCAAGATTAAAACAAGAGTACAAGGACAAAGTAGTTACTGCTCTTACAGAAGAATTCGGATATAAAAACGTAATGCAGGTTCCTAAACTACAAAAGATAGTAATATCTAAAGGTGTAGGTGCTGCAGTTGCCGATAAAAAATTAGTAGACCACGCAGTGGAAGAATTGACTAAAATTTCTGGTCAAAAAGCCGTAGCTACATTGTCTAAAAAAGATATCGCAACGTTCAAATTACGTAAAGGTATGCCAATTGGTGCAAGAGTTACATTACGCGGTGAGCAAATGTATGAGTTCTTAGACCGTTTGGTGACTTCAGCGTTACCACGTGTAAGAGACTTTAACGGAATTAAAGCTACTGGCTTTGACGGAAGAGGAAATTACAATTTAGGTATTGTTGAGCAAATTATCTTTCCAGAAATAGATATTGATAAAGTTAACAATATTTCAGGAATGGATATTACCTTTGTCACGACGGCTGCTACAGATAAAGAAGCAAAATCGCTATTAACAGAATTAGGTTTACCTTTTCAAAAGAACTAAGATATGGCTAAAGAATCAATGAAAGCCCGTGAGGTGAAGAGACAAAAAATGGTAGATAAGTATGCTGAAAAACGTAAAGCTTTGAAAGAAGCTGGAGATTACGAAGCATTACAAAAATTACCAAGAAATGCATCACCAGTACGTTTGCACAACCGTTGTAAATTAACCGGAAGACCAAGAGGATACGTACGTACCTTCGGAATCTCTCGTGTAATGTTACGCGAAATGGCAAACCAAGGCTTGATCCCAGGAGTTAGAAAAGCTAGCTGGTAATAATAAGTATGAACTGGACATAGGTTTGGGGAGAACCAAAAACCACGTCCGCAATTTAATATAAATGAATACAGATCCAATCGCAGATTATCTAACGCGCGTTAGAAATGCAGTAATGGCCAACCATAGAGTTGTCGAAATTCCTGCTTCAAATCTGAAAAAAGAAATTACTAAAATATTATTCGACCAAGGATATATTTTAAGTTACAAGTTTGATGACTCTTCAGTACAAGGCACTATCAAGATAGCGCTTAAATACAACAAAGAGACTAAAGAGCCTGTCATCAGAAAAATTCAAAGAATTAGTAAACCAGGTTTACGTAAATACGCAAGCTCTAGCGAAATGCCAAGAATCCTTAACGGACTTGGAATTGCAATTGTGTCAACTTCTCACGGAGTAATGACAGGAAAGCAAGCATATAAAGAGAATGTTGGTGGTGAATTATTGTGCTACGTTTACTAAAAAAGGAGAGATATGTCAAGAATAGGAAATAATCCAGTAGCAATCCCACAAGGGGTTACAATAGACGTCAAAGACAACGTAATTACTGTAAAAGGTAAATTAGGTGAATTAAGTCAAAAATTCACAGGTGTTGAAATTACTGTAGGAGATGGTGAAGTGTCAGTGGCACGCCCATCAGACAGTAAAGAGGCAAGAACTAACCATGGTCTTTACAGATCATTGGTTCATAACATGGTTGAAGGTGTATCTAAAGGTTGGACCAAACAATTAGAATTGGTTGGTGTAGGTTATAGAGCTTCAAACCAAGGTCAAAAATTAGATTTAGCTTTAGGATTTTCTCATAATATCATTATAGAAGTTGCTCCTGAAGTTATTGTTGAGACAATTTCTGAGAAAGGAAAGAATCCAATCGTAAAATTAACTTCACATGACAAACAATTGGTAGGTCAGGTTGCAGCGAAGATCCGCGGCTATAGAAAACCTGAACCTTACAAAGGAAAAGGTGTTAAGTTTGTAGGAGAAGTATTAAGAAGAAAAGCAGGTAAATCAGCATAATCGTATAGTTATGGCATTGACAAAAAATCAAAAAAGATTAAGAATAAAAAGCAGAATTCGTAAGGTTGTTTCTGGAACAGAAGCAAGACCTCGTTTAGCTGTATATAGAAGCAATAAAGAAATTTATGCTCAAATTATCGACGATGTAACTGGTAATACTATTAGTGCTGCATCTTCAAGAGATAAAGACATTAGTTCTACAAAAGGTACAAAATCTGAAATAGCTGCCTTAGTTGGTAAAGCTGTTGGAGAAAAAGCTTTAAAAGCTGGTGTTGAAACTATTTCTTTTGATAGAGGTGGGTATTTATATCACGGAAGAGTAAAATCACTAGCAGATGGTGCTAGAGAAGCAGGACTAAAATTTTAAGACATTATGTATCAAAAATATAAAAACGCAGAATTAGTAAAACCTAGTGGGTTAGACCTTAAGGATCACCTTATTGGTGTACAAAGAGTTACTAAAGTTACTAAAGGTGGTAGAGCATTCGGTTTTTCTGCTATTGTAGTAGTTGGAGATGAAGCAGGTGTTGTAGGACATGGTTTAGGGAAATCTAAAGATGTTGCTACTGCAATTGCAAAAGGAATTGAAGACGCTAAGAAAAACTTAGTTAGAATTCCTATCCTTAAAAAAACATTACCACACGAACAAAAAGGTAAGTATGGTGGTGCAAGAGTAAATATCATTCCAGCTGCTGAAGGTACTGGAGTTATTGCTGGTGGAGCTGTAAGAACGGTTTTAGAGGCTGTTGGTGTACATGATGTATTATCAAAATCTCAAGGATCTTCAAACCCTCATAACGTAGTTAAAGCAACTTTTGATGCTTTATTACAATTAAGAGATGCAGGAACTATCGCTAAAGACAGAGGTATTTCACTTTCAAAAGTATTTAACGGTTAATCTATAGAATAATGGCAAAGATCAAAGTAAAAAAAGTAAAAAGTGCTATCAACCGTACGCTAACTCAAAAGAGAATCTTAGAATCTCTAGGTTTGCATAAAATGAATCAGGTTGTTGAGCATGATGACACGCCAAGTATCCTTGGAATGATTAATAAAGTTCAACATTTAGTTTCTGTAGAGGAAACAAAATAATACAGCAGAATAATGGATTTAAGTAATTTAAAACCGGCTGAAGGGTCAGTTAAAAATCAAGGCAAAAGAATAGGTAGAGGACAAGGTTCTGGAAAAGGTGGTACTGCAACTCGTGGTCACAAAGGAGCTAAGTCTCGTTCTGGTTACTCTAAGAAAGTAGGTTTTGAAGGTGGTCAAATGCCACTTCAAAGACGTGTGCCTAAGTTTGGATTTACAAATATCAACCGCGTAGAGTATCAAGGTGTAAATCTTGATAAATTACAAGCATTGGTAGATGATCAAGTAATTAAAGACACTGTAGATTTCGTAACGTTGTTAGAACTAGGAGTTGTTGGCAAGAATGATCTTGTTAAAATCTTAGGTCGTGGCGAATTGAAATCAAAATTAAAAGTAACTGCTCATAAATTTACCGCTTCAGCAAAAGCTGCTATTGAAGCTGCCGGAGGAGAAGCTGTAACTTTATAAGACCTTTTAGAGAATGAAATTTATAGAGACTTTAAAAAATGTTTGGAAAATAACAGAACTAAAAGATAGAATCATGCTTACGCTTGGTCTTCTTTTAGTTTATCGTTTTGGTGCACAAGTAGTATTACCAGGTATTGATGCAAGTCAATTAGGTGCTTTGGCCGATAATACGGATCAAGGTCTTCTAGGACTTCTAAATGCCTTTACAGGTGGAGCTTTCGCAAACGCGTCAGTATTTGCACTTGGTATCATGCCTTACATTTCGGCTTCAATTGTCGTTCAATTAATGGGTATCGCAATCCCTTATCTTCAAAAATTACAGAAAGATGGAGAAAGCGGACGTAAAAAGATCAATCAAATTACACGTTGGTTAACCATAGGTATCTGTTTGGTGCAAGCACCAGGATACTTGGCAAGTTTACCAGCATTAGGTATTCCTTCATCAGCATTCTTATTGGGTACAGGAACAATGTTCTACGTATCTTCAGTAATTATCTTGGTAACTGGTACTGTGTTTGCAATGTGGTTGGGTGAGAAAATCACTGATAAAGGTATCGGTAACGGTATTTCTTTATTGATTATGGTTGGTATCATCGCTAACATGCCAGCGTCTTTCCTACTTAACTACGCTTCTAGATTAGAAGGTGGTGGTAACGGTGGATTGATGATGGTACTTATTGAATTGGTTATCTGGTTCGTTATTATTTTACTATCAATTATGTTGGTAATGGGCGTTCGTAAGATTGCTGTACAATATGCTCGTCGTACCGCTTCTGGTGGTTATGAAAAGAATGTATTTGGATCAAGACAGTTTTTACCTTTAAAATTAAATGCCTCTGGTGTTATGCCAATCATTTTTGCGCAAGCAATTATGTTCGTGCCAACATTAATAGGTAAAGGTTTAGGTGAAGGTGCTGTTGGAATTTGGATGCAAACTAACTTCTCTGACATCTTTGGACTTTGGTACAACGTTGTATTTGCATTGTTGATTATCGTGTTTACGTATTTCTACACTGCTATTACAGTACCAACTAATAAAATGGCTGATGATCTAAAACGTAGTGGTGGTTTTATACCAGGTATTAGACCGGGCACTGAAACTTCAGAGTATTTAGACAAGATTATGTCTCAAATTACCCTACCAGGTTCTATATTTTTAGCAATGATTGCTGTGTTCCCTGCAGTTGTTGTGAAATTGATGGGCGTTCAGCAAGGTTGGGCATTGTTCTTTGGAGGTACATCTTTATTGATTATGGTTGGTGTTGCTATTGATACAATGCAACAAATCAATTCATATTTACTGAACAAGCACTACGATGGCTTAATGAAAACCGGCAAAAATAGAAAAGCAGTAGCTTAATATTATTATGGCAAAACAAGCATCAATAGAACAAGACGGATCAATAATTGAAGCATTATCCAATGCAATGTTCCGTGTTGAATTAGAAAATGGACATATAGTTACAGCGCATATTTCTGGTAAAATGCGTATGCACTACATAAAACTGTTACCAGGAGACAAGGTCAAATTAGAAATGAGCCCTTATGACTTGTCTAAGGCTCGAATAACTTATAGATATTAATATATAGAACAGATGAAAGTAAGAGCATCAGTTAAAAAAAGAAGTGCTGACTGTAAGTTAGTACGTCGCAAAGGAAGACTTTACGTCATTAACAAAAAGAATCCTAGATTCAAACAAAGACAAGGTTAATTATGGCAAGAATCGCAGGTGTAGATATACCAAAACAGAAAAGAGGAGTAATCTCTTTAACTTACATCTATGGAATAGGTGCAAGCAGAGCAAAAGAAATTTTAGCACAAGCTAAAGTTGATGAAAACACAAAAGTTCAGGACTGGACAGATGACGAAATCAGTAATATTCGTGAAGCTGTAGGTGCCTTAACTATTGAAGGTGAGTTACGTTCAGAAATTCAATTAAACATTAAACGTTTAATGGATATCGGATGTTACAGAGGTATTCGTCATAGAGCTGGACTTCCATTAAGAGGTCAACGTACTAAAAACAACTCTAGAACGAGAAAAGGTAGAAGAAAAACTGTTGCTAACAAGAAAAAGGCAACTAAATAAAAAATAGTCTTTAGTCTATTAGACGTTGGAAAGAATCTGTTTGAAATTTAACGGTTTAGGATTCTAGCGACTATAAACTAATACTAAAAACTAATTAAATATGGCAAAGTCAAGTACAAAAGTTAAAAAACGTAAGGTTATTGTTGAAGCTAACGGAGAGGCACACATTGCCGCTTCATTCAACAACATCATTATCTCTTTGACAAACAAAAAAGGTGATGTCGTTTCTTGGTCATCAGCAGGTAAAATGGGCTTTAGAGGTTCTAAAAAGAATACTCCATATGCTGCCCAAATGGCCGCTGAAGATGCTGCAGCAGTAGCAAGAGAAGCTGGACTGAAAAAAGTAAAAGTATACGTAAAAGGACCAGGAAATGGTAGAGAATCTGCTATCCGTTCTATCCACAATGCAGGTATTGAAGTTACAGAAATCATTGACGTTACACCATTACCACATAACGGATGTCGTCCTCCAAAACGTAGACGTGTATAATTTATAATATATGTAGAACTAATATCAACCGTTTTTAATGGTTGATATTAGTTTTTTTATATGTAAATTTGCAGACTCAAAAAAAATAACAAACAAGTATTAACGAGAGATCACTGTTTATCGAAGGATAAGATTAAGACCTTAATTCATAAACACTCTCATAATTAAATTTAAGAAATGGCAAGATATACTGGTCCTAAAACTAAAATAGCCCGAAAATTCGGTGAAGCTATTTTCGGAGATGATAAAGCTTTCGAAAAAAGAAACTATCCTCCAGGTCAACATGGTGCTAACAAGCGTCGTGGAAAAAAATCTGAATATGCAATCCAATTAATGGAGAAGCAAAAAGCGAAATATACTTACGGTATATTAGAAAAGCAATTCAGAAACATGTTTAAAAAAGCAACTGCTGCACAAGGTATTACTGGTGAGGTATTGTTACAATTATGTGAATCTCGTTTAGATAACGTAGTTTTCAGATTGGGCTTATCACCATCTCGTAGTGGAGCACGTCAATTAGTTTCTCACAGACACATCACTGTAAACGGAGAAATCGTAAACATTCCTTCTTACCAATTAAAAGCTGGAGATGTTGTTGCCGTTAGAGAAAAATCTAAATCTCTAGATGCTATTCAAAATTCATTGTCTAACTCTAACACTGTTTATGAGTGGATGACATGGAACAACGAAACTAAACAAGGAACTTATGTATCAGTTCCAGCAAGAGTTCAAATTCCAGAAAATATCAACGAACAATTTATCGTTGAGTTATACTCTAAATAATAATTAATTATATTGGGAATTAGCCAAAGGGTTTATTAGTCTTCTTCATACTTATAGACCGCGCAACTAATTAACAATTAAAACGAAGAACACTATGGCAATATTAAATTTTCAGAAGCCTGATAAAGTAATCATGATTGATTCAACACCTTTTGAAGGTAAGTTTGAATTCAGACCTCTTGAACCTGGCTACGGATTAACAGTAGGAAATGCTTTAAGAAGAGTTTTGTTGTCTTCTTTGGAAGGATTTGCTATTACTTCTGTTAGAATTGAAGGTGTAGATCATGAGTTTTCTACAATTGCAGGCGTAGTTGAAGATGTTACTGAAATTATTTTGAACTTAAAGCAAGTTAACTTTAAGCGTCAAATTGATGAAATTGATAACGAAACTGTTACCATTTCTATTTCAGGACAAGACCAAATTACTGCTGGCGATTTCCAAAAATTCATATCAGGATTTCAAGTGTTGAACAAAGATTTGGTAATCTGTAATTTAGATTCTAAAGTAAACTTCAACATGGAGTTGACTATTGAAAAAGGTAGAGGTTATGTTCCTGCTGAAGAGAATAAAAAAGCTTCTGCACCAATTGGAACCATCTTTACAGATTCAATTTATACGCCAATAAAAAATGTAAAGTACGCAGTTGAAAACTTCCGTGTTGAGCAAAAAACCGATTACGAAAAATTGGTTTTTGAAATTCAAACGGACGGATCAATCAATCCTAAAGATGCGTTAACTGAAGCGGCTAAGATTTTAATCCATCACTTTATGTTATTCTCTGATGAGCGTATCACATTAGAAGCTGATGAAATTGCACAGACGGAGACTTATGATGAAGAATCACTTCACATGAGACAACTATTGAAAACCAAATTGGTTGATATGGATCTTTCTGTACGTGCATTAAATTGCTTAAAAGCTGCAGAAGTTGATACTTTAGGAGACTTAGTATCTTTCAATAAAAATGATTTAATGAAATTCAGAAACTTCGGTAAAAAATCATTAACTGAGCTAGAAGAACTAGTAAACGTTAAAGGTTTGAACTTCGGAATGGACTTAAGCAAATACAAACTAGATAAAGACTAGTCGATTTACGATTTTAGATTTACGATTTTGGAATGTTGAAGTCGTAATTCGGAAGTCATAAATCAAAAATTAATAAATAACCCATCATAATTTGCTCTCCGACGAACGGATATTGTAGCAAGATGATGTAAACAAAAATGTCATGAGACACGGAAAAAAAGTAAACCATTTAGGTCGTAAAACCGCACACAGAAAATCAATGTTGGCAAACATGGCTTGTTCTTTAATTGAGCACAAGCGCATCAACACTACAGTTGCAAAAGCAAAAGCTTTAAAGCAATTTGTTGAGCCATTGATTACAAAGTCTAAAGAAGACACTACACACAACAGACGTATTGTGTATAGCAGAATCAGACAAAAAGAAGCGGTAGCTGAATTGTTCAGAGATGTTGCACCAAAAGTTGGCGATCGTCCAGGAGGATACACACGTATCATTAAATTAGGAAATCGTTTAGGTGATAACGCTGATATGGCAATGATCGAATTAGTAGATTTCAACGAAATTTACAATGTAGATAAGCAACCTAAAAAGAAAACTACTCGTAGAGGTCGTTCTAAAAAATCTGACGCTGCTGTGGCACCTGCTGCTCCAGCTGTTGATAAAAAGGCAACCAACGAAGAAGAAGAATAAATGGGATTACATTTATAAATATAAAAAGGATAAACATTTTAGTTTATCCTTTTTTTTATGCAATTTTGCCAAACTCTTTTCGAATTATGAAATATAATAAACGACAAAAAGCCATTATTCTACTTTCAGATGGCACAATTTTCCACGGTAAATCAGTAGGTAAAGAAGGTTCGGCCTTTGGAGAAGTTTGTTTTAATACTGGAACTACTGGGTACCAAGAGATTTTTACAGATCCTTCATATTACGGACAATTGATGGTAGCTACCAATGCACATATTGGTAACTATGGGACTCATGCTGAAGAAGTAGAATCTGATTCTATTAAAATTGCAGGATTAATCTGCAAGAACTTTAGCTATAATTATTCAAGACCATCAGCAGAAGGATCTCTTGAAGATTTTTTTGA
Organism: uncultured Gelidibacter sp.; assembly: GCF_947500795.1. Taxonomy (GTDB): domain Bacteria; phylum Bacteroidota; class Bacteroidia; order Flavobacteriales; family Flavobacteriaceae; genus Gelidibacter. The sequence continues at coordinate 292,894 of NZ_CANMTE010000004.1, read as the reverse complement.
TAAAAATAATTTATTGGCCATTTCAGATGTCGATACACGTGCCTTGGTAACCTATATCAGAGAAAATGGCGCGATGAACGCTGTTATTTCTACGGAGGTTGACAATATTGAAGGTCTAAAGAAGCAATTGGCTGAAATACCTGATATGAATGGCTTGGAACTCGCTTCCAAAGTAAGCACTAAAGAACCTTATTTTGTAGGTGATGAAAATGCAACATACCGCATATCAGCGTTAGACTTAGGAATTAAGAAGAATATTCTAAGACATTTTGCTAAGAGAGATGTGTACATCAAAGTGTTTCCATACACTGCAACCTTTGAGGAGATGAATAGCTTTAATCCTGATGGATTCTTTCTTTCTAACGGGCCTGGAGATCCAGAACCTTTAGAGAATGCGATCTCTGTAGCAAAAGAAATCATCGATCGTAACCTACCACTTTTCGGTATTTGCCTTGGGCATCAGGTGATAGGATTAGCTAACGGAATTTCAACTTATAAGATGCATAATGGACATAGAGGGATCAATCATCCTGTAATGAACTTACTTACTGGAAAAGGAGAGATCACTTCACAGAATCATGGTTTTGCTATCAATAAGGAGGAAACTGAAAAGCATCCAGATTTTGAAATTACACACCTGCATTTAAATGATCAGACTGTAGCAGGAATGCGTATGAAGTCTAAAAACTGTTTCTCGGTACAATACCATCCGGAAGCAAGTCCAGGGCCACAAGACGCCTCTTATTTGTTCGATCAGTTTATAGAAAACATTAAAAATATATAGTAGTAAAACCTCAAAAAACCTCAGTGTTTTTTGAGGTTTCTTCATTGCGCAAACATTATAGCTGATTTTAAACGTAATTCTGAAACCCAATTAAGGGATTGGGGTAAGTATTTTGTAAATTAGCAACAGTGTGGGGCATGGAAACCATTGGCTTTTCAATGTGTCATCAATAAAAATTAATAACAACACTAATAAAAATTATAACAATGAGCATCATCATCAACATTCATGCAAGACAAATTTTTGATTCACGTGGCAATCCTACAATAGAAGTGGATGTCGTTACAGAAAACGGGATTATGGGACGCGCTGCAGTACCGTCTGGCGCTTCTACGGGAGAACATGAAGCAGTAGAACTTAGAGATGGTGGTAAAGATTATATGGGCAAAGGTGTGCTTAAGGCGGTAGAAAACGTCAACACTAAGATTGCTCAGGAACTTTTGGGAACATCTGTATTTGAACAAAATAAAATCGACCAAATGATGATCGATTTGGACGGTACCAAAAACAAGTCAAAATTAGGCGCTAATGCTATTTTGGGTGTTTCTTTGGCCGTTGCGAAAGCAGCAGCAGGAGAATTGGGCATGCCGTTGTACAGATATGTAGGTGGTGTTTCTGCAAACACGCTTCCTGTACCAATGATGAACATCATCAACGGTGGTTCACATTCTGATGCGCCTATCGCTTTCCAGGAATTCATGATTATGCCGGTAAAAGCGAAAAATTTCACCCATGCCATGCAAATGGGATCTGAAATTTTCCACAACCTAAAAAATGTTCTTCATGATAGAGGCTTAAGTACTGCTGTTGGCGATGAAGGTGGTTTTGCACCAAACTTAGCTGGTGGTACGGAAGATGCTTTGGATACGATCAAAAAAGCAGTTGATAAAGCTGGTTACACTTTAGGTGATGACGTTATGATTGCTTTAGATTGCGCTGCCGCAGAATTTTATGTGGATGGAAAATATGATTACACCAAATTTGAAGGCGAAACTGGAAAAGTAAGAACAAGCACAGAGCAAGCGGATTACTTAGCAGAATTAGCATCTAAATATCCAATTATTTCTATTGAAGATGGAATGGATGAAAATGATTGGGAAGGTTGGAAATATTTAACTGAGAAAATTGGTGATAAGGTTCAATTGGTGGGCGATGATTTGTTCGTGACTAACGTAGAACGTTTATCTAGAGGAATTGAAAATGGTATTGCCAACTCAATTTTAATTAAAGTAAACCAAATTGGAACCTTAACGGAAACTATTGCAGCAGTCAATATGGCTCACAATGCGGGCTACACGTCTGTAATGTCTCACCGTTCAGGAGAAACTGAGGACAACACTATTGCGGATTTGGCAGTAGCGTTGAATACAGGACAGATTAAGACAGGTTCAGCATCACGTAGTGACCGTATGTCGAAATACAACCAATTGTTGCGCATAGAGGAAGAATTGGAACATGTGGCTTACTTTCCACAAACTAACGCCTTTAAGCTGAAATAAACCTTAGTTTTTAAAACGTATATAAAAGCCCATTCGTTAACTCGTATTGGGCTTTTGGTATTGTAACCACTGGGTAAGCGTCAAAATTGTATGTAAACGTTGTTTTAAACGCAAGATTCTCCAAAATCTTAAACAAGACACTTGTGGTGCTCGACAGCCTGTAATCTTTAAAAGCATCCAAGCGGGGTTGGTAATAGCTCGTACTAATGATGCCGATGGTTTCTGTAGGATAAATGCTGAACGAAAAATAAGTACTGCCGCGCACGTCCTTGTTTATTTTGTTGTTTTCAATTTCGGACGTTTGTTCATATTCATACATGATAAGCGTTCCCAAATAAAAACGATAATCCTCATCAGACGACAATTTAAATCGTGGTCCAGCGCCTATTAATCCCCTGAAATCAATTTCTGAAATAGCATCATATTGCGCTTGGACGAACCCTTCCATCTTTATGGTTTCCATAACTTTATGATTGTAACGTAAATGTTGGGTACCTTTATTGACAAAGGATTTTTCTGCTGCTTTTTCAAACTTTAAATCGTTGACAAAAAGCCATAATTCTTTTTTATTGTTATACTGAACATCGGCTTTAGTAGCAATTTTAAAGATACTGTTCTTGTTTTTTATTAAGCTCGCATCCAAACTTACAGAACCTGTCCATTTTGCAGAATCGGTTTTCTTTCTCATCGTTTCAACATTAATCACCTGTGCATGAGTATATCCGGTGAGAAATAATAAGAATATGAAAATTGGGAGTCGCATGTAATAATCAAATTAGTAAAAATGAGTTTTTAGTTGACCTCTACAAAAGAGGAGGTACTATACCTTAATTTGGAATAGGGTAAAATTAATAAAACCATTCAATCTCGGGTGTGTTATGAAGGTTTCTATATAGATTTTATAAATATTAGGATTGTTAAAATGCTTGTTAACTTGCTTTCAGAATAGTGATATATTTTGTAAATTCGTGACATCTTTTCAGATACACAAACTCAAAATAAACTTATAAAAACATATGTCAGACAAAGCTACGTTAGAAATAGACGGTAAAAAATACGAATTCCCACTGATTGTAGGCACTGAAAAAGAAGTTGCCATTGATATCAGCAGTTTAAGAAGTACTACAGATAGTGTTATTACACTGGACCCAGGTTATAAGAATACAGGTTCTTGCCAGAGTGCCATTACATTTTTAGACGGTGAACAAGGAATTTTAAGGTACCGCGGTTACTCTATTGAGGAATTGGCCGAAAAGGCAGATTTTCTTGAGGTAGCGTTCTTGTTGATTTTTGGAGAATTGCCAACAAAAGAGCAATTGGAAAAATTCCATGCAGATATTAAAGCGCAATCTGTTGTTGACGAAGATATCCGCAAAATAGTAGATGCATTTCCTAAGTCGGCGCATCCAATGGGTGTTATTGCTTCACTTACTAGTGCATTGACAGCGTTTAACCCATCTTCAGTGAATGTAGATTCTGAAGAGGATATGTATAAAGCCATCGTTAAAATCTTAGGTAAATTCCCAGTATTGGTTGCTTGGACGTTCCGTAAGAAAAATGGTTTACCATTAGATTATGGTGATAAAAATTTAGGTTACGTAGAGAACATTTTGAAAATGATGTTCAAACAACCTAATGAAGAGTATAAAATGAATCCTATCGTATTAAACGCGTTGGATAAATTATTGATCCTTCATGCTGATCATGAGCAAAACTGTTCTACATCTACAGTAAGAATAGCAGGTTCATCTCACGTTGGATTATTTGCATCACTTTCTACAGGTATTTCTGCACTTTGGGGACCACTTCACGGTGGTGCTAACCAAGCTGTGTTGGAAATGTTGGAAGGCATTAACGCTGATGGTGGAGATACTGATAAATACATGGCAAAAGCCAAAGACAGAGAGGATCCATTCCGTTTGATGGGCTTCGGACACCGTGTGTACAAAAACTTCGATCCTAGAGCTAAAATCATTAAAAAAGCAGCTGATGAAGTGTTGAACGATTTAGGTGTTGAAGATAAAATTTTAGAAATTGCAAAAGCCCTAGAGCAAGAAGCTTTAAAAGATCCTTATTTCGTAGATCGTAAGTTATATCCAAACGTAGATTTCTATTCAGGAATCATCTACAGAGCTATGGGTATTCCAACGGATATGTTTACAGTAATGTTTGCATTAGGACGTTTACCAGGTTGGATTGCACAATGGCGTGAAATGAGATTGAATAAGGAACCAATAGGTAGACCAAGACAGATTTATATTGGAGAAACTTTAAGGTCTTTTAAATCGATTGATAAGCGTTAAAATATAAATATTAATGCAAAAAGCTTCATTCTTATAGATGGAGCTTTTTTTTATACTTAAGATTATGCTCAAACTGAATGTTAAAAATGAAACCTCACGCTTAAGGGCCGTGGTTTTAGGTACAGCTGTTAGTAATGGTCCAACACCTGAAATAGAAGAGGCTTATGATCCAAAATCATTGGAACATATCAAAGCCGGTACATATCCTATTGAAGCGGATATGGTTGTTGAAATGGAGGCTGTGGCCAAAGTTTTTGATAAATATGATGTAAAAGTCTACCGTCCTGAACAGATTGAGGACTACAATCAAATTTTTGCACGTGATATTGCTTTTGTTATAGATGACATCTTCATTAAAGCCAACATTCTTCCTGATAGAGAAAAGGAGCTGGATGCGATTCAATATGTCATCGATCAAATTGATCCTAAAAAAGTTGTACGTCCGCCAGAAGAAGTTCATATAGAAGGTGGAGACGTGATGCTTTGGAATGATCATATCTTCATTGGCACGTATAAAGGCAGCGATTATAAGGATTATATTACGGCTCGGACCAATATTCAGGGCGTTAATTATATAAAGGAGTTATTTCCTCATAAAATAGTCAAGGAATTTGATTTGGTGAAATCGAGAATTGAACCAAGAGATAATGCGCTGCATTTAGATTGTTGCTTTCAACCGGTCGGAAAAGATAAAGGCATTATTTACAAGAGCGGATTTAGAGAGGAAAGCGACTATATGTACTTGGTCAATTTGTTTGGAAAGGAGAATCTATTCCACATCACCCGAGAAGAAATGTATCATATGAATAGTAATATCTTCTCCATTTCTGAAGATGTGGTTATTTCAGAACAGAATTTTACGCGTTTAAATACGTGGTTACGTAAGAACGGTTTTACGGTAGAAGAAGTGCCTTATGCCGAAATTTCGAAACAAGAAGGCTTGTTACGTTGCAGTACGATGCCTTTGATTAGGGATTAGAACAACTTATTAATTCATAAAAAAAACTGGAATAGAAAGTGAACTTACTATTCCAGTTTTTTATTTAAAACGTTTTTATTTTAAATCGCAGAAACAGCAGCGGTCAACAGCGTTACACAACAGGTTAATATAAAGTTGTAGCTTATGTTTTCGGTCATATAAAAGTATACTAATAACCCAAAATTTATAAGGCTGTAAATTGTAATTGCGGTATTAATAAAACCAGGACCATCCTGAAAAGAGACTAGCGCAGAAAGTGCAATAATATTACCGGTTACATAATAGGATAGTGCGCCAATAAAAGTTTTCTTTTTGGAAACACTCACTGTGGAATCCTTTAAAAACAACTTTAGAGGAAAAAAGTAGAGACTTACAATAATAGCGATAATCAAATACACCGTTGCAGGCACTACATTTTTAATCATCAAAAAATACAGTACGCTTATGATCAGTATAGCGATATAATCTTTCTTGAGTATTGTGTTGCTATTCATTCTGCTAATATATTAATCTATTTCTTACAATTTTTAGAATGTTCAAAAAGGATTAAGTATGTGACAAATTAAAAGTCAATTACTAAATAAGCCAGATAAAATTCAAAAGGAACCATTCAAAAAGGGGAGGCAGAAAAATATTTATTTTCCGTAGAGAAAGTAATTGTTGACCAAATCAATATAAATGCGTTTCGCCTCATCTTGAGTAACACTTTTTATCTGAAAAAGGGCATTGGTCTTAAATGCATTAATGATCGGTTTCTTACCACTAGGGCTAGAATAATCGTTTGTAGCCTTCTTGTAATACGCGTAAAGCCTTAATAACAAATCAGCAGGGAATGCGCCTGTATAACTGTTTATGCGTTCTACGGCGTCACGAAATTCAATATCTAATTTTTCGGAATTCATTTTGTTTCGGCAATCACACTAATACCACCTTTTACTTTTTGATTAAGTGCTACTTTTATATCGGCATCTAGCGGTAAAAACAAATCCACACGCGATCCGAATTTTATAAACCCAGAATCCGCTCCTTGTTTTACATCAGCATCTACTTGTGCATAATTGACAATACGTTTTGCCAGCGCGCCAGCAATTTGACGGTATAACACTTGGCCAAAGAAGGTGTTTTCTACTACAACAGTAGTACGTTCATTTTCTTCACTTGCTTTTGGATGCCATGCCACTAAATATTTTCCAGGGTGGTATTTGCTATACACTACTTTGCCTCCAATAGGATAACGCGTTACATGGACGTTTATTGGCGACATGAATACAGACACCTGAATACGTTTGTCTTTAAAAAATTCTTTCTCAAAAACCTCTTCAATTACAACTACTTTTCCATCTACTGGTGATAAGGCATGATGGTCATGGAGTGTCCCAATACGCTTCGGGTTTCTAAAAAACTGAAGAATAATGATAAAAAACGCTATCACTACCAACATTAGGGTGGTTCTTAACCAAGATAACGTAACAAAATAATCTATGCTCATAATGGCTATAACAACAAGTGCAATAGAAATCATGACTATTTTATGGCCTTCTTTATGAAACATATGGGAATAATCTTAAGAATAAATATAGAAATGGTGCTGCAAAAATAATACTATCTAACCGATCTAACAAACCGCCATGCCCAGGCATGATCACGCCACTGTCTTTTACACCGGCTTGTCTTTTAAACTTAGACTCAATCAAGTCGCCTAAAGTTCCAAAAACGCTAGCAATGATAGCCAATATTAACCAATTTGTGAAATCTAATTCACCTGTAAGTCGCGCAATAAAATAACTGGCCACACAAGCAAAAAATAAACCGCCTAAAAAGCCTTCAAATGTTTTCTTTGGTGATACGCTCGGAAACAACTTTTGCTTTCCAAAATTCTTACCTACAATATACGCACCAGTGTCATTCACCCAAATAAGTACAAAGGAACCAAGTAGTAACAATGGTGTAAACTCCTTACCATTGTTAGCAATCATGATCAAAAATATGAATGCACTTGTAAGATAGAAGGTCGTGAGTATAAAACGTTTGGATTCAAATAATGGTATTGTTTTTTCTGAAAATAAATCTTTAATCAAGAACAGTTGAACAAATATGGTAATAACCTGAAGAATTTGAATGGCTTCATTAAAACCAGCGTCGGTTTCAGGGATTAGGCACCAAACGCTAAATCCGAGATACATGATGGTGAAAACAATATATGGAGCTTTACTCTCTAGTTGGATGAGTTTTTTAAACTCGGCCATGCAAATGAGTCCAAAGACAAAAAAGAGAACCACCAATACATATTGCCAATAAATGGATAATATGAGCAATGAGATATAGATAGCGCCAGAAATGGCTCTTGTACTAAGTTCCTTCATCTGTGAGTATTAAAATGTTTTATTGACAGATGACGTATTTGAAATAGACTTCTGAACATGGAATAAAGTAAAAAATTTCATTATAAATCTTCAAGTAGCAGCAAATATAGGTTTTTTGAGCTACTTCCATAAGTAAGAAAGTCTTTATCTTCTAAAGTCTTGAAATGTTTGATGGTGGTAATATTTGTTGGGATTCTGTCTTTGTTATTGTTTTTGATGCCTCGTAAACCTTCACCAATATTCTCAACAAATTGGCTCGTGGTCGCGTAGATCACAAAATTTGGAGGTAGATCTCTTAATTTTTTTTCAGCGATCTGATTTGAAGAGATTAGAAGAGAACCATCATCTGCAATTAAATATTCGCAGGTAGAAAGGAAATATTCACATTCTGATGGTTGTTTAGAATCCTTAAGTTCAAAGTCCTTAAAAAGTTCTTTTAGTCTTGAATCGAGCAAAAATACTTTTTTATCTTCCCAGTTATTTTCTTGAAGAATGTTCTTTAAGGATTTGTAGATTTCTTCCATATTTTCGCAATACAGAAACTTTCCACCGTTGGCCTTAAAATTTATAGTAAATTTCTCGTCTATAGGTAGCTTGATTTCAGGCATATATTTGCCTCTCTCTTCGCTTTTTATGTTATCTTCTGGCGTATTTTTTAAGCCGAAAATTTTACGAAATAGACTCATGTAGTGGTGCTATTAACCTAGTTGTTATCCTAGTTTTAATAATGGTTACTCCAAATATAAAAAAACTTAAATTAACAACTGATTAATTTAAGTTTTTTATATGAATATGAAATAATGTCTTTAATCTAAAGCTTCGTCATTTTTGACGTCTTCTGCAGGAACTTTAATTTCTTCAGCGGCAGTTGTTGCTTCCTTTTCGATTCTTTCACGCTCTAAAACATCTTTTTCAAAAGGACGTTTCCCGAAAATGCGTTCTAAATTATCTTTGAAAATGACTTCTTTTTCAAGTAGCTCTTCAGCTAACTCAGTCAATTTATCTTTATTCTCTTCAAGGATTCTAATAGCGCGAGCGTATTGTTCTTCGATGATTTCAGAAATTTCCTTATCAATCAATTCTGCAGTTTGCTCACTGTAAGGTTTAGTAAATCCATATTCAGATTGTCCTGAAGAATCGTAGTAGGTTAAGTTTCCTACTTTTTCACTCAAACCGTAAACAGTAACCATAGCACGTGCTTGTTTGGTAACTTTTTCCAAGTCGCTCAGTGCACCAGTTGAAATTTTATCAAAGATTACTTTTTCTGCGGCACGACCACCAAGGGCAGCACACATTTCATCAAGCATTTGCTCTGTTCTTACAATCAGACGCTCTTCAGGTAAGTACCAAGCGGCACCTAGCGATCTTCCACGCGGTACAATTGTTACTTTTACCAAAGGTGCTGCATGTTCCAGCATCCAGCTGATAGTTGCGTGTCCTGCCTCGTGAAAAGCAACAGCACGTTTTTCATCAACAGTGATGATTTTATTCTTTTTCTCAAGACCGCCAATAATTCTATCAACAGCATCTAAGAAATCTTGCTTGTTTACAGCCTTTTTACCTTTACGTGCAGCAATTAATGCTGCCTCGTTACAAACGTTTGCTATATCTGCTCCAGAGAATCCTGGAGTTTGTCTTGCAAGGAAATCGATATCTAAATCTTCAGCTTTTTTAATTGGTCTTAAATGGACTTCAAAAATTTCTTTACGTTCTACGATGTCCGGAAGGTCAACAAAAATCTGTCTGTCAAAACGACCAGCACGCATAAGGGCTTTATCTAAAATATCAGCTCTATTGGTTGCAGCAATAACAATAACGTTAGTGTTGGTTCCAAAACCATCCATTTCAGTCAATAGCTGATTCAATGTATTTTCACGCTCATCATTAGAACCTGACATCGCATTTTTACCTCTGGCACGACCAATAGCGTCAATCTCATCAATAAAAATAATTGATGGCGATTTTTCCTTAGCCTGCTTAAATAAATCTCTAACTCGAGATGCTCCTACACCCACAAACATTTCCACAAAATCAGAACCTGATAATGAGAAGAACGGTACTTTAGCTTCTCCGGCTACTGCTTTTGCCAATAAGGTTTTACCTGTTCCTGGAGGTCCTACCAATAATGCGCCTTTTGGTATTTTACCACCTAAAGAGGTGTATTTTTCTGGTGTTTTCAAAAAATCTACAATCTCTTGTACTTCTTCTTTAGCACCTTCTAACCCTGCAACATCTTTAAAAGACGTCTTAACATCAGTGTTTTCATCAAATAGCTTTGCTTTCGATTTCCCGATGTTAAAGAGTTGCCCACCTGCGCCGCCACCGCCGCCAGAAGACATACGTCTCATTATAAAAATCCAAACACCAATAATAAGTACAAACGGTAACAGACCGATTAGGAAATCTCCCCAAACATTATGCTCAGTCTCAAAAGTGACTTCAGTGTTGGTGAGGTTGTTTTCGTTAATAGTAGATCTGATTTCCTCTTGAAAAAGTGCTAAATCACCAAATTCAAACCTGTAGTTTGGACTAGGCGTAACAGAAGGAAGGATGTTATTAGGTTTGGTGCCTTTATGAGTATCTGATTTTAAAGCTTCATCAGTCAAATAAACCTTAGCTTCTCTATTGTTGACTATTTCAACTTTGGCGACATCGCCCTTTTTTAAATAATCAAAAAACTGAGAAGGAGTAGTGCTTTTGGCATCTTGTCCACCAAAACCACCCGAGAATATTTGAACTGCAAAAAAAGCAGCTATCACCAAACCATAAATCCAATACGGACTTAACTTTGGTTTTTTGTTTAAATTCTTATTTTCTTTTGACATTAATCTTTTTTTAGTAACTAGTTTCTATAACGGTTGTTTTAGCGTCACCCCAAAGGCTTTCAATATCGTAATATTGGCGAATATGCTTTTGGAAAACATGCACTACCACATTGACATAATCTATTAGAACCCACTCTGCATTTTCACTTCCTTCTACATGCCAAGGGTGATCTTTAAGTGTTTTGCTTACTTTCTTTTGGACGGCATTAACAATGGCGTTAACTTGTGTGTTTGAGTTTCCTTCACAAATGATGAAATAATCACAAACCGTGTTTTCAATCTCTCTTAAATCGAGAATTTTTATTTCTTTTCCTTTGACGTCTTCAATACCAGCTATGATAGTGGTAATCAGTTCATCTGAGTTATTATTTTCTTTGGCCATTAATTTAAATTAAATTTGTGCAAAGTTATTATAATTTTAGTTGTTTTACGCCTTAAAATCTCATAAGAAATTTATAAATTATTCAAAGCTTGCACATGCGTATTATCAAACTTGATGCCATTGATTCAACCAACACTTACTTAAAGAAGCTAAGTGTGGCGGGGAATGCGGAAGATGGGTTGGCCGTTGTTGCTAAATTTCAAACAAATGGTAGAGGTCAAATGGGTACGGTTTGGAGCTCTCAAGAGGCTAAGAACCTAACCTTTAGCGTGTTTAAAGATGTTTCCTTTGTTGAAGTTTCGCAGCATTTCTACATCAGTATGGCGGTGTCTTTGGCAGTACACGAAGCCCTAAATAGCTTAGGATTAACGGATGTAAAAGTAAAATGGCCTAACGACATTTTGTCAGACAATAAAAAGATTGCGGGTATTTTAATTGAGAATGTCATTAAACTCAATGTGATTTCGGGCTCGGTAATTGGGATTGGTTTGAATGTGAATCAGACTGATTTTAATGATTTACCTTCGGCGTCATCCTTATTGTTGCTATCCGGTCACGTTCATAATCTGGAGGAAGTATTGAATACGGTGCTTAAGCAGATTGAAATTCACTTCAACTATTTGCAGAATAGACAGTTCAAATTATTGAAATCAAAATATGAATCCCATCTATTCAGAAAAAACAAACCTTCAACATTTAAAAATGCTGAAGGTTCGCTGTTTGCTGGATATATTGTAGGTGTCTCAGATATTGGTCAGCTCTTAGTTAGAGTAGAGGACAATATCATTAAAAGTTTTGATTTTAAAGAAGTGACCCTAATGTATTAAATTGCTTTTGGCATATTGTTGACCAAAGTTTCAATAAACTTTGAGATAGGGCCTTTAATCATCATCGCCATCATAGCATTGAATTCGCCTTCAAAAGTCAACTTCACTTCACTTTGATTGGTTCCTGTTTCTTGAATATCGCCAGTTAATGAAAAATCTAATTTTCCGCCAGCTGCTCCAAGGATGATTTTGTTAGGGGCAACAGTTTCTTTTTTCTTCAATACGATTTCTGGCATTCCTTTCAATGCAAATAAAAACTTATCATCACCCAAAACTTCAAATTTACTGATGTTATCAGGCATTAATTGCTCGAAATTTTTGACGTCTGATAAGAAATCGAAAACTTCTTGCGGATTTTTTTCAACGGTTACTTTAGGTGATTCTAAATTCATTATAGTGTGTTGTTTTTGTATGATTAATATGTAGTCGGCATCATTTTAAAGTCAGCCCACTGTTTTTACCGGTTACTAAATCAAATAGCGTTCCATTCACTTGGGTTGGCATTCCAAGCTGCTAAAACTTCTTGTTCTTTAGTGGTAATGTATTTAGTGTCTAAAGCTTGTTCCAAAAGACACTCGTAATTACTTAGGGTATGCAACGTCACGTCTGCTTCCTTGAAATTGTTGACAGATAGTTCAAATCCGTAAGAGAAAATAGCAATCATACCTTTTACGTTAACACCAGCTTCTTCTAGTGCTTTAACGGCATTTAGACTGCTTTTTCCTGTGCTGATCAAATCTTCTACAACAACAACGTTCTGACCTTTTTCAACATGGCCTTCAATTTGGTTTTGACGTCCGTGTCCTTTAGCTTCCGGTCTGACGTAAACAAATGGCAATCCTAAATATTCAGCTACCAATACGCCAATACCAATGGCACCAGTGGCTACCCCAGCAATGACGTCTGGTTTGCCGTAGTGTTGCTCAATGTGTTTTGCCATAGTCTCGCGCACGTAATTGCGAATTGGCGGATAAGAGAGCACGATGCGATTGTCACAGTATATTGGGGATTTCCAACCAGAAGCCCATGTAAATGGTTGACTTGGTTGAAGTTTTATCGCGTGAATCTGCAATAGCAGCTCAGCGGTTTTTTTAGCGGTTTGTTTATTGAAAATCATGATGCAAAATTAAACAATTTTATAGATTTTGAATTCAAAAAATCACTGAAAAATTATTTTCAAAAAGACGCCTGTCAATCAAAAAATTATATTTTTACACATTCAATATCTTCATGAAAGAAAAGATGTATAAAGTATTTGTTAACGACAAGCCTATTTTTCTAACCACAAAAGTTAAGAAAGAAAAGAATTTCAAAAACTATCTTTTGAGTACCGTGAATATAGGCAAAGTCATAAAAGAACTCAATACTACAGATTTAGAAGGCGTCCGATTAATTGGCAAAAGCGAAGATAAACTTTTAAAATCATTTCTTAAATTATTACCTAACGTGATTGCTGGCGGGGGTAAAGTTTTTAATGAGAAAGGTGAGGTACTTTTTATTTATAGAAATGATAAGTGGGATTTGCCTAAAGGTAAGATAGAAGGGAAGGAGAGTATTGAAGAAACGGCTTTGCGTGAGGTTGAGGAAGAAACTAAAGTGAACGGATTAAAAATAGTGGCACCTTTAGAAACAACCTATCATATTTTTAAGCGTAATGGCAGACACCAATTAAAAATCACTTATTGGTTTGAAATGAAAACCAACTATAATGGGTGTTTGGAGCCGCAGGAAGATGAAGGAATTACAAAAGTAGAATGGCTCAATCCAAATCAAATTAAAAATGCGATGGAGAATTCTTATGCCAATATTAAGATTTTAGTCTAATCCTATCTTACATCACACGATACACCGGATATTGTAAGTGTGCACTTTCATAATTAGCACTTTGTTTATGTAACCAATCCAATTGTGCGTACCAACTTTTCGCAAATTCAGGGTCGGCTTTCTTTTTATTTTCAAACTCTAATTTTAAGTCGTTGTTATTCTTTAACAATTCTGCCGCCATATCTTCCCATACATATGGTGAAAAACCTTCTTTTTGCTGTAAAATAGTATCGAAGAAATTCCAATTAAAAAAGGAATCTGGCGCTTGTGGCTCCAATGTTTCCAATAGATATCTAAAAGCTGTTTGATCGGTTGGAATATAATAATCGCCTTTTTTGAAAGTCACGTTATGTTTTGAAGGGCTGATAGTGGTGTTGTAATGTTGATAATGCCCTTCATAGGCTTGGTTTCTGGTTTGGTAGCTGTCAATTTTATAGCTTTCAACTGTGATAGTCGTGTCTTTTTCTAAAACCTCCATTTGTACTTTATTAAGTTTCAAGAGTTCTATAACGTCCCACCAACCTTGAGGGATGATGTAGGCTTTAGGGATTGTCACTTCCACACTTGGCTTAAAGTAATTTTGATAGGCAATATCCTTGGTAAACGGTTTAGTGCGGTCATAAAATAGTCGGTTATTTCCCGTAATTTCACTTGGGACCATCTTGCCTTCGTAACCTTTAAATTTTAACGTTGAAGATTTTGTTGTATCTACAGTCCATGCCAATGCATACGATGTTGAAGCTTGTAATTTTTTCAAGGCGTTGGCTCGTAAATCCTTAATTTTTTTATGATCTCTTTCCATAACGTCCAGCATGCTTTTCATCAATTCATATGTGCCTTCAACACGCGGTTTGTAAGGTTTCAGCATGTGTGTTTCCACCATCATTCCTAAAGTATTGAAAAGAGCTGTGTACCCTGTAGAATACCGTGGTGAATCATTAAATTGACTAAATCCGGCTTCTGGCACCTGATTAAATACATTGACATAAGGCGTAATATCCCAGTTTTTAGCAGCTAGATTTTTCTCGAGACTCGGCATCATTTCAGTATGAAGATAATTTCCCAAGTCGCCGCCAAGTTTATTGTGCTGTGTAAATAGATGTGTTAAGGTATATTGATAGTCCGCGCCATTGCTCACATGATTGTCGATAAATACTGCTGGTTGCACTAAGTGATATATTTGGGTAAAGACACGCGCATTTTTAGTGTCCGCCTTTATAAAGTCTCTGTTCAAGTCATAGTTTCGGGCGTTGCCTCTAAAACCATATTCCTTTGGACCATCTTGATTGGTGCGTGTCGTGGAATTTCTATTTAAGCTGCCGCCTACATTATATATAGGTATCGTTACCAAAACCGTATGTTGCGGACTTTTTATTTTGCCTTGTGCCAAATCTCTAAATAATAACATTGTGGCGTCAATACCGTCTGGTTCCCCTGGATGGATGCCATTATTAATAAGTAGGGTCTGTTTTGTTTTTCTGATGGTTTCAAAGTCGAACACAGCATCAGGATTATAAGTTACCATATGCAAAGGTTTCCCTGAATCTGTCATTCCTAAACTATCCAATTGAATTTGAGGATAGGTATTGGCCAGAAGTTTATAGTAGGCAATTACTTCCTGATGCGTTCCCGTCTCGAGTCCGTTACTTTTTTCAAATAGGGTTAAAAAATCTGCGGCTGTTTCTTTGTTTTGAGCGATAGTTGTGACTCCTATTAAAAGGAAGAGAACGATGGTTTTCATCAAGGTGTATTTTCGATTAGAATTACTTTGAATTTCAGGGCACACACGACCAATTTTTAGCCAAAATGGTGCGTAAGTTTACCTTGAATTAAAAGGTGCATTAGCTTCCAAAATTAATCAATTTAAACTAATTTTGTGGGCCTAAATACAATATCAAAATGCAACAAACTACAAATACCATCTTAATGATTCGCCCTGTAAAGTTCAGGATGAATGAGCAAACGGCTGTCAACAATTATTTTCAGGAAGAATTAGAACTTAAAAATTCTGAAATTAATTCAAAAGCGCAAGCCGAATTTGATGCATTTGTAGAAAAACTGCGTGCGGCTGGAGTAACGGTAATTGTTGAGGATGACGATAAATTAAATGACACCCCAGATTCTATCTTCCCAAATAACTGGGTGAGTTTTCATGAAAATGGAGATTTGGCGCTTTATCCAATGTTTGCTGAAAACCGCAGAAAAGAACGTCGTGAAGAATTGTTTACCCGTTTGGAAGATGAAGGTTTTGAAATAGAAAACATCATTGATTATACAAGTGCTGAAGAAGATGATCTATTTTTAGAAGGTACCGGAAGTATCATTTTAGATCGTACTAACGGAAAAGCCTATTGTGCGCCATCAGCTAGAGCTGATGAAGATTTATTTATAGAGTTTTGTGAAGATTTCGATTACCACCCAATCGTTTTTACTGCTTACCAAACTGTAGACGATCAACGTTTGCCAATATACCATACCAATGTAATGATGTGTATTGGTGAGACCTTTGCCGTGATTTGTTCGGATTCAATTGATGACAAAAAAGAACGCAAACACGTGTTGAAACATCTTAAAGAAGACGGTAAGGAAATCATTGCGATAACGGAAAAACAAATGCATCATTTTGCCGGCAATATGTTACAAGTGCGCGGTGCTGAAGGAAAGCATTTTTTAGTGATGAGTAAAGCAGCACACGATAGTTTAACGCCTCATCAAATTGAGCGATTGACTTCTCACTGTGAAATCCTATCGAGTAATTTAGAAACTATAGAAACCTGTGGCGGCGGTAGTGCGCGCTGCATGATGGCGGAAGTCTTTTTGCCAAAAGCATAAAAAAATTTAAAGCTTGGGGTTTGTAAACTTCAAGCTTTTTTTTAGTTCTCCGTTTGAACTTTAGGAAGTTCAACGTAGAATTTGGTGCCTACATTTGGTGTACTTTCTACCCAAATTTTACCATGGTTAAGTTCAACCAATTCCTTGCAGATGGTCAGTCCTAATCCTGTGCCTTTTTCGTTTTGCGTACCAACGGTCGTGAAATTGTTATTCTGAAACAATTTAGAAAGGTTTTCTTTTGAAATGCCAACGCCAGTATCTTCAACACAAATCAAAGATTTACCATTCACATCCTTATTCGAAATGGTGATGATATCGCCCACACGACTGAATTTCACAGCATTGGTGAGCAGGTTTTGAATGATGATTTCCACCATACTCTTATCGGCATAAATAAATTCGCGCTGAGATTCATCAATAACCACAATGCGTTTTTGCTCCACTTTTTGATCGACCAAATTGAGCTTGCTTTGGAATATATCTTGGATGTTGAACAACTCTGGTTTAGGTTCCAAATTTTGCATTTGAGATTTGGACCAATTCAAAAGGTTGAATAATAATAAGGACGCATTATTCGCATTTTCGCTGAGTTCAGGAATAAGCTCATTAAACTCTTCTCTACTGATGCTGTCTTCCTTTAATAAATCTAAAAAGCCTTTAATGGATGAAATGGAATCTTTTAAATCATGGGAAACAATAGAAAACAAGCGATCTTTTACCTTGTTGGTTTCTTCCAGATGATGGGACTGCTCTAAAATAGCATCATTTTGAAGTTGAATCTGTTTGTTTTTTTCTTCAAGTTCTTGCGTGTATTTTACAGTGTTTTTCCTTTTTAAATAAATCAATAATAAAAAAGTCAAAACACCAAGAAAACCCACTATCAAACCATAAGATAGGAGTTTTAAATTTTTAACCTGTTTTGTGTTGCCTAATAAAGACGTGTCGGTTGGGCTGTCGAGAATGTCATTTTTAGCTACCGTGTGTAAAGCTTCTTCAATTGAATTGGCATTGTCAGAAAATTGTGGTTGGTTCTCATGCTCCAAATGCTGTTTCAGGTTAAAGTATTCACGTTGCCAACGGTAGGCGTTTTGAAATCGGCCTGTTGTAGAATCCAGGGTCATTAGGAGTTTGTAATTTTTCAGTAACTCCTCATCATTTCCTGCAGTTTTTGCCAATTCATGAGCCTCATAAATCAGGCTTTCCGCAAGTCTTGTTTTATTTTGTGCCAGGTTTAAGGAGCCCATGGAATTTAAAGCTCGTAAAATGCCTTCCTTATCATTAATGGTTCTGTTGTACTTTAAGCCTTCAATTAAATACTCTGAAGCCTTGTCATAAGCCTTGAATTTTAAATACTCTTCACCAATGCGTGGTAAAACTTCACCTCGTAAAGTCTGGTCCGTTTTTGGGTTGAGCATCGCTAAAACATCCTCATAATATTCAATAGCCTTTCGGTGTTCCTTGCGCTTGGAATATAATTTCGCAATGTTCTTGGTAGACATTTTAATGCCAGAACTGTCTCGCAGTCGCTCACGCACACGGAGTGCTTTCAAATTAAATTCGAGCGCCTTATCAACTTGATTCGTGTTATAATAGGCATCGGCTAAATTATTATAGGCTAAACTAAGGTCTTCATATAGATTTCGCTCTTCAAATATGCGGATGGCTGATAAGGAATTTACCAAACCGGTACTATAATTCCCTCTCTTAATTTCAACAAGGCCAATGCTGTTGCTCACTTTGGCAATACCAAGCGTATCTTTAAGCTCTTGATATATTTTTTTAGATTTATTGAAATGATCTAGTGCATTGAAGTAATCATTTTTGTTTGCATAAATCAACGCTTTGTAATAATTGGCTTCTGCAACACCGTTGAGGTAATTAAGTGACTGTGACAGCTGCTCAGTTTCTGAAATGTACATGAGTGCCTTTTGATAATCTTCAGCTTTATAAAGTGCTTTGATGAGGCGAATTGAGGTAATTACTTTGGAAGAATCCTGTTGTTGATAAGCTAATTGTATAGCAAGGCTATCCATCTCTCTGGTCTGGGAATGACCAAAAAAGACAGCAAAAAAGGCAGCTAACGTGAGTAACCGTTTCATTTTTTTTGCAATTAGTTATAAATTGTAATGTTGATGTGATAAGAGCTTGCCTTGAGGGAGAGGTTAGGCACGTTCACAATATACAATAACAATAATGTTAAGGATTCTATATGATTTATCAACGTTTTTTAGACCTTGAATAATAGCTTGACCAAAAATGGATAAAAGGGTTTATATAAGCTAATTTTTAGGTTTTAATGCCAAAAAATTAGTTGAAGTGAACGCTCACTTTTATCGAATTTATGAAATTTCCGATGAATGGTAAATATCTTAGAAAAACGACACTTTTATCGGTGAAATGCACAATGTTGATCGCTATTGAAATAGGTTTGTTTTTAGCTTCTTTAAAATCAATTGGTTATAAATAGTTAGGGTTTAAGCGTTTTTTTATTCCCTCAAAAATACACTTTTATATTTAACATAATAATTTGACTTATTGAAATATTGGAAATCAGCTGTTTGAAGTTGGTAGCGTAGTGTTTGTGATCTTTCTGTCATCGGACATTAATACGCTTTCGCTAATAAAAATTTTAATTAAAATCCTATCTTTGCAAACTTAAATTTAACATGAGATGAATCTTCAGGAAACCATATCACAGCAGGTAAAAAAAGCAGTTAACGATATTTTTAACGCCAACATAGAATGGGTAGAATTACAATCGACTCGTAAAGAGTTTGTAGGCGATGTTACGGTGGTGATTTTCCCTATGTTACGTGTGGTAAAAGGAAATCCTGTACAGATTGGTGAGCAAATTGGCCAATATCTTATCGATACTCTTGAAGTGATTAAATCCTTTAACGTTGTAAAAGGGTTTTTGAATATTGAAATTGATCCCGTTCATTATCTTGAAATTTTTGAAACGATAAAGGATAACGACGCTTACGGATTTGTTTCTGCACAACCAGAAGATAAAGCTGTTATGGTGGAGTATTCTTCGCCTAATACCAATAAGCCATTACATTTAGGTCACATCAGAAATAACTTATTAGGATATAGTGTTGCCGAAATTTTAAAAGCTTCAGGCAAAAAAGTTTATAAAACCCAAATCATTAATGATAGAGGGATTCATATTTGTAAAAGTATGTTGGCCTGGAAGCGTTTTGGAAACGAAGAAACGCCAGAAACCTCAGGTTTAAAAGGTGACAAGCTGGTTGGGAATTACTATGTAAAATTCGACCAAGAATATAAAAAGGAAATTCAGGCTTTAATTGGTCAAGGTAAAACTGAAGACGAAGCAAAAAAACAAGCACCAATTTTAATGGAAGCACAAGAAATGCTTCAAAAATGGGAGGCTGGAGATGCTGAAACAGTTGCGCTTTGGGAAACAATGAATGCTTGGGTTTATAAAGGTTTTGATGAAACTTATAAAAACTTAGGTGTCGATTTTGACAATCTGTATTATGAAAGTCAAACCTATCTTTTAGGAAAGGAATTTGTTGCTGAAGGATTAAAATCGGGCGTGTTCTTCAAAAAAGAAGATGGTTCCGTTTGGTGTGATCTGACTGAAGACGGTTTGGATGAGAAAATTGTTCTACGTTCAGACGGTACTGCGGTGTATATGACCCAAGATATTGGAACCGCAATTCAACGTGTAAAAGATTTCCCTGATGTAGGCGGAATGGTTTACACTGTAGGTAATGAGCAGGAATACCACTTTCAAGTGTTGTTTTTAATTATTAAGAAACTCGGATTTGAATGGGCTAAAAACCTATTCCATTTAAGTTATGGAATGGTCGATTTGCCTTCAGGAAAAATGAAGAGTAGGGAAGGAACCGTTGTTGATGCTGACGACCTGATTGTTGAAATGGCTCAAACCGCTGAAGAAATTTCAGAAGAATTGGGGAAATTGGATGGCTATTCAGCGGATGAGAAAGAAGCGCTTTACAAAGCTATTGGTCTTGGAGCTTTAAAATATTTCATCTTAAAAGTCGACCCTAAAAAACGTATCCTCTTCGATCCGAAGGAATCTATCGATTTTCAAGGAAATACAGGTCCGTTTATTCAATATACCTACGCCAGAATTCAATCGATATTAAGAAAAGCAGATGCCAACGCACCTTTAGATATAAAAGCGATTGAACTTCATGAAAAGGAAAAAGAATTGATAAAACAACTCTTTTTATTCCCTGAAGTGATTCAAAATGCGGCGGATAACCATAGTCCGGCATTAATCGCAAATTACACTTATGATCTCGTAAAAGAATTTAATTCCTTCTATCAAAATGTATCTATTTTGGGAGCAGAAAATGAAAATGAAAAAGCATTTAGAGTGGTGTTGTCACGTAAAGTTGCGGTAACCATTAAAAATGCCTTTGGCCTATTAGGTATTGCCGTTCCTGAACGTATGTAATTTATTAACCACTTAGGTTTTATAAATAGACATCAAATATGTAAATTTGCAACTCAAAATTTAATTTTTTGTGGTTTTTATAACTGCAAACTGAACACTGAAACCCTATGTTTAATAATTTAAGTGAAAAGTTAGATAAAGCCTTACACGTCCTCAAAGGACATGGAAGCATTACTGAAGTCAATGTTGCTGAAACCTTAAAAGAGGTTCGTAGAGCATTACTAGATGCCGATGTTAACTTTAAAATTGCTAAAGAATTTACCAATACGGTAAAGGAAAAAGCATTGGGTCAAGATGTATTGACAACGTTGCAGCCTGGTCAATTAATGGTGAAGTTGGTTAAAGATGAACTGACTGAACTCATGGGTGGCGACGCTGAAGGCCTTAATCTTTCAGGAAATCCGAGTGTGATTTTGATGTCTGGTTTACAAGGTTCCGGTAAAACGACGTTTTCTGGAAAATTGGCAAACTATCTTAAAAACAAGAAAACCAAAAAACCTTTATTAGTTGCCTGTGACGTGTACCGTCCTGCTGCGGTAGATCAGTTACATGTTGTAGGAGATCAAATTAATGTTGAGGTTTATAGCGATAAAGGAAATACTGACCCTGTAGCCATTGCAAAAGCAGGTATTGCTCATGCAAAAGCAAATGGACACAATGTGGTAATTATTGATACCGCGGGTCGTTTGGCTATTGATGAGGCCATGATGAAAGAGATTTCTAACATTCATGAAGCTATCAAGCCGCAAGAAACATTATTTGTTGTAGATGCCATGACGGGTCAAGATGCGGTTAATACTGCTAAAGCCTTTAATGACGTCCTAAACTTTGACGGTGTTATCCTTACCAAATTAGATGGTGATACTCGTGGTGGTGCCGCTATTTCAATTAAATCTGTAGTTAATAAACCAATTAAGTTTATTGGTACAGGTGAGAAAATGGAAGCTATTGATGTGTTTTATCCATCACGTATGGCTGACCGTATTTTGGGGATGGGAGACGTTGTTTCTCTTGTTGAACGTGCCCAAGAGCAGTTTGATGAAGAGGAGGCTCGAAAACTTCAGAAGAAAATCGCTAAAAATCAATTCGGTTTTGATGATTTCTTGACGCAAATTCAGCAGATCAAGAAAATGGGAAACATGAAGGACCTTATGGGAATGATTCCTGGTGCTGGAAAAATGATGAAAGATATCGATATTGATGATAATGCTTTTAAAGGTATTGAAGCGATTATCCATTCGATGACGCCTTTAGAGCGTACCAATCCGTCGGTTATTAACGCAAGTAGAAAAAAACGTATTGGGAAGGGTTCAGGGACTTCGGTTCAAGAAGTGAATCAACTCCTGAAACAATTTGACCAAATGAGCAAGATGATGAAGATGATGCAAGGAGGCAAAGGGAAAGCGATGATGCAAGCGATGAAAAACATGAGATAATACGCAATTGGCAGTCTTTAGTTGGCGGCCAACAGTATTCTTTTTAGTTCAAATTTACTAAGTATAAATAAAATAGTTTCGCCACTACGTCTCAACGAGAATATGCTTCTCAGTTACGTAGTTAATTAAATATCAAATCAATGGTTCTACTAGACGGTAAAAAAATAAGCAACGACATTAAAAATGAAATTGCTGAGGAAGTAAAGAAAATGAAGGCCAATGGCGAAAAAGTGCCTCATCTTGCCGCTATTATAGTAGGAAACGATGGTGCTAGTTTAACTTATGTAGCTAGTAAAGTACGCGCTTGTGAACGTGTTGGATTTGATTCAACCATGGTGCGTTTATCAAACACGACAAGTCAAGTAGAATTGTTGGATAAAATTTATGAATTGAATGAAGATCCGGAAATTGATGGATTTATCATTCAGTTGCCATTACCTAAGCAAATTGATACTCAAAAAGTTCTTTTGGCTGTGAATCCTGATAAGGACGTCGATGGGTTCCATCCGATGAACTTTGGAAGAATGGCTTTAGATATGTCTACTTTTATTCCGGCAACACCTTTCGGGATTTTGGAATTGTTAGACCGTTATGGTGTAGATACCCAAGGAAAACATACGGTTGTAATCGGTCGTAGCCATATTGTAGGTAGACCGATGAGTATATTGATGGGTAGAAAAGGATTCCCAGGAAACTCAACAGTTACCTTAACCCATAGCCACACTAAAAACATCACTCAAATCACTTCGCAAGCGGATATTATCATCTCTGCATTAGGTGTTCCTAACTTCTTAAAAGCTGAAATGGTTAAAGATGATGCCGTGATTATTGATGTGGGAATTACACGTGTTCCTGATGATTCTACTGAAAAAGGATACAGAATAACTGGCGATGTGGATTTTGAAAACGTCAGTAAAAAAGCAAGTTTTATCACGCCTGTTCCTGGTGGGGTTGGACCAATGACGATTGCCATGTTGCTTAAGAATACACTATTGGCGAGAGAGCGTCAAATGAAATAAGCTTTAACGGATGATGTATAAGATGCTTTCTATGGTGCCCTTGATGCTAAAACGGGTGGCTATGGGAAGCGCGGAACATTGGGTCCCAGTACTGATTGGGATTATTCTTGGCTCTGGCTTAATTAACCACGCGAAACAGAAATTAAACCAACGCAGTCAGGCTCTTTTAATTCATGGTTTTGCCGTGGTTATTTCTTTGACGGTTATTACCTTCCATCTTCATAAATACAGCTTAGGCACTTATGATATTCAAAAGGATTTGCCTTTATATTTGTGCAGTCTTTTGGCAATTGTAATGCCTGTTTTTACCCATTACCGTAAGTTTTGGATGTACGAAATTCTACTGTTCTGGATTATAGCCGGGACACTCCAAGCCATTATTACTCCTGACATTGCTACCGGTTTCCCGACCTTCGATTATATCAGATATTGGGCGGTGCATTTGGGACTAGTGATTATTATATTCTACGCTACTTTTGTGTTTAAAATGACCCCAAACTTCAAAAGCATTTTTAAGTCCATTTTAGCGCTTCAACTATACGTGTTGTTAATGATTGGCATTAATTACCTCTTAAATGCTAATTACTTTTACCTTAATGAGAAACCAAAATCGGCATCTTTGTTGGATTATTTTGGAGAATGGCCAATGTATATAATTGTTGTGCAACTTATTGTTGTACCGTATTTCTTCCTCATTTATCTGCCATTTTATCTCGCCAAAAAACGGTCTAAAACAAAAAAATAGACGCTATTAAAAGTTAAGCGTCTATTAGTTGAATAAGATTTGTACTTCGGAATTTATTTCGCAAATAATTGAGTCATATCCTTAAACGCTTTAAATTCTAAAGCATTTCCTGCAGGATCTTTGAAAAACAGTGTGGCTTGTTCTCCTGCCTGACCTTCAAAACGGATATAAGGTTCAATGATAAATTTTACCCCTTTATCGGATAAGTTTTTCGCGAATTCATGAAATACATTCCATGGTAGTACCACGCCATAATGCGGTACCGGTACATTTTTTCCGTCAACACTATTGGTATGCGTGTCTTCAGTAGATTGTTCTTTATAATGAATGACCAATTGATGACCGAAAAAATTAAAGTCAACCCAATGGTCAGAGCTTCTGCCCTCATCACAATTTAAAATTTCTGTAAAAAGTTCGGCATTCCTCAAGGTTATGAACCGGGATTGCAATGTGAAAAGGGGATAGTCCTGAAGTCATAAATTATGCTGCTGGCTCGTCTTTTCTGTATTTCAGCATGGATACACCAGCAATAAAGAAAACACCTCCCAATATAGTAAGTGCCCAAGGGTTTAATTGAACAAAGTTGTTGCCAAAAATTCCTAATACTCCTAATACTAAGGCGATCATTCCGCCAATTGTCAAGATTAATGCTAAGATTCTAATCATAATTTTCTAAAAATTTATAGGGTTAAATTTAGCATTATTTCCGCTTGAATTTTAAATATGCGATGGAAATGCTGCTTCATAAGCCACAAATTATGACTTATTTGCTTTTTCTACGCGGCGTTGGCTTCTCTTCTATAGCATCTTTTGCAGAGTCTGCAAGGAGAAGGTTCAATTCCTTAAATTCTGTTTCTGTCAATTCCCGATACTTTCCAACAGGAATATCCAGTTTAATGTTCATGATTCGGATACGCTTTAAAGCCTCCACTTCATAATCTAAATATTCGCACATTCTACGAATTTGCCTATTCAATCCTTGAGTTAAAATAATGCTGAACTCGTAGGTGCTCAGTTTTTTAACCTCACACTTCTTACTGATGGTATCTAAAATAGGTACGCCATTAGACATGCGCTCGATAAAGGTTTGGGAAATAGGTTTGTCGACCTTTACGATATATTCCTTTTCGTGATTATTGCTGGCCCTCAATATTTTGTTTACAATATCACCATCATCCGTTAAAAGAATCAAGCCTTCACTAGGTTTGTCTAAGCGTCCGATTGGGAAAATACGTTTTGGATATTTTATATAATCTATAATATTATCCTTTTCAACTCTGGTATCCGTAGTACAAACAATGCCAATTGGTTTGTTAAAGGCTAAATACACGAAACCTTCTTTGGTGTCTTTAATTGGTTTGCCATCTACATGGACAACGTCGTTATCTGAAATTTTTGTACCCATTTCAGGCACTTTTCCATTTATGGTAACACGTCCGGCTTCAATGAGTCTGTCTGCTTCACGACGTGAGCAAAAACCGACTTCACTTAAATATTTATTGATACGTTTGAGATTTTCTTCCATAGCACAAAGATAATAGTTTTAAGCGCCAATAAAAGTGTAAATGTAATCAGCAACAGTGTCATCATTTAGGGAGTGGCCCAAACCTTTTGTAGTAATGAGTTGGCTGTTTTTAAAACTATTTTTAAGACGTAAGGCATCGTTATAAGGAATGATGCGGTCATCTTCATCATGAATTATCAAGCCTTCAGATTCAATGGTTTCAAGGAATTTGGCAGTTGAGAAAGTTTCTGCCGGACTTCCAAATCGCTCTTGGATGGTCTGTTGTAATTGGGATATAATACGACTGTTGTAGCCTAACATATCCGTATAACGTTTCATGACGTCTTGAAATTCTGACGGCGCTCCCAACAGAATTATTTTTTTCAAATTGCCAAATTGGTATTTATGTTGAAAAAGCGCAGCTGCCATGCCACCAACAGAATGACCGATAATGATATCCGGAGAAAATCGTTTGGCGACCACATTAATGAATTCGGCATATAAGATGGCGTTAAAAACTTTGCTACCAGATTTTCCATGTCCTGGAGCGTCTACTGCAATAACGTTATATCCTTTTTTCTTGAGATTTAGAATGAGTTGTTTCCAACGCGCAGAGTTGCTTTCCCACCCATGAGTCAATAATATAGTTTGTCCTGATCCCAGCCATCTATAAGTCATGATGCGGTAATCTTCATAGTTCAATTCTTCTTGATAGGCTGTATGTAAAAAATCGGACTGTTCTTCAGTTAATCTACCAGCGCGTGGCTTCATAAACAAATACAACGCCTGATCAGCGGCATAAGGTTTTGAAACATAGCTCAGCGCATTGTAATAGGTACCGATAAATTTGATTAGGATTTCCTTCATATGGATTGTCCTTCTCTATTAACGAGGTCCATTGAAAACGCAGGGAGACAAATAGCAAGATAATGGCAAGGTTCAGTGTACGGGTTGGAATATTGAACTCTTGTATTTTTATTGATTTTTATGGATTCGCCAGCCGATAGAATAACAGTTTCATCTTCAATGATGAATTGTTTTTTACCACTGATGATAAATGTGTACTCGTCAAATTCTGGCGTTTGAAAAGGTTCACTCCATCCAGCGGGAGCAATCATATGTGCAATACTGAGTTGAGAATTCCCATCTGAAGCCCTTCCAAAATGCTCCTTAATTATTTTTCCGTCGGTGGTAGGAACCACAAAAGGTGAGGTTTGAATTTTGTAAGGTTTATTTGGCATAAATTCTTAATTTTTAAAGTTCACATTCGGATTTCCTTCCGTTTTCAGACCTCAATATAATATTTTATTTCATAGGTTTCCTCTTAATCATGCCACCTTTAATATCCTTAACGAGTCCCATGATGATAAAAGCATTGGCGTCAATCTTGTCTATTTCGGTGTGAAGTTTAGCCAATTCGAGCCTCGTAACCACTGTATAAATAATGTCTTTGTTGTAGCTTTCTTCTTGTCCGCCATAGCCGCCTTTTCCAACATAAATAGTGCAAGCGCGTCTTAATTCTTCAACAATCATTTTACGTAGCGCCTCATGTTTGTTGGAAATAATAGTAACACCAACATATTCTTCAACGCCATCTACCACAAAATCAACAGTTTTGGCTGCGGCAAGATATGTCAGGATTGCGTAAAGTGCAATTTCTATGGATAGAATGTAAGCGCCGAATGAGAAAATGATAATATTAATCAATAGCAAAACGTCTCCAATTGTGATGGAAAGTTTTTTGCTGAGCCAAATGGCCAATACTTCAGTGCCATCAATCACGCTACCGCCACGCATGGCTAGTCCTATTCCTAAACCTAAAAAGAAACCTCCAAAAACTGCAATTAATAAGGGGTCTTCCGTAACTGTGGGATAGTTAACATAATGGACCACCACAGCTAATATGGCAATGGAAATGATGCTTCTTAGCGCAAATTTAACGTTGAACGTTTTTGCTGCTAGAATCAAAAATGGGATGTTGACTAAGATTAATAAATAACTCAAATCAATTTGAGTGATATTTTCTAAAAGCAGTGAAATACCTGTCGCCCCACCATCAATAAACCGATTTGGAAGTAAAAATCCTTTAAGGCCAAATCCTGCGGAAAATACGCCAATCAGCACATAGATATAATCCTTTATGCCGTGGGCAATTTCAATTTTTATCCTTCGTGCTAAAGGAATAACTAGTTTGTTACTGGCTTTTGTAGATGAATCTTTTGACTCAAGTTTTCTTCGAGCAATTGTAATTAATAGTTTGGAGAAAAATGAACTCATCGGGTTGTGTTAGTGGTTTAATTCCAGTGGATGAAAAAATATTTTATTTTAGCGTTATCTGGAATTTGAGATGCTTCAAAAGATAAGGTTCTATCGAATCGTAAATTTGAAGGCAATTCTTGTTTGTCAATTGTAAAGGACGCATTGATGTCGTCAACACTAACTACTATAGAATTGATGAGGTTGTCAATTTTAGTAATTTCATAAGCCCCTTGGATATCCTTAAAAGTACTTAATATTGAAATCCCTTTTTCTGTTTTGTAGCGTGGATCTAAAATACGAACACTACTAAAAACCGCAGTGGAATCCGCTTTTTGGTTAGGAGACATGCTCAATAATGGTGTGCCTTCCTTGTCATAAACATCTATGGAATTGATGTTTCTTGTAAATTCATCATTTCCTATATAATTGACCACAGAATCATTTTCGAAAACAAGCTTTAAATCTTTAACTTGGGTTGAATCGGTTAGGTTGCCAATGTTCTGTTTTTGGATTAAAAAAGGATTTTGATCTTTTCCACAGCTTGTTATTAGTAGTGAAAATAGAGCAATATAAATAAGCGATTTGTGCATTATAAAATGTTTTAGGGGTTCTGCAAACGCAGAATTTTAATGAAATAACTGCTTTAATTAGCGTTTCGTTTTCATGACTTTGGATATAATTCCAAAGACACTTCTAATAAATGTGGCGCTCGTCAATACTTTTACAACAGGATTCATTGCAGTGCTACGACGCGTGGTGGTTGTTCTTTGTTTGGATTGTTGTTTCTTGATGTCTTCCAGTTCCTGTTTTGCTTTTTCCTTGGCTTCATCGGCTTCTGCCAACTCAATTTTACGGTTAAGCATCTCATAGGCACTTTCACGGTCTATGGTTTCATTATACTTTTTAACCAATTTTGATTTGGATAATAAAGAGGACAACTCATTATCGTTTAAAATGTCCATGCGGCTCATTGGTGCACGCATCATGGTTGCTGCTAAGGGCGTAGGGCGTCCTTTTTCATCTAAGGCACTCACTAAGGCCTCTCCAGTTCCTAAAGACGTTAAAACTGTTGCGGTGTCATAATATTCCGTGTCAGGATAGTTTTGCGCCGTTAATTTGATGGCTTTTCTATCTTTTGCTGTAAATGCTCTTAAGGCGTGCTGAACTTTTAATCCTAACTGACTTAGGACTGCTTCAGGGACATCGGTAGGATTTTGGGTGACAAAATAAATACCAACACCTTTACTTCGAATCAATTTTACGATGCTTTCAATTTGATTCAAAAGTGCTTTGGATGCTTCATTGAAAATTAAATGGGCTTCGTCAATAAATAGGATCAATTCAGGTCTTCCTGAATCGCCTTGTTCTGGAAAGGTAGAATAAATTTCAGCCAACAAACTCAACATAAATGTCGAGAATAATTTAGGACGATCCTGAATATCCGTCAATCGGATGATGTTAATATAGCCTCTACCGTTTTCGTCAATTCTTAATAAATCGTCTACTTCAAAGGAAGTTTCTCCAAAAAACAAGTCAGCACCTTGTTGTTCCAACTCAATTATCTTTCTGAGGATAGCACCAGTCGAGGCCGTTGAAATGCGGCCATAAGCGTCTTCAAATTCTGCTTTACCTTCTTGTGTAGCATATTGTAAGATCTTTTTGAAATCCTTCAAATCTAAAAGAGGCATTTTATGGTCGTCACAATATTTGAAAATTACGGCGACAATTCCCGACTGTGTTTCGGATAAATCTAAAATTCGAGATAGCAATACCGGGCCGAATTCGCTTACTGTGGCGCGTAAACGCACACCATCTTGTTCGGATAAGGTTAAAATTTCAACAGGAAACGCCTTCGATTCGAAAGGAAGTCCAATTTTTTCATGACGTTCATCAATCTTAGCGTGTCCAGGACTTGGCTCAGCCAAACCACTTAAATCACCTTTAATATCCATCAATAATACAGGAATACCTTTATCCGATAGGTTTTCTGCCAGAACCTGTAAAGTTTTGGTTTTCCCCGTTCCCGTAGCTCCTGCAATTAGTCCGTGTCTATTTAAAGTTTTTAAAGGGACATTTACAAATGCATTGGTTATAGTTTCGCCATCTAACATGGCAGATCCTAAAGTGATGAAATCGCCTTTATTCGTATTTCCTTCTTGAATATGTCTGAAAAACTCGTCCTTTCTACTCATTAATCTAAAATTTTGCATAAAAATAGTGTAATTTTATTCAAGTTTAAAAGATAAAAAATGAAACTTAAATGTCTTTTCGTCGTTGTTTTTGTAATGCTCTTTGCAACGTCTTGCAATAAAGCTGTAAATGAAGTAGTTTTTCATCAATCGCATGAAGCCAATAAACAACAAGCACCGTTTAGTGATGTCGTTGAGCATAACGATCTCTTATTTTTGAGCGGACAAATTGGTTTGGACCATGGGACGCGTACCTTGGTTGAAGGTGGCATTGAAGCAGAAACCAAACAGTGTATAGAAAACATTAAGGCGGTTTTGGAACATCACAAATCGTCCTTGGATAAGGTTATTAAATGCACGGTTATTTTAAGGGATATTAACGATTTTGCTGCTTTTAATGCGGTTTATGAAACTTATTTTCCTATCAAACCTGCGCGAACAACATTTGCTGCTAGCGGACTAGCCCTCAATGCAAGTATAGAAATTGAGGTTATTGCTTCTAAATAAAAACTTCTATTCGCTAGCTATTAACTTCTAAGATTATGAAGTATCTTTGCACGCTATGACAAAAAGTGAAAAACAAGAATTGATAGCCCAAGGTCTCCTGTTACCGTTGATGGAAGAATTTTACACCATTCAAGGGGAAGGATTCCATAAAGGCACCGCTGCTTATTTTATAAGAATTGGTGGTTGTGATGTAGGATGTCATTGGTGCGATGTGAAAGAAAGTTGGGTAGCAGAATTGCATCCTCCAACAATGGCAGATGCTATTGTTGAAAACGCAGCAAAATATAGTAACACCATTGTTATTACTGGTGGCGAACCATTAATGTGGAATATGGGTCCGTTAACTTCTAAATTGAAAGAGAGAGGGTTACAGGTTCATATTGAAACTTCAGGAGCTTACGAGCTTACGGGTACTTGGGATTGGATTTGCTTGTCTCCTAAGAAATTAAAACTTCCTACAGAATTGGTCTATGAAAAGGCTAATGAGTTAAAGGTGATTGTTTATAATAAAGATGATTTTAGGTTTGCTGAAGAGCAAGCGGCTAAGGTGAATAAGGATTGTATTTTATATCTACAGCCAGAATGGAGCAAACGCGACAAAGTGGTTCCCGAAATTGTGGATTATGTGATGGCGAATCCTAAATGGAAAGTCTCCTTACAAACCCATAAATATTTAAATATTCCATAAAAAAAGAGTCTAGATTTTTCTAGACTCTTTTCATTTATAATAATGATCAACTTATAGAGTAAGTGGTGCTTTAACTCTTAAAGTACCCCAGCCAATATACATGTCAGCGCCTGTCTCTGATTCCTCAAAAGCAATGGAAAAAGCGTCTAAAACCTCTTTGCTTTCTGATACAGGAACTTTTATGCGTACCACGTCATGCTCTTTTTTGTAAGTGTAAGCACCCCAAACATTAATGTCAGAACTTAAAATAATGGTCCATTCCTTTTCCCCAGGAATGGTGAATAACGTATAAGTACCTGGCTTTACTTTGGTATCGCCAAAAGTTACCGGTTTATAAAAGGTAATTTCTGTTGCTTCATTTGCGCCTGTTCGCCAAACTTCAAAATTAGGAGCTAATTTCGAGATGTCTCTTCCTTTTAATGATGGGCGACTATAAACCACCTTTACAATTTTGTCAGAGATTTTGTAACTGCTCGGAAATGTTGCCGCATCCATAGGGCTTTTGTCTAAGTCGGGGAATTTTTGAGCGTTGGCCGTATAAGAAAATATTAAAGCCAAGGTCAATACTAATGTTTTGATTACTGTTTTCATAGAATTATTGGGTTTTTTAAAAGTGAAATTTAAGATTATTAATTTTAAAAACGAACATTTTAATGAACATGTAGGATGAAACTTTAGGTTTATTAAAATATGTTCAATTAAAAGTAGATGCACTTTTAATTTTAATTGAATATTCGTTTTCTAGTTTTAATGTGTAACCGTTTTAAGGTTGTTTGTTTTATTATTGGAATGATAAACTAATATTTGCCTAAGTATTATAATAAAAACAAACATTTAATAAATATAGAATCATGTGTGGAATTGTATGTGCCTTCGATTTAAAAGAGAAAGCTGAGGATTTAAGACCTCAATTGTTGGAAATGGCAAAAATAATCCGTCATCGCGGACCAGATTGGAGTGGTATCTATAATAATGACAAGGCTATTATGGCGCATGAACGTTTGGCTATTGTAGATCCTGCGTCGGGAAAACAGCCATTGGTCAGTGCTGATCAACGTTATGTTTTAGCTGCGAACGGCGAAATATATAACCATAGAGAATTAAGAAAACAGTTTCCGGATTATACGTTTAAAACTGAAAGTGATTGCGAGGTTATTTTAGCGTTATATCAAGAAAAAGGTGTTGACTTTATAGATGAAATGAACGGTATTTTCGGTTTTGCCATTTATGATGTTGAAAAAGATGAGTATTTCGTTGCCCGTGATCATATGGGAATTATCCCTCTTTATATTGGATGGGATCAAAACGGAACCTTCTATGTTGCTTCTGAATTGAAAGCGTTGGAAGGCTATTGTACGAAAATTGAATTATTTCCTCCAGGACATTACTTAAGCAGTAAGGACGGAAAGTTCGTGCAATGGTACAAACGTGAGTGGACGGACTACGAGGCTGTAAAAGATAACGAAACGAGCATTAAAGCCATTAAAGAGGCTTTAGAGGCTGCAGTGCACCGTCAATTAATGAGTGATGTGCCTTACGGTGTGTTATTATCTGGAGGTTTGGATTCTTCAGTTACCTCTGCCATCGCTAAGAAATACGCTGAAAAGCGCATTGAATCTGACGATACACAAGCAGCGTGGTATCCACAATTGCATAGTTTTTCTGTAGGATTGGAAGGGTCTCCAGATTTGGCTGCGGCAAGAAAGGTTGCGGATCATATTGGAACTGTACATCATGAAATCAAATTCACCATTCAAGAAGGGTTGGATGCCCTAAAAGATGTTATTTATAACCTTGAAACGTATGATGTTACAACAATTCGAGCCAGTACACCAATGTATTTGATGGCGCGTGTTATTAAATCAATGGGAATTAAGATGGTGTTGTCTGGGGAAGGAGCTGACGAATTGTTTGGAGGATACCTTTATTTCCATAAGGCGCCAAACGCAAAGGAATTCCATGAGGAGACTGTTAGAAAACTAAGCAAACTCCACATGTACGATTGCTTGCGTGCTAACAAAAGTTTAGCGGCGTGGGGAATTGAAGGCCGTGTACCATTTTTAGACAAAGAGTTTATGGATGTTGCCATGCGTATCAACCCACAAGATAAAATGATCAACGGGGAGCGTATGGAAAAATGGGTGGTGCGTAAAGCGTTTGAAGATATGATCCCGGAAAGCGTAGCTTGGAGACAAAAGGAGCAATTTAGTGATGGCGTAGGTTATGGCTGGATTGACACCTTAAAATTAATGGTTGAGCATGAAGTGACTGATGAGCAATTGGCAAACGCTAAATACAAGTTCCCATTACAAACACCAACGAGCAAAGAGGAGTTTTTCTACAGATCTATATTTGCTGAACATTTCCCAAGCGATGCAGCGGCCCTGTGCGTGCCTCAAGAAGCATCCGTAGCATGTAGCACCAAAATTGCTTTAGAGTGGGATGAGAGTTTTAAAAACATGAATGACCCAAGTGGTAGAGCAGTGGCAAAAGTGCATTCTGATGCCTATGTAAAAGCATAATTGACCAAATATTATATATTTCAAAACCTTAAAATCGAGCTTCTGTGCGATTTTGAGGTTTTTTGCGTTTTTAGAAGATGTTAAAATAACGTAAAATCCATTTTAAGGTGTTTTTTAGGCGATTTAAGACATTTTTTAGTAATTAACAAATGTTGATAATTTCAAGAGTTTATCGGTAAAATACTTTCAAATGGCCTCGCTTTTTGTTATCTTTGTAAGTATCCAAAAATGATGCGTGAGTATCATTTTTTTTGTGGCTTTTAGTCAGCTGGAAAGAAAATTTCTTATGGAAGTTTTCTATGGTTAATCGCTTTACGAAATAGGATAACACATAAAATTTATAATAAACAATAGACAATTATATATGAAAGAAGAGTTTAATAAGGATAATTATTCTGCAGACAGTATTCAGGCCCTCGAGGGCATGGAGCACGTACGTATGCGTCCGTCCATGTATATTGGAGATACTGGAGTAAGAGGTTTGCACCATTTGGTTTATGAGGTTGTCGATAACTCTATTGACGAAGCATTAGCTGGACATTGTAATAATATTAGTGTTACTATCAACGAAGATAACTCGATCACTACAGAAGATGACGGTCGTGGTATTCCAATTGATTTGCACAAAAAAGAAGGCGTTTCTGCGTTAGAGGTTGTAATGACCAAAATTGGAGCCGGTGGTAAATTCGATAAGGATTCTTATAAGGTTTCTGGTGGATTGCACGGTGTTGGTGTGAGTTGTGTGAATGCATTATCTGAGCATTTAAAAGCCACAGTTTATAGAAAAGGTGAAATCTGGGAACAGGAATATGAGAAAGGGAAACCAATGTATCCTGTTAAGAAGGTTGGTGAAACTGATAAAAGGGGTACGGTTGTTACTTTTAAGCCGGATCCATCAATTTTTACCCACGTTTTAGAGTATAGTTATGATACCTTGGCGAGCAGAATGCGTGAGTTGGCTTACCTTAATAAAGGCATTACAATCCATTTAATTGACAGACGTACTAAAAAAGATGATGGTTCTTTTGAAGGTGAAACATTTCATTCAGAAGAAGGTCTTAAAGAGTTTATCAAATTTTTAGATGGTAACCGTGAGCCGTTAATTAAAGAAGTAATTAACTTTGAAGGTGAAAAGAATGGTGTTCCTGTAGAGGTTGCAATGATTTACAACACAAGTTATGCTGAAAACTTGCACTCTTACGTAAACAACATTAATACCCATGAAGGTGGAACACATTTATCTGGATTTAGACGTGGTTTAACACATACCCTTAAAAAGTATGCTGATGAATCAGGGATGTTGGATAAATTGAAATTTGAAATTGCTGGTGATGACTTCCGTGAAGGATTAACTGCCATTATTTCAGTAAAAGTTCAAGAGCCACAATTTGAGGGTCAAACAAAAACTAAATTAGGAAATAGAGAAGTTTCTGCGTCTGTAAGTCAAGCGGTTTCTGAAATGTTGACTGATTATTTGGAGGAACATCCAGAAGATGCGAAGATCATTGTTCAAAAAGTAATCTTAGCAGCGCAAGCACGTCACGCAGCACAAAAAGCTCGTGAAATGGTACAGCGTAAAACCGTCATGAGTATTGGTGGATTACCTGGGAAATTGAGCGATTGTTCAGAACAGGATCCTTCAAAATGTGAAGTGTTTTTAGTCGAGGGTGATTCCGCAGGTGGAACTGCTAAACAAGGTCGTGATAGAGCATTTCAAGCTATTTTGCCATTACGTGGTAAAATCTTAAACGTTGAAAAAGCAATGTCACATCGTGTTTTTGAAAACGAAGAGATTAAAAATATCTATACCGCATTAGGTGTTACAATTGGTACGGAAGAAGACAGTAAAGCGTTAAACCTTTCAAAATTACGTTACCATAAAGTGGTGATTATGTGTGATGCGGATATCGATGGTAGCCACATTGCTACGTTAATTTTGACTTTCTTCTTTAGATATATGAAGGAATTGATTGAAAACGGTCATATCTATATTGCAACACCTCCTTTATATTTGGTTAAAAAAGGTCAGAAAAAAGAATACGCTTGGAGTGATAAAGAGCGTGATATGATTGCTGAACAGTTTGGTGGAAGTGTAGGGATCCAACGTTATAAAGGTCTTGGAGAGATGAACGCGGAGCAACTTTGGGATACCACAATGAATCCTGAGTTCCGTACCTTGCGTCAAGTTCAAATTGACAATGGAGGAGAAGCAGATCGTATCTTCTCAATGTTGATGGGTGACGAAGTACCGCCACGTAGAGAATTCATCGAGAAAAATGCAATTTATGCTAATATTGATGCTTAATTAAAAGTTTCAATGCGAGTAATCCTAAATACATCCGGATAACTCAATAGTTAATTTATAAGTAGAAAACCTCCTTAAATCATTAAGGAGGTTTTTTCATTTTTATAACTTATCGATCAAAAACGATTGTGATTAATGATATTTTTTAAGTGGGCTCGACAGATGTTTTGCAATGTATTGGCGAGATAAAAGCGCAACAAAATATTTTTTTCCTTTTAAGACAATCTTAAATATATTATAGTTTAAAAATGTTAAATTTGTGGAACATTTTAATCTTAATATTTTAAACTTAAACACATGAAAGTTACAGTAGTTGGAGCAGGAGCCGTTGGGGCAAGCTGCGCGGAATATATCGCAATTAAAAATTTTGCAAGTGAAGTAGTTTTATTGGACATTAAAGAAGGTTTTGCCGAAGGTAAAGCAATGGACTTAATGCAAACCGCTTCTTTAAACGGTTTTGATACCAAAATAACAGGAGTCACTAACGATTATTCTAAAACTGCAGATAGTGACATTTGTGTGATTACTTCAGGTATTCCTCGTAAACCAGGAATGACTCGTGAAGAATTAATCGGTATTAATGCAGGAATTGTTAAGGATGTATCATCAAACTTAATCAAGAATTCTCCAAATACCATCATTATCGTAGTGAGTAACCCAATGGATACAATGACCTATTTGGTTCATAAATCTACTGATTTACCTAAACATAGAATTATCGGTATGGGTGGTGCTTTAGATTCTGCACGTTTCAAATACAGATTGGCAGAAGCTTTAGAGGCTCCAATTAGTG
The DNA here is from genome assembly GCF_947500795.1 of uncultured Gelidibacter sp. GTDB lineage: Bacteria > Bacteroidota > Bacteroidia > Flavobacteriales > Flavobacteriaceae > Gelidibacter. The sequence continues at coordinate 255,859 of NZ_CANMTE010000004.1, read as the reverse complement.
ATGTTGACGGAATGGTGATTGGTGGTCATAGTGATACTGGCATGGTGCCATTAACACGTTTGGCAACTCGTAACAGTGTTCCTGTATCTGAATTTTTATCAGAAGATAGATTGAACCAAGTAATGGAAGAGACTAAAGTTGGTGGTGCTACACTTACCAAATTATTAGGTACTTCAGCATGGTACGCTCCTGGAGCAGCAGTTAGCGGATTGGTTCAAGCAATTGCTTGCGATCAAAAGAAAATGTTCCCTTGTTCTGTATTATTGGAAGGTGAATATGGATTAAACGATATCTGTATTGGTGCGCCTGTAATTTTAGGTCGCAACGGAATCGAAAAAATTGTAGAAATCGAATTGAACGATGCTGAAAAAGCACACATGCAAGAAAGTGCTGAAGGCGTTCGTAAAACTAACGATCTATTATAATTAGTCAACAGACTTTAATACATAAGTGCCTAAGTGATGCGCTGAAGTATGTCGTTTCTACGGCATGTATCAGCAAATTTGCTTAGGCACTTAAATTTTTAAACCATATTTAATGAAGTAGTTGTAGATATTAATATCTTGCCATTTCAATTTTAAAAAATCAAACTATGAAAAAATTACTCTTTATATTAACCTTAAGCTTGAGTGTAACAATGTTTGCTCAGGAGAAAATTACTGAGGGTGTTGTGGTATCAAAACAAACGATGTCTAGTGATAATGAGCAAATGAATGCGCAGTTGGCCATGTTAGGTGAAATGGTTACCACAACGTATTTTAAAAATGATAAAACGCGTTCTGAAACAACTAACCCAATGGCGGGCACAACTGTTTTTATTGGAGATAATGCTTCAAAAAAATCGTTAATGTTGATGGACAACGCTATGATTGGCAAAAAATACATGGAAGCTAATATGACGCCATCTGAAGCTGATCTTGAAAATGTAAACATTGAAAAAACTGCGGAGACTAAAAATATTCTTGGTTATGAGTGTGTAAAATACAATGTGACTATGAAAAAAGATGGGGCTGATGTAAAAGGCGCTATTTACGCTACGGATAAATTACAGGCCATTTCTCAACAAACAACTGCTTTTGGTGACAATTTTAAAGGATTCCCTATGTATATGTCTTTGGATTTAGCACAACAAGGATTTAATATGACATTGGTAACTGAGGTGACTGAGGTAAAAGCTGAAAAAGTTGCTGACGATAAATTCATCATGACACCACCTGAAGGCTACACTAAAACGGATAACCTTCTCGGAATGTAAGCCGTTGTAATTAAAACAATAAAACCTAAAAACTGTACAAAAAATCCCGATAGCTATCGGGATTTTTTTTCCTATATTTGCCGCTTGTAAGTCCGCTGGAAAACTCGAATCTGAGATCTTCAAAAGGACACAAATTATAACTGTTGAAACGTATTCAAAATATACACATACAACCTAAATGGTACCTAAGTGCAGTCCTGATTTTCATGGCTGTCCTTGGAGGCATTTTAGGGCAACAGCGCGCTACAGTTCCTAATCAGGAAATTGTATTACAATTTAACAACGCCGATAGCTCTTCAACAGATGCGCAACATACGCTTGCCATTGTAGAGCAACAATTGCAGCGTATTGGTGTCGCTTATATTCACGTTACTGAGCAAGAAGATGGCAAAATGGTCATCAGCTATTATAGTGATGCCAATGTGGAGAGCATTAAAGCTATGCTTTCTAAGCAAAAGGAACTCGCTTTAGGTTTCGTTGCAGATAAAACATCAGAAGAACCATTACAACTCCCTTCAAAAAATGATGCTGTCGCCTATAATCTTGATGTTTATGAGATTCAGGACGGTCAAAATACAGTATCTAATTTAGGTGGTAAAAATGCTGTAGAGCTAAAGTCTGGACAATACCGATTTTTAAATCCTAATTTTTATATTCCTACTGACGATTTTTATAGTGACGCAACTGCGCCAGCTTTAAAAATAAAAATTGCAGTTCAGAACTACATCGCCATTATAAAAGATAATGGCTTACACAAAATCCCTGAGGTCAGGGCAGGCCCCGTCTCATAAAGGGCTAGAAGTTGTAACGTACGTTTAAAGACTTCTTTTCTATAATTTCTTCCAAGTGTGTTTCCCATGGTATTTACAAGCTTTTTAATCGAGCTTTTGGGAACACGGAACAATTCGTACATAATCATAAAAAACAATTGTCAAATTGACCGTAAATTCTATATTTGCGCGTTTAAAAATTTGACTTAAAAAAATTAAAGTAATGCAAAACAAAGGATTAGTAAAGCTGTTTGCTGTGTTATTTGGGTTGGTAAGTATTTACCAGCTTTCATTTACATTCAAAGCTAACCAGATTGAAGATCGTGCTGAGCAAATCGCAGCACTTAAATCTGACGACCCAACAAAAAGGGCTCAAGATGAAGCTAGATATCTAGATTCATTATCAAATCAAGAAGTATTTAATATTGGTGTGGCTAGTTTCACCTATGATGAGGTGAAAGATAAAGCCATGAATTTGGGGCTTGACCTTAAAGGTGGTATCAACGTTATTCTTGAAATTTCTGTAAAAGATATCTTAAAAGGTCTTGCAAATAACAGTAAAGACCCTGTATTCAATAAGGCTTTAGATGATGCTTCTGAACTTCAGAAGAACAGTCAAAACTCTTATGTTGAAGACTTCTTTATCGCTTTTGAAAAAATTAAAGGCAATCAAAAGTTAGCATCTCCTGATATTTTTGCGAACAGAACCTTAAGTGAAGAGATCACTTTTGATATGACTGATAAGGATGTTAAGCCTATCATCGAGCAAAAAGTTGATGAGTCTATCGTTTCTGCATTCGAAGTATTACGTAAGCGTATCGATAAATTTGGGGTTACATCTCCTAACATTCAGAGATTAGGAAACACAGGACGTATTCTTGTTGAGCTTCCAGGTGCTAAGGATATTGAGCGTGTTAAAAACTTATTACAAAGTACTGCACAGTTAGAGTTTTGGGATGTTTACAAAGGAGAAGAATTTCTTCCGTTCTTGGCACAAGCCAATGAAGCTTTAAAGCCACTAGTAAATAAAACTGCTAAAAATGAAGTTGCAGAATCTGAAGTTGTAACAGATACAATTGATGATGCTGATAGCAAAATTAAAGAATTAACAGGTGTAATTTCATCTGATTCTACTGAAGTTGGTGAAAACCCAATCTTAGATTTATTAAGAGGATACGGTTCTGGTGGTCCAGTTGTGGCAACCTTTGAAGCGAAAGACAAAGACAAAATCATGTCTTACCTTAATAAACCAGAAGTACGTTCTTTATTGCCAGCAGACCAACGTTACGTGAAATTTGCATGGGGTATCCAAGCAAAAGGTAGTGAGTTTATTGATTTATACGCCATCAAAGGAAATAGAGAAAACACGCCAGAATTAAGTGGTGCTGTTATTACGGATGCACGTCAAGCTTACAACCAAAGAAATCAACCTTCTGTAAGCATGCAAATGAACAGTAAAGGTGCTAAGATTTGGGAAGAAATGACTGGAAAAGCTTATGCTCAACAAAGTCAAATCGCTATTGTACTTGATGATATTGTGTATTCTGCTCCTGGAGTAACTACAGGTCCTATTTCTGGTGGAAATTCAGAGATTTCTGGATCATTTACGCTTAATGAAGCTATTGACTTAGCTAACGTATTAAGAGCTGGTAAACTTCCTGCTAAAGCGGCAATCGTTCAAGCGGATGAAGTTGGTGCATCTTTAGGTCAAGAAGCTATTGAAAGTGGTACAACATCATTCTTAATTGCATTGTCATTAGTATTAGTATGGATGATTCTGTATTACGGTAAAGGCGGTTTATTTGCTGATATCGCTTTATTATTGAACATCTTATTGATTTTTGGAGTGCTTTCAGGATTAGGAGCGGTATTGACGCTTCCTGGTTTAGCAGGTATCGTATTAACAATCGGTATGTCGGTTGATGCGAACGTTCTTATTTTCGAACGTATTAAGGAAGAGTTGGCTAAAGGTAAAGGTCAGGCAGAAGCAATTAAAGACGGATTTAGTAATGCATTATCTTCAATTTTAGATGCAAACATTACTACCTTATTAACAGCGATCATCTTATTCGTATTTGGTACAGGTCCGATTAAAGGATTCGCAACTACCTTAATCATTGGTATCGTTACTTCATTATTTACTGCAATTTTCATCACAAGATTATTGGTTGACTGGTATATCAGTAAAGGAAAAGGCTTAACGTTCTCAACATCTGCTACTAAAGGACTTTTCCAAAACATGCACATCGATTTCATCAATAAGAGAAAAATAGCTTACATCATTTCAACAGTAGCTATTGTTTTAAGTTTATTCTCTTTATTTACTAAAGGATTAGATGAAGGTATTGATTTTGTTGGAGGTAGAACGTATCAAGTTCGTTTTGCTCAAGAAGTGAATCCTGAAGAAGTTAAAGCTGATGTTTTAAAAGCTTTTGGAAGTGCTGAGGTGAAAACTATTGGTAGTTCACATCAATTAAAGATTTCTACTAAGTATTTGGTAGATGAGAATACTGCTGAGGCAGATGAGAAAGTTCAATCTGAACTTTTCGAAACCTTAGTGCCTTATTTCCCTAAAGGAATTACTTATGAAGAATTTAAAGTAGGTTCTGACGATAAGAAAATCGGGAAAATGTTCTCAAGTAAAGTGAGTCCAACAATTGCTGATGATATCAAAAAAGAGTCTTTATGGGCTGTTTTAGGATCGTTAGTAGTGGTGTTCCTTTATATCTTATTACGTTTCAAGAGATGGCAATTCTCATTGGGTGCGGTTTCAGCTGTATTCCATGATGTGATTATTGTATTAGGTATTTTCTCAATGACCTACTCATTTATGCCTTTCTCAATGGAAATTGACCAAGCATTTATTGCAGCGATTTTGACTGTAATTGGTTACTCATTGAATGATACGGTAATTATCTTTGATAGAATTAGAGAGACTATACTAGAGCGTGGTGGATTTAAAGGTGGTAAGAATATCAACTTTGCAATCAACAGCACGGTTAGTAGAACCTTAAATACGTCATTAACTACATTGGTAGTGTTATTGGCAATGTTCTTATTAGGTGCAGACTCGTTAAGAGGATTGTTATTTGCAATTATTGTAGGTGTCGTAGTTGGTACATATTCTTCAATATTCATAGCAACTCCAATAATGTATGACACTTTAAAAGATAAAGGTGAAACATTAGATGAGAATTCAAAAATATAACATGTAACATGTTAGTTTAATAAGAAAAGCCACTCCTAGAGTGGCTTTTTTTGTGCTCTATAGAATCGAACAATCTTAAGTTGATATCAAGCTAACAGGACTTGATAGCCCTAATGAATTGCTTAGAACGCTATTCTATGGTTTAGATATATGATCGTATTGAAAAGTGTTTAAGATCTTTAAAATGATCTTATATAGAGGAGAATAAAGGTAAAGCGTCCTGAGGTAACTTGTCGAAATAGAAGGAAGCAGTTTTTGACCTTAGAGATGATGGAAACTGGATATAAAAATAAAAGCTGAAGTTAGTAGGTGTTTAACTTCAGCTTTAGTTTAATCGATTCTTTTATATTCTATCTTATCACCAACTTCCAATTGCCATTTATCGGCTAAGCCTGCATTGATTTCCAGTACATATTTGGCTGGAGCATCCGAAGGCAAAGAGGTTTCACTAAAAGGTTCTGCGTTTTTTTGAAAGCTGACAATATTTTTATTACTGTCTATATAGATAATGTCTAAAGCGATTTTGGTGTTCTTCATGTAGAAGGCTTTGAATTCCTCTTCAGGAAATATGAAAAGCATTCCTTTATCCATATCCATTTGATCACGATACATTAAGCCCGTTTGAGTTTGGTATTCGTCATCAGCAATTTCAATATCTATTGTTTTAATGATGCTGTCATTAGCTTTTTTGAGCACCAATTCGCCTTCTTTTTTAAATTCGACAACGACAGGCTTAATTGTTTTTTGCTCTTCCTTACAACTTTGTAAAGGAATGCAGCAAGCACCCAAAGTTAACATTGCTGCTATTTTAAATGCATGTAATTTCATTAGGCGAGTTGTTTTTTGGGTTTATACATAAACATGAAATACAATCCTATGAGTATAAATGGTATACTGAGCATCTGACCTGTATTAAGTGCTGAGGTAGCAATATATTCATGTTCGCTTTGAGGTTCTTTCATGAATTCCACAAAAAAGCGGATAGCCCATAGCAAGACTAAAAAGAGTCCAAAAAGGAAACCTTGTTGCTCGCTTTTTTTAGTTTTCCAATAGAAAAACCAAAGTGCGATGAATACAAAAATATAACAGAATGCTTCATAAAGCTGCGCTGGATGCCTTGGGAAAGCTTCTCCGTTTTGAACGAAAACAACCCCAAAATCAGTGCCTGTTGGTTTTCCTACAATTTCAGAATTTATAAAATTTCCTAATCGTACAAATACAGCACCTGCCGCTACAGGAACGACTACGCGATCTAAAATCCAGAGCACTGATTTTTTCAATACTTTTTTGTTGTAAAGGTACATGGAGATAATCATCCCGATGGCTGCACCATGACTCGCTAATCCTTGAAATCCGGTAAACTCGAAGCCGCCTTTAAACTTGACAGGTAAAAATATGCTGAAAAAATCTTCGCTAAACAGTTCGCGTTGGTAGAAGATCACATGTCCTAATCTAGCACCTAACATAATCCCGATTACGGAATATATAAATAATGAGTCTAGGGATTCTTCTGATTGGTTTTCTTGTTTGTAAATACGCTTCATAATTAGGAAACCTAAGATGAAAGCTACAATCCACATAACGCTGTAGAAATGTAATGTAAAACCAAGAATATCGATGCCTTTGGTAGGATCCCAGACAAATTTAAGTGCGTGCATGCTGTTTAATTTAATTAGAAGGGTAAATATAATATTTTGAAAAGTAATAAGCGTGAATGCTTTTAAAATTTACAAAAGCTTTAGTAAAATGGGAGGATAGGGAATGCGATGAATGAAGTTCATGCACAGCAAATAATTCCAAGTAGAATTGCTGGAATATAGAAAGTTTTAAAACTTAGTGTTTGTGCTTTTCAGGGACAGGATCATATCCGCTTCCGCCCCAAGGATTGCAGCTAAAAATACGCTTTGTTGCCAACCAGCCACCTTTAAATAATCCGTGTTTTTCTAGAGCTTCCTTCGAATATTGTGAACACGTTGGTTGATACCTGCAACTAGCAGGTGTTAATGGAGAGATGAAAGTTTGATAGACCTTTATCAGCAACAAAAATGGGTATGTAAGAATTTTTTTCAATGCTTTGAATTGAAATTAGCTGTTGGTTTATTAGAGGTTTGAAATAATGTAAAAAACATTACGTCAAACCTCTATGTTTACGATACCACTTTAGTTGGTCGTAAAGGTTGTGCCTTCTTTACCGTCATTTAATTGGATTCCTGCTGCTGCCAATTCATCACGAATTTTATCAGACATAGCAAAATCCTTATTAGCTCGCGCTTCTTGTCTTAATTGGATCAATAATTCTACAGCTCCTGAAAGTTTATCTGTTCCATTTTCAGACTCCTTCACATTAACCAATCCTAAAACATCAAACGCAAAGGTGTTCACCGTAGATTTTAACAAGTCCAAATCCTCTTGCCTAATCGTGGCTGTTCCTTCTTTTATTTGATTGATATATTTAACGGCTTCAAATAAGTTCGCTATAAGTATTGGCGAATTGAAATCGTCGTTCATGGCATCATAACATTTCTGTTGCCATTCTTTAATGTCGAATGTTGAGGTGCCAGCTGATTTTAAATCGTCTAACGCATTAATAGCATCCATCAATCGGAAAAAGCCTTTCTCACTCGCTAAAAGACCGTTATTCGTAAAATCTAAAATGCTTCTATAATGTGCTTGAAGCATGAAGAAACGTGCAACGCTCGGCGAAAATGATTTGGTAATATGAGGATTGTCTCCGGTGAATATTTCAGTAGGTAAAATGAAATTTCCGGTAGATTTCGCCATTTTCTTACCATTCATGATGAGCATATTGGCGTGCATCCAATAGTTTACTGGTGGCTTGCCATTGCTGGCTTCTGCCTGTGCAATTTCACATTCGTGGTGTGGGAATTTTAAATCCATTCCGCCACCGTGGATGTCAAACTGTTCGCCCAAATATTTGGTGCTCATAGCAGTACATTCCAAATGCCACCCTGGGAAACCATCGCTCCAAGGTGAAGGCCAACGCATAATATGTTGTGGTTCCGCTTTTTTCCAAAGTGCGAAATCCTGAGGGTTTTTCTTGTCTGATTGACCGTCAAGTTCACGCGAATTGTGCATCAAATCTTCAACATTACGCTTGCTTAAAATCCCGTAAGGTTTCGTTTCGTTATACTTTAAAACATCAAAATATACAGATCCATTAACTTCGTAAGCGAGACCTTTGTCAAGAATATTTTTGATAATTTCAATCTGCTCAATAATATGCCCCGTTGCTGTAGGCTCAATACTTGGCGGTAAAAAATTGAATTTATTTAAGATATTATGAAAGTCAACAGTGTAACGTTGTACAACCTCCATCGGTTCAATTTCTTCTAAACGCGCTTTCTTTGCAATACGATCTTCCCCAACATCAGCATCATTTTCCAAATGGCCCGCATCTGTAATATTTCTTACAAAACGGACTTTATATCCTAAATGTTTAAGATATCTGAAAATCACATCAAAAGACATAAACGTTCTCACATTTCCTAAGTGGACATTGCTGTAAACAGTCGGTCCGCACACATACATGCCAACATAACCCTCACTGATAGGTGTGAATACTTCTTTTTCCCCAGTTAAGGAGTTGTAGATTTTTATTTGTTGCTTGTCGTAAAGATGCATTTTGCGATTTATTTTTTTGCTGAAAAATGAAAATTAGAAATGTTGCGTTGATATAATCAATAACATTCAAATCTTTAAAAAGATGAATTCTAATGATTAGAATGCTCTTTGTTAAAAGTATAAAAACGATTATTAACTAGAAAGTATCTTTATAAACTTTGGCAAAAGCTTATAACGCTACTAACTAGAAACACTAAAATTAAAAAGTTGTATCTAGTTTAATATAGTCCAAAAACTCACGACGGGTGTCCTGATCTTTAAACGCACCACCAAACTCAGAAGTTACCGTACTACTTTCAATATCTCTAATGCCTCGAGAATTTACACATAAATGTTTGGCGTCAATAACACAAGCAACATCTTCAGTGCCCAATACCTTTTGTAATTCTTGCACAATTTGCATGGTTAAACGCTCCTGTACTTGAGGTCTTTTAGCAAAATAATCTACAATGCGGTTCATTTTAGAAAGACCAACAACAGTACCTTTACTAATATAAGCTACATGCGCTCTACCAACAATTGGTAACAAATGGTGCTCACAAGTAGAGTAGAGGGTGATGTTTTTTTCAACCAACATTTCGCCATACTTGTATTTGTTTTCAAAAGTAGAGGCGTTTGGTTTTCTCTCTGGATTTAGACCACCAAAGATTTCTTTTACAAACATTTTAGCTACACGTAGCGGAGTACCTTGAAGACTATCATCCGTAAGATCTAGCCCCAAAGTTTCCATAATATGCCTTACATCATCCTTAATGATGTCAATTTTTTCTTCAGAAGAAAGCTTAAAAGCATCGCTTCGCATAGGTGTATCTGCAGATGTGCCTACGTGATCATCACCAAAAGCATCAATATCTTGTATATTTTTATCTGTATTCATATTCGTTTTTGTAAATCCATCAGCAGCCTCAACGTTGTCAATGGCGTGTTTTAATTGAAATAAGTTGCAAAGATAAACAAATATAAAATCATAGCATTGGCTTCGATATTTTATTGCGTGGTAACTTTTACAACTGTTTATAATGTTTCCAATCTTAGATTAAGATCATCATTTTGCCGGTAAAAAAGCGCAAAACCTTTATGTGTTTTAGTTCAAGATTCAATGGCTTTAAACAGAAAAGCACTCCGTATAAAGAGTGCTTTTAATGTTTAATTATCTGTATGAAACTTACAATTTAAACCCTAAAGTTAAAGTCACGTTATTAACTTGGGAATCAATTTGTGCGGCATCAGTAAGACCTACAGTATATAATTGATGGTTGTATTCTCTTTGCGAATGCTCATAGGCTAAATCAAGATTTACACTTCCAAAGTTATATCCAAGACCTAAAGAATAGCCATTCAAATCTCCGTAAAACGAATCATTTTTATAAGGACTTTCCTCTAGTCTGTAGCCACCTCTCAAGCTCACTTGCTTAATTCTGTATTCACCACCTAATCTATACGTTGAAGCATTTTTTAGCACATCACTCATTAAGCTGTTCTGTGATGAGAAATAAGTGTCAGAAGTAGGTTTGAATTTCGTGCTTCCATAGTCCTTTCTTGAATAATCAAAACTTATCAAGCCTTTATCGCCAAAAACATAAGCCAAACTTCCTGTTACTTTTCCTGGAGTCTGCAATTTGTAATCCGGATACACATTAACAACAAACGGATCTATAATCTGTGTAACGTTGGAGCCGTTTTCATTTCTGACCGTACCGAGGTATTGCGTGGTTTCATCAGAAATAGTATACCAAGTAGGAGAGTTATAAGATAGTCCCACACGAAGTGCTTCATTTATTTTTGCCAAGGCACCAATTTGGAATGAGAATCCAGAGCCCACAGTAGAGAGTCCGTTTTGAAAACGTACATCTTTCACTAAAGAACCAGCGTTTGCATTTGATTCGCGTAAATCGGTATATTTTTCATAATTGATAAAATGCGAATTCAGATTAAGTCCAAAATAGAAATTATCGCCGTATTGGGTTGAAGCGTTAAAACTGAACTTACCATTGTAGCCTGTGGAGGCATAGGTGTATTCCTGATCAAAATTATTCCCTACAATATTAGAAGTGTATTGCGTATTCCCATCATCGTTTGTATTAGGCTCGATAATATAGGATTCATATCCTAAAAATCCTTGTTGATTTCCAAAGCCGTAGAAATTGTTGATTTCAGAATAGGCAGTAGATAAACTTTCGCCGTCAAGCGCAGATATTTGGTCTAAACGTAAACCTTGGGCATACCCAAGAAAATAATCACCAATAGAATTTGAGTTGGTGTTAATGCCTCTCACATTCCACGCATTTTCAAAGTTTGTGACCTTGTCATAGGCAACACCCAATGCAAATTTCCGCCATGGAGAATTGTCATTCAAATTATTAAAAATGAAAGCAACGCCGGTTTGATTGAGATCAAACTTAGAGTCTGATGACGAGCTTACGCCGTTGAAATAATTGATATCGTTTTTAGTGCTTAAATTGGAAATTGAAATAGACGCATGGCTATTAGTGAATATTGATGATCCGGCTGGATTTATACTAATTGCTGACATGTCGCCGCCAAGAGCGCCAAATGCGCCACCCATACTTCTAAATCTAGCAGTTCCCTGAACTTCGTCCTGAGAATACCTGACGGCATCGGTAATATCCTGAGCCATCAAACTGGACATAGATAGGGCTGCTATGAACAGTAAGTTTAACTTTTTCATATGTTTAAATTTATATAATTCTGAATTTTATCTGCCACCACGTCTTGTAGATCCTGTTGGAACTCTTGCAGGAGCTGATGATCTCATAGGTGCAGTGTTTGAACTTCTAACAGATGGTGTAGAACGAGAGGTTGATGAAGGCGTATAACTGCTATTCGATCTCACCGGTGTCGAAACATTGTTCCCACTTCCTCTAGAAGAACTTCTACTATTTGTTCTAGTACCAGAGTTATTAGTTCTAGTTCTCGAAGTAGGTTGTACCCTGTTTTCGGTTCTAGTTCTTGTTGCTGGTTGCGTAGTTCTGGTAGGAGTTGTACTTCTTACTCTACTGTCAGTATTAGATCGGGTATTAATAGGTCTTCTTGTAGTATTTTCACCTGATCTAGATTCTGAAGAAATAACTGAGTTTCTTCTACCAACATTAGAGTTCGTTCTATTAATACTAGAATTTGTTCTATTGATAGTTGAAGAACGTCTATTTATTGTAGCGTTAGAATTTCTGTTCAACGTCGTTGTTGAACGATTTGGATTAACGGATGATGTAGCGCGTCTACTATTACTATAAGAGTACGTTCTGCTATTGTTATAATGGTTGTTGTAGTTATAACCATAATAAGGAGAATGTCCGTAGTAGCCATAATTGTAGCCATAGCCATATCCGTAACCGTAATTATAACCATAGTAAGGGTAGAATCCACCATAAGGTACACCGCCATAATAGCCATAGCTACCATACGTCCAATACGGATCATAGAATCTGGAGTGGCCCCAACCTATATAGCCCCACGCTCGGTAAGGGTTGTAATATCCATATCTACTATATGGATACCAGCTATTCGTATTATAATGTATAGTGATGTCTATATCTTGGCTGTCCTGACCCCATCCCGCATATCCATCTTCATAAACGATATCACCTTCTTGTTCAGTGTACTCGCTCTGATAGGAATCAATATCCGTAAAAATCACGTTATCGTTTTGGGCAAAATCTCCAAACTCTTGAGATTTTTGACTGAAATAGTCCTTGTAGTAACTGTTATTGTTGGCTTTTACATCTTCATAATAGCCTTGAGGAGCTTCTTCATAACGTTGTCCTTGTGGAACTTCTGATCTGTAAATACCATCATTGTCATAACCAGCGTACTGGTATGAGCCACAAGAAGCTAAAACGAAAATAGAGCTTAGTGCAACAAAGAATGGCAATTTTTTTAGTATGTCGGTTTTAAATTGCATATCTGTTTGTTTTTATTGTTGAACATTACAAAAATAGTTAGTTTTGTCGAACTATTTATTTAATTAACATAAGCACAATTTTTGTGCCAAGATACAGGCAATGAGTAAAAATCTTACAAGCAGAGCGGAAGATTATTCCAAATGGTACAATGAACTGGTAGTCAAGGCTGATTTAGCTGAGAACTCGGCAGTTAGAGGTTGTATGGTCATCAAACCTTATGGCTATGCGATATGGGAAAAAATGCAAGCTGAATTGGACAGAATGTTCAAGGAAACAGGTCACCAAAACGCCTATTTTCCACTTTTTGTACCTAAAAGTCTGTTTGAAGCAGAAGAGAAGAATGCAGAAGGCTTTGCAAAAGAATGTGCTGTGGTTACACATTATAGATTACAAAATGATCCTGACAACCCAGGAAAATTACGTGTAGATCCGGAAGCAAAGCTAGAAGAGGAGCTTGTAGTAAGACCAACCAGTGAGGCTATTATTTGGAATACCTATAAAGGATGGATCCAAAGTTACCGCGATCTGCCAATATTAATAAACCAATGGGCCAATGTGGTGCGTTGGGAAATGAGAACGCGTTTGTTTTTAAGAACTGCTGAGTTTTTATGGCAAGAAGGACATACCGCTCATGAAACACGTACGGAAGCATTGGCTGAAGCACAGTTGATGAATCAGGTTTATGCTGATTTTGCTGAAAACTTTATGGCTATTCCTGTGATTCAAGGTGTGAAAACAGAAAGTGAACGTTTTGCAGGGGCCGAAGAAACCTATTGTATTGAGGCCTTAATGCAAGATGGGAAAGCACTGCAAGCGGGAACATCACATTTCTTGGGGCAGAACTTTGCGAAGGCTTTTGATGTTAAGTTTACAAACAATGAAGGAAAGCTAGATTATGTATGGGCGACCTCTTGGGGCGTTTCTACACGTTTGGTAGGAGCCTTGATTATGACGCATAGCGATGATAAAGGATTGGTGTTGCCACCTAATTTAGCTCCAATTCAAGTAGTGATTGTACCTATTCATAAGACTGATGAACAATTAGAGCAAATTGGTGCTGTAGTAAAAGAGTTAATTAGCCAATTCAAATCAAAAGGCATCAGTTGTAAGTATGATGATCGTACCACACAGCGTCCAGGAGCAAAATTTGCACAATATGAATTGCAAGGTGTGCCGTTGCGTATTGCTATTGGTCCAAAAGATTTAGAAAACAATACGGTTGAGCTGGCGCGTAGGGATATTTTATCTAAGGAAAATGTATCTCAAGATGGCCTAGTCGACAAAATTGATGGTTTACTTAAAGAAATTCAAGAGACATTATTCAAAAAAGCACTCGATTTTAGAAATTCGCATATTACTAAAGTTGAAACGTTTGATGAGTTTAAGGAAGTTTTAAATACCAAAACTGGTTTTATATCAGCACATTGGGACGGTACAGCTGAAACTGAAGAGAAGATAAAGGAAATCACAAAAGCAACGATTAGATGTGTGCCTTTAGATCAAGAAAAAGAAGCCGGAACCTGCGTGTTTACTGGGAAACCCTCTACTGGGAGAGTGCTTTTTGCTAAGGCTTATTAAAAATTTTTAAAAAAAGTTTGTTTAGGTATTGCAACATTTAAAAATAGTTGTATTTTTGCACCCGCTGAAAGACATTAATAATCATCTTTAATGTTAGACAGGTTCACAAAAAAAAATATTTTTGTGAGTTCATTTGAAAAGTTTGCATATTGATAAAAAAAGTTATTAATTTGCACTCGCAATAAAACAAATGGCCCGTTCGTCTATCGGTTAGGACGCCAGGTTTTCATCCTGGTAAGAGGGGTTCGATTCCCCTACGGGCTACAATTTTTTAATAAGAAAGAAAGAAAATGGCAAATCATAAGTCAGCATTAAAAAGAATCAGAAGTAGTGAAGCTAAGCGTTTAACCAACAGGTATAAACACAGAACAACTCGTAACGCTATTAAGAGGTTACGTGAGTTAGAAGATGCAAAGGCAGCGCAAGAAATGCTTCCTGCAGTTTCTGCAATGATTGATAAATTAGCTAAGAAGAATATTATTCATTCTAACAAAGCTGCTAATTTAAAATCAGGATTAGCTATGCATATTGCTTCTTTATCATAAGGAAACTATCCTAAATTATATAAGGAATCCATTCTTTTAGAATGGATTTTTTTATGCCCTAAAGTGAACGATTTGCACTAATTAGAGATTGATTCAATTTGATTACATCAGCTTATTTAACAAATCTTCCCGAACAAAACATGGAGGATGTGAATTAGATTACTCTTTAATTTAATTAGCGTTATCTAAAACGCAATCATGTATTCTTAAACATATTTATTGAGACTTCATTTATAGATGTAATTTAGATTTTTTAGAATGTAATCCATTAAATTTCTGAATTGACTTGTCACCTTTTAAATAGGGGTCTTCTTTGGATCTATATTTAATAGGGCGCGCAGGGGAACCATACACTAAAGATTTATCTTCTACATTTTTAACTACAAGTGAACCGGCGCCTATGATACTGTGTTTTCCAATAGTAATGTTTTCTATAATATTTGCCCCTAAAGATATTGCGGAGTATTCACCAAGTATGAGATTTCCTCCGGTACAAACGCCGGGAGAAATACTTGAGTAGTCTTTCATTTCACCATCATGCCCTAATGAAGCATTAGTATTCAGGATACAAAAGTCTCCAATCTTAGAATTGGAATTGATAATTGTCCCAGGCATTATAACCGTGCCTCTTCCAATTTGAACATTCCTGCTTATTATTGAGCTAGGATGAATAACTGTGACGAAACGGAGATCTGGTTTTAAAGCTGTTAATTTGTCCACCATCATCTTTCTTATCCAGTTATTTCCTATTGCTATAATGACACCAAAAAGTTTATATTGTTCAATTAAATGGAGAATATCATTTTCGTTTCCTAATATTTCAAATCCATTATAGGCCGTTCCTCTTTCCTTGTATGTGTCCAAAAACCCTAACACGGAATATTTACCTTCTTTTTCTACACATTCTAATACCATTCCTCCATGTCCAGAGGCTCCTATAATAACAATATTTTTCATTTTAATCGGGATTCATATTAATTAGGCAATATCATCATGAATATAATAGTGGAAATGTTTCAAAAGGAGAAATATTGCAATTAGATTTCATTTAACATTGTCTATTTAATATAATTATACAAGTAATAATGTTACACTTTCGCTTGCTCTAAGGTTTCGTTGTAGTTGTTAATTACAAATTTTCTTTTTCCTGAAGAAAGCAATGGAATATCATTTACATATTCCAAATTAATGTCTGCGTCACTACCTAAGTGTTGCTTGAACTCTGTGACAATATCTTGCGCACTGTTGAACTTTGATGATACATTAAGTTTAATTTTGTATGCATTTTGGTTCTCTTGGATAAATTGGTACTGAATTATATGAGGATATTTCAAAATATGATACACCAAGAATGGAGACATCATTTCTCCTTTGGTATTAGATATCATATCCAATTTTCTGCCTTCTACTCTTTTCAATGTAATATGTTGTTCTCCGTTATTATTTGTTACGGAAAACTGTCCTACATCTCCAGTATCATATCTTATCATTGGCATACAATAGTTGTACAAATCGGTAACTATAATACGTCC
Source organism: uncultured Gelidibacter sp. (assembly GCF_947500795.1). Classification (GTDB taxonomy): domain Bacteria; phylum Bacteroidota; class Bacteroidia; order Flavobacteriales; family Flavobacteriaceae; genus Gelidibacter. The sequence goes on along the minus strand of NZ_CANMTE010000004.1, from coordinate 239,406 downwards.
TAATGCATCTGGTTTGGCTGGTGCGTTACTATGCATATCTAATATTTCTATAAAATAGCTAGCCCAATTAATTTGAAAGTCCCTTGAGCCTAAATTTTGTTGAGCCAAAATTCCATTTTCGACATTTGAGTAACGTGAAACTACGGGAATTCCAAAATAATTCTCCATACTTATTCTAACATTCTCTTTTAAAGATTCGGAAATGGCAATTACAGATTTTATATTTTTTATCTTAGGCTTATTGTTTGTGCTTTCTAGATAACTCATCATTTCATCTAGAACTGATGCATAGCACATTATTCCTTTTGAAGATTTGTCCTTAGCCATGTCTTGCAGTAGATTTTCCAAATCTGGTTTGGATAATTTGGAAACGGGGTGCTTATATATATTCTGTATTTTCGAAATCCATGGCTTAGGACTATTATATTCGTCCCATTGCCTTATGTAATATAGTTTGTGACCAATTTCAAATCCTGCTTTCTTAGCAAAATATATAACATCGGCAGAATTCCTGTCCCGTTTGTTATTGTCGTGTAGTAATTTAAAAGGTGTACCTGTAGAACCACTCGTATATGCAGAATAATTATTTTTATTCTTATGCAGAGAAGATTTGAAATCTTCATAGTAGTCGCGAATAATATTCTTGTCAATAACAGTGAAGTCCTCTAAACATTCATAATCTGCAAATTCTTTGTAAAATGAAGTGGTATTTACAGCATGTTTCAGAAGTTTGTTCAAACTTTGGTTCCTTTTGATTTTAGATTCAGAGGAATTTGGGTTTTTCAGAATAGAATGAATGTCATTATAATGTGTCTTAATCTTACCTCCCTTTAAGGAATCCGAAGTCCATAGCAATATTCGCCTAAGAGATTGTAGCATATATATCTTTAATTTATAAAGCATTTATTGTATTAATCATTTATTGCTAGGTCTGCTTAATGTATTCAATTTCTAAATATGCCTAGCGTGCTAATAATTAATTCAATAAGAGGCTTTAATGTTAATCAATTGATATTTAATCTAACCTATGTAAGGTTTTACTTAAAATTTAAGATTATCGGCTATTAATTCTTGGAGGGGATTTCTCAAATTTAATAAATCTTATCTGATTAATAGGAGAATAATGTAAGAATTGCTTACAATTATATTTATAAAAAGTACATAATCGCTGTTATGGGCTAAGAGCAAACACCAAATTTTATTGTTATTAATTTAAAAATATGTCTTATTTGAACCATATTAAATTTAAAAATCTCCAATAGTAAAGTTTGTTTCTTAATGAAAACTCATTCTATAGATACAAGAAAATAGATACAAGAAAAATTAAGTTAATTCATAATAAAATGTTTTAATACTGCGTGAATTATGACGGCTAATAATTAATAAATAAAAACCCCAATTTTAGTTCGAACCTGTTTCAGTTAATAGTGTTGCAATAATTGTCAATGATCCACCATTTTTGATATTATGCGCGGCACCAAAGAAACGTTTTGGTTTGTGTAACGCGTTGGCATTAACACCACCACTTAATATTTTTATAAACATAGGTTGAACCATATTGTAGGCTCTTGCCAAACGAGTGTAAGAACCCAATAGAATTACCACATCATGTCCACATTCTACCAAACGTTTTGCATTTCTAAGACGATATTGGCAATTTTAAAGTGCTCGTGTGCTTCTTTATGAAATGTGGAAGCAATCACCTCGCCAAGTACATTACGTTCTATGTCTGTTGGATCCTCAGGACGTTCATCAATCAGGAGAAATATAAACTTCAACAGTGATAAATTATTGAAAATTTAGAGCGGATGGATATTAGTTTTGTTATTTTATAGAAAGGTTCCAGATTACTGTAGAGTCTTTCATATTTATAATAGTCACAAATTTTTTCTGAAAGCAAATTAAACATCACTTATTCCGGTACAATTATCTGTTTTAACTATAGGGTCACAGCAATTTTTACAACTAAAACTGAAGAGTAAGTGAAGAAAAATGAAGTCATATAATAATTTATCACAAAAGAATTTTATTTAATGAAAATTTGTCATTGTAACAATTAGGCTATCTTCATAATGTCGGAATCTTATCATGATTGATGTTCTTTATTGCCTCTATTTTTCCATAACTAAGTGCGTCTTATTTAACGAAACTGTGTAAGACTACCGTTTCTAATATCTGTTTTTGTTGATTCTTATTTTAAGTGTAAGAATTGTATTTAAACGGTAAACATCTTGTTTTCAACGAATAACTATATAGTGTCTTCTAATGAGTTATATATTAAGCTATATTTATTAGATAAATATCAAGCAGTTAAATTCCTTGTTAACCAGTAAATTATGGAAGCAACCTACCTTCAAATTCTAAGTTTTTTAATCCTCTTTGTTTTAATAAGCACTTATAGCCGAAGCGTCATACTTGTCGATAAATTAAAACTGAAACGCTATTCTTTTGTTCTTCTTTTGTTCTTTTCTTGGGGTTCAATTAAGGCTCAATTACCGCCAGCACTAGAGAATGAATTCCAACAAGTTGACTTACTTACAGGCCTTAAAAATTCCACAACCATGAAGTTTGCTCCTGATGGGCGGATTTTCATTTTGGATCGTTATGGAGAGGTAATTATTTATAAAACGGATAGCCAAACCTCTGTGTCAGCAGGCTCTTTATCAGTGTTCCATGAGCTTGAAGATGGATTGCTTGGGATTGCGTTTGATCCTAACTTCTTGACAAATAATTTTATTTATTTAACCTATTCGCCTGCTAATAAGAGTGTGAATCGCGTCTCTCGATTTGAGATGAACGGAGATTACTTGAATGTAAGTTCGGAAAAAATATTGCTTGAATGGACCACATCCCGTACAGCAAAATTTCATTCAGGTGGCGGCATGGATTTTGATTCTAAAGGGAATCTTTATATCGCTACTGGTGATAACTCGGGCTATGATAATCTATATGCTGCCTGGAATGAAACTAACCCTGATTTTAGCGCTGAGAAATCCTCCTCCAACACCAATGATCTTAGAGGTAAAATATTAAGAATTACGCCACAACCTGATGGTACATACACAATTCCAGAAAATAATCTTTTTCCTATAGGCACACCTTTGAGCAGGCCAGAAATTTATGTTATGGGCGCAAGAAACCCGTATAGAATTTTTGTTGATAAAAATAATACGGATTGGCTGTTTTGGGGAGAAGTAGGGCCGGATGCTGATGAGCAAAATCAACTAGGTCCTGCAGGATTAGATGAAATGAATTTAACTAAATCTTCTGGAAATTATGGATGGCCATATTTTTCTGGGGTAAATAACGATGCCTACGAAATACCTTACAGAAGTCCATCACCATATTATAATGATCCCTCTGCGCCACAAAATACTTCAACATGGAACACGGGTGCTACTACTTTACCTGAAGCCATACCTGCTTGGATTGATTTTGCACATATGAGCTATTTTGCTGGCCCTATATACTATTATAATAATAACCTGACGGACCAACAAAGGCTTCCAATAGAGTTTGACGGCGCTTTTTTCTATTATGATTTTAATACGAGTAGAATATGGGCAGTTAAAATGGATGCGCAAGGAAATGTTATTTCTAATAAACGATTTGCTCCTGGGGTATTTCCTGGAAGTTCCAACACTTTTAATGGTTTTATAGATATGTCCATTGGTCCAGATGGTAAAATGTACATCTTGGCTTATGGAACCGGCTGTTGCCCACAAAATGTTGGAACAGGAAGATTGATTAGAGTCGATTACACGGGGATTACTACCAATGCACCACCTAACGTAAAAATCTCAGCAACTCCTGATAACGGAAGTTTGCCATTAGTTGTTAATTTTTCGAGTGCTGGTACCTCTGATCCTAATGGAGATTTATCATTGACTTATGAATGGGATGTGGATGGAAATGGAATAGTTGATTATACTGACCCGAATCCATCACACACCTATACTGTTGCTGGTACATACAATGTCCGATTACAGGTTAGCGATGGTAACGGGGGCATTGGTGTCAATAATATAACAATTCATGCTGGAAATAATGCTGCATCATTTAATTTTATCTCACCCCCTGACGGTGGACTAATGAATTGGCAGGATGATATTAATGTCAATTTATTAGTTTCTGATGAGGAAGATGGCGATATTGATTGTACTGATGTCAATTTAGTACCATCTTTAGGGCATCTTAATCATTTTCATGATGATAATACTCTAAATGGTTGTCCTCAATCAATTAGGTTGGATGATGGGAATTCGCATGGTGCTGATGGCGATATGAATATATTTTTCGTCTTAAATGCCAATTATACAGATGCTGGAGGATTAACCGCTTTTGATCAAATTAAGCTGCATCCCAAACGAAAAGAGGCCGAGTTTTTTGACACTCAAAGTGGGACGACTATAATCCCGAATACTGATCCGTTGGAAGGCGGATTTAAGGCTATTGAGGTAAGTAATAATGGGTATATTTCGTTTTCTGGAAGAAACCTTGTAAACATAAACGCCGTAAAGTATAAGGTGGCCGCTGCTGTTGGTGGTGGTACAATTGAACTTAGGACAGGTAGTCCAAGTGGACCCTTAGTGGCCACTACTACCGTACTGGGTACGGGTAGTGTAAACTCTTGGACTGCAGTTGAAACCACGTTTTCTGATCCGGGGGGTAAAAATGATATTTTCTTTGTTTTTAAATTCACAAATCCTAATCAAAAATTCAACTTAAATTATGTCGAATTTTTAGGAGCAGGGGCATCCCTTGATAATTCTCCTCCGTTAGTGGGGAGTGTTGCGCCAATTGGCAATTCTCAAGTGAAAGTTGTTTTTTCTGAATACGTGACTAAATCTTCGGCAGAAGAGCTAACCAATTATGCACTTGATAATGGAGTAACCATTACCTCGGCTGTACTGCAATCAGACGGACGCACGGTTTTATTAGAGGTGTCTACTTTAAGTTCAGATATAGTATATAACCTTCAGATTCAGAATGTGAAAAACATATCTGGTATGCCAATAGTAACAGATAGTTATTCTTTTTCTACCATTAGTTCAATTAGAATCAATGCTGGAGGTCCAGATGTGATTCATAACTCAGAGAATTTTATTGCAGACGAAAATTTTATTGGAGGGACTCTTTATAGCAATGAGACCCCGATTGCGGGAACGACGGATGATGCATTATATAAAACAGAACGCTATGGCAACTTTACCTATACCGTACCTGTGCCTGCAGCCGGTGCGTATGATATACGACTCCATTTTGCCGAACTTTATTTCGGAGTTGAAACTGGTGGAGGCCCAGGTTCACGTGTCTTTAACGTAAAAATTGAGGGTATAACGGTGTTGGATAATTTTGATATCCTTTCAGAAACTAATCCTGCAACTGCATTAGTTAAAGAATTTAATAATGTCTCTGTAACAGACGGATTTGTAAACATACAGTTTGAAGGCATAACAAATAGTGCAAAACTATCGGCATTAGAAATTTTATCGCCTGATACATTTAATCTTGAACCTAAAATCACCATTTTAAACCCTGAAAACGGGGCAAATGTTAACCAGACCTTTGACATTAATTTTAGTGTCAATAATTGGGTAATTGCCGAAGGTGATACTCATATGCATTATTCAATTGATGGTGAGCTGATCGGACCTCATTATAGTTATGATCCTCTTACAATTGAAGGTCTAAGTATAGGTAGTCATATTATTCGATTGGAACTCTATGATGCGACACATGTTCCAACAGGCGTTTTTGACGAAATTATGGTTGCTGTTACAGATCAAGCCACTTGTAATTCGACGACCTTTCCTGACTCTTGGGTGGTGCATCAATTGGAAGAAAACCCTTATACCGCCGTCTATACCCTTCCTTATTATGATGTAGATGGCGATGGTCTTAAAGACATTGTTACAGGAGGTTGGTGGTATAAAAATCCAGGTTCTGCTTCAGGTAACTGGGTGAAAAACACCATTGGTGGTGGATTTGGCAACGTGGTGCATATGTACGACTTTGATGGCGATGGCCATGTTGATCTTTTGGGAACGCAGATTGGTCCTACAGGAAATGAATATAAAAGTGCTCAATTGTTGTGGGCGAAGAATGATGGCTCGGGTAATTTTACCGTATATAATAATATACCAGCTGGAACTACTAATTACAGTGAACCTTTCCTGGCAGGAATCGCTGGTGGGAACTTTGGTCTGGGAAGTCCATATCAAATGGCAATTAATTGGAATGGTGCAGAAAGTACAGGTTCGCCAGTACAAATGCTCACCCCTTCTTCAGATCCAACTACGGGAACTTGGAGTTTGGTAAATATCAGTGGAAATTCTTCAGGTGAAGGTATCAAGGCAGGAGACATAGATGGGGACGGCGATTTAGATCTTTTCCAAGGAATTAATTGGTTGAGAAATGAAGGTAATGGTAGTTGGACTAGTTTCTCAACAGGAATTTCGTATGCCACAACTACAGATAGAGTACAACTGGCAGACTTTAATGGTGATGGAAGATTGGATGGCGTTGTAGGTCAATTAGGATTAGGAGGTGGACAGGGATCTAACGAATTTGCTTGGTTCGAGGCGCCTGAAGATCCTACGCAACCATGGATAAAACATACATTGAGCGATAATGTGACTGGTAGTCTTAGTGTGTTTGCTATTGATATTGATTTTGACGGCGATATGGATATTGTTGTGGGTGAATGGCTTGGTGGTAAACGTCTTATTGCCTTTGAGAATGATCTTTGTAATTCCGGGACTTGGATAACCCATATATTGGACGACGGTGGCCTTAATTTAGAACACCATGATGGCGCTATTGTAACAGATATAGATAATGATGGCGATTTGGATGTTATTTCCAATGGATGGATTAATGATAAAATACCACGCATTTACGAGAATACTTCAATTATATTGAAAACAGATCCAATAGCTAATGCTGGTGAAGATCAAGATTTAATATTACCAACAAATAGCGTTGTAATGAATGGTAGTGGAAGTGATCCTGATGGCGGTGCGGTTTCCTATATGTGGTCGCAGATTAGCGGGCCTAATACTTCTACCTTAAGTGGGGATACTACAGCTGATTTGACAGTGAGTAACTTAATTGAAGGCGACTATGTGTTTAGGTTGACTGTTACCGATGATGAAGGCGCTACAGCTTTTGATGAAGTTACAGTAAGTGTATTGGGAGAAATGGCGGCAATCCGTATAAATTCCGGAGGTCCAGACTTTACTTTTAATACTGTTGATTGGTCTCAAGATCAATATTTTAGTGGTGGAGATTCCTATTCAAACCCTATTGAAATAGCAAATACAACAAACGATCAGCTCTACCAAACGGAAAGATATTCTTCCTCAGGGACTTTGGTATATGATATTCCAGTTCCATCTGGAACGTACGATTTAAATCTTCATTTCGCAGAGATCTACTTTGGAGTCCCAGATTCGGGATCAGAAGGTGGTGCAGGTTCAAGAGTTTTTAATGTGAGCATAGAAAACGGACAGCATCAACTCAGTAACTATGATATTGTAGTTGCCGCAGGAGGTAGTGCGACCGCCGTTATTGAAAACTTTAAAAATATTTTAGTAGAGGATGGAAGTTTAACAATAACTTTTACATCCATTACGGAGTCACCAAAAGTATCAGGAATTGAAGTATTTGTGAGTGGTAGTGGTTCCTTATCCCCAATTGTTGATGCAGGAGAAGATCAGGAAGTATATTTACCTACAAATAATGTTGTATTGACCGGAACTGGAAGTGATCCTGATGGTGGTGAGGTCACTTACTTATGGACGCAAACTAGCGGACCAAATACAGCAACATTAAGTGGTAATACTACGGCCGAACTTATTGCCAGTGATTTAATTGAAGGCGATTATGTGTTCAAGCTAACTGTCACTGATGATGAAGATGCTTCTGCTTTTGATGAAGTTACAGTCAGCGTATTGCCACAAATGCCGGCAATTAGAATTAATGCGGGTGGTCCTGATTATACTTATGAAACAATAGATTGGTCACAAGATCAATATTACAATGGTGGCGATTTCTATTCAAACGATATCGACATAGCAAATACTGGAAATGATCAACTTTATCAAACAGAAAGATATTCTTCCTCAGGAACATTGGTTTACGATATTCCGGTGCCATCAGGCACTTACGATTTGAACTTGCACTTTGCTGAGATATATTTTGGCGTACCAGGTGACGGCGCAGACGGAGGTGCAGGTTCGAGAATTTTTAATGTGAGTATTGAAAACGGACAGCACCAACTCAGCAACTATGATATTGTTGTTGCCGCAGGAGGAAGTGCAACTGCCGTTATTGAAAACTTTAAAGATATTATAGTAGAGGATGGAAGTTTAACAATAACTTTTACATCCATTACGGAGTCACCAAAAGTATCAGGAATTGAAGTGTTTGTTAGTGGTAGTGGTTCATTGCCTCCAATTGTTGATGCAGGCGAGGATAAAGTAATAACACTGCCAACTAATTTGGTTGTACTGGACGGATCTGCCTATGACCCGGATGGTGGTATTATGAGTAGTTATGAATGGACTCAAATCAGTGGGCCGAATACTGCTACTTTCAACGGAAATACCACAGCAGAGCTAACTGTTAGCGATCTTGTTGAAGGAGATTATACTTTTAGATTAACGGCTATTGACGACGAGAATGATTCAGCTTTTGACGAAGTTACAGTTAGCGTTCTAGCAGAGGTGTTGGCTATAAGGATTAATTCTGGAGGTCCTGAATTTATATTTAGAGATCTCGAATGGTCAGAAGATCAGTTTTTCAGTGAAGGAGATTCATCAACCAATGTCATTAAAATCGCGAACACTGCCAATGATGAATTATACCAAACAGAACGATATTCAACCTCAGGAACGATGGTTTATAATATTCCTGTTGAATCAGGAACATATGATCTTAATCTCCATTTTGCTGAGATTTATTTTGGCGTATTAGGTGCTGGTTCCTCTGGGGGAGAAGGTTCGCGTGTATTTAATGTGTCCATAGAAGATGGTCAAAAGCAACTGACTAATTATGATATAGTTGTTGCGGCTGGAGGAAGTGCAACTGCAGTAATTGAACATTTTACGGGTATTATAGTAGATGACGGAGATTTGACAATAACATTCACAGGAGTCGTGAATTTTCCAAAAGTTTCAGGCATAGAAGTTTTACTCACTGGAAGTAATTCTTTACCTCCAATTGTTGATGCTGGAGGCAATAGAACTATTTCATTGCCTAACAATTCAATGGTATTGGACGGATCAGCTTATGATCCTGATGGTGGATTTATAAGTAGCTATCTGTGGACTCAAATTAGTGGTCCAAACACCGCAGTATTAAATAATGAGACAACAGATAATCTGTCTGTTTCTGATTTGGTCGAAGGTACCTATATATTCAGATTAACGGCTACTGATGACGATAATGATTCCGCTTATGATGAGATGGTTCTTACGGTTACTAGCGATGTGTTAGCAGTTCGAATAAATTCCGGAGGCCCTGCTTTGAATTTTAATGGGGTGCAATGGGATGCTGATCAATATTACTCTGGTGGTGCCGAATATGAGAATATAACACCTATAGCGAATACGGAAAATGATGCGTTGTATCAAACGGAACGATTTACTACTGATCCAACAGGTCTTACCTATGAAATTCCAGTAGAAAATGGTTTACATAATCTCAGCTTACACTTTGCGGAAATATTCTATAATGTTGCTGAACCAGCGTCAGCTGGAGGTGTGGGGTCTAGGGTGTTTACCATTGATATAGAAAACGGAACCAAGCGCATCGAAAATTATGATATTGTTATTGCAGCAGGTGGTGCGGCTACGGCTGTGGTGGAAACATTCAAAAACATAGCGGTGACTGATGGGGCTCTTACGGTAACTTTGATTCCAGTGAAAGAATATCCTAAAATTTCTGGTTTGGAAATTGTGCAATCACGGCCACCAATTGTTAATGCAGGAGTAGATCAAAGCATAACCTCACCTGAAAATTCGATAACTCTAAATGGAGAGGGAAGTGATCCGGATGGTGGCGAGGTGACGTTCTTATGGACTCAAATTAGTGGTCCAAGTACAGCCACTTTGGTTGGAGCTGATACTCCAAATTTAACGGCCAACGATTTAATCCCAGGTACTTATGTGTTTAATCTTACGGTAACCGATGATGAAAATGATTCTAGTTCAGATGAAGTTACAATTATCGTAGTTCCAAATCCTAATAATATGCCTCCGGCAGTTACAAATCCGGGAGTGCAGAATAGTGCTGAAGATGATGTGATCAGTTTGCAGATTACAGCTACGGATCCTGATGGAGATGATATAACTTATTCCGCTTCTGGACTTCCAAACGGATTGTCGATAGATTCTGCTACAGGAATCATCAGTGGCACGATCGCTGCTGGCGCTTCAGCCAACAGTCCATATACAGTTGAGATTACGGTAACAGATGACGGCACACCTTCTGAGTCTGCCACAATCACCTTTACTTGGAACGTATCAGCTACAGCGGTAAATGGTGCACCTGTGGTTACTAATCCGGGAGTGCAGAATAGTGCTGAAGATGATGTGATCAGCTTACAGATCACTGCTAATGACCCTGATGGAGATAATATTACTTATTCCGCTTCTGGACTTCCAATAGGATTGTCGATAGATACGACTTCTGGACTTATCAGTGGTACGATTGCTACGGGTGCTTCTACAAACAGTCCATATACAGTTGAGATTACGGTAACAGATGACGGCACACCTTCTGAGTCTGCCACAATCACCTTTACTTGGAACGTATCAGCTACTGCGGTCAACGGAGCACCTGTGGTTACTAATCCGGGATTGCAGAATAGTGCTGAAGGAAATGTGATCAGTTTGCAAATCAGTGCTACGGATCCTGATGGAGATGATATAACTTATGCCGCTTCTGGACTTCCAAACGGATTGTCCATAGATACGACTACAGGGCTTATCAGTGGCACGATCGCTGCTGGCGCTTCAGCCAACAGTCCATATACCATTGAGATTACGGTAACGGATGACGGCACACCTTCTGAGTCTACCACAATTACCTTTACATGGAACGTATCAGCTACTGCGGTCAACGGGGCACCTGTGGTTACCAATCCAGGCGTGCAGAATAGTGCTGAAGACGATGTGATCAGTTTGCAGATCACTGCTACGGATCCTGATGGAGATGATATTATATATTCCGCTACTGGACTTCCAAACGGATTGTCCATAGATACGACTACAGGGCTTATCAGTGGAACGATTGCTTCTGGCAGTTCAACCGACAGTCCTTATACTGTTGAGGTTACGGTAATGGATGACGGCACACCTTCTGAATATGCTACAATCACCTTTACTTGGAACATATCGGCTACGGCTGTTAATGGTGCACCTGTGGTTACTAATCCAGGCGTGCAGAATAGTGCTGAAGGCGATGTGATCAGTTTGCAGATCAGTGCTACCGACCCAGATGGTGATGGACTTAAATATTCCGCTTCTGGACTTCCAAACGGATTGTCGATGGATACGACTACAGGGCTTATCAGTGGCACGATTTCAACGGGCGCTTCTACAAACAGTCCATATACCGTTGAGGTTACGGTTACAGATGATGGCACGCCTTCTGAGTCTGCCACAATTACCTTTACATGGAACGTATCAGCTACCGCGGTAAATGGTGCACCTGTGGTTACCAATCCAGGCGTGCAGAATAGTGCTGAAGACGATGTGATCAGTTTGCAGATCACTGCTACGGATCCTGATGGAGACGGACTTAAATATTCCGCTTCTGGACTTCCAAACGGATTGTCGATGGATACGACTACAGGGCTTATCAGTGGCACGATTTCAACGGGCGCTTCTACAAACAGTCCATATACCGTTGAGGTTACGGTTACAGATGATGGCACGCCTTCTGAGTCTGCCACAATTACCTTTACATGGAACGTATCAGCTACCGCGGTAAATGGTGCACCTGTGGTTACCAATCCAGGCGTGCAGAATAGTGCTGAAGACGATATGATCAGTTTGCAGATCACTGCTACGGACCCAGATGGTGATGGATTAGCATATTCCGCTTCTGGACTTCCAAACGGACTATCGATAGATTCTGCTACTGGACTTATCAGTGGCACGATTTCAACGGGCGCTGCTACAAACAGTCCTTATACTGTTGAGGTTACGGTAACGGATGACGGCACACCTTCTGAATCTGCTACAATCACCTTTACTTGGAACGTATCAGCTGCTGCGGTCAACGGGGTACCTGTGGTTACCCATCCAGGCGTGCAGAATAGTGCTGAAGGCGATGTGGTTACATTACAGATCACTGCTACTGATCCTGACGAGGACGGACTAACATATTCCGCTTCTGGACTTCCAAACGGATTGTCCATAGATACGACTACTGGACTTATCAGTGGAACGATTGCTTCTGGCAGTTCAACCAACAGTCCATATACCGTTGAGGTTACGGTAGCGGATGACGGCACGCCTTCTGAGTCTGCCACAATCACCTTTACTTGGAACGTATCAGCTACAGCGGTTAATAGTGCACCTGTAGTAACCAATCCAGGGGTACAGAATGGTACTGAAGGCGATGTGATCAGTTTGCAGATCAGTGCTACCGACCCAGATGGTGATGGATTGACATATTCCGCTTCTGGACTTCCAAACGGATTGTCGATAGATACGACTACTGGACTTATCAGTGGCACGATTTCAACGGGCGCTTCTACAAACAGTCCTTATACTGTTGAGGTTACGGTAACAGATGACGGCACACCTTCTGAGTCTGCCACAATCACCTTTACTTGGAATGTATCAGCTGCTGCGGTCAATGGGGCCCCTGTTGTTACCAATCCAGGAGTACAGAATAGTGCTGAAGGCGATGTGGTTACATTACAGATCACTGCTACTGATCCTGACGAGGACGGACTAACATATTCCGCTTCTGGACTTCCAAACGGATTGTCGATAGATACTTCTACTGGAATTATCAGTGGCACGATTTCAACGGGCGCTTCTACAAACAGTCCTTATACTGTTGAGGTTACGGTAACGGATGACGGCACACCTTCTGAGTCTGCCACAATTACATTTACTTGGAACGTATCAGCTACTGCGGTCAACGGAGCACCTGTGGTTACTAATCCGGGAGTGCAGAATAGTGCTGAAGGAAATGTGATCAGTTTGCAAATCAGTGCTACGGATCCTGATGGAGATGACATTACTTATTCCGCTTCGGGACTTCCCAACGGATTGTCCATAGATACGCCTACAGGGCTTATCAGTGGAACGATTGCTTCTGGCAGTTCAACCAACAGTCCATTTACTGTTGAGGTTACGGTAACAGATAATGGTACACCTTCTGAGTCTGCTACAATCACCTTTACTTGGAACGTGTCAGCTACTGCGGTAAATGTTGCACCTGTACTGACTAATCCAGGCGTACAGAATAGTACAGAGGGCGATGTGGTTACATTGCAGATAACTGCAACGGATCCTGATGGTGATGGACTTACATATTCCGCTTCGGGACTTCCAAACGGATTGTCCATAGATTCTGCTACTGGAATCATCAGTGGCATAATTTCAACGAGCGCTTCTACAAACAGTCCATATACAGTTGAGGTTACGGTAACAGATGACGGCACACCTTCTGAATCTGCGACAATCACCTTTACTTGGAATGTATCAGTTGCTGCGGTCAATGGGGCCCCTGTTGTTACCAATCCAGGAGTTCAGAATGGTAAGGACGGCGACGTGATTACATTACAGATCACTGCTACGGATCCTGATGGAGATGATATTAATTATTCCGCTTCGGGACTTCCGGGTGGTCTATCCATAAATACGGCTACTGGACTTATCAGTGGTACGATTGCTACGGGCGCTTCAGCCAACAGTCCTTATGCGACAGTTATTAAAGTAACGGATAATGGTACGCCTTCTGAATCTACTTCAGTTACGTTTACCTGGAACATAAGTCCAGCTGCAGTCAATCAGGCGCCAGTCGCTGTCATTTCAGCTGACGAAATCTTGGGAACTGCACCATTTAAAGTGAATTTTACAGGAAGTAATTCTACTGATGATAAGGGAATTGTGAGTTATTTCTGGGACTTTAAAGATGGGGCTACGAGTACGAACATGAATCCAAAACATGTGTTCACGACACCAGGAATTTATAAAGTAGAACTTACCGTTTCCGATGGTACACTTACGAATACAGCATTTATTATAATTACTGTAAACGAAAAAGGAAAGAAAATCAAGACGCTAATCTCTCCAAACCCAGCTAAGGGCACTGCTAAAGTATATGTGCTAAATGCTACGAGTAAGGATGTTGTAAATGAAATTAACCTTCATGATGCTGCGGGAAGATTTATCGGAAATATTCAAAATCCGCAAATTGTTGATGGCTACTATGCAGTTCCTATTGGCAATTTACAGGAAGGTGTATATTATCTGACCTTGTACATGGAAAACAGTCAAGTCATTACTGTGGGGATGGTCGTTAAGAATTAACACCTCTACTAATTTCTAAAATAAAAAGGGAGCAGCAATTTAATTGCCGCTCCCTTTTGCTATTGGTAATAATACGTGTTTTCTAAAATTAAAAGAATTGGTATAAAAAAAAAGCCCTAATCATCGGATATGGGGCTTTTATATAACTAGGATAAAGTGTTACCTATCCGTTCATAGATAATAAGAACTCTTCATTGTTTCTTGTCTTTTTGAATCTGTCGTTGATGAATTCCATAGCTTCTACAGGGTTCATGTCTGCAAGGTACTTACGCATCACCCACATTCTTTGAATCGTGTTCTCATCCAACAATAAGTCATCTCTACGAGTGCTTGAAGATGTTAAGTCGATAGCAGGGAAAATACGACGGTTAGATATTTTTCTATCCAATTGTAATTCCATGTTACCAGTTCCTTTAAATTCCTCAAAGATCACTTCGTCCATTTTAGAACCTGTTTCAGTTAATGCAGTTGCAATAATCGTCAATGATCCACCATTTTCGATATTACGTGCGGCACCAAAGAAACGTTTTGGTTTGTGTAACGCGTTAGCATCAACACCACCACTTAATATTTTTCCAGACGCAGGTTGAACCGTATTGTAGGCTCTTGCCAAACGAGTGATTGAATCCAATAGGATCACCACATCATGTCCACATTCTACCAAACGTTTTGCTTTTTCTAAGACGATATTGGCAATTTTAACGTGCTCATGTGCTTCTTTATCAAATGTAGAAGCAATCACTTCGCCACGTACATTACGTTGCATGTCTGTTACCTCTTCAGGACGTTCATCAATCAATAAAATCATTTGATAAACTTCAGGATGGTTGGCTGCAATTGCATTCGCAACATCCTTTAAAAGCATTGTTTTACCTGTTTTTGGTTGTGATACGATCATACCACGTTGTCCTTTTCCAATAGGAGAGAACAAATCCATAATTCTGGTAGAAATAGTACTTTGTCTTTCCGCAAGATTAAATTTTTCTTGAGGGAATAATGGTGTTAAATGTTCAAATGATACGCGATCTCTAACAACTTCCGGTTTTTGACCGTTAATTCTACTCACTTTAATTAAAGGGAAATATTTCTCACCTTCTTTTGGAGGTCTCACATGACCTAGAACGGTATCTCCGGTTTTTAAACCAAACAATCTGATTTGTGATTGCGATACGTAAATATCGTCAGGGGAGGAAAGGTAGTTGTAATCTGAAGAGCGTAAAAATCCATAGCCATCTTGCATGATGTCTAATACACCTTCACTTTCAATGATGGCATCGAATTCGAAATCTGGCTCTCTGTAACGGTTTCGGGTATCCTTATTTCCGTTATTTACTTTTGAATGTGCATGACTACTGTTGTCACGATTATTATTATCTCTTGCACTGGATTTATTCCCATTAGTGTCACTAGAACGCTGTTGCCTGTTGTCTTTAGGCTGAGGTTTATTAGTGTCCTTTTCTTTTGGGGTATGTTGTTTTTTCTCTCGGTGCTCAACCTTTTTAGGGGCAGGAGCATCTTTTTTAGTTGCGTCATTAGACGCTGCTATTGGAGCTTTACGTTCAGGTTTATTTTGTTCTGTTGGTTTAGCTTCTGGCTTTTTATCTTCAGACTTAACCTCAGCAAGCTCCATTTTTTGTTGTGCTTGTTCTGATGCTGGTTTTTTCTCAACACGCTCTCTTTTTTTCTTAAGAGGTGGTTTTGATGGCTTTGGAGTTTCGTCCTTAACCTCTGTAGGTGTTGCGATTTCTGATTTCACTACATCCGGATTGGCAGCTTGTACATCTAAAATTTGATATACTAAATCTAGTTTTTTGAGCGTACGGTATTTGGGTACATTAAGCTTTTGAGCTATCTCTTGTAAATCAGAAAGCTTCTTTTCTTTTAATTGCGAAATTTCAAACATGTATGTTATGAATATTGTTATAAATTGAAATAGGATTTATTCCGATGCTTATTATAGAATTAAGAAGAGGAAAAATCGAATGTAATTTTTGAAGATTTAACACCCTATGACTCTGCGAGTAACAGAATGTTACTGCAATAATACAATTTTATTTTAAAAATTGGGGTATGATTTAAAAAGAAACTGTTAATTTTGAGCATTAAATTTTTAGGATAACTCATGTTACAACGCATTCAAACCGTATATTTACTTATAGCAGCCATATTTTCTGCTGGCTTGATATTTGTGTTCCATTTGTGGACCAATGCTGACGATGTTGCTTTGTATGCAAAAGATGAAATGTTGTATTTAGCTATGTTTTTTGGATCTGCTGCATTATCTTTGATTTCTATTTTTAATTATAAAAACAGGAAGTTTCAATTTGTTTTGGGACGACTGAATATCATATTAAACTTTATTTTATTAGGATTATTTGTATATCAATTGCTAATGGCGCCTGGAGAAAGTCAAATTTCAGAGAAAGGCGTTGGGATTTTTATTCCTATTTTAACTATCGTGTTTTTGGTGTTAGCCAATAAGGCCATAAAAAAGGATGAAGATCTTGTAAAATCTGTCGATAGATTGCGATAAACCCTATATCTTAATTTTGTTAGTGCGTAAACCCGAGGTGAAGATCTCGGGTTTTTTTAGTGAAACCCAACACCCAAAAGCCGAAGGCGCATTGGGTGTTGTTGGTTGAACTATCCCGCTGTAAAGCGGGATCTCATCAGTAGTCTCATGATTCCAAAAGCCGAAGGCGCATTGGGTGTTGTTGGTTGAACTATTCCGCTGAAAAGCGGGATCTCTTAAAATTTAGTTGTTGATAAAAGCCGAAGGCGCATTGGGTGTTGCTGGTTGAACTATCCCGCTGTAAAGCGGGATCTGATTAAATTTCAACTGAAACTAAAAGCCGAAGGCGCATTGGTTTTGCTGTTTAAACCTATCTGCCGATAGGCAGGCTACCCGGCTGAAAAGCGGAATCTCATTAAGGCTTAACTATTTTTAAATAACTCACAACATCATGAAACATAAGGAAACACCTCCTACTTCTTAAACTCAATCACCTCCAAATTATCAATCTTGCTCCCATCAATTGTAAAACGAAGCATCGTCCTTACATTATGAAATCCATGTTTGCCTACTGCTCCAGGGTTCATGTGCAGCAGATTTAATTTTTTGTCAGGCATAACCTTCAAAATGTGGGAATGTCCACAAATAAAAAGCTTTGGTGGATGTTGATAGAGTAACTCCCTAACTCTTTGATTATACTTTCCAGGATATCCACCAATATGGGTTATAAAGACGTCCACATCTTCACACATAAATCGGTTATTTTCCGGAAATTCCATCCGTGCTTTTGTGTCGTCAATATTTCCGTAAACAGCTTTAAGGGGCTTTAGTTTTTTTATGGTATCCGTAACGGTTAAGTCGCCAATATCGCCAGCATGCCATACTTCATCAGCTTGCTTTATATGTTTAATAATCGCATCATCAATATAGCTATGGGTATCTGAAAGGAGCAGTATTTTTTTCAAGTTCTGGTGTGTTCTATAAATTTAATATGAATCCGTATAGGTTTATGTGACCTGTAAGTGTTTAAAACGGATTTCTCGTTATCTTTGCAAATCACAAAAATAGTCATTAAGTCATTAATCTATCTTTAAGTGGCGCAATATCCCGTGTCAGAACTTGTTTCTTTCAATGGGAAGCCAGTTAGAGGTATGTCTGATTTCAAATATTCAAATCTACCCAAGTCACATTGAGATATTTTATCGAATTGTCATATAACGGAAAAGCCTATCATGGATGGCAGAATCAGCCAAACGCAATTTCTGTGCAACAAGTTTTAGAACATGCATTGACCACTTTATTGCGGGCTCCTATTAAAATTATGGGCGCAGGCCGTACTGATGCTGGTGTTCATGCTTCTCAAATGTATGCCCATTTTGATATGGAGGAAGACTTTGATATTGACACGTTGATTTTTAAGATCAATTGGTTTTTGCCGCATGATATCGCCATCCACAGGATTTTTAGGGTTAGAGATAAAGCGCATGCGAGGTTTCACGCCGTCAGCAGAACTTATAATTACCGAATTTCTAATACAAAAAATGTATTTACGCATGATTTTGCCTATAAAATCCATTTGCCTTTAGATGTTGAAAAAATGAATGAGGCTTGCGAAATATTATTGCAGTATAAAGATTTTCAATGCTTTTCTAAAAGTAATACTGACGTAAAAACGTATTATTGTGATATTAAAGAAGCCTATTGGAAATTGAATGATACGGAATTGACGTTTACCATCACTGCCGATCGTTTCTTGAGAAATATGGTTCGCGCCATTGTAGGAACTATGGTCAATATTGGGTTAGGAAAGATTGAAGTTCAGCAATTGCATGACATTATTAAATCTAAAAGTAGGGGTGAAGCTGGTTTTTCGGTTCCTGCCCATGGACTGTATTTAACCGATATTCAATATCCAGATACCATTTATAACGCAGAATAATATGAGTGCCAAAAAGAAAACCAAAGTCTATGACGTGAGTCTTTTCAAGCGCTTGATGCAATATATCAAGCCTTATAAGCTTGTGTTTGCAATGACGTTACTGTTTGTGACGGGCTTGGCTGTTTTTGGAGCGTTAAGGCCTTACGTATTACAACAAGCCATTGATAATCATATTGAGCTTCAAAAGTATGATGGGTTTATGTACTACATCATCTTAATGATTGTCCTCTTGATACTTGAAGTGGTATGTCAATTGTTATTCATTTACAATTCCAGTTGGCTCGGTCAGTCTGTAGTTAGAGATGTGAGAGTGAAGCTTTTTAAGCACATTATGAGTTTTAAAATGAAATATTTTGATAACTCTTCTGTGGGTGTTTTGATTACCAGAACGGTGACGGACATGGAGCGTATCTCAGATATTTTTGGCGAAGGACTTTTTATGATCTTTAGTGATATTCTTAAAATGATGGTTGTGGGCGGCGTCATGTTATTTATGAATTGGAAGCTTGCTTTAATGGTGTTTACCACGTTGCCACTTGTACTTTTCGCTACGAAAATCTTCCAAAAATATATGAAGATTGCTTTTGAAGATGTGCGTAATGAGGTGTCTAACCTTAACTCCTTCGTGCAGGAACGCGTTACGGGAATGAAAATATTGCAACTGTTTACAAGAGAAGAAACTGAATATAGAAAGTTTAAGGAAATTAATGCGCGCCATAAAAAAGGATGGTTAAAAACAGTTTGGTATAATTCGGTATTCTTTCCAATTGCCGAATTTTTATCGTCGCTAACTTTGGGACTTGTGGTTTGGTATGGCGGAATTAATATTTTGTCTGACGATTTAGCTTCACAGGGAGATTTGTTTGCATTTATAATGATGATTCCAATGTTGTTCAGACCGTTGAACCAAATCGCTAATAGGTTTAACACCTTACAAATGGGGATTGTTGCTGCCAACCGCGTGTTTGACGTGTTGGATACGACCTCCCAAATTGACGACTTAGGAAAAATTGAAGCAGCACATTTCAAAGGGAATATCAAATTTGAAAATGTACATTTTTCATATATCGATGACGAAGAAGTTTTAAAAGGGATTTCCTTTGATGTAAAATCCGGACAGACCATTGCCATTGTTGGCGCTACAGGAGCGGGGAAATCGACTATAATCAATTTGCTCAACCGATTTTATGACATTCAAAAAGGGAAAATTTATATCGATGATATTAATATAAAGGAGATGACATTGACGTCATTAAGAGCTCAAATTGCAGTTGTTCTTCAAGATGTGTTTCTTTTTGCGGATACTATCATGAACAATATCACGCTGAATAATCCTGATATCACTGAGGAACGTGTAAAGCAGGCCGCTAAAGATATTGGTATTGACGAATTTATTATGAGTTTGCCAAATGGCTATGATTATAACGTTAAAGAACGTGGCGTGATGCTTTCGTCCGGTCAGCGCCAGTTGATTTCATTTTTAAGAGCCTATGTGACCAATCCGAGTATATTAATTCTGGATGAAGCGACTTCTTCTGTAGATTCCTATTCGGAACAATTGATGCAAATTGCCACAGAAAAAATTACCAAAGGAAGAACGTCTATCGTTATTGCACACCGATTGGCGACCATTCAAAAAGCAGATCGTATCATTGTAATGGACGCTGGTCGAATTGTGGAACAAGGCACCCATCACGAATTACTTCAAAATAAAGATGGCTATTATAAAAATCTTTATGAGGTGCAGTTTTTAAAGACAGAAAACGTCTAAGTTACGACGTCCTTTTTTCTGAGGATTCATAAATGACAGCGACTGATTTAAGAAATTCGCGACCGTATGAACGGGTTAAGCCAAGTCTTTTTTAATCATATCTATAAGTTCTGTATTGTCTATAAACATTACAAATTCGCCATTTTTTATATAGGAAACTTGACCAGTTTCTTCACTTACAACAATAGCTAAGGCATCTGTTTTTTCTGTGATTCCCACGGCCGCTCTATGGCGTAATCCAAAACGAAGCGGAATATTTCGCTCATTACTTACCGGAAGAATGACACGGGTGGCTTTTACGGTATTATTGGCAATCACGATGGCGCCATCATGCAACGGGCTATTTTTAAAAAATATACTTTCAATAATAGGTTGGGTAACCGCAATACTCATTTCATCACCTGAACTTGTTAAAAAATCGAGGTTGTTACTGCGCTCCAAAACAATTAATGCACCCGTTCTGGTAGATCCCATTTTCTGACATGCGGAAATAAGAACATCTACATCCGTTTGAACTTGTTCTTCGGTTCTTAAGAAATTAAGATGCTTCAAAAATTTACGTTTATTACCGAAATTCGTAGAACCTACCATCAATAAAAACTTCCGAATTTCTGGTTGGAAAACGACAATCAAGGCGATAATTCCCACATCCATAAAACCACTAAAAATAGTACTCAAAAGTCCCATTTTTAAGAATGTGGTTAATTTCCAAACAAAGTAGATAATGATGATACCAATAAAAATATTAATGGCAACGGTACCCTTTATGAGTTTGTAGACGTAATATAAAAGTATGGCAACGAGGAATACATCTATAAAATCTATGATGCCGAAATCCCAAAATTTAAGTTGGTCCAATACTGAAGTGTTTTTGTAAAATTAAAAAATTATGACTAATAAATAAACTCGTTATCGTTGAGCGTAATTTTAGATGAATCTATCTGAGACAAAATCGATTTAAATGAAATATAGTCCTGAAACGACAACTTATTGTTGATGTTTAAAATGATCTCATAAGGCCCATCTTTTGGTAAATTTTCGATATCTGATTTTAGCGATTGCAATGTAGATTTTTTGAGAATAGAATCTTTTAAAATCGTTACTAATTTAATGTCATTCGCATTTCTAAAATCCATAATAATTTTATTTTCTCGCGGATTTTGATAGTCTGAACCTACATTTGGAGAGACATGATCAGTTTTGTAAATGACATCTGTAAAATCTATAAACCCAAGATTTTTTATACCCGTATCATTACATGTGTAATAATTCCTGGCATTTTCATTTTTATGGACTTCTGCGTTTCGCTTCTTATTCTGCAACTGGATAATCTTCGGAATTACCTGTCCTAAAGTGAGCCGTTTGTCAACATTTACCAGCCAATTGGTCGTGCTGATTAAGTTGCCTCTGTTCAGTTCAATGCTATCTGTTTTGGTTTCATCATAAAAAAGATAGGCGGGAGAAACATCATTGACTTCTGTAATTTTTGCACTGGTTATTTCAGGTAATAAAACTGATTTTTCTTTGGAACAGGAAAAGGTCAACACAATTAAAAGTAGCAGTATGTTTTTCATGACTTATGCAGTTAGTTGTTGTGTAAGTTGAATACATTCCATGGCTTCTTTAACATCATGGACACGCAAAATTGAGGCGCCTTGCTGAAGGCCAATAGTGTTCAAAACGGTGGTGCCGTTAAGCGCCTCTGATGGGGACGTCTTTAACGGCTTATAAATCATCGATTTTCTTGAAAAACCTACCAAAACAGGTTTCTCTAACATCTTAAAAGTATTCAAATGCTTCAACAATTCATAATTTTGAGCCGTGGTTTTAGAAAATCCAAACCCAGGATCTACAATCACATCTGCAATTCCTAAGGCCCTTGCGGCTGCAATGCGCTCAGAGAAATAAAACAGAATATCCTTTACCATGTGGTCATAAGTCACATGTTGTTGCATGTCCTGCGGCGTACCTTTCATATGCATCATCACATACGGAACTCCAAGTTTTTCGACGGTTTCCAACATCTTGTCATCCATTTTTCCGGCAGAAATATCATTGATAATACAAGCGCCTGCCTCAACGGATTGTCTCGCAACTTCGCTTCTAAACGTGTCGATGGATATAAGAATATCAGGAAATGTGGTGGTCAGCACTTTTAAAATAGGAAGGAGTCGTTGTAATTCCTCAGCTTCATTGATGTGGACTGCATTGGGTCTTGAACTATAAGCGCCAATGTCTATAAAAGTAGCCCCGTCATCCAGCATTTTTTCAACCTGTTTTAAAATATCGGTTTCATTTTTATGGACACCGCCATCATAAAAAGAGTCCGGGGTAAGATTTAAAATACCCATGACTTTTGGAATGGTCAAATCAATAAGCGCTCCGTTGCAGTTAATGGTCATTAAATTATCTCCGATTTTATTGGTTAAATTTGATGTTGGCAGTGTTTAAAATTCAAATTTATTGCGATTACCTAAAATTTAGTTCTTTATCCACAAAACTTTGAACCCTGAACTTTGAACTCTGAACAATTTAGGCGAAATTTACGCAAAATTACCAGTTTCTATGCAAGATACCTCAAAACAATACGATGCTGTTATTGAAAAATGCAAAAATCTTTTTGTAAATAAAATGTCCGATTATGGAAGTGCTTGGCGCATTTTAAGGCTGCCATCATTAACCGATCAAATATTCATTAAAGCACAACGCATCAGAGGGCTGCAGCAAAACGCTGAGCGAAAAGTAGATGAAGGCGAAGAAAGCGAATTTATCGGTATCATAAATTATTGCACGATGGCACTTATTCAATTAGAAAAAGGTGTGGTTGAAAAGCCAGATCTTTCTGTGGAGGAAGCTACAAAACTTTATGACGAAAAAATAGCGGTTTCTAAGGAGCTTATGATGAATAAAAATCATGATTATGGAGAAGCTTGGCGCGATATGAGAGTGAGTAGTTTGACTGATCTTATTTTGCAGAAATTACTCAGGGTAAAACAAATTGAGAATAACGCTGGCAAAACATTGGTTAGTGAAGGCATTGACGCTAATTATCAGGACATGATCAATTACGCCGTTTTTGCCATGATTCATTTAAACGAATCAAAATAAATAATAATTGAAAGTTGCGCTTTTTGAGCAAAAAAAAATAAAAGTATAGTATGAAGATTTTAGTTTGGATTAGTAGAATAATTGTTGGTCTCCTTTTTGTAATCTCTGGCTTTATTAAGCTGAATGATCCTTTAGGATTTGCTTATAAACTTCAAGAATATTTCAGTGAGCAAGTATTAAACATTCCGTTTTTGGAACCTTATGCGCTCGGCATTGCAATAATTGTAGTCGTGTTTGAAGTCGTTTTAGGTATTTTCCTGCTCATGGGTTATAAACCGAAGTTTACGGTTTGGAGCTTATTGCTGATGATTATCTTCTTCACATTCCTTACATTTTATTCGGCATATTTTGATAAAGTTAAAGACTGTGGCTGCTTCGGAGACGCCATGCCGCTCACACCATGGGAAAGTTTTACCAAGGATGTCATCTTGTTATTCTTTATCATCATCCTTTTTATCGGTGTAAGACATATCAAACCAATATTCAATAAACTTGGTACAACTGTTGTGGCACTCTTAAGCTTTTTAGCGTCACTTTCTTTTGCGTATTATGTGCTTATGCATTTACCTGCAATTGATTTTAGAGCCTATAAAATTGGCGATAACATTCAAGAAAACATGCAACTGGGACCTGATGCGAAACGTGCCATCATTGATTATCAGTGGACGTATACCTTAGATGGGGAAGAAAAAGTATTGACAGACCGCGGGCAAGGGCCAGCAAAATACGATGAGATTATCAACGTGGAAACCAAAGAAATTCAAGCAGCGGATCTTCCTAGAATCCAAGACTTTTCTATTGAAACTGCGGATGAGGATTTAACGATGCACTTCCTTGAAATGGATAAATTGGTGATGATTGTAGCTTACAATTTGAAATCTTCAGAGAAAGAAGGTATGGCAAAATTGAAAGCTTTTTCAGACGAAGCTATTAAGAAAGGATATACTGTAATTGGGATGACCACTTCAGATGAAGCGACTAAACAAAACATTAAGGCAGAATACAAATTGGACTTTGAGTTTTATCTGTGCGATGAAAAAGTACTGAAAACCATTGTACGTGCAAATCCTGGTGTGGTGATCTTAAACAAAGGCACGGTGATGCAGAAAAAGCATTGGAACGACATCGAAGAATTAAAATTATAATAGTAACTAAAAACAGAAATCCTTTCGTTTGAACTGGATTTAGAATCGGATATGAGAAAAAATATAGTAGCAGGAAATTGGAAAATGAACAATGATTTGGCGGAAACCGAAACATTGATCACAGCACTTAAAATGCAAAATAGCCCATCAGATGTTGAAGTGATGATTGCACCCGCATTCACAAATCTTTGGCAAGCGTTCAATACTTTAAAAGACCATCCTATTGAAGTTATTGCGCAAAATATGCACTTTGCTGAGTCTGGTGCTTATACAGGTGAAGTTAGTGCGGCGATGCTTAAAAGTATTGGCGTTAAAACGGTTATTTTAGGACATAGTGAACGTCGTGCATATTTTAACGAAACTGATGAAATTCTAGCGAAAAAAGTAGATGCGGCGTTGAAGAACGATTTGCGTGTTATTTTCTGTTTTGGTGAAGAATTAAAAGATAGAAAAGCTGATAACCACGAAACAGTGGTTGGCAATCAAATCAAAAATGCATTATTTCATTTAGATGCATCGGCATTAAATAATATCGTTTTGGCTTATGAGCCTGTATGGGCTATTGGTACTGGAGAAACAGCAAGTCCTGAACAAGCTCAGGATATGCACGCTTTTATCAGAAAAACATTAGCTGCTAAATACGGTGCTGATTTTGCCAATGAAGTTTCTATTTTATACGGTGGTAGTGTAAAACCAAGCAATGCCAAAGAGATTTTCTCTAAACCAGATGTGGACGGCGGATTGATTGGTGGTGCAGCGTTAAATGCTGACGACTTTTTTGCTATCGCCAACGCATTCTAAATTTAATAATATTACGTTTTGAGGTGCTGAGACGTTCAGTCCGTCAATTAAAATAACTAATTGTATATCATAAATGTCAAATACAATCTATATAGGTTATCAGTTTAAAGTGAACCCTTTGCAACCGGGAACAGAGATTCTAATTGCAGAATTGGGCTATGCAGGCTTTGAGAGTTTTGTGGAAACTGAAGAAGGCGTTACGGCGTATATTCAAAAGGACGAATGGAATGACGCTATTCTTGAGGATATTCAGATTTTGGATTCTGACGAATTTGAAATCACCTATACCTTTGAAGATATTGAGCAAACCAATTGGAATGAGGAGTGGGAGAAGAATTTCAACCCAATTATAGTTGATGATGTGTGTTCAGTACGCGCACCTTTTCACGAAAAACCAGACACGGAATATGATATCATCATTGAACCGAAGATGAGTTTTGGAACAGGGCATCATGAAACTACACATATGATGATTCAGCATATCCTAAAGAATGATTTTAAGGATAAATCAGTTTTAGATATGGGCTGTGGTACTGGTGTTTTGGCTATTCTTGCTGAAATGAAAGGCGCAAAACCTATTGATGCCATAGATTATGACAACTGGTGTTATTTGAACAGTTTGGAGAATGTGGAGCGCAATAATTGCGAGCATATTACCGTATTGGAAGGTGATGCAAGTTTATTGAAAGATCAAAAGTATGATGTGATTATCGCGAATATCAACCGAAATATTCTTTTAAACGATTTGGGTGCGTATGCCAAGTGTCTGAATCCGAATGGGACCATTTTCTTAAGCGGATTTTACGATGATGATATTCCTGCCATTGAAGAAGAATGCAATAAACAAGGGTTGACCTACGTTGAAAGATTGGAAAAAAATAAATGGGTTGCGCTAAAATTTGTAAATTAGTAAGGCTTAATACTTTAATTATGAACTACAGATTGATTTCTGTACAATGAAGAAAAATATGAGTACTAAAGAGAAAATTCAAGAGGACCTTCTCGTTGATACCCTAGAGCAAAAATTGAACGAGATTGTGTTGTACAATGATGATGTCAATACGTTTGACTACGTTATTGATACGTTAATCTATGCGTGTGATCATACGCCAGAGCAAGCAGAGCAATGTTCAATATTAGTGCATTACAAAGGAAAATGTACTGTAAAAACAGGTTCTTATGAAGAACTTGAGCCACGCTGTTCAAAACTTTTGCAAGCTGGATTGAGCGCAGAGATTGTTTAGAAAAATAGTATTATAAAATAAAAGACCTCACACGTTTTAAACATGTGAGGTCTTTTTTTATTTTAAGATGTTACTTCAGTTCTAAAACCAAGTGTTTTATAAGGTTGATGGGCAAACAAATTCCGTGGTCGGTAAATCTGTGTTTTTTATTGCTGCAAATCCACCTGCGATATCTACCAATTTATCAAATCCACGAGCTTTTAAAATGGATGCCGCAATTACAGAACGGTATCCGCCAGCACAATGCACATGGTAAGTTTTCTTTGGATCAATTTGACTCATGTTCTCGTTGATAAGATCGAGAGAAAAATGTTGCGAGTCCTCTAAATGGGATGATTTATATTCGCCATCTTTTCTAACATCAAGAATGTTCAGGTTTTCTGACTTTGCTTTATTGGCAAATTCATCCGCCGAAATGGATTCTAGAGTGCCAACGTCTTTACCGGCAGCTTTCCAAGCGTCAATCCCGCCTTCTAAATACCCAAGCGTGTTATCATATCCTACACGGGACAAACGTGTAACTGCCTCTTCGCTTTTACCTTCAGGAACTACCAAAATTAACGGTTGCTTCAAATCGGTTATTAAAGCACCAACCCAAGGTGCAAATTGTCCGTTCAAGCCGATAAAAATAGAATTAGGAACATGGCCTGCAATAAAATCCTGTTGTGTTCTCACATCCAAAACTAAAGCATCTTCATGATTTGCCATCGCTTCAAAATCCTCTGGACTTAACGGTACATTTCCTGTTTCTAACACCTGTTCAAAAGCATCGTAGCCCGTTTTGTTCATCATTGCATTTTTTGCAAAATACTGAGGCGGAGGTGGCATGCCATCCAAAACTTCTTTAATGAATTCCTCTTTAGTCATATCAGCACGAAGCGCATAATTGGTTTTCTTTTGATCGCCAATAGTGCCCACTGTTTCCTTGCTCAAGTTTTTTCCGCACGCAGAACCTGCTCCATGAGCTGGATAGACAATAACGTCATCCGCCAAGGTCATTATTTTTGTGCGAAGGGAATCGTAAAGCATTCCTGCTAAATCTTCTTTCGTCAAATCAGATTTAATAGCTAAATCTGGTCGGCCAACATCACCTAAAAACAACGTGTCTCCAGAGAAAATGGCATGATTGTTTCCATTTTCATCAATCAACAAAAATGTTGTCGATTCTAATGTGTGTCCTGGTGTATGCAACGCTTTAATAGTGATTTTTCCAATTTTGAATGTTTCACCGTCGGTAGCAGAATGAATATCATACGAGGTTTCAGCTCCTGGGCCATAAATAATGGTGGCGCCCGTTTTGTTCGCTAAATCCACATGGCCAGAGACAAAATCAGCGTGAAAATGCGTTTCAAAAACATATTTAATTTTTGCATTTTCAGCGTTTGCTTTATCAATATAAGGTTGAATTTCACGTAATGGATCAATGATTGCCACTTCACCTTCAGATTCAATATAATATGCACCTTGTGCCAAACAGCCTGTATATATTTGTTCTATTTTCATAAATTTAATGTTTTGTATCGCTTCAAAAATTATAGGCATCATTACTATTTCAAATTCCGTTATAGGGGAATTATTTTTAAGCTTTTATAATACTTCAAAGATACAAAATCCGAAGCAGAGGCAATGTAACCTTAGTTACCATAGCTTAGGTCAATTCCATATACATGATGTAACATGCCATGATTAAGGTGAAAAATCCGAAACCACGTTTTAAACTCTTATTGGAAACATATTTGGAAGCATAACCTCCAATGATAATCCCGATAATGGTTAACCCTGAAAACATAAGTAGGAATAACCAATCAACGTCTATATTTTGAATGTCGCCTGTAAACCCTATAAGCGAATTTAAAGTGATGATAACCAATGATGTGCCGACGGCCTTCTTCATTGGAAGATTCGCCCAAAGTACCAATGCCGGAACATATAAAAATCCACCTCCAGCACCTATCAATCCCGTAACGGTTCCAATAACAAGACCTTGAATAAAGGTTCTGTAATAAGGTTGTGATTGATGAGGGCCTTCCACTTCTTTTCGTGTTCTGATCATCGAAATTGATGATAACAACATGATGATTGCAAAAAACAACATGATGGCCACCTCTTTTGTCAAGGAGAAATTATTCCATTCGAAAAACAAATCGGGTAGGGCAGGCACCAAATAGCGTCTCGTTAAATAGACGGCAATAAATGAAGGGAATGAAAATATTAAACCTGTTTTAAAATCGACAAGTTTCTTCTTGTGCTTTTGGAGGGTTCCTACCAAGGAGGACGACCCAACGATAAATAAAGAATACGCTGTAGCGATAATAGGATTAAATCCCATCAGGTATACTAAAATCGGTACGGTTAAAATAGAACCACCACCACCAATAAGCCCTAAAACAAAGCCAACAAATAATGCTCCTATAAAACCAATGATGTATAGTGTATCCATAATTAATGAGGTAATTTATCTCTTAACACACCGTATACGTAAGTACCTAAAATAGCAGCTAAAATGACGATGATTATTGAGAAAACGCCGGTTCCAACGAGGATGTACATTGGTCCAGGACAAGCCCCAGATAGCGCCCAACCCAATCCGAAAAGGGTGCCTCCAACAATATAACGTACCAAGCCTTTTTCTTTATCAGGTACACTCATGAAGCCACCTTCAATATTTTTAAACTTGAATTTTTTTGTGATTAACATCAACAGAACTCCAGTGATTACTGCAGATCCGATAATGCCATACATGTGAAACGATTCGAAGCGGAACATTTCATAGATGCGGTACCATGAAACGGCTTCTGATTTTACGAGTACAATTCCGAAGACAACTCCAACGAATAAAAATTTTATAAATTTCATCTGTGTATTTTTATGTGATTTAATGCCAATGCTATCTGCAATAACGGTTTCAGTTAATTTGAGATGAGCAAAATGGGCAATTTATGTTAACCGAAAATTAAAGGGAATAGTAAATGGATCATAATCAATCCGCCAAGGAAAAATCCAATTACGGCAATTAATGAAGGTACTTGTAAGTTGCTCAAACCAGTAATGGCGTGACCAGAAGTACAGCCACCAGCGTAACGTGTTCCGAAACCAACCAAGAATCCTCCAATAATTAATATTGACAATCCTTTTAAACTTAAGACAGCATCCCAGCTATAAAGTTCTGCTGGCAACAAAGATTTTCCAACATTTTCGAATCCGTATTGCGAAAGACTTTCAACAGTTACAGGGTTCAAATCCATATCTGTTGGTACAGAAAGCAAAAAATGAGCGATAAATCCGCCAATAACGGCACCCAATACCACTGTTAGATTCCAGCGTTGCGCTTTCCAATCGAAATCAAAGAATTTTGCTTTTTTTCCAGCACCAGCAATGGTACAGAAGGTTCTTAGGTTTGAAGACATTCCAAAGGTTTTCCCAAAGTAAATAAGGGTAAACATAATAAGTGCCATCATCGGGCCTGCAACATACCAAGGCCAAGGTTGTAAAATGTAGTCCATATTAATTTATTTTAAGCAAATGTAAAGGTAGCAAACGAGTTGGTTTGTAATAATTGTTACTTAAAAGGCGATAACCTCAATTTTGTTGCGACTTAAAATAATTTTGCCCTCATTTTCGAGTTGTTTTAATAGTCTCGAAATGACCACTCTTGAGGTATTTAAATCTTCCGCAATCTCCTGATGGGTTTTAGATATTGTTTCAGAAGCGTTCAATTTGACGTGGTCATTTAGATATTTAAAAAGACGCTCATCCATTTTCATGAAGGCTAGCGTGTCAATGGTTTCGAGCATTTCATTAAAGCGAATCTGATAACTCTGCAAGATGAAATTGCGCCAACTTTCATTGGTATGAAACCATTCGGTCATTTGCGCATTCGGAATCATAATAACACTAGAATCTTTATCGGCAACGGCTCTAATTTTACTGCTCGATTTAGCCATGCAGCAGGTTAAGGACATGGAGCAGGTGTCTCCAGATTCTAACACATAAAGCAGGAGCTCGCTTCCGTTAAGGTCCTCACGCAATACTTTGATGTTGCCCTTTAGTAAAAGCGGCACGTGCGTAAGGTCTTGACCGATATCCATAATGATATCGTCTTTTCTAAAATGCTTAATAATGCCGTATTGTGATATGCTTTTGATGATGGATTCATCAAATTGATACTTGAATGGTGCTAAAAACTCTTGGTTTATCATAGTCCAAAAATAAACAATTAGAATTTTCTAAAAATTATTTGGTACTAATTTAATAAAATTACTATATTTGCACCCACTTAAAACGGCCTCGTGGCGCAACTGAATAGCGCACTTGATTACGGCTCAAGAGGTTACTGGTTTGAATCCAGTCGAGGTCACAAGACGCTTTAAGAAAAAGCACCAAAACCATGCAAACACTATGTTTCGCATGGTTTTCCTGTTTTTAGGCATACATTTAAATTGATATTAAATCATTCAAAGTGTCTGCTATTCGGTTACCTCGAGTTCAAAGTGTCTGCTCAGCAGACAAATAAAGGATTACTTCTTTCAGCGTCAATAGGCCGTGCAAACACAACCATGATGATGTTGCTTCCACATTTGGTGCCACATAAAAGGAAATATCATAACATTCCTGCCCGTAAATTGTGTTTGGCTTCAATGCCATCGGATATATACTGATTGAAAATTTCATCAATAACAAGGATTATTGTTTTGATGATGTCCTTGGCGAAATTCTAATTTCTTGATATGATCTTTTCAAAGAGAAAAGAGTAAAGACCCATTGCACCACAAACCTCAACGCAGCAAAAATCATAGAGCGTTATGGAGAGTGTAAGCTCGAGAATGAGAGAGCTTTATAATTTGGTGAGTTTTGATGCGGCTAGTAAGGATAAGAGAACATGAATTAATTCGATGGTAATCAAGTTTCGCATTTGCATTGAATATCCACGCATTTAAATAAAACAGAGAATCTGTCTGGTTTTCAGTAAAATATAAAGTAAATATGGAACATGTGTTTATATAAATGCTAAATTGGCAGTATAATGAACATTATGTTGATTATATAATAGTTGCCTGCAAGCTAAAAAAAAACTTATGAAAAACATTTTTACAATTCTAATTATCTGCTCCTTTATTAGTTGCAAAGTAAATCCGAAAAACGAAACAACAGAAAAACAGTCATTTACTCTTACAGGAACAATAAATGGTGATTATTCAGACTATATATATTTGAATTATGGAACTATAATAGATAGCGTAAAAGTCATAAATAATAGTTTTGAATTTAGAGGCGTTGTCGAGAAACCTGTTCAAGGGGCGTTAAACTTAAAACCACCCGCATATTCACATGTGGTATATCTTGAAAACAGCAACATTTCAATTCAAGCTGATTTTGAAAAGAAAATTCTGAACGAAATAGATCATAATACACTTAAAATAAATGATGTTAAAGGTTCATACTACGCTAAAATTCAAAAGGAATATGCGGAATTTTATCAAACTAATCAGAATAAGGAAAATTTTAATTCTTTGCTTTACGATAAGCTTAAAACATTTATTGAAGAAAATAAAAATCATCCATTTAGCGGAGTAGTTTTAGGAGAAATTGCGGCAATTAATCCTGTTTTAACAAAAAACGAACTTTTAGAACTTTATGCAAAAATTGACACAACTCAACAAGATAAAGATTATTTGGAAATGTTTGAAATGGGAATTAAAAACCTAGATAACTACGGAGTAAATAAACCGTTCTTGAAATTTTCTTTACCAAATACTAAAGATAATGATATTAACATAACATCGTTTTTAGGAAAAATAATATTGGTTGACTTTTGGGCTTCTTGGTGTGGACCTTGCAGAATAAAACATCCAGATTTGATAAAACTCAAAAAGAAATTTGAAGATACAAATTTTGATATTGTTAGTGTTTCTATTGACGATAATAAAAAGAGTTGGATTCAAGCCATTGAAAAGGATAATCTTAATTGGACTAACTTAATTGATATAGACAAGAAAGTAAATGATGAACTCGGAATTCCAGCAATTCCATTTAATTATTTGATAGACGAGAATGGAATTGTTTTAGGAGTTAACTTATCGATTATAGAAATTGAAAGAATAGTAAGTGAAAAAGCCAGCATGTAAGGTCTGTGGCGAAACATGCCACGGCTCAAGATGTACAACAAACGTTGTGTAATATAACCGTGTATTGCCAAATTATAACATTTAAGTAATAATTATATTTAACGAATAATATGAAAAAAATAATTTATTTACTACTCTTAATAACAACTGCGAGTTACTCTCAAATCCTTGAACCTGTAAAATGGACAACAGACATAAAGAAAATTTCGGATTTTGAATACGATTTAATAATAAACGCAAACATTCAAACAAATTACCATTTATATTCACAAAAAGTTCCAGACAATGGACCACGTCCGACAATATTTATTTTCGAAAAAAACAGTAATTATGAATTAATTGGAAATACAACCGAAGGAAAAGGTCATACCGTTTACGACCCGATATTTAAAATGAACGTTAAATATTTTGACACAAAAGTTACTTTTAAACAGAGAATTAAAGTAAAAAATAAAAATAACTTCCAAATAATTGGGGAAATAGAATATATGACTTGTAATGATTTAAATTGTGTTCTTGGTTATACAGATATTGAATTTAAGATTTAAAAGTAGAAGAAAAATACTATACACAACACATTGCACAAGCTATAGCCTGGTCTGTGCTCACTTGTAAAATCCTGCGGATTTTCTACAGGCTCGGTCAATGAACTATTTTAGTTGTTTGCAACCGCATTCGGGCATTGCACAGCTGAAAATTATTATGAAAACCCATAACATCATTATTGAAAAATACAAAGCATCAATGACATTACAAGAATTAGTAGGGGACTACTCCATAATAGGTAAAAATCAAGAAGACACTGAAATTACCTACAAAGGCATTCTATCTTTATCCTTAAACGAGCACAATAGAATCCGCGCAAAATGGCTCATAAACGATGTCCAAGTACAACAGGGAACAGGATTTTTTAAAGACAATATTTTGGTGATTAATTTTAACTATCACGGTGAAAATCTGGAGATATATAAAGGCGTTGCCGTATACCGTTGCCTAACAAAGGATGTATTGGACGGCTTTTGGTCAGAAAAACACGGTGACCCATCATTTCTTGGTGAAGAACAGTGTTTTAGAATCAAGACCGAAACACAATTAGTCGATTAGCAATAAAAGAAGACCTTTGAGGTCCTAAGGTTTATTAATATAGAATTGCCAAGTTCTACAATCATCCTGCAATTTATTGCGAACACAAGTTTCACACTAGAATATTAAAACTATACAGTGGAAGTTCAAATATTTTTATATGTTTGTACAGTACTGTAAACTTTAGGGGTGTTCTAAAACTTTAGAACTGAGAAAAACCCTTTGAACCTGATCTGGTTAGTACCAGCGAAGGGAAAAGTTGAGGCATATTTATAAAATATGTATTTATACTTTCCATGATGTAAGCCTATTTTGGGCTTAGTTTCATTTCATTTGTTTTTCTCTACATTCCCATTTTTACAGCATATTAAAAAATATACTGTATGATGATTACAATTAGCGTTAATGGGAAATCATTAAAAATCAATAGCGGTTTCAATATTCTACAACTGCTTAATCAATTAAACTCGCCTCAAGACGGAATTGCTGTTGCTGTGAATAATTCTATTATTCTAAAGGAGTTATGGGGTACTCGACTGTTAGCGTCTGATGATAAAGTTTTAATAATTCAAGCTACTCAAGGTGGATAAATTCTTTACACCTTCAAATAGATCTTAATAATAGACCATATACTACCATGAAAAACAAGGACACAGCACCGAAAGAAGGGGGCGTTACAAGGCAACCCTTTCCAAACTCCAAAAAGATTTACATTAAAGGTCAAATACATCCCCAAATTAGGGTGGCTATGCGCGAGATAGCACTTAGTGACACCAAGGATACCCTCACTGGGAAGAAAGTACCCAACGAACCAATTACCGTATATGACACTTCCGGACCATATACAGATCCTAATGTGGAAATTAATGTGCACAAAGGAATAGAAAGGATCCGTGAGCCATGGATTTTAGAAAGAAATAATGTCGAGCGATTGGAGCATTTTTCTTCAGAATACTGTAACCAACGTTTGGCTGATAAAAGTTTAGACCACATGCGTTTTTCATCCATAAAAAAACCTCTACGTGCCAAAAACGGAGAAAATGTAACGCAACTGCATTATGCCAAAAAAGGAATTATTACTCCAGAAATGGAGTATATCGCCATTCGTGAGAATCAACGCATCGATGAGATTACCGAAATTAGAAAGCAACATAAAGGCGAGCATTTTGGAGCCTCTATTCCTGCTAAGATTACGGCCGAATTCGTTCGTGACGAAGTAGCAAGAGGGCGCGCCGTTATTCCGTCTAATATTAATCATCCAGAAGCTGAGCCAATGATATTGGGTAGAAATTTCTTGGTGAAAATAAACGCGAATATTGGAAATTCCGCTACAACATCTTCCATTGAAGAGGAAGTAGAAAAAGCTGTTTGGGCCTGTCGTTGGGGCGCAGATAATATTATGGACTTGTCCACGGGTCAAAATATCCACGAAACCCGAGAGTGGATCATTCGCAATTCTCCAGTACCGGTGGGAACTGTACCAATTTATCAAGCATTGGAGAAAGTAAATGGTGTTGCTGAAGATTTAACTTGGGAGATTTTTAGAGATACCTTGATAGAGCAAGCAGAACAGGGCGTTGATTATTTTACGATTCATGCGGGCGTATTATTGCGTTATGTACCTATGACTGCCAATCGTGTAACCGGAATAGTTTCAAGGGGAGGGTCTATTATGGCAAAATGGTGTCTGGCGCATCATAAAGAAAGTTTTTTATACACTCATTTCGAGGATATTTGTGAGATTCTGAAACAGTACGATGTGGCAATATCACTTGGAGATGGGTTGCGTCCCGGCTCTATTGCAGATGCTAATGATGAAGCTCAATTTGCTGAGTTGGAAACTTTAGGCGAGCTAACAAAAATTGCCCGTAAACATGAGGTTCAATGTTTTATTGAAGGCCCAGGTCATGTGCCAATGCATATGATCAAGGAAAATATGGAAAAGCAAATTGAAGTTTGTGACGAGGCTCCTTTCTATACTTTAGGACCATTGACCACTGATATTGCACCAGGATACGACCATATTACTTCCGGTATAGGGGCGGCCATGATTGGTTGGTTTGGATGTGCCATGTTGTGTTATGTGACACCAAAAGAGCATTTAGGATTGCCTAATAAAGAAGATGTACGTGTAGGGGTCATCACTTATAAAATAGCGGCGCATGCTGCCGATTTGGCAAAAGGTCATCCTGGAGCCCAGCACAGGGACAACGCGTTGAGTTCAGCTCGCTTCGAATTCCGTTGGGAAGATCAATTTAACCTAGGATTGGATCCTGAGCGTGCACGCGAGTATCACGATGAAACATTACCGGCAGATGGCGCAAAATTGGCCCACTTCTGTTCTATGTGTGGACCAAAATTCTGTTCTATGAAAATATCGCAGGAAGTGCGTGACTTTGCAGCTAAAAATGATATTGTGGACAATGAGGTCATTCAAATTGGAATGGCGGAAAAATCAAAAGAATTTAAGGATAAAGGTTCAGAAGTTTACTTGTAAATTATGGTTATAGTTATCGCTCCCGAAAAGGATATTGAAGATGAAATAGCTATTCTAACCCAGCTTTTTGAAGCTGGATTGGAATACTATCATCTTCGTAAACCAAAAAAAAATTATGAAATGCATCGTGCCTATTTGGAAAAAATCGATTCCATCTATCACAACAGAATTGTAGTGCATTCCTATCACGAACTCGTCAATGAATATAACCTAAAAGGGATTCACTTTCAAGAACAGGAAAGAAAGGATAAACTGGAAATTCCAGGAAGATATTTCAAAAATTTGGAGATGTACGGGAAAACAATCAGCTCTTCATTTCATGAGCCTGAAGCTGTGTTGCACTGCGATTTTGAATTTGATTATCATTTACTAAGTCCTGTGTTTACATCGCTATCGAAAAGCGGATATGAAGGGCGTGGTTTTGATGTAAATTCGATTGATAAAACCATAATTGGAATGGGTGGGGTCACTGCCGACAATTGTAAGGCTTTTAAAACTTTAGGTTATAAAGGCGTGGGCGTGTTAGGTGGGGTTTGGAACAGCACGAATCCTGTTGAGGATTTTGGAAAAATAAAGAGCAATTTTGAGTCAGCGTAAATACATACTAACAATTGCTGGCCATGACCCGAGTGGAGGGGCAGGAATCACTTCAGATATAAAAACATTTGAAGCTCATGGACTGTACGGACTATCGGTATGCACAGCAATCACCATTCAAAACGATAGCACATTTAAAGCTTGCACGTGGATAAATGTGGAGACTATTTTGGCGCAAATTGAAATCTTGTTTGATCGTTTTGAAATCGGCATTGTGAAAATTGGAATTGTCGAATCTTGGGGCATCGTGCTAATGATTTTAGAAAAACTGGTTGAATTAAACCCTAGCATAAAGATCGTTTTAGATCCCATTTTAAAAGCCAGTGCCGGTTTTGATTTTCACTCAAATGAGGAGCAGACTTTATTGGATAACATATGGAAACAGTGCTATCTCGTTACTCCTAATTACAATGAAATTCAAAGGTTGTATCCCGAAAAGAATATTGAAGACACTATTGAACACATCTGTAGGTTTACCAATATCTATTTAAAAGGCGGGCATAGAGCAGATAAGAAAGGAGTGGATGAATTATACTACAATGAAATTATGAAGATTACTATGCTTCCCCATCTCGTTAAAGTTTCTGAAAAACATGGAAGCGGATGTGTGTTATCAGCTGCTTTGGCAAGCAATATCTGCTTAGGTATCGCCGTGGAAGATGCGTGTAGATATGCTAAGAATTATACAGGACAATTTTTGATTTCCCATCCATCCTTATTGGGAACACACCCTAAAAATTTAATCGCATGATATCGAAATTACACTATATATCACAAGGTGATAGTCCTGAAAAGCATTTGGAGCATATAGAGAATGCTTGTAAGGCGGGAGCAGATTGGGTACAGCTGCGCCTTAAAAACAGAGATGAAGCTATCCTTCTGAAAACAGCAGAAAAAGCTAGAGAAATCACCCATTATTATCACACCCGATTGATAATAAATGATCATTATAAAATAGCTAAAGCGGTAAAATCGGACGGTGTTCATCTGGGAAAAACAGATGCATGCCCAACGGAAGCTAAAAAGCATTTATACAGCTGGCAAATTATTGGAGGGACGGCAAACAGCATTGAAGACTGTAAGGAATTGATAGAAAAAAAGGTGGATTATATAGGCTTAGGACCCTTTAGATTTACCCAAACCAAATCTAATTTAAGTCCAATTTTAGGGGTGGAGGGCTACGAAAAACTATTGCGGAATCTTAAAACTGAAACACCCATT
The DNA here is from genome assembly GCF_947500795.1 of uncultured Gelidibacter sp. GTDB lineage: Bacteria > Bacteroidota > Bacteroidia > Flavobacteriales > Flavobacteriaceae > Gelidibacter. The sequence continues at coordinate 200,802 of NZ_CANMTE010000004.1, read as the reverse complement.
ATCTCCATTGGCGGCATCACATTAACTGATGTTCTTGAAATTTTAAAAACAGGGCTGTACGGTATTGCGGTGTCTGGGGCAATCACAAAAGATTTCAATCAAATTTATTCATTCCAAAAGCTTTTAGGAACCTCAAGTTTTGAAGCAAAAAGCTTTGAAATGACATCAAACAATATAAAATGACAGATTTACTAACCATAGCCGATAAAACGTTTAATTCTAGATTATTCACAGGAACAGGTAAATTCAGCAGTTCTCAAAAAATGCAAGAGGCAATCCTTGCCTCAGAAAGCGAATTGGTAACCGTCGCCTTAAAAAGAGTAGAACTCGATAATAAGTCTGATGATATTCTGGTCCATCTCAACGCAAAGCACATTAACTTGTTGCCAAATACATCGGGTGTAAGAACTGCTGAAGAAGCCGTTTTTGCTGCTCAGTTGGCCAGAGAAGCCTTAGGCACACACTGGATAAAACTTGAGATTCATCCGGATCCGAAATATTTACTTCCGGACCCAATCGAAACGTTAAAGGCAGCTGAAGAGCTAGTGAAATTAGGTTTTGTGGTCATGCCTTATGTGCATGCAGATCCTGTGTTGTGTAAGCGTCTGGAGGATGTGGGCGTGCAATGTGTGATGCCTTTGGGAGCCCCAATAGGCAGCAATAAAGGGATCATGACCAAGGATTTTTTAGAAATTATTATAGCGCAAAGCAATGTCCCTGTGATCGTAGATGCAGGTATTGGAGCACCATCTCATGCGGCTTACGCTATGGAAATGGGAGCCGATGCCGTTTTGGTCAATACTGCTATTGCCGTCAGTCAAAATCCAGTGCAAATGGGTATGGCATTCAAATTGGCCGTTCAGGCCGGCCGAATGGCATATCAGTCGAAATTGGCTTCAATAAAAAATTATGCAGAAGCGAGTAGTCCTCTAACATCCTTTTTAAATGAGTAGTTTTAGAACCGTATTCGATACCTATGAGTGGAGCACCATAGAAAAGGAAATTTATTCTTTCTCATCACAGGATGTTCAAAATGTGTTGGCAAAGGATAAGTTGACACTGGAAGACTTCAAAGTATTGATTTCCCCTGCCGCAAAGCCGTTTATTGAACACATGGCACAACGAAGTCATGAGCTTACCAAAAAACGTTTTGGAAATACCATCCAAATGTATCTTCCCATGTACCTATCCAATGAATGTCAAAATATTTGTACCTACTGTGGTTTCAGCATGACAAATAAAATCAGGAGGCGCACACTTTCAGATGATGAAATTCTTAAGGAAGTAGCCCACATTAAAAGTTTAGGATATGATCATATTCTTTTAGTCACTGGTGAAGCAAATAGCACCGTTGGTGTTTCTTATTTAAAAAATGCCATCAGTTTAATCAGAGAACATTTTTCTAACATCAGTATCGAAGTACAACCTTTAGATCAAGAAGATTATGAAACTCTGATTAATGAAGGGCTGTATGCGGTTTTGGTGTATCAAGAAACCTATCACAGAGAAACTTATAAAACACATCACCCTAAAGGGAAAAAATCAAATTTTTACTATAGATTGGAGACACCGGATCGATTGGGGAAAGCTGGGATTCATAAGATTGGCATAGGTCCCTTATTCGGTTTGGAAGATTGGCGAGTCGATAGTTTTTATACCGCCTTACATTTAAAATACCTTCAGAAAACCTATTGGCGGACAAAATATTCTATTTCCTTCCCAAGGTTGCGCCCACATGAAGGCAATGTGCAACCAAAAGTCGAAATGACCGATGCTGATCTTGTTCAGCTTATTTGCGCATATCGTTTATTGGATGAAGATGTAGAATTGTCTATGTCAACCCGCGAAAGTGAAAAATTCAGAGATCACATTATAAAATTGGGAATTACCTCCATGAGTGCTGCTTCTAAAACGAATCCCGGAGGCTATACAGTAGATAAACAGTCATTAGAACAATTTGAGATATCTGATGAACGTAATACTGATGCTATCATAGCCATGATACGTTCACAAGGCTATGAAGCGATTTGGAAAGATTGGGAAAAAATGGGGTCTTGATTTAATATGGATATGGAATTAACAGCGACTGAAATTGAACAGTATAGCAGACACCTACTTCTTGACGAAGTGGGAAAAGATGGCCAATTAAAATTAAAGCGCTCAAAAGTTTTAGTAATAGGAGCTGGCGGATTGGGTTGTCCTATACTTCAATATCTCACAGCAGGAGGAATTGGAAAAATCGGAATTGTAGATAACGATACCGTAACGGTTTCAAATTTACAGCGTCAGATTTTATTCACTCAGATGGATATCGGGAAGAACAAGGCTGAAACTGCGGCTGATCGTTTAAAATTATTGAATCCAAATGTGCAATTTGATGTTTATGCTGTGAAGTTGTCGGTGGTTAATGCCATTTCATTATTTGAAGGGTATGATATGATCATCGATGGTACAGATAATTTTAGCACGAGATATTTAATTAATGATGCTGCGGTAATCATGAATAAGCCTGTAGTTTCTGGATCTATATTTAAGTATAATGGGCAGGTTACCGTGTTTAATTATAACAATGGCCCGACTTACAGATGTCTGTATCCTACACCACCAAAAAACGGTGCGATGTTAAATTGTTCTGAAACAGGTGTGCTAGGCGTATTGCCGGGTATAATTGGTAGTTTACAAGCCAATGAGGTTTTAAAAATGGTTTTAGGTATAGGAAATGTGCTTGCAGGAAAGTTGTTGATATTTGATGCGCTAACGATGGAACAATCGGTACTGACATTTGAGAAAAATCATAAACTTCAAATAGAATCATTAGCGGATTCATATGAAACTTTTTGTGGTTTGGATAAAGCTATTGTTGAAATTACAGTTAAAGAATATAACGAAAAACAGGCACAATTCAATCTGCTTGATGTCAGGACTCAAGCGGAACGAGACGAATTTCATCTTGACAGTTTTCATATCCCATTGGATGAATTAGGCGACAGATATGATGAAATACCTGCTACTAAAGATTTGGTGATATACTGTAAATCCGGATCGCGTAGTAAATTAGCTATTGAAATTCTGAAGCAAAAACAGTTTAAGAAAAAGCTGTTTAATTTGAAGGGTGGCGTATCTGGGATGGCTTAAGTCCCCACGTTAGATTTTATACATGCTAATTGTATTCCTTTGTGCTTTAGATAATGGAGTGGAAATGCGTTATCTGCTACCATGTAATAGGCTTTTATCTTCTACCGACGCCATCCGATCTTTAGTGACTCCTTCTATTTTTATAAAACTTGAATTAGAACTTTTTAATTATTCTTAAAAGAAACAATCACTTTTTTGAAGTATACAATATGACAAAAACCATCAAAAGTCCCCACTATGCTTAGAGGTGTCTTAAGTAATTGATTAAAGTAGGTAATTGTATTTCGCTATTGTAAGTTGTGATACAGACAAAAAAAGTTAAAAATTATTATGAAATCTAATTTTATTTAACAATATTAGTAACATCATTAAGAACCTCCATTGGAGGTAGCAACCTGCAATAACAAGCGAAGGTGCTTTTACAATGAGCCAGTACAAATGGAAAAAAATGTGTTTACCTTCCCTTTGTAATATTTTAAATTGAGTTAGTATTTAATAATTATAAACGTTCGATATGTTACAAACAGAGTTGATTAAACTAAAAGTTAAGGGAAATTCTTCACGAGGAAGTAAAGCTTTAAAAATTAAAACCACATTTATTGATGCTTGTGTATCCTTGGACTCATCTATATTTGAGCCTTTAATTGAGGAGGATCAGTATTTTCAAGATTTGGATAAATACCGCTTTTTACAATCTTTAAAAGAAGAGTTTGACTCGTGGAAAGCGAAAGGGTTTACAGAAACCACTATGATTGAAGGCCATTGTAATGGTTGTCATTGTGGAGATAAAGTTTATCAATTTTATACAAATTCCTTAACACCCGCATTTGCATATATTATACATGAGAAAGATAACGAAATTGAGGACATATTTATGTGCAATCTGAGTAGTGGAATGTCAGTTGTAGAAATGGGCACATTACAGCATTATAATTTTTGGAAATAAATATCAACATTAACAGGAGTATTAAGAAAATTACCTTTTTTGCCGCTTTGGTATTCTTAATCACCTTAACGTCCTGTTCTTCGGACAATGAAACAAATTCTAATATAGCAATAAGTCCTCCCTCCTGGATTCAGGGAGCATGGATGGAAGAGGGGCAGTCGGCTGGTTTCAAGTTTACGAGTAATGATTTAATAGTGATATTACCAGGTGGAGTTCAACAAAGTCAACGAGAGCTGCTTCTTTTAGGTTCAAATTCAGGGCAATCAGTTTCTGCTACTGATCAAATTAGAAGCGACTACTATTCGGTAACTTTAAAATATCCTCCAGGTCAGTCAGTAACATATACATTTACAAAATTGACGAACAGTTCAATTGCTTGGACCGCTGCACCGGATAGTGTTCTTTATAAGCAATAGCTTATTGATTATTTGGGTGATCACAGGAATGGATGTAAACGATTAGATATTAGTAAAAATTTTAAATTATTTTTCGTGTATAACGATGCATTATGAAAACCGTTTTTACAACACAAGAAGGAGTTAAAATGAACTCCGAATTAGATTTCGGAAGCACTAAGGAGATCCATGAACAATTTCAATATCTTATGGATACTTTAGAAACAATGTTTGATGAGGAATTCAATTACTACTACAGAGTTACTGATGATAATTTTATCCAATTGGCCTATTCTTATGGTAAAAGTGAACTGCAGATTATGGCCCAATATAGAATGAGGTTCAAGAATCTTAAGGAGAACATTACTTTTATTGTAAAAAACTCAATTGAAGCAAGCGCCCCATTTAGCGGCTATCCAAAATTCGAAAATAGTTCGGTGTTTACGGAACAGGAATTTGATGGCATAGTTCAATCCATTAAGGATGAAAAAGATGCTATTTCAAAAAAATCCTTAGAAAATATTACGCCTCTCATCACTTATCTCAAAGAGAACAACCTGAACCCCGTTCCTTCAGGGTATTCACCCACTAATTGGAACGCTCAATGTCCTTCAGGAAGAGGACATTCTATTATGGTAAGCACCAAAAGCGATGAATGGGGTTGTGGTTATTGCCGTCGAAAGGGTGGGATAGCCGAACTCGAAAGTTGGTTACATGAAAAATAAGATATTCACAGAGTTAGTGATTGATCTTAAGGTGAAAAATTATTTATAAAAGGAGACGCATCAAACACTCATATGAAGTAGTTAAAAGCAAAAGAGCTGCCATTTTACAATGGCAGCTCTTTTAGGCTAATTCAAAAAGATCTCCTTTTTAGTTTATTTTAGAATTTGAATTGATTTCTGATAGCGGAATTGGCAAATACGCATGAGAAGCTGCGTTAAAATTCGTTCTTCCTGCGGCCTGCATCGCCTCGTCTAACATATTCCATCGTCGTAAGTCAAAGAATCGAACAGACTCCAATGTAAACTCCATCGTACGTTCATGAATGATTTGTTTTTTAACGTCTGCCTGAGAAACCGCAGTTATTGGAGGCATATTGCCATGCACTCGTCTTACTTCATTAATAATAGTGATCGCTTGTGGCGTAGCGCCTGTTTCATTTAAGGCTTCTGCATACATCAGTAACACATCAGCGTAACGCATCAGCACCACATTCACCCCAACATAACTATTGTTGGAGACATAATTTGGTAACCATTTTCTAAAGTAAGCTGCATTATCATTAGTGTTTCCGTAGGTGTCGTTCATAAGTTTATCCCATGTACTCCCTTGCATGGCATTAGTGCTTGGGTCATTGTAATATGGATCTTTGAAATATAGTGAACCATAAAGTCTGTAATCATAGAGGCCATTGCTGGCAATCTTTCCTTCGCTCTTCATAGCGTTCACAACGTTCATAGTGGCTGCAATACCACCCCAGCCTCCAATGGACCAATCGCCAACAAAAGCATGGAGTCGGGTCGCATTCCACGAGCTAGCATCACCACTTTTAAATTGTAATTCAAAAACGGATTCTGAGTTATTTTCATTCTCACCATTAAATAGGCTAGAGAAATCAGATTCTAAAGCATACGTTCCAGCAGCACCTTCAACAATAGGCTTGAATGCATTCGCTGCATTTGCAAAATCGGTAGCTTCAGCTGATGTTGGGTCGCCTGCCTTATACATGTAAGCCTTGCCTAAATACGCTAATGCGGCACCTTTGGTAGCTCTTCCAGGCTCAGTGCTTTCTACATTTTTAAGCATCTCAGCAGCCTGTTTGAAATCTTTTATGATGGCTTCCCAAGATTCTGGACGGGATGCTAAAGGTTTGTCTAAAGTTTCATTGGAAATCAACTCTGTTCTTAAAATAATTTGCTCATAAAGCGTCAATAATTTGAAGTGGTAATAGCCTCTTAAAAAGGTGGCTTCTCCTATGATCTGTTTTTTTTCTGCATCAGATATTTGATCCGAAGTCATTTGACCTACCTTGGTAATAACTTGATTTGAGAAATTCAATCCTTTATAATTCGTGGACCATATCACATCAATAAAGGTGTGGCCGTTGGTATAATTAAAATTGAATATGGACATCCAATGCGAATAATTACTCGCATCTGGTCCTGGTAAAGCGTAGTCAGATCTGAAATACTCAACCACAGGTCTTCCTTCTTGCCACCCATCCCAAAAGTTACTTCGAGATTCTAATTCTGAATAGGCGGCTACCAATCCGGATTGTGCATCTTCAGCGTTTCTCCAAAAACTATCGGAGGTAAGTTGGTCTGGTGATGTTTGCTCTAAAAACTCATCATCACTACAGGATGTTGAGAAGGTTACTATAAGCGTAACGACAATTATTTTATATAAATTTTTCATGGTGTTATGTTTTGTTGTTCTTAAAATGCCAGTTGTACACCAACAATTACAGATTTATATTTTGGATATAAATTATTATCAATACCTCTAGATAATACGCTTCCTCCAACTTCAGGATCTAAACCACTGTACTTGGTGAACGTAAATAAGTCCTGACCGGTTACATAAATTCTAAATTTATCGAGCTCTAAAGTTTCAAGAACATTGGTTGGTAAAGAGTATCCTAGCTGAATGGTTTTAATTCGTAAATAATCGCCATCCTCTAAAAATCGGGTAGAAGCTCTGTTATTTCTATTAGGATCTCCCAATATCGCTCTCGGAATGTTGGTATTGGTATTAGAAGGTGTCCAAGCATTTGCAGCTTCTGCCCTAAAGTTTCTTCCTGTATCTAAACTGAGTAATCTGAAGTCGTTACCGTTATAAATCTTGTTACCTCCAACGCCTTGGAAGAATACGTTCAAGTCGAAGCCTTTGTAATCGGCGGACAAACTTAAGCTGTATTCATATTTAGGAATTGCAGTGCCTTGGTAGGTTTCATCAGCAGCATCAATTTGACCATCGCCATTTTGATCCACAAATCTGATATCTCCTGGTGCTGCTTCTGGTTGCGCACCGTGGGCATCAATTTCCGCTTGACTTTGGAAAATGCCATTGGCAACCGGTAAAAAATAAGCGCCCGGCTCATAGCCAACTTGGGTTTGGTTTACGAAATGGTCCGATCCGAATAGTAATCCGATACCATATAATTTTTGATTGGCATTACTAAGTTTTGTCACCTCACTATTCACAGTGGTAAACGTTGCAAAAGCCGAGTAATTTAAAGCATTGTCTTTATTGACGTAGCCCAATTCAAACTCCAATCCGTTGTTCTCAAATTCTCCCACATTAACTACAGGATTGTTGACACCGCTTGATGGAGAAACTTCTTTGGTGATTAAAAGATCTTCTGTTGTTGTTTTATAGTAGTTGATAGATCCTTTTAATTTGTTGCCTAAGGATGCGAAATCAATTCCAAAGTTTGAAGAGGTATTCGTTTCCCATTGCAGATCGTCATTTTGCAAATCGCGGGCAATACTTCCTAAATAAGAGTTTTGAGGATTTCCAAATACATAGCCACCAGTATCCTGATCTTTTCCTTGAGAAATCAACGCGATATAATCATAATAGCCTAAAGCACTATCATTACCGGCTTGTCCCCAGCTGTATCTCAGTTTTAGAAAGTTGAAGAACTCTTGGTTTTTCATGAATTCCTCGTCTGTAATCTTCCAGCCTAGCGCAAAAGAAGGGAAGGTTCCATATTTATTGTTCTTTCCAAATTTTGAACTGCCATCGCGACGGATACTTGCCTGAAGTAAATAACGATCGTTATAGGCATAATTCAATCTTCCAAACTGCGATACCAAAGCGTATTGTGCATTGGTACCTTCACCAGAAAACGTCCCATCTCCAAAGGCATTTAAAGTGTTAAAACTAGGATCGAGGATGGTTGCTGGTACTTTGTCGTCATTTTCATCAAATTTATAACCTTCGCCCTGGATGTAAGTTTCTTTAAATGGCTCTGAGATTCTCTGATAACCCGCTAATAAATTGAAGGAATGTTTATCAATTTCGAACATATAATTCAAGGTGTAATCTTGATTTAATCTTCTAAATTCACTGTTGTATTCAGAAACAAAGGCAAATTCGTTTTGAGGATTATCATCAATATCCCTTACTCTAAATGCTGGGTGAAACGCGTATGTATAACTGTCTCTATTGGATAATGCGAAATTGGCATTGGCGAACAAGCCTTCAATGATTTCGTAATTAAAACTCACATTTCCTAAGAAATACTTCTGTTTGGTGTACCCGTCAATAAGGGCATCTTCACCCACAGGATTTCGATGATCAGGAAGATCTCCGCTTCTAAATCCGTAACCAGAAGGTTTTGTCGGATCTAAAACGGGGATTAATGGCGATATAAAATAGGTTTCTCTCAGTGAAAATTTATAATCCTCACGATTGGTTTCGCTATAATTTAAAGCCGTATTAATTTTTAATTTTCCCTTTTTGATTCCCATATTGGCATTGATGCCTTTTTTGTAAAACCCTGAACCAATTAATATTCCTTTTTCGTCTGCATAACTTCCGGCAACGCTATAATTTACATTTTCTGAAGCGCCACTAACGCGAACATTCAATAAGTTCAATTGACCATTTCTGTGTGTTTCATCAATCCAATTGGTGTTGATATTAGATGGATTTTGGATGTACTGCGGTAAGGCCGCACCTGCGTTTTCATACATTTGTCTGTGTACTGAAAGGTAGCCGTCAGCATCCAGTAACTTCATGTCCTCTCTTGCGGAATTGGAGCTTAAAGAACTTTCAATCTCAATTTTGGTCTTCCCTAATTTTCCTTTTTTAGTGGTGATGATGATCACACCGTTGGCCGCTCTTGTACCGTAAATTGCACCAGAAGCCGCGTCTTTTAAAACTTCAATCGACTCAATATCGTTTCCGTTGATAAAGTAAGGGTCCGCTTGAACGCCATCTACAATATACAGCGGTTGGTTATTTCCAAAACTTCCAATACCTCTAATGGTAATATCTGCAGCCGCGCCAGGACTACCTGAGGAAGATGTCACTGTAACACCAGATACTCTACCTTGTAAGGCGTCTACCGGATTGGTGGTGACAACTTTGTTGAGATCCTCGCTTTTTACGGAACTGATAGCGCCCGTAACATCACTTTTCTTTTGGGTGCCATATCCCACAAGCACTATTTCATCTAAACCTTCTGCATTTTCCGCAAAGGTAATGTTGATGGTCCTTTGACTGCCTACTGTAATTTCTTGAGTGGTAAACCCTAAATAACTGTAGACTAAGACGGATTGTTCGTTTGGAACTTCTAGAGTGTAATTCCCATCAAAGTCAGACTGTGTACCTACGGTGGAATTACTTTTAAGCATTATTGTTGCACCAGCAACGGGCATACCAGTGTTGTCTATAATGATTCCTTTTACTAAAATACCTTGGGCATATGAATTAGACATAAATCCAAAAGATACAAAAGCAAAAAACACTAAAAACAGAATGTGTACCGAGTGATTTTTAAATCGCGAATGATTTTTTCTCATTGTAATAAATTATTTGTTGGTTCAGACTTCTACCCGTTTTTAAACCAGGGTTTAAGATGACCAAATATGAATTTATTTTGAGATAAAACATCACAAATCACCTTTACATAACCTTTACAAAGCCTTAAAATTTAACTTTTGAAAACTAATGGGAATTTCAATCTTTTAAGGGTAATGTTTTGTAAATGCGGTGTTTATATTATAATTTAGGGAGTTTTTTTGGGGAAAATGGAAATTTTATAGCTTTTAAACCTATTTTCAGAATTACAGTTCTTCTAAAAACGTCACAAGATTATCTTTGGTGTCTAAGCCTAGCTTTTTTCTTAGGCGATGTCGCCCAATTTCCACAGAATTGACTGAAATATTATTGATGTTCGCAATCTCTTTGGAGCTTAATTTGAGTTTTACCTGAACTGCAAGCTGAACATCCTTATCTGTCAGATTCGGAAACTTTTCCTTGAGTTTAAATAAGAAATCACTTTGGAGATTTTCTATGTTGGTGTGAAAGCGTTGTATATCTTCATTCAAGTCAAATTTGAATGAGTAATCTTTGATGAGGGCGTCAATATTCTTTTTGACCTCTTTTAAATCGGTGAATTTTAAACCTTTTAACGATTTGGTCAAATCCTTGTAGATGGAAGTCCTTTGGGATATAAATAACGCGAGATTGGTAAGCTCTTTGGTTCTAAATTCTAATTTGTGTTCCAGATTCTCCCGTTCTAAGCTTTGTGTTTTTAATTTCTCTTTTGACAATTTTTGACTTTGTAAATAAAGGGCTTTTTTCTTTTTAATGTTATTCCACAAACTGCCAATGATGAGTATGGCGATTATTACCAATAACAAAGAACCAATGAGAATGTAGTTCCTTTTTTGAGCCTCTAAATTCCGTTGTTGTTCTAAAAATTTAATTTCATTTTCGCGTCGTTCTGCCTCGTATAAAATCCTCATTTCAGCCAACTTCTCGCTTTTATTGCTCGAAAAAATATCAGAAGTCCCTTCAGCATACTTCATATAATAGTTGTAAGCTTCTTTGTAATTGTTTTTTGCTAAGTAGTACTCTGAGAGTATTCTGTTATTCTCTAAATCAATTTCTTTGTTGTTGCTCAAGGTTTCAATGATGCTCCTGGACTCCTTTAGTAAGGCATATGATTTTTCAAAATCGCCTAGTTTTAGGTAGACAATGGAGAGCTCATGTAGAATATAAACCTTGTTTTGGTCATATTTTATTTGATTGGTGATTTCTAAGGCGGACTCTAAATATTCTTTGGCCAAATCGAGATCATTGATCTTGCGGTAGCAAATACCCATGTTCTTTTTGGCTTCGGCAATCCTGTCTTTATTGTTGAGGTTTTCAATGAGTTCTAAAGATCTTTTAAAGAAAGACAAAGCTAAAGTGCAGTTGTCCTGACGCTCATAAATCAGTCCAATACTATTGTAACTGTAGGCAATCCGAGGTTTGTCGCCTATTTTTTCGTGTATTTTTAAGGTTTCTGTATGGTATTCTAAAGCCTTGTCTAAATAACCAATGTCATAATAGAGCCATCCGAGTGTACGTAAAGTAAAAGCCAAGTCATAATCATTTCCTAAAGCCTTTCGGATTTCTAAGGATTGTAGTCCATATTGAAGTGCTTTATCAAAAATATCATTAAATAAGTACCCTTGACAAAGATTAATAAGTGCTAAACCTTCTTGTTCCTTGGTGCCATATTGTTTTGACAATTGCAGTGCTTCGGAAGCATATTGAATGGTTTTATCAGGATCTATGGACCAATAAATTTCGGCAATTCTATTTAATAAAGGTATCTTTTGTGCACGCTCTGAAGTGGGTAATAGGATTAATAAACTGTCCAGTTCAATTTGTGAGTCGGCTGGGTTTTCATCCCAAATATTTGTTTGGGATTGCGATGTTAAACCAATACATATAAAGGTGATTAGAATAAAAGTTTTCAATTGGTTCATCAGTCGGAAATTTAAGGCCATCTAAAAATACAGTTATCTACAGTTACATATGCACGTTCACAAAGAGGATTCGAATTTATATTGAAATTCTTTAAAAAAGTGTGTTTGTAAGGTCATGTAAAGGTGAATTTTGACGTAATATTAATAAAAATTAGAAATTTGTTACCATGATATTGATACTATTTAAATAATCTGAAATGGGTGTAAAACTATATTTTAAAAAAGTGATGAAATTGACTCTGGTGATTCTGCTGTTAATTAGTTTTGGTTGTAACACGCAAAAGCAATCGACAAGTAATGCCGATTCTTTTACTTTTTTAGATTACAGTAAGAACAGTTTGGATTATCAAATCACTCCAGAAAATTCTTCAGACCGATCTGGTTTAATGTTTTCTGATCAAGGCGCTTGGTTTGCTTATGGATTGAGTGATGATACAACTGAAACTATCGGTTTTTCAGGACCTTTTTTAATGACACAGCAAAACGGGGTGTGGTTAACTCAGTCGCTTTTGAATCCGTCATTTAAAGTGAATACTACAAGTGAAGTATTAAAACAAGAAAGTGCGACGAGTTATGCGAGTCATTTAGAAATGAGTTACACCAGCGATAAATTAGCTGTTGACGAAACACTCGTTTTTAAAAACGGACATACCGCTTTAGTGGAGACTCAAATTAAAAACATGAGCGATAAAGCTATAGCTGTAGAAGTGCTTTGGAACAACGCTCCTGTTTTGATAGATGGTATTTCGTTTTCACAAGTGGATCATGTCATCAAAATTACATCTTCCAAGTCCGACGCAAGCGGATATATTACGTTTCCGAAGACTACAACTGTCGCCATGGCTGATAGTTTACAATTTACAGCAACTAATAAAATATCTCTTAAACCTGGTGAAAGCAAAGCATTTGTCGTGGCACAAACTTTTATATTTCCAGAATATTCTTGGGGAGAGGAGCGAAAGGCTATTGAAAACGTAAATTTTGAAACGGTCTTAAAAGAGCGTAAAGGAGAAAAGAACCGTCAATTACAATCTATAATTGAAAATCGTAAACCGGAATATATAGATGATAAATACGCTGAAGTATTGGCCAAAGCACATTTGACCTTACAGAATAATTGGCGTATTCCTGCTGGAGAACTCAAGCATGAAGGCTTATTTCCTAGTTATCATTATGAATGGTTTCACGGATTTTGGTCTTGGGATTCTTGGAAGCATGCCGTTGGCTTATCCTATTATGACGTTAGTTTGGCTAAAGATCAAATGCGCGCCATGTTCGATTTTCAGAGTGATAACGGATTTATCGTTGATTGTGTGTTTAGAGACACCACTATTGAAGCCCATAATTATCGCGATACCAAGCCACCACTTTCGGCATGGGCAATTGTCAATATATATGAAAAGGACAAAGACATTGATTTCGTGAAAGAGTTTTACCCAAAACTTAAAAAGTATCATGAATGGTGGTATGAAAACCGAGATCACGACCAAGATGGATTATGCGAATACGGTTCTACAGACGGTACTTTAATTGCTGCCAAATGGGAGAGTGGGATGGATAATGCCATTCGTTTTGACGACTCTAAAATTTTAAAAAATTCGGAAGACGCCTATTCTCTAGATCAGGAAAGTGTGGATTTGAATGCCTATTTATATGCAGAAAAGTTGTTTTTAAGTCAATTGGCGGCCATTTTAGATCACACAGAAGATTCGGAAACCTACAAGGCAGAAGCTGGTGTTTTGAAAGAAAAAATTCAACAACAATTCTTTGACCCTGAAGATGGTTGGTTTTATGACACCTCTATTGATGGTAAAACATTTATCAAAGGTGAAGGAAGCGAAGGTTGGACGGCGCTTTGGGCAAATGCAGCCAGTCAAGAACAAGCTGATGCTGTCAAAATCAAATTAATGGAACCTAAAAAATTCTATACAAAAATCCCTTTTCAAACCATGAGTGCTGATCATGACAGATTTGACCCACTAAAAGGCTATTGGAGAGGTCCAAACTGGTTAGACCAAGCATATTTTGCGGTGCAAGGCTTACGCAATTATGGGTTTCATGAAGAAGCCAATCAAGCCACCATTCAAATTATTGAAGGTGCTGACGGAATTTTAGGCAAAGGAAAATCCATACGTGAAAATTATCATCCCATCACTGGCGAAGGTTTAAATGCACAAAATTTCAGCTGGAGTGCGGCGCACCTTATCATGCTCTTACAAAATGACTAAATGAACTACGAGAACTTAAAAATATCGAATCAGCAAGCGGAGGATATTCTCCTGAAACGCTTCAATATTATAGGGACTGCATCGCCGCTTCCTGGAGAAATCGATTTTAATTTTAGGATTAAAGTCGCTGATTCGGACGGTTATATTCTGAAGATTTCCCGCCCCAATGAAGATGAAGGCTATTTGGATTTTCAACAAAAACTATTACAACATGTTGAAGGCAATGGGCAACATCTTATTGCACCCAAAGTAATTCCGGATGTTGACGGAAATCCGATTTCTAAAATTACTGACGCTTTTGGTAAGGAACGCTTTGTACGGGTATTAACTTGGGTTTCTGGCCGTGTGTGGAGTACTGTAAATCCGCAATTAGACGATTTACGCTTTAGTTTAGGGGAGCAATGTGGCCTATTAACACAAGCATTGCAAGGCTTTGATCACCCAGAAGCACATCGCGAATTTGCTTGGGATGTAGCGCAAGCACTTTGGACCAAACCGCACCTGGATTTGTTCCAGAATGAAGACCGAGAAATCATCGCTCATTTTCAAAATCAATTTGAAACTTCGCAAGAGAGCTATGTAAAATTAAGAACCGCAGTTGTTCATAATGATGCCAACGACAATAATGTGATTGTTTCATCAGACTTGATAAGCCCAAAAGTTCAAGCGTCCATCGATTATGGTGATGCCGTCCATACCCAAATCATCAATGATCTTGCGGTGGCGTGTGCGTATGCCATTATGAATCATAATGATCCGTTGGAAGCTGCTTTGCCAATTGTTGCAGGATATCACACAGCATTTCCGTTAGAGGAAAATGAGTTGATACATTTATATAATGCCATTGCTATGCGTTTGGTGATTTCCGTTACTAAATCGGCCATCAATAAAATAGAAGAACCGGATAATACATACTTACTCATTAGCGAAAAGCCAGCATGGGAAGTCCTGAAGAAATGGAGAAAGATAAGTTCAGATTTTGCTTATTTCAGTTTTAGAAAGGCTTGCGGATTTGAAGCGCATCCTAACGTGAATGAATTTAAAAACTGGGCTTCAGCACAGCACTTTCAGCTTTCAGAATTATTTCCATCAATCGCCACTAATAAAACACTTCATCTCGATTTAAGTGTATCGAGCAAATGGATCGGTCATCAAGAAGATTTTAATGATTTGGACCTTTTCGAATTTAAAATCAACCGACTTCAAAAGGAACATCCAAATAAAATTATCGCTGGCGGCTATTTAGAGCCACGTGCTTTATACACGTCCGATGCCTTTGATAAAGTTGGGAATTCGGGTACCGAAAGTAGAACCATTCATTTGGGTGTCGACTTTTGGCTTCCAAGCGGAACACCTGTTCACGCTTTGTTAGATGGAGAAGTGGTCATTGCCGTCAACGATGCAGGCTATAAAGAATATGGCGGATTGGTCATTTTAAAACATCAAACTGACCAATTTGAATTCTATACACTTTATGGCCATCTATCGGTAACGAGTGCTACGGCACATAAAGTTGGTGACCTTATTAAAAAAGGTGAGCAAATAGGAGCATTGGGCACTTCAGAAGAAAATGGGAATTGGGTGCCTCATCTTCATTTTCAAGTGATATTGTCACTATTAGGATACACCAATGATTTTCCAGGGGTCGCCTATTACAATCAAATAGAGGTTTGGAAAAGTATCTGTCCTGACCCTAATCTATTGTTTAAATCAGAAGCACTCCGCGACATTCATGAAAATTCAAATGAGGAATTAATCGCTTATAGAAAACAACATTTAGGCAAAAGTTTAAGCCTACAATATAAAGTGCCTATAAAAATGGTGCGAGGTGCGGGCCAATATTTAATTGATCAATTCGGGCATAAATATTTAGATACCGTCAATAACGTTGCGCATGTTGGACATGAAAATTATAATGTTGTAAAAGCAGGTCAAGAGCAAATGGCGCTTATCAATACCAATTCGCGCTATCTGCATGACAATATCAATGCCTTGGCTGAAGAGCTTTTGGAGACCTTACCGCCAGAATTAAGCGTCTTGCATTTTGTGAATTCAGGAAGTGAAGCCAATGAATTGGCCATTAGAATGGTAAAAGCAGCCACAGACGAGCGCGATATTATTGCAAGTGAGGTTGGCTATCATGGCAATAGTAATATGTGTATTGATATCAGTTCGTATAAGTTTGATGGAAAGGGTGGAAGCGGCGCGCCAGAACACACGCATATTTTTCCATTGCCTGATGCTTTTAGAGGGAAATATACAGGAGAACTTACGGGCGAATTGTATGCCGAGGAAGTGCAAAAGCAAATCGATAGTATTCATGAAAAAGGTCGCGGCGTTGGGGCATTGATTATAGAACCAATCATTAGTTGCGGTGGACAAGTGGAATTGCCAAAAGGCTTTTTAGCCAAAGCCTATGAAAAAGTGAGAGCCGCTGGCGGACTTTGTATTTCTGATGAAGTACAAACCGGTTGTGGCCGAATGGGAAAAACATTTTGGGGTTTTCAGTTGCACGATGTTGTTCCAGATATTGTGACTATTGGAAAACCTTTAGGCAATGGACATCCGCTTGCAGTCGTTGCTTGTACGCGCGATGTTGCAGATAAATTTGCCAATGGGATGGAATATTTCAACACGTTTGGTGGTAATCCCGTGTCTTGTGCTATTGGTGCTGAAGTAATTCGTACCGTAAAACGTGATAAACTACAAGAAAATGCTTTAAACGTGGGCGAATTTTTAAAAGCGGAACTTCAAAATCTGTCGCAAGACTTTCCAATTATTGGAGATGTTCGTGGGCAAGGTTTGTTTCTTGGAATTGAATTGGTTGATGCTGATAAAAACCCTTTAGCGGCACAAACAGATTATATAGCGGACCGAATGAAAGATCACGGTATTTTAATGAGTACGGACGGTCCCGATCACAATGTCTTAAAAATTAAACCGCCCATTGTTTTTACGAAAGCAAACGCTGAAGAGCTGCTTTTTTACTTAAGAAAAGTGCTTGCGGAAGATTTTATGAGATTATGATTTCCATCCATTAAAAAAGAATATATCATAAGTCCCAAAATTCTGGGGACCATCAAAACATACTAAACATGAAATTAAAATTTTTAAGTGCCCTCATTTTGTGTGTGCTAGTGGGATGCAAAACTGCAACCCTTTTAGAAGTGCCTACACAAACGTCTCACTTCAATCATGAAATTTTCGAAGACCATAAATTGGCACCACGAGCAACTTATTTTGGGTTTGAATCGGCAGACATACATAAGAAGGAAAACTCAAAACGGTTTTTAAGTTTAAATGGGCAATGGAAATTTAATTTTGTTACAGACCCAAAAACAAGACCAACAACCTTTCAAAATATCGATTTTGATGATTCTCAATGGAATACCATTCCGGTGCCCGCCAATTGGGAGGTGGAAGGTTATGACCATCCTATTTATTTGGATGAACGCTATCCATTCACCACAACTTGGCCTAACGCACCCACCGATTATAATCCTGTAGGAACCTATAGAAAAGAAATCACTTTAGACGAAGCATTCTTATCTGAAGAAGTCATCTTACATTTTGCAGGTGCTAAATCGGCAATGTATGTCTATGTTAATGGCGATTATGTTGGGTATTCTCAAGGCAGTAAATTGCCGGCAGAATTTAATATTACCAAGTATCTAAAAGCAGGTAAAAATATATTGGCCCTGCAAATGTTCAGATGGAGCGACGCCAGTTACTTGGAGAGTCAGGACTTTTTACGCATGAGCGGCATAGAGCGCGACGTCTATTTATATACGCAACCTAAAGTGGCCGTTTCTGATTATTACGCTTACACCAATTTACAAGACAACTATACCAATGGCGTTTTAAAAAACACCGTTTCAATAGTTAATCCATCGAAATATGCAGTTCAAAGAAAGGTGTCTGTTGCGGTGTTGGAGGGCGAAACTTCAAAATTTACCGACTCGAAAATTTTAGAAATTCCGGCGAATGAAAGTGTTGAGTTTATTTCAGAAGGCATTTTTGAAGTTGTAAAAAAATGGTCGGCTGAACAACCAAACTTATACACGCTTAAAATAAGTTTAGAAGACGAATCCAATGCTAAAAACAACCAATATATTACAAGAAAAATAGGTTTTAAAAGCGTCGAAATTAAGAATTCTCAAGTGCTGATTAATGGTAAAGCCATTTACATCAGAGGTGTTAACAGACATGAAACTGATCCGTTAACGGGGCATGTGGTGTCGCGGGAATCGATGGAAAGGGATATTCAGCTGATGAAGCAGAATAACATTAATGCCGTTAGGTCTTCGCATTACCCGAACGATCCCTATTGGTTGGAGTTGTGTGATCAATATGGTTTGTATGTGGTAGACGAAGCAAATATTGAAAGTCACCCATTGGCCATTGATGAACAGACACAAATCGGGAGTGAAATGAGTTGGTTGGCAGCACATGAAGCGCGTACACAACGCATGTACTATCGCGATAGAAATCATGTGTCCATTTATTCATGGTCGCTTGGTAACGAAGCGGGAACAGGCGACATATTCAGAACCACTTACAAATGGTTAAAGTCACAAGACGATAATCGAATCGTGCAATACGAACCGGCAGGCAAAGATGATTATACCGATTTGTATTGCCCAATGTATCCAAAGCCTGAATACTTAATTGCTCACGGAAAATCGAATTCTGATAAACCGTCAATAATGATTGAATATGCGCATGCTATGGGGAATTCGGTTGGAAATCTTCAGGATTATTGGGATATTATTGAAACCTATCCTAATCTTCAAGGCGGCTATATTTGGGATTGGGTAGATCAGGCATTAGAATATAAAGATGAACAAGGCAACCCGTATTTTGCCTATGGCCACGATTATCATACAGATTTGCCAACAGACGGGAACTTTTTAAATAATGGTTTGGTAGATCCGCTCCGTAAGCCACATCCACATTTAACTGAAGTCAAGAAAGTATACGAACCTGTGCAGTTTAATTATCTGGGTAATGGCGTGATAGAGATTGTCAACAAGAATTTCTTTATAGATTTATCAGATAAAACCATCGCTTGGAAAATTTTAAAAGATGGAATAGAGATTGTTCAAGATCAGGCCATAGTGGTGCATGTGAATCCGCAGGAGTCTGCTAAAATCAAGCTTGAAAAATTCCCAACTGCTTTGAATGCAGAAAACGAATACCTACTTCAAGTGAGTTTAATCCAAAAAGAGGCTAAAGATTTAATTCCGAAAGGTCATGAAGTGGCTTGGGATGAATTTTTACTTCAAAAAGGAAACCTTAAAAATACAGAATCAAAGGAGGGAATAGCGCTCGAAATCAGTGAAAGCAACGATGTGTTTACAATTAAAAATGACCTTGTAGATTTTCAAATTAATGCCAAATCGGGAGAAGTCCAGTCATGGACCTACAAAGGAAAACGCATAACGAAAGACCCAATCCGCCCGAATTTTTGGAGAGCCCCAACGGACAACGATTTAGGAAACAACATGCACCAATGGGCTAAAGTTTGGCAGAATGCTACTTTTAATAATAGTCCCAAATTAGTTGGAAATCCTATGGATTCAAAAGGGGACGTTACGTATAAAGTGGATTATGTTTTACCGAATAATGAGGCTAATGTGCAAGTGCAATACACTTTAAAGTCTGATGGAAGTCTGAATGTGGCGTATAGTTTTTCACCCAATCAAAAGGACCTTCCAAACATCTCTCGTATTGGTATGTATATGACTTTGTCTAAAGATTTTGCAGACGTCGCGTGGTATGGAAAAGGAGAAACAGAAAGTTACTGGGACCGAAAAACTGGCGTTAAAACGGATGTCTATTCAGGGAAAATTGTAGATCAGTTTGAACGATACCTTCGTCCACAGGAAACCGGAAATAAAACGGATATACGTTGGGTCGAAGTGTCATCGCCTCATGTAACTTTAAAAGCAGCGGGTAACGTGTGGCTCAACACAAGTGTATGGCCTTTTGCCATGACTGAAATCGATTTTAATAGCGACGATGCCAGCGCATCTGCTTCAGGTTTAGTGCCGGTGACAAAAAAGCACGGTGCAGATATTAAGATTGGGGAAACGGTGCAATGGAACATCGATTATCTACAAATGGGAGTGGGTGGTGATACCTCATGGGGAAGATTGGTGCATCCAGAATATACTATTCCTGCTGATAGGAACTATCACTACAGCTTTACTATTCAGCCATATAATTAGTCTGAGCAGACAATTTAGTTGAGATTCAAATCAATAAAAAAAAAGGTTACATATGATTGTAACCTTTTTTTTTATGTCTATTCAATCAAGAAAGACTGATGGTGGAAATTGGACATCATTTATGTGAAATACTAAAAACTCAATTTTTTTACAAAAAGTTCCTTAAGAGCAAGATTAAAAATAGCTTTTTAAGCACGATTGGAACAAATGCTTAAAATCTTGTAACCTTTATTCCTTTTTCTTATCCAACTGATATAAACAGTTTAAAATCTATAATATCATGAAAACAACAATGAATTACGGGATGACTCTAATTTGTGTATTCTTTTTCACAACCTTAATGTTTTCTCAAAGCACGCCTCAATTAACTGATCCTGAAATTGCTTCCGTTGCCGTTGTGGCCAATCAAATTGATATTGACTATGGAAAAGTGGCCCTCAAACGTTCAAGCAATAAAGAAATTATTGATTTTGCAAATCGAATGATTGAAGACCATACAGCGGTGATTAATCAAGCCGTAGATTTAGTAACTAAGTTAGGTCACGCCTTTAGACAACGAGGTAAGCCAATCACTTTTAACTCAATCTTCTGAAACACTTAAAAAATTGAAAGGTGCGAGAAAAGGAGATTTTGATAAAATATATATAGATAATGAAGTCGCTTATCATGAAGCAGTCATTGGAGCCATCAAAAACATATTAATTCCGCAAGCAAAGAATAAAGAATTGAAAGCGTTGCTCGAAACAGTACTTCCAGCTTTAGAAACTCATCTCGGACATGCGAAAATGGCTCAAGCTAAAATATCAAAATAATGAAAACGCATAAACAATATTTCTCGAAATACGTGATGATTTTCACCATGTTGACGTGTTTTGCAGTGTTTTTTATGAATGGTCAGCATGCTGAGGAAGTTTGCCAACCCAAACGACATATGGTAACCATAATTAAAATGAAGTTCGAACCAGCAAATCTAACAATCAAAAAAGGAGATACGGTTGTTTGGGTTAATAAGGATTTCTTTCAACATGATGTTACTGAAGTATCAAGAAAATGGTCATCTAAACCTATGAATCAAGGAGCCACGTGGTCAAAAGTGATTAATGAAGATGTGAACTATTTTTGCGATCTACATAAGGTGATGAAGGGCACTATTACTATAACTAAATAAGGTATGCTTAAGAATTAGTTTAGGTAATATCAAATGATTTTCTAAATAGTAATATCTGGATTAATAGTGTCACATTAATTGTTTCCTGGTTGGTGTGTGTTAGAACCCAAGAACATTTGACTTGAGAAAGTGAAATGTTGCTTGGGTTTTTTGCGTGAAGTTCTTTTGTTTCATCGGAAGTTTTTCAATGGCTTCGTTTGTTTAGGTAGGCTTTGGCGCACTTTTATCTTATTTAAATATCTATTTGCATAATTTTGTTAAATAAAGATTAACGTAGAAAATTTATTAAATTTTAAATTTAGCTTTGTTTATATTCGTTTATAACTCTATTTTAAGAGGCAATAATCATCAATTTAAATGAAAAAAAGATACATTCTTCTCACGCTTTTCATCTGCGGGTTAATAGCACTCATTGCCTATAGAATAAGTGCGAATTCTAAAATAAATACTCCTAAAAATGCGCAAAGGGCAGTTTCCGAAATGGGTGTCCAAGGTAAAGTACTGAAAGCTGAAAAGTTTGCTGATAATCTTTCCCTATCCGGAACATTGGAAGCCAATGAAGAAATTGAATTGCGCAGTGAAATTTCCGGCGTTGTAGAAAGCATCAATTTTGAAGAAGGCACTAAAGTTTCCAAAGGTCAAGTGCTGTTTAGAGTGAATGATATTGAACTTCGCGCACAATTATCAAAAGTAAAAACGGCTCAACAACTAGCGTCTGAAAACCAACGAAGAGCGAAGTTGTTATTAGAAAAACAAGCCATCAGTGTTGAGGAATATGACATGGCAAATGCCGATTTTGAATCTGCCAAAGCGCAAACACAACTCATAGGAGCACAATTATCTAAAGCAACCGTTCGCGCTCCATTTTCTGGGACTATTGGTCTACGTTCCATTTCTAAAGGGACTTATGTAACGCCAGCCACTCCAATTGCGAAATTGGTTAATACAAGTCAGTTGAAACTTACCTTCGCCATTCCGGAAAAATACGTTTCCCTTATGAAGGTAGGCAGTGCATTGACCTTTACTACTTCTAATTCAAACGAAGAACACACTGCTAAAATTTATGCTATAGAACCTCAGGTGGATATTGCCACGCGGACTTTAAAGATGCGTGCAATTGCCGATAATAAGGAAGGTAAACTATATCCGGGAACGTTTGCAAATGTCACTTTGCCACTTGAAACTGTTGAGGATGCATTATTAGTACCTACAGAAGCGTTAATTCCCATCCAAAATGGAAAGAAAATATTTGTTGTAGATGGCGGAAAAGCTAAGGAAGTGGTTGTGGAAACAGGCGCCAGAACAGACAGTATGGTGCGTGTGCTTTCAGGAATTAAAGTTGGCGATACCATCTTAACTTCAGGTGTGATGTCTCTCAAAAATGGAACGCCCGTAAAAGTGAACCTTAAGAATTAATTGCGCTGATGAGTTTATCTACCTTAAGTATTAAACGTCCTGTACTTGCCATTGTGATGAATTTGGCCATCATGCTCTTCGGGATCATTGGCTATACCTATCTTGGTGTCAGGGAATTTCCATCTATTGATCCAGCACAAATCTCCGTAAGTACGAGTTATTCTGGTGCTAATGCTGATATTATTGAATCGCAGATTACAGAACCGCTTGAAAAATCCATTAACGGAATTGATGGCATCAGAAATATTACTTCTTCCAGTAACCAAGGTTCCAGTCGAATTAGTATCGAATTTAATTTAGATAAAGATCTTGAAGAAGCGGCAAATGATGTGCGTGATAAAGTATCTCAGGCGGTAAGAAGTCTACCTCAGGATATTGATGCACCTCCAGTCGTATCAAAAGCTGATGCCGATTCTCGTGCGATTATTTCCATGACGGTTCAAAGTGATAACAAAAATATTTTAGAACTTACTGATTATGCCGATAACGTCCTTGCGCAGCGTTTGCAAACCATTCCGGGCGTAAGTAGTGTGCAAATTTGGGGGCAACGCAGGTATGCCATGCGCATGTGGATTGATCCTATCAAGTTAGCTTCTTATGGCGTGACAGTTGCCGAAGTCAGACAAGCTTTATTATCGCAAAATGTCGAGTTGCCATCTGGAAAACTGACGGGAGCGAATACCGAGTTGACCGTAAAAACGATTGGAAATCTTACCACTGAAGAAGAATTCAATGACATTATAATATCTTCAGAAGGCGGAAAAGTAGTTCGTTTTAGTGATGTTGGGAACGCCACTTTGGAAGCCGAAAACATGGAAACCAAACTGAGTGATTCCGGGCAACCTATGGTCGCCTTAGCCATTGTGCCGCAGCCTGGTGCTAATTACATTTCTATTGCTGATGGCTTTTATGAAGAATTTGAAAGGCTTAAAAAAGATTTGCCTGAAGATTTCAAATTAAATGTTGTTATAGACGATACCATCTTTGTAAAACGCTCCATTATTGAAGTGGTAGAAACCCTTGCCGTTACTGTGATATTGGTGATTTTGGTCATCTATTTCTTTTTTAGAAACTGGTCCATGGCCTTGCGTCCGCTTATTGATATTCCGGTGTCGTTAATTGCCACCTTCTTTATCATGTGGATGTTTGGATTCTCGATTAATGTCCTCACCCTTTTGGCTATTGTTTTGGCTACGGGATTGGTGGTGGATGATGGTATTGTGGTCACGGAGAATATCTACAAGAAGGTCGAAGAAGGCATGTCGCCTATTGAAGCCGCAATAAAAGGGTCTAATGAGATTTTCTTTGCCGTAATTTCGATTTCTGTAACCTTAGCAGCAGTATTCCTTCCTGTAATTTTCTTAGAAGGTTTTGTGGGACGACTCTTTAGGGAATTTGGTGTTGTGATAGGTGCCGCCGTACTGATTTCGGCATTTGTGTCTTTATCATTAACCCCAATGTTGAATGCCTATCTGATAAAACCAGGGAAGCAAAAGCGTTCTAAATTTTACAATTTTACAGAGCGGTATTTTGTAAAAATGAACACTGCCTATGCAAGTTCTCTTGGGAAATTCATGCAAAATAAATGGTGGAGTTTTCCAATTTTGGTGATCTGTTTTGTCATGATTGGGCTGTTTTATAATTTACTTCAAAAGGAAACCGCTCCTTATGATGACCGAAGTTATTTACGAGTAAGTGTCACGGCTCCAGAAGGTGCGTCCTTCGATTATATGGATCGGTTTATGAATGAAATGACCGATTTAATTAACGATTCCATTCCTGAAAAGAAAGTGAGTTTAATCATCACCTCACCAGGTTTTGGATCGGCTTCTGTGAATAGTGGTCGCGCGATTATTTCATTGGTAGATCCGAGTGAACGTGATCGTTCGCAAAAGGAAATTGCCGAAGATTTGACGCGTTGGACCAGAACTTTTGAAAATGCACGATCCAGTGTTTCAGAAACGCCTACCATCGCCGTAAATAGGAGAGGTGGTATGCCAATTCAATACATCATTCAAGCGCCTAATTTTGAGAAATTAAAGGAGAAGATTCCTGAGTTTATGGAAGCTGCGGAAAGCAATCCGGTGTTTGCAAATACTGATGTCGATTTAAAATTCAACAAACCTGAAATTTATGTGACTATTGATCGTGATAAGGCAAAAAGTTTAGGCGTTTCGGTATTAGATGTCGCGCAAACCTTGCAATTATCGTTAAGTGGCCAGCGTTTTGGGTATTTTATGATGAATGGTAAGCAGTACCAAGTGATTGGTCAGTTTGATAAAAAAGATCGTGCTGCACCAATGGATTTGAAATCCATGTTCGTTAAAAATAATAAGGGACAACTGATACAAATGGATAATTTGGTAACTACAAAAGAGCACAGTAGTCCGCCACAATTGTATCACAACAACCGCTACATGTCTGCAACGGTGTCCGCGAGTTTGGCGCCAGGAATGAGTATTAATGATGGTATCGAGGCCATGGAAAGTATTAGAGCGCAAGTTTTAGATGATTCTTTTACCACAGATTTAGGTGGTGAGTCTCGAGATTTCGTGGAGAGTAGTTCCAATACCATGTTCGCATTCGGATTGGCCCTACTGTTAATTTTCCTGATTTTAGCAGCGCAATTTGAAAGCTTTATAGATCCGTTTGTGATTATTCTAACGGTTCCTATGGCGGTAGCTGGAGCCTTATTTTCATTGTGGTTATTCGGTCAAACTTGGAATATTTTCAGCCAAATTGGAACCATTATGTTGATTGGTCTTGTTACCAAAAACGGAATCTTAATAGTGGAATTTGCCAATCAGCTTCGGGAAGAAGGTATGGACAAATATGAAGCCATCATGAAAGCTTCAGAATCACGATTACGTCCTATTCTAATGACCAGTTTAACCATTGCTTTAGGTGCATTACCAATTGCACTGTCTATTGGCGCAGCCTCGACAAGTAGAATAGGGATGGGGGTTGTTATTATTGGAGGGACTTTGTTTTCGCTTATTTTGACCTTATTTGTGATTCCGTCTATTTATATGATGTGGTCGAGACAGAAGAAACACCGTCCAGAATTTGATAAAATTGATAGTTATGAAACCGAATAAACTTTGGACATTAGGTCTTAGTATCTGTTTTGGGGTATTCGCACTTCAAACCTATGCCCAAGAAGTGTTGACGCTTGAGGAAGCGGTAGAAATTGCGCTTGAAAACAACTATGACATTCGTCTGGCTAAAAATAATTCGAAAGTGGATTCTTTAGGCGTAAGTCCAGGTTTTGCCGGAATGTTGCCAAGAGTTTTTGCTCAGGCTAGCACCAATAATAGTACCCAAAATATTTCGCAAACGCGTTCTGATGGCAATGTCATTGAATTGGATAACGCCAAAAATAATAACCTCAGTTATGGTGTCGGTTTAGATTGGACCATTTTTGATGGTTTAGGGATGTTTGCCCGCTACGATCAATTGAAAGAACTTGAAAAATTGGGGAAAGCAGAATTGCAAGCTACAGTGTTGAATCGGGTGAGTGACGTGATGGTCACGTATTACGATTTGGTGAATCAGCAGCAGCAATTGATGGCTTTAGATAGTACTTTGGTCATTTCAGAACAGCGTGTCGAATTGGCTGATAATCGATTCAGCATCGGAAAGTCCTCTAAATTGGAAGTGCTCAATGCCCAGGTAGATCTTAATACGGATAAAACGCTTCAAATTAGACAACGCGAGCAGTATAAAAACACAAAAATTAGACTTAATGAAATTCTTGGGCGCGATACCCATATTGATTTTAAGGTAAAGGATGAGGTGTTGATTGCTACAGATTTGCAATTGGCCGAATTGGAACACTTGGCAACTACTCAAAATCCAGAGTTGCAGGCACAACTGATCAACAAGCGCATATCTGAATTGGAATTAAAACAGATTAAAGGCAATCGATTTCCAAGGATTTCTGCGAATACAGGTTATAATTTCAGCGATTCAGAATCGAGTTTAGGATTCACCACAAAAAACAATGCAAAAGGTTGGAACTACGGTTTATCTGCAAGTATTGATATTTTTAACGGTTCCAATCAAAATCGGAATAAAAAAATAGCGAAGCTTCAAATTGAAAATTCGGATATTCAAATCAAGCAGCAAACGGAAACCATAAAATCGCAATTGCATACCGCGTACCAAACGTATTTAACCAATTTAAGTTTGATTGATTTGGAAACGAGTAATGAAGATATCGCTAAAGAAAATCTTGAGATTACCTTGGCAAAATATAAAATCGGTACGATTCCGACTATCGAGTTCAGAACGGCACAACTCAATTATATCAACGCCAGTATGCGATTGAGTAATGCCATTTATCAAGCAAAACTTTCAGAAATCACACTCAAACAATTAGCTGGTAATTTATCATTGCGCTAGTAATCGAATTCTGTCAAAATTTTAAGGCCGAAAGGATGTTAATTTCTTATTAAAAGCGTGAGGAGAACTCCATAACTAGGAGGGCTTACAATTTCTTTTAATTACCTTTGCACCTTGATTTTTATATAAAAACGTTAGTTTTAACATTTAAAAGCAAGGGCTTTTTATAACCACAGCGTCCTATAGAAAATAACCTTTTAAACAGTATTTTATTTTAAATAGTAATAACCCCTAGTTAACCTATTGTAATGAAAAATATATTTCTATACTTTTTCTTCATCACCTTATTTTATTCTACCGCAAAAGCCCAAGTATTGGAACCTGTAAAATGGTCCACTTCTGTAGAGAAGATTTCAGACACTGAATATGATCTTATCGCTAAAGCAAAAATTGACAGAGGTTGGCACCTCTACTCTCAAAGTGTTCCTGAAAACGGACCAAAAGCAACCACGTTTACTTATGAATTAGCTAAAAACGCTGAGCTTGTTGGCAAAACGAGCGAAGAAGAAGGACGCACTGTTGATGATCCTATTTTTAATATGCGCATCAAGTATTTTGATGATGTAGCTGAGTTTAGACAGCGTATTAAGGTGATCAACAATGAACTTTCTATAGTTAAAGGCGAAGTTGAATTTATGGTGTGTGATGATATGCGTTGTTTACCACCATCATACGTCGATTTGAATTTTGATTTAAATACCGCTAAAAACCTGTCCAGTAAAGAAGATTCTGAAGCTTCAGAAAGTAATGGTATTATTGATTTTCAGAATCCGATAAGCATTGACACTAACGAGGAAGTTCTAGTAACAGAAACCCAAGATAAAGAAGCTGATAACACAGGACTTTGGACGATTTTCATTTTAGGAATCGGTGCAGGGTTTATCGCGTTATTCACGCCATGTGTATTTCCTTTAATCCCGATGACCGTAAGTTTCTTTACCAAGCAAAGCAAAAACAAAGCGCAGGGTATTAAAAACGCCTTCATATATGGACTATGTATCATCGTGATTTATGTGATATTAGGTACAGGTGTTGTTGCCATTTTTGGAGCGAGCGCTATTAATGAGTTCTCTACAAGTGTGACTTTTAACCTGCTTTTCTTTGTGATTCTCGTCATTTTTGCGGTGTCCTTTTTAGGTGCATTTGAAATTATGTTGCCACAATCATGGGCCAATAAAATTGATAGCAAAGCGGATAAAGGTGGCTATACAGGAATTTTCTTTATGGCACTCGCCCTTGCTATTGTATCCTTTTCATGTACAGGGCCGTTTGTAGGAAATATTATCGTGCTTTCTGCTACTAAAGGCGGACTTGCACCAATGATCGGAATGTTAGGCTTTTCATTGGCATTGGCATTGCCATTTGGTTTGTTTGCTGCATTCCCAGGTTGGTTAAACTCTCTTCCAAAATCTGGAGGATGGTTAAACACGGT
The DNA here is from genome assembly GCF_947500795.1 of uncultured Gelidibacter sp. Lineage (GTDB taxonomy): Bacteria > Bacteroidota > Bacteroidia > Flavobacteriales > Flavobacteriaceae > Gelidibacter. Next base: position 171,955 of record NZ_CANMTE010000004.1, on the reverse strand, counting down.
AAAAGTGGTATTAGGATTCTTGGAATTGGCTTTTGCATTCAAGTTCCTTTCACAAGCAGATTTAGTGTTACAATTACATTTCCTAGAGCGTGAAGTATTCATAGCTATCTGGATTGCTATTTTTGGAGCATTGTCGTTTTACCTTTTCGGAAAAATCAAATTGCCACACGATTCGCCGTTAACACATATTTCAGTAGGACGTTTGAGCCTTGGATTGATAGCCTTGAGTTTTACAATATATATGATTCCAGGGTTATGGGGTGCGCCGCTTAACTTGATTAGCGCCTTCCCACCACCATTAGATTATGCAGAATCGCCTTATGGTGTTGGTAATTCTAAAACCGGCGGAAATGTTATTGCTGGCGAATCGCAAGAAATTCCTGATGGCGCACATCTTTTAGCACCACATCAAATCTTAGCGTTTAATGATTATGACAAAGGCGTGGCGTATGCCAAAGAAGTTGGCAAGCCAATTATGTTAGATTTTACGGGTTGGGCGTGTGTCAACTGTAGAAAGATGGAACAGAACGTTTGGCCAAATGATCAGGTGCTGAATATGCTTAAGAATGAGGTGGTGTTGATTTCCTTATATGTGGACGACAAACGTAAACTTGAAGGTGATGAGGTTATTGAATCTAAATTACGACCAGGAAAGAAACTGAAATATATTGGTCAAAAGTGGAGTGAATTCCAAACGATACGCTATAAAACCAATACGCAGCCTTTTTATGTGCTGATAGGACATGATGAAGAAAATCTTAATGATCCTGTTGGTTATACACCAAATGTGGACGAATACTATGGTTGGATGGAAGAAGGTGTAAAAGCATTTAAAAAGTAAGCGCTGGCATCTTGATAAGCAAAAAAAAACCACTTCGCAAAACGAGGTGGTTTTTTTATGCCGTACTTGGACGTGCTTATATAACGTCATGAAATTTAATCGTTGCTTTTTTTAGATTTTCCGAAAGCGTTTTCAACCATATTAATTGATTCGAAATTAAATACGCTTCTTGAAGATGGTGAAGCGATTCGGTATCCAATTCCGTCTCTCCTTTTAATATGTTTTCATCACGAGCTCTTGATAGCCTGTGATAGGACTCCATGAGTTTGTCCTGAGCTTTTTCAATATCTATTGAAGTCGTTTCGCAATCTACAGGCGTATCGCTCAAAATTGAGCATGACGATTGTAGGGTGTTGGCAATCCTTAAAATTAGAGCGTCGAACTCCTTAGATGCAGGCGTGGTTTGGTGGTTGATAATAAAACTTCCAATGGAGGCAATTGCAGAAACCATGGTCTGATTTAAAGTGACCATACCATAAATAAGTTGAAACTCTTTCTGTTTTGATTTCGGGTCTTGCGTCATTCTCTGAAACGCCGAATTCAAATTACTAATAGCTAAAAAGGCTTCCTTTCTCGCAATTTTATAGGCCAACTCATTCTCCGTTTTATCATGATATAAATCTTGAGTTGCGAGCAGATATTTTTGATTTTTATTCAAAGCATCCACTAGTACATTCTTTAGATTCAATGCTTCCCAACTTGGCCATAACACGTAATTGGCAATTACCGCAATACTCGCGCCTAATATTGTATCAATTACCCTGTACTGAATCACCTGAAACGCATCCGGATTAATAAGAGAGTACACAAACACAATATTAATCGTTACAAAAGCTGCTGACGATTTATAATTCTGCTGCACTAAAGAGAAAGCTAAAGTGAGTGAAATAATGGCCAACACCGCATAAATGATAACATTCTGCGTGAGTAAAACGATGCCAATCGCGAATGCAGCGCCAATGAGTGTTCCAACAATACGATCTTTAGAACGCTCTTTGGTCAAGCCATAATTAGGGCGCATAATAACGATGATGGTAAGGAGAATCCAATATGTATTTCGGATATCTAATAGCGTCCCTAAAATAAAGGCAAAAACCATTGCGACGGTAAACCGAAGAGCATGTCTGAATAAAGTGGAATTTAAGCTGAAATTTTGAATGATGACATTGAACCGGTATTCTTGAAGCGTTAAGAACTTACTGGTATCCTGACGTTTTAAGGAGACTTTTGAAGAATCCTTAACGTTTGCCATCACACGGCGTATCGCTCTAATTTCTTGAGCGATGTGTTCTTGATAATCGTATAAATTACGCAATACCAAAGCGCCTTCACGTGCTTTTGGCAATTGTACATCTTCAATATATTGCGCAATATTCTTTTTTACCTGTGATAAACTATCCAATAAAATATCGGAGTCAGAAACTTTGTCATTTTTAATCAACAAATCAGATAAGGTCTTCAATTGATTGCCCATGACTTTATTGAGCTTTTTAGACGCTTTCAGATATTTCCGATCCTTAAAAAGTCGGTCCATATCATTATAATCTAAATGCTTCGCCTCAACAAGCTCAAAAATATTGACTGATGAAATAAAGATCAGCATATGCTTTTCATCATAATGGGAGCGCCCGGAACGTTTTCGTTCTAACAGCAGTAATTCCCTAAGTGTTTCGTGCTTTTCATTGATTTGACTTTGTAGGACGAAGGCTTCTTGCATCAATTCTTGACGCTTGGTCTTCTTGGTCAGTAATCGTGCACGTAATTGGAGATATTCACCAATTAGGGTCAGGGTTTCTGATAAAAATTGGACTTCATCTTTTTTAGGGGCTAATTTCCTGAACAGAAATGACACCATCAAGTACCAAAGTCCGCCGCAACCCATTAATAACACATGAGGAAAAATTTCCGCCGCGGTTTCTTTTTCAACAGCAAACGCCAGTACCATCGCTAACAAACCCGAAAACGACACCAACGATGCTCTAAATCCGTAAACGGACAGCAACGACACGAAGAATGAAATGGCCGCCATGACGATGACTAAAAGTGGGAGGTAGGGCTTGCAAAAAAGAATGATGGTAAAAATAAGCATCGTCAACGCCGTACTGATTAATATGGCGTTGACTTTTCTTTTTAAACTGCCCGGAATATCTCCAGGGGCATTTAAAAAAGCACCCATAACAATGGGAAGTGCGAATTCAAAATCCCCAATAAAATAAAACAGAATCAATGGTGTAACCACAGCAAATGTCAAGCGGACTCCTCTGTAAAAGTGAGAGCTTTTTAAAAATATTTCTATGGTTTTTAGGTGTGCTTTCAATGTGATCTTTTAGTGTTACAAAGGTATGTTAATTGATACGCTCTATCATAAGGTAAGATTATTTTAATGTTATGGCATTTGAATTTGTGTGAATTGAAAAACCACTTCTAGTTAGGAAGTGGTTTTGTTTGATTAGTAATATTAACGTTAAATGTCAGTTTTAGTATAAATTAATCTTCACTTCCCCAAGGAGCACTAGGTGTTGCAACTTCCTTTGTCAAGTCAAATTTTACAGAAAAAAGACGTTCTGAACCTATTCTGCGCAGATTGTAAGTGAATGATGTGTCGTCCACAGTGATCCACCACACATTATTTGCGGCATGCGCCAATAAATCAGCGGTAAATTGATCTGCAGGGAAAAACTGAATATCGGCTCTTCCTGTGTTTGGACTTAATCCGCCGTATTGCGTGACTTCATCATCAGAACCATCCGGTTTTCTATGGTCGTGTTTTAATAGGATTAAATTATCTGCTCCCTTAGTCAGTACCCATGTTCTAGATTTGTCTTCGCCTACAAAAAATGGAATTCTAATCTCACTATCTTCACAAGACCGCACATGCATTACTAACTTCTCGCCAGTAAAGCCATCGCCTTCTTTCCCTCCAGCAATGATTTCGCCTTCATAAGCTTTTCCACAATGATTTTTAAGGGTATCCCAAAATTGAACGGATCCAGGGGCCTCCTGCGCTAACAACTGTAGCGGTAAGACCAATAAAATAAATAAGAGTTTTTTCATAGTTCCAAGATATGTAATTAATCTTTAGTTCGCAATGCAATTAATGTGTCAAAATGTTTAGTTATTCTATGGTCACCACCAAATCATCTTGCATGACCATCGTTCCTTCTTTTAGTGATACAGATTTTACCTTTCCAGCTTTAAAAGCTGTAACGGTCGTTTCCATTTTCATGGCTTCAATGATGAACAAAGGATCATTTTCCTTGACGACTTGTCCGCGTTTTACCAATACTTTATATAAGGAGCCTTGTAATGGTGCGCCTATATGACTGGAATTTGACGGATCTATTTTCTCGTTAGTTTCTTTTTTGATGTTGAGCGATTTGTCCAACACTTCCACAAATCGATTTTCACCATTCACGCTAAAAAACACAATTCTGACGCCATTTTCATTAGGGATTCCCACAGATAAAAGTCTTACAATAATTGTCTTTCCTGGTTCTAATTCAATCAGCGTTTCTTCACGTTGCTTCATGCCGTAGAAGAAATTCTTGGTAGGCACTAAACTTAGGTTTCCATAAAGCTTGTAGTTTTCGTGAGCTTGTTCGAATACCTTTGGATATAAGGTATAGGACAAGAAATCTTCAATTTCGATAGCTCGCGTAAACCCTTTTTGGAATTTCTTTTTGAACGCTTCATACTCCACGTCAAAATCGATAGGTTCCATATGCGCATTAGGTCTATCCGTATACGCTTTGTGGTTTTTCAGAATAATCTTCTGTAATTTTTTAGGGAAACCACCAACAGGTTGACCTAAATCGCCTTTAAAGAAATTGATAACGGATTCTGGAAACGAAATTTCTTCCCCTCGTTCCATGATATCTTCTGGCGTCAAATTATTGGTCACCATAAAAATTGCCATATCTCCAACCACTTTAGAGCTCGGCGTTACTTTTATCAGGTTGCCAAACATGGTGTTTACCTGAGCGTACATTTTTTTGACTTCATCAAAACGATCGCCAATTCCTAAAGCAATGGCTTGCGGGCGTAAATTGGAGTATTGCCCACCAGGAATTTCATGTTGAAACACTTCAGCGGTTCCTGCTTTTAGTCCAGATTCAAAAGGATAGTACAACTCGCGGGTATCTTCCCAGTAATTTGAGAATTGGTTTAAGGTATCAATATCAAATTCATGTGCTCGTGGTTGGCCTTTCATCATTTCCACAACAGAATTGAAGTTAGGTTGTGAAGTCAAACCTGATAAACCACCTAATGCGACATCAACAACATCAACACCAGCTTCAATAGCTTTTAAATATGTGGCAGTTTGTAAGGATGAGGTGTCATGTGTATGCAAATGAATTGGGAGTTTGACGGTGTCCTTTAAAGCGCCAACCAACTCTGTGGCAGCGTACGGTTTTAATAATCCCGCCATATCCTTAATGGCAATCATATGCGCTCCAGCATTTTCGAGATCTTTAGCTAATTGCGTGTAATACTTTAGGTTGTACTTGGTTTCATTGACATCCATTATGTTTCCTGAGTAACTGATAGCAGCTTGCGCAATGCCTCCAGTTTTATTTCTCACATAATTGATGCTTGGTTCCATAGCTTTAACCCAGTTGAGCGAATCGAAAATCCTAAAAATATCGACCCCATTTTCCCATGATTTTTCAACGAATTTTTCAATCAAGTTGTCTGGGTACGCTTTATAACCAACGCCATTACTGCCTCTTAGCAACATTTGAAACAAGATGTTCGGTACTGCTTTTCGCAATTCGCGTAAGCGTGTCCACGGACTTTCATGTAAAAAGCGTAAGCACACATCAAAAGTTGCGCCTCCCCAAACTTCCATACTAAAGGTGTTGGGATGGTTCTTCGCAAAACTTTCAGCAACACGCATCATGTCATAAGTCCGCATACGTGTGGCTAGTAACGATTGGTGTGCATCACGCATCGTTGTATCCGTATAGTGGATTTTGTTGTCGTTTTTAAGCCATTGGCAGAATTTTTCCGGGCCCATTTCCGTCAACATATCCTTGGTTCCCTTTGGGTGTGGCTCATTTAAATTGAACTTGGGTACTTTCGGATTTCTAAAAATTTTATGTTCCTCCTTATTTTTAACATCCGGATTGCCATTAACAATCACTTCGGCTAAAAACTGAGTGACTTTGGTGGTGCGGTCTAACGGTAATTTTATTTTAAATAGGGAAGGCGTGTTTTGAATGAAATTCACCGTCACTTTTCCTTCCTTAAACGTATCATGAAGAATGACATTCCGTAAAAAATGAATGTTGGTATTGACGCCTCTAATTCGGAATTCCTTTAAAGCACGTACCATTTTTCGTATAGCGCCATCTAAAGTTCGACCCTGAGCAGAGACTTTTACAAGCATCGAATCGAAAAACGGACTCACACTATAACCCTGATAGATACTTCCGGCATCCAAACGGATTCCCATTCCTGAAGCACTTCGGTAGGTGGTTATTGTACCATAATCTGGTGTGAAATTATTGCTGGGATCTTCTGTAGTCAATCGGCATTGAAGTGCAAAACCGTATGTTTTTAGAGAGTCTTGTTCGTAAATCTTTATTTGTTGATCAGATAATTTGTAGCCACCAGCCACGAAAATTTGGGTTTTTACCAAATCGATTCCGGTGACCATTTCAGTAACCGTATGTTCCACCTGAATCCTCGGATTTACTTCGATAAAAAAGACATTATCATCTTTATCGACCAAAAATTCCACAGTTCCAATATTGTTATAATTAACTTCCGTGGCAATATCTACCGCGTATTTATAGAGTTCTTGTTTTACTTTATCTGAAACATTATAGGAAGGCGCAATCTCCACTACCTTTTGATGACGGCGTTGTACCGAGCAATCCCGTTCAAATAAATGACGAATATTGCCGTGGTTATCGGCTACAATTTGAACCTCTATATGCTTCGGGTCTTCCACATATCTTTCGAGAAACATGGTGTCATCACCAAAAGAATTAAGCGCTTCATTTTTAGCGGAATCGAAATTCTGTTCGAGATCTTCATCCTTTCTGATAATTCGCATCCCGCGTCCGCCACCGCCTGAAGCAGCTTTCAGCATTAATGGATAACCAATACTCTTCGCTTCTGATAAGGCAATTTTTAGCGAAGTGAGGTCCTTCTTATTGCTTTCAATAATTGGGACATTGCATTTCGTGGCAATTTTCTTAGCCGTAATCTTGTCTCCCAAAGCATCCATCACTTCAGGGTTCGGACCGATAAAGATGATACCGTTTGCAGCACATTTTCGCGCAAATTCTGAGTTTTCAGACAAGAAACCATAGCCAGGGTGGATAGCATCAACATTTTTGGACTTCGCCAAGGCGATGATCTCGTCCATGTCTAAATACGGTTTTAGAGGTTGATTATCCTCGCCAATTTGATAGGATTCATCTGCTTTATTGCGATGTTGGGAATAGCGATCTTCATAGGTGTAAAGTGCGACTGTAGCGATGTTCAGCTCTGTACAGGCGCGCATGACGCGGATAGCAATTTCTCCTCGATTGGCAATAAGTACCTTTTTTATCTTCATGTTATTTTCAGTTTTTGGTGATGCTGTGGATGGATTGCACTATGAAATATCAGGCCGAAGCGGTCAGATAGTCTTTCCAAAAAACCGATTTTTAGAAGCGATGACTTTCTCTTGAAAACGAGCTTTTTGTCCACAGGATATATAGAGTTCGCTCGAAGATAATTTTTAAATTATTCAAAAACAAAAGGTTGTCAGAAAAATGATTTAATCAAGACTTGATTTTAGAGAAGACATAGTAGAGTTCTGTTGCAATTTGTAAACTTCGTTCTGTATATTTTTCAGCTTGTTGTGGTGTGTTGTCAAATGCTTTTGGGTCTTCAAAAGGAATTGGGAATCGCGCTTCAGCACCTGCTACAATAGGGCAGTCACCATCGGCTTGTGAGCAGGTCATGATGGCCGCAAAATGAGATGTCGGATTAAAAGTCGCATCCATTTTTTTTGAAAATCCAATTATTGGAAGTTCATTTTCAGCGAATTTGATACTATAAATAGGATTGTCACCTTTGGAAAGCATCTCGATTTCAAATCCTGAATTTTCCAAAGTTTCTACAATCATTAGAAACACTGCGGTACTTTCTGTGCCACCAGAATAACACGCTACATTTTTAATATTGAAGTGGTAGGCTAAAGTCTGCGCCCAAACTTGAGACAGATGGCTTCGTCGTGAATTGTGAGTACAAATAAAATTTAAACGAATGTCTTGATGTGCTGATACTTTAGACTGGATGAATTCTATAAGCGGTTGTAAAATAACTTTACGCGCATCAGGAATGCTGCTTGGGTCTAAAATGTTGATGATCTTTTCAATTCGTGTAAATAATTGTGCTTTCATAATATTCTCTTCATTGCAATATTACGATTGACGAATCAACTCTCAAAATATTTATTGTTATGATTTAGATGTAATCATAAAAAAAACCACTCCGAATTTACGGAGTGGTTTTTAGAATTTGAATAGGAGATTGCTTCGTCGCCTAAAAAGACTGAACGCAATACCCCGTATTAGTAAGGTTTACTTTATCATTTCATAAGAACGTTTGATAAAATCGCTCAATTCTTTTCCTTTTAACAAGCCTTGAGACAGACGTGCTAAATCTAAACTTTGAGAAATTAATCGCTCTTGTTTCTTCTTCGTTTTGGTATTTAAAATCTCACCTACCAATTCAGAGTTGGTGTTCACTACCAAGTTATACATTTCTGGCATGTTGCCCATTCCAAACATCCCACCGCCAGTTGCTTGCATCTCTTTCATACGACGCATAAACTCTGGTTGTGTGATGATGAAAGGTGACGCATCACTATCCATCGCTTCTAATTGTACCATGAACTTTTCAGATGGAATGGCCTCTTTTAAGATTTCATCCAACTCTTTTTGTTGTTCCTCAGTCAATTTTGAAATTTTGGTATCGTCTTTCTTGATCAAATTATCAATATGATCAGCATCTACACGTGCAAACGTAATGTTCTCTTTTGTAGATTCCATTTTTTGCATTAGGTGACTCACAATTGGAGAATCTAATAACAACACTTCATAACCTTTCGCTTTTGCAGCTTCAGTATAACTGTGTTGTGCATCTTCATTAGACGCATATAAGATGACCAATTTACCGTCTTTATCAGTTTGGTTATCCTTAATTTTATCGAATAACTCTTGGTAGGTATAGTACTTGCCATCTACCGTTGGGTAAAGTGCAAATGCATCTGCTTTGTCAAAGAATTTATCTTCTGAAAGCATACCGTATTCAATCACAATCTTAATGTCATTCCATTTTTTCTCGAAATCCTCACGGTTTTCATTGAATAACGATTTTAATTTATCTGCTACTTTACGAGTAATGTAAGATGAGATTTTCTTCACGTTACCATCCGCTTGTAAATAACTACGAGATACGTTTAACGGAATGTCTGGAGAATCGATCACACCACGCAACATGGTTAAGAATTCAGGAACAATTCCTTCTACATTATCCGTAACAAACACTTGGTTTTGGTATAGCTGAATTTTATCCTTTTGGATATTTAAATCGGCCGTCATTTTTGGGAAATATAGAATACCAGTCAAGTTGAACGGATAATCCACATTTAAATGAATATGGAATAACGGCTCCTCAAATTGCATTGGATACATTTCTCTGTAAAAAGCCTTGTAATCATTATCTTCTAATTCGGTTGGCTGTTTTGTCCACGCCGGATTAGGGTTGTTGATAATGTTGTCAACAGTGATTTTCTTTTGAGGCTCAGTAGTTTCCTTACCGTCTTTATCTTTTTTAGTTTCAGGCTTATGATCAGGATCATTCACTTCTTTAGTTCCAAATTTAATTGGAATAGGCATGAACTTATTGTACTTGGTCAATAGCTCACGGATTTTAGACTCTTCTAAAAACTCAGTAGAATCTTCCGCAATGTGAAGGATGATTTCTGTACCACGGTCTGTTTTATCAGCTGGCTCTAAAGTGAATTCTGGAGAACCATCACAGGTCCAACGTGCAGCTTCTGTACCTTCTTTGAAAGATTTGGAAATGATTTCAACTTTCTCAGCCACCATAAAAGCGGAGTAGAACCCTAAACCGAAATGTCCGATGATGCCTGAATCTTTTCCTGCATCTTTATATTTATCCAAAAACTCTTCAGCTCCTGAGAAAGCAATTTGGTTAATGTACTTCTCAATTTCTTCAGCCGTCATCCCAATACCTTGGTCAATGATGTGAAGTTTTTTGCCTTCCTTATCGATTTTTACTTCGATTTTCGGGTTGCCATATTCTACTTTGGCTTCCCCAATACTCGTAAGGTGCTTCAGCTTTAAAGTAGCATCTGTTGCGTTACTAACCAACTCACGTAAAAATATTTCGTGATCGCTGTATAAGAATTTCTTGATTAATGGAAAGATATTCTCCACCGAAACATTAATATTTCCTTTTGTCATAATTGAATTGTTTTTATAATTTATTCCCTCAAATGAGAGAATGTGTGCTGTTAAACTAAATTTACTATCATGCAGTAGTCAACAAAAATGCCAATTCAACATTTGTGACAATATGACATAAAAAAAGCCATCCGAATTCAGGATGGCTTTCATTTAATAGGATAAAATCCTTACTCTTTACTCGTCTCTGTTGTTGAAACAGAAGCGTCTTTCTTTTTGTTCTTTACATAAGTTTCCAACCATTGGTCTTGTTCCCAAAGCATGTGCATTACAGACTCTTTGGCACTATAACCATGACTTTCTTTAGGCAACATTACCAATCTTACCGGAGCGCCCAGTCCTTTTAAAGCATTAAAATAACGCTCACTTTGCATTGGGTAAGTCCCTGAATTATTATCAGCTTCACCGTGGATTAACAATAACGGTGTTTTCATTTTGTCAGCATTCATAAAAGGCGACATGGTATTGTAAACATCTGGAGCTTCCCAATAGTTACGTTCCTCACTTTGGAATCCGAACGGAGTCAACGTTCTGTTATAAGCGCCACTACGTGCAATACCAGCAGCAAATAAGTTAGAATGCGACAATAAGTTTGCCGTCATAAAGGCGCCATAAGAATGTCCACCAACTGCAACACGATCGCGGTCAATATAGCCCATTGCGTCAACAGCATCAATGGCTGCTTTAGCGTTGCCTACCAATTGCGCAACAAACGTATCGTTTGGTTGTTCGTCACCTTCACCAACAATCGGGAATGCAGCATCATCTAAAACCACATAACCTCTCGTTACCCAGTATAATGGCGACCCATAAGAAGGATAGGTGAATTCATTTGAATTTGATGTGTTTTGACTTGCGCTGTTTTTGTCTTTATATTCACGAGGATACGCCCACATAATCATAGGATATTTTTCACCTTTCTTATAATCCGTAGGTAAATAAAGTGTTCCTGTAAGTGGTAAACCGTCGTCACGCTTATAAGTAATCACCTCTTTATGTACATCTTGAATACTCTTGAATGGGTTTTCAAATTGCGTTAGAGGCTGAAGTGCGATGCGCTTTGTGATGTTTCTGATATAATAGTTTGGATATTCATTTTTAGATTCAATTTGAACTACAAACTCACCAGCTTTAGCATCTAAGGCAAAAGCAATATTTTCAACTTTATCAGTGTAAGCCGATTGGTACAAACGCTGTGTTTTTTGAGAATTTAGATTCATTTCGTCAATAAACGGAAATTGTCCTTTTTCGCTATAGCCGTCGCCAATAAGGTATGCTTTACCTTTATTAAGCGCTAACACGGATTCGTCATAAGCATTTAAAGTGGTTACAAAACTTCCAGGATCGCTGTATACATCTTGGTAATTTCTGTCTGAAAGTACTTTTGGTGCTTTGTTCGCATTGGAAGGGTCAAATAGATACGTTCTTGTATTTCTGCTATTCCACCATCTGTCATACGCAATGGCAGTAGTTTCATTTCCCCAACGGATGCCAGCAAAACGATCTTTCGTTTTTAAAATAGATTGTTTTTGAGCAGTGAAAGGCGCTTTTTGTTGAAAAACTTCATCTCTAAAAGGAACTTCATTGGCAGGATCGCCGCCATCTAAAGCTTCCGTCCAAACTAAAGTTGCAGGATGGTCATTACGCCATGTCAAGTCGCGCATACCTGTACGTTCTGCCATAAAGCCTTGTGGTAAATCTTCAATAAGAGGCACTTCCAATACTTTTTTTACTAAGGTACCAGCAGCGTCATAAATAGTAGTGGTAGAAGGGAATCGGCTGTAAGGAACTAAATAGGAAAATGGTTTGTTGATGGTCGTAACCAAGATATAGTTTCCGTCTGGTGAAAAGTTAAAACTTTGGTAGATGTCCGTAGATTTCCAATTAGATGATGTTCCATCGATATTGACTTTTTGAATGTCAGACAGGGCTAATTGCTCAAAATTATATTCGTCATTCGGGTTTTTAAGCAAATCTTGATAGGTTCTGTTTTGAGCCTTAACACCAGCTTCACTTACAGAAACTGTTGGACCATCAGGAACAGAAATTTCTGGGTTAATTAATGGTTTTTTTGATGCAGGTAAAGTTTTAACCAATAATGAGGAGCTGTTTTTGAACCATGTAAATGGTCTTCCCATATTGGCATTAAGGTTGTCTTCTGTCAGTTTTTTAGCTTCCGCAGAATTGATATCGACTATCCATAATTCTACGCCTTTAGAAGTTGTATTTGTAAAAGCTGCATAATTTTGGTTAGGCGACCAAGAAAGGTAGGCAAAACGGCCATTTTCTGGTAATCCCTTAATGTTTTGTGGATTTCCTTCTCTGCCTTTTCTCACTTTAATATCTGTATAGTAAGTGGTTCTACTTCCAATATTTGTTACGGGATTGATTCTTAATCCGCCAAGACGCATCTCAGTTTCAGAAAGTTCATCAATGGTTTTGTAATTGCTTCTGTAAAGAAATAGAATGTTTTCACCGTTATTATCCATGCTAATTCGCGGTGCTAATGGTGCATCCGCAAGGGTTAGGATGCTTTGATCGGGTTTTTGGTAAGTTAAATTGACTTGCCCGATACTTATAACGGACCACGTCAAAAGAAAACTCAGTAGTAATGCTTTCATTGTAGATAGTTTTAGTTAAACCGCTAAAAATACTCCAAAGAATAGAAGGTAGTCATTAAGTAAATGTTAAAATGCCGCGTGTTTTTCTTAATCATGCATTTAAAACAGGTAATTTTATGAAAACTATGAATATTGTTTAAATTGCAAGACTATTTAATTCTAAAAAATTGACTTATGTATAATTCCAAAATAATTGGATTAGGGCATTACGTTCCTGATAATGTGGTGACAAATGACGATTTGTCTAAAATGATGGATACAAATGATGAATGGATTCAAGAACGAACAGGTATAAAAGAACGTCGTTGGGCAGTTGAAAATTCAGGGGATACAACATCTGCAATGGGTGTAAAAGCTGCTAAAGTTGCCATTGAACGCGCAGGAATTGATAAAGATGATATCGATTTTATAATATTTGCGACCTTAAGTCCGGACATGTATTTTCCTGGCCCAGGCGTGCAGGTACAACATGCGTTAGGAATTAAAACCGTAGGAGCGTTGGATGTTCGTAATCAATGTTCTGGTTTTATTTACGCATTGTCAGTTGCTGATCAATTTATTAAAACCGGAATGTATAAGAATATTTTGGTGATTGGTAGCGAATTGCATTCTCATGGATTGGATAAAACAACACGTGGACGCGGCGTTACCGTTATTTTTGGTGATGGCGCAGGCGCTGCAATATTGACAAGAGAAGAAGATACGTCCAAAGGAATTTTATCTACACATTTACACTCTGAAGGAGAACATGCTGAAGAATTGGTGCTTGTTGCTCCAGGAATGGGAAAACGTTGGGTGAATGATATTCTTAAGGATAACGACCCAAATGATGAAAGTTACTTCCCGCATATGAATGGCCAATTTGTGTTTAAAAACGCTGTGGTCAGATTCAGTGAAGTCATTATGGAAGGCTTAACTAAGAATAATTTACAGAAAGAGTCCATAGATATGCTTATTCCGCATCAGGCCAATTTAAGGATCGCACAGTTTATCCAGAAAAAATTCGGTTTAAATGATGATCAGGTGTTTAACAACATCCAGAAATACGGAAATACTACAGCGGCATCCATTCCAATCGCTCTTACTGAGGCTTGGGAAAAAGGTAAAATAAAAGAAGGTGATGTGGTGGTTTTAGCTGCTTTTGGTAGTGGATTTACTTGGGGAAGTGCTGTTATAAGATGGTAACAATTCCTGAGAATTCAGAATTTTAATTAAAACTTACTCAAATAGAAACAAAAAACCCGAAACATAATGTCTCGGGTTTTTCTGCTATTAATCAACATTAACTAACACTTTGATTAAATTACATTAACATTAACTAAATGCTTTAACCTAACTTATAAAACTTATCACATTATATTAGACGTAGAAAATTCAGTTTTATTTCGTTACAATGTAATTTTAACTATCACTTTAACATTCATGTAAGTATTTGAAAGTGAAACCTTTCAATATTAACAATAAATGTGTTTTGGGCTATGCAATCTGTACAAATAAGCATCCATTAATAAGGTAGGTTTATTGGCAGAATTACATAAATCCACCGCCGCCGGACTTTTCGTTGGTATCTCTATTTTTTCGTTGTAAAGCGCGGTATTTTCCACCTCCAAATCGGTAAGATAATCCTACATTCCAAGTATTGCTTTCCCAATTGAATTGACCCACTTGTCTGTATGGTCTATCGCTTTCAAATCCTGCTTTCATCGTATTGAACACATCATTGAAATTAAAACTAAATGTGGCAGCATCATCCAAAAAAGTGTAGCGTAAGCCTGTATTTACAAAATACATATGATCGCCCGTAAACTGCAAACCTTCGCGTTCTGATCTATACATTCCAAATACGGAGAGCGTTAAGTTTTTAGTCGCTTTAAACGTATTGTTCATTCTAAAGTTATAGGCAATATTGTCTACTTTAATTTCAGAAAGCGAAATGTCATCAACATTTGGCTCTCGCCCGATAGGTGTGTTTAGAACTTCAGAAATCCCTTTTTGGGTTTGGGCGAAAAGATCAAAACTTGCATTGAAATTCCACCATTTTGTAGGTTTGTAGTTGCTCGACAATTCAACACCATAAGCTGAGGTATTATCAAAATTGTCATAAGTAAGAATGGCTTTATTCAAATCTAAACGGTCTATAAAAATAGCACGATTGATTTCATCTTCAATAATTCTATAAAAAACACCTCCAGTAATAGAGCCGTTTTCAAGTTTTCTGGTGTAATTAACTTCAACAGAATTGGTAAACTGAGGCTGTAATTCCGTGTTTCCGTAAGATGATATCAATGGTGAACTCCATTCTCTAATAGGGTTGACTTGCTGCAGCCCCGGGCGGTCTACACGTCTGCTCACACTTGCCTGATAAGAATTTTTATCGCTTGGCGTGTAGGTTAGAAACGCAGAAGGATACACTTGGAAATAATCATTTTTAAAAGGTGTTGTTTTGCTCGAATTTTCAGAAACACTAATCGCTTTAGCATCATCAGTAACCGCTTCAGCGCGTGCCCCTAATTGATAACTCCATTTGTCGAATGATTTACCGTAAGTAACGTAAGCTGAATAAATATCCCTTTTGTAATTGAAATCTGTGCTTGGCGTATGGATTACATTTCCTGTCTCATCAAAAGATTGCCCGGTTGATTTGTAATTGACATCTGTATTAAATAAACGCGCTTCAAGGCCCAATTCTAATTTTGCTTTCTCGCTTAGCGGATTGACATAATCTAAATTGATGGTCGTTTGATCCCGATTTGTATCTACAAAATCTGTGTAATCTGAAGGAAACGCTATGTTGAAGTAATTGAAATCTGAAACTTCATCTTCCGTATAAGTGTTATAATCTGCTTCCAACTCAATTTTTTCACCTTCTTTGGCAAAATTATGTTTGTAAACCAAGTTGTATTGCGAGGAGATATTATCGGAAACGTTATCGAAAATTTGTCTTTGCGGTTCAGTGTTTGGCGATAAAATTCCGGTGGCACCAAATCCTTTACCATCATAAGTGTTTTGATTTGTGAATACAGAAATGGTGTTATTGTCATCCGCATAAAAGTCGACGCCGAATTTATAAAGGTGCGATTTATTGTTGTTTGAGAATTCAAAAGTCTGTTGCGAATTGTCATCAGGGCGATCTATTTTGCCGTAATTGATGCTGTTACCGATGTTGTTTCCATAATTCCCATACAAATTGAATTTTCCATTTCTGTAATTCATATCGATGGAACTGTTGAAACGCGCATTGATTTCCTTCGTTAATCCAACATTAAGATTTCCATTAAATCCAATATTGGTGTTTTTGTGCAGAATGATATTGATAATACCGCTCATGCCTTCAGGGTTGTATTTGGCGGACGGATTTGTGATCAATTCAATTTGTTTGATAGAAGTTGACGGAATCTGTTTTAATAATTGATCTACCGGAACATTAGATAATTTACCGTCTACCATAACGCGAACATTTTCGTTGCCACGTAAGCTTAAGTTCCCAGTTTGCTGGTCGATACTTACGGACGGAATATTGTTCATAATGTCCGATGCGGTTGCGCCCGCAGTGGTCAAATCTTTCCCGACAGTAATCACTTTTCGATCTACTTTTTGTTGAATGGTTGATACTTCAGCAACCACAGTTACTTCATCTAAAGCAGCGATATTTTCTTCTAATAGGATGTTGCCTAAATTAATATCATAATTTCCTTTCCCAATTAGGAAGGGTTGTGTGATCGTTTTGTAGCCCATATATTGAATAAGCACAGAAAATTGACCTTCAGGAATTCTTTCTATCTTAAAACTGCCATTATCTTGTGTAATAGCACCTGTAATAGTAGCGTTACTATTATCTTTAATCACAATAGTCACGTAGGGTAAGGGCGAGTTGAGGGTGGCATCTAATACAGTTCCGGAAATGGAGCCTTCTTTGGGGGCATTTGTGGCTGATGGCTGCGCATATAGTGTTGAACACAATAGCACGCAAAAAATAAATAATGATTTCATTGGTAAGTGATTTTTTTTGATTGATGAATTTTGATTTGAATGTTATAAAAGAGACGAGTATTTTTGATTATTGTTACGCTCTATTAAACTTATTTTAAAAATATTTTTGAAACTATGCAGATAAATAAAAAAACCTTGGTGTTCGGCGCTTCGTTAAATCCAAGCCGATACTCCTATTTGGCAATGAATAAGTTGGTGGCTCACGGACATGAAGTTGTGGCTTTCGGAATGCGGGAAGGGGAAGTGGCAGGCGTTCAAATTGATACAGAACTGAAGCCTTATACACATGTTGATACGGTAACTTTATACATGAATGCTGCCAGACAAGCGCCTTTTTACGACTACCTGATTGGTTTAAAACCGAATCGCGTTGTATTTAATCCGGGGACAGAGAATCCTGAGTTATTCAAATTGTTGAGAGAAGCTCAAATTGAATTTGAAATGGCCTGTACGTTAGTGATGCTTGGTACGAATCAATACTAATCCGAAAAACGTGAGTAATCCGTTTAAGATAAGGATGAAATATCCGAATTCAAACCCTAACCATTTTAAGCTGTTAACACTGATAAAGTAGGATAGAATTGGCGACAGGATGGCAATTATAGGCACAAATTTATCCTTAATTTGCCATTTTGTAAATAGCCCAAAACTATAAAGTCCGAGTAGTGGTCCATACGTATAACCAGCAAAAAGCAAGAGTTTCGCTATAACGCTTTCATCTTTAATAGCATATTTAAAAGCAATAATCACCAAGATTAAGATAATCGAAATCAAGATGTGAATGCGTTTTCTAACCGCAATTTGCTTTGCCTCATTGTACTTCTTTTCAATGTCTAAAATATCAATGCTAAAAGACGTGGTTAACGAAGTTAAGGTACTGTCAGCGCTACTATAAGCAGCGGCAATCAAGCCTAATAAAAAGAATACAAATACGCCAATACTTAAATGGTTCTTTGCCAAAATAGGGAAGAGCTCGTCTTTATGTGCGTCAATACCATTCTTTTGTGCGTAAACAGTTAATAGAAGACCTAAACTTAAAATCACAAAGTTGACAATCGTCAAAATAATTGTAAACCAAAACATGTTTTTCTGTGCATCTTTTAAGGTTTTGCAAGTCAGGTTCTTTTGCATCATGTCCTGATCCAAACCTGTCATTACAATGGCTATGAATGCTCCAGAAATAAACTGGTTCCAGAAATAATCGCCTGATTTAAAGTCCTCGAAAAAGAACATTTTAGAGAGATCACTATCTAATACAAATCCTAAAATGTTACCACCACTAATGCCGAGATCATCACTAACAAAATAAATGGTTACCCCAATGGCAATCAACATAAATAAGGTCTGTAGGGTGTCGGTCCAAATAATGGTTTTAATCCCAGATTTGAACGTATATAGCCATATCAAAAACACAGTAATGGTTACCGTTTGCCAAAAACTAATGCCTAAATCATCAAAAAGGAGTACTTGTAGAACGTTGGCCACTAAATATAGCCTGAAGCTTGAGCCTACCAATCGCGAGATTAGAAAGAATGAAGCTCCAGTTTTATAAGAAGCGTTTCCAAAGCGTTGCTCCAAGTAAGTGTAAATGGAGGTCAGGTTGAGTTTGTAATAAACGGGCAGCAGCACCGTTCCGATAACCAAATAACCTACAATATAGCCTAACACCATTTGCATATAGCTGAATTGTGAGGACTCTATCCAACCAGGAACGGAAATAAATGTTACTCCTGACAGCGACGCGCCAATCATTCCGAAAGCCACCACATACCACGGGGCCTGTTTGTTGGCTTTAAAAAACGTGTTGTTATCCGATTTTTGTCCTGTGAGGAATGATATTAAAACGAGTACTCCAAAATAAGAGAGTATAAGCAGGATAATGGCTGTAGAATTCATGCTTTATAGATATGGCGCAAAGAACTTATTAAAAAAATCAAAATCCAAAATTATAAGAATCAATGTAAATAAGTATGTAGTAAAACATTCAAATGTGGACTAAAATTGTAATTTTGTAACCATGGAATTTTCTTCAAAACTACTCGAAAAAGCAGTCTATGAAATGTCGCAGCTCCCAGGAATCGGGAAACGCACGGCGTTGCGCTTGGTCTTACATTTACTAAGACAGCCTAAAGAACAAACATTGCATTTGGCTTCAGCATTGCAACTTATGCGAAATGATATTAAATTCTGTAAAAGTTGCCATAACATTAGCGATACTGAACTTTGTGAGATTTGTGCCAATCCGCGAAGAACTGAAGAGATTATTTGTGTGGTAGAAGATATTAGAGACGTCATGGCAATCGAAAATACAAGCTCTTTTAAAGGCTTGTATCATGTATTAGGCGGAAAAATTTCTCCTATGGATGGTGTTGGTCCCAACGATCTTAATATTACAACCTTGGTGAATAAGGTGAAAGAAGGACACGTAAAGGAGTTGATTTTCGCATTGAGTTCAACTATGGAAGGCGATACGACTAATTTCTATATTTTTAAGCAAATTCAAGATTGCGACATCGTGATGTCTACGATTGCACGAGGAATTTCAGTAGGCAATGAGTTGGAATATACTGATGAGGTAACTTTAGGACGAAGTATTTTGAACAGAATCCCTTTTGAAGCTTCATTAAAATCGTGATGGCTGTTTGAAGTTGTCCGTCGTCATATTAAACTACAATGTGCGTTACTTTTTGGAGTTGTGCATTAAAAGTGTGCAAGCAGCAATCGCTGATTTGGATGCTGAAATAATTGTGGTCGATAACCATTCTTCTGACGATAGTTGCCAAATGGTAAAACAACTTTTTCCACAGGTAACCTTAATTCAAAACAAGCAAAACGTCGGATTTTCCAAAGGCAATAATATAGGTGTTGCACAGGCTAAAGGTAACTATGTGTGCATTTTGAACCCTGATACCGTAGTTGCTGAAGATACTTTCAAAAAGTGTTTGGATTATGCCGAAGACATTCCGGATTTGGGAATTTTAGGCTGTCAGCTTATTGATGGTCGCGGACATTTTCTTCCAGAAAGTAAGCGCAATATTCCAACACCATTAGTGTCGATTAAAAAAATCCTCGGCATTTCAAATACGTATTATGCGAATCATTTAAGGCCTTCGGACACTGGAAAAGTAGATGTGCTTGTAGGCGCTTTCATGCTTTTGAAGAAGGAAGTGTATGATGCAGTAGATGGGTTTGATGAGGATTACTTTATGTATGGCGAGGATATCGATCTTTCCTATAAGGTTTTAAAAGCTGGCTATCAGAATGTGTATTTTGGAGCAACTACCATCTTGCATTATAAAGGAGAGAGTACGTTAAAAGATGAAATCTATGCGAAACGCTTTTATGGAGCGATGCAGCTTTTCTATAACAAACACTTCAAATCCAATCCGGTTTTTGATCTGATAGTTTGGATGGGGATTCAGTTTTCCCGTTTTATTCATAAATCACCTAAACAAATAGATTATAAAATAAGTGATTACGCGTTATTGTCTGATTATTTGGATTTTAAGGTAAAACTTCCATTCCAATTTGAGGTGGTAAAGCATATAAATAATGTTTCGACAAATTCCCAGCTTATATTTGATGGGAATTCTATAAATTATAAAGACATAATTAATAATTTGGCTGCTTCAGATAAGGAGAAGTCTATAACCTTCAGAATTTTGCCAGCCGCTGCCGAGTTTATTATTGGTAGCGACAGCTCACAGCAGCGTGGCGAAGTGCTTTTGTTGAAATAAAACAAATGAATATATGCGCGGTGAATTCGGAAATTATAGAGGATTATGTAATGAAGTATGGCATTTTTAACTAATTTTGCAAGAGCAAATAAAAATTTTAGCATTAGAATAATAATATGGCAAAGTTTGAACTGAAACTTCCTAAAATGGGAGAAAGTGTAGCAGAAGCAACGATTACCTCTTGGTTGAAAAATGTTGGCGACACTATAGAAGCTGATGAAGCAGTGTTAGAAATAGCAACAGATAAAGTAGATAGTGAAGTGCCGAGTGAAGTGGATGGGGTCCTAACCGAGATCCTTTTTAATGTGGATGATGTCGTAAAAGTAGGCCAAACCATTGCTATAATTGAAACGGAGGCTGATGCAGTGCAAGCACCTGCTTCAGCACAAGCAGCGCCAGTTGAGGCGCCAGTAGCGGAAACTCCTGAAGTAGCTGAAGTAATACAAACCGTTGAGGCAGCTAAAACAGCTGTTGCAGCACCTGTAACATCTACTGAAGATCGCTTTTACTCTCCTTTGGTAAAAAATATCGCCAAACAGGAAGGGATCTCCCAATCAGAATTAGATCAAATTTCAGGTACAGGTAAAGAAGGTCGCGTTACTAAAAGTGATATTCTTGAATACATAGAAACCAGAAAATCTGCTCCGGCAGCACCAGTACAAGCTTCGGCAAATACATCGCAAGAAACACAGCAAGCACCTGCTCAAGCTGAAAAACAACCAGCTCCTGTAGCAAAAGCAGCATCAGAGAAACCAAAAGGTGCATCTGAAGTGTTAAGTAATGGTGATGAAGTTATTGAAATGACCAGAATGGGCAAAATCATTGCGCATCATATGGTGGAGTCAGTTCAAACATCGGCACACGTTCAAAGTTTCATCGAGGCTGATGTGACCAATATCTGGAATTGGCGTAATAAAGTTAAAAACGATTTCGCAAAACGCGAAGGCGAAGCTTTAACCTTCACTCCAATATTTATGGAAGCTGTTGCAAAAGCACTTCGCGATTTCCCAATGATGAATATTTCGGTTAAAGACGATAAAATCATTAAAAAGAAACATATCAATTTAGGAATGGCTGCGGCACTTCCTGACGGAAACTTAATTGTTCCAGTAATTAAAGATGCTGACCAATTGAATTTACTAGGGATGACCAAACGTGTTAACGATTTGGCAAACAGAGCACGTTTAAATCAATTGAAACCAGATGATATTCAAGGTGGAACCTATACGGTTACTAACGTGGGTACGTTTGGAAGCATTATGGGAACACCAATTATCAATCAACCACAAGTTGGAATTTTAGCATTGGGTGCTATCAGAAAAGTCCCAGCGGTTGTAGAAACCCCTCAAGGCGATTTTATTGGCATCCGTTACAGAATGTTCTTGTCGCACTCTTATGATCACCGTGTGGTTAATGGTGCACTTGGCGGACAATTTGTAAAAGCTGTCAAAGATTACTTGGAGTCTTGGGATATGAATAGAGAAATTTAGTAAACCACTAAAGTTCTTAGGATTCAAATCCTTCGATAACGAAGCATTCAAAACCTAAACAAATCATAAACCCAACCTTAAACTAGTTGGGTTTTTTTATTTTTACGCTGAATATAATTCAGATCAACACAAACAGTTAACACAATACTATTATGACGCTTAATCTTACCAAATCCATCTGCTTTTTCGACCTTGAAACCACAGGTGTAAATATCACCACAGATCGGATTGTGGAAATCGCCATTTTAAAGGTCTTTCCTGACGGTAAAGAGGAGCGAAAAACTTGGTTGGTCAATCCGGGAATGCCTATTCCGGCTGAGGTTACGGCAATCCACGGAATTTCTGATGCCGATGTAGCTGACAAGCCTACTTTTAAAGAATTGGCTAAAGAAATCAACGCGATGGTAAAAGATTCTGATTTGGCAGGGTTCAATTCCAACCGTTTTGATATTCCATTATTGGCAGAGGAAATGCTGCGCGCTGATGTTGATTTTGACATGAAAGGACGCGTTGCTGTAGATGTGCAGACTATCTTCCATAAAATGGAACAACGCACACTTTCGGCTGCCTATAAATTCTATTGTGATAAAAATTTAGACGATGCCCATAGCGCTGCTGCAGATGCTGAGGCAACCTATGAAGTGCTAAAAGCCCAAATAGCTAAATACGACGAGTTGGAAAATGATACCAAATTCTTGGCCGAATTCAGCTCCCGAAAAAAGTTTGCAGATTTCGCAGGATTTATCGTTTATAACAAATACAATGAAGAATGTTTCTCATTCGGAAAACATAAAACGAGAAGGGTAGAAGATGTCTTAAATGAAGAGCCTGGCTATTTTGGATGGTTGCTTAATGCAGACTTCCCTCTGTATACCAAAAAAGTGTTGACAGCAATTAAGTTGCGCGCTTTTAATAATAAGTTGGCTTAAAATTTCTGTAAAGACCGGTGTCTTTTAAATGTTAAAGATGCTAATTTTGCGACTTTAAGGCTGAGGTCCTAAATTATAATTCAATCAAAAAAATCAATATAAAAGAGCAATGAAAATCATTTGCATAGGCCGTAATTATACAGAACATATTAAAGAGTTGGCCAATGAAAAACCAACGGATCCTGTAGTGTTTTTAAAACCTGACACGGCTATTTTGTTAAAGAAACAACCGTTTTTTATTCCTGATTTCTCTAATGATGTGCATCATGAAGTCGAAATCTTGGTAAAAATAAATAAGGTTGGAAAATACATCGATAGAAAATTTGCTCATAAATA
This sequence comes from uncultured Gelidibacter sp., assembly GCF_947500795.1. Lineage (GTDB taxonomy): Bacteria > Bacteroidota > Bacteroidia > Flavobacteriales > Flavobacteriaceae > Gelidibacter. The sequence continues at coordinate 148,520 of NZ_CANMTE010000004.1, read as the reverse complement.
TTATGAAGAAATTGGTCTTGGCATCGATTTTACAGCGCGCGATTTGCAGCAGCAATTAAAAGAAAAAGGACTGCCATGGGAGAAAGCTAAAGCTTTTGATGGAGCTGCGGTAATCGGGAATTGGGTGTCAAAATCTAAATTTGAGTCTGTTGATGCCATTAATTTTTCATTGGAAAAAAATGGAACGGTCGTACAGCAAGGCAATACTAGCCATATGCTCTGGAAAATTGATGAACTCATAGAATATGTGTCAAAATATTTTACTTTGAAGATAGGAGACATTATCTTTACGGGAACCCCTGCCGGAGTTGCAAAAGTCGAAGCTAATGATGAGCTAAGGGGACTGATCGAAAATGATGAAATGTTTAAAATAACAGTCAAATAAAAATGGAGAATAATTATAAGCTTTTTCGTGTCCGCGAACTCGCCGATGGTGATGATGATTTTGTGATGGCGATAGCTGCTGCGTTTTTGGAAGAAGTTCCAGAAGATGCCGAGCGACTGAAAAAAGCGGTTGCTGAGGCTGATTATTATACTGCTTATCAGGCTGCCCATAAAATGAAACCTACCATTGATCTGTTTGAACTTGGGGTTTTGGAAGATTTGATCGTTGTGCAGGACTGGGGTAAATTGGAGAAAAAGGATGAGGATGTTTCAGTTCAGCTGAAAACTGTTTTGGACGCCATAGGAAAGACGGTTGAAGAAATTAAAACAGATTTCAACCTCTAATGTTAGCAGAAATTATAACCATTGGAGATGAAATTCTAATTGGTCAAGTGGTTGATACCAATTCGGGATTTATCGCTCAACAACTTAATAAAATTGGAGTGTCTGTTTATCAGATGACTTCTGTTCAGGATGATAAAGAACACATCGTCAAATCTTTAAAAGAGGCTGAAGAGAACGCCGATATTATAATTCTTACAGGCGGGCTAGGCCCAACCAAAGATGACATTACAAAAAATACCATTGCAGAATATTTTGACGATACGCTTGTAAGAAACGAAGCGGTTACTCAAAATATTTACCGCATTTGGGCAGATTACCAAAATAATACTCCCACACAAGTCAATTTAGATCAGGCATTGGTGCCTTCAAAAGCAGAAGTTCTGATGAATTTACATGGAAGTGCTCCTGGCATGTGGCTAGAAAAAAATGGCAAAGTATTTATTTCGCTTCCTGGTGTGCCTTATGAAATGAAAGGCTTAATTGAGGACGAAGTGATTCCGAAGCTTAGAAAGCAATTTAAATTCCCTTATATACAACACGAAACCATTTTAACGTATGGTTTGGGGGAGAGCGCCCTTGCAGAGCGTATAGAAGCTTGGGAAGATCAATTGCCTCCCTACATAAAATTGGCATATTTGCCAAGTTTAGGACGTGTGCGACTACGGCTTTCTGGCAAGTCCATGGACAAAGAATTAATCCAAAATGAAATAAAACGTCAAATTGGGTTGGTGTTGCCACAAATTCAAGATATTTTTGTGGGCTTTGAACGCGATGAGTCAATTGAGGCCATTATTGGGCAACAATTAACTGCTTTAGGTAAAACCGTTGCAACTGCAGAAAGTTGTACGGGCGGCAAAATTGCCGAATTGTTTACCGCTAATGCAGGTGCCTCGCACTATTTTAAAGGCAGTGTGGTCAGTTACGCTACGCAAGCCAAAATAGATGTGCTTAAGATTGACGCCAAGCTCATTGAAGAGTTTTCTGTGGTCAGTGCGCAAGTAGCAGAAGCTATGGCGCAGTCCATCATAACACTTTTTGATGTAGATTATGCTATTGCTACCACAGGGAATGCGGGACCTGACAAAGGCGATGCCGATACAGAAGTAGGGATGGTGTTTATTGCAATTGCTACTCGAGAGAAGGTGTTTTCGGAACATTTTAAGTTTGGAAATCACCGTTATAAAGTGATAAACCGAGCGGCAAATAAGGCATTTGAAATGCTTCAAAAAGAAATTTTAAAAAAGTAACAATTTTAGTTTGTTGATATTGTAAAGTTTTACTAAATTTGCAAACTGTTTTAAATAACATCATTAAAGTTAGAAAGAATGTCAAGAGTTTGTGAACTTACTGGAAAAAAAGCGATGGTTGGAAACAACGTATCTCATGCGATGAATAAAACGAAACGTAAATTTGATGCAAATCTTATTAAAAAGCGTTTCTATATTCCTGAAGAGGATAAATGGGTAACTTTAAAGGTTGCTACATCTGCATTGAAAACCATCAATAAAATTGGAATTTCTGCTGCGATTAAAGAAGCAAAATCTAAAGGATTTTTAAAATAATAGCCACAAGCTAAAAAGTTAAGATAATGGCAAAAAAAGGTAATAGAATTCAAGTTATATTAGAGTGTACTGAGCACAAAGAATCTGGGCAACCAGGAACTTCTCGTTACATTACTACGAAAAACAAAAAGAATACGCCAGACAGAATGGAGATTAAGAAATTTAATCCTATCCTTAAGCGTATGACAGTTCATAAAGAGATAAAATAAGTAAGTCATGGCAAAGAAATCAGTAGCATCGTTACAAACAGGATCTAAGAGATTAACCAAAGCTATCAAGATGGTTAAATCTCCAAAAACAGGAGCTTACCAGTTCGTTGAATCAGTTATGGCGCCTGAGTTCGTAGACGAGTTTTTAAAGAAAAAATAAATATATAACATATATTTTTTAAAACTGCTTTCATTTGAAAGCAGTTTTTTTATGTCTATATTTGAGCTACATATGACAAATTAGCAGTTTGAGTTTTAAGGCAAGAAATTTGTTATCAGTTTTTTGTGTGACTTTCTGATGATAGACGGAGGATCACAATTTTGTCGTCAACAGAACATGGGACGTCACAACCAACTACAAATAACTTAAATAAAATGAGCTTTTTTAAAAAAATATTCTCTTCAGAAAAAAAAGAAACCTTAGATAAAGGACTAGAAAAATCAAAAACTTCTTTTTTTACCAAGCTCAATAAGGCGGTCGCCGGAAAATCAAAAGTAGATGATGATGTTCTTGATAATCTTGAAGAAATTCTCGTGTCAAGTGACGTGGGTGTCGATACGACTTTAAAAATCATTAAACGTATTGAGGAGCGCGTGGCTCAGGATAAATATCTTGGTACTGCGGAACTTAATAAAATATTAAGGGAGGAAATCGCTGGATTACTCTCTGAAATTGATAGTGGTAACGCTACAGAATTCACAGTCCCAAAAGACAAGAAACCTTATGTGATTATGGTTGTTGGTGTTAATGGTGTTGGTAAAACAACGACTATTGGTAAACTGGCAGCACAATTCAAAAAACAAGGTTTAAATGTTGTTCTTGGTGCGGCAGATACCTTTAGAGCTGCTGCAATTGACCAACTTCAAATTTGGGCTGACCGTGTAGATGTGCCAATGGTGCGTCAAAATTTTGGTAGTGATCCAGCCTCTGTGGCTTTTGATACGTTAAAAAGTGGGGTCAACCAAAATGCTGATGTCATTATTATTGACACTGCCGGACGTTTGCATAATAAAATCAACTTGATGAATGAGTTGACTAAAATCAAACGTGTCATGCAAAAAGTTATTGGCGATGCACCTCACGATGTGCTTTTAGTGCTCGATGGTTCTACAGGTCAAAATGCTTTTGAACAAGCGAAACAATTTACTGCAGCTACTGAAGTGACGTCCTTAGCCGTTACCAAACTTGATGGGACTGCCAAAGGTGGTGTTGTTATTGGTATTTCTGACCAATTTCAAATCCCTGTTAAATATATTGGTGTCGGAGAAGGTATTGACGATTTGCAAGTGTTCAATAAATTTGAGTTTGTAGATTCTTTCTTCAAATAAATAAATACTTCTTAAAACATACATTTTACCTCGTCGAAAATTGAATACTAAATTCTATAGGTTTCGATAGGCATACTTGTGATTTATTTCCAGGATTAGTAACATCTTGGTAATCATTATGATGTTTCAATTTTTACAATTCAAACCCGAATACTGATGTGAAAGTATAAAGGTTTTTATTGCAAGAATAGAAATGTAAATCCTACTCCATATTTCGTAAATCATTACGTATCTTTGCACACTTAATTTTTTTGAATATGAGAACGAAATCGCTTAAAAAGAATCGCATAAACGTGGTCACACTTGGTTGTAGCAAAAACGTATACGACAGTGAAGTCCTAATGGGGCAACTTAAAGCGAGCGGAAAAGATGTGGTGCATGAAGAAGAAGGTAACATTGTAGTTATCAATACATGTGGCTTTATCAATAATGCAAAGGAGGAAAGCATCAATACCATTCTCGAATTCATGCAGAAAAAGGAAGATGGTGAAGTTGATAAAGTTTTTGTAACTGGATGTTTAAGTGAACGTTATAAGCCGGATTTACAAAAGGAAATTCCTAATGTGGACCAGTATTTTGGAACTACGGAATTACCTGGTTTATTAAAAGCATTAGGTGCTGATTACCGACATGAACTTATTGGTGAGCGCCTTACAACGACTCCAAAAAATTACGCTTATCTAAAAATTGCTGAAGGTTGTGATAGACCATGTAGTTTTTGTGCAATCCCGTTAATGCGTGGGAAACATAAAAGTACACCAATTGAAAACTTAGTGGTTGAAGCTGAAAAGTTAGCCGCTAATGGTGTAAAAGAGTTGATTTTAATTGCTCAAGATTTAACCTATTACGGCCTTGATCTTTATAAAAAACGTAACCTGGCGGAATTGTTGGAAGCGTTGGTAAAAGTTGAAGGTATCGAATGGATTCGTTTACATTATGCGTTCCCAACCGGTTTCCCTATGGATGTGTTGGACGTGATGAACCGAGAGCCTAAAATTTGTAATTATTTAGATATTCCATTACAACATATTTCCGATTCTATTCTTAAAAGTATGCGACGTGGTACGACTAAAGAAAAAACTACGAAACTGCTTAATGAGTTCAGACAAACGGTTCCAGGAATGACCATTAGAACAACACTAATTGTTGGATATCCAGGTGAAACAGAAGAAGACTTCCAAGAATTGAAACAATGGGTGTCAGACATGCGCTTTGAGCGATTGGGTTGTTTTACCTATTCACATGAAGAAAATACACACGCTTTTAATTTAGTGGATGATGTTCCTCAAGAAGTTAAAATGCAACGTGCGAATGAGATTATGGAAATCCAGTCCCAAATTTCTTGGGAATTGAACCAAGCTAAAATCGGACAAGAGTTTAAAGTTGTTATTGACCGTAAGGAAGGGAATTACTTTGTAGGTCGTACAGAATTTGATTCTCCAGACGTAGATAATGAAGTCCTTATTGATGCTTCAAAATGCTATTTAAAAACAGGAGAATTCACGACAGTAAGAGTGACAGAAGCTGAAGATTTTGATTTATATGCAGAGGTAGTACCATCATAAAAAACACCGCAAAGCATTCTAAAATATAAAAAACCAAATCAGAGTCAAGCAAGACTCCGATTTGGTTTTTTTATGCGTGGATATCAGAATCCGAAATATGTTGATGCAATAGAAAAATAGATAAGCACGCCACAAATATCTGCCAAAGACGTTACCAAAGGCGCACTGGCTGTGGCGGGATCAATTTTTAATTTGGTAAAAATAAAGGGTAATAGCATTCCTATTAAACTTCCTAACATAACGTTCAGAACCATTGCCATACAAACCACTGCAATGACTTCTGGTGCTCTAAAACTGGCAACAGCTGCAACACTCGCCGCCATTGTGATACCCAGTAGCAATGATATGAGAAGTTCCCGTCCAATTAATTTGTACCAATCTGATACCTGAATTTGGCCTAATGCCAAATAACGAATCATTAGGGTTGCAGATTGTGATCCGGCGTTTCCGCCGCTATCAATTAATAAAGGCAAAAAGAAAACTAAAGCGACAACTTGCTGAATAACATCTTCAAAATTTGCTAAAGCAGCGCCCGAAAATACATTCATAAAAACCAACAGGACAAGCCAAACGATTCTGTTTTTATATAAGATAAGAATGCGCTCCTTTAGAGGGTTTTTACTTCTATTTTGGATGGATCCAAATTTATGGAAATCCTCGGTAGACTCTTCTTCGATGACATCCAGCATGTCATCAAAAGTGACAATTCCTATAAGTACACCTTCTTCATTCAGCACAGGCATAACTTCCAAATCATAATCTTTAAAAACCTGAATCGCTGTTTCCTGATCATCTTTAGCATTTAAAAACACAAACCGATTGTCGAGGAGGTCGCCTATACGCTGTTCTGGATTGGCTAAAATCAAATTTTTAATGGATAAATCGTCAATTAATTTTCCTTGCTCATCAATGACATAGATAATATTCAAGGTTTCAGAATGTTGTCCATATTGTCTAATATGTTCGAATGCTTGGGCTACCGTAAAATCCTCTTTAATGGCTACAAACTCAGGCGTCATTAATCGTCCGATACTATCTTTTGGATAGCTCAACAAGGTGACGGTTATCTCACGTTCTTCAGGTGATAAAACCTGTATGAGCTGCGTTACAATGTCTTCAGATAAATCCTCAAAGAAGGCAGTTCTATCATCGGGCTCAATATCGTTGAGTAAGCGTGACAGTTTCTGATGATTTTTAGATAAACCTTCAATTACTTCCTGCTGATCCGCACGCGATAACATTTTGAAAACCTTTTTCGCGCGGATTCTAGGCAATAATCGGATCAGGGTGATTTTATCATCTTTTGAAGCATGCTTTATCAGAAGTGCAATATCTAAAGCATCAATAGTATCCAAGAATAGTTTGAGCTTACGCCATTCATTATTGGAAATTAAAGTTTGAACATCAGGTAGTGTAGTGCGCATAAATATGAAGTGTTATACGTTGATAATTTCATTACTTAAATCTTTTTAGGGCTTCTAAGTATAAATATAACTCTTAAATAGGTATGATATAACTAATGGGAAGTCTCGAAAAAGGAAGACGATTTTAAGCTTTATATTGGTAATTGAGTGAAACGTTTGGGTAACGAAGTGTTATGTATTCTATGGAATTTCATTACTAAAATTAGTTTTTGTCTTTTTGTTTTTCCAAGTGTTTATTGATCTTTTCAATAGCAGATTCTATTGATTTTTCAGGTTCTATAATATTATATTCTCCCCAAAATCTCGGATCCGAAAATCCAGAAGCTTCATCACTTAGGATGACTGTAGGACGTAAGGTTTCCCGTTGTGTGGGGTCGTCATCCAATGTTTTTGCCCAATCTGTTACTGCCATTTCACTGCTCAAAGTGTAAACACTATTAAACAAGCGCCCCTTCCAGATGACTTTAAAAGTCAATTGAATATTGCTATAACCGTAATACCATTTGTCACCTTTAAGTCGATAATCGACCCGATAAGCTGCTTCTGTAGGGTAAACTGTGACTCTATTAGGTTTCTTTTTGACAAATAGCTCGGCAGCTCTTTTTCTATTTTCAACATTTAAATTATAAATGGCACTAATGAGCGAAAAGGTTTCCGCATCAATATAAAGTTTGCCATAATGCATAGGCTCAGTGATATTTGGGCGTTGTTTGAATTTGACCACATATACTGAACGGTTATTAATTTCCGTAGGTTTATCGAATGAAAATTCAAATTCCGAAAATGTATTTTCATTAAATATAAATTGAGGATATTTTATAATGTCAGCGTATATGGCACTATACGGCCCACCTTGCAATTTCATTGCTATTGTGTCCAATCTGTCATAATCTGTACTTTTACGAGCCTTTATCAATTTAATTTTATCCGCTTTTGGCGAAGTGGAAGGTTGTCTGTATATTTCTACGATTGCTTCAGATAAAGAGGCATCGCGTCGTCTTTTCTTTATCGTTTCTCTGTAAAAAGCTGTCATAACCGTTTCTTCACTGAAGTTGTGTTCTCCTTTTTTATCAAGCGCCGCCTTCACTAAGGAACTCGCGTCTTTGGGAGCGTTTATACGAACTTCTGTTAGTTGCATGGCTGATTCTTCCAACAAGATTTTAATATCCTCACCATTCAAACTTGAAAGTGGGATTGTTTTTGTCTGATAGCCCAAAAATGAAATCCGGATGTTGTTATTGATATAGTTACTTGGAACTTTTAAAAGAAATTCGCCGTCGGAATTAGTAATCGTACTGATATTGGTTTCTTGTACATTAATAGTCGCAAAGGCCAATACGTTTTTCGTATTGCTATCGATTATAGTCCCTCTATATTCCTTGAAATCTTGATTAATATCAGATTGTTGAGCGTAACTATTGGCAAATAATTGGAGTGTTGAAAACACAAAAATAGCAACGAATAACCAATGTGTTTTATGAAATGGCTGGATTGATTCTATTGTAGTTTTCATCGCGTGCTATATTTTAGTGTTTAAATTACTAAAAATAAGCACGCAACGAATGGTTTTTACTGATAATCTTAGGAGTTATAGCTCGAAAGAATTGTTGTTGACGAAGAAGATTGCATTCACAAAAAACAATTTCCCGTTCTCCCAAAAATTCCTGAATAAGGTGTTGTCGGCCATATATATAATACTGCCGTTACCCAATCGTTCTTCTCCAAAAACCAAGGAGTTTTCTAGATTTTTCAGAGTATTTTTTCCTGCATAACCAGACACATTTTTAGGCTGTTCGCCCAAATATGCTACATTATACCCATCCTCCAAAAGACTGTAAGCACTAGAACCTGATTTTAAGGTAAAGTAGTTTTTGTCATACCCAAAGCCCATCGGGTGCGTGTTGTCAACTTCCGATTTGAAAATTGCGCCCGTAATCATATCATTGGTGCTTTCACGTTCGCGCTCTGCATATGGTGTAAGATTCTTTTTTGTTGCTGTGGTATCTTTGGATACGTTGCGTTTCAGTCCAAAATCTTTGTGATCAGCAAAAATATTTAGAGCACCATCAATAGCGATAAGCTTACCGCCCTTTTTGATCCAGTTTTGAAGTTTTTCCAAATTTGAATCTGTAAAAAATCGTCCATAATAGCCATTCGGGATTATCAAAACGGAATATTCATCCAAATTGGTTCGCGCAAAGTGGTCTGTGTTAATGGAGGTTACAGGGTATTGTAATTGCTGTTCAAAAAAGTGCCACACCTCTCCATATCCTAATGAGGACGTGTAATTTCCTGCAAGTAATGCAATCTTCTGCTTGTTGACCAATTTGACATCTGGCGATCCAAAATCTGGTCCTGATTTTGAGAAGCCACTTGACACTGCAACTGCTTTTCTTTTAAATTTATCTGCAGCCGCAATGATCACATCATCAAAATTTTCAACTTTTTTATTGTCACCTCTAACAATAATCAAAGCGCCTCTGCCAAAGGTGTGTTCTGGATTTTTGGTCACTAATGGTTTTTCAGTAAAACGGACTTTGATATGCTGCTTTAATAATTCGGCTAAAAACTCAGCGTCTTTAATATGATTCCATTTAAAGATATAACCAGTAGCACTTGTATTTTTAGAATTCGGAACAAAGGTCGTCGTTGCTGTAGTAGTTGCAGCCAAACTAGTACTCGCCACGGCATCTAATCCATACGCATAGGGTAAGCTCCACGCTGTAATATCATAAGTAATGGAATCTGCTAATGTGGTGTTAGGTTCAAATAAAACCTGCACCATTTGCCCTTTTGGTTGATTGGTGCTTACCACCAAATCTTCAGAAGTTGCGGTGAAATTACCGTTTTTACTATTCTGATATGTGTACCCTGATACTTTGCCAGAAGCAGCAGCGCCGTAGCGAATATCGTGTTTGTCCAATAACGATTTTAATCCTTCAATTTTATCAGAAGAGCCACCCAATACATAACTTTTAAATTTGAAATTCCTATTGTCGAAGTATTTTTTGAACTCTGTGTTTAACTTTTGGGCATTCTTAGAAGCGATTTCCACGGTAGATAATCCGGTAGTGTGATGGTGTTCTACCCGGTCTACAAGCGTTAACACGTCACCTTCATCATTCAAAATCTCTAATCCTGATTGTCCACCTTGCTCGTAAGTCATTCCAATGGCGCCCAAATAAGTCGGATATGTGTCGCCGTAACTTGGATACAATAAGTCAAAACGTTCTCGTGTAAAATACAACCAGCCGTTGGCATCAAAATACTTAGCGTGATTTTCACCTATTTGCGTTTGGAAGTCGCGTTGCCAATCGGTAATAATCTCGTGAAAAGGCTCCGCTGCAGGTGCGAAATAATACGGTTCATTGATGCCTTGCTCATGGAAATCAACGTGGATTTGTGGTAACCATTTGTTATAAACTTTTAAACGCGCCTGAGTTTCTATTTGGCTTGCCCACACCCAATCTCTATTTAAATCAAATAAATAATGGTTGGCCCTTCCTCTTGGCCAAGGTTCATTTTGCTCACTTGCTTGCTGATCAATATCATACGGAGAGCTTTTAGTTTGATTGTACCAATTCACGTAACGATCACGACCATCAGGATTGAGACATGGATCAATGATAATAACGGTATTCTTTAGCCACTCCTGTTTTTCTGTCAGCAAGGCGTGAATGGTTTTCATAGAAGCTTCTGTACTGGAAGCTTCATTGCCATGCACATTATAACTCAACCAAACAATGGCAATGTCATTTGTAGACGAATTTCCATCGCCAATTCCAGCATTTTTCAGATGATTTTGTCTGATGTTTTCAAGATTTTTTATGTTTTCTTCAGATGATATTATAGCGGTGTAAAGTGGACGTCTTTCATAAGTCTCGCCATATTTCTCAAGTTTTACCTGATTTGGCATCTGCGACGCTACCATTTTAAAGTAATCGACAACTTGATGGTGTCTTGTGAATTCAGTTCCTAAGGTGTAGCCAAGGAAATCTGATGGTGATTGGATGTTTTGTGCTTTAGAGACAGAAATGTGGCCTAGTACAAGGAAAATAATAACGAAAATTTTTTGCATGATGAAGATGTGTGGTATAATTAGTCAAGTAAAGATAGGTAGTCAGAGTGAATTAACTAAAATTTAGTACTCAAAAAAAGTTAAGAGCGCTATCTTTACATTCAATTTTTAAATTCGAATATGCCAACCGATTGTATCCCATTTAAAGACACTAATTATTTTTCGTCGTTGATCACTGATTATTTGGATGAAAAAGAGGACTTAAAACCATTTTATAATCGCTTTCCATCGCTTGAAAATTTTGAAGCGCAAATAGAAGAAAAGCAACGTTCATTTAATAAGGATCATCGCTCAGATTTGGTGAAGGCTTTGATGCTGCAATATGAAGATTTGAGCATTTCTTCCATGACGCTCACCAATATTGATCTTTTAAAACATGGCACTACTTTTACGGTAACTACAGGTCATCAACTGAATTTGTTTACTGGGCCACTGTATTTTTTCTATAAGATTATCTCAACCATTAATTTATGTAAAACGCTTAAAGAAAAGTATCCACACTACAATTATGTGCCTATTTATTGGATGGCCACTGAAGATCATGACTTTGAGGAAATCAACTTTTTCAATTTTAAAGGAAAGAAAGTACAGTGGAATAGAGATGCTTCTGGTCCCGTTGGAGAATTTGATTTGGAAGGTTTAGATCAGGTATATGAAGTGTTTGCTGCACAATTGGATTCGAGTATTAATGCAAAATCCTTAAAGAAATTATTCCATCAAGCTTATTTAGAGCATGATAATTTAACCACCGCTACACGGTTTTTGGTCAATAAATTGTTTTCTGTTTACGGGTTGGTCATTTTGGATGGCAATGATCCGATATTGAAAAAACTCTACATTCCTTATATTGAAGATGAATTAGTTGAACAATCATCGTTCAAAAAGGTGTCGAAAACCAATGACGAGATCAACGCGTTGCCATCAAATTATAAAATTCAAGTCAATCCTAGAGAAATCAATCTCTTCTACATCAATAACAATATTAGAGAGCGAATTTTAGAAACCGATGGTGTCTATGGCGTTTTGGATACAGATATCAGGTGGACAAAAGAAGAGTTGCTCGCAGAGGTAAAAGAGCACCCAGAATATTTTAGTCCGAATGTTATTTTACGTCCGCTCTATCAGGAAGTAATTTTGCCTAATCTCTGTTATATAGGTGGTGGTGGCGAATTGGCATATTGGTTACAATTGAAATCTAATTTTGAAGCTCAAAACGTCACTTTTCCGATGCTTTTGTTGCGCAATTCCGTTTTGCTTATTACCGAAAAACAAAAGGAAAAACTTGATAAGTTGAATGTTTCGGTGGCCGATTTGTTTTTGAAACAGGACGATTTAATGACTAAGGTTACCAAAGCCATTTCAGATATCAATATTGATTTCAGTCCGCAAAAAGAACAACTTCAAAAACAATTTGAACATTTATACCAATTGGCAGAACAGACCGATAAATCTTTCAAAGGCGCCGTTGCTGCTCAAGAAGTAAAGCAAATTAAAGGACTTGAAAATCTGGAAAAACGATTATTGAAAGCTCAAAAAAGAAAACTGGAAGATGTTTTGATACGCGTTAAAGTACTTCAAGACGAATTGTTTCCAGGACAAAGTCTGCAGGAACGCAACATGAATATTTCCGAATTCTATTTGGAATATGGCGAAGACATCATTCAAACGTTGGTTCAAAATCTTGATCCTTTACATTCTGAATTTCTAATCTTAGAAGTTTAAAATCCTACAAAATATAGTGAATCTATGACGAGTATGCATAAAATTGACATGGACTTAATTGAGATGACTTTAGATGTCATGAAATATGCCATTGGGCGTATCTCGGCAACTGAGCATCCCATTGGAAAGCCCAAAAAGGAAGCGGAACTCAAAGCATTGGTAGGCGAAACCATTACGCCAAAAGGAGTGGGTGGGGAGTATGCATTTAATTTATGGAAGGAGCATTTAGCAAAGGCTAATGTGCCGGTTGATCACCCTCGGAATTTGGCATTCGTACCGGCGTCGCCAACCAAGGCAGCTATTATGTTCGATTTGGTAACTTCAGCTTCTAGTATTCATGGAGCGTATTGGATGGAAGGTGCTGGCGGTATTTTTTGTGAAAATGAAGCCATGAAGTGGATGGTGTCCTTAACGGGATTACCTGAAGGAGCTTTTGGTGTTTTTACAAGTGGCGGCACAGCAGCAAATTTATCTGCTATTGTAACCGCAAGAGAACATTGGCGTGAAAACCCGGAATTTCAGCGTGAAAAAGGATTGATTATTACTTCAATTGGTGCGCATTCGTCCATAAAAGCAATGGCGAAAGTTGCCGATGTTGATATTTTATTGGTCAATTCAGAAGAACGCTTAACTGGGGAAGATTTAATTGAAACCATTAACAACCTAACCGAACACCAGCGTAAACGACTCTTTGCGGTGGTTGCTACAGGTGGCACCACTAATGCCGGAATTATTGATGATTTGGTAAGCGTCGCTCAAGTTTGTGAAGAAGAAAATTTGTGGTTTCATGTGGATGCTGCTTACGGTGGCGGTGCTTTAGTGGCAGATTCTGTGCGACATTTATTCAATGGTATTGAAAAAGCAGACAGCATTACAATTGATCCACACAAATGGATGTTCTCACCTTATGATTGTGGCGCGGTGATTTATAAAGATCCGGAATTGGCTAAAAATGCCCATTCTCAACAAGGGTCTTATTTGGATATTTTTAAAGATGAAGGTGCGCACGGATTTAATCCAACCGATTATCAAATACAATTAACACGACGTGTACGTGGTTTGCCATTGTGGTTTTCATTGGCAACTCATGGTACTGATCGTTATAAAGAAGCCGTAGAACGTGGCATTGAGCTGGCACAAATTGCTGGTAAAATGATTGAAGCGCACCCTGATTTAGAATTGGTGCGAGAACCAAGTTTGTCTTGTGTATTATACAGAAGAAAAGGGTGGGAGCCTGAAGATTACACACATTGGACTTATGAAAACCATCGCAAAGGGTTCGCTTTGGTGACGCCAACTAAATGGAAGAATGGCGACACCTTTGAAACCGTTTCACGTTTTTGTTTTATAAATCCTGATACTACAGAAAAAGATATTGAAATGATCTTAGAGACCATGGTCTAAAATTTTAATTTTTTAAACATATAGTTTGCTGTTAATTGATTGGTGATTCGGTAGAAATGGATTAGGAATTCTGGAGGTTTTTGAATGTTTAATCTGACGCAATTCCAGAAAAAATTGCATTCTAAAACGGTAGACATTAGAACTCATAAAATCGACTCATTTTTTACAATTTTCATCGGTCCTAAATGGTAAATCTAAAAATCAATCCTTATTTTTGCGCATGCAACACAACAAAGTACTTATTTTAGATTTCGGATCGCAATACACACAGCTGATTGCGAGACGCGTTAGAGAACTCAACATTTACTGTGAGATCCATCCATTCAACAAAATTCCAACCGACCTTGACAGTTTTAAAGCGGTCATTTTATCTGGTAGCCCATCTTCTGTAAGAGCAGAGAATGCGCCTCACCCGGATTTGTCAGAAATCAGAGGCCACGTGCCATTGCTTGCGGTATGTTACGGTGCACAATACTTGTCCCACTTTTCTGGTGGACTTGTAGAGCCGTCAAATACACGTGAATATGGTAGAGCTAATCTGACTTTTGTGATGGATAATCAACCTTTATTTGATCAAATAAATATAGGAAGTCAGGTTTGGATGAGCCATAGTGATACCATTAAACAATTACCAACCAACGGAACGCTGATTGCTAGTACAGGAGATGTTGAAAATGCAGCTTTTGTGATAGAAGGTGAGCAAACTTATGGTATTCAATTCCATCCTGAAGTGTATCACTCTACCGATGGAAAACAGTTATTGGAAAACTTTTTAGTACATATCGCAAAAGTTGAGCAAGACTGGACGCCACAATCGTTTGTGGAAGAAACAGTAGCTGCGCTTCAAGAGCAAATTGGCGATGATAAGGTTGTTTTAGGTCTTTCAGGAGGTGTAGATTCTTCTGTTGCTGCAATTTTATTACATAAAGCCATCGGAACAAATCTGTATTGCATTTTTGTAAATAACGGTTTGCTTCGTAAAAATGAATTTGAAAGTGTCCTTGCGCAATATGAAGGCATGGGACTTAATGTAAAAGGCGTTGATGCTTCGGCACGTTTTTTGGATGCACTAGCAGGATTGAGTGATCCGGAAATGAAACGTAAAGCGATAGGCCGCGTGTTCATTGAGGTTTTTGATGATGAAGCACATCAAATTAAAGATGTGAAATGGTTGGCACAAGGCACCATTTATCCAGATGTGATAGAAAGTGTTTCTGCAACTGGAGGCCCAAGTGCAACAATTAAGAGTCATCATAATGTTGGTGGATTGCCTGATTTTATGAAATTGAAAGTAGTAGAGCCATTAAAAGCATTATTTAAAGATGAAGTACGTCGCGTTGGTGCATCAATGCGTATGGACGAAGCCATTTTAGGGCGTCATCCTTTTCCAGGTCCAGGATTGGCCATTCGTATTTTGGGTGATATCACTGCTGAAAAAGTACGTATCTTACAAGAAGTTGATGCCGTATTTATCGACAACTTAAAATCATGGAACCTCTATGATAAAGTGTGGCAAGCAGGAGCAATTCTTTTGCCGGTGAATAGTGTTGGAGTGATGGGTGATGAGCGTACGTATGAAAAATGTGTGGCATTAAGAGCTGTAGAAAGTACAGACGGTATGACCGCTGATTGGGTGAATTTGCCATATGAATTTTTGCAAAAGACCTCAAATGAAATAATAAATAAAGTAAAAGGCGTTAATAGAGTAGTATATGACATTAGTTCAAAACCGCCTGCAACTATTGAATGGGAATAGAAAGTAGGCAGTTTTCAGTTATCTGTCATCAGTCAACGATCAATTACATCTAAAATAAAACATGAAAAAACTTATATTAATTTGCATCATTACCTTGTCTTTCAGTGTGTTTTCGCATGCTCAAAAGTTCAAGACGCATACCGTTAAGCAAGGGGAAACAATTGAATCCATTGCAAAAAAATATCAGGTTTCTGTTTCAGATATTTATGCTTTAAATCCGGATGCTAAAAGAAAATTGAACCCTGATGCGGTTTTGATTATTCCATCAACTCCAAGCGTTCAATCTGGTACTGCAGAAGTTACTAAAGAACTTATTGGATACGAAGAGCATAAAGTGAAACGTAAGGAAACACTTTATAGCCTTTCAAAGGAATATAATGTCGAGATTGAAGATATTAAAAAACACAATAAGAGACTCTATGCCGAAAACTTGAAAAAAGGCGACCAAATCAGGATTCCCCGTTATAAAAAGGTCACTTCAAAAGTAACACCGTCCAATAATGTTAAAACGTATACTGTTCAGCCTAAAGAGGGCAAGTGGCGTGTGGCTTATAAATTTGGAATTACGGTTGCTGAATTGGAAGCGCTAAACCCTGGAATGAGTGAGGTTTTACAGCCCGGAGAGGTTGTCAACGTTCCAAGTGGTTCTGACGAAAAGGTTGTTGATGATAATTTTAGTTATTATACGGTTCAAAAAAGTGAAGGTTTCTACCGCTTAAAAGTAAAATTAGGATTGACGCAAGAACAATTGGAGAAACTTAATCCTGAATTGAAAGTTGATGGCTTGAAAGAAGGCATGGTATTAAAAGTGCCTCAATCTACAAGTGTTGGGGAAGTTGTAGGAACTGTGGATAAAACTAATCTTACTAATAAATTAAAGAATTTAAAAACAAAGCAGATTGCGGTGATGTTGCCGTTCCGCTTGAATAGAGTCGATACGGATTCAGTTCAAGAAGCGAAACATCTTATTAGAACCGACAGACGTTTGTCAGTTTCATTAGATTTCCATTCTGGTGTTTTAATGGCCGTAGATTCTGCTAAACGCTTAGGAATTTCTACAAAACTTAAAGTATTTGATACGCCAGATCAGGCGTCTGAAATTTCTAAGATATTAGATTCAAATGATTTTTCTAAATACGATGCTATTATTGGGCCGTTAATGACTTCCAATTTAGACCGTGTAGCGAAAGCTGTACAAAAGGATGGCGTGCCAGTTATTTCTCCAATTACCAAACCGGACCATCTGTTTGAAAATGTGTTCCAAACTGTTGCAGATTCTGAAACTTTGGAAAATGCGCTCATCAAATTTATAAAATCAGATTCATTAAAACGAAACGTTATCATCATTGCTGATCACTCACATACAGCGCTCAGCAATCGTTTAAAGTCTGAATTTGTTGATGCAAGACAAGTGTTTTCAAGAAAGAATAAAAGTGGTAACGATGCTTACTATATCATGGCATCAGATTTAAGTGGTGCTTTTGTAAGTGGTAGAAATTATGTGTTCTTGGAAACAGCAAATGAGGCTTTAGTGTCTACTGTAACAAGTATGCTTAATGGAATGACCAATAGAAATCAGGAAATTATTATCGTGACTACTAAATTAACGGATGCTTTTGAAGGCCCTAATGTTTCTAATTTTCATTTAGCGAATTTGAAATTCCATTATCCTTCAATTAATAGAAGTTTAAATCCAGATCAACCTGATAGCTTTGTAAGAGCTTACAAACAGAAATATGGGATTGAACCTAATAAATTTGCAGTGAGAGGTTTTGATTTGACTTTAGATGTTCTTTTAAGATTGGCATCTGATGAAGATTTATATAAGGCGTCTACGAATGGTGTTGAAACACAATACACTGAAAATAAGTTTAGATATTTAAAGAAGATCTCAGGTGGTTACTATAATGAAGCTGTCTATATTGTGAAATATGCAAGTGATCTTTCTATACAAGAAGCAAAATTATGACCTCAAAAGTAGTTTACCTTGGCGATTTAAGAACGGAATGCACCCATCAGCAATCGGGTAACGCCTTTATTACTGATGCACCACTCGACAATAACGGTAAAGGTTTGGCATTTTCGCCAACAGATACGGTTGCTACAGGTTTGGCGAGTTGTATGATAACCGTTATGGGCATCAAAGCCAGAGATATGGATGTAGATATGACAGGCACGACAGCTGAGGTTACTAAAACAATGGCAAGCAATCCTAGAAGAATTTCTAAAATTGAAGTTGTATTGAATCTGCCATTTGAAGCAGACGATAAAACAAAGAAAATCCTGGAAAACACTGCTAATACGTGTCCTGTTCATAGCAGTCTCCATCCAGATATTGAAAAGGTAATCACTTTTAACTGGGCTTAAATTATCGGGACAGCTTCTGTTTGTAGTTCAGTTTATTTTTGAGACATAGCATCAGCTTTTCAAATATTAATTCGGTTGAACTTCAATTGATAGCACATTAATAATAGTATCTTCATAAAAACATTACCATAAACTGTGCTTCAACCAGATAAAAATTTCCTCATCAAACTTGCACATACGAAAATGCCATTTGGCAAATACGAAGGTAAGTTTCTTATAGATTTGCCAGAATATTACGTGGTGTGGTATCACAACAAAGGCTTTCCTAAAGGTCAATTGGGACTCATGTTGGAAACAGTTTATGAGTTAAAGTTAAACGGTTTGGAAGAACTAATCAGGAATATAAAAGTGAGGTATCCAAAGTAATTTTATAAATTTAAAATTAAATTGATTACTTCATGGCAGAACAGCATCTCGAAAAAAAATTCAAGCTCAAACATCTTCCTTCTTTATTCGTAAGTGCATTTAAGGCATGGAATGCTGACGATCCATGGCGACTAAGTGCAGTGGTGGCCTATTATGCTGTGCTATCACTTCCGGGACTTATCGTTATTTTAATCAATGTTGTAGGAAGTATTTGGGGGACAGAAATTGTTCAAGGACACTTAACCAATGAGATCACTTTAGTGTTAGGTAAGGAAGCTGCCGAAACAGTTCAAGTGATGATAAAGGAAACGCTGGATACTGAAAAAAATATCATTTCGACCCTGATTGGTATTGCCAGTATTATTTTTGGTGCGACGGGTGTGTTCTACCAATTACAAATATCACTGAATAAAATTTGGAAGATTGAAGATTCCGGGAAATTTAGTTTTCTAAGATTGCTGACGGATCGTGCCCGCAGCTTCGCATTTATTTTGGTTATCGGGTTTTTACTCCTTATCAGTTTTATTGTTACGGCAGCGCTTGGTGCGTTTAATGGGTATATCAAACAAGTGTTCCCTGATATAGTCCTCTACGTAGCGTATTTTCTAGATTTTATTGTGTCTCTCAGTGTGGTCACCACCTTATTCGCCTTAATGTTCAAGTATATGCCAGACACCAAAATCAGATGGAAAACCGTATGGATTGGTGCGTTTGTAACGGCTATTCTTTTTACGCTTGGCAAGTATTTGTTGGGGTTGTATTTTGGAACTGCTAATCCGGGATCGACCTACGGAGCTGCAGGAACTATTGTATTGATTTTGCTGTGGGTTTCCTATTCGTGTCTCATTTTCTTTTTCGGTGCGGAATTTACGAGAGTCTTCTCCTTGAGATATGGTCATGATTCTCATGATTTATCTGATGTGTTGGCAGACATCCGTCAAGAAAAAGGGCTACCGAATAATTAATCCGTTTAAAATTTTTAAACTTATCTTTGTAGAAATTATTAGAATATGCATAAAGCTGGTTTTGTAAATATCATTGGAAATCCAAATGTTGGTAAATCGACATTAATGAATGCCTTTGTGGGCGAAAAATTATCGATCATTACTTCAAAAGCACAAACAACAAGGCACCGTATCCTTGGAATTGTCAATGGGGAAGATTTTCAGATGATTTTATCGGATACTCCAGGAATTATCAAACCTGCTTATGAACTTCAGGAATCTATGATGGATTTCGTAAAGTCGGCATTTGATGATGCTGATGTCTTGCTTTATATGGTTGAAATTGGTGAACAGGAACTAAAGGATGAAGCATTTTTTAGAAAAATTACCAATTCAAAAATTCCAGTGTTGTTATTATTGAATAAGATTGA
This sequence comes from uncultured Gelidibacter sp., assembly GCF_947500795.1. Taxonomy (GTDB): domain Bacteria; phylum Bacteroidota; class Bacteroidia; order Flavobacteriales; family Flavobacteriaceae; genus Gelidibacter. Next base: position 128,634 of record NZ_CANMTE010000004.1, on the reverse strand, counting down.
TAAATCTGATCAACAACAATTGGAAGAGCAAGTTCAGTTATGGTCAGAAAAAGTACCAAATGCTGAAATCTATCCAGTATCAGCTTTAGAAGGTTTTAATGTTAGAGAGATTTTCAATAGAATTATTGAATTATTACCAGAATCGCCTGCATTTTATCCTAAAGATCAATTAACGGACAAACCGGAACGTTTCTTCGTTAACGAAACCATTCGCGAGAAAATCTTAATTCACTACAAAAAAGAGATTCCATACGCAGTTGAAATCGATACAGAAGAGTTTTTTGAAGAAGAAACCATCATCAGAATGCGCGCCGTTATTATGGTAGAGCGTGAAACTCAAAAAGGTATTATTATTGGCCATAAAGGCGCAGCTCTAAAAAGAGTAGGTGTAGAGGCTAGAAAGGATTTGGAGCTATTTTTTGGCAAGCAAGTCCATTTGGAACTTTATGTGAAAGTGAATAAAAACTGGAGAAGCGACCAACGACAATTGAAACGTTTTGGGTATAATCAGAAGTAGGGTTTAGTTGGCTGTTTTTAGTTGGCAGTACGCAGTATTCAGTAGGCAGTTGTTGGTTATTGATGTTTTGCTAGATTGAACTATTACACCATACCTTTTTTAATTCGCTCTGTGTAACTCCGCGTTGCTCAGTGAATCTCTGTGTTATAGCATAGCATCAATTAACCCTTTATTCTCGCCTTTTCAATCTTCAAAAGCGTATAAAACTATCGGTTTCGTTCGTAATCGGCGTAGTTTTAATTTAATGCGCAGTAAAATACTCTTTTTTTTTAGAAAGGAAACACTACCTTTGCAAACAATTTAATAGACATGAGTAATATAGTAGCCATAGTAGGTCGTCCTAATGTAGGGAAATCAACCTTATTTAATCGTTTAATTCAACGCAGGGAAGCCATTGTTGATGCCGTAAGCGGTGTAACCAGAGATAGACATTATGGGAAATCAGAATGGAACGGTCGTGAATTTTCTGTAATTGATACAGGAGGTTATGTCATTGGAAGTGATGATATTTTTGAAGCGGAAATTGATAAACAAGTAGAACTTGCTATTGATGAAGCTGATGTGATCGTGTTCTTGGTTGACGTGGAAACAGGTGTTACTGCGATGGACGAAGATGTTGCTGAATTACTAAGAAGAGTCAACAAACCTGTGTTTTTGGCCGTAAACAAAGTAGATAACAACAAACGTGCACAAGATGCTGTTGAGTTTTATGCTTTAGGTTTAGGCGAATATTTTACCATTGCTAGTATTAATGGTAGTGGAACAGGAGATTTGTTGGATGCTGTGGTGAATGCATTGCCAGAACATGTTGAAGTTGAAGAAAGTGATTTGCCGAGATTTGCTGTCGTAGGAAGACCTAATGCAGGAAAATCATCATTTATAAATGCTCTTATTGGGAAAGATCGTTATATCGTAACTGATATTGCGGGAACTACTAGAGATGCTATTGATACGAAATATAACCAATTCGGATTTGAATTTAATTTGGTTGATACTGCGGGAATCCGTCGTAAATCAAAAGTGAAGGAAGATCTGGAGTTTTACTCGGTTATGCGTAGTGTTAGAGCCATTGAACATTGTGACGTATGTATTTTGATACATGATGCTACACGTGGTTTTGATGGACAAGTACAAAATATTTTCTGGTTAGCTGAACGCAACAGAAAAGGGATTGTTGTTTTAGTTAATAAGTGGGATTTGGTTGATAAAGAAACCAATTCAGCCAGAGACTATGAAAAACAAATCCGTAAGGAAATGGAACCTTTTACTGATGTTCCAATTGTCTTCATTTCAGTTCTTAATAAACAACGTATTTTTAAGGCTATCGAAACCGCCGTTGAGGTGTATAATAACCGAACCAAGAAAATAAAAACGAGCAAGCTTAACGAAATCATGTTGCCAATAATTGAGAATTATCCTCCACCGGCACTTAAAGGGAAGTTCGTTAAGATTAAGTATATCATGCAGTTGCCAACGCCGCAACCACAGTTTGCATTTTTCTGTAATTTACCACAATACGTTAAAGAACCATACAAACGTTTCTTAGAGAATAAGTTACGTGAGGAATTTAATTTCCATGGTGTGCCTATTAGCATCTACATGCGTAAAAAGTAGGGGAATACCCATAATTGTATAGTTTTTGTATTGGAAATGTGAGGATTTCCTGCAATTTTTCTGTTTCTTTGGCGGTCATTTAATTTTTAAATAACAGCATGAAGAAATTTCTATGCATTCTTGCGTGTATATGCACTACAATGACGTTTTCTCAAGGTAATCCGTTTAAGATTTCAGGAAAACTTATCGCCGAAGAAGATCAATCTCCTTTAGAATCTGCAACCATATACCTAGAAACCCTTAAGGATTCTACACTGGTTACCTATACCATTTCAGATAAGAACGGTAATTTCGTTTTAGAGAATTCTACCTATGAAGAGTCGTTGAATCTGACTATTTCTTACATTGGATTTGAATCTCATTCGCAAGTAATTAAATTGAGCAAAGAGCCTATCCAGCTTAAAAATATAGTGCTTAAATCTGCCAACTTGTTGGAGGAAGTGATCATCAGGTCACGGGCTCCAATCACCGTAAAAAAGGATACTTTAGAATTTAATGTTGCTTCTTTTAAAACCAAGAAGGACGCCAATGTGGAAGATTTATTGAAAGAACTTCCTGGCGTTGAAGTTGAGGAGGATGGTAGCATTAAGGTGAATGGGAAATCTGTAAATCAAATCTTCGTTAATGGCAAACCCTTTTTTGGAAATGATCCTACTATTACGACTAGAAATCTAACCAAAGAATTGATTGAGAAGGTTCAGATAACGGACACCAAATCGAAGGCTGAGGCATTTAGTGGCGAACGAGGGGATGGGGATACGAAAACCATAAACCTTACCATCAAAGAGGAAAATAATAAAGGTGTATTTGGTCGCGTTTCTGCAGGTGCAGGAACTGATAAGCGCTATGAGTACGCCGGATTGGTCAATATTTTTGATAATGAACAGCGTATTAGTGTGCTGGCTGGCGGTAATAACATCAATTCTTCTGGATTTAGTTTTGGCGAAATTCGCAAAATGTTTGGTGGTGCAAGAAATATGTCGATGAGTAACGGCGGATTTACTATTGATGGCCGTTCCTTTGGCGGCGGACAAGGGATTACAACGTCAAGAACTGCAGGTGCAAATTATGCCGATGAATTAGGAAAGGGCAATGATTTTTCAGGCGATTATTTCTATTCAGGCAGCGAATCTACTAATGCTACAAAAGTACAGCGTGAAAATATTTTACCAACCTCACGCTATTTTACAAATTCGGAATCTAATTCACGAAACACTACAGATAGCCATAGTGCGAATATGGCTTTTGATATTAAAATAGATTCAACATTAATGATTAATGTTAGGCCTTCTTTCCGTTTGTCTACTGCTAGCACTACGTACGACAGGCATGAATCTTCCCGAGACGAAGATGATGTGTTGACCAATCAGTCGGAAACGGCTTCTTTTGTTGAAACTATTGGCAAGAACTTTGGTAATAATCTTAACCTTACTAAACGTTTTGGAACTAAAGGCGCTTTTGTAAGAATGCATGCAAATGTGGATATTAACGATGCGAGTTCAGATGATTTTTTAAACTCTGAGACTCAAATCTATGGTGATAATCCAAAGGATTCAAGTCGGAAACAATTCACTGACGGCGATACCAAATCAAACAACCTCAATGCGGGCATTACATATCGATTACCGTTAGTAGCTAAAAAGTGGTTCTTGGATTTCAAGTATAACTTTAGATCAAACACTCGAAAAAATGTTAGAAGCACCTTCGATTTTGATGATAATTCACAAGCCTACGAGGATTTTAACTTTGAATTGAGCTCCGATTTTACGAATAAAAACTTACGTCATAGTCCAAATATCAGATTGGCTTATAACGATGATAAATTGTCGTTTAGAGTAGGGTCTGGTTATTCTAACAGAACTATAGAGAATTCTGACAGACTAAGGCCAGAATTGAGCTTGGAGAAGTCTTTTGATTTCTTGGATTTGGATGCGAATATGAATTACCGTTTCAGTCCAAAGTCATCTCTTAGTTTTAATTATGATTTTGATAATGATGCGCCATCTGTTTATCAATTACAGCCTTTTCAGGATGTTTCTGATCCTTTAAATACTGTTACAGGAAATCCAGATTTAAGGCCATCAAAGCAACACCGATTGGGCTTTGGCTATAACAATTTTGATTTTCAAAAGAGAACAGGCTTCTATTTCTATGGTGATGCCAGTTTTGAAAAGGACAAAGTAGTATCAAAAACTACAGTGGATGAGAATTTTGTTAGAAATACGACTTATACCAACGTGAATGGTAATTATAGAGCTTATTTGGGATCTAGTTATAGTAAAGATTTCAAAATGGACTCTTTACAAACGATTAAAGTACGTTTGGGCTTGTCGACCAATTTGGACAAGCAGGTTAATTTTAATAACGGCGTTGAATATGCTGCAACAAGCACACGTTTGAATCCTAGTTTAGGTTTGACATACACTTGGAAGAAGCTTTTTGAAATTCAACCAAATTACAGAATATCTTTTACTAACACACGCTACGATTTAGACTCTTTTGACGATCGTAATTTTGTGAGTCATAATTTAGGGATTAGAACTGCAACGTTTTTCCCGGAGAAGTTGGAATGGCGCAATGATATTAATTTCAGGTACAATCCTAATGTTGCCCCTGGTTTTCAAAAAAGTGCATGGTTTTGGAATGCTACTGTAGCATATTCGGTCTTGAAGGATAATGGTACCATCACATTAAAGGTGTATGATTTACTCAATCAAAATACGAATGCGCAACGTACTACTACCGACAACTTTATTCAGGATTCTCAAAGTACGGTTTTAGAACAGTATTTTATGCTGAGTTTTAGTTGGAAATTCAATAGTTTAGGACCTAAAGGTGAGAGCAGAGGCGGTGATATGCATTTTATGATGTAATAAAGCGCATCTTACTTTTTAATAAGCTTAGTATTGAATTCGAGTCTTAACTGCAGATCGCTTACTGCCAACTGCTCACTGAAGACTGCCAACTGAAAAAGTTATTACACAGAGTTTCACAGAGGAGCACAAAGTTCCACAGAGAAACGCATGACAGGTTTATTAATTGTTTTGTATAGGAAACTTTAAACAAGAGTAGTTCCATCTGAAGACTGAAAACTGCATACTGAAGACTGCCTACTGAAGACTGCCTACTGACAAAACCCCTTTACCATCCTCCAGAAGCGCCTCCGCCTCCAAAGCCACCACCACCAAAGCCGCCGCCGAAACCACCGCCTCCGCCGAAGCCGCCACCAAATCCTCCTCCAGAAGATCCACCGCCACCGCCAAGACCACCGCGTCCGAGACTGCTTAAAATAATGGCATCCCAAATGCTAAAATCGTTCCCACGATTGTTGCCTGGGCCGTTGCCGCCACCGCCTCTTTTGTTTTTGGAAATGGACATCATGATAATGAAGAACACGATAAAGAGCATAAATACAAATCCGGCAGGAATGCCTTCAGAAGTAGTATTAACTTGTCGAGTGCCTTGATATTCGCCCATCATGACCTCAAAAATAGCGTCAACACCTCGGTTAAGACCGCCATTATAATCATTCTGTTTAAAGTAAGGGATGATATCCTGCTCAATAATTCGCTTAGACATGGCATCCGTTAAGAGATGCTCAACACCATAGCCAGTGTTAATGGCAATCTTTCGATCGTCCTTGGCTAATAATATCAAAATTCCGTTGTCTTCTTTAGCTTGACCAATTCCCCATTTTTGACCCCATTGCGCACCTAAATAATTGATGTTTTCGCCATTTGTGGAACTGATAATAGCCACTACAATTTGCGAGGACGTGGTATCGGAATATTTGATTAGTTTTTGCTCTAAGCTATTTTTTTCGCTTTCAGATAAAAGAGGTGTAAATTGATAAACACTCGTTTGTTTCGTAATGCTTGTAGGTTTTTCAGGAATAGTGAATTGAGAAAACCCAGCTTGTATGCCACATAAAATCATCAGTACACTAAAAAGAACGCGTTGCATAACGCCTTTCTTAATATTTAATAAAAGTTGTCTGCTGATTACTGATTGCATACTTGATTGCTTCTTTTTAATTGGTGTTAGTATCCCGTAAGGGGAGATGAAATATAGGAAGAAATTTCTTCCAAATTAGTGCGTTTGAACAAATACACTGGAAGAATCGTGGAGCTATCCTCGAGAAATCTCATCAGGAAGTTCATTCACATCATCCGTTTCCCACGGGAAGTGTTCTTCTAATTGTTTGCCGGCTTTTAAAATACCATCAACCAGACCTTGTTTAAAATGACCTCGTTTAAAATGGCCCTGCATAATGTTTTTGGTGCTTTCCCAAAAATCATCTGGTACCACATTATTAATGCCTTCATCACCAAAGATAACGAAGGTTTTATCCTCAACGGCAACATAGATCAAAACTCCATTTTGAAGTTTTGTGTTGTCCATTTTCAGCATATGAAAGACCTCCAAAGCACGCTCGTAAACGTCAATTTTAGAGGATTTTTCAAGATGTACACGAATTTCTCCCGAGGTATTCTTTTCTGCAGTTCTGATGGCAGCAATTACTTGTTGCTCTTCATCTGCCGTTAGAAAATCTTCTGTTTTAGACATGCCTTGTATTCTTTATTATAAACTTCTCTCGTTAAAAACAATTCTAACGAGAGAAGTAATTTTATTTATTATTTAAAATCGAAATCTACGTCTGGAGCTTTTTCTGCACCTGCATCCGCTTTGTAGTAGCTAAGGTCATCAAAATTGAAAAGACCAGCCAATATGCTGTTTGGGAAGGTTTTAATGTGTTTGTTGTAAGGTTCAACAGATTCATTAAAACGATCTCTAGCCACATTAATTCTGTTTTCAGTGCCTTCCAATTGAGATTGTAATTCTAAGAAGTTTTGATTGGCTTTCAATTCAGGATAACGCTCCACAGATACCAATAATCTAGATAACGCACCACTTAACCCATTTTGAGCTTCTTGAAATTGTGCCATGTTTGCTTCATTAAGATTGCTGGCATCAATTGTAGTAGAAGTTGCTTTTGCTCTCGCTTCAATAACGTCAGTTAAAGTACCACGTTCAAAATCGGCTGCACCTTGCACTGTTTTTACAAGATTACCGATAAGGTCATTACGACGTTGGTAGCTACTTTCTACGTTACCCCAACTTCTGGTTGCTGTTTCTCTAAGTTCTACCGCAGTATTGTTAAAGTTTTTTCCCCAAGAGTAAAGTGCTATAGCAATTAAGCCGATGATTATTACAGGAATAAGCCATTTTTTCATAATAAGTTGGTTTTAAAGTTGATTTTTAATTTTTATAAGTTGAGCTTTTACAGCATTCAGTTTGCTGATGATTTCAAAATTATTGAGTGCTTCTTGACGTCCTTCTTTAAGATGCGTTTTCGCGCCTTCTAATGTAAAACCTCGTTCTTTTACCAAATGATAAATGAACTTAAGATTTTGGATGTCTTCAGGTGTGAATTTTCTATTGCCCTTAGCATTCTTTTTAGGTTTGAGAATATCAAACTCCTTCTCCCAAAAACGAATTAATGAGGTGTTTACATTAAACGCTTTAGCCACTTCGCCAATGCCATAATATCTTTTTTCAGGTAGGTCGATGTGCATATTAATCTAGAGATTGATTTTCTAAAGCTGCGCGTTCCAATAAATTACTATATTCTTCAGCAGATAAATTGCCATAATAGAAATTGATCGGGTTGATGCGTTCATTGTCCTTCCATACTTCATAATGCAAATGTGGTGCTTCTGAACGGCCTGTACTTCCTACAAAACCTATCAAATCGCCACGCTTTACTTTTTGGTTAGCGCGAACATTATATTTATAAAGATGGGCATATAAAGATTCATAACCATACCCATGGTCAATTCTGATGTGGTTACCGTAACCTGTTGCCGTATTGTCAGCGCGTGTTACAACACCATCTCCGGAGGCATAAATAGGACTGCCACGAGGTGCGGTAAAATCCATGCCATAATGGAATTTTCTAACTTTCGTAAATGGATCTGTTCTATACCCATAGCCAGAAGCCATTCTGGTTAAATCTTCATTATTTACGGGTTGAATTGCAGGAATAGAGGCTAAGAATTTCTCTTTATCAGCCGCCAATACAGCAATTTCATCTAAAGATTTTGACTGTACAACAATCTGCTTTTGCAAAATGTCCATACGTTTATTGGTTTCAATAATGATTTTTGAATTGTCAAAACCCTCTAAACTTTTATAACGATTAATACCTCCAAAACCCGCTTTACGCTGTTCTTCAGGGATAGGATTCGCTTCAAAATAAAGTCTGTAAATCGCGTTATCACGTTCTTCTACATTAGATAGGACAGCTTGAGCCTCATCCATCTTTTTATTAAGTAGTCGATATTGTAACTCCATATGCTGAAGCTCTCTAACTAAAGCACGTTCTCTTGGTGATTTTACGAATTGGCTTGCTATAGACACAAACAGGAAAGCAAAAAGTGCTGAAGCCAAAATGAAAATTGACGCATACTTGAGGGTGTTCCTTTTTTTTCGCTCTATTTTCTTATAAGAGAGGGTTTCAGAATCGTAATAATATTTTACCTTACTCATTACCTAATTTATACTATTTTTGCACAGTTAAAATGACATAAAAAGTCAATAAACATTAACCAAACGGACAAAATTACAAAATATTTCAATTGTAAATTTAGTAAATCTAAAACGATAATTGAGGAATGTAACCGTGCGATATGCAAACTTTAAAATAAATTTGTGATAAAATAAGCCCTTTGGCCATTTTAGAGACTAATAAGACAACACTAAAACCATGAAATCTCAAGACATTCGTTCCAAATATTTAACTTTTTTTAAGAATAAACAGCATGATATTGTGCCGTCAGCACCTATGGTTTTGAAGGACGATCCTACCTTGATGTTTGTCAATTCAGGAATGGCCCCGTTTAAGGAATATTTTTTAGGAAATGCACAGCCTAAAAATTCGAGAATTGCCGATAGCCAAAAATGTTTGCGTGTTTCCGGAAAGCATAATGACTTGGAAGAAGTAGGGTATGACACCTATCACCATACTTTATTCGAGATGTTGGGGAACTGGAGTTTTGGCGATTATTTTAAGAAAGAAGCGATTGCTTGGGCTTGGGAATTGTTGACTGAAGAATATGGCATTGATAAGGACATTCTTTATGTGACCGTATTTGAAGGTAGTGAAGAAGATAACTTGCCAATGGATCAGGAAGCTTATGATTTGTGGAAATCATTTATTTCTGAAGACCGCATTTTGATGGGCAATAAAAAGGATAACTTCTGGGAAATGGGCGATCAAGGTCCGTGTGGTCCATGTAGTGAAATCCATGTTGATATTCGATCTGCAGAAGAAAAAGCAAAGGTTGACGGTAAAACCTTGGTGAATATGGACCATCCGCAAGTTGTGGAAATCTGGAATCTTGTATTCATGCAATACAACAGAAAAGCGAATGGTTCCTTAGAAAATCTACCTCAAAAACATATCGATACAGGTATGGGCTTTGAGCGTTTATGTATGGTTTTACAAGGGGTGCAGTCTAATTATGATACTGATGTGTTCACGCCAATTATCCGTGAAATCGAAACCATCGCCAATAAAACTTATGGAAAGGATGAAGAAGTAGATGTTGCTATTCGTGTGATTTCTGATCACGTTCGTGCCGTAGCATTTTCTATCGCTGATGGACAGCTGCCAAGTAATACAGGCGCTGGTTATGTCATCCGCCGAATTTTAAGAAGAGCCATCCGTTACAGTTTTACCTTTTTAGATCAGAAAGAGCCTTTCATTTTCCGATTGATTGATGTGTTGAGCAAGAAAATGGGCGATGCTTTCCCAGAATTGAAATCTCAAAAACAATTGATTGAAAACGTGATTAAGGAAGAAGAACAATCCTTCTTAAGAACGTTAGATCAAGGTTTGGTTTTGTTGAACAGAATTGTTGAAGAATCGACTTCTAAAGTGATTTCAGGTGAGAAGGCGTTTGAACTTTATGACACTTTCGGATTTCCAATCGATTTAACAGCATTAATTTTGCGCGAAAAAGGATTAGAATTGGATGAAACCGGTTTTAAAGCCGAAATGAAAAAACAAAAAGACCGTTCTCGTGCCGCTGGTGAAATGTCTACTGAAGATTGGACAATTTTAGTGGAAGATGCAGATCAGGAATTTATTGGATATGATATTTTAGAAACCAACGTAAAAATCACCCGTTATAGAAAAGTAGTTTCTAAAAAGGATGGTGAGATGTACCAATTGGTTTTCAACCTGACGCCTTTTTATGCTGAAGGTGGTGGACAAGTAGGAGACAAGGGGTATTTGGAGGATAGCCATGGTGATGTGATCTATATTTTAGATACCAAAAAAGAGAACAACGTAAGTATTCACTTCACTAAAAACTTGCCAAAAGATCTTACTGCTACTTTTAAAGCGTCCGTAGATGAGAAACAACGTAGAAGAACGGAAGCAAATCATTCCGCAACACATTTGCTACATCAAGCCTTGCGCGAGGTGCTGGGAGAACATGTAGAGCAAAAAGGAAGTGCGGTGCACTCTAAATATTTACGCTTTGACTTCTCGCATTTTTCAAAAATGACTGCGGAAGAATTAAGTGATGTTGAAGATTTCGTGAACGCGAGAATCGATGGTAAGTTACCACTTGAAGAACAACGCAACATTCCAATGCAAATGGCCATTGACGAAGGTGCAATAGCGCTTTTTGGTGAAAAATATGGCGATACAGTACGTACTGTTCGTTATGGTAAATCTTATGAGTTGTGTGGCGGAACGCATGTGAAAAACACAGCGGATATCTGGTATTTTAAAATTATTTCAGAAGGCGCAGTAGCATCTGGTATCCGCCGTATAGAAGCTATTACCAATGATGCCGTTAAAGATTATTATCAAGATCATAACCAAGCGTATTTTGAGATAAAAGGATTATTGAACAATGCTCAAGAGCCGATAAAAGCGATTCAAAATTTATTATCTGAAAATGCTGAGCTTAAGAAGCAAATTGAAGGCTTCCTGAAAGACAAAGCGCAAAATTTAAAGGGGGATCTTAAAAATGAATTGACAGATATTAACGGTGTTCAGTTTTTGGCTAAAAAGGTCGATTTAGATGCTTCTGGAATAAAGGATTTATCTTTTGAACTTGGCCAACAACACGATAATTTATTCTTGTTGTTTGCTGCTGAAAACGACGGGAAAGCACTTCTTTCGTGTTATATCTCTAAAGAATTGGTCGCAAGTAAAGGTTTGAATGCCGGAACTATTGTGCGCGAATTAGGAAAGTTTATCCAAGGTGGTGGAGGCGGACAACCGTTTTTTGCAACTGCTGGAGGTAAAAACCCTGGAGGAATCGACCAAGCATTGGCGGCAGCTCAGGAGTATTTGAAATAGATATATTTTCTGTGTTTCGGAATGACAGCACCAATTGTCATTCCGAAACACGAAATCTAATTGTCATTCCGAGGCACGAGGAATCACATAATAATCTACTTCAAAAGGAAATCAGAATTTTAAGATTACCAAACAACCTTTAAAGCGAATTACTAATAGTTATCATTCCGAGACAGGAGGTATAGTTGTCATTCCGAGGCACGAGGAATCACATAACATTGTGTTCATTAAAAACACCGGAATCCCATAATCCTTGTCTCTAACAGCACACAGTAGTTAAATGTAACTCATAGCAGCTTCGCGCTTTTACCATAAAAAAATGAAACTACAAACGCAAATACCACTTCAAAAGCGTACTGAAAATCTGATGGATTATCAGTCTAAAGTGGTATTGTTGGGCTCTTGTTTTGTGGAAAATATAGGAGAAAAATTAGCCTATTTTAAATTCCAAAGCCTTCAGAATCCGTTTGGTGTTTTGTTTCATCCAAAAGCGATAGAAACACTTATTACGAGGGCTGTTCAAGAGAAGAGTTATGAGGAATCAAGTGTCTTTTTTCATAACGAACAATGGCATTGTTATGAGGTCCATTCTCAAATGAGCAACAGTTCTAAAAATGAAATTCTTACTAATTTAAACACACAACTTGAAGCTACAAAACAGTGGCTTCTGAAAGCAAGTCATGTTGTTATTACTTTGGGGACAGCGTGGGTTTACAAGCAGAAGTCCACTGATGAGACCGTTGCAAACTGTCATAAAGTGCCGCAACTGAATTTTAAAAAGGAATTATTATCCGTCGCCGAAATTACAGAGTCACTGCAGACTATCATTCACGCAATAAAATCCATAAATCCGACAGCTAAAGTTGTTTTAACAGTATCGCCCATACGCCACATTAAAGATGGTTTTGTTGAAAATACAAGGAGTAAATCGCATTTAATTGCGGCAGTTCATGCCTTGGTATCTAATGAAGATTGTTCAGGGTGCCATTATTTTCCATCGTATGAGATAATGATGGATGAGCTTCGGGATTATCGGTTTTATGCGGAGGATATGTTGCATCCAAATGCGACCGCCATCAATTATATTTGGGAGAAATTTCAGCAGGTTTGGATGTCTGATGATACTTTAGAAACGATGTCAGAAGTTGACAGCATTCAAAAGGGATTGTCCCATCGTCCTTTTAACCCAAATTCTGAGAGTCATCTTAAATTTTTACAGCAACTCGAGCTCAAAAAAGACAAACTCAAAGCGAAATTTGAGCACATGTCATTCTAAGAATTAGTCACAGGAATTTCCTAAGCACTTTAACTTTTTTTATGGTTTTTAAACGATAAAATATTGATGTTTATATGTTTGTGGTTATATTAGTTCAGCTATTAATCATTGGAAAAAGCATCAGTTATCTGCAAAACCTAAAAGTTTTCTAAATGTCTGATGCTTTTTTGTTGGATGAAGTCAACTAATAAATGGACGTTTTATTCTGATGTCACTCTAACACTATCCGGTACCAAAACAGTATAATCACCATTATTTCTAATCACATCCCTTACGATAGACGAGGAGATGTAGGACGTACTGGCTGCTGTCAACAAAAACACAGTTTCAATGCGGGAAAGTTTTCTGTTCGTATGCGCAATGGCTTTTTCGAATTCGAAGTCTGCAGGATTTCGTAAGCCTCTTAAAATAAATTGCGCATCAATTTCTTTACAAAAATCAATTGTCAAGCCTTTATAGGTCGCAACCTTTACTTTCGGTTCATCTTTAAACGCTTCCTTAATAAATTTCTGGCGTTCTTCTAAAGAAAACATATAGTTCTTATCGGCATTAATACCAATTGCAACCACCACTTCATCAAACAATTTGAGACCTCGTTTAATAATGTCGAAATGGCCTAGCGTAAGCGGGTCAAAAGATCCTGGGAATAGTGCACGTTTCATCGGCAAGCGTTGTCAATTCCTACAATGAGGAAATCTTATTTTTAGTTAGTAAATCAAATATACAATTCTTTTAAAGAACTGTTTTTTAAGTAAAATTAATGCGGCTGACCTTTAAAGCACTCTTCAATGGCATTACCAAATAAGTCTGACAGACTAATTCCGGCAACGGCAGCTTGCTGTGGTAGAATACTTGCTTTGGTCATTCCAGGCACTGTATTGACTTCTAATAAATGTGGTTCGCCGTCCTTAAAAATAAATTCACTGCGGCTAAACCCTTTCATTTTTAAAACTTCGTAAACTTTTTTGGCAACGGTTCTTACCTTTTCTTCTTCCTCAGGCGTCAATCTTGCTGGAGTTATTTCTTGGGATTGGCCCAAATATTTCGCTTGATAATCAAAAAAGTCATTATTGCTGACAATCTCGGTAATAGGAAGGACCGTCACTTCACCTTTATAGGTAATAACACCCACAGATACTTCAACACCATCTAAAAACGATTCAACAATAACTTCATCATCCTCTTTAAACGCCACTTCGAACGCTTTCTTGAAATCTTCTTTATTGTAAACCTTACTGATGCCGAAGCTGCTTCCTGCTTTATTCGCTTTAACAAAACAAGGCAAGCCTACTTTCGAAATGATCGCATCTTCATCGACGTCGTCACCAAAATTCACGAAATAAGATTCCGCAGTTTTAATACCATAAGGTTTTAAAGTGCTTAAGCAATCGCGTTTATTAAAAGTAAGCGCTGCTTGGTACATGTTGCAGCTCGTTTGTGGAATATTGACAAGATCTAAATATGCTTGCATAAATCCATCTTCTCCAGGAGTACCGTGAATTGCATTAAACACACAGTCAAACGTGATCTTTTGGCCATTAACGGTCACAGAAAAATCATTTTTATCAACCTGATGTTCATTATTGTCGCTATCCACATACACCCATTTATCTTCAAAAATGTGAATACGGTGTGCGTTAAATTTTGTAGAATCAAGGGTTTCGTAAACTACTTGTCCGCTTTTAAGGGAGATTTCGAACTCGCTCGAATATCCTCCCATGATGATGGCAATGTTTTTTTTCATCTCATATTCCTGCATCAACAGGAAACGTTTTAATTAAATTTATATTCACTTTAAGGAGGATGGCCGTGCTTTTTTCATGATAAAATAATACCCAAACAAGGACGTTTGATAATCATGATTTGAAGCCTTATCTTCACAAACAAAAATATCACATTAAAAGCAAAAGAAAAAACGGTTGTGTTTTTATATATTTGCCACTTATAACAAACGTTCATGAGCCTTATAAAATTTTTAACGAGTAGAGTTTTTTTAATGCAAATAGTACTAGCCGTAGTGGCTATTGTAGTATTAAGTTTTTTAATGTTGAAATGGCTTGACATTCGTACTAACCACGGCAGCTTTGTAACGGTTCCTGATTTAGCCGGAAAAAGCATAGAAACAGCTAAAATTGAATTAAAGGACCATGATTTAACAATGGAAATCCAAGATTCAGCCAATTATAACCCGAGTTATCCAAAATTCTCTGTTATTGAACAATACCCAACAGCAGGCAGTCAGGTTAAGGAAGATCGCAAAATATATTTAACACTTAATCCATCTGGATATCGCAAAGTGGAAGTGCCTAAAATTGTTGGGCGTACGTTCCGCCAAGCGAAGCCTACCTTAGAAGCCATTGGTTTTGAAGTGGGTAAAATTTCTTATATTGATGATATAGGTAAGGATGAGGTGCAATCCATTTCATTTCAAGGTCAATCGGTCAAAGCGGGCGATTTACTCCCAATGACATCTAAAATCGATGTGGTTTTAGGTAATGGTAATAGAGGTTTAGACGAATAATGATAGAAGATACCAACCCGGAATTAGAAGAGCAGTATGATGATGACTTGTATGAGCATTACGCATTTACAGCCGTAAAAGGTCAGACGCCACTGCGTATTGACAAATATTTAATGAATTTTATTGAAAACGCAACGCGTAACAAAATTCAAGCTGCTGCCAAAAACGGTAGCATTTATGTGAATGACCTTCCCGTAAAATCAAATTATAAGGTTAAGCCTTTTGATAAGATTCGCGTCCTTTTTGAGCATCCACCGTACGAATATTTATTGACGCCGGAAGATATTCCGTTGGATATTGTGTATGAAGATGATGATTTGCTTGTGGTGAATAAGGAGGCCGGCATGGTAGTTCATCCAGGTCACGGAAATTACTCTGGCACCTTAATTAATGCGTTGACCTATCATTTTGAGAATCTGCCAAACAACTCTAGTAACAGACCTGGTTTGGTGCATCGTATTGATAAAGACACCAGCGGACTTTTGGTGATTGCGAAAACGGAGGCTGCAATGGCACACCTTTCCAAACAATTCTTTAATAAAACCAGTGAACGCGAATATATAGCGATTGTTTGGGGAAATGTTGATGAGGATGAAGGGACTATTGAAGGTAATATTGGCCGTCACCCGAAAAACAGATTGCAAAATACCGTATATCTTGATGATGAGGCCGATAAAGGAAAACCTGCCGTAACGCATTACAAAGTTTTGGAACGTTTAGGCTATGTCACTTTAGTGTCTTGTAAGTTGGAAACTGGTCGTACGCATCAAATTCGTGTGCACATGAAACATATTGGGCATACATTATTTAATGACGCCCGTTACGGTGGTGATAAAATTTTAAAAGGAACCACCTTTACAAAATATAAGCAATTTGTCGATAATTGCTTTAAAATTCTACCGCGCCAAGCACTACACGCTAAAACACTTGGCTTTGAGCATCCTACCACTGGTAAGTTTATGAGTTTTGACTCTGAAGTACCTCAGGATATTCAAGATTGTATCGCAAAATGGCAACATTACGCGAAACATAAGGATATGGAAATAGAGTAGACTTAATTCGTATTCTTTTTTTATAGAGGATGGTGGTTTTAAGTTCAGAACAGACATTTAAGCGGAGGAGTTTTAGGTTATTATTAAGGTTTCTCCCTTGAATTTTCTCCCAAGTAGTTGTAACTTTGAAAGTCAAAAAAGTTATAAATCCTTAATTAGATACCCGCTTTTGTGGGCATTACTATGAAGCTTGTATTATCTCCTGCAAAATCACTAGATTTTGAAACAAAATTACCTATAGAAAACCATACTCAGCCTGAGTTTCTAAAACAATCAGAACGGTTAAATAAGGTTCTCAAAAAGAAATCTGTTAAAGCCCTTTCTGAGCTTATGAGTATTTCTAAAGATTTGGGCCAACTCAATTATGAGCGGAACCAAGCGTGGGAGCTACCATTCACTAAAGATAATGCCAGGCCAGCTATTTATGCCTTTAATGGCGATGTATATAGAGGATTGGATGCGTATACTATCCCAAAAAATAAAATGGACAAAGTTCAGGATACGGTCAGAATTCTTTCTGGGTTGTACGGTGTTTTGAAACCGTTAGATTTAATTCAACCTTACCGCTTAGAAATGGGGACGAAAATTGGTGTAGGGAAGCACAAAAACCTTTATGAGTTTTGGAAGCAAGACATCACCAACGCACTGAACAGCGAACTCAAAGATGATGAAGTATTCCTTAACTTAGCAAGTATTGAATATTTTAAGGCTGTTGATAAAAAAGCTCTAAAAGTACCTGTGATTGATGTAGACTTTAAGGAGTTGAAAAACGGCGACTATAAAACGATCGGCATTTTTGCGAAAGTAGCCCGCGGACTGATGACTCGTTTTGTTATTGATAACAATGTAGATTCAATTGAAGATCTTAAAGGTTTTGATTTGGAAAACTATAGATTTCATGAAAAGCTTTCTGCAGAAAATAAATTGGTTTTTACGAGATAAAATCGCATGTCTATTGACTCAATGCTGCACTTAATGTGATGCTAATTTGAGTCAATAGTTCCTAAAAAAGTAAATGCGATTGAAAAAGCATTACGGTTTAGATTTCTTGTCAATACTGATTTTTTCGAGCGTAGATGGTCTTTTTTTGATGCGAGGTCGTCTTACACCATAGCTGCCACGTTGAATCTTTCCGCGTCTTGATTTTTTATCACCTTTTCCCATTTTTTGTAAATTTAATAGCGTTTATAAAGTAAGCTTTAAGATACTTACTTTTTTACGAATTCAAACCGAGTTAGTTAGACTTTAAACTTAATTTAACAGATGTATTATTATTTCATTATAGCTTTTCAAGCCTATTGTATTTATCACCTTTTTAAAAACAGAAATTCTTTTTATTGGATTTTTGCCATCATCTTTTTACCGCTAGTTGGTTGCATCGTGTATTTAGTAACGCAGGTGTTAACGAAACGCGATACCGAGAAAATTCAGGAAAATCTGACCACAATTATCGATCCTTCTAAAAAAATCAGAGACCTTGAAAAGAAACTAGAATTTACTGATACCTATGAGAATAGGGTAAACCTTGCGGATGCTTATCTGGCATCACATGACTATGCTAAAGCTATTTTGCATTATAAAAAGGCTTTAGAAGATAAGACTCAGAGTGGTTTTTATGTAAAATCTCAACTGGTGAAAGCATATTATTACAGTAAAGATTTTGAAGAGGTGATTAGATTGGGTGAAATTTTAGAACCATATAAAGAGTTTGAAAAATCACATGTGCCATTTTATTACGGAATGGCCTTAGCCGAAAAGGATCGTACAATAGAAGCAGAAGCACAGTTAAAAATAATTGATAAACCTTATTCTAATTATAACGAACGGTTGGCATTCGCTAAATTTTTATTGAATGTTGAAAAAACTGACGCTGCAAAGACCTTATTGGACGAGCTTCATGAAGAAATGCAAAACATGACGAAAATGAATCAGCGTATTTATAAAGTCACTGCTGTGGAAGTTGAAAAATTGAGAGCTAAAGTCTAAAATGTTTTTACATCGACATCCATATCCGCCTTTTATTAATGAAGATACCACAAAACTGATTGTTGGTACTTTGCCGCCACCGCGGTTTTCGGTAGGGGAATTGTTGGAAAAGGATGTCGATTTTTGTTATGGGAGTTATTTCAATTCGCTTTGGTTGTTCATTGATAAAATTCACAATCTCAACTTAAAGTTTGATAATTCAGAAGAAGCCGTAGCGCAACGGAAAGCGTTTTTAGTCGCTAATAAAATTGGAATTTGTGATATTGTCGAAAGTGCGGAACGAGAAAAGATTGATGCCTCCGATTTGGGAATGACAAACATTAAACTGCGAAATATTGTAGGATACTTGCAGGAGTTTCCGAATATTAACACCCTTTTATTTACTGGTGGTAACAGTAAAAATGGTCCAGAATATTTCTTTCGAAAGCATTTGAAAACATACGGGCTGAAATTGGATGTGGTTTCTAATGAAGTGCCACGTATTCATCAATTTGAACTTCCTAATTCAAATACTTCTGACACAACCGAAGATGAAGTGTCTCGTAGAATCATCAAAACCGTTTCCTTAACATCAGGATCAGGAGCTGCCAATATTTCCATAAGCAGGATGCCATTATACCAGCATCTCAAGGCTAAAAACCCCAAATTCAATACCTTCGATTTTAGAGTGCTGCAGTACAGCGAGTTTTTTTGAGTCAATAGGACATTGGAAAGTGTTAATTTAGAACGCTATATTTTGTAAATTTAACAGAGTTAGAAGCTACGCTTCATTAACCTCCAACTTCTCCCTGACGGGATTTTACTATGAAAAAAGTTCTTCAAATTTGCAATGGGATTGCCTTGGTGTCCACCATTATTATCAACTACCTCTCAAATTCGGGATTACTCAATAATACGACTATAGGGGAAGTATCAAAAAGTCTCAACACCTTATTTACTCCTGCAGGGTATGCCTTTGCAATTTGGGGATTTATTTATTTGCTTTTAATAGTTTTTATCGTGTACCAAGGCAGAAGTTTGTTTGTTAAGGTTAAAGATGATGATTTCGTGTTGAGAATAGGGTGGTGGTTTGTGATCTCTTGTATAGCGAATTCCGCATGGGTATTTTTATGGATTTATGGGTATACAGGGCTTTCCTGCATTTTCATTTTTCTACTGCTATTCTCCTTACTCAAAATTGTGATGAATAATGCAATGGAGCTTTGGGATGCTCCAATTTCTGTGATTGCTTTTTTATGGTGGCCATTCGTGGTTTATAGCGGATGGGTAGCTGTAGCAAGTATCGTTAATGTCGCGGCTTATTTAGTAAAAGTAGAATGGCGTGGTTTTGGAATGTCGGCAGAAGCATGGACAATTTTTATGATTATTGTGGCTTTGATAATCAATCTTGTGGTAACATGGACGCGTAATATGCGTGAATTTGCATTGGTTGGTGCTTGGGCACTTGCAGCCATCGCTTATGCTAATTATGAAGACGTCATGAGTATTACGTATGTGGCAGGAGTGGCAGCATTAATATTGCTGATAAGTAGTTCGGTGCACGCTTACCGGAATAGAGAAAGTAATCCTTTAGAAAAATTGAAACAATACTTTTAATAAGCTCTTAACGTATTTACCGACTGTTTTACAGCTATAGAAGTGATGGAATTATAATTTTTAAATTATTCCTTCTTATCCTTGGAGTTGACGTTTGGCGTTTCTTCTGTCATACTGTTATCACCCGCTAAAAAATCAATATAAAAACATCTACCAGAATAAAATAAAATGGGTGTCAGCACAATTGCCGACACCCATTGAAATTGTATTGAAAAACTGGAATAATTAATAGCCTATTGCGCCACCATCTGGACTTGAGGAATCGGAGGCACCTATATAGACATCGCCATCAGTTGGGATTAGGATGCCCATTAATCGTCCTAAATTTTCTCTTCCTTTAACCACGTGGCCCATGTTTTCAAGAGCTTTTTTAGTGTCTGGAGACATCAAATCGTTTTCAAATATTAATTCATCAGGAAACCATTGATGATGGATTTTCATTGCTTCAATTGCTTTTTTGATAGGCATATCATAAGCAATCACATTTAAGATGGTTTGAAAAACGGTATTGATAATGGTGCGTCCACCTGGGCTTCCGATAATCAAATATGGTTTTCCGTCTTTGGTAACAATTGTTGGACTCATGCTGCTCAACATTCTTTTTTCTGGTTGAATGATGTTAGGATCTGTGCCAATTAACCAACCGCTATTTGTTAAACCAGGCTGCGGATTGAAATCGCCCATTTCATTGTTGAATATAAAACCGAGTTTTGGAGAACCTAATCCAGAACCGTAAGATTGTTCAATTGTATACGTTAAGGAAACCGCATTTCCTGCTTTGTCAACCACCGATAAATGCGTGGTGTTTTTGCCGTCATAAAGTTGCCCAAACTTTAATGTGTCGCTCACAGACGCTCTATTCATATCAATATTCTCATATCGCATTTTTGCAAATTCTTTTGATGTCAATCGGTCGAGAGGCATTTCCAAATTAAAATCAGGATCACCTAAATGTTCTGCTCTATCAGCAAAAGCACGACGCATGGCTTCGGCAACCAAGTGCACATAAGCGGTGGAATTAAATGCTATAGAATCTAAATTGGCTTGCTCCATGATGTTCAACATTTCTATAACGGCTACACCGCCTGAACTTGGTGGCGGCATGGATACAATGCCATAATCTTTATAGGTGCCTGTAATGGCTTCGCGTTCTACAGCTTCATATTTTTGAAGGTCTTCAAGAGTGATAATGCCGCCATTCGCTTTCATAAACGATGCAATTTCTTGAGCAACGGCGCCTTTGTAGAATCCGTCTTTACCTTTATCTCTTATATGTTTTAGGGTTTCGGCTAAATTCTTCTGAACCCATAACTCGCCATGTTTTACAAGTTCTCCTTTTGAATTTTTATAATAGTCTTTCAAAAATTGAGGGTAGGAGCCTTTATTGAAGTTTTTTGCATGTTCTGCCAATGTGTAAGAAAGTGTTACCCCATTTGCAGCCAGCTCAACGGAAGGTTGAACCAAGTCTTTCCACGGCAGTTTGCCATATTTTTGATGTGCCATATATAAGCCAGCAACTGTTCCTGGAACTCCTACAGATTTTAATCCTTCGTGATTACTGCCTTTAATTAAGTTGCCCTCACTATCCAAGAACATGTCTGGAGTAGCAAGCAATGGTGCTTTTTCTCTAAAATCAATGGTAGTGGACTTTCCATTGGCGTCCATATACACCAGAAAACCACCGCCGCCAATATTTCCGGCTTGCGGATGGGTTACAGCAAGAGCAAAAGCTGTTGCGATAGATGCATCGATTGCATTTCCACCTCTTTTAAGAATGTCGGTACCTACTTGAGAAGCTACGGCATTATCAGAAACGACCATCCCATTTTTGGCATAGGTTTGGGCGTAACTTGTATAGGAAAATAGGAATGCCGCAAAGAAGAGTGCGATTATTAGTTGTATTCTGTAGTGTTTCATGGTATTCTTTGTTATGACTGAAAAGATGTTGTATTGAGCTTCTAATTTAGTGAATTATTCCATATCTGTTGTTGTCCTCTGTAGATTCTGTGCGATTGTCGTAAAAGAAAACAACGAGTAGATGGCGAGTAAATAAGGTTAGTTAGCATGGATGAATGGTTTTGTCATCTTAAATTTGATAAATGTGCAACCATCAATTTGAAATCAAAAAAGCTAAATGATTCGATAATTTTCCGAAGTAACATTTCTGTAGAACTATCGCTACCACGGTCCATTTTTAGTGCAATTATACAGCGATAAAAAAAAAGCCAACATTAAAAACGTTGGCTTTTTATCTAACAAAATGAAAGTGGAATTATTCAGGAGTATTCCACCATACAGGTGTTTTCAAACGAATAAGAGGATCATTAGTAGGCATATTCACATAATTACGATCTTCTTCATTGTATTCATACATCATCGCTTGAATCCATTCATCATTATTCGGGAAAATATCAAGGTTAACGTTAACAGGACGCTTTAGTCCAGGGTAAATATCAGAACTGTAATCCATTCTTCTCATGTCTACCCATGTTTCAGGATTTAGCATATTGGCAATATACTTTTGTGTCATAATAGCTGACAAATTGATTTTGGTAGCACCAATCTCAGTATCTAATAAAAGCATGTAAGCAGCTATTTTATCGCCTGGAACATTAAGTTTTTCCATGTCAGCTTGAACGCCTGCTTTAAAAGCGGCATAGGCACCCGGTAAATCATTTTTTCTAAACCTAGCTTCAGCTTCAATAAATTTAACTTCACTATAAGTAAGCATATAGGTTGGAGAGGTTGGACTTGTGTAAAAACCGCCGTTTCCGACAGAGTAATTATCTCCTGAATCGCCAGCTAAACCACGACCTACATCTAAACCTACATAACCGCCATTTACAGCTTCAGGAACTATAATTGATAACCTTGGATCTTCAACTGGTACAGCTAAGTTTAAAGGATTCTTTAACAGATTCACGAAAAAAGTAGAAAAGTATCTGAATCTAGAAGAACCGTAACCGCCTTCAGCAAAAGGCTGTCTTTGGTTTTCTGCTTCGCCACCCACAAAGTTTTGCTGTGCATTTAAAGCGTTGGAATTAATACCAGCTTCTACAGCAGCAAGAATAGCGTCCGCATTATAAGCCATATCTCCTGACGATTTTTTACTTAAATGGTTTAAATAACGTGCTTTTAGCGAGTATGCAAATCGGATCCATTTTTCTTGGTCACCATTGTAAAGTACATCACCACCTTCAACGTTTAGTCCTATCGTACTAGGTTGTTTTAATTCAGCAATTGCTTCATCTAACAATTTGAAAATAGTTTGATAGGCTTGTTTTTGGGTCACAAACTTTGGAGTAATGTTCATGTTTGATTCACCATCATAGGTGTCTTCTGTAACAATATCACCATACTGATCAGTTGTCATACCAAAAATGTAGGCTCTCAAAATTTTTCCGACTGCACTATAATTAGGAGCATCGTACTTTTTTCCTAAAACAATTAAATCGGCTGTATTTGGTAACGCATACACATAGGCATTTTGCCATAAAAAGTAACGGCCTGTCGTGAAATTGTTAGTCCATGAGTTAGACTCATAAGCTGTGGTGTGATGCGCTGCATATTGCGTAACCCCTATAATTTCTCGAGAACCTCTGTATTGTGCGGTCCCTGTTGTGTTTTCAATAGTGCCTTGTATTCTATACTGTGGCGGTAGTGAGGTCGTAGTTGGAGCTGTCTCCGAACTGTTCACATCAAAGTAATCTTCGCTACATGACGAAGTAATTACTGCTAATGCTAAAACTGTATATTTTAAAATTCTCATAATTATAATTTTTTAAAATCTAAATCTTAAACCAAGGTCAAATCCTTTAACGTTTGGAGTTCCAAGGTTATCAATATTTGTAGAGCCAGCACCTGAAATGCCTGCGCCAAATGTGTTTACTTCAGGATCTACACCGCTGTAGTCTGTAATTGTGAATAAATTACGTCCTGTAGCATAAAGTTCTAAACCAGATAAAGATAATTTCTCTAAAACTGCTTCTGGGAATTTGTAAGATAAGGTGACGTATCTTAATCTTGCGAATGAACCATCTTCAATGAAATTCTCTGAGTTTTGAGAATAGTAATTCTGATAATAATTTTGGTCTTTATTAACTGCTACTGTATTTGGATTTCCAGCGCTATCTACACCAGGTAGAATTACCGATTGGTTTCTATCAGCAACAGTATTTGTGCTAAGTCCGTAATATGCTAAAGCAGATTCCGTAGCATTATAAACTTCTCCACCTTGTACAATATCTAATAAAAAGGACAGATTTAGATTCTTATAACCGATAGAGTTTGTAATGCCTAAAGTCCAATCTGGTGTTCTATTCACATCCGTGTAGGTTTGGTCAGTTAAAGTTGGTAAACCGTTAGAATTGATGATTACTTCACCATTTTCATTTCTTACAGGACGCTTTCCACGTAATCCAAATAATGAGCCATCTAAGATTGCTGCACCCGCTGCTGAGTTTCTAAAAGTCCAAGAATCAGATAAATAAACTTCACTTAAGAATCCAGGTAATTCCTTAACCTCACTTTTGTTTGCTCCAAAATTAAAATCTAAATTCCAATTTACTTTTGATGTTTGAGGTAGCATTTGTAATCTTAACATAGCCTCAACACCGCTATTTTTAATTGATCCACCATTTAAGGTTGCATAAAACGTACCTGTTGTTGGCGGTACTCTAATGTCTCTTAAAATTTGATTATCAGAGGTGCTTGTGTAATAGGTTAAATCTAATCCAACGCGGTTCTGGAAAAAACGGATATCCGTTCCTATCTCAAAACTGTTTGTAAATTCAGGTTCTAAGTTTGGATTTCCAACATTCACACCATTCCAGGTATATGCCGAACTCGCTAATCCATTAATATTTGTGCCTAAAGAACTTTCTAAAGCGCCAATTGGAGCATCTTTACCAACTTGAGCCCATGTTGCTCTAAGTTTAAAATAAGTTAATCCTTTATCAGAAGTGATGTCATTACCATATGCTTTGAATAAATCACTCACCACTGCTGACATACCTACTGACGGATAAAAGAATGATCTTTTGTCTTTTGGAAGTGTTGAAGACCAGTCATTACGTCCAGATAAGTTTAAGAACAAGGCATTCTTCCAACCGAATTTCAGTTCTCCAAAAACACCAACAATACGCTTTCTGGTAATTAACTCAGAAACTGTTTGATTTTCTTTTAGAATATTACCGATGCTATAAATGCCAGGTGCTTGAAAAGATCTGCC
The DNA here is from genome assembly GCF_947500795.1 of uncultured Gelidibacter sp. GTDB lineage: Bacteria > Bacteroidota > Bacteroidia > Flavobacteriales > Flavobacteriaceae > Gelidibacter. The sequence continues at coordinate 103,463 of NZ_CANMTE010000004.1, read as the reverse complement.
AGAAGTAAATGTAGTTCTCACATCTAATTCTTCAACCGAGTTTCCAATCATCCCGTCAAATGAAAAATCTTCTGTGATATCTTTTTGGTAGTTTAAAAAGATATTAGAAGTCAATCTTGTGTGGTCTTTTTCAAATTGACTGATATAACCGTCTTCTCTGGTATCAATTAACGATCCATCTCCAGTAATCTTCTTATTGAATTCGGTATAGTTATCTGTACCAATTTTGTATGATAGATTGAAATCATTTAAGAAGCTATAGTTAAAACTAATAATACCGATCAACCTTTTGGTCTCATCGGAGTTTGGACTATTCTTACTGCTCCAATAAGGGTTATCAAATTGTTGGTCTAAATAAAATGCGTTCTGAGAGCCGTCTGCATTTAAATAGTCTTTCGCATTTACATCAGCAGGATATGCCAATAAACTTCCAAAGCTACTTCCTGCAGCATTACCTTGTTTACTGCTTAAAACATCAGTTGTAATATAGTTTGCAGAAATCCCAACTGTGAAATTATCGCTCACATTAGAATTGGCATTTATTTTAAAAGAAGTCTTATCATAACTTGTGCCTTGATTAACACCATCTTGAGAAAGGTCTCCAATGGACATGTAAATATTGCTTTTTTCCGTACCAGAAGAATAGCTAACATTATGATTTTGGGTCGTAGCAGACTCGTAGAAATCTTTAATGTTATTAAAAATTGGCGTACCAGCACTTAAAGTTTGACCAAATGAGAATGGCGATTCTGGATCGTAAGTGATGCCATCTGTTGTTCTAATTTGAGCTCCTTTACCAAAAGTTGTTTGAACATTAGGAGTTCCTACTACTTTATCTGAAGAAATAGAACCAGAATAAGTTACAGTGCTAACGCCAGCTTTCCCTCTTTTTGTAGTGATAATTACTGCACCACCAGCAGCCTGAATACCGTATAAAGCGGCAGCCGCAGGACCTTTAAGTACCGAAACACTTTCTATATCTGCAGGGTTAATATCCGATGCTCTATTGGTGCTCGCAACTTCTAAACTAGAGCTTGTAGAGTTATCAATAGGAATACCGTCCACAACAAATAATGGTTGGTTGCTTCCCGTAATTGACGATCCTCCACGAATTAAAATCACAGCTGAAGACCCAGGTGCTCCACCAGAGTTCACCACCGTAACGCCAGAAACTTTACCTTGCAATCCGTTAACCATATTGTTCTGGTTACCTTCCATAAGGGCATCAGACTCGACTGCCTGTACAGCATAGCCCAATGCTTTCTTTTCTTTTTTAATACCTAAAGCGGTAATAATTACTTCGTCTAACTGATCTCCAGCTAATAAAGTTACATTCAGTGGGGCCGTGGAAGTAACCTTAACTTCCTTGGTTTGATAACCAACGTAAGAAAAAACGAGGGTTGAATTGAGTTGAGCCTCAATTGCATAGTTTCCATCAAAATCAGTAATTGTACCAACAGATGTGCCTTTAACAATGACGGTTGCGCCTAGTAAAGGTGAGTTGTCATCGCCTGATGTTACAGTTCCTGTTATTTTTGAACTTTGTGCAAATGAAAAATGCGCAAAACAAAAAACGAACAGGAAATGCACTAATAGTTTGCCTTTCATAATAAGTTGTTTTTGGATAAATTAGACTCAAATATAATTTAAAATTATAAAAGATGCATGAAAAATGCATTATTTGAACTCTAATTATGCAAAAAAAATGCATTATATTTATAGAATCGGTAATAGTCGGGCGATGTCTCAGGAGATTTAAATCATTAAGATTTTCTTTGTTATTACTTCCTTTACAGCCTTACAAAACGTTCGTTATATGAAAAAGAATGATAGGCAGCAATTAATCATTGATATGGTAATGCTGCATAGAAAAGTTAATACAGATCAGTTGGCACTGGAGTTGGATGTTTCTGCGGATACCATAAGGAGAGACCTTAACGAATTAGATGAAAAAGGGATGTTGACTAAAGTTCATGGTGGCGCTGTATCTTCAATCCAGAAATTATTTCATTATAACGAAAATGCCGTTTTTAATCGCGACCAGAAGAATAGCATTGCGACTAAGGCAGTGCCGTTATTAGAGGATGGAATGGTTGCCATTGTCAGCGGCGGGACAACCAATTTAGTGTTCGTGAGTAATTTGCCTAAAAATTTAAAAGCTACCATTTATACCTATAGTTTAGAGATTGCTTTGCAGCTCACAGATCATCCGCATATTGAAACGGTTTTTATAGGAGGGAAAATCCAGAAAAAATCGATGGTGACTATAGGGATTGAAGTGTTTCAAATTCTCTCTAAAATACACGCAGATATCTGTTTTGTCGGCGCAAGTGGTATCACTTTAAATGAAGGCATTACTGATGAGGGATATGAAGTGGCATTAATTAAAAAGGCTATGATTGATGCGTCCGATAAAGTAGTGTCTCTCATAACTTCCAATAAACTCAACATTAGGCATAGTTATTCGGTTTGTGCATTGTCTGATATAGATGTAATTGTTACAGATTTAGAACCAGAACATCAACTTTTGAAGGGTTATGGGGGAGAAGAGATTTTGGTTCTGTAATGTTGTTCCCTAAAAAAATAAATTTTGACAGTGATGATGGTGATGGAAAGCACGATCCATTGAAGAATTTATTTTGGTCATAAAGGACTGGTTTTTATACTTTCTTTGATATCTACAAATGGGAAATATAATTTTTACTAATTGATCCTATCATGGCCTGAACCACTCCTTTAAAAGAAACTTCGTACGGAAAATCCAATGCTTAGCAAATTAGCCGTACCTTTGCGCCAAATTAAAGGAGTGACCTAAATTAATAGTGTTTGCTTCGTAAACACATTTTATGTCATTTAACTCATTAGGATTATCTGATGCTTTACTTAAAGCAGTCAGTAAACAAGGCTATTCTACGCCGTCACCAATTCAACAAAAAGCAATTCCATTAATATTAGAAGGTAAAGATGTTTTGGCATCGGCACAAACCGGTACAGGAAAAACAGCAGGTTTTACACTGCCTTTATTGCAATTATTATCGCAGGGACAACCTTTGCGCCAACGCCCGGTTAGAGCATTGGTATTAACACCAACCCGCGAATTAGCGGCTCAGGTGTATCAAAACGTTAAACAATACAGTACGTATTTAGATATTAGAAGCACCGTCATTTTTGGTGGTGTGAACCAAAATCCGCAAGTGGCAACACTTCGCAACGGAGTGGATGTGCTTGTAGCAACGCCAGGCCGATTGTTGGATTTACATAACCAACGCTTAATTTCACTAGCAAACGTAGAAATTCTCGTCTTAGACGAAGCGGATCGTATGTTGGATATGGGCTTTTTGCGCGATATCAAAAAAATTATGGCAGTGATGCCGGCTAAACGTCAAAACTTATTGTTTTCGGCTACATTTTCTAAGGACATCAAAGCTTTAGCAAATGAGATCTTAAACCATCCTGTTTTGGTAGAAGCGACTCCGGAAAACACAACAGTTGATGCGATTGATCAACAAGTGTATCGTGTTGCTAAAGGGTTAAAACCTGATTTATTGGTGAAATTAATTTCTGATGGCAATTGGGAACAAGTTCTGGTATTTACACGTACCAAACATGGCGCCAATAAACTGACCAAGAAATTGATCAGTAGTAATATTACGGCGATGGCCATTCACGGAAATAAAAGTCAAGGTGCTAGAACAAAAGCTTTGGACGGTTTCAAAAAAGGAACAGTTCGTGTTTTGGTAGCGACTGATATTGCAGCCCGCGGATTGGATATTCCGTTATTGCCACACGTGATCAACTTTGAACTTCCTAATATTGCTGAAGACTATGTCCATAGAATTGGAAGAACAGGAAGGGCAGGAGCTAGCGGATTGGCAATATCATTGGTAAGTGCAGATGAAACGTCATTTCTTCGTGATATCGAAAAATTGATTGGCGAGCGCATTCCTATGGAAATTGTGGAAGGTTTTGAACCTGATCCAAACGCCTCTACAGAACCTATTAAACAAGGTCAAGGACAAGGGAGAAATAACAGACCGCAATCCAGAAAATCATCTGCTGGAAATACACAATCCTCTGGAAATAGCGCAAACAGAAACAGAAGTAGGAGACGGAATTAGAAGGTGAAATTGAATCTGAAGTTGAAATTGAAGTTGAAGTAGATTATTCATTATTGGAAAATCTAAATCTCATATTTCTTTTGAATACTGGTTTATAAATTTCATGTGACAATCAAATCCGTGCTATCAGATTGATCAGCGTTATCAGTGTTCCTGTTTTAAGGAAAACACTTCGACTGCGCTCAGTGTGACAAATTAAGTTGAATTTAAATTCCAAATTTCTTTTGAATACAGAATTTAGTGCCTTCTAATCACATTCAAATCAGTGTTATCAGTTTTATCAGCGTTCCGTTAATAGAAAGATAGCACTTCGACTACGCTCAGTGTGACAAATGAAATTGCATTAGAACACTGAAAATTTGGTCTAAACCTCTTCAAGCCTCAAACCCCAAACCTCCAACCCATTATGCTCACACAAAGCTTAAAAGATAAAATGATTTCGGTTTGTGATGCAAAAATCGCATCTAAAGGGCCGAACGTCGGTTTGTCTTTTTATGCTTTTTTCGCGAATAAGAATGATAATCCTGAATTGTTAATGGAAGCTGCAACCTGGTGGATCATGACGCATAAGTTGGATCATTTTGAGAAAGCGGTGAAGGTAAAAGCGTTGGTTGAAAATGAGAAGTAGTGGTGTAGTAATGCATTGCTGAGTATTTGGAAGAATTATAACGCGTTTCAAAATTCCAATTAAGTTTTATTATTTTAGCATCTAAATTAAATCTGTAGTTTCAGATTCTGCAGCGGTATCAGAGTGTTTTATTTGAAGCACTTCGACTGCGCTCAGTGAGACAAGTGAATCAGTAAGACAAATGAAATTGAACTTGAAAACGAATCCGCCATTATAGTATATCACGACTTGGCGACTACAATTAAATCTGACTATTAAATATTATAGAGATGGAACAACCCAATAACCCTTTGCATGGCGTCAAACTTGAACAAATCATTAATGATCTTGTGGCGCATTATGGATGGGAATATATGGGCACGGTGATTAACATTAAGTGCTTTAATGATAATCCGTCTGTCAAATCGAGCTTAAAATTTTTAAGACGTACACCTTGGGCACGCACCAAAGTGGAGTACATGTATTTAAAAATGCTGAAGAATAAACGCTAAAAATCTAGCGGTTTTCCAATATCATTTATTTCATCTGTATTTGCCAACTTTGGGTTTGGTCCCCAATTGTTGGTCCCGTTCTCGCTGTCCATAACGGTAAAGACAAAAATGATAATGCCGCCAACATACGGGATAAAGGAAAGCAAGTAATACCAGCCACTTCTACCTGTGTCGTGTAGTCTTCTTACAGTTAAAGCTAGTGCCGGAAGAAAGGACATTAAGACATATACGACCAACAAAAACAGGCCAATCTGAGACATGCCAACATCTTCCAAAATAACGGATAGAAATGCCAGCACAAATATGATCAGAAGGTGAAAAAGCATGAACATCCAATATTCTGTGCGTCTTGCACGTCCTTTAAAGTCTACATATTTGTATTTAAATACGTCTAAAAACCAATTCATAAGTTGTCGTTTGTTGAGGTAAACGCTAAAATAGAAAGATTTCTAAATAATGACCTTAAAAAGATGCTGAATTCGGCAAACTGTTATTTTTCTTTATAGGGAAACATCAGTTTGAACGAGTCATTTACACTTTGATGTAAAATTGTCGCGTGGTTTTCATTTGGTAAAAATAAGAACTCGGATTTGAGGTTTGGCTTGCCTGAATTTTTTAATAACTCCGCTAGGGTTTTAGCCTCACGTTCCATGATTTCGCCCTCGGCACCTACAGAAATATATACATTCACCGGCATTTTTTTATGGGCTCCCAGAAACATTTTTGCGTCTTTCAGTAAAGATTCGTTGTCCCACCACAAACTCGGACTCACAATAATATAATCCGTGAAAAGCGTCGGAATTTTGAATAGGATTTCCGTGGCGAGTAATCCGCCTAGCGATTGTCCGATGAGCATTTTTTGAGCATTTGTGGAATAATTAGCGTTGATATAAGGCTGCACTTCATGCTGTAAAAACTCTATAAATTTTTTCGAACCCCCTGTGGTAGGAAAATCTTTCTTTAATTTTTTATCAATTGTAGGAAAGGTGAAATCTCTTTTCCGATCGATATTGGCAATCCCAACCACAATCGTTTTGGGCATGTCCATCTGTAAATTGAAAAACTGAACCAAGCCGACAATATGAATAAAATCTTCGTTCATGCTTCCGTCTAACACATAAATCACGGGATATTTTAAAGTGTCTGAAACTTTATAGCCTTCTGGGAGATAGATATTCAATGTTCTCGATTCCGATAAAATTTTAGAATCGATCGTTACGACTTCACCAATAGTTAATGCTGATTTCGAACTTTCTTTTAAAGTGGTTTGCGCTTCCGCAAAAGAGAATCCGATGGTTATTAAAAGAAGACTATAAAAAAGGTGTTTCATTTATGAGGTTAAATTTTTTAGATGGATTTCATTGGATTGCGTTTTGACACGAATTACACGAATTTCACGAATTACACAAATTTTTAATCCAGGCCAAGACATGAATACTTCACGAAATAAGTCTTAATTCTTAATTCTAACAGCAAAGCGGTCTTAATTCTCTTTTGACACGAATTACACGAATTGCACAAATTTTATAATTACAGTCAAAACATGACTATTCTACGAAACAAATCTTGATTCTTGGTTCTAGCAGCGCAGCGGTCTTAGTTCTTTTTTGACACGAATTTCACGAATTTCACAAATTTTTAATCCAAGCCAAGACATGAATACTTCACGAAACAAGTCTTGATTCTTGGTTCTAGCAGCGGAGCGGTCTTAATTCTATTTTACAACAGCTATGCTGTAGTAAAATTAATCTTCCTCCTCAACAAACATCTCAATCTTAGCATCAAACTCAGCATCCTTAAACTCGTCGCGACTGATCCAATATTCGGAAGTGGTCATCGTATAAGAATTGGCGCCGGTTGATTTTAAATCCCACACAATCGATTCAGCTTCATCAAATGCTTCTTTGCCTGCTAATTGGTCTGAATACAACCGTTTAATCACACTATTATTGGCCAAAGTATGGTCTAAGACTTTTAACACGACTTCTTTCGTCACGTCCTTATTAGGAGTAATTTCAAATTCGATGATGGTTGCTTTGGCGTTAGGGAATGTTCCGTTATAAGCTTTAAAAAGCAATTGGTTGATGTTGAAAAGTTTATGGTGTAAGCTGATATCGCTATATTCTTCAGAAATTTTATCCAAAAGCATGTCGTGCGACATTTGGTCTATTTGACCTTCATTTAAGTGCTCAGAAAGTTTATAATCTAATAAAATAGCAGCTGCTTCCGGGCCTTCAAAATCTGAAATGGCCATAAAAAGCAAGTCTTTCAGTTCTTCAGGTTTAGAATCTTTGGCATCGGGAAAGCCGAAACGCTCCAAAAGTTCAATATAGTCCGCATTAGTCCATGCGTCTTTAAATTCTTCAACAGTTTTTACACTATTGATAATCATATGATAGGTCATAATTACTTCTTTTTAAGTTCAAATAAATCTTTTCTTCTGTCTTTTAAGTTTCGAACACTTCCAAATTGGTTGAGCTCTCTTAAAAGGTCAATATCAACGTCAGCAATCAATATCATTTCCGCATTTTGCGTAGCTTCAGCTTTAACACCGTTGGTAGGGAACGCAAAATCACACGGTGTAAATACCATGGATTGGGCGTATTGGATGTCCATGTTCTGAACATTTGGTAAGTTACCAACACTCCCTGCAATAGCTACATAACATTCATTTTCAATGGCGCGCGCTTGGGCACAATGGCGCACACGTGAGAATCCATTTTGAGTATCGGTTAGGAACGGAACAAAAAGGATGTCCATCCCTTCATCAGCTAAAATTCGACTCAATTCTGGGAACTCGACATCATAACAAATGAGGATACCGATTTTTCCACAGTCGGTGTCAAAGGCTTTTAATTGGTTTCCGCCAACCATTCCCCAAACTTTCGCTTCATCTGGCGTAACGTGTAATTTCTCAAAACGTTCAGTACTACCATCGCGTCGGCATAAATAGCCAACATTGAAAAGCTGTCCGTTTACCACTTCAGGCATACTACCGGTAATAATATTGATGTTATACGATATAGCTAATTTCGAAAAACGCTGCACCATATCAGGCGTATGTTTCGCTAATTCTCTAATAGCTTCTGGGGTAGATAAATGGTTGTTATCAGCCATTAATGGCGCATTGAAAAACTCTGGAAACAAGGCAAAATCACTTCGGTATCCAGAAACAGAATCGATGAAAAATTCTGCCTGCTGCATCATTTCGTCAATGTCTTTATACAATCGCATTTGCCATTGTACAAGACCTAAACGCACCACTTTTTTAATGGTCGTGGCTTTCTTAGATTTTTTCTCGTAATAGATATTATCCCATTCCAATAAGACAGCGTAATCTTGTGACGACGAATCGCCTTCAAGATAATTCTTCAAAATTCGGGTAGGATGAAAATCGTTAGAAATTTGGAAATTTAATACCGGATCATGGATTTCCTTACGTCGCACCTTGTCAATATATTCTTTTGGAGTAAGTGTTTCAGAATATTTATGGTAATTAGGAATACGTCCTCCGAAAGCGAGTCCTCTCAAATTTAAACGTTCGCACAATTCTTTACGGTAATCATAAAGTCGTCGTCCCAGACGTAAGCCTCTAAATTCTGGTTTTATAAATACGTCGATGCCGTAAATAACGTCGCCTTCATTGGTATGTGTGTTGAACGTATAATTTCCTGTGATGTCTTTATAGGTATGATTATCTTCAAACTGATCATAATCAACAATAATGCTCAAAGCACACCCTGCAATTTGATTGTTAATTTTTATAACAACCTGACCTTCGGGAAATTTGTTGATTAGTGTTTTAATCTGATTCTCTCTCCAAAATGCATCCGGCATAGTGGTATAAGATTCAATCATCGCTTGTTTTAATTCTTGATAATCATCAAGGTTTAAGTAATTTAATTCTATATTTTCAATGTCATTCATGGTATAATTCAATGATAGTTGGTCTTTTATTGTTATGTGAAGATAGATCTCAGAACTACTTCAATTATAAATTTATTTATTTTAATGATTTAATACCTTCATAAGTGACAATGGCCACAGCGTTTGCTAAATTTAAACTTCGGACATGGTCACTAAACAAAGGGATTTTATACAAATGTTCTTGATGTGTTTCAAGAATATCTTTGGATAATCCGACCGATTCCTTTCCGAAAATTAAAAATAAATTATCTTCAAAAGGAATGTCCCAATAGTCTTTTTTGCCATGACTAGACAAAAAGGCGATCTTTTTATCTTGATGTTGCTCAAAAAAGTCTGCAGCACTTTCATAATTGGTGATATTGACATGCGGCCAATAATCCAATCCTGCGCGCTTGAGGCGTGCATCCGTTATTTCAAATCCGAAAGGTTTTACCAAATGTAAATGCGCGCCAGAGGCGAGGGCCAATCTGCCAATATTGCCAGTGTTATTAGGGATTTCAGGTTCAATTAAAACAATGTTTAGGGGCATATTATTAATCTAATGTGTCGCAAGCTACTGCGGTTAATGGAAATTTTTCGTCAAATGTAATTTTGGCATCTTTTTTAAATACCGTCGTGTTTTGGGCGTCTACTTCTAACTCGCCATAGCCTTGAAGAAGCGTATTTCCTTTTTTAAGAAAAATAATTTCCCGTTTTGATTTCGTGCCTTCCGCCTCAAAATCATAATCAGCATATAACGTATCACCTTTCATAATACCTTCAAACGAGCCGTGGCTGCCATCTTTTTCGTAAAAATTAAAGAACAATTGTCCAGTTGCAAGCGTCTTGTTTTCTTTCAATACTAATGTGATGGTATCCTTGTTTTTAGCATACATATAGCATTGCTCCTCATTTTTAGGAATTGTTGGTTTTTCCTTTTCCTCCGTTTCCAGACTTTTAGGATTTTTAGTGTCCTCTTTACAGGAAACACTAATGGTAAAAAGGGCGAGTACTAATAATTTTGTAAGTGTTTTCATCTGTTTGTGAATTAAATCTTGAGTTCCCTAATCAAAAAGAAACCTATTCGTTAAAGATAAGAATAGGTCTCTTGAAAGTATAATTCAAAAAATTAATTTTTCGATTTATTTAATGTTGTTTGATGTATTAGAAAGGTCGATTTCATTGCTTTTTGATTTCCTGATAAGTTAAGAAAATCAGACTGCAATTGTATTAAGGTTGTCTTAAATTTTAGGGAACCTTATCCAGTCAATCTCGTTATGGTTTTACTATTTTATTTATAAAACGATCAATTGTGTCGGTGCCTTCAGTGGTGAGGTGTTTGACAAAAGCACTTCCTATGATGGCACCTTTTGCATATTGTGTGGCTTGAGAAAAGGATTTATGGTCTGAAATTCCAAACCCAATCACTTGCGGATTGTTGAGCTCCATTTGGTGTATGCGCTTAAAATAATCAGTTTGTACATCTCCAAAACCTGAACTGCTGCCTGTAACACTGGCGCTACTCACCATATAAATGAAACCTTTTGATATGGAATCGATAAAACGTATGCGTTCCTCAGAGGTTTGAGGGGTAATTAAAAACACGTTGATGATGCCGTGCTTTTCAAAAATGGATTTGTAATGTTCATTGTAAACATCGACAGGAAGATCTGGAATGATGAGTCCGTCGATACCAACTTCTGCACATTTTTTACAGAAAGCTTCCACTCCATATTGCAACATTGGATTGAAATAGCCCATGATGATTAACGGGATGCTTACGGTTTTTCTAACGTCCTTAAGTTGATCAAATAAAACTTCAGTAGTCATACCGTTTTTTAAAGCTTTTGTAGAACTTGCTTGAATAGTTGGACCGTCAGCCAATGGATCGCTAAAGGGCAAGCCAATTTCAATCATGTCCACACCATTTTTTTCTAAGTTTTCGATAATTTTAGCAGTATCGTTTAGTTTTGGGTAGCCCGCTGTAAAGTATATGGAAAGTAACTTATTGTCTTCTTGTAATTTCTTGTTGATTCTGTTCATGGGAATTTATATTTTTCATTTCCGCGAATGCGGAAATCTTATTTCTTATGTTCCAATTTTAATGTCGTTAATCGCTTATATATTCTGAAAGATCTTTCCAATCTGGAATTAGGCTATTTATTAAGCTTATTTTCCATTCCCGATTCCATTTCTTAATCTGTCGTTCTCGTTGGATGGCATTATTAACATATCTAGTGGTTTCAAAATACACGAGTTTGTTAACGTTGTATCTTCCTGTAAAAGATTTATGGGTGTTATGTGCATGTTGGTACAAGCGTTTCTTTAATTGTTTTGTGCGGCCCACATATAGAACGCTATGATTTTTTTTGGTTAAAATATAAACATAAAAAACATCCATAGTTTATTTGAAAGATTTCCGCCTACGCGGAAATTAAAAAAGTTATAATCCAAAGTGTTGTATATAAGTCTCCAAATCCTTATCGCCACGTCCCGATAAACTCACCACCACAATATCTTCAGGTTTAAATTTTTTATGTTCAAAAACAGCCAAAGCATGTGAGCTTTCAATAGCAGGTATAATACCTTCCATTTTGCATAATTCTAAGCCAGCGGTCATGGCATCGTCATCAGTTATGGCGACGAACTCAGCACGGCCACTTTTATACAAATGTGCATGCATCGGTCCTACACCAGGATAATCCAAGCCAGCCGAGATACTGTATGGTTCTGTGATTTGCCCGTCTGGGGTTTGCATTAAAAGCGTTTTGCTACCGTGGATAATACCTTCTTTTCCTAAAATGGAGGTTGCAGCACTTTCTCCAGAATGCACCCCTTTACCAGCGGCTTCGACAGCAATAAGTTTAACATCAGTATCGTCTAAAAAGTGATAGAATGCACCGGCTGCATTACTGCCGCCACCCACACAGGCCACCACATAATCAGGTTTGGAAGTGCCTTCTTTTTCTTGCAGTTGCCACTGTATTTCTTCAGAAACAATCGCTTGAAAACGTGCCACCATGTCTGGATATGGGTGCGGGCCAACCACACTTCCAATAATATAATGGGTATCTACAGGATTGTTAATCCAATCGCGAATGGCCTCATTGGTAGCGTCCTTTAACGTGCGACTTCCAGAAAGCGCTGGAACTACTGTAGCACCCAACATTTTCATGCGAGCCACATTTGGAGCCTGACGCGCGATGTCAATTTCTCCCATATATACAATACATTCCAAGCCCATCAGCGCGCAAACAGTCGCCGTGGCTACGCCATGTTGTCCAGCACCTGTTTCTGCAATAATCCGGTTTTTCCCGAGGCGTTTCGCCATCAAAATCTGACCAATGGTATTGTTAATTTTATGCGCACCTGTGTGATTAAGATCTTCGCGTTTTAAGTAAATTTTGGTGTTGTACTTCGCACTCAATCGCTTGGCGAAATAGAGTGGGGAAGGACGGCCCACATAATCTTTGAGCAAGGCATGGAATTCTTCTTGAAATTCTGGTTCAGCCATGACCTTAAGATAGTTTTGACGTAATTCTTCCACATTTGGATAGAGCATCTCAGGAATGTAAGCGCCTCCAAATTCTCCGTAATACCCTTTGTTGTTAATGTTGTATGTCATAATCTATATTCCCACGCAGGTAGGAACCTCATGATTTAGTGTTCAATAAGTATATCGAACCGATTAAATTTTATTTACTTCGAGCAAGAGCACAGCCGCTTCTCGATATTATTTTATAACGCTATTGCGCTGTCAAATCAATCGAAGTGATCTGATTTTTAAATTCTTCTAATTTTTGATACTCTTTCAATCCTGGCTCACTTTCAAATTTACTATTGACATCAATCGCATGGCAGAATTGTGAAGCCTCACCTTGCATGAATTTTTTGATATTTTCAGTTTCTTCCAAGCCGATTCCACCACTTAAAAAATATGGTTTGGTAGATGGATAGGCTTGTAAAACATCCCAATTAAAAGTATAGCCATTTCCTCCTGGAAGTTGACCTTTGGAGTCAAATAGAAAGTAATCACAAACGGGTTCGTAAGGTGATAAAACATCAAAATTAAATTGGTCTTTGATGGAAAACACTTTGATGATTTTGATGTGATTTTTCTCTCGTCTGCGATCAACCAAACTTGATCTTAGTATTTTGCAATATTCTGGCGATTCATCCCCGTGTAATTGAATGAGATCCAATTCGTGTTGTGCTATCTTTTCTAAAATATCTTTCTCCGAAGCATTGACAAAAACGCCTACTTTTTTGATGTTTTCTGGGAGTTCTGGGATAGTTCCATTAAAATAGCGGCTTGACTTTTCATAAAATATAAAGCCAAGATAATCCGGTTGAAGTGTGGCCACTTCAGCGATATTCTCTTGATATTTCATGCCGCAGATTTTTAGTTTCATCTTATCTGTTTAAATCTTTGATAAATTGTGTAGCACTGTCGCCCGCATTATCCGTTTTCATAAAATTTTCACCAATTAAAAACCCTTTGTAACCGTAAGGTTGCAAGGCTTTGATCGCCTCAACGCTGCTAATGCCACTTTCAGATATTTTTACAAAATCATCAGGTATTAGCGTGCTCAAATTTTTGCTCGTTTCCAAACTAACCTCAAATGTTTTTAAGTTACGATTGTTGACACCCATCATGTCTAGGCTAGGCATGACCGATTTGTGTAATTCTTCCTCGTTATGAATTTCTAAAAGCACTTCTAAATGTAAACTTTTTGCCAGTTCTGACAGTTCCTTGATCTCTTGATGAGATAAAACCGCGGCAATAAGTAAAATAACATCAGCGCCATAAGCTTTGGCTTCAATAATTTGATACGGATCAATAATAAATTCCTTGCGGAGTAATGGCAACTGACAACTTGCTCTAGCTAAGAGTAAATCGTCTAATGAGCCTCCAAAATATTTACCATCAGTTAAAACCGACATCCCACAAACACCAGCAGCTTCATAACCTTTGGCGACGTCAAAAACATTCAGATTTTGATTAATGACAGATTTGGAAGGCGATCGCCGCTTGTGCTCGGCAATAATTCCAGAAGGACTAGCTTTTAAACGTTCTGTAAGAGAGATGGTCGGTTTCTCAAAGAAAACCGATTGCTCCAATTGAGACACAGGGATGATTGATTTTTTTAAATCAACTTCCTTGCGTTTGTAAGCGATGATATGGTCTAATATGTTCATTTTTTCAGTATTCTTTTTTTTTAGTCTTCAGTCTTCAGTCTTCAGTCTTCAGTCTTCAGTCCTCAGTCTTCAGTCTTCAGTCTTCAGAGTCTAGACTGCAATCTGTCCACTGCCAACTGCAGACTGATTACTGCCACTGATCCCTGCCAACTAATCCTTACTTATGCTCACTAATCGTTCAAATCTCTCCTTTGCTTTGCCGCCCAACAACGATTCTTTGGCTAAAACGAAACTGTCTTCTACCGATTCTTTTGTCACAGTAGCAATGGCCATGGCGGCGTTGGCGCACACCACATTATTTTGAGCCTCGGTTCCTTGACCGTTTAGGATGTCTACAAAAATTTTAGCCGCAGATGCTACCGAATCGCCGCCATATATTTCAGATTGATTTAAGGTGTCAACACGGAAAAACTGAGGATTAATAATCGTTTCTGAAGCATTTCGGATCACTTTTGCTGGGCCAGTCAATGAGATTTCATCATAACCGTCTAAAGCATGAAGAATGGTGTAATTGATATCTGTATTTTGATAAAGATAGCCGTACATGCGCAATAATTCCAAATTAAAAACGCCTACCATTTGATGTTTAGGAAACGATGGATTCACCATTGGTCCCAACATATTGAAAAAGGTTTTAACCCCCAAATCCTTACGAATAGGCGCTACATTTTTCATGGCAGGATGAAAAAGTGGTGCGTGCAATATGCATATGCCAGTTTCATCTAAAGACCGCTTTAGGAAATCGATGTCCTTGGTGAACTTAATACCTAAAAATTCCATTACGTTAGAAGATCCGCAAGCAGATGATACGCCGTAATTACCATGTTTGGTGACATTAACACCTGCACCCGCAGTCACAAAAGAAGCTAAAGTTGAAATATTAAACGTGTCCTTACCATCGCCGCCGGTACCGCATAAATCGATGCCATTGTAATCGGTTAGATCAACATGTAAACATAATTCTAAAAGCGCATCTCTAAACCCTTGCAGTTCTTCAATAGTAACGCTTCGCATCATATATACTGTCAGGAACGACGCTATTTGACTTTGATTATATGCGCCTTTAGAGATGTTTACCAACACGTGTTTGGCTTCATCGCTAGAGATGCTTTCTTGATTGATGAGTCTGTTGAGTATATGTTTCATATCTATTCTCCACAAGAGTGGAGGTTTTATTTATTAAACTTTGATTTAAGAAAACTTTTCTGCCTATTCAGTCTTCAGTCTTCAGTCTTCAGTCTTCAGTCTTCAGTCTTCAGTCCTCAGTTCTCAGTAATCTGCAGACTTTCTGCCAACTGCCAACTGCCAACTGCCAACTGCTTACTGCTTACTGCTTACTGCCTACTATTTACTGATTAACCCAATTTTCCAAAATCTGCTTACCATGCGGTGTCAACACCGATTCAGGATGAAATTGTACACCTTTCAAGTCATACTCCTTATGACGTAAGGACATTACTTGACCGTTTTCATCAAAGGACGTCGCTTCTAAAACCTCAGGTAAATTAGGATCGACCACCCACGAATGGTAACGTCCGACTTCAAACGTGTTTTCCAATCCATTAAATAATGATTCGTCAGTAACTGATTTTGTTACATTAGTGGATACGCCATGATAAACAGTATCTAAGTTGATGAGCGTGCCACCGTAAACTTCACCAATAGCTTGCTGCCCTAAACAAACTCCCAAAATACTTTTAGTTGGGGCATAGGTTTTTATAATGTCTTTTAATAGACCAGCTTCATCAGGAATTCCTGGGCCGGGAGAGAGTACGATCTTTTCAAAAGCCTCTACATCATCCAAGCTCAGTTGGTTATTGCGTTTTACCGTAACTTCACACCCTAAGTCTTCTAGATAGTGCACCAGATTGTAGGTAAAGCTGTCGTAATTATCTATAACTAATACTTTTTTCATAATTATATCTCTTTAGCCATATCGATGGCTTTTGTTAAGGCTCCTAATTTGTTGTATACTTCCTGTAATTCGTCTTCAGGGTTCGATTTGGAAACAATCCCTGCACCAGCTTGCCAATGCAGGTGGTGATTTTTGCTCAAGAACGTTCTGATCATAATCGCATGGTTAAAATTGCCGTCAAAATCCATAAATCCTATAGCGCCACCGTAAAAATCGCGACTCGTTTTTTCATACTTTTCAATAAGCTGCATGGCTTTATGTTTTGGGGCGCCACTTAAAGTTCCGGCCGGAAAGGTATCTGCTACCATTTGCATCGTAGTGGTGTCTTTATGTTTTTGGCCTGTCACTTTACTCACTAAGTGGATGACGTGTGAAAAGAATTGGACTTCTCTGTATTTTTCGACAGTGACTTGGCTGCCATTGCGACTCAAATCATTTCGTGCTAAATCGACCAACATCACATGTTCTGCATTTTCTTTGTCATCAAGAGCTAATTTTTTGGCCAGCTCTGCATCTTTTTCATCATTTCCTGTGCGTTTAAAAGTGCCGGCGATCGGGTGAATTTCTGCTTTATCTTTATTGATGACCAACTGCGCTTCTGGCGAACTCCCAAAAATCTTAAAATCACCATAATCAAAATAGAAGAGATAAGGGGATGGGTTGATGCTTCTCAACGCGCGGTACACGTTAAATTCATCGCCTTTAAATTGTTGTGAGAATTTTTTAGAGAGTACCAATTGAAAAACATCGCCTCTCGCACAGTGCTTTTTTGCAAGCGCTACATTGTCTTTATATGCTTCATCTGTTAAATTAGAAGACGTGGCACCATCAGTGGTAAAATTAAAAGCTGCAAAGTTTTTCGATTTGATCAGCTGTAAAATTTCATCAATATTATTATCGGTATCATAGCAATGCGCAAATACATAAGCCTCATTTTTGAAATGATTGATGGCGATAATATTTTGGTATACGGCATAATAAATATCCGGTATATTTTGATGGCCTTCTTTTTTTGTGATTTCTACATCTTCAAAATAACGAACCGCATCATAAGCAATGTATCCAAAAATACCGTTGTTGATAAACTTGAATTGGTCGTCAGAATTGATGTCGAATCGTTTCGTGAACTTATGAATCACATGAGCTACATCTGTATCTGCAGTTATAGGTTGCGTCACCTGGGTTTTGTCAGGAAAACTTTGGATAATCACTTCATCCTGAACTTTAATGGACGCAATAGGATTGCAGCAGATGTATGAAAAACTATTATCGTTGGCGTGGTAATCACTACTTTCCAAAAGAATACTATTCGGAAATTTATCCCTTATTTTTAGATAGATGCTTACAGGCGTAATGGTATCTGCAAGGATTTTTTTGTGATGTGTGTATAGACTAAAGGTCTTCATAGTTTTCAAAAGTTGTTAAAAAAGAAAAAGGCTTGTCGTGAATGACAAGCCTTTTTTATATTAAAAATTAAATATACAATAGCGTTACCTCACGAATGTTGTTTCGAAAAGTTCCACCACCAAGTATGATTTAAAATTGTGTACATAATTATTGTTTTGCCAAATATAGAAATGAATAATTTAGTTTTCAAATAATTTGGCAATAAAATAAAAAAAAAGGATCCCGAAAAATCGGGATCCCATTACTAAATGTTGCTATTAATCAATTCTTAGTTAGAACTTAAGATTTACATTTAGATCAAATTCATCATAGATTGCTTTGTCAGCTAAACCGTCAAAGAAACTAGTTGATCCGTATTTGATGTCATATTTAGTTCTGTCTACTTTCAATTTAGCAGTAGCAGTATTATTTTCATTTACAGTCATGTTGAATGTGTTAGGAAAAGTAATGCCTTTGATTGTTAAATCTCCAGTTACTTTGTATTTACCCGCTTTACCTTCAACTTTAGTGATTACAAATTTTGAAGTTTTGTGATTGTCAACTCCGAAGAAATCGTCAGATTTTAAGTGACCTTCAAGTTTCGCTTTATATTCACCTTCTAAATCCTTAACTGTTAAAGTTGTCATATCTATAACAAAAGTACCGCCAGTAAGTTCATTTTTGTCATCAAATTTTAAGGCACCTTCTTTAAGTGTAATAGTACCATCGTGTTGACCAGTTACTTTGCGACCAACCCATGTGATCTCACTATTAACAACATCTACTTTTTTCTCTGTTGCTACTGAAAATGCGGCGATTGCCATTGCTAAAATTATTGTACTTTTCATAATGTTTGATTTTTGTTTTTAAAGTTTAAATATTAAATAGTTGTGAATAATTCTTTTTTAGGTTTTCTTACTTTTTTATTATGTTGAGTTTCGTCTTCCTCAGATCTGTATCCTATGGCTGCAACAACCGCTGCATTCAGGTTTTGCTCGTTTAGTCCCAAGATCTCATTATACTGATCAGCATCAAAACCTTCCATTGGGCAGGCATCAATTTTAAACTCCGCTGCGGCAGATAAAAGATTGCCCAAGGCTATATACGTTTGTTTTGCCGTCCAAGATGCTTTAGCGTCTTTTGGTAACGGATTTAAGGTGTTGATCATAAAATCTGCATATCCTTTCAGATTGCTAGGCTCAATACTTCTGGTGATGCCTATATTCTCAATATAATCATTGATTAAAGACTCATCAAAGTCGGTCATATTAGCAAAAATAATTACGTGAGACGCATCTGTTATTTGAGATTGTCCCCATGATGCTGCTTTCAATTGTTCTTTAATTTTTTGATCTTCAATAATTAAAACTTTATAAGGCTGGAGTCCGTATGAAGATGCAGAAAGTTGAATGGCATCCTTTAATTGATCTAAATCTTCTGCAGCAATTTTTTTGGTGCTGTCAAATTTTTTAGTCGCATATCTCCAATTTAAATTTTTAATATAATTTGTCATAATCGTTATCTTATGTTTAATCTCTTAGTTTTGATAATAATGTGTTCAGGGTAATTAATTCATCTTTGCTCAATGCTTCTGTGAGCTTTGTCTCAGATGAAAGCACTAAGGGATCAATTGTTTCTAACGCTTTTAAGCCCTCTTTTGTAATAAATATTTCTACTTTTCTACGATTGTGTTCACACACAAAGCGTTCTACAAAACCTTTTAAAATAAGTTTATCCACCAATCGTGTCGTATTACTCATTTTACTGACCATCCTATCTTGAATATCTTGAAGGTTGGTAGGTTTCCCGTTCTGTCCTCTTAAAATTCGGAGAACATTAAACTGTTCAATTGAAATATCAAACGGTTTCAGAACATTAGATATACTGTCTCTGAAATCCACACTAGTCAAAGAAATGTTGATCACAGTTTTCTTAGCTAATGAAATTTCAGATTTTGTTTTTAATATGTCTTCTAACTCTTTCATGTACAACAATTGTATATACAAAGGTAGTTGGTTTTTTAAAACTCACAATAGTTTTCTAAATAATTTTTTGTTAAAATTTAATTTGACGTCAATTGGATGCATATTTTTATACCATGAGAATAATGTATGTATTAGTGTTGATCTTAATGGTGTCATGCAAGAATGAGACTAGTGGGAATGCGAAGGTTACGGATGAAGGTGAGAAGGAAGCAGTTGTAATGCCAACCTTAGAGGTTTATGATTTTGAGGGGCTAAAACCATTTTTAAAAACTTCTTCAGAAACTGTATATGTGGTGAACTTTTGGGCCACATGGTGTGCACCTTGTATTAAAGAGATGCCCTATTTTGAAGCTTTAAACACCAATTATAAAGATAAGAATGTAGAAGTGTTGTTGGTGAGTTTGGATTTTCCCAAAAAATACGATTCACATTTAAAGCCATTTATAAAGAAGAACAAACTGAAATCTAGAGTCGTGGTCTTAAATGATCCAGACTCTAATACTTGGATACCGGAAATCAACCCGGATTGGTCGGGCGCTATTCCTGCCACGCTTATTTTTAGCAAGGACAAGCGTGCTTTTTATGAACAACCTTTCACTTATGAAGAATTGGAAACGGAGCTCCAAAAATTCATTAATTAAGGTTCATTTCCCTATTGGACAACAATGGAACGTTTGTTGCGGTGTTATTGGAATAATTTAATAGTCAATTACTATGAATATGATAAAAGGAATACTAACAATTGCCGCAATAGTGATGCTTTCAGCTTTTACGACTGTGAGGAATGGTTATAAAGTAGGGGATATTGCAACCGATTTCAATCTTAAAAATATTGATGGCGCACAAGTTTCATTAGCTGATTATAAAGATGCGAAGGGATTCATCGTCATATTCACCTGTAACACGTGTCCTTATGCTATATCTTACGAAGATCGGATTATTGCTCTAAATAAGAAGTATGCTGCTCAAGGATATCCCGTAATTGCTATTATGCCTAATAATCCGAATATGCAGCCTGGCGATAATTTCGAAGCCATGCAGCGCAGAGCCCAAAACAAAGGATTTACATTTCCATATTTAATAGATGAAGGACAGAAAATTTATCCGCAATACGGTGCCACTAAAACACCACAAGTGTATGTGCTTCAAAAAACCAGTAATGGCAATCAGGTAAAATATATTGGCGCAATTGATGATAATTACCAAGATGCCACTGCGGTCCAAACCAAATATGTTGAAAATGCCGTTGAATCGCTTCTCGCAGGGCAACCCATTAAAACTATTCAAACAAGAGCCATTGGCTGTTCTATTAAATCTTAAAGAATAAGGCAAACAATACAATAGGTTTTTCAGAATCTGTTAAATAATAGATCCGCGGTGTAACACTTCGGATTTTTTTGTCTTTATCCTAAAGAAACGTTAATTTTGCAACTATCAAAAACTATAACTATGGCAGATTTATCACAAGAGGAGTGGACCTCTCAAATGGAAAATGATGACAATGCAGTGCTTTTAGATGTAAGGACTGAGGCTGAGGTTAATGAGGGCTATATTCCTGGTGCCATTAATTTAGATATCTATCAAAGTCAAGAATTTATTGATGCGATAAAGGAACTGGACCCAGATAAGAGTTACTATGTGTATTGCAGGTCTGGTGCAAGAAGTGGCCAAGCTTGTTCTATCATGAACCAGTTAGGAATTGAAAAGGCTTATAATTTAATAGGTGGTTTTAGTAATTGGAACGGACCATCCACACAATAAATCACGATTTTTTTCTTTATTAGGAAAGCAAAACCATACCGTATGAAACGCCTTTTATTTTTATTTACAGTTGTTACAGCGCTCTTTTTGACGGGTTGTAAAAATGATATTGAAGGTGAAATTAAATTGGTGACACCTGAAGAAATGCAGACTTTAATGGAGCTGGAAGATGTGCAATTGGTGGATGTAAGAACTGCTCAGGAACGCGTTGACGGGTTTATCAAAAATTCCCAAAACATCGATTTCAATTCCCCAACCTTCGAGAAGGATATTGAAAAGTTGGATAAATCGAAGCCTGTTATTTTGTATTGCCATTCAGGTGGACGTAGCCAACAGTGTGCAGAAAAATTGAGAGATGCTGGTTTTGTGATGATTTACGATCTTAAAGGCGGCATTACCCAATGGCGATTTAAAGATTATTATATCGAGATGCCTAATTAATTGATGATTTTTCTATTGCTTGTAAAGTAGCGAAGAAACTGAAAAAAGTAAAGGGTAATTAACAAGCCCTTATTTAATAATAGAACCTTGTATGAGCTTTATTCATGCAAGGTTTTTTTTGTTTTTGATAGTGCTGAAAATGAACTGAATTCATAGAACAATTAAGTGGTTTTGTTTGTTGGAAACAATTATAACAACTCATCCTGAAATTTCGACATTTCGGAATTTTAAATTTTTTAAAACTAAATAATAATCTGAAATTTGATGAAACAACCAGATTTAAAGACTAATGGAAGAAACGATTAAAATTCTAATATACATTCATGCCTTTTTTGGTGGAATTGGGCTAATTACTGGAATTGGGAGCATTATAGTCAAAAAGGGAAATGTATTCCACAAAAGATTGGGAAAGGTGTTTTCGTATGCAATGATACTAAGTTCTTTGATTTCTTTATTGGTTGCCCGAATGCCAAATCATGAAAATTTGTTTCTTTTTTTAATTGGAATATTCACGATTTATTTGGTTTTGGCTGGAAATAGAGCTTTAACGCTTAAAAACAAATCTAAAATTAAAGCAGATATGATTGATAAAACAATTTCAGGTAGTATGCTAATCGCTTCAATAGTTATGATACTCATTGGGGTTTTAGGAATCATTCAAAAGATTGACAATTCAATTCTATATTTATTTTTTGGCGGATTTGGAATATTTATGACCATTAGAGATTTTCAAACTTTTAAAAATTTCACAACAATCAAAAATGCTTGGTTGAAAAGTCATTTAGGTCGAATGATTGGTGCTTTAATAGCTTCTTTAACTGCATTTATGGTTGCAGGACTCAATATTGGAACATTAATAATATGGATTTCACCGACACTATTAGGAACCATCTATATTATCTATTGGAACAGAAAACTGAAAACAAAAACTGTTTCCAAGAACATTTATATTTAATTCGGTGTTTCTTGCCTACTTGTGAATTCCAATGGCTTTAAGGATTCACGGGTTTCCTATTTGACATTTTTTGGCTACTTATTCGCTTAACCACACAACTAAGCATAAACAAAACCAATATAATGTAGTGATGATGATTAAAATCATGAATTGCGAGAGCTGCTTTGCGTAATTTTATATCAAACCTCACGCAATGAAAAATATTCTGCTTTTAACCGATTTTTCCGATTCTGCAAAAAATGCAATTGATTATGCACTGAGATTCTTCAAAAATGAAAAGTGTACCTTTCATGTGCTTTATGTTCAGGATTCAACGGTATATACTACAGATGATATCGTGTCTCAGGCATCAACAAGTTTATACGACTCGTTAATCAATAAAAATCGCATAAAACTAATTGAATATGTGGCAGAATTGGAATCAGAATTTGAAACTCAAAATTTCAGTTTTCAGATAATGGTGGACTTCGATTCTATAATTGGATCGATCAAACAGAGCATTACTCATAAAAATATTGACCTCATTGTTATGGGGACGAATGGCGTAACTGGTGCTAAGGAAGTTGTTTTTGGAAGTAATACGCTTAATGTTATCAGGAGAGTTGCGTGTACCACGTTGATTGTTCCAGAAGCGTATACCTATCAAGAGCCAAAAGAAATCCTATTGGCGTTAGATTCATCAGATAAAATAAAAGGCCAGCCTATAGTAGATTTCTTTAAATTTATAACCGCTCACAAGTTGAAAACGCACATTTTAAGATGTAATCCTAAAGTACAAGATCCTCACGCTGATGAAGCTGATCGAAGAGAAATAGGGGGATTCATGAAAGACGCATCTTTTACATATCATATGATCAAAGAAGCGCCTATGGAGCATGCTGTTGCGACGTATTTGCAAACAAATGCTATAGACATTCTGGGCCTTATTAAAAAGGATGAGACTTTTGTGGAGCGTCTATTTATGGGGTCTACCACTACTGAAATTAGCAAGCATACACATTTCCCGATGTTGATTTTTCACGCATAGCAAGACTTGTTAAAAGTGGATTTTGGATAAGAAAGTGCTTTTTTTAGAGCTTATTGAATCTATTTGATGAGACCTTGTAAGTATTCCATCATTTCAGATTTGAACTGCGCTGTCTGTGTTAAAAAAGTGACCACTTCCAACTCAGTGTCATGATATGCTCTTAAGAAATAATCATCACAAGAAACTTCATCGCACTCTACTTTTAGTTGCACCTCATTGTATTGCTTTTGAACCTCTTGAGTCAGTTTTGTAGCCACCGTCATAAATTCATCAATTTGCTGTTTCCATAACTCCAATTCCTCAAAAAGGTTGGGTGTTTTAGCATCAAAAATATGTGAACTCAGCACGTGTTTAAAAAAATCGAACTCTTCCGCTAATAGTGATAATCGCGAATCGTAAAATGCCAAGTTAAACTGCAGCTCTTCAGTGCTCTTGTCAGTATATGCGTATTTATGGATTTTATGTTTTTTCATGGGTTCTCTTTTTAAATGATTAAATCTTTTACTTCATTCAACTTAGGGATGCTCACATTCCAATTGAATGTATCTTTTATTTTGACCCGTAATGCATCAGCGGCAGCTGGCTCGCCATGGATGAGGAATACGTTTTCTGGAACATTCGTGATGTTGCCCATCCAATGTAAAAGTCCGCTTTGGTCCGCATGGGCAGATAGACTTTCGAGATGTTTAATGGAAGCTTTCACCGGGTAGTATTTTCCGCCAAACTTAATCTCATGAGCGCCATCAAATAACTGTCGTCCGCGAGTGCCTTCAGCTTGATAGCCCACTAATAAAACAGTGGTCGACTTCTCATCAATGAGTTGTTGTAAATAGGTGAGGACTCTTCCGCCGGTCACCATTCCGCTGCCCGCAATAATTATTTTTGAGCGTTTATCATCAATCGTTTCCCAGGTTTCTTTGTACGATTCTATAATGTTTGCGTGGTTAGACATGGCATTAAATTCTGATTCTGATAATTTATGCCATTTCGGAAACCGATTAAAAACGTCCAACACATTATTGCCCATTGGGCTATCAACAAAAACGGGAATATTAGGGATTTTATTATTTTGATATAATTTCCACAAGATAAACATCAGTACTTGAAGACGTTCTACAGCAAAACTTGGGATGATAAGATTTCCTTTCTTTTGAAGGGTTTCCAAGATGATGTCGCTCAATAAAGTCTCTACATCTTCTTTTGGATGGAGTTTGTTGCCATAAGTGCTTTCAATAAATAGATAATCTGCCCTTTCAGGACGTTTTGGATCTTCCAATAAGTAATCATTACGCCTGCCAATATCTCCTGAAAACACGAACCGTTTGGAATTGATATCGAGTTCAATAAAAGTCGCACCAATGATGTGGCCATTAAATTGAAAACGATATGTAATGTGCTCAGAAAGTGTAATCCATTCGTCTTCCTTTTCAGCTTGAAATTGAAGAATTGTTTTTTCTGCTTCATCAATAGTATAAAAAGGCAAAGCAGGGTTATGTTTGGTGTATTGCTCTTCGTTTGCACGACCAGCATCTTCTTCATGAATTTTAGCGCTGTCTCGTAAAATAATTTCAGCGATAGCCAATGTTGGAGCCGTTCCGATAATTTTTCCCTGAAACCCTTGTTTCACTAACCGTGGTAAATACCCAACATGGTCTAAATGCCCGTGGGTGAGAAGCACAACATCTATCGAAGCCACATCTATAGGGAGATTGACCCAATTAAGTTCACGCAGCTCTTTTAATCCTTGAAACATACCGCAATCTATCAGAATATTTTTCTCGGAGGTTTCGATGAAAAATTTTGAACCTGTAACAACGCTAGAGGCGCCTAAAAAAGTAACTTTTGCATGTGCATCCATAATTTTAGAGTTTACAGAGGAGTTTAATCTCGTTCTTTATTTTTGATTTGCGCGTTTCTGAAATTCCAAGATGGTCCAAGAAGAACACATCGTCTAACAAATCTCTACACAGTACAACATCTCTACTCAGTAAGAATTGTTTTTCGCGATTGGTTAATAAGGTTGACGCTGTTATTGGATATAATCCCAATCGATCTATTCGATCTCTTAATCCGTCCTCCTTTGGATGGTCCCAACTCAATAAATATAAGCCTGTACAGTTCCCATATTGTAAGGCGTCTGCGGTAAAACGCGTATTCGTAACCACCCAGCCTGCCTCTAATGTGGTGTCGTGCGGTTTGGATTCCCAATGGGTTTTAATATCTATAAATCGTGAGGCTATATATAAAGGGATTTTTACGTTGCAATTGCGTCCTTCTTCACTATGGAATTTACATTCTATAAACGTGGTCTTGCCGTTTTTTAAGGCCACAACATCTATTTCATGGGTTACACAATGGCCTTGCACAATTTTGCTGACCTGCGTGTCGTAACCTGAGTATTTTAAAATAGCACTGATGTAACGTTCAAATGGATAACCGGTAGGTCCCAACTCATAAATCGCTTTTTTTAGTTTATATTTTGATGCGAAATGGCTCCCACTTTTTTTGAGTAAGGCAAAAGCTCTGTTATAAATTTCCTTAGTTGAAATGCCATCGTATAATTCGTCCTGAACTTTAGCAATTATTTTAGTTACGGTGGCTGTATCCGCGCCCGATTTCGCTAATGATGCACGTAGATTGTTGGTTGAAAACTTTACCCTTTCACCAGACGATTTAATAATGTCAAAATTAGTATCCATATTTTCTATTGAAATTGTATTTTAAATCGTGTTGACAGGAAAATTGCTCTGATTTCAGCCGCTACGATATCATTTTTAAGTACTCAAATCGTGCATGACCAAAATAGGGACTCTTGAGTCATAGGCGATACCTTTTACCAAAGGTTGGTTGATGATGCTTGAAAAAAAGGAATGCTTTTTATTAATAAAAGCAACCATATCACTTTCTCTACTTTCAATAAAACAATTAATAGCAACTGGTACGGAGATGTTTTTTAAAAAATGGAAGGAATGATTCACATCATCAAAGTAATTTTCCAATTGTTCTTTCTTGGACAATTGTTTAGCGCTCAATTCATTCTCTACCATAATATGCAATACTTTTATGGAAGCTTGACAACTTTTGGCGATATCAGTAAGGTATTTTAAACTACTTCCTTTAAATGGTGTCTTGTAGCTTGTCGGAAATACAATCTCTTTTGGAAGGACTATTTTCGCTAATTGTGGGACCACGATTACCGGACAATTTCTGATTTTTTCCATCACGTTTAAAGCGTTGCTGCCATAAATTTTACTACGAGAATTGGTTTCACCTCGCGTGCCCATAACAATTAGCTCAATATCCTTATCCTCAACAACGGTTTTAATGGCTTCTAAAGGATGATTACACATGGATATGGTTTGAAAACTATGCTTCAGATTTCCTTTTTCACTGAAGATTAATTCGTTCATCACCTTATCCAAATTTTCTAAAGATTCAGCTTTAGAAACTTCATAGAATCCATTGCCTGGCTCCATGTTCATAAGGCTTTCGATATTGTTGGAATCAATAAAAAACACATTCAGAAGATAAAAAATGCATGCCTCATCCTTGTAAAGTTCTATGGCATAGTTAATGGCTTGTGTGGCATTAACTGAAAAGTCTGTGGGTAATAATATTCTTCGTTTCATGTGTTCTTTGTTTTATCTGGTGAAACTAAATGTGTTTTTTATTGATAGATATTCTTAATTAGTCACTGGGAATAATTAAGAATGGAATGATGGGTTGGTAACCAATGTTTTTGATGATTGGTTCTTTGGTCAAATTCTCTATAATGCTGTGTTTGTAATTGAACATAGCCAGAATATCGATGTTTAAATCTTTTATAAAATCGTTAATGATCTCAGATTTTGTAGCGTAGGCTGGCATCCAATGGAAACTGTGTTTGCTGTCTTTAAAAAAGTCCTTAAGAAAATCTAAGTTTTTCTCTTGTGCTCTACTTAACGATTTTTCAATATTAATATGGAGAATATTGATATGGGCGTCATGCATTGTCGCAAAACCCTGTAAGTCTTTAAGCATTTTAATATCGTAAGGACGATTAAAATTGGTTGGGAACGCAATGTTCTTAGGTGCTACAAACGATTTATTGTCAGGTACAGCAAGTATTGGACAGTCTTTTACATTTTGAATGGTTTTTACAGTATTGCTTCCAAAGAAAAATTTATCGATTCCTGTAGCGCCTTTGGTTCCCATGACCACCATGTCAATGTTATACTTTTTGATACTGTCTTTAATAGCAAATACCAATTCATCACTACTCATGATAACTTCAAAAGTGTGCTGTGTGTTCTTGTTTTCTTCTTCAGCTTTAGCTTTCAGTTCCACTAAATCCTTTTGAGAAACTTCTTTTAAAGTGGCAATAAAATGACTGGTAATAAATGTTCTTGATTGTGCATTTGAGTAATAATAGGAATTCAGAAAATAGAAGGTGCACGCTTCATTTGCATAAAATTTTAAAGCATAGTTTAACGCACTTAAAGCGTTTTCTGAAAAATCAGTAGGTATTAAAATAGACCTTTTCATGTTGTTATAGTTTGTGTTTTAAGTTGTGAAGGCATAACCAAAAAAGGAACTGTTAGGTGGAATCCAATTTGGTTAACCGTCGATTTAAATAATATGTTTTCGAAAAATGATTTTTTGTTGTTGATCATCACCAACATATCAATTGCGTTTTTATCCTGAAAGTTGATGATGCCATCCATCACATGATCACCTTGAACCTCATGAATTTCATAGTTTTCTTGTGATAGTAACTGTTGAAGTGCCGCTTTGTTTTTAAGTTGAACTTCAGACAACACAGAGGTCAAAACATGAAGAATTTCAATTTTAGAATTCTGCGCTTTCGCTAGTGCCAATAGTGATGAAAATTGATCTTTTTGAAATGTGATGCCATAATCCGTAGGCAATAAAATGGCAGTGGGTGTTTTATATTCAAACCCTTCAGGAATTGCCAAAACCGGACATTTTACATTATTGATTACTTGAACCGTGTGAGATCCAAAAAGCACTTCTTTAGCGCCAGTGGCTCCTGTGGTCCCCATCACAATCATGTGTATGGTGTGCGTATCCATAAAATCTTTGATTCCTGAAATCAAGAAGTCAAACCTGGCCATTTCTTGTATGTCATGATTAGGATTTTTTCCAAACGTTTCATAAATACGCTGCTTTAAAGTCTCTAATTGCTGTTGTGATGTATTTCTAATGGTGTCTTCAATCCCGAATTGCGCAGGATATCCCAACACATACTCTACATGATAAATTACTGGTGTATAGGTGTTCAGTAGATAAAATGTACAGACGTCATTTTTGAAAAGATTCATGGCGTAACGGATGGCATTCCATGAATTCTCAGAAAAATCAGTAGGGAGGAGTATGTTTTTCAT
The DNA here is from genome assembly GCF_947500795.1 of uncultured Gelidibacter sp. GTDB lineage: Bacteria > Bacteroidota > Bacteroidia > Flavobacteriales > Flavobacteriaceae > Gelidibacter. Next base: position 74,267 of record NZ_CANMTE010000004.1, on the reverse strand, counting down.
AATAGTTGTTTTATAAACTCTACACGTCTCTTTTTATATTTTGCATTGCTAAGAATGGTACTTTTAAATCCATGCTCAATTTGTCAAAACGAGAAGGGTACAACATCGATTCTAGAAATGATTCTCTCGTATTGACCATCACAAGCATGTCTATAGGGTGATCTTTTACATAGTGTTCAATTGCTGTTACGACATCTTTACTATCTAGCGTTTTGAAGTTGATTTCGGTTTTGCACAAGACTTCTTTTAAGAAAAGCTGATTGTCTTCCTGTCTGAGGGAGAGTTTCTCACTTTTTGAAATATAAACCACATCAATGACTGAGCGGTAAGGAGCTACCATGTCGCAAAACAATTTCAGTTCTCTTCTTTTATAAGGAATTAGGTAATTTGTTGGAAATAGGACATGTTTAGGTTGCGTGTAGGTTTGGTTCTCCGGAATAGCCAAAACAGGACATTGTACGTATTTTAAAACTTGTAAGGTCTGGCTTCCAAAAGTGATTTTTCTGTCATTACTCATACCACGGGTTCCCATGACAATGAGATCAATATTCTTTTCATCCACAATTTTATCGGCTTCATCAATAAGAATATTATTGGCAGAAATGGTATGATAATTATGACGTGGATTGGGGGAAAACTCATTAATTTCTTTCAAAATGTGGTCTAATTCCTCAGCAGATTTCTCTGCTATCCTTTTAGTAACATCAGCAATATTTTCTCGTGTAGGTGTTTCTTTGTGAATGTCATCTTGGTAGGCATGCATAATGTAGAAGTCGTACTTTTCATATTTGAAAAATTCGAGTGCATATTTGACGGCATTCATTGAAATGTCTGAAAAATCTGTTGGAATTAATATACTTCTCATGGCTTCCTGTGTATTAGTCTGTTAAAGTTAATCACCAATTAAGTCAAAACCTATGATAATTATCAGATAATGAGTATGTAAGCTAAAATAAGGAGTTGGATTTTAGTGTAGGACCAAAAACGGGACATCAGTATGGTAACTGATATTTTTAATTTTAGAGTGGAATAAAATATGCTGAAAATAGTTCAAGTTTTTCGCCACCATGGTAATCATATCGATATCCCGGCTTTCTACAAAACACTGTACCGCGTCTTCAACTTTGTTGTTGGTCAGGAAATGAAAACTATGATCAAGATTACTAAAATAGTCTTCCAGAAGTTCTTTGTTTTTTATTTGATCACTATTCAAAACCGCATCCTTTTTACTGATATTCAAAATACGAATAGCGGCTCCATGCTTTTCAATAATATTGACTACAGGTTGCAAGATGTTAATGTTGTAAAGCATGGAAAAATCAGTAGGGAAGGCCACCTCTTTTAACTCTTTGTAAGTAGCGTTTTCAGGAACAACTAAGGCATTGCAATGGACTTTAGTAATAACATCTCCAGTGTTGCTGCCTACAATAATTTTTTTAAGACCTGTAGCGCCTTTGGTTCCCATAACAATCAAACTGATGTTCTTCTCGCTGACTTGTTGCCTGATGGACTCAATTAGGAAATTAGTATCTGTAATAGCATAAAACTTATGCTTTTTGTTGGTCGTTATTTTAGTGGAAAAATGGGTGAGGAGATCTCTTAACCGGGCCTTTGCAGTTTGGGTGTACACATCATTAATCTGTAAACTCGATACAAGGTACGGGGAATCACTAAACCCTATATCGCTCGGTTTTACAACGTGCAATAAATAAAAATTACATGCGGAATCTTTAAACAAATTCAACGCATATGTAATAGCGTTCAATGAGTTTTCAGAAAAATCCGTTGGCAATAATATATTTTTCATTTGTTCAGTCTTCGTGAAACAAATGTAAAGGGCATTGCCGCCTTAAAAAATGATAAAAGTCATGTTTGACTTTGAAGACCTCCTAACTTATGGTTTTAAGTTTTTCAATATCTAAAATTCTGATATTTCTACCTTCAATTTCTAAAATCCCTTCCTTTTTAAAAGAAGACATGGTTCTAATTAATGTTTCCGTAGCAATACCAGCCACACTAGCCAAATCGTTTCTTGAGATTCTGATAGCCTCGTCAGGTTTCTTGTTCAGTTTTTCGGCAAATTTTAGAATGGTAGTAGCCGTTTTTTTATGAACAGAACTGTAAGCCATCTGTAAGAGTTGATCTTTGGTGCCTTTTAAATCTTCCGTCAGTAAATCGATCAATTCCAAAGTGACCTGATGGTTCGTATTGAGAATTCCTTTAAGGATATGTTTAGAAACACCAACAAGTTCGGATTTTTGGATCGCCGTTGCGGTTTCTTGGTAAGGCGTGTTTTCTGTAAACGATGTGTAGCCAAATAAATCATCTTCTTTATGCAAGGCTGTCGTCAATTCTTTCCCTTGCTCATCTAATTTATGACATTTTACAAGGCCTTTGTTGATTAAATAAATAGTGTTGGCATGGTGGCCTTCTTCATAAATATTTTCGCCTTCGGCAACAATTAAGGTTTCACCATTGTCATCAAAAAAGTTTTTAAGGTCATTTAAAGTCCTTAATTCGGTATGGTTTTCGTCAACCGTGTCTTTTTGGGATTCTCTTATTATAGCAACTTTAGAGAGCCTACTTTCAATGGCGCTAATAAGTTCCTCTTCACTAAATGGTTTGGTAATATAGTCGTCTGCACCCAAATTCATTCCTCTTCTTACATCGTGGCGTTCAGTTTTTGCAGATAAATAAATAAAGGGAATGTGCTTCGTGTTTGCATCATTAGACAGCGCTTCCAATACCGCATAACCGTCCATTTCTGGCATCATAATGTCACAAACTATAAGATCGGGAAGGTGTTCCTTGGCAAGATGCATCCCAATTTTTCCATTGGGAGCGGTCATCACCTGAAAATCTGAAAGTTCTAATAACTCTGCTGTATTTTCTCTTAAAACGGTATCATCTTCTATTAGTAATAATCTTTTCATTAGTGTGCATTATTTGGTAATGTAAATTCAAAAACACTGCCTTCGTGTTCTATACTTGTAAATTTTATGGTGCCTCCTAAATTTTCGAGATGGCTTTTAACAATATTCAGTCCAATGCCTGTACCCTGAATGTTTAATACATTTTCAGCTCTGAAATAACGGTTAAATATATTCTTTTGCTCTGAATCTGGGATACCAATACCATGGTCACTTATTTTGAACCTTGTGGTATTGTGGTCTTGGGTGATTTTGATATCGATATTAGTATGTTCTGGAGAGTATTTAATGGCATTATGAACAATGTTGGACAATGATAACTCTAAAACTTTTTCATCTTGATGTAGTGATAGGTCATCAATATTTTCAGGGTAATTGATTTTCTGCCCGTCCTTTAAAAGCATATTCGCATTGTAAATAACCTCATTGAGTACCTTACTTAATTTAAACGTTTTAAACGAGTAGTTTACTTTTCCGGTTTCCAAACGTTCTACGGAAAGGAAATCATTCAGGATGTTGTTGAGGTAATGAACTTTATTGATGATGGTATTGAGATGTTTATCCCTTTTTTCTTGTTGCTCTGCCAGCTTATATTTTCCTAACAACACTGTAGATGTTAAAATACCACTTAAAGGTGTTTTAAATTCATGAGACACCAAGGAGAGGAATTTCGTCTTTAGTTCATTAAGCTCTATTTCTTTTTTAAGAGCCATTTTAGTTTTTTCCTCTGCTTTAATCCGGCGTTTATTTTCAATATCTAGCTCAGTGTTTGCAATTTTAAGCTCTTCGACAATTTGATTCAACGTTTTGGTACGTTCTTCAACTTTTTTCTCTAACCTTTCATTAAGTTCTAAGATTTGCTTTTCCTGTTTTTTTCGATCGCTAATGTCAATGATAAGTGACATGACATATGTTTTATCAAAAATTTCAAAAGGATTCAGTCCAGCTTCTACAGGAAAAATAGTTCCATCTTTTCTTTTGCCATAAATATCACGGCCTTTTCCCATTTGTCTTCGTTCCTGCTTTTCCATAAACTTATTAAAATGCCCACCGTGGTTGGCATGATATTGTTGAGGAATCAAAGTGTTAAGGGGTTGTCCTACAAGTTCTTCTCTTGAGTATCCGAAAATTGTTTCAGCGGAAGTGTTGATCTCCACAATAGTTTGGTTTTCATCGACTATGATGACACCTTCAGAAACTGCCCCTAAAAGGGTTTTAAATACTTTTTGTTGATCTCGTTCGAACATGAATTTTAGCGAAAAATTAGAATTGATAAAAATACAAAATTTAAGGATAATTACGTGGGAATCCCATTATATCTACTCATTTGTGAACGATCGGTAATGGTCACCGAAGTCTTTTTTTTAAACGATATCCCTTAATAAGGTAGTGCGGTTTTTAAATACGTTACTAAATCAGCTTCTATGAGGGATGTCATGTTATTGTCCCATAATTAGCGATATTTTTATAGGTAAACATTTAGAAACCACATTATGAAATACGCATATATAATTCTTCTGATTTTTTTATTTTCAAGTTGTAAGATCGACAATCCGAAAGTTGAGCTTCAGGATATTGAAAAATCTGAAGAAGCGTTACCACTTCCAAAAGACAGTGTTCAGGCAAACGAAAAAGATATAAAGGACTTGGGAAAGTCGCTTTCTATCGAATTTAAGCAGAAAGAACTCATTGAGAAGAAAGATCAAAGATCTGCCTATCAAAAATTGATCATTGATAAAAGATATGTTGAAGAACATAAGGATTACAAAATCAACTTTAAGTATCCGTTACTGAACGAATCATTGAAACGGACTCACGTAAATTTCAACAATTTTATCACCAATTACTATGTCAATATCAAGACTACAATATCTGAAATCAAAATAAATAAAATGTTATGTGATAGTGTTACAGCGGCAAATTTTAGGGAAGAACGGTTTATAGATTATAAAATTTATGTAGTGAATGATCAGCTGGTCAGTGTCCTATTCTACAAAGAAAACTTTTATTCAGGCGCAATGCACCCCAGCTATTCTTTTGATGCTTTTAACTTTGATTTGAATAGAGGTGTCTTTATGAACTTTGAAGATTTTTTTAATCAAGGATCAGAAGAAGAAGTATTGAACATTTTAAACAGAAAGATCACAAGTAATATTCAAGATTCTAATATGTATTATGATTGTTGGGAAGTCTCATCATCCGACTTTTTTGCCAGTAAGAACAATTTTGTAATTAATGATGATGTGGTCGAATTCTATTTTGATGATTGTGTGATGTGTCCTTCCCATACCGGTTCCTATTCCATAGAACTGCCACTTGTAGAGTTGCTATCAGTCTTGAAAAAGTCAAATTCCAATCCGCTGGTTTTTAATGTAAAAAGCGACAGAAATTAAATTGTTAAGCGTCACAGGTACATGGCTTTCAATAGAATACCGTCGCAATATTTAAAGTCGAAAGCTTTAATTGTGTACGGATAATAATTTCTTTAATTATCGTGTAAATTATTTATGTAGAGAAAACACAAGAGTTAATTGTTACTTTTATATTTTTGAAACGTGGCCGATTCGGAGCCCATTGCTCAAAATAATAATCTAAATAACAATTAAAACACTACTTGCATATGGTCCTAATGGCATTGTTTTCGATGCTTTATTTATAGGCAACAGGTAGCATGTTTGTACTCCATAAATTATGAAAACGTACAAAGTCAATAAGGTTGATGTCAATCATATGAGTATCAATGGGAGGGTAGATCATCCGTTGTGGGAGAACGCTGTTGTGTTAACCGATTTTTCATCGCCGTGGCATTTTGAATCTGTCGGCGATATTGAATTCCGTGCGCTTCATGATGGCGAAACACTCTTTGTGTCCTATATAGTAAGCGACAGTCACCTGCATATTGACAGTTCTGATAATTCCAAAAAGAGTGTCGATAATTCTGATAGAGTAGAACTGTTTTTAAGGTCGGATAAATATCTAGATCCTTATTATTGTCTTGAAATTGATCCGCTGGCAAGAGTTCAGGATTTTATGGCACGACCAAATAGGCAATTCGATTTTACATGGGATTGGCCGAAAGATGCCATCGATATTAAATCTCATATGACTGAAGATTATTTCTGTGTGGAAGTGGCGCTCAGTATGAAAACTTTAAAGGAGTTTAAGCTGATTCAAGGCGATGCAACTATAGAAGCAGGCATTTATCGCGCAAAATATAACCAACAGAAAAACGGCGAATTTGAACCTACGTGGATCACGTGGGTAGATCCGCAAACTGAAACTCCCGAATTTCATACGGCCTCATCCTTCGGGAAACTGCAACTTGAAAACTATTAGGGTCTTAAAAAAGGCGTCACATTCTCTGAGTTGATAATATCAATAGGCAATAGAAACTTTTCAGGAATTTGCTTGTCAAATACCAAATGCTCAATTAAATATTTTAAGCCTAAATAAGCTTGTTGTCGCGGATTCTGATGAATTAGGAAATCTATAGTACCAGAATTTAGGTAATTGACATTTTGGGAAATTAAATCATAACCCACCAGTTTAATGTGGGTTTTATGTTCCGCTTCCAATAAACGGGCAACATGATAAGCTTTTGAATTGGTGACAAAGATCCCCTCCAAATTAGGATGAGCATTTAAAAAGTCGCGTAATTTATCTTCAGTTTCAACATATTTAATCTTGCATTTTAAAATAGAGGACTCGAATCCTTCTAAATCGGCATAATAACTTTTAAATCCTTTTTCCTTTTCCTGCATGTGCACCGCATTCTTATATTTCTCATCAATATGAATGATGGCCATATCACCATTCTTACTAATACTGTGAAGCAATTTGGCGGCAATTCTACCACTCTGATAAAGATCTTGACCTATAAAACTTGCGGAAGACGAAGTAATTTGGTTGTTAAAAGTTCCTACTTGTATGTTTAAAGATTGGTAGTGTTGTAGGACGCTTGTCGCTTCTTTGTAAAATAAAGGCACCATCAAAATGACATCAGGCGAGGTTTCTAACATGTGTTCATTTCGAATAAGAAAATCGGCCGTATCCGTCGGATCGTATAAAAAAGTATTTATTCGCACGTCAAAAGCACTAAACTCCGCTAACGCACTATTAATACCATCTATACAAACGGCCCAATAGGCATCTATTTCCGGGTCAGGAATCAACACACCAATGTTAAATATTTTATTGTTTTTTAAATTCCGTGCAAGCAAATTGGGCTGATAATTAATCTCCTCAAGCAGCGCTCTCACCTTCTGTTCTACGTCTTTCGCGACATTGCCCCTGTTATGGATGACCCTATCAACAGTTCCTTTTGATACGCCTGCCAATTGGGCAATATCTTTAATGGTGTATTTTTTCATGATTGACATTTGTATAGCACGCAATAGATGTTTATATTCGCATTACTGTGTTCGAGCACAATTTATGAAAATTCCTTTGATATTTAAAACTCAAACCTTAGGTTTGTGTAATATCAGCAATTTTATTGAAATGGATTTCAATATTTTAAAGTTGATGCTCAACCAATTAATTCAAGAGTAAAAAATTAAATACATGGTAGAAACAAACAAACCGACATTGGTCATTTTGGCTGCAGGAATGGGGAGTAGGTACGGTGGTTTAAAACAAATGGATGCCTTTACACCACAAGGGGATACCATCATTGATTTTTCGTTATATGATGCCCTTCAAGCTGGGTTTGGCAAATTTGTCTTTATCATAAGAAAAAGTTTTGAAAAAGAATTCAGAGAAAGAATAGATAAGAAACTGGAAGGTAAAGCTGAAGTGGCTTACGTGTATCAAGAATTTGATAGTGTTCCAGAAAAATATATTGATCCAAACAGGACCAAACCTTGGGGTACAGGTCATGCGCTTTTAATGGCTAAAGAGGCCGTAAATGAAAATTTCGCCATTATTAACGCCGACGATTTTTATGGGAGAGAAGCATTTGAAGTTATGGCAAAGTCCTTATCTGAAAAAAATAAGGATTCTTATGATTTTAATATGATGGCGTATCTGCTCAAAAACACAGTGTCAGATCATGGACATGTGGCTAGGGGAGAATGTGATGTTGATGAAAACGGATATTTGATTGATGTTACTGAACGTACGCATATTGAGAAAATTGATGGAGAACTTCAGAGAAAAGATGAAAACGGTAAGTTTATTCCTATCGATGGCGATACAATTGTGTCTATGAATTTTTGGGGTTTTACACCAAAATGTTTCGAGTTTGGCGGCGAGTTGTTTGATGCATTTTTAAAAGTCAACAAGAACAATCCAAAAGCTGAATTTTTTATACCCTACGTCGTCAATGAAATTTTAAGATCAGACATTGCAAGTGTAGAAGTCCTTAAATCGGATGCACAGTGGTTTGGTGTCACTTATAAAGAAGATAAAGCAATTGTAGAGGCTGCCATAGGGAAACTGAAGGCGCAAGGCGTATATCCAGAAAAACTATGGTAAGATGATGACAGAGAGATTAAAATTTATTTTCGGACAATTTGAGCACGACGCTGAGTTTGATACTTACAAAGAATTGGCTTCTGGTCATATCAATGATACCTATTTGATAAAAACCAAAAAGAAGCCTTATTTCGTCTTGCAACGCATCAATCACGGGGTTTTTAAAGATGTTCCGGGACTTATCGAAAATAAAATGCTCATTAGTAAACATATTAAGGAGAAGCTAAGTCACTTATCACCTAAAAAACAAAACAGACGAATTCTGAGTTTTTATACCACAAAAACTGGGGATTCCTATTATAGAGGTGATGAAGGAAATTATTGGAACCTCATGCATTTTATTGATAAAAGTGTCACGCATGAGGCTGTTTCTAACGAAAGTATAGCTTACGAAGGAGGCCGATTATTAGGTCAATTTTTAACCTTGACGAGCGATTTTGACGCTTCCAAGTTGACCGAAGTGATTCCTAAATTCCATGATATGTCTTTTAGATATTGGGAATTTGAAGAGGCGAAGCGTTTGGCATCAAGTGAGCGATTGGAAACTGCCAAACCTTATATAGAGTTGGTGGAAAATGCTAAAGAGGAAATGCATATTCTTCAGAATTTAAAAGAAACTGGAGATATTAAAGTGCGTGTCACACATAATGATACTAAAATATCCAATGTGTTATTTAACAAGCGCGATAAAGGGCTTTGTCTGATTGATACAGATACGGTAATGCCAGGAATTGTGCATTATGATTTTGGTGATGCTATTAGAACCATCTGTAATACTGCCGCAGAAGACGAAACCAACCTCGATTTGGTAGAATTTAATGTGGATTATTACAATGCATTTAGAGAAGGATTTCTAAAGAAAATGAATTCGTCCTTAACGCCAACCGAATTGAAATATTTGCCGTTGGGAGCGAAGACAATGATTTTTATAATTGGGTTACGCTTTTTAACAGATTATCTCAATGGAGATGTCTATTTCAAAACGAAATACCCAGAACACAATTTGGATCGCGCCAAAAACCAATTCAAACTGTTACAGAGTTTGAGTGAAAAATTAGGTGTTTGATCTTACAATTATTTATTGACCAATAGACTATAATATAAATACGCTTACTAAATTAAAAACCAAAACTAACTAAGTCACTAACCAAAATCTTGTCAATATGAGTACAACAACGAAAAATAATTTTGTCCCAATCGTCATCATCGGTGGACTCTTCGCCATTTTTGGTTTTGTAACATGGATCAATGGAGCGTTAATTCCCTTCATGAAAACCATTAACGAACTTACTGAGGCCCAATCCTATTTAGTGGCTACGGCGTCCTATATTTCTTTCGTAGTGATGGCATTACCAGCCTCATACATTATCAATAAAGTAGGCTATAAAAATGGTATTTCCTTAGGTTTGGCAATTATGGCTGTTGGTGCTTTGGTGTTTATCCCTGCGGCTGATGCCCGTACGTATTGGTTGTTTTTAGTCGCTATTTTTATTCAAGGTATCGGAATGACCATCTGTCAAACCGCTGCCAATCCGTACATCACTATTTTGGGCCCAATTGAAAGTGGCGCAAAACGTATGGCTATGATGGGAATTGCAAATAAAGTTGCAGGTGCTCTTGGGTCTGTGATTTTTGGTGCCTTGTTATTATCTGGTATTGACGAAGTAAACGAAAAATTAGGAAGCGTTTCTGACGATGAAAAATCGGTTCTTTTAGATACTATGGCCGATAGTGTCCACACACCATACATTGTAATGGCGGTGGTCCTCTTTGTTTTCGCATTTTTAATCAGAAAAGCGGCCTTGCCTAATGTTGAAGCAGCGGTAGAAGATGAAGTGACAACAGGCGGATCTACTCAAAAAAGTATATTTCAGTACCCTCAATTATGGTTGGGTGTTATAGCTTTATTTGTGTACGTTGGAGCTGAGGTTATTGCTGGAGATACCATCATTGCTTATGGGATATCATTAGGAATTCCTGCTACGGAAGCTAAATTCTTTACCACGTATACGCTTATGGCTATGGTAGCCACTTACGCTTTAGGGGTATTCTTAATTCCAAAATACATCTCACAAAAGAACGCTCTTGTTTGGAGTGCCATATTAGGAATCATTTTTAGTGTGTTGATTTTATCAACCTCAGGATTCACATCAGTATTATTTGTGGCTGCTTTAGGAATTGCAAACGCTTTAGTTTGGCCAGCAGTTTGGCCTTTAACTTTAGATGGTTTAGGAAAACATACAAAAACGGCTTCGGCATTATTGATTATGGCAATTTCTGGTGGTGCTATCATTCCACCATTATACGGACGCATGGTAGATGCAAATAAACATGAATTGGTTGCTACTGGTATCCAGGAAGCTGAGGCATTGTCTACAGCGTCAACAAGTAGCTATTGGATTTTGATTCCATGTTATTTCATCATTTTATTCTTTGCTCTTTGGGGTCATAAAATTAAAAGTTGGACTAAATAATTAAAATGGATTTATAAACGCGGGAGGATTTTTAAATGAAGGAGCACAAAACATATAAATGGGGAATGATTGGTTGCGGGAGCGTTGCTGAAGTAAAGAGCGGTCCGGCATATCAAAAGACTGATGGTTTTGAGCTTTTTGCGGTGATGGGAAGAACTCTTTCTAAAGCTGAAGATTATGCAAAAAGACATGGCGTGCCTCATTTTTATGATGATGCCGATGCGTTGATAAATCACCCAGAAATTGATGCCGTTTATATTGCGACACCTCCAGATACGCATGAATACTATGCTTTAAAAGTAGCAGAAGCGGGTAAAGTATGCTGTATTGAAAAACCGATGGCACCAAGTTACGAGGCCTGTGAACGGATTAATGCGGCATTTTCAGATAAAGATGTACCACTGTTTGTCGCTTATTATAGAAGGTCATTACCTAGATTCTTGAAAGTAAAAGAATGGATAGATCAAGAGAAAATTGGCGGAATCCGTCACATCCATTGGCAGTTTAGTAAACCTGCTAATGAACTTGATTTGTCTAAAGCATATAATTGGCGCACCGATGCTACAATCGCTCCAGGTGGCTACTTTGATGATTTGGCCTCCCACGGATTGGATTTATTTATATTTCTATTGGGCGATATAAATAGAGCAGAAGGAACGGCAGAAAATAAATTGGGATTGTATTCGGCAAAGGATTTTGTAACAGGTAAATGGAGCCATGAATCCGGAATTACGGGATATGGAACTTGGAATTTTGGAGCGGATAAACGCGAGGATATCGTTAAGGTTTATGGAAATAAGGGGAATATTACCTTTTCAGTATTTGGAGAATATCCTATCGTTTTAGAGCGTGATGATGAAAGGGAAAGCTTAACCATCGCCCATCCAAAACATATCCAATTGCATCATGTTCAAAACATAAAATCACACTTGGTTGGAGATGTTTTGCATCCTTCAACCGGGAAAACAGCAGCCAACGCAAGTTGGGTTATGGAACAAATTTTACAAAACAATATTAAAGTCATTAATAATTAAATAAATAGCCATGTTAAAAAGCACAATCGATAAAGCGACTGGTTTCGAAAAAAGGTTTGAAAACATTAACACCAAAGTGTATGAAGATTCCCATGCGGCTTCTAAAGCCATTGCTAAGGAAATAGCGAAACTAATTAAAGTGAAGCAATCTCAAAAGCAACCTTGCGTGTTGGGATTGGCTACAGGCTCTTCACCAAAAGGTTTGTATGCGGAATTGGTGCGTTTGCATAAAGAAGAAGGATTAAGCTTTAAGAATGTTGTGACTTTTAATTTGGATGAATATTATCCAATGGAGCCAGACTCGGTGAATAGCTATGTACGATTTATGAAAACCTTGCTATTTGATCAGATAGATATTCTTCCAGAAAACTGTCATATTCCTGATGGAACATTAGCTAAGGCAGATATTGCGGATTACTGTAGCCGTTATGAAGCGAAAATTGAGGCATTAGGTGGCATCGATTTACAGATTTTAGGTATTGGTGGTAATGGACATATCGGTTTTAACGAATCTGGATCATTACAAAACTCTAAAACACGCTTGGTCGCTTTAGATCATATTACAAGAGTGGCGGCTAGTAAAGATTTTGCTGGATTAGTCAACACACCAAAAACGGCTATTACTTTAGGTGTGAAGAAAATAATGGAAGCAAAGCGTGTCATCCTTATGGCTTGGGGTGAAGCTAAATCGGCTATTATTAGAGCTTCAGTAGAAGGACAGGTCACTAACCAAGTTCCTGCGTCTTTCTTACAAGAGCACAACAATGCAACGTTTGTGTTGGATAAAGGTGCCGCTTCAAAATTAACACGTATCAACACGCCTTGGTTGGTTGAAAAAGTTACTTGGACGGACAAGCTTATTAGAAAAGCGGTAACCGGATTGGCGCTTCATCTTAATAAACCAATCCTTATGCTTACAGAAGCAGATTATATTGAAAATGGGATGAGCGATTTATTGGCCGATTATGGTAATGGGTACGATATCAACATTAAAATTTTTAATGACCTACAGCATACCATTACGGGATGGCCAGGAGGAAAACCTAATGCAGACGATTCTAAGCGTCCAGAGCGTGCGGAACCAGCTAAAAAACGCGTATTGATTTTTAGTCCGCATCCAGATGATGATATCATCAGTATGGGAGGAACGTTTAAGAGGTTACACGAGCAAGGTCATGATGTACATGTGGCTTACCAAACTTCAGGGAATATTGCCGTTGCAGATGAAGAGGCGCTGAGATTTGCAAATTTCGTGATTGATTACAATGAGAAATTTGGAATCAACAGCGATGCAACTGCGAAGATTTACGCAAAAATGCTTAAAGCACTAAAAGAGAAAAAACCTAGTGAAATTGATATTCCTGAAACACGTTACATCAAGGGTTTAATCAGAAAAGGTGAGGCAAGGGCTACAAGTCATTTTGTGGGCTTGACGGATAAACAAATCCATTTTATGGAAATGCCTTTCTATGAAACAGGAACCATTGATAAAAAACCATTAGGGGAAGAAGATATTCAATTAACGGTAGATTTAATTGAAAGCATTAAACCACATCAAATCTATGCTGCTGGCGATTTAGCCGATCCACACGGAACGCATAAAGTATGTCTAGATGCGGTATTTGAAGCTGTAAGAAGACTAAAGGATAAGCCGTTTATGAAAGATTGTCGTGTATGGCTTTACAGAGGTGCATGGCAAGAGTGGAATGTTGACGAAATAGAAATGGCTGTACCAATGAGCCCTGAGCAGGTATTGGAAAAACGTCATGGAATTTTCAAGCACCAATCTCAAAAAGATGGTGTTGTGTTCCAAGGATCAGATTCTAGAGAGTTCTGGCAGCGTGCTGAAGACAGAAATAAGGAAACTGCAGAGATTTATGATCGTTTAGGTCTATCACATTATGCAGCAATGGAAGCCTTTGTAAGATGGCACTTTTAATTTTTTAATAAATGATTTATGATGGAAGTAACGATGAAAACCTTGTCAAAAATGAGCGGATATTCCGTGTCAACGGTATCTAAGGCGTTACGTGACAAGAAAGATATTAGTTTAAAAACGAGACGAATTATTAAAGAATTGGCAGAAAGCTGTGACTTTGTTCCAAATAACTCTGCCATTGCACTGAGATCTCAAAAGAGTAATACGATTGCGGTGATTGTCCCACATATTGATTCAAAGATTTATGGCAGTATGTTAAATAGCATACAACATATAGCGTTTGATCAGGGTTACCGTGTGGTTGTGCAACAGTATCTCGATGGCGAGGATGGTGCGTTTGATAGTTTGAAAAGTTTGAGAAATGGAGGGATTGATGGCATTATTCTCATTGGAACTTCTGATAAATTGGATGCTATTAAAAAGGATGCTGCGGAGCATTTCTTGCCAACTATCATAAATAAGATTGAAAATACAGAATTACAAGCCGACGATTATAAACAGTTCGGAAAGAAAATAATCCTTTCCCTAATGTCAAAAATAGAAGCAGAGAGTGCAGGAAAAGCGGCATTTGGTATCAGTTAAATTCAGAGGATCAACGCAATTTAATTAAGCCAAGGTTAAGTTAATGAAGAAGAAGCTATGAAAGTTTTAATGGAACATGAACAGGATTTTAGGGATGAAGAAGCTCATAATTGGGATTTCCAATTGTCGTTTTCATGTTCTGAGAAGTATGATCAATTTGTGAATTGGTTGTCCTACGAGTTTTATTTCTTTCAACAAGATCAAGATCGCCTATTTACTATCTATTTTCCAAACGGAAAAGTGCAGGTAGAAAAGGAAGAACATCATGATAGAACACTTCTTTCCAAAGTCACTATTGAAAGTAAATGTCAAAAGATAGGCTTAAAAATGAAAAAGAAGGTTTCGGAATTTCTTCATCATATAGAAAAGTATCATAAACTCAGCCAATAATAGAGTGCATTTTGTTAATCCGCAAAGTGGAAAACCCTGTGAACATCTTGTTTATGGGGTTTTTGTTTTTTGATGAAGTACCAATTATTGACAGCGAAGAATCATCTGTTCCTAATGCTCTTAAGTAAAGATGAATTGATAAGCTTTTAAACGCTTAGCGCTCTAAAAAGAGTTCGGAAAGCACTGGTGTATGGTCTGAAAAATCCGCATCGTTCAAATACGTATTGGCTACCTTAAATTGATTGGTCGCATAAATATAGTCAATCCGGAATGGTAATATACCAGCCCAGTAACGTGTTGCACCCATTCCGTTTCCTCCCTCTAGCCATGCGTCTGTAAGCGATTTTCGAAGCTCAGTGTGCACCGGAAGTTGACTTGTAGAATTGAAGTCGCCCGCAATAATCGTTGGGTCTTTAAAACCATTGACCAAACCTCTAATCTTGTTAATTTGTTTATTCTGTATTTTGGCCTGATACACATATCTTCTCAAGAGGGTTTTTAAGGTGAGCACATCACCTTTCAGTAAGTTTTTGGCGGCTTTTTCTACTTGTGAGTCGGTCACTTTTGGCGGTGATATATGAACGCCCATTAAATTTACAGTTTGACCTGAACTGTGTTTTATTTCCGCAAATACAGATTTCCATGACGGAGGAAGATCCGTAATTTTTTTGTTGATTAACGTCCAAGACGATCTATTTAAAAGCACAATTGCTAAGCCGCCTCTGGCACCATTATAATAACTGGTCCATTGAAAATCGTCAGAAGACAAGTTTAATTTACTTGCAAGTTGCTGAGTTTGTAGTTTGCTAATTTCTTGAAGCATCACAACATCTACCTTATGTGATTCCATTTCTGATATCAACTTTGTCATATTTGTGGTCGAATTATGAGCCTCGGAGAGTGCACCTAATCGCTGTAGGTTCCATGTCATTACCTTTAATTCAATAGCATCCTGTGTTGGGGCTTCTTTGAAAGATATCCAATGGTGCGTATATCTTATTGCGGATATCAAAACAATCAAGGATAATAAGAGCATATTTTTTTTAGAGCGTTTGATACTAAATATCAAAAGATAAAAAATGAAAATAATGAGCGTCAGTAGTGGAATTAAAGCCACCAACAACGCAAAAACTTCATGAAATCTTACCAATAATGATTCCGTTAGAATGAGAATTAGCCAAATGGTAATTGGAAAGAATAGGAGGATTTCTTTTGTAAAGAGCTTAAGTTTTGTCAATGTTTCTTGGGGTGATGTTTTTTATTGATAACTGATTTATGAGCTTATATTTAGAAATGAATTATTCCCCTTTCAATAGTCGGCTCCCTTTTTCATAAAAAGCGTCCCTTTGATATTCTGGCACCAATAAACCACCTGTAGCCCACACAATATGAGTGGCATTTTTCAAGTTGAGGCGATGTGTTTTGGCGTATTCTGAAGCTTGGATGCGTTGTGGCCCTATGAAGCCTGCAGTGGCTGAAGGTTCTAAAAAGATATTTTCCGCATCTTTTAATTGTACTAATAGTTTAAATAGCTCATCATCTTCAACGGTCAAAATGCCACTTATGAAATGTTTGCTGATTTTTGTGGCGAAATTAGAAGGCCGTCCCACCGCCAGTCCATCTGCTTCTGTGTGATTGTCCAAGCCAATATCTTGTACGCTAATCTTGCTCATCTCACCAGTAATCAAACCGGTTAAAACGCCAGGGCTATGTATGGGCTCTATAAAGAAACAATGGACATGATCTCCATATAGTTGCTTTAACCCAAATGCGATGCCGCCAGGAGAGCCGCCTACGCCGCAAGGGGAGTACACAAACAACGGATGATCCGCATCCACGGTAATATTCTGGGCTTTTAATTGCTCGGCAATCCTAAGCGCACCACTCGTGTAGCCGATAAATAAATCTTCGGAATCTTCATCATCAACAAAATGTGCATTCGGGTCCGTCAATGTTTGTTGGCGTCCAGCTAAAATAGCTTCACTAAAATCGCCTTCAAATTCAACAACAATAACACCTTTTTCGCGCAACAGCTCTTTTTTCCATTGTTTGGCATCAGCTGAAACGTAAACAGTGACTTCAAACCCTAAGGTGGCACTCATGATGCCAATACTAAGTCCGAGATTTCCCGTAGAGGCCACGCCGATTTTATGCCTACCAAAAAACTCGCGGAATTCAGGAGACAACAACTTACTGTAATCCTCATCCTTTTTCAAAAGTCCTGCGTCGAGCGCTAATGTCTCCGCATATTTGATGATTTCAAAAAAACCACCACGAGCTTTAATTGAGCCTGCAATTGGGAGTTCGTTATCACATTTTAAAAACAATCGCCCTTCAAAGTTTCCGTGACTGCTTTCCAAAGCAGATTTCATATTCGGAATTTCTCTGAGGGGCGATTCTAAAATGCCGTGGCTTTCAATAGTCTCTGGAAAAGCTTTTACAAAAAACGGTGCAAAACGCATCCATAACTGTTCAGCGTCCTCCATGTCTTTCAGACCTAGGGAGAATTTAGGGGCGCTTATAAAAGGTTGTAACTCGGGATTTATCCAAGTCACAACCTTTGCATCTATAATATCCTGAAGGATGGGAGCTCTTTTGATAAAAGCAGCTATTTCTTTTTTGGAATACATGGGATCAATTATTTAAATTATTACACTTTTTAAATGGCAATTTTATCCTTCGATAAGCATAAGTACACTTAAGATTAATTTAGCCTCATGAATTCCAAATTCAATAGTTTAGAGGTTATTAGGATTATTCCGCTCTATGAAATTCCAAGTCCTGGAAATCATAACTGAAATCCGTCAGTGGCGAAATCGGACTCATCATAAAACCAACCGCTTTCCCTTGAGTGTCTAAATTAAAATTCACAAAAGCATCCGCTTTTAATGCGGCGTCATTCCAACGCACTACGTAGGTTGTTCCTTTGTAAAAGGTCATCGTTCCAGTTAAATCTGACGATTTTTCAGATTTAAAATGAAGTGTGCCGTTTTGGTTCGTTATGGCAACATTGCCAAACCAATTGTCCTTATACGTCCCAACATAATCTGAAAGATTCGGTTTTGGAGCTTTACTTTTAAGTTGTGCGGCAATATCTTTTTCTAATTCAGAAACAATACGTTCCTCATCTTTTTCACCCGCCAATCGGCGTTCATTGTATTGTTTAATGCGGTCTTGGTTTTTGATACCGAAATAACCATCCTTAATAGAATTGGTGATCGCGCTAAATGCCGCACCGCTTTGTTGGTTGGTCAGAACGATTATTCCTAAATCTAATTCAGGAATCATGGTGACTTGGCTCACGATTCCTAACAGTCCTCCCGTGTGGGTCACTTGAAAATAGCCATTCACATCGCTCAAAAACCATCCTAAACCATAGGCGGAAAAATGAGTATTATAAGGGCCTTTGCCACTTCTAATTAAGGTTTGTGGCGTCCACATTTCTCTATGAGCTTTGGTGCTAAAAAGACTGTCGGTCAATTTTTCGCCATATTTTCCATCATTCAATTGGGCTTGTACCCACGTACTCATATCGTTGATAGAGGCATAAATACCGGCTGCAGGTGTAGAGATTTGCGTAAAGGTATCAGTTGTCAATTCTAAAGTGCCATTAACTGGCGCATGACCGTCAATTCTATTTGGATCCGCTTTTATTTCAGGAATCGACAATAAGGAACGTTCCATTTTTAACGGTTTGAAGAAGTGATCGGAGATATAATCATCAAAGGATTGTCCTGAAATTCTTGAAACAATTTCACCAGCTACAATATATAATAAGTTGTCATAATCAAACTGACTGCGGAAGGAGGATACCGGTTTTAAATAACGAAGATTGTGAATCATCTCGTCTTTAGTGGTCGTATTTGAAGCAGGAAACACCATCAAGTCGCCCGCACCAAGACCTAAGCCGCTACGGTGGGTTACAAGATCGCGCACTGTGAATTCGCGAGTCACGTAGGCATCATAAAGTTGAAACTCAGGAATAACGTCTATTACTTTGGTATCCCAAGTCAGTTCGCCACGATCAATAAGTTGCGCTAAGGCTGAGGTTGTAAACGCTTTGGTATTGGATGCAACTCCAAAAAGCGTGTGCTCATTTACTGGGGCCTTTGTTTTTACCGAACGTACGCCATAGGTGTTTTTATGATAAATTTTGCCATCTTTTAAGACTGCGACAGCTATTCCGGGAACGTCAAACGTTTGCATTGTTTTTTGGACTACACTGTCAATTTGTGTCCCGCTTAATGCTTGGGCATTTATAGATAAATTAATTGAAACGAACAGAGCTCCAAAAAGAAGCGATTTTAAAGTTGTTGATGTCATGAAAAGTGTTTTAAAATGGAACTTGAAAGATATTAATTTTTTTACTTCTTCTATTGAAATTAAAGCGCCTTCATCCTTGATAAATGTTATGTGTTGGATTGTAAACCCTTCAATCAATACTTTTTTTGCACTTTAGTATCCATTTTGAGCCAAATGTGTTATTTTCATCGCGATGAAATTACATTTAATAGATAGGAGTACTACTACGGCTACCATTTCCGTGCGTAAGAATAGTTATGCTAATTTTTTAAAAATTTGGCATTACCATCCTGAACTCGAATTGGTCACCGTGCTTAAAAGTAAAGGCACCCGATTTATCGGCGATAGCATTAAGAAGTTCCAGCCTAAAGATGTGGTGCTGATTGGGAAGAATCTGCCGCACATGTGGCTGAATGACCCCAAATATTTTCAAGACGACAAAACGTTAATTGCCGAAGCCATTTCTATTCATTTTAAGGAGGATTTTTTAGGGGAAAGGTTTCTGCAATTAACAGAAATGAAACCGATTGTGGAGTTATTTAAAAAAGCGGAGCAGGGCATTCTATTTAAAAATCTACCCAAAGCCCTGCGGCAAGCCATCATCAACTTAAATGATGAAACTGATTTTAATAAAACCCATCAATTTATTGGCATCTTACATCAGTTGGCATTACATGAGGATTTTAAACTTTTGGCAAGTGCTGGCTATGTGGCCTCCTTAAAACTTGAAGAACCAAAACTGTCCAACAAAGTCATCGCTTATATTTTTAAGAACTTTAATACCGATATGGATCTAGCGACTGTGGCGGAACTCGTCAATATGAATCCTTCAGCGTTCAGTCGATCCTTTAAGCGCGTCCATCGTAAAACATTTTCAAAATATGTTAATGAAATCAGGATTGGATACGCGTGCAAACTTCTTATGGAAAACGAGCTCAATGTGGCTGCTATCGCTTACGAGTCAGGGTTTAATAATTTGTCGAATTTCAATCGCCAATTTAAAATCATAAAAAATATGTCGCCTTCTGCATATTTAAAAAAGCATAGTAATTTCACTGCTGATACTATTTAAATATACTAAGTGCAAAAAAAGTATCAGTTAGGGTTGAATAATGAGTTGAATTGATGCAATTCATACTATAGATTTGTAAGGTTATGAAATGAGTCGTCGTTATCGATGCGCCATATTCATTCCCCTCTTAAACATTATTTATTAAAAGATGAAGCAAACAATAACCATTACCGAAGTCTTAACTAAAGATGTACGTTTCCCAACAAGTGATGAACTGGACGGTTCAGATGCTATGAACACGGATCCGGATTATTCCGCGGCCTATGTCATTTTAAAAACGGACCATCCTGAATTTGAAGGTCACGGATTGACCTTTACCATTGGTCGTGGCAACGAATTATGTGTGGCCGCTATTGAGTCGCTTTCACATTTAATTATTGGTAAAACCTTGGAGTCGTTCACTCAAAATATGGGCGATTTCTGGAAGATGATTACGGGCGACAGTCAATTGCGTTGGTTGGGGCCAGAAAAAGGCGTCATCCATTTGGCGACAGGTGCCGTGGTTAATGCAGTGTGGGATTTATACGCTAAAGTTGAAGGGAAGCCCCTTTGGAAATTGATTGCCGACATGTCTCCGGAGGAGTTCGTCAAATGTGTAGACTTTACATATATCACTGATGCGATCACTCCTGAGGAAGCTTTGGAACTGCTTAAAAATAATGCGGCTACCAAACAAGAACGCATTGATATTCTATTGAAAAACGGCTACCCGGCTTACACAACGTCTGCAGGTTGGTTGGGCTATAGCGATGATAAAATGCGCAGATTATGCCAAGAAGCGAAAGCGGAGGGGTTTAAACACATGAAAATCAAAGTCGGTTCTGATTTGCAGGATGATATGCGCCGTGCACAGATCATTCGTGAGGAAATTGGAGACGATTTGCAATTGATGATGGATGCCAATCAAAAATGGGATGTAGATGAAGCGATAGAAAATATGGCATCGCTCAAAAAATTTAATCCGTATTGGATTGAAGAGCCTACAAGTCCGGACGATATTTTGGGTCATGCCAAAATTGCCAGAGCTGTAGCACCTATAAAAGTGGCGACGGGAGAACATTGTCAAAATAGGGTGATGTTTAAACAATTAATTATGGCGGATGCTTTGCAAATCTGTCAAATTGATAGCTGTCGTGTTGGTGGGGTTAATGAAATATTAGCCATTTTATTAATGGCGGCAAAATATAAAGTCCCTGTGTGTCCACACGCGGGCGGTGTTGGGTTGTGCGAGTATGTGCAGCACTTATCCATGATCGATTATATTTGTGTGAGTGGCACTATGGAAGACCGGATTATTGAATATGTAGACCATTTACACGAACATTTCTTCGATCCTGTGGTCATTAAAAATGGCGCTTACATGCCACCGCAACAGCCAGGATACAGCATCACCATGAAACCAGAATCATTAGAAACCTATAGTTTTCCTAACGGAGACGTTTGGGCTAAAAAACTACAAAACGCATAATTATGATATTTAGTTTAAAAGGAAAAACAGCCATCATCACCGGTGGTGGTAGTGGAATTGGGAAAGCCATTGCGACCACATTCGCAAAACAAGGCGCACATGTTTGTATTTTAGATTTTAATACAGATAATGGCAATACTACCGTTTCAGAAATTGAAAAGGAGAAGGGGTCAGCCAATTTTTATCAATGTGATGTTTCTAATCAAGAGCAAGTCGAGGGCATTTTTAAGGAATTAGCGCAGACTAATACCATCGATATTTTAATAAACAATGCCGGAATAGCGCATGTTGGAAATATTGAAAACACCAATCCCGATGATTTGGACCGTTTGTATAATGTGAATATCAAAGGCGTTTATAACGGTATGAAAGCGGCCATCCCATATTTTAAAAAGCAGAACAAAGGGGTAATTGTCAATATGGCGTCCATCGCCTCTTCGGTTGGGATTTCTGACCGTTTTGCGTATTCCATGACTAAAGGCGCGGTGTTGACCATGACCTATTCCGTAGCAAAAGATTATGTGGCTGACGGCATCAGATGTAACTGTATTTCTCCTGCACGTGTGCATACGCCGTTTGTAGATGGATTTATAGAAAAAAATTACCCAGATAATCAGGCTGAAATGTTCGAGAAACTTTCAAAGACCCAACCTATCGGACGCATGGGGAAACCTGAAGAAATAGCCCATTTGGCATTGTATTTATGTAGTGATGAAGCATCGTTTATCACAGGAACTGATTTTCCTATTGATGGCGGTTTTATTAAATTGAATGGCTAAGCCTAATTCACATCACGCAGAATAGTTGTGCCGATAAATATTAAAAACATATAAAAAATATCTCAAAAATGAAACTCATAAGATTCGGATCAGAAGGTCAAGAAAAACCAGGATTGCAATTAGAAGATAAACGTATAGATGTCAGCGCTTTTGGTGAAGATTTTAACGAAAAGTTCTTCGAAACCAACGGATTGGAGCGTTTAAAGGACTGGTTGAAAACCAATGCCGAAAATTGCCCAACAGTGGATGACGCTGTACGTTTAGGATCGCCAATTGGCAGACCTTCCAAATTGGTTTGTGTCGGATTAAATTATGCACAGCACGCTGCTGAAGCGGGTATGAAAGTGCCATCAGAACCCGTGTTGTTTTTCAAATCTACCACCGCAATTGTCGGCCCGAACGATAATGTCATCATTCCAAAAAACAGTGAAAAAACAGATTGGGAAGTGGAATTGGCCATCGTTATTGGAAAAAAAGCATCGTATGTTGAGTTAGAAGATGCCGACGATTATATCGCGGGCTATGTGTTGCATAACGATGTGTCTGAACGTGCTTTTCAAATTGAAAAAGAAGGCCAATGGTGTAAGGGGAAAGGTTGTGACACATTCGCACCGTTAGGACCATTTATGGCTACTAAAGATGAAGTTAAAGATCCAAATAATTTGAATTTGTGGTTAGAAGTGAACGGTGAGCGTTTACAAGATTCTTCAACTTCCGATTTTATATTTAATGTTCAGCATGTGGTGTCGTACATCAGTCAGTTTATGACCTTATTGCCTGGCGACGTGATTTCAACAGGAACGCCATTTGGTGTTGGATTAGGATTCAATCCGCAACGTTATTTAAAACCTGGAGACGTGATGCGTTTAGGGATTGATGGTTTAGGGGTTCAAGAACAAACTGCAGTAGCTTACAAATAAATTCAACGAGACTATTCAAAATTTAATAGCGAAACGGAAATGGCTAAACGCGCACAGCATGTGTCCAAAAAAACCATAGATAAAAACTCATGAAAATAGACGCACATCAACATTTTTGGTGCTTTAATCCGCAAAGAGATGCGTGGATTACTGATGACATGGCAGTGCTTCAACGTGACTTTTTACCTGAAGATTTACAGCCCTTGTTGCAGCAGCATCAGTTTGATGGATGTGTGGCCGTACAAGCGGATACTTCAGAAAAGGAAACCGAATTTTTATTGAATTTAGCCGAAAAACATCCATTTATAAAAGGTGTTGTGGGCTGGTTGGATTTGGGCAGTGATGCCATCGATGAGCGCTTAGAGCATTTTTCAACCCATAAAAACCTAAAAGGTCTGCGGCATATCGTTCAAGCAGAACCTGATGGTTATATGCTACGGAAGGATTTTCAACGGGGGATTTCTAAGTTGGAACAACACAATCTCACCTATGACATTTTGATTTTTCCACATCAACTGGAAGAAGCCATCGCCTTGGTCAACACATTTCCTAACCAGAAATTTATACTCGATCATTGTGCAAAACCCTACATCAAAGACGGAAAAATTAAAACTTGGAAACGTCATATCGAAACCCTTTCAGGTTTTGAAAACGTCGCCTGTAAAGTGTCCGGATTAACGACGGAAGCCGATTGGAAGCATTGGAACAACACCATTATCCACCCTTATTTGGACGTGGTTTTTAATGCCTTTGGAACCAAGAGAACACTTTTTGGAAGCGATTGGCCAGTAAGTGTATTGGCAGGAACTTATGCCGAAACAGTTGGCCTTATAGAACAATATATTGCCCAATTTACAGAAACCGAACAACAACACATTATGGGCCTCAACGCAAAAACGTGGTACCATTTAAAAGATTGAAACTATGGATTTAAAACTAAAGGATAAAGTGATCATTGTCACGGGAGGATCAAAAGGTATCGGCAACGGTATTTGTAATCTATTAGCCCAAGAAGGCGCAATTCCTGTGATTGTAGGACGCACAGAATCGGATGTTTTAGAAGCTGTAAAAACCATAAAAGATAACGGAGGAAAAGTTTTTCATGCTATTGCAGAACTGACCAATAAGGAAGAATGCAAACACGCAGTTGAAAAGGTGATTAAAGAATTTGGGCGTATTGACGGCTTGGTGAATAACGCGGGGGTTAATGATGGCGTCGGACTCGAATCTGGGAATTACGATGACTTTATGAGGTCTATCCAGCGCAATGTGGCACATTATTATGCGATGGCGCAATACGCGTTGCCTGAGCTTAAAAAATCTAAAGGCGCGATTGTCAATATTGGTTCCAAGACGTCTGTTACTGGCCAAGGTGGCACCTCAGGGTATGCTGCGGCCAATGGTGCAAGAAATGCATTAACGAGAGAATGGGCCTTAGAATTATTACCCTATAGAATCCGCGTCAACGCCGTAATTGTTGCAGAATGTGATACGCCACAGTATGCAACTTGGTTGAAAACCTTTCCAAATCCTGAAGAGCGTTTGGCTGAAATCACCAAAAATATTCCTTTAGAAAACCGAATGACCACCACTGCTGAAATTGCCAATACGGTCGCATTTTTAGTGTCAGAAGTATCAAGCCATACTACCGGGCAATTGGTGTTTGTTGATGGTGGCTACACCCATTTAGACCGCGCTTTATAATGATGAAAAACCTAACTAAACAACCAATCGTATCCAGAAATATTCTCCTGCCATTCATATTGATTACCTCCTTATTTGCATTGTGGGGAATCGCGAATGACTTGACCAATCCGATGGTGTCGGCATTTAAAAAAGTAATGCCAGAACTCTCCAATACGCAAGCGTCTTTGGTGCAGTTCGCGTTTTATTTTGGCTACTTCTTTATGGCCTTGCCCGCAGCATTGTTCATCAGAAAATACAGTTATAAATCTGGAATCCTCGTAGGATTGACCTTGTATGCCATTGGCGCCTTCTTGTTTTTTCCAGCGGCCAAATTCGAAACTTTTAATTACTTTCTAATTTCACTCTGGGTCATGACTTGCGGATTGGCATTTTTAGAAACCACTTCTAATCCGTTGATTTTAGCTTTAGGTCCAAAAGAAACAGCCACACAGCGCCTTAATTTAGCGCAGGCTTTTAATCCGATTGGTTCTTTAACGGGAATGATTATCGCCCAAGTGTTTATCATTGATGCCCTTCGATCCGTAGATTTTACGGAAGAAGCTTATCAAGCGTTGTCCAGTTCCGAAATGGCAGCCATCAGAGAAAATGATTTAAGCGTCATCAGTGTACCCTACATTGCATTGGGCGTTTTGGTCTTGATCATTATGGCCGCAATTATGGTGGTTAAATTCCCTAAGGTGGAAGCGCATTCTAAAATAGCCCTTTCCAAAACCTTTAAAATCTTAGCTAAAAATAAAACTTACATTACCGGTGTCATCGCACAAATGTTCTATGTGGGCGCGCAAATTATGTGTTGGACCTTCATTTTTCAATATGTGGACAATTTAAATGCAGCATTACCAGCTGATGAACAACTCACTGCAACCTGGTATAATGTTGGCGCCATGCTATTATTTCTAGCAGGAAGATGGCTCGGAACCCTATCTATGAAGAAAATTAGTCCAGCCAAATTATTGTTCATTTTTGGAATTGGTGGCGTCATCACTACGACGATTACAGTTTTTGTTGGCGGACATTTAGGTCTGTACAGCTTGGTGGCAACATCCCTTTTTATGAGTATCATGTTCCCAACTATTTACGGAATTTCGCTCAACAACATGGGCGATGAAGCTAAAATTGGATCCGCCGGTTTGGTGATGGCCATTGTAGGCGGCGCCTTGCTGCCAGTGTTACAAGGAAGCATTTTAGATATTGGAGGCCCTGGCTTTAGCGATGTAAAAATATTGGGTTACATTCCTGAGATTAATTTTTCGTTCATCCTGCCTTTAGTCTGTTTGGCCGTCGTGGCATTATTTGGATATAAAACTATGAAGCATGAAAACGTATAGACACTGTTTTGCACTCGATTTGATCAATGATGACGAATTGATTTCAGCCTACAAAAAACACCATGAAAAAGTTTGGCCGGAAATTGTTGAAAGTATTAAGGATAGTGGCATTCTCAATCTAGAAATTTATTTGGTCGAGAATCGTTTGTTCATGATTATGGATGTGAATGAGTCGTTTTCGTTTGATAAAAAGAATGAAAATGATGCCAACAATCCGACAGTTCAAGAATGGGAAAGCCTGATGTGGAAATATCAACAAGCACTTCCTACTGCCAAAGAAGGCGAAAAATGGTTGCTTATGGAAAAGATTTATCATTTAAAAGCGTAGCGGATCATGGAATTGACAATAAACCCCAAATATCCATCCGTCACCGATTTACGAAAACGAGCGATGGTGAAAATGCCAAGGTTCGCTTTTGAATATCTCGATGGTGGCTGCAATGAAGATATCAACTTAGATAAAAATCGCACCGACTTGCAAAAAGTGGAATTAATGCCACAGTATTTGTCCAAGTTTGATAAGTCAGATACCCGAACGGAATTGTTTGGTCATACTTACGATTCGCCTTTCGGAATTGCACCTGTAGGACTTCAAGGTCTGATGTGGCCTAACGCGCCAGAAATTCTGGCCAAAGCCGCCTTTGCGCATAATATTCCGTTTATTCTGAGTACCGTGACGACCTCAAGCATTGAGCGTATTGCGGAACTGACGGAAGGTACTTCTTGGTTTCAACTCTATCATCCTGCGGATGAAAAAGTGAAACGCGATTTGTTAGACCGAGCCGCCAATGCCGGAACTGATGTGTTAGTAATTTTAGCCGATGTCCCAACCTTTGGGTACCGACCGCGAGATATTAGAAATGGCTTGGCCATGCCGCCAACCATGAACCTTAAAAATATTCTTGAAGTATTTACAAAGCCTGATTGGGCGCTTCAAACCTTGATTCACGGGCAACCATCATTCAAAACCATGGAAGCCTATATGCCTAAAGGCTTAAACTTAAAAGGCTTGGGTGAATTTATGGATATGACATTTTCTGGGCGTTTAAATGAAGATCGTATCGCATCAATCAGAGGTCAGTGGAAAGGAAAACTGGTGATTAAAGGTGTGGTGAGTGAAGAAGATGCGCAGAAAGCGATCAATTTAGGTGTGGATGGCTTGATTGTGTCCAATCACGGCGGACGCCAATTGGATGCTGGGCAATCTACCATTGTACCGATGACACATCTTGCAGAAAAATTTAAAGGCCAAATCAAAATTATGGTCGACTCAGGATTACGTGGTGGCCCGGATATCGCCAGAGCCATGGCAAGCGGCGCCGAGTTTACCTTTATGGGCCGTAGTTTTATGTATGGCGTTGGCGCTTTAGGAAAAGAAGGCGGCAATCATACCATTTCATTGATGAAGCGCGAATTTCAGCAGGTGATGGAGCAGGTGTGTTGTGAGAAGGTTGAGGATTTACCTAGGTTTTTGGTGAAATAATGCAGATTATAGAGAAGAGAACATAGAAAAGAGAAAAGAGAAAAGAGAAAAGAGAACAAAGAAAATAGAATAGAGAGAAGAGATAATCTCAATTCATAATTCGCGATTTTCAAATTAAAGCTCACACTTAAATTCTCCTCCTTTTAAAGGATGAGTGGATTCTGCTTCCGGATAGAAGCAGAAGACGAGGTGGTTTTTGGATGGTGATGGGTAGGATTGAATATTGAATAGAGAAAATAGAACAGAGAGAAGAGAAAATAGATTAGAGAAAAGAGTATATCGAATAATGAATATCGAATACGGAATATGGAATCAAGAACTAGGAGCCAAGATTCAAGACTCAAGAACCAAGACTTGATTTGAACTAACTCATAATCTTTCGTGAATATGAATAATGATTGTTCTTGTGTTACCTGTTTACAGATGATTCAGATTAGATAAATAAAAAAAATAAAAGACTTTGAAAAATTTAAAATTAGCCTTTAGTGCCTGCTTCGTTTTTCTGACGCTAACAACGGTTGCCCAAAAAAGTAATCCTTTGGAATTGTGGTATGAGGAGCCAGCGACAGTGTGGATGACCCAAGCCTTGCCGATAGGGAATGGTTATGTAGGTGCGATGTTTTTTGGAGGGATTCAGGAAGAACAAATTCAATTTTCAGAAGGTACACTTTGGTCTGGGGGTCCTGATTCAAATCCTGAGTACAACTTTGGGATTCGCGAGGGTGCCCATAAACATTTGTCTGAGGTAAGAGCCTTGTTAGAAGAAGGCAAAAAAGCAGAGGCTCATAAATTAGCTCAGTCAAAATTTACAGGAATTATTGATACCGGTAAACAGTATAATGCTGAATTTGGCGATTATGGAGCGCAACAAACCATGGGTGATATTTTTGTAAAAGTGGGGCATTCTGGAGACGTTACTGACTACAAGCGCAGTTTGGATATTAGCAACGCCTTAGGAAAGGTAGAATATACTATTGGTAAAACGACCTATAACCGTACCTATTTTGGAAATTACCCAAGCAATACGATGGTCTATCGTTTTGAAAGCTCCAAAAAGACGGACTATGAAATCCGATTTATAACCCCGCATGTCCTCGTGTCTCAAAATTTTAAGGACGGCGTCTATACGTTTGAAGGTAAAGTTGCCGACAACGGAATGCCGTTTGAAACGAAGTTATCCTTAAAAATGTCCGATGGTAAAATCAGTTTCAAGGATGGTGTCATTTATATCAAAAAGGCCAAAGATGTTGTTATCTTAAACACGTCGGCAACAGGATATACTTTAGAGTTTCCTACGTATAAGGGCAATGATTATAAAGCAGCGAATAACGCAGTAGTTCAGAAATGGAACAACACCACATTTGAAAAACTAAAGAAACAACATATTGCAGATTACACTCATTTGTTTGATCGTGTCAGTTTGAATCTGGGAAAGCGCAACGCGCTAAGTATGCCTACTAATAAACGTTTACAGGCCTATGCTGAAGGCGCCAATGATAACGCTTTGGAAAGTCTGTATTTTCAATATGCCCGTTATTTAATGATCGCAGGAAGCCGTCCAAACACCATGTCCATGCACTTACAGGGCAAGTGGAACAACTCCACCAATCCGCCGTGGGCTGCTGACTACCACAGTAATATTAACTTAGAAATGATTTATTGGCCTGCTGAAATGACCAATCTTTCTGAATGCCATGAACCGTTTTTAGACTTGATTGAGAGTTTGGTGGAGCCAGGGAAATTGGCCGCCAAAGAATTTTTTAATACCCGTGGCTGGATGGCCAATACCATGATCAATGCATTTGGGTACACCTCACCAGGATGGGGTGTGGACTGGGGATTCTTTCCAACCGGCGCAGCGTGGTTTTCGCAACATTTATGGGACCATTATGATTTTACCCAAGACAAAACCTATTTGAAAGAGAAGGCCTATCCTATTATGAAGGAATCGGCGCTTTTTTGGATCGATTATTTGACTAAAGATGAAAATGGGAAATTGGTGTCCACGCCGTCGTATTCGCCAGAACACGGTGGGATTTCGCAAGGTGCTTCTATGGACCATCAAATTGCCTGGGACATTTTAAACAATTCACTCAAAGCGGCTGAGGTGTTGGGAATTAATGATGACTTTACCAATACCGCGAAACTGACCAGAGATGCTATTTTACTTCCAAAAATCGGCTCTTGGGGACAATTGCAGGAGTGGACCGAAGATGTTGATGATCCAAAAAGCGATCACCGTCACGTCTCTCATTTATTCGCCTTACATCCAGGAAATCAGATTTCCACCGCGAAAACTCCAGAATTAGCAGAAGCATCACGTGTTACTCTAAACGCTCGTGGTGATAGTGGAACAGGTTGGTCTCGTGGATGGAAAATGAACTTTTGGGCACGTCTTAATGACGGAAACCGCACCCATAAAATGTTGAAAAGCTTACTGAAACCTGTAGCCGATAACAATATTGGGACCTCCACGGCTGGAGGTACTTATTCTAATTTATTATGTGCACATCCGCCATTTCAATTGGATGGAAATATGGGTGGCGCTTCAGGAATGGTAGAAATGCTGTTGCAATCGCACTCCGGAATCATCGAACTTTTGCCAGCCTTACCGGACGCCTGGAGCTCTGGAGAAGTGTCGGGACTAAAGGCTCGTGGCGGATTTGAAATAGATATGCGTTGGGAAAATGGACGAGTCAAAGAAGTCAAAATTGCAGGACAACCTAACCGACCAGTCCAAGTTAAGGTTAATGATGAGCTGTTAACATTTAGCTTAAATGCTGACGGTATTTATACTTATAAAGCGCAATAAACCCACCCTTAAAACAGCGTGTTTTCGTGATTAAAAAGCTCCAATTCACAATAACGGTACGATCAATCTTAGTTGGCGCACTCACCAGCACAATGCTGTTGAGTTGCGCTGGCCATCGTTCTGCCCACGCCGTCGTCGAAAATTTAGCGGAGCGAATACTGCCTGCAGCAACCTCAAAACAATTTGCTTTTGAAAAACTCGACAATAGTGTACTTGATAAATTTGAGTTAAGTACTAAAAACGGCAAAGTATTGGTTAAAGGAAACACGCCCGTAGCCATGGCTTCAGGGCTGAATTGGTATCTCAAATATCACACGAATAGCAGTGTGTCGTGGAGCGGAAACCAAATAGCACTTCCAGAATCGTTACCACAAATTGAGGGGTCAATAACCAAGGAATCGGCGTTTGAGCACGCTTACTATCTCAATTATTGCACCTTTAATTATACCATGTCTTTTTGGGATTGGGAACGCTGGGAGCAGGAAATTGACTGGATGGCCTTAAATGGCATCAATCTGCCGCTCGCTATTACCGGTACTGAAGCTGTTTGGTACAACGTACTTAAAAGACTTAATTATTCAGAAACGGAAATTCTCGAATTTATTCCCGGACCTGCATTTACCAGTTGGTGGCTGATGACGAATTTAGAAGGGTGGGGCGGTCCTGTTTCAAAAGAGTATATCGACCAGCAAGTTGCCTTGCAAAAAAAGATTCTCAAACGCATGCGCGAGTATGGGATGAAGCCTGTACTCCCAGGATTTTATGGTATGGTACCGAATAATCTCAAAGAAAAATATCCTGATGCCGATATTCGCGATCAAGGGCTTTGGGCTGGCGGATTTAAAAGACCCGCATTTTTGTTGCCTACCGATCCGCTGTTCTTGGAAATCGCTAATATTTTTTATGAAGAACAAAAAAAGTTGTTCGGGGAAACCGAGTATTTCTCCGGAGATCCATTTCATGAAGGTGGGAGTACTGATGGCATTGATTTATCTGCTGCGGGAGAAAACTTAATCGGCAGTGTCAAACACGTGTATCCTAATGCGAAGTGGGTATTTCAAGCTTGGCATGCCAATCCGCGGTTGGAATTGCTATCCCGAATTAAAGCGGAGGATATCTTAATTCTAGATTTGGATGCCGATAACAATCCGCAGTGGTCACAAAAGAACGCTTGGGGAGATAAAAACTGGATCTGGTCCACCATTACCAATTACGGCGGAAATGTCGGGATGTTTGGGAGGCTTGATGTTATCAATCGTGAAATCTTTAAAGCTCGGGAACAGCATCCACAGAGTTTAAAAGGCATTGGCGTGATGCCCGAAGGGATTGAAAATAATCCTGTGGTTTATGAGCTGTTGTACGAGTTTAGATGGAGAGATGCCGCTGTTGATATGGATACCTGGTTGGCGGATTATGCACACAGACGGTATGGTGTTGCCAACCCTAACTTAAACAAGGCATGGCAGGTCCTAAATAACACAGTGTATGGCAAGAAAATGGGTCCGCCATACCAACAAGGTACCAACGAATCCATTTTTTGTGCCCGTCCGTCGTTAAATATCACTGGTGTTTCCAGTTGGGCAACCACCGAGTTACACTATAATCCGTCAGAACTGCTGGAAGCTTGGCAATTGTTCATTCAAGAATCTGATGGTTTAGCGAACCGTACCAATTTTCAATATGATGTGGTGGACCTAACCCGACAAGTATTGGCCAATTACGCACAGGTGGTCTATGCGGAGATGGTGCGCCACTATAAAAATGGCGACTTAGGCGGTTTTAATAGGGCCAGCGAAAAATTCACCACCTTATTAAAAGATCAAGACCGCTTATTGAATTCAAGAAAAGAGTTCATGTTAGGATTTTGGTTAGAAGCCGCAAAGTCCAGAGCCACTAATCCTGCCGAAAAAGATTTATTTGAATACAATGCGCGGACTCAAATTACTACTTGGAGTTTTCAAGATTCCAATTTACACGATTATGCCCATAGAGAATGGGGCGGGATGCTGTCTGATTTCTATCTGCCACGATGGGAATTGTTCATTGCCAAACTTACCGCTGAATTGAACGGCAAACATTCCCAAGATATCGATTATTATGCTTTTGAAGAAGGTTGGAATAAAGAGCACAAGCTGTTTCCCACCACAGAACACGGTAACAGTGTGGCCATTGCAAATGAACTCTATCGTAAATATGTTGATGAGATAAAAGCATCTTATGACTAATAGGATTTTTAAAAATCTGGCAAAAATCGTGTTTTAAGTTGCGTGAGATGTTCTCTTGTAGAAAGAGTGATCTATAGCTTTATACTTACTAAATTCAAAACTCAATATCGTCAATACTGATCACGCACCAACCTTGCGTGTGGACGAGCACCCACATCACATCTTTTTTGATTTCAAAATGACCGATGCTAAAATTTTCGACGTTTCCCATGATGGAAATGCCTTTTGTAGTTTTTAGTCGCGATGCCAATTGTTCATTTAACAGTGCGATCTTTTCTTTGAGTATTGGCATTAAATCCAGGCTCAAGGCATTGATGATTTTTTTATAAATAAAGGTGTTCAAAACAGATTTTAGAAGGGTGTTGGTGACCCAATTTTTTCCGCTGCTGTCTATATCGTAGGCTTCCACATATATTTTTTGATTCTCTACATCCATCCGTAAATTCGCATGTACCGACACTTCAATAGTATTCTTGTTGAATAACAGGGTGAGCGGTTGGAGATGCATTTTTAAACAAAGATTATACGCTTTGTTTTGACTTTCGGCAAGCTTCAAATCGAGGATTCTAAAATAGTTAGAGGTGTTACCTCTAGCGTCTTTAGTGCTGATGTTAGTATCCCTAAATTTTTTCTTCAGGAACGCATCAAGAACTTCAAAGCCAATTTGAACTGGCAATGTTAATGAAATATCCTGATCAGATGGTGTCGGATTGGAATTCATATAATAAGAATTGAGAAGTAGAAAATTAAGATAAAATTTGACAGTACATTACCTTCTTGCGATGTTATCTTGTCTCAAATGGTAGTTTTACTTCTATATGCCGCTCAATATAATTCCGATAATTAAAAAAATCAAGGAAGTTATCAGAAACGGTTTTTTACTTTTATAAATATCTGAAATTAAACTCCAACAATATAAATAAATAAAAATTGGTATCATAAAACCTAAATACGGAAAGTCGTTTTCAATTGTAATAGCGACTCCAGTAAAAAACCAAAACATTCGCAATAGAAAAAATAATGTTCCAAACAGAATCCAAATCGCGTTAATTGGAGCCATTCGCAATCTTATTGTTTTTCTTCTGATGGACGCGAAAGGCTTGCTCATCCACATATAGGTAGTGAAGCAAAATGAAAATCCGATTGAAGCGACACTTATTAAAGTCAGGTAATAAACTGAAAATTCATAACTATAGTAATTCGCCCAATTTAAGTCTGTGAAAACTTCTCCAACATTGGATATCTTTAAAATGACTTGAAAAAGTGAATTGAAAATTAAGCTGAATCCGATTCCGATTACAATGCCGCTATAAAAACGGAATTTTCCAATTTCGTTTATCGTGAAGTCAGATTTGAGTTTTTTCAATTCAGTGTAATGTTTGTTGGAATGTTTTACAACCGTTAGTATATGAAAAATAGGCGATGTCGTAGCACGAA
This sequence comes from uncultured Gelidibacter sp., assembly GCF_947500795.1. Classification (GTDB taxonomy): domain Bacteria; phylum Bacteroidota; class Bacteroidia; order Flavobacteriales; family Flavobacteriaceae; genus Gelidibacter. Next base: position 39,910 of record NZ_CANMTE010000004.1, on the reverse strand, counting down.
ACTTTCCGTTAGGCACAACGTTTGATCCGAGCCACAAGCCTGAGTTTAGTGCTGTTTCGTCTATTAAATAAATACCGCTTAAGTTTTAAATAAAAAAAGTCACCCCAACATGAATAAAAAATATCCAGGAATGTGTTAAAGCATTGTGAATCTATAAATTTAATATAAAAAGTAACATTAATTTTGATTTAAGTTGAAATATAGAGGTCCTAAAAATTATTAAATCATCAGAGCGCGTTTCATGGATGGATAATAAGGTCCTTTTAAACTGGTTTGTAAAAAAACGAGTGATGATCCATAGTTGGTATCAAATTTGCCATTACCAATGGCGTAGAAAGTAGTCAAATGGATCAATCGCTTTAACGGTAAAATTACAAGGCTTTCACTTTCAAAATTAATTAATCAAAATTCAAACATTACGTATAAATAAATAACAATTATGAAACATATAGCTATTTTAATATTTGCGACTTTTTTAGCAAGTTGTGGATCAACAAGTGAAATTAAAAATGCAAAAACAGAAACCATTAATAAAAAATGGGAGTTAAGCGTTTTAAATGACAATAAGATTAGTAATAATAAACCTATTTATATAGATCTATCCGAAAACGGTATAATCAGTGGTTTCATTGGATGTAATCGCTTAAATGGTAGCTACACAATTGAAAATGAAAATCAGATTAAGTTTAGTCAATTCGCCGTAACTCGAATGGCTTGTGAGCAAAGAGAAATGGATTTAGAAAATCAAATACTCGAACTTTTAAAAACGTCCAATACCTTTACTATCGACAATGGCGTGCTAAACCTTAATTCTGAGAACAATAAGTCATTAGCCAAGTTTATTGAAATGAGCAAAAGTGAAATCGTAAATAAGTACTGGAAACTGGTTACCCTAGATGGTAAGAAGGTCGAAATGGCTCCTAACCAAGAAAGAGAACAATATTTCATGTTAAGAAGTGATAACACATTTTCAGGGTTTGCAGGATGTAATCAATTTAGTGGGGCATTTGAACTGGAAGAAAACCACAAAATTAAATTTGACGACAATATTAGGGTAACTATAAAGGCATGCCTAGATGATAATATCAATGAACAGGATTTTTTAAAAATCTTTACATTGACTGATAATTACTCTTTAAACACGGATACGTTGATTCTTAAAACGGATAAGAATGCAACCTTAGCAGTTTTCCAAGCGGTGTATTTTTAATAAAACCAGTACTTAAAAATCGAAGGCAATAAACAGGTTGGAGGAATGAATAAATACCTTCTATGTTTTATACTACTCAATCATAGATGAGATGATAATAAACGTTTTTGAAATGCTGTAAATCAATTCATACCAAAAGTAAAATGACAATGAAAATTAAATTCGAAGTAATGAAAAATTTAGCTACTAAATCAAAGATAATCCCAATCACATTATTAATGCTTGGACTACTCTTGTTGGGGGCTTGTAAAAATGACACAAAAACCACAATGGATAACGAGGTGAATTCCAAGAATGAGAAGTCAATAGTTGAAAATGAATTGCTTGTTGGGTCCTGGATAGATGCCTCTGATGCTGCATTGCATTTTACCCTTTTTGATAATGGTACGGCGCGCTCAGACAATATGAAAACGCTTCTCTATAAAAACTGGGAGGTAAAAGGGGATCAAATTACATTTATTGTCGAGAGTATTGGAAACGGAACGTCGTCTATGGACACTCTTACGTACAATATCGAAACATTAACTAAAAACAAGCTGATTCTCAAAAAGGACAATTATCTGTCGGAATACACAAAAAAATAATATACCGAAATGCTAACCAAGTAGTATTTAAGCAATGACTACAATTCCGCTAGAAAAATGGGATTCTCCAATTTTGTAGCGGAATTCAGATTTGAGTTTTTTCAATTCAGTGGAATGTTTTACAATGGTTTGTGTAAGGATAGTTCCGTGTGCAATCAATTAACTTGCTAAAAATGGAACGAACCAGGGGGTAATCCGCAGGATTTTCCAATTTAGGACGGAACAAACTATGGTTTCTACACTGTTTTGGCAACTGCTTTTTATTTCAGCCAAGAAAGTGCTTTTGTCGCATATATTACTTTAGAACTTTCCTTACTTCCCTCAAAGAAATCATCATTTTCCATTTTAATGAGTTCTTTTGCTTTAATGTTTGGCTTTGAGTGAATAATTTCCTTAAGTCGCTGCATTTTAGGTAAAGCCATACATTTTTTTTGTAGAATTGCCTTCCATTCAGATTCATCTTTAAATATTATTCCATCACCAAATTTTGTTAGATTTCTATCTTCATCAATTACATTTAATAATAACAAGTCTCTATAAAACCTGCTGCTTATTGAACTTTTATCTAGCAATAATAATGGTAAAGTTTGAAGAATGTCTTTAAGTGAACTTTTTGGAAGAAAGTTTTTTAATTCTTTTTGACTAATTTTTTGAATGTTTTTACCTCTACCTTTTCTAGGAACAACTAATTTCGATTTAATGTCCAGATTTGAAATTAAAAACCAATTGATAAGGTTTTTTGCATAAGCGTCCCAAGTATTGTCTTGATATTCTTGTTTAAAAATAGCTTTTAAAACAGGTATCACGTCATTTTTTGAAATCTTATTAAGATTTGCTTTTCTTAATGCCAAATATGGTGTGTAATTTTGAAATTTTAAAGTTGTGTAATCAATGAATCCATCTTTTGAAATTTGGATGCCTTTAGTAATATAATAAGATTCATTTTCTTTCTGAATCATACCAAGATTTCTTAACTCGATTAAAATATTGTTTAGAGTTTCTAAACCAATATCTTTTGAATGTTTTACAAGTAAGGAATCGATTGTTTCTTTTTTAGAATCTTCGAATAATAAATATACTTCTAAACATAGATTTACTCCCTGTCTCAACAAATAGCTTTCTCCAATAATTGGAATTTCTCCTGTCACTAAGTAATCTCTATAAATATCCCAATAGATATTATAGTTTGCTCCCGAACGAATTATTAATCTTTTATGTAATAATGAAGAAATAGTTTCTCCATTAATCAAATCTCCAACCTCTGATTCATCAAAGAAGTTACTTTCATATGCTCTTTTAGCAATCACTCTCAATGCTTTCAATTCGTTTGTGTCCAATCTTTCTTGGTCCTTTTGGAATAAATCGAGAATATTAAGATTTGATTCAACGAGATTCTCTTTTGCTAAACCTAATTGTATTTGGTCAAAAATATGAATACATAATTTTTTTGTTAACCATGGTAAGCCTTGAGAGCTTTCGATTATCCTGTTTTTAATACTCTTACTCAATTCTCCTACCGAACCCTCTAGTTGCCTGATTATTCCATCAATTTCTTTTTCACCAAATTCGCTAATGGTGAACTCCCTAGCTTGTTCTTTTGCTTGTTGCCAAATGTGGTAGGATGGATCGCCGCTTTGAATAAAAAAATCAGTTTTCCAAGAAAATCCTACAATTATATTTGGATTTTTATCTGTAACATCCGTAAGGAATTTATAAAAAGTTTTGAAGTAGTCCTTTTTTCTAAATACATCCTCAAATTGGTCAAAAATTAAGACTAAAAACTTATTCTCATCCTTAAGTTTCTGAAGAAATTTTTGCATTGATTCAGAGGACAGCATATCAGTATTTGAAGTAAAAGAAACATCATCAAAGAAAATATCTTTTTCAATAAATTTATCTGCGATAGAATGGGTAATTAATTTTTTTAAAGATAACGCCACAAAATTATCAGAAATCGCACTTCTTGTATCAATTGCCAAAGTGTAAAATTGTTTTTTGTAATGTTTGTTACGACATCTATTTTTAATTTCAAGGACTAATGAACTTTTACCCCAACCAGATTTTCCGTTCAAATAAAAAATCCTCTTCGGTGTTTTTTTGTTTTTAACGTCTTTGAAAAAACTTAAAATTTGTGTCCGTATTTCATCTCTACCCACGAAATGATTTTTATCCGATGATGCAGGTAAATAGTCATACCAATTTTCACTTTCTTGGACTTCAGAAATAGCTTCAATTCTAAGGTCCTCTTTCGTATGATTTTCTTTTGTGTATTTAGTATAATTTTCTATTAATTCGAGGTCTTTAATTTCAGTTATCTTTAATTTTAGGATACTTATACTTTCTTTTGAAATTTGTTCTTCATTTTTATTTGCATTTACAACTATAAATTTTGTTGGTAATGCATTTGATTCATTTATTAGATAAATAAAGAAATCACCTAAATAAGTTACGGCAAGAATTTTTTTAGAAATTATGTAGGATGTTAGATCTGCCGAAGGTTCAAAAATCATTCTTGCATCCAAAAGCATTTGAACAATATCTTTTGGTTCAAAAAATGTTAAATTAGAATATCGCTTATCATTTCTATACTCTTCTAATAAACCACCAGCATCAAACTCTAATTCGTTAGTTCTGAAAAAGTATCCAAAATTAGCATTATGATGAAACACATTAGCAAAAAAAGTTCTTAATTCAATGGAAGAAACTTTATACTTTGCTTTGCATTCTACATAAAGTTTTTCATTTGCTCTATGCTTATGTTCAGCTATTAAATCAAGTTCCATTCCTGTGAATCGTATATTTTGTTTGATTTCATAATGGTGTATAGACAGCAAATTCCGAATGAGAGTTTCGAAACAGTTTCCTTTTGCTTTATTTGATGCTCCTTCCTCTAATATAATTTTAATTTCTTTCTTCATTCGTTATTTTTAGTTGTTGCTATCAAGTGTATAATCAGCATTATATACATTAACCTACCAATTTAAGATATATTCCTACATATCTGCTTGATATCTTCTAAAATTCTGAAAACCTTTATTTTAACGCTAAACAAAGAGAGTAGTGCAGTCCCACAAAAGCTACATTCTAATACTGAATTAAACGAAATCGAACTTTAGTCTATGAGGTAGAATAACGTTTGTAATTATGAGTTTCAAACCGCTTTCGGGCACTTTAATTTCGTCACAATCACCTTTAATCAACCTGTCAAAAAGTAAAAGGATTGTTAATTAACGGAATTTTATAAATACTAATTTTCTATCATCAAAGAAGATGATTATGTTGTGTAGTTAGAGAAAAACACATCAAAAATTATATATATGAAACTAAAATTTGATTACAAAGAAGTCTATGCACCTTACATTAACGGGGAATATTTAGAAACCGAGGATCAAAAAATTATCGAGTCCATCAACCCTTATAACAACGAAGTTCTGGCCAAAGTGCGTTTAGCCAGTCCGGCCAATATTCAAACGGCACTGGAAAGTGCAGCGAAAGCGCAAAAAACTTGGGGTATAACCACGGCCAAGGAGCGTGAGGCCATCCTTTTAAAAGCGGCTGACATTGCCGAAAGACGCCGTGCTGAACTCGCGAAAGCTTTAATTGATGAAGGTGGAAACGTTTTTGGTAAAGCCATGTACGAAGTGGATTATATTATAAGTACCTTCAGAATTGCCGCTGGGCAAACGCGTCAAATCCGTGGGGAGACTATGCCGGCCGAAGAGCCTAACCGTATCTCTTTTACCTACCGCATGCCTTTAGGTGTGGTTGTGGGGATTGGGCCTTTTAACGCGCCGTTGCTTTTAAATAGTAAAAAACTGGCACCTGCTATTGCGGCTGGAAATAGTTTCATTCTTAAACCTTCGCCTTACACACCAATTATTGCCCTGCTATTTGCGGAAATATTCCATGAAGCCGGATTGCCAAAAGGGGTTCTGAGTGTAATTCCTACGGCTGACGAAGATCTGGGAGACACCTTATTTTCTGATCCGCGCACCAAATTGATCACGTTTACCGGATCGGCTCGTGTGGGGAATAAATTACAGGCGCTTGCCGGCAAGTATCAGAAACGATTTGTTCCTGAGCTTGGTGGAAAAAGCCCACTGGTGATTCTTAAGGATGCTGATCTTGACTATGCCGTACGTTCAGCCGCCTTTGGAATTTTCTTTAACCAAAGCCAGGTGTGTATGGCAAACTCGCGAATAATTGTGGAAGACCCAATTTATGATGACTTTGTGGAAGCCTTTGTGAAACACGTTAAAACCATTAAAGTAGGCGATCCAAATAAGGAAGATACAGCAGTGGGACCACTGATTTCTAAAGATGCTATAAAAACCATTGAGAAACATATTGAGGATGCGGTCAAAAAAGGCGCAAAACTCCATGTTGGTGGACATCTGAAAGATCAAATGTGGAATCCTTCGGTGCTCTCAGAAGTTACTTCTGATATGATGGTGTTCGACGATGAAACATTTGCCCCATTGGTGTCCGTGTATCGCGCCAAAGATTATGAAGATGCCTTGGCTCAGGCTAATGACACGTACTACGGACTGTCCTCTGGTATCATTACTAATGATTTGCAAAAAGCTTTTGATTTCTCACTGAGGATTGAAGCAGGTTCTGTCCATATTAACGACAACTCATTTGATGACGACCCGAATGCGCCGTTTGGAGGCTTTAAAGGGAGTGGTCATGGTAAGGAAAATGGACAATACTCTATTGAGGATATGACGCAATTAAAATGGGTGACCGTACAATTGGGTGAACGTCCGTTACCGTTTTAATACTTTTGAAAATTCTAGATCTTTAAACACAAAAACCCTCGTCATGAGGGTTTTGTTTTTTGCAGCTAACGCTGCTGGATTTTATTTTTTCTACATAACTTCGAGCAAGCTCGGTTATTCCAAAAAAATAAAACCACGCCATAAATGACGTGGTTTTTTGAGTGTTGTGGAGTCGGAGAGGTTAGCTTTGCTGTTCTCTAATAATTCCAAAGTTGCAATTAAAGAAACCACGCAGCTAGCGCTGCTGGATTTTATTTTTTCTACATAACTTCGAGCAAGCTCGGTTATTTCAAAAAAATAAAACCACACCATAAATGGCGTGGTTTTTTGAATGTTGTGGAGTCGGAGACAACGACCATAATTTCAACTTTCTAGTGTTTACAGGACTTCTCAAAGGTGCGAATATTAGAGGTCACCGAATTGGTCTCGATTTAACAAAGTTTAACGTTTGAAAGAAGATTGAGTTAGCAAAGTGAATCAAAATCCTTCAAAGTTATTTTTGACGTGCAATTCGAAAATCGCGTATTAAATTTTCAGTAGCATATATTTATAGTTTAAAAAAGTGCTTTAAAATACACTTTTTGTATTATTTACATACTTAAAAATTTTAATATGTCAGATAGTGCATTAAAAAGCACTTATTATAGTATTGTTTAAATAAAAAGTATATATTTGTATAAAAAGAGCCATATAATGCACTTACAAAAATTAATTGAAACGGTTAAGGCCCGCAGAGATATGCTCAATGTTACTCAAGAGCTATTAGCAGACCTTTCAGGAGTCGGTTTGCGTACCTTAAAACAATTTGAAAGTGGTAAAGGCAATCCTACTTTAGATACCTTAAATAAATTGGGCGATGCTTTAGGCCTGGAATTAAGCTTTACCGTTAAAAATAATACGGCTAAATTATGAGACAAGCAGAAGTTCTATTTAAAAAGGAAGTTGCAGGACGCCTGAAGCAGTTGGATGATGGCAGTTTTGTGTTCCGTTATTATGATGACTGGTTTCAGGCATCAGACAAACCTGCAATTAGTTTGACACTACCCAAAACGCAACAGGAATATATTTCTGAACATCTGTTTGCATTCTTTTATAATATGTTGCCAGAAGGTTCAAATAAACAAACAGTTTGCTTTGAAAATAGGATAGATACCAAAGACTGTTTTGGATTGTTAATGACCACGGCAAAACATGATACTATTGGTGCCGTTCAGATTATGAAAATAAATAAGTAATGGACAAGCCAACTATAATAAATTGCCCTGGTACGCTTGCGGTAGGGTATAATAGCTATAGCGATACGGCTTTAAGACGTGTTTTTAATGGAAAGAAGGTTAGCCCAATTTTACCCTACGATTCACCTGCAACCAATGAGGTATCTGATGCTCTGTTTACGGAAAACCGAAAACGGATGTCTATTTCTGGAGTGCAAGAAAAGTTTTCGGTGTTGCTGGAAAAAAACAAATTGCGTTTAATACGAGGGGGAGAACAAGGACAGTATATCCTAAAACCCATTCCTAATGTAGGTAAAAATGCAGACCAAATGCCAGCAAATGAGCATGTAACCATGCAAATAGCGCGTCAGATATTTAATATTGAAACCGCAGAGAATGCGCTTATATTTTTTAAAAATGGTGCGCCAGCCTATATTACCAAACGTTTTGATGTTAGGGCAGATGGAAGTAAGTGGTCTCAAGAAGATTTTGCTTCGTTGGCAGGCAGGACACCTCAAACCCATGGTGAGGATTTTAAATATAGTGGCAATTATTTAGCGGTTTTCAAACTGCTTGAAAAATATAGTCCTGCTTATGCTGTAGAATCAGTAAAGTTATTTAAGCTGATCCTCTTTAATTATTTGTTTTCCAATGGTGATGCGCATTTTAAAAACTTTTCTTTAATAGAAACCCCTTTGGGCGATTATAGATTAAGTCCTGCATACGATTTATTAAATAGCAGATTACATATTGATGATAATGATTTTGCTTTGGAAGATGGCTTATTACCGAGGAATATGGCACAAGGAAAAATCCACAAACAGTTTTATGTTTTAGGAGAACATGCAAATGTTTCCAAAAAACAAATAGACAAGGTGTTTCATGATTTAATAGCAAACCAAGATGAGGTATTGGCACTTGTTGAAGCTTCTTTTCTTAATGAGAAATCAAAAAGGAATTATACACAGGCTTACCAAACGAGAATGAAAAATTTATCGAAACCATGAGTATTTTATATGTAATTTCAATAAGACTCTATTTGGAAAGGATGACAGCCAAGGCCTATGGGAAGTAGATCTATAATGAATCTTATGAAATCTTACAGAGACATCAATAAGGGAAAGTGATCAACAAAAACAAAAATGGAAAACGCTCCAGAAATAATAAGAAAATCACTTAAAATAAATAAATAAGAACTGCCTAAACAGTTTATGTTATGAGATACTTCTCATTATGTATATGAATTATCCATTTGATATCTTAAAATCCATTCATTCCATTGTCAATGGCAGTAATGATCATTGAGGCAATTTTCAGTGGGGGTTTCCGCGCCATCCAGAGCGTCCCTCAATACAATTACTTTATTAAAACTGAGAAACTGTCCGCCATTGAATAATAAAGACGCAACAGCCTCTAAATAATATTTTTAGTTTTAGTAATTGGGTTAATGTCGCCGGCAATTAGATGGAATAGTTAACAACTAACTCATAGGTAGATTGGCTTATCAAAATTCAGATATTATCTGTCCTAATGAAAACGGCGTGTCTTATGAAACAATTTTTATAATAATTATTGTAACGCTTTCAAAACACGTTCTGGATAATCAGTTATAATTCCATCGACATGTAAGAGTAACATTTGTTCTATATCTTCTTCGTTATTGACTGTCCACGGAATGACCTTCATTTGTAAAGATTGAATCGAATCTACAATTTTTTGTGTTTCAAGTAATTTGAAATTTGGACTATAAATTTGAGGTTTAAAGTTTAAAAGCTTCAAATTGTTTTCAATTCCTGCTTTTGAAACGAGATAAGCAATTTCAATAGTAGGATGGTTTTTGTGTACTATATTCAATACGAAAGGATCAAAAGATTGAATATTTATACGATGTTCCAATTGCTTATTTTGAACGACCTGCATGACCAACTGAACAAAGTCTACAGGTTGTGGTTGATAAATGCCATAGACCTCTTCATTTGACTTTATCTCAATATTATACTTTACCGTAGATAGATGTTTTGTGTTAATTTCGTTTTCAATGGCACTAAAAACATCGCTTAATAGCGGTTTATATGTTTTGAGTTTTTGTTGGTCAGGAAAATTTTCATTTCCTCTTGAGCCACTATCAAAAGCCTTAATACTATCGTAATCCATTTGATAGAGATTATAATTTTCTTCTTCTGTCTTTAAAATGGCTTCACCTGAAGGTTTAGACATATACAAGGCCGACATATACGGTTCATGGGACACGACTACTTTATGGTCTTTAGAGATGACCACATCAAGTTCAAGAACATCAACGCCCTTATGAAGTGCACCAATGAACCCTTCAATCGTATTTTCAGGTAAATTGCCACGTTCACCACGATGGCCTTGTACTTCAACATTAGGAATGTTTGTTGGCGGTTTATTAGCTTTATCAGATTTACAGCTCAATGCAAAAATCAGGAGTAGAACCGAAAGTGTTTTCATGAGATTACAATTTAAAAAGCAGGTCCAACTTTTGAGAATTGAACCCGCTTACTATTTATGATTCGATTTTATTTTTTAGGATGTTCCAATCTGTATGAACTGGTTGCGGTGTGCTCGTTTCCAAACATATCTGTGGCTTTAATTTTAATCTGGTGCTCGCCAACATCAAGTTTTGTAGGGATAGATCCGCGCCATAAATGGGTGCTTATAACGGGGTTTGAGGAGCGTCGCCCTGGCATTAATTCTGTATTGGTATCCCATTCATTTACTAATGTAGCGTATGCCGGATCATAGTCAAGAACATAGGTCATAGGTTTCCAGTCGCCATTATCAACGCTGTACATAACAGAATCTCCTTCGTTACCCATAAAAAAGTTGGCATAAATGCCAGCTCGTGTATGTCTATCTTTAGCAACTACTTTTGGAGCAAAAACTTCCATTTGATACGCTTTAGGCTTCCCAGCTACTTTGTATTCCATAGTGTATTTGTTACCATCAAAGTGTAGAAACGCATAACCTTTAGGAGTGCCATCTCTCATGGTTGAAATAGGAATGCCCAACGTGTCTAATTTTCCAGAATACCAATCACCAGAAGTGGTGCCTACATTATATTCATGATGAGGTTTTTCTCTTAACCAGCCTTCGGTTTCGGTGAAGAAGCTTTGTTTTTGAATATGGGTGTGTGCAGAAAGCGATAAGGTATGCGGATATTCTTTTAGTAAACGAAATAAATCTGCTCTGTCGTCATCTCTAAAGGCATCGCCATCAGGTTCACTTAGAGGGATGTGAAAAGCCAAAACGATAAGATGATCTTTTGGAACATATTTTAAATCATTAGCAATAAAATTCAATTGATCTTCACGCAATCCGCCCCAATACCCTTCAGAATCTCTTGGGTCTGGATATAAAATATTGTCAAGCACAATAAAGTGGACTTTCCCGTAATTAAAGGCATAGTTGGCCGGACCGAAATGCGCCTCGTAAGTTTCGTCGCTTAGCATGTCTGTTTTAGCATCAAAATTAAGGTCATGGTTTCCCATAACATTGTACCACGGAATTCCGATTTTTTTAATGGCTTCAATATAAGGGTTGAACAAACTGAGATCGTTCCCAACCAAATCACCTAAACTTATTCCGAAGGGAATATCTTTAATTCCTTCAACTTCTGCAACAATGCCTTTTTTAAAAAATTCTATTTCTTCAAGTGTGTAGGGTTGTGGATCGCCAAAAATTAGTGCTGTGAAGCTGTCTGCTTCTACGGTTTTAACCAATCCAAAATCTACTGATTTAGGGAGTTTTCCTGTAGGTGAAACGCCTTTGAATTTTAATTCTGGAGATCCCTGAGGTTTATAATTGTAGAAGAACTGCGGAAGATTATTGCCATCTGTAGTGATCTTATATCCTGCTGGTTTTATAATGGAAATGATATTATCTATCCCCAAGGGTAGTTCATATTTTCCGTTTTCATCGGTTAAAACCACTTGCTCACCATTGCTGACGGCAACGCTATCTATGCCTTTTTCTCTCCGTTCTTTTTTGCTGTTCTGGTTAAGATCATTATAGACATAACCAGTGACGTTGTTTTGCGCAGATGCTCCTATGGTTAATAGCGATGCACATAGTATTATAAATGATGTTTTCATAGTGTTTTTATGTTTTTAGTTATCCCACCAAACGGTAGTGTTAATATTATCAGGGCCGCCTAGCATTTCAATCGCTTTACCATAGTTGGCCGCATTATTAATTTGCACATTGGTAGGGTAGTAGAAGCGTGCAGGCATCACTTTATCGTTTAACATGGCTTCTGTAGTCGGCAATTCAGGCAGCCCAGTACGGCGGTATTCAAACCATTGTTGGTAATCAACAAAGTATAGCGCATAGTATTTTTGAAGCATGATCTGCGCTAAGGTTCCATCATATTTTACCGCTGGGTTATCGAAATAAGTTGATGGTACTTCAGTATCAAATTGTTTTATAGCCGCTGTGACGCCATTGTTATAATGCGTTTCTGCATCCGCTATATAACCTCGTTGCGCCAATTCGGCTTTGATAAACTCAACTTCAGCATAGGTTAAGATAAATATTTGCATTGGGTTTTCTACTTGATCAATATTCAATGTAGAGGCATTAAATTCAAATTGAGATTCTGGGCCAGCGTATCCGCTAGGGATGCCTTTGTAACCTATATTAACATTGTTATTGTCTTGTGCTGTAGTGGCAATAAAAGGGAGTCTTGGGTCTTCATTTGTCTTCAGGTTCTCAATAAAAAATTCTCCTATTTTTACACTCAATCGAAAATCTTGAGGTCTTCCCCAGGGGGATACATTGGGTGTTACCCCTGTAACTTGTAAAATTGCCGATTCTTCATTAGTTTCAAAAACAGGATAGACAGCAGGATTATTAATCATGTTCGTCATTTGCTGAAAGGCGTTGATTTCAGTTCTGTTAGAAACACGAAGTAACAATCTCAAGTGCAATGAATTTGTGAATTTTTGCCACTTTTTCACATCATTTTGAAACAGAATATCATCAGCGTAAGTCATCTTTTTACTTGTATCGTATAGCGTATTTGCTTTTTCAAGATCGGCTAAGATGGTTTTATAAATAAATTCTTGGGTATCAAAAGCGGGATACAAATTGCCTTCATCACCATTTAGAGCTTCGGTCATTGGTACGGGTCCAAACAAATCTGTTAAATTGGCATAGACCATTGCGTTAAGCGTTAAAGCGATGGCTTCGTAGTTTTTGTCTTCTACCTCAACGGCTGCTAAGTGCATTTCTTTAATGTTATTAAGCCATTTGTAATAATTATACCAAGATGAATTGCCTATATTTTGACTAACGTCGTAGCGATGTAGACCTCCTGATACACTAGGGAACGGAACAGAGACTTGCATTAAATCGAAAGTGATACTGGCGCTTCTGTTAACGTTATGGGTTGCTAAGCCATATATGATAGGATTGATCAATGTTCCAGGACTGATTTTGTTAATGCGATTGGGGTCTTCGTTAGTTTCGGCAAAGTTGTTTGTGCATGATGTTATAATGTTGAAACAAAATAGCGTACAAACTAAATATTTTAATGTTTTCATTTTGTGTGAATTATAAGTTTACTTTTAAGTTAAGACCGTATGATGCAGGAGAAGGCAATTGTCCCATTTCGATACCTGGTAAAATAGTGTCACCATTTAAGGCCGCCGTTTCAGGATCGTAAATTGGGAAATCTGAAACAGTGGCCAAGTTTCTCCCGAATACAGAAATATTTAAACCTGAAATACCAGTGTTTTTTAATGTTTTTGCAGAAAAGTTGTATTGTAAGCTCAATTCTCTAAGTTTTAAGAACGAGGCATCAAAAGAATTCGACTCTACATTAGCACGACGGTAATAACGGTTATACCAATCTGGAGTGATTGCTTCTTTAGTATTGGCTGTATAAGTGCCATCAGTATTTAAAACGACACCGTCACCAATGATAACACCATCTTCGCGACCCATATAGGTTGAGGTCAATTTTCCTTGTTGCACGCTTTTATGGTGCGTTTGCGAATAAATTATACCACCATATTGTCCATCGATCAATACATTAAAAGTAACATTGCCAAAACTAAAACTGTTGTTTAATCCTGCTTTCCAATCTGCACTTGCATCTCCAATATATTCTATTTCATCAGGGTATGCGGGAAGTCCAGCTTTATCATAAACAATCTCACCTTCAGGAGAACGTACAAATCCATAACCATAGATAGCCGTTGTTGTGCCTCCAACCTTGGCCAACAAGGTTGCATTTCCTCCAGACCCAATTTCTTGTTGACCGTCTATACCATCAGCAAGTTTCATAACTGAATTCCAATTTCGAGACCAAGTAAGGGTGGTTTTCCAATCGAACTTCTCGCTATTAATAATTTTAGCACCTAATGTGAGTTCTATGCCACGATTGCGAACTTCACCTGAGTTAAGTACTCCAGAACTATATCCTGTAGTAATATCTAAGGGCACAGATATAATTTGGTTTTTAGTATTGGTTTCGTATACCGTGGCATCTAAATTAATTTTATTACCAAACAGGCGTGTCTCTATTCCAGTCTCATAACTAGTGGTGATTTCGGGTTTAAAGTTGGCATTATATAGATTTGTGGAAACCGAGGCTGAGCTAGGAAATGCATTTTGACTGTAATATTTACTTGTTTTGTAGGGATCTGTATCGTTGCCCACTTGTGCGTAAGAGAAACGGTACTTTAAATAGTCAATAGCTTTGGGTAGACTGAAAATTTCAGTCATAATAAAACTCACATTTGCTGACGGGTAGAAGAAGGAGTTGTTTTCTGCCGGCAAAGTGCTGGACCAATCATTTCTACCAGTGATATCTAAGAAAATTTTATTATCAAAGCCGAGCGAAAAAAGACCATATAAACTGTTTCCCTTTTTGTTTTTGTCATAAGTTTGAACCAAAGGGTTATTGACGCCGTTAGCTAGTTTATAGACATTGGGAACAACTAAGCCATCAACAAATGCATCAGTTCTCCTGTATTTATAGTCCATTGAGTTTCCGCCTACTGATGCCGAAAGTGAAAACAGCTCACCAAGGTCATTATCATAAGTTAGTAAAAAATCAGTGTTAACCTCTTGTTTCCAAATGTCTTGAGTTTCATAGTAGCCTTGTTTGTAGCGATTAATGCTATAAGGTCTTTTTTGTTCCCGTTCTTGGTAATAGGTGTTTAATGAAGTTCTCAACATTAATTCTAACCCGGGTGCCAATTGAATTTTACCAAAAATGTTTCCAACTATTTGATTACTTGCTAAGCTGTTTGTTGCCTCGTATGCAATTAAATACGGGTTGTCTATATAGGAACTAAAGGGTTGGATTTGTTGAATTTGATTTTGACCTTGTTTCCAGATATTGCGGTACCAGTCTAAATTGACATTAGGATTCTGAAAAATCATAAAGTATGAAATAGAACCATTATTGTATCCTGTACTTGGTAAATTATCACTGCTTCTGTTATTGTAATTGACTACCGAACCTATTTTTACATGGTCTGAAATTTGATAATTGGCATTAATGGACGCCGTTACCCTTTCAAAACCTGTATTGGGCATAATCCATTCGTTTTTTGAATGTCCAACAGAAAGTCGCATAGAACCTTGTTCATTACCGCCCTGAATGGATATATTATTTGTGGTTGTAATCCCAGTACGCCAGAAGTCTTTACGGTTATCTTTATAGGGCTGCCATAATTGAGGCTCTAAAGATTGTCCTTCTAAATTAGGGTCGTATTGGTAATAATACTGTCCATTAAATTCTGGGCCCCAAGCACTACTAGTACCACCAGTGCTACTGCCATCTTCTGATGCGCCATAAGAATAATAGGGGTTACCATCTTTATCAAAACTTTTACCCGTTCCTTGTCCATATTTATACTGCCAATCAGGCCATCGTTGAATGACATCTAAGTTGATACTTGAATTGAAGGTGATACCCAATCCTTTTGATTTTTTGCCAGATTTTGTGGTGATAATTAAGGCCCCATTGGCAGCACGACTTCCGTAAAGCGCAGTTGCTCCAGGACCTTTTAACACCGTTACGTTTTCTATATCATCCAAATTAAGATCTGAAATTCCATTCCCATAATCTATTGGAGAATCTTCTCCAATATACGCGTTGGATGAACCTGATGTGGTCATTTCACTATTTATAGGAACACCATCTACAACTATAAGGGCATTGTTTCCGTTCGCGTTTAAGGAGTTGTTACCTCTAAGGGTGATCTGTTGCGAGTTCATTGGTCCAGATCCTGACGAGAGAATGTTCAAACCAGCCACTTTCCCTATCAATCCAGAAGACCAATTATTAGGAGCAGTTTGGGCCAAACTTTCACTATCAACGGTAGATTGAGAGAATCCTAATCTTTTTTCTTCCCGTTTAATCCCTAATGCCGTGACAACTACTTCATTTAAACCATTGATATCTTCTTGTAACGTAATTTCAACTAAAGTGCCGGGTGTCGCTAATACGGTCTTAGTTGTGAAACCCATATAAGAAACTTCTAAACTGGTATTTTCTGCCGTCAACGTCAATTGGAAATTACCGTCGAGATCTGTTATAGTGCCATTGGTTGTCCCTTTTTCAACGACAGTTGCTCCTGCCAAAGGAAAACCGTTGGAATCCATGACTTTACCTTTGACAACTAATTTATCCTTTGCGACAAGACTTTTAATTGGTTGCGCAAACCCTGTGGATGTGGTTATATAAAGTAATTCAGGACCTTTGTTAGAGTTAAAAGGTGAAGCTATGGCACCTAGTGTAAATAATAAACATAATATATAAATTGACTTTTGTAATAATTGACTTTTAAGAAAGAGGATTTTGTTGTTCATTTCAATCGGTTAACGTTAGTTAATGGTTTAATACTACTTTAAAATAGCGGTACTATTCTCTTTAGCAGTGAATGGGTTGTTGATAAGTATTGGTTTTAATTTTTTCTTATAGTGTGATGTTTTTTGGTTTTTATTCTTCAATTGGCCTAACACGGTTTCAGATTTAAGTTTCATTCCATTCCCAAGTTTTGTTGACACTCTTCCTGACAATTTAAGTTCATAGGGGATATGCTTCATAGAAAGATTCAATAGGTCCTTTTGAAGTGACAGTAATAATTGTGTGTCTTTTTGCTGAGGCAATAAAGCTTTCGTCTTTCAAAATGATCTCGTTTTATAACAAGTCGCATTTCTGAAGGTTAACACGTAGTGACGAATGTGAGGTTAATGATTTCTTAAAATTGCAATGCTATACTTTGCCTAAAAGAAACATTATCATAACCTAGGGAGAATTTAATTGAGATGTATGGAGGATTTTAATTTTCTTATGGCGTCGCTGATATGTTTTTCAACAGTACGCACAGAGATATTAAGTTTTAGAGCGATTTCATTGTTCGATAAAAATTCAAATCTACTCAGAAGAAAAACGTTCTTGCATTTTGGAGTAAGTTTATCAATTTCTGAAAGTAAGTTCTTTTCAAACTCTTTATACTCCATGTTTCTTTCAGACGATTCTAATTGAGGGATATTTTGGTCAGTAATTAATTGGTTGGAAATAAATTTTAGACCTCTAAAATGTGAAGATAGTTTATACTTAATTGCTCTTAATAGATAAGCTTCTATATTTGTTAATTCTAAAGTTTCGCTTTTTTCCCAAAGACTGATTAAAACTTCTTGAACGATATCTTCGCAGATTTTTTCCTCATTATACAAACTTAAAGCATAACCATAAAGAGATTTCCAGAAGCGATTATAGATTACATCAAAAACATCTTTATCGCCTTTGTTTAATGAGTTTTGAAGAGTCTCATTTGAAAGGTTTATGTAGTTGTTTTTCATATCCAGTTGTTTTCAGCAAATGTATATGTTATAAAGAGTTGGTGATGGATTGAAAGATTATGATAAGGTTAAAATTGATCAATATTTAGGTTATTAATCTAATTGATACGCTTATAAAGAAATGTCAAAGATAGGTCAATTCCAAATTGGAGATTTAAGAATTAGTTTCCTGTAAAGCTATTTTGTTCGATATTCAGCTTCTACTTGATCCCAAGATTAAAAAAAGGACGATAATTTGGTAGAAGTAAATATTTCATTAAGTTTGTCCTGTAAACTTTAGGGGTGTTCTAAATTTTTAGAACTGAGAAAAACCCTTTGAACCTGATCCGGTTAGTACCAGCGAAGGGAAAAGTAACACAACACACTTCTAATTGTGTGGTCCTGCTTTTTATAATTGTACGCCATCTAAGGCTGTACTTTCATTTCAAATTGATCCTTTCTCAAACCTTTTAATTTTTACAGCATATTTAAAATATACTGTACTATGATCAAATTACGGGTTAACGATAAATCTATAGAAATCAAAAACGATTTCAATATTCTTCAATTACTTCATCACATAAAATCACCGCAAGAGGGTATAGCTGTAGCAGTTAATAATACCATCATTTCAAAAAATTCTTGGGCGTCTAAAACTTTGCATGAAAATGACAATGTTTTAATTATTCAGGCCACCCAAGGAGGCTAATGACTTCATTCAATACTAACATACTTACTTAATAGCAAAGCATTATGAAAACTAAGGACACCGCACCCAAGCCAGGGACAATTACGAGACAGCCTTTCCCAAATTCTAAAAAAATATACGTCGCAGGTAAAATCCACCCGAACATCAAAGTTGGGATGCGCCAAATATATTTAAGCGATACAAAAGATTCTTTAACGGGAAAAATGACTTCCAACGAGCCGGTAACTGTATATGATACTTCTGGACCTTATACAGATCCAAATAAAGCTATTGATATTCATAAGGGTATTGAAAGAATTCGTGAGAAATGGATTTTGGACAGAAATAATGTGGAACAATTAGAGGCATTTTCTTCTAGCTATTCCAAGCAGCGCTTAAACGACACAAGCTTAGACCATATGCGTTTCTCACTAATGAGAAAACCTTTGCGCGCAAAAGAGGGAGTAAATGTAACCAATTACATTATGCAAAAAAGGGAATTATTACGCCAGAAATGGAATACATCGCCATTCGTGAAAACCAACGAATTGATGAAATGACTGAAATTAGAAAGCAACACAAAGGAGAACACTTTGGGGCCTCGATTCCAGCTAAAATCACTGCGGAATTTGTGCGTGATGAAGTGGCCAGAGGCCGTGCCGTTATTCCATCCAATATCAATCATCCAGAATCAGAACCCATGATTTTGGGACGAAATTTCTTGGTGAAAATAAACGCCAATATCGGTAATTCTGCTACCACATCTTCCATTGAAGAAGAAGTCGAAAAGGCGGTCTGGGCCTGTCGATGGGGCGCAGATAATATCATGGATTTGTCCACTGGCCAAAACATCCATGAAACCCGAGAGTGGATTATCCGTAATTCTCCAGTGCCTGTGGGAACTGTACCAATTTATCAGGCCTTGGAAAAAGTAAATGGCATTGCAGAAGATTTAACCTGGGAAATTTTTCGCGACACCTTGATTGAGCAAGCGGAACAAGGGGTTGATTATTTTACAATCCATGCTGGTGTGCTGTTGCGTTATGTGCCCATGACCGCCAATCGCGTCACAGGAATCGTTTCTAGAGGAGGTTCTATTATGGCAAAATGGTGTTTGGCGCATCATAAAGAAAGTTTTTTATATACCCATTTCGAGGATATTTGCGAAATTTTAAAAAAATACGATGTTGCGTTCTCATTAGGTGATGGCTTACGGCCTGGTTCTATTGCCGATGCCAATGATGAAGCCCAATTTGCCGAATTGGAAACTTTAGGAGAATTAACAAAAATGGCCCGTAAACACGAAGTACAGTGTTTTATTGCAGGCCCAGGGCACGTGCCCATGCATATGATCAAGGAAAATATGGAGAAGCAAATTGAAGTCTGTGACGAAACGCCTTTCTACACTTTAGGAACACTGACTACCGATATTGCTCCTGGTTACGATCATATCACTTCAGGTATTGGCGCTGCCATGATTGGCTGGTTTGGCTGTGCCATGTTATGCTACGTGACGCCAAAGGAACATTTAGGATCACCCAATAAAGAAGATGTACGGGTAGGGGTAATAACCTATAAAATAGCGGCGCATGCTGCTGATTTGGCAAAAGGTCATCCAGGTGCGCAACATAGGGATAATGCGTTGAGTATGGCCCGTTTTGAATTTCGATGGGAAGACCAGTTTAATTTAGGTCTAGACCCTGAGCGCGCGCTAGAGTACCACGATGAAACCTTACCGGCAGATGGTGCTAAATTAGCCCACTTCTGTTCCATGTGTGGCCCAAAATTTTGCTCTATGAAAATATCACATGAAGTACGAAATTTTGCTGCTAATAATAATGTTGTGGAAAATGAAGTCATCCAAAAAGGAATGGATCAAAAATCGCAAGAATTTAAAGATAAAGGTTCAGAGGTATATTTGTAATAATTTGAATGTTCCCACGCTTAAAACAATGTGTGGTCGGCGTTTCCGTTAAATCTTTTGCAGAAAAAAAGCAAAAGGATGTCACTTCAACCGCTAACTCAGAAGATGCATTATATCACACATATTTCAGTAACTTTTACAAAAAAAACAATAATCTATTATGATAATTCTAATAGCTCCAGAGAAAGATACGGTTAACGAAATAGAAATTCTACATCAATTATTTGAAGAAGGACTGGAGTGGTACCATCTTAGAAAACCCTTTAAAAACTATGACGAGCATGTGACGTATTTAAATGAAATAGATAAGAAATACCATAACCGAATTGTCGTGCACAATTTTCATGAATTAATAAATACCTTCAATTTAAAGGGCATTCATTTTCAAGAACAAATGAGGATAGATACTATAGACAATCCCGGACGGTATTTTAAAAACTTGGAAATGTATGGTAAAACTATAAGCTCCTCCTTTCATGAACCTGAGGTTATAGAGGAGTGCTATTTCGAGTTTGATTATCATCTTTTAAGTCCCGTGTTTACATCGCTATCCAAAGAAGGTTATGAAGGTCGTGGTTTTGATGTGAATCATATTGATAAAACCATCATCGGAATGGGCGGGGTTACATCTGGAAACATCGAATCATTTAAAACCTTAGGTTATAAGGGTGTGGGTGTTTTAGGAGGGATTTGGAACAGTGCTCATCCTGTGGAAACTTTTAAAGACATAAAGAAACTATGGTGAACAAGCACAAATTTATACTAACCATTGCCGGGCACGATCCTAGCGGCGGTGCGGGGGTTACTTCAGATATCAAAACATTTGAAGCTCATGGGGTTTATAGTCTGTCAGTTTGTACGGCAATCACCGTTCAAAATGATATTAAATTTAAATCTAGTAGCTGGGTTGCTACTGATACTGTTACTGCTCAAATTGACATCCTCTTTGAGCAATTTGAAATCAATGTAGTCAAAATAGGAATTATCGAATCTTGGCAAACTTTACTGCTTATATTAGAAAAACTGCATTCTCTAAACCCTGAAATAAAAGTCGTATTAGATCCGATTCTTACGGCAAGTGCGGGGTTCGATTTTCATTCCAATGAGGAACAGCGTCTGCTGGATAGAATTTGGCAACTTTGTTATATCATAACGCCTAATTATGATGAAATTCAGAATTTATATCCTGAATTAACGGTTGAAGAAACACTTAACCACATCAATAATTTGACAAATGTCTATCTGAAAGGTGGGCACAGGAGAGATAAAAAAGGATGGGATGAACTGTATCACAGTAGTATTGTGGTTGTTAATATACCACCTAATACAGCTGAGGTTTTTGAAAAACATGGAAGCGGTTGCGTCTTTTCCTCCGCTTTGGCCAGCAATATTGCTTTAGAAATTGAATTGGAGGATGCTTGTAGAAATGCTAAAATATATACAGAACAGTTTTTGAACTCTCATCCTACGCTATTAGGTGTACACCAAAAAACAGTATTAAAATGATATCAAAATTACAGTACATATCACAAGGCGATAGTCCAAAAGACCATTTGGATAATATTACAAATGCATGTAGGTCAGGTGCCGACTGGGTACAGTTGCGTCTAAAAAATGTAGCGCCTGAAACGCTCCTAAAAACAGCAGTAGAAGTTAGAGAAATCACCAATCAGTATCACGCCCGACTCATCCTCAACGACCACTATAAAATAGCGAAAGAGGTAAAAGCTGATGGCGTGCATTTGGGAAAATCAGATGCGTGCCCTTTGGAGGCTAGAAAGCACTTGTATAGTTGGCAACTGATTGGAGGAACCGCAAATACCAACCACGATTGTATGACGCTAATAGAAAAAAAAGTAGATTATATAGGATTGGGACCTTTTAGATTTACAAATACCAAAACTAATTTAAGTCCTATTTTAGGATTGGATGGTTATAAATATATACTACAATCTACTAGGATCGAAATTCCCATTATTGCAATTGGAGGAATAACTTTAAAAGATGTTCCTGAAATTATAAAAACCGGAGTATATGGTACTGCGGTTTCTGAAGAAATCACCAAAGATTTCACTAAAATTAAATTATTTCAAGAGCTTCTAGGAATTTCAAAATTTCAAGAAGACATGCGGAATACAAATAAAATTTCAATATGATGGAAGTGCTAAAAATAGCCGATAAAACCTTCAATTCCAGATTATTTACTGGGACGGGTAAATTCAGTAGTTCGCAAGCAATGCAAGAGGCTATTGTTGCGTCAGAAAGCGAATTAGTTACGGTGGCCTTAAAAAGAGTAGAACTGGATAATGAGTCTGACGATATCTTGCTGCATCTAAAAGAAAAACACATGAATGTGTTGCCAAATACCTCTGGCGTAAGAACAGCGAAAGAAGCTGTCTTTGCGGCGCAATTGGCCAGGGAAGCCTTGGGAACTAATTGGATAAAAGTAGAAATTCATCCAGATCCCAAATATTTACTGCCAGATCCTATAGAAACATTAAAAGCCGCCGAAGAGCTAGTAAAATTAGGTTTCGTTGTCATGCCTTATATCCATGCCGATCCGGTTTTGTGCAAGCGTTTGGAAGATGTAGGAGCACAATGTGTGATGCCTTTAGGGGCTCCAATAGGCAGCAACAAAGGGATTATGACTCGCGATTTTTTAGAAATTATTATAGAGCAAAGTAATGTCCCAGTAATCGTAGATGCCGGTATTGGTGCGCCATCGCACGCAGCCTACGCTATGGAATTAGGTGCAGATGCAGTTTTGGTAAATACCGCTATCGCCGTCAGTCAAAACCCTATTCAAATGGCGATTGCTTTTAAATTGGCCGTTCAAGCTGGTAGAATGGCCTACAAAGCAGAACTGGCCTCTAAGAAACAATATGCAGAAGCAAGCAGTCCATTAACATCCTTTTTGAATGCATAGTTTTAAAAATACGTTCGATTTATATGATTGGGATACCCTTGAAAATGACATCTATAATGTGACGTCACTTGATGTTCAGCAGGTATTGGCCAAAGATAAGATTACATTGGAAGATTTTAAAGTGTTGATCTCTCCGGCTGCTAAACCCTTTATTGAACAAATGGCGCAGCGCAGTCAAGCGCTCACAAAAAAGCATTTTGGGAATACCATTCAAATGTATCTCCCTATGTATCTTTCAAACGAATGTCAAAATATTTGTACATACTGTGGTTTTAGTATGACAAATAAAATAAGGAGGAAAACGCTTTCAGATAAGGAAATTCTTGAAGAAGTAGCCCACATCAAAGGTTTGGGTTATGATCATATTCTTTTAGTTACGGGCGAAGCTAATAGTACGGTTGGTATTTCTTATTTAAAAAATGCGATCAGTTTGATTAGAGAACATTTCTCCAATATTAGTATTGAAGTGCAACCTTTAGATCAGGAAGATTATGAAACACTTATTGAGGAAGGCTTGTACGGCGTATTGGTATATCAGGAAACCTATCATAAAGCCACTTACAAAACACATCACCCGAAAGGTAAAAAATCAAATTTTGATTATAGGATGGACACTCCTGATCGCTTAGGAAAAGCTGGGGTTCATAAAATTGGAATCGGAGCGTTATTTGGTTTGGAAGACTGGAGAGTCGATAGTTTTTATACCGCATTACATTTAAAATATTTACAGAAAACCTATTGGAAGACAAAATATTCCATTTCATTTCCAAGACTTCGTCCGCACCAGGGCAATGTGCAACCTAAAGTTGAAATGACAGATGCCGATTTGGTGCAATTAATTTGCGCTTATCGCATATTGGATGAGGATGTAGAATTGTCTATGTCCACTCGCGAAAGCGCCAACTTTAGAAACAATATTATCAAATTAGGGATTACCTCAATAAGTGCAGAATCTAAAACCAACCCAGGCGGTTACACTGTTGCTCCCGAATCATTAGAACAGTTTGAGATTTCCGATGAACGTAGTACTGAGGATATTAAACAAATGATACAATCTCAAGGTTATGAAGTCATTTGGAAAGATTGGGATGAAACATTTTCAAAATCAGTTTAAAATGAATTTATCCGCAGAAGAACAAGAGCAGTACAGCAGACATTTACGTCTTGATGAGGTCGGAAAAGCTGGGCAATTAAAATTAAAACAAGCAAAGGTGTTGGTCATTGGTGCCGGCGGATTGAGTTGTCCTGTTTTACAATATTTGACAGCAGCAGGCGTGGGTACGATTGGCATTGTTGACGATGATAGTATTGAACACTCCAATCTTCAGCGGCAAATACTCTACACCAATAAAGATATTGGCAAATACAAAGCAGAAGCTGCAGTTGAACGATTGCAAATGTTGAATCCGTATATCCAATATTATGCCTATAAAACAAGATTAACAAAGGATAATGCTCTTGAATTATTCCCAGACTACGATATTATTGTTGATGGAACGGATAACTTTCCAACGCGCTACCTAATTAATGATGCCGCTGTTTTGCTGGGCAAACCAGTAGTCTTCGGATCTATCCATAAATTTGAGGGGCAAGTATCCGTTTTTAACTTTAAAAATGGCCCAACCTATCGCTGCTTATATCCAACACCACCAAAAATTAACGAAGTTCCAAATTGCTCAGAAATCGGAGTGCTAGGTGTATTACCTGGAATTATCGGGAGTTTACAGGCCAATGAAGTTCTAAAAATAATCTTGGGGCTAGGAAATATATTGTCAGGGCAACTCTTGACTTTTGATGCGCTGTCCTTAAAGCAAACGTTGTTTTTTGTTGAAAAGAATATATCGAGTAACATCACAACTTTGGAAGATGATTACCAAGCATTTTGTGGCATTCCTAACGATATCAAAGAAATTAGTTATCAGGAATATGAAGAACACCCGACAAGTTTTAATCTACTCGATGTGAGAACCCAAACGGAGCGAGATGCAAATTTTATTGATAGCATTCATATTCCTTTGGATGAACTATCCGAAAGATGCCATGAAATTCCTGATAATAGGAAGTTGTTGGTATGCTGTCAGTCTGGAATCCGCAGTAAACTAGCGATTCGAATACTAAAAGAAAAGAGATTTGACCTAGCACTTGTAAATTTACAGGGCGGATTAAAAAGTCGAAGTTTATAACTATACCATACATGACATCGGTTCAATTGCGGCAAATTAAAAGGTCATACAATAAAAAGAACAGGTGCAAGTTATGTTGACCTGTTCTTTAATATATTTGGTAACTTATTATTTTCCTATTTCACAACAACAACTATGCTTCACAGCTTGTACAGTCTTTTTTCTGAGCAAATTTTTGAGCAGCATTCATACTATGTTGATAATAAAGAGACTTCAGTCCGAGTTTCCAAGCGGTAACGTGAATTTTATTAATCTCTTTAATAGGCATTTCTGGATGCACAATAATGTTAACCGACTGTCCTTGATCAATATGATTTTGACGGTTGGCCGCTTGGTATATGAGATCTAATTGATCAATTTCTGAATAGGTTTTAAACACCTCTTTTTCATTTTCTGACAAGAAATCAAGATGTTGTACTGAGCCATCGTTGTTACGGATGTCTCGCCACACATCAGCAGTGTTCTGGCCTTTTTCTTCCAATAATTCCTCTAAATATGAATTTTTGATTGTTGTTTTTATCTTGGCAATATCCTTTACATACACATTAGACCATATAGGTTCAATGCCTTGTGAGACTTGGCCCAAAATAAACGCCGATGACGTGGTTGGCGCGATTGCATTTAACGTTGCATTACGGCGTCCGTAACCCTTAAGAACTTCTGGTTCTCCAAATTTCTCTGCCAACTCTTCTGAGGCTTTATATGATTTTTCTTGAATCACTTTAAAGATCTCACTGTTCAAGTCATATGCTTTTTGACTGTTTAAAGGTAGCATCTTAGATTGTAAAAGCGAGTGCCATCCTAAAACGCCAAGTCCTAAAGCACGATTGTCCTTTGCAAAGTTATAGGCACGTTCCATAAACAGAAAGGTTTGTCTGTCTTCTCTGCTTTCAGAATCGCGATATGCTTCAAGTTTATCAATAAATTCTGTAATAACAGCATCTAAGAAATAGACCATAGTTTCCACCGCGTCGGTATCTTTCCATTTGTCATAATGCAATAAATTCACTGAAGAAAGGACACATACAAAAGACCAGTCGTCATTAGAAGGCAACATGATTTCAGTACAAAGGTTACTGGCGTAAATAGGCAGATTTTTGTCTTTATACACATCAGCTGCTGAATTATTTGCATTGTCCTTAAAGAAGATATAAGGGTAGCCCATTTCTCCTCTTCGCTGAAGCACTTTTGCCCAAATAGAGCGTTTCTTTTCATCACCTTCTATCATCTCCTCCATCCATTGGTTGGTCACGGTAACGCCGTGAGTCAATTCCTGAATAGGATTTCCTTCAGTTCCAATTTCCAAAAATTCCATAATATCTGGATGTTCAACCGGTAAATATGGCGAAAAACGACCACGTCTTACCGAGCCTTGGCTCACCACGTCAACCATAGATTCAAACAGCTGCATGATATGGACCGCACCAGAAGCCTGCCCGTTGTTTTTTACTTCTGCACCACGATGGCGAATCTTTCCAAAATATCCTGAAGTTCCACCCCCGAGTTTAGACATCATACCCACTTCAGACTGGGTGTATAAAATATTACCCATATCATCGGCAATATGCGATCCAAAACAACTGATGGGAAGACCTCTTTTCTTTCCAAAATTAGACCAAACTGGTGATGCCAATGAGTAATAACCTTCAGACATATACCCATAAAACTTGTCTGAATACCCTGGGATTCCCAATATTTGTTCGGCTCTGTCAGCTATTTCACGAATGCGCTCTTCTGCAGCTACGCCTGGTGATAGATAGCCTGATGCCAAAAAGTTACGGCTGTGTTCATTAAGCCATTCAAAGCCTCGTTGTTTTTTTTCTCCTGTTTGATGGAGTGCTTCTTTACGAGCGTTTACAAGGTTATCAGTTTCTGAATTTGTTTTTGAAGTCTGTGTGTCGAGAGTTGGATTTTGTTCGTTCATTTAAAATAGGTCATCACTGGTTATACTTTGGGTTCTTTTACTGTAATTGATAGAGCGTTTCACGAAGAAGTCGCCGTGCTTGGTGCCAATAATTTCATCGTCAAACCATTCGGTTTGTGCCAATAGGGTTTCGTCTATCTCAAATATTTTTTCAATTCCTATACTTTCAAGAGAATTGTTGAAGCGGTTTTTAATAAATTCATTGACCACATTTTTAGGTAAAAAGTCAAGTTCTCCTTCCTCAAAAATCCAATCTACAATCCTACTTTCAGATACAAAGGCTTCCCGACATACTTCTTGGATCATGCCATTGTAACTTTCATCAAACCATTCTGGGTTTTCTTGTTTGATGATTTTGATAATATCAATACCAAAATCACCGTGGATTTGCTCTTCCTTGGATGTAGCCTCTACAACATTTGAAATGCCTTTAAGCATATTTTTATGCTTATTGAAAGCCATAATAATCAGAAATTGGGAGAATAGCGAAACGTGTTCTATAAAAAGGGAAAATAACAAAATGGATTCTGCATATTCTTTATTGTCTTCACTTTTGGCATTTTTAAGAGCAGTTTCTAAATATTGGACCCGCATCATAATAGCCGGCTTTTTCTTGAGTTCCTTAAATTCTTCATTAAGGCCTAATATTTCAAGTAAGTGCGAATAGGCATCATGATGGCGAACTTCACTTTCGGCAAATGTTGCACCCACAGAACCAATCTCTGGTTTTGGCATTCTGTGATAGATATCTCCCCAAAATCCCTTTACCGCAACTTCAATTTGTGAGATAGCAAGCATGGTATTTTTAATGGCGCTGCGCTCAACTTCTGAAAGACGGGTTTTGAAATCCTGTATATCACTCGTAAAATTG
Source organism: uncultured Gelidibacter sp. (assembly GCF_947500795.1). Lineage (GTDB taxonomy): Bacteria > Bacteroidota > Bacteroidia > Flavobacteriales > Flavobacteriaceae > Gelidibacter. The sequence continues at coordinate 11,783 of NZ_CANMTE010000004.1, read as the reverse complement.
AATTCGGTATGGATCCAGTAGGAATGTCGAATTGCAGGAACATACTCGTATAGTGCTGGATATTCGTAAGGCTTTAAATTGATACGTTTCTCAAAGATGTTCAGTTTGCGTTTTTGGGTTTGCTGGTTTCGGTAAAGGATGTAGCCTTTGGCCACGTCAAAAAAACCACTTTCCATTAATTTAGTTTCTACAAAATCCTGAACTTCTTCTACGGTAGGAATATAATTGCCGTCCAATTGTTTTCTCTCTAAAAGTGCTTTGTGGACGTTCTCAGAAATTCGTTCTGCATCTTCAAAAACACCATGTTTTGCAGCACTCATGGCTTTTAAAATTGCATCTGTAATCTTGTGTAAATGAAAGGGTTTTGTGCTAAAATCTCTTTTTAAAACGCTGATGATTTCCATTGGAATAGGGAGTAATAATTATGAATTGATTTGAAATGTAAAGTTGTAAATAATATCCATGTCTTTTGATTAGGACTATAAATTTTTGTCATATGGTTATTAACAATTGAGATAAATCTGGAAGGTGTTGAGGAGATTCAAGTTCATAAATAAAGATCAACTTTTATTAATTTAGACCGTATTGATTCATTGGAAATTCTCTCTGCTGCAGAGTGTTTTACCATCTAATTCAGCAATTATATGTGTAATGCGGATATGACATTCAATACAATTTTGAGATATTTCATTGCCAAATACTTGAATTTCCCTGTCATTATATTTATAAGAATATGTATAATATTAAAGGGAATAGAAGAGGGGGTACTTATGATAGTTTTATTTCTAAAACTTCTCAGCACATTCCCAGCACTCCTCGAAAAATCCCATTATAGGCAAAGCGCTTCCTAGAAAAGTCTTGGTCCCAACTCCAAAGTTTACAATTTCCATTCTACTTGCCCGCTCATTACCGATGAAAATCTTGAAACAGTCATACGCCATTGCGAGCTGCAACTTTGAAGTCAAATCCGCTTAAACCCGACTGAACGACAAAAGTCCGTCTTAATAATATGCTCAGCACATTCCCCTGCATTTCGCAAAAGCTCCATTCCAAGAAATGAGCTTCCCTTAAAATCTTGGACCCAACTCCAAAGTTTCCGACTTCCATTTCACTTGTCCGCTTACCGAAAAATATCCGTAAGCGGCCAGACTCTATTCCAATCTCCATCTTTGAAGTTCAGTCCGCTTAAACCCGGCTAAACAACATGAACCCATCTTTATAATTCGTTCAGCACATTTCCCTGTATTACGCGCCGGCCTGCCGGACGGTCAGGAAAAACTACATTTCGGGAAAAGCGCTTCACTGAAAAAGTCTTGGACACCATCCGCAATTCCTGCTTTCCATTCCGCTAACCCGTTCCGCTGCGCCGGAACGGGATGCTTCATTCCCAATCCGAAATTGTGAATGGAGTCCGCCAGTTCGGAATTTAATTTTATCATTTGGTGCCATTTCCAAAATTATTGTACTTCACAAATGTCTTTAGACATACTCCCGCACCCTCACTGCCCAAACCTTTTTTTGCCTGCAAAATACCAACATTCGGAAATTGACCGGACTGCATAAACCAGGCTCGTTCCTCGCTCTTTTTTATAAGTCCTCTACAATTCCAAATGTTGAAAATGTATCAGCAACAAAAAAATAGGGACAGCCAGGGCACTATGGGAAGTAAATCTAAAATTAAACTTATGAAATCTTACAAAAACATCAAAAGGGAAGCGGCAACAAGAAAAACAAAAAAACAAAAAAAGGTAACGCTCAGGATATAATAAGTAAATCATTTCAAAAAAAACATATGACATCAAATTGGCTTAAAGTAGAACGAGAATCGTTCTCGATCGGCCCAGACAGCATTTTTATTAACCTGCCTGCCGTTGGACAGGCCTTTAAATCTTTAATTATGAATACTTTAAAAAATCATGTACAATTAATCGGAAACGTGGGCCAGGAACCACAGATCACGAACCTTGAAAACGGGAAAAAAGTAGCCCGGCTTTCAATCGCCACCAATGAACACTACAAAAACAATGATGGGGAAAAAGTACAGGCCACGGAATGGCACACCGTCGTTGCTTGGGGAAAGACTGCCGAGATTATCGAAAACTATGTAGGTAAGGGAAAGGAAATTGCCATAATGGGAAAATTGAGAACCCGTACCTATACCAACAATGATGGAAACCAACGCTACGTAACAGAAGTGGAAGCCAGTGAAATTCTATTGCTGGGAAACAAAAGCGATAATTAATGACTAAAATTCAAGAGGGCGTTCCTTTTCAAAGTAGCGCCCTCTTTTAACTATTAACCCATTTAACACATCGATAATGAAAAGCAAAGTTAATGACATAGCGATAAGTTACAGCGGAAGCACAAAGTCCAATTTGCTCCCCAAAGTAACCTGTTCCCAAAGTGCTGCAGAGATAGCCTTCAGCAACTGGAACATGGACAAAATTGGATTGCAGGAGACCTTCAAAATAATGCTGCTCAATAATGCCAATAAGGTAAAAGGGATCTATGAAGTTTCCAACGGAGGTATCACGGGAACTTTGGTGGATGTCCGCATCCTGTTTGCCGTTATCCTTAAGAGCCTAACTACAGCCGTTATTTTACTGCACAACCATCCAAGCGGAACCCTAAAACCCAGTGAAGCGGATAAAAGGCTGACCCAGAAAATTAAAAAGGCAGGGGAGTTGTTGGATATTAATGTTTTAGACCACTTGATACTGACCCCTGATGGTGACTATTTTAGTTTTGCAGATAACGGAATGCTTTAAATTTTAGCTTACAGTTTTCAAAATTTTATGGACTTCGAATTAGTGTCCCTAAACCAGCTTTAAAGGGATTAGAAATAATGCCATGGATCAAAAAAAATCGATGATGGTATTCGCAAATACCTAAATTCCATTTGTAACTTTTTTTAAATGGTCAGCCCCGAAGTGAAATTTTGAAATTTCTTTTCTTAGAGGCTTAAGCAAGATCAGATCCATTTAGGTGAGATCAGTTCGACTTCCGCAAGATCAGATAGACTTAGACGAGATCAGAATTGTCAAATCTAATTTTTAAGCACTTTCTAATCTTATGGAGGTGTTTTTTTTGTTTGAACAATTCCATTTCATGAAAAAAATGCTATCTTTATTTAGCTGAGATTCAGCATTCAAATTTACGTAGGGTTATCCATTTTTCACTTTCGCCGATAATCTTATACATCAAAAAATAACATCGGAAATTCATTTCCTTGACATGGCAATTGGTGCACGATTACTATCGGAATTAGCCAGATTGTATGAAATTTTTGTTCGCCTATGGCGAACGAAAAGGAATAGCAAGAGGGTAACACGCTGCGCGATGTTACGGATTCCTTTTCGTTTTTAATTGACTGAAAATCAAGTCTTTAAAACTAAATTAAATTTCTGACAATCAGCAATTTGCGACAATTGGGCTCTGAACAGCCAGTTTTAGGGAAGTTTTTGCGACAAATTGGCGAAATATGGACTCATTTATTGGAATTAGATTTAAAAAGGAAACTGCCAAGCGTTTTCAAACATTCTCACGCACTCACTTCAAATCGCATACTGAGGCAATGTCCGCGATACTCGATTTTTTCCTGTATAACGAAATTTCCCCAAAGGAAAACTTTGGTCCCACTGGACGTACCATCGAATCTAAACTTTTAAAACGGATCAATGCCGTTATCGCCATAATGAGAGATATTGAAAAGACCCAAACAAAGCCGACAGTTGCAATGATGGAATCTCTTTTTCAGACCGAAGAACCACAAAGAAAACCCTTGATACTCGAAAAAAAATTAAGGGAAGAAAACTTTATGGAGGGTGGGCCTATGGAGGAGGCAGAAGGTCAGAACAAGCAAGATCGTCACAATCATCTTTAAATTTTCGGATCATGTATATTACCATCACAGCCCAAAAATTAAGCGCCAACTACTCACAGAGTTCAAGAGATTTCGTAGGCTATCTGGAGAAAGAAAACCAAGAGCTGGGAGCGGAAAGCATGGAACACTTTTTCAATCAATATGGCGATGGGATTTCCGCTGAAGAAGTGGTAAAGGATATTGATGGAAACACTGCAAAACTCAAAAAAACAGAACCGAAATTCTATTCGATTACAGTCAGTCCGTCAAAGTACGAATTGAACAGGTTGCAGAAATGTAGTGAAGATTTGAAAAAGTACACTCGTGAGATAATGAAGGATTATGTGGCATCCTTCAATCGTGAAATCAATGGAAGACCTATAACCGTCGATGACATAAAATACTATGCAAAAATAGAACATCAACGAACCTTTAAAGGAACTGACATACAGATTAAAGAAAACCAGCCTTTTGCTAAAAAAATACTTCAGCTTAAAACTGAAATCCGAAATGTGCAAGATGGCAGAGCGGAAGGGAATATCAACACTATGAAAAGAGAAGTTTCAAAATTAGAAAAGCAAGCACCACACCAACAAGATGGTCAACGAATTGTTCAGGGAATGCCAAAGGCTGGAAATCAAAGCCACATACATATCATAGTAAGCCGCAAGGATGCTTATAATTCCATCAGCCTTTCACCAGGAAGCAAGCACAAAGCTTCAGAAGTTGAAATGCACGGTAAGAACGTGAAACGAGGCTTTGATAGGGATAAGTTTTTTGAGAGTGCAGAGAAACGGTTTGATAAAACATTTGAATACAAAAGAAACTTTGCAGAAACCTATAATGCACGAAAGGATTTTGTAAGGAATCCGAAAATCTATTTTGCTTCCTTGATGAAACTGCCCACCAACGAGAAGGCATTGGCTTTTAAAATAATGGGTAAAGCGGGTATTCCAATAATGCCAACAATCCCGGTAACCCAGGCACAATTGGCAATGAAAATTTTTAATAGGCTACGACGTGGGGCAGAAGTAGCCATAAAATCGAGTTCCATCGGAATCTAATATTTAGTTATGTTTTTAGACCATCTCTTTATAGTATTTTTAATTATTGGTTTGTCCAGTAGTATTTTCTATGGCATATTTCGAATAGTTAAAAATGCCTTTGTCGTCAATTTAATAGTAATTGCGAGTCTTGTGTATTTTCTAAATGGTCAATTGCCTTTAGTGGACATAGTACTCTATTTGTTCTGTCCTCTCATCTTAATTAATCTAGTAATGTATGTTTTCTTACATAAAACGGACACCCCAGAAAATAGAAATACCAAATATGAAGTCAATTTTCCCACCACCAATGGAAATTTTAAATTGGACAACATCAAGCGAGGTGCCTCTATAATAGGTTCTGCGGGAAGTGGTAAGACTGAAAGTGTCGTGTACGGATTTCTGAAACACTTCCAAAAAGAAGGTTTTTGCGGAATTATTCACGATTACAAAGATTTTGAATTGACCGAAATGGCATATCCACTTTTTAAGAATTCTGATATCCCGTTTAAGGTTATTTCCTTTGATAAAATCATCCATAGGGTAAATCCTATAGCGCCACGCTATTTGGAGAACGAAGAAAGCGTAAATGAGGTGTCAAGGGTATTAATCGAAAACCTTTTGGAGCAAAGGGAGTCGGGAACGTCGGGAACGACAAAGTTTTTTAACGATGCTGCAGAAGGTCTTGTTGGTGGCCTGATCTGGAAACTAAAAACAACCTACCCCGAATTTTGTACGCTACCGCACTTAATCGCTGTCTATCAGTACCTGGATACGGAAAGCCTTATCCAGTTTTTGAAAACCAATACGACTTCTAGAGCTATGGCAGATGCTTTTATCAGTGGGAAAGATTCTGAACGGCAGACTGCAGGTGTAAAAAGCACTTTGGCCAATGCTCTAAAACGGATTAGCACCCAACGTATTTTTATGGCATTGTCTGCTGATGACGTGCCACTCGATATAAATAATCCAGATAATCCTACGGTGATTTCCATAGTGAACAACCCGAAATTTGAACTTCCTATTCGCCAGTAATTGCAACTATTATCCATACTATTACAAAACAAATGAGTGTGCGAAATTCCAAACCATCTTTTCTATTAATGGAAGAGGCTCCCACCCTTCGGCTATTGAACATGCACCGAATTCCTGCAACGTTGCGCAGTTATGACATTGCTACCATTTATGTGATGCAGGACAAGATCCAGAACGATATGATGTATGGCGATAAGGCGAGTATGTTACCTACGCTGACGGAAGGGATAAAAGGGTTCAGTTTAAATTAAACAGGATTCCGCGAGAATTGCCAAAACCTGAAGATGAATTTTCTGAAACAGATTTGCAGGACAATTTTGAGCGGATTTATAAAGAGGTAAGGTCTCTATTTAATATTAATACAACTGTCTAAATTTTACTCTGGAGGGACATATAGGTAATTTAGAAGGTTATTTTAAACGATTGATTTATAAAAGATAGTGTCCTCCTATTTAATATAGCCTACATGTTATCGGGTGCATGTGAAGTGACCAATAAAAAGATATATTGAACCATTCCAGCCCTTATGTATCTTGAAGAAATTTAATGGAAGTATTAGTTTTACATATAATATATGCGATAACAGAAATATTAATAGCTTCCCTCTAATCTTGAACGCAGACGCGTGAAGAACTTTAATGAGAATTGAAAAATTGGACTCAATAGTAAGGTATAAATAAAAGTCACCCAAAAAACCGGACCGCCAAGTAGAAATCCAATAGCCAACACAATGAGTTCAACCATGATTCTTGCTTTTACTACCGATAATCTAAAGCGTTCTGACATGGAAAGCATGAATCCGTCTCGTGGTCCAGCACCTACACCTCCAGACACGTATAAGCCACCTCCTAATCCTGTCAGCGAAATCCCCACAAGTAGCAAAAGGTAGTCTGTCCAAGTATTACTGGCATCGGGTAATATACCTGACCAAAGAAATAAATCCATAATGGGGCCTATTAGTAAAGCGTTTAAAAATGTCCCAATATTGACATATTTCTTACTGACCAACAACGAGATGCCAATGAGAACAAAACCCACTATAATACTCCACGTGCCAATACTTAAACCAAAATGATCAAATAGCGCTACATTCAAAACATCCCAGGGATGTAATCCCAAATACTTAACCTTGACAGAAAAAGCTACTCCAAGTCCGAAACATATCAGACCGATAAAATAAAATGTGTAACGAATACTCTTAGAATGTACTGCTTTTACGCTATGGACTTCCATTTTATGGCTTTGAAAAAAATTAAGCCTGCAAACTACGAAAAATGAGAGGGATTGAGGAAGTCAATTTTTTATATTTCTGAACAAAAGGACGCCTCTAAAATAGGTTTAATAATACCTTTGATGCAACCAATGAATTAATGCAAAATAGTAATCCTTTTAAATAAATAAGTAAAGCTGTATTTTCGACGGTCTTAATCATAATATAAGCAAATGCAAGAACCTACTATTTCAACCAACTTATTAAAAAGTAAACCTCATTTTGATATCCTTGATGGCTTAAGAGGTTTGGCTGCTATTGTGGTGGTCATTTTTCACTTTATAGAAATCATCATTCACGATTTTAGCGCTAATTTTATTTCACACGGCTACTTGGCCGTCGATTTCTTCTTTTGTTTATCTGGGTTTGTTGTGGCGTATGCCTATGATAATCGCATAGCGGGCATGGGGCTAAAAACCTTCATTAAAATAAGACTAATTCGGCTGCAGCCTTTGGTGGTCATAGGTTCAATTTTAGGTTTGCTAACTTTTTTGTTTGATCCTTATGCCGATTTATATGCTGTTTATGGTTTTGGAGAAACGGCCCTACTTTTTATTACTTCCATGTTTTTAATTCCTTATCCTGTAGTATCTGAACGTTATTTTAATCTGTTTAATTTAAACGCTCCAAGCTGGTCACTCTTTTGGGAATATGTCGCTAACTTCCTGTATGCGATTTTGTTATATAAGGCTACAAAAACAGTATTGAAAATACTCGTGTTAGTGGCTGCGGTTGGTCTTTTTGTTTTAGGTTGGAACACAGGCAATTTACTCGGCGGTTGGAGTGGTGGTACCTTCTTTGAGGGTTTGGCGCGTATTTCTTTTTCTTTTTTGATGGGAATGGTAATCTTGCGATGTAATTGGATTATCAAAAACAAATTAGGTCTGTTAAGCCTGAGTGTTTTACTCTTACTTGCATTTTTGGCGCCGCATAATGACCAATGGAATGGGATAGTAGATCCTATTATTGTTGTTTTCTACTTTCCATTAATTGTAGCCTTAGGGGCTGGAGCAACTTTAAACCACAAATATGCTAAAATAAATAAATTTTCCGGAGATATTTCCTATCCACTTTACATGACCCATTATCCATTTATGTGGGTATTTGCGGGCTATGTTGTAGTAGAAGAACCAAGTATGACTGAATTAAGTTGGGTAATTCCTATAGGCGTAATTTTACTCATAGGCTTGGCCTACTTAGTGTCTGTGTTTTTAGACTTTCCGGTACGACGCTATTTTACCAATAAAATGAGGCCAGAACAAGTCGATTAAAAATGCCACAGGCAACAACCCCACCAATACCCGGAACACTGCGCAACAGATCATAGTCATTTTTATAATGTTTTCGGCAATAGGCACGCAGTTCGTTGGACACCTCTCTTTTTTCCCTGTCCAAGAACCTGAACGTGCGCATCCTCCCTTCAAGTGCCGATTTGGCCGTGGGATGCGCAAAGGTCACTGCATCCACCCAGTTCCTGAACCTATGGCTCCATTTGTCCGTATTGAACACTTCGGGAATCGTGATGCCAAAATATAGGAGCTGCATCTTTATCCTACTTTTATTGCGGCGGATATCCTTGACCAAGTCGTTGCGGCTTCTAAAGAGACTTCGCAGTTCCTCCCTTTCGACATCGGGAACGGTCACGGCGTTGAGCCTTCCATCTTTAAGTTCCCTGGCGATGAGCTGGGCATCGATACGGTCGGTCTTTGAGTATTTCTCCTTGCCACTGCGGTGTATGTCCGCAGGGTTGGCCACGACGGATAACCATCCAAAATGAATGAAACTGCGGTGCGCGGAAAAACCGCAACATCCCGCTTCATAAGCCGTGGAAACCTCGTGATCTACAAAGTTCTTCTGCACATAATCGTAAAGGATCTGTGGTTCGGGGGGCATGGAAAAAGACTTGCCCATGAAAAGATCGGTGGCACAGTGAACTTTCCAGCTTCGTTTGTGAATGTCGATGCCAATGTATAACTTTGGTTGGGCAGTGGGTTCTGTTTTCATATCTTATTGTTTTAGTGAAATATAAAGATACGAGACGCGCTGCTTTTTCATGGATGCTATAAGCAATGGCTTGTCCTCGCCTACTTGGGAATTCCTGCGGATTTTCCAATGGCAAGTATCTGTTTGCAATTGTCCGTGACGTCCCACGCCACGACTCATACGTGTGCCGAGAGTAACGAACGGCTGAAATTCGTTACGCAACTGTTTATAAGATGGTGGAACCGACCCACCGGTGTTGTCCTACAGGGGAGAGCACCAACTAAGCGAAGCAATATCACGACTACCATTTTGAAAAAAGGAATAATAGGAGTAAACCACCATAAGGTGCTTTGGTAAAGAGCCAAGGTATTGAGCGTTATGGAAAAGGCTACGCCAAGAGCTGGCCAGGTATGAATAATGGAGATGAATGCAAATGAACCTCTGATGAAGTGTCGAGAAAGTGCAACCCTCTTTCAAAAGTATTTGAAGTATGACAAACATTATAAGTCCAGCGGTCACCTGTTTATTGGCTGGGCGGCAGGCGTCATTTAGGAGGCATGACCATTATTTGGGCTTATTTACGGAACTCGGGAACCTGTGCCAAGATGCAAAGTGAAATGCACAATAGCACAAACTAGAGGCAGAATAGCGATGCTTGGCATAGGGGCGGACTCATCCGTAGTAGTGATGAAGTTTCTGTAATGGAAATGGAGCAAAGGGGTGAGCTAATTTGATAGACATACTGCCAACTTGAAAGAGGATGAGCTATTTTTGTATATCACTTTAGAAGAGCCGTATGATGGGAGACTATCACGTACGGTTCCCTGCCCGTCCGGCAGGCGGGTGTGAGAGAGGAAGGTTGAAATTCCCTTTTCCTACTCGACACAAACACGTTGTGCGTAATTATAGAGGACGTTCCCTATAAAAAAATCTAAACTTTTTCGAAAAAATATTTTGTGGTACTGATTATTATATATTACTTTGTATTTCAAAGTACTTTTAATAATGAAAAAAAATAAATATCTAGACGACTTAAAGGAGATAAAAGAGATAATGTCTCGAACTACTCAGTTCATTTCTTTAAGTGGACTTTCAGGTGTTTCGACAGGTATCATTGCTTTGGTGGGAATGTGGTTAGCCTTTAGAACCGTATTCAATGATCAAGATTATTTAGTTTACCATGCAGTATCCCTGAGTTATGAAAGAGAAATCTATTTGTTAGCCATCGCAATAGGAACAATTATACTTTCCGTTGGTAGTGCAATATTCTTTACGAAGAGGAAGTCGAAAATACAAAAACAAATAATTTGGAATGGTTTGACGAAACGCTTTCTATTCAATTTATTAATACCATTGATAACAGGTGGGATTTTATGCCTAATGCTACTGGACAAAGGTTTTATAGGTTTTTTACCTTCCTTAACTTTAATTTTCTATGGCCTTTCACTTATAAATGGGGGTAAATATACATTCCGTGAAATAAGATATTTGGGAATAATTCAGATTTTACTTGGACTATTAGCATTCCAGTTCATCAGTTATAGCTTATTATTTTGGACTTTTGGCTTTGGGATTATTCAAATTATTTATGGCTTAATTATACATAAGAAAAATTAGATTGTGAAAAACGTTCTTAACGATTTCGACAAAGCATTTGAAAACAGAATTCGATTGGGAGTTATGTCAGCACTGGTTGTGAATGACTTCGTAGATTTCAATACTTTGAAAGAATTGCTCTCTGTAACTGATGGGAATTTAGCAAGCCATTTAAAATCGCTGGAGAAAAGCAACTATATCATTTATGAAAAAAAATTCTTGGAACGAAAAGCTAATACATCATATTCTGCAACAGAATTAGGTAGGAAAGCTTTTATAAAGCACTTACAAGCAATTGAACAATTAATAAAACAACTATAAAATATGGAAAATCTACCCAGTAAAAATCTAGTTCTTTACCGAACAATTACTATTCTTATCACACTCATTGGAATAACTTTGATAACTTATATGATTACTATTGAAGGTGAACTCGGACTTCTTCCTATAACACTAGTATTAATAGGTCTAACAACCTCAATTTATTTTCACGTAAAGTTAAACGGAAAAAAAAACATATTTAAAACAACGTCCACTCAATCAAATAAATAACATAAAAAAATGAAAACAATTCAATCTTTAGAAAAAAAATCATATAAAAGACTATTGAGTTTGTTATTTGGTGCAGGTATTATTTTATTAATATTTGCTGTATTACAACTAACTATCGGTACAGGTGTTGACGGAAAAGGTTTTAATTGGAAATTAAACGACTTTGTAATCTGTGGGTTTCTTTTATTCGGCACAGCATTTTTATGCGAGTTCGTTCTACGAAAAGTCAAAACACAAAAATTAAGACTTTTAATTTGTATTGTGATTTTATTGACGTTTGCATTAATTTGGATAGACCTAGCGGTAGGTATTTTCAATATTCCAGGTTTCTCAGGAAGTTAATTTATAAACTAAATAACTACTTACAATAACTAAGTATTCGGCTCGCCGATAGGCCAGAGCTGAATACTGTGTTGACGAATCCGGTTGATTTGCCGCCTTA
>NZ_CANMTE010000003.1 GCF_947500795.1 uncultured Gelidibacter sp. | reverse complement strand
TAGTAACCTTACTCCGCTCTTTTGTTCTTTCTGATTAATACTTAAAGTTAACTGATTTAGTAAAAATCAAACTTAAGTTGGTGTATAATTTATGCGGATTGTAGCTGGCGACAATTTCTAAGTTTTTATCAAAAGCCTTATTGTAAGTTGCTGTTAAATGGGCAAAAGCCTCGTCAATTAATGGCGTCACTACTAAAGTGCCGGTCTTCACACCGGGTTGGTAAGGGTTCTGGTTGTCTTTGCGATCATTGGTGTACATTTCCGCTTTCATAGCTTTAATGGCCTGGTAGCTTCGTTCAAAATCTGTAATGTTGTTTGCTTGGAGTGCTTTATGCATATTCACTATTGCCAATCCTGATTGCCCTAACAATTTGAACTGTCTTAACCAAGGACGCATTTCCTCCAAAAGCACTGGATTATCTGTGCTGTTTAGCAAAATATAAGAAGCTTCTACCATCGCATTAAATTCGTTGGCGACAAGGTGGAGATTTGAAATCGTTTGGTTGGCTTTCAAATGTTTCAAGAACGCCTCTGCCTCTGGTTTAAATTTCACCGATTCGTCGCGTCTGTATAAATGCCCATTAGGACCTAAATCGCTATTATGGCTTGCAAAAACCTCTAAAGCTTCGGCATTATCTGGCATCACCACTTTTAAGGCGTTCTGCCAGCTTTGTTCAGGTTGGTACCCTGCCATATTCCAAGTATAGTTGGCAACGCCGTAAATCGCAATTTTGGAGGATTCAGCGTGTTCCATTGGGTTGGAAACAAAACCAGATACGTCTTTGGCAATGTCTTTAGTGTTGCCATACGCCGGACCTAATAATAAATGGTCTCTTACATAATCAGACACTGGGAAATTCCACCAAATAAAAGCCTCACGCTGAATTTTGTTGTTGATCCAGTCCATCGTTTCTTTATCAATGTCTGCCACCACACGATTTCCTGTCCACATAATTCTGACCGAAGGGTCCAATTCTTTCCCTAAAGTTTCTAGATAGCCACCTTCAGGTTTCGACCAACTTTTATTATACTCGGTAGGACACATGATTAAAGGCGTCACATCTTTTTTGACCTTTACAAAATTAGTGTGCAAGTAATTTAAGAGATTGGCTTGTTGACTTGGGTTAGTCCCTTCGCCAGAAATATCGTCGAAAAACACGGCGTAAGAACGCACGCCTAAATCGTACATCATTTCAAATTTACGGAGTAGGGCAGTACGATCTTTCTCAGTCCATTTAATGTCTTTTCCAGGATGCACGGCCCACACAAAATCGACATGATTTAAAGCGGCCCTATCGATGAGTTTTTTTAGTTGCGCAGCTTCATCCTCAGGATAGGCTTTTCTCCAGTTTGGTGAGCTGTGGTAAGGATCATCTTTTGGCCCGTAGATATAGGTGTTGAGTTTGTTTTCGCCATAAAAATCAATTTGACGCATACGGTGTTCAAAACTCCACGGCGCACCGTAAAAGCCTTCCACGACACCACGCGCCGTTACTTCTGGATAATCAGTAATCTCACCTAAAGGCATTTGATCAGCTTGTAATAAAGCGATTAAAGTTCTCACGCCGTAGTACGTACCACGCGCATCGTTGCCAATAACGGTAATAGCCTTGTCTGAACTATGGATGTAATAGCCTTCTGCCTTCTGAGGGACATTTTTTAGAAATTTTCTCGAGAACTTATCCTTACGCTCTCCGATGGTAATTGAAAATCCGTCCGAAGCGGTATTGTCACTCGTAAAGAATGTAGATAGTAAATGTTTCGTTGCAGGATCAGCATTTTTCTGTTCCACCTTAAAATGTGTTGGGACAGACGTGTATTTTGAAATAGAAAGCTGCTGAGGTTGTGGATTAACCGCTAGTTCTTGCGAAAACCCAAGTGTGCTGATCAGCATAAACGCACTTAAAATAAAGGATTTAGTGGTGATTCGTTTTACGGTGAATTGTTTTAATGTTGTCATGATGGATATTAAGTGATTTGATAGCTATTTTTATTTTTCGACCAAATGATTCAGTTGCTTTTTAGCGTCTTCAAGTAGGTGTTCTAAATCTTCCGGTTTGGTGTTTCTGTTGAATTTTGCGACGAGTTGATTTAATTCTTGAAGTTCTGCGGTCATATTTCTATTGGTAAAATCGTCTCTTAGGATTCTGATTTTTTCAGCATCAACAATGCCTTCCCTTAATTTTTCAAAACGGATGGAGCTTCTATTGTTAGGGTACACAATATAGGTGTCGCCTGCAGGCCAGGTTCTGAATCGGGAATCTTGCAATGGATTTTCCGTCCAGCTGTTATAGCTCCAACGCAAAAAACCGTCAAAATCGGCCGCCATGGCATACCAGGCTATAAACGTGCCTTCTGCAGGAGGCGAAAAGGTAAAAGTGTTTGGGAACGCGTCGGCACAGGACACGTAAAAGGTACTGATGTAGCCGTTGGCTTTACGAACCGTCAAATCCTCAGCATCTACGGGATGCCCAAAGGCAACGGACATGTCTTTTAGGTCGTCCGGATACAATTTGTAGCTTTTGTGGTTGTCAGCAAACGACACACCGAATTCCGGAGCGTGCTCATTGAGCAATTCCAGCATGGCCTTCATTTCTTCTGGGCCGCGTTCGTCCATCGCAATTCTTGTAATAGAATTCCATCCTTTTTCTTCTAAATGGGATTTAAATTGTGCCAAAAACGGAATCCATAAGTCTTTATACTCGGGCGTACCTGGTGCAGCTTTTACCTTAATTTCCTTGTTTTCGGCTTCATCAAAATAGTAAAATTCATTACCCCAAGGCACCATGGAATAGCCGCTAATTTGGTTCTTGATGCCTAAATCCATCATCATTTGCACCCATTTATCAAAAATGGTATAATCATAAGTCCACGTCCCATCTGCTTTTTTACGCCATTCGATCATCGCTTCAAATTGATCGTAGGTTTGTCCTCCCCACGGGCGTTTGTTGAGGGAAACGGTAATTACTTTCTGTCCTGCATCCGCAAGACGTTTCATAATCGGTTTTAACAAGTCGAAATGCGCATCAGACCACGGCTCCACGTCATGAAAACGTGCTACCGCGTAAGGATTTTGCCATAAATCTAAATGGAATTTCCAATCGGAAGCTGGCGGTAAAACCTTGTCAATAACGCGAATGGTAAATGCCATGGTTTTGGAGGCTTGGCCTTTAACGTCAATGGTGAACGTGCTTGTGTAAGTGCCCGGTTTGGCATCTCGCGGAATGTCCATCGTCACCCAAATTGGTCGGGTTTCCTGAGCGTGAATCGCGAAAGAATTGACCGGTTCAAGGGCATCTGCAGCTAAAGAAGAAGGGAAATCTTCCGGTTTTCTATGGCCACAACCTTGATCGAAGACATCGGTTAAAACATACTTCACAAAATTAATGGTGGCGATACTTGATGGGAGTGTTGCTCCTGAATCCGACTTAAAATCTGAAATTTTGGTGTTGACTTCGGTCAAAGAATCTTTACTCCACAACACGAGTTGCGCTGCGCTGCGTTCGCCTTTCCACGCGGTACCATTCCAAGTGGATTGTGCTTCTATTTTAGGAATTTCACTTTTTACAAATCGGATATTTGTGGACGTTACTGAGGCTTGCAGACCTTGTGGAACAGCCGACCAGTTTTGATTAGTTGCTGGCGAAGGATCTTCAGGTTCTTGGTAGGTTTGTGCTATGGTGAAATCTTTATGCTGCTGACAGCTAAAGGTCAAGATGACCGAAAGCATTAGCACGGATTTTATAAATAGTTTCATTGAGTGATTGTATTATTTGGATGGGTTTATGGAGATGGGTTTTTTTGACACGAATTACACTAATTATCACAAATTATTTTATGCGTAGAGGTGAACAAAAACGCTCAAAAAATTCGTGCGCATTCGTGAAACCTGCCTGCCGACAGGCAGGTTCGTGTCTAAGATTTATTACTTCCCAATAACATCCCCGTTTAAAACTTTCTTTTCGCCATTAGGAGTCGTATACCAAACGGTCAATTCTGCACCGCCTGTAGCTTCGTGGAATTTCACCGTAAGTGGATGCCATCCTTTTTTAAGGGCGACCATCCCGTTTTTTTCTAATGCCGAATGATTACCGCCATTATCCACCACAAATTTATCGCCGATGTATAACAAACTTCCATCATCAGATTTTGTAGCGAATTCATACAACCCATCCACTTCCGCATAGAAATAACCTTTAAAAACCATGGAGACCTGTTCTTGGCCATCGTGATCCGAAAAATTCAATTCGTTAACTGCGGTGTAAGTGGCTGTTTTTGGCAGAACAATATCATCAACCACTTTAAACTTCTTAACTGCCGCCCAACGGTTGATCGCTCCTTTTTCTGGTGTCACTTCCAAAGGCTCCAAATAGCTTTGCTTCTCTACCAGTGCTGATCGCTTTTCGCTAGCAATGTCACCTCTATAGGCAACAGTAGTTAAAGTAACAGTTTCAGAAAAACTTAAAGGCTCTGTGTATTTCTTAGAAGCTTTGGTTGGAACAGTGCCATCAGTGGTGTAATAAATGTCCATCCCAGGTAATGGTGCCTCCAAAGAAATGGTTGCCGTATCTAAAAATGCTACCTTGTCTTTCAATCCGGTGACTGCAGGAATGTGGTATTGAACGCCCAAAGCATCCAATCGGTCGTATTGAAGCGTCATGCGTTTCTGGAAATTGTCGTGATCTTTCGCATCTTTTGAACTCCACGCCGTTTCAGCCATTGCCAATAATCTTGGAAAGGCTTGGTATTCTAAACGTTTAAAATTAGGAATCATTTCTGACCATAAATTAGCTTGAATGCCCAAAACATGTTTGGCTTGATCCTCAGTAAATTCTTCAGGAATTGGTTCGTAGTTGTAGACTTTTTCAAACGGCGTTACTTCATGTTTCGCATCAAAATAATATTCAAAACACGGTGTGATGATCATATCGTTGCCGTTGTTTGCCGCGATAGTGCGCATATCAGGAGCCCAATTACGCCACCACATCATGGTTGCACCTTCAGAAAGGCCACCTTCCACAATTTCATCCCAACCTAAAAGGCGTTTGCCCTTAGAGTTTAAAAAGGCTTCAATATCTCTATTAAAAAACGATTGCAATTCATGCTCGTTCTTTAAATTGTTGTCCTTAATCGCTTTTTGACAAAGCGGACATTCTTTCCACGATTGGATATTCACTTCGTCACCACCAATGTGGATGTATTCGGAAGGAAATAATTCAGCGATTTCTGAGAGAATGTTTTTTGTGAATTCATAGGTGCTTTCTTTTCCTAAACAGGCAGGAATTGAAAACAATTCGCCCCATCCCGCTTCGCCAGTACAAGCTAAGAATGGGTAATTATCTATGGCCGATTTAAAGTGGCCTGGCATATCAATTTCAGGAATCACCTCAATTTGACGCTCTGCCGCATAGGCAATAATCTCTTTAATTTGGTCTTGGGTAAAGAATCCACCATACATGCGTTGGCCATCACGGTCGTGATAATGTTGTTCGTCTATCGTAAAAGACGGATCTGTTTTGGCTAATTCCTTACATTCTTTGTCGTGAGAACTTTCTATACGCCAAGCTCCTTTTTCAGTCAATAATGGATACTTTTTAATTTCAACACGCCAACCTTGATCATCCGTTAAATGCATATGGTACGTGTTCAATTTGTAAAGCGCCATATAGTCTAAAAAGGTTTTTACCTCATCCATACTAAAAAAATGACGGCTGAAATCCATCTGCATGCCGCGCCATGCAAAACGCGGTTGGTCCGTTACATTGATGCTAGGAATAACCCAAGTAGCGTCGTTACTGTTCGCTTTTTCAATGCTTGCAGGCAACAGTTGACGAATGGTTTGTACGGCGTAAAAATAGCCTGCAGCATCACTCGCTTTAATGGTGACGCTTTTTGGTGTGACTTCTAAAGTATACGTTTCACTTGCAAGGGTTTCGTCCTCGATAAACACAACACCATTTTCATCTTTGGTATCGATGATGTTTAGCGGAAAACCTGCTGCCTTTTCAAATAAATCTGACAAATATTTAGCGGCTGGCTTTTGACTGTCATTACCAACAGAGATTTTAGTGTCTTTTGAAAACGTATAACTGCCTTCAGAAAGATACATCGATGAGGGTTTCGGAACAATGGAAATTTCATCTTCCGTAAAAGTTCTCGTTTGTTTGACTTGGTAGCTGCTCAAGATGACTAAGAGCAGGAGTATGGATGAAAAGTATTTCATGGCTTTATTTTTTTTCGGCTTTGGCTTTTTCTTCTGCTTCAAGCTTATCAGAGTCTTTAAAATAGTTGATGCCTAAACTGTCCCAATGTTGTTGCATCTTTTTAAGAGCGACTTTAAAACTGTCGTAATCTTTGTTGTCAAAGTTTGTCCAACCTACTTCAGCAAACGCAGCAATTCTAGGGAATGCTTGGCGCTCTACATCAGCGTTGGTCGGTGTCCATTCGCTCCACATTTGGCAACCGGTACCATAGATATTGTCGTGGTATTGTGCATTCAAACCTTCAGGAATCGGGTCAAACTCATAAGCCTTTCTCAAAGAAATAGAGTTGTGGCTGTAATCTAAATAAGTTCTATTATGAATGGAATTGACAATGCTGTAGCCATTTTTAGCCGCTTCGGTCAATAATGCCAAATCGCCTTTCCAGAAATGCACAATCGCGTTTTTGGCCAATTCAGTTTCTGCCTCTGCATCATTTTTCTTTTCAGCGAAATCAGCATGGATGTTTTTACCTAAAATCTCATTCCATCCCATCATTCGACGGCCGTTACTTTCAATAAATTTGGAAACGTTATTGGTGAATTGGATCTGTAAATCGGCAGGTGATTTGATGTTGTGTTCTTTCATGTATTTTTGAACCGAAGCAGATTTCTCCCAAACTTCATAGCCTACTTCATCGCCACCAATATGGATGACTTCAGAAGGGAACAATTCAAACAATTCATTTAAAACATCTTGAATAAAGGTGATGACTTCCGGCTTGGTCACATCGTAATTGTCATACAGACGTCCAAAAGTAACCGGTACTTCAATCGCTTTCCCAGCAGTCCCTAACCAAGTGTAAGACGCGATAGCTGCACTGGCGTGTCCTGGCATTTCAAATTCAGGCACCACATTAATATTACGAGCAGCAGCGTAGGCTACAATATCTTTGATTTGTTCTTGAGTATAGAATCCGCCATGTGGCTCGCCAGAAGTTTTACCGCTTTTCCAAGTCTCAATTTCAGTGTCTTTACGGAACGCACCTACTTCAGTTAATTTTGGATATTTTTTAATTTCGATACGCCATCCTGCATCGTCCACCAAATGCCAGTGGAAGGTGTTCATTTTCAACAATGCCATTTGATCGAGCATTTGTTTTACGAAGGCTTCACCATGAAAATAACGGGCTTCATCAAGCATAAACGCACGCCATCTAAAACGCGGACTGTCCTTAACGGTTACTGAAGGCACCAAAACGGTATTATTTTCAGTAGAAACCAATTGTTTTAAGGTCTGAACGCCATAATAGTAACCTGCAGCAGCACTAGCCGCAATGTTGATGTGTTTTGGAGTAACGGTCAATTCATAAGCTTCTGGGCCCAAATTCGTATTGAGATCAAACGTAATACTCGCTTTTTTGGCGTCGGATGATTTCAGGTTTTTTCCTAAAGTTTCCTTTAGATAGGCTTGAAGGTCAGCAACGGCAGTTTTCTGAAGATCATGCGATGCTGAGATACTTTGGTCAGCATTAAGTGTGAAAGAACCTTCCTGTAATTCCAAGGAATTGGGTTGTGGTAACACAGCAATTTCAGAAGCTGTAAAGGTTTTTGTTTGCGCGGTACAATTGGTTAATGTCAAGAGACCGAGTAATGTGAGGAAAATAAACTTCATTAGTAAGTGTTTAGGGATTTTATAATAAATGTATAAGCGTTTGTATGAGTGAAAAACTATGTGTTTTTATGTTGTAATGGATGCTAAAAAAACAATCTGAAAATATAGTAACTTAAGTCAAGTAATGAAAAAGATTTCGACGGACGACCCTAATAAACGGGTGGAGGCGAACTAGTTTGTTTATTCTTGCGGAATAAATTCCAGTTTATAGTCCGTCGTGGCAATTTGCATCAAAGCTTGATAGATAAATTCGCTGACTTGTTGATGTCCCGGAATGTTGATCAAATCGGCCGTATCTTCAGGTCGGTGGTATTGTGGGTGCGCACCCGTGTGGATCCCGATTACAGACAGGTCTTTCTTAAAAAACGAGACGTGGTCTGAACCACCAACAGAGCCGGCATGGACAATCGGCGTCAACCCCACGGAGTCGCCTAAATTCTGTAATAAGGCCACGCCATCTGGGAAAGTTCCGGCACCATTCATATACACATGTTTTTCAGTATTTAAACGACCAACCATATCCATGTTGATCATCAGTTTTATTTGAGACAAGGGCACTAAAGGGTTTTCTACAAAATATGTACTTCCCAACAGGCCTTGTTCCTCAGCGCCAAATGCAATAAAAATAACACTGCGTTTTAATGCTGTTTTATTGGCGGCAATTTTCTCAGCGATTTCCAGTAAGGCTGCGGTACCGCTGGCATTATCATCGGCACCGTAATGAATTGCGTTTTTTTGGTCAGATTTTGATGAAGGCCCGCCCATTCCTAAATGATCATAATGGGCACCTAACACGATGTATTCATGTTTTAAAATAGGGTCATTGCCTTCAAGAAAGGCAACTACATTGGACGTTTTAACAGGGCGTTTTTCAGGCTCGCCTTTAGCCACCCTTATGCGTGCTTTGAATTTTTGCTCATAACAGCTGCCTAGTTTTTTAAGTCCTTGTTTTTTAAAATCCTTTTTGATGTATCTGACGACAGATCGACTCGCTTTGGTCCCAGGAAATCGGCCCGCATTCTTTTCCGAAGCAAGGAATTCGATGTGGCTTTTGAGTTCGCTTTCTGTGATGTCAGCTTGCGAAAATGAACTATAAGAACTTAATGTCAATAGAGATAGGAAGAGCAATTTTTTCATAAGATCTATTATTTTGTGATGACTCCAATTTCAGCGATAATGGCCTTATCGGCATTATTCATAATTGTTGTGGGAACTAGTTTGATGTAGCGTACAGCACTTGGCGAATCCAACAACACTTTTTGCTGAATAGGATTGGCGATGATATTTGAAAACTCACCTTCCGATAATTTTGTCCACTGTTCGCCATCTGTGCTTCCGTAAAAACTGTAATGGGTAATGACACCCGAAATCCAACGGCCTTGTGTAGGCGTATAGGTGAAGCCTTTTAGCGTAACCGTTTCTCCTAAATCGATTTTGGAGGTGTTCAGAGTTTCTTTGCTGGCAGACCAATTGGTGAATGGGTTATCGTCAATTGCCTGTTCTGTCAAAGGTTCATTAGTTGCTGAAGAAACTTTCCAAAGGCGCTTGCTGAGGTCAAAAGTTTCGGTTAACACTTCACTCTGACGTTTTGTTTCAGGATCTACCGTAAAAGTTTTTAATGTCGTAGGCTGATCAATTACTATCGGACCTGAATATAAAGACGATGCAGTAGAAGGTTCCTCGCCATTGGTCGTATAGTACACAGCCAAACCTTTTTCAGGAACTTCTAAGGTGACTTTGCCTTGTTTGTCTCTGCTGATTTTAGGCGTATCCACAATTAACGGCGCATTGTAGACTTCAATATTTGAAATAAGCGGTGCGGCTTTTGAATCGGCAATAGTCAATCGGATTTTTGTAGCTTCAACATCCTTAAGTCTCAAAATTCGCTTGTAACCAATGGTAGTTTGTTGGTCTATAGTTTCCCATGTGCCATCAACTTCAGCTTCTAAAATAAACTTTTTGACGCGTTGCCCTAACGGAATGTATTCCTGAACCAAAAATCTATTAAACTGGGTTGGTTTTCCAAAATCGATGGTTACGGAGCCTTGTGTAGTGCCGTCATCAGTAGTCCAATAGGTGTTTTTATTGCCATCTACTGTATTGTCCGAATGGTATTTTTTAGAGTTACCACGATAGGTGTTCGCTGAAGTTTTAGCGTGTAGTGCTAAGTTGTGAGCGAAATCCTGTTTCAGTTGGGTGGTTAATTTTTTAAGTTGTTTTTCATCATTTTCATGCACCAAGCCTCTGCGGTCTACAGGTAGATTCAATAATAAGGTGCTATTTTGACCGACAGATCTGTAATAGATGTCCAATAATTCTTTGAGCGTTTTTACTTTATCGTCTTCAGACTTGTGATAATACCAGTTCGGACGAATGGATACATCAGCTTCTGCAGGTACCCAGTGCGTTCCATTTTCCTGACCCATCGCGTATTTGGTGCTGTAATCAGGCATGCCGCCATAAATTGAATCTCTTAAAAGTGGCGACCACGTCGTTTCGTAAGCGTAACCGTGTTCGTTGCCTACCCAGCGCGCATCCGGACCATTATCACTCCAGATAATGGCATTCGGTTGTAGTTTTCGGATGAGCTGATCTGTAGTGTCCCAATCGTAATATTTTTCTTTATCAACGGTACGCACTTCATTGGCGCCACCGTAATAACCATCGCCACCATTGGCGCCATCAAACCAAACCTCAAAAATATCACCGTAATTGGTCAATAGCTCCGTAAGCTGATTTCTAAAATAGTCAATGTATTCAGGTTTCCCGTAATCGGCGTGATTTCTATCCCAAGGAGAGAGGTAAATTCCCATTTTAAGCCCGTATTCTCTACACGCTTCTGCTAATTCCTTAACCACGTCGCCTTTCCCATCTTTCCAAGGCGAATTTTTTACAGAATATTCAGTGTATTTAGAAGGCCATAAGGTGAATCCGTCATGATGTTTATTGGTTAAAATCAAGCCTTTCATACCTGCCTCCTTCGCAATTCTGGCCCATTGACGCGTGTCTAGCTCCGTTGGGTTAAACAATTCAGGCGATTTGTCACCATAACCCCATTCCACATCGGTAAAGGTGTTGATGCTAAAATGGATAAATCCATAAAATTCCATTTCTTGCCATTCTAGTTGCGGTGCAGTGGGAACAGGCCCAACCGCTTTTGGTGGCGCTACTGTGGCACAGGAATTTACGACTAGTAAAGTAAAAAGGAAGGCGAAGGTTTTAAAGACTTTCATAAGTAAAACGGTTATGTGTATGATGTGTTTAGTATTCGTCAGGTATAATTCTCAAATCTATAAATTAATATGTAATACATAATACAATTAATTCAATTTTATTATATTTAGCAACATTTTATCGGATAGGTTTAATTAGTGTTGAACTAAATGGTAAGAAACGGAAAAATGATGAAATGTTGAAACAAAATAATCTTATTCATAAGTAATATTTCTAAAATGAAAAACCTTCAGAAGTCGGCAGTTTTAATTGCAATGATGTTCCTGTTCTTGCCAATTTTTGGTCAAGAAATTTCAAAATTAGAAGTTGCAGAGCTTCCGGCCTTACCGGCTGAAACTGCTACTAGCGAATCCCTGGGATATGCAGGTATGTTAGGTGGTGCGCACAATGGTGTGTTTTTGGCGGCTGGCGGTGCTAACTTTCCAGAAGGCAAACCATGGGAAGGTGGAAAAAAAGTATGGAGTAATGCTGTTTTTATTTCAGATAATGGGCAATGGCGCCTCTCAAAAACACAATTGCCAATGCCGTTGGGGTATTCGGCTTCTGTGAGTACTGCACAAGGCGTTCTGAGCATTGGCGGTAATAATGAAACCCTGATAAGTGATAAGGTTTATTTGTTAGCCTATAACAAGGGCACTAAAGAGGTTGAGATTAGTGAATATCCCAATCTTCCAGAGCCTTTGGCATTTTCATCGGCAGTAGTTGATGGCGATTATGTGTATGTAGTGGGAGGAAACAATACTAATGGGAGTACGAATTCATTCTATAGACTGTCCTTAAAGGATAAAAAGAATTGGGAGAAACTTAAAGACTATCCTGGGGCTGCACGCGCACTCCATACCACGGCCATTCAAGAAACACAAACCAGCAAAAAATTATTTGTTATTGGTGGACGCCAGGAAATGCCAGGGCAAAAGTCCAACGCATTAACCAATTATTTGACTTACGATTTTAAAAAGCAAACGTGGGCTGACGAAGGGGACTTGTTGGTAAAAGATGCGCCAAGAGTGTTGATGGGTGCTTCGGCAGAAGTTATGGGGTCTATGCATATTATAGTGTATGGCGGTAGTGATGCTGTGCTTTTTGATGAATTGGAGAACATCGGTTTGCAATTGGGAAAATCTCCAAATGACTCTATAAGCACTCAGCTTACCAAGAGAAGAGATGAGATTCTAAATAATCACCCTGGATTTTCTAAAGATATTTTAGCTTATAATACAATTACTAAGCAATGGTTTGTATACGATACACTGGAAACCCAGATTCCGGTAACCGCACTTTCTTTTAAACACAACGACGATTTTTTGATTGTTTCTGGTGAAGTATCTCCAGGTATCAGAACTCCAGGCGGACAAAGTTTTAGAATTGCCGATGCAGCGCATCCTTTTGGAGTATTAAATTATAGTGTCTTGGCTTTGTACTTGATGATTTCTGTATTGATAGGGTTGTATTTTTCCCGTAAGCAAAAATCAACAGATGACTACTTTTCGGGTGGTGGTCGTATTCCTTGGTGGGCGTCAGGTTTGAGTGTTTTTGGAACTTTATTGAGTGCCATTACGTTTATGGCGATTCCTGCTAAAGCATTTATTACGGATTGGTCGTTCTTTTTCCTGAATATCACCGCCATATTAATTACGCCACTGATCGCTTTTGTGTTTATTCCCTTCTTTAATAAACTGAAAATTAAAACGGCTTATGAGTATCTTGAAGAACGGTTTAATTATGCGGCTCGCGCATTTGGAAGTTTGTCATTCATATTATTCCAATTAGGCCGTATAGGCATTGTGTTATTGCTACCGTCGCTTGCTATTTCCATTGTAACGGGGATTCCCGTAGAGACAAGCATCCTCATTATGGGCGTGCTTTGTGTGTTTTATACTACGTTTGGAGGGATTGAAGCGGTAGTTTGGACCGATGTAATGCAAGTGGTCGTGCTACTTGGCGGGAGTGTCTTGGCGGTAGTGTGGATCATGCTCCATACAGAGACGTCTTTCGGGGAGATGATTACTTACGCTTCTGATCGTGATAAATTCAATATTATGAATATGGAATTGAACTTTACAGAATCGACATTCTGGGTGGTGTTTATTGGTGGACTTGCATCTGCGATGGTGACTCAAGGTACCGATCAAACCATTGTACAGCGTTATTTAACCAGCTCTAGCATAAAAGATTCTCAGAAAACTTTGTATACCAACGCCGTGCTGACCTTGCCTGCTACCATTATCTTTTTTGGAATCGGCACCTTGTTATTTATCTTTTATTCTGAAATGCCGGGTAAACTGTCGCCTGCCATTTCCAATAATGATTCTATTTTTCCGTGGTACATCGTAAGAGAATTGCCAATGGGAGTCTCAGGATTATTGGTAGCCGGGATATTTTCAGCAGCCATGTCCAGTATCAGTAGTAGTTTAAACTCGGTGTCTACGGCGTATTGTAACGATTTTCATATGCATTTTAAACCTCAAGTTAATGATGATAAACTCTTGAAAATTGCAAGAATAGTGACGGTTATCACAGGAATTCTTGGGGTGCTTTTAGCCCTTTGGATGGCGAGTTCTAATATTAAATCTCTTTGGGATCAATTCTACCGTTTCTTAGGACTTTTTACAGGAGGTCTGGGAGGTATGTTCCTCTTGGGAATGCTTACCAAACGTGCCAATGCTACAGGAACTTTGATGGGCTTGGTGGTAAGTGCGCTCTTAATTTGGTACATCAGTGTATTTACTGATATCAGTTTCCTAATGTATTCCTTCTTTGGGGTGGCGTCTTGCTTTATATTCGGCTATGTATTCAGTTTGTTTTTTGGGAAGGCTAAAGTTAGATAACGGCTGGTGGGTTTCAATCAAGCACCTGCCACTTTGGAGAGAAATAAGTAGATCTTCCGCCGACTTTTATTTTTTGAATGCCGGCATTGGTGTGAAAACAGGTTTCGCCTTCTTTTCTGCGGTGGATTAAGAAGTCTTCCGGGAAATCGGGGTGGTGGGCATCATTGGCAATGGATACTTCAATAACGTTTTTCATAGCGTCAAATACATGTTCAATGTCTTGAGCGCTCATGTCGGAAACTTTTTTCATCGGATGGACTTGTGCTTGATACAATATTTCATCGGCCATCCAATTGCCAACGCCAGCAGCCACGCTTTGGTCCATGAGGACAGCTTTGATAAAGGTTTTTCGGAGACTTAAGGACGTTTTGAAATTCTCCAAACTTAAATCTCGGGCGTCATCACTTAATTTGCGTTCGGTTTTGTAGGTTTCTATAGAATCTGTTAAATCCCACCAACCAAATTTCCGCTTGTTTTCAAAAGCGAAATGGAACCCGTTTTCAAAGCTGAGCACAATATGTCCAAACTTTGGTCGGTCTTCTTTTTCCTTATAATAATTAGGTCTCCCAGTCATTCCGAAGTGCATCACCAAGGTTTTATCGCCAGAAGTTTTTATGAATAGATATTTTCCGATGCGTTGGGTTTCGGTAAATTCATGACCAATCAAATGTCTTTCAAAATCGGTTTTTGGGGATTTTAAAAGGCGATTGTCACGACATTCAAATGAAGTAATCGTTTTATGAAGCACCGTATGATCTATATAAATTTTATAACCCTCAACTTCTGGTAATTCTGGCATGATTTCTATTTTTCTCTAATGTAATTAAAATTGATTTATTATGGCTTCGAGTTTTAATGACGCTTATTGGTGAACCAGGCCTACAATTTGCTATCTTGAGCCTATTGCGTGCGACATCCCATATGACAATCAAATAAAATTCTTAATTTTAGTTTATGAAAATCTACAAGCTCACTTCTGTAACGGACGCCGTTGTTAATGCCTTTGCTAAGTTAATTCCGCAACTCGCTCCTGATTGTACATTACCTGCTAAAAAAGACTTAGAGGCTATCGTGAACTCTGATCATGCCATGATCTTTATGGCGGAGGAAAATGACGAGATCTTAGGCACTATGACGCTCGTATTGAATAAAATTCCAACAGGCGATAAAGTATGGATTGAGGATGTGGTGGTCGATAAATCCGCCAGAGGCAAAGGCGTGGGTGTAAAACTGATTCAATATTCGATTGACTATGCTAAAACCCAAAAGCTTAAAAGTATCAATTTGACTTCCAGTCCAGATCGCGTTGCTGCCAATCAGCTTTATCAAAAATTGGGCTTTATGCAGAGGGAAACTAATGTGTACAGGTTGACACTTAAATAGTGAAGTAAGCTTCCTTCTTCTGAAACTAAGATCCTATTTGATGTTTCTCTAAATACGCGTCAACCCCAACCTTTTGAGCTTCGTTTTTAAAAGTGATTGGGTTTTTATTAAAGTGTTTTTTAAAGCATTTTGAAAAGTACTTCGGATCATTAAATCCTGTTTTAAAAGCGGTTTCTGAAACTGTATAGCCATTTTTAGCAATAAGAACAGCGGCCTTTTTTAAGCGTAAAATCCTAACAAAATCGACCAAACTATGTCCTGTTAACGCTTGGCATTTTCTATAGATGCTGGAATAACTCATGTTTAACGGGTCGACCAAATCTTCCATTTTAAAATTGGAATCTTCCAATCTAAGATTGATATTCGCCACCAAGCTTTCAAGGAATAATTCGTCTTGAGATTTCTCTATAAAATCCTCAGGTCTTGAAATCACTTCCTTGCGATATTTGGAAATGATATATTCTCTTGAGATTAAAATGTTCTGAATTTTCAGTAAGAGTTCATTCGTG
The DNA here is from genome assembly GCF_947500795.1 of uncultured Gelidibacter sp. GTDB lineage: Bacteria > Bacteroidota > Bacteroidia > Flavobacteriales > Flavobacteriaceae > Gelidibacter. The sequence continues at coordinate 534,174 of NZ_CANMTE010000003.1, read as the reverse complement.
TTAAAAGGCTTCTTGATATATTCAATTGCACCCGATTTTAAACCTTCAATTTTGGAATCTGTAGAGTTTTTCGCCGTCATCAAAATAACAGGAATATGCTTTGTTAGCGGATCTTCTTGAAGTTTCTTGCTCATCTCAATCCCGTCAAGTTCCGGCATCATAATATCGCTTAAAATAAGGTCTGGAAGGTTGTTTTTAGCGTAATGATAGCCTTCATTTCCGTTTTCAGCCAAGATGATGTTGTATTGAGGCTGCAATAAATCCTTTAAAAACAATTGTAACTCGAGAGTGTCCTCCACAATCATGACGGTTTTCTTTAAGACATTCGGATCATTGTCTTCGATTGCTATAGTTCCCTCATCTATCAGTTCTTCAACCATAGCGTCATCCTCATCAACCGTTATCCGTTCTTCATCAGTATAGGCGTCGTCATTTACGGGGAATGTAATGGTGAATGTGGTGCCGCTAACTTCAGAAGATTCGACTTCAATACTGCCTTTGTGCAAATCAATGAGTTCTTTGGTTAGCGCTAATCCGATGCCCGTTCCTTTGTTCTTTTTGCCCACATTAGATTGATAAAAAAGCTCAAATATGGAGTCTAATTCCTCCTTGGAAACCCCAGATCCCGAATCTGTCACTGAGATTTTTATCGATTTTTTAGAGTCTACCGGCGTTACCGTCATTAAAATATTGCCTTCTTTAGGCGTAAACTTAAATGCGTTAGACAATAGGTTGTAAAGAATATGCTCAATTTTGTCTTTGTCATACCAAGTGTTGCTTAAGTTTTGTGGGCAGTTGACGGTAAAATCGATATTCTTTTTTCGGGCCAATTCATTGAAGGACTTCCCGATGTCATCAATATTTTTATAGAGATTGTTTTTGGTGACCATTAACCGGAGTCTGCCCAACTCTTTATTCCGCACCAGCGTTAATTCATAAGCTATTTTAGAAAGACGTTTGGCGTTGTATTCAATGATGTTCAGACGTTGTTTGAGGAGCAAATTGCCGTTCTTTTCGGCCTTCGCAATCATATCTTCAATTGGGCCTAAAATTAGGGTTAATGGCGTTTGTATTTCATGAGACATCTTTGCGAAAAAGTTCATCTTTAAATCATGGAGTTCATTTTCATTTTTATGATTAATTTTTTCCAGATACAATTTCTTCTTTAAGTCCAACCATCGCTTAATACCATAAAGCAATACTGCAAAAAGCAAAAGGTAAACTACCCATGCCAATGGCTTGGTCCAAAGAGGTTTTTCAATGGAAACCCTAATGCTTTTTGAGGGCACATCCCAAAGATCGTCCTTGGTGCCTGCTTTTACTTCAAATGTGTAGTTGCCCGCAGGAATATTGGTGTAGGTTGCTGACCGGTCATGGTGACTAATGATCCAATCGTCATCAAAGCCTTTTAATCTATAGGCATAGAAGAATTTGGGATGTAAAATGTTGTCTACTGCGGCAAATCGGAAGGTAAATGAGGATTCATTGTGTTCTAAATGTAGCGCATCGACATTCGAAATACCGGTGGTAAATTGTTCTGGTAATAAAATTTCTGCTGGTTGATTAAGTACCTCTATCGCATTAATTTGTAAGTTGGCATTAGATTTTTTCTTGTTTAAATCTTTAGGGTAGAAATAATTTAATCCTTTTAAGCCGCCAAAATACAACATGCCGTTATGATCTTTATAAGCGCTTCTCATTAAGAAGGTGTTGTCTTGAAGTCCGTCAGTATGGTAATAGGTCTTTATAATGGAGTCTCTCGTGTTAAAGTTAACAATGCCGTCATTGGAGCTTATCCACAAGTTATCATCGCCAGCGTTAATGACCGCGGCTAAATTCCGATTGTTTATGGATTTAAAATTTTCAAAGGAGGTGTAGGTGCTTTTAGAAGTGTCGTATTTTAATAATTTTCCGGAATCGTCTACCAGCCATAAGCTATTGTAGGCGCCTTCGGAAATGGATCTGACACTACTTACACGCTCTAAATCGGCATTACGAACAGATCGGTCAGTAAAGGTGGAAGCGCTTAAATTATTTTGGTTTTCATTAAATTGAAACAATCCGCCAGAGGCAACGCCTAACCAAATGGAGCCATTTTGGGTTTCAATTATGCTTTGCACAATGAGTCCAGATAAATTAATGGCGTTATTGGTAAAGGACGCAAGTAGTTCCAATTTATCGGAATAGACGTTTAGGCACATGCTTGTTCCTGCCCAAATGCGCCCTTTTCGGTCTTTAAATAATGTTCTGATATCAAAAGACTTTTGATTTTTATCATTTAACACTGGGATTTCACGAAATGTATTGGTTTTAGAATCGTAGAACCACATCCCGTTTTTATAGGTGCCAATCCATATATTACCTTTATTATCCTCTGCAATTGTTTGAATGTAAAAGCCCTTGTTGGTGTTTTTGTCATTAAAAAAGGACTCTTCTTTTGTGCTGCCATCGGGGTTAAAAGTGATTTTTGTAAGGCCAGAACCATCAGTTCCTGCCCATAATACATTTTGCGAGGACCTAAGAATACTCAGGATTCTGTTAGGACTTTCATTTTTAGAGCCTTCATGGTAGAAGAGGGTATTATCTGTGTCGGGTAAAATATTGAGGTTGCCATAGTTGGGCGTAATCCAAATGTTTTTATGGTTGTCTTCACTAATGTTTAAGATGGTGTTACTGCTCAATGAAAATTCATTACGTGTTTGTTTTGTAAATAATAAAACTTCGCCAGTTCTTAAATCCACCTTGTATAGGCCGCCACCATCTGTTCCTGCCCATAAATAATTTTTACTATCAGTAAACAAAGTTAAAATCAGCTCGCTTAAAATTTTATGAGAATTGCCTTTGAAAAACGAATCTTGTATAAATTGTTTCGTTCCAATATCATATAAAAAAAGGCCTTTCGTTTCTGTACCAATCCAGAGTCTATTGTTATTGTCAGTTGTGAGTATTAAATGTTCAGGGTAATTATTAAATGGCGCTACTAAATATTCTAAGGCTTTCGATTTAAGTGAGTAGGATAGCACATTGCCGTTTCTAATACTTATAAAAATCTCGTTTGGTGTTCCAATTGCTAAATCTGAAATAGAAATGGTTTTATCATCTAATTGCGGAATGGTGACCAAGTGTTGCATGCCCTCGTTATCATAGGTATATAATGAGCCCACTGAGGTTATAATCCATAATTTTTTATGCCTTGAGGTAATTACACGGGCCTGCTCATTTTTTTTTAGCAACGGTGTCATGTCTTTAAAGAGCCCTGTTTTATAATCGTATTTTGTTAATAGGCCATTGTGGGATATAATCCAAATGTTTTTGAAGTCATCCCGAATAATATCTTTAATTAGATTGGCCCCATCTGCATTAGGGAATATCTTCTTATTTGGTATTAATTTATAGTTATATCCGTCATAGGTATAAATATCGCCTCGTTGCACCATCCATATTTTTCCAGAATCGTCTTGAATTGTTTTACTGACTGCTATCGCCTTATTGTCTATGGATGGCGATAAATGGATAAAATTGATATGGTTTTGAGCAAAAGATAGGGTAGTCAGTCCTATTAAAAAGTAAACAATGATTAAAACGTCTTTTAATTTGCTCATATGCTGGATGTTAATTTTAAGGGCGACTAGCTTGTTTAATTAGAAGGCAACCTTCAAGGGGGTGATTTTCTTCACTGCGGTAAATATATTAATTATTCATCACGTATAAATCATTGTTAATGAGTGTAAAAAGCAGTTAGGGGGTATGAAATCGTCAAAAAGGAGTACGATTTAGTCATTGCAGATAAAACACTTTTATGGGCCTAAAATGTCTCCCAATGTTCCAAAATAAATTTCAACATTTGGGAGAAAGATTATTTAACGATTTATTAACTATTAGAAATTATATGGGTTCAAGAAGAGACTTTGTAAAGAAAACTGCACTCGCCGGAGCTGGATTATTTATGTTGCCAAATTTGTCATTTGGAGGAATAATGGGTGAGGCTTCTGGTCAGAAATTAAAAATGGCTTTTATAGGTGTGGGTCTTAGAGGTGTAAACCATTTAAATAACGCACTCCTAAGAAAGGATACTGAAATTACTGCTATTTGTGATGTGGATCCAGCAAGGATTGAAGTGGCATTGAAAATGATAAAAGATGCAGGATTTCCAAAACCACAGGTTTTTAGCAAATCTGAAAAGGATTACTTGAACCTGTTAAATTTAAAAGAAGTTGATGCTGTGGTTATTTCTACACCATGGTTATGGCATACACGTATGGCCGTAGATTCAATGAAAGCTGGTAAATATACGGGTCTTGAAGTGTCTGCAGCCAATACTTTGGAAGAGTGCTGGGATTTGGTGAACACACATGAAGCAACAGGATCACACTTGATGATTCTTGAAAATGTGAATTACCGTAGAGATGTCCTTGCTGTATTGAACATGGTAAAACAAAACGTATTTGGTGAATTGGTACATTTTAGATGTGGTTACCAACACGATTTACGTGGCGTAAAATTAAATGATGGAAAAACGGCGTATGGCAAAGGTGTTGAGTTTGGAGATAAAGGTATTTCTGAATCTAAATGGCGTACGCAACACTCCCTTTTAAGAAATGGCGATGTCTATCCTACACACGGATTAGGGCCAATGGCTGTCATGTGTGATATCAATAGAGGGAATCGATTGGTGTCCTTAACATCTCACGCAACAAAAGGCATCGGACTACATAATTACATAGTTGAAAACGGAGGTGCTGACCATCCTAATGCCAAATTGAAATTCAAACAAGGCGATGTGATTACAACAACCGTAGAAACTTCAAACGGCGAAACCATCATCATTACACATGATGTTAATTTACCAAGACCTTATTCTTTAGGATTTAGAGTGCAAGGTGCAAACGGATTATGGGAAGATGATGGCAACAGAATTTATGTGGAAGGACACTCAAAACCACACCGTTGGGATAGTGCTGATGAGTGGTTGAAAAAGTACGACCACCCATTATGGAAAAAATATGGTGAGTTAGCTACAGGTGCTGGCCATGGCGGCATGGACTTCTTTGTGATGAATTCATTTATTGAATCGGCTAAAGAAAACATTGCACCACCAATGGATGCCTATGATGCAGCAGCATGGAGTTCAATTACGCCATTGTCTGAAGCGTCTATTGAAAACAACGGAGAACCTCAGGATATTCCTGATTTTACAAGAGGTATGTGGGTAAAACGCAAGCCTTACAATTGGATGAAGGATACCTACTAAATGTTGTTTATCTATAACCAAATAATTTTAAAAGGGTGTGATACGCACCTGATATTTAACTAAATGAAAACTAATCAAAAATTAATCTAATGAAGAAACTATTATTTGTATTATTCTTATCTCTGTTTCTCGGTTCTGCCTATGCACAACAATCAAAAATTGAGGTGAAAGGAACAATAACGGAAGCTAATACTGGGGCTTTGGTTCCTGGGGCAACTGTTATAGAAAAAGGGACTACTAATGGAGCTGCGACAGATTTTGATGGAAATTATTCCATTACTGTTAATTCTGACGCAACTTTGGTTATCTCCTTTATGGGCTTTACAACTGTTGAGGTCAAAGTAAACGGGCGTTCTGAAATAAGCGTAAGCTTAAAAGAAGATGTAGCAAGTTTGGACGAAATTGTTGTTGTAGGTTACAGTTCATTAAAAAGAGAAAGTTTAACTGGAGCTTTACAGACGGTAGATGGTGATGATCTTAGGGATGTTACAACGCCTTCAGTGGAAAATATGCTTAACGGGAAGGCTCCCGGAGTGTATGTTGCACCTGGATCAGGTCAACCTGGCTCTAGAGGTGCGGTTGTTATCCGTGGTCAAGCAACTTTAAGCGGGACGACGAGTCCATTATGGGTGATAGACGGTGTTATTGTGGGGTCTAGTGCTGGTGAATTAAATCCAGACGATATAGAGTCCATGACGATTTTAAAAGACGCCGCATCAACTTCTATTTATGGATCTCAGGGAGCTAACGGTGTAGTTGTGGTTACAACAAAAAGAGCTAAGTTAGGGAAGACTAAAGTTAGTTTTTCGTCAAAGACAGGTTTCAATAATCTGAATAATGGAAATTTGCAAATAATGAATGGAGCAGAGCTTTATGATTATTATGCCTCATTTTCTAATGCTAGTCAGATATCTTTTCCACGTTGGAAGCCTGAGCTGCGTGACAGTAATTTTAATTGGTGGGATGTAGCTACTCAAACAGGGTACACACAAAACTACAATGTCTCAATTCAAGGAGGAACTGAAACACTTCGATCTTATATGTCTTTAGGACTTTATGATGAGGAAGGTGCTGTTAAGGGTTATGATTATTCCCGTTATAATTTGCGTTACAAAACGGAATATAAGCCTTTAGATTGGTTGACAATTAAACCAACATTGGCTGGATCCTTCCGTAATGTTGATGACCGTCAATATTCAACTACTGCAATGTATTCTAATCTTCCTTGGGATAGCCCTTATGATGAAAATGGAAATCTTGTGCCACATCGTTCTAGTGAATGGGTGAATAGTGCTAGTACTAATTACCTTTATGATCTACAGTGGAATCACTCCTCGAATAAGAACTACGAGATTATGGCGAATATGGATTTCGACATAAAACTTACAAACTGGTTAACTTTTTCCTCAGTTAACAATTATATGTATAATAGTTATAAATCTAACGGATATACAGATCCTCGTTCTAATGGAGGTATTAGTGTTGGTGGACGAATAACAGATTACCGTTCAGAATCTACACGTCGATATACAAATCAAATATTAAGATTTAACAACAGTTGGAACAAACATGTTGTAAATGGTATATTAGCCTATGAATTTAATGATTATCGCGGTGAAACATTAGACGTTTATGGTACCGGATTTATTCCAGGTTTTGAAATACTAGATGTAGTCGCTAAACCAGAACGTACTAAAGGTGGTATTAATGAGTGGGCTGTACAGTCAGTTCTTTTCAATGCTAATTATGCGTTTGATAGTAAATACATGGGCCAGTTGTCTTTCCGTAGAGATGGTGCTTCAAATTTTGGTGATAATGCCAAATATGGTAATTTTTTCTCAGTAAGTGGAGGATGGAATATAGAGCGTGAAGAATGGTTTAAGGCTGATTGGGTGGATGCCCTAAAACTACGTGTAGCTTATGGTTCTGTTGGTAACCGTCCAAGTTCTCTGTATCCTCAATATGATCTTTATGCTGTTTCTACCGGTGCAGGTTATAATGAAAATCCTGGAGCGTTAATCAGCCAAATAGGAAATAAAGATCTTACATGGGAAAAAACATTCACAAGTGGTTTTGGTATCGATGCAAGTTTATTTAATAATCGTGCAAGACTAACTTTCGATTATTACGTAAAAAACACAGACAATATCCTTTATCAAGTCCCAATCACTGGGTTAACCGGTGTGACTAGTATTTGGCAAAATATTGGCGAAATGGAAAATAAAGGTATTGAGCTAGCCATTGGTGGCGATATTATCAGTACTGATGAATTAACATGGAGTATTGATGTTAACCTAGGTCACAACGCAAATAAATTGACAAAACTTTATAAAACGAAAGATGCTAATGGAGATTATGTGGTCAGACCTATTATCGTCGGTGATGGATTAGGTATTGCTGGATCTGCACAACGTATGTTAGAACCAGGCCGTCCTGTAGATACTTACTACCTAAAAGAGTGGGCTGGTGTAAATCCTGAAAACGGATTGCCTATGTGGTATGTAGTGGATAGAGATAGTGATGGTAATGAGTTGTCACGTTCTACAACTTCTAATTACTCTCAAGCAACATTCGAGAAAACAGGAAAAGTATCACCAGATGTATTTGGTGGCTTCTCTACTGCATTATCATACAAGGATTTTGATCTTAACGCTGTTTTCGGTTATGCTTTAGGTGGTAAGATTTATAATTATTCTCGTCAAGAATATGACTCAGATGGAACGTATACAGATCGTAATCAAATGAAATTGAGACCAGGATGGAGCCGTTGGGAGAAACCTGGCGATATAGCTACTCACCCTATTGCCAGATATAATAACCAAGATAAAGGTAATGCTACTTCGACACGTTATTTGGAGAAAAATGATTTCTTAAAGTTACGTTCTCTTTCACTAGGTTACAATATTGACCTAAGTCAATATAAAGTGGATAATTTAAGGGTAACCTTATCTGGAGAAAACCTTTTCGTTATAACAGACTATTCTGGCGTAGATCCTGAAATTCCAAGTAGTAATGGAGCTGTATTAGGCTCAACAGGACCAGGGGTATATCCATCAACTCGCAGATTTATGCTTGGTTTAAATGTATCATTTTAAATAAAATAACATGAAAAAAATATTTATAACCTTATTGGCCTTTGCAGCGTTCTCAGCCTGTGATATAGACAGAACTCCCCATGGAAGTATGGATTCTGACACCATCGTTGGTGATCCAGATGCTTCCCTTCAACCTTTGCTAAACGGAATGTATGCCCAATTAAAAAACTGGTCTGACCCTATGCATCGTATGGGTGAATATGCTGGTGACAATATGATGATTCGTGGTTCATCTACGGATGCTTTTTACGAATTTATCTCTTACGCTCGTACACCAAATAATTATCGTTTGACACAATTTTGGAATTCTGGATATAAAGCTATTGCTCAAGCGTCAAATATCATTGATATGATAGATGAAGGCCAAAGTGTTGAAATTGATAATAACATTGGGGAATCGTACTACGTAAGAGGAATGATGTATTTTTATCTAACACGTGCGTTTGGACGACCATACTATCAAAATCCGGAAACAAATTTAGGTGTACCAATAGTAAACGGTACTCCTGAGGACGTTCTTAATACGAATCTTGCAGATCGGGCTACAGTTAAGGAGTCTTATGAGCAAGCTATAAGTGATTTAAAGAAAGCTGAAGAATTGTTAACCTTAGACAAGGGGGCAATATATGCTTCAAAAGAGGCCGCTCAGGCCATATTATCTCGTATCTATCTTTATATGAGTGGGACCTATACTTCTCCTAATTCACAATATGCTCAACTTGCAGTCGAGTATGCTGATAAAGTAATCAATTCTGGAAAGTACACCTTATTACCTAGAGCTCAGTTTATGAAGTATAACACTTTTATTCCTGAGAACAATGCAGAAACCATTTTCGCTATTAAACGTGTAGCATCAGAATTCTCTGGTTATGATCATTATTATGGTGTTGGTGGAATGTATGCTAACCTAGGTGGTATGGGCTGGGGTGAAATGTATGCCAGCGGTAAGTATATAGAGTTATTGAATGAGACGGGCCGCAATGACTGGCGTCCGGAGAGTTATAAAATGGTTGATGCTAGAGCAGCTTTTATAAAACCAACTTATTCTAAAAATGCTGATACTGGAAATTATACTGAAGTATTTCGTTTTATTAAGGAAGACGGTGATGTTTTAAACTATGTACAAGCTAATATTACAAGAAATGGTAGTGTTATAACTGCCAAAGAAGGAAGCGATACCTATACACTTTTGCCAGCTGATGCCGATCAGGGAATCTATTCTATCGTTTATAAAGATGGAAAAAACTATAAAGGTGTCATAGATAATTTTATTTCTCTAAATCGTGTGTATCCTCAATTTTACATTACAAAAGCTTCACTTGAAGGTGAAGAATCTCATTTACATTCGCCAGTAATTAGTCGTTTAGGTGAGGTATATTTAAACCGTGCGGAGGCTTATGCAAAACTTGGAAATTATAACGCAGCATTGAATGATCTTAATTTGATAAGAGAACGTTCTATTGTGGGCGGAGGCTATGCTAGCTTAGATGCTTCTAATGCAAGTGAGCGTATAGATAAGGAGCGTCAATTGGAATTGGCTTACCAAGCAGAACGTAGCTATGACGTATTCCGCAATGGAAAGTCGTTATCTAGAGAATATCCGGGACCTCATAAACAATTTGAGAACATTTCAGCCACAGACTACCGAGTTGTATTTTACATTCCACAGGATGCTATTAACTCTTATCCGGGAACATTAACACAGAATCCAACTCAATAATATTAGTTGGAAATGTCAATGGTTTTGACGTAAATAATAGTTTTAAGGAGAAGCTCAATTTAAAGGTTGAGCTTCTCTGTTTTTATTCGTCCTTAGGCAATTCTATTGTATGGGTTTGCTATGGAACTTGTAAAATGAAAGTAATATTCTTGGAGATGCCTAGCATCAAAAATCTCCACGACAAACGACAGTTCCACTTCAAAAGTGATAACCCTTATTAAAAACTAAAATTATGAAAATACGGATGTTTAATTTTTTATTGTTAGTTGTTGGAGTTCATCTCGTAAGCTGTAATGCTTATAGATCGACTGAATCAATTAATAGTGTAATTAATTTAACCACAGAAATTCCTGCTAAAGCCAATAGCTGGATGGTGAATCGGTTTGATAAAGAGGCAAAAACACCAAGTGTGGATGCCAAGCGGTGGACGGATATGAATCAGGTCATGCGTACCTACTTTAAAACCGATACTTCAGGAAAACTCCACTTAGGCTTACATGCAAATGTTGCAGAAGGAGTGTCAAAACTAAAAGTGACGGTAGGAAGCGTAACTAAAACAATCGAAGTGTCTAATACTAACGCTAAAACAATTGATGTAGGTGTGTTTGAAGCAACTGAAGGGTATAATGTTGTGGAAATTGAAGCGATTGAAAAATCGGGTACTATTGTGGCCGACATCGATAAGGTACTTATTGGCGGCCCAGCCACTGAAGGCAACGTCTATTTTATAAAAGACGATGTTTATTTTGGGCGTCGCGGGCCGTCAGTGCATTTGTCTTATGAAATGCCTAAAGACAAGGAAGTCATTTGGTTTTACAACGAAATTAATGTGCCTGAAGGTGAAGATGTCATCGGCTCCTATTATATGGCGAATGGCTTTGCGGATGGTTATTTCGGAATTCAAGTCAATTCCGAAACGGAGCGTCGCATTTTATTCTCCGTGTGGAGTCCGTTTGATACGCAAGACCCAAAAGACATTCCTGACGATCATAAAATCATTTTGTTAGGTAAAGGTGATGGTGTTACTACAGGTGAATTTGGTAATGAAGGTTCAGGCGGTCAAAGCTACAAGGTGTACAATTGGAAGCCAAACACATCTTATAGGTTCTTGTTGAAAGGTGTGCCTGCAGAGAATAATTCTACAGATTATACCGCTTACTTCTTCGCACCAGAAGAAGGAAAATGGAACTTAATAGCCAGTTTTAGAAGACCACAAGGCAGTAGACACTTAAAAAGACTCTATTCGTTTTTGGAGAATTTTGTTCCTGCAGCAGGGCACATTTCAAGACAGGCCAATTATAATAACCAATGGGCGTATACTGAAGACAATCAGTGGGTGGAGTTGACTTCAGCTAAATTTACAGCTGACGCTACGGCCAGAAAAGAGTCAAGGTTAGATTATGCTGGTGGCGTTGAAGGCAACCAATTTTTTATGAAGAATTGTGGCTTTTTCAACGAGACCACACCAATTGGTACTGAATTTATTCGTACCGCAAATGGCATTGCTCCTACTATTGACTTTTCGCAATTGGAAGTGCCAAAAAAATAATTTTATTATTTGAGTTCGTTAGTTAGCACGAAAGCCCGGAAATTAATTTTTTCGGGTTTTTTGTTTTTATAGTAAATTTCTGGCAAGAATAGGTGCTTATTCCTATGCTTTTTTTGATCTTAATGCTATTGTTTTGCGTATTTTTAGGTGAATTATACTAACTTTTCCGAACGTTTTGTGGGACAATTTTTAAGTAATATCTAAGAATATATATGACGGTCTGAATGCAAGTGTTTAATTTTCAGGTAAAACCGATCTTTTTGTTTACATAAAAATAACATTGAATTTTTATGGAATTAGAAATTTTTAATGCGAAATTGTGCCCCGAAAACAATAGTGTACTGACATGAGTAAACTAACTAAAAATGTAGAAGTCTTTTTTAAACAAGATTCTGCTCCCGGCATATTGTTAATTATAGCCACAATTTCAGCTTTAATTGTTGCGAACACTCCCTTAAACCATTTTTATCATACAGTAATGCAACTTGAGTTTGGGATGGGTTTTGAGAATGTTTATATCTCTAAAACAATTCACCATTGGGTTAATGATGGGCTGATGGCGCTGTTCTTTTTATTGGTTGGACTTGAAATTAAGAGTGAACTTAAATTTGGTAGGTTAACATCTTTTAGATCGGCTACTTTTCCAGTAGTGGCTGCCTTAAGTGGCGCCATGTTTCCTGCTCTTATATATTTTGCCTTCAATCAAGGGACTGATTATGTAAAGGGTTGGGCCATACCAATGGCAACAGATATTGCATTTGTCATTGGAATTCTCGCGGTACTCGGGTCTAGAATGCCTTCATGGGCCAAAGTTTTTATTACTACCATTGCCGTTGTAGATGACCTAATTGCCGTTTTGGTGATTGCGTTTTTCTATACGGATCAAATTCATTGGGGCGCTATGGGTATCGCAGGTGTTTGTACCATAGTATTGCTCATTTTTAATCATAAAGGCGTCAATAGATTAACACCCTATCTTCTTGTTGGGTTTGTTTTATGGTGGGCAGTTTTGACCTCCGGAATCCATGCTACGATCTCTGGTGTAATCTTAGCATTGACTTTACCGTTGCGCCAAGAATGGGAGCTTGGAAAAATTAGAAGGTATGCGTTGCGTGGGTATCATTTGTTTAGAGAAGCGAAGGACCACACGTTGTCCATGACAAGTCCGAAAGTTTACCATTATCTCGAAAACACACAGCGTGAGATGGAATCGCCATTAAAACGATTGGAGCGTAAATTGCACGGATTGGTTTACTTCTTTATAATGCCGCTTTTCGCATTCGTCAACGCCGGAATAGTATTCGACTCTCAAATTTTAAACGAAGCGTTTCATATTCCCATTACCTGGGGAATTGTCTTCGGACTTTTAATCGGAAAACCTCTAGGGATCATGCTGGCTATTTGGATCCTCTTGAAGTTCTTCTATAGAAATATGCCTCAAACGAAGGAAATTTGGCGTTTGCTTTTTGGTATTTCGCTGTTGTGTGGTATCGGATTTACAATGTCACTTTTTATTGTAAACCTCTCTTTTGCTGATCGCATCATTCAAGAAGAGGCTAAAATCGGAATCTTACTCGCTTCTATTTTAAGCGGTGTCATTGGGTATTATGTCTTGCTCAGTGCTACAAGAAAACCAGAAGCAATTACGGAAGATAAGATGAGCACAATGTAATTAGTTTCTGTGAGCTTATTTTTATCTGAACTATGGCTTCAATTATAGTAAGGCCAAGGTTTGTAATTTATTTTTTCTATTTCATAATTCTATACATGAGATGCTTGACTCCTTTTTTTTTGGGTCATGTGTCTCATTTTTATTTGGTTAGGTTTTTTATGCGACTTAAAATGCCTAACTTTAGGTAATTCATTACGATACACATATTCTTAATGTGATTTTCCTCTACGTTTATATGTAACGAAGGGGATGCCCACGTATGTTTTATTGCAAATTGTTTTGAATTGATTTCTGCTCCATTCATTAAACCTAGTCAGTTCACTATTTCAAATTTCAATCCTATGGAAAAAGATATTTTTAAATCAAAAAAACAATTATCTGTTAACGGACAAACGTACGATTATTATAGTCTTGAAGCGCTTTCCAATCAAGGTTACGACATCCATAAATTACCATTTTCCATTCGAATACTTTTAGAAAATGCGGTGCGTAATTTTGATGGATTTTCAGTCACCAAAGAAAATGTAGAAACCTTGTTGCATTGGAAACCTAAAGGAACTGATAAGGATATTCCCTTTAAACCTGCACGTGTATTGATGCAGGATTTTACGGGGGTTCCTGCCGTTGTAGATATTGCAGCGCTCCGTGCTGAAGTGGCTCGAAAAGGCAAAAATCCTGATCGTATTAATCCGCTGGTGCCTGTAGATTTGGTGATTGACCATTCGGTTCAGGTCGATTATTTTGGAACGGAGTATTCCTATCAACGTAATATGGAAGAGGAATATAAACGAAATAAGGAACGCTACCAGTTTTTAAAATGGGCACAACAATCGTTTGATAATTTTAGTGTGGTTCCTCCAGGAATGGGCATCTGTCATCAAATAAATTTAGAATATTTCTCAAAAGGGGTTATTGAGCGCGACGGACAATTATTTCCGGATACGGTAGTGGGTACGGACAGTCATACACCAATGGTCAACGGGATTGGCGTTGTTGCTTGGGGCGTTGGAGGCATAGAGGCGGAAGCAGCCATTTTAGGACAACCACTTTATTTTATAATGCCTGAAGTAATTGGACTAAGACTCACGGGTAAATTACCGTTAGGATCCACGGCTACGGACTTGGTGCTGACCATCGCGAATATCCTAAGAAAGCAAGGTGTCGTGGGTAAATTTGTTGAGGTTTTCGGGCCTGGATTGGACCATTTATCGGTGCCGGATAGAGCTACCATTGGTAATATGTCGCCTGAGTTTGGATGTACCATTACCTATTTCCCAATTGATGATAAAACGCTTACCTATATGCGGGAAAGTAACCGCTCTGAGGAACAAATTAACCTGGTGGAAAAATATTGTAAAGCGAATATGTTATGGCGGGAAAATGAAGATCAAATCAACTATACTGAAGTTGTAGAGTTAGATGTCTCCACCATTGAGCCAACGGTTGCGGGGCCTAAACGACCTCAAGATAAGATACTTTTAAAGAATTTTAAACCGAAGTTTATTGATTTGCTTAGTTCGTCGTTTGAGCGCGAATATATTGAGCATGAAGATCGGGAATCGGTTTTCCGTTGGAAAAATGAAGGTGGTAATCAACCAACCTCTCCTCCACAAGAGATGCCCGACGACACAACCATTGAAACTAAAGAGAAAAACGGACTTAAAACGGTTTGGATCGATAAAGGAGAACAGAAATATTCGTTGTCAGATGGTTCAATCGTCATTGCCGCCATTACGTCGTGTACCAATACTTCAAATCCATTTGTGATGATAGGTGCTGGATTGGTGGCTAAAAAGGCACGTGAAAAGGGTGTTGATGTGAAACCATGGGTAAAAACTTCCTTGGCTCCCGGATCTAAAGTGGTGACAGATTATTTGAAAAAAGCGAATTTATTAAAGGATTTGGAAGCTTTACAATTTCACTTGGTGGGCTACGGTTGTACCTCTTGTATTGGGAACTCCGGACCTTTGCCACCGGCAATTGCCAAAGCTGTGGATGAGAATGAACTTGTGGTCTGTTCCGTTCTTTCCGGTAACCGAAACTTTGAAGCTCGAGTGCATTCTCAGGTTAAGATGAATTACCTCATGTCGCCAATGTTAGTGGTTGCTTTTGCAATTGCCGGCCGTGTGGATATCAACCTGACCACAGATCCTATCAGTTATGATAAAAATCAACTTCCCGTTTATTTAAAAGACATTTGGCCAACAGATGATGAAATTAATGCGGTGCTTAAAGAAGTCTTGACCCCAAAAGATTTCCATAAAAATTATTCTGAAATTTTTGAAGGAAATGAAATCTGGAGAAACTTAGAAGTCCCGAAAGGCAAATTATATGATTGGGACCAAGAATCTACCTATATTCAGGAAATACCTTTCTTTAAAAATATTTCAGAAACAGCACCTCCTCTTCAAAATATCACCAATGCAAGAGCACTGTTAGTATTGGGAGACAGTATTACAACCGATCATATTTCTCCGGCAGGTGCGTTTGACGAACATTCTGCCGCAGGGAAATATTTAATTGAAAAAGGCGTGCAAAAAGAAGGGTTCAATTCTTATGGAAGTCGCCGTGGTAATGATGAAGTGATGGTACGTGGCACGTTTGCCAACGTCCGCATCAAGAATAAGCTTGCCAAACAGGAAGGTGGGTATACGTCCTATTTGCCAACGGGGGAGGAAATGAGCGTGTATGATGCGGCAATGAAGTATCAAAAAGACAACACCCCATTAGTGGTGCTTACAGGTAAGGAATATGGAAGTGGGTCGTCAAGAGATTGGGCAGCAAAAGGCACCTTTTTATTAGGCGTGAAAGCGGTAATCGCTGAAAGTTATGAGCGTATCCATAGAAGTAATTTAGTAGGTCTTGGCGTCTTACCACTTCAATATGAAGCAGGAGATACCGCCGAAAAACTAGGTTTGACAGGCACAGAAACTTTTACTATTTCTGGGATTGCAGAGGGATTAACGCCACACAAATCGGTGGAGGTGATTGCAGAGAATGATAGAGGAGAAGTAATAAAATTTAAAGCCATCGCCCGATTGGATTCGTTGATAGACATTGAATATTATCGCAATGGCGGAATTTTACAATACGTGTTGCGTCAATTTTTGGACAACGCATAATAAATAGTATAATATTAAATAATCCTAAAATAAACATCATAGACAAGAATAATTATGAAAACAGCCTCATTAACACAACATATAGAATACCACGAAACAAAACCATCCATCCAAGTGTTGATGGAAACCGAAAGTGGAAAGGAAATTCGGATTGCCTTTAAAAAAGACCAGGTGATGAAAAAACATAAGACACCTTTTTCGATAGTGGTTGAAGTTTTTGAAGGTCAAATAAATTTTGGTGTTAATGAATTGAACTATACCCTAAGTAAAGGCGATTTAGTAGCCTTGGAAGGGAATGTGCCACACGATTTAACAGCATTAGAAGATAGTATTGTTAGGTTGAGTTTAAATAAAGCAGACTCTGCGCAACGGGTTAAAGATGTTGCGGATCAATCGTAAATTGATTTTATATATGCGATCTGATTCATGGGATGCTTTGAGAGTTTTACTAAAGCAGAAAAATAAACTGCCATGAAAAATCAAGTTGTACATATTAAATCGATAGAATTTAGTACTCATAATGTGTTGCATATTGTAACAGAAAAGCCGGAAAGCATGACCTTTAATCCAGGACAGGCTACGGAAATGTTTTTAGATGAGTCTGGATGGGAAAATGAAGGCCGACCCTTTACTTTCACGGGACTTCCTAACCAGGAGCATTTGGAGTTTATGATTAAAACGTATCCATCGCATAAAGGTGTTACCAATAAGTTACGTTCGTTAAAAGCGGGAGATCAGGTGATCCTTAATGATGTGTTTGGTGCTATTTCTTATACAGGCGAAGGCACCTTTATAGCTGGTGGAGCGGGTGTAACGCCATTCATTTCGATTTTAAGAGATTTAAAAGCAAAGGACAAGTTAGGAAACAACAAACTTATTTTTGCTAATCATTCTATGAAAGACATCATTCTCAAGGATGAATTTCAGCAGATGTTGGGTACTAATTTTATCAATATCCTGTCAGAAGAAACAGTTGAAGGGATTGCTCATGGACGGATAACCGAGCAGTTTTTGAAAGAGTGCCAACTTTCTTTTGACAAGCAATTTTACATCTGCGGGCCACCACCAATGATGGAAGCAGTAGAAGAACAGCTGTCACATTTAAATGTAAAAAAAGAACAGTTAGTAATGGAGGAATTCTAAGCGTCATGAAAAGCATTAGAATCAAACGTATTTATGATAAGCCTGCCGAAGCTGATGGGTATCGGGTTTTGGTGGATAGAATATGGCCTCGAGGGATTCCCAAAGAAGCGGCGCAATTGGATGATTGGCTGAAAGAGATTGCACCATCAACACAACTCAGAAAATGGTATGACCATGATCCTGAAAAATTTGAAACGTTCTCTAATAAATACAAAATCGAGTTGGCGGATAAATCTGAGATTTTAACTACGCTAAAGAACAACGCAAAAACTAAGACACTGACCTTGCTTTATGGCGCAAAAGATACAGAGCATAATCAGGCGATTGTGCTTAAGGAGGTTTTAGAAAATCTTTAACCCCATTGTGAGTTTAAGTGCGTAAGTCAGTTTGAGTTCGTATGTCAGTTTGAGCGCAGTCGAAAACCTTGGTAATTGGGATTTTACAATATTTCGACTGCGCTCAATATGACAGTCGTGATTAAGAAAAGCTCCAAAGTGAATTTGGATATATCACATGCTTGCATCAAAAAAGCCTCTCCATTACAGAGAGGCTTTCTTAATTATAACGGTTTTTTAAAACCTACATCTTAATCAATTTTGAGGTCGACACTTCCCCGTTTTGAGTTTGTATTTTAATAACATACATACTCTGAACCAAATCAGAAATATCAAAACTGTCCGTTTGCGTGTAAGTTCCTCTAAAGGATTTGATACGTTTTCCCGTAAGGTCATAAATATCAAGTACACTAAAATCTCTATTTACTTTGAAATTGCTATTTGTAGGATTTGGATAAAGGATGAAACTTGAAGTGCTTTCAAAACCATCAGTGCTTAACGTAGCACGTTTGTTTCCAAAAATCCTAAACTGACCAGCAGCAATTGTTATTGTTGATTGATTGTAACTTGTGTTTCCTGTATTATCCATCAAATCATACCAAGTTTCTCCAGCAGGAATTGTAGTGTTAACAGTTTTAGAGGTCACATCAAAATTCGCTAAGACTACCACATTTTTCAGACTGCTGTTTGGTAACGCATTATTGAAAATTTCAATGGAAGGCGTAAGCGTATTGGTGTTGATTTTATAATCGCCTTCAAAAACCGCTTCGGTTGTTTTTAACTTGATGAGTTGAGCCCAATCATTATAAATCTTGTTTCTAGTGGTATTGCCCAACCAGTTTTGTGTCCATTGGGGTTGTGGTTTGGTGTCCAATTTACAATCGCCATCAGCCCCACCTGGTACATTTACTGAACCATTATTACAGGTGAATATCGAATTCTCCATCCCTAATTCTCCAAAATGCCAGATCATTTTTGGACCTGGAACGGTTAAGGTTACAGCGCCTAAAGCAGACATTCTAGACAAGGCAACATTCAAGTTTTTAACATCATGGGAACTGTTGGTGCTATTGCCATACATAAGGTTTTTGTACATCAAACGTTCCTCATCATGACTTTCAGCATAACCGACAACACGCGCACCTTGAAATTGTGGTCTTGATTTATGTCCGATGCCGCTGATGTTATTGTCAGAGTTGTGACCCATAGTCAATTGATTATAGGCGTTGGTCATATTGCCCCACATCATCACACCTTTACCTTCGTTGTACTTATAGTTGGCCCATTCCTTTTCTTCATTTTCAGAACCTAAATGTTCAAAAATTACATAATGGTTAGGATCAAGAGACCATGAATAATCGGCGTATTCTTTTAAAACCGCTACACGATCGGCTTGGTAAGCGTTGGTGCAGCCTTCATCATTAGCAGTACAATTTTGGGTAAATCCTTTGGTTAAATCCCATCGGAACCCATCAATATTAAATTCTTCCACCCAATGTTTTACCACACGCTTTACATATGCTTGAGTTAGCGGATTGGAATGATCAAAATCTGATCCTACATTATAACTATGACGTGCTTCTGTATTAAAATACGGGTTTTCACTGCTTGGATTTCCCCAACCATCACCGTCCGCATCATTCATCCACATTCTCACCATCGGATTTCTTCCAAAAGCGTGATTTAAAGCTACGTCAAGAATAACAGCAATTCCGTTTTGATGACAAAGGTCAATGAATTCCTTGAGTTTGTTTTCAGTGCCATAGAACTTATCTAAAGCCATATGGAATGATGTGTTGTAGCCCCAACTTTCGTTGCCTTCAAATTCCATCACTGGTAATAATTGAATCGCATTAATGTTGAGATTTTTGAAATAATCAATCTTATCGATTAAATCTTGATAGTTTCTATCAGAATCGAAATCTCTAACAAGAACTTCGTAAATTATGAGATCTTCCTTTTTCGGTTTTGTGAAATTTTTGACCTTCCAATTGTACGCTGTTTGATCCGTTTGTAAAACCGTTACCTCACGATCTTGACCGGCAGGATATGCGGGAAGGTTAGGGTAGGTGGTTGCAGGAATATAAGGATCGTCATAAGGTGATAAAACTAATGTTGAAAACGGATCGGCAGTCTTCACCATTTTAGGTGAATTTGGTGCCGGTGTTTTATCGACCACCCAATATTGATAGGTTTCAATTTTTTTAGGCGTTAAACCTGATAATTTTATCCAAAATTTGGAATCGCGCGTTGGATCTTTTTTCATCGCATACGCCGCACTTGGTTGCCAATTATTAAAACTTCCGGCTACATAAACAAAGTCTTTACCAGGTACATTCAATACTAAAACGGCTTCCGTCGCACTCAAATAGGTGATGCCTTCTTGATAATTGGTAGGCATTACAGCGGTTGAAGTGCCAGGATCTACCAATACTGAAAATGTTTTAGAAAGTGTATTGGTGCTTTGGGTAACTTCTAATTGGTAGTTGGTGTTTTGCGTTATTCCCGAATGTGTAAATGCATAGGTTGAAATGTTCGCTTTCGTATCAATTGGTGTCCCGTTAGCTTTTAATACATAAGTGGCAGTCCCACCCGTATTTTTAGCGGCAATATTTAAATTGCTACCAGAATTAATGACTGTTGTTGAACCTGCAGTGGGTTGTGTAAGTTCCACTTGGAATGCTCCAACATTGAGGGTCATATCTTGCGATTTTTTATCGCCAGTGCCATCTTTGGCTTTAATCAGCAATCCTATACGTCCAATAGGAGTTCTATTAAAAAAGGTGGTTGGTGTAAAGGCAATGTTATACGTGTCCGTACTACTGTTGTAAGTTAACTTATGAGATTCGCTAGAGGCTGTCCAAGAGCCATTAGTAGGAGCGTCTTGTTGATTCCCCAAATCGGTGTCATAAGACCAGGCCCATAGATACAAAGTATTATTTGTAACACCCCAGGTGGCTTCATTAATACTGTTGCCATTAAATGTAATGGTAACATTTTCATTCTCTTCAAAAGAGGAGGGCGTCACAGAATAGGTCACATTTTGCTGTTGCGCGTATGCGAAAGAACACAGAAATAATAAAAAGTAAAATGTAATTTTTTGCATATGGGTAGGTTTTAAAAAAATAGGGCTATTCCGTTACGAATAGCCTTATTTAATTGTTATGTCAATGCGTAAACTACTTTGTACGCATTCTTGAAATTTAGTGCCGAAATTTTGGCGCTAGCTTTTATTGCCTTGGTGGTGCTGCCATCTCGGTATCTTTGGGCACCGACCTTATTAATATTGTCTTCTATAATAGCATTGTGTTTTGATTCCATATGACTATTTGTGAGAGACATTTTTTAAGTTTCATTGTTCCGTAGGGAAAAGGCTAAGTGTCATAAGACGCTAGAACTATTCCGGAAGAACTAACTTATTGTTCGGTTGGTTCAATGCTGTACTCTAAAGTGTTAAAGTTGGCTGTTACTAAATAATAGCCCGCAGTAATCTTGATGTTGTTATCTGCATCTTGATCTAAAACACCATCTACATCTGCATCGCCATAATCGCCACCCCAAGTATCGTTAAATCTAAATTTTAATTCGCCGTCCTTCAATTGAACTCGAGTTTTAAAACTATCTGTAGTAAAATCGTACTCAAGTTTGGTATCAGGCCCATCCCATCCGTTTGGTGTTGCAGAACCTACTAATCCCCAGTAGAATTTCTCTAACTTATAAGAGTTGTCACTCCAATCAATCGTTACTTTATAGGTGCCTGCTTTCACTTTAATGTTGTTGTCAGCATCCTGATCTAAAACACCGTTGACATCAGCATCACCAAAATCGCCACCCCATGTATTGTTTTCACGGATTTTCATTTCGCCTTCTTTTAAAGTAACATACGCAACAATCACATCATTTTCTTCGGTAGTATAAAACTTCGCATCAGGCCCATCCCAACCGTTTGGTGCTGCAGAACCTACAATGCCCCATGTGCTTTCAGCAACACTGAACTCAACTGCTTTCTCTTCTAGTTTTACAGCAATAGTTTTAACGTCAGAAAACACTTCTGCACCACCATTACCCACGTAAGCGCGCATTCTTACAGCAAAGGAACCCATATTTGGAGCAGGAGTGGTAGCGTCAGCATCCAATCCAGCTTCTTTAGCTACGGTCATCATTTGTCCAATAGTCATTGCAATATCGTTGGAGGTCGTAGTTCCTACTAATACAACGTCACTAAAGTCGCCTTTAATAGAGCGTTGTAAATCATAAGAAACATTTGTCGGCACTCCAAAATCAGCACTGTTCCACGTAAAACGTTCCCCAATATTAGCGCCGGTTGAGGCGGTTAAAACATATTCTGGTAATGTAGAATTAGTTAAAGTAAATCCGACTGGCTCTTGAGCTACAAAGATAATGTCATCTTCAGTGTCACAAGAATTTAGCCCAATCATGGCTAAAATAAATAAGCTTAATAGTTTAAAATTTTTCATGTGTTTGTTGGTTTTAATATCCTTGATTTTGTTTTAAGTTGGTATTGATTCCTAAATCTGTAGCAGGCAAAGGCATCAAGTCTCTAAATGATTCAGTGGTTCGTCCTTGGGCAACATTGCCTTTCCATGGCCATAAACCTTGGTCAGAAAATTGACCGAATCTGATTAAATCTGTTCTTCTGTGGGCTTCCCAGAATAACTCTCTAGAACGCTCAGCAAGTATGAACTCTAAATTCAGACTTGATTGGGTGATATTTCCACTTGTATTGCCATAGGCTCTTTCACGTAATATATTGATGTAGTTGACTGCATTTGTTGCAGAACCGCCAGCACCTCTAACAAACGCTTCAGCGTACATTAAATAGGCATCGGCCAATCTGAACATTGGGAAATCCGTATCAGGAATATCGCCTGTAGGATCTGATCCTGCAACCCCATTAACATCTACGTTTCTGAATTTCTCCACGGCATAACCGTTTGTAAAGTTGGAAATGTTAGTAATTTCTTTGGTTTGGCCATCCGTATAAAACAAAGCTCTTCCGTCAGCAGAATTGGCTTCCCCCGGGAATTTATCCACAAGTTTAGACGTGGTTCGCAAGCCAGCCCATCCGCCGTTGATACCATAATCAGCCGGCACCATGCTGCCACCTACCGCTGCGTGAATTAAAAAGGTCATTCCACCAAAAGATTGGGTGTTTAGACCATCAAACGTAATTGGAAAGATCACTTCTGACTCTGTGCCATTGGTATCATTATCTGCTAAAAATAAGTGGTAATAGGGATTGTCAGCAATGCTGTATCCTGATTCAATAATTTTAGAAGTATAGTTTACAACGTCACTGTAACGTGCGGTACCTGTATATACTTCAGCGTTGATATACAATTTAGAAAGCAACATCCAAACTGCAGCCTGATCAGCTCTTCCGTAATCGTTTAGTCTTGCTCCTGTAATCTCGCCTTCAATAGCTAAAAGTTCAGTCTCGATATAATCGAATAAATCTTGACGTTGAATCTGCTGAGGTAAAAATGCTCCAATAGGATCTTCTTCCGTTACAAATGGTACATTTCCGAATAAATCTAAAGCATGCCAGTAGGTTAAAGCTCTCATGAAGCGCGCTTCAGCTCTGTATTTCTGAATGTCGCCACGAAGGCTAGCTTCTGTGCCACGAGCATCTAATTTCGCGTCAGAAGTTTGACGTAAAAATTCGTTGGTTAGTGCTACTTGGTAAAAAATTCTGCTGTACATAGTGCGGATAAATTCGTTACCCGAGGTCCATGTTTGGGCGTGTAAATCTTTTATAGTACCATCACTCCACCCAATCACTGCTTCATCAGTGGTCAATTCTTGCATTGACCAATACAAACGCATGTAGTTGGAAAACCCTTCATCTAATCCTGATAAATCAGCATCTCCGGCAGGACCTTGTTGTCCACTTACTGAAAGGCCTGCATATAATTTCGCTAAAAAAGCTTTGTATGCTCCGGGCTCTTCAAAGGCTGCGTCTGCTGTAAGACGGTTGTCTTCAGGTTGCAAATCTAAATCACTTTCACACGACTGTGCAAAAAACACGAGCGTAAAGGCGATAAAGACTGTTTTTATTGTTCTTAACATAACATTGTTTTTTATATGATTATTCATAATATTAAAATGTAAAGTTTAATCCTAACACATAGGTTTTTGGTCTTGGATAGAAGTTGTTGTCGATACCATTAGAAATCTCCGGATCTAAACCATCGTATTCAGTAATGGTGAATAAATTTGTAGCGGTCAATGACAATCTCAAATCTATTTTTTCGCCAGGTACCAAGTAGCCTAAAGACACGTTGTCCAATTTCACAAAATCAGCTCTCTCGATATAGTGATCAGAAAACAAATTCTGTTTTTGGAAGTTGTTATCCAATACACTGGAATGTGCATTTACATAATATTGTCCAGGAGCATCGTTTACTGTAGTGACGTTTCCTCTATCTGAAGCTACGTTGTTGTACATATAGTTACCTAAACTTCCTCTAAACGTAAAACTAAAGTCTAAATTTTTATAGTTTAAAGTATTGGTAAACCCTAAATAGGCATCAGGAGACGCTTTTTTGTAAGCTTGTTTGTCCGCTTCAGTAATTTGATTGTCGCCATTAACATCTACATAAGCCCCTTCTATTGGTTGTCCTGCTGTGTCATAAACTTGTCTGAATACGAAGAAAGTTGAAGGGTCTAAACCTTCTCTCCATAATTGGATATTGTTACCCGTACCACCACTAATACCACCTTGAGCGATAAAGAAATTAGGATCATTGCCCAAAGATAATTTGGTAATCTTGTTCTCTTGTAAAGTGACGTTAAAAGCCATGTCCCAATTGAAATCATCTGATTGTGCCAAGGCACCATTTAAACTGAACTCAATACCTTTACTCAATACCGAACCAACGTTGGTGGTTAATAAATCAGAAAGGTTAGAACCTGCTGCCGTTGGAATTGTAGCCAACAAATCAGTAGTTTCTCTGTAATACGCATCAACAGTACCGGTTAAACGCTCATTAAATAGCCCGAAATCTAAAGCCACGTTATATTGAGACGTTTCTTCCCATTTTAAGTTTTCGTCAAATTCTTCCGGACGTAAGGTGTTCACAAATTGAGGCACACCGTTGATATATCCAAATTGAACACTCGCATCAGATCGTCCAGGCGTATACACCCCTAAGTAACCATAGTTCTGTCCAATTTCTTGCTGACCTGTTTTACCCCAACCCGCTCTCAATTTTAAATTGGAGATGACTGAGTTTTGTAGGAATTCTTCATTGCTGATTTTCCAACCCGCAGAAACACCAGGGAAGGTGCTCCATCTGTTTTCTTCACCAAATCGGGAAGAACCATCACGTCTTACAGTTAAAGATAATAAGTATCGGTTAGCAATATCAAAACTTGCACGGGCAAAGTAGGATTCTAAAGCATTTCTATTGATGATTGTAGCACGAGGCACCAGACCTCCTGATGTTTCAGTTTCACGACGGTCAGACTTGATGTAGAATTCTTGATAAGAATGTCCTGCGGTCAAATCGACGTTTGTGTTAAGGGATTCTAAGTTTTTCTTATAGTTAAAATAAAAATCTAACAAAGTATTTCTATTAAATCCTGTGTAAAAGTTCTGGTAATTAAAACTTCCTGGATTTGTTGGGCTCGCCAACCTGTATTCTTTTCCAGAAATTTCTGAATAGTCGAGACCGGCATTAAGATTGAATTTTAAACCGTCTAAGAAAGGCATGTTGTAATCCACATTAAAGTTGGAAATGTTCCGCGTGTTACGGGCTCTGTTATTATTATTGTCCAATGAGAACACCGGATTGACCAAGGCCAGATTCTGACCTACATATTGAAAATAAGAGCCATCTTCATTATAAACACTGTGGGTTGGGTCATAGCCTATTGCCGCCCCAATGGCGCCTTTGTCGGCGTATTTGTTGTCATCTAAAATTCCTTTTGTGGTTAAGGTTAGTTTTAAATTGTTGTCAAACAACCGTTGTACGGCAGAAAGGTTTACAGAGTTGCGCTCGTATAAATCGCCAGTTAATACCCCTTGTTGCGACGTATGGTTGACATTGGCACGGAAATTAAAATTCTCAAAACCTTGAGATACCGTAATGTTATGAATGGCACCAACCGCCGTTTGATAAATTTGTTTTTGCCAATTTGTACTAGAGTTTCCAAGTAGGCTTTCATTAAAATTAGTGTCCGTCTCAGCAATCGCTCTAAATTCACTTGCAGAAAGCACATCTACATAATCAGAAACTTCTGCTACTGATGCTTTAAGATCATACTCTACTGTTAACGGTGCGTTAGTTTTTCCTTTTTTGGTGGTGATTAAAATAACCCCGTTAGAAGCACGCGACCCGTAAATAGCCGTTGCAGAAGCATCTTTTAAAACTACAAAATCTTCAATGTCCGTCGGGTTAATGGCGTTCAATTGATTTCGCACACCTTGTACTCCACGTTGGTCTAACGGTAAACCGTCAATTACAATTAATGGAGAGTTGTTTGCTGATAACGATGCACCACCTCTAATTCTGATATCTGAACCACCTCCTGGATCTCCACCACCAGATGTAATACGTACACCGGCAGATTTACCTGATAACAATTGCTCAGGTGATACGATTGCGCCGCGGTTAAATTCTTTTTCACCGACCTTTTCTACTGAACCCGTAGCGTCTTGCTTGGTTGTAGAACCATATCCAATTAAAACAATTTCATCCAACAACGCTGTGTCTTCAGTAAGTGTTACGTTTAAGGGTTGTTGTCCTGTGTAATTAATTGATTGTGGTTTAAAACCAACATATGAGAAAACTATCACATCGCCTCTTTTAGCGCTGATGCTATAATTTCCATCAAAATCAGTAGTCGTTCCAGTAGTCGTCCCCTTAATTAAAATGTTCACGCCTGGTAAAGGCACGTTAGCCTGATCTGTTATTTGCCCAGAAACAGTGGTTTGTGACCACATGACTGAGGGTATTAAAAATACCAATAACAGCATGCTATTTAAAAATGTTTTCATACACTATTTTTAAAAGTTAATTGTTTTAATAATTCACTTATATTTTCACTTCTTGGGTTAAATTTATGTAAATTTTGTGTCAATCTGAGAAACGCCAATGCCATATCCTTAACGAAAACGTTTGCGTGTTGACAACTTTTTTGAATTTACGGTATTTTACTTAAAAATCATCAAAAAAACGTGCGATCGCTGGTAATTTCATATCTTTAAGTTCGGTCAATCAAAATGTTATAGACTTTTTGTTATTTTATCGCCTTAAAAGAAGCATTGGCCCCACCCATTATTATGAAAAAAAAGATCACTTTAAAACAAATTGCTAGAGAATTAGATGTGTCTATTGGTACAGTTTCTAAGGCCTTGAGAGATAGTGCTGAAATTAGTGAAGACACCAGAAAGAAAGTGCAGGCTTTCGCTAAACTATATAACTACCGTCCTAATAATATCGCACTCAGTTTAAAGAATAGAAAAACGAAAACCATAGGGGTTATCATTCCCGAAATTGTCCATCATTTCTTTTCAAAAGTCATTAGAGGTATCGAATTAGTGGCCAATAAAAGAGGGTACAACGTTATTGTTGGTCTGTCTAATGAATCCTTTGATAAAGAAGTGATCAACATGCAAATGTTGGCCAACGGCAGTATAGACGGATTTATTCTTTCCATTTCCAAAGAAACCTTACAACAGCAAGATTATCACCATTTTAAAGAAACCATCAATCAGGGGATGCCCATTGTCATGTTTGACCGTATTGTGAATGAAATCGACTGCGATAAAGTAATTATAGACGATTCAAAAGGGTCTAAAAATGCAGTGACCAAGCTTTTGTCCAACGGATGTAAAAGCATCGCCATTATTACTACAAAAGATTATGTCAGCGTAGGAAAACTGAGGACTCAAGGCTATTTGGATGCTTTGGAAGACTATAAAATGAGCCCCGAAACGGATTTAATTTTAAAAGTGGATGATGAATTGGTGTCTGAAGACCATTTGGAATCTTTAGAGCGTGAGATTGAAGGCTTGTTTAAAAAAAATAAAAAGATTGATGGTGTTTTTGCCGTGAATGAGCTCTATGCCATTATCGCAATGAAGGTGGCGCGCAATTTGGGTATGAAAATTCCTGAGGATATTCAGTTTATTGGCTTTACGGATGGGGTGCTTTCTAAACACGCTACACCGAGTCTGACTACGGTGAGTCAGCATGGGCAACAAATGGGAGAAAAGGCCGCTGAACTGCTGATAGACAACCTTAAACGTGAGGATCAAGAAGAGTTTTACAGAACCATTATTATTGAAACAGAACTTATCGAAAGAGACTCAACCAAATAAAAAAATAGTGTAAATTCAAAAACTTTACTACCTTTACCGCGTAATCAAAACTTTATTTTCACTTCTTACAAATAAGTTTTGATAAGTCTTATCGCTTGTCAATAGTATTAATTTAAACATACTATTAATGAAAAAGCGTACGCTAGGATTTTGGGAAATCTGGAACATGAGTTTCGGTTTTCTAGGAATCCAGATGGGTTTTGCCCTACAAAATGCTAATGCCAGTAGAATACTTCAAATTTTTGGCGCCGATGTGCACGAACTGTCATGGTTTTGGCTCATAGCACCTCTGATGGGCCTTATTGTGCAACCAATTATTGGGCATTATAGCGACAATACATGGACCCGATTTGGTCGACGGAAACCCTTTTTTCTATTAGGAGCGGTACTCGCTTCAGTGGGAATGATTTTTATTCCGCAAGCTGATTTTATGATCGCCATTTTACCAGCCTTATGGGTTGGTGCCGGAATGCTAATGATTATGGATGCCTCCTTTAACATTGCCATGGAACCGTTCCGGGCATTGGTTGCAGATAATCTTTCTGACGAACAAACTACCAAAGGTTTTAGTATCCAAACCGCTTTAATCGGTATTGGAGCAGTCATCGGATCGTGGTTGCCTTGGGTATTGAGTAATTGGTTTGGGGTTGCACAGACGTCTCCTGACGGATCAGTGCCAGCTAACCTTTTATGGTCATTTGTTATTGGGGCTGGGGTTTTAATCGGTTCTATTTTAGTGACCATTTTTACCACCAAAGAATATTCTCCTGAAGAATTGCAGCAATTTGAAAACGAGAAATCACATCATACAACAGTAGCTGATGATGGCATCGTCCGCAAAGCGAAACTCTCCGACATTTTTGAAGATTTCAAAAAAATGCCCGAAACGATGCGCCAATTAAGTTGGGTACAATTCTTTTCGTGGTTTGCCTTGTTCGGAATGTGGGTATTTGCCGTACCGGCCATTGCACAACATATTTACGGATTGCCATCAACAGACTCTAGCAGTGAAACCTACCAAGAAGCAGGAAACTGGGTGGGTATTTTATTTGGGGTGTACAACGGAATCTCAGCTATTTTTGCCTTTCTGTTACCAGCTATCGCCAAGAAATTTTCTAGAAAAAAAACACATGCGTATTCTCTCTTTATTGGAGGAATAGGCTTGCTGTCCATCTATTTTATGCCCAATGAAGACTGGCTGATTTTATCCATGGTATTTATCGGAATTGCCTGGGCCAGTATCCTCGCTATGCCTTATGCCATGTTAGCAGGCTCTATCACGCCTAAAAAAATGGGAGTGTATATGGGGATTTTCAATTTCTTCATAGTAGTGCCACAAATTATCAACGGGATTATCGGTGGGCCTTTAGTAAAGTACGCCTATAACAACGAAGCTATTTACGCCATAATGGTGAGTGGGGTAAGCTTTATTATCGCCGGAATTTTGGCATTCAAAATTAACGACAAAAAAGATTTGACTTTAAAGCATGACTAAAAAAGCATTTATATTCGATTTGGACGGTGTTATTGTAGATACCGCAAAGTATCATTTTCTAGCTTGGAAGAAATTGGCCAACGGAATTGGTGTCGATTTTACCCACGAGCAAAATGAACAATTGAAAGGCGTCAGCAGAATAAAATCTTTAGAGAAGATTCTAGCTTGGAGTAATAAAACCATTAGTGAGGCTGAGTTTACGAGACTCATGGGTCTTAAAAATGAAGACTATCTGACGTATATCGACACGATGGATGAACAAGAGATCCTTCCTGATGTGACAAAAACCTTAGATTTTTTAAGAGCGGCAGAACAACATATCGCCTTAGGGTCGGCAAGTAAAAATGCGCGAATGATATTGGAAAAAGTCAATATCCTCTCAAAATTTGATGTCATTGTAGATGGCAACGATGTTACCAAAGCAAAACCAGACCCTGAAGTATTCTTAAAATCGGCAGAACAGTTACAGGTAGCACCTAAAGATTGTATTGTTTTTGAAGATGCCGTTGCGGGAATTCAAGCAGCCAATGCCGCAGGTATGGTATCCATTGGGATTGGCGATAAAGCAACGCTTCACGAAGCCGATTTCGTCTTTGCTGGTTTTCAGGAAATGGATGCTGAGTTTTTGAAAAAATTGATAACTAGTACAAAGTAGTTAGTACTGAGTATTAAGTAGAGAGTCGTAGAAAATAACAGAAAACTTCATTGTGGTGCTTAGAAAATTGTGGCGTCGAATGTAGTTGAAACATAAACAAAAAGAATTTTGAAGAGAAACTGAAGAGCATTCTAAAAGCGAAGCGGTCTTAATTCTAAATTCTCATATCTATTAAAAAAATGAATCAAGATTATATACAACCAAACAATTGGTCCATTATAGAAGAAGGCTTTGATGCCGAACGTGTCAAATCTTCTGAAAGTATTTTTAGTATTGGTAATGGTGCCATGGGGCAACGTGCCAATTTTGAAGAGCAGTATTCAGGAAGTACTTTTCAAGGCAATTATATTGCCGGCGTTTATTATCCAGACAAAACCCGTGTCGGGTGGTGGAAAAACGGCTATCCGGAATATTTTGCCAAGGTACTCAACGCTCCAAATTGGATTGGAATCAACGTCACTATTAATGGCGAAGCACTAGATTTAACTACCTGTAAGGAGGTCAGAAACTTTAGAAGGGAACTCAATATGCAAGAAGGTTGGTTATCAAGAACTTTTGAAGTAGCCCTTCAAAACGGCATCGAATTAAAGGTAGATGCTAAGCGTTTTTTAAGTCTTGACATGGATGAAGTTGGGGTTATTCAATATCATGTGACTGCGTTAAATAGCGCGGCGGACATTGTATTTGAACCGTATTTAGATGCTGGCATTACCAATGAAGACAGCAATTGGGACGATAAATTCTGGAATACGCTAAGCGTTACTTCTGAAGGATCACAAGCGTTCATTTTATCGCATACCATGAAAACGAAATTTCATGTGTGTACTGCAATGCAAACCGAATTGTCTTTAAACGGACAGGTTTTAAATGAAACGCCATCCGTTTCAAAATCTGAGCATACAATATCTTTTTCATACACTTCAAAGGTTGCCAAAGGCGATACGGTTACCATGACCAAGTTTGGTGGGTACACTGTCGACAGAAATCACGATAAAAATGACTTGGCTTCGGTGGCGCAAAAAACATTAGTTAAAGCAGCAGAGCTTGGTTTTGATCAGATGCTAGCGCAACAAAAAGAAGCGTGGGCTAAAATTTGGAAAATGTCTGACATCACCATTGATGGCGATGTGAAAGCGCAACAAGGCATCCGATTCAACATCATGCAATTAAACCATACGTATTTAGGGAAAGATGCACGCTTGAATATTGGTCCGAAAGGTTTTACCGGCGAAAAATACGGCGGTAGTACCTATTGGGATACGGAAGCCTATTGCATTCCGTTTTATATGGCGACGAAAGATCAAAAAGTAGCACGTAATTTATTGGAGTACCGCTACAATCACTTAGAAAAAGCTATTGAAAATGCTGAAAAACTCGGATTTAAAAACGGGGCTGCACTGTACCCAATGGTGACTATGAATGGGGAAGAATGTCATAACGAGTGGGAAATTACTTTTGAGGAAATCCATCGTAATGGAGCTATTGCCTTTGCAATTTTTAATTACCATCGCTTTACGGGCGACTTCAGTTACATCCCAGAAAAAGGGTTGGAAGTCCTTATCGCCATCGCTCGTTTTTGGAAGCAACGCGCTACGTTTTCGACACTTAGAAACAAGTATGTCATTTTAGGTGTTACAGGTCCTAATGAGTATGAAAACAACATCAACAATAACTTCTATACCAATTATATCGCACAATGGTGTCTGAACTACACATTAGAAACCATTTCTAAGATGAAAGAGGACTATGCTGCTGATTTGATTCGCGTGATTGACAAGGTGAAATTGACCGAAGAAGAACTATCTGATTGGGAACAAGTGGCCAACAATATGTATTATCCGTATTCAGAGGAGCATAATGTGTACTTGCAACAGGACGGATTCTTGGATAAGGAATTGATTACCGTAAAAGATTTGCCAAAATCAGAACGTCCAATCAACCAGAAATGGTCTTGGGACCGCATTTTACGTTCGCCTTACATCAAACAAGCCGATACACTGCAAGGATTTTATTTCTTTGAAGATCAATTCTCCACAGAAGAATTGGAACGTCACTTCGATTTTTACGAACCATTTACGGTTCATGAAAGTTCCTTATCACCTTGTGTGCATAGTATTCAGGCCGCTAAATTGGGCAGAATGGAACAAGCCTATCAATTTTACTTAAGAACCTCCCGATTGGATTTGGATGATTACAATCACGAAGTAGAAGAAGGATTGCACATTACCTCAATGGCGGGTACTTGGATGAGTATTGTTGAAGGATTTGGCGGGATGCGCGTTGTTGATAACAAGTTATCATTCGAACCTAAAATCCCTGAGCAATGGGATGCCTACTCGTTCAGAATTAATTTCAGAAATCAGATTCTTAAAATTAGTGTTGCCAAAAACGAGACGTCTTTTGAGTTAGAAGGTGATCAAGCTATGGCGATCCTGATCAACGGAAAAGAAGTAACAGTGAATCCACAGCAGGTATTGACGGTGTAAACCAGTCAGCGTTTTGTAAATATTTTAAAATTGAGATGACATGAAGAATTTGATAGCCATTTTAATGGTATTTTTAACCATGACAGTTTTTGCACAGGTAGAGAAAATAGAACCGCCATTTTGGTGGGCTGGGATGCAGCATTCTGATGTGCAATTAATGCTGTATGGTAAGGACATCGCTCAATATGAGGTGAAGTTTTCAAACACGATTCAAATTTCGGATGTCGTTAAAACAGAAAACCCGAACTACTTGTTCGTTACCATCAACACTAAAAATGTTGCTGCGGGTACCTACGAATTGCAATTTTTAAAGGATAAGAAGGTTGTCGGTAAGCAATCCTTTGAATTAAAAGCGCGCCGCGAAAATTCGGCTGCAAGAAAAGGTTTTGATTCTAGTGATTTGATTTATTTGGTGATGCCAGATCGATTCGCCAATGGAAATTCGGACAATGACAGCACTTACGATACCGTTGAAGAAGTGAATAGAACAGAGCTCTCGGGACGTCATGGTGGCGACATTCAAGGCATCATCAACCATCTGGATTATCTGCATGAGTTAGGTGTTACAGCACTTTGGAGTACGCCGTTATTGGAAGACAATGAGCCTATCTATTCGTACCACACCTACGCGCAAAGTGATTATTATAAAATCGATCCACGTTACGGTAGCAATGACGATTACAAGCGATTGGCTTCTGAAATGCACAAGCGCGACATGAAACTCATTATGGATTATGTCACCAACCATTGGGGCAGCAAACATTGGATGATTCAAGATTTGCCAACCAAAGATTGGATTCATTATTGGGATTCAGGCGACAACGGTTTTCAGCGTAGTAGTTACAGAATGACCACGCAGTTCGATTCGAATGCCTCTGAGGCGGACAAAGAAGCCTGTATGAACGGTTGGTTTGATACGACCATGCCTGATATTAATCAGAAAAATCCGTTGGTGCTGAATTATTTGATTCAAAACGCCATTTGGTGGGTTGAATTTGCTGATTTGGACGGGTTCCGCGTGGATACCTACTCGTACAATGATAAGGAAGGCATCGCAAAATGGACAAAAGCCATTATGGACGAATATCCTAATTTTAATATTGCTGGCGAGGTCTGGATGCACAATCAAGCGCAAATGGCCTATTGGCAAAAGGACAGTAAGATTGGGGCTATAGACAATTACAATTCGCATTTGCCAACTGTCATGGACTTTACGCTTCATGATGCGCTTATGGTGATGTTTGCTGAAGATGAACAAGGATGGGATAAGGGCATGTTAAGAGCTTACGAGAATTTTGCCAACGATTTTCTATACCCAGACATCAATAATATTCTTGTGTTTGCTGGAAATCATGATACCAATCGGATCAATGAAATTTATAAAGCAGATCTCAATACCTATAAAATGATCATGACCATGATTGCTACGGTTAGAGGCATTCCGCAGGTGTATTATGGCGACGAATTGGGAATGGGCGGCAATAAAGATTTAAAAGGCGATGGGGACATCCGTCACGATTTTCCTGGAGGATGGAAAGGTGATCCAATCAATGCATTTACCGCGGAAGGAAGAACGCCGGGACAAACCGGTTTCTTTGAGTTTTCGAAGAAAATCTTCAATTGGAGAAAATCTAAATCGGCCATCCATACAGGTAAAACCATGCAGTTCGTGCCTGAGAATAACGTGTATGTCTATTTTAGATATACAGACGATGAACGCGTGATGGTAGTGGTCAATAACAATCCTGAAGCGCAGACGTTAAAGCTGAACCGTTTCAAGGAAATGATCAAATCGCATAAATCAGGAAATGATATTATTTCAGAACAGCAGATTTCTTTAGAAAACACCTTGCAGGTTGCTGGTAAAACCGCAATGATTATCGAATTTTAAACAGCCTATTTTCTTCATCTGATTGGATGCCTCTAGCAGATGGAGATTTATTTATAACTATGAAAAAAAGCATTTATATACTGATTATTTTCGCCGTTTTGGTGTCTTGCAATACCACTACTAAGAAAGCTAAAATTAAACCTGCGGACACGTCTAAAGTGGTTGCAGAAACTATTGAAGGCGATTTTGCAGGCGGTACTTTACTTCGGATTGACGACTTTCCATCCAATTACATTCCACCAAGAAAAGTGGACATTTGGTTGCCAAAAGACTATTCTAAAAGTAAAAAATATGCCGTTTTGTATATGCACGACGGCCAGATGTTATTTGATAGTAATATCACTTGGAATAATGAAGAATGGAAGGTTGATGAGGTCTCTGCTAAATTGATGACCGATAGCATTACCAAAGATTTTATTGTGGTGGCACCATTTAATATTAACGAGTTACGCCACAGCGAATATTTTCCTCAAAAGCCTTTTGAATCGCTTTCAAGATCGGTTCAGGATTCTCTATTTGAAGAAGCACGTTTGAATAATTTTAAACTGGATTCCGTGACTTCCAATAATTATTTAGGGTTTCTGGTGCATGAACTTAAGCCTTATGTAGATGCCAACTATTCGGTGTTGACCGATAGAGAAAACACAGTAGTGGCTGGTTCCAGTATGGGCGGCTTGATTTCTATGTATGCCGTTTGCGAGTATCCAGAGGTATTTGGAGCTGCCGCGTGTTTGTCTACCCATTGGCCAGGCGGAAATCCTAACGATAACGATTTGTTGGCCGATACTTTTTTTGAGTATATGGAAGACCATGTGCCGTCTTCAAAAACACACAGATTCTATTTTGATCATGGCACCGAAACTATGGATAAATTTTATCCTAAATACGCGCCAACAGTCGATAAAATATTTAAAGATAAAGGATACGGCACATCAAACTTTAGAAATTTGAAGTTTGAAGGCGGTGAACATACGGAAGTCTCGTGGCAAAAACGACTACACATTCCATTGACGTTTTTGTTGAAGAAGACTGAGTAAATATCAGAATTGAAGACCTCATAGGTGTTTTGAACCTGTAGGGTCTATTAAATTATAATTAACCAATTCCTTCCATTATTTCAAGGGAAGGCAGCTTTAATTCTCTTCAAGGAATTAAAGACCTGTCTGCTGACAGGCAGGCGGAAGGGTAAAACAACATCAAATGAAACACTACATTTTAATAACATTTCTATTCTCCATCACTCTCGGATTCTCTCAAAATGAGAACCGATCTTTTGAATCCATCGCTTACAAAAACAACGTTTTGGAGATAAAAGTGAACGATGGCGTTTATAAAATCACACCGTTTAGTAAGCACATCATTGAAACTACTTTTATTCCAGAAGGAGAAGTTTACAATCCCAATTCGCATGCGGTGGTTTTAGAACCAAAAGCAATAAAAGCGAAGTTGCTGAATGTTGGGGACTCGTTTCAATTGCAATCAGAGGGGATAACGGTAAATATCCAAAAACAACCGTTTCAAATCTCGTACAGTTATAAAGGCAAACCCGTCATTTCTGAGAAAAAAGGCTATGTTAAAAACGACAGTTTAGAAACCATACAATTCAATCTGACCAAAAATGAAGTTCTCTATGGTGGTGGTGCACGCGCTTTAGGTATGAACCGCCGTGGCTACCGATTGGAGCTTTACAATCGTGCGCATTACGGTTATGAAACCCATTCTAAATTGATGAATTACACCTTGCCGATTGTGATGTCCTCCAATACGTATATGGTTCATTTTGATAATGCACCTATCGGATTTTTAGATTTGGACAGCAAGAAAGACAACACGTTAACTTATGAAACGATTTCGGGTAGAAAGACCTACCAGGTTATTGTTGGCGATTCGTGGACCGATTTGATTGATAGCTATACCGATTTAACCGGAAAGCAACCGTTACTCCCACGTTGGGCTTTGGGGAATTTTTCCAGCCGATTTGGCTACCATTCGCAACAAGAAGTAGAAGCGACTGTTCAGAAATTCCGGGATGAAGAAATTCCGTTAGATGCCATTATCATCGATATTTTTTGGTTTGGGAAAGACATTCAAGGCCATATGGGGAATTTGGAATTTTTAAAAGATTCGTTTCCAAATCCTACCCAAATGATCAAAGATTTAAAATCTAATCATGTAAACACGGTGTTGGTTTCAGAACCTTTTGTATTGACCACGTCGAAGCGTTGGCAAGAGGCTGTTGAAAAAGAAATACTGGCTAAAGATTCGGTCGGTAATCCATTTACTTATGATTTTTATTTCGGCAATACGGGACTGATTGATATCTATAATCCGAAAGGAAAAACTTGGTTTTGGGACATTTATAAGGGTCTGGCCGATATGGGTGTGACCGGAATTTGGGGCGATTTGGGCGAACCTGAAGTCCACCCTTCAGCACTATTGCATGCCACAGGAACGGCAGATGAGGTCCACAATACTTATGGCCACGATTGGGCGCGCTTGATTTCAGAAGGGTACAAAGCAGATTTTCCAAACCAACGTCCTTTTATTTTAATGCGTGCAGGCTATTCTGGCTCACAACGTTTTGGTATGATTCCGTGGTCAGGCGATGTCAACAGAACTTGGGGCGGTTTACAAAGTCAACCTGAAATTGCGCTTCAAATGGGCATGCAAGGCTTAGGCTATATGCACTCTGATTTGGGTGGATTTGCAGGGAATCTTCAAGATCCGGAACTCTATACGCGTTGGTTGCAATACGGTGTTTTTCAACCAATTTACCGTCCGCATGCGCAAGAAGATGTGCCTGCAGAACCTATTTTTTGGGATGAGCACACCATAGCTTTAGCGAAAAAATCTATCGAATTACGCTATAAATTACTGCCATATAATTACCATTTGAGCTTTCAAAACCATAAAAATGGTACGCCATTAATGCGTCCATTGTTTTTTGAAGACACTACTGAGGCGCTTAAGACAGACGCATCAACTTATTTTTGGGGAGATGATTTCCTGGTATCACCCATTATGAAATCAAAAGCGACTAGCAAAGACATCTATTTCCCTAAAGACAACACTTGGTTTGACTTTTATACCGGCAACAAATTTGTTGGCGGACAATCAGCAACCGTCAATGTGGTTGAAGATAGAATCCCAACCTTTGTGAGGGCTGGGGCATTCATTCCGATGGCAAAACCAATGCAAAGTACCAAGGATTACGATGGAAATAAATTTGAATTACATTATTATTATGACGCATCTGTTGAAGATAGTAAAGGGCAATTGTATAATGATGATGGCGTAACTGCAAATGCTTATGAAAACGGCAATTATGAACTACTGAACTTCGAGTCTGAACTTTGTAAAATAAAGCTTGAATTCGAATTTAAAGCTGAAATCGGGTCGGTATACAAAGCACAATCTAAGCAAATTGATCTTGTGGTGCACCATATCACAGCTAAGCCAAAATGGATCAAATTGAAACGTCAAAAGATAGCATTCGATTATAACGAAGATAACAATACGGTGACCATTCCTTTGGAATGGAACACGGCAAAAGATTTAAAACTAAACATCAAATTAAAGTAACTACACATGAAAAAAATTATGTTAGCAGCCTTCAGTTTAATGCTGATTACGGCCTGCAAGGAGGACCCGAAAAAAGACTTAACAGTCATTGAAAATACTCAGGCAACATTTCAACCGATCACTGACGATGTTCTAGAGACCGGGGTGATTTATGAAGCCAATATTCGTCAATACTCGCCTTCGGGACATTTTGACGAATTCACTAAAGACATTCCGCAGTTAAAACAATTGGGTGTAAAAGTCATTTGGTTGATGCCAATTTTTCCAATTAGCGAGACCAATCGTAAAGCGACAGGCGGAGCAGATAGCAAATTCGCCTCAGATTTTCCTGAGGAGGAACAATCAAAATACTTGGGCAGCTATTATGCGGTCTCTGATTTTACTAAAATCAATCCAGAATTTGGAACCATTGAAGACTTTAGAAATTTAATCAAAACGGCGCACGACAATGGTATGTATGTCATTTTAGATTGGGTACCAAACCATACGGGATGGGATCATGAGTGGATCAAAAACAATCCGGATTACTATACAAAGGATAAAGATGGAAACATCACTTATCCGGAAGGAACGGATTGGACGGATGTTGCCGACCTCAATTATGACAATAAAGACATGCGCAAAGAGATGATTGCTGACATGCAATATTGGTTAAAGGAAGAAGGCGTAGA
Source organism: uncultured Gelidibacter sp. (assembly GCF_947500795.1). GTDB lineage: Bacteria > Bacteroidota > Bacteroidia > Flavobacteriales > Flavobacteriaceae > Gelidibacter. The sequence continues at coordinate 495,159 of NZ_CANMTE010000003.1, read as the reverse complement.
TGGTTTTAGATGTGATGTTGCGGGTTCAGTGCCTACTGATTTCTGGGAGGAAGCTATTCCGCAACTAAGAGCAACTAAAGATATTTTTATGCTTGCAGAAGCTTGGGAGCCAGAATTGGCTAAAGATGGTCTTTTTGATATGGTTTACGGTTGGGATACGCACCATGTGATGAATGATTTGGCACAAGGAAAGAAAGGATTAGACGCTTGGAACAATCGTAAGGCGCAAATCGATTCGTTATACGAAAAGAATGATATCATGATGAATTTTGTGACCAATCATGATGAAAATTCTTGGAGTGGTACCATCAATGAGCGCATGAAAGAAGCGGCACCATTAATGACTGCGTTTAGTTATGTGATTCCTGGAATGCCTCTTATTTATTCAGGTATGGAGTATGATATGGATCACAGATTAAAGTTTTTTGAAAAAGATTCAATTCCGAAAACCAAAAAAACGATGTGGCCTTTACTTGAAAAACTTGGTGCGTTGAAAAATACAAATCCAGCTTTAAACGGTGGAAAGAATCCAGCGTCATACACCAATTTGGAAACAGCTAATGCTAAAGTTTTGGTATTTCAGCGTGCAAAAGATGACCAAACCGTAACCTTTATCGGGAATTTTTCTGATAAAGAGCAATCTGTTGCTGCACCGCTCGAAGGAAGCTTTACGGATTATATTCAAGGGAAAAAGTTAGAGTTGAAAAAGGAGAACATTGTACTAAAACCTTGGGAATATAAAATTTTAACCAACTAAGCATGACAAAAGTTTTATGGTGCTTGCTTTGTGGTTTTGTGCTGATGGGTTGTCAAGAAGGAAATTCGCAAGTGAACATGGAAGAGAAGACTAATGCGCCTTTCGTTTGGGAAGGCGCTAATTTGTACTTTTTGCTGACTGATCGATTTCATAATGGTGATCGTACCAACGACGTGAATTTTAATCGCACGCAGGAAGCAGGGAAGTTGAGAGGTTTTGAAGGCGGTGACTTAAAAGGCATTACCCAAAAAATTGAAGAAGGTTATTTCTCGGACCTTGGTGTCAATGCCATTTGGATGACACCTATCGTGGAGCAAATCCACGGAGGAACTGATGAAGGTACGGGTGTTACCTACGGATTTCACGGCTATTGGACCAAAGATTGGACAGCAATTGATCCCAATTTTGGAACAAAAGAAGATTTAAAGGCCTTAGTAGATGCCGCCCATAGTAAAGGAATTCGGGTGGTGTTGGACGCAGTAATCAATCATACGGGGCCTGTCACGCCTGTAGATCCTGTTTGGCCAGACGAATGGGTGCGTACAAATCCTACCTGCGATTATAGCTCGTATGATGCGACTGTTTCGTGTACGCTGGTTCAAAATCTACCGGACATTAGAACGGAAAGTAATGAAGATGTTGCTTTGCCACCGCAACTTGTGGAAAAATGGAAGGCAGAAGGACGATATGACCAGGAAGTTGCCGAATTAGATGCGTTTTTTGAACGTACCGGACATCCGAGGGCCCCGCGATTTTATATCATGAAATGGCTTACCGATTATATTACGGAATATGGTATTGATGGCTATCGTGTCGATACCGTAAAACATACGGAAGCATCCGTTTGGCAAGAATTTAAGATCGAATGTGATTATGCGTTTAGCGAATGGAAAAGCAATAATCCAGAGGCGGTTTTAGATGCGAATGCATTCTATTTGGTAGGTGAAGTGTATGGCTATGGCGTGTCCTCAGGGAAAGCGTATGACTTAGGCGGAAAACACATCAATTATTTTGATAAGGCTTTCAACAGTTTGATCAATTTTGAGTTTAAATATGATGCAGCCCAATTAAGCTACGAACAACTATTTAAGAAATATACGGATGCCCTTCAAAATCCTCTAAAAGGGTATGGCGTCTTGAATTACTTATCGTCTCATGATGATGGTCAACCTTTTGATGCCAACAGGGAAAAACCTTTTGAAACCGCTACCAAGCTGTTATTAGCTCCTGGGACATCCCAAGTGTATTATGGCGACGAATCCGCAAGATCGCTGGTAATAGAAGGCACGGTTGGAGACGCGACGTTGCGTTCGTTTATGAATTGGGAAAGCATCGCTTCTGAAGATCATACAAAACGTGTTTTAGCGCATTGGCAGAAGTTGGGACAGTTCAGAAAAAACCATCCCGCAGTTGGTGCTGGCGTGCATCAAATGATTACCGAAAGTCCTTATGTGTTCTATAGAAGTTACAAAAAGGACGATATTGAAGATGTCGTTGTAGTAGGTCTTGAATTATCTAAAGGAATAAAAAGTTTAGACGTTAGACGCGTGTTTAAGGAAGGTTCAATAGTGAGAGATGCGTATTCTAAGCAAGAGTCAAAGGTGATTGACGGTCGCGTTCAAATAGATTCAGAATATAGCATTGTCCTATTAGAATTGAAGTAGTTCCGTTTGTCAGTTCGAGTGCCCCCAAAGCTTCGGAAATGATTTGATAAGAGGGTTGTGCTAAAACTTTCGGGATGTATCGAGAACCGGAGTGTTTTTAAGTCGATTGCGTTAGCGATAGCCTTAAAAATGTATCGAGAACCGAGTAGACTGATTAGTAAATAGAGAGAATTTATAAAAACCAGCTCCTACAGAATCGTGAATCTCCTTGTGAGACTTCACGATTTTTTTTTTTGGCCAACTCAAAAATCCGTAAATTTGAAAATATTATGACCCTATGAGAGACATTAACGCCCATATAGATTCGCCATTTTTAATAAAAGTGAGTTTCAACAAGCTCTTAAAATTTTATGAAGAACTTGCTGAAAGTGACGATCCTTTTTTGGTAGCTAAGGCGCAACGTGTATTGCAAGCGGGAAATTCGGCGCCTGAACTCAGAGAGGGTTTTACTAATATTGATTTGATTTATTCGTATCAAAAGGAAATTAATATCCTTCTTGAAGATTCTTTCAATGAATTGCTGACTAATAATGAAATTAAAACAGCCTCAGTCGTTCTTCATAGTTTAATTTTCAATGCGTCAAAACGATTTAAGTCAATCATTGAAAATGCTGGAGATGACTTTGAGTTGAAAATCGCCAATCCGCCAGGAGATGATATGTACAGAGAAGCTTGTGCGATTATCTTAAAGTTTTATTACGGTTATGATATCAATTTTAGAAGGTCTTTCTTTTATGAAATTCCAAACGCTAACGGTATTTTGCGTACCTACAAAATATTGTACAATGCTGATTTTGTAGAGATCCTTAAAACAGATGACGCACCTGAAATAACGGAAGAGGATTATAGCTTGCTGTTGGAGAGCTATGACAATATAGATTTATGGAGAGAAAAGTTCCCTGCAAAGAGTTATATTTTTAAAGGCTTTACCATCAATAATATTTTTGATGTGACGGACGACCGTTCCATATCTGAAATTAAATCCAATTTGTTAGCCAGCGGAAACGATGAGCATAAGGATTTCACGAATGATTTTAAACATCTTTTTGAATCGCTATTGAATCTGAAAGATGTCAAAGTTGGGTTTTTAGCTTATAATAAAACTGAAGAGCGTTTTGAGCGTATTGCAGGTGCCGGAATTGATAGTTATTTGCTTTTTAATAATGACAATGGCTCCTGTAAAACCCTCTTGTGTGAGGCGTCCTATAAGGCGCTCATTACAGAAAATAGCTATTTTGCCATACCTGACGTAGACAAATATTATAAACTATCAAACGGGGAAGCACAATATCAAACCTTGCATGAACACGGTATCAAAAGTGCCATTTTAGCACCAATTGCTTCTAACGGACAACTTTTAGGGGTTTTGGAGATCGTTTCTACCAAAGTGCATGAATTAAATAGTATCAATGCCAATATCTTGATTGATGTGATGCCTTTTATTGTTGCATCAGTCATGCGCTCTAAAAAGGAGCAGGAAACGTTAATTGAAGCTGTTATCCAGCAAGAATGCACCTCCATTCATCCAAGTGTGCGTTGGAAATTTGAAAGGGAGGCGCGTGTTTTTCTTGATAGAAAACAAAAGGAAGGAAATAACGTATCGTTTGGTGAGATTTCTTTTCCTGATGTTTATCCTTTATTTGGCCAGATTGATGTGAAAGGATCTTCAGATGCCAGAAATCAAGCTACGCGTAAAGATTTGTCCATGCAAATTGGCATGGTAAAGAAAATACTTGCCACCTTATTGGAAACTGAGCGTTTGCCTATTTATGAGCAGCTCGATTTCCAAATGGGTGAGTTGTCAGAAGCGCTGATAGATCATTTTAGGGTTGATACAGAACAGGAAATAGTAAAATTCTTTGAGAAGGAAATCCATCCGTTATTCAAGTTTTTAAAGAAAAAAAATGACGATTTAGTCGAGGCTATAGACGATTACTTCAGTAAAATAAATGAGAATTTAGGGCTTGTCTATTACTACCGTAAACATTATGACGATACGATTGCATTGATCAATAAAAAAATGGCTTCTGTTATAGATCAGAAGCAAATTGAAGCCCAAAAAATCTATCCACATTACTTTGAGCGCTTCAAAACAGATGGCGTTGAGCACAATATGTATATTGGGGAATCCATCACTAAGGAAGAGAGTTTTAATAAAATGTACCTCTATAACTTACGACTTTGGCAACTTCAGGTCATGGCTGAAATGGAAAATAAATTTTACCAAAATAAGAATGAATTTCCAGCATCGGTAGATGTGGCTTCAATGATTTTAGCGTATCATCAACCGTTGTCCATTCAATTTAGGATGGATGAAAAACAATTTGATGTAGACGGCACTTATAATGCCCGCTATGAAGTGGTGAAAAAACGTGTGGACAAAGCACTTATAAAAGATACAAATGAGCGCATAACCCAAAAAGGAAAGCTCGCAATTATCTATTCGCAAAAAGAAGATGAAGAGGCTTACCTCAACTATATCAAATATTTGCAGCACAAAAACATCTTCGATAATGAAATAGAGCTCTTAGAATTGGAAGACCTTCAGGGTGTTACTGGGCTGAAGGCCATCCGTGTATCAATTTTATACCACACAAAGGAGAATGAGCAGCAGTATTATACCTACGACGATTTGGTAAGTGAATTTAATGCTTAAACATAAAAATTCTCTGAGGCATCTATTGTTGTTGGTTGAATGCTATTAAAGCTCGTGTTTTCAGGCTTTAAAACTTCTTCCAATTTTGCATGAGGTGTAAACTTAAAAGATATTGCAAAAGCGCATACCGAAACAATCATACCAATCATGAAAACGGTATAAGTGACTCTTAAAATTCGGTACTTTCTATCTAATACTTTTCCTAAAAAATAAAGGTCCTTAGTTAACGAACTGTACACGTAGTCTTTATCTTTCAAAAGTTCGTTGATTGCCCATTCAAAATCCTCAAGTTTCATCTTATGGAAATTCCCAAAAAACGTCAAGTTTACTTTTCTGTTTTCGACATCCTCTTTGGTAAATTCCCCACTAGTAATATTAGGACGTGTTGCAATGATTGATAAAATCATCGATGCAATACTGGACAGCATTAATATAATAGTAGGCGTAATCAAAAATTGATTGGCCGGATTATCAAATTTGGCAAACAGGGTTGAAAGCATTAATGAGATGATAATGGCATTCACTGAAAGCAGGATGTTCGCTTTTGTGTCTGCAATATCACTAAGGTTGATGTGGTTTCTTAAAGCAGTTCTATAAAAGGATTGAATGGCGCGTTCCGGACTGTCATCTTTAGCCTTTGCTTTAAGTTCGGCCTTCATTTTTTCTTTCTGGTGCCTCTTTTTCTCTTTTTTCTTGGTTTGGATAAGGTCGGCCAAGTTGTCTTCTTTTTGGGTTTGCCAACTTTTCAACGCATAATCTGTATAAAACTGATGCCTTTGAGAAAGGACGTCTATGTTTTCTTCAAGCCATTCAGAAGGTGAATACGTTCTGACCTCTTGTAATTCCAATTCTTTTCTTAAAAATTCACTGGCTTCATTAAAATAAGATTTTCCAAAATGTGAAGCATCCGCATCTCTTATAATTTTAGCCAATTCGTTTTGTGGAGCATCTTTAAATTTCGTTGCCATGATACAATCGTTAACGGCATCGATTATGTTTTGATCTACTTGGTGTTCATTCAAAAATTCGGTCGCAATCTTAACACTTTCTTCTTCATGACCTTCTCTGGTTTTAGTGTACCCTGTATCGTGAAGTAAGGCGGCAAGTTGAAGTATGGTGGATTGCTCTGTGCTGATATTGGAGTTTTCTATAATCTCTTTAGTGCTTTTTAAAACACGTTTGGTATGTGTGAAATTATGATATAGAAAGGTATTTGGTAATTCCTTTTTAAAAAGTTGGAATACAAAGTCTTCTGTTTTTTTGATGATATCAGTCATATAATGCTTTGTGAATTTTGTGATACAAATTACTAAAAAATAAATGAAGTATGTGGACACAAAGGCGAGTTTTTGTAATGCAAAACGTTAAATTCCGTCCAAATACCTATTATAATTTTTAACTTTAAGAAAAATACTTGAATGTTATGCTTACATGGAAAAATGTCATGGATTTTGCGGTAAACGGAAATCCGGAACCAGATAAAAGAATTGAAAAAACAGAAGCTGAATGGCGTGAGATCCTTACACCATCACAATTTAAAATAGCAAGAGGAAAGGGTACGGAAGCACCGGGAACGGGAGCGCTTTGTAGCGTTTATGATGAAGGACAGTACAACTGTGTGTGTTGCGATACCCCATTGTTCGATTCGACAATAAAATTTGAATCGAGCTCAGGTTGGCCGAGTTTTACGCAGCCTATAAAGGAGAATGCTATTAAGTACGAAAGAGATACATCGTATGGAATGGTACGTGTAGAAGTGATGTGTAATGTTTGTGATGCGCATTTAGGACATGTGTTTCCTGATGGGCCGGAACCAAGCGGATTGCGTTATTGTGTGAATTCGGAATCGATGACAATGGATACTTCAAAAAAGGAAGTGTAATCAAAAAGATAAAAAATGATGACAGATAAAGATTTAGAGATAATGACCGTAGGAGGTGGCTGCTTTTGGTGTGTTGAAGCTGTGTTTAATGAGCTCAAAGGCGTCCATAAAGTAGAATCAGGGTATATGGGCGGGACTGTTCCCGGAACGCCTACTTACCGTGAGGTGTGCTCCGGTTTAACGGGACATGCTGAGGTAGTTCAGGTTAGTTTTGACCCTGCGATAATAAGTTATGAAGATTTGCTGGTTGTTTTTATGACCAGTCATGATCCGACAACCCTAAATCGACAAGGTGCAGATGTGGGTACGCAATACCGTTCCGTAATTTTTTATACGGATGTAGAGCAGAAAAATATTGCCGAGTTGGTGGTTGAAGAAATCGCGCCCTATTATGAAAATCCGATTGTTACTGAAATTAGTCCAGCAGAAAAATTCCATAAAGCTGAAGAGGTTCATCAAGGGTACTATGCCAATAACCAAACTGCTGGCTATTGCAGTGCAGTAATTACGCCTAAGTTGACCAAACTGCGTAAGATGCATGCTGATAAATTGAAAAACGTAAATGTTTAATTAAATTAAGAAAGCTATGAAAGTAATACACGATAAAGACAAGCAACAATTTACTATGGAAGTGGATGGTGAAACTGCCAAAATAGATTACGAGATGAAGGATGGAAAAATGCATTTGGTCTATAGTGAAGTGCCGGTAGAACTCCGCGGACAAGGTATCGGGAAAGTCCTGGTAAAAAAGACTTTTGAGAAATTGACTGACGAAGGCTATGAAGCAGTTGCTGTTTGTAGTTATATAAAATCAGTAGCCAAAAGAAGTGAAAAATGGAATGCCATTATCGGATAAACGGAATATAAAACGAATGAAGCTTAACATCAAAAATAAATTTACGACTCAATTACCTGCAGATCCAATTCTTGAAAATACGAGACGACAGGTAACGGGAGCGTGTTTTTCATATGTTACCCCCAAAAAGACATCACATCCTGAATTGCTGCATGTATCCCCTGAAATGCTAGAGAACTTAGGTTTGACAGAAACGGATGCTGCATCTGAAGAATTTTTGAATGTGGTTACCGGCAATACCGTATTGGAAAACACGACCCCTTATGCCATGTGTTACGCCGGCCATCAATTTGGGAATTGGGCCGGACAGTTGGGAGACGGTCGTGCCATTAATTTGTTTGAAGTTGAGCACAATAATAGAAGCTGGGTAGTGCAACTAAAAGGTGCTGGAGAAACGCCGTATTCCCGTACTGCTGATGGCTTGGCGGTTTTACGCTCTTCCATCAGGGAATACTTATGTAGTGAAGCGATGTATCACTTAGGCGTGCCCACTACCAGAGCATTATCCTTATCCTTAACTGGAGATAAAGTGTTACGAGATGTGATGTACAACGGCAATCCCGATTACGAAAAAGGAGCGATTGTCAGTCGCGTCTCGCCAAGTTTTTTAAGGTTTGGAAGTTATGAGATATTTGCAGCACGCCAGGATCATAAAAATTTAAAAGTCTTAGTTGATTTTACGATAAAAGAACATTTTCCTCATCTAGGAGCGCCATCAAAGGAAACTTACAAAAAGTTTTTCGCTGAAGTGTGCGCGCTTACTTTGGAGATGATAATTCATTGGCAGCGTGTCGGATTTGTGCATGGCGTGATGAATACAGATAACATGTCTATTCTCGGTTTGACTATAGATTATGGACCATATGGTTGGTTGGAAGGGTTTGATTTTGGATGGACTCCAAATACGACAGACAGTCAACATAAGCGTTATAGATACGGAAACCAGCCCAACATCGGGCTTTGGAATTTATACCAACTTGCCAACGCGCTTTATCCGCTGATTGAAGATGTGGAAGCGATGGAAGCAATTTTGGAAAAGTATACTACCGATTTCGAATTTCAGTCTGAGGCTATGATGCGAAATAAATTAGGTTTGAGCTCAGAAAATCCTTCCGATGGTGTGCTGATTCAAGAGTTGGAAGATGCGTTGCAACTGACGGAAACGGATATGACAATTTTCTTTCGGAATTTAAACAAATTCAATCCGAATAATGCTTCGCAAGGCTTAAGTGTTGTTCATGATGCATTTTATAACCCAATAGAACTTTCCGATAAAATAAAAGCACAGTGGAACGCGTGGTTTGAGCGTTATGCTGAGCGACTTTTGACGGAGTCTGTTTCTAATGAGGAACGTATATTCCAAATGAACGCGGTTAATCCTAAATATGTATTGCGAAATTATATGGCGCAGTTAGCCATTGATGCTGCTGATAAAGGCGATTATTCTTTGATAGATGAATTATTTCAACTGTTGAAAAAACCGTATGATGAACAACCTGAATCTGAAAAATGGTTTGCAAAACGACCAGAATGGGCTCGTGATAAAGTGGGATGCAGCATGTTGTCCTGTAGCTCCTAATTAAATACGTTTAAAACATTATATGATATTGGATAAAATAGGGTTTGGAGGCGGGTGCCATTGGTGTACGGAAGCGGTCTTTCAAGCCCTAAAAGGTGTGGAAAAGGTTGAGCAGGGTTATATTGCTTCAACAGGGGAGAATAGTAATCTTTCTGAAGCGGTTATCGTTCATTTTAATCGCAAATGTATTAACTTAATCACCTTGATTGAAATACATTTGTTGACTCATAATAGCACATCCAACCATTCCATGCGAAAAAAATACCGTTCGGCAGTCTATACTTTTAACGAAGAACAGCATCACGTTGTAGCGGCTATGCTCCAAGATTTTCAATATCAATTCAATAACCAGGTGATTACACAAACATTACCTTTTCATGATTTTGAGCCATCAAGAGAAGAAATAACCAATTACTATATTAAAAATCCAGAAGCACCATTTTGTGAAACTTATATCAATCCGAAATTGAAACTGCTCTTACAGCAATTCTCAGGATTTGTTGATCCGCACAAAATGGTTCATTTAAAAGCTTAATTAAAACTTATTATGGAAAGTACACGACTCAATATACAAAATGCCAAAGGCCTTCAACTTCAAGCTTATTTGGAGTTGCCAGCCAATCAAAAACCTCGCAATTACGCCATTTTCGCACATTGTTTTACCTGTAGTAGTTCTTTAAAACCAGTAAAGAATATTAGTAGGGCACTCACCGCACATGGTTTTGGTGTCGTCCGTTTTGATTTTACAGGGTTAGGTAGAAGTGAAGGTGAATTTGCTGATAGTTATTTTTCTGCAAATGTGGATGACCTTATGGCGGTTAATGATTATATGAAAGAGCATTATGAAGCACCATCCTTATTAGTGGGTCATTCCTTGGGAGGTGCGGCCGTAATTGTTGCAGCGTCTCAACTGGATAATGTAAAAGCCGTGGCTACCATTGGTGCGCCAGCATCAACACAACACGTGAAAAAGCATTTTTCCCATCATGTGAATGAAATTGCAGAAAAAGGTGATGTTGAGGTGAATATTGGAGGGCGTCCTTTTAAAATTAATCAAGAGTTCGTTGACGATTTTGATAAAACGGATTTGCCGGAAATCACAAAAAATCTCCGTAAGCCAATTCTTATTATGCACGCGCCTTTTGATAAAGTAGTGGGAATTGAGAATGCGCAAACACTGTTTGTGAATGCTTTCCATCCCAAAAGTTTTATCAGTTTGAATGATGCAGATCATTTATTGTTCAATGAAGCCGATAGTATATATGTGGGTGATATGATTGGCACTTGGGTTCAGGGTTATTTCGAAACCGAAGACAATGAGATTTTGGATACTGAAGACCAGCAATTGGTAGCACATCTAAATTTATTGGAAGATAAGTTTACAACCTCTATTCAAACTAAAAAACACAGTTTTGTGGCTGATGAACCGGAATCTTTTGGTGGAGATGATTTTGGACCTTCACCTTACGATTTTCTAAGTGCCGCCTTGGCATCATGTACAGCAATGACCCTGAAACTGTATGCTGAACGTAAAAAATGGGATTTGCAGGAAGTGTTGGTTTATATTACTTATTCCAAAAAGCATAGTGAAGATTTGATGCAAGAAAAAGGAAAATCAATGCGCTATGATCATTTACTTAAAAAACTCAAATTTATTGGCGATTTAGACGAGAGGCAAAAAGAAAAATTAACCGAGATTGCTTCAAAATGTCCGGTTCATAAAACGTTGTTAAGCGAAATTGTTATAGATACAGAAGTCATTGCGTAAAATAGCGTTGCGTGTTATTTGAGATGGACAAAAGAAATAATTTGTATCTTTTATAATTCGGATGGAGCACCACTCATTTCGCAATAAAAAAATTAAAAAGTAGGCTATTGCTTTTTATTCAGTAAAAACACCCTTTCGGACAAAAATTAAAAAATTATCCAATTAATGAATACGATAAAAAACCTCTCAATCCTTCTTTTATCTGCCTTTTTATTAAATGCTTGTGCCTCATATCAAGCTCAATTTATAGACAAGGAAGATCAAAAAAATATATTTCCTGAAAAAGAGGTAGACAAGGTTTTTTATTTGGTCGGAGATGCTGGTTTATCACCAATGAATGGTTTATCGCAGGGATTGACAGCCTTTAAAAAGTATATTTCTGATAAGGACACAAAAGGAGATTACACCCTGTTTTTGGGAGATAACATTTATCCTGCAGGCCTTCCTAAAATTGAGCACAAATACAGAGGTAGTGCTGAGAATATGCTGAATGCCCAAGTGAAATCTGTTGAGAATTTTGAGGGTCAAACCATCTTCATTCCTGGTAATCACGAATGGTATTCCGGTGGTGTTACCGGGGTGCGTTTGCAGGAACAATACATCAAGGAAGCGTTGGACGAAAACAGTTTTTTTCCTGAAAACGGCTGTCCTCTTAAAAGCATCGACGTGAGTGAAACCATTCAATTGATTATTGTGGACACGCAATGGTACCTTGAAAATTGGGACCGTCATCCTACCATAAATGAAGACTGCGTCATAAAAACTAGAGAGCGTTTAATGCTCGAATTGGAGGGGGAGATTAAGAAAGCACAAGGCAAAACTATTGTATTTGCAATGCACCATCCCATGTACACCAATAGCACGCACGGTGGTCAGTTTGCGTTGGAGAAACATCTATTCCCTATGCAAAGCAGAATTCCTATGCCAGGTTTGGCGTCCTTAGTCACTCAAATTAGGTCACAAGGCGGTGTTTCCATTCAAGATCGATATAATGAACTTTATAATGATTTGATGGATCGTTTGGAAAACTTAGCCACTGAAAACGGGAATATTGTTTTTGTATCAGGTCACGAACACACCTTACAGTACATAGACAACGGGAATATAAAACAAATTGTATCCGGTTCAGGCTCCAAAACGGGGCAGGTCAATTTAAAAGCGCATGGCGTTTTTGCGTACGGACTTCAGGGTTTTGCTGTGTTAACGGTGTTTAAGGACGGCAGTTCTTGGGTGCAAGCTTTCGGTTCAGAGAATAATGAACCGCATTTATTATTTCAAAAGGAGATATATCCGCCAACAAAAATTTATGATTATTCAATTTTGCCGGATACATTCCCGAACGAGGTTGAAGTCTCTATTTATTCAGATGAAGAAACTGATAAGTCTTCAATCTATAAAATGCTTTTAGGAGATCGTTACCGTAGTATCTATAGCAAACCGATAAAAGCATCTGTAGCAACATTAGACACGCTTTACGGCGGATTGGAAGTTGTGCGAGCTGGTGGTGGACACCAAACCAAATCCTTAAGACTCAAAACTAAGGATGGAAGAGAGTTGAACATGCGCGCCTTACGTAAAAGTCCGACGCAATATTTAGAAAAAGTACTTTTTAAAAACTCCTATGTGACGGATGATTATGAGCAAACTGAAATTGAAAGTCTTATTTTAGATTTCTACACGGCTGCCCATCCGTACGCTTTCATGGCTATTCCTGATTTGGCGGATGCTGCAAAAATATACCATACCAATCCGCGTATTTTCTACATTCCGAAGCATAAAACCTTGGGCGAATTTAATGCGGGTTATGGTGGTCAATTATACATGATTGAGGAACGCCCGGAAGAAAATTATACGGACGAACGTAATTTTGGCTATGCCGATGATATTGAAAGTACGTATGATATTATTGAAAAGGTTAGGGAAGATGAAAAATACAAAATCGATGAAAATGCTTACATCAGAGCGCGTTTGTTTGACATGTTGATTGGCGATTGGGACAGACACCAGGATCAATGGCGTTGGGCACAATTCAATCAAGAAAACGGCGATAAGCTGTACAAGCCAATTCCGAGGGATAGAGATCAGGTGTTTTCAAATTTTGACGGGACCTTGTTGGATATTGTGAGGTCCATTTCTGGATCTTCAAGACAGCTACAGGTATATGATGAAGAACTAACAGATGTGAAATGGATGAACAGTGCCGGTGTTAAATTGGACCGTGTGCTTTTACAACAATCCAATAGAGAAGCCTGGATAAAGCAAGCGAAGTTTTTAGAAGAGAACGTTACTGATGAGGTGATCGAAAAAGCATTCAGTAATGTACCTGTGGAAGTTCAGGATAGTATTATTGAGGATATTAAAGTGAAGCTGAAAGGCCGTCGCGGCAATATGCAAGACATTGCTAACCGATATTATGATTATTTAAATGAGTTGGTTGTCTTGACTGGAACTGATAAGGACGATTATTTTGAAATTACGCGTTTAGGGAATGGTTTAACTCAAGTAAAAGTATCCAGACTTAAAGATGGCGGTATTAGTGAGCCTTTTATTGATCAGACATTTGATAGAAAAGTTACTAAGGAACTTTGGATTTATGGGTTGAATGACCATGACCAATTTATAGTGAATGGCAAAGGAGATGATTTAATTTTTACGAGAATTATTGGTGGCCAAGGCAATGATATTTATGATATAAAGGAAGGTAAGCGCGTTAAAATCTATGATCATAAGTCGAAAGAAAATACAGTTTTATCAAAAAGTGGGGCAAAAGTGAAATTCACAGATGTATATAATTTGAACCTGTTTAACTTCGAAAAAAACCGAACTAAAGGCACCGCACTTACTCCAAACTTAAGTTATAATCCTGATGATGGATTTTTATTGGGCGGATCCGTAATATATACGATTAACGGATTTCAGCGTAATCCTTTTTCACAACAACATGCTTTTGATGTTAAATATGCTTTTCATACCAGCGGATTAAAAGTGGACTATGAAGGCGAATTTGCCAATTTCTTTTACGATTGGAATTTAAATGTTGGCGGTACATATACGAACGAATCATATACCAATAACTTTTTTGGTTATGGAAATGAGACTGAAAATAATGCTGAGCATTTCGACTTTAACCGAGTTAAAAAGAGCATCTATAGCGGTCATATAGGGGTGCTTAAACGTTCCGCTTTTGGTAGTGATTACGGTTTTAGAGCTATTTTTGATGGTATTCAATTGGATCCTTCTCAAGATCGATTTATTACCACCGTGCATCCTGAGAGTGATGAGGAGTTTTATGAGCGTCATTATTTTGGAGCTTTAGAAGCGGAATACGATTATTTTAGTGCTGATAATAAGATGAACCCAACAAAAGGGATGACTTTTAATCTTGATGTTGGCGCAAGAACCAATCTGCAAGATGCTGATGAAGTGTATGGATATATCAATTCTGATGTCGGATTTTATAATGCCCTAACAAAAGATAAAACATTAGTGCTTAAAACTGATGTCCGAGGTCAATTCCGTTTCGGGAATAACTTTTTGTTCTATCAAGCGGCAAATATTGGAGGCGATACTGGCCTTAGAGGTTATAGAGCAGAACGCTTTACTGGAAAAAGTTCTATGGTAGCAAGTGCTGATTTACGCTATAGTTTTCCATCCATTAAAACGCGATTATTGCCATTACAAATCACTGTTTTTGGAGGTGGAGATGTTGGTCGAGTGTGGTTAAAAGATGAGCATTCTAAAAAATGGCATAATGACTTTGGTGGCGGATTGAGAGTTACCGCGGCCACATCACTTTCAGGAACATTTAATTTATTTACAGGAGAAGACGGATCCCGATTTTCATTTGGTTTCGGCTTAAACTTTTAAACCCTTCCTGTCAAGAAATACCCTTTTATGAAAAAGCAATTTTATAGCATTATTGAATATGTCATCAAACTGGAGAGCAACATCGCGTTCTATCCGTCGCTTATCAGTTTGATGGGGCTGTTTTTTGCATTCTTCATGTATTATATGGAAAGTTGGGGTATTTCGAAATACTTAATCGAAAACGCACCGCTGTTGGTTATTAATAATACTGAAACAGCACGGAGTCTCTTAACCACATTTATTGGTGGATTGATATCTATCATGGTGTTTAGTTTTTCATTAGTAATGATTTTGCTCAACCAAGCGTCGAGTAATTTTTCCCCGCGATTACTGCCAGGATTGATTTCTAACAGAAGGCATCAAATCATTTTAGGGATTTACAATTCAACGCTCTTATACTGTATTTTTACCTTAGTATCCATCACGCCAACCGGCGATAAATACCAACTTCCCGGATTTTCAGTGTTATTGGCTATCATCTTTATGACTTTATGTTTGGGGTCGTTTATTTATTTTATCCATTCCATTTCACAACAAATTCAAGTTGGGACAATTATGGACAAGATTTATGATTCTGCTTATGATAGGTTAAGCAGGTTGATAGAAAATGAAAAATCGATTGAAACCCATTTTCCAGAAACTTCTGATTGGCATGCTGTGCTTTCAAAAAAGTCGGGATATTTTCAGGACGTGAGCTTGAATTCCTTAGCGGCTTTCGCAAAGGAAAACAATGTCAAAATTGAAATCGCTCAAACAAAAGGGACGTACATTTTAAAAAGTCTGCCGTTGCTACGCTATTCTGGTGCTGAATTGGATGAAGATGCAGTCGACCAGGCTTTGGGGTATTTCAATTTTTCTAAAAATGAACTTGTAGAAGAGAATTATGTCTTGGCCTTTAAGCAAATCACAGAAATTGCAGTAAAAGCGATGTCTCCAGGAATTAATGATCCCGGAACTGCCATTAACGCCATTGATTATATGACGGAATTGTTGGTGCTTCGCATGAAAAAGCGCGATACGAGTTATCTTTTTGATGATGATGACAATGCACTTCTAAGCATAAAAACAGTAAGCTTTGAAGAGTTGATGTACAATGTGATGGCGTCGTTACGCACCTATTGCAAGCACGATATTATTGTGGTTCAAAAGCTATTTATGATGCTCGAATACTTATTGGGCCACGCGGATGCCTTTGATGAACTGTACAAAAAAGTAATTGTGAAGGAGATTAGTACCTTATATCAAGACGCGATTGTGAGTCAAAGCAATGAAACTGATTTATCGGTTATAAAAAAAGAGATGAACAAGCTAGAAGCGCTGAATCCATCAGAATTTGTCATTTAATACGCATTTTAAATTTAGAAGTTCCACTCATTTAAATACCTTTGAAAAGCTTAAACAATTCAAGAAATGACTGATGTTAAAGATTTAATTGAGCTTATCGCTTTAAAAGAGATTAATCCTAGCCAATTTGAAGGCTACAGTAAAACTGTAGGAAGCCCGAATGTTTTTGGAGGTCAGGTATTAGCTCAGGCCCTTAATGCAGCGGCCAGAACCATCACCAATAATCGTGTTTTGCATTCTATGCATTCCTATTTTTTAGAAGCTGGAGATTTAGAGCAGCCCATTATTTACAATGTAAATAACACCAGAGATGGGGGGAGTTTTTCTGTAAGACGCGTTACTGCCGAGCAAAATGGAGTGACCATTTTTATTCTTTCCGCATCATTTCAAAATAAGGAAGAGGGCCACAATCATCAAATTAGTATGCCTGATGCTATTAAACAGCCAGAAGAACTAATGAGTTGGTCTGAAATTTTAAATAAGTTTGGCGACGTCATACCAAAGAAAACGAAAGGTTTTTTGGAGATTGAACGGCCTGTAGAATTTAAACCTGTTGAGCTTGTCAACCCGTTTAACACTGAAGATTTACCTGCTTTTACCAATGTATGGTTTAAGCTCAATGGCGATGCTTCCCATTTAGATTTGGCAATAAAGCAACAAATTCTGACCTACGTTTCAGATTATAATATTTTAGCCGCGGCTATGAATCGCCACGCAAGTAAAGCGCATTGGGGTAATACGCAAACGGCGAGTTTGGACCATTCTATGTGGTACTTTAGGGATTTCGATTTTGACGATTGGATGCTCTATGCCATTGAATCGCCAAATGCTTCCGGCGCACGCGGATTTGCGAAAGGAAATATTTTTACGAGAGATGGAAAGCTGATTGCTTCGGTAGCACAAGAAGGTTTGATGCGTCCAATTAAACAATAAGTCGACGTATTCAGTTCAAAATAAATAATTAATTTTTAAGTGAACACTATTAAGAAGATAGGACATAGAGGAGCAAAAGGTCATGTTGCAGAAAACACCTTGGAATCCATCCAGAAAGCGTTGGATTTAGGTGTTGACGGCATTGAGATTGATGTGCATTTATGTCAGACGGGCGAGTTGGTAGTGTTTCATGATTTCACATTGGTACGATTGACCGATGGATTTGGTGAGATTGCATTGAAATCCTTAGCCGACTTAAAAGCGCTTAAGGTGAATGGTCAATTTCAAATTCCTACATTGGAGGAGGTTTTGAATTTAATTGATAGAAAATGCATGTTGAATATTGAGCTGAAAGGTGAAGCCACAGCATCTGAAACGTGTCAAACCATTCAATTTTATATCGATAAAAAGGGCTGGAAGTATGAAGACTTTTTGGTATCCAGCTTCAATCCTCAAGAATTGACTACTATTTATAATCTTAATAAAAACATTCCGTTGGCTGTGCTCACGGAAGACAACCTTGATGAGGCGCTGCAGTTCGCGAAAACCATCAACGCCAAAGCGATCCATCCTGAATATCATTTATTGACTAAGGACACGGTGAAGCAACTTCAGACTTTAGGCTATAAAGTAAATACATGGACCGTCAATAATTTCGAGGACATCTCACAGATGAAGTCGTTTGGCGTAGATGGAATTATCTCAGATTTCCCAGATCATTTATGAATAGTAAAGACGTTATAATTATTGGAGGCGGGGCAGCTGGTTTTTTTGCGGCCATTAATATTGCAGAACAACATCCACATTTAAAGGTTACGATTCTTGAACGCGGGAAAGAAGGTTTGCAAAAGGTGCGAATTTCTGGTGGCGGAAGATGCAATGTGACCCACGCGGAATTTATTCCGTCAGAGTTGGTCTTGAACTATCCTAGAGGTGAAAAAGAATTGTTAGGGCCTTTCCATCAATTTATGACTGGCGACACCATAGAATGGTTTGAAAAACGTGGTGTTGCACTTAAGATTGAAGAAGATGGACGGATGTTTCCAGTTTCTGATTCTTCAAAAACTATTATTGATTGTTTTTTAAACGAAGCGAAAAAGCATAAGGTTGAAGTTCTTTATAATGAAAGTGTCAAAAAAATAGCGCCTTCATCTCATAATGAAATTGCTGATGTGGAGCATCAGTTTAAAGTAGAAACCCAAACCGATACATTTTACTGTAAAAAACTTATTGTCGCAACAGGCAGTAATTCTAAAATCTGGAAGGTTTTGGAAGATCTGGGGCATAGCATTTCTGCTGCGGTTCCATCACTTTTTACATTTGATATAAAGGATGACCGCATTAATGATATTCCTGGAGTAGTCGCTCAAAATGTTGAGGTGAAGGTTGTCGGCACCGATTTGTATTCGGAAGGGCCATTACTGATTACGCATGTGGGCATGAGTGCGCCTGCAATATTGAAACTTTCCGCGTATGGTGCTTTAGAATTGGCGCAGCGGAATTACAAATTCGACATTGAAATTAATTTCGTCAAGCAGTCGTTGGAAGACTGTATTGAAAACTTGAAAGAATGTAAACTTGATTTTGCGAAAAAAACAGTATTCAAATCGCCACAATTTGAGCTTCCGAAACGCCTGTGGCATAAGTTGGTTTTAGCTTCTGATATTGCTCATGACACACGATGGGCCGAATTAAACAGGCAACAGCTCGAAAGTTTAGCATCGCAATTAACCCAAGCTGTATTTTCGGTGGACGGTAAAAGTACTTTTAAAGAAGAATTTGTGACCGCTGGAGGTGTGGAGCTGAAAGAAATCAACTTCAAAACCTTTGAAAGCAAACTTCATAAAAACCTCTATCTTGCTGGGGAAGTCTTAAATATTGACGCCGTTACTGGTGGCTTTAATTTTCAAAATGCTTGGACAGGCGCTTATATAATTTCCAAGTCCATTTAACCGCGATTACTCCTGATACACGTTACTGTATTTCAATATCGTCGATTTAAATTCTTCAAAATCGTACGGTTTTGTGATGACATTATTCATGCCGCAAGCAATTGCTTTAGTTTGAATTTCAGCAGAATTTAACGCTGTTAACGCTAAAATTGGAATGTTTGGGTTGAACAATCTAATATGTTTGGTGGCTTCGTAACCATCCATATCTGGCATGTTGATATCCATTAAAACCAAGTCAAAATCTTTTTCTTTTACAAGACAAATGGCTTCTTTTCCATGGGTGGCGGTTTCAGCCATATGTCCAGGAATTTTCTCTACATTTTTTTGAGTGATGAGCAAGTTGATGGAATTGTCATCAACAACCAGGATTTTAGTGGCACTATGTTGCATCGGAACATGGGTTTGGTGGTTTCCATCTTCCGCTGCTTGTGCAATTTCAAAATCAATATCAAAGAAAAATGTTGTGCCTTCATTCGGTTTTGACAGGAATTTGATTTCCGAATTATAACTTTTAAGTAAGGTTTTCACAATATAAAGGCCCAAACCTGAACCTGAACTGTTTTTTTCTAAGAAGGTTTTATTTTCAAAAGCATTAAAAATAATATCCTTGTGTTTAGGTTTAATTCCAATTCCGGAATCCTTAATTTCAAAAAGGATATTGACATGGGTATCCGTGCGGCGTTGCTCGGTAAGATTGATAGATACAGAGCCTTTAGAGGTGTACCTGATGGCATTATAGGCAAGGTTAATCAAAATCTGACTCAAAACAACCTTGTCAATGAGCAACGATTCGGTCCAATTTGATTTTTCTACATTCGTATAGAGTTCCAGTCCTTTTTCGTTTGCAGAAACCTTTATAGAACTTGAAACTCGCTTTATGAGTTGTAAAATGTTAGTCGGTTTTTTATGTAATTGCTTCTTTTCAAACTTCAGTTTTGAAATTTGCAAAACGTTATCAATAAGAACGGATATGTAATTGCTTGACGAAATCAGAGCGTTTAAATAGCCTTTCCTTTTTTCTGCACATTGCTCTTGTTCAATTAATGTAGCAAGCCCGCTAATTCCATAAATAGGCGTTCTTAGCTCGTGACTTAATATGGAGAAAAATTCAAGTCGTTCCTTATCAATTAATTTTAATTTTTTATTCGATTCCTTTAAGCGTTCGTTTATTTTTTTGACACGTTTTCTGTTAGTGTAGTAGTAATAAAAGAAGGTTGCCAATGCAATAAGCAGTAAACTCAATACAATTGTGGCCATTAAAAAGGCATTTGAAAGAGCTTTATTTTGTTGTCTTTCAGTGTTGGTAAGTTCGAGTTGTTTTTCAGTATTGATAATCTTGTAGATCAAATCGCCGTTTTCGGCAATTCTGTCCTGATAATTTCGGATAGCAATAAATTTTAACGAGTCGGCTTGTAGGAGATATTTGTTAGCGGAGTCCAATTGTTTTGTGCGCTCATTAAAATATCTAAACTTGTAATAATTGAGCGTCGAAATTTGACTAATCGGCATTAGGTGTTGCTTTCCTATTGTCCGTAAATGTTTAGGATTGACATTAAAAAGCATTTTGTAGCCTTCGTCAAATTGCTCTGCGTTAATCAAGGTAGCAGCTTTGTAAAACCTAAAAGACGCATCGAGACGTAACTTTTCCCGCTTTTCTTTTTCAGAAACAAAATTGTAGTTATCGAGTTTGTTTAAAGCAGAATTGGCGTCTTCTAAAGCACTTTCAAAATTTTTCAGAAAGTAATTTTTTCGCATTTTAGACTCCAAATTGTAAAACATATTAATGCTTTGTAATGCGATAGACTGCTTTAAAGCGAAGGGAATAACACTATCAAATTTTTCATAGCTTTTACCGTCTACAAAATTCTGTGCTAATCGGGTGAGGACATCATCAACATCTTTAGGCTTTTTTAAAGAATCAAAGAGTTTATAAGCCTCCAAATTGTATTTGGATGCCGTGTTATAACTCTCTATTTGAGAAAAAATAAAACCTAGTTTTTGATATGTTTGAGCTAATTCTAAAGGTTGATTATTGGATTTAGCGCGCGCCAAATCTTCATTTAACATTAAGGTTATCTCGTAGATACTATCCTTTGAAATTAAATACTCTAAACGTTGTTTATGCTGATCTTGATTTTTAATTTGAGATTGAACAAAAAACGGGGTGCAAGAAAGCGCTATTAATATCAAAAATGATTTTAATACAATCATGTTATCTGGACGATGAATTATGGGGAATAGTTGAACAAGTTTCAGCAAAACTACGAAGATTATCAGTAAAGACGGGGTATTCAGTGTGTTAAATATATCTAAGGGTTATATTGTGAAGCTAAAGCGGATATAAAGTGGCTTAAAATCAATTAGTTAGTTGTTGTTTCGGGTTTTGTAGGATTTGCAACCTCTTCAAGCCATTTCAGAGAAATTCATGGTGCTTCAAAAGCTATCAAACAATTGTAAAACGCTTATCTTTGCCAACTGATACAAAAACGATGACTGAAAAAGATTTTATTCCGAAAAAATATAGCGCTAATGTTTCTAACGGTAGTGTTACTTGGGAATCTCCAAGTAATATTGCATTGGTAAAATATTGGGGCAAGAAAAAGAATCAAATTCCTGAAAACCCATCTTTGAGTTTTACACTAAGCAACTGTAAAACTATTACAACATTAAGCTTTGTGAAAAAAGAAGAGGATGACAACTCTTTTACTTTTGATGTCTATTTGGATGGGGATTTGAAAGAGGATTTCAGACCAAAAATTCAAACTTTTTTTGAACGTATAGAAGTTTATCTTCCATTTTTAAGACAGTACGTTTTTAAAATTGAAACGGAAAATACATTTCCACATAGCTCAGGTATTGCGTCATCAGCGAGTGGTATGAGTGCTTTAGCATTGTGTTTAATGAGTATTGAAAAGCAGTTAGTGTCTGACAGTCCTTTTGATGAAGCGTTTTTTAATCAGAAGGCGTCATTTTTAGCACGTTTGGGCTCAGGAAGTGCATGCAGAAGTATTGAAGGCGATGTGATTGTTTGGGGTGAAACAGAAGCCGTTGAAGGAAGTTCAGATTTATTTGGAGTCAAATATCCGTATCAGGTCCATGGGAATTTTGAAAATTATCAAGACACCATATTGTTGGTTGATAAAGGAGAAAAGCAGGTGAGCAGTACGGTGGGCCATAATTTAATGCACAATCACCCGTATGCTTTAAACCGATTTCAACAGGCGCATGATAACCTTGAAGAGCTAAAAGTAATTTTGGAATCGGGAGATTTAGATGCCTTTAACGCTTTGGTTGAAAGTGAAGCCTTAACGTTGCACGCCATGATGATGACGAGTATGCCGTATTTTATATTGATGAAGCCGAATACTTTAGAAATCATCAATAAAATATGGAGTTTCAGACAAATAACCGGTTCACATGTCAGTTTTACGTTAGATGCTGGCGCAAATGTGCATGTGCTTTATCCGCAAGATGAGCGTGAACAAGTTTTGCAATTTATTAAGGATGAGTTGGTTGTGTATTGTCAAAACGGGCACTATATTTGCGATCAAATTGGTTTTGGGGCAATCCAAAACCAATAATAATGTTTATATTTGCTTATAATTAGCTACAGCCGTAAACTGTAAACCTAAGACCGAACATGAAAGGACCTCTATTTTACTCTAAAATTCTACTTTTTGGCGAATATGGAATCATTAAAGATTCTAAAGGCCTATCAATTCCTTACAATTTTTACAATGGTGCGTTAAAAACTGACGGACTTCAAACTGAGAGTTCCATAAAATCTAATGGAAATCTTAAAAGGTATGTGGAATATTTAAAAGGAATTGATCCAGAATTGGTAACTTTTGATATTGAGGCTTTGGAGAAAGACGTTAACGAGGGCATGTATTTTGATTCTTCAATTCCACAAGGTTACGGTGTTGGGAGTAGTGGGGCTTTGGTTGCTGCTATTTATGACAAATACGCGTTTGATAAAATTACGGTTTTAGAGAATTTAACGCGTGAAAAACTTATGACGTTAAAGTCCATTTTTTCTGAAATGGAGTCGTTTTTCCACGGTAAATCTTCAGGATTAGATCCTTTAAACAGTTATTTGAGTATTCCTATTTTAATCAATTCCAAAGATAATATTGAAGCTGCCGGAATTCCTTCGCAAAAAAGTGATGGAAAAGGAGCTGTGTTTTTACTAGACAGTGGCATTATTGGCGAAACTGCGCCAATGGTAGGCATCTTTATGGAGAAAATGAAACAGGAAGGATTCCGTAACATGCTTAAAAATCAATTCATAAAACATACGGATGCGTGTGTTGATGATTTCCTAAAAGGCGATTTTAAATCGTTGTTTACGAATACCAAGAAACTTTCAAAAGTGGCCTTGAGCCATTTCAAACCTATGATTCCACCACAATTCCATGCACTTTGGAAAAACGGACTGGACACCAATGATTATTATCTTAAATTATGTGGTTCTGGCGGTGGCGGCTATATCTTAGGGTTTACTGAAGATATCGAAAAAGCAAGACAGTCTCTTAAAGATTACAAATTAGAGGTAGTTTATAACTTTTAAACTCCCATTAATGAGCTTTAGGACTATTTTTAATCTGCATTTTGTCTTAGTGCTTTAACCCTGTCTTTATGTTATCCAGAAAACAAAAACATGTATTACTTAAGTTTTTTAGCATGTTTTCTGTTATCAGGGGCTACAACATTTTGGTTGTCGTCATTGCGCAATATTTGACTTCCATTTACATTTTGGCGCATGATAAACCTCTGCGTGAAGTGGTATTCGATCTGAATTTGTTCATTTTGGTACTTGCTTCAGCTTCTACTATCGCGGCCGGATATATCATCAATAATTTTTATGATTCTGAAAAGGATTTAATCAATCGTCCTAATAAATCGATGTTGGATAGGTTGGTAAGTCAGAACACTAAATTGTCATTCTATTTTGTATTGAATTTTTTGGCAGTGGTCATGGCAAGTTATGTGTCGTTTAATACGGTCATTTTCTTTTCGCTGTATATTTTCGGGATCTGGTTCTATTCACATAAATTAAAAAGACTTCCATTTATAGGGAATCTCACATCGGCGGTGTTGACAATTACGCCGTTTTTTGCTATTTTTATTTATTACAAAAATTTTGAAACAGTTATCTTTTTTCATGCCACGTTTCTGTTTTTAATCATTTCTATGCGTGAATTGACCAAAGATTTGGAGAATATTAAAGGTGATTTAGTACAGGGTTACTATACAATTCCTGTGGTTTATGGAGAAAATGTTTCGAAAATCATGTTGTCGGTTTTGGCGTTTTTTACCTTAATACCAACGCTTTTATTGATTGCCTATTTTGATATAGGACACATGAATTATTTCTTTTATTTAAGCACATTGTTGCTATTTGCGTTCATTGTATTGTTATGGAAATCGAAAACCAAAACACACTATCTCATTCTGCATAATATTTTGAAATTTATCATTGTAGCAGGCGTGTTTTGTATCGTTTTAATCAATGTAGACGTTGTATTGAATAGGATTTGATGAAAATCGTAAATTCAAGCTCTAAAATAGTTATATAATAAAGTATCTTTGCGTAAAATTATTAAGTCATGAGTAGACATCAAGGGAGTAGTGGAAAAGGTAAATCTTCAGGTAGAGGTCAGAGCAGAAGTGCTTCTGCAGCTTCAGGAAGAGGAAGTGAAAACCCAAAAAGCAAGAGTTTTGCGAGAGGGAATGCTCCAATGAAAAAAGTGAATAAAGAGTATTCAAAACCATCTTTTGATAAGAAAACACCTGCCAAAAAATCCAATCCAGATGAAATAAGATTGAACAAATACATCGCCAATTCTGGCATTTGTTCGCGTCGTGATGCTGATATGCATATTGCTACAGGAAATGTGATGGTTAATGGTAAGATTGTTACAGAAATGGGCTATAAAGTGAAGTTGGATGATGATGTTCGTTTTGATGGAGCCCGTATCAATCCAGAAAAGAAAGCTTACGTTTTACTGAATAAGCCTAAAGGATTTGCTACGACAACCAGTGAAGGAAAAGGAAGAACAGTGATGGATTTGGTGGCTAATGCTACAACATCCCGTATTAAACCGATTGGTCGTTTGGGAAGAAATTCTCTAGGATTGATTTTGTTTACCAATGATGATGTCTTGGCACAAAAATTCACCAATTCTAAAAAAGGTGTTCCACGTTTGTTTCAAATTGAACTCGACAAGAATTTAAAGTTCGAAGATCTTAAGAAAATCGAAGAAGGATTGAATATTGAGGGGAAATTTGTAGGCGTTGAAGAAATCAGTTTTATTGAAGGGCAATCAAAGAATATGATTGGTTTAAAAATCAGAAATACGGGTAGTACTATTATTCGCTCAATTTTTGATCATTTAAACTATGAGATTGTAAAATTGGACTGCGTAGCAATTGCTGGTTTAACCAAAAAAGATATCCCTCGTGGACATTGGAAACACCTAACGGAACAAGAAATCAATACGTTAAAAATGCTACCTTAATCCATAGCGATTAATAGTTGAAATTTTACACCGAAATTACATTGCAAAATCATGTCTTAAAGATTTCTAAAACTCTAAAGTTTAGGTCTTTAAGGCATGATTTGTTATAAATTTATACGACTTCAGCTTATGAGGTCATATTTTTACCCTTTGCATCTTGTTTTTTAATTTTTTTATAGTTCTTTTGCACTTCATTTGCTGAACCCTTGAACCGTGTTTTTACGTTTGGGCTTTTGGATTTTAAGAAGTCAATTCCAAAGGCAACTTATAAGATAAGTCACCAGATTTTAAAGCTTACTTCTAATTATAGATTATCAGATAGCAAACACCTCGTTTTCGTGCGTGTTCCTTCGCATCAGCAAATTCAGGTATGATTTTCATTATTTATCAAGAATTTATTACTCTAATTGATTTTTTTTTCAGAATTTTAAAACTTAATACCCTATAATGAATACAAAATATATTGATCTCATTAATCAGACCTTTTATTTCCCACAAGATGAATTCAAACTGGAAGATAAGACCCTACAATTTCATGACATTAATTTGATGAAATTGGTCGAGGATTATGGGACACCATTAAAATTTACTTACCTACCACAAATCTCAAATAATATTGGACGTGCAAAAGATTGGTTTTCAAAAGCCATTAAAAAGCATAAATATAAAGGAAAGTACCACTATTGCTATTGTACAAAAAGCTCCCATTTTAAGCATGTTCTTAATGAAGCTTTAAAAAACGATATCCATATAGAAACCTCTTCAGCGTTTGATATTGACATTGTTGAAAAGTTAAAGGAAGAAGGTAAGATTACAAATAAAACCTATGTGATCAGTAATGGTTTTAAACGTGCACAGTACGTTACAAACATTGCGAGATTAATCAATGAAGGTCACAAAAACTGTATTCCTATCATTGATAATTACGAAGAAATTGATTTGCTTTCAAAAGAAATTAAAGGCAAATTCAATATCGGAATTCGTATTGCTTCGGAAGAGGAACCAAAGTTTGAGTTTTATACCTCTCGTTTAGGGATCGGCTATAAAAATATCCTCCCATTTTACAGAAATCAAATCAAGGAAAATAAGAAGGTAAAGTTGAAAATGCTTCACTTTTTTATCAATACAGGAATTCGTGACAATGCCTATTATTGGAACGAACTTTCTAAATGTTTAAAAGTATATACCAGTTTAAAACGCATTTGTCCATCTTTGGATAGTTTGAATATTGGTGGCGGTTTCCCAATTAAAAACTCATTGGCATTCGATTTTGACTATGAGTATATGGTGGATGAAATCATCAATCAAATTCAGTTGTTCTGTGAGCAGGAAGAAGTAGATGTGCCAAATATCTTTACAGAATTTGGAAGTTTTACGGTAGGAGAAAGTGGCGGTGCCATTTATGAAGTGTTGTATCAAAAGCAACAAAATGACAAGGAGAAGTGGAACATGATCAACTCATCGTTCATTACAACGCTTCCAGACACTTGGGCAATTAACAAGCGTTTTGTCATGTTGCCAATTAACCGTTGGAATGATAGTTACGAGCGCGTTCTTTTAGGAGGTTTAACTTGTGATAGTGATGATTATTACAATAGTGAGCAGCATATGAACGCTATTTATCTTCCTAAGTATAATAAGGATAAACCTTTGTATCTTGGCTTTTTTAATACAGGAGCATATCAGGAAACAATTGGCGGATTTGGCGGATTGCAACATTGTTTGATACCTTCGCCAAAGCATATTTTGATTGATAAGGATGAAGATGGTAATTTTACTACCAAGATATTCAGCGAGCAACAAAAAAGTGAAGACTTACTTAAAATATTAGGTTACAACGATACGGATGAGAGTTAATAACTTCTCAATAAAAATAACATTCTAACATCAATTGCATTTTACTTTAAAATAATAATAATTATTACAAAATGAACAGTAATATAACGTATGCGGGAATACCTGAAGAATATTCCAAATTAGATAATGCCAAAATCGTATTGATTCCTGTGCCTTATGATGGTACAAGTACCTGGCAAAAAGGTGCTGATCAAGGTCCTAAAGCATTTTTGGATGCGTCCGAAAACATGGAGCTTTATGATATTGAGACTGAAACTGAGGTTTACAAACAAGGTATTTATCTTGCAGATGCCGTGACGGAAAATTCATCTCCAGAAAAAATGGTAGATGCTGTACACCAAACTGTAAAGAAATACATTACACGCAACAAGTTTGTTACCGCTTTTGGTGGTGAGCATTCAATTTCTATCGGTACAATTCGTGCTTTTAATGAATGTTTTGATAATTTGACAGTGCTTCAAATTGATGCGCATGCTGATTTACGTAAAGAATATCAAGGTTCAAAATGTAACCACGCTTGTGCGGTTTATGAAGCTAGCCAAACCACTAATTTGATTCAAGTTGGTATCCGTAGTATGGATGTGATTGAAACTACAGTGATGGATAGAGATAAAACGTATTTTGCCCATGACATGGTCAATGATGAGTTTTGGATGGACAGCGCTGTAGATCAAATGACAGAGAATGTATTTATTACTATTGATTTGGATGCTTTTGATCCTTCAATCATGCCTTCAACAGGAACACCAGAACCAGGCGGATTACTTTGGTATGAAACTTTAGACTTTTTAAGAAAAGTTTTTGCAGAGAAAAACGTTGTAGGTTTTGATATTGTTGAGCTTTGCCCAGATCCATCAGAAAAATCTTCTGATTTTCTTGCAGCAAAATTATATTACAAAATGTTAAGCTATAAATTCTTGGACGATAATGTAGAGGACGGTTACGAAAGTACCTTTAACGAAGCAGCTTCAAGTACAAACAAATTTTCTAAATTCGATAATGATGACGACAACTAAAGGACCTATTTCAGATTTTATTCAAAAGTATTACTTGCATTTCAATGCTGCGGCATTGGTTGATGCGGCCAAAGGCTACGAAGCACAATTGGAAAAAGGCTCAAAGATGTTAGTGTCTTTAGCAGGTGCAATGAGTACTGCGGAAATTGGTAAGATTTTTGGCGAAATGATCCGTCAAGATAAAGTGCAAATTATTTCTTGTACTGGTGCTAACCTTGAAGAAGATATCATGAACTTGGTTGCGCATTCACACTACAAACGTGTGCCTAACTACCGCGATTTGACGCCTCAAGAGGAGTGGGATTTAATGGAAAAAGGATTAAACCGTGTTACGGATACCTGTATCCCAGAAGAGGAAGCTTTTAGACGTTTACAAAAGCATATTTTCAAAATTTGGAAGGATGCAGAAGAGAAAGGTGAGCGTTATTTTCCACATGAATACATGTACAAAATGTTATTGAGTGGTGTTCTTGAAGAGTACTATGAAATCGATCTTAAAGATTCTTGGATGTACGCAGCAGCAGAGAAAAATTTACCTATAATTGTTCCAGGATGGGAAGATAGTACGATGGGTAATATTTTTGCGAGCTACGTTCTTAAAGGAGAATTGAAAGCAAGCACCATGAAATCTGGTATAGAATACATGACTTTCTTAGCAGATTGGTACACAGAAAATTCTCAAAACGGTATCGGTTTCTTCCAAATTGGTGGAGGTATTGCGGGAGATTTCCCAATTTGCGTTGTGCCAATGTTATACCAAGATATGGAGCGTACAGATACACCGTTCTGGAGTTATTTCTGCCAAATCAGTGATTCAACAACAAGTTACGGTTCCTATTCAGGAGCTGTGCCAAACGAAAAAATAACTTGGGGAAAATTAGATGTGGATACCCCAAAATTTATAATAGAAAGTGATGCTACTATTGTCGCACCACTTATATTTGCATACTTATTAGACATGTAATTATGAGCAGTAAAAGAGACAATCTAAAACGCGTAATCGTTGATTTTAAAAAATTGACGCCAGAAATTCTCTCGTTATTGGTTGAGAAATATCCTGATGGTTATGATGATGATAACATCATTACCTTCAAGAATGCCAATAATGAAATCGTTGAGGCTGTAGAAGTGACCACAAAAGACACTAAATATTTAGTGAAAGTCAGCACTAAGCTTCAAGTTACAATGGAGAATTATGATGAGGATGACTATGAAGATTTTGATGGCGATGATCCAGAAGCAATCCAAGATCCTGAATTAGGTGAGGACGATCCTGAGGTTGAGTTAGACGAAGACGTAGATTAGTTGTGCATCTGAACTGTAATTGCCAACATTGATTGGTGATTTCAACATATTATTGATTGAAAAAGTTGTCCTTTTATGGGCAACTTTTTTGGTCTTGACCATTTTTTTTAGCCTTGAAAAAAGGCGTATAAATAATATTTGCGCGTTAAAAAATAGTGTAACTTTAACAGACGCACCATGAAATGAACTTCCTGTTTTTGAAGGGCTTTAAATGGCGTATTATACCTGATCGAGAAACATTGTCAATAATTAGTTGAAAACAATCATCTTATGGCAACACAATTCCACTTAGCACTTCCTTGTATTAGTATCAACAAAACCCGAATGTTCTATAAAGACATGTTGGGTGCTGAAATAGGGCGCTCCGACGTCAAATGGGCTGATGTAAATTTATTTGAACATCAACTTACCTTTACAGAATGCGGTCCTTTTAAATTTGACTGTAGGAGTTATAATTTTAATGGTGATATTTTACCGTCTTTTCATTTGGGCGTGATTTTGCAAAAGGACAATTGGGATAAAATGTTTGAGGAGCTTAACTCTAAGAATGTTCCCATTACTTCCAATGTGAAATTTTTAGAAAATAAAATAGGAGAACATCAATCCTTTTTTGTGAAAGATCCTAATGAATATATGGTAGAGTTTAAATGTTTTAATAATTCCTCTGAAGTTTTTAAATCTTAAATTATTAGATTTTTATAGTCGTAATTGATATTTGATTTCCACGTGCAAACGCCATAGATATGGGGTTGCTAAAAGCCAGCGGACTTGTTGTGGCAAATTTCCGAAAACAAAATATGCTTTCTAAAAACATTAATACTTACTATGAAAACAAAATTTATAATGACACTTTCAGTGTTGTGCCTTTTTTTAATGTCTGTAAAACCTGTACAGACTGATCTTCTACGTTCAGATGCTAACTTTCAGGAATTACACTTAACCGGTGTCTATGATGGCAATGAAGGCTATGGCTATAATTTTATTGCCCAAAATAAGGAAGATGGAACTGAATATACAGTGACTTTTCAGAAGGTGAAAGATGAGGTTATGAAGGAATTTGATCTGGATGGCGAAATCTTTTTAAAC
Organism: uncultured Gelidibacter sp.; assembly: GCF_947500795.1. GTDB lineage: Bacteria > Bacteroidota > Bacteroidia > Flavobacteriales > Flavobacteriaceae > Gelidibacter. Next base: position 464,116 of record NZ_CANMTE010000003.1, on the reverse strand, counting down.
CAAAGTTTTGATGTGACGTACACGATTAAAAAAGTGGTCAAAAAAGATGAAAATGGATTTGATGAGGAAGAAGAAATTTACACTATCACAGGTTTAAAAGCCTTGTAATAGTTATAACACTTAATTTAAAAGACTGCTATTTGGCGGTCTTTTTTTTTGAAAAGTTCCCAGAAAAAAACCGCAAAGACCACGCTGTATTCTAAGGCTATAATCCAAAGGTTTTCTGTATTGTCGGAATTGGCATAAGCTAAATAGCTTAATATAATCATGAACGACCAAACCAATGGAAATTTGAAGTTGGTGAATACAGATAATATTAAAAGTGTAGCCAAGTACCAAGGGTGAATGGTGGTTGACATGAAAAAATAGATACTCGCCGCTAAAAGCATAGAAGTGATGACTTGTTGCATCGTAATATTCTTTCTTAGGAAAGTGAACAGCAACAACATTACAATGGTCAGTATCGGGATGAATTTCCCAATAACCGCTATTTGATTATAGCCAGTTATCATATGGCCAATTTCTCTTGCGATGTAGTAAAAGCTCGCATTAAATTCGAACCTACTGAACCATAATCCGACGGTTTCTGCATAATTATGGATGAATTCGGACGAATAAAAGGGCGCAAACAGCACTAAAGTGGTGATGCCAATGATGGCGTAAAAGCCTACCAATTTTATAAAGCCGAGTTTTGTAGTGTTTTGGCTTGAAGCATCTTCCAAATTAATAACATCTTTGTTTTTTACAAAATACTGGAAGAATAAAGGAAGGAACAGTAGCGGGATGAGTTTTACGGAAACAGACAGCGCAAAGATCACCGCAGCCGTTTTCCATTTGCCTAAATGCAATAGATATAAACTCAATACCAGAAAGCAAATCATGATGCCTTCAAAATGTAAGCTTCCCGTCAGTTCAATAATGATAAAAGGATTTAAAATATACCAAAATATATTGTGGACGGGCATTTTGAGGCGTTCTAAAAGCTTCTTTCCAAAGTAGAGGGCTCCAATATCAGCGGCGATAATAAACACCCTAAAAACCATTGCAGAGCCCAAAATGCTTTTCCCTGAAAACAGGGCGGCTATCATAAAAATAAATTGTTTGACAGGCGGGTAATTTGTAAAGTGGCTCGCGTTTAACAAGCCCATGCCATTATAGAGTTCTTGAGCTTGTGCTACGGGGAAGTTTCCAACACTGATGAATGATTCGGGCGTAAAGAGATATGGATTGAACCCTTCTAGAATCATTCGACCATCCCAAATAAAACGATAGAAATCCTGAGAAAGATTAGGCGTGGCAAATAGAAATACCAATCTGAAGAGGATGGCAAACCCTACTAATAATTTAAAGTTTGTGGCGTGGTTTTTTACCAGTGTATAGAACACTCCAAAAAGCGCCGTATAAAGTAAAATAAGCTTGGTGTAATCCGTTCTGACTAAATCATAAGCAAATAGTGAGTAAAGCGCTATGGTTATTAGGGCCAACAGAACTGGCGACTTACTTAATTTTAAAAATAATGGGTTGAACATTCTACAAATTTCGATCTTCAGTAGAGGATGATAAATTTAATTTATGCTGCAAGATAAGCAGATTTTTAACTGAAAGAATACAGCGCGTATCAATAGTTGCAAAATAAAAAGACCTGAGAGATTCGATGTTTTAAAATCAAAATCTGTCAGGTCTTAACTGTTTTTATGTAATGTCTATACTTTAGAAGTCAACGATTTGAAGAACACATATCCAAATCCTACAAACAACATCAAGTGAAAAGGAAACAATCCAAAATCGCCACCTTGATCTCCAACAACGAAAGCGCTGTATAAACCAAATCCGAAGTAAAGCATCAGTGCACCTTCAAAAACCACGTTCATGGATACTTTTTTGCGCAGGTATTTATTGCCTTTCCAAGTATCCTTTAAAGTACTGATATTGAATTTTGGGGTTCTGATAAATTCACTACGTTTCCCGATATGGCCTTCAATAACTGCAATTGAGTTATGGAGTGAAAAGCCCATCGCAATGGAAAAAAACGTAAAAAATAGGCCGACATAACTAAAGAAGTTCTTAAATCCTTTCCCGTAAATCTCTTTGAACATCATCCAATAACAAACAAAAAAGATGATGGTGCTCACTACGAAGAAACTCATGAAATAAAAGTAAAATCTTAAATGGGCATATTCATTTTTAATATAAAGCATTGGAATACTCAAAATAGCTACTAAAAACACATTTAAAAACATGGTACTGTTCAGAAGATGTAAAATACCGTGAAGCTTTGTTTTTAGGGAAATATTTTTAGATGTAAGGACACGCCACATCATTTTTCTGAAGTTTTCAGCACCACCTTTGTTCCAACGGAATTGTTGAGAACGCGCTGCACTAATAACTACAGGTAATTCTGCTGGAGTTTCAACATTTTCTAAATATTTGAATTTCCAGTTCTTAAGTTGTGCTCTATAGCTTAAATCTAAATCTTCAGTAAGTGTGTCACCTTCCCAGTTTCCAGCATCAATAATACAGGTTTTACGCCAAACACCGGCAGTACCATTAAAATTGATGAAGTGTCCTTTACTGTTTCTTCCAACTTGCTCCAAAGTAAAATGTGCATCGAGAGCAAAAGCTTGAATCTTGGTAAGGATAGAATAATTTCTGTTGATATGTCCCCAGCGGGTTTGAACAACACCAATTTGTTCATCCTTGAAATAAGGGATCGTTTGTTTTAACCAATTTGGTTCTGGTAAAAAATCTGCATCAAAAATGGCAATAAATTCACCTTTTGCAGTTTTTAAACCTTCTTTTAAAGCACCAGCTTTAAAGCCGCTACGGTCCGTTCTGCAGATGTGTTGAATGTCTAAACCTGTTGCTTTTAATTTCTCAACATGCTGAAAAGTAGTTTGAACTGTTTCGTCAGTAGAGTCATCAAGGACTTGAATTTCCAATTTATCTTTCGGATAATCCATCAATGCGATGTTATCCAAAAGGCGTTCCATAACGTACATTTCGTTATAAACTGGAAGTTGGATGGTTACAAATGGGATTTCTTCAGGATTAGAAAAATCAAATTTTTCAGATTTGTCCTGTTTCTTTTTAGCAGATAGATAATTAATTAATAAGTTGAGTTGCGCTAATGCATATAAAAGGATAAGTACGAGGGCAATGGTGTAAACAACTATTATTAAGTATTCTAATATCATTTCTTAAAACTATATTTAAAAATCCAACCTAGGATTTTTACGCCCGCAAAGATAGTACCTTTTATGGTTCCTGATACTTTTGAGACGCCAATTCTTTTTTTATATTTTACAGGAACTTCAACATAAGATAAATTTTGTCGTAGCGCCTTTAATTGCATTTCTACAGTCCAACCGTAAGTCTTATCCTGCATGTGCAAATCTAAGAGTTTCTGATACTTTATAGCTCTAAATGGACCAAGATCTGTGAATTTAGCACCAAATAAAATTCGCATTAAAAAAGTTGCTAACCAATTCCCGAAATGTTGTTGGGGTGTCATCGAGCCTTTTTCCTGAAGATGTTTAACTCTTGCGCCAACTACAAAATCGATATTATCTTCTAAAATGGGCTGAATAATTTTTGTTAATTCCTCAGGATAATCACTATAGTCGCCATCCATAAAGACAATAATATCAGGTTTTTCAGATAAGCTGGCAACATAGGACATCCCCATAAGGCAGGCATGGCCGTAACCCATTTCTGGTTGTGTTAATACGGTTGCTCCAGCATTTTGAGCGACTTCAACAGTAGAATCGGTAGAATTATTGTTTACAACAATCACTTCATCCACAATCTCAGGAATGTCTTTTATGACAAGTCCGATGGAATCAGCTTCGTTGTAAGCGGGGATAATAACTTTAATAATGGACATGTGGTTTTTTAAAGGTGGTGCAAAAGTAACATTTGTTTTCTTAAATGCGTTTCAGTGCACAATACTTAGTTTTTCTTATTGTGACTATGCTTTAGATGGAAATTAAAAATGCTGAATTTCATTCTTAGAAAATATAAGAACGACCATTTTAAGTGTTATTTCTGGTTTACCAAATCCATTAAATCGACGTCATTCCCCAATAAAATATCGTTACTGTTAATGCGTCCTTTCATGGAATCGTTTTCCAATTTCAACACACCTCTTGGACAAACAGCAGAACAAATGCCACAACCAACACAACTGCTACGCACAATATTTTCGCCTTTTTGAGCATAAGCGCGAACATCAATGCCCATTTCACAATAGGTAGAACAGTTACCACATGAAATACATTGACCGCCATTGGTAGTAATTCTGAACCTTGAGAATAATCGTTGTTGGAACCCTAATACTGCTGCCATTGGACAACCAAAACGGCACCACACGCGGTTACCAAAAATAGGGTAGAAGCCTACGCCAATCACCCCGGAAAATATCGCACCGATTAAGAATCCGTAGGAGGATTTAAGAAAATTAGTATTAACTAAAAAGACGTCTTTAGTACCGCTAAAATAATGCATGCCTATCAAGACCATGATAATTACAAAATACCCAATGGCACCATATTTGGCATCTTTTGCTAATTCTTTGCGTTTAAAAATCATCACCAAGGCAAATACTAGGGTTAATAGTCCCGCTACGCCAAGAAGAAAAATGTCTTTTGTTAACCAATATTTGCTTGAGTCATGACCTAAATAGGAATAGATAACCGCTGTAGTCATTAAGGTTACGAACACGACCACACTATGCACCACCCAGCGTTCTACTTTCCATGCAAATTGGGTTTTATCGCTTAAATGTCTGAAAGGATCTCCCGCAGTTTCTGCAAGTCCACCGCAGCCACAAACCCAAGAACAATACCATCGCTTTCCGTATTTATAAGTCAAAATTGGCGATATCACAAAAATGGAAACAATTCCGAAAATCAAGAATGCCAAGCCAATATCGCCTGCTTCAATCATGGAGTCCACACGGTATTTGTCGAAATTGTAATAGTTGAGCGGCCAGATATTTTTTAAATCGTAATATGGAAGACTAAAAGTTTCTGAATTTAATCGCGCCATAAACTCAGGAATCAGAAAAGCAAATGCCAATTGAAAGAACATCACGGAAATAGTTCGCAACTGTTCATATCGGTTGTGGCGGTATTTCAACATAAACTTATAGCCAAATATTAAAATGGCCACAGTATACAATGTGCCGTAAACAAACCATTGACTTGCTGGTCCGCCGTTTAAAAGTCTGCTTAAAGGATCAAATAAGGCTACCAATCCGCCGTTCGCTCCACCGTCAGCGGCAAGTCCGAACCATTCCGCTTTAAAATAGAGCACAATATAAAATAGGGTAAGTACAATGCCCAATACCCATCCCCAAAGGCCCATTGAGGTAATGGATTTAAACCAAACGCCGTCATTTTTGATGCCTGCTTGTTTGTTCAAATAGGCATCATTAGAAAATACGATGGTTCCTATAGTTATCAATCCCAATGATAAGGACAGAAACAACGTTTTATTAGGGAATTCCACATTAAAAAGTGCCAATGCCATAATAAACAACCCAACCACACCTAAGGCAACGGCTATTTTCTGAGTTTTAGAAATTGCCTGCGAATCGGGTTTGGCAAGAGACATGCTTGCATTTATTTTAGTGCTCATAATTGTTTTGTATCGATGGGATAGTTACACCATTTTAAATTGTTCAGAATAGGCCCTTAAAATCTCCATTTCAAAGGTTTTATAGAATTCAGGTTCAAAGTTGGCTTCTTTTAAATGTTTTATGACATAATCAGTTGTTCGCTTTTCCGTAAGCCACCTATCAAAAACCTCGTGTCGCATCCGAATCCCGAAGATGTTTATTCCTAAAAACAGATTTGATTCGAGATAATATTCAATAGTAATACATTTTAAATCATCATCATGTTTCCAATGAAAATGGGCATGACCTTCTTTTGGTGTAGGGAAAACCCATCCATAGGTTTGGTATTCAATATCAAAAAACTTGGCGGAATTAAACCAATGTCCAGGATTATAGGGCATCCGATTTCCGCAAATGGTTTGCGCCACAGTTTCGCCCATCATTCTGCCCGTATACCAAACGGCCTCAATGGGTTTACGATTTCCAATTGGTTCGCGCTGTTGTGCACAATCGCCAATAGCATAAACATCTTCAATATTGGTTTCTAAATATCTATTGACCAAAATACCTCTGTCTGTTTCAACAGCTGATCTTTTAATCATGTCAATATTTGGAGATACACCTGCGGTCAATCCGACCAAATTACAGGAGATTTTTTCGCCTGTTTCCTCAATGACTATACCATCTGCATGTCCATTTTCATCAGCAGTAATTTCTTTTAAATTTGATTTTAAGCGTAAATCAATGCCATGGCTTATAATATGCCGATTGATCATTTGTGCTTCCCCAATAGGCAAGATGCCATCCCAAAAATTATCCTCCCGGACCAAAAATGTCACAGGAATATGTCGCGTATGTAACATTTCAGCTAATTCAATGCCTATCAATCCGCCGCCAACTACAACAGCACGTTTACAAACTTCTTTGTTGGGAGCTATAGCCTCTAATTGGTCCAAATCCTGCTTGCTATACAATCCGATTACGCCTTTTAAATCTTGACCTTTCCAACCAAATTTATTGGATTTACTCCCGGTGGAAATAATCAATTTGTCGTAGTTTAAGGCTTCGTTGTTGTCTAATTGTAGGGTCTTCGTAGTCGTATCTATTGCAGTAACATATGCAAATTTAAGTTCAATCCGATTTTTTTTCCAAAACGAGTCTTCATAAGGTTTTGTGTGCTCATATTTCATGTGCCCCATATAAATGTACATCAGTGCCGTGCGCGAAAAAAAATGTTCGGTTTCTGCAGAAATAATGCTGATTTTTTTATCGGATAGTTTTCGGATGTGTCGGGCTGCCGTTACACCTGAAATACCATTACCAATAATGACGATATGTTCCATTTTAAAGGTTTAGAAATGTTTTGTCGTAGGTTTTTATGGAAACTTAAATTTTTAATTTCAGTTTGTTTAAATTTAAGGATAAATAAAAAGAATGAAAGCGATTGTAGGTTTTTTATGTTTTATGATGGGATGGCTCATTTGTTCATGCAGCGCTACGGTAGAAAAACCTCAAAAAATCAACGGGGTGAGTTTTGTAGCGGCACGAGAAGCAGTTGATGATAAACATGTTGTGCCCTTAGTGAAGCTTAACGCTAATTACGCAGCCGTGATGCCATTTGGGTTTATCCGCGAGTTGTCACATCCTGAAATTAACTTTAATAACGAGCGGCAATGGTTCGGGGAAACTGAAAAAGGCGTCAAGCAGTACATACAAACCTTACAAAGTAAGCATATAAAGATCATGATGAAACCTCAAATTTGGGTTCACAGAGGAGAGTTTACTGGATTTATAAAAATGGAGCATGAGGACGATTGGAAGACTTTAGAAACTTCTTATTCTGATTTTATTTTGACATATGCGAAAGTAGCGGAAGAAACTAAGGTCGACATTTTTTGTATTGGGACAGAATTGGAAAGTTTTATTGATGAAAGGCCTGATTATTGGAGGCAATTGATTGTGGATATTAAGAAGGTATATAAAGGGAAATTGACTTACGCAGCTAATTGGAATGAATATGATCGAACCCCATTTTGGGCAGATTTAGATTATATAGGTGTCGATGCCTATTTTCCATTGAGCGATAAGCAAACGCCCACACTTGAAGAGTGTCGCGCAGGTTGGGCGCCTCATAAAAAACAATTAAAAGCTTTTTATAAACGGTATCAAAAGCCAATTTTGTTTACGGAATATGGTTATAGAAGTGTTGACTATGCTGCGAAAGCCCCGTGGAAAGCTGATAGAGATATGACGTCAGTTAACATGGAAGCACAAGCAAATGCCATGCAAGCTTTATTTGATGAAAATTGGGGTGAAGAGTGGTTTGCAGGCGGTTTTATTTGGAAATGGTTCCATGATTATGAAAATGTAGGTGGCGAAAAAGACACGCAATTTACGCCTCAAAATAAACCTGTGGAAGCGATAATTAGTGCGACATATAAAAATTATGAACAATGAGAACTTTGGCGATAGGCGATATTCACGGCGGACTCAAAGGCTTAGAAGAACTTTTGGAAAGCGCTAAGATTACAGATGGAGATCGATTGATTTTTATGGGCGATTATGTGGATGGTTGGAGCGAATCAGCACAAACAATCCAATATTTGATTGAATTGTCAAATACCAACGATTGTATTTTTATAAAAGGCAATCACGATGCTTGGTGTGAAACATGGCTTCGGAATAAAAAGGCACAAAAAGTATGGTTGGAACATGGGGGCGAAGGGACTATTGAAAGTTATTCCGGATTTTCAAGTGAAGAAAAACGAATTCATCTCGAATTTTTTGAGGATATGAAACACTATCATTTGGATGAAAAGAACCGTTTATTCGTTCACGCAGGATTTACATCTTTACACGGCGTCACCCAAGAAAACTCTAAAAGCACATTTTATTATGATAGAACGCTTTGGGAAATGGCTATAACTGTTGATGAACGGATAGAGGAAGACTCGGCGTTTTATCCAAAGCGACTTAAACATTACCACGAAATTTACATAGGCCATACCCCAACCTTAAATTTTAATTCGCACGAACCGATGAACGCGATTAATGTCTGGAATGTGGATACTGGCGCCGCATTTTATGGTAAGTTATCGGCATTGGATATTCATTCGAAAGAAATATTTCAGAGTACGGCGCTTATGGAATTGTACCCTCATGAAGCTGGGAGAAATCCGCAATCTTTAAATGACATCTTAGGGAAATAGTCTAAATTAACAGATGTTTTTTTTATAATACGCCAACAATTCATCCGCATCAGCTCCAAACCATTTTTTTATATAAATAATCCAGAAATGATACTGTAATTTCCAAATGCCATGTTTACGATAGCGTCTCGCGGAAGTTTTAAGCTTTTTATTGATGACTACAAATTGGTTTCTTGCAAACAATTCATTGATCAGCATATTGTCTTCGTAAATGATATAACGCTCATCATAACCGCCAATCTCATCAAATAAGTGCCGTGTAATAAATTGACTCTGGTCACCACCTCTACAGGCACGCCAAGAGAATTGCGTTAACCAACTCGCCAATCGTAACCACCAATGATCACTGTCAAACTGCATTCTGAAACAGCCTGCTTGATGTCCATTTTTCACTTCCTCCACGATGTAGTGGTCAAAATGTTTTGGAGGAAAAGAATCGGCGTGTAAAAAGTAAAGGATATTTCCGGTGGCAAGTTTCGCACCTGTGTTCATTTGTTTGGCACGGCCTTTTTCTGAAGTAACTAAACGACAATGGATTATTGATGAAGCATCGTTATTTAGATCTTGATCTGAAAGGAACTGTTGGATAATATCTTGAGACCCATCCGTGCTTCCCCCATCAACAATAATAATTTCAGAAACATGGTTGACGGAGGTATGATGTACCAAGTGCTGAAGCAGTTCTGAGATGGTTTCTGCTTCATTTAGAATGGGGATAATGACGGAAATCTTGTAGTCCATAAGTAGAAAACCATCAATTTTTTGTCTCTATTTTAGCTTCTATGAAGGTTTAATGGTATATCAGCTTCAGAATAATTGTCATGAATTAATGTTGCTCATTCAAGTCCCAATCATATTCTTTAAAGCTGTATGTCGCCTTCGGATTGATCTTAACCGTGCTGTATCTATTGATATACCCAATTAGATCAGTTTTGCCATTGACCTTAAAATCGGAGGTGTAAAAATCAAATATCTTCGACAATTTAGGATTATTTTCTGAGATATCATTTTGATTTCCATTGATAAATTCACGTGTTGCCTTATCCAACTGCGCATTTATTTTATCAGCTGTAAACGCTTCACGCATGAGTTTAGGGCACGAATAAGACGCACAATTAATTGCAAAATGAATTCTCGGTTCGTTCATTTTTCGCAAAATTCCATGTTCAATGGTGTTTAGTGAAACGACTTTAGTACCAATTTTCACAATTCCTTTTGCCCATGGACGACTGATATCTTTGATGCTTTTTGTTGGGTAATTATCCAGAATTAAATCAACCGTCGCTGCGTTGTATAAATTAATATAGTACGCCAATAGTTCTTGATTGCTCCAGTCGGTATTAGGCACCGCTTTTGAAAGCTTTATTAGATACGCCTTAAGTTTAGCTTGCTCTTTTTTAAAACCTTTATAATTAACACAGCCTTCATTATTCACATACTTTTTTAGCAAAACATCCCAATCACTATGGTCTACCTTTTCTTGTGAAATTGGTGTCGAGATTAATGTACTTTCAACATTCGCTGCAGCGCATAAATTACCGCTAATAGTAGCGAAAACCAGTAGTGCCAGAATGTTGAATTTGATTAATAATCTCATGTTATGGTTTTATGATGTGATAGTAATTATGAACAAATCACTTTTCGGTTTTAATTGGATAAATGGTTTGTTTCAGAAAGGTTTTTGGGAATTTTTCATCATCTTCAAACCCAAGTTCGATATCCCGTCCATCATGCGGTATGTAATCTGTTTTAAAGATATAATCCCAAATACTTAATGTCAATCCGTAGTTCATGCCATATTTTAGATGGCTTGGCAATTCTTTAGCATGGTGCCAAATATGCATCTTCGGATTGTTCAAAATGTATTTTAACGGGCCATAGTTCCATCCCACATTGGCATGGTTTAAATGGCCGATGGTAATGGCAAAAAAGTACACGATTGCAACGTCCTGCGCATCAAACCCACCAATAATCGCAATGGGGATGTATTGTATGGACTTGTAAACTATCGGTTCCATCCAATGGTAACGCAAATGACCAGCAAATCCCATTTCTTTTATGGAATGGTGGACCTTATGGAAATTCCATAAAAATGGTACACGGTGTAAAAGGCGATGGGTGTTCCATTGAACAAAATCGGTAATTAAGAAAAATAATAATAATCCTAACCAACGTGGTAACTCATCCACATCAAAAATTTGTAAACTATCTACATGCCACCCAAAAAACCCAAGAATATCATTGAAAAACTCGGCGGTGGTATTTGAAAGGGCAATTAATACAATCAAATTAAGCAGAAAGAAATTGAAGAACATATAAAACGTATCCAACCAGAAATCTTTTCTGAATATTGACTGCTCTTTCCGCCATGGGAAAACAATCTCTAGGCCCCAAACCACCAATGAAATGACAATTAATCCGTAGAAATAATTATCCCAATGGTTGATGTTTATTAACTCGTATTTAAGGTAATTCCAATATCCGGTGTAGGATCTGGTAATAATGTCGATGTATTTTTCCATAGCAACAAAAACCTCATTGACTACTTCAATTAGTGAGGTTTCAAAAAATTATAAGCTTTTAATCAATTCTTTAAACAGAATAATCATATTTGGTTCTGCCTTTTCCGCCATAGCAATAATCTCAGAGATGTCTACAGGCTTCAGGTTACTTGGGTCGCATTCATCTGTCAAAACTGACACTGCTGCGGCTTTTAATTTTAAATGATTGGCTACAATAATTTCCGGAACAGTACTCATGCCCACTGCATCAGCACCTAAAATCTTAAGCATGCGGTATTCTGCTCGTGTTTCCAATTGCGGCCCCACCACTGATGCATACACACCTTTATGAAGCGTCATGTTATGCGCTGCGGCAATGGCTTCAAATTTAGCATTGATTTCTGGATCGTATGGAGCGCTCATATCTGCAAAACGCTCACCTAAAAGTTCAACACCTTTAAAAGCTAGCGGAGAACTGCCTTGAAGATTGATATGGTCCTCAATTAACATCAATTCGCCTTTTTTATAATCGAGATTGATGGCGCCTGACGCATTAGAAACCAATAAGGTATGGATGCCTAATTTTTCCATAATCCGAACCGGATAGGTCACATCTTGCAGCGAATAGCCTTCATAAATATGAAAACGGCCTTGCATAACAATCACTTTTTTGCCTTCTAAAATTCCGTAAATTAATTTTCCTCTATGGAATTCTACAGTGGCAGTTGGGAAATTAGGAATGTGGTTATAGCTAACTTCATGGAGTATTTCTACTTCATTGATTAATTGTCCCAATCCAGTGCCGAGAATGATGCCTATTTCTGGGCTGTCAAAGCCTTTATTTTTTAGATAGTCGGTGGTTTCTGTTATAAATTTGATCATGATATGTTGTGATATTTTTTGAGTTGTTCATAATGCTGCATGTCTTCAAAGGTATCAATATCATTCAACTCTTTCAATAAATGAATTTTGTGATTTTGAAGATCGTGTAGCGTATTGTTGAGAACGGTATCTGTTCCCCAAACTTTATTTTTAAAGACGTCAGAAATCAGCGTTTTCATACCCAATAGGTAATAGCCGCCGTCTAGTGCGGGACCGATCACCGCATCATTGGAGTCCAATTGCGTGTAGGCTTCATTAATAAGATCAGCGTTTAAATCTAAAAGATCGCTGCCGATAATGACCACTTTTTCGTAGCCCATTGCTAATAGTTCTGAAAAGGCGTTATGCATGCGCGCACCTAAATCAGTGCCGTATTGTAGTTTTTTTCTGAAGACTGAGGCGTTCCACAGATCGTCCTGTTGTATGTTTTCAGAATAGAAGACATAGCGATCAGCTTTGACGTTTCCTGCAACGGTTGCCGTATGATTTAAAAGAAATTTATAGACTTGCAATGCATTTTCGTCACCAATAGTGGCAGCCAAACGGGTTTTGCATTTCCCCAACTCAGGATTCCGAGTAAAAATGATAAGCGCCTTTTTTGAGGATGGAAAATGAAAATCGGACGCCATTTCATTAGCGTTAGCAGTGTCCTTTTTGGAAAGTATGCCCATACATAATGTTTAAAATCAACTATAAAATGTAAAAACCAAAGTTAGGCTTTAGGGCAGATTTTTGCGGCTTTGTCAAGGTTAAATTTTATTTAAAACTGACAGTGTATTGTGGTGTTTTATAAAGTTATTCACTTTAAATAATTGAATAGGTATGTACACGTTTCAGATTAAAAAAAACTTCTAAGTTACACTGCCTTGACAGCTGCTTCCTGCGCCTGCGGTACATCCGTAACAATGTTGTGAAATCATGATGGTTCTGCCGTCCAAAAGTTCTTCATTGTAGTCAGAAATATGTTTCACTTTGCTGTTTACGGGAAGATTTAGCATCTGGTTAAAATCGCAATCATATAAATAGCCATCCCAAGAAATGGAAAGGGTATTGGTGCACATCACATTTTTAACAGCATTCGGATTATAAGCTTCAACCAAAGCATACATGTAATCTTCATAGTTTTCAGAAGCAATCAAATAATCTAAAAAGCGTGCAATTGGCAAATTGGTAATCGCAAAAAGATTATGGAAATGAATGTCGAAATCTTGTTTTAGCGCTTTTTTGAAATCTTTCTCCATACTGGCTTGATCTCCGGGTAAAAAAGCGCCTGACGGATTGTAAACTAAATCCAATCTCAAGTCGCTATCTGGCATGCCGTAACCAATCGCATTCAAATCTTGTAAAGCACGAATCGATTTATCAAAAACACCATCGCCGCGTTGTTTATCGGTTTTGCCTTTGGTCCAATGTGGCATTGACGAAATCACATGAACGTTATGTGCTTTGAAAAAATCAGGTAAATCGTAATATTTTTTATTGGCTCTGATGATGGTCAGGTTAGAACGCACAATAAAATCTTTTATCCCTGCTTTTGAGGCTTCATCCACAAACCATCTAAAATCAGGATTCATTTCGGGCGCGCCTCCTGTCAAATCGAGCGTGTGGGCTCCCGTGTTTTTGATGATTTCCAAACATTGTAACATCGTGTCTCTGGTCATAATTTCCTTACGATCGGGACCAGCATCTACATGACAATGTTCGCAAACTTGATTACACATATAACCAAGGTTGATTTGTAGAATTTCGAGTTTTTTAGCTTTTAAAGGGAATTGCCCAGTTTCAGCGATCTTGTTTTTAAATGTTGGCAATGCACCGTTTTGGAAAATACCATTTGATAAAATTTCGAGTTGTCTGTTGCTATCTGCTAATTCGCTTTCGCGCTTATGTAAGGATTTGATCATCTATGGGTTTAAAATTTAAAGTCTAATGCGTGTTTGGCTTTGAACTTTATTTTGATGCTGCCAACGTTATGTTGGTTGCTCTTTTGTTTGACTTAGAATGGGTCCCGATTTGCATCGGGGGGCGATTCACAACTTTAAAAAGTTATGTACCGCCTAAATCTTTTGATTCTAATTTATTATAACAGATTCCGATATTCATTGGTATGAGCGATTCACACAACGTTCAAAATTGGTGAACCTTCTAAATTCTTTTGGTTCTATTATATTAAATGGATCCCGATATGCATCGGGATGAGCGATTCACACACTCCCGATGAAAAATCGGGAGTGGTTCTCTGCTCACATTTCTAATTTATTCACTTTATTCATCATCTGGACACCGTGTACCAAAGTTGCACCACCTTTTATGGCAGCACCAACATGTAACGCCTCCATCATTTCCTCTTTGGTAATCCCACGTTGCAAACCGTCTTGCGTGTAGGCATCAATACAATAAGGACATTGCTCAGTATGCGCCACAGCTAAAGCAATTAGAGATTTTTCACGAGCGGAAAGTTTACCTTCCTCAAACACCTTAGCATAGTAATCGAAGAATTTGTTGCCAAGTTCTTCGTTCCATTCTGTTATTTTTCCAAATTTCTTTAAATCTGCTGGGTCATAATAGGTTTTTTGCATCGATTTTAGTGTTGAGGGTTGTTAGTATTTTAAAAATAAGTTTCAATTTTAAGTCGAGAATCTGTTGTAAACATAACAGAAATCTTAAGATAAATAAAATGGTGAGTGAGCATCAACGGTTAACTAATTGAGAGTCTTACTAGGCTTGAAATTACTTGCGTTTAAATATCAGTTCTTTCAAATGTAATTAGCCTGTCAGTTCGAGTGATTCCGATTTTTTTATTGGAATAGTATCGAGAACCGGGTGATTAATACACCGTTTTATCGTCTTTTTCTCTCCATTTCTGAAAAGGTTCCAAGGCAATATCACGTGCAAATTGTTCAAAAGGAATACTTCGGTTTGCGTATGGCAATTCAATCTCCTTGTAAATAAATTCGTCATCAAAATCGATATCTGCTGCATCTTTTTGGCTACAGCCATAATATACCTTGTCTGGTCTTGCCCAATAAATGGCGCCAAAACACATCGGACACGGTTCGCAAGAGGTGTAAATTTCACAACCATCCAATTGAAAAGTGTTGAGGTTGTTACAAGCGTCTCTAATGGCCATGACTTCAGCGTGCGCTGTTGGATCGTTATTCGAAGTTACTTTATTATTCCCGCGACCTACAATTTTGCCATCTTTTACAACAACGCAACCAAATGGACCGCCTTCATTATTATCCATGCCTTTTAATGCTGCATTAACAGCTTCCAACATGAATTTATTTTTATTATCTGTGCTCATTTTATCGATTTTAGGTTAAACAATATGCTCGAAACATATCAAATTTTTCAAAGGATAGCAAGCTCGCTACTTCTAAATCTGTCAGGTATTAAAACGGATACCCAATTGCAAAGTTTAAAATAGGATTGCTCACATCAAAATTAAAACGCTTTCCTTTTTGTAGTGACGGATCATGAAAAGGTGCCGCTAAATCAAATCGGATAACAAAACTTTGGATATCCACACGCAATCCGACACCAGCACCCATTCCCAATTCGTTAATAAAATTGCTGGTGAATTTATCTTTTCCGTTGAACGCAGGGTTTTCTTTGGAGTTCCAAATATTTCCTGCATCAGCAAAAACGGCGCCTTTAAAAAAGGATACAATTGGAAATCGATATTCTAAGTTGGCTTCCAATCTGATATTTCCTGTTTTATCAAAAAATCCACCAGTAGTATTGGGTTCTAAGTCGGAATTATAAGTTCCAGGGCCTAAAGAACGGATTCTAAAGGATCGAACGCTGTAAGGGCCGCCAGCATAATATTGTTTTACAAAAGGGATTACCTCTGAGTTGCCATACGCCAATCCGTAACCTGCAAACACGCGTGCCGCTATCGTTTGTTCTTTCCCGAAATTAAAATGATAATGGAAATCGAGATCTGCTTTTGCATATTGCGCATATTCTAAACCAAAGATTGTTTTAGGAGAATCAGGGTTTTCCTCTTTACCGAATAGGCTAATCGAATTTCCTGCAACATCAAGTTTGAAATTGAGATACTTTTGATGAGCACGTTGGGTGTTGACCATTTCATTATAGGTGAATGAATAGGTAAGGCCTGAAATAAACTGTTGCTCAAAACTGCGTCGTAAAAATGGGTTGTCAGTTAGAATTTGCTCAAACTCGGCCGTCGTATTGCTAAGGTCAGTATAGCTAATGGAAATTGGATTGATTTGATGGGTCACATATTTATTGGCATCCCAAGCATAGCCAAAAAGTGCCGTGCCAGAAAGCAAGGTGTATAGTTGGGTTCTCTTTAGATAATCGAGACTAATTGACGTTTTAGTCTTAGGAATCGAATATTCGAAGAAATCATCATTGATTTTAATAGGGAAAAGTACACGTGGGAAAATCAATTCATTCTTTAAGCCTAATTCTAAACTGCTTTTTCCGGAGCTTTTGCCGCCACCTAATTGCGCTTCATAACCGAATTTCAGTGTGGTGTTATAAATCTCTCCACCGCCAAATAGGTTACGGTTGCTATAGGTTAACGCCAATGCGGGACCTGTAAAATTGTTGGATTTCGTGACCACTTGTAATTCTGCCCTGAAGGCTCTCTTGTTCAACGGCGACAAATAAATGTTGGCTTCCAATAAACCTAAACTGTCTGTCGCTAAGGTGTCGAGTTCCTTGTATTGAATGTTGACATATTTATAGGCGCCAATGGTCGATAAACGTCGCGCGGTATTTCTCGAGGTTTCCGGATTATAGAATTCGCCTTCTTCTAATTTGATAAAAGGATCCAAATATTTCGGTTTGAAAAAGACTTCTTTTTGAATGAAGTTTTTCTCGTTATAACGGATGTTTGAGGTTTGAATGGAATCTGAAGTCTCGTAATTAGGATAAATATTAACCTTAGAAATTCTATAAGGAACGATTGCTTTTCTTGGAACCGCCTTTTTTAATTTAAGGAATAAATCGAAGCTTTTATTATCGTATCTGTTGGTGTCCGCTTCAAAGATTAAAAAACTATCATCAAAATTATAATAGCCTTTGCTCTTAAGATTAGCATCGATGCGCAAGCGTTCAAGTTTCATGCTGCTCAAGTCAAAGCGCATTCCTTTTTTAAATGGCGTGGTTGCCATAAGAGATTCAATTTCGCCATAGATTGGACGCGGTAATGAATCCAATTGATACGTTGCCATTCGGTAAGGAGTGGGTACATTTACCGTATACGCAACAGATGCTTTTTGTTCCGTCTCTTCAAATTTTGATGAGGCTTTGCTGTAGAAAAAACCTCTGTTTTCTAATCGGTTCAGTAAAAGATCTTCAACTTCAAAGGCTTTCACATCCGATTGATACACCGGTTTCTCACCAAACTTTTTATATAACCAACGATTGATGAATCCGGGGTTTTCCTTCTGATTTTTATAGTAATAATTCAGTCCAGGATACATGCCCAGGAATTTTGAATTAGGCTCAGGACGAATAACCGTTTCAAGTTCTGCTTTCAAACCAGATTCATTTTTTATGATGGAATCAGAAAGAATGGTCAATTTTGCTCCAGTATACAGACGTTCATCTTCAGGGATGTATTTGGCGATACTGCAGGAGTAGAAACTCCCAAAAATGAAAGCTGTAAAAAGGATGTATTTGAGATGTAATTTCAAGGGTTATTTTGTTTTTGATTGCTGATGAAATTCATTAATTACTGCTTTTTCTCTTCGATACTTTCGTCAACTTTTTCTTCTTCTGCTTTTAGTGCTTCTTCAGCGGCTTTCTTTTCTTCCGCGGCTGCTTTTTCCTGTTTGGTTTTAGATTTCACCAAAGCATCCCAAAGTTCGTTAAACTTATTAAATTCCTGTGTAAAAATCAGTGCAATACCACTAACAATAGTTTGACCATCAATGACGTTCTCAAATTCATTCCTGCGGAATCCTTTCAATCTATAGCGTCCATTTTCGGTTAGAATATATTCAATACTGACATTGCCAATAATAGGTGTTGCCTCGCCAGTAGAACTGCTGCCCTGAACATCAACTTCGCTACCTACACTTACAATCAATCGGTCATTAAATAGTTTCTTCTGTGCTGCAATATCCAATTGTGTGCGCTCTTGTGGAGAACTGCCTTGGTAATCCGTATAACTGTCCAAGCCAAAATTAAGATCGAAGCCAGAGTTGCCCAATAATTTATCAGAAAACAAATTAAGTTGGTCAGATACGGCATCATTTAAGTTGTCTCTTGCGATACTTGCTACACCACCCGCACTTCCATCGCTGCCAGGATCAGGGTAAAATCTGTTCAAGACCAATAAAGAGAACACCTGTCTGTTCAATTCGTCTTCCTGTTGATTTAATTGCTGGACGCGGCCATAAACTTGTCCGCTAATAGCGCCTTGTTCATCTTTAGGCATGTCCAAATTGAAATTGATTTTAGGTTGCATCAACTGTCCGTCAATATTAAGGTAGACATAAAAAGGAAGCACTTGGCGGTACTTACCCTTAGCTGATTCATCTAAGTTGGAACTTGTTGGCGCCATCAAGGACGATGCTGAGGTTTTGACCTCATAAAGTGCTTTTATATCTAATTTAGCATCAAAAGGATCGCCCGACCATGTTACTCGGCTACCGGAAACAATATCAAATTTTCGATTTACAAGACTGTAAAGATTTAACTCATAATGTCCGCTTTGTACTTCATAAACCCCAGCAAGGGTCATGTTTCCATTGGGTATCATATTGAAATTTAAATCGCCTTCGCCTGAGACCTTAAAATTATCACCAGTTTCTTGGTCAATTATTATGGTCACTGCGGCCTCTTTCCCGATTTTAAGCAACGCTGCAATGTCGAACCCTGTAATAGTTGCTGTGGTTTCTTCAGTTCTTGTGAGGATAGCATCAGGATTTTCGCGATTTACAAAAATAACCACGCCATCACGTTCTTCGATATTTACCGTTGCTGATGGCATCACATAGGTCACATCTGTATTAGAGCCCACAGTTGCATTCATGGTGATTTTAGGAATTTGTAAATCGCCAGTAATTTTAGCGTCAGCATCAAAAACAACTGTTCCATAAAGGAAATCATTATCTTCTTTAGTGGCGTTCAGCACTTGGAAATTATCAGCAGTTATTTGTAAATCAAAAGTAGGATTGAGGAATGATTCTGTACCAACTTTGCCTGAAATAACCATAGAGTTTTGATGCTCATCACGAATTGTAAAATTGTCCATAGACAATCCTTCATTCGAAACATTGAGGGTCTCATTAACAAGAGTGAAAGCTGAATTGAACATTTTTATCTTAAAATCGGCGTTATCAAAATTTAAATGGCCTTCATATTTAGGAGCGCTTAAAGTCCCATTTAATTTAAAATTGCCAGAGAAGCTGCCATCCGTTTCAGTAATCGTTCCTTGAGTGAATCCGGTTAATGCAGTCATGTTAAATCTGGTAATATCCAAAGCCATATCAAGTTTGGCATCGCCAGGAATAGCTACATAATCGCCTTTTAAATCCAGGTCAATCTCACCACCAGCTATATCCACATTAAAATCATAGCTATTAAACCCTAATGATGTTCCATCAAGACTTAATGTTCCCATATCCACTTGCATAAAACTCAATTGGTCAATGTTCAGGTCAGCAATAATTCCTGTCTTTCCAAAAGGTTCTTCCAAAACAAATGAACCGTTGAGGTTGCCCGTCGCCAATTCCTCATCTGGGTTGAGGTAGTTTAAGAATTCACTTAATTTGAAATTCTTAAAATCTGCAGCAATATGTTCCTTGGCGATGGATGAGAGTTTATCGGTAATTTCAAAAGATTGATTTTCGCGACTGAAAATAAAGTCGTTAAATTCTAATTTCTGATCTCTAATTAAAATCTCGTTGTTTTCTGGAGTGGTCCACGCCGTTTTGTTTAAAATCAAATCTTCAGGCGTCACATGAAAACGTAATTGTTCTCTATCGCCCGTAATTTTACTGGTAATCCGTGTTAGGATTTCATCTTTGTGGTTTGCTGTAAAGGACAAAGACAGTTCATTATTGGACTGGTTGCCTTCAAGTTTAGTTTTGTGAATATGGAATGGTCCTGCTTTAATTTCAGTGAATCCAAGATCAAAAATAAATTTGTCCTTATCGGTATCCATTGAAAATGCTAAACTATCCAATTCATAACCACTATAATTAATATGTGGCGCAGTAATGTTTGCTTTTAGTTGCCGTTCTTTTTCATGGAAATCGACCGCCATTTTAATAGTGTCGAGATCTCTCACATTCACCAAGAAAACATCATTTAAAATTGGTGCTTGAATGATTTTGCCTCGCAATTTTAAGTTGACCGGATTGGTAATGCTGTCAGGAAGTTTTTCATCGCTATAAAAATAACTAAACACATGGCGCTTTAAGGATTTGCTAAACGTTTGCGGATCAGTATTGGATTGTAACAGCACATCTACCAGTTTGTTCTTTATGGAAACCGAGGTGGTGTCTTTCCTTACATGTGCGAGAGCATTCAAATCTCCAATCAAATAGGTTTTGTTGTCATAAACTACGACGCCTTCATCTACAATTGCCGCAATATCATAGTTGGTGGCATCACCTTTAAAGTCGGCATAAATTTTCATGCCCGTTTTGACTTCGCGATTCATGAGTCCGAGCGCTTGTAGATCGGCACCAATAATATTTAGCTCCACATTGGCTTCAGGAGAAACAGAATCTAATACCACTGTGGCGTAGAGATCCATGTCGAGGTTGTAGTCTTTATATTTAGAAGTTACTTTTCCGCGACCATTTTTAATGTCGCCGACTATTTTTAAATCTTTAATGTCGTAAGAATTGTATTTAAAACTTGAGATTGTGGCATCAATATCAGCATCCAAATCATTGATGGTTTTGCCCTTTCCGTTGGTTTTTAGGGTCAGACTTAAAGTTCCTAATTGCTCGTTTTGAAGTAATTCATTCAGTTTGTAATTTTCTACAGAAAGATCAGCATCAAATTCGATAGTTTTACCATTTTTAAAATGACCGTCAACAGATGCGACTCCTTGAGAGGTGGTTAATATGGCCTTTGTGTAAATATCATTGAGATTTCCCTTCAAATTTCCCGCTAACTTGACGTCGTTAGGAAGCGTAACACCCAACTCTTTTTCGTCCACGAATTGAATGATGTCAGAACGTTTCGATACGGCTGAAAAATTAGGAATGTTGAATTGAATGGTATTAGGATCGGTTGCATTTTGAATTCTGCCGTTGGCCGAAATATGCGTGTTAGCCCAATGGGCATTCATATTGGCTACGTTAATATCAGATAAGTAGCCGTTTGCATTAACATTTCCGGAGAGTAGATGTTTACTCAGGGTGTTGAGATATTGATTTTTCTTTAATTCTGGCTGAATCAAGAACACATCATTTAAGGACACTTGATACGCAGGAATACGTACGTCAATTTTAGATTTTTCTGGAGTTTCAATAAGCGCCGAAAGTTTAGGATAATCCAAACGTAAATCAGCCCGTAACGTGTTATTATTTAAAGCAGTTTTTAAATTGGAAACTTTTAATGTGGTGTCATCAGCATCAAATTGAAGTTGCAATTCTTTCAAGTCAAAGCCTGAAATCTCTTTGAATGTTGAATTTTCAATGTGCAGGGTGGCTTTTTTATCCTTAAGATGAATGTTGTCCGCTTGTAAATTAAGATCGTTCAGTACAATAGCATTCGGATTGAAAGTACCTTTTTTAGCTTCTGCGGCGGCGACAAAATAACTGAAATTATTATTTTCAAAATCGATAGAGCCTATGGCTAATCGTAGTTCTGGCCATTCAAAGGCTTGAATGTCTTGTTTGATATCTTGAGTAACTTCCACCACTTTTTGAGTAACCACATTGGTTTCGGTTTGGGTCCGCAATACTATGGACGAATTTTTAAGGTTAAAAGTGCGTACTTCAAACCTATTATTGGCCAAATCAGCCTGCTGAATTTCTGCATAAAGATTTTTAATGTCAGCTTCTGCAGCAATACGATCGCCATACGATTGGTAATCGGCGTAAACGTTGGTAAGGGTCAACTTTTCAACCGTTAAGGAGGGAAGTGGTACGTCTTCAGCGTTAGGATCAATCGGTACAGGTTTTTGAATGTATTTAATTCGGGCATCAGTTATCTCCAGAGTTGAAGCTTCAAAAATCATACGCTCCAAGTTGACCGTTTTCATGTTGGCCTGGAGTGTTCCGATATTAAAACGACTGTCAATGCCTACTACGGCATCATCAAAAACAACATCGAAATCCTTAAAATTTAGTTTGTCCAAAACAATATTTAGAGCTGTGGTATCTGCCGTAGCAGTATTTGTATCTGCAGTAGCGAACGCATCAATCAAGAATTGAAAATTATAACCTTCAATAGAATCCGTTCTTCTAATATTTGCGCGGACACCTTCCCAACTCAAAGATTCAACGCCAAAACCTTCGCCTTTAATTATGGCCCACAGCGGCATATTGGCTTCCAATGATTTTGAATATACTAAGGTATCGCCTTTGGTGTCTTCCAAAAACAAACCTTCCACTTGAAGATTGCCCTGAAAGGTTAAAAATAAACGCTCGATTTCAACTTTCGTGTTGGTTTTATTGGAGACGTAAGAAGCGGCTTTGTCAACAATAATGCCTTGTCCCCACGGACTTCTGATGAAAAGAATTAAGAGTAGGAAGAATATGACAAGGCCCAGAATAATCCTGCCGATTATTCTTAAAGCCTTAAATCTTTTAGGTTTAGGCGGATTGATATCTTTTTTCTTCTCTTCCAATCAGTTATTATGAGGATTACAAATTTATAATATTACATCAAGTGTACTGTCTTTAAACAGCTTTATTACTGACTCAAATCTGAAAATTGCAAAATAATTAACAACTTCATAGGATTTTATGGTTTTTATGTTAAAGTTCTGCTAATAATATTCTGATAGCTAGTTTTATACGTATATCTTTACATAAACCACTAAAATATTTAAATTATGAAATTTAAGAACACTAGTATATTATTTGCTGCTGCAATGACAGCATTTGTTTTTGTATCATCTTGTGAAGATGGTAAAAAGAAAGAGGAACAAATGAGAATGGAAACGGAGCGTGTAGAAATGGAAACTGCTGAAAAAGCAAGAGTTGAGAGAGAAGCTGAAGAAGCTAGAATGAAGGAGGAAGCAAGGGCTAACAGTATTGCTGGCCAAGCGATGAAAAATGAAGATTTAACTACTCTGGTTAGCGCGTTACAATCTGCCGATTTAGCGACCATGCTTTCTGAACCAGGAGAATACACGGTTTTTGCGCCTTCTAATCAGGCTTTTGAGAAGTTGACACAGAAACAACGTGACGATTTGATGAAACCTGAGAACAAACAAATGTTAACTGATGTGTTAACGTACCATGTTGTTAAAGGCGCCATTACATCTGATAAATTTGCGGAAGCAATTAAAGGAGCGAAAGGGTCTTATAAATTTAAAACTGTAAAAGGTGATGAATTGACTGCTTCTATGAATGGAGATCAATTTGTGATTAAGGATGCGACAGGTAAAAAAGCACAAGTTATCTTGGGTAATGTAGAAGCATCCAATGGTAGAATTTATATTATCGACACCGTATTGATGTCTAAAAAATAATAAATAGATTACTTTATAGAATGAAAGACCCAACGTGATGTTGGGTCTTTTTTTATGCTTAAGAATGGCTTTGCGGTGTTTTTATTCCTTGACAATGAATATCCTTTGAGTAAAATTTTAATCTGATAAATGTGAGAACATATAGCTTAGTCTCTTAGATCTTTTCACAATTATACTTGTATACTGTCTGCTTCAGTTGCTGCGATTGTCTGTTCACTACCTTTTTTTGTGGCAATCACACTAATAATCAAAATTTGAAGTGCGTGATAAAACATCAGTGGTAATAACATAATGCCCACAATATTGGTCTGTCCAAATAAAGCTTCGGAGAAAACAGTACCATGAACCAACGACTTTTTAGTGCCACAAAATTGATTGGTAATCTGATCGGCATGATTGAACTTTAATACTTTACCAATCCAGCCTGTTAGGAAATACACCAATAAAAATAACCCGATCACTAAAATTACCATACTTAACATTTCCAAATAACTCACACTACTAAAAATCTTGTCCTCAAAAGACTGCACAAAACTCTTGTAGATGATGAGTAGTATGATCGCTTTGTCAAACTTGTTTAATGTGCGTTTGTGTTTCTGGGCCCATACGCCTAAAAATCGTCTTAAGACTAGTCCCAATGCCAACGGGATGACGATCTCGGTAATTAATTGGAAATAAATAGAGGAAAATTCGAAAGGGACTTCAGTCTGTTTTATAAAAGGAAGCATCCATAAAGGGGTTAGAATAATGCCTATAATTCCGGAAATGCTTGCATTAAAAATTGCTGCAGGCAAATTGCCTTTTGCCATAGAAACCATCACTACGGATGATGACACAGTTGAAGGTAGGGCAGCCATAAATAGGAACGCTAACCAGAGTAACTCATGCGATGTGCCTTTTACTAATGGAAAAAAAGGCAATACGAGTAATGGGAATAACACAAATGTAGACCCTTGGACCGAGACGTGCAGTTTCCAATTTTTAAGTCCGTTTTTAATGGCTTCAGTGCTTAAACTCAATCCATAGAAAAAGAAGATAAATGAGATGCCTAAACTGCTGATCAAATTCATAGGCACTGGGCTGTCTGAAGCACCAAGTTGCGGAAAGAAATAAGCAATTAAGATACTTATGATGATAGCGATGACGAAGGTGTCAATTCGTAATTTTTTGAGCATTTTTAAGTCTGTGATTTATTGCAAATATACTGAGTGAGGGCATATAAATAAGGAATTGCTGAGGTTTAAGTGGTTTTTGGAAATGGAGGAAGTCGGTATTTTGATAAAGTTGGATAAAAAATAAGGCTATGCGGTTTTCCGCATAGATTTACTTTTTTATACAGTTAAGTTTGGGGCTTAAACCTTTAAATTTAAAATGATGAAATTATTTACACCAGTACTTTGTTTATTTGTATTTTTAAATTACTCCTGTATGTCTGTAAAGACAATGTCTTATGATGGTGAGCCTTTTACAAAAACAATTGAGTTATCCTCAGATAAGGATTCAAATTACATTAAAGCGAATGAGTGGATGGTAGAGACATTTGGAAACGTGGAAAGCGTAATCCAATTCGTTGATAAAGAAGCTGGTATTATTAAAGGCAAGTATATGATGTACCAAGGACAGCCATCCTCTCAATACGCTTCAGGTACGGCGTCTTATTTTGCTATGATTACTTTAAGGGTAAAAGATAATGCTTCTAAAATCGAAGTAGAACCGACCGGTAAATTTACTGTAGCAAAGAATTTAGGTGCAGATTATGGATTTACTCCAGAAAATTTTAAAACTGAAGCCGAAGTGTTAGTAAAGGATTTTGAAATATACATGAAAAGTATTTCGAAAAATGACGAGTGGTAGTCCGAGATTTATATTGTGGATCAATTAAAAATTGAAGATTTTTAATAATGCTGTTTTGGTCTTAGTAGTGAGTAAAATTAGTACGAAAAGCGTAACAAATAATAAAAAAATAGATGAGAAACTTACTTTGTTGTGCTTTTTTGGCCGTTGGGTTTATTGTGAATGGTCAGACTTTGCACTTGTATGGTGGTAGTGATCAAGATGACTATTTAGGGTGTTTGAATTGTAGCAATTACGATAAGAATTCTATTTGGAATACTTATGGTGCTTATGGAGCAGCTATAATTCAAAATCTATTTGGAATGCTTATGGAACCTATGGAAGTAAATATAATTCCTATTCTCCTTGGAATGCATATAGTAATACGCCTCCCATTGTAGTAGATAAAGAAGGTAACTTTTATGGTTATTTCACTCTCAATAAATACAAGTCTAAACGAGCTGATTTTAAATTGGCAATGACTATTTACGAATATCATTACCTGATTCGGGACGATGTTGGTCGTTGGTATGATAAAATATTTAAATAAGTCGATTTTATAGGCCTTTGAAATCCAAGTCAGCCCATCCCAAATTTAAACTAAAGAAAGCTGATCATTTTATAATGGTCAGCTTTTGTTTTAAGCTCAAGTTAATTTTGTTACAGTTAATAGGGTTGTACGGTTTCGTGTAATTTTAGGGTATAAAATAACTGTATCATGGCATATCACAATTTAGAAAAATCCCGTCCCACTGATAATGGCATCTATATTGTTCAAGTGCTTACCATGCAAGGTTTCATACGTGAAGCTAAAGCAGAATGGGAAGATAAAAAGGGATTTCATGTTATCCAGAAGCCTTTGCAACCTAACGAGTTTATCAAGGCCTGGTGGCAGTATTAAGAACCCAAAGCTTCCATAAATTTAACCACTTCTTTTTCAAAAACCGTCACAGGTATTCGGTGTTCTAAGTCATGCCTTATGCTAATAGTGTAATCTTGTGGCTGTGTTAATGAATTTGCCAAAAAAGCGAGCGTGCCTTTAGGATCCACAACCGTGTCCATTGAGCCCAGTACAATATGCAATAATTGAGTTGTGCTTTCAGGAGTAGATGGTATATTCTGATGGACGCTTCTATTGGCCAATGCAGGGTTAAAAACTAATGCAGGTAGTTGAAGTAACTTAGCGAGATGATAGCTCGCAAATCCGCCCATGCTACTGCCCATAATGATATCAATTTCAGAATGTTTGAATTTCTCATAAAGCCACATAATGCTATCAGGATTATGTTCGTAATCAATACTAGGCGCTTGTACTTTGCCATAACGCTCTAGAATGTCTCGTTTCTCTTGGGTCAGGCTGCCGTTTAAGCCGTGGATGTATAGAATGTTCATGAGATGTGTTTTGATGGTTTTTATAGTGCAGTTAAGTAATAATAATTCTACAAAAAATAAAGATACATAATAGTCTTATGAGATTAAACAATTCATTTTTCGAGATTAGGAAGTGATAAAGATTGTGAAAGAAAAGATAGTTTACGTTCTGATTTTTCAAAGAGTAGGAATCTTGAAAGAATCTACTCCGAAGCGATGAACTTGATGTTGAATTGTAGACAGGCAGTAGAAGAGAAGCTTTCTTTTCTCGAATTAAATACAGTTATAAAACTGCCGAAAACCAAAAAACCCGAACATATGTTCGGGTCTTTGATGGTGGTGCCTCCAGGAATCGAACCAGGGACACAAGGATTTTCAGTCCTTTGCTCTACCAACTGAGCTAAGGCACCAATTGCTTTGTTAAGCGGTTGCAAATATAGTAGCATTTTTATTATTCGCAAAAATAAAAGATATAAAAATTGCTTTTGTAAATTTACAGCTTTAATAATTGATATGAATTTAATCGTAGATGTGGGCAACACGTTTGTCAAAATTGCTGTTTTTCAGGATGATAAACTCTTGGAAAAACAAAGTGTGGCCGTTTCGGAATTTAAAGAAACCCAGAAAATTTTTTTTGACAAATACCCAAAAATTCAAAAATCCATCCTTTCTTCAGTGGGAAATCTTCCAGAAGAGGCGCTCGTCAACCTTAAAAAACGATGCGAAGTGCTCATTTTGGATGCCAGTTTAAAATTTCCGTTCAACAATTGTTATGCTACACCACATACATTAGGTGTAGATCGGATGGCTCTTGTAACGGCATCAATAAAAAACTATCCCAACCAAAATGTTTTAATTATAGATGCAGGGAGTTGCATTACTTATGATTTTGTCACAACCAATAATGATTATTTAGGCGGTGCCATTTCTCCCGGAATACGGTTGCGTTATAAAAGCTTACATCAGTTAACGGCAAATCTTCCGTTATTAGATACAGAGATGCCTAAAACCATCGTGGGAGATACTACTGCAGGCGCAATTCATTCTGGTGTAGTGCTTGGGATTATCAAAGAAATTGACGGAGTCATAGCTGATTATCGCGAAAATTATTCAGATTTAACAGTTATTTTAACAGGAGGAGATGCCATTTTCTTGTCAAAGCAATTAAAAAATAGCATATTTGCCAACTCGAATTTTCTTTTAGAGGGATTGAACTTTATTTTAGAATATAATACACACTAATGATAAAAAAACTTGTAATAGTTTTCATCACCGTTTTTGCCATTCAAGCGCAAGCACAAGACGGTACAGCATCTCCATATTCATTTTACGGCATTGGGACTTTAAAATTTAAAGGAACAGTAGAAAACAGAAGCATGGGTGGCTTAAGTATTTTTACAGACAGCATCCACGTTAACTTGCGTAACCCTGCTGGTTACGCGGGTAACAATCTTAAGGGTTGGAACAATGAAAACAGACCTGTTAAATTTACAGTGGGCGGAAGCTCTAGTAATTTAACTCTTAAATCTGACGGTGGAAGCCAAAAAGGGAATGCTACAACTTTCGATTATTTAGCGCTTGCTGTGCCAATGGGAAAATTCGGATTAGGTTTTGGATTGTTACCTTATAGTTCAGTAGGTTATAAGTTGGAATCTTCTAACGCTGACGGAAATTTAGATAACCGTTATAGAGGTGAAGGTGGACTCAATAAAGCATTTTTAGGTTTGGGCTATCAAATTACACCAAACTTAGGCATAGGTGTGGATGCCAGCTATAACTTTGGAAACATCCAAAATAGCGCCTTACAGTTTGGTTACCAAGATGGAGAACCTTTACAATATCATTCTAAAGAAAGCAATCGCTCTGATTTAAGCGGCGTGAATCTTAACTTTGGATTGAGTTATAAGACCATGGTTTCAGATAAATTGCAATTGACTACAGGGGTAACCTATATGCCAAAAAGCAAGTTGACGTCTGATAATCAACGTGTATTTTCAACAGTTGTTGTGAGTCCTGGTACCGAACAAGAAATTATTGTTAATACGATTGTGGCCGATCTAGAAGGTCAAAATCTTCAAAAAACAGATTTAACCTTACCGTCTAAATTCTCATTTGGAACTGGTATCGGTCAACCTCAAAAATGGTTTGTAGGGGCTGAATATACCTTGCAAAACACTAGTGAATTTGATAATCCAATCTTTGCCATTAATAATGCTAAGTTTGTAAATGCGTCCACAATTGCTCTTGGTGGATTTTATATTCCAAAATACAATTCTTTTTCAAGCTATTGGGACAGAGTTGTTTATAGAGCTGGTGTGCACTATGAGAACACTGGTCTAGAAATAAATAATGAGACTATTAATGAGTTTGGCATATCTTTTGGAGTTGGGTTACCAGTTGGAAACATTTTCTCTAATGCCAATATAGGTTTTGAGATAGGTAACAAGGGGACAACTAAAGCAAATTTAATTCAAGAAAATTTTATGAATTTGCAAATTAGTCTATCTTTAAATGACCAATGGTTCCAAAAACGTAAATACAATTAACCGAATAAAATTAAGATGATGAAAAAACAAGTTACTTTAATCCTACTTACGTTGTTTATGGGGTTCAATGTTGGCTTTGCTCAACAGGATGAAGAATGTATGTTAAACTTAACTTTGCTTAATGATTATGCAAAAAGCAAAAAGTATGATGAGGCATACGAACCATTTAAAAAACTACGTAGCAAATGTCCTAAATTCAATTATGCTATCTATTACTACGGTGAAAGAGTTTTAAAGCATAAAATTGATAACTCAACTGGAGCAGAGCAAGTTAATTATGTAAATGACTTGATGAAACTTTGGGATGAAGGTCTTGTTAACTTTCCTAACAAATATAAGGCAGGAGATATTTTACAAGATAAAGCGATGTTGAAATATGATAACAGACAAGCTTTAGGCTTAAGCAACAAACAAGTTTATGATGCTTTTGATAACATATATAAAACAGCACCTGAAAGCTTCACTAACCCTAAAGGTTTATATGTGTATTTCTCAACAATAGTTGATATGCACGAAGCTAAAGAAGTTGAAGTACAGAATGTATTTGACAAGTATGACGACATCACTGATAAAATTGGACAAGAAATTGACAATTATACTCAAAAGTTAAACCCACTTGTTGAAAAGGAAGAAGCTGGTACTGCGCTTAC
The DNA here is from genome assembly GCF_947500795.1 of uncultured Gelidibacter sp. Lineage (GTDB taxonomy): Bacteria > Bacteroidota > Bacteroidia > Flavobacteriales > Flavobacteriaceae > Gelidibacter. The sequence continues at coordinate 433,860 of NZ_CANMTE010000003.1, read as the reverse complement.
AAAAACTGAAGGACAATACAAAAAACAATACGAAAGCTATTTAGAGGCTTATGATAAAATCTCTAGCAGTATTGACGGTAAACTAGGTAAATTAGCTAACTGTGAGGTGTTGATTCCTTTATACACAAGAGACTTTGAAAAGTATAAAAATGATGCAGTTTGGTTGAAACGTGCTGTAAACAGAATGTTCAACAAAGAATGTACTGACGATCCTTTATATACTGAATTAGTAAAAGCTTATGATGCATCTTCTCCATCAGCAGATACGAAATACTTTGTATATAACTTGTTGATGAAACAAGGTAAGGAGAAAGAAGCAAAACCATATTTAGATCAATCTTATGATTTGGAAACAGATCCATTGAAAAAATCTAAATTAGCAATGCGTTTCGGAAAAAGTTTAAAATCTCAAGGTAACTACGGTGCTGCAAGAAATTACTTCCAAAAATCATTAGCGCTTAACCCATCAAACGGTAGGGCACATATTGAAATTGCTAACATGTATGCTGCAAGTGCAAATAACTGTGGAGACAATCAGTTTAACAAAAGAGCGGTATTCTGGTTGGCAGCTGCTGAAGCTAGAAAAGCAGGTAGAGTAGATGCTAACTTAAAATCTTATGCTGAAGGTTTAGCTGCGAACTTTGAAGGTAAAGCACCTCAAAGATCTGAGATCTTTACAGCTGGAAACGGTGGTACAACAATTAGAATTGGATGTTGGATTGGTTCAAGTGTGACCGTCCCAAAAATCTAAATGAAACAAACATCATCATATAGTTTATTCAACATAGTCACGGCATTAGCTGTGACTATGTTTTTTTCATGTAAAAACAACTTTAAGGAAGTGCAACAAATTGGTGTCCTTCAGAACGAACCGATAGGAATTGCTGAAGACATGAATTTGAAATACACTGATTCTGGTCGGTTAATTGCAAATTTAATCAGCCCTAAAATGTTGGATTTCTCCAATAGGGAATTTTCATATAATGAGTTTCCTGATGGTGTGACCTTGAATTTGTATGACGAGCGCAATAAAAAAAGTGTAATTGTTGCTGATTATGCCATCGTTTATAACAATACAGATTTAATTGATTTAAGGGGCAACGTCCTTATCACCACAGAAACGAAAGACAGTATTTTTGCGCAGCAGTTGTTTTATGACCAAAAGCGCGATTGGGTATTTTCTAACAAGCCTATCAAATATGTGTCCCCAACAAAAATAGTGACGGGTAATGCTTTCGATTCCAATCGTGATTTTACAAGTTATGGGATCAGTGAAGTTACAAGTACTGTGTATTTAGATGAAGATACGTCTCAGTAGACTTAGGAGTTCAAATTCCCAAGTTTCCCTCATTTCAATTCACCTATTTTAATTTAAGTTCAGATAAATAATTAGTTATCTTTGTGGCTAATTATAATGATTCATTAAAATGCTTCAAAAAATTATTCAATACGTTTATTTATTTATCGCTGTCTTCTTTATTTATGAGACGGTAAGGCTGTGGAATGTTGAAAGAGAAAAAGCGTATATGCTTTTGTTTTTTTCGGTATTGGCCGTTGGAATGTATTTCTTCAAAAAGCGTTTCATAAAAAAAATGGATAACAAACAATAATTTATGGACGGTAATGCCCTTATCATTATTTTGTCCCTCATTTTATCCGCTTTTTTCTCAGGCATGGAGATTGCCTATGTGTCCTCTAATAAAATTCACATAGAAATTGCAAAAAAGCAAAATGATTTTCTAGCGAGAACGCTTACAAAACTCACTGCGAAACCTTCAAAGTTTATTGCAACAATGCTTATTGGAAACAATATTGCACTGGTAGTTTATGGCTTTTTAATGGGTGATAAGTTGGTGGGCTGGTTCAAATCTCTTTTGCCAACAGAGTATGGATTTTTAAATTATATGTTGAATGACTTGAGTTTGTTATCGCAAACCATCATTTCTACATTATTGATATTGATTACGGCGGAATTTCTGCCTAAAGTATTCTTTCAAATTTACGCTAATTCACTACTCAAAATATTAGCAGTTCCTGCGTATTTCTTTTACGGACTCTTCTCTTGGGTGTCCGATTTTATCATTTGGATTTCTAACATGATCTTAAAACGCTTCTTCAAAACAGGCGGAGATGATGTGCAGTTGGTAATGACCAAAGTAGAATTAGGGAATTATATCAGCGAGCAAATGGAATCTGTTGAAGAACATGATGAAATTGATAGTGAAATTCAAATCTTTCAAAATGCACTCGATTTCTCTGAAGTAAAAGCAAGAGAAGTCATGTTGCCACGTACCGAAATTATTGCGGTAGATATTAATGATTCCATTAAAAACCTAAACGCCTTATTTACCTCCTCAGGACTGTCTAAAATTCTTGTTTATAAAGATTCTGTAGATGATATTGTAGGTTATGTACACTCATTTGAACTGTTCAAAAAACCTAAGGATATCAAGTCGGTCGTGATGTCTGTTGAGTTTGTTCCAGAAACAATGTTGGTTAAGGATGTCCTTAACGTGCTGACCAAAAAACGGAAAAGTATTTCTGTTGTCATTGATGAATATGGAGGAACTTCAGGTATTATCACAGTTGAGGATATTATTGAGGAATTGTTTGGTGAAATTGAAGATGAGCACGATACTATTGAGCTGATTGAAGAAAAATTAGACGATGCCACTTATAAGTTTTCGGCAAGGTTAGAAGTTGACTATATCAATGAAGTTTACAAGTTGGATCTTCCTGAAGGTGAAAATTATGAAACTTTAGGTGGATTGATTGTTGACGAAACGGAAGAAATTCCACAAGTAAACGATCAAATTCAAATAGAGAACTACTTGTTTACAATTTTGGAAGTTTCCACGACAAAAATTGTGTTAGTAACCCTAAAAGTGCTTCCTGAAGATTAGTTTCAGTCGACTCTTTCCGGTTTCGGTTGAATATCTACTTATGAATTATTAAAACTTATCCTTCAAATTGACTCTGTTAAAGAGTGGAATCACTTCAAAACAGCAATCAGTAGTTTTGTCTTCGCGGAATTAAAATTTATCAAAACCCGCTTTTTTACAGCGCTTTCTCGCAATAATTAAAGGCATTAGACAAACAATTCAATATTAAATTAATAAAATAGTATTCTACTTTTATTATTTGATAGAAATTGGTATTTTCGCGCACTATATTTTCTAACTTATACAATAAAATGGCAGTTTTAAATAAAATTAGACAACGCTCAATTTTCCTTATTGCAATCATTGCAATGGCCCTATTTGCTTTCGTACTTTCTGACTTGTTCAGAAACAGTAGCGCTTTCGGTCCTCAAGATACCATTGCAACAATTAATGGTACTGACATTAAACGCGATGAGTTTATGGGCAATGTTGAAAACTTGCAACGTCAAATGGGCCCTAGTGCCACAGCGACTCAAACAATGAATAGAGTTTGGGAACAGGAAGTTAGACGTGCAGTTCTAGAAACCCAATTTGAAGACTTAGGTCTTACTGTTGAAAAAGATCAAATGAGAAATCTTTTGAGAAACAGTTTTTCTTCATACCCAGAATTCACTAACGAAGTTGGGATGTTCGATGAAAACAGATTGAATGAGTTTATTGCTAATTTAAAAGCCATTTCTCCAGAGAGAGCACCGCTTGGAAACTTCCAAATCAATTATGCGGAATGGGTAAATAATGAAAACGCAATTGCGGTTGGTGCTAAAGAACAAGCATATTTCAACATGATTAAAGCTGGAGTTGGTGCAACACTTGCTGAAGCTGAAGTTGAATACAACTTGGAAAGTGCTAACGTTGATGTGAAATTTGTGAACGTACCTTACACTTCTATCGATGATAGTGCAGTTAAAGTTTCTAAATCTGAAATCTCAGATTATATCAAAAAACACAGTAAGAAATATGAAGTGGAAGCTTCAAGAGATATCAACTTTGTACAGTTTGTAGAATCTGCATCTGTAGAAGATGAAACTTCTGCTAAGAACAATGTAGTTGCATTATTGGATACGAGAGTTGAATACAATGAAGTGTCAAAATTGAATGATACTGTAGTTGGATTTAAAGCAACTAAAGATATTGAAGGTTTCATCAATGCAAACTCTGATGTGAAATACAACAATAGCTTTTTAACAAAGTCTAGTTTGCCAGATGTAGCTCAGGATAGTATTTTCAATCTTAGTGTAGGTCAATATTACGGACCTTACAAAGACAACAACATGTTCAAGATTACTAAGTTGGTTGAAGAGAGATTCATGCCAGACTCAGTAAAATCAAGACACATTTTGATTCCTTTTGTAGGATCTCGTGCTGCAGATGCTGAAACTGTTCAAACAGAAGCTCAAGCAAAAGCAACAGCAGATAGTTTAGTGGCTGTTATTAGAGGCAACCGTTCTAAGTTTGTTGACTTATTAGACTTCTCTATTGATAAAGTAAGTAATGAAAAAGAAGGTGTTTTAGATTGGTACGCATACAATTCAATGGTGCCAGAATTTAGAGATTACACTTTTGAAAACAATAAAGGTGATTTAGGTGTGGTGAAAACTGATTTCGGTTTCCACGTTGTTGAAATCCTAGACCAAAAAGCTAAAACTCGTATGGTGAAAGTTGCAACGCTTGCACAAACTATCGAGCCTTCTGAAAACACAATTGATGATGTTTTCAATAAAACATCTAAATTCGAAATTGCACTTCAAGAAAAAGACATGCAAGATGTGGCTAAAGAGAATGATGCAGTCGTAAGACCAGTAAACAACATCAAAGAATTAGACGAAAACATCCCAGGATTAGGTAGCCAAAGAGCTATTGTACGTTGGGCTTTTGAAGACGGAACTAAAGTTGGTGACTACAAACGTTTCTCTATCCCTGGTATAGGTTATGCTGTTGTTCAAGTAACTGCGGTTAACAAAAAAGGATTAATGACACCTGAGGCTGCCTCAGCAACTGTTATTCCTGAAATCAGAAAAGAAAAGAAAGCGAGAATGATTCGTGAGAAGATTTCTGGTTCTACTGTAGATGCAGTTGCAAAAAGTCAAAATGTAGCAGTTTCTACTGCAAGTGCAGTAAATAGAAAAAACCCAACCCTTGCGGGTGCAGGTTTAGAACCTAAAGTTGTAGGTGTTGCTTTCGGATTGAAAGAAGGTCAAACTTCTAAATTAATCGATGGTAATAAAGGTGTCTTTATGGTACAAGTGACTAAAAAGACTGCTGCTCCTAAATTGGATAGCTACCAAGCAATTGCTAACCGTTTAAACGGATCGAAATTAACTGCGGCACAAATTAAAGCTTACGAAGCTTTAAAAGCAGCAGCTGAAATTGAAGATAACAGAGCTATGTTTTACTAGTAGTTTAAATATCATACATAAAAAAGAGGTCTTAAAATTTAAGACCTCTTTTTTTATGCTTTAAATTGAACGGTAAACGTTAGGCGTGTTGTTTATTATTTAAGATATAATCTATAAAATCATTTTTGAATAGGGAATGACAGTATCAAATCCTTTGGCCTTAAAATACGCCTCCGGATTGTCCTCAGAAGCCGCCATAACAAAATCGCCGCCCCAAGCACCCAAACTTTTGATGCTGCCCTTAAAATCGTTAAAAAGCTGTTCTTTTACGGGGTGTTGCTTAATGATTTTAGAAATGATGGTTTCATGACTCGCCATAAGAAACTGGAAAGTCTCTAAAGTGGTACAGCTTATCATATCATTTGTAATAGCGGTGACTTCAGAAATGGCGCCCGCAATATCGCTTTTCGCTTTTTGATACGACGCAATACCATCTCTACTGTTCTGTTTTTTATTTAAGAACACAAAGTATAACTGATCTTTAAACTGCGGATTGAAATCGCGTTCAATGATGGTTCTTCCGTCGTTTTCCAGTTGATAGGTGAGTGGCGCATTGTGTTTCGCACAAGCAATGTCATATCCGCTTCCGCCAAACGTATCTGCTAATACTTTATAAGCGTCAATGTTTGCCCATTGTGCCACATTGTTTATTAATGTTGAAGATGTACCCAATCCCCAATTCTTCGGAAAATCAGCTTTGGTTGAAATCTTCACGGCCATAGCGCCATCCAAGAATTTTGGATTGTATTTTTTTAATGCATTCAATATTTGAATCAAACGCTCAGAAATGGCAAGGTCGTTCGTTTTTATAACTTTAAATTCTGGACTTAGAGCCACTGTGGCTTCAAACCATGACTTGCCTTCGTGATCGAAACTCTCCCATTCCAATAGGTTTTTATCCAACGTCTCAACAGATAGAGATTGTCCGTATTTTGTTGGAATGGCCAAAGCCATCGCTCCATCTAAAATGAGATATTCTCCTGTGATGAGTAATTTTCCGTTGCTATAAAAAGTCTTGCTCGTTGGGTTCAAAAGTGATGGAGTTGAGTGTTTTATGTAAATACCGTGTATTTATTCAGTTTTAGTTATTAGTCATCATTCTGAGGTTGCTTAAAGCCGCCTCCACTGCGCTATGAGTTACAGTATTATTTTTAAAATGAGCTACGATTTTTTCTTTCTCTTGAGCTGTTGCATTTAGCTGATTCAACATGTTCATTAAATGCATTTTCATATGGCCTTCCTGAATTCCGGTTGTGGTTAACGAACGCAAGGCTGCAAAGTTTTGTGCTAAACCTGCCGTTGCTACAATTTGCATAAGCTCTTTGGCGGTAGGCTGATCTAACATTTCTAAAGCTACTTTAACTAAAGGATGTAAATTGGTTAAGCCACCAACCGTTCCGAGTGCTAAGGGAATTTCCATCCAAAACCTGAATACGTCATCAACAATTTCAGCGTGAGAAAGGCTGCTATAAGAGCCGTTGCGCGACGCGTAAGCATGTACACCAGCTTCGACTGCCCTAAAGTCGTTTCCTGTAGCAAGAACAACGGCGTCAATACCGTTCATAATGCCTTTATTGTGGGTCACAGCACGGTATGGTTCTATCTCAGCAATATTTACTGCTTGCACAAATTTATGCGCGAATTCTTTTGCCGATATGGATTTGTCTTCGGTTAATTCGTCAACCGGACAAGATACTTCAACGCGTACCAAACAGTCAGGTACATAGTTGGAAAGAATGCTCATTACTATTTGTATGCGACTTTCATCTTCTGAAAAATCATCAAAATGAAGCGCTTCAGATTTAAAGGTTTTTGCAAATTGCTCCAAGCAGGAGTTGATAAAATTGGCGCCCATGGCATCCAAGGTTTCAAAAGTTGCATGGAGTTGGTAGTAATCCTTTAAATCCTCAGTTTTATCTTTTAGAACAATATCCACAATGCCACCACCACGTTTTTTCATGCTTTTGGTGATGTCTTCAGAGTCTTCATATAACTTCGGCTTGACGGCTGCAAAAAACTTTTGAAGTTTGCTAAAATCGCCAGTATACATAAAATGAACCTGACCGATTTTTGTAGTGGAAATAACTTCCGTTTTGAATCCGCCATGGTCCAACCAAAATTTAGCAGCTTTACTGGCAGCGGCCACCACAGAACTTTCTTCAATAGCCATGGGGATGGTGTACAGTTTTCCGTTAATTAGGAAATTGGGCGCTACACCAAATGGTAAATAATAATTGGTAATGGTGTTCTCAATGAATTCATCATGAAGCTGTTGCAGCTTTTGGTCTGTATTCCAGTATTGTTTAATGGCTTGTTTTGCGGCATCTGCATCTTTAAAATAAGTAGCAGCTATCCATTCAATTTTTTCTATTTTTGAAAGTTTGGAAAAGCCTTTAATTGGTTTACGCATAAGGAAAGTTTATAAATGCAAAGATAGTATTCTAGTTATGAAAATGAAGCTGCAATTTCCAGCTTTACGTTTTTAACTATTAAAGGTTAGTGTTTTTGCATAATTTTTAGTAAACTTGACAGCATTTTATCAATAATAAATCCCTGAATGAAGTATTTAAAAAGTTCCTTGTTTGTCTGTCTTTTGGTAACTGTTTTAACCTCAGCCCAAAACAAGGAAATTACCCTCGATGCCATCTGGAATGGCACCTTTAGAACCGAAGGAATGCAATCTTTACATTCCATGAATAACGGAAAACAGTACTCTGTTCTCAATTACGAAAAAGGTTCAACTGCAATAGATGTTTATGATTATAAAACCTTATCTAAAGTGGAAACTTTGGTAAATTCTTCCGACTTGGAAGCCATACCTAATTTTTCTGATTATACGTTTAGTAAAGATGAGAGCAAAATTATTTTGGCTACTGAGGTAGAATCGATTTTTCGTCGTTCTACTTTAGGTGTGTTTTATGTGTATGACACTAAAACAAAAACTTTGGTTAAGATTGCCGATGAAAAAATTCAAGAACCAACCTTTTCTCCTGATGGAACGAAAGTAGCGTATGGACTCAACAACAATCTATTTGTAAAAGATCTTGTGAGTAATGAAACGACGCAACTAACCTTTGATGGTGAGAAGAATAAAATCATCAATGGTATTACGGATTGGGTGTACGAAGAGGAGTTCGCTTTTGTGCGTGCCTTTGAGTGGAATGCAGCCGGAACTTACATCGCGTTCATTCGTTTTGATGAAACTGATGTGCCTGAGTTTTCGATGGATATTTACGGTAAAGAATTATATCCTGATCAATTGGTATTTAAATATCCTAAAGCAGGTGAAGCTAACGCTCTTGTATCGCTTCATATCTACGATTTAAAATCAAATAAGCTTAATGAGGTTAAAGTATCAAAACCTTATGCTGATTTCTATATTCCACGTATCAAATGGACTAACAATGCTGATGTTTTAAGTGCGCAATACACCAACAGACATCAAAATGAACTTGATTTATGGATGATTAACGCTACGGATATGTCATCTAAACTGGTGTTGGAAGAGAAAGACAAAGCATATGTTGATGTGACGGATAACCTAACCTTTTTACAGGACAATAGTTTTATTTGGACTTCAGAAAAGGATGGTTACAATCATATTTTCTTGTATTCAAAAGATGGTAAATTGATCAATCAAGTAACCAAAGGGCCTTGGGAAGTGACTAATTACTATGGTTTTGATGAAAAGAATAATACGATTTTCTATCAATCAGTAGAAAATGGTTCCATCAATAGAGATGTCTATTCCATAAAAATTAATGGGAAGAACAAAAAGCGTCTGACTCAGAATGAAGGAACAAATTCGGCTAATTTCAGTGCTGATTTTACTTATTTCATCAACACATACTCAAGTGCTACAACAGCTCCAAAATACACCTTACATACCGCAAAGGACGGTAAATTGGTTAAAGTGATCAAAGACAATGTGGCTTTAGAGAATAATTTGGAAGGCTACAATTTGCCTGCAAAAGAATTCAGCACTATTGCTGTTAACGGGAATGATTTGAACATGTGGATGATTAAACCGGCTAATTTTGATGCGTCTAAAACCTATCCGTTATTTATGTTTCAGTATTCAGGACCAGGGTCTCAATCTGTGAAAAACTCTTGGAATAGTGCCAATGATTATTGGTATTATTATTTAGCACAACAAGGCTATATTGTGGCTTGTGTTGATGGTAGAGGCACAGGATTTAAAGGTGCTGATTTTAAAAAGGTGACTCAAAATGAATTGGGTAAATACGAAGTTGAAGACCAAATTGAAGCCGCTAAGCAATTAGGTTCAAGAGCTTATATTGATCAAGATCGTATGGGGATTTGGGGATGGAGTTACGGCGGATTTATGAGTAGTAATGCCTTATTTAAAGGGAATGATGTCTTTAAAATGGCTATTGCAGTTGCTCCGGTAACAAGCTGGCGTTTTTATGACTCTATTTATACGGAACGCTACATGACCACGCCGCAAGAAAATCCTACAGGTTATGATGAGAATTCTCCTATTCACCATGTGGATAAATTAAAAGGCAATTTCTTGTTGATCCACGGATCAGGAGATGACAACGTGCATGTTCAAAATACCATGCAAATGGTGGAAGCCCTTATTCAAGCCAACAAACAATTTGAATGGATGATTTATCCAGACAATGACCATGGCATTTACGGTGGCAACACGAGATTACATTTATATACTAAAATGACGAATTTTATTAACGAAAACCTATAAACTAAATTAAATTATATTCTATGAGTCAAGATAATGATCCAGGATTAGTCGTTCACCTTCAAAAGCAAGGTATTGATGATAAAATGGTAATGGGACACCCTGCCGGATTATTCGTGTTATTTTTTACAGAAATGTGGGAGCGTTTCAGTTATTATGGAATGCGTGCCTTATTGACCATCTTTTTAGTGAGTGAATTGCTAAGTGGCGGCTGGGGTTGGACAAATGAAGAGGCCCTAAAATTATATGGTTTATACACAGGTTTGGTGTATTTAACCCCGTTATTGGGTGGATTTATTGCCGATAGATTTACAGGTTATAGAAAAGCAATTCTGATTGGTGCTGCAATCATGACTTTAGGGCATGCTTCGATGGCGCTTGAAGGCTTTACACCATACTTTTTCTATTTAGGTTTGGCGCTTATGATTTTGGGTAACGGTATGTTTAAACCGAATATCTCGTCAATGGTAGGGCAGTTATATCCGGATACAAGTACTAAAAAGGATGCAGGCTACACCATTTTTTACATGGGTATTAATGCAGGTGCCTTTTTAGGAATGTTATTGTGTGGTTATATTGGAGAAAAAATTGGATGGCACTACGGATTTGGTTTAGCTGGTGTATTCATGTTTTTTGGGATGCTACAATTCTATTTTGGACAAAAAATATTTGGAAGCGTTGGAACACATGCTACAAAAGAGGAGAAATTAGCAATAGCTGAAAGAGATAAGGATGATGAAGTATTAGCACCGAATGTCATTAAAGATCGATTAATTGTTGTATTCGTTTTAATGATTGCGAGTATATTCTTCTTCTTCGCTTTTGAACAGGCAGGTGGATCAATGACTCTGTTTGCTAAAGATTATACCCAAAGAGCCTTAACGGGTAATTCCGGACTCATCTTTAAATGGGTAGATGCCATACTGACTATCTTCCCTATGGCAGTCGTAACGTATGTATTGGTTGGTCTAGGAAAGAAAATTTATGCAAAGTATCCAATGACAATCATTTTTACAACCGTTTCATTTGTGATTATTTGGATATTAGGTATTTGGAAAGTTTACCGTGAGTTCTCTTTAGAGGCAACAGAGGTAACAGTGTCATGGTTTCAAATATTAAACTCGTTTTTCATTATTACTTTAGCATCATCGTTTAGTAAGCTATGGGAGAAAGTATGGGATCCTTCCGGACCAGTGAAGTTTGCTTTAGGACTTATCTTGGTAGCCGTTGGTTTCTTTGCACTTTCTTATGGAAGTATGAGTATTCCTCAAGGTGCAAAAACCGCATCTGTAAGTATGATCTGGTTAATTTTAGCTTACTTCTTCCATACCATGGGTGAGTTATGCTTATCTCCAGTAGGATTATCTTATGTAAGTAAATTATCACCTAAAAAATTCGTGGGAATGTTATTTGGCCTGTGGTTTACAGCCTCAGCAATTGCCAATTTCATTGCAGGTTGGACAGGTGCCTATATCGATAAAATATCGCAAACTTATTCCTTGTCAACATTCTTTATCATGATTGCAGCCATTCCATTATTTGCCGCATTAATGCTTTTGATATTCAACGGGAAATTAAAGAAAATGATGCATGGCATTAATTAGTAATCAATATTTGAGATTGCAAGAACAATAAATATTACAGAGAAGAGAAAAGAGTCTATAACACCAATAGACTCTTTTCTCAATATTATAAAGACCTATTACATGATACCTGTTTTGATTTTTGATTTTGAGAATGAAATCATTTTCAGAATAAATTGAAATAGTATTAAAACAAGTTTTATAAACGCTAACTAATCTAAATCTTATGTCAAGTACAACAACAATTCAACCAAGTCAAAGAGAACTTTGGGGCCATCCAGTCGGACTATACATCCTGTTTTTTACAGAGATGTGGGAACGCTTCTCTTACTATGGCATGAGAGCATTATTAACGCTTTATTTAGTTCAGAAAACCACAGCTGACAATCCTGGATTGGGGTGGTTGAATTCCGAATCTATAATGTTATACGGTTGGTACACCATGTTGGTATACGTGATGTCCATTCCTGGAGGTATGTTGGCTGACAAAATCTTTGGTCAGAAAAAGGCTGTACTCTATGGTGCTTTAATTTTAGTGGCGGGTCATGGAATCTTGGCTTTTGATCAAATGTGGGCATTTTATACAGGTCTTGCCTTGATTATTTTAGGTGTTGGTCTGTTAAAACCTAATATTTCTACCATGGTAGGTGGTCTTTATAAAGAAGGCGATATCAGACGTGATAAAGGATTTAGCATATTCTACATTGGTATTAACTTAGGCTCTTTATTGGCAACCTTTATTGTTGGTTATGTTGGTGAAACGATAGGCTGGCATTATGGCTTCGGTCTTGCAGGTATTGCGATGCTTTTTGGTTTGATGGTTTATTTATACGGTCAAAAGTTTTTAGTGCATGTTGGAAACAAGCCCACAGAACAAGAGAAGAAAGAGGATGTGTCTTTAGTACAGCTTTTCGCCAAATTATCGCAATCGCCTTTACAATTAGGAATCGTATTGTTGATTTGCGCATATGCCGTCTATGCTGGATTTACTTATGATGGTGTCGATAATTGGGCATACACAGCCCTTTATATTTTTATTGCAATGGTTGCCGGCGTAATGATGATGATTTATAAAAATTTAACCACTCAAATTCTAAAAGACAGATTTTTGGTGTTGCTATTATCGTTCCTTATTGTCATCGTATTCTGGGGAGCTTTTGAGCAAGCTGGAGGTTTGATGAGTATTTATACCAGTGAAAAAACCGATAGAATCTTCATGGGTTGGGAAATTCCTGCGACTTGGTTCCAAGGCTTAAACGCCGGATTCATTATTCTTTTCGCAACGTTAGTAGCTGGATTTTGGGCTAAGAGAAAACTAAAAGGAAAAGAAGCATCGTCATTATTCAAAATGGCTGTAGGTACCATGATTATGGGACTAGGTTTTGTGTTTATGATTTTTGCTGCTAAAGAATATAATGCCAATGGTAGTTCTGCTATGTATTGGTTGGTATTTGCTTATTTATTCCACACTATTGGAGAGCTGTGTTCGTCTCCTGTAGCCTTATCTTTTATCACGAAATTGGCGCCTGTAAAATATGCGTCATTGATGATGGGTGTATATTTTGCTGCAACAGGATTGGGAAATAAAGTGGCTGGTATTTTAGGTGAAAATGCATCTGAATACGGAGAATACGCTGTGTTTTCAGGAATTACAATTTTTACAGTACTGTTCGGAATTTTAGTCCTTGCGATGTTAAAACCTTTAAAACGTTTGACGCATGGTGCTGAAGATGATGAAAGAGAAATTAGGGAACAGGAAAAATTTGATTTAGCGCAACAAGAACATAAAAACTAGTAATACATTATGAATACGGACATTGAAAATCTTTTTAAAGACACTGTTTTAGGTCATCCAGTAGGATTGTTTATTCTCTTCTTTACAGAGATGTGGGAACGTTTTTCTTTTTATGGAATGCGAATCCTTTTAATCTTGTTTTTAACGGCGCCGATGATGAGCGACAATCCAGGATGGGATTGGCCTCGTGAACACGCATTGTCACTTATTGGGACTTATGCATCGCTGTTATATTTAACCCCAATTATTGGCGGTTGGATTGCAGATAAATGGACAGGATACCGCATGGCCGTTGTTATTGGTTGTATTATAATGACGCTTGGTCACGCAGCTATGGCCTTGGAAACTACAATGTCATTCTACTTAGGTTTAGCATTGTTGGTAATTGGTACTGGTTTCTTTAAGCCAAATATCACCTCTATTATCTCTGAGATGTACAAAACGAGAGAGTCTAAAAAAGACGGCGCATACACCATTTTTTATATGGGCGTAAATGCAGGTGCCTTTTTCGGGATGATGCTTTGTGGTTACTTAGCTGAAAATTACGGATGGGCCTACGGATTTGGTCTTGCCGGAATTTTTATGTTTTTAGGAATGCTTCAGTTTGTATTGGCTCATAAAATTTTCGGTCAAGTTGGTGCTGCCCCAACGAAGAAGTTGGATGTGGTGCAAGATGTTAAAGTTCCTACAGAATTAGAGTTAGAAAAAGAAGAAGTGGAAGCTGCTATTAAGCTGAACCCATTCACAGCCTTTGATAAAATTCTTATAGCGCTATCCTCTATTGGAGGGTTGTTGTATTTGTTCAATGATCCGATGGAGAAAATTGGCGGAAGCACAATGTTCCCTTTTGAGTTTATGGGCATGAGTGGTTCTAATGTTGTGGTGATTGCAGCGTTAATATTATTTTTAATTCTATTAGTAGCCAGAATTGCACGTTACCTACCAATCGTTAGAGATCGTTTGATTGCAGTTTCTGTTTTTGCATTATTTACAGTGTTCTTTTTCGCTTTCTTTGAGCAATCATTAGGGTCGATGACCTTGTTTGCTAGCGATTATACCAATAGAGATTTAAATGGAAGTGCCGCTACAATATTTAAAATTGTTGATGGGTTATTGACTACGATTCCATTAATCATTATCACTTATGTGATTGTCCTTATTTTCAGAAAGACGTTTACAAGAATTGGCGCCTCAAACATCATTTTAGCGATTGCATTTATTGGCGTTTGGGGATTGGTACTTTACCGTATTTATGATAAATCTTTTTCAGATGAATTGAAGGTTGATGCCACGTGGTTTGGTATTTTAAATTCGTTCTTTATTATCACATTAGCACCTATTTTTTCGAAGTGGTGGGAAAGCAAATACAATCCGAGTGCGGCAATGAAATATGCTATCGGATTGGTGTTATTAGGATTGGGGTTTGCAATTTTGGCCTACGGCGCTTCAGATATCCCTTCAGGGGCCAAATCAGCCTCTGTAAGCATGATTTTCTTGATATTGGCATACTTGTTACATACCATGGGTGAACTTTGCCTATCGCCTTTAGGATTGTCTTATTTGAGCAAATTAGTGCCAGCCCGTATGATCGGATTTATGTTCGGGGTGTGGTACTTGGCAATTGCGGTTGGACAAAAAGTAGCGAACACCATGGGAGGGATGATCGATAAGATTTCTGCTGAATATTCATTAGGTGTATTCTTCTTGATATTTGCGGTTATTCCTATTGCCGTCGGATTGGTTTCTATGGTATTAAATCCAGTGCTTAAGAAACTTATGCATGGGGTGAGATAAAATTATAAATCGTTAAAAAAACGTGAAATGCTCCAACCTTGGAGCATTTTTTGATTTAACTTATTAGCTTTGTAAAAATTTTGAGATATGAAGAAAATCGGATTGCTATTGGTGTTGACTATGTTAGTGTCATTCGGCAGCATAGCACAACAGATAAAATGGGTCACTTTTGAAGAAGCGCTTGCCCTTCAAAAAAAGAAGCCTAAAAAAATTATGATGGACGTTTATACCAATTGGTGTGGCCCTTGTAAAATGTTGGATAAAAACACCTTTCAAAATCCTGATGTGGCAAAATACGTTAATGATAACTACTATGCTGTAAAATTCAATGGTGAAGGGAATGAGGTGGTTAAGTACAAAAACAACAGCTATTCCAATAGAAATTATAAGCCAGAATTGGCAAGTCGTAGAAATAGCGTGCACGACTTAACGAGTGCGCTTCAAATTAATGCCTACCCAACGATTGTCTTTTTTGATGAAAATGGAGATTTAATTTTCCCATTAAGAGGTTATCAAAATCCACAGCAATTGGAGTTGTACCTTAAAATGTTCTTGAAGGATACGCATAAGGAAATGAAAACCCAAGAGGATTTTAATGCCTATTACAGTGCTTTTAAACCTCAATTTAAAGGTTAATAAAAACGGAACGAGATTGATTTTGTTTAGAAACTAAGATCATTTCTTTAAAATAAATGCCCCCTTTTCACTGGTCATGTGGAAAGGGGTTTTTTGTGTCTTACAAGTTGCTTCCCACCGATTGGAATAGGACTTATAATTGCTGCCATCTGCAATGATATATTTAGGATTTATGGAATCTAAAAGTCTTGTCAAGTTGACTTTGGGCGAATTCCTTAAGAGAACATAATCAGGATTAAGTTTCGGAATATTATATACACCAGAACTATCAATAACTAAAATGCTTTGGTTGTTGAACATGTAAACGTTCTCTAAAGTGGTATTTGTGATAGTGTTTATTGCATTTCCAATCTTATAATTTTTGATGTTATTTTCCTTTGAAACACTCGAACTATCCATGTTGTGATGTATTATCAGTGACGCATTAGATCGCAAGCCAATGAGACTGAATCTGCTCTTATGGAACACAATAAATTCCTCGCTCTTAAGCTGTTTTTTATCAAAAATTAAAGCCGATTGAAATAATAGTACAGTTATCATAGCGATAGCCAATCGTTTGAAGTTGTGCCTCTTCGCGAGCATGAAGAGCGCAAGAATTAATACGTATGCCGCAAGAACTTTGAGCAAACTGAAGGAGATGTCTTTAAAAACAAATTGTTCCTGAAGAGACACCCATCGTACAAAACTATTCATAATGCTGATGATACTGCCATAAATGTCAGCTAACCACGCCGGCAAAAGATTGGTTAGAGCCAGAAAGATCACTACAATACCAAGTCCTAAAATGATACCCAAACAAGGTATGATGACAAGGTTGGATAAAAAGAACAAGCCTGGAAATTGATGGAAGTAAAATAGACTTATGGGCACGACACCGAGTTGGGCAGCTAAAGTCACCGTAAGTATTTGCCACATATATTTTACAGGTCTTAATTTGGGCTGCCATAAGTTGACAATTAAAGGCTGTATACTGACAATAGCAATAACGGCCAAATAACTCATTTGAAACCCAACATCAAAGAGAAACATGGGCTTAAATAGGAGGAGGAAAAACATGGAAATGACCAAGGTGTTATAAATGTTGGCAGGGCGTTTTAAATTCATGCCGATAGCCACCACACTAAACATCATAACAGCTCTCGTAACCGAAGCTGATAATCCGGCAATTATTGCAAAACTCCACAAAATGAGAACTATGACTATCGTTTTAATGAGTTTCCCATGTCTCAGATATTCCAAGCGCTTAAAAAGCAGATTGAGCATTATCAAAATGATGCCCACATGCAATCCTGATACTGCAAGGATATGGATGGCGCCTGCTTTAGAATAGCTATCAAAAATCTTGGGACTAATATCTTGTCGTTGGCCTAAAAGCAACGCATTGATAAGCGCCAACTCGTCCGATTTCAAATTCTTTGCTTTTAATTTTGAATTAATAGTGCGTCGTAGATTGGCAGCATATCCAAAAAGCGTGTGCTTTTCTGAGGGCACTTTTAAGAGATGGTCACGGTCTGTAAAAACTTGATGGTATATGTACTGTTTTTGGAGATATGCTTTGTAGTCGAATTGATTCGGATTAAGAGGCGCATTCACGTCTTTGAAACTTGTAAACGACGTATAAATGCCATCCACATTGATTGGCGGGTTAAGACTGTCTTTTTGGACGTTTAGCAAAGTCTTTCCACTTAAAACTTGGTTGTTGACCTTTAAAATATCGACAACATATTTGTCATGATAAGCGGTGGGTTTTAATACTTCTCGAATGCGAAACGTTATCGTTTCTATCGTATCCTGAGTTGGATGTACATGTTGCGTATAATGCGTTTTGAAGGTTTTTTGATCATGGATCTGAAAGGTGAGAATTCCAACTGCAAAAAAAGTCAGAAACGTGAGCAACCCAAATCCTGCAGACTTAACCAAGCGGCCTTTTTCAATAATGAGGAATGTCGCCAGACCAAGAATAGAGGTTGCAACTACAACAAGAATGATTATTAAAGAAACGGGGACATAAAATGCAAAGAGAATGCCTATGATGAGGCTAATGGTAATCTTAATGAGCGCAAAGTTGAGTAACTTCATGCGCTCTAAGTTACTACAAATAAGGCTTATAGAACACGTCTTGCCTGAACAAAGGCAAAGTACCAATATTTTTCGGCTAAGTTGGACACAATAACGCCATTGCTGGTGCTCGCATGTATGAATTCAACATTCCCATCTCTGGCCTCGGTTACAATCCCAACATGACTCACTTTTCGGCTGTTTCTTTGAGTGGCAAAAAACAATAAATCTCCTTTTACAACCTCTTTTAAATCTATCCAATCGCCCGCAACAGCCATATCGGTTGTGGTTCTTGGTAAAGCAATATTTTCGCTATTAAAGGAAGTCACGATTAAGCCCGAACAATCCATCCCTTTTTTTGTAGTGCCACCATATTTATATTTGACACCTTCAAACTTCATCGCATAATCAATAATATTCTCTGCTAATGGGTTTGCGGGTGCTGAAGGTGTGGACCTTCTATCAATTTTAGTTGTCTTAGATTTTGTGGTAACAACGCGTTTAGAACTTTTACAGCTACTAAAAGCGACCAATAGAAGAAGGATTAGGGCGATCTTTTTCATTTGTGAGCTAATTTTTGATAAAAATATCAATTTATACTAACATTAAGCAAGGTGCTACTTGTTTTATGTCAATTAACCAATGAAAATAGGATTTGTAAGTAAAATTCAGGACAAAATTCTAGAATGACAACTTTGTAATTGTAAATCGTGTTTAATTAGATCACGCGCCTTGCCTCAATAAATGCGTGGTGCCAATATTTTTCAGCCATATTGGAAACGATGACGCCTTGGCTTGTACTGGAATGTATAAATTCTATAGTGCCATCTTTCACTGTGGTAACAATCCCCACATGACTAATAATCTTACTATTTCTACGGGTGGCGAAAAATAATAAATCGCCTTTAGTAACTTCTTTTAAATCTACTTTGTCACCGGTAAGGGCAATGTCTCTTGAAACTCTTGGTAATGAAATATTTTCCTTTTCAAATGTTGTCACTACCAATCCTGAGCAATCCATACCTTCTTTTGAAGTGCCGCCTCGTTTATATCTTACGCCGTCAAATTCAAATGCATAATCCACAATTCTATCAGCTAAAGAGTAGTAAGTGTTTGGTGCAACGTCTTCTAATGAAAATAATTCGATGGGCTGGAGGTCGGTCGAAAAGTCGAAACTTGAAGTGACTTCTATGGGTTGTAAGTCAATTTTAAGAGTTTGTGGTTTAATGGTTTCTGATTTGAAAGTTGCAATCTGCTGAGAAGATTTACAACTGCTTAGCGTGAGTGCTACAAGCAGGAAAAGGACAATCGGTTTCATCAAATTAGAACTGTATTTTTATAAAGGTATTTTTGATTTCTACAAGATTCCCAAAAATAGCTAATTTTAGTTATGGTCAATATTTTTTTTTCTTAGGAAAGAACGATCAGTTTTTAGGATTAGTATCAAAAAAAATATTTTTTTTAACTAATCGGTATTATGGAGTGTTTTTACATCTTCATAAATCAACCGCGCTGTTTTCTTACTGGCACCTTTTCCGCCCAATTTCTTTTCCAATTCAAAATAATCCATGAAAAGAACTTCGCGCTTTTCTGTATTGAGAATAGCCTCTAATTCTTTCTTTAAACGTTTGGTATTAAAATCATCTTGAATCAACTCCGTAACAACAGGCTTGTCCATAATTAAATTGACCAAAGAAATGTAATCGAGCTTAATAATGCGTTTCGCAATCTGATAAGAAAGCCAACTTCCTTTATAGCAAACAACTTCTGGTACTTTAAATAATGCCGTTTCTAAAGTCGCTGTGCCTGATGTTACGAGTGCGGCGCTAGATAAACTCAATAAGTCATAAGTCTTATTGTCAACAAAAGTCACATTTTCCTTTTTAATGAAACTGCTATAAAATTCGTAATCCTGACTTGGTGCACCAGCAATAACAAACTGATACGCTTCAAAATCTTTAACAACGCTGAGCATGACGGCCAGCATTTTACGGATTTCCTGTTTTCTGCTTCCCGGTAATAATGCAATGATAGGTTTGTCTGACAGTCCGTGTTTGGCCCTAAAATCGCCGTTCATCACCTGAGTTCTGTCGGCAATGGCATCAATTAATGGGTGACCAACAAATTCGACAGGGAAATCATGTTTGTCTTCATAAAATGATTTTTCAAAAGGAAGAATGACATACATTTTATCAACATCACGTTTAATGTCATGGATTCTGTTTTCCTTCCAAGCCCAGATTTGTGGAGAAATATAATAATGCGTTCGAAACCCTTTCTGTTTGGCCCATTTTGCGATTCGCAAGTTAAAACCAGGATAGTCAATAAAGATAATGGCATCTGGATTGTAGCTTTCGATGTCTTTTTTGCAAAAGGACAGATTTTTAGCGATTGTCTTTAAGTTCATGACCACTTCTAAAAAACCCATAAAAGCCAAATCGCGATAATGTTTTACCAACGTCGGACTAACAGCCTGCATTAAGTCGCCGCCCCAAAACCTAAATTGAGCGTCGCCGTCTTGTTTTTGCAAGGCTTTCATAAGATTTGCGCCATGTAAATCTCCGGAAGCTTCACCAGCAATGATATAATATTTCATATGTTGAAAATGCCGATTATAGTGAGTGGGATAGACCTAAGCCTAACCGTTTTATTTGTAATTTACTAAAAACGTGACAATGGTTACTGCAATTGTGGCGAAAATTACACCGCGTGCACGATAATCACGTTTCACTTTTAGAAACATAAAAAAGGCAACAAGATTTAATATCGCGCCCATGCTGACGAGTTTGCTAAAAAAACCTTGTGCTAATGATTGTCTGTAGGCTGTAACAATATCCTCCCCGTTTCCGAAAAGGAGAATTGCAATAATAAATCCGATGGCGTTGGCTATTAATCCTACCAAAAACCCAATAAATAGTTCCTTTTTAATCATTTAAATTCCAAGAGTTTAAGTTCTGAATGCAATGGTGTGCAGTAAGGTCAAATTGGACGGGAACCACTGAAACATAGCCGTTTTCTAAGGCCCATTCATCAGTATCTTCACCGTTGTCAAGATTTACAAACTTGCCGGTTAGCCAATAATAATCGCGACCTTGTGGGTTTTGACGTTTATCAAATTCTTCTTCCCAATTTGCTTTTGCTTGGCGACAAATTCTAACGCCTTTAATGTCCTTTTTAGCCAAATTTGGAATGTTGACATTTAAAACGACCCCAGTTGGTAAACTGTTTTCTAGTACGTTTTCAACTATCGTTTTTACAAAAGATTTACAAGCCTCAAAATTGGCGTTCCAATTATAATCACATAATGAAAATCCAACAGCTGGAATGCCTTCAATCCCAGCTTCCAAAGCAGCACTCATAGTACCCGAATAAATAACGTTGATTGATGAATTTGACCCATGATTAATTCCAGAAACACAAATATCCGGACGTCGTCCCAAAATTTGTTTTACCGCTAATTTAACGCAATCGGCAGGCGTACCTGAGCAACTGTATTCTTCAACTTCAGTATCGATGTGAACTTGTTCAACATGCAAAGTAGAATTAATGGTTATGGCGTGACCCATGGCACTCTGCGGACTGTCCGGAGCAACCACTACTACCTCGCCAATGGTTTTCATAACTTCAATTAATGTACGGATTCCGGGAGCTGTAATGCCGTCATCATTAGTTACTAAAATCAATGGTCTTTTCTTCATTCTAAAATCTTATTGAGTCTGCTAAAATACATAAAATAGGCGTTATTCCCGTATTCTCGTTGGTTTAACAAAAAATTAGTAGCCATAGCTTTTATTGGCACGGTTTTTTCTTTTACTTTAGTGAAAAATAATAAAGGGTCTATTGCGTTTAGACATTAACAATGCCATTATAACATATGAAAGATATTATGAAAAGGAATTATAAGATTTTATTGTTGGCGCTTATGTTGGCATTCGCGTCTTGCAGTTTTACTACCAAAAGTTTTGACGATCCGGACAAAGATAAATTGTTGATGCAGTTGATAACTTATGTTTTAGGCGAAGGTCACTTTAGTCCGAGAGACATCAACGACGAATTCTCAGAGCAGGTTTTTAAAAGTTATTTAGATCAATTGGATCCCTTCAAGAGATATTTTTACGCCTCAGATATTAAAGAGTTTGAAGCTTATAAAGATCAGATTGATGACCAATTGAAAAACCACGATTTAACATTTTTTAATCTGACTCACCAACGACTATTACAGCGTTTTGACGAATCTAAAGCAATGTACAAGGATGTGTTAAGTAATCCTTTTGATTTTAGCATTGATGAAGAAATCAATACGGAATACAAGAAATTGGACTATGTAAAGTCGAAAAAGGACATGCGCGAGCGTTGGAGAACCCAACTGAAGTTTTCTACCATCGCTAATTATGACGATTTGATTTCACAACAGGAAAATACATTTTCTAATAAGAAGAAAGTTCAGGAAATGACGATTATTGAAGGTGAGGAAGAGGTAATTGAGACTGCGGAAAAGCTTTCTGATGTTACAGAGAAGAAATCCTTGGCGGAATTGGAAAAAGAAGCACGTGAATTAACACTGAACTCGTTAAATGAACTTTACGATTATATCGAAGAACGTCAACGTGAAGATTGGTTTTCAGTGTATTTAAACGCTATTGTTGCTGAATTTGATCCGCATACATTCTATTACGCACCAGAAGATAAAGAACGTTTTGACGTTGCTATGTCTGGTAAATTTGAAGGTATTGGTGCTAGATTGCAAAAGAAAATGGATGTGATTACCATTACGGAAGTAATCAGTGGTGGTCCGGCATGGAAACAAAATAAATTGGAAGTAGGAGATCAGATCTTGAAAGTAAAACAAGATGATGATCAGCCTTCTGTAAATATTGTAGGGATGCGTCTTGAAGATGCGGTAAAACTGATTAAAGGTCCAAAAGGAACGAATGTCATTTTAACTACAAAAAGGGTTGATGGTACTATTGAAGATTTGACGATTACTAGAGATGTCGTAGAGTTGGAGGAGGTTTATGCCAAATCATCTACGGTTATAAAAGATGGTAAGAAGTTTGGCGTGATTAATCTTCCTGGGTTTTATGTCAATATGGACGATTATAACAAAAGAAACGCAGCTACTGATGTTAAATTGGAGATTGAGCGTCTTAAAAAAGAAAATATTGAAGGCTTGGTGTTAGATCTTAGAAACAATGGTGGAGGATCTTTACAAACCGTAATTGATATGGCTGGATTGTTTATTAAGGATGGTCCAATTGTTCAGGTAAAAACTACTGGTGGACAAAAAGAAGTCCTGAGAGATAAAGATAAATCTATTGCTTGGGATGGTCCGTTAGTGATTTTGGTGAATGAGAATTCAGCATCAGCTTCAGAAATCTTAGCAGCCGCAATGCAAGATTACAAACGTGCATTGGTTATTGGTAGTGAGCAAACCTTTGGTAAAGGAACCGTTCAAACGGTATTGGATTTAAACCGAATGGTAAAAAACAATACGAGTGGCGATATGGGCGCGCTTAAGTATACCATCCAAAAGTATTATAGAATCAACGGTGGTTCTACGCAGTTGGAAGGTGTAAAAAGTGATGTTGTAGTTCCGGACCGTTACAGTTATATTGCTTTGGGTGAAAAGAATCAAGACAATCCATTAGCCTACGATAAAATTGACGCTACTGATTATAATGTATGGGAAAACTATGTAGATTACAAAAAAGCGATTGAAAATAGTAAGGCTAGAATTGCACAGAATGAGCAATTAAAACTTATTGATGAAAACGCTAAATGGGTTAAAAAAATCAGAGATAAGGAACTTTATTCACTTAAGTATGATAATTATAAAGCTGCTTTAAAACTTAATGAGGATGAGGCGAAACAGTTTGAGAGACTAACAGATTATAAAACAGATTTAACCTTTAGCTCATTGCCTTATGAAAATAAGTTAATGGCTGCAGATAGTGTTTTAAAGGAAAAACGTGAGCGTTGGCACAAGGCGTTGAGCCATGATGTGTATGTTGAAGAAGCGCTTAACGTATTGAATGATCTGAGAACGACGTATACCGTTAAAAAGGTTGCAAATCATATGAAGGAATAGCCCTTTTGATATCAAATGAAAAATGCTCCAAGTTTGAGAAAACTTGGAGCATTTTTTTTTGTCTTATTATGAATGAATCCGGTAATAATTAACCTTGTCTTAAAGCATTAATTTCTTGATTGGTGGCATCTATAAAAGCTAAAACTTCATCTCGTCCAACAGCATTAGTAGAGGATGTGATAAAGTATTTAGGAGTTTCCTCCCATGTTTTAAGAAGTTCTTGCATATAAGCTTCTGCATTTCGCAAGATAGCCTTAGGTTTCAATTTGTCTGCTTTTGTGAAAATAATAGAAAACGGAATCCCGTTTTCGCCCATATATTCCATAAATTCCAAATCAATTTTTTGTGGCTCATGTCTTAAGTCCACCAATACAAATGCCGACACTAATTGTTGTCTCTTTTCGAAATAGTCGGTGATGAATTTTTGGAATTTCTTTTTTGAAGTTTTAGAAACACGCGCATATCCATAGCCAGGCAAATCGACTAGGAACCAATTTTTATTGATTAAAAAATGATTGATCAGCTGTGTTTTTCCTGGTCTTCCTGATGTTTTTGCTAAATTTTTATGATTGGTCAACATGTTGATCAATGAAGACTTGCCAACATTACTACGCCCAATAAAAGCATATTCTGGCAGTGTATCCTTAGGGCATTTTTCCACTTCGGAGTTGCTCATTAAAAATTCGGCAGTTTTGATGATCATTTTATTTGGATTTTAAACGCAAAGGTCGCCAAGTTTGACGCAAAGAACGCGAAGTTTTTTATTTTATTAATAGTCAGTGGTCAGATGTCCGCTAACTTTAGCTTAAACGGAGTTTAAAGATTCCGTTTCTCAAGCCATTCGGCAAGAATTTTATTGAATTCCTCAGGGTGCTCCATCATTGCAGCATGACCACATTTATCAATCCAATACAAGTCGGAATCCGGTAAAAGTTGATGAAATTCTTCAGCTACTTCAGGAGGTGTTACAATATCGTTTTTTCCCCAAATGATGCACACTGGCAAATTCATGTTAGGAAGATCTTTAGCCATGTTGTGACGTATTGCGCTTTTCGCAATGGCTAAAGTTTTGATCAATTTATTTCTATCGTTGACCGTTTCATAAACTTCATCAACAATTTCTTTGGTCGCAATTTCAGGATCATAAAAAACATCTTGTGCCTTTTTCTTGATCACTTCATAATCGCCACGTTTGGTGTAACCACCGCCCATCGCACTTTCATACAAGCCAGAACTTCCAGTAATAATGAGTGCTTTTACTTTGTCCGGGTATAGTTTAGTGTGGTAAAGTCCAATATGGCCACCTAAAGAATTTCCGAGCAAAATAACGTCGTCCAGCTCTTTATAGGCAATAAAATCATGAAGATATTTTGCAAAGCTTCGCACATTGGTTTTGAGCAAAGACATGGAATAAATCGGTAATTCTGGGATAATAACTTTATAGCCTTTGTCGCCAAAATGATTTAAAACAGCACCAAAATTACTCAACCCGCCCATTAATCCATGGAGAACAATGATGGGTTTGCCTTCGCCTACTTCAATATAACTGTAATTTTTTTCTTTTTTTAAGAGGTGTCTCATTAATGGTTAGTAGTTATGCATAAAAAACAAATATAGTTATTTCATTCAAATTTTATTTCTTTTTGAGCAGTTTCCAAGCATAACTTCTTCATTAGTTGTTTACAACTGAATTTCCACTTTTCTCCCACTTTTTAATCGACTGAAAAACAAGTAATTAATTATTTGTGAATCCTGCATTTTATCGAAAATAAGCTTCAAAAAGCTAAACTTATCAACAAAAGTGGTAAATTGTGGTAAAAGGTGGTAATATTTTCAATATATTTGAATCTTAGTCTATAGAAACAGAACCAAAAGCTTTTGAACTCATTAATAGGGACATACGAATGTAAAGTTGACGCCAAAGGGAGGCTTATGCTACCTGCTGCGATCAAAAAACAGCTGTTGCCTGCACTTCAAAACGGTTTTGTTTTAAAAAGAGCGGTTTTTCAACCTTGTTTGGAATTGTATCCAATGACCGAATGGGAGTCTTTGATGCAAAAAATGAACAAGCTGAATCGCTTCAAAAAGAAAAATAACGATTTCATAAGACGATTTACGGCTGGAGTGAAAATGGTAGAAGTGGATAGTGCGGGCCGTTTGTTGATTCCTAAGGATTTAATGACGTTTTCTGGAATTTCTAAGGAAATCGTAGTGTCTTCAGCAATTAATATTGTGGAGATCTGGGATAAAGATAAATATGAACAAGCTATAGATGACGCGGCTGACGATTTTGCAGACTTAGCCGAAGAAGTTATGGGACAAGATGATGACACAGATGGAATATCATAATCCGGTTTTGCTTACTGAAACAGTGGATGGCTTAAATATTAAGCCTGATGGTGTGTATGTGGATGTCACTTTTGGTGGCGGTGGTCACAGTAAAGAAATACTAAAACGCCTCGGACCAAACGGGAAATTGTTCGCTTTTGATCAGGATAAAGATGCTTTGTCGAATGCTATTGATGATGATCGCTTTATGTTGATCAACGAGAATTTCAGATTCATCAAACGTTTTTTACGTTTTTATGGCGCGAAAGAAGTAGACGGCATTTTGGCTGATTTTGGAGTGTCTTCACATCAATTTGATGTAGCTGAACGTGGATTTTCTACACGATTTGAAGCAGATTTGGATATGCGCATGAACCAGGATAATAAATTGTCTGCCTTTCATGTCATTAATAAATATGATGAAGATCAAATTGCTGATGTGTTGTTGCAGTACGGCGAATTACGTCAAGCTCCAGCAATGGCAAAAGTGATTGTTGAAGAGCGTGCAAAGGAAGAAATTATATCTAGCGAGCAGTTAAAAGAGGTCTTAAAAAAGTTTGTAAAACACAAAAACGAGAATAAGGTTTTGGCGCAAATTTATCAGGCAATCAGAATAGAGGTGAATCAGGAAATTGAAGCCTTAAAAGAATTTTTGACCCAAACTCCAGAAGTGTTGAAAGTTGATGGACGCTTGTGTTGTATCTCATACCATTCCTTGGAAGATAGATTAGTGAAACGCTTTATCAGAAATGGATTATTTGAAGGAGAACCTGAACGTGATGTTTTTGGAAATTTTGAAGTGCCTTTAAAAAAGGTCGGCGGATTAATCGTGCCGTCCAAAGCTGAGATTAAAGAAAATAGTAGAGCACGAAGCGCTAAGCTTCGCATCGCTAAGAAAATATAATCACAAGAATCTGTATTGTTTAATTAAAAGAGATTCCTGCCTTCGCGGGAGCTGGGATGAAAAATAACATTTATCACATATTAAGAGGTAAGTTTTTGGTCAGCGATGATTCCTTTAAAAATTGGAGAATCATCCTTTTTATTTCCTTTTTGGCCATTGTGATGATTGCAAGTTCTCATAGTGCAGATCAAAAAGTACATGACATCGCACGGTTAAATAATGAAGTAAAGGAGTGGCGCTCGGCATTCGTAGATGGGAGATCAAAATTGATGCGCCTTAAAATGGAATCGGGAATCGTTCAAAAAATGGCAGAAAAAGGAATTGCACCTTCTTCTAATCCGCCAAAAAAAATAAAAGTTAAATCACAGGAAGACTAGTGGCAAACACTGAAAAAAACATATTAAACCGATTGTATTTCGTTGCAGGCATCATGTTTGTAATTGCATTGGCTGTGGTGTTCAAGTTGTTTACCATTCAAATGGTGCAAGGCGACAAGTATCGGGAATTGGCTGAAAAAAGAACCGTTCAGAATGTGACTATTCCGGCTAACCGCGGGAATGTGTATGCGTCTGATGGCAGTTTATTGGCAACTTCAATTCCTAAATACGACATCCGTTTTGACGCGTTAACGCCAACCAATAAAACCTTCGAAACCTATTTAAAACCTTTAAGTGATTCATTATCCAAATACACAGGGAAATCTTCTGGGTATCATGAAAAAGAGTTAAGAAAAGCAAGAATCAATAAAAACAGATATTTCCTAATTGCAAGAAATATCAATTACACCGATTATACGCGTTTGCGAAACTTTCCACTATTGAATCTTGGTGCTTATAAAGGCGGGCTTATAGTTGAGCAGACTACAAAGCGCGAGCATCCAATGGGTGGTATTGCGCAGCGTTCTATTGGTTTTGAGCGTATCGATGAGAATGGATATGTAACCAGAGCTGGTATTGATGGTGCTTTTGGTGAGATGTATTTGAGAGGTAAAGATGGTCATCGAATGAAGCAAAAAATTGGCAAAGGTCAATGGAAGCCTATTACGGACTATAATGAAATTGAGCCTCAAGATGGTTATGATGTGTATACCACAATCGATGTTAACATTCAGGATATTGCACATCATGCGTTGTTGGAGCAGCTTGAAAAATATAAGGCCGATCACGGAAGTGTGATTGTCATGGAAACAAAAACGGGTGAAATTAAAGCGATTTCCAACTTGGGTAGAAATGCAAACGGTCATTATTATGAGCGTTTAAATTATGCGGTTGGAGAAAGTAATGAACCTGGATCTACCTTTAAAATCATGGCGATAACCGCTGCTTTAGAGGATAAAGTGATTGATACAAGCGATGTTTTTGATACCAAAAACGGGATTTTAAGTTTTTACGGTAAGAAAGTTAGAGATTCTAAACACGGCGGATATGGTAAAATATCCATCGCGCGAGGCATTGAACTGTCATCAAATACGGCTATTGTTGCGGCAATTGATAAAGCTTATAAAGATCAACCTAGCAAATTTATTGACCGTCTGTATGCCATGAATTTGAATAATAGTTTGGATTTGGCCATTGTTGGTGAGCCAGAACCTATTATTCCTGATCCTAGAATTAAAAACGGACGTTGGAGTGGAATTGCATTGCAGTGGATGGCTTATGGTTATGGTGTTTCATTTACGCCTTTACAAACTTTGACATTCTACAATGCGATTGCTAATAATGGTGAAATGGTAAAACCTCAGTTTTTGCGTGAAGTGCGCGAATTTGATAAAACCATCGTGCCTTTTAAGAAAGAGGTTATCAATCCGCGAATCTGTTCTCAGGAAACTGTAGATAAGGTTAAGAAGTTGTTGGAAAATGTGGTGGAACGTGGTACAGGAAGCAAGCTGTACTCGCCTAATTTCTCCATGGCCGGCAAAACAGGAACCTGTCAGAAGGATTATGCTAATAAGGATAAATTGAGTTATATCTCATCATTTGCGGGGTTCTTCCCAGCAGATAACCCGAAATATTCTTGCATCGTGGTCATTCATGAACCGGATAAGAGTGTTGGTTATTATGGCGCTGATGTTTCTGGTCCTGTATTTAAGAAAATCGCCCAAAAAATCTTTACGGACACACCAATTACTGATGAAGTTGAGACTTTGAATTTTCAAAATTCAATAGTTAATAAAGATTTCGAATCCTATTATGATGCAGCGCAGACTTATAAAACCATTATGCCAGATGTTACAGGAATGCCAGCAATGGATGCTGTGGCGCTTTTGGAAAATATGGGCCTGACTGTAAAGCTTAATGGTGTTGGTGTCGTGAAAAAGCAATCCATCGAAAAAGGAAATAAAGTAAAACGCAATCAAGAAGTCTATCTCAATATATAATGGCGCAATTAAAAGACATATTATATAAAGTTACCATCAACGCTGTTGTTGGAAATACGGGTGTGGAAGTGAATTCCATAGATTTCGATTCGCGCAATATTTCTGAAGGCGATGTTTTTGTAGCGATCAAAGGAACTGTTACAGATGGCCATCAATATATTGATTTGGCTATCGAGAAAGGTGCGGTTGCAGTGGTTTGCGAAAGAATGCCGGAGCAGACGCAAAACGGTGTTACTTATATTTCTGTAGAGAACGCGAGTAGGGCTTTAGCGTTTATGGCTGCTAATTTTTACGACAATCCGTCACAGAATTTAAAGTTAGTTGGGGTAACTGGTACCAATGGTAAGACTACCGTGGCAACCTTATTATACCACTTGTTTAAGAAAGCTGGGTATAAAGTAGGTTTGTTATCTACGGTTAAGGTGATGGTGGATGATAATGAGCATAAAGCAACCCATACCACCCCGGATTCTTTAACGATCAATAAGTATTTGAGTTTGATGAGCGATGAAGGTGTTGAGTTTTGCTTTATGGAAGTCAGCTCTCACGGAATTCATCAAAACAGAACAGAAGGCTTACACTTTGAAGGCGGCATTTTCACAAACTTGTCTCATGATCATTTAGATTACCACGCTACGTTTGCAGAATATAGAGATGTTAAAAAATCATTTTTTGACAACTTGCCAAAAAGCGCTTTTGCATTGGTTAATACCGATGATAAAAACGGTTTGGTGATGCTTCAAAATACTAAGGCTAAGAAAAGCACTTATGCTCTAAAAACCTATGCCGATTATAAAGCGCAGATTTTAGAAAATCAGTTGACTGGACTTTTGCTTAAAATCAACGATCAAGAGGTTTGGACGCGATTGATTGGAAATTTCAATGCTTATAATATTTTGGCTATTTACGCTGCCGCGGAATTGTTAGGACTTGAAAAAACAGAAAATCTGCGGTTGATAAGTGAGTTGGAGAGTGTGTCAGGACGTTTTCAATATCTCATTTCTGACGACAAGATCACAGCTATTGTTGATTATGCGCATACGCCAGATGCTCTTAAAAATGTTTTGGAAACCATTAACAGTATTCGTACAAAAAACGAAGAATTGATCACGGTTGTAGGCTGTGGTGGCGATAGAGATAAAACCAAGCGTCCTAAAATGGGACATATCGCTTCTGCTTTGAGCACTAAAGTGATCTTCACCAGTGATAATCCAAGGAGTGAAGTTCCTGAAGCAATCATAGAAGATATTGAGAAAGGTGTGGAGCCTCAAAATTTCAAAAAAACACTTTCTATTACAGATAGGATGCAAGCTATTAAAACCGCTTGTCAAATGGCACAACCTAATGATATTATTCTTATTGCAGGTAAAGGCCATGAAACCTATCAGGAAATAAAAGGGGTGCGAAAGGATTTTGACGATTATAAAATTGTTCAGGAATTTTTAAAGCAGCTTGGAAAATAAATTAAGAATTAAGAATTAAGAATTAAGAATTAAGAATTAAGAATTAAGAATTAAGAATTAAGAATTAACTGTTATAATCAACAACCTGCCCGTACCGAAAAGGAACGTTCGGGCGGGTCAACAATCAGCAATTAACAATCAACAATAAACAATGCTCTATTACCTATTTGAATATTTAAAACAACACTTTGATTTCCCTGGATCTTCTCTATTAGGGTTTATCACCTTTAGGGCGGCTATGGCTATCATCTTGTCGTTACTTATTTCAACAATTTATGGGAAACGCATTATTAGGTTTTTGCAAAAACAGCAAGTTGGCGAAACTATTAGAGATTTAGGCTTAGAAGGTCAAGTGGAAAAAGCTGGAACGCCAACAATGGGTGGAATCATCATCATTATAGCCACTTTAATTCCTGTGTTACTGTTCGCTAAAATTGATAATATCTATATCATCCTTTTAGTGGTGACCACACTTTGGATGGGAACTATCGGATTTATTGATGATTATATCAAAAAGTTCAAAAAAGATAAGGAAGGTTTAAAAGGGAAATTTAAAGTATTAGGCCAAGTAGGTTTGGGAATTATTGTAGGTGCGACCTTGTATTTCAATCAAAATGTAACCATTAAAGAAAAGTTGCCAATTGCCCAACAAAAGGAAATTCTGGCTGAAAACCCTAATGTGGAGGCTTCCAGGTTGTTTAAAGCTGAAGAAAAATCTACGAAAACAACTATTCCATTTGTTAAAGAAAATGAGTTTGATTACGCGCATTTGGTTACGTGGATCAGTCCTGATCTTGAAAAATATGCTTGGGTCATTTTCATTTTGGCATCCATTTTTATTATTACCGCCGTTTCAAATGGCGCGAATTTAACAGATGGAATTGACGGATTAGCGGCGGGAACATCGGCCATAATTGTGCTTACACTCGGGATTTTTGCATGGGTTTCCGGTAATATCATATTTTCTGAATACCTGAACATTATGTATATCCCAAGGGTGGAAGAAATTACCATTTACATCGCTGCTTTTGTAGGAGCATTAATCGGATTTTTATGGTACAACACCTACCCAGCGCAAGTGTTTATGGGAGATACTGGAAGTTTGACTATTGGCGGAATTATCGCAGTGATAGCAATTGCAGTGCGTAAAGAGTGGTTAATTCCGGTATTGTGTGGAATTTTCTTAGCTGAAAATCTATCAGTAGTAATGCAAGTGAGTTGGTTTAAATATACCAAACGAAAATATGGTGAAGGTCGACGCATTTTTAAAATGTCGCCATTGCACCATCACTATCAGAAATCAGGATATCACGAAAGTAAAATTGTAACTCGATTTTGGATTGTCGGAATTTTGCTCGCCATCCTATCGATTGTGACCTTGAAAATCAGATAGTTTGAATTTACGAAGTACGAATTAAGAATTGGGATTGGCATGAAGGAAATACTAAAAAATAGAACTAAAAAATTTGCGTCTGATTGTTGGCATTTATGTTCAAAGTTTCCTGTGTCAAGAGAATATAACGCCTATTGCAATCAATTAATTAGGTGTTCTAGTTCAGTTGGTGCAAATTATAGAGCTGCATGTAGAGCAAAGAGTAATGCTGACTTTTTAAATAAGTTGAAAATAGTAGAGGAGGAGGCTGATGAGAGTATGTTTTTTTTGGAATTGCTTTTAGAGGTTTCTAATAAAGAAGAAACGGAGTTAAAACGATTGCATGCTGAGGCAAATGAGATTTTGTCAATTATAGTTGCGTCTATTAAAACAATCCGAAATCGTAAATCGTAAATCTGAAATTGTAAATGAAAAGACTGGTAGTTCTGGGAGGTGGAGAAAGCGGTGTCGGTACAGCGCTCTTAGGAAAGGCAAAGGGCTATGAAGTATTCCTTTCGGATAAAGGAAAAATTAAAGAGAAATATAAAGAAGTTCTTATACATAATGAGATTGAATTTGAAGATGAGCAGCACACTGAATCAAAAATTCTGAATGCTGACATCGTGATGAAAAGTCCGGGCATTCCTGATAAAGCGCCTTTGGTGAAGCAAATCAGGGAAAACGGAATTATAGTTGTTTCAGAAATCGAATTTGCGGCCAAGTATACCAATGCAACTATTATTGGAGTAACTGGAAGCAATGGGAAAACAACAACGGCAACCTTAACTCACCATATTCTGAAACAAGAATTGGATGTTGGTTTGTCAGGTAACATCGGGAAAAGTTTTGCCCAACAGGTTTTGGAGCAAGATTATCCAAACTATGTGTTGGAGATCAGTAGTTTTCAGTTGGATGATATTGTGGATTTCAAACCGCACATCGCCATTTTGCTAAACATCACGCCAGATCATTTGGACCGGTATGATTATAAGTTTGAAAATTATATCGATTCAAAATTTAGAATCGCTTTAAATCAAACCAAAGACGATTACCTGATTTACGATGCAGATGATGAAGTCATTGCAGACTGGCTTAAATCACACAAAATTCAATCAACATTACTGCCATTTTCACTGACAAAAACCATTGAAAATGGAGCGTATTTAGACAAAGAAGAAATAAAAATAACGATAGATAATAATCAAATAATTATGCCAACAAACAATTTAACCCTTGAGGGAAAGCACAACATTAAAAACCAAATGGCGGCATCAACTGTTGCTCATTTATTAAAAATCAGAAAACAGACCATTCGTGAGAGCCTGGAGAATTTTCAAGGCGTAGAACACCGTTTGGAGCATGTTCTGAAAATAAATAAGGTACAATACATCAACGATTCAAAGGCTACCAACGTTAACGCAACGTATTATGCTTTAGAAAGTATGGATGCGCCAACAATTTGGATTGTAGGTGGTGTTGATAAAGGGAATAATTATAAAGAATTGTTTCAGTTTGTTAATGAAAAAGTTAAGGCAATCATTTGTCTTGGGGTTGACAACGAAAAATTAATGGACACTTTCGGAAGTATGGTTGATACCATTGTGGAAACGCAATCGATGAGTGACGCTGTAAAAATGGCTTACAAAATTGCTGAAACTGGTGATTCTGTGTTATTATCTCCAGCATGTGCAAGTTTTGATTTGTTCGAAAGCTACGAAGATAGAGGCCGTCAATTTAAAGACGCGGTTAGAAATTTATAATTCCCATTGAAGTTGTCTGTAAGGCAAAAGAAAATTTATGAATAATTTGTTATCACATATAAAAGGAGATCGGTTGATTTGGGCAATTGTCGCGTTATTGGCAATTTTCTCATTCCTTCCTGTGTACAGCGCCTCTAGTAATTTGGCATATACTAGCAGCTCTGGTAGCACGTTTTCTTTCTTTGTAAAACATTTTATGCATTTGTTTTTGGGCTTTGCAATTATGTATGGCGTACATCGAGTGCCGTACCGTTATTTTAAAGGATTATCCATCGTAATGATGCCAATTGTGTTGGTGTTATTGGTGGTGACGATGGTTCAAGGCACAACGATTGATGGCGCAAATGCAAGTAGATGGATACAGATTCCGATTGTAGGCATGTCTTTCCAGACCTCTACATTGGCGGCGGTTGTGCTGATGGTGTATGTGGCGCGCTACCTATCTAAAATTCAAGATAGAGCCATCACTTTTAAAGAATCCATTTTGCCATTATGGCTTCCAGTGTTCTTTGTGCTGATTCTCATTCTACCCGCCAACTTTTCAACTGCCGCGATCATGTTTGCAATGGTCATGGTGTTGACATTTATTGGTGGTTATCCTATTCGTTATTTGGGAGTGATCGTGGGCACTGGAATAGTAGTCTTGACCTTGTTTGTGTTAACGGCAAAAGCATTTCCTGACGCCATGCCAAACCGTGTGGATACTTGGATGAGTCGTATCGAGAACTTTTCAAACGGTGAAGATACAGAAGCCGATTATCAGATAGAAAAAGCGAAAATTGCTATTGCAACAGGTGAAATTGCAGGTTTAGGTCCAGGAAAGAGTGTGCAAAAGAACTTTTTACCACAATCATCATCCGATTTTATTTTCGCCATTATTGTTGAAGAATACGGATTGATTGGGGGTTTGGTTATCGTAACCGTCTACTGTTGGATGTTGTTCAGAATTGTCATCATCGCTCAGAAATCGGAAACGGTTTTCGGGAAATTAGTGGTTCTTGGGGTTGGGTTGCCTATCGTATTTCAGGCCTTTATTAATATGGCGGTTGCGGTAGAATTGTTCCCAGTTACAGGGCAAACCTTGCCACTTATCAGTAGTGGTGGTACCTCAATTTGGATGACCTGTTTGGCTATCGGCATTATTTTAAGTGTCAGTGCAAAACGTGAAGAGTTAAAGGAACAAGAAGAAGGCTTAGATAATCCGTTGGAAATATTGAGTGAAACGATATAAGCGGGGTAGAAGAGGGAAGAGAATACAGAAAAGAGAGAACAAAAAGAGATTAAAAATAGATTATTTGTAAAAGATAAAAAACAGAGTGACAGAAAAGAAACCATATCACATCATACTCTCAGGAGGCGGCACAGGCGGGCATATCTATCCTGCAATTGCTATTGCCAACGAGTTGAAGTCGCGTTTTCCGGATGCGAAGTTTCTTTTTGTGGGTGCTTCTGACCGCATGGAGATGGAGAAAGTGCCTCAAGCCGGATATGAAATTGAAGGGCTTTGGATTTCTGGCATTCAGCGTAAACTGACTTTAAAAAATTTGGCTTTTCCAGCGAAGTTGGTAGTTAGTTTGATGCGTGCACGAAAAATTGTAAAAACATTTAAGCCTGATGTGGCTATAGGCACTGGTGGATTTGCGAGTGGCCCTTTATTGCAGATTGCTGTATCAAAAGGTATTCCTAGCCTAATTCAGGAGCAAAACTCATTCCCAGGGATTACCAATAAATTATTGGGGAAGAAAGTGGATAAAATTTGTGTGGCTTATGATGGTCTTGAACGATTTTTTCCAAAAGAGAAATTGATTAAAACAGGTAATCCAATCCGTCAGGATTTATTGCAGATTGATTCCAAAGTGATAGAAGGCAAAGAAGCGTTCAAACAAAATCATGGCAAATACACTTTATTGGTTTTGGGCGGAAGTTTGGGAGCGAGACGGATCAATCAATTAATAGAAAAGGAATTGGAGTTTTTCCAAACCCAAAACGTTCAGGTGATTTGGCAGTGTGGAAAGTTGTACTATGACACTTATAAAAAGTATGATAGCTATGATAATGTGCAAGTCCATGCCTTTTTGAATACGATGGATATGGCTTATGCTGCGGCAGATTTTATAATTTCTAGAGCAGGAGCAAGTTCGGTTTCGGAATTATGTGTGGTTGGGAAACCAGTAATTTTTATACCGTCACCTAATGTTGCTGAAGATCATCAAACGAAGAATGCCATGGCTGTAGTGAATAAAGATGCAGCACTATTGATAAAAGAAGCCGATTTAGAGGTCGATTTCGAAAATAAATTTTCCCAATTGGTGGCGTCGTCAGAAAAGCAACAGCAATTGCGTACCAACATCAAAAAATTGGCATTGGTAAATGCAACCAAGGATATTGTTGATGAGGTGGAGAAGTTGCTGGAGTCAAAGAGTAGAGAGAAGAGAATATAAAGAATAGAATAGAGAATAGAGAATAGAGAGAGGTATTAGGAATTTTGGATATAAAAGCACTACATAACGTTTATTTTATCGGCATCGGAGGCATCGGGATGAGCGCGCTTGCACGCTATTTTGTTGCTGAAGGGAAGTCGGTGGCTGGTTATGATAGGACTCAAACTGAAATTACTGAAGCTCTAGTAGGTTTGGGTGTTGAGGTGCATTTTGAAGATGCGGTTAGCAGTATTCCTGAGGCTTTTTTAGATAAGGAACACACCTTGGTGGTTTATACGCCTGCAATTCCTAAAAATCATGAAGAATTCAACTTTTTCAAAGATCAAGGGTTTGAGCTTTTAAAGCGTTCTGCTGTGCTGGGTGAAATTACTAAAAACACCTTTTGCTTGGCGGTTGCTGGTACGCATGGGAAAACAACGACGACCAGTATTTTAGGGCATTTGTTGAATGCATGTGATGTTCCTGTGACTGCCTTTTTAGGTGGTGTCAGTGAGAATTACAATTCAAATTTTATCCTAAATGGAACGGAAGTTACGGTTGTTGAAGCCGATGAATTTGACCGTTCATTCTTAACGCTTTCTCCAGATATGGCAGGCATCACCTCAATGGATGCGGATCATTTGGACATTTATGGTGAAGCTGAAGAACTTACAAAATCGTTCATTGACTTTACGAAGCGATTAAAGCCAAACGGCAAACTATTCGTTAAAAACGGCTTGCCTTTAGAAGGCATTACCTACGGAATTGAAGATGACGCGGACTATTCCGCTCAAAATATAGAAATAATTAATGGCAGTTATCAGTTTGATGTGAAAACGCCAACTGGAACGCTACACAATTTTAAATTTAACCTACCTGGAAGACATAACCTGTCGAATGCTATAATGGCCTTGGCGATGACTGTAGAATATGGTATCCCTCACCAACAGCTCGCCAAAGCATTAGCATCCTTTAAAGGGGTTAAAAGACGCTTTACATACCAGATCAAAACAGACCGTTTGGTTTTTATTGATGATTATGCACATCATCCAGAAGAAATTAATGCAGTGCATGAAGCTGTTAGAGAAATGTATCCTGGCAAAAAAGTGTTGGCCATATTTCAGCCACATTTATTTAGCAGAACACGTGATTTTGCTGATGATTTTGGAAAAAGTCTTACTAAATTTGACGAAATTTTAATGCTCGATATTTATCCTGCAAGAGAATTGCCGATGGAAGGTGTTACCTCAGAATGGTTGTTGACAAAAATTGAAAATGATAACAAAAAATTAATCCAGAAATCGGAGTTGATTTCAGAAATAATGGCGTCAGATGCGTTTGTTATTTTAACAATTGGCGCTGGAGATATTGGAGAGCAAGTGAAACATATAAAACAAGCGTTGCAACTTGAAAATTAATTATAACTATATAAAAGTCATTGGATTGCTAGTGTTGGTGGCATTTCTTTTCGCGTTTTCCTCCATCAGGAATTCGGCCAGAAAGGTGAGTGAACCCAATATTAAATTTTTGGGCGATGAGAATTTATTTGTAACGCATGAAACTGTTAGTAAGTTGTTAATACAAAATCAACAGAGTGTTTCTAATATGCCCAAAGAAATTATAGATTTGAACGACTTGGAATCTGCCCTGAACGCCAATGTCATGATTAAGCAAGCCCAAGTGTACATCAACGTTGATGGAACCTTAACTGCTGAAATCGAACAAAAGAAACCAATTGCAAGAGTAAGTACAAATGCTTCTTACTACATTGATGATGAAGGTTCCTACATGCCGTTATCAACAAATTACACCTCAAGAGTACCTTTGGTTACAGGTTTTGTGACCAAAAATGAGTTGTATAATGTGTTTCATGTTGCTAAAAAAGTCCAAAGTGATGACTTTTTGAAAACACATGTTACAGAGATTCATCAGAATGAAAATAATACCATCGATCTAAAATTTAGATTGAATGATTTTACAGTGCAATTAGGGTCATTAGACCAATTAGATAAAAAAATAAACAATCTTAAAGCGTTTTATCAGAAAGCGATGAAAGATGGTTCTTTGGATAGTTACAGTACTGTCAATCTAAGATTTGATAAACAGGTTATATGTACCAAAAAGTAAAGGATGGAGAATAATAAAATTTCAGTAGGATTAGATGTAGGAACAACGAAAATTGTTGCTATGATCGGTCGTAAAAATGACTATGGCAAAGCCGAAATTTTAGGGATTGGTAGAGCTAAAAGTTTAGGTGTACATAGGGGCGTGGTGAATAATATCACCCAAACCATTCAGTCAATTCAGCAAGCTATTCAAGAAGCTGAAGCTGAAAGTGGCCAGAAAATTGAAGAAGTGACCGTGGGTATCGCGGGTCAGCACATCAGAAGTCTGCAACACAGTGATTATATCACACGTGCAAATTCTGAAGTGGTGATTGATGAAGAGGATATTGACAGATTGATCAATCAAGTGCATAAGTTGGTGATGCTTCCTGGTGAAGAAATCATCCACGTATTGCCACAAGAATATAAAATCGACGGACAGGCTGAGATTAAAGAACCAATTGGGATGTATGGCGGACGTTTGGAAGCTAATTTCCATGTGGTTGTTGGTCAAGTATCCTCCATCAGAAATATTGGACGTTGCGTAAAAAGCTCAGGTTTGGAGTTGGAAGGCATTAC
The DNA here is from genome assembly GCF_947500795.1 of uncultured Gelidibacter sp. Lineage (GTDB taxonomy): Bacteria > Bacteroidota > Bacteroidia > Flavobacteriales > Flavobacteriaceae > Gelidibacter. The sequence goes on along the minus strand of NZ_CANMTE010000003.1, from coordinate 394,537 downwards.
TTTGGAGCCTTTGGCATCAGCAAATGCTGTATTAAGTCAAGAAGAAAAAGAAGCAGGAGTAGCGTTGATTGATATAGGAGGTGGAACAACAGATTTAGCGGTTTTTAAAGACGGAATTATCCGTCATACTGCCGTTATACCTTTTGGAGGTAACGTGATTACTGAAGACATCAAGGAAGGCTGTTCAATTATTGAAAAACAGGCGGAATTATTAAAAATAAAGTTTGGTTCAGCTTGGCCAGGAGAAAACAAGGATAATGAAATTGTGTCTATTCCAGGTTTAAGAGGAAGAGAGCCAAAAGAAATTACGCTTAAAAACCTTTCGAAAATCATTCACGCACGTGTTGTGGAGATTGTTGAGCAGGTTTATGTGGAAATTAAAAACTACGGACACGAAGAGCAAAAGAAAAAATTGATTGCCGGGATCGTGTTGACAGGTGGTGGCGCACAGCTTAAGCATTTAAAGCAGTTGGTGGAGTATATTACAGGTATGGATACCAGAATAGGCTTCCCTAATGAGCATTTGGCAGGCGATAGCGATGAGGAAATTGCGAGCCCACTTTACGCTACTGCAGTAGGTTTAGTGATGGATGGTTTAAAACGTCAGGAGCGTAAACGTATTGAAAAAGCTGCGGCACAAGTAGAGGAAGAGAACCTTCAAAATATGGAGGCAGAAGCCCCAGAGATTGAAGAAGAACCAGAATTGATACCGCCGACAAAAAAAGAGCGTCGTACATTTTTAGACAAGTTAACAGAGCGTGTCAAAGATTTTTTAGATAACGCAGAGTAGAGATAAAAAAAAAGCGGCAGATAATAATCTGCGAAAAAGAAATTACAATTATTAATTAAGAATCCAGAAAAACCCAAAACATTATGAGCAATAAAAATGAATTTGGAAATATCGCATTCGATTTGCCAAAAAACCAATCCAACGTCATTAAGGTGATAGGAGTTGGTGGCGGCGGAAGCAATGCTATTAACCATATGTTTCAACAAGGAATCAAAGGTGTAGATTTCGTTATCTGTAATACAGATTCCCAAGCACTGCACAACAGTGGTGTACCAAACAAAATTCAGTTAGGAGTTAATTTAACTGAAGGTCTTGGTGCCGGTGCGAACCCTGAAGTGGGCGAGCAGGCTGCGCTTGAGAGTTTAGAAGATATTCGCCGCATGTTGGATACCAATACAAAAATGGTATTCATTACAGCTGGTATGGGGGGTGGTACGGGTACTGGAGCCGCTCCTGTTATTGCTAAAATGGCTAAGGAATTGGAAATCCTAACGGTTGGAATCGTCACAATGCCATTCCAATTTGAAGGAAGAACCAGAAATGAACAAGCTCAAAAAGGTATAGAAACTTTGAGAGCGCATTGTGATTCTTTAGTGGTCATCAACAATAATAAATTGCGTGAAGTTTATGGGAATTTAGGCTTTAAAGCAGGTTTCTCTAAAGCTGACGAAGTCTTGTCAACCGCTTCAAGAGGTATTGCTGAGGTAATTACCCATCACTATACGCAAAACATCGATTTACGTGATGCTAAAACGGTTTTAAGTAATAGTGGGACTGCTATTATGGGATCTGCTACAGCATCTGGTAAAACGCGTGCACAAGAAGCTATTATGAAAGCTTTAGATTCGCCATTATTAAATGATAATAAAATTACTGGAGCCAAAAACGTATTATTGCTCATCGTTTCTGGTGCTCAGGAAATTACTATTGATGAAATTGGAGAAATCAACGATCATATTCAAAATGAAGCAGGGCATGGTGCAAACATCATCATGGGTGTTGGTGAAGATGAATCGTTACAAGAATCAATTGCTGTAACTATTATTGCTACGGGATTCGACATTGAACAGCAAGATGAGATTTCAAATACAGAAACAAAAAAGGTAATTCACGCTTTAGAAGACGACAGCAATGACGTTAATGTTAAAGAACGTGAGCCTGCTATCATTAAACCGGAAATCGTTCTTGAAAAGGAAGAGGAGAAGGTTGTGGTCCATAAATTAGTGGAAGAAGAAAAGGTGGAAGAGGAAAAAAAAGAGGATTTAAATATGAATCTGATTCCAACCACTGAATTCATCAAAAACTTAAACGTGGTTTATGATGAGGTTTTAGATAGCGCAGACGAAGAAGATTTTATTATTACGCCTGTTCAGCCAACTAAGGCAGAAGAGCAAAAAGAGATTTTTGAGGAAGAGCAACAAATCACCTTAACTTTTGATTTGCCATTATTCAATCAAAATTTTGAAGAGAAACCAAAAGAAGAAAAGAAAGTTCTTTTCGATTTGGATGAAACTACAAGGGATATAAAAGTTAATGATCATGTAGAGATCATTCCAGTAACCAAATCTGACGAAAACGGAGAGAAACGTTATGCGTTGGATGATTTCATGACTTATGATTCTTCATTAAATAAATCAAAAACAAAGCACACGCTTGAGATTGAAGAGGATATTGTTTTTGAAAGAAAAGTGATTTCAACACCAGAAGAAACGTCATCTCCTGAAGAAATTGACCCAATGAACAGTCCAATTTCTGATATGTTGAAAGAGCGCGCAGATGAGAGAAGACGTAAAATGAAAGATTTCAATTACAAATTCAATTCTGCAAAAGTTGACGAAATCGAAAAAGAGCCTGCATATAAAAGACAAGGTGTCAATTTAGATGACAGAAGACACTCATCTGAATTTAATGCCTCTAGAATGTCTGTAGGCACTGATGATAACGATGATATTCAGTTAAGAAGTAATAATTCTTTTCTGCATGATAACGTAGATTAATAGCAATCTTGTTTTCAGTTTTAAAACCCCGAAGTGTTATTATACGCTTCGGGGTTTTTATTTCAATGGTATAAGAGGAACATCAGTACAGGTTGATGGAGCTATTAAAAACCGTTGCCATCATAATTTACAATTATCATTGAGTGTGTTTATCAAACAGTCCACACTTTTTATTATCTTCGCAGCAGCAAAAAAGAGCAATTATGAGTTTACAGGACGATTTAATGACTGCTATGAAAGCAGCTATGAAAAGCAAGGATCAAATGGCTTTGGCGGCTTTAAGAGCAGTTAAATCTGAAATATTGTTGGCACAGACAGAGTCTGGTTCTAAAGAAGAGATCACTGAAGAACAAGAAATCAAAATATTGTCGAAGTTGGTGAAGCAACGTAAGGATAGCGCTGCTATATTTACGGAACAAAATAGACCAGATTTGGCAGAACCTGAATTGGCACAAGCTGAGATCATCAGTCAGTTTTTACCAGCACAATTAAGTGAAGCAGAAATTGAAGAAGTGGTTGTGGCTACTATCGCTAGCACAGGCGCTGAAGGCATGAAAGATATGGGCAAAGTGATGGGCATTGTCAACCAGAAATTAGCTGGTCAAGCTGATGGGAAAACAATTTCTATGATTGTAAAGGCCAAATTGGCTTAGATAACGAGGATTTGTTAAATGTCCTGAAACTTAGAAGCTCCATTGAAGAACAAAGGGTTCGGACAGAAAGAAAAATATAGAGAATTATAAGCTAGTTAGCTTTTAAAGAGATCCCCGCTTTTGCGGGGATTTATAGGCCACGTAGCTCAGCTGAATAGAGCACTGGATTTCGGCTCCAGCGGTCGTGGGTTTGAATCCCTCCGTGGTCACGAATAAATAGTTCAATAAGAAAAAACGCCAAGCTTGCTTGAGCGTTTTTTCGTTTGAACTATTTTCAAAGCGGAGCTTTGAGGGAAATCTAATCCCTTGCCAAGCTTGCTTGAGCGTTTTTTCGTTTGAACTATCTTCATCTCGATAGCTATCGGGAGGAACGCTTTGGGATCTACAATCCCTTTGGCCAAACTTTCTTGAGCGTTTTTTATTGGTACTATCTTTGTCTCCTGAGCGCCGGGATGAGTTCGAGGGAATCTTAATATCCAACCAAGCTTGCTGAAGTATTTTTCCAATTAAACTACTTTCATCCCGAAGTGTCGGGAGGAGCTTTGAAGTTCCTTCGCATATTTACTAATTTTTTTATTTCTACACCTGATCAGTAATCTCTGCTCAATAAATGGTGATGTATTATTGAATACACCTAGCAAAAGGCAATATAAAGCTAATTGTAGTTGTTTTAAAGCTGCTTGCGATAGTGGATAAGTATTATCACTTATCACCTTTTATAAGTCTTCATTGGTGTTTTCAAATATTGAGTCAGTCATTTAGTAATATTTCTGAAAGCTTTACCAAGTTTTAGAATTTTCACATAATAAAAGAAGAGGCCTTAGTTTTACCTAAAGCCTCTTCTTTTAAATTATAAACACAGTAATTTCTGCATTTAAAAACTTCTTGCCTAAATTATTACAATCTATAAACAACTTGCAATGCGTGCTGCCAATGGTTGTTAGCGTATTGACGTTTATTGTGATTTACTGCAAATTTACCAATAGCTTGTAGGCGAATACCAATTTCGTCATTAATCCACCATTGAATTCCTCCACTTAAATTAAAAGACGTATTCAACTCATCCATGTGAAATAAGCCTATTCCACCACCCACATATAGCTCTAATCCTTCTAAATCATATAGATAGTCTGAAAAGAACCATTTTACCGTGGTATTAGTTGAAAAATAAGTTAAATTTTCATCAATAATTCCATGATTGACATAGGTGCCCTTTTTAAACCCATTTAAACTAAAATCTTGTTCTACAGAAAACTCTTTACTCCATCTGTTTTCAATTCCAACCATTAAAGGGTGTTTAAAAACAAATTTATCAAGTTTTGCTACAGGATTTTGAGTTCCTTGATTTCCTACAACGTTAAAACCTGCATTGATTTGCCATCCTTCTGAAAATCGCTGTGCCTGTGCATTGTAACCAAATACGGTAACTAACAAAATAATAAGTAATTTCTTCATAATAATTCTTTGGCCAAAAATAATGCTTTACTTCAATATGGCAAAGCATTTTTGTTAAGTTTTTAATTTTTAATGCTTTTTGAATTCTATTATGTTTTTGAATATATGTGCTCTGTAACTCTTATTGTTAAGGAACAATTTAAGACGTTTCGAGATCTGTTGGAAATAATAAATTGATTGGTAAGTGAGTCTGCCCAATTTTGGATTTATTAATTTAAATTTATAATAATATTTTAATGCCTTAGAATACCTTTTTTCATTGATTGGCTTGAGTTCGGGAAAATATAAACTCGACAGTTCAAGGAATGAATTGGAATAGGATCTCTGGGAGAGATTAGTAAGTAGGTGCTGTTTTTTATATAAATCAAGGATTAAGCAATCATAAATCGTCTTAAGATTTAAATGTCCAAATAAATGAGCATGGTCGTTGATTTGAGTTGTGTAAATAGCTATTTTTATTGAATCTTCGTGTGAAGGAACGTTCAAATTCCTAATAGTTTGTTTGTTTTTCAGAAGCTCCATTATATTGATGAGTTTCTTATATTGATATATAAGAACTTCACTATGGAGTTCGATTGCTCCAATTTTATTTGGGTTTAATTGTCTAGGAAGATGTCGGAAATTTTTCGTCTCATAATTGAAATCTATCGTGTCCGTATAACCATGAGCTTGCAACAGTTTATATGCCTGCTGTATGTGATCTGGATGCACTACGACATCAATGTCGCCAACCATACGTGCCCCAATATCCTCTGTAGCTAAATTGGCGAGCATCACGGTTCCTTTGATAAACACAAAATCAATTTGTGCTTGATTAAATAGTGCTGAAATTTCGTCAGCTTCTTTTAAAAGAGATTTATTACGGTTTCTATTTATACTTGTAATTTCTTCAAGATAAAGCTTTAGATCCGAAGGTATGTCACTCAATAGATCCTTACGTTTAAGTTCGCAATACAATGCTGGCAACATGAGGTATTGACTGGCAATGATAACACCATGATCCCAATCCACGGCAGATTCTTGGAAACGCTTTCTCAGAAGATGCTGATTATCTTGACGATTCAAAATATCGGCAATATGCCGTATTGTAATATAAATTGGGTTAGTAGTCAAATTAAATTGTGAATTTAATTCAAAAGTAGCGAATGGTTTTCAACTTAAGGGTTTATGCTTGGAATAACTCGTTAAATTTTGAAACAGCAATGTCGTTGTCAGAATAGGTGAGTTCATAACATTGTAGCTCTTTTATCCACTCCAGGAAAAGTTTTGCATTGGAAGCAAGAGGAGATATCCAAGATTCAGGTACTAATGTTTCTAAAATCTTTTCAGTACGGACTTTGTTTAAGCTTGATTGACCGTTACTATCATATTTAACATAAACAATTTTTTTGCATGGTAGATGTGGTATTCCAGATTCAAAATCTTTGACAGGAGGAATATATTTTACATTGACCTTTTTTGATGTACTCTTATACAAAGGGAATTTCTCAAATTCTGAATAAAGTTGATTCAACATTTCAAATGCACCTTGTTTCACAGAGATTCCAGAAGGATAACGATAAACCATCTTGTCCTTTGCTAATAACGGCGTAAAATCATCAGCCAAAACATCTATGCCTGAATCCATTAATACGGCAGAAAGGGTGCTTTTTCCATTTCCAGAAGCTCCTATGATCATGATAGCTTCGTTCTCATTACAAACCGTTGAGGCATGAAATGTAGCAATCCAATCTGATTCTGTTTTATTGTATAAAGTATTTATTATTTGTAATGCGAATTGACCTTGTAAAAGATGATAACTATCTGTATGATAATAACCAATGCACTTTTCATTTCTAACGAGGAATAAATTGTTCTCATCTTTAAGAATATGAAAGGATACTGAAGGATTTGGATTATGATCAACAGCTGTATGTGACCATTGCGGGTGAATTAAGTTTTCAATTTCTAAAGAACTGTAACTAACTGATATCTGAATATTGCCAAACTTATAATGTTTGATAGTATTAACTGATTTTTTCGGAAATATTGATTCGGGAACTGATGTTTCCTTTACAGTAGAATTACTGCTTGTGATTAAATTATGAATATTTTGATAATATGAAAGAGCGTCTGCTTGGGAGATATTCTTTTGACCTAAAAGATATATAAAAGAAGATTTGTTAGCGGTTTGAAAATAAACATCCAACAAATCCTTTATAAGTGCGGAAACTACAATGTATTGGTTAGAACTTTCGAACCATAATACATAGTTGTTATCTAATTTAACGCAAATTTTAAACCTCAATTTTTATTAATTGAAATGAACTTCATAATATTATTTATTCCAAATATCTGTACCTCTACTATATTGCTGCTGTTCCTTCTTTCCATTATTAATTTTTTCACTTTTACCAGGAAATGTTTGTTGACCTTTTTCAGACTTATTCGCTCCGTTATTAAATCCTCCTTCAGGTCCTGGAAGAAATGATTGTGTTTGAGCCGCAGCCGGATTTAAAATTAAAAATGTACCTGCAGCTGTTAAGGCAGCATATTTACCCATACGTGCCAACGCTTCCTTTCTGGTAATTTCTTCTTTTGTGTGCTTGTTTTTCATACTATAAATATATTATGCAAATATAATGATGATTTTCAATTTTACCCAATCTAAATAGAATGTTTATGTAAATCTTACAAATCAATAACAGTGTTTAAACATAAAAGTTATTGGAGATGATGCAATTGAGTTGTTTTCAGCAATAATTGAATAGTTATTAGACTCGTTATTAATTATTAAAGTAATTTTGAAAATGATTTCACATTTACAACTACTCAATTTTAAACATTGCTACTGTTTAATGGATGTCAAATTGACTTTACTGTCCACCGTTTGTTTAGAACATTAATACAGACGAAAACGCCAACTGTTTGATAACTTAGATGGCGTTTTTTGAGATTACTCTATAAACTTTTTTTAATTTAAAATTATTTTTTGAGTTTTTTCTTGAGTGTCATTCTTTAATTTAATTATATAGACGCCTGAAGCAACTTGAGAAAGATCTAATTGATTGTTATTAGTGTTTCCTTCGAGCGTTATTGTTCTAATTTTTCTTCCTTGAAGATCATAAACGGAAGCAGTGGTCGTGTTGTTCAATAAACCTTTAATGAATATTATCTTAGAGCTTGCATAAATTTGCAGTCCCTTATCTATATTAGAATCATTATTTTCTAAAGTAGAACTCGTGAATCTTAAAAAGAAACGACCTATTCCATTTAAATTGGATTTGGTAGTGAAAGTATAATCAGAGTTGTTTAATAATGTATACGTGTTATCAACATTATCTTCTAAATATACTTCTGTATCTTGAGGAATATGAGCGTCTCTTAAATTTATTGTAATTTGTTGCCCCTCCTTAGCATTAATACCAATAGGTATTATAACATCAGCTAAATCATCATATGACAAGGATTGTACGGCTAAATCTAGTCCTGAATTATTTTCAACTAATTGGGAATATATAGCGAAGTTTGGTGCGTTTAAACCAAAAACAGGGGCGTCATAACCCATATCATTAGATTTGCTCGATTCTTCGTTGAAATATAACCCTGTTGTATACGTTTTGGATCCGTTACTAATTTGTAATATGGTATGTGCTGTATTGCTATTGGCTGGTCTTCCTTGAATAAAATCGTCGTTAGATGCTGCACTTGCCATGGCTGGTGTAAAGGTCATAACCACACCTGGTGATTTGCCTACTACGAAAAATCCTTGTCCAGGTGTAATGTGTTGGGCATTTGCTTTAGTCCATACAATCCAACCGTTAGATGAGTCGCCATCAAAACCATAAACGGCAATCCTATTTGGGTCAAATTGGTTTAAATTTTGATCGATAAACATTTTTGCATCAATGTAAGATGGGTAAGGGTTGCCAATTAAATTGGATTTCTCAAAGGCAGAATTTGATGGGCCAAAACTCAAAGTTTGAGGGACTATTCCTGTGTTCACCTCTCCTGTAAAGGTGAAAAAAGATTGGTTGTTTTGATTTGAAATAGATCCAGCTCTATAACCAACACCTGGCAAAAGTGTAGTTGTTGTTGTATTGGTCCAAATTTCATAAGTATCATTTGTTTTGTTAAAAGTGCCAAATATATATTCAAAGGATTTATTATTTGGATGTGTTGATCTCGATGTAACATTAGGGTTTTTCGAAATAAAAACATTAAAGTTTTCTCCAGTAACCGGGGCTGAGATTAAATCGTTCCCTGCGCTGTTAGCGTTTACATGACGAATATAAGTGGCATTTCCATCCACTGAGCCAGTTACGATTAGACTTGGATATGAGGTTGATGTGGATTGCAATGTAAAATTGTTGTTTGTAATTAAATTACCATTTACTGTAATGGAACCTGTTGGTTTAACTAATACTGAAGCGCCAGAATTAACAGTCAAGTTTTTAACTTGGACATGGCTCGTGACTTCGTAATTACCATCAAGAACATAAGCATTTTTAGTACTAGTAGTTGTTGAGGGTGGTTGTGGTGACCATGTATCGCCACTGAATGTTAAGCCGTCAAATGTAGTATTGGGCGTTATAGTACCACTCATAATTAAACCTGGTTGTGTAACACCTGACAAGTCGGTGTTATTTGACTGAGGTAGCGCATTTATACCAATTTCTGGCTGGCTAGAAGATTGGTCCCAAACTAATAATCTAAATTTTATGTTTCCATTAATAGGAGCTGTGACAGAAAAGTTATTAAATATTAATGTAGTATTATCTTTTGATGTTATAGATTTAGCAGGCAAAGTTGTACGCGTCACAAAATTATCGGTACTATAGGTTATAGTAAAATTGCTTGGAGAATTTTGTTTTCGATTAATAACTAATCTTATTGAATTAATAGTTACAACATAGTTAGGATTAGCTGAAGCTTCCCATTCAACGTAGTCGCGATTATTGAATGCCGTTAGAGCACTCATTTGGTCAAAGCCTTGAGATGCGAATCCATCTACTGAGTTTCCATTTGGTTTAGATATTCCACTTCCACGTGTGAATCCAACTGCATATACATTTGATACAGTGGCAGTATTGGTTGGCCCTATGATATTGTCTCTATCAATGGCGACCAAATCTGTCTGAGTATAGCCAAAATTAAATGTAATTAGGGCGATTAAAATAAGGTAAATTTGTTTCATAATTTGGGTGTTTATTTTATTTTTTTGCAATTTCTATGTTGAAGTGTCAAATGGCTGACTTAAATCTGATAATGATCTAAATTTCTAGGAGTGATATGTAATATACAGCTAAGAATGATTTTTGTAAGTTATAAAACATTTTGATTCAGCTTAAAAGTTTTAACACATCTGACGACACTTGCTTTTGCAAATGTAAGAAGTTAATAGAATATAATAAATTATTTAGTTTAATTGTTTAATAATTAAGATATAGGGAAGAAAACACCGATGAACAGCGTTTGGTTACGTCTCTCATAAACGTATTTTGGCTGGAATTTGAATTTAAAATAAATCACTTCTTATAAATGTAAAGATATAGTCTTAGTTTTGTTTTAATTTATTTGGATATAACAGATTTTAAATGTTAGTAGGCCCCTTTACCACTCCAATTATTAGTATGGTCTATTTGGTGATTATGATGTTGATTATTCTGGTCGTCTTATGATTTCATTATCTTCAATATTCATATAAATAATAAATATGGAGTACTTTGCTATTCCTAAAATTTTTTAAAAAAAAATCCTACATACTATGGCATGGCATGTCCTCATTACCAAACCGAAATTTGAATTAAAAGTCACCGAACGTCTTACCGAAATGGGGTTTGAAGTCTGTTATCCCACACGAGTGGAAATTCGGCAATGGAGCGATCGTAAAAAAAAGGTTGTTGTGCCTTTGTTGCCTTCAATGCTACTCGTTAATGTGTCGGAAAAACAAAGGGCTGAAGTATTCGTCGTCAATGGTGCCTTGCGCTACTTGTTTTGGCTGGGAAAACCAGCCATTGTCCCGCAGGCAGAGGTGGAATTGCTTCAAGATATTGCTTCGCAAAAACATAATGTCATTTCCACGGAACAAATACAAGTAGGTCAAGAAGTTGATTTGGAGCGTTTTGGATTAAAAGAAAAAAAGGGTACTGTAAAATATGTTTCGGGCAACCAATGTTGGGTGGTGCTACATAAACTAGGATATGTTGTTAAGCTGGAAATTAAGTAAATCAGTCAATCTTATCTCAAAAGGAGTTCGCTTATTCTTTAAAAAAGTCTTATTTTTGCAACTTTTTAAGGCCTATGGAGTGTTTCTAAGTTTTCTATAGGTTGTTTTAAATCAGGTGGTTGCATAATTCTATGTGACAGGCAATGGCGAAGCCGTGGCCAAGCGTAAACGTAATACATATATTAAAATGAAAAAAATTGCACTTATTACTGGAATTACAGGGCAAGATGGTGCGTATCTAGCCGAGTTTTTGTTGAATAAAAATTATGAAGTTCATGGTGTAAAGAGACGGTCGTCTCTATTGAACACTGATAGAATTGACCATTTGTATCAAGGCCCGCATGAAAAAGATCGTGATTTTTTCCTGCATTATGGTGATTTAACTGACAGTACAAATTTAATTAGATTGATAAAAGATATTCAACCTGATGAAATTTATAATCTAGCGGCCATGAGTCACGTAAGTGTGTCATTTGAAATTCCAGAATATACCGGTAATACCGATGGCTTAGGTACTTTAAGGATTCTTGAGGCGGTTCGTTTATTAGGAATGGAGAAAAAAACTCGAATATACCAAGCTTCCACTTCTGAATTGTATGGAAAGGTTCAAGAGGTGCCACAATCGGAAACAACACCGTTCTATCCTCGTTCACCTTATGCTGTTGCAAAAATGTACGCGTACTGGATCACAGTTAACTATCGTGAAGCCTATAACTTGTTTGCTTGTAACGGGATTTTGTTTAATCACGAGTCTCCAATCAGAGGGGAGACATTTGTAACACGTAAAATTACTAGAGCGGTTTCTCGTATAGCATTAGGGATGCAAGATAAATTATATCTAGGAAACTTAGATGCAAAAAGAGACTGGGGTCACGCCAAGGATTATGTGCGCATGATGTGGATGATTCTACAAGCTGACGAACCGGAAGATTGGGTAATTGCTACAGGGAAAACCACAACAGTACGCGATTTTATAAAGATGGCATTCGCTGAAGTTGGTATGGATTTGGAGTTTAAAGGATCAGGAGTTGAAGAAAAGGCATTTGTGACTGCTTGTCATAATGACGCCTTTCAGTTGCCAATTGGAACAGAAGTTGTTAACGTAGACCCTAAATATTTTAGACCAACGGAAGTTGATTTGTTGATTGGTGATGCTTCTAAAGCAAAGAACAAACTGGGTTGGGTGCCGCAAATGGATCTTCAGGATCTAGTGAAAGATATGATGAAGGGCGATATTAAATTAATGCAAAAAGAGCATTACTTAAAAGAAGGTGGTCATAGAACGCTTAATTATTTCGAATAGAAATGGATAAAACAACAAAAATATATATTGCAGGGCATAGAGGTATGGTAGGTTCCGCCGTTTGGCGTGCCTTAAAAGCATTAGGCTACACCAATTTAATTGGAAAATCGAGTAAAGAGGTCAATTTACGCAATCAATCGGAGGTCAATGCTTTTTTTGAAACTGAACATCCTGAGGTTGTGGTAGATGCCGCTGCAAAAGTGGGAGGTATATTGGCGAATAATGAAAACCCCTATCCGTTCTTAATGGAGAATCTTCAAATTCAGAACAATTTGATAGATGCGGCACATAATTATAACGTAGAAAAATTTATGTTTTTGGGAAGTTCGTGTATCTATCCAAAATTCGCAGCGCAACCATTAAAAGAAGAATACTTATTGACCGACAGTTTAGAGCCTACGAACGAATGGTATGCTATCGCAAAAATAGCAGGTGTTAAAGCTTGTGAGGCGATTAGAAAGCAATACAATAAAGATTTTGTAAGTTTAATGCCTACTAATTTGTATGGGCCCAACGATAATTTCGATTTGAAATCTTCTCATGTGTTGCCTGCCATGATTCGTAAGTTTCATGAAGCAAAACGAGACAATGCACCCGTAGAACTTTGGGGTAGCGGCACGCCGATGCGGGAATTTCTTCATGTAGATGATATGGCTAAAGCAGTAGTGTATGCCCTAGAACATAAAATGCCAGACAATCTCTATAACGTCGGTACGGGTGTTGATGTGACGATCAAAGAATTGGCAGAAACTATTCAAGACATTGTAGGACATGAAGGTGCTATTGTCTGGGATAGTTCTAAGCCTGATGGCACCCCACGCAAATTGATGGATGTTAGCAAACTTAAAAAAGAAGGTTGGCAGGCAGAAATTGATTTGAAGTCAGGAATTGCGAGTACCTATCAATGGTTTATTGAAAATCAAGATTCATTTAAAGGAAAGAAGTTTTAAAATAAGTGATTGTGGTTCTATAATGAGAGGTAAAAAAATTAATGAGATGAAAGTAACTACTATTTGTTGCATAGGTGCAGGTTATGTGGGGGGGCCTACTATGGCCGTCATTGCGCAAAAAAACCCGCAGATAAAAGTTACTGTAGTTGATGTTAACGAATCTCGGATTGAGGCTTGGAACCATGAAGATTTGGACCAGTTACCAATCTATGAACCAGGATTGGATGCCGTAGTGGCTGAAGCAAGAAATCGAAATTTATTTTTTAGTACAGAAGTTGATGCTGCTATAGAAGCGGCTGATATGGTCTTTATTTCGGTCAATACGCCGACAAAAACCTATGGCAAGGGTAAGGGGATGGCAGCCGATTTGAAGTACATTGAATTATGTGCGAGGCAAATCGCAAAAGTCTCAACCTCAGATAAGATCATTGTTGAGAAATCTACATTACCTGTAAAGACTGCCCAAACCATTAAAAGTATCTTACATAATACCGGTAACGGAATAAATTTTCAAATCTTATCTAATCCTGAATTTCTTGCAGAAGGTACTGCGGTTCAAGATTTGTTGATGCCTGATCGCGTCTTAATTGGTGGCGAGCAGACAAAAGAAGGGGTAGAGGCAATTCAGGCCCTAGTTGATATTTATTTAAGTTGGGTGCCTAATGAGAACATAATTACAACAAATTTATGGTCCTCTGAATTGTCAAAATTAACTGCAAATGCTTTTTTGGCGCAGCGTGTGTCTTCCATTAATGCGCTCACAGAATTATGTGAGGTTACTGGAGCTGATGTAAATGAAGTAGCAAATGCTATTGGGAAAGACAGCCGCATAGGTCCAAAATTTTTGAAAGCCTCGGTGGGGTTCGGTGGTTCATGTTTTCAGAAGGATATACTTAATTTAGTATATATAGCAAAATCTTATGGTTTAAAGGAAGTAGCAGATTATTGGGAACAAGTCATAATCATGAACGATTATCAAAAACGACGTTTTTCCACCAAAATTGTTAAAACCCTTTATAATACTATCTCGGGAAAAAAAATAGCATTTCTTGGATGGGCCTTTAAAAAAGATACAAATGACACGCGAGAGTCAGCGGCAATATATGTGGCAGATCAGCTTATTGAAGAGCAGGCAACTATTTGTGTTTATGATCCAAAAGTAACTGCACAACAAATGCAGAATGATCTTAATTATTTAAATTCTAGGACAGAAGAGGATAATCAAAATCAGTTAATTACAGAAGACAACCCTTATAATGCCTGTAAAGATGCGCATGCCATAGCCATTTTAACTGAGTGGGATGAGTTCAAGTTTTATGATTGGCAAAAAATATATGATATTATGCAAAAACCTGCATTTGTGTTTGATGGTCGGGGAATTTTAAATTCTGAAACCTTAAAGACTATTGGTTTTCAGTACTATGCCATCGGTCGATAATTATGCTATTGATTAAAATGCTAAGGTTTATAAATTTTCAACTTTAACAAGAATTATGAAAAACTTCGCAATGATTGGAGCTTCCGGATATATTGCACCGAGACACATGAAGGCGATAAAGGAAACTGGAAACAACTTGGTGGCCGCTTTAGATCCTTATGATGGTATTGGTGTGATGGATAGTTATTTTCCACAAGCTAGTTTTTTTACAGAATTTGAACGTTTTGATCGTTTCGTGGACAAATGGAGAAGAGATAGCGGTCATAAAATTGATTATGTATCTATTTGTTCGCCTAATTATTTACATGACTCGCATATTCGGTTTGCTTTGAGAAGTGGGGCAAATGCCATTTCAGAAAAACCTATGGTTCTCAATCCTTGGAATCTTGATCAGTTGAAAGTTATTGAAAATGAAACCGGAAATAAAATTAATAATATTCTTCAATTACGACTCCATCCTTCCATAATTGCATTAAAAGAAAAAGTCGCTAAAGAATTGGAGATTAATCCAAATAACGTTTATGATATTGACTTGACCTATTTAACCTCTAGAGGTAAGTGGTATTTTGTCTCTTGGAAGGGTGATGAAGCAAAATCCGGTGGCATTGCCTCTAATATTGGCGTTCATTTTTTCGATATGCTGTGTTGGATTTTTGGAGATGTCAATGAATCTGAAGTGCATTTAAAAACGGCAGATACCAACGCGGGATATTTACAACTGAAACATGCCAAGGTCAGATGGTTTCTTTCTGTAAATTCTGAGTACCTTCCTAATACTATAAAATCTAATGGACTAACGACCTATCGTGCGATTACCGTTAACGGCGAAGACATTGAGTTCAGTGGTGGTTTTTCTGATCTCCATAGTAAGAGTTACGAAGAAATATTAAAAGGAAATGGTTTTGGACTTAACGAAGCTTACGGTTCCATAAGTATGGTCTCCCAAATAAGGAACCTCGATGCAATTGGCTTGAAGGGCGAGTATCATCCGTTTTGTAAACTTGTGAAATAAGTGTCTTGGAATTATATTCATAAATTATATTGATTTATCCCTAAACCCTTAAACCAATTAACATCGATGAGCAAATTTTTTGTACACGAATCCAGTTATATAGACGCTAATGTAATTATCGGTGCTCATACAAAGGTTTGGCATTTTAGTCATATTCTATCAAATTCGGTAATAGGAAAGAATTGTTCGTTTGGACAAAATTGTGTGGTAGGACCTAATGTAAGGATAGGGAATAATGTGAAGGTGCAAAATAATATTTCCATTTATGAAGGTGTAGAGATAGAAGATGATGTCTTTATTGGTCCTTCTGTAGTGTTTACCAATGTGATAAATCCTAGGAGTTTTATTGTCAGAAAACAAGAATTTAAGGAGACGTTTATAAAAAGAGGGGCGTCCATCGGGGCAAACTCAACAATTATTTGTGGCAATATCATAGGGCAATATGCTTTAATTGGTGCTGGCACTGTGGTTACTAAAGATGTGCCTGATTATGCACTTATTATAGGTAATCCTGGTTATCAGGTAGGGTGGGTGAGTAAGGCTGGACACAAACTTGAATTTAATTCAGAGCACTTGGCTTCATGTTTTGAAACCAATGAAATTTATAAGTTAGTAGAGGATACAGTTAGTGTCATTGTGAAAGAGGATTAATTGGTGATTTTCAATCAGAGATAAAAACGAATGTATCCATTCGATAACCTGATAATAAATCCAAAATTTAATTTTACTTTAATATTTATAATTCAATTAAGATGTCAAAAAAAGTGTTAATTACTGGGGGTGCGGGTTTCATAGGCTCCCACGTAATTCGGCTTTTTGTTAATACATATCCAGATTACCAAATTATTAATTTGGACAATCTTACATATGCGGGTAATTTATTGAATCTTAAAGATGTTGAGAATAAAAATAATTATCGATTTATAAAAGGAGATATTACAGATGTAACTTTTATTGAAGAATTGTTCCAATCTGAAAGACCTGACAGTATAATTCATCTAGCAGCGGAGTCTCATGTTGATAGGTCTATTGCAAATCCTTTGGCTTTTGCTCAAACCAATATTATTGGTACAATAGTTTTGCTAAATGCTTTTAAAAATTTATGGTCGGAAAATTGGGATGAGAAATTGTTTTATCACGTCAGTACTGATGAAGTATATGGTTCATTAGGCTCCGAAGGATTATTTGTAGAATCTACATCCTATAGTCCTAATTCGCCTTACTCTGCATCAAAAGCGAGTTCAGATCATTTTGTCAGAGCTTATGGAGAAACATATAATTTACCGTATGTAATCTCAAATTGTTCAAATAATTATGGGCCTTATCAGTTTCCTGAAAAGCTCATCCCGCTATTTATTAATAATATTATACAACAGAAGCCATTACCTGTGTATGGCGATGGTAACTTCATCCGAGACTGGTTATACGTTCTTGATCATGCCATTGCCATTGAGATGATTTTTCACCATGGCAAAAAGCAAGAAACTTATAATATTGGAGGATTTAACGAATGGAAAAATATTGATTTGGTGCAACTATTATGCAAGCAAATGGATATCAAACTTAACAGAAGCCCAGGAAATAGTGAACAATTAATTACATATATTAAAGACCGCCCAGGACATGATTTGAGATATGCAATTGATGCTACTAAGATTAATTTGGAATTGGGCTGGAGTCCTTCAGTGACATTTGAAGATGGCTTATCCAATACTATAGATTGGTATTTAAAACATGAGGATTGGTTACATAAGGTTACTAGTGGAGACTATCTAAATTTCTATGCTAAACAATATCATTAGATGATAAACTGACGTAATTATGAAGTCATTACTCTTAAAAATATAAAATGAAGGGAATTATCTTAGCGGGTGGGTCTGGAACACGATTACATCCATTAACAATAGCCGTTAGTAAACAGCTTTTGCCTATCTATGATAAACCGATGATTTATTATCCATTATCTGTATTAATGTTGGCAGGTATCAGAGATATATTAATTATTTCTACGCCAAGAGATCTTCCCAATTTTAAAGCGTTATTTGGGAATGGATCTCAATTGGGGTTGAATTTAAGTTATAAGGAGCAACCAAGTCCAGATGGATTAGCTCAAGCATTCATCTTAGGTGAAGAGTTTATTGGAGAAGATGACGTGTGTTTGGTTTTAGGAGATAATATATTTTATGGATCCGGTTTTCAAAAGAGGTTAAGTGATGCCGTACAAGCCGTGCATAACGATGGTAAAGCTATTATTTTTGGTAATTATGTAAAGGACCCAGAACGATATGGTGTGGCAGAGTTTGATTCAGATCAGAACGTCATTAGTATTGAAGAAAAGCCTGAGCAACCAAAATCAAATTTTGCAGTAGTAGGTTTGTATTTCTACCCTAATTCTATCGTTAGGATAGCCAAAACACTGAAGCCTTCTCATCGTGGAGAATTGGAAATAACGTCGGTCAATCAAGCTTATTTAGAGCAGGGAAATTTGAAGCTTCAAATCTTAAGCCGAGGGTTTGCTTGGTTGGATACGGGCACTCATGAAGCCCTCACGGAAGCAACTGAATTTGTGAAAGCAGTAGAAAAAAGGACAGGACTTAAAATTGCATGTTTAGAAGAGATCGCAATGAACTTTGGATGGATTAATAAGGACATTGTTGCAGATGAAATCGCGGATTATAAAGGTGATTATTATGATTATGTAAAATCTATTATCACCAAATAATTAAAAGTATTAATTCCTGGGATTAAGCAAGATAATATATGCATGTATTACAGTAAATTTCCCGAGTGTTTGAATATAATTTTATAATGATGAGTTTTGTAGTAATAAAGGGGGATTAAGCAATATAATTAGCGTGCTATAAATTTGATATTAAATTAACTTCTAATGGCATAAAACAATAATTTTAAAGTTGGTTAATCTTCTTATTGTCGTAGTTTTGCCACTTTCCAAAAATAATATAATTACAGAAAGAATGCTTTACATACAGAGTCTGTTATTTTAAAAGCAGTTGAATTATCTAGTAATCTTATGTCATGTTTGTATTCAAATAAGAAATAGTAAATATAATTTAATAATATGAAAATTAAAAAAGTTGCAGTCATCTTTGGTACGAGACCAGAAGCTATTAAAATGGCTCCGATTATTCTTGAACTGAAAAAACATGCAAATATTAATTTGCGCATATGTGTAACGGGTCAGCATAGAGAAATGTTGGATCAAGTATTAGAAATATTTGATATTAAGCCTGATTTCGATTTAGAATTGATGACGCCAAATCAAACTTTAAGTGACTTGACAGCAAAGGCAATATCATCAATTGATAAATTTTTGAAGTCAGAAAAACCTGATCTAGTTTTAATACAAGGTGACACTACTACAGTGTTTAGTGCCGCGATGGCAAGTTTTTATAACAAAATACCAGTTGGGCATGTTGAAGCAGGTTTACGGACAGGAAATTTATATTCACCCTGGCCGGAAGAGGCAAATAGGGTATTGACTACGAAATTGACTAAACTACATTTTGCGCCAACTGAATTAAATTCCAAAAATCTTTTAGAAGATGGTGTCTCAAATGATGATATTTATATTACTGGTAATACTGTTATAGATTCCTTGTTTATCGTACTCAAAAAGCTAGAAGGAACAGAATTGGAGTTTGAAGGTTTGCCTAATCGAAGTCTAACTTTTTTGGGGGATAAAAAGATGATTCTTATAACTGGACATAGGAGGGAGAATTTTGGTGAAGGATTTGAAAATATATGCTATGCAATTGCGGAATTGGCAAGATTGAATCCTGATATTAATTTTATTTACCCCGTCCACTTAAATCCAAATGTGAGAGAGCCCGTAAATAGAATATTGAAAGAATATGACTATACTGAGAATAAAGAAGGAAATGTATTTTTAATTCCGCCACAATCTTATATGCAGTTTATTGCATTAATGAACAGATCCTATATAATTTTAACTGACTCGGGAGGAGTGCAAGAAGAAGCTCCTAGTCTAGGAAAGCCAGTTTTAGTTATGAGAGATACTACAGAGAGACCTGAAGCGGTTATTGCTGGAACTGTTAAGTTAGTTGGGAATGAAACCAAAGAAATTGTTGGTCAGACGCAACGTTTAATACAAAATGTAACACTCTATGAAAAATTTTCCAAATCTTATAATCCTTATGGTGATGGCAAAGCTGCAAAAAAGATAGTTCAAATTATACTTCGAGAAATTTAGTTTTTTCCAAACACTTAATCCTTTATGATTTTGCAGTAATTTCTTTAATAGTTTCCATTCTGACGATGCTGATAAAAATTCACAGTGGAATTTTGTTAGAAATCGAATAATCTTGTGAGATAAATTTTTCTGAAGTGTTCTTTTTCATGAAATACCTTAATTTAAACTTTGCTAATTGCATTTATAGATGAAAGAAAAGGCAGGAAATAGCCTCATTGCTTTTAATTCGGCAATCTTATATGTTAAAATGCTTATTACAATTGCAATAGCATTGTACTCTACACGGTTGGTTCTAGAAGCTTTAGGTGTAGAGGATTATGGAATATATGCGGTAGTTGGAGGATTAATTGCATTGTTAGGTTTTCTCAAGAACTCAATGTCTATTTCGACTCAGCGTTTTATGTCTTTTTATCTCGGGACAGAGGATAATGAAAAACTAAATACTGTATTTAATACGAGTTTCATTTTACATGGAATTTTGGCAATTGGTATTGCTCTCATTTTAGAAGTAGCTGGGTTCTTCTTTTTTGAAAATATTTTAAATATAAGTGAAGATAAAATTGATATAGCCAAAACAGTTTTTCACTTTATGACATTTAGCACCATGATAACGGTGTTTTCTGTGCCTTTTGAAGCATTGCTGAATTCTCATGAAAATTTCAAAATTGTAGCACTCTTTGAAATCGTTAGCTCTGTATTAAAGTTGCTAATCGCATTTTATTTGTTTTACACCGGATTTGATAAGTTGTTCATTTATAGTTTGTTATCTGCTTTAAGTGTGGTTTTAATATTGGGTGTGCAGGGTTTGTATACTATGCAAAAATATTCAATTATAAAAATACAATTAGATAAATATTACGACAAAATTTTAATAAAGGATATGACCAGTTTTGCCGGTTGGAATACTTTTGGGGTAGCTTGCAGTATTGGAAGAAATCAGGGTGTAGCTGTCCTATTGAATATATTTTATGGCACCACCATTAATGCAGCTTACGGCATTGCAAATCAAATCAACTCACAATTATTAGGGTTTTCATCAACATTACTTAATTCATTTAATCCTCAAATTTTAAAAAGTGAAGGTTCTCAAGATAGAACGCGTATGTTGGATTTGGCAATGAGTGCAAGTAAATTCTCTTTTTTTATGTTAGCCATTATTGCGGTTCCTGTCTTAATAGAGATGCCTTTTGTTTTGAAACTTTGGTTAAAAGAAGTTCCCGACTATACAGTGACCTTTGGAAGATTAGTAATTTTAATTACGTTACTCAACCAATTAGGTTCTGGGTTACCCATAATTCTTCAGGCAGTAGGAAACATTAAATGGTATCAAATAATTGTAGGCTCATTAATATTGTTAATCATACCAATAGGGTATCTATTTCTATATTTAGGATATCCCCCGTATACTATCCTTATCGTTTCTTTTTTAATAGAAATACCCGCGTTATTATTACGTTTATATTTTGCTAAATTGCACGGAGGATTATCGATCATTACTTACCTACAAAAAGTCGTGGTAAGGACGATTCCTATTCTGATCCTTACGATAGGGATATCACTTTTAGTACATTCAATTACTAATAACGAAATAACTAGGTTTGTGTTAACTTTAGTCACTTCTACAAGTGTTCTGATATTCTTAGTTTACCAAATTGGATTGTCAAAATCAGAGAAAACAAAAATTGTCAACCAGATAATTAAAATCAAAAAATCAGGTTTTAATTAATGTGAAGATATGGTTTAACATGTATTGGATGTTATCAACAATTTGATGTCCAATGAATATATAATTAAAAAATAAAAAGATTGAAATCAAAAATACTTATTAAAGGAAATTTTTCAGAAGGCAATTTTGGCGATGATGCACTGCTCTTAGCATGTCATCAATTTTTAACCAAACTTGGGTTAGATGATGATACTGTTTACGATTGTGACGAGTTATATTATCCTAGAGATTTAGCGGCAAACGCTAATGTGGGTTCACCTAGTAGCAATGATGTACAGTTAGTTCTTTATGCAGGAGGGACGCAATTTTTTTCTTTTACATCTAAAAAGAGCGGTTTTATTGAAAAACTTAAAATAAGATTATCTGCTTATAAATGGATGATAAATCAACGCTCTAAATACGCTATGATTGGTGTAGGGTTGGGGCCATTTAATAATGGCATAAAAGAAGATATATTTGCCAGTTCTATTTTAAAGAAATCTTCATTCACTTGGGTTAGAGATCAATATTCATACGAAGAATGCAGGAGCTTAAACTTACAAAATTACCATCTTGGAGCAGATTTATGTTTCTTGTCAGAATTTCAGGAATGGTGTAACTTTAAAATTAACCCAGCCAATAACATTAAGAAAATCGGGGTTGTATTAAGGCATTGGAAATATGAAGAAGGTAATGCCTATGTGAATAAGTTAATCGAATTATCGGAATTATTGAAAAAGGATAATTTTGAATTAGAGTTTTATCTGTTTTCTGATAAGGAGGATGTTGCTGTCGAAAATCTGCTATTAGAACATAAGGTAGGATTTATAAAGTGGGATGCCAAAATATTTTCATTCAAAGGTTTTTTATCGCAACTCGAGAGTTGTGATCTTTTTATTACGGCTAGGTTTCATACCGCCATCTTTTCAACTTTGATGTATAAACCTTTCATAACAGTAGGACTTGATCAAAAATTAACCTACCTCGCTTCACAGTTTGATAATGATTGTTTTAATTGGGATCCAAAAGATAGTGTAGACGTTTTATATAATAAGGTTACTTCAATAAACAAAAATTATAATTCTCTAAAAGAAAACATCGTTAAAACTAAATCTCAAATGGAAATTCTTTCCAATGATGCAGGCATATTGTTTAGGGATTATTTGAAATCTAATTTAACATGAATCAGCCTAGAATTTTAATTTTCGCATCCTATTTTGCACCCAATAGTTTTTCTGAAGCATTAACAAATAATAAGTTTGCGCTTGCATTAAAAAATAATGGATTTGATGTTACTGTAATTAGCACCGCAAGTTACAATGGTGTTACATATGAAGATAGCTGGTCATCACTGTGGGAACCCCTTCGAACCAGTACACATAACATCCCCTCAGTGGATATTAATCCAAAAAATCGATTGATAAGAAAAATAAAATCGATTTTAGCCATGAAGCATCCGATTAATGGGGTAGGTTGGGCCCATAAAGCATATAAAAAGGCAATTAGTTTACATAATGAAAAGCCTTTTGATTTTATTATCTCGAGGTCTATTTCAGATTTTGGTCATTTACCAGCATTAAAATTTAAAAAAGCAACTGGCGTTAGGTGGGCTGCAAACTGGAATGATCCACCTTTTTTTATCTTTCCAGAGCCGTATCAGGAAAAAACAAATTTTATTGATCAATTCTTTTACACTCGATATATTAAAGATATTGCCAGTTCTGCGGACTATAATACGTTTCCATCAAAGCGTCTTTTTAATTATTTACAGCATAAGTTAGGTGTGTTTAAAGATGAAAATTCAGAAATTTTACCTCATCTTAATACTGCACTTAATTTAGATACAGGCATCCAAAAACGAAATACTTTCAGTATTTGTCATGCCGGTAATTTGTCGAAAGAACGATCTCCTGAGTTGTTTTTTAAAGCACTAAGAAATCTTACAGAAAAATATAGTACTAATAATATTGAGTGCTATATCATCGGTGTTGAGGACGTAGGGCTCAAAGCATTGGTCAACGAATTTAATCTTGATGAAGTGGTTAAGATCACTGGTGCAATGCCCTACAAAAATACATTAGAGTTTTTAAGAACATGTTCTGTTGGCCTATTGATTGAAGCAAAATGTGAAGAAGGAATATTTTTACCGAGTAAAGTTTCGGATTATATTCAGGCCGACTTAACAATTATGTCTATTTCTCCTAAAATAGGGACTATGAAGGATATCTTGAACGAATATGGCGGTGGGTTAGTTTCTGATAATACAGATGCAGCTAATATATTTCAAAGTTTGGAAATTTTATATTTGGAATGGAATAAAAACAAACTTAAAGATTTTCAATCTTCCGAACTTAATAATTATTTATCCGAAAATTACATGTTGAATACCTATAATTCATTTTTAAGTAAAATAGATTAAAAGATTAATTAATCAATTAAACAATAAGTAATGCTTTTCAATTCATTTGAGTTTTTAATATTTCTAGTAATTGTTTTTGGACTTTATTGGGGAGTTTTTAGAAAAAATATACCTTATCAAAATCTACTTTTACTATTAGGAAGTTACCTGTTTTATGGCTGGTGGGATTGGAGATTTTTATCATTAATTATATTAAGTTCAGGGTTAGACTTCATTTTGGGATTAAAAATAGATGAGGCCGAAACCCAGAAAAAGAAGAAGTTATTTCTAACCATAAGCTTGATGTCCAACTTTGGGCTTTTAGCAGTACTAAAATACTTTAATTTTTTTTCTGTTTCACTTTATCATGCTTTCGAAAGTATCGGTTATAAGATTGATCCATTCACTCTCAATGTGGTTTTACCTGTTGGTATTAGCTTTTATACATTTCAGACCGTTAGTTATTCAATAGATATCTATAGATCGCAATTAAAACCAACTAAAAATGTTGTCGCCTTTTTTGCTTTTGTAAGTTTTTTTCCACAATTAGTTGCTGGTCCAATTGAACGGGCTTCTAATTTATTACCACAGTTTACGTCTAAACGAAAATTTAATTATGATAAGGCAGTAGATGGAATGAGGCAAATCCTTTGGGGGCTCTTTAAAAAGATAGTTATTGCTGATAACTGTGCACTAGTGGTAAATGAAATTTTTGGAAATTATCAAGATCAGTCTGGATCGGTATTGTTGTTAGGTGCTTTTTACTTTGCCCTACAAATTTATGGCGATTTCTCAGGTTATTCTGATATAGCAATTGGAACAGCTAAGCTTTTTGGATTCAACTTGATGACAAATTTTAAAACACCGTATTTCTCCCGCGATATTGCAGAGTTTTGGCGTAGATGGCATATTTCATTAAGCACATGGTTTAGAGATTACTTGTATATTCCGCTAGGTGGAAGTAGAGTCAACACAATGTTGGCTGTACGTAATGTTTTCATAATTTTTATTGTCAGCGGATTTTGGCATGGTGCAAATTGGACTTTTATTGTATGGGGTGCATTGAATGCTTTATATTTTATTCCTTTATTGCTATCTGGGGCTAATCGTAAAAACACGAATGTCGTGGCAGAGAATAGATTATTACCTAGCATAAAGGAGTTTTTTCAAATGTCTTTAACATTTACTTTGGTGTGTATGGCGTGGGTGTTTTTTCGCGCTCCCAGTATTTCTATAGCATTAGATTATTTTGGGAGAATGTTTGCTAATTCTTTCTTGCCAGAGAACTTCTATTATTTTAAACCGCAACTAATTTTTTTAATTGTTGTTTTCATTGTTTTTGAATGGTTCTTATTTCGATACGATGACTACCTGTTAAGGTTTAGTAAATTACCACCTATCCTAAGACGATCATTTTATGTCTGTATAGGATTTATAATGTATCTATTTATGGTAAATGAGTCCACAACGTTTATTTATTTTCAATTTTAATGATGAAGAAATTTATAAAAAAGATTATTTACTATAGTTTAGCCAGTTTTTTAGTATTGTCGGTATTGACTTTAGCTGTGGATAAGGGTTTAAGAAAAACAAATGATGATTTATATGGGGATTGGAATCGTTTATTTACTAATAATATAAATGATGATATAATTATAGTTGGTAATTCGAGGGCGAAAGTTCATTTTGATCCTTCGATCATTGAAGATATTACGGGTTATAGCTCCTACAATTTAGGTAAGGATGCAACAAACTTATTTCTTCAACAACCAATAATTAACTCCATTTTGGCTAACGCCAAACCAAAGTATATTGTGTTGAGTTTGGATATTGGTTCATTTCAAAAGAAATCGGAGATATTTGAGAAGGAACAATATTTGCCATATTTAAACAAACCGTACATATTTCCAATTTTATCTCAAGTTGATAGTAAAGTGAGTATAGAGAGATTGTTTCCGTTAGTAAAATATAGAGGGCAGTATAAAATTGTCAAAACAGGGTTAAAATCTAATTTGTATCCAGCAAACACCTATACATTGCAAAAAGGCTATTTCAATTGGGAAAGAAGTTGGAATTCTGATTTTGATAACTTTAAAAAAACGATGGGTGAAAACCAGATCGTACTTAGCACTAGTGAAATCGATGAAGGATTGACATTACTTAATGATATTATTATAAAATGTAGAAAAAGAGGTGTAGAGGTAATTCTTTGTCAGACACCAAGATATAAAGAGCTTTACAGCTACTTTCCTCAGAAGCAATTGGTTGATTTAAAAATTGAAAATTTGGCCAAAGAATCTGATGTTATGTACTTTGATTTCTCATACCTTTCAATTTATGATAATAAAGAAATGTTTTATAATGCTTCCCACCTAAATAGTAAAGGCGCTACAATATTATCTCACGAATTTTCTATACTTATCAATGAAAACATTAATAATTAAAAATGGTAATGGTATCTCAGACAAGTACATTTAAGAAGAAATTGAAAAAGAAAGTGATTATTGCCCATGGATATTGGGGCAGAGGAGGGGCAGAGATTGCTACCATGTACTTAATTAATGCTATTAAAGATAAATATGAAGTTCATTTGGTGACAAGAGGAGGCTGGGATTTAGAGGAATTAAATACAGCTGCAAGAACTTCTATTTCTCCTTCGGAAGTTATCTTAGTTAAATTACCATTTGCATATATTTTGAAGCAAACTGTAGCAGGCAATATTTGGCATGCCATCTTTCTTAAATATTGCAGATATATTGCACCAAACTATGACATTAGAATAACAGCCTCTAGGATTATTGGATGGGGAAGACCGGCTTTACATTTTTTATCTGACGTGGTTTGGAATCCTGAATTGGAAAAGAGCTACGCAACAGAATTAAAAAAGCCCCATGGTTTCAAAAAAATCCTTTTCTTAATTGGTAAGAATATTGGAGGAAAATCATTTTATGAACTCCATAAGGACGATGTTTTTATTGCAAATTCGAGATGGACAGCGCAATTGTCAGCTCCATACACCACATCGATTCCAATTGTAATTAATCCCCCAATTAATCAGGAGTTTGAGCTCATACCTTGGGAACTTAGATTAAATCAGTTCGTCTCATTTGGTCGTATTTCTCCAGAAAAGAGAATTGAAGATTCTATAAGTATACTCGAGAAAGTAAGAGAAAGGAACTTTGATGTCAAATTAACCATATTTGGTCAATTCAGCGATAACGATTATTCAAAAAGAATTAATGACCTAATAAAAGATAAAGATTGGGTTGATGCACCAGGAGCAATTTATGGAGATAAAGTTAAAACAACCTTGCCCCAATACAGATATGCAATTAGTTCATGTACTAGAGAAGCATTCGGTATTTCTACTGGGGAGATTATTATGGCAGGGATAATTCCATTTGTGCCTTTTGAGGGAGCGCAGAAGGAGTTAGTTCAAAATGAGAATTTAATATTTGATAACGTAGAAGAAGCTGTCTCCAAAGTTGTAGGCTTATTAGCGTCTGAGAAACTACAGCTTAGAGTACAGCAAGAATTATTATTAAGCCAAAGTGATATGTCTTTTGTTAGTTTTAAACATAATATACTTAGGCTATTGGAGTCTTAATAGTTTCAAATAATAATAATAATAATAATAATAATAGTTGATGAATAATATAAATAAGTATATTGTGATTACGGGTCTTTTTCCTACAGAAAAGAACTTCAGAGCTCCATATATTTTAGATCAGGTTAGGGCAATAACAAAAAATGGAAATTTACGAGTGATTGTTTTTAAGCCCAAAAAATGGTTTGAGAAAGAGGTGGATTATGAATTTGAGGGTGTGAAGATTTATAGATTTAATACTTTCAATTTGCCTTCCTATGTGTTTCCTAACCTTTTTTCAAAATTATCAGAATTAAGTTTGTTTCTTAAATTTAAGAAGCTAGGAATTGATACAAATACTATCAAGTACGCACATGCACACGGCACCTCCTATGGCTACTTGGTTAACGCCATAAAGTCTAAAAACCCCAAAACACAAACCATACTTCAACATCATGGATTTGATGTGTTAAACTTAACTTTGGGCGTATTAAGCAAATTTAAATGGTACAATAAATACATTGAAAAATATGGTATTAAAATTTGCAATAAAATAGATATTCATGTTGGGGTAAGTAAAAAGACTTTAGAGTATTTAAAAAGTTTTAAAAACATTATTATTAATAGAGAATATGTTCTTTATAATGGTGTTGATCTGTCAAAGTTTTATGCAGTAAAAAATATCAAAGAAAATGATGTGTTTGTAATTGGTTGTGTTGCTAATTTTTGGCCATTGAAAGACCAAATTACTTTACTCAAGGCGATAAACGAAGTTGTAAAAAAAGGAGTTACAAAACTAAAAGTGATTTTTATTGGGTCCGGGGAAACCTTAGCTGACTGCAAGAAATTTGTACATAGTAATTATTTAGAAGAGATTGTAGAGTTTAGAAAGGAGGTTTTGCATTGCCAGCTTAACGACTTTTATAATGAATTAGATCTATTTGTTTTGCCATCTTATCACGAGGCTTTTGGTTGCGTATATACAGAGGCGTATGCTTGTGGTGTACCATTCATTGGTGTTCATGAGCAGGGTATAAGTGAATTGATTCCTGACAGCGAAAAAAACAAATGGTTGATAGGCAAGTCGGACGTAGATCAACTTTCAAAATTGATTATTGATTATATTACTAATATGCCCAATCAAACCCTTGCTATAGATATTAATATAGATAATTTAGTAGATAAATTTTTATGCGAGATTTCAATTCTCTAAAGAGAAAATCACCATTCAAGTATCTGATAATTTTTTTGGCCATTATTGTATTCAATAATGCATTGTCTGTTGGATTCTATATTGGAGATTTATATTTTGTGGCACTAGGTTCTATATTTTCTGTCCTCTTCTTCTATAGTCTAAAAGAGAGTAAAAAGATTAATATGCATATGGTATTTTTAATTATTGCTTGCTTGACTAGCATTCTAATTAACGATGTTCCCCCTTTGTTTAAACCATATGTTCGATTTTTGTTATTTGTGATGATTCTTTATTTAGTTGGTCCATTGATAATATCGACCAGTTTAATGTCGTTTCGTTTTAAATTATTCTCATTATTAAATAAAATAAATCTTGTTATTGTTGTGTTGTCTCTATTAGGCCTAGTAACAGGAGTCTATCGAGGTGTAGCTGTTAATTGGATGGGGCATACTAGAATAGATTTCACTGGATTATATAATCATTCCATGTTGTTGGGGCCCATGGCAGGCATTTCAGTCTTAACTTCTTTTTTTTATTACTTTAGAAAGCGGAATAATAAAAAGCAACGATTATTGTTGGTTGTTTGTGTTTTTTTTTCTTTCATTACTGTAGTTGCTGCTGGATCTAGAGGTGCACTAATTGCAACAGTTTTAGGTTCTTTGTTTTTTTTATATAAAATTTACCAAGGGAGACTTTCAAAGTACCTTTCCACTGTTTTAGTGATAGTTGCTGCGCTAACAATATCCTTTCCTTTATGGGAAGATAAAGCTGATTTTTTAAATTCTAAAATGGACAGAGATGCTGTCGACGATCCATTTGACTCGAGAACCACGAAATGGAATCAAAGAATAGTTGAGTTTCAATCTTCCCCTATTTTCGGGATTGGGTTTGCCTCTATTGATATCAATGGACTTGATGATTATAATGCAATAACTGGTACAATAGAACCTGGTTCATCGTGGTTGACAATATTATCAATGACAGGTTTATTCGGTCTTTTGCCAATATTGTTTTTGTTTTTAAGAAATTTATTATTTATGATAAAATATGATCGTAATAGGAATTATACGAGTTTTGTTGGCGGCTTACTAATTTTAGTAACAGTACATATGATTATTGAAGGTTATGTGTTCGCTTCAGGGGCGTTTTTGTTTTTCTACTTATGGCTATTATTAGGTATTATTGAAGGTTATCTGTCAATTGAAAAAATTAATAAAATTAATAATTATGAGTTGGAGAAATTTAAATAAAATAAGAAGGATATCTAGAATTTCTATTATCAAAACTTTATTTTTAAATTTTACAAAATTGCCTTGGCATCAGGCAATAAAACTTCCAATTATCTTATCTAACAATACTTATTTTTATGATTTATCTGGAAGAATCAAAATTGAAGGAATAGTTAGTACGGGGATGATTAGATTGGGCTTTTTAGGTGAGGATACGAAAGTTTGGCATGATAACAAGATTTTATTAAAAATCATGGGAACTTTAATATTTAAAGGGAAAGTGAATTTGGGCGTTGGAGTATCAATTCAAATTCAACCAGAAGCAGAATTAATATTTGGCTCTAATATTCTAATGAATTATAATTCTAAAATTATATGCTATGAATATATTGAAATAGGAGCTAATTCTAGATTTGCGTGGGATTGTCAATTGATTGATACTGATTTACATTTTATAAAAAATAAGAAAACAGGTGAGCTCTCAAAAAGAAATTCACCAATAAAAATAGGTGAGAATAATTGGATTGGGAATAGAGTTTCAATAATGAAAGGCACTGTAACACCTAACTATTGTATCATTGCTAGTCTAAGTCTATGTAATAAAAATTATGACATACCCAATTATTCATTAATTGCGGGTACTCCTGCCAAACTCATTAAAACAGATGTGTACCGCGTCTTAGAGGAAGAGGAGGCTCAAATTATAACTTTAAATTCAAATAAAAATTAAGTATGAAATGTGTGTTTCTTATTGGCAGTTACGTACCACACCAAATGGTATCAATCAATGCATTAATTGAATATTATAACGTGGATGTTCATTCCTTTAGTGTTAGCAAGAACTTTACTTACATACCACCTAATACTGATAAGTTTTATACATATAAATTAAGTGACTATAATAAAAAAGAATTAATGAATGTAATTCTTACAATAAATCCAGAAATAATAGTCGTTAGTGGTTGGTTTATAAGTGAATACGTTTGGGTGTCTAAAAAGATTAAAAACAAGTTGAATATTCCAATCGTTTCTTATTCAGATACACAATGGCGTGGTGATTGGTCTCAAAGAATTAATAGTATGATAAGTCCATTTCATTTGAAAAAGGCATTTTCACATATTTGGGCTTCGGGTGTTTATCAATATGAATATGCTCGTAAGCTCGGTTTCTCTAAGGACCAAATAATATTTAACTCATTGAGTTGTGATATCAAGAAATTTCAAGAATTACCCTTAAAATCAGGAGAAGATTATCCAAAAAACTTTATTTATATTGGAAGATTTGCAGAAGAAAAGGGGTTAGGTTATTTATTGGAAGCATGGGGTTTAATAGAAAATTTAGATGGTTGGACTTTAACTCTTATTGGTGATGGTGAACTTAAAAAAGAATTTCTAAATAAAAAGAATGTGATTGTGAAAGATTTTATGAAACATGAGGAATTAAGATTAGAATTAAATAAATCAGGATGTTTCATATTGCCATCAATATATGAACCTTGGGCACTAGTCATTCATGAGGCGGCTGCATCGGGACTACCTATAATATGTACTGAAGTTTGCGGAGCAGCTCCCCATTTTGTTATTGATGGTTTTAATGGTTGTAAAGTTAAACCGGAAAATAGTTTAGCATTAAAACAGGCAATGGAAAGAATCATAAAAATGAATTTTGAAAGCTTAGAAAACTTTTCAAAAAGAAGTAGAGAATTAGCACAAAATATCACACCTGAAAGAGGCGCTGCAAATTTAATGAGTTTACTGCTTAAATAACATGATTTATGAAGGAAGTTATTCGTTCTTAACAGGCTAATATGAAAATATTATCACATCAATTAATTGATAGTTAAGGTTTTATGATTAGGTCTTGTTTAGAATATTAATATAGTTAACTAAACCACCATTTGGTATTTTAATTATTAGAAATAATGACTGATTTTCTAATTTAAATTGGACCTTCATTGTTCATATTCAGATTTTAAGGGGTGATTTCTTTTAGAAAGGAATGGCATCTTTAATTAAATAACAAATAAGGAAGACATAAACATTCTTAAATAAATTTTAATAATGAAAAGAAAGACAGTCTTAGCTTTTATAGATTGGTATCGGCCTGGTTATAAGGCAGGTGGTACTATTACTGCCTTTGGGAATTTTGTAGACCATTTGGAAGAAGAATTGGAGTTTAAAATAGTTACAAGGGATTGTGATTATACAGAAACGGAAACCTACCCGCATATCACTTTAAATTCGTGGACGGATTTATCCAAGACTTCAGTTTTTTATCTATCAAAGTATAATACGAATTTTAGTAAGATTAAAGACTTGGTTTCTTCATCGGAATTCGATTGGCTCTATGTTAACGGAATTTTTTCTGTGTACTTCTCGATTTTGCCACTATGGTTCGCAAAAAATAAAAAATGTATCGTTAACCCTCACGGAATGCTTTCTGATCAAGCTTTTAGTGTCAAAAAATTAAAGAAAATAGTTTTTTTAACCATTGCAAACGGACTTGGGCTGTATAAAAATATTATATTTCATGTTGCCAATGAAAATGAACGTTTAGATGTTATAAAACGTGTAAAACGCTTTAAGAATATTAGGGTGATAAACCAATTACCACGTAAAATTGAAAAATCAGTTAGCTCCGAACCCAAGAAGAAATCTGAAGTTTTGAAATTTGTGACGGTGGCTCGTATTTCTGTGGAGAAGGGGATATTGGAATCATTGAGCGCACTTTCTAAGATTACACAAGACATAAATTTTGATATATATGGTGCAATATATGATGAAATGTATTGGAAAAAATGCCAAGAGGTAATAGCAAGGTTGCCTTCAAATATTTTTGTAAATTACAAGGGGAGTATAGACGGGCGGCATATGATCGAAACACTTAACTCCTATGATTTTTTTATATTACTTTCTAAAGGAGAAAATTTCGGTCACGCCATTCTTGAAGCATTATCCGCGGGTTGCCCAGTCCTGATTTCTAATCAAACGCCCTGGAAGGATTTGCAAACTAAGAAAATAGGTTGGGATATTGATATTGAAGATCCCAATGATGTGGCACGTTGTGTGAAGGCAGCTTGTCATTTATCAAAAGAAGATTATCAAACATGGTCAGATAATGCCATTAAATATTCTATAGCGTTTTCTGAAAATCCAAAATTATTACAATCAAATCTAAATCTATTTCAATGAAAACAGATTTATCAAAATACGATAACAGTTGGTATCTACCTGGATCTTTTTTCAAACGGTTATCATGGTATATAATTAATGAATTATTTTTACGCAATCCTTTAAATATTTCCTCAGGTTTGAAAGTATTTTGGTTGCGGTTGTTTGGAGCAAACATCGGAAAGGGAGTGGTAATAAAGCCTCATATCAATATAAAATATCCTTGGAAATTAAATATCGGTAATCATTGCTGGATAGGTGAAGATGTCTGGATTGATAATTTAGATACTATTATTATAGAGGATAATGTTTGCGTCTCACAAGGTGCATTTTTGATCTGTGGCAATCACAATTATAAGAAAACTAGTTTTGATTTGATGATTGGGGCAATTATACTAAAAGAAGGATGTTGGGTAGGAGCCAAAAGTATTGTGGGCCCTGGGGTGACCATGGGGAGTCACTCAGTTTTGTCATTGGGTTCGGTAGCAAGTGACAATTTGGAAGCCTTAGGAATTTATAGAGGAAACCCTGCCATAAAAATTAAACTAAGAACAATAACTAATTAGATGAAAATTTCCATTATCACGGCCACATATAACAGTGTGAAAACTTTAGAAGTATGCATGAAATCGGTTCTAAACCAAGATTATAATAATATTGAATACATTGTGGTGGATGGTGGTTCTAAAGATGGAACTTTAGATCTCATTAAATCGAAAGCAGAGAAGCACAGAAGTATTTTTTATAGTTCTGAACCTGACAAAGGTATCTATGATGCCTTGAACAAAGGGATTGCCAAGGCTACAGGAGATGTGATTGGTTTTGTACATTCGGATGATTTCCTTGCAGATAACACCATTATTTCGAAAATTGCAGATTATTTAAAGGTTGGGGGTTTTGACGGTGTTTATGGCAATTTGCATTATGTGCAATTTGACGATACAGAAAAAATTGTACGCAATTGGAAAAGTCAAGCTTTTTCACCTAAACTTTTGAATCGTGGTTGGATGCCCGCACATCCTACGTTGTTCTTAAAAAAGGAAGTTTACAATACCCATGGGTATTTTGACTTGAATTATAAGATTGCCGCGGATTACGATTTTATTCTCCGCATATTCCAACGAGTAGATTATAACTTCCATTATCTTCCTATGACTATTATGAAAATGCGCGTTGGTGGGGCCAGTAATAGAAGCCTAAGTAACCTAATCCAAAAGACCAAAGAAGATTTCCATGCTGCCAAAACAAACAAAATTGATTATCCTCTTTTTGTAATTTTACAAAAGAATCTCTCTAAAATTCCCCAATGGTTTGCGAAATAGCCTGTTAATTAGTGAAATAATTTCCGCATTTGAGTTAATATGTTGTTAAGGACAATTATACCTTTGTGTTCATAGAAAATAAAATATAGTTTTTATATATTAAATCTTATGGGAATAAACACTTTACGTGTATCTTTGCTGGGATTTACAATTACTATATTTTCCCAAGGATATTAAAACCTATGTTATTATGATTCAGGAACTTCTCGCTTATTTCAATCCTTTAGATTATGTGGGTATTTGGCTTTTTGCAGCGTTTAGTTTAGCATTTGTTGTGTCGTGGGGCTCATTTCCAGCAATTTTCACGATTTCTGAAACGAAGCATTTAATGGATGAACCGAATTCAAGAAGTGTACATTCAAAAAAAACGCCTACACTTGGTGGAATCGCAATATTTATGAGTCTTGTTGTGGTGATTACAACGCTTGGTGGTCTTTTAGAAACAAAGATTTTATTACTGCTCTTAGGAGGGATGACCATCTTATTTTTCTTGGGGCTTAAGGATGACTTGTTGGTATTGTCCCCTAGCAAGAAGTTGATGGGGCAGGTGCTTGCCGCTATGGTTCTTATAGTATTTACGGATACTAGAATTGTTGGTTTTTTCGGAATTCTTGGGATTAATACCTTGCCTTATTGGGTTTCTGTAATTTTCACATTGTTTGTATATGTCTTAATTATCAATGCATACAATCTTATTGACGGTGTAGATGGATTAGCAGGTAGTTTAGCTTTATTTGCTGCTGCGGCGTTCACTTATATTTTTCTTAAAACTGATGATGTAAGTATGGCAACTGTTGCTGTTGCGACTATGGGTTCATTAATTCCGTTCTTACGATTGAACTTCTCTAAACATAGAAAAATATTTATGGGTGATACAGGTTCTATGATAATAGGGTTTATGGTAGCTTTTTTTGCTGTTCGATTTATAAGTGAAGCACAAGGTGATATTTTTTCAAAATATGGTAACTCTGCTCCAATTTTAGCCTTGACAATTGTTTTCTTTCCTCTTCTCGATACATTGCGTATCTTTTTTATTCGAGCTTTTATTCATAGGAAAAGTCCGTTTTCGGCTGATCAAAACCATTTGCATCACGGCTTTTTAAAATTAGGTTTTACTCATAAACAAACTACAGGATTTATTGTTTTGGTCAATACATTATTGTTTGTGATTTGCTTGTTGTTTAAGGATTTTAATATTCACTTACAATTTGCACTTATAATAGTTATTGGTACCACCTTATATTCTACAGTGTTTATCTATAACTGGCTTTTTAAAAATAACAGTAAATCAGAAATAATGGGACAAGCACAATAATTTTGTGTGATGTTTAAAAAATCCGTTTATTTTTGCACTTCTATCGAATTGAGTTCATCTTGATTCAATTAAATTTTTCCATGAAACATACTCTTTTTACATTCGTTGCGTTACTGATTCTTAATTCTTGCGCCTCTAAAAAGGAAATATTATATTTTCAAGACGCTGATCAGTATAATAAGACCCCGATCAATTATGTGAAGCCAGTGCTTCAGCCTAATGATATCTTAAAAATTACCGTTGGGGCTTTGGTTCATGAAACGACTATACCATATAACAGATCTTCAGGAGAATCTAGTTCTACAAGTGTCGATTTAATGAAATTGGACGGCTATCTAATTTCTGAAGACCATACCATTAATTTCCCAGAGCTTGGAGTTATTTCAACCAAAAATAAAACAACAAGTCAGCTTGAGAAAGATTTGTCACGGCTATTAGAAGAAGGTGGACATCTTAAGAATCCTACAGTTAATGTAAGATTGCTTAATGCTAAGGTTACTATATTGGGTGAAGTTAAAAGTCCTGGAACATATAATTTTACCGAAGAAAGTGTCACTTTATTGCAAGCGTTAGGGATGGCAGGAGATTTAACTATTAATGGTAAACGCGAAGATATTTTGGTAATTCGCGAAACTGACGGCGTGTATAAAACAACTCATTTAAATTTAACATCTGCCGATCTTTTAACGAGTCCTTATTATTTTATAAAACCTAATGATGTGATCATGATTAATCAAAATGGTCCGAAGGTGAAGAGTTCTGGTTTTATTGGTAATTTAGGAACTTTACTATCAGTGTTTTCTATTGCATTAAGTACTGTTCTCATCATAACAAAATAATTATGAATCAACAGAATATCAATACTATTACTGGGGAACCTGACCAAGGTGAAGTAATCAAGCATGAAATTAAAAAATATTTAAGATATTGGATTTGGTTTGTTTTTGGAGCGGCCATTGCATTAACAATTGCCTTTCTGAAGCTTCGCTATTCACCAAACGTTTATAGTACAACTGCTAAAATTCAGGTTTTGGATGAAAAGAAGGGTTTAGAGCTGACTTCATTTGGTTTTAATAATTCTAATTTAAATTTGGAAAATGAGATAGAGGTATTGAAGTCACTACGAATTAGTGAACGTGTAGTCAGAAATCTTGATCTTACTATGGCATTTTTTGAAGAGGGTAATGTGCGAACCTCTGAAATAAATGGATTTCCTTTCAAACTGATTAAAACCATTCCGAATGATAGCATAGTTTATAGTGAATCATTTAAGATATTAGTAAAAGATAAAGGTTTTGAAATCTATAATGACAATTCAAATAAAGTAAACGTTTTCCCTAATTACAGTTCTTTTGGTATTGATCATGACCTACCTTTTGAAGTGGAAGTGGAAAGTGTAAAAAAAATTAAGGAGAACATAGGTAAGACATATATTTTTACACTGATTCCAGTTAATTCGGCTGCTCAGAGCATAAAGAATCAGCTTGGAGTTTCAATATTAGGTAATACAAGTGATCTATTAGTACTGAATTTTACAGGAGAAAATAAAGCTAAATCGGAAAAAGTACTAAATGAGATTCTTTCTGTGTTTAATATGGATGGGGTTATCGATCGACAGGAGGTTTCTAAACGAACTATTGATTTTATTGATCAACGTTTTGGATCGATAGCAGGTGAATTAGACTCCATAGAAGGGCAAAAGCGCGATTATAAACAAGACAACAATTTTTTTGATATACAGGTGGATGCACAAGTTGGGTTGACACAACAGACATCCTCTGAAAATGAGGTATTTGCTATTGAAAGTCAGATTCTGTTGTCAAACATGCTAGCAGAATCATTAAACCTGAATAATAACGATTCAGAATTGTTACCCGCCAATATAGGCATCTCTAGTGTTAATACGAATGAATTGATTAGTTCTTATAACAAGTTCGTTTTGGAGAGGGATAAACTCTTAACTAGTGGAGGGAAGAATAATCCTATGGTGCAGACAATTAGTGAAAATTTAAAGGAATTAAAGAAAAATATTAACGCTTCATTAAATACTTACAAATCTCAGCTGCAAGCCTCAAAAAATCAATTGGTAAGTAGAAATAATAAATTTACTTCTAAGGTTTCTACCATCCCTGCAAAAGAGAAAATTCTACGCTCTATAGAGCGTCAACAGGGCATTAAGGAATCGTTGTATTTATATTTACTTCAAAAGCGTGAAGAAGCGGCGATTAATCTGGCCATAACGGAACCATCAATTAAAGTGGTAGAATATGCTTCATCAATTGGACCTCCAATTTCGCCTAATCGAAAAAAGACCTATCTTATGGCATTATTTGCGGGCTTGTTGGTGCCTTTCGGAATCATTTTTGGAAAGAATTTCTTTGACACTAAAGTGAAAGGGAAAAAAGATGTTCAGGTACGAATAGATTCGGTGCCAATCGTTGCTGAGATACCTAAAATAGTAGGGAGCGATTCTTTGTTTATTGATCCGGCTGCCAGAAATGTACAAGCGGAAGCTTTTAGGATATTAAGTTCTAATGTGAATTATATTTTACCAACCGATGGAAGCGCGAAGGGTAAAGTAGTTTATATAACTTCTACAATAAAAGGCGAGGGAAAAACCTATGTGGGGCTTAATTTATCGTTAGCGCTTTCAAGCTTAAATAAGAAAGTTTTACTTATTGGTGCCGATCTAAGAAATCCGCAGATACACAATTACACACAGCCGTCTTCAAGTAAAGAGCAAGTAGGTTTGTCAAATTATCTTTATGATGTTACCTTAGATTGGAGAAGTGCTTTAATTAAGGGATTCCCAATGCATGCTAATCATGATGTCTTATTAGCGGGAAGCATTCCTCCAAACCCTGCACATTTACTAACGAATGGGCGTTTGGAGATTTTATTGAATGAGGCTAAAGATGAATACGATTATATCATCGTAGACACGGCGCCAACAATTCTTGTAACTGACACCTTATTGATTTCTGAATTTGCTGATGCCACCTTATATTTAGTTAGGGCTGAAGTCACTGAAAAATCATTGTTAGATTATTCTAAAGAATTGAGTGATTCTGGTCGCCTAAAGAATATGGCATATATTGTAAATGGTGTAGGGGCGAGCAAATCTTACGGTTACAGTTACAACTATGGCTATGGTTATGGTTATGGTAGCGATGAAAAATAAGTAAGATTAGTCGACTGATAATTATCATTTGATGTAGTTAGGTTATGGAATACCTTTGATAGTGAAAACTAAAGAGAGTTACCATGAAAAACCCACAACCAGTGTCCACCATAATGTCTGTCAAAATCATTACTCTTAAAAAGGAGGATGATTTGGAGAAAGCGGAACACCTATTTAAAAAGCATAAGATTAGACATATTCCCGTTGTTGATGGTGATGCCATAATTGGAATCCTCAGCTACACGGATCTGCTTCGAATCAGCTTTGCTGATGCGGTTGACGAAACGGAAGACGAAATAGAAAGTTTGGTCTACAACATGTTTACGATCGAACAGGTGATGGCGAAGCATGTGGTCACTGTATCTTCGGATACAAGCATTAAGGACGTCGCTAAAATCTTGGCGAAAAAAGAATTCCACGCATTACCTGTTGTAGATGATAGAAAATTAGTTGGAATTGTCACGACTACAGACTTAATCAATTATCTATTGATGCAACTTTAATTTTGATAAGAAACCACCATAGATGGTATTATAGGCCTTTTTAATAATTTAGTAACTACCGAGTATTTGTGGTAATCTATAATCAAAACAAAAATCCCCAAGGTAATACCTCGGGGATTTTTGTTTTGAATAATGAATGTTATTTAGCAATAAGGCGGAGTTAAGCGTTAGCCAATTCCTTCAACACCTTAATAGTTTCCGTCGGATTATCGCTCTTGAATACATGGCTGCCCGCAACAAATGCATCTGCGCCTGCGGCAACTAACTTCTCAATATTTTGATCGGTGACGCCGCCATCAATCTCGATACGAGTATCTAAACCTTGTTCATCAATCATCTTGCGAAGGTTTTTAATACGCTTGTAGGTCACTTCTTCAAACTTTTGACCTCCAAAGCCTGGATTTATGGACATTAAAAGCACCATATAGCATTCCGGTAAGATATCTTCTAAAACCACAAGAGGCGTCGTGATATTAAGTACTACGCCCGCTTTGCAGCCTGCATCTTTAATTTGTCTTAATGTGCGATGTAAATGAACTGTTGATTCGTAGTGCACCGTAATGATATCAGCTCCCACTTTAGCGAATTCTTCAATATAACGTTCTGGTTTTTCAATCATCAAATGCACGTCCAATGGTTTAGTGGCGTGTTTTTTAATAGCAGAAATGACTGGCATTCCGTAAGAGATATTCGGTACAAAATGACCGTCCATAACGTCAATATGGAACCAATCGGCGTCACTGTTGTTAACCATTTCAACATCGCGTTGAAGGTTACCGAAATCTGCTGCTAGCATTGAAGGGGCAATAATTTTTGTAGACATGTTGTGTTGTTGTAAAGTTTCGGCAAAGATAAATAAAAATAGTTGGCAGTTTGCGGTTTTCAGTCTTCCCGCCTCCGCAAAATGCTGCGGACGGGCAAGCAGTAGGCAGTATTCAGTATTCAGTAGGCAGTCTTGGATAGATTGTTTCTGGTTTCTGTTGTTACATTGACCTTGAATTTCGCTCCTAGTTTACCAACTTCAACTTCAACTTAAATTTCAACTTCAAAAAATGAACCCCCGGTAATCAGCCGAGGGTTCTTTCATCAATCAAAAAACGAACAGTAAAATTCCCGCGAAAGCGGGAATCTGTAACTGTTTGTTATCGTAACTTAGGTGTAATCTCTACGGATCACTATCCTAAATAAGTCTTTAATATTTTACTTCTAGACGTATGTTTTAAACGTCTAATTGCTTTTTCTTTAATTTGTCGAACACGTTCACGAGTTAAGTCGAATGTTTCTCCAATTTCTTCCAAGGTCATTGGGTGTTGATCTCCCAAACCAAAGTATAAACGGATGACATCAGCTTCACGAGGTGTCAATGTTTCTAACGCACGCTCAATCTCTGTACGTAAAGATTCATGTAATAAATCTTTATCAGGATTTGGCGACTCACCAGAACGTAGAACGTCATATAAGTTAGAATCTTCACCTTCAACTAACGGTGCATCCATGGATACGTGACGGCCAGAGTTTTTCATGGACTCTTTTACGTCATTAATAGTCATGTCCAATTCTTTTGCAATTTCTTCCGCACTTGGTGGACGCTCATGACTTTGCTCTAAAAAGGCAAACGTCTTATTAATTTTGTTAATCGATCCAATTTTATTCAATGGCAAACGCACAATACGAGATTGTTCTGCCAACGCTTGTAAAATAGATTGACGAATCCACCATACCGCGTAAGAAATAAACTTGAAACCACGTGTTTCATCAAAACGTTGTGCCGCTTTGATAAGTCCTAAATTCCCTTCGTTAATTAAATCGGGTAGGGTAAGGCCTTGATTTTGATATTGTTTTGCTACCGAGACAACAAAACGTAAATTGGCTTTTGTCAATTTTTCTAAAGCGAGTTGATCTCCTGCTTTAATACGTTGTGCCAATTCTACTTCCTCGTCAGCAGTAATTAAGTCAACTTTTCCAATTTCTTGAAGATACTTGTCTAGCGAAGCGGTTTCCCTATTGGTTACTTGCTTCGTAATTTTGAGTTGTCTCATTTAAATATGTGTCTCTAATTTAAAATGGTGAATAATCCTTTCGTAAGTAGTTATACGTAAAGGCCACTCAAAATGTTACAAAAAAGTGGAAATTAATTTTAAATTTTGATTAATTTTTTATCCGTCAAGTTAATGTCTTCTAACATTTCATTGGTAAACTTGTAATGTCCACGTGTTGTTATAATTTTAAAACGTGAAGAAGTCATTGTGCTTAAGGTGTTTAGGAATAACCATTTTGATTTTAACAATCGCGGTTCGTCAGATTTCAAACTCAGTTCGAAATAATGTTTTCTGCCTTCCTTTTCTGCGACAATATCTGGGGTCACATCAATATCACTGCCTTTTTTGTGATACGATTTTGGGGTTTCATAACCCTCTGCGTCTGCTTTAATGTTCTCAAAACCACTGTTCTCTAAATACGTCAAAGACGTACTTAAAATCTCCGAATATTTCTCTTTATCTGTATAAACCATAACCTATAATTTACTAAAATTTATGACAAATGCAAATTTTTATGAATTTTTAACTTTTGAGTAGTATTCAGTCTTCCCGCCTCCGCAAAATGCTGCGGACGGGCAATCAGTCGGCAGTCTTCCCGCCTCCGCAAAATGTTGCGGACGGGCAAGCAGTAGGCAGTATTCAGTTGGCAGTCCTCAGTGTGCAGTCTTCAGTTGGAAGATTTCAATTTTTAGTTCTCTTTTCTCAGTTCTCTATTCTAACATCTTAAGAACTCAAGCCTCATACCTCAATCCTATCAAACCCTCACATGCCCATCACCAAACACATAATATTTATTCGTCACCAATTGTTTTAATCCCAAAGGCCCTCTGTGGTGTAACTTGTCCGTACTAATGGCCAATTCGGCACCAACTCCCATTTGTCCGCCGTCAGTAAATCGTGTTGAGGCATTATGATATACTGCCGCACTGTCTACTTGTTCCATAAAGGTTTGGGCTAGTTCTTGATCTTCCGTTAAGATAGAAGCGGAATGTCCACCTGAATACGTGTTGATGGTTTCAATTGCGGTATCCAATCCGTTTGTTTCAGCGACTAAGAGCTTCATGGCCAAGAATTCTTCATACCAAGTATCTTCATTTTCTATTTCCGCTTCGTTGGTTAAAATGGTGCCCACTTTATTGTCGACCAATAGTTCTACATCTAAACTGCTTAAGACGGTTTGTAATTCTTTGAGTTTGGCTTCATAATTAGGAATGTTTTTGTCAACTAATACTTTGTCTAAGGCATTACACCCAGATATCTTATCCGTTTTAGCGTTTACAATAACCTTGATAGCTTTTTCCCAATCGGCATCTTTGGCAACATATAAGAAGTTGTTACCTCTACCACTAATCAATACTGCACATGTGGCGTGATCTTTAACAAATTTGATGAGTCGTTCTCCACCTCTTGGTACAATAAGATCGATTTTTTCTGGCGGATTCTTTAAGAATTCCTGCGTTTCTTCACGTTGTAAGTGTAAGAGTCTGATCCAATCTTTTTCAAGTCCGTTTTCCTCTAACGCTTCGTGCCAACATTTTTCAAGAATAAGATTACTGTTCAATGCTTCTTTTCCTCCTTTCAGTAGAATCTTATTATTTGCTTTAAAAGCTAAAACTGCCGCTTCAATAGTCACATCTGGTCGTGATTCATAAATAATCATAATCGTTCCAAATGGCGCCGTTTTATTGGTGATTTTCAATCCGCTGTCTAAAACTAAGTTGGAGATTTCTTGTCCAACAGGATCGTCCTGCGCTTTGACTTCTTTTATGGCGGTAATCATACCATCAATTTTTGAATCGTCAACAACTAATCGGTCATATAGCGCTTGGTCATCTCTATTAAAAGCGTCCAAGTCTTTTTGGTTCGCTTCTAATATCGCATTACGTTCTCTATCAATAATGTTGATCATTGATTGTAATACTTTGTTTT
Organism: uncultured Gelidibacter sp.; assembly: GCF_947500795.1. Classification (GTDB taxonomy): domain Bacteria; phylum Bacteroidota; class Bacteroidia; order Flavobacteriales; family Flavobacteriaceae; genus Gelidibacter. Next base: position 350,927 of record NZ_CANMTE010000003.1, on the reverse strand, counting down.
TTATATCTGTTTGTATAAGTTTCATAATTTTTGTTTTAATTAATTTATCTGTGGGAGGGGTATGGTACTTTTTATTCGTTGACTGTTTAGACGTTTTTTATGCGTTCAATAGTCAAAGTTTGAAGTAGGAACCCTTCCGACTTCAATTCCTTTTTTGGAATTGAAGCCACCTTCCCTTGAATTCCGATAGTTATCGGGAGGGAAGTAATTTTTTGATTCGTGTTTCCTGCATCAAATTCTCTACAGGATTAAAGAATAAATTTCGTTCCGACTTCTTTATTGTCAATAATATCCACAATGATGTTCTCGCGTTTTCCATTTGCGATATAGGTCGGGATGTTTTTCTTGGCGGTTCCTTTGGCGATTTTTAGTTTTGAAGCCATGCCGCCTCGGCCTTCACCTTCTTTTTTGTTGGACTCCATCACATATTGTTCTACAGCAGCATCGCCTTTAACCTCCTTCAATTGTCTTGAGTTTTCATCATCTGGATGCCCAGTGTATAATCCGTCAGTATCAGAAAGGATAATTAATCGGTCCACATCCAATAATTCAGAAACCAAACTTGCTAACTCGTCATTATCTGAAAACATAGACATTGTCAATGATGTCGCATCATCTTCATTCGCAATAGGCGTGATGCCTTCTGATAGCAATCCTTCGTAACAGTTGATCATATTATCGCGATGCTTCCCTTTGTCGAAATCGCGTTTTGTAGCTAAAACCTGTGCGCATCTCATGCCGTAATCATGAAACAGACTATAATAATGACGCATCATTCGCGGTTGTCCAACAGCAGAATATACCTGTCGTCTTATGGATGTATCTTGAATACTGGTTTCGCCAAGGATTTCCTTTCCGGCAATTGCAGATCCTGAGGATACAAGGATAACGTCGATATCCCGTTCATTTAATACAGATATTTGTCTTACCAATTCCCTTAAAACGGGACCTAAAATTCTATTATCTTTATTTGTCAGTACGTTGGTACCAACTTTTACTACTACTCGTTTTATGTTCATTACTATTTTTTTCCTAATTCAACGGCTCTATCAAATGCTGCATATGCCGCCTCTTCAATGAGTTGTTTAACATTATTATCGTCCATAGAATCTATGGCTGCTTGTGTGGTTCCGCCTTTAGACGCCACCTTTGCAATCCACGATTCTGGTGAAATATCATTCTGATTGAAGAGCTCAATGGCGCCTTCAAAAGTATTGCTCACAAGGACTTTGGAATCGTAATCTGAAAAGCCCATTTTCAAAGCGGCTTCCAACATCGATTGCATAAAGTAGAATACGTATGCCGGTCCACTACCAGAAATTCCGGTGGAAGCATCGATAAAATTCTCAGTATCTACATGAATGGACGTCCCGGTAGTATCGATAAGGTTTCTCACCATTAACAATTCTACTTTTGAAACTTCCTCAGATTCTGTATAAGAAGTCACACCTTTACCAACTTGAGCTGGTAAATTAGGCATGGTTCTCACCACTTTATTTCTGCTAATTTGTTGTTGGATGGTTTCTATCGTTACACCTGCCATGAGTGATACAAAAATCTGCTCATCATTGAGCATTGGCTTCATCGTTTTAAATAATTCTTCACTATGATAAGGCTTCACCGCGATAAATACGATGTCAGCTTTTGGTAGACAATCCTCAAGGTTATCATAAACGTCAAATTGAGGTTGCTGATTTAAAGTTTCTATTTTTTTTGGATCCGTGTCAAAAATCCGAAGTTTGTGTTTGCTGAGCAAAGGGGAGCTTGCCATTCCTTCTGCATAGGTCAACCCCATATTTCCTGCTCCAATGACTAATACTTTCATTTCTTAATTTGTTGATTATCAATGTTATTTGCGTAATTAGCTGCAAGGACTGTACGGAAGGCCCGTTTTTTGAGGCTAATTTTGAAGTTTCATCAAATTGGCAGCTATTACTCGTACTAGCTGCGTTTTTGTCAATTTAATACTACAATAGTTGTTAATTCCCTAAAATTGAAAATTTAGGAGAGGTGACAGGTTGTCGGGAATGTGCAAGTTTGTCGGGTTTTCGTTAAAATTAAGGCATAAAAAAACCTCCCAAGTTTTAAAAACTTGAGAGGTTAGTATATTATGAAGATAAATTAGAGTCTATTCCTCTTTTCTTTCTTCTCTTGGTTTACGATCATCACGACCTCTATTATCACGAGATCCGCGGTTATCACGATTATCGCGTCCACCACTTCTGTTGTCTCTACCATTATTTTCTCTTGGCGGTCTTGCTACATAACCTTCTGGTTTTTCTAACAACGCCTTACGAGATACTTTTTCTTTACGAGTTTTAGGATCTACGCCGAAGTATTTCACTTCAAAAACATCGCCCATATTAACAACGTCAGTTACATTTTCAGTACGTTCCCATGCCAATTCACTTACGTGTAATAACACTTCGTTTCCTGGTGCATCTAAATATTCAACAACAGCACCAAAATCTAACATTTTGATCACTTTCACCTTGTAAGTACCTCCAACAGTTGGTTTGAACAATAATGAATCGATCTTAGTCAATACAGCATCAATACCTTCTTGGTTGGTACCTAAAATTTCCACAATACCTTCTTCGGTAATAGGATCTTCATTGATAACAATCGTCGTTTTAGTTGCTTTTTGTAACTCTTGAATCACTTTTCCACCTGGTCCAATTAATGCACCAATGAATTCATTAGGAATCACACGAGTAATCATTTTTGGAGCATGAGCTTTAACTTCTGCATTAGGTTCAGCAATAGTTTCTACCAATTTCTCAAGAATATGTAAACGACCATTACGTGCTTGCTTTAAAGCATTCACTAAAATTTCGTAAGACAATCCTTTTACCTTGATGTCCATTTGACAAGCCGTAATACCATCTGCCGTACCAGTAACTTTAAAGTCCATATCACCTAAATGATCTTCATCACCTAAAATATCAGACAATACAGCATATCTACCAGAATCACCATCAGAAATTAATCCCATAGCAATACCAGAAACAGGTTTAATTAACTTCACCCCAGCATCCATAAGCGCCATTGTACCAGCACAAACGGTTGCCATAGAAGAAGAACCATTAGATTCTAATACTTCAGATACAACTCTTACTGTGTAAGGACACTCATCAGGAACCATTCCTTTTAACGCACGTTGTGCCAAGTTACCATGACCTACTTCTCTACGAGATGTACCACGGATTGGTCTTGCTTCACCGGTTGAAAAAGGAGGGAAGTTATAGTGTAAATAGAAACGCTCTTCACCTTCAAAAGATGGCATGTCTATTTGGTTTGCTTCTCTAGAGGTACCTAAAGTAACTGTTGCTAATGCTTGAGTTTCTCCACGTGTAAAGATTGCAGAACCGTGTGTAGATGGTAAATAATCTACCTCACACCAAATTGGTCTGATCTCGTCAGTCTTACGACCGTCTAAACGCAACCCTTCATTTAAGGTCAAGTCGCGGATAGCAGCTTTTTCAGCTTTATAGTAATATTTAGAAACCATTCCACCATAATCAGCTAATTCTTCTTCGCTGAAAGTGGCTTTGATTTCTTCTTTAATCGCTTCAAATGCAGCGCTACGTTCATGTTTTGCTGAACCAGCTTTTGCAATAGCATACACTTTATCGTATGCCATATCATGAATTTTCTTTGCTAAGTCAGCATCTTCTCTTTCTGGCTCGTATTCACGAACTGGTTTCTTACCAAATGCTTCAGCCAATCTTACTTGAGCAGCACATTGTACTTTAATAGCTTCATGAGCAAACTTAATTGCTTCAGCCATTTCCTCTTCTGAGATTTCATCCATCTCACCTTCAACCATCATTACTGAATCAGCAGAAGCACCAATCATCATGTCAATATCCGACTCTAATAATTGAGCTCTTGTTGGGTTGATTACAAATTCGCCGTTAATACGACCAACTCTTGCTTCAGAGATTGGGCATTCAAAAGGGAAATCTGATAACTGAATGGCAGCAGAAGCCGCTAATCCAGCCATAGCATCAGGCATCACATCATCATCATGAGACATCAACTGAATCATAACTTGAGTTTCAGCGTGATAATCTTTTGGGAATAATGGACGTAAAACTCTATCAACTAAACGCATGGTCAAAACTTCACCATCACTTGGTCTTGCTTCTCTTTTGAAGAAACCACCTGGATAACGTCCTGACGCAGCAAATTTTTCTCTGTAATCTACAGTTAACGGTAAAAAGTCAACATCACTTTGTTTGTAATTGGAAACAACAGTACATAATAACATACATTTTCCTGATTGCACAACAACCGAACCATGGGCTTGTTTAGCCAATTTTCCGGTTTCGATGGAGATTGTACGTCCATCACCGAGGTCAATGACCTCTTTAAATACTTTTGGAATCATAATTTTTTAATTCTAATTAAACAATGGTCGTTGTGTTGTTGTTGTGTAGTGTTGTGTGTTGACCAATGAAAAACCTTTTAGTCCCGAACCTATTTTCGGAATTCGCTTCTTATTTGCGATTTTTAAACTCTTACGCTTGAGTGATATGGTAACAAAAAACCACGCTGAAAGGCGTGGTCTTTATAGTGATTATTTTCTTAATCCTAATTCTTTAACGATAGCACGGTATCTTAAGATATCCTTTTTAGTTAGATAATCGAGTAAAGCACGACGCTTACCTACTAATTTTACTAATGAACGCTCAGTATTGTAATCTTTACGATTTCTTTTTAAATGTTCAGTTAAATGATTGATTCTGTAAGTGAATAAAGCGATTTGCCCTTCTGCAGAACCTGTGTCTTTTGCACCTTTACCATGTTTTGTAAAGATTTCTTCTTTTTCTTTTTGATCTAAATACATGCTAATATTGTTGTAAATGATTGTTATGTACGACTCGGTTTTCGAATCAAGCTGCAAATATAGTGATTATTATAATATGAATAATGCTTGTGCAGATAATTTAATCGATTTCTGAGCAAGGTAATGCCGATACAATTATTTGGAATTGGGTTAAAAGTGTTAGTCGTAGTTGTTTAATTTTAAGCGATATACCCTAATATTATGCCGTCACATCTCGTTAACATTAAGGATAAGCTGTTCGAAAATATATTTGACCATGCTCCCAATGGAATTGCTATTGTTGGATTGGATTTTAGGTGGGTTAAGGTGAATCAGAGTCTAATGAATCTATTAGGCTATTCCGAAGATGAATTTTATACGATGACATTTCCTGATATTACCCATAAGGAAGATGTAGATGTAGATATGGAACAGTTAGGACAATTGTTGAAGGGCGACATCGATCAATATCAAATTGAAAAACGCTATTTCCATAAGACAGGTCGGTTGATTTGGGGACTTTCATCGGTCTCGTTAGAATATGGAGAAACTACTGAAGCTGGAGAAAGTCCGCTTTATTTTATATTTCAGATGGTTGACATTACAAAACAGAAGGAAATGTTGGGGCAGATGAATGCCATCACCAATATTGCTAACATCCAAAATGAAAGGCTTAAGGATTTTGCACACATCGCTACCCACGACATAAGAACTCACCTCGGAAATTTAAGCGTTATTTCAGGTTTCATGGAGGAAGAACTTGAAGATATTAAGCATGATAACAATTTTATAATGCTTAAAGAAGCACTGTGTCAACTTGAAAATACCATCTCAAATCTCAATGAAGTTAGGCAGGCAGACTTTTCAGCAAAAGGAAAATTAACACCTTTAAATTTAAAACAGTTTGTAGAAAGTGCTATTTATAACATAAATGCCATTGCCCGTCATGAAGGCTGTGAGATTATCAATACTATTAAAGACCCCATACATGTTTTGGCTATCCCGGTGTATCTGGACAGTGTAATTCTCAATCTCTTGTCCAACGCCATAAAATACAGTTCGAAGGAACGGCAGTCTTATGTGAAGTTAGGGATAAAGGAAACGGCAGACATTGTTGTGTTGGAGGTTGAAGATAATGGTTTGGGAATTAATTTGGATGCCCATCAGTATGAACTCTTTCAATTTAAGAAAACCTTCCATAAGCGAGAGGATGCTAGAGGAATTGGATTGTTTATTACCAAAAATCATGTAGACAGTATGGGTGGTAAAATTACAGTTGAAAGTCAAGTAGGTGTGGGTTCAACCTTTAAAGTCGCCCTTATGAAAGCTTGAATTAAGCAAAGTGACCTCATAAAAAATGCCACACTAACTAGAAAAAATCTTCTTGTAAGTGTGGCACATTTATTTTAAAACGCTTCGTTTATGCTCGTAACGGTTGATTGGTGATCAAATCAATGTATTGGTTGATTTTGTTCTTCAAATCTTTACGTTCCGTGATAAAATCTAAAAAGCCGTGTTCCAATAAAAACTCAGCAGTTTGGAAATCTTCTGGTAATTCCTGACCTGTTGTGTCTCTTACAACACGAGGTCCTGCAAAACCAATTAGAGCACCAGGTTCACTGATATTGATGTCTCCCAACATTGCAAAAGAAGCGGTTGTTCCTCCTGTTGTTGGGTCTGTACATAACGAAATGTAAGGAATTCCTGCATCAGCCAATTGCGCCAATTTAGCCGATGTTTTGGCCAATTGCATTAAGGATAATGCTGCTTCTTGCATACGTGCACCACCAGATTTTGAAATAATCACAAAAGGCAGTTTTTTCTTCAACGCATATTCGCCAGCGCGAGCAATCTTTTCACCAACAACGCTTCCCATAGAACCACCAATAAAGGCGAAATCCATACAGGCTACAACAATATTCTTTCCTTTAGACTTCCCAACAGCGCAACGTACGGCATCTTTAAGGTTGGTCTTAGCTTGTGCAGCTTTTAAACGGTCCGGATATTTTTTGGTATCCTCAAATTTTAAAGGATCTCTAGATGATAAATTAGGATCTAGTTCCTTGAATTCATTGTCGTCAAACAGAATTTGAAAATACTCCTTGCTTCCAATTCTAACATGATAGCCGTCTTCAGGACTCACAAAGAAATTTTTCTCTAGCTCTTCAGTATCTATAATTTTACCCGTTGGAGATTTGTACCACAAGCCTTTTGGTGTGTCTTTCTTCTCCTCGGTAGTAGTGGTAATTCCTTTAGTTTTTCTTTTAAACCAAGACATATTGATGTATGATTTTATAGTTTCGCAACAGCAAAACTCTTATGATTATAACTTTAATTACTTTAAATTCTTTAACGTTTCAGACTTAAAAATCGTCTAAAACATCGGTGCAAAGTTATAAAGTATTTACGTTATTTAAATCTTCAAATGCCTTTTTTAATCTCTCAACAAATGTTTCTTCGCCTTTTCTTAGCCAAACTCTTGGGTCATAATACTTTTTGTTTGGAGAATCTTCGCCGTCAGGACTTCCAATTTGAGATTTAAGGTAAGCTTCTTTGTCTGAGAAGTAATCACGAACACCAGTCATAAATGCATATTGCATATCGGTATCAATATTCATTTTGATGACGCCGTAACCGATAGCTTCTCTAATTTCTTCAACACTAGATCCTGATCCACCATGGAATACAAAATCGATGTGGTTATGAGGCACACCGTGCTTATTAGATAAAAATTCTTGAGAATTTTTAAGGATTTTCGGAGTCAGTTTTACGTTTCCTGGTTTGTAAACACCATGCACGTTTCCGAAAGCTGCAGCAATGGTGAATTGGTCACTTACTTTACTTAATTCTTCATAAGCGTAAGCAACTTCTTCTGGTTGCGTATATAATTTTGAATCATCAACATCAGTGTTGTCTACACCATCTTCTTCACCACCAGTAATACCTAACTCTATCTCTAAAGTCATTCCCATTTTGCTCATGCGCTTTAGGTATTGTTTACAGATTTCGATGTTTTCTTCAATTGGCTCTTCGGAAAGATCAATCATATGTGAGCTGTATAACGGCTTTCCAGTTTCTTCAAAATGCTTTTCGCTGGCATCTAAAAGGCCGTCAATCCAAGGCAATAATTTTTTTGCACAATGGTCCGTATGTAAAATTACAGGAACACCATAAGCTTCTGCCATTAAGTGAACGTGCTTTGCACCGGCAACAGCACCTGCGATGGCTGCTTTTTGTCCGTCGTTGCTCAAGCCTTTACCTGCGTTAAAAATAGCGCCTCCATTTGAAAATTGAATGATTACTGGAGCGTTTAATGCTGCTGCAGTTTCTAATACACCATTGATACTGTTGGATCCGATAACGTTAACTGCTGGTAAAGCAAAGTTTTTTTCTTTTGCAAGTTTAAAAATGGCTTGTACCTCTTTGCCTGTTGCAACTCCTGGTTTTATGTTGTGACTCATAATGTTTAGTTGTTTAATTAATTTCAAAAATAATGAAATTAAAGCTAAATTAAGAGTTTGTGGCTGCTGTTTTTTATAAACGCATTACAATTGAATTGGCGAAAACCTTATAGTATCAGGCATTTGTTTTGTTGTGAAAATCTATTCTGAGTTATCACTGAATTTTAAGCGATGGATGGGAGCGAAAATGAATCCATGTAGATTTAATCACGATGAAGTGATGGGTTATTATAGAAGATTCGCAGTTAATGCTTCGCTTAGAAAGGATAGTTGATACCGATATTAAATACGGCATTACTAAAGTTGTAATCCTTAAACCAACGGTCTCCTAAATTGTAGGATGGGTCATAGGTTTTAAAGCCAATATCACCTCTCAGCACGAAAAAGCTAAAATCATAGCGCAAACCAAACCCTGAACCGACGGCAATGTCTTTTAAGGAGCTAAAGCCATCGAAGGTTTGAGCATCATCAGTGACGTTATCAAATACGTTCCAGATATTCCCTGCATCAACAAAGAAAGCGCCAAATAATGAGCCGAAAAGGTTGAAACGCTGTTCTGCACTGAAATGTAATTTAAAGTTGGCCTCATTAAATTCGTTGGTCGATTTTAAACTTCCCGGACCTAAATTATAAGCGGTCCACGCACGGTTGTCATTTGGTCCGCCGGCAAAGAAACTTTTTGAGAAAGGAATGTTTTCAGAATTGCCATAAGGCACGGCAATTCCAAAATAACTACGGACGGCAAGCACATTCTTTTTTCCTAAATCCCAGTACTTCACATAATCTAATTCGGTTTTGGTGTATTGCGAAAAGGCAACTCCAAAAATATCATAACGATCATTTGCATTTTTAGTGGCTCCTGCAATATTGGCGAGGCTAGATAAGATGTTTCCAGCAAACTCTACTCGAAATCTGACTATAGAAAAATCATTGTCAAAAATATTTTCTCTTCTGTTTTTGACGTAATTAAAACTCGAGGAAATAATAAGGTTGTTTTCCGTCAATCTTGTTTTCCTTTGATCAATATTACTAATGGTCGAGTAATTTTCGTCATTTGGAGAGAGTGATGTCTCATTATTAAGAACGTCAGCAATAAATTGATTGGCCCCAGTAGGAATGCTCAAATTCTCACTTTTATCAATATAGTTGATGTTTTTAGCAATACTATTCAGACTGTTGAACGAGTTTTGATACACGCCAAAATAGTTGTCCACGTTTAAGTTTTTTACGAACTGAACATTAAAAAGATCTAAAGTATTGGTCACTTTTTGATTAGGATACCAATTATAACTTAACACGCCAGATAGGGTTTGCTTATCCAACCCGATGTTACGCTGACTTGTTGCGGCAGCACTAATTCTGGTGCTTGGCGACATGAATTTCGGAATGACCTTCTCCGTATTTAAAGGAAAAAACAATCGCGGAATGGTGAGTTTTACTGTCGCTCCAACTTCCGTTATATCAAAAAAGGCGTCATTATTATTTTTAGCATCTTTTGAAGCACCAATCGAACCTAATCCAGAAACTTCTAGTGTTTCTGCACCTCTAAACACATTACGTATTAAAAGTCCGCCGCTAAAAGCAAAACCAACCGTTTGGATATTACTTTGAGATACTTCGGCGTTAAAATTCAACCCGAATTTTTTCTTCGGAATTAAATAGATATTAGCCGTTAAAGTTGTGTCTATTTCGTTTTCTACATATTCAATATTAGGATATTTGAAGGTGCGTAATTCACTTAAATGACGATAAGTTCTGGTTCTGTTCAGGTCTTTAAAAAGCGCACCTTTTGTAATAAAAACAGCGTCTGTCAGCGCTTTTGCACGGTATTTCGATCGGCCGTAACTGTAAATGTTAAACCCTTTGTAGTTTATGGTATCTGTAGGTTTAAGACCCTTATTTTGATAGGCATCATCCGTAAAAATATTCACATCCTTAATCTTGTAAACCTTAAATGGTTTTACTTCAATGGAATCGTCATATCTGATGATCCTGTTTTGTACAATGATATCCGTGTTGACCTTTTTGTTGGTGCCAATAGTATCGAGTTCAAAGGTGATGTAATCTTGGGCAAAATGATAGAGGCCAGAATTACGTAATTCGGTTGTCATTCGGTCCCGCTCATTGGTGTAATTGATTTCTTTAAACTGATCACCTTTTACAAGAAGGGAATTCTTTTTAATGGTTTTGTAAAGCGTATCAATAACTGGCGAATATATTTTAGTTCGGATAGAATCTAAATAATAGGGATCACCAGTTTTTACATGAAAATTTAATTCACCTTTTTTAGTGTCTACAGTATCTATCTTGTAGGAAGCATCGGCATTGAACCACCCATTTTTATAATAATAGGTTTTTAGATTTGCGGTCGATTTATCAGCTTTTGCAGTGTTGATAATTACAGGAGGCTCTCCTGTAGTTTTCAGCCAACTATTAAATTTGCTTTTAGAATTGACTAAAGCTTCGTATTGTTTTAAGGATAGGAAATTTTTGAGACCTGTTTTAGGGTCTTCAGGATTTCTGTATTTGGCGTCTAAAATTGAATCAATGTTTGGTCTTGCAAGATTGTAAATATGAAGTCTTATAGGAATGCCGAAAAGCGGGAATTTCCCATTAGGTTTCTGGTATAACAAACTATTGAGTGCGTCCGTATTGTTTTTCTTACCATTGACATGCACGTTGTTATTCATTAACAAATATTCATCACTGCTAAGGCGTTTTACGGCATTGCAGGAAGACAACATTATGAATAGTGTCGTAATAAATGATATTTTTGCTACCTTAAGTTTCAAAGAGAAATTGACATAAGTGTTGATGAGCTCAAATTTACTGTTTTTATAGGTGGTAAAACAAACATTAAATAAATCCTTAATTGGAATAAATAACGTAACAAAAGTAAATAGATTTTGATGTTAACAAAGAATCAAATAAAATTAATTACGAGCCTTGTACAAAAAAAGCAACGCTCAAAACATCAGTTATTTACTGTTGAAGGAAAAAAGGCGGTGGATGAGTTTTTGAGATCTTCTTTTAAGTTGCATCATTTGTATGCTGTGAATGATAATTTTGATGTGGATGCAGAACATTTTAGTCTGATAAGTACCGCAGAACTTAAAAAAATAAGTGCGTTGACCACGCCTCAGGAAGTGTTGGCTGTTTTTGAAATTCCACCTGCGAAGGCGGTTTCTACAGATAAATTAATTGTCGCGTTAGACGATGTGCGTGACCCGGGCAATTTAGGAACGATTATAAGGCTGTGCGATTGGTTTGGAATAGAGCATTTGGTGTGCAGTGAAACTACGGTAGATTGTTACAATCCGAAAGTGGTGCAGGCAACTATGGGGTCGTTAACACGCGTGCATTTGAGTTATTTGAATTTAGAAGAATTCCTAAAGGAATCTAAAGTTCAAAAGTTTGGTACATTTATGGACGGTGCAAATGTTTATGAAACGACATTGCCAGAACAAGGCATTTTAATAATGGGTAATGAAGGAAGTGGAATTTCTGCTGACGTTGAAAAACTGATTGAAGACCGACTTAGCATCCCAAGTTTCAGCGCGCACCAATCTACTGAAAGTTTGAATGTCGCCACAGCAACGGCTGTTTTGTTAAGTGAATTTAAACGACGGACTTAAATTAATCGGATTACTTTGTTCTGAAATTCTGCGAAGTTATTGAAATGTGAAATTCACGAATATTCCACGTGTTTGCATTTTGTCAATATTGCTTGTCCATGGACTATTAGGATCGTTATCTCTCACCAATTCGTCGTTAATAGCAAAGATGCCTCTGATGGATGGCGTAAACTTAAACCACTCCAAATAAAAGTCGATACCAAAACCTAACTCATAAAAAAGCATATTTTTTTTGGTTCTAAATTCGCCTGCATCATTATCATCAGGATTCTCTTCGTTGCTTGATAGGTTTAAAGCAGTGGAAAATCCGCCAACCACAAATGGTTTAAAGTTGTTGATACGTTTGGTAGAAGCCTTTAGAAGTAAAGGGAAGTGGATGTAAGTGGATTTTACTTCACGGACTAAGTCAAATTGGTTAAACTCCTGTCCTGCAAAATAACTTTCATCATATTGTAGGTTTCTCGTGGTGATGTATAGACCCGGCTCAAAACGTAAATTTAAATACTCATTGATACGCATATCTCCAACAAGACCTACGTTAAAACCTAAGGTGGTTTCTACAAGGATGTCTGGATTTTTTGCTTGATCAGCAGTATATTGAAACTTAAAATCATAACTATTGAATCCCAAAAAATAACCCCAAGTCAAAAAATCCTTATCAAAATTTTCTTGATTTACAATTTTTTCTTTGGAGAATAACTGTGCGGATGCTGACGTATACATTAATAAAAGCACTATAATTAGGACGGTTCTTTTCATTGTTTTGAGGTTCTGGTTCAATTCAGGTTTATGATTTGGTAGCCGTGTAAATAGTTGCGACACCCATCGTTTGAGGTAAATCCTCAACATTACTAAACCCAATTTGTCTTAAAATATTGTTTAAGGCTTCACCATAAGGAAAAACGGATGCCGATTCGCTAAGATAGGAATACGCTGAACGGTCCTTAGAGAAGATTTTTCCAATGGTTGGCAAAATATATTTCGAATAAATCTTATACCCTTGTTTAAAAGGTGTTTTTGTTGGCACAGAAGTTTCTAAGATCACAAAAGTGCCTTGAGGTTTCAAGACGCGTAAAATTTCAGAAAGTCCTTTCTCTAAATGCTCAAAATTGCGCACTCCAAATGCTACTGTAATGGCATCAAAACTGTTGTCTTCAAATGGAAGGCTTTCAGAATCGCCGAGTGTCATTTTAATTTTATCGCTCAAATTCTTTTCCGCAATCTTTTTGCGGCCAACTTCAAGCATACCGTCACTGATGTCTAAACCAATAATTTCTTGAGCCTCTGTTTGTGCTAAATTTATTGCTAAATCGCCAGTTCCTGTAGCAATATCCAAGATGCGTTTAGGTTTCGATTTTGCAACAATGTCAACAACCTTTTTACGCCATTTGATGTCTATTCCAAAAGAGATCACACGGTTTAATCCATCGTATTCCTTAGAAATATTGTCAAACATTTGTGCAACTTGTTGCTTTTTGTTCAACTGACTGTCCTTATACGGCTTTACTTTTTCTGACATTCCAATATTTTTGGCAAAATTACATATTTTTTCATTGCTAAGGCGTCATCCGCTTATGAAAAGTGGCGCAGTATTCTTATTTGTAATCTGAGGATAACTGCTAAAGCATAAGTTGCGAATTGCCTGATATCTATTATATCAGATAGAAATTGGAAGGGTGACGTTTTAAAATATTATATTTGTACGTTTTTTTGAATACATCTACAAATGAAAATAATTATTGCAGGTGCTGGTGAAGTTGGATTTCATTTGGCAAAATTATTATCGTACGAATCGCAAGAAATTACCCTATTAGATACGAAAAAGGAAAGTTTGGTGTACGCTATTGATCATTTGGATATTAGGGTCATAAAGGGTGATGCCACTTCTATTGCGGTTTTAAAAGATGCCAGAATTGAAAGTTCAGACTTATTTATTGCGGTCACATCTTCAGAGACTACAAATATTACCGCCTGCGTTTTAGCGAAACAACTTGGCGCTAAAAGAACTATTGCAAGAATTTCCAATACAGAATTTATTGATCAGAAAGATGAGGTCGGATTTTCGAAATTCGGAATCGACGAGTTGATTTCACCCGAATCTTTAGCTGCTGGCGAAATTGAATTGCTTTTGAATCAATACGGGTTTAATGATAGCTATGAGTTTGAAGAAGGCGCATTGACCATGTTAAGTTTAAAACTTTCAAGAACGGCGACTTTTGTGGATAAAACAGTTCAGGAAGCCGCTGAGGTGTTTCCGGAACTCCATTTTGTACCGATTGCAATTCAACGTTTTGGAACACAATATACAATCATACCTCGTGGCGACACGCAATTTAAGGAAGGGGATAAGGTTGTTTTTATAACTTCGAAAGGTGGTGATGAAGAACTCTTTGAGCTTTCTGGAAAAGTAAGGTCTGACGTGAAAAACGTTATGATTCTTGGAGGTAGTAAAATTGGACATAAAACCGCAAAGGATTTATGTGCAAGTAAATTCAACGTAAAACTAGTTGAAAGTGATAAGGATATTGCTTTTGAATTAGCTGACGATTTACCAAATGCCTTAGTTATAAATGGAGATGGCCGTAACGTGGAATTGTTGGAAGAGGAAAATATCAGTAAAATGGATGCTTTCATTGCAGTTACTGGGAATTCTGAAACCAATATCATGTCGTGTTTGGTGGCTAAATCTAAAGGCGTTAAAAAAACCATTGCTTTGGTAGAAAACATGGATTACTACCAACTTTCGCAATCTATTGGTATCGACACCTTGATCAACAAAAAGCTTTTGGCGGCCAACAATATATTTAGATACATCCGTAAAGGAGAAGTTGTGGCTATGACCAAACTTAATAATATGAATGCCGAATTATTGGAATTTGTAGTTAAGAATCGGTCAAAAATCACAGATAAATTAATTAAAGATTTAGATTTTCCGCGCTCAGCCATTATTGGAGGCGTGATTCGTAACGGCACTGGAATTATTCCGTTGGGAGATTTTAAAGTGCGTGCAGGAGATAGAGTAGTGGTGTGCTGTTTACCGCGAGCAATTACTCAAGTGGAAAAATTCTTCTTTTAAGAACATTACCGTCAATTAAATTAATGAGATAGTCATTCGGTCCTAACAAATGAATTATCTCTTTAGTTTTGAAAGAACACTATGAAAATTAATTACAAAATCATTTTCCATTTTTTCGGACTGTTACTGCTTTTCAATGGAGGCTTCATGCTCTTGTCAACGCTCATCAGTCTAATTTATGACGATGGTGTTACTTTAAAACTTTTTCTCTCCGGTTTAGCGGTATTGTTGGTTGGTGTTTTTTTAATGCTACTGACCAAGAATCATCGTAAAGAAATGAACAAACGGGAGGGGTATATGGTGGTCACCTTTGGTTGGGTGGTCATGGCCATTTCCGGAGCCTTGCCTTATATGGTTACTGAGGTAATCCCAAGTTTTACAAGTGCTATTTTCGAAACAATGTCAGGCTATACCACTACGGGAGCTACAATACTCAACGATATTGAGGTGGTGCCAAAAGGAGTGCTGTTTTGGCGTAGTACCACACATTGGATTGGTGGGATGGGGATTATCGTGTTAGCGATTGCTATTTTGCCATTATTAGGTATTGGTGGAATGCAATTATTTGCAGCGGAGGCGCCAGGACCAAGTGCCGACAAGCTGCACCCGCGTATTACTGATACAGCAAAACGTTTATGGCTCATTTATTTTGGATATACCGCAGCTGAAACTGTGTTGTTGAATGTGGCTGGAATGTCCTTTTTTGATGCCGTAAATCATGCGATGAGTACTATATCTACAGGTGGATTTTCGACAAAAAACACGAGTATAGCGCATTGGAATGACAATCCGCTGATTCAATATATCATCATGATTTTTATGTTTTTGGCGGGAACCAATTTCGTGTTGAGTTATTATGCCTTTAAAGGAAAATTTCAAAAAGCGTTACATGATGAAGAATTAAAATGGTATTTTAAATTTATAGTATCATTTACAATTATTGCGGCGCTGACAATTTATTTTAGAGCAGATTTATCACTCTCTTCTATTGATCATCCTTTGGTTTTAGGAAGAGAAGAAGGCTCAATAAGGCACGCACTCTTCCAAGTGTTATCAGTGGTTACCACTACAGGTTTTATTACAGCAGATTATACCTTATGGACGCCATTGTTGACTGTATTTTTCTTCGGAATGATGTTTCTGGGAGGATCTGCAGGCAGTACATCAGGTGGCGTAAAGGTGGTCCGTCATTTAATTTTGATAAAAAACGGATTCCTAGAATTTAAGCGGGCTTTGCATCCAAATGCCGTTTTGCCCGTGCGTTATAATACGAAGGCTATTCCAGGGGTTGTGGTATATAATATTCTTGGGTTTTTCATTCTATACATGCTCTCGTTTATTGTCGGAGCGTTAGGGTTTTCTTTTTTTGATATTGACTTTGAATCTTCTATAGGTTTAGCTGCTTCTAGTTTGGGGAATATAGGTCCGGCACTTGGTGCATTTGGCCCCGTGAATAACTATGCCGCATTGCCGCCTTTAGCGCAATGGTGGGCTTCTTTCTTGATGCTGCTCGGGCGTTTGGAATTGTTTACAGTCCTGATCATAATGACACCTTTCTTCTGGAGAAATAGATAGGCTGTAGGCGATTGTAAGATCCTGCTCGATGTAATTATAAGTATGTATTCTAATGTGACTTAAAGGCGCTGGATCATACTTGCTCAATTCAATCTTCTAAGTGTTTAATATTCTGGATAGCATAGGAATTTGGATTCTTTTATGACGCTATTTTTGATTATGTAATTTAGTGTTGCATTATCTAATTTTAGAATTATGTTAATGAAGAAAGCAGTAGCAGTGTTAGATAAGTCATTAAAATCAAGTGAAAATCTGATATTATCATAACAAAAAAAAACCGTCTCGAAATTCGAAACGGTTTTCTTTTTATAGCAATCCATTGTTTTAGGAATGTCTGACTATTATTTATAGACTAACATAAATTAACTAGTTCCAACCTGGGTTTTGTTGTCCAGCTAATGTTGGGTTGGCATCAATTTCAACTTGTGGTATTGGCCACAAGAATCTTGGGTCAGAGCCAGGGATAGCGTCAACGCCATAAGGTCCTGTGTAAGGTGTCCCTAAAACATAGGCAGTCGCAGGAGGGTTTCCGTTACCTACTTTTGCAGGGATACCATCTATTGGATGAAGATCATCGCCTTGTAATCTGTGGATGTCTGACCAACGTCTTCCTTCCATCAAGAATTCAATTCTGCGTTCTTTAATAATAGCGGCAACCATCGCTGCAGGAGTCGTGAATGACGCTGCTGTATACGCTTGTGTTGCTGGAGAAGCTAATGCTCTATTTCTAACCTTGTTTAACAGCTCTAAAGAAGCAAGTAAGTCTGGTGTCGATTTTCTAGCGTGTGCTTCAGCCATATTTAGAAGAACTTCTGCGTATCTAATAACAGGTGCAGCATCAGTGTAATTCACGCGGTCTCTATATTTCGCAGTGTATTTTCTTCCGCCTACAGTAAACACCATTCCGTCTGGATCTTCTCCACTGTAAGTTTCAGAACGACGTTTGTCATCCACTAACCAGCTTGGATCTCTCCAAATAATAGGGCTGATAGCAACTAAACGTCTTCCGTTGTACTGAGAAGCTAATGCAGCATTTACACCTGGGTTGTTTGTAGCAGACTGTAACGTAGAAAAGATAGATTCAGTGTTGCCGTAGCTGTCATCAAAAACGCCATCAGGCTCAGCTGTTAAGGTGTAAGCACCTGTAAGTTTGTTGCCTTCTTCTATAACCTTGTTCCAGTTTCTCATGTGTAAGTACACGCGAGTTTTAAATGCTATAGCAGCATTTTTAGACGCTTTTGTAAGTTGCGTACTTGTGATTAAGTTTTCAGCATCATTTAAGTCAGCCAAAACTTTATCATATGTTTCAGCTACGGTATTTCTACCTTTTAGCATTTCAGAATCAATTTCACTTTGGGTGTCAATTCCAACTTCTCTGTAAGGCACACCTGGATGTGTTGCGCCTGGCGTAAAGTTATAAGGTCTTGCAAAAAAGTTTAACAATTCAAAATGAGTAATAGCTCTTAAAAATTTGGCTTGACCAATATAGTCATTACCTACTTCCGGAGTTAAAATTCCGTTTTCAATAGCTTTTGTAACCCCTTCTATAACAAGATTTGTTCTGTTGATCAGTCTGTAACCGTCAATCCAATAGTACACGTTGTTTGCAGTAGTACCATCATAGGTAGCGGTATAGGTCAATTGGTAAAAGGTAGCGGTATTAACTACATCTTCACCTCTGTTGTCTCCTTGTTGTACAAACGCTGCACCCCAAACATAACCTCGTCCTGTACCGTTATATTCTCCAATAGCTGCGGCGTTATACATACCGTTAAGCGAGCTTTGAATAAGCGAAGGAGAAGAGAAGGCATCATCAATAGAAATATTATTGATAGGGCTCAAGTCTAATATAGCTTCCTCTGAACATGAAACCATTCCGATTCCAATAACAGATACTGCTAAAAATTTGAATATATTTTTCATTTTATTAATATTATAAATTAACATTTAATCCGACAGATACGATTTTAGCTCTAGGAGTTCCGTTTAAATCAACCCCTCCAGTTTCCATCTCAGGGTTTAACCCTTTGTAGTCTGTAATAGTTAACAAGTTTTGTCCTTGAACAAACAATCTGATATTGTCTACCTTAATTCTTTCAGTTAACGACTTAGGCATTTGGTATCCTAAAGTTAGGTTGTCTAAACTGATAAAATCACCATCTTCCAAGAATCTTGTTGTTGCACTACCAGTTAAGTTAGTAAATGTGTTGCTACTTGCCCATAATCTTGGTGTTACACCATCTCCTGGGTTTTCTGGACTTTGCCATCTTCCTAAGATCTCGGTGCTGTTGTTGTTTAAGTTTTGAGTAACTAAATCTCTTCTCGTTGAGTTGAAAATCTTGTTACCACCACTAAAACGGAACATGAAGCTTAAATCAAAATCACCATACGTTAAGCGGTTGATAAGTGCCCCATAGTATTTAGGAAGTGTATTACCTAAAATTACACGGTCAGAACTTGCGCTTAATGAAGAAGCTTGCGAAACGTCAGCAGGGTTGCTAGGATCGTATACAGCATATCTTGCAGTGGCTAAGTTACCTTGTACTAAAGAACCATCCGCTTTGTAATAAACAGGGTTACCATTAGCTTTATTTACACCCCAATACTTAAATCCGTAGATAGAGTTGATTGGTTGCCCTTCTCTAATAATTAAGTTTTGAGCAATGTTGGCATCAGAGAATGTACCTCCCAAAATGTCTTGACCATTTGGAATGCTTAACACTTCATTTTTATCCATAGTTAAGTTTGCAGTGATGTTCCAGCTGAATTTTTCATTAGAAACAGCTCTGTAGTCTACTCCAAATTCGTAACCTTTGTTGCTCATAGCACCAATGTTCTTTTTAATTCTGCTACCAGGAACACCTAAAGATGCTGGAAGTGGAACGTCAAGAATTAAACCATCAATATCATTGTTGTAGTAATCAAAAGTCAATCTCAATTTGTTATTGAACATTGCTACATCCACACCAAAGTCAGTCTTTTTACTTGTTTCCCATAGCAATTGGTCGTTACCAAATTGGCTAAAAGTAATTCCGTTTAAAGTACCGTATTTTGACGCTGAGGTTAAGCCTAAGTAAGGGTAGCTACCAATTTCAGTATTTCCTACTTCAGAATAAGATCCTCTAATTTTGAATTCGTTAACTGTGTTTTTAAGATCGCCCCAGAAGCCTTCATTAGCGATATTCCAACCTGCAGAATATCCTGTAAAGTTATTCCAACGGTTTGCTGCACTTAACTTTGAAATACCATCACGTCTAATTGAACCTTGAAGGAAGTATTTTTGTTTGTAGTTGTAGCTTACACGGCCAACATAAGAAATAATACCATTTTCAGTAATTCCTCCTCCAGAAGTTTGTGTACCGTAAGCATTAGTTACTAAGTTTTGGTTGTAGAATTCATCCAATAAATCTGTACCTGTTCCAAAAAACGATTGGTTTTTTTCCTTTTGGTATTCAGACACCAAAGTCACACCTAAGTTATGCTCATTGTTAAACGATTTGTTGTAGCTTAAAATGTTTTGGATATTCCATCTTAGTAAATCGTTATTGTTGTTTTGAAGTCTACCGTTAGAACCTCTACCGTCACCGTGTACTGGATTCCAATATAAGAAACCAGAAGTTAGTGGGTTGTCAGCACTTGCTTGGAATCTGTAGTTTAAACCTTCAAATAAGTCCATAGAAGCAAACGTGTTTACGATAGTTCTATTAACTTTTGATTTATACTTGTTTTTTGCCAATACATAAGCAATGTTCGAAATGTTGTCACCTACAGGATCAGTATTGTCCCATTGGCCCACAAAGCTATTGTCAGGTGTTAAGTTGTAACCAGTTGGATGGTCAGCATTGAAGATTGGCGTGTTAGGCAATTGTCTTGTCGCATTAAAGATGTTTCCTGAAAGTGAATTCATCCCTGTGTTTAATCCTTCATATTCAGTTCTAGTTAACGCAATACTACCACCAATGGTAAGCCATTTGTTAAGGTTGTGCTCAAGGCTAGCTCTTAAGTTGTAACGCGCTAAGCTATTTGCTTTAGCAACACCTTCTTGGTTTGCGTAACCCATAGAGAAGAAATACTTTGTAGCTTCACTACCTCCATTAAAAGAAAGGTTGTGATCTGTTTGAAGAGCACCTGTTTTTAAAACCGCATCTTGCCAATTTGTGTTGTACTGATTGCCTACTGCCCAAGGAGCTTGTCCTCTGTTAGTACGCTTTTCATTAGAGATAACCAAGAAATCAGGTGTTTCTAATAAATCGAACGTTTTAATTGCAGAAGCAAAACCAGTTACAGTGCTATAGCCAACTTTCATTGTGCCTCTTTTACCTTTTTTAGTGGTAATTAAGATCACACCATTCGCAGCTCTTGAACCGTAAATTGCAGTAGCTGCACCATCTTTTAAAATCTCATAAGACTCAATGTCATTTGGATTAATGTCTCCCAAACCATTTGCAGAAGCATAACCCCCTACGTCTCCAGAGTAAATTGGCATCCCATCCACAACTACTAGTGGGGAAGTTCCTGATCCAATAGAAGCAATACCTCTAATTCTAATTCTTGGAGCCTCACCAATAATTCCATTGTTGGAAGTTACTTGTACTCCAGCTGCTCTACCAGCTAGTTGTGATTCAAAACTTGGGGTTACCAAACCTTGAATATCAGATCCAGAGATACTTGAGATAGCACCTGTGACCTCTGATTTTTTTTGTACACCGTAACCAACTACTACCACTTCATCCAATACAGCGGCATCTTAAGCCAAAGTTGTGTTGATTGTGTTAGAGGTGCCTACAGTGACTTCTTTGGTTTTTAGTCCTACGAAAGTGAATGATAACACATCACCCGCTTTAGCGTTTATGGAATAACGACCATCAAAATCGGTTTGGGTTCCTGTGGTTGTTCCCTTGACCAAAATATTTACTCCAGCCAATGGAATACCAGATTCGTCAGAAACTGTTCCCGAAATTGTTTTTTGTTGCGCAAATGTAATTTGAGCAACCAACACTAAACATAGTGTTAGAATTAGACTAAATTTTGTTTTCATTATAAAATGGTTAGAATTATGGAAACAAATAAAACGATAAAATGCATACAAAACAATGCGGAATGTTAAATAATCTAAATATTAACAAAAAAAACGTTAAAGTGTTGCGGATGTTTTAATCATAAAATCAAAATAGGATAATATAAAAACCTAAAAATCAAATGGTTGTGATTGATTTATTTTGATATTAACATTTGTAGCTGAGAGCAAAAAACTAGAAATTTTGAAGACAGTAAGGGTTTGGTTTGTAGTGGGTTACGACAGGTAATTTGATGCGGTTTTTTCAGTATTTACAGTACTTTCAGAAGGGTGAATGGTAGAATTTGTGATATTGTTGAATTTTGGGAAAACAGGCTATAAAATTTGTAAAATGGAAAAACTGTTACTACATCGATTGAGTTTGAAATTTATATGAACAAAAAAGCCACTTTAAAAGTGGCTTCTTCAATATCAAATAAAAACGGTTAAAGTCTAGCTTAGTGCTGCCTTAATACGTTTCATAGCTTCTATAATTTGTTCTTGAGAGGCTGCGTATGAAATTCTAATACAATCAGGATTTCCGAATGCACCACCATCAACCGTTGCAACAAGGGCTTCTTCCAATAAATATAGTGAGAAATCCGAAGCATTAGTGATCGTTTTTCCTCTCAACGTCTTTCCAAAATAGTAGGATATGTTAGGGAACACATAAAATGCACCTTCTGGAACGTTGGTCTTAAAACCTTCAATGTCCTGAAGAAGATCAAGGACCAAATCACGACGGATTTTAAATTCGTCAATCATAAATTGAACGCGAGAAGGCGATTCATTTAACGCAGTAATTACAGCGCGTTGTGCTATACAGTTAGCACCGCTTGTAATTTGACCTTGCATTTTGTTGCAAGCGCGAGCAATTTTTTCAGGACCACCAATATAACCAATACGCCAGCCCGTCATTGCAAATGCTTTAGAAACGCCATTTACAGTTACGGTACGGTCATACATATCTTCAAACTGTGCCATGCTTGCGTGTTGGCCAGAGAAATTGATATGCTCGTAGATTTCATCTGAAACCACAATGATATTCGGGTGTTTTGCTAAGACATCTGCTAAAGCACGTAACTCTTCCTTGCTATAAACAGATCCACTTGGGTTGCAAGGAGAACTGTACCAAAGCATTTTCGTTTTCGGTGTAATCGCAGCTTCCAATTGCTCTGGTGTCATTTTAAAATCAGTAGCAATGGTTGTTGGTACTTCAACAGGAACCCCATCGTTTAATTTTACTAAATCAGCATAGCTAACCCAATATGGACAAGGTAAAATAACTTCATCACCATCATTAAGGATAACGGCAGCAAGATTAGCGAGCGATTGTTTCGCACCTGTAGACACCACAATTTGATTGTGATTATAAGTAAGGCCGTTGTCACGTTTAAATTTTGTGATAATAGCATCTTTCAGTTCCACATACCCATCAACAGGAGAGTAAGAACTGTAGTTGTCATTGATGGCTTGTATTGCCGCTTCTTTTATAAAATCTGGAGTGTTGAAATCTGGTTCGCCAAGGCTTAAACCAATGATATCTTTTCCTTCTGCTCTTAATTCTCTTGCTTTAGCGGCCATTGCTAAAGTAGCAGATGTGGACATATTTAAAATTCTATCCGAAAGTAAATTCATTTGTAGGTTGTGATTAAGATTGTAACGCAGGATTAAGGCCCATTTCTTTTAGATATCTGAAATGTGCGATAATTGCTTTACGAGTAGTTTTGTATTCTTTATATGGGAGGTCGAATTCCAAAGCAGTTTCCTTAACTATTTTAGAAATTTTAGTGTAATGCACGTGGCTAATGTGTGGAAAGATGTGGTGTTCCACTTGATGGTTCAATCCGCCAGTAAACCAGTTTACAATTTTGTTTTTTGTACCAAAATTGATCGTGTTTTGTAATTGGTGGATGGCCCATGAATTTTTCATCGTCCCATTTTCTTCTGGTAATGGCATTTCAGCATCTTCCATAACATGTGCTAATTGGAAAACTACACTTAAAATAAGTCCAGCTACATAATGCATTATGAAAAATCCAAGAAGTACTTGCCACCATGGAATATCAGTAAGCACCATTGGTAATACAATCCAGATAGAAACATAAATAATTTTTGAAATCACAAGCTTACTCCATTCTGTTCTAGGATTAGGGAATTTACCGTAAGATAATTTACGCTTTAAATAGCGTTTCATTTGAAGGTAATCAGTTGTAATAGCCCAGTTGATGGTCAATAAGCCATAAAGCAATACTGAATAATAATGTTGAAATTTATGGTGTTTGTGCCACTCCGCGTGTTTAGAAAAACGTAAAATTCTACCTGCTTCTAAATCTTCATCATGCCCATGGATGTTAGTATAGGTATGGTGAAGCACGTTGTGTTGTACCTTCCAGTTGTAAACGTTACCTGCTAAAATATAGATGCTGCTGCCCATTAAACGGTTTACCCATTCTTTATTTGAAAAAGCACCATGATTGCCGTCATGCATCACATTCATACCAACACCAGCCATGCCTATTCCCATAACAATGGTTAAAAGAAGCATTGCCCATGAAGGTAAATCGAGCGTTAGTATTAGAAAATAAGGCGTCAAGAACAAAGAAAACATTACAACGGTCTTTACCCATAATTGCCAGTTTCCTGTACGCTTAATGTTATTATCTTTAAAATAATCGTTAACGCGTTTGTTTAATGTTCTGAAAAATTTAGCCGAATCGGTTCTGGAGAAGGAAAGAGTTTGTTCTGTCATTTAGTTGTAATTTACTGTGATAGCTTCAATAATCAGGCCATCATAAAGGGAAAACACAAAGATAATCATTTATTGTGGCGATGATGATAAGAATATGCTAAAAATAACTATATAAAATTACCTATTTTTGCAAAAAAATTAAGCAGAATGCAACTTATTCAACAATATTTTCCTGACTTGTCAGAAACCCAGGTGAAGCAATTTGAGCAACTTGAAGAACTTTACAAAGATTGGAACCTTAAAATTAACGTGGTGTCACGCAAGGATATAGATGAATTGTACTTAAGGCATGTGCTCCATTCTTTGGCTATTGCTAAATTCATTTCCTTTAAGCCAGGATCTAAAGTGATGGATGTTGGAACGGGTGGCGGTTTTCCTGGAATTCCATTAGCTATTATGTTTCCTGAAACTAATTTTCACTTGGTGGATAGTATTGCGAAAAAGCTGAAAGTTGTTGATGAAGTCGTTGAAGGTTTGCAATTGACCAATGTGAAAACCTCGCACTGTCGTGTGGAAGAGATCAAGGATACCTATGATTTTATTGTAAGTAGGGCAGTGGCTGCAATGCCAACATTTGTGCATTGGGTGAAAGATAGAGTGGCTAAAAAACAAAAACATGACCTTAAAAACGGGATTATCTATTTAAAAGGTGGCGATTTGGCTGAAGAGCTGGTGGATTTTCCAAAAGCTACCGTGTATGATCTTACTGAATATTATAAAGAAGAATTTTTCGAGACCAAGAAACTCGTTCACTTGCCTTTAAAATATAAAGGCTAATTTAAAATCTGCCATTAAGAATGATGGCTAAATTTTAAAAATATCTTAGAAACAAAAAATCCCTAAACGAAAGTCTAGGGATTTTTTTTATAACTATTACTTAGATTATCCTAAAAATGGATAACGGTAATCTGTTGGTGTTACAAATGTTTCTTTTACCATTCTTGGAGAAACCCAACGCAACAAGTTTTGTGCACTTCCTGCCTTGTCATTTGTTCCTGATGCTCTTGCGCCTCCAAAAGGTTGTTGGCCAACAACAGCTCCAGTTGGTTTGTCGTTAATGTAGAAGTTACCAGCTGAATTTTGAAGCGCTTTGGTAGCTTCGTCAATTGCATAACGATCAGTTGCGATGATGGCGCCTGTTAATGCGTATTCACTTGTTTCGTCAACCAATTTCAGGGTTTTGCTGTAGTCTTTATCTTCATATACATACACTGTCATAACAGGTCCGAAAAGTTCGGTTGTCATAGTGCTGTATTTTGGATCCGTAGTTTCGATAACTGTTGGTTCAATAAAATACCCTTTGCTCTTATCGTAGTTTCCACCTGAAATAATCGTAGCGTTTTTATCTTTTTTAGCTTGATCAATAAAACTAGCCAATTTATCAAACGACGCTTCATGGATTACTGCAGTCATGAAATTACTCATGTCTTCTGGAGAACCAAGCGTGATGGTTTTTAGATCTTCAATTACATAATCCTTCACTTCACTCCAAATACTTTTTGAAATATAAGCTCTTGATGCTGCGCTACATTTTTGACCTTGGAATTCAAATGCACCTCTAACAATAGCGGTTGCTACTTGTTTAGGATTTGCTGTTTTATGAGCTACGATAAAATCTTTACCACCTGTTTCTCCAACAATTCTTGGGTAGGTTTTATATTTTTCAATGTTGTTACCAATTTGTTTCCACAAGCTTTGGAATACACTTGTTGAACCCGTATAATGCAATCCAGAAAAATCAGGACTCGCCATAACGCTTTCAGTAATCATTGCAGCATCACCAAACACAACGTTGATAACTCCTGCAGGAACGCCTGCTTCTTCAAAGATGTCCATGATCACTTTTGCAGAATAAATCTGATGATTACTAGGTTTCCAAATCACCACATTCCCCATCAACGCCATACATGATGGTAAGTTACCAGCAATAGCGGTAAAGTTGAATGGTGTAACTGCGTATGTGAATCCTTCTAAAGGTCTGTATTCAATTCGGTTCCATGCATCACTCGTACTTGCAGGTTGGTCATTGTAGATTTCAGTCATAAACTGAACGTTGAACCTTAAAAAGTCGATCAATTCACATGCAGAATCAATTTCTGCTTGGTGGATTGTTTTAGATTGAGCAATCATTGTTGCTGCGTTGATTTTTGCACGGTAAGGACCAGCAATCAATTCTGCAGCTTTTAAGAAAATACCAGCACGGTGTTCCCAAGGTAAATTAGCCCATGTTTTTCTAGCTTCCAAAGCCGTTGCAATAGCTTCTTCAACATGTTTCTTTTCAGCCAAGTGGTATGTTCCAACAACATGCTTGTGGTCATGCGGAGGAGACATGGTATTGGTGTTGTTCGTTTTTACGTATTTACCGTTAATATATAGTGGTACATCAACTTTGCTATTGTACATTTTTGCATATTCTGCTAGAACAGCTTCACGTTCAGCCGATCCTGGAGCGTATGTCTTTACAGGTTCATTTACTGCTACTGGTACCTTGAAAAATCCTTTTCCCATGAGTATTTAAGTTTGATAGTTTAAAAATTTAAGTCCCAAAGGTACAAAAATTGAATCTTTTATGGGGTGATGAGTTACTAAAAGGACGTTAAAAATAGTGTGTGTCAAAACGGGTTTGGAAGCTGGGCGTCAATTACGTGTGTTTGGGGAGATTTCCGGAATAATTTGCGATTGAAATTGGTTTTAAACTTTTGAAGTTGTGGAACTCGTGTCTATTAAAAGAACGCGTAAGGAAAACTGAAGAAGAACTTGATTATGGAGCAGGCGAAGTGATGTAGAAGCTTTAAATGTATCGAGTGTTAAGCTAATACAGATCTATTTTAATTCAATGCAAATGGTGCGCTCAATTTAAATGAAGGAATAAATACTTTAAATTTATTAGATGTTGTAAAGTTGACCATATTGTAATAGCCATGCATGGCTCCAAAAGGAGATGATAACAAACAGCCTGATCTATACGTGTGAAATTCGCCGGGCTTTAGAATTGGTTTTTTGCCAATGACGCCTTCGCCTTCAATGATTTCGTTATTGTTCAGTGCATCCATTATTCGCCAATGCCGTGACGTTAATTGTACAGCATCTTTACTCTGGTTCTCGATCGTGACTTTGTAACCGAAAGCGTAATGAACTTTGTAATTTTTATAAAAAGTACCTTCAAAAATGGTTTCTACGGTTATCTTTATGCCACTTGTAACTTGTTGGACCATAATAAAATAATCTTTAGGTATTTGCTAAAATATGATTTTTTATGAGAATTTAATAATTTTTTATGGTTGGAGTTAGTTTGTCTGTTTTTTAGGGTCATCGCTTTTAATTTGAGATGTCAACAGATGTTGCTTCCCCCATACCAATTAACCGGTCATAACGGGCTCCTAAATCTCTATAATACACCAATACTTTATAGTTGTTTTCAGTTTGATAATAGTTGCCACTAATAGCACCCTCATTTAATGTGCCATTTCGGTCCGTCATCACATATTTATAATTGTAAAATCCTTGTTTCATTCGAAAAGCGCATTCGTATAGTCCGCTTTCTGAATTGTACTTTAGTTGGTTATCTGATTCTAAAGCGTAATTATTGAAATTCCCATACACGTAAAGCGCTTCCCCGTTTGTCAATTCCGGATGTTGCAGCGCGAAGTGCACCATGGTGTAATCTGCTTCTATGGAAACATCATCCGTATCTACGGCAGTAATCAAAAAATTACCGTTAATGTCCGGATTGTACGTGTAAATTTGGTTGACCCGTGGTGTGTTTATAAATAGGTAACTGTGATAAATGTCTTGTAAATCGATGAATTGAACCCTTGCATTGGCCGCTCTGACGTCTTTGTTTTCGAAGTATAAATATTCGTTGCCACCCCAAAAACTAGTTTCTGAAGTGTACTTATAAATCAATTGGTTGCCTAAGGTGTATTGTGGTTTAACATTAGAAATGGCAGTGTTGAGATTGTTGTTCTGAATAATCAAACTTTTGACATTTTCCAATGGATTGTTGAAGTTGAAATTACTGTTGTTGATCACAATATCTACCGATTGTTTTTTGTCAATATATTTCACATCCCTAGACCGTTTAACAGAAACTCCAACATTTACCAAATCTTCATAAATCATAAATTTTCTGGAGAAGACCAATTCATCCGAATCATTAAAAATACTGATAAGATAATTGCCCGTTACCAATAATCCACGTGTTTGTTGATTGGGAATTTGCAGCATATAATGGGAGTATATTTGGTAGGTATTGAACGAGTTTTTGTAATCTTGGATGCGTTGGTTGTCGAAACCTCTTAAATATTCAGATTTTACCAAGTTGGATGGCGTCCAATCATAATTATAATGCTCAATAACATAATAAAAATCAGGTTCAGTGCCAGAGAGCGCATCAAATTCCAATAAGAGCGGTTCTCCCAGTTTTATGATAGGCAATTGACTTTCATTGGTGCTGCCTTTAAAAGCAATGGTTTTTATGTAATTTGGCGGATTGACTTCTTCAACTTGTGAGAAGCCAAAAGCTGTAACGAATAAAAGGACTAGAAAAGGCTTAAAATATAAGGTCATCAAGATGCAATTTGAAAAGTAAAGATAAACAAAAATTACGCCGTAAAATTTCCGCAATCGATACCGTATAAATTTTATAACAATAATTATGAAATCTGTATTATAAATTTGTAAATTTGCACCGATTTTACTGTGATAAAATCGCTTTACTATAACTATTAACAAATAGACTTATAAACATGTCAAACGACATTAAGATTAAAAAAGGTCTCGATATCAAACTTAAGGGCGAAGCCGAAAAAACCACTGAAAAGGCGGTTTTGAGTAACTTTTATACTTTAAGACCTGAAGACTTCCACGGTGTTATTCCAAAATTAATTTTAAAAGAAGGTGCTAAGGTGAAAGCCGGAGAGCCTATTTTTTATGACAAATCCAATGAGGCAGTGAAATTCGTTTCACCAGTTTCAGGAGAGATTATTGAAATAGAGCGTGCAGAAAAGAGACGTATCGTAGGTATTAAAATCCAAGCTGATAAAGAGCAATCTTATCAAGATTATGGAAAATTTAATGTAGATGCAGTTGATGCTGAAACCGTTAAAGCGCATTTATTGGCATCGGGATGTTGGGCTTTTATCAAGCAGCGTCCTTATGACATTATTGCAAAACCGGACCGCGCTCCTAAAGCCATCTTCATTTCTGCATATGCTAGTGCTCCATTAGCTGCTGATCTTGATTATGTACTTCAAGGTAAAGAAGCTGAATTACAGGCGGCAATTACGGCGTTAGGTAAATTGACAGCAGGTAAGGTGCACGTGAGTGTTGGTAAAAAATCAAACTCACCGTTAGCTGGTCTTAAAGGTATCACACTTCATAAAGTTTCAGGCCCACATCCATCAGGGAATGTTGGTACGCAAATCAATAAAATTGACCCAGTAAATAAAGGCGAAGTTGTTTGGACTGTTGCAGCTCAAGACTTGGTTATTATTGGGGAATTGATACTAACAGGTAAGTTCAATGCAGAACGTATTGTGGCTCTTGTTGGATCTTCAGTTAAAAAACCACGTTACTTCGTTACTAAAATAGCAAGTGAGGTTTCTACAATGGTGTATGACAATGGCGTAGAGCAAAACGGTAACGATCGTATCATCTCTGGAAACGTATTGACAGGGAAGCGTGTTAAACCGGATGGTTATTTAGATTATTACAGTAACACAATTACTATTATTCCTGAAGGTGATGATTACGAGTTCTTCGGATGGAATAAGCCAGTTTTTGATAAAATTTCAAGCTCAAGAGCGTTGACGTTCTCTTGGTTGACTCCAAATAAGAAATATGATTTGGATACCAATACCAATGGGGAGCACCGTAATTTTGTGTTGACAGGAAGTTATGAGGAAGTTTTTCCTTTAGATATCTATCCAATGCAAATTTTAAAATCTTGCTTGTATGAAGATTTAGATGAAATGGAAGCTTTAGGAATGTACGAAGTTGCACCTGAGGACTTTGCATTGACTGAATTTGTGTGTGTTTCTAAACAACCGCACCAACAAATTATCAGAAAAGGTTTGGACGTAATGATTAAAGAAATTGGTTAAACATGGGCTTGAAAAGTAATTTACATAGTTTAAAAGAAAAATACAGAGGTACCAAAATGGCGCCGGCGTTCAACGCGTTGCATACCTTTTTGTATGCTCCAAATGAAACAACGCACAGTGGTTCTCATATTAGAGTAGTGGACGATTTAAAACGAACAATGAACACGGTCATTATGGCTTTAGTTCCTTGTTTGATTTTTGGTATGTTCAATGCAGGTTACCAACATCATTTAGCATTAGGGGAAATTGGTCGTGCTGACGGATTTTTCAGTGCTATTTTCTGGTCTTGGGATAACTTAGTTATCGGCCTTTGGAAAGTATTGCCATTGGTGATCGTTTCTTACGGTGTTGGTTTGGCGATAGAATTTATTTTCGCAGTCATCAAAGGTCACGAGGTTGAAGAAGGTTACTTGGTAACTGGTATGTTAGTGCCTTTAATTGTTCCTGTTGATACACCACTTTGGATGCTTGCAGTAGCTGTAGCTTTTGGTGTTGTAATCGGTAAGGAAGTGTTTGGTGGTACAGGAATGAATATTCTTAACCCAGCATTAACTATCCGTGCGTTTTTATTCTTCGCTTATCCAACTTGGATGTCTGGAGATAAAGTATGGGTACACGGTGCTGTTGCTAGAGATAAAGCGATTGCAGCTGGACAAAATGTTGACGCTATTTCTGGTGAAACAGTATTGGGTAGTTTAGCTCAAAACCATGAGCCATCATATTCAGTAGCAGAGATGTTCTTCGGAATGATTCCAGGTTCAGTTGGTGAGACGTCTACAATGTTGATATTATTAGGTGCTTTATTCTTAATCTTTACAAAGATTGGAAGCTGGAGAATTATCGTATCAACGGTATTGGGAGCACTAACAATGGGCTTAATCTTCAATTTTGTTGTAGCGCAAGGATGGATTACTGAAAGTAGTAAATTCTTCGGATTGATGAACACAACATGGTGGCATCACTTGCTAATTGGTGGTTTCGCTTTTGGAGCTGTCTACATGGCAACTGACCCAGTTACAGGTTCTCAAACAAATATTGGAAAATGGTATTACGGATTCTTTATAGGATTTATTTCAATCTTAATCCGTGTGTTTAACCCTGCATACCCAGAAGGTGTTATGTTGGCGATATTATTAATGAATGTTTTTGCACCTACTATCGATCATTATGTGGTGCAAGGCAATGTGAAGAAAAGAATGAAACGTTTAAAAGTTAAAACGGCTTAAGAATGGAAAAGAGAACAGATAAAAATTCATATACCATACTATTCGCCGTAGTAATGGTGGTAGTAGTTGGAGCATTATTGGCCTTTACAGCGTCATCTTTGAAACCAAGTATTACTGAAAATCAGCGTTTGGAAAAACAGCAGAATATACTTTATGCATTAGGCATTAATGATAATGATGAATCCAATGCGGTATTTATATCCACTGCGAAAGCGCCTGAAGCATTTAAAAATAATGTGACAGACCAATTGGTAATTACAATTGATGCTAGTGGGAAAATTGTTAAGACTCAAACACGTGACGAGTATGTTGCAGAGACAAAACAAGAACCTTACCTGATTGATGTTAAAAAAGAACAGGAAAATGCAAAAAATGGCAAGAATAGAAAGCTTCCATTATTTGTTGGTCAGAGAGATGGTAACACCTATTATGTAGCTCCAATTTACGGAAAAGGACTTTGGGATGCTATTTGGGGATATGTTGCTGTAGATAAGGATATGGTAGTGCAAGGTGCTTACTTTGATCATAAAGGTGAAACTCCTGGATTAGGGGCAAACATCAAGCAACGTTATTTTATGGATGATTTTATTGGCGAACATTTATTGTCTGAAGATGGTGTCTTTAAAGGGATCACTGTAGCAAAAGGTAATGCTGATCCTAAAAATAATAATAAAACTGATAATGCGGTAGATGCTATTGCAGGTGCAACCATTACTGGTGACGGTGTAACAGCGATGATAAAAAGCGATTTAAAGCTTTACAAACCTTATTTTGACACTTTAAAAAACAATTAATCTATGGGACTTTTATCTAAAAAAGATACAAAATTAATTACTGATCCATTAGCTGACAATAACCCTATTACAATTCAGGTACTTGGAATCTGTTCCGCTTTAGCGATTACGGCTGAGTTGAAAGCTTCCATAGTAATGGCCGTTTCTGTATTGTTCGTATTGGGCATCGGAAACGTAGTGATCTCTTTATTAAGAAATGTTATTCCTTCTAAAATTAGAATTATTGTTCAACTTGTTGTAGTTGCTGCTTTAGTAATTATTGTTGACCAAGTGTTAAAAGCATTCGCTTACGAATTGAGTAAAACACTTTCTGTTTTCGTCGGATTAATTATTACTAACTGTATTATCATGGGTCGTTTTGAAGCGTTCGCTTTAGGAAATGGTCCTTGGCGTTCGTTCTTGGACGGTATTGGTAATGCTGCTGGTTATGGTGTGATATTAATTATTGTTGGTTTCTTCAGAGAGTTATTAGGTTCAGGAACTTTATTAGGATTCCCTGTATTAGGTAACCCAATTCCAGGAGAGCAAACAGGATTATACGCATTAGGATATGAGAATAACGGATTTATGTTATTATCGCCAATGGCACTAATTGTTATCGGTATCATTATCTGGATCCAACGTAGTAGAAACAAAGATTTAATAGAAGACTAAACTCAAATAGGCAGTCTTCAGTTGTCAAGTAACAGTTTAATGTTATTTGAATTATAAAACTTTAGGCACTTTAAGTACTAAAACTTATAACTTAAAAAATGGAACACTTAGAATTATTTTTTAAATCGATATTTATAGATAACATGGTATTTGCTACGTTCCTTGGGATGTGTTCTTACCTTGCGGTATCTAAAAAAGTAGCTACAGCAGTTGGTCTTGGTGCTGCGGTCATCTTCGTATTGGCCATTACAGTACCTTTAAACTGGTTGTTGGATCAATACATTTTGAAAGACGGCGCGTTAGTTTGGTTAGGTGAAGAATATGCAAGCTACGACTTGAGTTTCCTTTCCTTTATCATGTTTATCGCAACCATTGCAACAATGGTACAATTGGTAGAGATTGTTGTAGAGAAATTTTCACCTTCATTATATAATTCATTAGGTATTTTCTTACCTCTTATTGCGGTTAACTGTGCCATCTTGGGTGGTTCATTATTCATGCAATCAAGAGATATCCAAACCTTAGGATTGGCGTTTAACTACGGTGTGTCTTCAGGAATCGGTTGGTTCTTAGCAATTCTTACTATTGCTGCCATCCGTGAGAAAATAAGATATTCTAACGTTCCACCAGCATTAAGAGGTTTAGGGATCACGTTTATCATTACCGGATTAATGGCTATTGGTTTTATGAGCTTTGGAGGAATGCTAACTGGTGGCGATGAACCAGAAGTAGCTAAAGGAACTGTTGTACAAGAAGGAGATAAAGAACTATCTCAAATTGAAAAAACTACAGAAGATAAACAAACGTTGAACATCACTAAAGTAAACGAATAAGATGATTTTATTAGCAGCAGGAACCTTAGGTACCATTATAGCAACAGTAGCAGCCTTTTTAATAATCACGCTGGTATTGGTAACATTATTGCTCTTTGTAAAACAAAAGTTATCACCATCAGGACCGGTTAAAATCTTGATTAACGGTGAACGTGAGATAGAAGTATCTTCAGGTAATAGTTTACTATCTACACTTGGTAGTGAAAAAATATTCTTACCATCAGCTTGTGGTGGTGGTGGAACATGTATTCAATGTGAATGTCATGTATTATCAGGTGGAGGTGAAGCGCTTCCAACAGAAACACCTCACTTTACAAG
The DNA here is from genome assembly GCF_947500795.1 of uncultured Gelidibacter sp. Lineage (GTDB taxonomy): Bacteria > Bacteroidota > Bacteroidia > Flavobacteriales > Flavobacteriaceae > Gelidibacter. The sequence continues at coordinate 316,612 of NZ_CANMTE010000003.1, read as the reverse complement.
AAAAGAATTACAACATGGTGCACGTTTATCATGTCAGGTAAAAGTAAAACAGGATATGGAAATTACCATTCCTGAGGAAGTATTCGGAATTAAAAAATGGGAAGCAACAGTTGTAAGAAATTATAACGTAGCATCTTTCATTAAAGAGTTTGTTGTTGAGATTCCAGAAGATATGGGCTACAAAGCAGGTGGGTATATCCAAATTGAAATTCCACCATGTACTATAAACTTCGCGGATATGGATATCACTGCGCATCCTGAAGAGCATGACAGACCAGATAAATTCCAAGAAGAATGGGACAAATTTAAATTGTGGCCATTGGTAATGAAAAATGAAGAAACTGTAGAGCGTGCTTATTCTATGGCTTCTTACCCTGCAGAAGGACGTGAAATTATGTTGAACGTTCGTATTGCAACACCTCCTTTTGATCGTGCTAAAAACGGTTGGATGGATGTGAACCCAGGTATCGCATCATCTTACATCTTTAATCAGAAAAAAGGTGATAAAGTAGTTATTTCAGGTCCTTACGGTGAATTCTTTATCAATGAATCTGAGGCAGAAATGTTATATGTTGGTGGTGGAGCTGGTATGGCGCCAATGCGTTCTCACTTGTACCACTTATTCAAAACCTTAAAAACAGGTCGTAAAGTAACATATTGGTATGGTGGTCGTTCTAAACGTGAGTTGTTCTACCTAGAGCATTTCCGTGAGTTAGAAAGAGATTTCCCTAACTTTAAATTTTACTTAGCCTTGTCTGAACCTTTGGAAGAAGATAATTGGCAAGTAAAAGAAAATATTGACGCTCCTGGAGATGGTTTCGTAGGATTTATTCACAACTGTGTTATTGATAACTACCTAAATCACCATGAATCACCAGAAGATATCGAATTGTATTTCTGTGGTCCTCCGTTGATGAACCAAGCGGTTCAAAAGATGGGTGAAGACTTCGGAATCCCAGATGAGAACATCAGATTTGACGACTTTGGTGGATAATCATTAAAATTGAATCTTAATTTTATATCATAGGTTCCTATTAGCATAGGAATTTAAAAACCCAACATGAAAGTGTTGGGTTTTTTTATACAATCATGTTTGTGATGTGGTGATTTTGTTCAGGATTATAATCAAAGATTTTAGAACAATCCATTACATTTTCGACGCCATCCAGCTCACATAGCAATGCAACTGTTGCACATAAGCCTTCAAAAAGTATGGACTTGTCTGTTGGGGATTTTGGTTTCCTTCCACCATGAAGTAAGGGTAAACTATAGCCACAAGCTTTAAGGAATGTGGCTTCAATTTGCAGTAATTCGAGAGGAGCATACCCATTAAATGTCCTTCCAATATTCTGATTTACCAAACCCACATAATTCAACTGTAACGATCCATGACGGTCGGAAAGATGTTTCCAGGCATCGGTATTGTCCAAAATATTTCCTACGGCACACTGCTGACAACATTCTGGGTGTAGTGTGTTGTTGTGAAACGCGGTGTATAGTTTCTTTAGCGCTTGTTCTAATCGGTATGAAGTGTTCATAATTAGAAGTTTGTGACTATTAAGATACTGAAAAAGCAATTTTAAATGAAGTCTTTAAAGAGTTTTAACAGTAACAAACGCTTGAATTTCCAAAAACTAAGATAATGGATGTTACAATTTCAAATCGTTCTAACCGAATTTTCCATTTTTTTTGATTTGTTATATTTTCTAATTTACTTAAGATCTTAATTGTTGGCATTATTGTATTTTTGCAACATGAGCAAAGCACTTACACCACAAGAACTACATAACCTCGCCATGAACCATGTCGGAAAGGATTTGGAGAAACGAGGCTTTGAATTTATAGCCATCAATAGCAAACTTAAAAGACATCCTCAATTTGTTTGTATTGATAAAAACAAGCAATATTTCTTTGTCATCGTTAAGGCGGTGATGCTTCCTGAGAACCCGAATAATTATGATATGATTTGGATGGAATCCTTCAAAAAACATGCAAGGGAAAAGGATGCGAAAGTTTTATATGCAGGTGTCGGCCTCGGTAATCCGAAAGGAGAAGATTTACCAGTTTATTTAAACGAAGAATACTTGATTGAATACAATGGCATTCAAGTGGTCGACACTAATCTGAATTAAAATCTGAAGATGAAAGAACCAAAAAGTATCCTGATGAATTTACTTAAACAGAGTCGAAACCTTTTTGGAATCCTATTTATCTTAGTTTTAGTCTCCTGTAAGCAAGAACCGAAAAACACTGTCATAACAGGTGCCATTTTTGGAACCACTTATGGTGTGCAATACCATTCTGAAGATAATGTAAACTATCAACGTCAAATTGATAGCTTATTTCAGGTGATCAATAATTCAATGTCGACGTACCAAGCAGATTCAGATATTTCAAAAATTAACCACAATGAAGGTGTTCGGGTGGATTCCCATTTCAAAATTGTATTTAATGCGTCGAAGGAAATTTATGAAGCTACTAACGGTGTTTTTGATCCGACAATAGGCGTTTTAGTCAACGCATGGGATTTTGGTCCCGAAGGAACAATAATTGCCTTAGACAGTCTTAAAATTGATAGTTTGATGGTGAGTGTTGGGTTGGATAAGGTGAATTTAAACAACAATAAAATCGTTAAAGACAATCCGAATACGTTTATCGATTTTAATGCGATTGCCAAAGGATATGGTGTAGATGTGATTGCAGAATTTCTCGAAAGTCAGAATATCAAAGATTATATTGTAGATATTGGCGGCGAAATTAGATGTAAAGGTCAGAATTTTGAAAAACAAAAACCTTGGAGAGTAGGTGTTGAATTGCCTCATTTTGATGGTGAACAATCCATTTTAAAAGTGATTGCCCTGCATGATGAAGCCATGGCCACATCTGGAACCTATCGAAAGTTTAAAACGGACAGTTTGGGAAATCGTTACTCTCATATTATCGATGCCCAAACGGGATATCCAAGTAAAACGAATTTGTTGAGTATTTCAGTAATTGCTGATGACTGTATGACCGCTGATGCCTACGCCACGGCATTTAAAGCTATGGGAATTGAAAAGGTGAAAGCCTTTTTAGCAACTCACCCAGAATTAAAAGTATTCTTGATTTTTGAAAATGATAAAAGGGAATTGGAAACGCTATCCCTAAACGGTTTCCCTGAAGATTAATTTATTTTGTCATTCCGACAAAGGAGGAATCCCATAATCAAGCACTATAGAATCGTTACAGAAATTGCCCTCCATAAATATTAGCAACAATTTGTCATTCCGACAAAGGAGGAATCCCATAATCAAGCACTATAGTATTCGTTACAGTAAACGGCTTCTATCAAGATTAACATCAGTTTTCTCATTCCGACGAAGGAGGAATCCCATAATCCCAAAACACGAAACTTTTACCCCGACAACTTACTTCCGCACCACCGGAATTACTTCCCCTTTCGCTAAGCAATACCGCATAACGTCTTCATCCGAAAGTGTCGCCGTATAATCAACTTCCTCTACTGTAAATCCAATAGAACGAAGCTTATCAAAATAATCCCGACCATAAATCCGAACATGATCATACTGACCAAAAATAGCAGCCCGTTCTTTCTGATCTGTAATAGTATCATCTTCAAAAGTCTCTGCTCTATTCAAATCCTGAGGAATCTGGAAAATCCCATAACCCCCAGGTTTCATAATTCGATATAATTCCTGCATAGCTTTCGTGTCATCCGGAATATGTTCCAACACATGATTGCATAAAATGACATCAAACTCATTGTCCTTAAACGGCAGATTGCAAATGTCAGCCTTCACATCAGCCAACGGCGAATTTAAATCCGTTGTCACATAATCCAAATGCTTCATTGCTCTGAATCGTTTGTAAAATGCTTGCTCTGGCGCAAAATGAAGGACTTTCTTAGGCGCGGTAAAGAAATCTGTGTCGCTTTTAAGATACAACCATAACAGTCGGTGGCGTTCCAAACTTAATGTTGATGGCGATAACACATTGTTGCGTTGCGTACCATAGCCATAAGGTAAAAAGGTTTTGAAACTCTTACCATCTATCGGATCAGTAAATTTATCGCCCTTTAAAAAGAAAGCTAAAACAGGCCGTGCCACATAACTCAATCGGATGAGGATTGGCCTTGGGATGGTGTTGAGGATTAATTTAAAGAGTTTCTTCAAAATGGGTCACAGAGATTCACAGAGAAAGCGCAGAGATTCACAGAGGTGAATTAATGAAGCGTTTAATGCCTGTAGTTAATAGTTTGGTGTGAAAATTAATGAGCAATCCTTTAGGGAAATGCCCTAGTTTTAGATAGGTTAATATTTGTGCAAAATGCACATCAGTAAACTTATCGACGGTTTTTATTTCGATGACCACCTCATTCTCGACTAATAAATCAATACGATAGCCATGATCAAGCTTAATATCTTTATAAATAATGGGTAGCGGAATTTCTTGCTGAACTTCAAAACCTTGAGACTTGAGTTCGAAAAATAAACACTTCTGATATGCAGATTCCAACAATCCTGGACCTAAAGTTCTATGAACTTCTATGGCTGCTCCAATAATTCGTTCAGTCAATTTATCGTTCATAAATCTCAGTGTATCTCTGCGAAATCTCCGCGTATCTCCGTGAAAGCTCTATAAAACTAAAGCCTTCTGCCTAAACTCATCTTCCTCATCAGACACAATCCCCAATGCTTCATAAATATACCCGAAAGTCGACAATATCTCTGGTTTCCCATCAACGATAGCTACATCGTGTTCAAAATGCGCACTAGGTTTCCCATCTAGAGTAACGATAGTCCAACCGTCATTCAATTGTTTGATACGATGCGTCCCTAAGTTAATCATAGGCTCAATTGCCACAACCATACCTTCAACAAACTTTTTACCACGACCACGTTTTCCGTAGTTAGGCATTTCAGGATCCTCGTGCATTTTCTTCCCTAATCCATGACCTACTAATTCTCTAACCACACCGTAACCTTCGGCTTCGCAATATTGCTGAATAGCAAAACCAACATCACCAACGCGATTGCCGACTTTTAATTCTCTGATACCTACATATAAAGACTCTTTGGTAATTTGAAGGAGCTTTTTGGTTTCAGGTGCAACTTCACCAATTTCAAAAGTATAGGCATGATCCCCGTAAAACTCGTTCTTAATAGCACCACAATCGATGGCTACAACGTCTCCTTCTTTCAAAGGCACATTTGTTGGCAATCCATGGACTACAGCTTCATTGGTACTGCAAAGTAGGGTAGAAGGACAATCATAAAGACCCAAAAATCCAGGAATGGCACCTTGTTCGCGAATAAATTCTTCTGCCATTTTATCCAATTGCATGGTAGTAACGCCAGGTTTTACTTCCTTGGCCAACATGCCTAAAGTTTTAGAAACGATAAGCGCACTTTCACGCATCAATTCTATTTCTTCTCGTGTTTTTTGTATAATCATTGTAAAAAAAATATTGGCAAAGATACTTAAAATAAATGGGGTGGACATTTTTTGAAAACATGACTTTCGACAGTTTTTTACTGCATTTTGTTGGATAGTTTTGCAATTAAATTGGATGAATATGTACAAATCAGTTTCTGCAGAAGAAGCCTTAAAGGCGGTAAAATCAAATGATCGTATTTATATACAGGCAGCCGCTGCCGCTCCACAATTGCTTGTTAATGCCTTGGCTAATCGGCATGAAGAACTCAGGAATGTGGAAATTTGCCAATTGCATACAGAAGGCGAAGCGCCTTATGCCAACCCGGAGTTAAAGGACAGTTTCCATGTGAACTGCTTTTTTATTGGTAAGAACGTCAGACACACCATAAAAGCTGGAAACGGGTCTTATACGCCAGTTTTTTTAAGCGAATTGCCATTACTTTTTAAGCGACGTATTATCGATTTAGATGTCGTTTTAATTCATGTGTCTGTTCCTGATAGGCATGGGTATTGTTCCCTTGGCGTATCTGTAGAAGCCACATTAGCTGCCATTGATAATGCCAAATATGTGATAGCTCAGGTCAATCAGCAAATGCCTAGAACACACGGAGCGGGCATTATTCATATAGCAGAAATTGATGCGTTTGTGGATTGTGATGAACCGTTGCCTATCCATTTTATGGAAGAACCAAATGCAACAGAGGGAAAGATAGGTGATTTTGTGGCCAGTTTAATTGATGATAGAAGCACATTGCAAATGGGTATTGGTAGTATCCCGAATGCGGTATTGTCGAGGTTAACCAATCATAAAGATTTAGGATTGCATACTGAAATGTTTAGTGATGGTGTGATTGATTTAATTTTGAAAAACGTAATCAATGGAAATTATAAAAACATCAATAGAGGTCGGTCCTTAGCAACATTCCTGATGGGCTCGAAACGGTTGTATGATTATGTAGATGATAATCCGTTTATTGAAATGCGCGCTTCCAATTACACTAATGATGTGTCTATCATTAAACAGAATCCTCGAATGGTGGCTATAAATTCTGCTATTGAGGTAGATGTTACCGGGCAAGTATGTGCAGATTCTATCGGTTCTAAGATGTATTCCGGAGTTGGTGGCCAAATGGATTTTATCAGAGGGGCATCTTTAAGTGATGGGGGAAAAGCAATCATCGCATTACCATCAATTACAAAATCAGGGATCAGCCGAATCGTGCCAAGTTTAAAGCCAGGCGCGGGTGTGGTGACTACAAGAGCTCATGTGCATTATGTGGTAACTGAAAACGGTATTGCTGAACTGTATGGTAAAACAATTACCAATAGGGTGAAGGCTTTAGTAAATATCGCGCATCCTGATCATCAAGAAGCTATTGATCGCCAATACTTCGAATTGTTGAGAAGCTAATCTTTACTGAAAAGAGAGAATAAGCCCTTCTTTTTTGGGATAGGAATGTTAGGCTCCTCTTTGGTGATCATTTGATAGATTTCACCCCAACCAAGAACGCCACCAATATTACGGTCATCAATAAATAGATCAGCGTTTATTTTACGGCTTTTAGTATTGTCGAATTGTTCTTCTGGGAAACTACTATTTACAGCATAAAAAGTGATGCCATTTTCTTTACAGAATGCAACCGCTTCGTCCAGACTCTTGCCATATCTGTAGGTCCATAAAATCAAACGGTGCCCATCCTCTTGAAGACGTTTTAGCGTTTCAAAAGCAAATATACGCGGCTTTCCAATTCCTGGATACCGATCTTCTACAATGGTGCCGTCAAAATCTACAGCTATAATAAGTCTGTTCAGAAAATTCATGAGTCAATACTTTGGAATGTAAAAATACAATAAATAATTTGCTTACCTAAACGAGTTATACCAAAGGATGTTGCGTCATGATTGCTGGTTGCGGTACGCCCATTAATTTTAGAATGGTCGGTGCAATATCGCCTAAAATCCCATCATTTATATGTTTCAAATCTTTATCAATTAAAATAATTGGCACCGGATTGGTAGTGTGGGCTGTGTTGGGAGAACCATCAGGGTTGATCATCGTCTCACAATTGCCATGGTCAGCAATCAGTAAAGTGGTGTAATTATGCGCCAACGCTGTGGTGACCACATCTTTCACAACAGTATCTACGGCTTCACAAGCTTTAATGGCGGCTTCCATAACGCCAGTATGACCCACCATATCGCCATTCGCGAAGTTGAGACACACAAAATCTGTAGCTTCACTTTCTAATTCAGGAATTAGCGCATCGCGAAGTTCAAAAGCACTCATTTCGGGTTTTAAATCGTAGGTAGCTACTTTTGGGGAATTTCTTAAAATACGTTTCTCTCCATCAAACGGAATTTCTCGTCCACCTGAAAAGAAGAAGGTGACGTGAGGATATTTTTCTGTCTCCGCAATACGGATTTGTTTTTTATGATATTTCTCCAATACTTCGCCTAAAGTTTCGGTCAGATTATCCTTTTCGAATACGACGTTAATTCCTGTAAATACGTCATCATAATTTGTCATGGTTACATAATACAAATCGAGTTTGTGCATGTTTTGCTCATGAAAATCATATTGAGAAAGGGCTTCGGTTAATTGACGTCCTCTATCGGTTCTAAAGTTGAAGAAAATAACCACATCGCCATCTTTAATGGTTGTTTTTGGAGTACCGTTATGGTCGGTCATGATAATTGGTTGAATGAATTCATCCGTAATATCCTTATCATAACTGTTTTGTAAGGACTGAAGTGCATTCGTCGAGTGTTCGCCGATACCATTTACAACAGCATCATATGCCAATTTTACACGTTCCCAACGTTTATCACGATCCATCGCATAATAACGACCTGTTACAGTAGCCAATTCTGCTGAGGAATCTAAGAGGTGGTTTTGCAATTGAGAAATAAATCCTAAACCAGATTTAGGATCCACATCGCGTCCATCCGTAAACGCATGTACAAAAACATCATCAAGATCGTACTGTTTTGCAGCATCTAATAATCCAAACAAATGGTTGATGTGCGAATGCACACCGCCATCACTCACCAATCCTAAAAGATGTACCGGCTTCTTGTTTTCTTTTGCATACGTAAAAGCATCCACCAATGCTTTCTCTTGAGCAAGGGTGTGATTTTCTACCGCCAAATTGATTTTTACCAAGTCTTGATAGACAATTCTTCCCGCACCTAAATTCATATGACCTACTTCACTATTACCCATTTGGCCTTCAGGGAGACCAACATGGAGTCCGTCAGTTCTTAAAGAAGCACTCGGAAAATTGGAGTATAGGGAATCAATAAATGGTGTGTGAGCATTATCTATAGCTGAAACTTTTGGGTCAGGAGATTTTCCCCAACCGTCAAGAATCATGAGGATGACTTTTTTATTCATGGTAATCAATTTTGAGTTTCAAAGATAAAAGTTTAAAAACTAAATGGTAGTAAAAGAGTGCAAAAAACTTGAAAATACTGAGGATGAAAGTTTCAAATAAAACAGTAGCAATAAGGCGTAAAAAAGGGTGGGATTTTAATTTTTATTTGGTGTGAAAATAATACACTAGGAAACAATCCTTAGCAGTTTATTGTTGAACTAATTTATTTATTTTTACCCAAAATTTTGAGTATGCCCATATCGTTTAAAATTATTGAGCCTGCAAACATTCACACCATTATTCCGTTGATGTTAAAACTGACGGAACACAAGACTTCTGAAGCTGTTTTAAAACAACGTTTTGCTGAAATGGTCACCCAAAACTATGAGTGTGCAGGAATTTTTGATGGTGATAAACTTATCGGAATTTCCGGGATGTGGTTTTGTACGCGTCATTATTCCGGAAGGAGCGTGGAATTAGACCATGTTTTTATAGATGATGGCTATAGAAAGAAAGGTTTGGGCAAGCAGTTTTTGAAATGTATTTATGATTACGTGGCTCAAAAAGGATGTCAGACCGTAGAACTTAATACCTACGTGCAAAACTATCCTTCACATAAATTCTATTACAATGAAGGTTTTGAAATTTTAGGCTATCATTTTTTGAAGAAGCTTTAGGCAACAGCGATTTTAAGTTTTTGACACGAATTTCACGAATTAACACAAATGGCCTTAAACTTTATACAGGCTATGTTATCACATATAAATCTTCAAAAATAATTTCAGCTTAGTTAGGTAAATTGAAATTATCCCTCCCCAATTACTCTATCTTAATACTTAGTACTTAATTCTAAATACTAATCCTAAACCTCACACCTCACACCCTCATTCACTTCAACCTACTCAAATCCGTTCCTGTTTTTACTTCGTAAGCGGATTTATTATACTCGAAAATTCGCGCATCCACTTCCCCTTTTAAAATGATGTTATCGCCGTTCACCTCCAGCCAGCTGCCTTCTCTAAGTCCAACCACAGGCGGTGTGTTATACGCATGAAATTCCTGAATTCTCGTTTCCCTGGTTTCTCCCATGTGTTTGCTGGTAGGGTCGGGATCTAAATAATGCGGATTGATATTAAACGGTACCATGCCCAAAGTCTTGAAGCTTGGAGGGTAAACTATCGGCATGTCATTAGTCGTGTTGATGGTGAGTCCGCATATATTACTGCCGGCACTCGTTCCTAAATATGGTGTTCCACTACGGATAACTTCTTGCAGAGCGCTTATCAAATCGTTTTTATAAAGCTGATTTACGAGTACAAAAGTGTTTCCGCCGCCAACAAATATCCCTTTTGCTTGGTTTAAAGCGTCCTTCGGATTGTCAAATTCATGAATTCCTTTTACGTGTTTTCCTATTTGAATAAAAGCTTCCTTGGCTTTTTCGGTATACTCATCATGGCTAATTCCGCCCGGTCTTGCATAAGGAATAAATAAAATGGTATCCGCATCCTTAAAAAATGAAGTTAGGGTTTCTAATAAATAACTCAAATAGCCACTGCCATGAACTGTGGAAGTACTAGCAATCATCATCTGTTTCATAAATTCAATTTTATTAAGGATTAGTGCTTATGCATTTCGATATGAGATTCTTGCAGGCGATAATCAATCGATTAATGCCTGCGATCTCAATTATTTTGTCGTAAATTTAAGTAATCTGTCACTTTAACAAAAGTTTAATCAGGCTTTAGATTTTAATTAAGAGAGTTCCAACTTTCTTTATGATCCTAACTAAAATGTAATCTTATGAAAACTGCTTTATTTTATCTATTTCTCATCATCCCACTATATGTTGCGACTTCTCAAACCATAAAACGAGTTGAAATCTCTGGAAAGATTGTTGTTGAAAGTAGCGACTTGGAAAATATTACCGTGTTCAATTCATCATCTAAAAAAGGAACCCTTACGGATGAAAACGGATTGTTTAAGCTCAATGTCGCATTAAATGATGTTATTGAAGTTAGAGCGTTGCAGTTTCAGGATTTTAAGGTGACTATTGATGAAAACATCATGAAAACGCGAAGTATGACCGTTTTTTTGGTAGAGAAAGTTAATAAACTAGATGAAGTTATTATTTTGCCTTATGACCTTACGGGGAATCTACTTGTTGATATTGAAAGTGTCAGAACTTTTAATCCCGATTTAGATGCCATTTATTTCGGGTTGGCAAATATGAATGACTATGAGTTTCCAGATGATTATAAATCGAAGGTAGTCAATATCGCAATGCCTGGAACCGGCAATAACATTCAGTATGGTTTTGATGTCATTGGTATTGTGGACTTGTTCCTAAGACCAATCTTCAACTCGAAAAAGAACAAGGAGCGACAAGAACTTAAAAATGCAACTGTCTACACTGAATTTACCGATCATTATAGTACAAAATTCCTCGTTGAAAATTTTAATATCCCAGAGCAAAAAGTTGGTGAGTTTATCAACTATGTCGAAGCTGAAGGACTTGATTATTCGCTGTTGAATTCTGGTAAAGAATTTCAGTTTCTAGAATTTATCAGTCAAAAAAGTAAAGAATTTTTAGCGAAAGATGGTGGAAAGGAATAAGTGTTTTGTCCTTATTCTAGCGATTTTTTGTCTTCAATATACCTTTGGCCAATCGGTCGATTTAAAAGGGCAAATTTTGGCGTCAAGTGACGTTGATGGCATTCATGTTATCAATACAACAGCCAGTAGGTTCACTATTTCTAATAGTACTGGAGAATTTACAATTCCGGCTAAATTGAACGATACCATTCTCTTTTCGGGTATTTCTTATCAACCTAAAAAAGTTGTAATTACTAAATTCATGGTTGCATCGCAGCATGTTACCGTTAATTTAGAAGAATTGGTGAATGCATTAGACGAGGTCGTGGTAGGAAAAATACTCACTGGAGATTTGATGTCTGATTTAAATAATGCGCCATTAAAACCTCAAGTCAATTTTTACAATTTAGGCATCCCTGGGTATACAGGAAAACCTAAAACGCAATCAGAAAGACGCTTGTATGAGGCTACTTCCGGTGGCGGTTTTATTCCGTTAAATCCTATTTTGAATGCTATTTCAGGTCGTACAAAAGAACTTAAGAATCAAGTAAAGCTGGAAAGGTTGGACAATTGCCTTGATAAAATAAAATCGCAATTCGCTGAAATTCTATTCGCTAAATCTAACTTAGAAGAAAGTTTTAAGGTGGAATTCTTTTATTATTGTCAAGATGACCCTAGGTTTGAGCATCTCTGTAAACTGAATAACGACTTGGCTACCTTTGAGTTTTTGGAAGCGAAATTAAAAGTCTACAATGATATTATAGGTTCACGAAAAGAGTAGAATTAAATGTTAGACTGTTTTTTGTAATCGAAAACTGTATTTTTGAACATTGAAAGAAATATATGAAAGCCATTAAACTCTTAGTTTTAGCCATTCTTTTACCGGTAATGATTTCGATGTCGGCACATAAATTTTATGTGAGTGTCACTGAAGTTGAGTATGTACCAGAGAAGAAATCGGTTCAGATCATTTCCAGAATTTTTATTGATGATTTAGAAAACACGTTACGTGAACGCTATGAAAAACGCCTGACTTTAGTGCCCAAAAATGAAGCGGAAGAGGTAGAAGTCTATTTGAAGCGTTACCTAAAAGATAAAATCGTTATAAAAATTAATGGAAAAGCTGTAGACTTTAAATTCATAGGAAAAGAATATGACAACGACATTCTTTTTTGTTATTTGGAAGTGACCGATATCAAAGAGATCAAAACGTTTCAAATTTCCAATACACTGCTGTTTGATAGTTTTGATGACCAACAGAATATCGTAAAACTCAAAATCAACGATGAAAAAAAGAGTTTTATTTTAATGCAGCAGAATGATAAAGCTGTGTTAAAATTTTAACAATTGCCCGTTGATTGCTTCAAAATAATTAAATTTCAAATCTGATTATCAACCATAACTCTTGCAAATGAAACCATTCAAATTCCTGTGTCTTTTAATCTTTTCTATTTCAGTGAGCTCATTCGCTCAAAATGACACCAAACAAGACCGAAAACCGGGTCACGTCAATACCAATAAATTCAGACAATTATATAATGAATTTGCAACGCCTAACATGTATAGAGCTGCATCTGGAGCACCTGGTCATGCATATTACCAGCAACAGGCAGATTATAAAATGAATATTGAATTGGATGATGAAAAGGCAAGAATTCATGGTGATGAAGTTATTACTTACACCAATAATTCTCCTGATGTATTGACCTATTTATGGGTGCAGTTAGATCAGAACCAACGCGCAAAAGATTCAAAATCGCCATTAATTGAAAGTAGCGGTGTGGCAAAAGCGGCTACTACGGAGCAATTTGCATCGGCATATTTGAATGATCCTTTTGAAGGCGGATTTAATATTTTAGAAGTTAAAGATACCAACGGTAAACCCTTACAACATACCATCAATCAAACCATGATGCGTGTTGAACTGCCGCAACCGTTAAAATCTGGCGAAAAATTCTCTTTTGGGATCAAATGGTGGTATAATATCAATGACCATATTAAAGATGGAGGCCGTTCAGGATATGAATTCTTTCCTGAAGATGGCAATAGAGCGTATGTAATTGCGCAGTTTTATCCGCGCATGGCTGTTTACAACGATGTGGAAGGCTGGCAGAATTCACAATTTTGGGGACGCGATGAGTTTGCATTGCCTTTTGGAAATTTTGAAGTGAATATTACCGTTCCTGCAGATCATATTTTGGATGCGACAGGTAAATTGATGAATAGAAAGGAAGTGTTTTCAAAAACGATGCTTGAGCGTTACGAAAAAGCCAAAAAATCGTATGATAAACCAGTGATGATCGTTACGCAAGCTGAAGCTGAAAAGGCCGAAAAAAGCCGTTCGAAAGCTAAAAAGACTTGGAAATTGTATGCAGAAAATGTGCGTGATTTTGGTTTTGCCTCTTCACGTAAATACATTTGGGATATGATGGCTGTCAAAATTGGCGATAAAGATGTGATGGCTGTATCCTTATATCCGAAAGAAGGAAATCCGTTATGGGAAGAATGGTCTACAAAAGCCGTAGCGAGTACTTTGAAGTCGTATTCAAGAATGACTTTTGATTATCCTTATCATAAAGCTATTTCTGTACATGCTGATAGACAAGGGATGGAATACCCAATGATTTGCTGGAATTATGGCCGTCCTGAAAAAGATGGTACGTATAGCGACCGTGTGAAATACGGGATGATGGGCGTAATCATTCATGAAGTTGGGCATAACTTTTTCCCGATGATCGTTAACAGTGATGAGCGCCAATGGACTTGGATGGACGAAGGTTTAAACACCTTTTTACAATATGTTGCGGAACAAGATTTTGGAGAATGGTATCCTGCTGCCTTATCGCCAGAACATAAAACCTTCCCATCACGTCGCGGACCTGCTGTTAATATTATTCCTTACATGGAAGGCAATCAAGATTTCATTGCACCAATTATGAGCAAAGGATTAAACACGTATCAATTTGGAAATAATGCCTATGGAAAACCTGCAACCGCACTTAATATCTTAAGAGAAACGGTTATGGGACGTGAGTTATTCGATTATGCATTTAAGGAATATGCACGTCGATGGATGTTTAAGCACCCAACACCTGAAGATTTTTTCCGAACAATGGAAGATGCTTCTGCAGTAGATTTAGATTGGTTTTGGAGAGGATGGTTTTACACCACGGATTGGGTTGATATTGGCGTGAAAGAAGTGACTAAATTTTATGTATCGTCTGAACCTAACCAATACATTAAAGATGTGGCGGCGAGAAGAAATTTAGATTTGAACAAATTAGAACCTATGGTGTATATGGTAGAAGATGGCAGCGATGAGCTGACTGACGCTATGAAAAATGGTATTCAGGCGGAGGATATTCCATCGCTTAAAGAATATTTAATGGATAATTTTACGGAAGAAGAGCGTAAAAATATCAAAACACCTAAGTATTTTTATAATGTGACCTTTGAAAAACCGGGAGGATTGGTAATGCCAATTATCGTTCAATATAATTATGCAGATGGGACTTCAAAAACAGAAAAATATCCAGCAGAAATTTGGAGATTAAATGACAAACAAGTCAGTAAAGCTATTGCTTCTCAAAAGGAAATTACTTCTATAGTTGTAGATCCTAATGCTGAAACGGCAGATATCGATACGAGCAACAATTCATGGCCAAGAAAAGAAGAAACAAGTCAGTTTGATAACTTTAAAAACAGGGTTCAAGAGTAATTTTGAAACTTTAACTAAAAAGGCCGACTAATTTAACAGTCGGCTTTTTTATTGTATTCAAAACAACTCACTATATTTGCATTGTGATACTACACTCAACATTTTTATTTATCGGGACCACAGAGGTCATGTTCATCCTATTTATAGTGGTGATGGTTTTTGGTGCAGATAAAGTGCCAGACATTGCCAAAGGAATGGGTAAAGGCATGCGTACGCTCAGAGACGCTACCAATGATCTTAAGTCGGAGATTACCAAAACTACCGAAAAGAGCGGTATCAATACCACAGAGTACACCAAATCTATCACTGAAGACATTCAGAAGGTAAAAGATGAGGTCGAGGACACTGTAGGTTCTATTAAACGTAAGATGTAATACGTTTTTGATAAAAATTTTTATACATTTTTATTAAAAAACTAAAATTCACCACCTTTTCATTGTGATAATTGAATATATTTAGAATATTATTAACTTCTAAATAATTTTCGCATGAAAAAACTTCACCTTAAGGCTTTATTCATTCTAATGATCATTATGGTTTCTTGTTCTAAAGAAGAGACACATTTTGAAGAAGAAAAAACTCAGCTTGTTTATCCCGAGAATCCGCTGACTATTGATCAAATCAATGACAAAATTACGGCAACGATAAACGCGACCGGCGATTTTGACTGGAGTAAAGTAGATCCACATTTTCTATGGAGCGCCGTAATTCATGGAGATAATATCCTGACTATTGGTTATGGGGAAAAAGGCGAAAGTTTTTCGGAAGGCGAGAATAAACAGATTATCTCCAAAAAAGATGAAGTTTTGATCGTAGTTGCCCAACAAGAGAATGCGAAAGTGGCAGAATTGAAAACGGTTTCTCATGAAATTATCAATGTTGTTGACGTTGGTATAGAGAATATCAACACCATAATTGAACTCCGTAAGCATAAATACGTTAGATATTTAGAGCCTAATGGTTACAATCATTACAAGGGTAAGGAAAGTTTCCGTTCAAGTTCGGGATGTAATGACAATTCCGCAACGATAAATCCAGCACACTACACTACTATAGCACCTAATAACGCTCAAGTTTCATGGAACTTTAGCAAACATAACATTCCGCAAGCTTGGAATGTCAGTACGGGAGCAGGAGTGACCATTGGATTAATTGATACTGGCGTTTCGGAATCTCAATCCTTATTAAACGCTTCAGGATTTAATGATGGCTATTCGTCAGGACGTACAGTACAAAAATATGGCACGTTTATCGACTCAGGTTGGTGGTGGTCGAGCAATTATGATGGTCCACACGATAAATGTGGTCATGGTACAGCAATGGCCTCTGCTATGGCGTCACCTCGTAATGATAACGGAATGCCAGTTGGTGTAGCTTATAATTCAAATTTAGTGGCATATAGAGCTACAGAAGATGTGTTATTGAATGACTATCATGAGCGAAAGGGTGTTTCAGATGCATTGACACAATTAGGACGTAGGAGTGATGTAAAAATTATCTCCATGTCCATTGGTTATGTATGGTCCATTGGAAATATTAAGGATGCCGTGAAATATGCCTACAGCAAAAACAAATTGATTTTTGCCGCAGGAGGAACCTCTACAAGTTTCACGAATGGCTTTGGGGTAATTTTCCCAGCGTCTATGGATGAAGCCGTAGCCGTAACAGGTGTAGATGATGGAGCTAATTATGAGCGTTGTGAAACTTGTCACAGCGGAAGTAAAATTGATTTTACCATAATTATGGAAGGAGATAATGACACTTCTAAATCGCCACCTGTTTTAGGATTCTATAATGGGACTCGTAATTATACCGGTGGATCTTCAGTTGCTACTGCGACTACTGCAGGCATTGCTGCCTTGGTGTGGTCAAAATATCCTAATTGGTCAAGAGAACAGGTGTTGAATAGGTTAAAACAATCTTCAGCTTTTTATCCAAATAGAAGTAGTGATTTTGGCTATGGTAATATTGATGCTTTGAAAGCAGTGCAATAAGATTTAAAGACAATGTCAGTTTGAGCGCAGGCATTATGATTATAAAAGCAAATGTCAGTTTGAGCGCTGTCGAAAACGTTCTCAAACTGACATTTTATTTGATATTCCATTCTATCGAAGTTGTCTTTAAAAAAATGACAATGCCGCGTTAGATATTCTAAGCATAAAAATTCTATTTCTTTCGAGAGACCGTCAATCCATCACGAATAGGTAACAAGAGGGTTTCCACACGGGCATCGTCTTTAAGCAATTTGTTGTACTTAATTAAAGCTTCTGTAGACACATCATCCTTCTTTAAAGGCTCTATGACCTTTCCGCTCCAAAGTACGTTGTCTGATAAGATAATCCCTCCAGGATTCAACATATCAATCACCATGTGAAAGTAGTTGGCGTAATTTTCCTTGTCAGCATCTATAAAAACCAAATCAAATGTGGTGTTCAACTTCGGAATAATGTCTATTGCATCACCTAAATGCTGCTGAATTTGAGTTCCATAATCAGATTTATCAAAATACTTGCGCTGAAAACCGACGAGTTCTTCATTGATATCAATGGTGTGTAAAACACCATCTTTTTGAAGACCTTCAGCTAAACACAATGCCGAATAACCGGTGTAAGTCCCAATTTCTAAGACAGTTTTAGGATTCACTAATTTTGAAATCATGCTCAAAACCCGACCTTGATAATGTCCGCTGAGCATACGTGGTTGCAGAATTTTTTGATATGTTTCTCGAGTCAGTTGTTGCAATAATTCTGGTTCGTCTTCAGAATGATCAGTGACATATTTTTCTAAAGTTTCAGATAAAAAATTCATGATATTGGTTTTAAATATGCAATCCCGATTGTATAGATTGATTGGTTTTTTAGTGTTTTTGAATTGAAAAGCAACAATTGAAGATTTCTCACAACATAGGAGAACCCAATCTGGTGCTTAGGTTTTTATAAGAGGAATTTTAGTTCTTTTTAATTCCCTAAAATTCTATTGATCAATTTTTGTTTGGCAGCCTCATCATCACCGCACAACCATCTGATAACGTTGTCTTCCCAAATGGCATCGTGCTCATCGGCAGTAATAATTTCTCTTTCCATCGCCAAATCTAAAATTTTGCCTGGGTAGGACGATTGTTGCGCGCTTTCCATTTCACCCAACGGATACGGATCATCCAAGCCCATAAGTACTTGTTTTGAACCTTGGTTTTTAATCAGTAATTGCAAACCTCCGGTATCATGTACTAAAGTGTCAAAGAATATATTTTTATGACCTACAGCTTTTCTCGGGTGACTCTTGCCTTCAAATAAATCGGGCCTACCGTCAAAACCTTGTATACGACGGCCTAAATTGATTTGTGCCAATTGCCCACCGTGCGCGAAACAGGTACGCATATTTGGGAATTTGTCTTGATAGCCATTTAGCGTCAAGAAATGATAGGCGTCAGCGCATTGCGCCAACATCCAAATCAAGTGGAATCGCCATGAAGTATTTTCTAGCTTGATGAATTTCTCACCATCATACGGGTGAATTTCAACAGCCAAATTATATTTACTCGCCAACTCAAAAAGCGGCTCATTTTCTTCATCAAATATACAACGCCAAGTACCAATGGTGTCCATATAATGCGTAGGCAAACACAGGAGTTGCATGCCCAATTCTTCTACACAGCGTTCCATTTCCCACATGGCGCCACGTACAAAACCTGGGTGCACTACAAATCCGGAAGTAAATTTACTCGGATTTTCACGTTGGATTTTCGCATTAAAATCATTTTGAAATCGTAAGGCTTGCTTCATTTCTTCCACTCGCAATCCATTACCGTACAGTTGCGACAGATTTAATACCACCGCATGGTCGATTTTGAAACGTTCCATCCACGCCAATTTTTCATCTAAAAAGAAACTTGAATCCGTTACTGGACGGCTCCAATCTTTTTGAAGCATGAATTTTCGGTCTTTATCAACCCAAAAAATACCTTTGTCCTTCATAAATTGAGGGATTTCCTCAGGGTAAGGCAATAAATGTGAGTGTCCGTTGATGCGTAGTTTACGTTTTTCCATATGTATTTCCCACGACAGCGGGAATCTTATTTTTTATTATCAATTGTTAAAAAGAACTTTGGGATGAGGTCCTTCAAATCTGATTTAGTCTGCGATACCGTTACGATAATGTCATTATTCAATCTTGACCTTTGTAGGCGGTTCCATCAATTCCCCACAATTCGGACATTTGCGTTTGTCCTTATCATTGTAATATTTGTCGAAAATTTTAGGCATATCAGTTTCAATATTTTCAACCGTAAAGTCTTCTTCATAGAGTTTTGTTGTGCAATTTTCACAAAACCATAGCAAGGCGTCGCGCATACCTTCTGGACGTTTATATTCGATAACCAATCCAACAGTATTGGCTTCGCGTTGTGGGGAATGAGGTACTTTAGGTGGCAATAAATAAATATCACCTTCTCTAATATGAACATCTTTAGGCGTGCCGTTATCAATAATTTTTAAAACCATATCACCTTCCACTTGATAGAAGAATTCCGGGGTTTCGTTGTAATGATAATCCTTTCTATTGTTCGGCCCACCAACGACCATCACAATAAAATCGCCATCTTTCCAGACCACTTTATTACCAACTGGTGGTTTTAGAAGATGTCTGTTTTCTTCAATCCATTCCTTGAAATTTATAGGAGAAACTAATTTGCTCATGGTTTTAGTTTTTTGGCGTTAAAGGAACGTCAGACCTGTCTGCCGATAGTTTTCGGGACCTCCATCCTTAACGCAGATTTCGATCTTAAAATTAAGTATAATACCGCAGAACAAAAAGACATTGTTCATGCTTATTTTATCCTGATTTTATAACGATTTGGTGCGGCCACCATCAACAGGCAGGTTAACGCCGTTGATATATCCCGCTTTTTCACTTGCCAAAAACGTCACCGCATACGCCAACTCTTCTGGTTGCGCAAAACGTTTGGCAGGCACCGTATTTTTCATGGCATTGGCAGCTTCTTCTTCCGTCTGACCAGATTTTTCCGATTTATTTTTGATAATATCCGTTAAACGTTCCGTTTCGGTAGCACCAGGAAGTACGTTATTTACGGTAATTCCAAATTGACCAAGTTCATTGGCTAAAGTTTTACTCCAATTGGCAACGGCCCCACGAATAGTGTTGCTAACTCCCAGACCATCCAACGGCTGCTTCACAGAAGTAGAAATAATATTGATAATACGCCCGTAGTTTTGTTCTTTCATAAAAGGCACGACAGCTTGCACCAAAACGTGATTACATTTTAAATGTTGGGTAAAGGCATTTCCAAACTCTTCCAATTTCGCCGAAAATATAGGTCCTCCTGCAGGACCACCAGTATTATTTAATAAGATGTGGAACCCATGATTTTCAGAAATGAACTCAGATACTTTGCGCTCCAACTCCTCAGGTTTAGAAAAGTCGGCCACAATATAGCTGTGATTTTCAGGATTGTTAAGCTTTGAAATAGTGTGCTTCAATTTCTCCTCATTTCGCGCCACCAACGTCACCTTCGCGCCTTCAGCTGCCAATGAAATTGCTGCTGCTTTTCCTATTCCTGCGGTGCTCCCGCAGACTAATGCGTATTTATTGTTTAGTTTTAAATCCATAGTATTCCCGCGAAAGCAGGGATCTTTTTTAAGGTTAATCTATTTTATTAGATGTGAGAAAAGAGAGAAGAGAAAAGAGACTCTTATTATGGTTTAAATAAATTCTCTGTTCTCTGTTCTCTATTCTATATTCTTCTCAATATTTTATACAAACATTCTTCGCTTCCGTAAAAAATCGCAAGGCTTCAAATCCGCCTTCTCGGCCAACTCCGGATGCTTTTATCCCTCCAAAAGGGGTGCGTAAATCGCGCATCATCCAAGTATTTACCCAAACGATTCCGGCTTGTAGTTGATTGCTCATTCGCATGGTGCGTTTTAAATCATTGGTCCAGAGTGTTGCGGATAAGCCATATTTTACTGCATTGGCCATTCTTAAAACGTCATCTTCAGTTTCAAATGGCATAATGGTCACTACCGGGCCGAATATTTCTTCTTGATTAACGCGACATTCGTTTGATGTCACTTCTATAACTGTAGGCTCTAAATAATAGCCGTTTTCGTAATCTTTTATAGTCACTTTATTGCCGCCACAAAGTATGTTTCCTTGTTCTGATTTAGCAATTTCGATATAATTCAAAACTTTTTCTAAATGTGCTTTGGATACCAAGGCGCCAATATTCGTTTCTGCTTCTGAAGGATGACCAACTTTAAGTGCTTTTACTCTGGCGACAAAATCGTCCTTGAATTTCTCATAAATAGACGCTTCCACAAAAATCCTGCTGCCACACAAACAAATCTGACCTTGATTGGCAAATGAAGAGCGCACTGTAGTTTCAAGCATGTCATCATAATCGGAGTCAGCAAAAATGATGTTCGGATTTTTGCCGCCCAATTCCAATGATAATTTCTTAAACATTGGCGCCGCTACTTTGGCGATATGCGCCCCAGTGGCTGTACCGCCTGTAAAACTGATCGCTTTAATGTCTGGATGCTCAATGATGGCTTGCCCTGCGGTAGTTCCTAAGCCGTGAACAATGTTTAACACGCCATTTGGCAATCCAGCTTCTGTACAAATCTCTCCCAATAAATAGGCAGTCATAGGAGTGACTTCACTTGGTTTGGCAACGACGCAGTTTCCAGCGGCTATGGCTGGAGCGATTTTCCAGGTAAAAAGATAGAGTGGGAGGTTCCATGGCGAAATACATCCCACAACTCCAATAGGTTGACGTAAGGTATAATTAATAGCATCCTGGCCCACACTCTCGTGACTTTCACTGCCGAATTGCGTAATCGCATTCCCGAAAAATCGAAAATTACTGGCCGCTCTCGGAATATCCACAGCTTTTGCTAACGAAATTGGTTTCCCATTGTCTTTGCTTTCAGCTTCGGCAAAGCGTTGTAAGTTCGCTTCAAGGAGTTCTGAGATTTTGATAAGGATTCTGCTGCGTTCTTCCAAAGTTGTTTGTGACCAACTCGGAAACGCCGATTTTGCAGCGATATAGGCATTCTCTACATCCTCAGTTGACGAGTTTGGGATGTGTCCGTAAACCTCGCCATCGGCAGGGCAATAATTATCTATCCATTCGTCAGCGACTGGAGGTAAATATTGACCGTTGATGTAGTTCTGTATCTTCATAATGCCTAATCTCAAATAAATCTCTTTTCTCTTCTCTCTATTCTCTATTCTCTATTCTCTATTCTCTATTCTCTATTCTTTTTATAAGCCATCACCTTAATTTCCACCACCAAATCTGGGTGTGGCAATTGATGTACCGCTACAGTAGTTCTGGTTGGTCCTGTTTCTTTATCAAAAAACTCGGCATAAGCTTTATTGTACCCAGCAAAATCGTTCATGTTGACCAAAAATGTAGTAACATCGACAACGTCTTTTAGGGTTGCACCTTCTTTGGCTAGATTTTTCTCAATATTCTTGATGACCTCACGCGTTTGCACTTCAGCATTTAAGTGTTTGGTGCCCATGGCGTCAATAATATCTACACCTGCGATACTATTGTCTGCACGACGGGAACTTGTGCCCGATACAAAAATAAAATCGCCTACGCGTTTGGTATGTGGGTAAGCGCCTCTTGGTGTGACCTTAGTTCCTGCGGCGGTAGGAGTCTCATTTGTTTTTTCTGCCATAACGTCTGTTTTATAATTTAAATCTTATCGCTGTTTAAATTAACTTTTATTATTCTTAGTGTTTAAAATTTTTCGCTACCCGATCATCTTCCAAAATTTCCTCAGTTGCACGATTTACTTTTTCTAAATTTGTTTTTAAATCAGCATTACTATCAAGTTCCTTGTCGGCAAGCATATTCAAGATGGCTTTATCTTGTGCACGACCTCTTAACATGGCTTCTCTATAGCCAATATCTTCATTAAAGGTAACCAATGAATATTTTGACGAATAGTCATCGGGGAAATTCTTTTCGAAGGCCATTTCTAAATTGCGTTTTTCTCTAAAGATCGCATTGTTGACGTGACCTTTCATCTCATGGAAATTGTCAATAGCCAAATCAGCAATAGCGTCAGTGTCCATTTTGCGACTTTTTTCATAGGCCTTAAAAATGGCTTCCCAACCTGCTTCGCTATTTGGTTCTCCTTCATCTAACGCCTTGTCAAATACAACAACATCCTCAAAAGACGCATTCATCCCTTGTCCGTAGAAAGGCACAATGGCATGAGCGGCATCGCCCATCAATAAAGTGTTTCCTTTATAATGCCATGGCGAACATTTAACGGTTCCCAAAGGTGAGGTTGGATTGGTAAAAAAATCATCTACCAAGTTTGGCATCAATGCTAAAGCGTCTTTGAAATATTTTTCAAAAAACTCGAGCACCTTTTCTGGGGTTGTTAAATTTCCAAAATTGTATTCGCCTTCATCAAAACTTATAAACAAGGTGACGGTAAAACTGCCATCTAAATTTGGTAAGGCAATCAGCATAAAACTATCGCGTCCCCAAATATGTAGCGCATTTTTATAAGTTTGGTAGCCTCCATTTTCAGCAGGAAGAATGCTTAACTCTTTGTAACCATGGGTTAACCAATCCTGTGAAAAACTGAATAAAAATTTTTTTCCTAAAAAATAACTTTTCCGCAAAGCTGACCCAGCACCGTCTGTAGCTATAATAACATCAGCGTCTTCAACAAAATTTTCTTTTGTTTCATAATCTTCAAAAAGGGCAGTCGTATTTTCGAAATCGACTGATTTGCATTTTTTATTGAAATGAATATTTACATTTTGATGTTTTTCCGCTTCATCCAATAGTAAAGCATTCAAATCGCCACGAGAAATAGAATTGATAAATTCATGTTCGCGGCCGCTATAAGGCGCCAACACCGTTTTCCCTTCCATATCGTGCAAAAGCCGTCCATTCATTGGGATGCAGAGTTTCTTGACCTGATTTTCCACCCCGGCAAGACGCATCGCTTTTAAACCTCTATCAGAAAGTGCCAAGTTGATGGAGCGCCCTGCACTGATGTCAACCTTACGTAAATCAGGACGCATTTCATAAAGATTCACGTTAAAGCCGCGTTGACCCAATCGTAAAGCGAGTAAGCTGCCGCAAAGTCCAGCGCCGATGATGAGTATGTTTTGTTGTTTTTTCATAGTATGTCCTGCGAAGGCAGGAACCTTTAGTTTTTTGGTTCAATATAAGATTGAAAACCCTTACGTCTTAAATCTCTAACCCCGGCTTTTATCCTCTTTCCTTAAAAAGGGAAGGGATTTTTGAGCATTTTTAATTTAAAATCTCCTTTAATTTTTCTACCAAATGATATACATCCTCAAACGAGTTGTATAATGGTGTTGGCGCACAGCGAATCACGTCAGGTTCACGCCAATCCGAAATGACACCTGCTTCCGTTAATTTATTGTGCAATGCTTTATCTGCATTTTTAACTTGAATAGAGAGTTGACATCCACGTTCGTCAGGATTTGATGGCGTGATGATTTTAATGCTGTCGTTCCCTAATTGATTCAATAGAAACTCGAAATAACCCGTAAGTTCCTTTGATTTTGCAGTTAGTTTTTCCATGCCGACTTCTGCAAAAATGTCTAATGAAGCTTTAATGGCTGCCATTGATAAGATAGGAGGGTTGCTTAATTGCCAACCTTCTGCACCATCGAGTTGATCAAATTCGTCGCGCATTTTAAAGCGTGTGGCTTTATTATGGCTCCACCAACCTGCAAAGCGGTTAAGGTCTTTGTTGTGTGCGTGACGTTCATGAACAAAAGCGCCACCTAAACTTCCAGGCCCAGAATTTAAATATTTATAAGTACACCAAACAGCAAAATCTGCACCTGAATCGTGAAGATTCAATTCCACATTTCCTGCGCCATGTGCACAATCAAAACCAACCAAACAACCATGTTTATGACCGAGTTGGGTGATGCGTTTAAAATCGAAAAATTGTCCTGTGTAATAATTAACGCCACCAATCATAATCAAGGCAATGTCATCGCCTTGCGTTTCCATAATGGCTTCTAAATCTTCATAATTTGCCAATTCTTCGCCTTTTCTGGCTTTCCACAGAACAACACCATCTTTCGGATCAAAACCGTGGTGTTTCAATTGGGATTCAACGGCATATTTATCAGAAGGAAATGCATCAGCTTCAATAAGTATTTTGTAACGTTTTGGTGTTGGCTTATAAAAAGAAACCATCATCAAATGTAGATTGACGGTCAAGGTATTCATGACAATCACTTCAATCGGTTTTGCACCGACCACTTTTGCCATGTTTTCCGTTAACAATTCGTGATAGGGCAACCATGGGTTTTTTGCTTCCGTATGCCCTTCAACACCTAAATTTGCCCAATCTTCCAATTCTTGATTGATATAGTCTTTAGTAGATTTTGGCTGGAGTCCGAGAGAATTTCCAGTCATATAAATCAAATCGTTTCCATTTTTATCTTTTGGAATATGGAAGCGATTTCTATAGGATGCCAATGCATCCGATTGATCTTGTTGTTGCGCGTATGCTAAGCCTAATTTATGATGTGACAAGGTGTATTTATTTTCGGTTGTACACAAAAATAAGAATTATAAGCTTAGAAAGAAGTCCTAAAAAGAGAGTTTATCTGATGCCAAAGTGGATTTCTTTGACATTTTGTAGTAAAGAAAACGGAAGTCTGTTAGAAAAAAAAGAGCTTCAACTTTTTAAGTGGAAGCTCTTTGAATATATAGAGACGCATTGCTGCGGAATATTCATCTGATACACTATATATACGTGGTCTCTACATGTTTTGGATGTCTAGAAAGGTGGTTTTAGCAATAGTTTAACAAATCTTATGGGATGACCTTGATATTTGTAAAATGTAGCGTCCAATCAACCTCTGGACGTTTGTGTGTTTTACTAAATTTAATGCCACTGAACTCTTCAAAATCTTCCCAAGTTGTCATCATGGACGGTTCAGTCGAATTTCCTTTGCGATAGACCCATTCTTTCAGCATAAAATCATCACCATAGTAGAAATCATATGCATCGCCTGGCGTATAGCCACCTTCACTAGTATAGGTGATTGTTATTTTATTGAGTTGTTTTTTGCTGATTGGCGCCTCGGTAATAGTAGCTTCGGAAATGCTTGCTGAGGTGTCCCAAACCAACTGAAAAGGGGCTAATAGCCAGTATTTGTCGTTAATGAAGTTTTTATCTGCCTTTAATGAGGTGCTATCGATAGATTTTCTGTTGTAAGCAACCGTGTCCTTCCCGGAAATCATCACCACATCTTCTGACTTTGGTTTCCAAATCCACGAACGTTCAAAATGCGTCGTATCTCTGTCAACATTAAAAGTGAACTGGAGTTCAGAAACATTTTTCCAGTTTTCTAAACCATGAGCATTGGCAATTTTCTCTGCGGTGGACCATTCTTTTACTATGATTTTGGCTTCTTCCTTTTGTTTACAGGATAATGAGAACGTGACTAATAGGATTAACATTAATGATTTTTTCATCTTTAAATTTTTTTATAAAGATAATCAAGAATGCTCCAGAAGGATTACATTTAAATATCAAAACAGGATATATGGATACAAATGATCATTACTTTAACACCAATAGAGATACGTGGAACACTAAGGTGGGTGTTCACGCTATAAGTGACATGTACAATATGGAAGCTTTCATAAGCGGCAAATCGTCTTTAATGTCCTATGAATTGGAAGCGCTTGGCGATGTGAATGGAAAAACTTTACTGCACTTGCAGTGTCATTTTGGTCAGGATACCTTGAGTTGGAGTAGGATGGGAGCGAAGTGTGTGGGAGTCGATTTGAGCGATAAAGGCATTTCCTTAGCGCAACAGCTCAATGAAGAACTTCAGCTTGATGCCAAGTTTGTATGCTGTAATGTATTGGAAACCTCTAAACACATTTCTGAAATTTTTGATATTGTCTTCACAAGCTATGGCGTCATTGGTTGGTTGCCTGATTTAAAACCTTGGGGACGAATGATTGCAGAGCGCTTAAAGCCAGGAGGCATCTTTTTTATGGCCGAGTTTCACCCTATAGTGTGGATGTTCGATTATTTGGATGGCAAACCTAAACTTAAGTATGGGTATAGGCAGGATGTCGCTATTTACGAAGAGTATGAAGGCACGTATGCAAATCCAAACTCAAAGATGATAAGTAAAGAATATGGCTGGAACCACGGGTTGGGAGCGGTTGTATCGGCTTTGTCAGAAGCAGGATTGCATATTGAATATCTCAAAGAACATGATGAAAGTCCGTACAATGTATTGCCCGATTTAGTGCCAACTGATTCAGGAATGTTTGTGACAAAGGAGAAGCTATATCCTTTAATATTCACTTTGAAAGCAAGCAAAATCTCATAAAAAAACCTCACGGATTTTAATAACCTGTGAGGTCTCGATAAGATTATTAAGAGGATTTGACTAGGTCTTATTGCTTAATCAATTCGGGGAATTTAGCTTTAAAACGTTCATATCTTGGGATGGATACGTTTTGAATGTATGGATTTTGTGGATTGTGTTTTTCGTAATCTTGATGGTAGTCTTCTGCAATCCAAAATTTTTGAAATGGGTACACTTCCGCAGCCACTTTTTGATTCAATTTTTTAGCCAATGCCGCTTTCTTTTCTTCAATTATTTTTTTCTGTGCATCATTCTGATAAAAAATAATGGAACGGTATTGAGAACCGATATCGCCACCCTGGCCATTGACTTGCGTCGGATTTTGTGAGCCAAAATAAACATCAACTAATGTGGCAAAACTTACAACATCCGGATCGTAGATCACTTCTACAGCTTCTGCATGCCCAGTTCGTCCTGTATTGCTTGATTCGTACGTTGGGTTATTAGTATGCCCTCCAGCATAGCCACTAATAACTTCCTCAACACCCTTAACGTGCTCATAAATATTTTCCACACACCAAAAACAGCCACTTGCAAAATAGGCTTTTGCTTTCCCGTTAATGATGGGCACTTCAATAGGGTCAGCGCTTTTAACGGCTTGTTGTTTTTGAGTGTTTTGTGCCGAATTTTGACAACTAAAGAAAAATATGAAGGATATAGCTAAAAAGAGAGATTTCATAATGATGTTTTATAGGTAGTCGCTAAGTTATTTAAAACCTTATTGATATCATGTGAAAGTTGTGCCAAATAAAAAAGCCTTTACACAAATTGTAAAGGCTTCTTAAATATAATGAGGATAATGTTTAGCTTAATTTAGCGAACAATTTTTCCATTTTCTCTTTTTGTTCTTCAGCTAATTGTGCATCAACTAAAATACGACCACTGTGCTCATCAGTAATTACTTTCTTACGAGAAGCAATCTCTACCTGAACTTGCGGTGGAATAGTGAAGAAAGAACCACCAGAAGCACCTCTTTCAATAGCAACAACTGCTAAGCCATTCTTTACGTTTGCTCTAATGCGACGGTAAGCATTTACCAAACGCTCATCAATAGATTCTTGGTATTCTTCAGACTTTTTGATTAACGCAGTCTCTTCTTTTTCAGTTTCAGCAAGGATGGCATTCAATTCACTTTTTTTGTGTTTTAAATGCGCTTGACGGTCTTTTAAACGGTCTTTAGTCTCAGAAATAATTTCTTTTTTCTGCTCTATTTGTACTTTGAATTCTCTGATGTGCTTTTCAGCCAATTCAATTTCCAATTCCTGAAATTCTATTTCTTTTGTAATTGAATTGAACTCTCTGTTATTTCTAACGTTCTTTTGTTGTTCAGCATATTTAGCGATCAAAGATTTAGCCTCTTCAATCAAATTCTTTTTAGCTTTGATTTCTTCATCAACCATGGTTAACCCACCGTTCAACTTTTCAAGTCTAGTATTGAGTCCTTCAACTTCATCTTCTAAATCTCTTACTTCTAAAGGAAGTTCCCCTCTTATATTTCTGATTTCGTCAACTCTTGAATCAATTAGTTGTAAATCATACAACGCTCTTAATCGGTCTTCAACAGAAAGTTCAGCTTTTTTTGCCATAATTATAAATACTTTACAGGATTGGTGTTTATCGTCGATAAAACGACTGCAAAATTAGTAATTTTTTTTGATAGATAGTTAGCTAAAAAGGTTTTTGTGTGCTGTTCGCTTTCATAATGTCCAATATCTGCTAAAATTATTTGGTTTTCTGCCGAGAAAAAGTCGTGATATTTTAAATCGGCCGTAATTAACATATCAGCCTTGGCAGATTTTGCGGCGGCAATGGCGAAACTGCCAGAACCACCAAGTACAGCAATCCGTTTTACTTTATCTTTTATAAGTTCAGAATGTCTTATCGTTGCCACATTCATTTTTTGCTTCACAAATTGTAAAAAGTCGTCCGTCTTCATTTCATTCGGCAGCTCTCCAACCATTCCGATGCCTATATGTTGGTTGTAATTATCTAAAGTAGTCACTTCAAAAGCCACTTCCTCATAAGGATGGTTTTCAACAAGGGATTGAAGAATGTTGCGTTCCAAATGTTTTTGAAACGTTACAGAGATTTGCGTTTCTTGTTCTTGACGGTATTCAAAGCGTTCCCCAACTTTAGGGTCAGAAGCTTCATTGCCTCTAAAGGTGCCAATACCTTCCGTGTTAAAACTGCAATCGTCGTAATTGCCTATTTGTCCTGCGCCAGCACTAAAAAGAGCGGAACGTAACGCATCAGCATCCTTTTGTGGGACGTAGGTGGTTAATTTCTTGATCGTATTTTTTTGTGGTAAGAGAATTTTTTTATCCGCGATGCCTAAAGTATCACAAATAATATCATTCACACCTTGTAAACAATTATCCAATGCCGTATGAATGGCGTAAATGGCAATGTCATGTTTGATGGCCTTTAGGACCACACGCTCCACATAATTAGTTCCATTTAGTTTTTTTAAACCTTTAAA
This sequence comes from uncultured Gelidibacter sp., assembly GCF_947500795.1. GTDB lineage: Bacteria > Bacteroidota > Bacteroidia > Flavobacteriales > Flavobacteriaceae > Gelidibacter. The sequence goes on along the minus strand of NZ_CANMTE010000003.1, from coordinate 286,575 downwards.
AATGATGGGATGAAAACTGACAATCAAGTTGCAGTTTTTTTCAATGGCTTCATCAACAACATTTTCTAGCGTGTCTAGGGTGACCAAAACGCCTTTTAGTTGCTGGTTTTTGTCGCCAACCAACAAACCAACGTTGTCAAACTCTTCAGCATAGGCTAAAGGGGCTAACTTTTCGAGATGATTGATGACATCTTGGATAATCATATGTTTTTTCGTTTTTAGGTTCATAGCAAAGATAAAATATTATATTTTCGTTGAAGCAAGTCCTTCGAGTATTATGAAATATATCCTTACCCTCGTTTTTACCCTAAGTTTGTTGGCCTGTAAATCTGAAAAGAATAGTGCTACTGAGCCGCTGGGTTCGGATCTTCCCAATACTGATTTATACGATCCTTTAGAGAGTGGAGCTGCAGCTGATGACGAAAATTATCAAGCAGCACTAGATTTTCTTAATTCGTATATAGAAAACATCCATACTCAAGAAATTTTTGAATATGTTAAGTACTCACCCCTTGCAACAGAAAGCCTAAAGACAGAATTGGAAACCATTATCATGCGTGCTTGGGAAGAGAATCCTGAAGTAGGCCTTGGATTTGATCCCTTATTTGATGCGCAAGATTATCCTGATAAAGGTGTTGAATTGCTTAATTTTGACCCGAAAACAGGTTATGTGATGGTTCAGGGTATCGAATGGGAGGATTTTAAGGTAGCCATGCGAGTCGTCAACAAGGACGGACACATTTTAGTGGATGGCTGTGGCGTCGTAAATATTCCTGAAGATAAACGCGCCGAACGTTAACCGCAACCAATCACATTATACTAATTGATGAAATTATTAAGATATCTTCTTTTCCCAATTGTTCCCATTTATTACATGGTCACTTGGTTACGCAATACGTTGTATGATCTTGGATTGAAAAAATCTACTGCTTATAACTTTCCTGTTATTTGTGTTGGGAATCTGAGCGTAGGTGGAACAGGAAAAACACCTATGATTGAATATTTAATTCGATTATTGAAATCAGAAAATCGTATTGCCACTCTGAGTAGAGGTTATAAAAGGCAAACTAAAGGGTTTATTGTTGCTGATGAAACCGCTACTGCAGCCAGTATTGGTGATGAGCCTTTTCAGTTTCATCAGAAGTTTGATGATGTTATTGTTAGTGTAGATGCGGATCGGGTTCATGGCATTTCACAATTAGTATCACTGCCAAATCCTCCCGAAATTATTTTATTGGATGATGCTTTTCAGCACAGAAGGGTAACTGCGGGTCTTAATATTATGCTCACTGCGTATGATGATCTTTATATTGACGACATTCTATTGCCAACGGGGAATTTGAGAGAACCAAGACAAGGCGCAAAGCGGGCGGATATCATAGTGGTAACGAAATGTCCAGCGGATTTATCACCTCAAAAGAAGGAAAAAATAGTTAATAGAATTCAGCCAGTGGCGCATCAAGAAGTGTTTTTTGGAAGCATTGCCTATTCTAAAGATATAGTGAATGGTAAAGGTGTTGTTGCTTTAGAAAGTATTAAAAATAGACCGTTTACTTTAGTTACAGGCATTGCAAATCCTAAACCCTTGGTCGCTTATTTAAAAGCTCAAGGATTGAAATTTGAGCATCTTCAATTTAAGGATCATCACGATTTTACGCCGAGTGAAATAACTAATTTAAAAACCAAAGGCATCATCATTACGACCGAAAAAGATATGGTACGCTTACAGCCTCACTTTGTTGAAGAAGAGTCACTTTATTATTTGCCTATTGAGATGAACATCGATAGGCCGATTCAATTCGATAAGTTGATTCGTAGTTTTGTTAAATAGAAGTTGACGAGCTTTTATTTACTTTCAAAGCATTAAAAAGTTTCTTCTCAAAATCTTCTTGTTTGAAAGGTTTAGAGATGATATCATTGAAGCCTGCTTCATCAAACTCATGCATTTTATCTTCAATGGTCACAGCCGTCAGTGCGAAAATAGTCAGTTCCTTATCGAACGTTCTTATGATTTTTGTTGCTTCTAATCCACTAATTCCAGGCATATGGATGTCCATTAAGACAACATCATATTGTTCTTCCTTAACGCGTTCAACGGCATCTTCACCATTATCAACAACATCGCAATAAAGGTTCATTTTATTAAGAATCTTACGCGTAATCATTTGATTGATCTTGTTGTCTTCAACAACCAAAATTTTGATATTTGTCAAGTCTAAAGTATTAATGTCGTTAGGTTTTTTTGGTGTTACTGGAATAACAGGCTCAGGGGAATAACTCAGAGGGATTTCAATAAAGAAACTTGATCCTTTGCCAAGTTCACTCTTCAAATAAATTTTCCCTTTTAAAATTTCTACAAGCCCTTTCACAATAGAAAGTCCTAAACCAGTGCCGCCGTATTTTCTATTGATTTGGATGGAGCCCTGAGAGAAACTTTCGAACATGTGTTCTTGCTTCTCTTTCGTAATTCCGATGCCATTATCTTGTATTTCAAATCTCACCGTGTAAATATCATTCACCTGATTGACCTTGTTCAGTCTAACCCAAATATCGCCATCCTTGGTAAACTTAATAGCATTGCCAATAAGATTGATTAAGATTTGGGAAATCTTTAATTGGTCAGCAGTAAACGTAGTCGGTAAGTCTTTGTCGTATTCATAATGCAACTTTGTATTGTTGTCCATTGCAGAATTACTCAAAGCAGAGATGACGTTTTCTACTTTTTTCTTCAGATTAAAGACTTCCGGATCCAATTCTACTTTATTGGCCTCAATTTTATTAATCTGCAATATGTCGTTAATAAAGGTGAGCAGATAATCTCCTGAGAATTTCAGCGATTTTAAATGTGGAATTTGATCAGGTTTTGGGTTCTCGTCCAAAAGCATGTTTGTTAACCCAGTAACCGCATACAACGGCGTTCTTAGCTCGTGCGTTACCGTAGACAGGAAGTTGGCTTTTGTTTTAGAAGCAAGTTCTGCTTTTTCTTTTGCAACAATAAGCTCATCATTTTTCTTATGAAGCATATTGTTGGTTTTAAGCCTGATATTGTTGTTTTTATAAAGCGATAAAGTCAGTAATGATAAAATAGTGATTAAGGCAATACTCAAAATGGTCGTAATTCTGGTCAAATTGTTAGATGCATCTGCTTCCTCTAATTTGATTTCCATTTGCTTGCGCTCAGAATCTTTATACTGATTGATAAACTGTGCTTTTTTTTCTGGTGAAAGATTTTGACGTTTTATATCTAATAATGAATCTGAAAGTTGAAGATGCTTTCTTAAATATTGATTAGAGAGTTTATAATCTTTATTTTCTTCATAAATGTCACTTAGGGTGAGGTAGCTATCGTTAAGGTATTCCGGAATGTTGTTGCGTTCCGCCAATTCCATTCCTTCTTTGGCCATGGAAAGCGCTAATTGCGTATTTCCTAATTTTTGGTAAACCTTGCCACTATTGATAAAAGCACTGCTTAAAACACCTACTTGATCATATTTTTTTGCTAAAATGATGGTTTTTTCAAGCTTAGACTTGGCGGTTTTGTAATCCTCTAATGCAATATAAACCTTAGCTTCATTTAAATTGACGTCAGCAATAAGACGCTCTAAACCTTCTTCTTCAAATTTGGTTTTGGCAGAATTGAAATAATCTAATGCGGTTTGATATTCTTTTTTACTGGTGTGAAGAATGCCTCTAACGTTATAGGTTATGGCTAAATTGGCATAATCGTTAGTTTCTCGTTGCAGTTCGGCAGCTTTTGTTAAAGATACCAAAGCACTCTCAGGTTCCTCTACAATAAATTGGACTTTTGCAATTTTGGTGTAAAGGCTACCTTCGGTTTTTTTATCACCAATTTTTTCAGCAATTACTAATGCTTTTTCAAGATTATCTTTGGCGTTGTAGTATTCACCACGCTCCGTTTCAAAACTAGATTGGGAAATGTAGTTTTGAATACGCATTTTTAGAACATCAATATCTTCATCTGCAGCGTTTTGAGAAAATGACGTTGAGAAGATAAAGAGAAGAAAAGCAACTATATAAAACTTTGATTGGGACATTTTTTGGTCACTTTATGTAAACAAATATAATTATTTATTCGATAAAAGTGCATGTTTCATCGCTATATTGCTTATTAAATTGAGAATTCTGCTAGAATATCCTGTTTCATTATCATACCATCCCACAATTTTGATCATATTCCCAATGACAGAGGTCATCTGGGCATCAAAAATGCATGAATGCGGATTGCCAACAATATCTATAGAAACAATAGGGTCTTCCGTATATTCGAGGATGCCTTTTAGGTGCGTTTCTGAAGCATTCTTAAACGCCTGGTTGATATCCTCAATAGAGACCGTTTTCTCAACATTAAGCGTAATATCTGTCAAAGAACCGTTTGGTACCGGAACCCTAATGCCACACCCGCCGATAACATCGTTTAATTTAGGAAAAATTTTCGTCAGTGCTTTAGCTGCACCAGTCGTGGTAGGAACTATCGATTGACCAGCTGCTCTGGCGCGTCTTAAATCTTTGTGAGGTTGGTCGTGAAGACTTTGATCTGTTGTATAAGAGTGTACCGTGGTTATGTAGGCCTGTTTAATACCACATAAATCGTTCATCACAGCAATCATAGGTGCTGCGTTGTTGGTGGTACAAGAAGCGTTTGAAATGATGGTCTCATTCCCGTCAAGAATGTTATCGTTGACACCCAAAACGATTGTTTTTATAGCATCGTCAATAGGAGGCACCGATAAAATTACTTGTTTAGCGCCATTGGTGATGTGATGTTCTAAAGCCTCAGTTGTTTTAAACTTTCCGGTCGATTCAATAACAAAATCAACATTATAAGGTTTCCAATTGATATCCTCAATGTTCTTATGGTTCAATAGCGGAATCGATTGATCTTGAAAAATAATATGTTGATCGTCAAAAGAGAGCTTCGTTTTTAAGACACCGTGGATGCTATCATATTTTAGCAGATGGCTCAATGTTCTCGCATCTGCCAAATCATTTATTGCAACCACTTGCATATCATCACGCTCCTGAATTAGTCGGAATACACGACGACCAATGCGTCCAAATCCGTTAATCGCTACTCTGATCATTAATTGATATGTTTTTGAGCTTTGTAAGAAGATCTAACTAAGGCGCTACTTTCTACGTGTCTAAATCCAAGATCTAATCCAATTTCTTCATATTCTTTGAATTGATCAGGGAGAATAAACTGTTTAACCGGTAAATGTTTTTTACTAGGCTGAAGGTATTGTCCAATCGTCACAACGTCCACATCATTGGCTCTTAAATCGTGAAGTGTTTCAATAACTTCTTCTCGTGTTTCTCCAAGACCGAGCATGATTCCTGATTTCGTTCTTCGTTGTCCTTGGTCTTTTAGATATTTCAGCACACCTAAACTACGGTCATATTTTGCTTGAATTCTAACTTCTCTTGTCAACCTTCTAACAGTTTCAATATTATGTGAAACTACTTCTGGCGCAACGTCAATAATTCTATCAATATGTTGTTCAATGCCTTGAAAATCTGGAATTAGAGTTTCTAAAGTTGTTTCAGGATTCATACGACGCACAGCTTTTACGGTCTCTGCCCACATGATGCTTCCCATATCTTTTAAATCATCACGGTCAACACTTGTTAGAACCGCATGTTTAATGCCCATAATTTTAATTGAGCGTGCAACTTTTTCTGGTTCATCCCAATCTAAATCTTCGGGACGGCCTGTTTTAACACCGCAGAATCCGCATGAGCGTGTGCAAATATTACCTAAAATCATGAAGGTTGCTGTGCCTTCGCCCCAACATTCGCCCATATTTGGACAACTTCCTGACGTACAAATGGTGTTTAAACTGTATTTGTCTACCAGGCCTCTGAGCTCAGTGTATTTTTTACCTGTAGGTAATTTTACTCTTAACCATTTTGGTTTAGGTTGACGTTCTGGAATTATTTTTGAAATAGTTTCTGTGCTCATTTATTCGAAAATTTTCAAGGACAAAGATACAAAGTATAATTGTAAAATAGGGGTTAAAGCATGGTGAGATACCAGATACTGAATCCGATTAAAAACAGAATCCCCATCCAACTTAACACATGCATTTTTAAGGATGGACGCCATTCAGCAGGCGTATGCTTGCTGCAAATAAGTTTATAATTGATGATGGCATAAAACGGCGCTGTCAGGAATGAAACGATCGTTGCAATTTGAACAAGCAGTCCCATTTCTGATCCTAAAAAGAAAAATATGGCTATGGTGCCGCAAATCAAAATAGCAATCCAGAGTAAATAAGAATGTTTAGATGTGGTTCCAAAAAGTAATTCTGTTGTTTTTGCCATGGTTCTTGGGGAAGCATCTAACGTCGTCAAGGTTGTACTGAACATGGTAGTAAAAGCAGCTATTCCAATAAGGAGGTACGCCCAACTTCCTAAGCTTTGCGTGTACATGGTGATTAACTGATTTGAAAACTCACCAGCCTTTGCACTAAACGTTTCACCACTTTGAAACATGACTAAAGCGCCAAGTGCCATAAAACCAATGCCTATTATAATTGCCGCAAAATACCCTACGTTAAAATCGAACATCGAATTTTTTACGTCATAATCTGATGTTGTTTTTTGCTTTTCCAGTGCCCAAAGCGATTGCCAAACGGAAATATCCAATGGTGCAGGCATCCATCCCATAAAAGCGATTAAAAAAGCAATTTCGACTGTGTTTTTTGGTAAAAGCTGTGTAAAAGTGAGAGGCTGACTGTTATTGTTTAAGGCTAGAATAACAGCTGCAATAGTGCTAATCGTTAATGTGATGACAATTATTTTCATTAACTGATCCAATAATTTAAATTTCCCTTTAATGAGAATCAAAGAAGAAATTAGAAGAATAATTATGGTCCACAATTCTGTTGAAATGAAATCGCCAAAAAGAGTGTTGGCAATTCCGGCAGTAACGATGGTGACGGCCGTTTGAATCGTAAACATGGTGGTGAAGGTGATGATGAAATAGGCTATCAATACGCCTTTCCCCATTTTCTTATAACCACTTAAAAGACTTTCGCCGGTTGCTAAAGCGTATCGGGGTCCAAATTGAAAGAATGGGTATTTAAAAATGTGAACTAGAACTAATGCCCAAATCAGCCCAAATCCGAAATCAGCACCTGCTTTTGTTGATTGCACCAAATGGGAAACACCAATAGCAGCACCGGCAAACAATAATCCGGGGCCAATTTTTTTTAAGCTGAATTTCATTACTTTTTAGAAATAACCTCTGCCAATAACTTTCTTGCTCTTAAAAGTTTCACCTTCACATTATTAATTGGTTCATTAAGTTCTTCAGAAATTTCTTTATAACTCAATTCCTGAAAGTATCTCAAATTGATAATTTCCTGATAGTGTGGTTTAAGTTTCTTTATATCGCGAAGTAATTTGGCTAAATTCTGTTCTGTAATGATTTTGTCCTCAGGAGAAGGGGATTCATCAATAATATCATAGAACTCATCATTTACATGACGACGGGAACTGTCCTGAATATATGATTTTCTTTTTCTTATAAGATCAATATGAATATTTTTAGAAATAGTGATTAACCACGTTTTGAATTCATAACTGTCATTATAAGTATCAATTTTATCAAAAGCTTTTGAAAATGTTTGGATGGTGATATCCTCCGCATCATTTTCGTTTTCTGTTCGTTTTAGTTGAAAGCCATACACATCATTCCAAAAAAAATCCAATAGTGCATTAAATGCGGATTGGTCATTTTCTTTTGCTTTTTCAATGATTTTCTTTATTTCCAACGATTTGGTTTTGATAACAGATTTTTTATAAAGATAGAGAATTGTGTTACAATTAAAAATATTTCGAGCAGTGGAAAGTAAGGAATCAAATCTTTTTCATTCAATTTTTTAGAAGCTAAAGTTAAATTGATGAACAAAGCTAAATACCTTGCCATTATTAATCCTAAAACAAATTGCCAATTGAATGAGGTGCTTATGAGTACAAGACCTAATACAAAAAATAAGAATTGGGAGGTGAAAAATAACGCTAAAGCAGATTTGTGCTTCGGTTTATAATGTTTTGCGGTGGTAACATGTCTGCGCTTTTGAATGATCCAATCGCTATAAGTTTCTTTGGCAATAGATTCTGTAAAGCTGTCTTTAGATAAGGAAATTGTCGTGTTTCTTGCATCACCAATCTGATTTACAAAAAGATCATCATCACCAGATTTGATGTTCATATGATCCATGAATCCTCTAGCTTCAAAGAATAATTCTTTGGTATAGGCCATATTTCGACCTACGCCCATATAGGGATTTCCTAATTTAGTATAAGAGAAGTATTGAACGGCCGTCATAAAAGTTTCAAACCGTATCAGTTTGTTTAGAATGGATTTTTTGACTTTTGCATAACCTCCGTAGCCTAAAACCAATTGATGTTCTTTGCTGAAATGACTATTCATTTCGCTGATCCACTGTCGGGAAACAGGTTTGCAATCAGCATCCGTAAATAAAAGTCGGTTATGTGTTGCAGCTTTAATGCCTAATGTAAGTGCATATTTTTTATTGCCCCAAAAGGCTTCAATGCTTTTTACATTAACAATTTTGATGTTGCTGTGCTGCGCTTTAAACTGTTCCATCACCCGCAAGGTGCTGTCCGTGGAACTATCGTTTATGAGCACCACCTCATAATTAGGATAGTCTTGATCTAAAATAAAAGGCAAGAATCGCTTTAAATTTTTAGCCTCATTTTTAGCGCAAATGATAACAGATATTGGCGGTGTGTGAGAAGGGGTAGAGTTTTGTTTTTTCTGTTTTACATTGGAAAAAACATACCCGTAAAAAAATAATTGGACTAAGGTAACTACTACAAAAATGTAGAAAAACACATGCAATATTATCATTAACCCTTAAGAATGTTGAGGTTCACTGCAATTTTCAAATTGGTCAGGAGATTTACCACAAAATCCACAAGCTTCACCTTCTTTATTCAGCATTGGATTTTGACTAGCACACGTGCCTGCAAATTTTCCGTCTTTTTTTGCCCAAATTTTGATGGCAATACCAGCAACTCCAAGACCTAAGAGAATTAATGTGATGAGTAAAAGTTTCATGAGTATAAAATTTATGCAAAGATAATGCTTTTAAACAATTTTGACTAAAATATGGGAAAGAGTTCAGACTGAATTGGAAACAAAAAAACCACCTTAGAAGGTGGTTTTCATATCAAATTTTTAAATGATCTTATTTGTTATTCTTCAAAACAATTTCGGCTACTGAGTTATCAGCTGTGGCCGCATTGATTTTAGATCCGGATTTAGGTTCTATAGTAATACTTAAACCAAGTGCATTTTCCATGTAAGGAATGGTCTTTAACTTACGCTCAGATTCATCAAGGATGCCCAGATTCACCATTCTGTCTTGTAATTCAGCCCAAATTTGATAGGTTTGGTCTTCAGGAAGTTTTGGTAAGGATACCACATCAATCATAGACGTTTTATCAACCGCGTTAATATATGCTACAGTTTTTAGATTTTTCGCTCGAGAATTTCCTCGCAACACATATTTTTCAGTTTCCGGATTGTTTAACTTCATAAACTGAAGCATGACATTCTCTAACTTGTTATTATTTTCTTCGATATCACTTCTAAGATCAAAAATTTCATCTACAACAACTTGATTTTCATTGCTTAAATCCATGTTTTGTTCATACAAAAAGAAGGATGCTCCAGCAAAAATTAATGCTGCAAAACTCGCTGCAATACTATACCAAGGTGTACGTCTTTTGGCTTGAGGGACCATTTGTACAACTGGTGTCTCTTCTGAAATCTCTTTCAAAACATCGCTCAAAATATACTTTGGAGCTTCTACGATACTTGCCTTTGCTAAAATTTCTAGATTCTCTTGAAGCCGCTCATATTCTGCAGCTACTTCAGGAAATTCAGCAATATAGCTCTCAACCTCTAAATTCTCATCTAGAGTTGTGGTGCCTAGGATGTACTTATCCAATAGGCCCGATTCCATAAAAATCTGTAATTTTTTTTCCATTATTCCTAAACTTTAATGGTTAAAAAGCTTTCGTAAGTCTCTCAAACCAATTTTCAACCTCGACTTAATTGTGCCCAATGGAATGTCTAGTTCATCACTAGCCTCTTGTTGCGTCATGCCTTCAAAAAATAAAGCATTCAGAACAATTTGGTATTTTTCATCCAATTTGGTAACATGGTCTTTTAAATCTAAAACGTCTTGATTTAAACTTGCAGTTGGTAGAATATATACGTTGGATTTATCAATTTGGACTTCTTTTTCAAATCGATTATTGAAACTTCTTAATTTGTCAATAGCGGTATTACGGGCAATTCTGTAAAGCCAAGTAAAAAGTCTGGCTTTTTTGGAATCGTACTTTTTCGAGTTTTTCCAAATTTTCACAAAACTTTCCTGTAACGCATCTTGAGCAAGTTCCTCGTTATTGGTTATTTTTAAAATAACACCATAAAGACTGTCTGAATAATTTTCATAGAGTAAATTAATCGCGGCCTTATCTCCTTTTTCAAGAAGTTCGACAATATGTTCTTCTAATGAATAGCTCAAGTAATTGAAATTTAATTTAATATGGGGCGTAAAAGTCCATATACGATTTTCGTACGTATATCCACTATACGATGGTAAAATTACGAATAAACTACTTTATAATTTAAATATAGTTTTAATATCTGTGGTGTCGGTTTTTCTTCTTTTTAAGGGGTTTGATTAATAGCTTTTTCGATTGGCACTACACGATTATAAATGGGCTTCAACTTAAACAGTTGAAGCCTTTTTATATAATATTCACTTCCATCTCAATGGAAATTCCAAAGAGCTGATGTATCGTTTTTTGAATAAGTTTAGCCAATTCAAAAATATCTGAACCTTTCGCACTGCCATAGTTTACTAAGACTAAGGCTTGCTTTTTATGTACGCCATAGTCGCCAAAGGTTTTGCCCTTAAATCCTGATTTTTCAATCAGCCAGCCAGCAGGCACTTTTATTTCGGTTGGAGATACAGTATAACTTGGTATCTCAGGAAAGTTGCTTTTGAGTTTATCAAAATGAGTTTTGGAAATAATAGGGTTTTTGAAGAAACTGCCACTATTACCAATCTCTTTTGGATTAGGAAGTTTGCTTTCGCGAATTGCTATTACTGCTTTAGAAATGTCTTGTATGGTAGGTTGTTGGACTTCCATAGCCGCCAATTCTGTAGCAATGGCACCATAGTCCATATGCAATTTATGATTAACCGCTGTCAATATAAACGTGGCGCTTACAATAACATAACGATTCTTTTTATCCTGCTTAAATATAGATTCGCGATAATCAAATTTACATTCCTCATTCGTGAATGTTTCAATGGCTTTCGTTTCAATATTTAAAGCCTCGCAAGACTGAAGCGTGTCTTTTATTTCAACACCATAGGCGCCAATATTTTGGATAGGTGCTGTACCTACATTGCCTGGAATTAAAGACAGATTTTCTAGACCACCAAAATCATGCTCCAAACACCACAGTACAAACTCGTGCCAATTTTCGCCTGCACTGGCTTTTACTAAAACGTGATGTTCTTGGTGTTCAATAATTTCGATGCCTTTTATATCGATTTGAATGACCAGGCAATCCAAATCCTTGGTGAGCAACATATTGCTGCCGCCACCAAGGATGAATTTTTCTGGATACGCATCTAAACTCAGCGCTTCTTTTAATTGCTGAATACTTTCAACTTTTATAAAGTATTTCGCGCGAGCTTCCAACCCAAAAGTATTATAGGGCTTTAATGATATGTTTTCTTGAATTTGCACTAATTGTTAGGGTAAACTTTTAAAGCTTCTTTTAAAATTTGAACAGCTCTGATTAAACTTTCTTCATTTAGGACGTAAGCAATTCTGATTTGGTTAAGACCTACATTTGGCGTTGAATAGAAACCAGCGGCAGGTGCAACCATGACCGTTTCTTTGTCTAAATCATAGCTTTCCAATAACCATTGTGCAAAATGATCAGCACTTTTTACCGGTAATTCTACTATACAATAGAAGGCTCCTTTAGGTTCTGCAACTTTAAGGCCATCTATTTTTTTCAATTCTCTGATCAGTGTATTTCTTCTTTTTACATATTCCTCAATTACATCATCAAAATAACTTTGAGGTGTGCTTAAGGCCGCTTCACTTGCAATTTGTGCTAAAGTAGGTGGGCTCAAACGGGCTTGTGCAAACTTTAAGGCTGTTTGGATAACCTCCTTGTTTCTAGAAACAAAATATCCAATTCTTGCGCCACACATGCTATAACGTTTGGACACGGAATCAATCATAATAGCGTGATCTTCGATGCCTTCTTCTTGCATAATGGAGTAAAACTCGTTACCATCGTACACAAACTCTCTGTATACTTCATCAGCAATTAAGAACAGATCATGTTTTTTTACAAGATCAGCTAATTGTTTAATTTCCTCTCTAGAATAAAGGTAACCTGTAGGGTTCCCCGGGTTGCAAATTAAAATAGCTTTTGTTTTATCAGTAATTAAACTTTCAAACTCTTCAATAGGAGGCAATGCGAAATTGTTTTCTATTTTAGAAATTACCGGAACTACCTTAATATCTGAAGCTGTAGAGAATCCGTTATAATTAGCATAAAATGGTTCAGGAATAATGATTTCATCACCGGAATCCATAATACTACCAAAAGCAAACAAAAGGGCTTCACTTCCGCCTGTGGTTACAATAATGTCACTGTGAGTTACGTGGATATTATTTTTTGCATAGTACTGAGCGATTTTTTTTCTGTAGTCTTCAGAACCTTCAGAACGTGTATAAGCCAAAATGTCGAGGGAATGCACTTTTACAGCATCCAAAGCAACTTCTGGAGTTTTAATATCAGGTTGTCCAATGTTTAAATGGTAAACAGTTTTACCCTCTTTATAGGCCTGTTCAGCATATGGTACTAGTTTTCTTATAGGAGACGAAGGCATCAATCGCCCTTTTTGCGAAATTTTTGGCATGAGATTAAAATTTAAGGGGTAAAGTTCTGAAAATTATCTCAAAGATTTTTCAAAAACACAATGTAAAAGACGAATGTAGAGTTAAAGATTTGTAAATTGGTAAGACGCTACATTTTATATATGTGTTATCGATTCTTATTGGCAACTTATTTTATGCTTTTTTGCGGATTTACCTTTTCGCAGAGTCGATTCACCTTGCCACGATCAGAACGAACAAAGATCAGTTTTGAGTTAATTGATAATCTCATCATTATGCCCGTTGAGATTAATGGTGTGACCCTTTCATTTTTATTGGATTCAGGAGTTAGCAAACCCATTTTGTTTAATATTATTGATTCTGCGGAAGCCTTAAAGCTAAAAAACCTCGAAACCATTTATTTAAGGGGCTTGGGCGATGGAGATTATGTGGTGGCATTAAAGTCAGAGAAAAATATATTCAGAATTGGTGATGCCTTAAACGTCAATCAAGATGTGTACATTATTACTGACGAGTCCATCAATTTCACTCCAAGGTTGGGTGTACAGGTTCACGGTATTATTGGTTACGATATTTTCAAGGATTTTATAGTTGAAATCAATTACGGTTCGAAATTTATAAGGTTGAACAATCCAAACACGTATACGTATAAGTCATGTAGAAAATGTGAAACGTTGCCTTTGACATTGGTAAACAACAAACCCTATATAGATGCCTCTGTAGTAGCGAACGATAAAAAAATTCCTGTAAAATTATTGATGGATTCTGGTGGGAGTGATGCCTTGTGGCTTTTTGAAGATGATTCTTTAGGATTGTCTCCCAGGAATAACACCTATTTTATAGATTATTTGGGGAAAGGGTTGAGTGGTAGCGTGTATGGTAAACGATCAAAATTGGAACAGTTTTCCATTAACGATTTCCATCTTAAAAATTTGAATGTCGCATATCCTGATTCGGCAGCCGTTAGTTTCGCTAGGAAATTCAAAGAGCGTAGTGGGAGTATGGCGGGAGAATTATTAAAACGATTTAACATCATCATGGATTATGGTAATTCGCAAGTGACTTTCAAGAAAAATAAAAACTTCAATGCCCCATTTGAATACGACAAAAGTGGAATCATTTTAGAACAGTCGGGCAGTAGAATTATAAAGGAGCGCAAGAATGAAGTTAAGGTGAAGAATGATCAGGCTTCAGGCGGAATTACGGTTATTGAAGCCTATAAGTATGAACTAAAACCTGCGTTTAAGATTGTTGAATTGAGGCCTGGTTCTCCTGCGGAACGCGCTGGTTTACAATTTGGGGATATTGTACTAACTATAAATGGCAGGCAAACACACCCGCTTAAATTACAAGAAGTCACGTCGTTTTTTAGAGATGATGAAGGGAAGATGATTAAACTTGTCATTGATAGAAATGGCGTCATTATGACCTTTCGCTTTAAATTGGAAAGTTTATTGTAATAAAAAAGCCCTCAAAATGAGAGCTTTTAAATCTTAAAGTGGAAAACAGATTTACTGTTTCACAACACTTTTTTATTTTGTCTTAGGTTCAACAACCTCACCTTTAATCTTAAGGGCTACAATTGGCGTATCAGCATTAGACATAACCGTAATTGTCTTTCTTATAGGATCTACAATTTGTGTGTTATATTTCACTTGAATTTCACCTTTATCACCTGGAAGGATTGGAGCCTCAGGTTTTTTAGGAATGGTACATCCGCAAGTTGAAGATACTTTAGTGATGATAAGTGGTGCATTTCCTGTATTGGTGAATTCAAACACACGCACACCATCAGCACCTTTTAATATCGTACCATAATCTATTACATCCGTTTTAAACTCAATTTTTGCTACTTTCTCTTGTGCAAAAGCAGAAACACTTAGCATTCCTACAAATAAAATTGCAATTAAATTTTTCATCATTTTATATTTAAATTGATAGTGTCAAAATTACTCACTTTTAATCGTTTCGCAAAATAAATTAGACGTACAACATATTAATAGTCAAAAGTGCCGTCCAAATTTGGGTTAATAAATGTTTTTATAATTTCACGAAAACAGAAATATAAGTAACTTTGCCTGTTATTGATAGAACTATACAAAAACAGTACCAAAGTATGACAATCCCAGCAAAATATTCCGCTTCTAGCGTAGAAGATAAGTGGTATTCCTATTGGATGGAACACAAGTATTTTAAGTCCGTTCCAGATGAGCGCGAGCCTTATACTATCGTGATTCCGCCACCAAACGTTACTGGAGTTTTGCATATGGGGCATATGTTGAATAACACCATTCAGGACGTACTTATCCGTAGAGCACGTTTGCAAGGTAGAAATGCGTGTTGGGTTCCTGGTACAGACCACGCTTCCATTGCAACCGAAGCTAAAGTTGTAGCAAAATTAAAGGAGCAAGGGATTGATAAAAACAAGCTGTCTCGTGAAGAGTTTTTAAGTCACGCGTGGGATTGGACACATGAGTATGGCGGGGTTATTCTTGAGCAACTGAAAAAATTGGGTTGTTCTTGCGATTGGGACCGTACAAAATTCACCATGGATGATGATATGAGTGAATCGGTTATTAAAGTTTTTGTCGATTTATATAACAAAGGGTTGATTTATCGTGGATACCGTATGGTCAATTGGGATCCTGAGGCAAAAACGACTTTGTCAGATGAAGAAGTGATCCATGTGGAACGTACTGACAAATTATACTATGTCAATTATCAAATTGAAAATCAAGACGATTTTATAACTATTGCCACCACACGTCCGGAAACTATTTTAGGCGATACTGCAGTGTGTGTGAATCCAAATGATGAGCGTTTTCAACACCTAATTGGTAAGAACGTTATTGTACCAATTTGTAACAGAATCGTTCCCATCATAGCGGATGATTATGTTGATATGGAATTTGGTACAGGTTGTTTAAAAATTACACCTGCACATGATGTTAACGATAAGGAAATTGGCGACAGACACGGATTGGAAGTGGTAGATATTCTTAATGATGATGCTACTTTAAATAGTTTCGGTTTACACCACCAAGGAAAAGATAGAGTTGTTGCGCGTAAAGATGTGACCCAAGAGTTGAAAGATTTGGGCATTCTAGCTAAAACTGAAGATATCACGCATAAAGTAGGAACAAGTGAACGTACAAAAGCTGTTATTGAACCTCGACTTTCTGATCAGTGGTTCTTGAAAATGGAAGATCTTGCCAAACCTGCCATTAAAGCAGTCTTGGAAGATGAAGAAGTAAAATTGTTCCCAAAACGATTCAACAATACGTACCGTCATTGGATGGAGAATATTCGCGATTGGAATATTTCGCGTCAATTATTGTGGGGACAGCAGATTCCTGCGTATTTCTATGGCGATGGGAAAGAGGATTTTGTGGTGGCGGAATCATTGGAAGATGCGGTTAAATTAGCACAGGAAAGAACAAAGAACCCGGAACTTACTGCAAATGATCTTACCCAAGATAAAGATGCCTTAGACACATGGTTCTCTTCTTGGTTGTGGCCAATTAGTGTGTTTGATGGGATTCGCAACCCTGACAATCCTGAAATTGAATATTACTATCCAACCAACGATTTAGTGACCGGACCGGACATTTTATTCTTCTGGGTTGCCCGAATGGTGATTTCAGGTTATGAATATAGAGATGAAAAACCATTTGAAAACGTCTATTTAACCGGATTGGTGCGCGATAAGCAACGTCGTAAAATGAGTAAATCGTTAGGGAATTCTCCTGATGCTCTAAAATTGATTGACGATTATGGTGCTGATGGCGTACGCGTAGGCTTATTATTGAGTTCTGCTGCTGGAAATGATTTGATGTTTGATGAAGATTTATGTAATCAAGGTAAAGGGTTTGCAAATAAAATTTGGAATGCCTTCAGATTAGTAAAAGGATGGGAGGTTGCCGAAATTGAACAACCTGAAGCTTCAAAAATCGCGATAGAATGGTATACTGCCAGATTTCAACAAGCGCTTGCGGAAATTGAAGATCACTATGGCAAATACAGACTTTCTGATGCGTTAATGGGAATTTACAAGTTGATTTGGGACGATTTCTGTTCTTGGTTATTGGAGATGATCAAACCGGAATACCAACAACCTATAGACTCAAAAACATTTAATAGTGTTATTGAAATCTTTGAATCTAATTTGAAGTTATTACATCCATTTATGCCTTTCTTAACGGAAGAAATTTGGCATTTTATTGCTGATAGAACTCCAGAAGAAGCATTAATCGTAGCTCAATACCCAAAAATTGAGACCTTTGATGCACAGCTGATTTCAGACTTTGAAACGGTTAAAGAAGTAATCTCTGGAATAAGAACTATTCGTAAAGACAAAAACATTTCGTTTAAGGATAGTATTGAATTGTCATTCATCAATAATGAGAATTTACCAGAGCGCTACAATTCTGTGATTTCTAAAATGGGTAATATCTCGAAAATGGAATCTGTTACTGATGCCGTTGATGGCGCATTGAGTTTCAGAGTGCAGTCTAACGAGTATTTCATTCCAATTTCAGGAGCTATCAATGTAGAGGAAGAGATCAAAAAATTGAATGACGAGTTGACTTATACTGAAGGATTCTTGAAATCTGTTCAAAAGAAATTATCAAACGAACGTTTTGTGAATAATGCGCCAGCTCAAGTGTTACAAAACGAACGCAATAAAGAAGCAGATGCGTTGGCTAAAATTGAAACAATTAAATCGAGTTTAGCGAGTTTAAAATAATAATCTCGGATTAATTATAAATAGAAAAACCTGTCTTAAAAGAGACAGGTTTTTCTATTTATAGGAATCACCCTTCAGATAGTTTCTGTACGAGATGAATTATAATCGAATTACCATTCGTTGATTCGGTTTGAATCTAGTTTTATAAAAATAAAGAGTAAGATGGTATAAGCCCAAAGTCCTGAACCTCCATAACTGAAGAAAGGCAGCGGAATTCCAATGGTTGGAATTAATCCCATAACCATCCCGATATTAATCAAAAAGTGGATAAAAAATATGGATGCTACGCAATAGCCATAAACTCTACTGAAGGTCGATTTCTGTAGCTCTGCTAAATACAAGATGCGGAGTAGGAGACCAACAAATAGGATGACCACAAAGGAACTCCCTAGGAAACCCCATTCTTCACCTACGGTACTGAAAATATAATCCGTGTGTTGCTCTGGCACAAACTTTCCTGTTGTTCTGGTGCCTTGTAAAAACCCTTTTCCTGTCAAACCTCCAGAACTGATTGCTTTTTCAGACTCATTAAGATTATACAGAATGGTCTGCTTCATTTCATGAAGTTTTATAGGATCTTTCTCGAGACGCAACCATAAACTAATTCTGTCTTTTTGATGCGGTTGAAGGATGGAACTGTAAAAGTATTTTATCCCAAAAGAAACCGCTATACAGGCAATTACAATCGCAATTGGCTGAATAAGCTGTGGACGTTTCCGCTGTCCAAAAAAGTGATGTCCAAATATAATAATAGCTGCAACTGCACTGGCAATAACCACATTAAACTTAAGGGCCAAAACAGCCAGTACTATTAAAAAAACGGCGATGACTAAGTAAATTTGTTGTAACCCTTCTCTATAAAAAACGAAAAAGAATGCGGCATAAACCACGGTACTTCCGGCATCATTTTGTAGCAGAATTAATATAGCGGGTAGCACAATCAGCGCCATTGTTTTGGCTTGATCTTTAAAGGTCTTCATATTGGTTTGAAGATCACTCATGTATTTGGCTACGGCCAAGGAGGTTGCGAATTTGGCGAATTCACTAGGTTGAAGCGTCATTCCACCAATGCCATACCACGCTGTTGCACCATTCACATTTTTTCCAAAAATAAAGAGGCCTACCAAAGAAAGAATGGACACTACATATATAATACTGGCGAATCGTTCATAAAACTTGGCGTCTAATGCTAATATTAACACTATTAATGCCAACGTAAATAATATAAATACAGACTGCTTGCCATAGGGCTGATCCATGTCAAAATAATCATTAATCTCTCCAACATGTGAAGCAGAGATAATGTTCAGCCATCCGAAGCCTACAAGGAGTAGGAATATGATGATAGTTAGCCAATCAAAATTTAATAATTTGTATTCTCTTTGCATTAATTACTGATTGAATGATGATGGCCGTGTACTTGTAGGATTTACGACAGTGTCTTTTGTAATTTTATCAATGACTTGAAGTGCAGACTGTCTGTTGATGCCGAATTCTTTACCAGAATAAGGTTTTGCATATTCATCTTCCAAACTGTGGGTCAAAATCCAGTTTTCCATTGAGGTCATCGTGACTTCGCCTTTAATATATTTTTCTATCATTAAACTTGCAATACGACCAGCAAATCTACTTCCCCAATACCCGTTTTCAACAAATACAGCAATGGCAATTTTAGGATTGTCTTTAGGTGCGAAAGCCACAAATATCGAATGATCCGTTAATTGGGTACGCTTGCCATTAATGTTCATGAAATTCTCCGCTGTTCCGGTTTTTCCACAAATTTCAATTCCAGGAACTTGAAGGTTATATGCAGTTCCAGTATTGTATACATCAAACATCCCTTGTACTACAGGCTCAAAATGCTCTTTATCAATCGTTGTGTAATTACGGGTGGTGTATTTTTCATCAATTGGTGCGCCTTCAATGTTTTTGATGATATGAGGTGTGTAATAATATCCTCTATTGGCGATGGCGGCAACCATATTTGCCAATTGTATAGGCGTTGTTTCAACCTCACCCTGACCAATTGAATTCGAAATATTATAAGTGGACGACCATCTGTTTTTGCCGTACCATTTGTCATAAAAAGCAGCATCTGGGATACGACCTTTATTTCCAATTTTAAGATCATATCCTAAATAATCGCCAAGGCCAAAGCTCTTGACGTGATTACTCCAAACATCCATGCCTTCCGCAGGTTTAGGATACTTGTCAATAATACGTCTGTAAACATTTACAAAATAAGCGTTACAAGATTGGGCAATTCCTTGATTCATGGACAGCGGACTTGCGTGACTATGGCAACCTGTCAATCGTCTATTGCCTAAATAATACCCATGTCTACAAGTAAATTGATCTTCAGTAGTTACAACTTTTTCCTGCAACCCAATTAGAGCGCTCAACACTTTAAAAGGCGATCCTGGAGGATATTGAGCTTTTAAACTTCTATCAAATAATGGTTTTGCAATAGTGTCCGTATAAAGCTTAGAGAAATTTCTAGAACGCTGTCTGCCCACAAGCAAATTCGGATTGTACGAAGGGGCTGAGACCATTGAAATTATTTCTCCAGAACTTGGTTCAATAGCTATAATTCCACCGTGTTTATGGCGCATAAGGAGCTCTCCATATTCTTGAAGCTCAGAATCAATGGTAATGGTGATGTCTTTACCAGGTTGAGGTAAGGTATCATAAATACCATCTTTATAAGGCCCAATATCTCTATTAAATCGGTCCTTTTGAATAAATTTGATTCCTTTTACACCACGTAAAACCTCTTCATAAGATAATTCGACTCCTTGTTTTCCAATTAAATCGCCACTTTTGTAATACGGATCATTTTCAATGATGTAGTTGTTCACTTCACCAATATCGCCCAAAACATTGGCGCCAATAGTAGTTTGGTAATCTCTTAATGATCGTTTTTGAATGTAAAAACCTTCATATTTTCTGATTTTTTCTTGTAGAACGGCATATTCCATTCTAGAAAGTTGCGGAATAAATACAGAAGGTAATCGTGGGGAATAGCGGTACGCTTTATCGTAAAATTTTATAAAATCCTCTTTCGTAATCTTCAAAAGGTTACAAAACTCTAAAGTGTCCAATGGTTTTACTTCACGAGGTATAAACATCACGTCATATGACGGCTGGTTTGCTACCAATAATTTTCCATTTCTGTCAAAAATATAGCCACGTTTTGGATAGTCAAATACCTTCCTGATGGCATTGTCTTCATACAAGCTATATGGATCTTCGTTATAAACTTGAAGATAAAATAAGCGAGCAATGAAAATAACACCTACAGCAACAATAACTGAAATAAGTAGTAATTTTCTCATTTACGTTTTTGGCTAAAAAGTGTGGATATTATCAAACAAAGGATGATAGTGAAAATTCCCGAGAATAACGTTTTTTGTAGTATTAAAAGTATTTTTGAAATGTTAAAGATTTCTAAGGCATACATGATAAAATGATGAATGATAATCAGTGCTGAGAAATAAGTCAGCTTATTACCAAAATCAATTTGATTAAACTTAATGGATTGATAATCGTAGACCGTTCCAAACGAAAACTTTAAAAATATAGGTCTTATATAAGCGATGGTCACACACGCTGCAGCATGAACACCTCCCGAATCAGAAAATACATCTACAAAGAATCCGAGCAAAAACGCTAAAAACACAAATAATGTACGGTTGTTATTGGCTGGAAATAGAATGATAAATAGAATGTAAATATAGGGATTGATGTACCCCATAAAATTGATATGGTTAAATATCAATACTTGCACCAAGACCAAAATCACAAACCTCACGGCTAAGTTCAATACTACTTTAGTCATCCTTCGGTTTTTGTAACGATTTTATTTCAGCAGCTTGTAAATTCTGAATCACATATACGTGACCAATATTCGTCATGTCATTAAATAATTTCACATTTACAACATACGTATCTCCACCGGAATCAATCTTAAAGGAATTCACCGTACCAATTAAAACACCTTTCGGGAAAATAGTCGATTGGCCACCAGTAATAATGGTATCACCAATAGCTAAAGGCGCGAATTTTGAAATGTCAATCAATTGCGCAAACTCAGGAGATTCCGTATTCCAGACTAAAGAACCAATATGATTGGTCTTTTTTAATTGGGCATTAATTCGGCTTCGTGTATTTAAAATAGACATTACTGAAGAGAAATTCTGCGACGTGTTTTCAACGATCCCCACAATTCCTTTAGAGGTAATCACTCCGTAATCAACTTTTATACTGTCCTTCTTACCTTTATTTATGGTCAAATAATTTGTAGTCTGAGAATAGCTGTTTTTATAAACTTCTGCAGTTCTAAATTTGTAGCTGGAATTGAATTTAAGGTTATTGGTATCGATTTTAATCGTATCAATATCTAAATTATGGACAATTGATTTCAACATCCGATTCTCTTCCAATAGGGCTTTGTTTTCTTCTGCCAAGTTGAAATACTGTCCAATTCCATTAGCTACTTTATAAATGCTTCCGGTAACCATGTTGGAAGAATTTATAAACTTGCTTTTATGATAGGAATGCGACTGAATCGTAAAAAACAACGATAGGCCGAAGAGCAACAAAAACACAAGGAAGGTTTTGTTCCGAAGTACAAAATTTATGATTTGTTGCATTTGGGCTTACTATTTAATCAATATGCTTTTGAATTTAGGAAGATTTTTCAATACGATTCCTGTTCCTCTAACAACTGCTCTTAAAGGATCTTCTGCAATATACACAGGTAAATCTGTCTTTTGAGACAAACGTTTATCCAAACCTCTAAGCATAGAACCTCCACCAGCTAAATAAATACCTGTATTGTAGATGTCCGCCGCTAATTCAGGTGGCGTTTGTGATAAGGTTTCCATTACAGAATCCTCAATTCGTAAAATAGATTTATCAAGTGCCTTTGCAATTTCACGGTAGGAAATTTGAACTTGTTTAGGTTTTCCAGTCAATAAATCACGTCCTTGAACGCTCATTTCCTCTGGAGGTAACTCTAAATCTTCTGTTGCAGCACCAATTTGTATTTTAATTTTCTCAGCAGTACGCTCACCAACATATAAGTTGTGTTGTGTACGCATATAATAAACGATGTCATTTGTAAACACATCACCAGCAACCTTTACTGATTTATCGCAAACAATACCACCTAACGCAATTACGGCAATCTCAGTTGTACCACCACCTATATCCACAATCATGTTCCCTTTAGGTTGCATGATGTCAATACCAATACCAATAGCTGCTGCCATCGGTTCATGAATCAAATAGACTTCTTTACCGTTAACACGCTCACAAGATTCTTTTACCGCACGCATCTCAACCTCAGTAATTCCTGAAGGGATACAAACTACCATGCGCAGTGCTGGAGTAAAGAGTTTCTTTTTTAATGCAGGAATATTCTTGATAAACAAACTGATCATTTGCTCAGAAGCATCAAAATCAGCAATAACCCCATCTTTTAATGGGCGAATTGTTTTTATGTTTTCGTGTGTTTTACCTTGCATCATGTTGGCTTCCTGGCCAACAGCAATTATTTTGCCCGAAATTCGGTCTCTTGCAACTATCGATGGACTATCAACCACAACTTTGTCGTTGTGGATAATTAGGGTGTTTGCGGTTCCTAAGTCTATGGCTATTTCTTCTGTTAAGAAATCAAAAAATCCCATGTGCTATTATTGATTGTATAGGTTGATATTAGGTTGTTTGTCAATATTGATGTAAATGTAATAAAAGATCATAAATATCAACGACTTTATTATATACGTGTCTTTTTTGGTTTTAGTTGAGCGTTAGCTAAATTTATTCGAATTAAAACACCTGTTAAAAACTGGTTTTAGTGTTTAAAATGACGTGTGCCAGTAAATACCATGGCTACGTTATTCTCATTACAATAATCAATGCTCAATTCATCTTTAATAGAGCCTCCTGGTTGAATTACAGCAGTAACACCGGCATTCTTAGCAATCTCTACACAGTCTGGGAATGGGAAAAACGCGTCACTTGCCATAACTGCACCATTCAAATCGAAATTGAATGATTGTGCTTTGTGAATAGCTTGGTTAAGGGCGTCTACACGACTTGTTTGTCCGGTTCCACTGGCACACAATTGCTTGTTTTTTGCCAATACGATGGTGTTAGATTTGGTATGCTTGCAAATTTTAGAAGCAAATATCAAATCTTCTAACTCGTTTTTAGACGGTTTATTGTTGGTTGTATAACTTAAATCTGTTAAAGAATCGGTCTTATTGTCTTTGTCTTGCACTAAAACACCATTCAAACAAGTTCTTACTGTGGTTTGAGGAAGGTCAACATCTTTTTGTACTAAAAGGATTCTGTTTTTCTTGCCTTCTAATAATTCTTGCGCTTCCGCAGAAAAACTAGGTGCGATGACCACTTCACAGAACAAGCTATGGATTTCTTCAGCCGTCGCCTTGTCAATTTCAGTGTTTGCAATTAAAATACCACCAAATGCAGATACAGGATCTCCTGCTAATGCATCAACATATGCTTGGTGTAAAGTGTCTCTTTGAGCAAAACCACACGCGTTGTTGTGTTTTAATATCGCGAAAGTTGGTGCTTCGCCTTTAAACTCGTTCATCAAGTTAACCGCAGCATCAACATCTAAAAGGTTGTTATAGCTCAATTCTTTACCATGAAGTTGTGTAAACATCGCTTCAAAATCGCCATAGAAATATCCTTTTTGATGTGGGTTTTCCCCATAACGAAGTACTTTTCCGTTAGTTTCGCTGATTTTGAAAACGGTTTCTTCTTGGTCTTTATTGAAATAATTAAAAATAGCAGTGTCGTAGTGAGAAGAAACATTGAACGCTTTACCTGCAAAACGTTTACGGTCTTCCTCTGAAGTTTCTCCGTTTTTAGATTTTAAAAGCTCTAAAAACTCGCTATAATCATCCATTGATGACACACAAATGACATCTGCATAATTTTTGGCAGCTGCTCTAATTAAAGAAATTCCTCCAATGTCTATTTTTTCTATGATGTCTTCATGACTTGAGCCTGAAGCTACTGTTTTTTCAAAAGGATATAAATCTACAATCACCAAATCAATTTGTGGAATTTCAAACTCCTCCAATTCTTTAACATCCTGAGCGTTGTTCTGACGATTTAAAATACCTCCAAAAACCTTAGGGTGTAAGGTTTTTACACGTCCGCCTAAAATAGAAGGATAGGAAGTCACATCTTCTACAGGAACGACGTCAATACCTAAATCTTTTATATATTTTTCAGTGCCACCAGTGGAGTAAATTGTAACTCCTAATTGGTTTAATTGTTTTACGATAGGTTCTAATCCGTCTTTGCTGAAAACAGAAATTAAGGCAGATGAAATGGTTTTGTTGTGCATGTTGTTGTGTGTCTTGTTTGGTTTCATTTTGCAATGAAAACGTTGGAAAAATTAAATTTTGATATATTATATATTTTAAAGCGCAAAAGTACAATTTATCGGAGACAATTTCGGGTTACGAATGGCAGTTTATTTATGTTTTTTGTAACAAAAAATTGTTGAGAACGTCCTATCTTTAAAATTGTTTTAAAACCAACCAAACCACATGTTGCTTTACTTACGCTTATTTAAAGAAAGTTTCTCATTTGCTATAAATGCTCTTACTAATAATAAGCTGCGTACCTTTTTGTCTCTATTGGGCGTCACCATTGGTATTTTCTCAATTATTGCTGTTTTGGCCGCAGTAGATTCTTTAGATCGGAATATTCAGGATCAGTTATCTGGGTTGGATAAAAACACGATGTATCTGACCAAATTTTCCTTCGGACCAACAGATGTTCCACGATGGCAACGTGATAATTTTCCACAAACAGAATATGACGATTTTGAATTTATAAGACGAAATGTTCCAGACATTGAAGCGTCTGCTTACGTGATTTTTGGAAGTCCTCAAACCGTTAAATACGGATCAGAAACCATAGCAGGAGTGGATATAACTCCTGTATCCAACGAAATTTACGAAATTGAAAACATAAAAATTGACCAAGGGCGATTCTACTCGGAATCTGAATCCATTAATGGCGCACCTGTTATAGTTTTAGGACATTCGGTTGCTGAAAATTTATTTGGTAATGCGAATCCTATTGGTAAACAAATCAGAGTTTATGGAAGGAAGTTGACGGTTATTGGGGTGATGAAAAAAATGGGTATGGGCTTAGGTGGAAGTCCCGATGAAAAGGGGTACGTACCTTCTAATTTTGTAAGGCGTTTTCAAAGTGGTGGTGTGGATGGTATTCCTGGAGCCGTTATTATAAAGCCTAGAAAAGGGGTAGATATGGGTGCTTTTGAAGGTGTTTTAAAGCAAAAGTTTAGAGCTTATAGAGGCTTAAAAGCGGGTGAACCTGATGATTTTTTCGTAAACAAGATGTCCGGATTTACAGATGCTATTGATGGAATTATTGGTACGATGAATATTATGGGATGGATTATTAGCGGATTCTCCTTATTGGTGGGCGGCTTCGGAATTGCAAACATTATGTTCGTGAGTGTGAAGGAGCGTACCAATCTTATCGGAATTCAAAAATCCTTAGGAGCCAAAAATAGATTTATTCTGTTCCAATTCCTGTTTGAAGCCGTTATTTTGGCTGTAATTGGTGGCCTCGTGGGACTTTTCTTTGTGTGGATTGTGTCGCTGATTGCCTCTCAATTTACGGGCGATTTTGAATTTGTGCTTTCCGCCGGTAATATGTTCCTTGGGTTTATGTTATCTACCATTATCGGATTGGTATCTGGAGTGATTCCTGCAATCTCAGCTTCTAAATTAGATCCTGTGGAAGCTATTAGAACGGGAATGTAAATCAAAAAAAAATAAAAATCCAAATTCCTATAGCTGAAGTAAACTGTAGGAATTTGGATTTTCTATTTAGGAGTTTACTCTAAAATTGTAGCCACTTGAGTGCATACAAATTCTAAAAAGCGTTCGTCTGCTTCAGTAAAAGGATCTGGCGTATTAGAGTCGATATCAATTTGGCCAATGTTTTCACCATTCACAAAAATAGGAATCACGATTTCAGCCTTTACCGTAATACTACAGGCAATGTAATTATCTTGTGCAGAAACATCAGGAACTACAAAATTTTGATTGCTCACCGCTACTTGGCCGCAAATTCCTTTCCCGAAGGGGATAATGGTATGATCTGTTGGGGCGCCAACATAAGGTCCTAATTTTAATTCTTCCTTATCGCCGTTTCTGAAATAAAATCCAACCCAATTGTAATAGGGAACATTCGATTCCAAAACTTCACAAATTGAAAGCAAGCGCTCATCAACGGTGTTGTTTTTATTAGCAATGATGGAAGTTATTTGAGGTTTAAGTTGCTCTAGGTTCATTGTTTAAAAGTTTTTGTAAAAGTATTTAAAAAGCCCGTCTTCAATTGGGCTTTTTATATATTTTTAACATGCTATATACAAACTGCTACTTTTGAAGGAATTGTTATTAAAATACAAATCGGTAATCAAGTTTATCTTGACCTTCCT
Organism: uncultured Gelidibacter sp.; assembly: GCF_947500795.1. Taxonomy (GTDB): domain Bacteria; phylum Bacteroidota; class Bacteroidia; order Flavobacteriales; family Flavobacteriaceae; genus Gelidibacter. The sequence goes on along the minus strand of NZ_CANMTE010000003.1, from coordinate 259,309 downwards.
ATTGGTTTATGGCGCCATAACTTTCGCTTATAAATTCTATCTGGATTATGCCAATGCTGATGGAGATCCCGATTATCTCACACACTTAGTGGCACAACAAACGGATGTGTTATTAGGGAACTTAGGCTATGATTCTGTAATAGAGAAGCACCCTGACGAACCGTCTATGAAATTGATCATTAACAATAAGTATGTTGCACGCGTTGTGGAAGGTTGTAATTCAGTCAGTGTAATTATTTTGTTCGCTTCATTTATAATCGCATTTGCGGGAAAATTAAAAACAACATTCTTTTATATTCTGGCAGGAAGTGTTTTCCTGTACGTGGTTAATCTTTTTAGAATTGTGATTTTGTCCATGGGATTATACCATTATCCATGGCGAAGTGAAGAATTGCATACCATTGTATTTCCGCTGATTATTTATGGAATGGTATTTTTATTATGGATGTTTTGGGTGAATAGGTTTTCAAATTTAACAAGAGCAAATGACTAATATTGTAAAATTGGTATTGCTAATTGTGCTGTTTGGAATGTTAATTCTGATACGTGCTTTTGAGAACGAATTGTTCTATGATCCTTATCTCACATTTTTTAAGAACGATTACCTCTATATTGATAATCCGCGTCGTGAGGTTTTAAAATTAACGCTCTTTACAACTCTGCGTTATTTTTTGAATTCTATAATTTCATTAGGAATACTGTTCATCTTTTTTAAAGATAGGAGTGTGGTCAAGTTTTCAGGACTACTATATACAGTAGCGTTTTTCATCCTTTTATCCTTATACTTATATTTTGTAATTAATCCTAAAAAGGAAGATTACTACATTTTCTTCAATATTAGAAGGTTCTTAATCCAGCCATTACTATTGCTTTTGCTGCTGCCTGCCTTTTATTATAATCAATTGAAATCCATAAAAAAATAAGGTTTTCAAATTGTCTGTGGATGAATGCAATATTTCGTAATTTTGCAGCGATGAATCAGAAAATCAGTCATAAAATATTTTCAGGCCTGTTAGCAGTATTAGTATTGTTATCTACGGTGTCCTTTACCATGGAGAAGCATTTCTGTGGGGAAGTATTGATTGATGTCGCTATTTTTTCTCATCCCGATTCTTGCGGTACAGCTATGTCCGATGCGTCGAATACCATTGAAAAACATTGTTGTAAGGATGTCGTTGAGATTCTGAAAGGTCAAGATCAATTAAAGAAAACGTCCTTTGAGGAGTTCAGCTTTGATCAACAAGTTTTCTTATCAGCTTTATTTTATTCCTTTACGAACCTTTTTGAAGGACTGCCACATCAGGTGATTCCTCACAAAGATTATTCTCCACCTCATTTGGTCGCCGACATACACGTTCGGGATCAAGTCTTCATTATTTGATATTTTATTATAGTTGGTCATCGTGCGTTTTGAACGTGCTTTGATTCCATCAAACATTTTACAGAATGCAGTGCCACTATTAGCTATTTGCCGACTGACCTCTAAAGCTATTAAGCGATTTGTGTGAGTCCATTCTTCTGTAATTACAAACATTCTCAGATTTAATAAAATTATAATTATTCATTAATGAAAAAGATATTTTACATCCTTTTGGTGCTTCCAACGCTTCTCTTTTCGCAAGACAACATTGAAGGTGTTATCGTTGAGATAACGGATCAAAAGAAGACTGTTCCACTTCCGGGAGCTAACGTGTATTGGTTAGATTCTACTATTGGATCCATAACCGATATTGACGGGAAATTTAGCATTCCATATCAAAAGGAATATACCAAATTGGTCATTAGTTATGTGGGTTACAAAACCGACACCATTACAGTAACCTCACCAAAGTATATCAAACATTCACTTCACGCTACTGGAGAACTGAGCGAGATAACCGTTACTTCTCGAAAACAAGCCACTTCAAAATCGTATTTGCAATCTGCAAACGTGATGTTTGTAAGTAGCGATGAGTTACTCAAAGCGGCCTGTTGTAACCTGTCAGAAAGTTTTGAAACCAATCCTTCCATCGATGTGAATTTTGCAGATGCCGTAACCGGAACCCGACAAATTAAGATGTTGGGGCTGACCAGTCCGTACATATTAATTACCTCAGAAAATATTCCAACCATTCGTGGTGCGTCTCAAGCTTACGGATTGAGTTTTACGCCGGGTACTTGGGTAGAAAGTATTCAAATTACAAAAGGAGCGGGGAGTGTGGTAAATGGTTTTGAAAGCATTGCTGGACAAATCAACACGGAGTTGGTAAAACCTTCTACCGATAACAGGCTTTTCGTCAATTTGTATGGCGCGAGTAGTGAGCGTTTGGAAGCCAATGTGCATCTCAACACTCAGGTGAGTGAAAAGTGGAGTACAGGTTTGTATTTGCACGGAAACACACATGATATGAAACATGATGTTAATGACGACGGCTTCTTGGATATGCCAATTTACAATCAAATTAATCTCATGAATCGTTGGCAATATACCAATGCAGAAAAGGGATTCGTCAGTTTTATTAATCTTAGTTTTTTGGATGATAACAAACAAACTGGACAAGTCAACTTTAACCCAGATACCGATAAATTGACAACGAATGCTTGGGGAAGTGAAATTGACACGAGAAGATTTGATGTGTCCTTGAAATCTGGCTACGTCAATCCTAATATTCCTTGGCAAACTATAGGATTTCAATCGGCGTTTAGCAGCCACAAACAGGAGTCGTATTTCGGTTTGCGTCAATATGATATTTTGCACAACAGTTTATACGTTAATGGAATTTACAACACCATTATTAGTGATTCAAGACATAAGATAAAAACGGGTGTCAGCTACACCTATGATCATTATGATGAATTGGTGATAAGTGAAGATTTTGAACGCACAGAAAGCTCAGTAGGTGCCTTTTTGGAGTATAACTTTGATAATTTAGAAAAGTTGAATTTAACGGCAGGTATTCGTATTGACAGGCATAATATTTTGGGGACATTTGTGACGCCGAGGTTTCATGCACGCTACACGCCTTGGGAGAAATCGGCTTTGAGAGTTTCTTTTGGTCGAGGAAAACGTAGTGCGAGTATTTTTGCGGAGAACCAAAACATCTTCGCTACCTCAAGAACCTTGTTGATTGATGGTGCAGCACCTGTAGGCAGTTCGAGAGGTGCTTATGGTTTAGATCCGGAGATTGCTTGGAATTATGGAGTGTCTTTCTTACAGGGATTCAATTTGTTTGGGAATAAGGCTGATGTGACTTTGGATTATTACAGAACAGATTTCCAAAATCAGATTGTTGTCGATTTTGAAAATCCTCAACAACTAAATTTCTACAATCTTGATGGTGAAAGTTATGCGAATAGTTTTCAACTGGAATTCAATTATAATGTATTTGAAGGCTTCGATTTCAGAAGTGCTTACAAATATTATGATATCAAAACACAATACAATTCTGGAAAGCTGGAAAAACCCTTAACACCTAAACATCGCCTTTTTGGTAATGTATCTTATCAAACAAAACTAAAGGAGAACTTGTCGCAATGGAAGTTTGACGCGACATACAATTGGTTGGGCGAACAACGCTTTTCATCAACCGTTAGCAATCCTATCCAATACCAATTATCAGATTATTCAGATACTGTCGGCACTCTTAACGTTCAAGTGACAAAGGTTTTTTCTGATAAATTTGAAGTATATTTAGGTGGCGAAAACGTAACGGATGTGAAACAAAATAATCCAATTTTAGGAGCAGATGATCCTTTTGGAGCAAATTTTGATACGACATTTGTTTATGGACCAATTTATGGCAGTATGTATTATGCCGGATTACGATTTAAAATTAAATAAATATAAATTATGAAAAAGTTAGTATTAGCAGTCGCATTATTAATAGGAACAGTAACGATGGCGCAAAATAAAAACGCCAAAGCCACTATTGAAGTTGATGGTGTATGTATGATGTGTAAGGAGCGCATCGAGAAAGCAGCAATTAAAGCGAAGGGTGTAAAAATCGCCAATTGGGATGTGAACACGCATGAATTGAAATTAATATTCGATGAGCGCAAAACGAGTTTAAAAGCGATTCAACAAAGTATTGCTGAGGTTGGTCATGATACCAAAGAGATAAAAGCTACGGATGAAGCTTATAACAGTTTGCACGCTTGTTGTTATTATAGAGATGAAGCCGTAAAAGAGGATCATAAAGATGATAAGCAGTAATAGTTATAGTTAAATGTTTGCTAACGAGAGAATAACAAGGAGCCGTCCGATTGTATCTTTAATATAGATTTTAAATCATAAATTATTATGGCACAATCTAATTTAGGTGGGAAACCACAAGCGGCCAAGCCTGCTAAAAAGCAACCGGCAAAAAAGGCACCTCAAACTGCTCCAAAAAAACGTAGTTTGTAATACGATTTAGATCATCTAAATCGTTTGTGAAAGACTAAACAAAAAGAAAACGCCTCAATTAATATTGAGGCGTTTTTTATAAATTGTAGGTCTAAATTTTATTGACTTACATCATTCCTGGCATACCGTCGCCACCCATTGGCATAGATGGTGCATCTTCTTTGATGTCAACCAATGCACATTCGGTAGTTAAGATCATTCCAGCAACAGATGCCGCATTTTCTAACGCGATACGAGTTACTTTCTTAGGATCAATAATTCCAGCTTTAAGCATGTCTACATAAGTTTCTGTTTTAGCATCAAAACCGAAGTCTTTTTTGCCCTCTATAACTTTAGCAACAACAACGCTTCCTTCGCCACCGGCATTTTCAACAATGGTACGTAAAGGTGCTTCAATAGCACGGGCTACAATTTGTACACCTGTAGTTTCGTCTAAGTTGTCAGTAGTTAATTTCTCTAATACTGCTTTTGCTCTTACAAGTGCAACACCACCACCAGCAACAATGCCTTCTTCTACTGCAGCTCTTGTAGCATGCAATGCATCATCCACACGGTCTTTTTTCTCTTTCATTTCAACTTCACTCGCTGCGCCAACATATAGTACTGCAACACCGCCAGCTAATTTAGCCAAACGCTCTTGAAGCTTTTCTTTGTCATAATCAGACGTTGTAGTTTCAATTTGTGCTTTAATTTGGTTAACTCTAGCTTTGATATCTTCAGCTTTACCAGCACCGTTTACAATTGTTGTGTTGTCTTTATCGATAGTGATTGTTTCAGCAGTACCCAACATGCTTAAATCAGCATTTTCTAATGAGAAACCTCTTTCTTCTGAAATAACCACACCACCTGTTAAGATAGCGATGTCTTCTAACATTGCTTTACGTCTGTCACCAAATCCTGGAGCTTTAACGGCAGCAATTTTTAATCCACCACGTAATTTATTTACAACTAAAGTTGCTAAGGCTTGACCTTCTACATCTTCAGCAATAATTAATAATGGACGACCAGATTGTGCTACTGGTTCTAAGATTGGAAGAATTTCTTGTAAGTTAGAAATCTTTTTGTCGAATAATAAGACATAAGGATTTTCTAAGTCAGCAATCATTTTGTCTGCATCAGTTACGAAGTATGGAGAAAGATAACCTCTGTCAAACTGCATTCCTTCAACAACATCAACGTAGGTATCCATTCCTTTTGCTTCTTCAACAGTAATGACACCTTCTTTACCAACTTTACTAAATGCTTTAGCAATCAATTCACCAATAGTATCGTCGTTATTAGCAGAAATTGCAGCAACTTGCTTAATCATTTCAGAATCGCTTCCTACTTTTTTAGCTTGCTTTTCAAGTTCTTTAGTAATGGCCTCAACAGCTTTGTCAATACCACGTTTTAAATCCATTGGATTAGCACCAGCAGCAACGTTTCTCAAACCTTCTTTTACGATAGCTTGAGCTAAAACAGTAGCAGTTGTAGTACCGTCACCCGCAAGATCGTTGGTTCTGGAAGCAACTTCCTTAACCATTTGCGCACCCATATTTTCTAATGGATCCTCTAATTCTATCTCTTTAGCAACTGTAACACCATCTTTAGTCACCTGAGGTGCACCGAATGATTTTCCAATAATAACGTTACGTCCTTTTGGACCTAAAGTTACTTTTACTGCATTTGCCAATGCATCCACACCACGTTTTAAACCGTCGCGTGCTTCAATATCAAATTTTATGTCTTTTGCCATAATTATAAATTTTTTACAAAAATTTTAATGTTTCAACTTCCAATGCCTCAAAATCGAGTATTGGAGTTTGATGTTTAATTTTTTCCTTTTTGATTAGATGATTGCAAGAACATCACTTTCACGCATGATCAAATAATCTTTGCCTTCAAGTTTCAATTCTGTTCCTGCGTATTTTCCGTAAAGAACAGTTTCACCAACCTTTACAGTCATTGGATTTTTTTTAGTACCAGCACCAACGGCAACAACTTTACCTTTTTGAGGTTTTTCTTTAGCGTTGTCTGGAATAATAATTCCTGAAGCTGTTTTTGTTTCAGCTTCTACAGGTTCAATAAGAACACGGTCTGCCAATGGTTTAATGTTTAATCCCATAATTTTATTTTTAGTTTAGTCACACTCGACGTGACAGGTTAATTAATTTTGTTTAACGGATTACTTAGTTGCGAAAAATGTGCCATGGGTACTGAACTGACAAAGTTTCAGTAACAAAAAAATGCCAACAAATAATGTTGGCATTTTTTAATATTTTGAATGGTACTACTTTAATTATTTTGTAGTATCAACAGGTGTTGTAGTATTATTAATAGCAGGAGCTGTTGGAGCAGGAATGCTTGTTGCAGCATCAGTGTCTAACGCTTTAGATTCAGTAGTTCCAGTTGCACCGTCAATAGCTACGTTGGATACCAAAATAAGTGCTAATAAAACAGTTGCTAAAATCCATGTACTCTTATCTAAAAAGTCAGTTGTTTTTTTAACACCACCTAACTGTTGTGAGCCGCCGCCACCAAATGAAGAAGACAATCCGCCTCCTTTAGGGTTTTGAACCATAATGACAACCACCAATAGAAAAGATACAATGATGATAAGGACTAAAAATATTGAAAACGTACTCATGTGCTATTTGGTATTATTTGCTTGTATTTGTTTTACCGCTTTAATTTGGTCTGCAAAGAAACCACTTTTTTCTGGATATTTCAAAATTAAAATTTTATAAGATTGAATTGCTTTATCATAGTTTTTTTGCTCCAAATATATGCGCGCTAATGTCTCTGTCATGAAGCTATCATTCTGAACCAGTTGGGTTTGTGCGAGATTAATTGCAGGTTTTGATTCTTTAACTGGAGCAATTTTGGGATTGGTTGTGATAAACTTATCGATCAATTCCAATTTTTTTTCAAGTCCCGACTCTGTTTTGGCTTCCTGAATTGGCTCTTTTGCAGGGGTTTCGGTTTTTGCTGGAATTTCTTCAGTTTCCCGTTCAATTGGTTTGAAACTTGTAATCTTTAACCACTGTGTAAACGAATGTGTTTCGTTTTTGTCAAACTCTAAGGGTTTACCAATTTGTAATTGTTCTTCCGGTGATGGCTCAATGTTTTTGACATCAACATCAATAATAGATGTGTCTGATGTACTGGTTGCTAATCCTGGTTTCGCTTCAAACAGATCTGGATCTAAAACACCATCACTGTCTTTAACTTGCTGCATGAGATGATCATCCAACGTCACCTTTTTGTGAACCGATATATCTTCAGCGTCAGTAACATCAATGCCTTTAAGAAGTTCAGTGTTTTGTTTGATAAGTCGGGATATTTCATTTTGATTGAACGCCTCCGATGTTATAAAATCAAATAAAATACTTCTATCCGTGGTATAGGCAGCCGTAATTCTCAGTTCCTGATTGTATTGATTGCTTTCCTTGGTTTTTAGACCTTTTAAATGTAAAGCTCTTGCGGCCTGAAAGTAGGGGTACTGCGCTACAATTTCACCAACATTCGCGGTGTGTACCGTATTCAATTCTTCAGGATGGCTGAGTAAATATGTAAAGTCTTGTGTGTTCACGTTATAAAATTACCATTTGCCTAAGGTAGCATTTAATATGTCTTGTGTGATACGTTCTAAGATTTCAGAAATTGCTGCATCTTTTTGGGCACCTACCAATTGTGCATTGCCTGGATAGTCATAAAAGAACGAAAATGTTTGGTTGACGTCACCGTCAGGATTATTCTTATCAAAAAAACGTACGCGTACCCCAATCGTTAATCTGTTTTGGGCAGCAGTAATATCAGCAGTAGCGGTGGTTGGAGAAATACGATACTCAGTAATTTCACCTTCATAAGTTATGTCACCTCCTGAAGTTACCAATTGTAAGCTGGTCTGATTCTGAATTAAATCGGCCAATGCATTTGTAAATGTACGGTCCAAACCTGGTTCAACCAAGGGTGCATCGTTTTGGAAATAATTAACTTGGTAGGTGGTAGTTCCTGCAGGTAAGGAAATGCCTGTAAATCCGTAGTTGCCACAGCCATAGAATAATCCAAGACTTAAAACGAGTGCTAAAATTTTAAAATATTTCATAAATGTGTTATCGATGACGACGATTTATAAATCGTATTGCTTAATTTTTCTATACAAAGTACGCTCACTAATGCCTAATTCAGCAGCAGCTAATTTGCGTTTGCCTTGATGACGTTCTAATGACTTTTTGATCAATTCCAGTTCCTTGTCATGTAGTGAAAGTGTTTCTTCCTCTTCAACTTCTTCCGCAAAATAATACTTATCATTGGATTCATCAATAGCATCTGACAGTTGACTCATTTTCTCAGGAATAGAAAGCACTTCTAAATCTTCAATAGTGTCTTCATAATCCTCTTCCTCTTGGTCTTCACCATAAATCTTTTGGATCAATCCTTCATTTTTCTTCTGAACGTCATGCGTTGTGCCATTCTTCATGAGTTCCATGGTGAGTTTCTTCAAGTCATTCAAATCACTCTTCATATCGAAAAGTACTTTGTAAAGAATCTCTCGCTCACTGCTAAAGTCGCTTTCGCTTTTAGAGTTTTTTATAACTGCAGGAAGGTTGTCAGCGTCACTTGGTAAATAACTTTTTAAAGTGGCGGCATTGATGGTTCTGGTTTGTTCGAGTACTGAAATTTGCTCGGCAGCATTTCGTAATTGTCTGATATTTCCATTCCAGCGGTTTTTCAATAGCACATCTACGGCTTCGTCAGTTAATTTGATGGTCGGCATTTTGTATTTCAGTGCAAAATCGCTGGCAAATTTTCTGAATAACAAATGAATGTCTTCTTTTCGCTCACGTAACGGTGGTAAGTGAATGTCAATGGTGCTCAATCTGTAATAAAGGTCTTCCCTGAATTTCTCCTTCTTAATGGCTTCAAACATGTTAACGTTTGTAGCAGCTACAATGCGCACGTTTGTTTGTTGGACTTTACTAGATCCTACTTTTATAAATTCGCCATTTTCCAAAACACGAAGTAAACGTACTTGCGTGGTTAATGGTAATTCACCTACTTCATCAAGGAAAATAGTACCGCCGTCAGCTACTTCAAAATAACCTTCACGAGTTTGGGTTGCACCTGTAAAAGCGCCTTTCTCATGACCAAAGAGTTCACTGTCAATAGTGCCTTCCGGAATAGCGCCACAGTTTACGGCAATATATTTTCCGTGCTTGCGATGTGATAATTGATGTATGATTTTTGGAATACTTTCCTTACCAACACCACTTTCTCCAGTAACCAACACGGAGATGTCTGTTGGAGCAACTTGAATGGCTTTTTCTATAGCTCGGTTGAGTTTTGGGTCATTCCCAATAATTCCGAAACGTTGTTTTATGGCTTGAATTGATTCCATTTAACTTAAATTATGAATAAATAATTGTACAATAAATAGTGTGAATGTATCGACTTCAGTATGACGCTTTAGTCGTTCATCGCATATCCGATAGCTTCTCCAATGAGAGTTGCACTGGTACAATCTGTGATTTTTACATTTACTAAATCGCCAATTTTATAGTCTTCTTTAGGGAACACTGCTACTACATTTTGTGAAGTTCGTCCAGACCATTCTTGATCTGATTTTTTGGATTCGCGTTCAATCAAAACTTCCACAGTAGTATTCAAAAATGCTTTGGTTCTGAACTCACTATGTTGTCTTTGTAATTGGACAATCTCATCCAAACGTCTTTTCTTAATCTCTTCAGGTACATCATCTTCCATTTTTCGTTCGGCCAAAGTCCCAGGACGTTCAGAATAGGTAAACATATAACCAAAATTATATTTTACATATTCCATTAAGCTTAACGTATCTTGATGGTCTTCTTCAGTTTCAGTTGGGAAACCTGCTATCATATCCTGAGAAATAGCGCAATCAGGAAGAATGCGTCTGATATTATCTATAAGTTCAAAATACTCTTCACGGGTGTGAAGACGATTCATTTCTTTCAAAATACGGTTGCTGCCACTTTGCACAGGCAAATGGATATGGTCACATATATTTTTGTGTTTCGCCATTGTTTCAATCACATCCAAAGTTAAATCTTGAGGATTAGATGTTGAAAAACGGATGCGCATTTTAGGATATGCCTTTGCACATAAATCTAGTAAATTGGCAAAATTAACGGCTGTTGCCTTTTGGATATCGCTAGCTTTGTCGAAGTCTTTTTTAAGTCCACCGCCATACCATAAATAACTATCCACATTTTGACCTAAAAGGGTAATTTCCTTAAACCCTCTGTCCCAAAGATCTTTGATTTCTTCTAAAATACTTTGTGGATCACGGCTGCGCTCACGACCGCGAGTAAAAGGAACCACACAAAAGGTGCACATATTGTCGCAACCACGTGTTATGGAAACAAATGCAGAAACCCCGTTGGAGTTTAATCTGACAGGAGAAATATCACCATAAGTTTCGTCTTTACTCAAGATAACGTTGATGGCATCTCTACCTTCATCAACTTCTGCCAATAAATTTGGTAGATCTTTATAAGCGTCTGGACCCACAACGAGGTCGACAATTTTTTCTTCCTCTAAGAATTTACTTTTTAAACGTTCCGCCATGCAGCCGAGAACGCCAACTTTCATTTTCGGGTTGATGCGTTTTACAGCGTTATATTTTTCCAGTCTTTTACGTACAGTTTGTTCAGCTTTATCGCGAATAGAGCAGGTGTTTACCAGGACAAGATCAGCCTCTTCTAAGGTTTGGGTGGTATTATAGCCTTCCTTTAATAGGATGGAAGCCACAATTTCACTGTCACTAAAGTTCATGGAGCAGCCATAACTTTCAATAAAAAGTTTTCGGGTATTACCATTTTTTGGTTCTAGTACTAGAGATTTTCCTTGTTTGCTTTCGTCAATAATTTTCTCCATAAGGCTTTTGAAACGTCTGAATTTGAATTTTACACTTCTATAAAATGCAGCTGCAAAGATATGATTATTTTAATGATTGTGACAAAGTGACAGTATTTAAAAATGTTTTGATATTGTTAAAAATTAATGGTTCCTTTGATATCTAACCAACTAAAAACCTCAAAAATGTCACCAGTAGAATTTCAATCCAAATTAGCCAATGCTAGGGCTTTAGATTTCGGAACCATATTTAACCAATCCATAGAACTGTTCAAGAAAAGCTGGTTGCAAGGTTTTTTAATGCAATTGTTCGTCATGATTTTGATGTTGCCTTTTATTCTCATCTTTTATGTGCCATTTGTTATGGCGATAGTTGCACAATCGGAATCAGGAGATTTTGAGTCTAATAGCGTGAGCAGCCTATTAGAAGGTTTTACTATTGTATACGGCTTGCTTTTTATGTTGGGTATTTTAGTGGTTGCTGCCATTCAGGTGGCCTTAAATGCCGCATTTTTTAGAATTCTGAGAGCTTTAGATGAAGGACGGGAAGTGAAAACTACTGATTTGTTATATTTCATGAAAAAGGAATACTTTGGAAAATTACTGTTGTTAATGCTTGTTACGATAGTAATTGCGATTCCGGCAGCATTAGCTTTTTACTTACCACTTATATATGTCATGGTTCCATTAGCATTCTTCGCAGTTGTTTTTGCTTTTAATCCAGAATGGTCAATAGGCAATATCGTAAGCTCTAGTTTTAGGTTGGGAAATAAAAAATGGGTATTAACATTTGGCTTACTCATCGTGTTCTATATAATAATGATGATACTGACCGTCGTAACCTGTGGCATTGGAAGTTTGTTTCTCGCACCGTTTATGTTTCATCCTATTTATTACATCTATAAGGAAACGATTGGGTTTGACGAAACCAGTGAATTGCATCAAATAGGTAAAACGGAGACGTTTTAAATTTCACACACCATATATATAATAAAAGCCTGAACATTCAGGCTTTTTTTTGTGGCTATCGCTATTCGGTAAACTGCAGATAAATAGGCTTAAATTTTTAAAATTAGGTTGAATAATTATTTTTCATATACATTTGTAGCCAGAAAAAATCAGATATGGCGAAGAACTTAGTAATTGTTGAGTCCCCTGCGAAGGCTAAAACTATTGAAAAATTTTTAGGTAAGGATTATAAGGTAGAGTCCAGTTTTGGACATATTGCCGATCTGCCTTCTAAAGAATTGGGGGTAGATGTTGAAGGCGATTTTAAACCAAAATATGAAGTTTCTAAAGATAAAAAAGCAGTTGTAAAAAAACTGAAAGAGTTAGCAAAGAAAGCCGAAATGGTTTGGCTAGCAAGTGATGAGGATCGCGAGGGTGAGGCCATTGCTTGGCATTTAGCTGAGACCTTAAAATTGGACAAAGCGAAAACCAAACGTATCGTTTTTCATGAGATTACAAAAACTGCCATTCTTAAGGCTATTGAGAATCCAAGAGATATTGATTACAATTTAGTAGATGCCCAACAGGCACGTCGTGTTTTGGACCGAATTGTTGGTTATGAGTTGTCGCCAGTGTTATGGCGTAAAGTGAAAGGCGGACTTTCAGCAGGTCGTGTACAGTCAGTTTCTGTGCGGCTTATTGTGGAGCGTGAAAGAGAAATACAAAATTTCACTCCAGAAGCGTCTTATAGAATAGATGCTGAATTTTCAAATGAAGAAGGGCAGACCTTCAAAGCAAAACTTCCAAAAAACTTTTCAACCAAGGAGGAAGCTTATAAATTCTTAGAATCGAATGCTGCTGCTGCATTTAAAGTAGCAGATTTAGATAAAAAGCCGGCAAAGAAATCGCCAGCTGCACCGTTTACAACGTCTACATTACAACAGGAAGCGGCTCGTAAACTGTATTTTTCGGTATCGAAAACCATGACCATGGCGCAACGTTTGTATGAAGCCGGTTTGATTACGTACATGAGAACGGATAGTGTCAACTTATCAGATGACGCACGTAAAGGCGCAGAAGCAGAAATTAAGGCAGCGTACGGCAACAAATACAGTAAACCACGTAATTATAAAGGGAAAAGTAAAGGTGCTCAAGAAGCGCATGAGGCCATAAGACCGACTGATTTCTCTGTACATTCAGTGAATATTGACAGAGATCAGGCAAGATTATATGATTTAATTTGGAAACGTGCCATTGCCTCACAAATGAGTGAAGCAGAATTGGAGCGTACCAACGTTAAGATTAGCGCATCAACACATAAGGAGTTGTTTACGGCTAACGGAGAGGTCATCACTTTTGACGGATTTTTGAAAGTCTATTTGGAAGGTACTGATGATGAAGATTCTGAGCAAGAAGGTATGTTGCCAGCTATGCGTACCAATGAAACACTTCTAAATTCATACATTACTGCTACCGAGCGCTACACAAGACCACCATATAGATATACGGAAGCGTCATTAGTGAAGCAATTGGAGGAATTGGGTATTGGTCGTCCATCTACATATGCGCCAACAATTTCAACCATTCAAAATAGAAACTATGTTGAAAAAGGTGCTGTTGAAGGTGTAGAACGTAACTATACACAGTTGATATTAAAAGGTGGTAAAGTAAAAGATAAAGAATTAACTGAAAAAGTAGGTTCAGATAAAGGGAAGTTAGTGCCAACGGATATTGGAATGATTGTTACTGACTTTTTGGTGAATCACTTTGAAAGCATATTAGATTATAACTTCACTGCAAAAGTTGAAGCTGATTTTGATGAAATAGCCGAAGGGAAAGAAGATTGGACTAAAATGATGAGGGATTTCTATAAAGATTTCCATCCGCAGGTTGAAGATGTTCAAGAAAATGCTGAACGTGAATCGGGAGAACGTGTATTGGGTAAAGATCCTAAAACGGGCCGACAGGTGAGTGTGCGTTTAGGGAAATTCGGACCTATGGTTCAAATAGGGACTGTTGAAGAAGATGAAAAACCTTTGTTTGCCAGTCTGTCGCCAGATCAGCAATTAAATACCATTACTTATGAAGAGGCGATGGATCTCTTTCAGCTTCCAAAATCGTTAGGTACTTATAAGGGAGAGGAAGTGGAAGTCAATAATGGTCGTTTTGGGCCTTATGTGAAATACGGTGATAACTTTGTGTCGCTTCCAAAAGGAATGGAGGCCTTAAATGTTGAGCTTGATGTTGCTATTGAACTGATTAAAAAAAAGGAAAAAGCAGATGCTCCTATATATATGTATAAAGAGTTGCCTGTTCAGAAAGGGAAAGGTCGATTTGGTCCTTTTATCAAGTGGAATAACATGTTTATTAACGTCAATAAAAAATACGATTGGGATAATTTGTCCGATAAAGATATCGTAGAATTGATTGAAGATAAAATTCAAAAAGAAATAGATAAACTCATCCATAATTGGGAGGAAGAAGGCATTCGCATAGAAAAAGCACGTTGGGGCCGACATAACATCGTGAAAGGCAAGACTAAAATAGAACTTGATAAATCTGTAGATGTATCTGAGTTTACTTTAGAAAAAGCAAAAGCTATGATCGAAGCCAAAGCGCCTAAGAAAAAAACTGCAAAAAAGGCGGTAAAGAAAAAACCAACCAAGAAAACAGCAACTGCTAAAAAGAAATAATAGATGACATTTAACTTTTTGTCTCCTGTCTCTGATGAGGTTTTAGCTCATAATGAGCTGTTATTGCCTCAGGCTTTAGGTAAGAAATTGAAAATACATTCCAAACAACATGGTCTTCCAGATCTTGATAATGTAAAAATTGCAATTCTGGGCGTCCTTGAAAATAGGAATGATATCAATTATATGGGATCTGAGGTGCAATTGAATAACATTAGAAAGGTTTTTTATAGCTTATATCCTGGAAATTGGCACACCAATATGGCTGATTTGGGTGATATTTTGAAGGGTGATAGCGTTGAGGATACTTATTTTGCACTGAGAACCACCATCACCATTTTGCTCGAAAAGAAGATTATTCCTATCATATTAGGAGGCAGTCAAGATTTGACATATCCTAATTATAGAGCGTATGACAGTATTTGTCCTATGGTGAATGTGGTTAATGTAGATAGCAATTTTGATTTGGGAGATTCGACACTTCCTATCAAAAACAATAGCTATTTGGGCAAAATCATATTGGAAGAACCTTATAATCTATTTAACTATTCTACCATTGGGTACCAAACCTATTTCAATTCGCAAGAGGAAATAGACCTTATGGAAAAGCTGTACTTTGAAGCGTATCGCTTGGGTGAAGTTTCCAATGCGATCAATTTAGTGGAGCCTGTTATGCGAGATGCTCATATCGTGAGTGTTGATTTAAAGGCAGTTAAGGCTTCAGAACTCTCTAAATCGCAAAAATATTCGCCAAACGGCTTAGATGGAAAGGAAATTTGCGCTATTGCAAGATATGCTGGAATTAGTAATAAAGTATCGTCATTTGGGGTTTATGAATACCAATATTCTACTGATGACCATATCACGGCAATGCTGGTGGCGCAAATCATGTGGTATTTCGTTGAAGGCGTGAATTGCCGCGTAAGTGAAGATGTTTTGGGTGATCCTATAAACTATCAAAAATTCAACGTTTTAATTGACGATGACGAGCTGATTTTTTATAAAAGTATCAAAACAGGACGTTGGTGGATCGAAATTCCCTTTTTACCCGATGTCAATAATAAATTAAAAAAGCATACGTTATTACCTTGCACACATGAGGATTATACAGACGCAACACACGGCAAAATCCCCGAAAGGTGGTATAAAGCCTACAAAAAGAACAGTTATTAACCATTTCTCTTAACGTTTTTTTAATCGATGAAATGCTTGCTTTTTGGGATGAAATGCAAAAAAAGTTAAAAAAAAATTGTTTTTTTGAAAATATATAGATATGTTTACTCCCTCAAAAAACAGAAACTGAACATTTAAGACTAAATAATTTAACCTCGAGTTTATATGAATATGAAGAAGTTCGCTTTATTAACCGCTGTTTTAGCTCTATTGGCTAGTTGTAATTCTGGAGACAGAGGAGAACTGGTAGGAGTTAAAGGAAAGAAATGGCACCCAGAGAAGCCTTATGGAATGACACTAGTACCTGGTGGATCTTTCATTATGGGTAAATCTGATGATGATTTGGCAGGTATTCAAGATGCCCCAACCAAAACTGCCACAGTTAGAGCCTTTTACATGGACGAAACTGAAATCACGAATAGTGAATACCGTCAGTTCGTAAACTGGGTAAGAGATTCTACTATCAGAACTAAGTTAGCTATTATTGCTGACGACTTTGGTTTGACTCCTGGTGATGGAGGAACTGGTGAATTTGCATTTAAAGATGCTGATCCTGATAACATGACTGTATATGAAAAATATATGTATGATAACTATAGTGGTTTAGGCCCTACAGGTTACGAAGGTCGAAAACTGAACAAAGATGTGAAGTTAATCTTTGACACAAGCAAATATCCAGATGAGTACTACGCTGAGGTTATGGATACAATGTATCTTCCTATAGAAGAGTCGTATAACGGACAACGTACTTGGGATGTTAAGAAATTCAAATTCCAATACACGTATATGGACATCCAAAAGGCTGCTAAAAACAGAGACTTAAGACGTAAAGACGTTTTAGTTACTGAAGAAGTTGCGGTTTACCCAGATACTACGGCTTGGATTAGAGATTTCGCTTACTCTTACAATGAGCCAATGCATAACGATTATTTCTGGCATGATGCTTACGGAGAATATCCTGTAGTGGGTGTGTCTTGGAAACAAGCAAATGCATTTACTAAATGGAGAACATTATATAAAAACGCTGACCAAAAGAGTAGAGGTAAGCATAATGTGAACGCGTTCAGATTACCATCAGAAGCAGAATGGGAATATGCTGCCAGAGGAGGCCTACAAGGAGCAACATTCCCTTGGGGTGGACCTTACGCTAAAAATGATAGAGGTTGTTTCTTAGCAAACTTTAAACCTTTACGTGGAGATTACGCAGCTGATATGGCATTGTATACTGTTGAGGCAAAATCTTATGAGCCTAACGATTACAATCTATATAATATGGCTGGTAACGTTTCAGAATGGGTAAATGGTTCTTATGATCCAGCATCGTACGAATACATGTCTACTATTAATCCTAATGTAAACGATCCAAACAACCAACGTAAAGTTGTACGTGGAGGATCTTGGAAAGATGTTGCCTACTTCTTACAAGTAAGCTCTAGAGATTATGAATATGCAGATTCTGCAAGAAGTTATATCGGATTTAGAACTGTACAAGATTACATGGGTACAGATATTACATCAAACGCAGCAACAAACAAAAACTAATACAACCAAAACTAAATATTAATCTACTTAAGAAATCTTTCTTATCTAAAAAACAAACATTATGGCATTAAGTAAAAAAGCAATGAATATGATTTACGGCCTAGGTGCCGCAGTAGTAATTCTAGGTGCACTTTTCAAAATCATGCACTGGCCAGGAGGAAACGAAATGCTAATCGCAGGATTAGTAACAGAAGCAGCAGTATTCGCACTCTCTGCATTTGAACCTGTAGATAATGATCTTGACTGGTCATTAGTATATCCTGAATTGGCAGGAGGACAAAGTGTCGATAGAAAAAAAGAGCAGCCTAAAGATGCTGAAGGTCTTTTATCTAGAAAATTAGACGAATTACTTAAAGATGCCAAAATTGATGGCGAGCTTATGGCAAGCTTAGGAAACAGCATTAAAAACTTTGAAGGTGCTGCAAAAGGAATCAGCCCAGCTGTAGATTCTATTGCTGCTACTAAAAAGTACAGTGAAGAAATGTCATTGGCTGCTGCACAAATGGAATCATTGAACAGTCTATATAAAGTACAAATGGAGTCTGCAAGTCGTCAAGCTTCAATTAACGAAGAAGCAGTTGAGAATGCTGAGAAACTTAAAGAACAAATGAAATCTTTAGCTTCAAATTTATCTTCATTAAACGGTGTATATGGCGGAATGCTTTCTGCAATGAACAGAAACTAATTAGGAATTAGTAGAAATTATTAACCAACAACTAAAAACTAATTAGAATGGCAGGAGGAAAATTATCCCCAAGACAAAAAATGATTAACCTTATGTATTTGGTGTTTATCGCAATGATGGCACTTAATATGTCGAAAGAAGTGCTTTCAGCATTTGGGTTAATGAACGAAAGAATCAGTGATTCTAATGCATCTGCAACAGCACGTAATGCTGCGTTTATGCAAGGTTTAGCAGATAAGGTTGAAGAGCAACCAGCTAAATACCAACCATTAAAAGCAAAAGCAGACGCTATTGATAAGCTTTCTTCAGATTTTAATGCTTATTTAGAGAATGTTAAGGCAGATTTATTGAAATCTGTAGACGATCCATCTGAGTATGAGAAAATGGACAGAACTGATTTTCTTGATGAAAAATGGTTCAGTGGTGACAAAGTTACTAAAGAAGGCCAAGAGTTCTTAGATCAGATCAAAACCTATAGAGATGGTGTGATTCAAGTTCTAGGCGAAGACAATAAAGATATCCAAGCAGATCTTGTTAAGAAATTCGCTACTAATGATGTAAAAACTACTGACGGAATTTCAAAAGGATGGTTAAACTATCATTTTGAAGGCTTCCCAATGGTAGCATCATTAACGAAGATTACACAAATGCAAGCGGATGTTAAAACTGCTGAGTCTGAAGTATTATCTTCTATGTTAGCAGGTAAACTTAAAATTGAAGCTTCTTTAACAAACTTTGACGCGATTGTTGTACCGGACAAAACTGCATTCTTCAGTGGAGAAGAGTTTACTGGAACAATTATCTTAGGTAAGAAAGATCAGACTTTAAGAGCTGATAAAGTAATCATCAATGGTAAAGAGTTATCTCCAGACGCTATGCAAGCTGGTAAAACCTTATTGAAATTCCCTGCAGGTGGTGTAGGAGAAAGAGAGATTGTTGGTGAGTTCCAATTTAAAGAAGGCGATTCTATTATTAAAATCCCTGTAAAAAGTAGTTATGCTGTAGTTCCTAAACCAAACTCTGCAACTATTTCAGCAGATAAGATGAACGTAGTTTACCGTGGTGTTGCTAACCCAATGACCATTTCTTTTGCTGGTGTTCCGGATAATAATGTGAATGCATCTGCTCCAGGTCTTTCTAAGGCTTCTGGTACTGGTAAATATGTTATGAACCCTGGTTCTGGTAAAGAAGTTACAATTAGTGTTACAGGAACGCTTCCTGATGGTACTAAAGTGAGTGACAGATCTACTTTCAGAATTAAGGACATTCCTAAGCCATCTGGTACAATTGCAGGTCAAGCTGATAACGTAAGCTTACCAAAGAGCAATGTTGAAATAGCTACAGTTGATGCGAAGTTATTTGATTTTGACTTTGATCTTAATATCAATGTAACATCATTTAAGATTAAAGTTCCTGGTCAACCAACGGTTACTGTTAATGGTAATAGAATGAATGACCAAGCAAGAAGTGCGCTTCGTAAAGCCTCAAGAGGTGATGCCGTACAAATCTTTGATATCAAATCACAAATTCAAGGAAATAGCAGTATAAAACTACTTCCAGCGTCTCCAGTATTTATAGAAATATCTAACTAATATACTATAAGTTCAGTTGCAACGTTGAATAACAACGATAGGTAATATCCCAAATAATAATAAAAAGATGAAATTAAAATATTGTTTATTAACCGTTTTAAGTATTGGGTTGGCAGTGAGTTCGTTTGGTCAAACCAATATACTCAACGCAAAGACACCAGAAGAAATTGGTGTAAAATCTGATGCTCAAAAGGCGATGGATAACGACAAACCGCTTGAATACGGTTATGTTGATGATAGAGATATCATGTTTTCAAAAATGACTTGGGAAAAAATCGTTCTTGATGAGCGTGTGAATTTTCCACTCTATTATCCAATTGACACTAATAATATCGGAGCGAACAGACGTTCATTATTTGATGTGTTATGGAAAAATGTAAGAGAAGGAAATATCAAAAACGTTTATGATGATTCTTACTTTACTACAAAGCGTAATTATAAAGACGTCCAATCTATCATGTCAAAAACTGATACTTTAGATATTGGATACCAACAGTACAACTCTGAAGGGTTTGTGTCTCCAGAATACATCATCAAAAGAGACATTCAGTCCTATGACATCAGTGCTTACCTTATCAAAGGATTATGGTATTTTGACAAACGTCAAGGCGAATTAAAATACAGACTTTTAGGTATCGCTCCGGCTGCACCAGACGTTAACTTTATTGACTCTGAAGATGAAGCTAACAAGCAACCTATCGCTCTATTCTGGGTGTTCTATCCTGAAGTGAGAGATGTATTGCACCAAGCTAAAGCCTTTAATAACAAGAATAGCGCTACGCAATTTTCTTTTGACCATTTGTTGAATTCTAGACGATTTAATGGTTATATGTACAAAGAAGAAAACGTATATGGCGATAGAGAAGTTAAGGAGTATGTAGCTGACAACGCTTTAATGCAACTATTGGAGTCTGATCGTATCAAAGACAAGATTCGTGATTTTGAACAAGACATGTGGTCTTATTAATTTAAGGCTATCATAATAAACGAAACGCTCACTTTTTAAGTGGGCGTTTTTTTATGCCCTAATTTTCGGATTGCCTTGCAGGCGTTTTTTTATTATGAATTACAATTAAGTATAGTACTTTTGTGCTTATGAAAGAAGTGGATTATATCATTGTAGGTTGTGGATTGGCTGGTGTTTCTCTGTGCGAAGAATTACGGGCTCAAGGGAAATCATTCCTAGTGTTTGATGATCATTCTCAACAGTCGTCCATCGTCGCGGCAGGGTTATATAATCCGGTTATTCTAAAACGTTTTACAGGTGTATGGAAGGCTAAGGAGCAGTTAGAAATGGCAGCCTCATTTTATGGACATCTGGAGAAATTATTGGGCGTGAAGTTAGATTATAAACTTCCAGTCTATAGAAGATTTGCTTCCATTGAAGAACAGAACGATTGGTTTAATGCTTCTGATAAACCAAGCTTGGAAAATTACCTTCATCCGCAAGTCATCAGTAATTCCAATTCAAGCATAGATGCCCCTTTTGGTTTTGGAAAAGTCATGGAAACCGGTAGGATTGACACATCAACGTTACTGCAGCATTATAAACTGTATTTAAAAACCATCAACAGTTATGCTCAAGAACGCTTTGATTATAATGCGGTTGCTATGGGTGATAATGAAGTTAATTACAAAAATGTTAAGGCTAAATTCATTGTTTTTGCCGAAGGATTTGGGATGGTTCAAAACCCGTTTTTTAAGGAACTTCCATTACATGTAGCCAAAGGTGAAGTGTTAACCATTAAAGCACCAAACCTTAAAATGGAGTTTATTTTGAAAGCATCTATTTTTGTTGTTCCTGAACTCGACGATTGTTATTCTGTAGGTGCCACCTACAATTGGGAAGACAAAACCCATGCTATAACCGAAGCCGCAAAAACAGAACTCCTCGATAAATTAGAGGGACTTATCAGTTGCGATTATGAAGTGGTCAATCAAGTTGCAGGCATACGCCCTACAGTTAAAGATAGAAGGCCTCTTGTGGGCAGACATCCAGAATATAAGAATATGGCTATCTTAAACGGATTGGGCACACGTGGTGTGATGATTGGGCCTTATGTGGCAAAACAATTATTTCAGCACTTGGAACATGATACACCATTAGAAACGGAAATAGATATCAAGCGCTTCCAAGCGAAATAGGATTTCCCTACGCTTCTACTTTTAAAGATTAATTTAGGCCTAAGGTTTTTATTTGGCATGTTTTTTTGCCAGACTCTTGTCGTAGCTCATAAACATATTGATCCAAATGTTACGCGATAATCGCATAATAATAGGCATAAAGACTACAAGTGTTCCAATAATGGCAATAAATGCTGTGGTTAAGCTGGAATCAAAAAAGAAGAAACTTATAATGAAGGCTGCTACTGCAAAAGCAACGCCTAGCGCATAACTCACATACATGGACCCAAAAAAGAAAGAGGGCTCCATGCGGTATGTAGTTTGGCAATTGGAACATTTCTCACGAATCTTAAGGGTATCCGCCATCATATAAGGGTTCGGATTAAAGTACATGGATTCTTCATGACATTTCGGACAAACACCCGTAAAAATACTATACAATTTACTTCCTTTATTTATCATGGTAAATGATTACTTTTGCATTTTCAAATAAACTACAAATTTAAGATTTTTAAAATCAATGTTTTGTAGAAATCCTTACAAAAATGCTCAATATACACAATCTTTCTATCTCTTTTCAGGGGGAATACCTTTTTGAAGATATCACTTTCAGACTTGGCGCTGGCGACAGAATTGGCCTCATCGGAAAAAACGGTGCAGGTAAATCCACCATGCTTAAAATATTATCCAAAGAAATAGAACCAGATTCTGGACAGATTGCTGCCGATAAAAATTTGAGCATCGGTTTTCTAAAACAGGATATCGATTTTGTTTTGGGAAGAACCGTACTTGAAGAAGCTTATGAAGCCTTCAAGGAAATTAAAGAACTGGAAGCTAAAATAGAACACATCAATGAACAATTGGTGGTGCGTACAGATTATGAAAGTGATTTGTATCATCAGTTGATGGTCGATTTGAGCGAGTTCCAGCACCAATATGAAATTGTTGGTGGGTACAACTATCAAGGCGAGACAGAGAAAATTCTACAAGGACTTGGTTTTAAGCGTGAAGATTTTAATAAGTTGACGGATACTTTTTCCGGTGGATGGCGTATGCGTATTGAGCTTGCTAAATTATTACTTCAAAACAATGACATCCTACTTTTGGATGAGCCTACCAATCACTTGGATATTGAATCCATTATCTGGCTTGAAGGCTTTTTGAAGAATTATGTAGGTGCTGTCGTAATTGTATCGCATGATAAAATGTTCTTGGATAACGTAACTAACCGCACCATTGAAATTTCCCTTGGAAGAATTTACGATTATAAAAAGGCTTATTCTGACTATTTAGTGCTTCGTAATGAGCTTAAAACTCAGCAATTGGCATCGCAAAAAAATCAGCAAAAGCAGATTGAGCAAACTGAAAAGCTAATAGAGAAGTTTAGAGCTAAAGCTTCTAAAGCAACCATGGCACAATCGCTCATTAAAAAATTGGATCGTATGGATCGAATTGAAGTTGATGAAGATGATAATAGTGTGATGACGCTTAACTTCCCGGTGTCAGTGATGCCTGGAAGAGTTGTGGTTGAAGCGGATCATATTTCCAAAAGATATGGGAATCTTCAAGTTCTAAAAAATATTCACCTTAATGTAGAACGCGGAAGTAAGATTGCTTTTGTTGGTCAAAACGGTCAAGGAAAATCTACTTTGGCAAAAATTATTGTAGGCGAATTAAAATATGAAGGCCATTTAAAACTCGGTCATAATGTTCAAATCGGATATTTTGCTCAAAATCAGGCGGAGTATTTAGATGGTAACAAGACAGTGTTGGACACTATGATTGACGCCGCCAATGAAAAGAATAGGAGTAAAGTCCGTGATATTCTTGGGTCATTCCTTTTTAGAGGCGAAGAAGCTGATAAATATGTAAGAGTCCTTTCCGGTGGTGAGCGTAACCGTTTGGCCTTGGCTAAATTATTATTACAACCCTTTAACGTGCTGGTAATGGATGAGCCTACCAATCACTTGGACATCAAATCTAAAAATGTGTTGAAAGAGGCACTGACCAGATTTGAAGGCACATTAATCTTAGTATCGCATGATAGGGATTTCCTTCAAGGTTTGACTAATAGTGTGTATGAGTTCAAAGACCAACGCATCAAAGAATACTTAGGCGATATTGATTTTTATCTAGATCAGCGTAATGTTGAAAACTTGAGAGAGATTGAAAAACGTGATGTGGTTAAAGAAACTCCTAAAGAAACCAATAAGCAGACTTACGAAGATCAGAAGAAATTGAAATCGTTGAATAATAGGTTGAGTAATGTTGAAGCTAAAATTAGCCAACATGAAAAGGAAATCAAATCGATGGATGCCGACCTTGCAACAGATTATGACAAAACCAGCGCTGATCCGAAATTCTTTGATCGCTATAAGGCGAAAAAGGAAAAACTTGCCAGCTTAATGCAAGAGTGGGAAACCATTCAAGAAGAACTAGAACAAGTAAGCTAGGAACCTATGGAAGAGCACTTTTTTCAATGCCCTTATTGTTGGGAAGAGATTTCAATGCTCTTGGACTATTCTGTGCCGCACCAAAGTTATGTGGAAGATTGTGAAGTGTGTTGCAATCCAATTCAGATATCGGTAACCATCAGCGACCAAACAATTACAGGTTTTGAAGCGCAAAGTATTGAGCAGTAGTCTCTTTTGGTGTTCTTGATTTAAATTAATCTTCTATACCATGTAATAGCGAGCCTTTAATATCTTAATTTTAAAGGTATGCAAGAGGCTTTTCTCCATTATATATGGCAATTTAAAAAGTTTGATACCGCCAGGTTACAAACTACACATGGTGAAGCAATTGTTTTACGCAACAACGGACAGCCTAATCTCAATGGTGGTCCCGATTTTTTCAATGCTCAACTTCAAATTAACGGACAGATATGGGTGGGAAATGTGGAGATACATATCAAATCTAGTGATTGGTATGTGCATAACCATGAAGTAGATGCTGCCTATGATAATGTCATTTTACATGTAGTTTATGAGCACGATACTGATATCTTTAGGAAAGACAATTCCATTATTCCCACGTTGGAACTAAAGTCGATAATTCATAAAAATGTATTCCATAATTACCAAAAGTTATTGCTGACACCACATAAATGGATCAATTGCGAATCAGACTTTGCTGACGTTGATGATTTTTTACTGCAGAATTGGCTGGAGCGCCTTTATATAGAACGTCTCGAAAGAAAGTCGACCATGATTGAAGAGTTGTTGGACACTTCTAAAAACGATTGGGAAGCGGTGCTGTTTGTTCTTTTAGCCAAGAATTTCGGACTCAAAGTTAATGGAGCTGCATTTTTGAGTATGGCCAACTCCTTTGATTTTTCAATTGTTAGAAAACTACAAAGCCAGCCATTGCAACTGGAAGCTTTATTTTTTGGACAAGTTGGTGTATTGGAAAAGGATGTTGAAAATGCCTATTATTTGAATCTGATAAAGGAGTATCAATTTTTGAAGCAGAAATTTAATTTATCCACTACGAATGTCATTCCGCTACAATTCTTCAGGCTTCGACCTCCCAATTTTCCAACCATAAGACTGTCCCAATTGGCGATGTTGTACTATCAGCATCCCAATTTTTTCACTAAGGTGATGGCGGCAGAATCTCTGGAAGATTTGTATGCACTGTTCCAAGTGGGGACCTCAGAATTTTGGGAGACACATTTCACGTTCGAAAAAACATCTAAAACATCTAAAAAACTGCTCACAAAAAACTTCATTGATTTGCTGCTGATCAATACCGTTTTGCCACTTAGGTTTAGCTATCTAAAATATCAAGGTAAGAATCCTACGGAGCCTACCTTAGTTCTTGCACAAAAGATAAGTCCAGAAAATAATAGCATTATTACAGCGTATCATCATCTTAAACCTATTGCAACGTCAGCCATGATTTCACAAGCCCTCCTTCAGCTCAAAACGGAATATTGTGACAAAAATAAATGTATGGAATGTGCCATTGGGCATGCTTTAATTAAGTCTGAAGGGTTTTAATTTTTGTGGTGTTTATGATATATAAATAAGGAGCGAATTTGATTTTAACACATGTTTTTCATCGAAAACATAAGAAAGTGTTAAAAATTTTAACAAATAAGCCCTAACTTGAGAGTCAAATTAACCTTTAAATAGTAAAAAATGAAGATTAAATCAATTTTAAAGTATTCTTTTGTCGGCGTTCTAAGTATGACACTTATTAACTGTCAAACTGATTCAACAGAACACCCAGTAGTAGAAGCTGAAAACGTAACATTCGAGGAATCACAAGCAATTCCTGGTAGTTATATTGTGGTTTATAATGATATCCACAATAAATTGGCGCCACTTCAGAAAGCAGCAACGCCAGAGGTATACGAGCGACAAATGCAAGATTTGAAAGCGATGTATGTTGAAGAATTTAAAATGGCAAAACTGACCGAAGCTTCAATTACACAAACGTTCGGACATACTTTAAATGGGTTTGCCGCCAACTTAACGGATGAGCAATTACGACTTTTAAAAGGCGATTCGCGCGTTAAAAGTATCGAAAGAGATATGACTATAAAAATAGCACCTTACAGAGGCAAACCAGGAGGAAACGGTGGTGGTTCTTCACCAGATCAACAAATTCCTTATGGCACGTTAAGAGTTGGCGGTGGAACTACGGCTTCAGCGCACACGGCTTGGGTGATAGACTCAGGAGTAGATTTAGACCATCCAGATTTAAATGTTGACGAGGCTAGAAGTAGATCATTTTTAGGAAAAAACTCAACTCCAGATGATCAAAACGGTCATGGAACGCATGTTGCCGGAACTATCGGTGCACTTAACAATTCTATAGGTTCTGTAGGTGTTGCCCCAGGTACAACAATTGTCGCGGTTAGAGTTTTAGATAGACGTGGTAGTGGTTCAACCTCAGGAGTAATTGCCGGTGTTGATTATGTTGCAGCAAATGCTAGTAGTAATGACGTTGCCAATATGAGTTTAGGTGGAGGCGTTTCTACAGCACTTGATAATGCAGTTTTAGCAGCTTCTTCTAGATTGAAGTTTGCTTTAGCGGCAGGTAATGAGTCTGACAACGCAAACAATCATTCTCCAGCAAGAGTCAATGGAAATAATATTTACACCATTTCAGCAATGAATTCTAGCGATAACTGGGCTTCATTTTCTAACTATGGATCTGCAGTAGATTATTGTGCACCTGGTGTGTCAGTATATTCAACTTGGAAAGGTGGTGGTTACAATTCAATTAGCGGAACTTCTATGGCAGCACCACATGCTGCAGGTGTTCTATTATTAGGAAATCCGTCTTCAGATGGCACTGTAAAGGGTGATCCAGATGGTAATCCTGATCCAATCATTCATAACTAAAAAATAGTTTTAAAAAATGGCCACTTTATTTGAAGTGGCTTTTTTTTATATGATTAATTTTTAGCAACTTTGTTTTGATGAACATCTTCTATAAACCTTTACTTTATTTTCAAAAACGTGGGTATTACGTTTGTCAGCGTATTGCCGACAGGTTGGGTATTCGGGCCAAAGTGGTACGCATATCTTTTATGTATTTGACCTTTGTAACGGTAGGCTTTGGATTTGCGCTTTATTTGTTCTTCGCTTTTTGGATGCGCATTAAAGATTTAATTTACACAAAGCGGTCTTCTGTTTTTGATTTGTAAGCGATGGTTTTCACCTTCGAAACTTAGATTATTTAGATAACAATCTGTTTTTAGATATTCTAATTCTGTGACACAGTGTACATTCAATTTAAATTGGATTATATAAAGGTGTCATCAATGTATAAACTACAATATATACCTAAGACTATTTCAATCTTCACTAGAATTGCGAAGTTTTTCATTTTAACAAGCAAACCTTTATAAAATCATTTTTTTTTAGCATCTTGTGGTGTTTTTAACCAAATATTATAACTAACTAATACAATATTCACTTATGAAGAATTATCTTCTTACCCTATTTCTAACCTTATTTCCCGTATTAATTTTTGCTCAAGATTTGGAGGTTCGTGGAGAAGTGGTAAATCCATCAGAAAGCATTAATGATGGTGTTATTACGATTACCGCAACAGGAGGTGTTGCGCCTTACACCTATAGATGGAGTAATCAAAACACACCCTTAACTTCTAATAAGGCTGTAGGCTTAACTGAAGGTGTGCCATATTCAGTGGTTGTAACAGATGCCGTTGGCAATACAAAAACTTCAGTTTATACTGTAAAAACAGGTGCTATAACAGAAGTATTTAACGGAACAATGACACCTGCCGTTGCGGCTTTAGGTGCTGTGTTGTTTTGGGATCCATTTGCAGCGATTGGTGTTTATGATCCTGTGGTTTATGCAGATGAAAAACAAATTGGTGTTCCGGATTGGACCAATGAGGTTCAGAATAAATATACGCTTAAACAATGGCTTAAACCGGAAGGGGCTAAAGTTTCAAGAGATGTACCAATTGCTATCATAACCGATAAGGATGGTAAGGAAATCACCGTAACATCAACCGCTCAAGGTAAATTACGTCACTTAATCTCTGAAG
The DNA here is from genome assembly GCF_947500795.1 of uncultured Gelidibacter sp. GTDB lineage: Bacteria > Bacteroidota > Bacteroidia > Flavobacteriales > Flavobacteriaceae > Gelidibacter. Next base: position 230,767 of record NZ_CANMTE010000003.1, on the reverse strand, counting down.
GAAAAGTCATTTATAATTCTGATAATTCAAAACATGTTATTGAACAAGGGGCTCATAATTTTGCCCAAGTAATTTATGAAAAACCAGTTGTATTGACACACCCTAATGGTGATCCATTAACAAAACCAATTCCATTTATCGTGATATGGTTGGTTGTGGGAGCTGTGTTCTTTACGATTAGAATGGGCTTTATTAATTTCAGAGGCTTTAAACACGCTATTGATTTAGCACGTGGTAAATATGATGATCCTGATGCTCCAGGCCAAGTAACGCATTTTCAAGCTTTGGCAACTGCAGTTTCAGGAACTGTTGGTTTAGGTAACATTGCCGGAGTTGCAGTAGCAGTTTCAGTAGGTGGTGCAGGAGCAACGTTTTGGATGATTGTGTGTGGACTTTTAGGAATGTCTACAAAGTTTGTTGAGTGTACCTTAGGTGTAAAATATAGAGATATCTTACCTGATGGACGTGTTTTTGGAGGTCCGATGAACTATTTACGTTACGGACTTGAAAAACGTCAAATGAAAGGTTTAGGAAAAGTATTGGCTGGATTATTTGCTGTACTTGCAGTTGGTGCCTCTTTTGGAGGAGGAAATATGTTCCAGGCCAATCAATCTTTTGAGCAAATGGCAGGACAGTTTCCAGTGCTGGCAGGTAACGGATTTTGGTTCGGGATTATAACTGCGATTTTAGTTGGTATCGTGATTATTGGAGGTATCAGTAGTATCGCAAGAGTTACAGGTAAAGTAGTGCCAATTATGGCAACTATCTACATTGTAGCAGCATTGGCGGTAATCATTATGAATATTGAAAATATAGCACCTGCATTTTCAGCGATTGTTGATGGTGCGTTCAGTGCATCTGCATTAAAAGGAGGTGTCATTGGAGTATTGGTCGTCGGTTTCCAACGGGCCGCATTCTCAAATGAAGCTGGTGTTGGTTCCGCAGCAATTGCACATAGTACAGCAAAAACGAACCATCCACCATCTGAAGGTTTTGTGGCTTTATTAGAACCATTTATTGATACGGTTGTAGTATGTACTTTAACTGCATTAGTATTAATCTTTACTGGAATGCACGAAGTTGAAGGTTTAGCAGGAGCGCAGTTAACATCTGATGCTTTTGGAAGTCAAATATCTTGGTTCCCATATGTATTGGCAGTGGCGGTTTTCTTATTCGCCTTCTCTACAATGATTTCTTGGTCTTATTACGGAATGAGAGCTTGGACATACTTATTCGGAAAAAGTAAAAAAATCGAATTCATCTATAAAATGTTATTCTTAGTCTTTGTAGTAATCGGAGCTTCTGTAAGTTTAGGTGCTGTATTAGACTTCTCAGATATGATGATTTTGGCAATGTCATTCCCTAATATTATAGGATTGTACATTATGTCTAAAGAAGTCAAGTTTGATTTAGATGCATATATTGTAAAATTAAAGGCCAATCTTCTTTATAAAAAGCAGGAGCCTAAATAATAAATAATTCATCATGGCAATCAAATCCCATTTCAAGTTTTCTAACAGTCAACGGAATGGGATTTTTTTATTGGCCGTACTCATTGTGGTCTTCCAATGTATTTATGCATTTGTTGACTTTTCTTCAGAAGATATCCAGACAGATGCCAAACAGTTGGAAGTATTCAGAAAGCAAGTTGATTCCTTAAAGCTCGTTGCTGCCGCAAAGAACCAGCCTAAAGTGTATCCTTTCAATCCCAATTACATCACCGATTTTAAAGGTTATACCTTAGGAATGTCACCCGTAGAAATCGATCGGTTGTTGGCATTTAGAGCCGCCGACCAATGGGTTAATTCTGCCAAACAATTTCAGGAGGTGACAAAAGTGTCCGATTCACTATTAGCAATTTTACAACCGTTATTTAAATTTCCGGAATGGGTTACCCAACCAAAAGCGAAAACCAATTGGGTAGATTATTCCAAAAATCCTGATCAAAAGAAGTATGGTTCAAAAACATTTGCACAAAAGTCAGACTTGAATACCGCTACCGCTCAAGACCTACAAAAGGTGAATGGGATTGGAGAAAAGTTGTCCGACAATATTATCAAATACCGGAATAAATTTAAGGGCGGATTTATATCAGAAATCCAACTTCAGGATATCTATGGATTAACACCAGAAGTCATTGAACGTCTTACCAATGATTTTGCAGTTAAAACACCAAGACCGATCGAGAAGTTAGATCTTAATAGCGCTACGAAAGATCAATTGGTCACCATTCAGCACATCGATTATGAAATTGCACACTATATTATTGAGCAACGTACCTTAAGAGAAGGCTTTAAATCTTTTGATGAGTTGTTACTGGTTAAAAAATTCCCAGTTCAAAAATTTGAGATAATTAAGTTATATTTGAAACTTAATTAATTGAAAAATACAATATATGAATAGCATGTACTTCACAGAAGAACATCAACTTTTTAGAAAAAGTTTACAAGATTTCTTAAAGAAAGAGGTCGTTCCTCATATTGACAAATGGGAAAAAACGGGAACTATTGAACGATTCATTTGGAAAAAGTTTGGCGACATGGGCTTTTTCGGAATCAATTATCCTGAAGCTTATGGTGGAATGAACCTAGATTTGTTTTATACCGTAATTTTCCTTGAGGAATTACAAAAAATAAATTCTGGCGGATTTGCAGCAGCAATGTGGGCACACGCTTATTTGGCAATGACGCACCTCAATAAAGAAGGCAGTCATGAAATAAAGGAAAAATATTTAGCGCCTAGTATTTTGGGCGATAAAATTGGATGTTTATGTATTACAGAACCCTTCGGTGGAAGTGATGTTGCAGGTATGCGCACTACTGCTGTTAAGAAAGGCGATACTTATGTGATAAATGGATCCAAAACTTTTATTACGAATGGGATTTACAGTGATTACTTAGTAGTTGCTGCTAAAACAGATCCAGATGCTGGCCATAATGGGATGAGTATTTTTGTAATGGATAGAGATACTCCAGGAATTTCAGCGTCAAAACTTGATAAGTTAGGGTGGAGAGCATCAGATACCGGTGAAATCGCATTTGATAATGTGACCATTCCTGCTGATCAACTTATGGGTGAAGAAGGCAAAGGTTTCCCTTACATCATGCAACATTTTGCATTAGAACGATTGATTATGGGTATCAACGCCCACGCAAGAGCTGAATTCGCATTAGAATATGCGGTACAATACATGTCTGAGCGTACGGCGTTTGGAAAAACTATCGATAAATTTCAGGCATTACGTCATAAAGTAGCGGATTTCTATACAGAAATGGAAATCGCAAAAGAGTTCAATTATTCTGTGGCTTATCGCTTGAATAAAGGAGAATATGTAGTGAAAGAAGCGACCATGTCTAAATTGCATGCCACTAAAATGGCTGACGAGGTTATTTACGGTTGTCTACAATTTTTAGGTGGTTATGGCTATATGGAAGATTACCCAATGGCGCGATTGTTGCGTGATAGTAGATTAGGTCCAATCGGTGGCGGCACTTCTGAAATTTTGAGAGAAATTATCGCCAAAATGATAATTGATAAGAAAGATTATAAACCGGCGACATAATTGTTTTGATTATCATTTTGCGAACATTCAAAAAGAATTATCGCCAAAATGGTAATCGATAAGAAAGACTATAAACCAGCGACGTAATTGTTTTGATTATCATTTTGCGAACATTCAAAATGAATTATCGCCAAAATGGTAATCGATAAAAAAGATTATAAACCAGCAACGTAATTCAACACAGGAATTACAACAGCAACAACATATGAAAACCTCATTTTAGTGATTCAATTCCGCTTAAATGAGGTTTTTATTTTAAGTGAATAAAAAGCGAGATAAATCATTAATCCCCACTCCCACATGAAAGTAAATTATTTCAAACACCTACTAACGTTATCAATTTGCTTTTTGTGTTTTTCTGCGTTTTCGCAAAAGGAACTCAAAAATAAAATTTCAGATTTCGGTACGCTGATGCCTATAGAAAGTGCAAGTATCTACGTGCAAAACACAACTATCGGAACTGTAAGTAATGCCGATGGTAAATTCGTATTACAAGTACCCAATCAATTTGTAAACGATACTTTAGTTATTTCGTCCATTGGTTTTAAAAGTTTTAAAACATTGGTCAGCGAATTCGACAATACTCAAGAAATTTATTTGGAAGAAGATGTTGCTTCTTTGGATGAGATTGTGCTGGTTGCGGAAACCCGACCTAAAACAGGAAATGACATTGTGTTGAAAGCACTAGAAAGATTATCTGTGAATATGCCTGAATTGCCGTATTTACAAAAAGGCTTTTTACGTCATAAAGAACGCAATAGAATAGAATTTAAATGGCTTATCGAAAGTGCCATCACCGTTTACGATTCGAGTTACGCCTCTCCGGCAGCGTCCAATCTTAAAATAAATGTAGATCAGGTTAGAAAAAGTTATGATTTACGTGATGTGGACAGTTTACTGACGTATACAGCCTATCTAAAGGAAAAGGCGAACAAAGCAAATCTCCACGCCAGAAATTTAAGACGGGATACCATTAAGACATCAACTTTAGTAAAAGCAATTAAATGGAATGATACGCGAGTTAATGGACTTCAGAATTTATTTGAAAGCAAACTGAATGTTTTTAGAAATGTCAATTCCAATCGCGCGTTATTTGGTGATGATGTTTTGGATAAACACCAATTCAGGTTAGACACCATCCTAGTTGATAACGACCGTAAACTGTATAAAATTGAGATTTCTGAAAGCCATCAATTTATAAACCTTGAAACAAAAGGTATTTATAATGACGGGTATCAGGCTAAAGGATGGTTGTATATTTATTATGATAATTACGCTATTAAGAAATTGGAATATGAATTGGTGGCAGCATCAAAAGCACAAAAGAGTAGGAGTAAAACACTTTTTGATACGCAAATCAATCACAAATTAATAATGACGTTTAGAGAGTATCAAGAGAAAATGTATCCAAACTACATTTATTATGAAACGCCAAAGCTTGTGAATGTCGGCTATAAACCAACAAAGCCTGGCGAAGTAAATGAAGCCGAGCCAAACACTGACGAACGTTTTTATTATACCGTACAGGAATTGTTGTTTACTGAAATTATCCTCGATCCAGAACAAGTACAAATAGCACTTCAAAAACCATGGGACCCAGATATTTTCGCAATAAAACCTTATAACAAGGATTTTTGGAGAAACTATAATACCTTATTGGAAAGTGAAGAGGATGAAAAACTGATTCAGGACTTGACCAAGCGCTCGTCGTTATTCAAAGATTAAATATTTAGGGTACAAGTAATTCTCCTTTATAGGTAAAAACAGAAATTTAACCAATTCTAAAGAACAGATTTATGTCGTATTTCGGGCACTTTTACAAGGCTTAGAATTTTCAGTAAATATTTTTAAAAAATAAAATTGTGCATTATAATTTACTTTTTATATTTGCAGCCTGAAAATTCTAAAAGAGAGGAGGTTAAGACACTATGTTAATAATACCAATTAAAGAAGGAGAAAATATAGATAGAGCGTTAAAGCGTTACAAACGTAAGTTTGATAAAACTGGAACGAAACGTCAATTACAGTCTCGTAAGCAGTTTACAAAGCCTTCAGTTGAGAACAGAGCTTTGATTCAAAAAGCGCAATATGTTCAACGATTGAGAGATCAAGAAAACGTGTAATCGTTTTATAGAAATTTAATAAAAGAGATTCCTGCAGTAGCAGGAATTTTTTTTTGCCTTATATTTAAAAACCTAAATCTATAAATGGGTTGCTTCATGTCCGCATTAAACAAAGAATTCTCATACTTTTCCGAATATTTACTACATGAAAAGAACTATTCTGATTTGACTGTCAAAGCTTATCTGACCGATCTTGAAAGTTTTTTAAAATTCATCACTCAAGAATATGGATCTAATTCCATCCAAGATGTTAACTACGCACAAATAAGACGTTGGATTGTCATGCTCGTGGAGTCCAAGATTTCCAATAGGACCATCAACCGTAAGATTTCATCTTTGAATTCTTATTTTAAGTTTTTGATTAAAACGGAAGCGATTCAATCCAATCCGTTATCAAAACACAAAGCTCTAAAAACAACAAAGAAGGTTCAAATACCATTTTCACAAAAGGAAATGGAAGATGTGATGCAAATCTTAGAATCAGAAACCGATTTTGAAGGCGTCAGAAACCGGCTGATTGTCGAGTTGTTTTATGCTACCGGAATCCGGCGTATTGAACTTATTCAAATTAAACTTAAGGATATTGATCTCTCCAATAAAACCTTAAAAGTACTCGGAAAGCGAAATAAAGAACGGTTGATACCATTAATTGATACCGTGGTAACGACTGCGAAAACATATATAAGGTTAAGAAATTCGTTGGAGAACATTGAAAACCACGAATACTTGTTTTTAACTAAAAAAGGTTTAAAAATATATGAAACGCTTGTTTACAGAATTATTAATGAGTATTTTAGTAAAGCATCTTTAAAAGTAAAAAAGAGTCCGCATATATTGAGGCACTCATTTGCGACTCATTTGCTTAATGAAGGGGCCGATTTAAATGCTGTTAAGGAATTGCTGGGGCATTCAAGTTTAGCGGCGACCCAAGTCTATACTCATAATAGTATAGCCGAATTAAAAAAGGTGTACGACGGTGCACATCCAAGAAGTAAAAATAATACCTAGTGTCTAACCCAAATGAAGGTGTGAAATTATAAAACGCGATGTTCAATAATTTTATACTGTGAATTTATTAAACAAACAACAGATGAAAGTAAACATGCAATCCGTTAACTTTAGTGCAGACAAAAAGTTGATCGACTTTATTCAAAAAAGAATGGATAAGTTAGATTTGTTTTATGATAAGGTCATCCAATCTGATGTATACCTTAAAGTGGAAAATACAAGCGATAAAGAAAATAAAATATTCGAAGCAAGGGTCAATGTTCCTGGTGATAGCTTTGTTGTAAAGAAGCAGTGTAAAACTTTTGAAGAAGGTGCTGATATGGCTATCTCCTCGCTAGAGAGGCAGTTAAAGAAAAGAAAAGAGAAATTGCGATCTCACATTTGAAAAAAAAATAAAAAAAAATAAAAAAAATGTTTTGAATACTTAAATATTTATATACATTTGCAGTCCGTTAGAAATAGCGGGCTTTTTTATTGAAGGAAGAGGTCATAAAAAGCCGATGTAGCTCAGCTGGCTAGAGCAGCTGATTTGTAATCAGCAGGTCGTGGGTTCGAGTCCCTCCATCGGCTCAAAAAACTCGAAGAGTTTTTGAGATTCGCTTCCTTCGATAAGAGCACTGGGAAACCAGTTTAGAGTTCATTAAAAAAGATTGATTAATTGGGGAGATACTCAAGCGGCCAACGAGGGCAGACTGTAAATCTGCTGACTACGTCTTCGCAGGTTCGAATCCTGCTCTCCCCACAAATTTTTTCAAATAAGTTATTGTAAAAATGCTTACCTTTGCAAAACCTTATTTTGAAATTAGTTCAGAATCATCTGGACAGAGTTGATGAGCATAGCGAATTAGTTCTAAACAAGGTTATGTTCATTAAATAATGAAGTTTGAAATTTCTTAAACGGAATTTCTAAAAATGCGGGAGTAGCTCAGTTGGTAGAGCGTCAGCCTTCCAAGCTGAATGTCGCCGGTTCGAACCCGGTCTCCCGCTCTAAAAGTGAAATGTGGTCACATATATTATACGATGTGGACCCGCTCTTAAAAAAGGATATCATCGCAATTACTTTGCGTGGTGTCCTGCTCTAGATTAATTTACGAGTTGCGTACTATGGTTTACGAATCGTAGATCTGAAAATCGGCTATCGTAAATGAACCGCCGGTGTAGCTCAGGGGTAGAGCGTTTCCTTGGTAAGGAAGAGGTCACGAGTTCAATTCTCGTCATTGGCTCTTTTTGAAAATAAGCAAAATTAAATTTTTGAACACTAATATAAATTAAGATTAAAATAAATTAAACATGGCAAAGGCAACTTTCGATCGTTCAAAACCACACCTTAACATAGGTACTATTGGACACGTAGATCACGGTAAAACAACTTTAACTGCTGCTATTACTAAAGTATTAGCTGATGCAGGTTTTTCAGAAGCGAGATCTTTTGATCAAATTGATAACGCTCCAGAAGAGAAAGAAAGAGGTATTACAATTAATACATCTCACGTAGAATATGCAACAGCAAACCGTCACTACGCTCACGTTGACTGTCCAGGTCACGCGGATTACGTAAAGAACATGGTTACTGGTGCTGCTCAAATGGACGGTGCTATTCTTGTGGTTGCTTCTACAGATGGTCCTATGCCACAAACTCGTGAGCACATCCTTTTAGGTCGTCAAGTAGGTATTCCTCGTATTGTTGTATTCATGAATAAAGTGGATATGGTTGATGACGAAGAGTTGTTAGAGCTAGTTGAAATGGAAATCAGAGATTTATTATCATTCTACGAATATGATGGTGATAATGGTCCTGTAATCCAAGGTTCTGCTTTAGGAGCACTTAACGGTGAGCAAAAATGGGTAGATACAGTATTGCAATTAATGGAATCTGTTGACGCTTGGATCGAAGAGCCATTACGTGATATGGACAAGCCTTTCTTAATGCCTATTGAAGATGTTTTCTCTATTACTGGTCGTGGAACTGTTGCTACAGGTCGTATCGAAACTGGTGTTGCTAAAACTGGAGATCCAGTTGAAATCATCGGTATGGGAGCTGAGAAATTAACTTCTACTATTACAGGTATCGAAATGTTCCGTCAAATCCTTGACAGAGGTGAAGCTGGAGATAACGCAGGTATCTTATTAAGAGGTATTGAGAAAACTCAAATCTCTAGAGGTATGGTTATTGTTAAGCCAGGATCTGTTACTCCACACGCTAAATTTAAAGCTGAGGTTTATATCTTGAAAAAAGAAGAAGGTGGACGTCATACTCCATTCCATAATAACTACCGTCCACAGTTCTACGTACGTACAACTGACGTAACTGGAAACATTATGCTTCCTGATGGAGTTGAAATGGTTATGCCAGGAGACAACTTGACAATCACTGTTGAACTTATCCAAAAGATTGCAATGAACGTAGGTTTACGTTTCGCTATCCGTGAAGGTGGTAGAACAGTAGGTGCAGGTCAAGTAACTGAAATCTTAGACTAATTTATAATGGTCAAAATAATAATTAAGGCGTCTTGAATTTTCAGGGTGCCTTGATTATGTTTACGGGTTTAGCTCAGTTGGTAGAGCACTGGTCTCCAAAACCAGGTGTCGTGAGTTCGAGTCTCTCAACCCGTGCATAGCAATTTAAATTATGTAGTATCTATAATTTAAATGAAGTTAATAAAGAATAAGAAGCACTCGCTTTAAAATAAACACAACCGTAATGTCAGGATTTGTAAATTATATTTCAGAATCTTTTGGTGAATTAAAAAACAATGTGACTTGGCCAACATGGGCTGAAGCACAACGTTTGACCATTGTAGTGGCTGTTTTCTCAATTATATTTGCTTTGGCAATTTGGGGAGTTGATACTGTTTTTAGTGGAGTTATCGAAGCTTATTTCGACTGGATTAAGTAAAATACAAGAAGAGGATGTCTGAAGATAGTGGAAATAAAAAATGGTATGTAGTAAGGGCTGTAAGTGGTCAAGAGAACAAAATCAAAGCTTATATAGAGGGTGAAATTGCTCGTTTAGGTCTTGAAGATTTTGTGGATCAAGTTTTGGTTCCTACTGAAAAAGTAATACAAATCCGTAACGGAAAAAAGATCAACAAGGAGAAAGTTTATTTTCCTGGTTATATAATGATTCAAGCCAACTTAAGTGGTGAGATTCCTCACATTATTAAATCCATAACTAACGTTATTGGATTTTTAGGTGAAACAAAAGGAGGAGATCCTGTGCCTTTAAGACAATCTGAAGTTAATAGAATGTTAGGTAAGGTTGATGAGCTTACTGTAGATGCAAACGCTAATGTTGCAATTCCATTTACAATTGGCGAAACTGTAAAAGTTATTGATGGTCCATTCAACGGGTTTGATGGTACTATTGAAAAGATTAATGAAGAAAAGCGTAAACTTGAAGTTATGGTGAAAATTTTCGGAAGAAAAACACCATTGGAATTAAGTTATATGCAAGTTGAGAAAGTTTAATAATTGTTACATATAGATCGTGTGTCTTTCGGCTTCCAAATGAGAGATGTACAACTAAAATTAAAAAAATGGCAAAAGAATTAAGTAAAGTAGTTAAGCTACAAGTTCGGGGAGGCGCAGCGAATCCATCGCCGCCGGTAGGACCCGCTTTAGGAGCTGCTGGAGTTAATATCATGGAATTCTGTAAGCAATTTAATGCTAGAACTCAGGATAAACCAGGTAAAGTATTACCGGTTGTAATTTCTGTTTTCAAGGATAAATCGTTTGATTTCGTTATTAAAACCCCACCAGCTGCTGTACAATTATTGGAAGCGGCCAAAGCGAAAAAGGGATCTGGAGAACCGAACAGAAAGAAGATAGCAAAAGTAACTTGGGATCAAATCAAGGCTATTGCTGATGATAAAATGCAAGATTTAAATGCATTTACCTCAGACAAAGCTATGGATATGATTGCAGGAACAGCAAGATCAATGGGTATTACTGTAACAGGTAAAAAACCTAATTAAAAAATTTCTGAAATGGCAAGAATAACAAAAAAGCAAAAAGAGGCAAGAGCTAAAGTTGACAAAAATAAACTTTACACCCTTGAAGAGGCTGCAACTTTATTAAAAGAAATCACTTACACAAAGTTTGATGCTTCAGTGGATATCGCTGTAAGACTTGGAGTAGATCCTCGTAAAGCAAACCAAATGGTAAGAGGTGTAGTATCTTTACCTCACGGAACAGGAAAGGACATGAAAGTTCTTGCATTGGTTACCCCTGACAAAGAGCAGGAAGCTAAAGATGCAGGTGCTGATTATGTAGGATTGGATGAATACCTTGAGAAAATCAAAAATGGTTGGACAGATGTTGACGTTATCGTTACCATGCCTGCAATTATGGGTAAATTAGGTCCTTTAGGTAGAGTATTAGGCCCAAGAGGTTTAATGCCAAACCCTAAAACAGGTACAGTAACTATGGATGTAGCAAAAGCTGTTGCAGAAGTAAAAGCTGGTAAAATTGACTTTAGAGTTGATAAAACAGGAATCGTTCACGCTCCAATTGGGAAAGCATCATTTACTGCTGACAAATTGAAGGAGAATGCTACTGAACTTCTTACAACTTTAATTAAAATGAAACCTGTTGCGGCTAAAGGTGTATATGTAAAAAGCATCTTTTTGTCAAGTACAATGAGTCCAAGTATATCAATTGATACTAAAATAGGTTAGTAGTTAAACTTTAATATTATGACAAGAGAAGAAAAATCACAAGTTATTAAAGAGTTGACTGCTCAATTAGCGGATAATGCACATATCTATATTACAGATATTTCTGGATTAAACGCAGGAACCACTTCAAATTTACGACGTGCTTGCTTTAAAGCAAACATTAAAATGGCCGTTGTAAAAAACACATTGTTAGCGAAAGCTATGGAAGCTTCTGATAAAGATTTTGGTGCTTTACCAACAACTTTAGTAGGAAACACTTCTGTAATGTATTCTGAAACTGGAAATGCTCCAGCTAAGGTTATAAAAGAGTTCCGTAAAAAGTCTACTAAGCCTTTGCTTAAAGGCGCTTTTATAGAAGAAGCAATTTATATTGGTGATGATCAGTTAGATGCATTAGTTGATATCAAGTCTAGAGAAGAGTTAATTGGAGAAATCGTAGGATTGTTACAATCTCCAGCTAAAAACGTTATCTCTGCACTTAAATCAAGTGGTGGTAAAATTGCTGGCATCGTCAAAACATTATCCGAAAGAGAAGGATAATCAACTAAGTACGCACTTAAACAAATTATATTTTATTAAAATTATTAAAACGATAGAAAATGGCAGATTTAAAAGATTTCGCAGAAAAATTAGTTAACTTAACAGTAAAAGAAGTTAACGAATTAGCTACAATATTAAAAGATGAGTACGGTATCGAACCAGCTGCTGCTGCAGTTGCAGTTGCTGCAGGTGGTGGTGCTGGTGTTGAAGCCGCTGAAGAGCAGTCAGAATTTGACGTAGTTCTTAAATCAGCAGGTGCTTCTAAATTAGCAGTTGTTAAATTGGTAAAAGAATTAACTGGTTTAGGCTTGAAAGAAGCTAAAGAATTAGTTGACGGTGCACCAAGCAACGTTAAAGAAGGTGTTTCTAAAGATGAAGCAGAAGCTTTAAAAGCTCAATTAGAAGAAGCTGGAGCAGAAGTTGAGCTTAAATAAGCTTAGCCCAAACTACAATTTATGGTTTAGGTCTTCCGAATGTTCGGAATGACCTAAACCCTTTTGTGTATATTAAAAGTACATAAAAAAACTACTATTTTTTTTAATCAAAATCTCGTTCATCGATGTTAGCACAAAAAGCTGAAAGATTAAATTTCTCTTCTATTGTAAATAGAACGGATTATCCTGATTTTTTGGATATCCAAATAAAATCCTTCCAGGATTTTTTCCAATTAGAGACTAAATCTGAACAAAGAGGGAATGAAGGTCTCTACAACACCTTCATGGAAAACTTCCCAATCACCGACACTCGCAATCAATTTGTTTTGGAGTTTTTGGATTATTTTATTGATCCACCAAGATATTCAATTGAAGAATGTATCGAAAGAGGATTAACATACAGTGTGCCATTAAAAGCGCGTTTGAAATTGTATTGTACAGATCCTGAACATGAGGACTTCGAGACTATTGTTCAAGATGTGTATTTAGGTACAATTCCTTACATGACGCCGAGTGGAACCTTCTGTATTAATGGTGCTGAGCGTGTTGTCGTTTCACAATTGCACAGATCTCCAGGGGTTTTCTTCAGTCAGTCCTTCCATGCGAATGGAACTAAATTATACTCTGCCAGAGTTATTCCTTTTAAAGGATCATGGATTGAATTCGCTACAGATATCAATCAAGTGATGTATGCGTATATCGATCGTAAGAAAAAATTACCAGTTACTACCTTGTTTAGAGCTATCGGCTTTGAGCGTGATAAAGACATTCTTGAAATCTTCGACCTTGCAGAAGAGGTTAAAGTTTCTAAGTCTGGACTTAAGAAATACATAGGTCGTAAATTGGCAGCACGTGTGTTGAATACATGGCACGAAGATTTTGTTGATGAAGATACAGGTGAAGTAGTTTCTATTGAACGTAACGAAATTGTACTTGACCGTGATACTGTTTTAGATAAAGATAATATCGAGGAAATTCTTGAAGCTGATGCAAAAACTGTTCTTTTACACAAAGAAAGTGCGCAGCAAGGAGATTATTCTATCATCCATAATACGCTACAAAAAGATCCAACAAACTCTGAAAAAGAAGCTGTTGAGCATATTTACCGTCAATTACGTAACGCGGAGCCGCCAGATGAGGAGACTGCACGTGGTATTATTGACAAATTATTCTTCTCTGACCAACGTTACTCTTTAGGTGAAGTAGGTCGTTACAGAATGAACAAGAAACTACAGTTGGATATCGGTATGGATAAGCAAGTGCTTACCAAATTAGATATCATTACTATTATAAAATATTTAATCGAGTTGATCAACTCTAAAGCTGAGATTGATGATATTGACCACCTTTCTAACCGTCGTGTACGTACAGTAGGTGAGCAATTGTCTCAACAGTTTGGTGTTGGTTTAGCACGTATGGCACGTACTATTCGTGAGCGTATGAACGTTCGTGATAATGAGGTGTTTACACCAATCGATTTGATTAACGCGAAGACTTTATCTTCTGTGATCAACTCATTCTTTGGTACAAACCAGTTATCTCAATTTATGGATCAAACCAATCCATTGGCTGAGATTACGCACAAACGTCGTTTATCAGCATTAGGACCTGGAGGTTTATCTAGAGAGCGTGCAGGATTCGAGGTTCGTGACGTTCATTACACACATTACGGCCGTTTATGTCCAATTGAAACTCCTGAGGGACCAAACATTGGTCTTATCTCTTCTCTTTCAGTATATGCGAAAGTGAATGGAATGGGCTTCATTGAAACGCCTTACCGTAAAATTACTGATGGTGTTGTTGACATTAAAAATCAACCAACATATTTGAGCGCCGAAGAGGAAGAAGATATGTTGATTGCGCAAGCAAACATCAAGATTGATGAAACAGGAAAAATCACAGAAGAGAAGATTATTGCGCGTCAAGAAGGAGATTTCCCTGTAATTGATCCAGCAAGTGCTGATTATACTGATGTTGCTCCTAACCAAGTCGCTTCTATTTCAGCATCGTTGATTCCTTTCTTGGAGCATGATGATGCCAACAGAGCCTTGATGGGATCTAACATGATGCGTCAGGCAGTACCTTTATTGCGTGTTGATGCTCCAATTGTTGGAACTGGTTTAGAGCGTCAAGTAGCTTCAGATTCTAGAGTATTGATTAATGCTGAAGGAGATGGAACTGTTGAGTACGTTGATGCAAACGAAATTACAATTAAATACGAGCGTACTGAAGAAGAAGCTATGGTAAGTTTTGATAGTGATACCAAAACATATCCATTAGTGAAGTTTAGAAAAACCAACCAAGGTACGTCTATTAACTTGAAACCTATTGTTACAAAAGGTGATAAAGTTAAAAAAGGACAAGTACTTTGTGAGGGTTATGCTACTCAAAACGGAGAGCTTGCTTTAGGTCGTAACATGAAAGTGGCGTTTATGCCATGGAAAGGTTACAACTTTGAGGATGCGATCGTGATTTCTGAAAAAGTAGTTCGTGATGATATTTTTACATCGATTCATATTGATGAATATTCATTAGAAGTAAGAGATACCAAATTAGGTAACGAAGAATTAACTAATGATATTCCTAACGTTTCTGAAGAGGCTACTAAAGACTTAGATGAAAACGGTATGATTCGTATTGGTGCTGAGATCAAACCAGGTGATATCCTTATCGGGAAAATTACACCAAAAGGTGAGTCTGATCCAACACCAGAAGAAAAATTATTAAGAGCAATCTTCGGTGATAAAGCTGGTGATGTAAAAGATGCTTCGTTAAAAGCGTCTCCATCATTACACGGTGTTGTTATTGAGAAGAAATTATTCTCAAGAGCAGTAAAAGACAAACGTAAGAGAGCTAAAGATAAAGAGGATATTGATGCGTTAGAAGCAGTTTACTACAGAAAATTTGACGAATTAAAAGCAGTTTTAGTCGATAAATTATTTGCTATCGTAAACGGTAAAACAGCGCAAGGTATCTTTAATGATCTTGGAGAGGAAATCATTCCAAAAGGTAAGAAATATACCTTAAAAATGTTAAACTCTGTAGATGATTATACGCATTTAACTTCAGGAGTTTGGACTACTGACGACCATACTAACGCTTTAATTGCGGATTTAATCCACAATTACAAGATTAAGGAAAATGACCTTCAAGGATCATTGCGTCGTGAGAAGTTTACAATTTCTGTAGGAGATGAGTTGCCAGCAGGTATCATCAAACTAGCTAAGGTTTATGTTGCTAAGAAACGTAAACTAAAAGTAGGTGATAAGATGGCAGGTCGTCACGGTAACAAAGGTATTGTTGCGCGTATTGTACGTCAGGAAGATATGCCATTCCTAGAAGATGGAACTCCGGTAGATATCGTATTGAATCCACTTGGTGTACCTTCTCGTATGAATATTGGTCAAATCTATGAAACTGTTCTTGGATGGGCTGGTCAAAAATTAGGTCGTACGTATGCAACACCAATCTTTGATGGTGCTACATTAGATCAAATTAATGAATTGACAGATGAAGCTGGTATCCCACGTTTCGGACATACATACTTATATGATGGTGGTACGGGAGATCGTTTTGATCAACCTGCAACTGTTGGTGTAATTTATATGTTGAAACTAGGACATATGGTTGATGATAAGATGCACTCGCGTTCTATCGGACCTTACTCATTAATTACACAACAACCATTGGGTGGTAAAGCTCAGTTTGGTGGTCAGCGTTTTGGTGAGATGGAGGTTTGGGCACTTGAGGCTTATGGCGCATCTGCAACCTTACGTGAGATCTTAACAGTAAAATCTGATGATGTTATAGGTAGAGCAAAAACTTACGAAGCTATCGTTAAGGGAGAGCCAATGCCAGAACCAGGACTACCTGAATCTTTCAACGTATTAATGCACGAATTGAAAGGATTAGGATTAGATATTAGATTAGAAGAATAATAAAACAGTCGGCAGTCGCCAGTAAACGGTCCTTAGTTATTAGTGTAACTGAAGACTGAGGACTGAAGACTGCAAACTGAATACTATAAAGAAATGGCAAGAAGACAAGATAAGAATACAGTACAGAGATTTAATAAAATCTCCATTGGTTTAGCGTCTCCAGAGTCTGTTTTAGCAGCATCTCGTGGTGAGGTTCTTAAACCTGAAACTATTAATTATCGAACACACAAACCAGAAAGAGATGGTTTGTTCTGTGAGCGTATTTTTGGTCCTGTAAAGGATTTTGAATGTGCTTGTGGTAAATATAAGCGTATCCGTTACAAAGGAATTGTTTGTGACCGTTGTGGTGTTGAAGTAACAGAAAAGAAAGTACGTAGAGATAGAGTAGGACATATCAACTTGGTAGTTCCTGTAGCTCACATCTGGTACTTCCGTTCATTACCAAACAAAATTGGATATGTATTGGGATTACCATCCAAGAAATTGGATATGATTATTTATTACGAACGTTATGTCGTAATTCAAGCAGGTAATGCTAAAAACATTGATGGAGAACCATTAAAAAGATTAGATTTCTTAACGGAAGAAGAATACTTAACCATTCTTGAGTCACTTCCACAAGACAATCAGTATTTAGATGATAATGATCCAAATAAGTTCATTGCAAAAATGGGAGCGGAATGCTTGATTGATTTGCTTGCAAGAATTGATTTGAACGATTTATCTTTTGAATTACGTCATAAAGCAAACACTGAAACTTCTAAGCAACGTAAAACTGAAGCGTTAAAACGTCTACAGGTTGTTGAAGCTTTCCGTGATTCTAACGCTAACCGTGAGAATCTACCTGAGTGGATGATCATGAAGGCGATTCCAGTAATTCCACCAGAATTACGTCCATTAGTGCCTTTAGATGGTGGTCGTTTTGCGACTTCAGATTTAAATGATTTGTACCGTCGTGTCATTATTCGTAACAACCGTTTGAAGCGTTTGGTTGAGATCAAAGCTCCAGAAGTAATTTTACGTAATGAGAAACGTATGTTGCAAGAATCAGTAGATTCATTATTTGACAACACGCGTAAAGCATCTGCAGTTAAAACAGATTCTAACAGACCGTTAAAATCATTATCTGATTCATTAAAAGGTAAACAAGGACGTTTCCGTCAAAACTTACTTGGTAAACGTGTGGATTATTCAGCACGTTCGGTAATCGTCGTTGGACCAGAATTAAAATTATTTGAATGTGGATTGCCTAAAAACATGGCAGCAGAATTATACAAACCATTTATCATCAGAAAACTGATTGAGCGTGGTATTGTAAAAACTGTAAAATCTGCAAAGAAAATTATAGACAGAAAAGAGCCAGTAGTTTGGGATATTTTAGAGAATGTTTTAAAAGGACATCCAGTTCTTTTAAACCGTGCTCCTACGTTACACAGACTAGGTATTCAAGCTTTCCAACCTAAGTTGATTGAAGGTAAAGCTATCCAATTGCACCCATTAGTATGTACGGCGTTTAACGCGGATTTTGATGGTGACCAAATGGCGGTGCATCTACCATTAGGACCTGAGGCTATTTTAGAAGCACAATTATTAATGTTGGCTTCTCATAATATCTTGAATCCTGCTAACGGTTCTCCTGTTACTGTACCTTCTCAAGACATGGTTCTTGGTCTTTACTATATGACCAAGGAACGTAAATCTACAGAGGCTGTAAAAGTAAAAGGTGAAGGCTTAACGTTCTATTCTCCAGAAGAAGTTAACATTGCTTACAATGAAAAGATGGTCGATTTAAATGCCTCTATCAAAGTAAGAACTGAAGATTTTAATGAAGAAGGACAATTAGTTAAAAAGATCATTCAAACTACTGTAGGTCGTGTACTATTTAATGAAAAAGTACCAGCTGCAGCAGGTTATATCAATGAGGTATTAACTAAAAAGTCATTAAGAGATATTATTGGTAACATCTTAAAAGCAACGTCTGTTCCTGAAACAGCTGAGTTTTTGGATGAAATTAAAGATCTTGGTTATAAGTTCGCCTTCCAAGGTGGATTGTCATTCAGTTTAGGAGATATTATTATCCCACCTGAAAAACAAAGCATGATCGATAGCGCTAATAAGCAAGTTGATGGTATTATGGCCAACTATAACATGGGTCTTATTACTAATAACGAGCGTTACAACCAAGTTATTGATATCTGGACGTCTACGAATGCTGAATTGACTGAATTGTCAATGAAACGTATCCGTGAAGACCAACAAGGTTTCAACTCGGTGTATATGATGCTTGACTCTGGAGCTCGTGGATCTAAAGAACAGATTCGTCAGTTAACAGGGATGCGTGGATTGATGGCAAAACCTAAAAAATCGAATGCAGGTGGTGGAGAGATTATTGAAAACCCGATTCTTTCTAACTTTAAGGAAGGTCTTTCAATTTTGGAATACTTTATCTCTACTCACGGTGCTCGTAAAGGTCTTGCGGATACCGCTCTTAAAACGGCAGATGCTGGTTACCTAACACGTCGTTTGGTAGATGTATCTCAAGATGTTATTATCTACAGCGAAGATTGTGGTACATTAAGAGGTATTGAAGTATCGGCATTGAAGAAAAATGAGGAGATTATTGAATCTCTTGAAGATAGAGTTGTTGGTAGAACGTCATTAAATGATGTTTATGATCCATTAACTCAAGAACTTATCGTTGGTGCAGGTGAACATATTGGTGATGCTGTTGCAAAACGTATCCAAAACTCGGCTTTAGAGTCAGTTGAAGTACGTTCAGCATTAACTTGTGAAGCTACTAAAGGTATTTGTTCTAAATGTTACGGACGTAACCTTGCTACCGGTAAAATGGTACAAAGAGGTGAAGCTGTTGGTGTTGTTGCTGCGCAATCAATTGGAGAGCCAGGTACACAGTTAACACTTCGTACATTCCACGTTGGAGGTATTGCGGGTAACATTTCTGAAGAAAATAAATTAACCGTTAAGTTTGACGGTATTGCGGAAATCGAAGACTTGAAAGTTGTAAAAGGAACCGATAACACCGGCCAAGCGGTTGATGTTGTAATTTCTCGTACTTCTGAATTCAAATTGGTTGATGCTAAAACTGGAATCACTTTAAGTACAAATAATATTCCTTATGGATCATTCATCTACTGCAAGCCAGGAGATAAAGTGAAAAAAGGTGATGTTATCTGTTCTTGGGATCCATATAACGGGGTTATTATTTCTGAGTTTGCTGGTAAAGTAGCTTATGAAAATATTGACCAAGGTGTTACTTACCAAGTTGAAATTGATGAGCAAACAGGATTCCAAGAGAAAGTAATCTCTGAGTCTAGAAACAAGAAATTGATTCCAACATTGCACATTCAAGATGCTAAAGGTAACGCTATACGTTCTTATAACTTACCAGTTGGTTCTCACCTTATGATTAATGATGGAGAGAAAATTAATGTAGGTAAGGTCTTGGTGAAAATTCCTCGTAGATCAGCTAAGTCTGGGGATATTACAGGAGGTTTACCACGTGTAACTGAGTTATTCGAAGCACGTAACCCTTCTAATCCAGCTGTTGTAAGTGAGATTGATGGTGTTGTTTCTTTCGGAAAAATCAAAAGAGGTAACCGTGAGATTATTATCGAATCTAAATTAGGTGAGGTTAAGAAATACTTGGTGAAGCTATCTAATCAAATTCTTGTTCAAGAAAATGATTACGTTAAAGCAGGTATGCCATTATCTGATGGTTCAGTAACTCCTGACGATATCTTGAACATCAAAGGCCCTTCTGCAGTTCAGCAATACTTAGTAAATGAGGTACAGGAAGTATACCGTTTACAAGGTGTGAAGATTAATGATAAGCACTTCGAGGTTGTTGTAAGACAGATGATGCGTAAAGTTAGAATCATTGATTCTGGTGATACTATTTTCTTAGAAGATCAATTAGCTCATAAATCTGATTTCATCGAAGAAAACGATAAGATCTTTGGAATGAAAGTAATTGTTGATGCTGGAGATTCGAAAACTCTTAAACCAGGACAAATTGTTACAATGCGTCAGTTGAGAGATGAGAATTCAATTGTAAGAAGAGAAGATGGTCAGTTGGCTGTTGCAAGAGATGCACAACCGGCTACAGCAACTCCAATCTTACAAGGTATTACGAGAGCGTCATTACAAACAAAATCGTTCATTTCAGCGGCATCGTTCCAAGAAACGACTAAAGTACTTAACGAAGCAGCAGTAAGCGCTAAAGTTGATGAACTTGAAGGCTTGAAAGAAAACGTAATTGTTGGACATAGAATTCCTGCAGGAACTGGTGTAAGACGCTATGAAAATATCATCGTTGGTTCTAAAGAAGAATTCAACCAAATGATGAAAGCTAAAGAAGAGTTGAATTTCAATTAATACAAATCCCCGCGAAGGCGGGGATCTCTTGAATAAATTGACAATTTTGAATGTTTAACATACCTAATATTTGAAATTGTCAATGCATTCAAAATATGAACGTTTAAACACAAGATTCCTGCCTTCGTAGGAATGTAAGAATTATGAGCGACAATACAGAAGACCAAAAACAAGGACAGATCAATATTGAATTGGATGAAAAAACTGCGGAAGGAACCTATTCCAACTTAGCAATTATCAATCATTCAGTTTCAGAATTTGTAGTTGATTTTGTCAGCATTATGCCTGGAACTCCTAAAAGCAAAGTGAAGTCACGTATTATCCTGACGCCACAACACGCTAAGCGTTTGCTTAAGGCTTTAGGTGAAAATGTAAAGCGCTTCGAAAACGCGCATGGTGAAATTAAAGATTATGAACAGCCACCAATACCATTAAATTTTGGTCCGACTGGTCAAGCATAAACAAATAAATCCTCTGAATCTCAGAGGATTTTTTGATTCTATTCGTTTGGTATGGAAGTTTAGTTGTAAGCATTAAAAAATCCCTTTGAAATTCAATTTTCAAAGGGATTTTTCTTTTAGGTTAGTTAGGCTACTTTCTGATTAAAATGACATTTCAAAGCTCCAGAAGGGCATTTCTTTACTTGTTTGACAATGCGTTGGGCTGGCGCGCCATCTATGTCAATCCAAGGAATTACGGAGTTTCGAAATACATCGGATAGTTCTTTTGCACAACGACCAGCATTGGTGCAAATACGCGGTTCATAAGTAATAGTAATATCTCTATTACTAAACTGATTAGCATTTGTTTCCATAAGTAGATCAATTTGGGGTTTGATTCTATTTAAATTTAGAATTTGGATGTCCAATCGGTACGTAAAACTCTAAACCTATCGATTAAATGTATAAAAAATTCGGTAAAGCGCAAAATATAAGTGCAAAAATTATTACACCAGAATTTGAATAATTAAAAAAAACTCCAAATTCCGAGACCAAAAATCTTAGAATTTGAAGTTTAGTATTTGAATAGTGTGATTTTATTTAAATTCCGATACAAAATGGAATTTAATACTTGGGTATTTTTGCTGTGTCATCTGCAATGAGAATTGAGAATCTGCTAAGAACACCAATTGGTCTTCCTTATCCTTCGCCAAATAACGTTGTTTAACGCGCAAGAATTCTTTGTATTCTTCATTCTTAGCATCGGTTGGTTCTACCCAGCAGGCTTTATAGACGTTTAAGTTTTCATAAGTACATTTGGCGCCATATTCATGTTCCAATCGGTATTGAATGACCTCATATTGTAAGGCACCTACTGTTCCAATAACTTTTCTACCGTTAAGTTCTAAAGTAAATAATTGCGCAACACCTTCATCCATCAATTGATCGATACCTTTAAATAATTGCTTAGATTTTAACGGATCAGCATTATTAATATATCTAAAGTGTTCAGGAGAGAAGCTTGGGATGCCTTTATAGCTTATGTTTTCACCTTCTGTAAGGGTATCACCAATTTTGAAATTTCCGGTATCATGCAAACCTACAATGTCTCCAGGATATGAAATGTCTACAATTTCCTTTTTCTCAGCAAAAAATGCATTCGGACTTGAGAACTTCATTTTTTTCTTATTTCTAACATGAAGGTAAGGCTTGTTACGTTCAAACGTACCAGAAACAATTTTAACAAACGCCAAACGGTCACGGTGATTCGGATCCATATTAGCGTGAATTTTAAATACAAATCCTGTAAAATCCTTTTCGTCAGGTTGTACCAAACGCTCTTCGCTTTGCTTAGCTCTTGGTTTTGGTGCGATGTCAATGAAACAATCCAACAATTCGCGAACTCCAAAATTATTTAAAGCAGAACCAAAAAACACAGGTTGTTGATGCCCATTTAAATACTGATCTCTGTCAAATGTTGGGTAAATACCTTCAACCAATTCTACTTCTTCGCGTAATGTACGAGCTGGTTTTTCTCCGATAAGCTTATCAATTTCTGGCGATTGTAAATCAGAAATCTCAATAGTCTCTTCAATATTTTTACGGCTGTTACCACTAAATAAATTGATGTTCTTTTCCCACAGATTGTAAATGCCTTTAAAATCATAACCCATACCAATTGGGAAACTCATCGGCACAACACTCAACCCTAATTTCTGTTCAATTTCGTCCAACAAATCGAACGCATCCTTTCCTTCACGATCCATTTTATTGATAAATACGATCATCGGGATATTTCGCATTCTACAAACTTCAACCAATTTCTCAGTTTGTTCCTCAACACCCTTGGCAACATCCACTACAACAATAACACTGTCTACAGCCGTCAGAGTTCTATAAGTGTCTTCCGCAAAGTCCTTATGTCCGGGAGTATCCAAAATATTGATCTTGGTGCCTTCATATTCAAAAGCCAAAACCGAAGTTGCAACAGAGATACCACGTTGGCGCTCTATTTCCATAAAGTCACTCGTAGCTCCTTTTTTTATCTTGTTACTTTTTACGGCACCAGCTTCTTGAATTGCGCCTCCAAATAGAAGTAGCTTTTCAGTAAGCGTAGTCTTTCCGGCATCAGGATGCGCAATAATTCCAAAAGTACGTCGTCTGTTGATCTCTGTTATAAAACTCATAATCTGTATTAAAATGGGATGCAAAGATACTATTATTGAGGGCAAAATTAATAGAACAAACGGGTCGATTTTAATTTTAAGACAACATTGGTTCTTTTTATTACTTTTGTTGGTAACTTTGTGAGTTATGACTGAAGAAAACGTAATACTCGTTAATGAAAAAGACGAGCAGATAGGCACAATGCCGAAGATGGAAGCGCATGAAAAGGCACTATTGCATCGCGCTTTTTCCGTGTTTATTTTTAATAAAAAGAACGAATTGATGCTGCAACAACGTGCAGCGCATAAATACCATTCGCCATTACTTTGGACCAACACCTGTTGTAGTCATCAAAGAGTGGGAGAGACCAATATTCAGGCGGGTAAACGCAGGTTACAGGAAGAAATGGGGTTTGAGACCGAATTGGAAGATACCATTTCATTTATCTATAAAGCACCTTTTGATAATGGCTTAACCGAGCATGAGTTTGATCATGTTTTGGTTGGGAATTATGAAGATGCACCCGTTATAAATCCTGATGAAGTTGCCGCGTGGAAGTGGATGCCATTGGAAGCTGTGAAAGAAGATATGGCGCAACATCCAGAGATATACACGGAGTGGTTTAAGATTATCTTTGATAAATTCTACCAACATATAAACAGAGTTGAATCATGATTGTTACTGTAAGTAGAAAGGCACATTTTAATGCTGCACATCGCCTTTACAGAAAAGAATGGAGCGATGCGCAAAATGAAGCTGTTTTCGGGAAATGTAGCAACCCTAATTATCATGGCCATAATTATGACCTAACGGTAAGTGTTACTGGAGAAATAGACCAAGAAACGGGCTTTGTGATGGATATGAAGGTGCTAAAAGACATTATAAAAGATGAAATTGAAGATGCTTTTGACCATAAGAACTTGAATATTGAAGTAGCAGAATTTAAAGATTTAAATCCTACCGCTGAAAATATTGCCGTTGTAATTTACAACAAAATCAAACCGAAGCTTAAACCGACATTAGAACTTTCAGTAACACTGTACGAAACACCTCGTAACTTCGTTACCTATTCCGGATCTTAATCAGCAGACTTAAAATTATTACATTTTGAAAACCACTTTATATCCCATAAAATTCCATCCTATTTTAAAAGACAAAATTTGGGGTGGAGAAAAATTAAAATCGCTATTAAATAAAGATTCCCATTTGCCTAATATTGGTGAGAGTTGGGAAATTAGTGATGTTGAGGGCGATACCTCTATAGTTGCCAATGGAAGTTTGGAAAATCAATCCTTAAAACATTTGTTGAGCACTTATAAGGCCGATTTAATAGGGGAGAAGAATTATAAGCAATTCGGTAATAAATTTCCGTTGCTCATTAAGTTTATCGATGCTAAGGAGGATTTGTCCATTCAATTGCATCCTAATGATGAATTGGCAGCAAAACGTCACAATTCGTTTGGTAAAACTGAAATGTGGTACGTCATGCAAGCTGATAAAGATGCCAACTTGATTGTCGATTTTAATCAGAAAATGACGCCTGAGCTTTATTTAGAGCATCTAAATAATAAGACGCTGACTAAAATTCTCAATTTTGATAAGGTTAAAGCTGGAGACACCTATTTTATTGAAGTAGGGCGTGTGCATGCTATTGGTGCAGGGGTGTTGTTGGCAGAAATTCAACAAACAAGTGATATTACCTACCGTATTTATGATTGGGACCGAAAGGATGACGCTGGTAATGAACGTGAACTCCATACGGATTTAGCAATTGATGCGATTGGTTTTGATATGCCAGATAATTATAGAGTAAAGTATGATACCACTGCGAACCAATCCAATGAAATGGTGAGTTGTCCGTATTTTACAACGAGCTATTTAAAGGTTGATTCAGAAATTGAAAAGGAAAACACCTACGATTCGTTCATGATTTATATCTGTGTAGATGGTGAAGCTGAAATAAAGACAGAAGGTAAATCTGAGGTTATAAAGAAGGGAGAAACCATCTTGATTCCTGCGGCGGTTACTAAT
Source organism: uncultured Gelidibacter sp. (assembly GCF_947500795.1). Lineage (GTDB taxonomy): Bacteria > Bacteroidota > Bacteroidia > Flavobacteriales > Flavobacteriaceae > Gelidibacter. The sequence goes on along the minus strand of NZ_CANMTE010000003.1, from coordinate 205,454 downwards.
TTTCAGATTGTTGCAAAAGATGCGACATTGTTGGAAGTTTACGTGTAGTTAAAATTTACGTCATCCATTATGAAAGACATTGTTTAATTGACTACTTTTGTAAAAATTTTAAAATTAAGAAAAATGGCAAATGTTAGAGACCTAAAAAAAGATATTAATTACGTTTTAGGAGATATTATTGAAGCAGCATATGTTTGGGAATATACGCATACTGGTAAAGACACTAAAAAAACAGAAGCGATAGTTGATGAAGCTATTGAAGCGTTTGACGAGTTGATTGCTAAGGTAAATGATAAGAAAGTAGAAAACAAAAAAGCACACTTTAAACAAATCAACGCTGAGTTGGAAACTAAAGGTCGTGCGTTGATTAAAAAAATTAACGAATTAGCTTAATTTTTTATTTCAAAAGATTTGCAAATATTATTTTCAAGATTATATTTGCACTCTCTTAGGCCGATGTAGCTCAGCTGGCTAGAGCAGCTGATTTGTAATCAGCAGGTCGTGGGTTCGAGTCCCTCCATCGGCTCTTAATAAAAACCTCTCATTTCGAGAGGTTTTTTTTGTTTTAATTAGTTTTGGGACGAGAAGTTTACCCTGAGCGCAGTCGAAGGGAGTCCCTCCATCGGCTCTAAATAAAACCTCTCATTTCGAGAGGTTTTTTTGTTTTAATTTGTTTGGGACGAGAAGTTTACCCTGAGCGCAGTCGAAGGGAGTCCCTCATCGGCTCTTAATAAAAACCTCTCATTTCGAGAGGTTTTTTTGTTTTAATTAGTATGGGATGGGAAGTTATTCTGAGCGCAGTCGAAGGAGATACCCAATAAGTTTTGGACTTATATTCCTGTTGTTTTTTTGTTTTGAAGTATCGCCCTAAAGTGAATGAATAAACGCTCGCGTGTAGGCGTTTACCTTTGATTATATTAACTGGTATAATGCCAGTCTTAATCGTTTTTATCTTTCTTCTTTAACCAACCGAAAATTCCGCCGCGTTTCTTTTCTCTCTTTTCTTTCTTTTCTTGTTTTTTAAACTGACGTTCATCCTTATTTCCACCAAAGAGTCGCTTAAAGAACCCATCTGTTTTTGTAGGATCACAATTCAGGGAATTTAAAACAGCTTCCGTAGGGTTTTCAAAGGAAGCCTTAGTAATACTGTTGTATCTAGAATCGGCATTTAACTTTTGAAGGTATTTTGCGAAAATTGGCAGCGCAGAACTCGCTCCTTGTCCTAATCCGGTAGATCTAAAACCAATTTGCTGATTATCATTACCAACCCAGGTCACCGTTACTAATTTGGGCATTATGCCCACAAACCAACCATCTTTATTGTCCTGTGTGGTTCCTGTTTTTCCTGCAATTGCATTTGGTAATTGATAAGTAGAACGCAAGCGTGTAGCAGTACCTTCATTAACCGTAGCTTTCATAAACTCTAACATCACCTGGCGTGTTTCATTGCTGAAAGCCATGTCGCCTTGCGTTTTCTCAGGATACAAATCTTCATAAGAGGCGATAATATTTCCGTCCTTATCTTCAATTTTCGTAATGAATATTGGGGTAGAAGGTTTGCTTCCGTTAACATAGGTCGTATATGCCTTGGCTAATTCTAGCACGGTAAGATTTGAGGAGCCTAAGGCGATTGATGGTACAGCTTCAATATTACTACTAATACCCATTTTCTTTGCCTGAGCGATGACATTGCCAAGACCTGTTTCATAAAGTACTTTTACAGCGATGGTATTTACCGAATTGCTTAGCGCTTTTTGCAACGAATAATTAAGGTCTTCATCATCCAAATTGCCAGCGTTTGTTGGTCGCCAATTGTTAACATCCGTATACGTAATGGCTTTAAGAGGGACATAAGTACAAGGATCCATGCCGTTTTCTATAGCTGCCGTGTATACAAAAGGTTTGAAAGTAGAACCAACCTGGCGTTTACTCTGTACAATATGGTCAAATTGAAAGAAACCATAGTCAATACCACCAACATATGCTTTTATTGCGCCATTAGAAGGGTCTAAAGAGACGAGCCCAGCGTTTAGGAACTTAGAGTAATATTCCAAACTGTCTAGCGTAGACATCGACGCTACTGTAGTTTCATCCCAAGAGAAAAGATCTATTTGGTGCTTTTGTTTTAAAGAATCTTCAATTGCTTTATCACTTAGGCCTTGGACTTTCAGTTTTTTATAGGGCTTCAATCGCTTTTTTGCGGCTTCATAAGCCGATTTACCTTTCAACCATGGGGCGTTTTGTCCGTATGCTTTTTCAAATTGTCGTTGCAAATCGGCCATGTGTTCTTTCATGGCGGCTTCTGCGTAACGCTGCATCGTATTGTCTAAAGTTGTATGGATTTTCAGACCGTCGTGATAAATGTTGTACATCTCACCATCAGGTTTGCGATACTTTTTCTCCTTGAGAAGGCTATCCAGTTGTTTTTTGATTTCCGCTCTAAAATATGGGGCTAAACCTTCGTTGGGAGCATAGTTTTGATAATCTATAAGAATACTATCCTTTTTAGCTTTGGCGGCTTCCGCTTCGGACAGGTAGCCATACTTTTCCATTTGATGGATGACCACATTTTTCCGTGCGCCTGATTTTTCAGGATAACGACGCGGATTATAGCTCGTATTCGCCTTCAATGATCCGACTAGAGCGGCAGACTGAACAAGATTCAAATCTTTAGTGCGCACGTTGAAAAACTTTTCGGATGCACTTTCAATTCCATATGTGTTGTCCGGGAAAGGGACGGTGTTAAGGTATAGAGTGAGAATTTCCTCTTTGGAATAAAGATCTTCAATGCGCCGTGCAACAATACTTTCTTTAATTTTATTGATTACAATTCCAAAGGCACCATAATCCTTTCTTCCAAAGAGATTTTTTGCCAATTGTAAAGTGATGGTACTTCCGCCGCCAGAAGAATCATCTGACATGAGGATGCTTTTAAAAAACACACGAAGTAAACTTTTACTATCGATACCGCTATGTTCGTAAAAGCGGACGTCTTCCGTTGCCACAAGGGCATCAATTAAATGTTGTGGAAAATCTTCGTATTTGATGGATTGCCTATCGTAAACATAAATTTTACCAATCAAATCATCATTGGCATCCATAACTTGTGTGGCCTGACTTTGTTTAAGCTGCGCTAATTGTTTGGAATCTGGAATTTTTCCCCATAATCCAAAATAAATACTGGCATAAAAACAAATAAAAAGGGCTAAGAGAACGCCTAAACCATAGCTTATTCTCTTAGCCCATTTGATAACTTTAACCTTGGTAATATTCATTATTTTAATATGTGTTTACACAATAACGGATATCCTCATTAAGTATTTCAATTTTAAGCTTGATATTCTGATGTGTCAATACGAAGCTAAACGCAACATGAAATGCTTATTGTTTTTTCCTTTCTGAAATTAACTCTTGCAAAATTTTGCCGTATTTAGACGACTTTACTTCTGGAGTTAAGGCATTGTTGATCGTATCTAAATATTTTACGTTGGCATCTGAAATTTCAGACACAGCTAAATAAGGTGCAATTTCACTGTCCTTATTATTCATCGCAAAGTTAATGGTGTACAAATACTTTCTAAGAATCAAGTTGTTGTATTCCTTAAAGCTTGAGTTTATTAACGAAGAATCCTGACTTTTTCGTGCTTCTAGATTGTTTTTAATAAGATCGAGGTTTTTTTCCTTAAACCTATCCATCATCTTATTGTATTCCTCTAAACGTTCTTGTTGTTTGGAGCCCTTAATTTTGGCATCCATATAGAAGTTTTTTAAAGTAGTGTTGATTTCTGTAACTCCTTGATCAGCGAAAAAAGGAATAATGCCAGATTCTTCACCATTTTTATCCAATTTTAAATAAAGCACTTCAGGCTCCTCTAAATTAGTATGAAGTTCAAATTGCGATTCGCCATTTATTTGTAAAGAATCAATGGAAACAAGTAATGTGTCATCAATCCTCTGAAGATAAACGGTACCTTTTTTTAAATCTTTGATAGACCCTTTAAGAGTGAAATTTGAATTGTCTTTAGCACAAGACGAAACAATTAGTAAACTGATTATAAACGCTAATCTTTTCATTGAAATTTTTTAAATTTTGGTGGGCAAATATCAAATAAAATTCGATTAAAAACTAACCTACAGCAACTATTCTCATGAGCTCTGCACATAAAAGTGCACCATAAGTTCCTACCACATAACCAAACACTGCTAACAGTGCGCCAACGGTTGCCAATGATGGATGGAACGCCGCTGCCACCACAGGAGCGGAAGCTGCACCACCAACGTTTGCTTGACTTCCAACGGCCAAGAAAAAGTAGGGTGCTTTAATAAGTTTGGCAATGACAATTAAAAGTACAGCGTGAATGGTCATCCAAACCAATCCAATTAAAATAAGACCTGGATTTTCGAAGATTTTACCTAAATCCATTTTCATACCAATGGTGGCAACTAGGATATAGATAAATACACTTCCAATTTTACTGGCGCCTGCACCTTCATAATTTTTTGCCGGTGTAAATGACAATAAAATTCCAATAATAGTCGCAATTGAAATCAACCAGAAGAATTGGCTGCCAAAAGATGATAGGGCGCTTCTCGGGTTGCTTACGGCTTCAAAATTTTCAGATAAATAGGTGGAAATGATATCAGCACCAAAATGGGCGATTCCCACAGCAACAAAGGCGAACATCAAAATAATGAGGATGTCCGTCAATGAAGGGATCCGGGTGATTTTTTCACTGAAGCTCTGTACCTTTTTTTGTAATTCGTTGATGGCTGTATTATCCGCCTTCAACCAATTATCTATTTTTTCACGTTTTCCAATACCTAATAAAAGTACAGCCATCCAAATGTTGGCTACTACAATATCAACTAAAACCATTCCTCCATAGAGTTCTTGGTTAAAGCCGTAAATCTCTAACATGGCTGCTTGGTTAGCGCCACCGCCAATCCAGCTACCTGCCAATGTTGCCAATCCACGCCAAACAGCGTCAAATCCTGCACCTCCAACAGTTTCTGGAGAGAAGGTAGAGATGATCAGGATAGCAATCGGTCCGCCAATAATAATTCCGATAGTTCCGGTGAAAAACATTACCAACGCTTTCCAACCTAAATTGAACACCGCTTTTAAATCGATACTGATGGTAAGTAGCACCAAAGAGGCTGGTAATAGATAACGACTTGCAATATAGTAGGTTTGAGATACGTCTGCAGAGATTAATCCTAACGAATTGAATACCGCAGGAATCATGTAACACATTAAAAGACCTGGGATGTATTTGTAGAATTTTGGCCAAAAGCCTTCCTTTTTTGATTCGGTATAAAACACAAAACCAAGCGCCAACATCAAAAGGCCAAATACAATGGCATCATTTTTAAAAAGTACAAATTGATTGACTGTTGATGATTTTACCTTATTGCTTACCGCAACTACATCCGCATTGTTGTAAAATTTACTCTCATTTATAGCGATGAGGTTCGTTTCTGAAAAACGGTTCGTGGTATTTAATTTTAAATCGAACAACTTTTCCTTTTTCGCTATGGCAATTGGACCTTCACCTGCATAATCAATGGTATAGATGGATCCTGATGAGGAAAATTTTAAAGTTCCTTTCGAGAATTTTTTGTTGAGAACAACCTGGTTAATCACCAAGGATGGATCCGTTGTTGAAAGTTTGATTTGAAATCTATCAAATGTTGTAGAATCAATAGAAACAGGAACATCAAAGCTTTCTGAATAGCTCTCATTTGCTTTATCTACAACCAAGGTTTGAGCGTTGATTGTAGCTGCTGATGAAATTAAAAAACTAAATACTAGTAGGAATTTATAATATGGACTCATTTATTGTGAATTTGAGTCGCAAAATAAGGATAATTATTCTGATGACAAATTTAATTATGGCACGGAATTTGAAAAGCATAAGATGTAAATAATTATGCTCTGCATTACAAAAAAGGAGTAGTTAACCTTTAGAGAAGTTAATATTACATTTTGGTTGGTTAGTTAGTAAAAAAGCACCTCGAAAGAGGTGCTTTTTGCATTTTTACAGGTTGTAGGTTTTATTTTTTTATAAATTTAACTATCGAGTTTATTAAGGTGTCCGAAACTTTGCCATTAGGATCATTATACGACTTTGCGTTTTCTTGATCGTCTCCCTGAATAATGAATAATACATGATTCATATTGTCAATGAGTTTCAATTCAGACTGTGCAGAAGCTTTATGGAGCAATTCAGCTTCCGATGTGCTCACTTGTAAATCTTTTGTTCCGTTAATGAGCAAAACAGGAATTTCTAACGTTTTGATGACAGCTGCAGGATCGTACTTCATCCAACTCATCATAAATTCCTGAACGCTACTGTCAAATATTGAGGCAAGCGCAAGAGGGTAGTCTGTGGTTGTTTTGCCGGATTTCATGACTTCAAATGCGCGTTTCGAATCTTCAGTAAACATTGGCGCTGTTTTCTCAACCTGGTCTATAATAACAGCATCAATAGATTGTCCGGCGCCCGCTAATGAAATAAACCCATCAACATCTTTTTGAGCGGCAAGCATGCCAATTAAACTGCCTTGACTATGTCCAATAATATAGAGGTGTTTAAATTGCTGTTTTGTTTTGAAATAATTGACCACTGCAATAGCATCAGAAACGAAATCATCAAATTTGATGTTCGGGTCTACAGATCGCATTTTAATCTGTTTTACGATACGCTTGTCATAACGAAAGGTTGCGATACCATTATGTGCAAGTTCTTTAGCGAGCTTTTTAAGGTTATTCGTTTTCGCGAAATTCTGATTGCCATCTCTATCTGTTGGGCCAGACCCACCAATAATAATCGCGAGAACATCTGACCCAGCATTTGGAACCATTAAACTTCCGTCAATCCATTTTGTAATGATAAGATCAGTTTCAGTATAGTTAGTTTCTTGACCATAAGTCAGTACCGACATGAAACAAAAAAGAAGAACTAAATTTTTCATAAATCAATTTTTAATGAAACGAAGATACATCACGGTATTCGATTTTTTATAATTGAACGTTCAATTATAGAAAATATGATAAAATCGAGTGATGATTTTTTCGAATAGAATAGTGTATTTTGTCGGTTAAATGTATCTTTTTATCTTTAAATGTTAAAATTATATGTATTTCATCGATTAATTATGTATTTGAGCAGAAGTATTCAAGAATAATTCTATCTTTGAAGTGTACTGGAATTAACGTTTTTGTACAATGGATTAATTAATTAATATTTGCACATGTTGTTGACTTAGCGACCCTAAATCTACACATTATAAAAAAAGCAAATTAGGAAAACCGAGGTTGAGGGACCTCGGTTTTTTCTATTCTATAATAATCTAAAAGTGAGGTTGATACGCTCAGAAACATCCTTTTTTGTCTTCGGAATTTGATGTAGCCAAAAGTGTTGCATTTCGCCTTTCATGACCAATAAACTACCGTGATTTAAATGCAATTTGTATTTTTCTTCTTTATTGGTGCGATGTTTAAAGTGAAAGACCCTCGTCGCACCGAAGCTCAGTGAAGCAATCACGGGATTCCTTCCCAATTCTTTTTCATTATCCGAATGCCAGCCATTGCTATCAGAACCATTTCTATATAAATTAAGAAGTACTGTGGTAAATTGATGGCTACAGTAATCTTCAAGTTTTGTTTTAATTTGATCGAGTTCCTTAGTGAATATTTTGGGTGTCATAGTGATGTTACTATAACTATAAGGCTTATCATTTGTACCATATAGCGCGGTTAATCGGGGTTGGGGATGTGTCTTTCCAAAAATTTTAATATCATCTTGCTGCCAATCAATTGTATTTCTTAACAGATGAAAGTAATGATCCGCTTGTACTTTGTCGAAAAAATCTGGAATATAGAGCACTTCTGCATTGGGGAGAAACAGATGTGTTTTTTCAGCAGAAAATAAGTCCATAATTTAATTTTTATCTAAATTAGCACAACTATGATGAAAAACAAAGGATTGCTTTTAGTGCTGATTATTTTGGGATTTGCATTTGCCAAATCGCCAGTAAACCCACTTCCAGAAGGATTTGTATATGTTAAAGATTACATTCCTGATTTGGATGTGGAGTTGCGTTATTTAACGGATCATAATTTTGTAGGGAAACCAATTGACGGTTATCATACCAACACCTTGATCTTAACAAAAGATGCAGCGGTTGCATTGCAAAAGGTACAGGAAGCACTTCGGTACCAAAACCTATGTTTAAAAGTTTATGATGGCTACAGGCCACAACGTGCCGTCAACAATTTTGTCGCTTGGGCCAAAGATTTGGGTGACACTATTAATAAACGTGAATTTTATCCTGAAGTTGAAAAGCAATTTTTATTCAGCGAAGGCTATATCGCTTCAAAGTCAGGGCATAGTAGGGGCAGTACCATAGACTTGACCATTACTGATGGCAATACTGGTGAACCTTTGGACATGGGCGGCGCCTACGACTTTTTCGGTGAAGAATCATGGTTGTCCTATGCCAACCTAACTGAAGCCCAACAAAACAATCGAGAGATCCTACAAAAGGTTATGCAAGCCAATAACTTTAGAAACTATCCTAAAGAATGGTGGCATTTCACCTTAAGATGGGAGCCTTTTCCTGATACTTATTTTGATTTCCCAGTTGAATAACAGCTGCTAGTTGCCTAGTGCTGCTTCAGTTTCTGGTTCGTAACCTAACAAAGCGTCTATTGTATGTGCCGTAACTGAATGGTAATTAGGACGTGATTTTTCATAAATCTTTAAGGCGTCTTCCATTCTGTCATTTCTCTTGAACGCTTTAAAAAGACTTTCAACATACCAACGACGGCCCACAGAAGTCAAGAAATTCTCCATTTTAGCATCTACATTATTCCCGTGATAGTCGTGGTTGAGCGCTTGCTCGTACCACACCATTTGAATATAGGAATTGGTAGTGTTTGTAAAGTTAAAGGCCGTGTCCAAGTCTTTCATTTGATCCGTAGTCATGGTTGTTGGGAAATTTCTAATAAAATGTACCCATTCTTGAGGTGTCCAATCCTTGGTAAGGTCTTTATTAATTTTGTCAGTAGTGATAAATTCTTGAAGCACTTGTTCAACCTTTTTAAATTTATCAGAAGTGATGATAGCTTGGTTTTTTGGAATACCAGGTTGGTTGATCCATTCATCAGTATTGAAAGTCACGCTATTCTTTTCCAATAAGTTTGTATTAAGATACGTCACAAATTTATCCGTAGTCATGGTTGAAAAAGCATGCGCCTTAAAGTATTGTTTTAAAAATGCATCAAATTTCTCACGGCCTACAGTTTCTTCCAATGTTCTTAATAAAAGATAACCTTTATCATAGGCAATACTATTCATGCCATCATCCGGATTTTTCCCTTTCAAATCCAATTTCAATTTGGTGGCATTCGGTGTGTCTTTTAAATTTTCCAATTCATCATCTAAATCTTGGCGACTAATTAAAGCGAGCATATCTGCACGTTCTTTACCGTAGACAGCCTCCATGATGCGCATTTCAAAGTAAACCGTAAACCCTTCGTTCAGCCAAAAGTCATTCCATGTCGCGTTGGTAACCAGGTTTCCAGACCAGGAATGCGCCAATTCATGAGCAACTAAAGATGTTAAACTTTTATCTCCTGCAATAACGGTTGGGGTTGCAAAAGTTAATCGTGGATTTTCCATACCGCCAAATGGGAAGCTTGGTGGTAGTACAATGACATCAAATTGTTCCCATGCATAGTCGCCATAAAGTTGTTCGGCTGCAGTAACCATTTTCTCCATATCTGAAAACTCATCATGAACTTTATTTAGCATCGATTTCTCAGCATACACACCGGTTCGATCGCTAATGGCTTTATAGTCAAAATTACCTACAGCCAATGCAATTAGATAGGCAGGAATAGGTTGTTGCATTTTAAAATGATACAGTCCGTTTTCAGTTTTTTCTTTCGGATTCTTAGCACTCATTACCGCCATTAAGCCTTTAGGAACTTGAACATTCGCTTCATAGGTTAGCCGTATTTGTGGACTATCTTGAATAGGAATCCACGTTCTTGTTAAGATGGCCTGCCCTTGTGTAAAAAGGAATGGATTGGTTTTATCAGCTGTTTGCTGTGCTTTTAACCACTGCAACGCTTCTGTGTTTTTGGTGGTTTTATATAGGATTTCTATTTGTTTGGTGTTTTTGTCAATGGTGATGGTTAAGGGTTGGCCTAGTTGTTTATCCTTTGCTCCCAATGAAAATTCAGTTTCTTTACCATCAGCGCTAACGGCCTCAATATCCAGATGTTTTGAGTCTAAAATGATTTGTGTGCTGTTATTATTTTTAATGTCATAAGTGGCTTTTCCACTAATAACTTCAGTTTCAAAATCGACCGTAATATCTAATTTAAGGTGTTTTATAAACGCATTATTCGGCTTTGCGTAAGAATGTGGTTCTTCCACATAGCTGTATACTATGGGTTCTTCTGCTTTAGGTTGTGCACAGCTCGTCATAATGAGAAGGATTAGATATAGTAATGAGTTTGAGGTTTTCATATGAATATTTTAGTAATAAGTTTTCGAAGTTACTATTTTAATTGAAGAAATTAAAGCTGTAAATACCAATAGGCCCAATACATTAACGCAAATTGTAAGGGGATGCGTAGGAGTAATACCCATTGTGGAATGCCTGCGCCCGCTTTTTTGCTGGACAACATGTAAAAATGCACTAATAAAAAAACGGTAAGCATGGCGATAATTCCAGAAATGGCAACATTTTTTGAGGCTGGGAAACAGAGACCAACGCCTAACATGATTTCTGCGACACCACTTAAAGTAACCAAAAGTTTAGGGTTAGGTAAATATCTTGGCATGATGCGCAGGTACATTTTAGGTCTTATAAAATGCATCATTCCAGCAAGAATATACATTGCTGCCATAAGATAAAGATGCCAAGGGTAGGTCATAAAATTTAGTCTTTATAAACGTTATAGGTTAATCCCATTCCGTAATTGTTGAGTCCGTTTTGTAATAAAGTGGATTGGAAATCGCTTCCTTTTTCGAATCGCGTCCATTTGTTGCCATTGACAAACACACGTTTTATAAAAGTTCTGTTTTCAGATATTTCATCTGTAAAAGGAAGCAGAGGCCTGAAATTTGTTGGAATTTTTACGACACTACCATCTCTAGATTTAATTTCCTTGTATTTCTTATTTGATAGTAGTTTTCCATTTTCATCAGTATACCCTAACACTTGAAGTGAAACAAAGACACCGTTTTCTGGAATGAAAATATCTTCCTCTGACACGTCAAAAACAACAGCATCTCCACCTTTTTCTGTCGCCCTAACTACAAGTGTTTTATAGATGAGCTCTTTGCCAGGATACCCGTTTTCATTGTTGTAAAACTTCACTTTAAATAAGGTTGAAAATGGCTTTTTATCTGCATTGGAACGTTTTCGTTTTTCCCAATCTTTAGACTCTAGAGTGACAGGAAAATGAACTTTGGTGATTTTTTTCAGAGCTTCATCAGCATTGTTGAAGTACACCGCGATTTCAGATTCTATGGTTGGCAGCCAACAATGGTAATAATCATCATCTAAATAAGGTTTGATGTCTTCTACCTTAAACTTACGATCGATTTTTGCTGAGATCAGGACTTCATCTAAAGCATTCGTTTCGGTTTGCATTGGTATGATTTTTGGCAGGTTCAACGTTGCTATTTTCAACTCTTTATAGCCTAACGCAGAAATATAAAGGGTGTCAATGTCTGGATATAGTTGTCTGGTGAAGGTGAATTCGCCTTCATCATTTGCAAACAATCCATTGCCATTGTTGAAAGATACGGTTGCATAAGACACCGGATATTGTGATTGTGCATCGATTATGGTTGTTTGTGAAAAACTAAAAGTCACAAAAAACAAGGTTAATAAAGTGAGTGTAGATTTAAAAGTAATTTGGAGTACAGCCATCGAATCCTGTTGTATGTTTTATTGTTTCAGCTTAAATGCTGCTAAAAATGAATTTCAATTTTATTATTGAGGGTAATAAATCGGTATTCAAGACTTTAAAGATACAGTTATTAATAAAAAAAACGGCCAACAAAATGTTAACCGTTTAATGGATATACGTTTTAAACGCAAAACTTAGAGTTGATGTCGTTTTGTGAAAGTGGAGAATTCTGTTAGTTGGAGACAAATTTCAATCCGACGATTGAGAGAATAAGCGTTGCCAAGAAAAAAACACGCCAAAATTCTGCCGATTCTTTAAATATAAATATGCCTACCAGCACAGTACCTACCGCTCCAATGCCTGTCCATACGGCATATGCGGTGCCAATTGGGAGGGTTTTTGTCGCTTTTACCAAAAGAATCATGCTAATGGCCAAGCAGACCAAAAAACCGATGTACCACCAAGTGGCTGTAGCGCCTGAGGTTTCTTTCGCTTTGCCAAGGCAGGCGGCAAATCCAACTTCAAATAAGCCGGCTATGATTAATAGAATCCAATTCATAACAAGGTAACGTTAAAGATTTATCCTTCCGGCTACAAACTAATTACTTTTAATACCAACGTTTCTTCTTGCTTTTTGAGCCTTGACCTTTACGGCCTTTTTTATGCTTGCTGCCCGTTTTTTTAGACGTGTGGATTATTGGTTTCGCTTGCGGATCAAGAGGATAAGGATGATCGTTCTCTACCGGAATTTGAGTATTAATTAATTGCTGAATACTTTTAACATAAGGCTTTTCATCTGCCGAGCAAAACGAAAAAGAGCTTCCAAAATGTTCAGCACGACCTGTTCGTCCTATACGGTGAACATAGGTTTCAGGAACGTTGGGCATGTCAAAATTGACAACGGCATCCAATGCATCAATATCAATTCCTCGTGCGGCAACATCTGTAGCAATAAGAATATTTGCTTGGCCATGTTTGAATTTACCTAAAGCGGCCTGACGGTCGCTTTGTGTTTTATCACCATGAAAACTTTCTACTTTAAACCCGTTTTTAAGTAGTGTTTGTTCCAGTTTTTCTACGCCGAATTTAGTCCTTCTAAATATTAAAATATTTCCTTTTATGGTGTTTCTTAATAAATGGAGACAGAGCTCAATTTTATTTTGTTTTGGAACGTAATAAAGAACTTGACTCACATTTTTGGCTGCCGATGAGGTTGGGGTGACTTCAACGCGCTCTGGAGATTTTAGAATCGAATTGGCCAATTGTTCCACTTTAAAAGGCATGGTTGCTGAAAACAACAAGGTTTGTTTGTCTTCCGGACATAACCGAACAATTTTGGTGACTTCATCAATAAATCCCATATCGAGCATCAAATCAGCCTCGTCCAATACCAAGGTTTCAACATAATCTAAATTGATTTGATCTTGTTTGTGTAAATCCAACAAACGTCCTGGAGTTGCAATTACAATATCTACTCCTTTTTTAAGCAGATCAATTTGCGGCTCAATAGAAGCACCGCCAAAAACAACCATGGTTTGCAAATTGGTGTGCGTGCTGTAAGTTTTGAAATTTTGGGCAATTTGAATCGCCAGTTCTCTAGTAGGACTAATAATAAGCGCTCTAATTTTTTTACCTTTTTTAGACCCTTCCTGTTTGTCAAAAAGACGTTGCAAAATGGGTAGGGCAAAGGCAGCTGTTTTTCCAGTCCCGGTTTGGGCGGAGGCAATCACATCTTTTCCTGCTAAAACTAACGGGATTGTTTGTTCTTGTACTAAGGTTGGAGTTTCGTAACCTGATTCGGCTACTGCCTTTAAAATGGGTTTGTTGAGCTGTAAGTCCTTAAATGACATTCTTAAATATTTTCTACAAAGATAGCAGAAAATATAACGGCAAAATGTAGATGGGTTTAGGTTTTAATCGATGGCTTGTTTGGTAACATAAACGCGCCAACCAATAATGGCCATTTCTAACTTTGATGCTTTAGAAAGGTCGAGCCTTCTTTTTGAATAGCTTGGAAGTACTGCTTTGTTGATCTTTGCCAAAAATTTGAAGAAGTTTTTTTTCATGAAGATCCTAATTGAGTTAACGACAAAGATAAAAATTAAATGTGTTAAAATTAATTCTTTAGGACTAATGGTGAAACTAAGTTTAAACTCATTCTAGAACTGAGTTTGACTTAGTGTTATCTTTTACTGAATCGAGAAAATAATATCGATTATAATTTTGACAATTGTGATCATGAGCGTAGCATTTAGAAGGTTCATATATAGTGTATAATTGCAATTGTCTTTTGAAGATATATGATTTGTGAATTATTATCCAAATGCTGAGGTCATTATTAGTGAATTTGACTTCGGTTTTATAACTAAAAAAATCGGATATATTTTGAATTTTGAAGTGTTATCTATAATATTGTTTTAAATCGTAAGGTTAAAGCTGCATTAAAGTTATGTTTCGTAATATCTTAAGGGTTGAATTTGACTGGTTTTGGATTTCTAAGGTGATTTTTATCTGAAATTTGATATAAAACAGGGAGTTCATCTTTTTTTTAGAAAGCAACGGTGATCAATTGGAGGTCTAAAAAAGCAAAAGCGGAGCGGAACCATCATTTCAAATTGATTGATGTTTCCGCTCCGCTTTAAACTATAAGGTCGAAAAAGTCTAGTTTTTCTTTTTTGTCTTAATAATGATTACACCATTTTCACCCTTAGTGCCATATTTAGCGGTAGCAGCTTTGTCTTTTAAAACAGCAACAGATTCGATGTCGTCTGGGCTAATAGCTTCCATTTCTGTTTTGGTAATTTCTTTTCCTTCTAAAATGTATAAGGGTTGTTTTGCTGATTCAGAAGTTGAAGCTGTGTTTTTAAGATTTATGATAATCACGCCGTTTTTACCTTTTTGGCCATAGCTTTTCGTAGCATTCTCATTTTTTAAAACGGTTATAGATTCAATTGTATTTGGGTCTATAGTGCGCATTGCTTCGCTTGAGATTTCTTTATCGTTTAAAATGATTAATGGATTTTTTCCCTCATCGTTGAAAATCTGTTCTTTGTGATCTGTTTTTCTTATTGCCTTAGTTTTGCCATCGTCATCAATGGTGTGGATAAAATTGACTTTATCTGTTGTGTTTTGAATGAACATTGTGTCCTTGCTTGTGCTATTGGCGTTGATTTTGTTTGCAAGGATGAGGAAGGAATCCGCTTTGGAGCTGGAATTGGGCGTTGACAAATCGGTGTCTTCATTTTTATTAATTTCAATGTCTATAGTTTGACTCAATCCTGAGGTTTGGTGTTCGATGTTAATCATCTTCTGTGATGGATTGATCGAAATCTCTATGGATGGAATTACCTGCGATAGCTTTTTAGAATAGGTGCCGACTTTGCTGTTGAAGTCATAGTTGATTTCGATGCCAGTAATTTCATTCTTGGCATTGCGTTCGATATCTTTGAAAGTAATAGTAGCACCTTTTTCGGAAAGCTTCTCCGTTATAAAATTCAACTGTTTGTCCTTAGTATCTTTTGTAACAACAAATTTTAAAATGTTGTCCTTATTATTTAGAGTAGATGCTGAGTCGTTAGTTGAAGTTTTCTGGGCAATTGTTTCATTGTTAAACGTGAATGCCACCAATAAAGAAACAATAATGCTGTATTTCCTAATATTCATAAGGTTCGAATTTTATAGGTGTAATATAAGGATTCCTTTTTTATTGTTGATTTTCTATCATGTTGACACTAATTAGTTTTATCAAGTGATTTATGGCCTTGGTTCAATAATTTCAAGATTCATAATCCATAATCCTTTACACATAATGTGAATATAGTATCTTCGCAAAAAAAAATAATTATGAGTTTTGTTTGGGTCATTTTAGGATTAATTCTCTTGGTTGTAGGTGGTGAGTTTTTAGTGCGCTCTTCAGTAGCGCTATCATTTAAATTCAATATTTCCAAGTTGGTTATTGGTATGACCGTGGTGTCTTTTGCGACTTCGGCTCCAGAGCTTTTGGTGAGTTTACAGGCGGCATTGGATGGATCGTCAGATATTTCCTTAGGAAACGTTATAGGTTCAAACATTGCTAATATTGGATTGGTATTGGGGATAACGGCGCTGATTTCGCCATTAGGAGTGGATAAGAATTTCTATAAACTCAATTGGCCAATGATGATGTTGCTCTCCATTGTGCTCTATTTTATGTTACAGAGTGGTAATGTGCTGGACCGATGGGAAGGTGCGGCCTTACTGATTTCTATTATAATTTTTCTAATAGTGTTAATCCAACGTTCAAGGAAAGAAGCCAATGTAGAGATTGATGATGTTGATGATACTTTGCAGGTGACTTCAGGTTTTAAAATTACTATTTGGCTGCTCATAGGTGGTTTGGCACTTTATTATGGAAGTGAATGGTTGGTTTTTGGTGCTAAAGAAATGGCTCTTTCGTTTGGCGTTAGTGAACGTGTCATTTCTGTAACGATGGTGGCTATTGGGACGAGTGTACCTGAATTGGCAGCATCTGTTATTGCAGCTTTAAAAAAGGAGAAAGCTATTTCTTTAGGGAACTTAATTGGGTCTAATATTTTTAATATCGCTTCCGTACTCGGAATTACTGCCATTATCCAGCCTATTGCAGTCAATAATCCTAAAATATTGGGCAGTGATATGATTTGGATGATTGCTTTTGCCTTCATATTAATTCCTATGATCTTTTTACCAAAGAAACTTGAATTAGGGAGACTGAAAGGTTTTATCTTATTAGCGGCCTATCTCATTTTTGTATTTCTTGCTTTCTACATCGAAAATTAGAGGGGTTATAATTGCGAATCTCATAATTTTTATCATCAGACCCTATTTTTTTTAGGGTGGTTAGTTGAGTTGAATACTTTTTTTATACTTTTGTTGCATAATTTTAATAAAACCCATAATTATGTCAACTCTACGTTTCCACGCAATTAAGAAAACTCTCGATCGAAAACCGATTCATATTGAAGAAAAGGAAAGGCGTTCCGAACTTTTTGGAAGGAATGTTTTTAATGAGGCTACCATGCGTCAGTTTCTGACAAAAGAAGCTTTTAACAGTGTTATGGCTGCTATTGAAAACGGTACTAAAATTGACCGTTCAGTAGCTGATCATATTTCTACAGGAATGAAGGAGTGGGCTATTTCTAAAGGCGCTACGCATTACACGCACTGGTTTCAGCCATTAACAGGTTCTACCGCTGAAAAGCATGATGCCTTTTTTGAAACTATCGGAAACGGATTGGCAATTGAAAAATTTGGGGGTTCTCAATTAGTGCAGCAAGAGCCTGATGCTTCAAGCTTTCCAAATGGAGGTATTAGAAACACCTTTGAAGCACGAGGTTACACGGCATGGGATCCAACTTCTCCAGCATTTATATATGGAACGGCATTATGTATTCCAACAGTATTTGTTTCTTATACAGGTGAAGCGCTAGATTATAAAACACCTTTGTTAAGAGCTTTATACGCCATGGATACTGCGGCAGTAGCGGTGTGTAAATATTTTGACAAGAATGTTAGAAAAGTGAACACATCTTTGGGTTGGGAACAGGAATATTTTTTAATTGATAGTGCCTTGGCGGCGTCAAGACCTGACATAGTGCAGACTGGCCGTACCTTATTAGGCCATTCGGCTGCAAAAGGACAACAGTTGGATGATCATTACTTCGGATCAATTCCTGCAAGAGCGTTGGCTTTTATGAGAGATTTGGAGACCGAATGTATGCTGTTGGGGATTCCTGTTAAGACAAGGCATAATGAAGTTGCTCCAAACCAATTTGAGTTGGCACCTATATATGATGAAGCTAATTTAGCGGTAGATCACAACTCGCTATTGATGGATGTGATGGATAAGGTTTCTGAGCGTCACAATTTCAAAGTGTTGTTTCATGAAAAACCGTTTGCAGGTGTAAATGGTTCAGGAAAGCATAACAACTGGAGTTTGTCTACGGATACTGGTGTTAATTTATTGGGTCCAGGAAAGACGCCAATGAGTAATTTGCAGTTTTTAACCTTCTTCATCAATACGATTAAGGCTGTTAATGATAATGAGGAGTTGTTGCGTGCGGCTATAGCATCGGCAGGTAACGATCATCGTTTAGGAGCAAATGAGGCGCCACCGGCAATTATGTCGATTTTTATTGGTGAGCAATTGACCAACGTGTTGAACGAATTGGAAAATGTAACTGACGGAAAATTATCTCCGGAAGAGAAAACAGATCTAAAATTAAATGTGGTTGGTAAAATTCCTGATGTATTATTGGATAATACGGATAGAAATAGAACGTCTCCTTTTGCCTTTACTGGAAATAAATTCGAATTTAGAGCTGTAGGTTCAACTGCTAACTGTGCAAATCCGATTACGGTTTTAAATACCATCGTTGCAAAACAATTGACAGATTTTAAAGTTGAGGTTGATAAATTGATCCTTAAAAAGGAGATGAAAAAGGATGATGCCATCTTTAATGTGTTACGTGAATACATCAAACATTCTAAGAAAATATTATTTGAAGGCAACGGATACGGTGAAGCTTGGGAAAAAGAAGCTAAAAAACGTGGACTTAGTAACCATAGAACAACTCCAGAAGCATTGAAAGCTAAGGTTTCTAAGAAGGCAATAGCGCTTTTTGAGGAAATGGGTGTAATGAATAAGGTGGAATCTGAAGCACGCTATGAAATTGAAATGGAAGATTATGTGATGCGTATTCAAATTGAAGGACGTGTGCTTGGTGATATTGCTCGTAATCATATTGTGCCAATTGCGGTTCAATACCAAAACAGATTGATTAAGAACGTTGTTGGGTTAAAGGAAATCTACGGATCAGAGTATAAGAAGTTCGCTCAAGAGCAGCTGAATTTAATTGAGGCTATTTCAGGACATATTTCATCTATCAATTCTGATGTTACTAAAATGACTGATGAAAGAAGAACGGCTAATCTTTTAACTGATTTCGAGCAGAAAGCTCACGATTACTGCAATAAGGTAAAACCTCTTTTTGATAGTATTCGCTACCACTGTGATAAATTGGAATTAATGGTTGATGATGAAATTTGGCCAATGACAAAATACCGTGAATTATTGTTTACCAACTAATTTAAAGGATAGCAAAATATAAATCGTAGAAAACCTCTTTTTAGAGGTTTTTTGCATTTTAGATGGTTTGTTTTGAGTCAATTATACGTACAAATACGTATCCTATTAAAAATTAAAATGCAGTTCATCTTATAATAATGCATCTAGTCGAAATTACTGAAAAAGTAGGAAAATATGGTCTTAGATATTGTTAATCAGCAGGTTATTTTTCATATCTTCGTAGAGCTATTAATCAATAATTATCAAGATGAAAAAACTAATACTAAGCTTTGCGGCATTGGCATTTGCTACTTATTTGTTTTCTCAGGATGATTCAAGTAATGCTACAGAAAATGATAAATATTCTGCAGTTATTATTCAGGATGGATTTCATAACGATGCCCAACTCCTAAAATAGGACAAGATAATTCTAACGAAATTTCATTTTTAATCTTACAGAGAAAACTGTGCAAAGGACAGCTAATTTAAAATTAGCTGTCCTTTTTAATTTTAAAGGATTTTGATTTCTGAAATAGGATTGACAGGTGTTTTTAAAAACCAATAGGAAAGGTTTAAATTGTCTTTTTGCCGCTAATGGTTGCGTAAATTATTTTGATTTCTTCATTTTTCCACAATCAGAGGGAATTCAAATCTGAATATCGGGGAAAACTAAAATACAATCCTTATTTTTGTAAATCCAATTAAAGTTATGAGTCAAGACGTAAGTAAAAGGTATGCGCAAAGAGGTGTTTCAGCTTCTAAGGAAGATGTGCACAATGCGATTAAAAACATTGATAAAGGTCTGTTTCCACAGGCATTTTGTAAAATAGTTCCAGATTATCTCACTAATGATGACGATTACTGCCTTATTATGCATGCAGATGGTGCCGGTACAAAATCGTCTTTGGCGTATATGTACTGGAAAGAAACGGGTGATGTTTCTGTATGGAAAGGAATCGCTCAGGATGCATTGATCATGAATATTGATGATTTGCTCTGTGTAGGTGCTACTGACAACATCATGCTTTCGTCTACAATTGGTAGAAATAAGAATTTAATTCCAGGTGAAGTCATTTCTGCTATCATAAATGGTACAGAAGAATTGATTGCCGAATTGAAAACTTTTGGTGTGACCATTCATTCAACTGGAGGAGAAACGGCAGATGTAGGCGATTTGGTAAGAACCATCATTGTGGATTCTACCGTTACAGCGCGTATGAAGCGTTCTGACGTAATTGATAACGCCAATATCAAAGCTGGTGATGTCATAGTAGGATTGTCTTCTTCAGGGCAAGCGAGCTATGAAACTGAGTATAATGGCGGTATGGGTAGTAATGGACTCACCTCTGCACGTCACGATGTTTTTCATAAATATTTAGCTGAAAAGTTTCCAGAGAGTTTTGACGCGTCTGTGCCTAAGGATTTGGTATATTCGGGTAACGTAAAATTGACGGATGCTGTTGAAGGCTCGCCAATTGATGCTGGTAAGCTGGTGCTTTCGCCAACACGTACGTATGCGCCAATAATAAATAAGATTTTATCCAAGTACAATTCTGAAGATATTCATGGAATGGTACATTGTAGTGGTGGCGCTCAGACCAAGATTCTTCACTTTGTAGATCATCTTCACATCGTAAAAGATAATTTATTCCCAATTCCTCCGTTATTTAAGCTGATACAGGAGCAGTCCAATACCAATTGGAAGGAAATGTATCAAGTGTTCAACTGCGGTCACCGTATGGAGCTGTATGTGTCGCCAAGCATTGCGGAAGATGTGATAGCCATATCAAAGTCTTTTAATGTAGACGCTCAAATAGTGGGTAGGGTGGAAAGTTCTGAGAAAAAGCAGTTGACCATAAAAAGTGAATTTGGAGAGTTTCAATATTAAACCCTAGTCGAACCTATTAAATGCCTACTTAATGAGAAAAATATTAATGATGAGCATAGCGGTGTTGCTATGTCAATTTTTAAACGCTCAAGTAATTGTTCAGGAGAGGGATTCTCTGGCTGTTGCAAAAGCAGATTCATTAGTTAGGGCAAAGGCAATGTTGAAAGCGGCGGAAAAGGCGAACGCCCTGGCTATCGATTTAGCTGTAGCGAGAGCAAAGATTATTGCGCAATATAAAGCCGACTCTTTAGCGGCTATAGAAAAGCCAAAGTGGGTTCAAAAGAACAGAGCCAGTGTTGATATTAGTGAGGTTACTTTTGTTAACTGGAACTCGGGAGGTAGTAATTCTATTTCTGCATTGTTAGGTTTAAACTCTTCGTTAAATTATAAATACAAGAATTTTTATTGGGGTAATAAAGGGAAGATTCGGTATGGTGTCCATAAACAGGAGAATCAAAAACTGAGAAAAACTGAGGATATTATCGAGTTTGACTCTAATATGGGTTATCGAAAAGATTCTTTGACCAATTGGTTCTTTTCCGCACAATTCAATTTTAAAACCCAATTTACCAATGGTTATAAATATCCTGATCGTGACAGGGCTATTTCGAAGTTTTTAGCTCCTGGGTATATGTTTGTTGGAGGTGGTGCTGAATATGGTAAGGATATGGAGAAGTTTTCCTTTTACTTTTCACCATTAACAGTTAAGACCACCTTTGTGTTAGACCAAGCTTTGGCAGATAAAGGGGCCTTTGGTGTTGAACCGGCTGTTTTTGATGAGGAAGGAAATATGATCAGAAGAGGGCAGACTTCAAGGAATGAAATTGGAATATTAGTCACTAATTATTTTGAAACAGGAATTTTTGAAAATATTAATATGTCCAGTAAGGCGAGTTTGTATACAGACTATTTGAACAGTTTTGGAAATATTGATGTGGATTGGTTGGTTAATTTCGACTTTAAGGTCAATCAATATGTAAAAGCTTCCTTAGGATCGCACCTAAAATATGATGACGATATCAAAATATTGGTCCCTACAGATGAGAAAGATAAGTATGTTGAGAACGGTGCTAAGGTGCAGTGGAAGCAGATTTTAGGCATCGGTGTGGCTCTTAATTTCTAAATCGAATAAACCAATTTTAATTGTAAAATCTTGTTAACTTTTTAATGTTGATAAATCGATAAATTATTGATTATCAATGTTTTATCTTCTATTTTTTGTCAACTATGTGATTTGGGTCATGTTTGAAGTTGTTTATTTTTTGTTACTTTACACTTTCAAATAAATATTGTTTCACAACTTATAAACCACAAATTAAATGAAAGTTGACACTCTTATCTCTCCAACAACTATCTACACTCAAGACGAAGCTTTCGAAGCGGCATTAGAATACTTCAAAGGTGATGATTTGGCTGCAAGAGTTTGGTTAAATAAATATGCCCTGAAGGATTCTGACGGTAATATTTATGAATCTACACCAAACGCTATGCATACGCGAATTGCAAAAGAAATTGCCCGTGTAGAATCGAAATATGAAAATCCAATGACAGAACAGGAAGTTTTTGACCTGATCAAGGATTTTAAATATATCGTCCCGCAAGGTAGTCCGATGGCAGGGATTGGAAACCCATTTCAAATTGCTTCGCTTTCCAACTGTTTCGTAATTGGAAATCCTGGTAATTCTGATTCTTATGGTGGCATAATGAAAATTGATCAGGAGCAAGTTCAATTAATGAAACGTCGTGGTGGTGTGGGCCATGATTTATCACATATCCGTCCAAAAAGTTCGCCTGTAAAAAATTCGGCATTGACATCTACGGGAATTGTTCCGTTTATGGAGCGTTATTCAAATTCTACCAGAGAGGTTGCTCAAGATGGTCGTAGAGGTGCATTAATGTTGTCAGTTTCTATTAATCATCCGGATGCTGAAGATTTTATTGATGCGAAATTAGAGCAGGGGAAAGTGACAGGTGCTAACGTTTCTGTTAGAATCGATGACGATTTTATGAGAGCTGTTAAAACCAACAGTCATTACACTCAAAAGTATCCTATTTTCAGTGATGAGCCTAAGTTTTCAAAAACGATTGATGCGAATGGTATCTGGAAGAAAATCGTTCATAACGCATGGAAATCGGCTGAACCTGGTATCTTATTTTGGGATACAATTATCAATGAATCGGTACCAGATTGTTACGCTGATTTAGGATATAAAACGGTTTCTACCAATCCATGTGGGGAAATTCCATTGTGTCCTTATGATTCTTGTAGATTATTGGCCATCAATTTATTCTCTTATGTAGAGCAGCCGTTTACGAAAGACGCTAAATTCAATTTTGAGCTTTTCAAAAAACACGTGGGGTATGCACAGCGTATCATGGATGATATTATTGATCTTGAATTAGAGAAAATCGATGGTATTTTACAAAAAATTGATGCAGATCCTGAAGGAGATGAGGTTAAAGCAATTGAGAGAAATCTTTGGGTAAATATCAGAACAAAAGCTGAAGAGGGTAGAAGAACAGGAGTTGGTATTACTGCAGAAGGTGATATGCTGGCTGCTTTGGGCATTCAATATGGTAGTATAGAAGGCAATGAGTTTTCTGTTGAAGTCCATAAAACATTAGCACTTGCTGCATATCGTTCGTCAGTTGATTTAGCGAAAGAACGTGGTGCTTTTGCATTTTTTGATATCGAACGTGAGAAAAACAATCCGTTTATTCAGCGATTAAGAGATGCTGATGAGAAATTATATTATGACATGTCCGAATATGGTCGTCGTAACATTGCACTATTGACTATTGCTCCTACAGGAACAACAAGTTTGATGACGCAAACCTCTTCAGGTATTGAGCCTGTATTTATGCCAGTTTACAAAAGACGTCGTAAAGTGAATCCTAACGATAAGGAAATACGTGTGGATTTTGTGGATGAAGTTGGAGATTCTTGGGAAGAATATGTTGTATTCCACCACCGATTCAAACAATGGATGGAAGTCAATGGTTTTGACCTTACAAAAAATTACGGTCAGAAAGAATTGGATATGTTGATTAAAAAATCACCGTATTACAAAGCAACATCTAATGATGTGGACTGGATGAGCAAGGTGTCTATGCAAGGTGCGGTTCAAAAATGGGTAGATCACTCTATCAGTGTGACCATCAACTTGCCAAACGACGCGACTGAAGAGTTGGTTGGAAAGTTGTATATGGAAGCTTGGGAAGCAGGTTGTAAAGGTGTTACCGTTTATAGAGATGGTTCAAGATCTGGTGTGTTGATTTCAAATGACGAAAAGAAAGAAGAAGAGCACGACACGTTGACCACGTTCCCTACAAAACGTCCTCAAGTCTTAAATGCTGATGTGGTAAGATTCCAAAATAATAAGGAAAAATGGATTGCCTTTATCGGATTGATCGATGGGAAACCTTATGAAATCTTCACTGGTCTTGCTGATGATGAAGATGGTATTTTAATTCCGCGTTGGGCTAATGAAGGTGTGATCATTAAAAATAGAAATGAAGATGGTAGCTCTCGTTATGATTTCCAATACAAAAATATCAGAGGCTATAAAACAACAATTGAAGGGCTTTCCCATAAGTTTGACCCTGAATACTGGAACTATGCTAAATTGATCTCAAGTACATTGCGTCATGGAATGCCAATTGATAAAATTGTAGACTTAATTAACAGTTTGCAATTGGATACAGAGTCTATCAACACTTGGAAAAATGGTGTAGTAAGAGCGTTAAAACGTTATGTTGAAGATGGAACTCAAGTAAAAGGACAGACTTGTAGTAACTGTAATTCAGAAAATCTTATTTATCAAGAAGGGTGTTTAACCTGTAAAGATTGTGGATCTTCTAAATGCGGATAAACATCTAATGAATATGAAAAAGGAGGCTAATGGCCTCCTTTTTTTGTTTTTAAGGTATCCATATTCAAATAATTGTAATCTTCGAGCTCTTCCAGGACAGTGATTTTTTTGGTGCAATTATTTTGTAATAGATAAAGCGTATCGCATATGTCGATGACGTCTCTGTAATAATGGTCAGTAATTACTATGGCTTTGGTTGATTTTTCAGCTATTATGAGCTGTTTTATCTTCTCTACATACAATGGCGCAATATTCGAAAAAGGTTCGTCCAGTAACACCATGTCACTCTGTTGTTTTAAAACGGCATAAGTTTCAATCACTCGGCGTTCTCCTCCCGAAATTGAATTCATTTTCGAATTATAATATTGTGAAAAGTTCTCGAAATAATCTACAAATTCATTCCAGTCCAATTGCAAAAGGCTAAACAGCGTTTTGATTTTCAGCTGACTTGGGATTAGTTCATGTTGTGGCAAATACACGATGTTGCCTTGTGAATAAAACGGTTTTAATAAGGGTTTCCCGTCAAGCTTTATAAATTTATATTTAGGTTGTAAGGAGCCAAACAGAATCTGTAACAAACAACTCTTTCCAGAACCATTTCGTCCTAAAATCCCAACGATAGTCCCGGTTTCGGCTTTAAGGTAGACGCCATTTAAAATACGCCGACTGTTGAAATTCAATTCAACACTGTCCAATTCGATAATCATACAAACGCTTTCATTAGAAGCAGAAAGGTAATTGTTATGGCTATATCAATAATAAAAAGTGTAGAAAAAAGGCGCCATGTTGAAATTCCTAGATTTTTGTAAAAGATCAGCTTTCGCTTGGCACTGGTTTCATGGACCATATACCAAACAAATAAGGTTAAAAGGAGTTTCGTTATAATGCTTGGTAAAATATACGGATTGAAGATTATGATCAGGATATTGACCGCCATTGACCATAAAAAGAATGGTTTATAAAATAAAAATATGGCTCCCAAGCGCTGCATCATAAGTCGTAAACGAATTTATTAATTATTTATTTCAGTGAACTATCGTCCTCTAAATCATCAAAAAGATTAAGTGGCAGCTGTGGTTTAATTGGATTGCTCAGTTAAATATAACTAATATAAGACTTGATTTTATCGATTCATTTTCAAATTTATAATATAAATCGCTCGTTTTTAGGCTGCGTTTAATCTTTATCAATTAGCGACAGTATCCTCTTTTTCTTTGGTCAGTAATGAAAATTCCTTATTTAGAATTAAGAAATTATCGTACTTTTGCATCACAATTAAACCATACATGTTAGACAAATTACAAATAATAAAGCAGCGTTTTGATGAGGTCAGCGATTTAATTATCCAGCCAGATATCATGACAGATCAAAAGCGTTACGTTGAACTAAATAAAGA
Organism: uncultured Gelidibacter sp.; assembly: GCF_947500795.1. Classification (GTDB taxonomy): domain Bacteria; phylum Bacteroidota; class Bacteroidia; order Flavobacteriales; family Flavobacteriaceae; genus Gelidibacter. The sequence continues at coordinate 179,279 of NZ_CANMTE010000003.1, read as the reverse complement.
GTATAAAGAATTGCGCAAACTCATGGATAAGCGCGAGGAATATTTAGAGTTGACTAACAATTTGTCTGAAGCGCAGGAGATTTTGGATGATGGCAGCGATCCAGAAATGGTGGAAATGGCCAAAATGCAATATGATGAAGCGAAAGAAGGTATTCCAAAATTGGAAGAGGAAATCCGTTTCTTGTTGATTCCTAGAGATCCTGAGGATACTAAAAATGCCGTTATGGAACTTCGTGCAGGTACAGGTGGTGATGAGGCGAGTATTTTTGCTGGAGATTTGTTTAGAATGTATTCTAAATATTGCGAAAGTAAAGGTTGGAAAGTTGATGTAGTGGATTATAGTGAAGGTACCAACGGTGGTTATAAGGAGATTCAATTTGAGGTTTCTGGTGATGATGTGTACGGAACTTTAAAGTTTGAAGCAGGTGTGCATCGTGTACAACGTGTACCGCAAACGGAAACTCAAGGACGTGTGCATACGAGTGCTGCAACGGTGATGGTGTTCCCGGAAGCTGAAGAGTTTGATGTAGAAATCAACCCGAAAGATGTGCGTATTGACTTCTTCTGTTCTTCAGGTCCAGGTGGTCAGTCTGTAAATACAACCTATTCTGCAGTACGTTTAACGCATATTCCAACAGGTTTGGTAGCGCAATGTCAAGATCAAAAATCGCAGCATAAAAATAAAGAGAAGGCATTTAAAGTATTGCGTTCACGTTTATACGACATGGAACTTGCAAAGAAAAATGCTGAAGATGCTGAGAAACGTGGTTCTATGGTGACTTCTGGAGATAGAAGTGCTAAAATTAGAACGTATAACTATTCGCAAGGACGTGTTACTGATCATAGAATTGGTTTAACACTCTACGATTTAGGAAATATCGTTAACGGAGATATACAGCGTATTATTGACGAGCTTCAATTGGCTGAAAACACTCAGAAGTTAAAAGCAAACACTGATATAATTTAAAATAACAGCCTCTATTTGGAGGCTTTTTTATTGTATGACAACACAACAACTCATTGCGGAAATTCAAAAAAAGAAATCGTTCCTATGTATTGGATTAGATGTCGATTTAGAAAAAATTCCGCAGCATCTATTGGCTGAAGAAGATCCTATTTTTGAGTTCAATAAAGCAATTATCGATGCAACACATCATTTATGCGTAGCCTATAAACCAAATACCGCATTTTATGAAGCGTATGGATTAAAAGGATGGAAATCTTTGGAGAAAACGATACAATATCTAAATCAAAACCATCCGGAAATTTTTACAATTGCCGATGCTAAACGTGGTGATATTGGAAATACAAGTCGCATGTACGCAAAAGCATTTTTAGAAGATTTAGGATTTGATAGCGTTACCGTGGCGCCGTATATGGGTAAAGATTCTGTAGAGCCATTTTTGGAGTTTGAAGATAAACACACCATTCTTTTAGCCTTGACTTCCAATGAAGGTGCATTCGATTTTCAAACAAAAAATATTGGAGGTAAAGAAGTGTATAAACACGTTTTAGAAACTTCAAAATCTTGGAAGAATTCTGAGAATCTTATGTATGTTGTAGGTGCTACCAAAGCAGAGTATTTGGCAGAGATCAGAACAATTATTCCTAACAGCTTTTTATTAGTTCCTGGCGTTGGAGCACAAGGTGGAAATCTTCAAGACGTATGCAAATATGGAATGAATGATAGTGTAGGTCTGTTGATCAACTCTTCACGAGGTATTATCTATGCTTCAAATAGCGAGAATTATGCTGAAGCCGCTGCAGAAAAAGCAAAAGAACTTCAATTGGAAATGTCTGAGATTTTGGGTTAACTAATCTGCTTAACTTTTGAGCTTTCTTTGAGTTTTCAGTTGATTACATTGTTTGTCAGAGATTCAAATGCTTTTTAGGATTCAAAATATGAAAGATCAACTCGAAAGACCTATCCATTTAGATAGCACTCCAAAACGGATTGTTTCTTTAGTGCCTTCCGAAACGGAGTTATTGGTCGATTTAGGTCTCGAGGAAGCCATCGTTGGTATTACGAAATTCTGTGTTCATCCCGTTCATCTTATTAAAGAGAAGACAATTGTTGGTGGTACAAAACAAGTTCATTTTGATAAGATAAAAGCCCTGCAACCAGATATTATACTCTGTAATAAGGAAGAAAACACACAGGAAATGGTTCAGGAGTTGGCAAAAATAGCACCTGTACATATTAGTGATGTTAATACTATTGAGGATGCTTTAGAATTGATAGCGCAATATGGTCTGCTTTTTTCAAAAGAGGATCGCGCTACTTCAATGATCAAGGAAATAACTGAAAAAAGACGTGATTTTAGTGGATTTATCAAAGAAAAAACTAAGCGGACTACAGCTTATTTTATCTGGAAGAAACCATGGATGGTTGCTGCAAAAAACACCTTTATCAATGAGCTGTTGCGAGAGAACGGATTAGTAAATTACTTTGGAGACAAGGAACGCTATCCGGAAGTTGTACTCAACGAAGCACATCCAGAAGATGCTGATCTTGTTCTATTGTCTAGCGAGCCATTTCCGTTTAAAGAAGAACATATACCTAAGGTACAAGCGTACTTTCCCAATGCCACTGTAGTTATTGTGGACGGAGAAATGTTTTCATGGTATGGATCTCGATTGTTAAAGTCGTTTGATTATTTTAAAACGCTACATCAACATCATTTGAATTAGAGTTTTTCAAATTCAAAATAATCTTTCTCAATTTCGAAGCCTCATGGTATAAAAAGTCACTTAAACTTGCATCAGTTTGTATCAAGTTATAAGCTTCTTCTGTGAATCTTAAATAGTTGTTTTCTACTTCTTTTAAATTCACCACCTCATTCAGGCTAAATTTAATTTTTCCGACTTTACAAAAATGTGTATTCATAATTATTTGATTTAAACTATAGATACGTTTGTGCAACCGCTTAAGGATGTGTTTGTAAAGTTAAATATTTGGTAAATTATCCAAGTGTCCTAGGACGTGAAGCTTCTCTATTTAAATATTTTAGGCGGTTCAGTTTATTTAAAAGCTTAATCGCTTTATATTCTGAAATATCACTTAAAGCGTGATCAGTCTGACGGAGGTTATAGGCCTGTTCAACAAGTTGCTTATAACGCGTTTGTAGTTTAATTTGGTGTGTTTTAATCTCCATTAAATTTTTCATGACTACAAATGTTTATAACCTAAATATATCTAAAAATGTGATTCGCAGCATGTTAAATTTTCAAAAAGTTTATAAAAAAAGCCGATTTATTAAATAAACCGGCCTTGGACTAATTTCTAACTAACTCTTAAATAGCCATTTTGATGTTAACAAAGCATACTTTTAATGGCATTGCAAAATTAGTTTGTTTAAAAAGTTTTAATGTTAAGACATCATTAGTATATCATTAAGTTCAAGATTTTTAATCTTGTAGCGCAAATACTCTTCGCAATAAATCTGTAGTTCTCGCGCCAACTTTATTTCTGATTTCTTTCTCTTCAACAGAAATCATTGTGTAGACACCTTTTAACGCTTCCTGAGTAACATAATCCGTCAAATTAGGATTGACATCATTCGTAAATGGAATCGCATTGTATCTATTGATAAGGTTTTCCCAGACTTTATCTGCACCTACTTTTGTAAATGAATTATTGATGACTGGGTGAAATTTATCATATAAAGACGTCTGAGTTTTTGAGGTAAGATATTGCGTTGCAGCATCGTCAGTTCCCATAAGAATATTTCTAGCGTCTGCAAAAGTGATTTCTTTAACCGCATTCACAAAAATTGGAGTCGCTTCCTTAACGGCATCCTCAGCAGCTCTATTCAATACCTTTAAACCTTCATCTGCTAAACTGCTCAAACCAATATCGCGCAAGCCTTTATCTACTTTTTGCAATTCGGCAGGCAATAAAATTTTTACCAAATCATTTTTATAAAAACCATCTGTTTTGGTAAGTTTCGTTACTTGTTTTTCAATACCCAAATCGAGAGCCTGTCTTAAACCCATGGCAATATCTGTGTTTAAAACACCACCTTGAGGCAATGAGTCAACCACACTTTGCAATTCCGCACAGGAGTTCATAGTAAAGATGGCAAATAAAATAAATAGAGATTTTTTCATAATAGTTTTTTTAGTGAGTTCAAAAATAAATCAAATAGTTCTGATTTTGATTGATTGGAATGTTATTCGAAATGTAATAAAAGATTTTTATAAACTTTCAATGGCAATTACATAGCAATTATGGGACCACTTTAAATCTCATAAATTTGAAAGTCACCCTCAAAAGTCCTGAAAAGAAAGCTTCTAAAGCTCCATTTGTAAATCTAAACTATTCATAATATATGTGTACTTCTTTTATAAAATCTGTAAATTTGCGAGAGGTATAAATTCAATTTTTACATATGATACAAGTAACACCCTATAAACCTAAACATAAAGTTAGAATAGTAACTGCCGCTTCACTTTTTGACGGACATGACGCCGCCATTAATATTATGCGACGCATCATCCAATCTACAGGCGTTGAAGTGATCCATTTGGGACACGACAGAAGCGTTGAAGAGGTTGTAAATACAGCCATTCAGGAAGATGCAAATGCTATTGCTTTAACATCCTACCAAGGCGGTCATAATGAGTATTTCAAATACATGCATGATTTATTGAAGGAGAAAGGTGCTAGCCATATCAAGATTTTTGGTGGTGGTGGCGGTGTTATTCTGCCGGTAGAAATTAAGGAGCTCATGGATTATGGGATTACTAAAATCTATTCGCCAGATGATGGAAGAGAATTAGGTCTGCAAGGCATGATCAATGATTTGGTGCAACAGTCCGATTATGCAATTGGCGATGTCCTTGATAACGAATTGAACGATTTAAAAAAGAAGAATCCAAAGGCGATTGCGAGGATTATTTCTTCTGCTGAAAATTTCCCTGAGGTTGCAAAAGCGACACTGGATAAAATTCACACAAAAAATAAAGATTCAAAAACACCTGTGCTTGGAATTACAGGAACTGGTGGTGCTGGAAAATCGTCTTTAGTGGACGAATTGGTACGTCGATTTTTAATCGATTTTCCTGAAAAGACGGTTGGATTAATTTCTGTTGATCCATCAAAACGTAAAACAGGTGGTGCGTTACTTGGGGATCGTATTCGTATGAATGCCATTAACAATCCGCGAGTTTACATGCGTAGTTTGGCCACGCGTCAGTCAAATTTGGCACTTTCTAAATATGTGAATGAAGCCATTGAGGTTTTAAAAGCTGCGGAATATGATTTAATTATTCTTGAAACTTCCGGAATTGGTCAATCTGATACGGAAATCATTGAACATTCTGATGTTTCACTTTATGTGATGACGCCTGAATTTGGTGCAGCAACGCAATTGGAAAAAATTGATATGCTAGATTTTGCTGATTTGGTAGCAATAAACAAATTTGACAAACGCGGCTCTTTGGACGCCTTGCGTGATGTGAAAAAACAGTACATGCGCAACCATCAGCTGTGGGATGTCGATCAGGACGATTTACCTGTTTTTGGTACCATTGCCTCACAATTTAATGATCCGGGAATGAACACGCTTTACAAAGCGATCATGGATGCGATTGTGAAAAAGACTAACGTCGATTTAAAATCCACTTTCACTATTTCACAGGAAATGAGTGAAAAGATCTTTGTGATTCCGCCATCAAGAACACGTTATCTTTCTGAGATTGCAGAAAGTAATCGTGCTTATGACAAGACGACAAATGAACAAGTAGAAGTTGCTCAAAAGCTTTACGGAATTTATAAAACCATAGAATCTGTTATTGGGAAAACACCAGGATTGGATAAAGCTGGGATTGATAGTGCGTCCGTGGAGGGCGTTGCTGACGATCAAAAGGATTTTATCAAACTATTGGTTGGTGAATTCGATCGCGTTAAACTAAACCTCGACCCTTATAATTGGGAAGTGTTAACGGGATGGGACGAAAAAGTCAATTCTTATAAAAACCCGATTTATTCTTTCAAGGTAAGAGATAAAGTCATCGAAATAGAAACACATACAGAGTCGCTTTCGCATTTACAAATCCCGAAGGTGGCACTTCCAAAATACCAAGCTTGGGGTGATATTTTAAGATGGATCTTACAAGAAAATGTACCGGGAGAATTTCCGTTTACTTCAGGATTATATCCTTTTAAACGTACCGGCGAAGATCCAGCACGTATGTTTGCTGGGGAAGGCGGACCAGAAAGAACTAACAGACGTTTCCATTATGTGAGCATGGGCTTACCAGCAAAACGTCTGTCGACTGCTTTTGATAGTGTAACGCTTTATGGAAACGATCCGGATTTGCGTCCTGATATTTATGGAAAAATCGGTAATGCAGGGGTTAGTATTTGCTGTTTGGATGATGCGAAGAAACTATACTCAGGATTCAATCTGTCTCATGCCATGACTTCCGTGAGTATGACCATTAACGGTCCTGCGCCAATGTTGTTAGGCTTCTTTATGAATGCGGCAATTGATCAACAATGTGAGTTGTATATCAAAGAAAACGGACTCGAAAAAGAAGTGGAAGCTAAGATTGCCAAAATCTATAAAGATAAAGGGGTAGAGCGACCAACTTATAATGGCGACTTGCCAGAAACAAATGATGGGTTAGGGTTGATGTTGTTAGGTGTAACAGGAGACGAAGTATTACCAAAAGAGGTGTACGAAGACATCAAAACTAAAACAATTGCTCAGGTACGTGGAACCGTTCAAGCTGATATCTTAAAAGAAGATCAAGCACAAAATACCTGTATTTTCTCTACGGAATTCGCCTTACGATTGATGGGAGATGTTCAAGAATATTTCATTGAAAATAACGTTCGTAATTTTTATTCTGTGTCTATCTCAGGCTACCATATTGCTGAGGCGGGCGCGAATCCGATTACGCAATTGGCATTGACATTATCCAACGGATTTACTTACGTTGAATATTATTTAAGTAGAGGCATGGATATCAATAAATTTGGTCCAAACCTGTCGTTCTTTTTCTCCAATGGTATCGATCCGGAATATGCGGTTATTGGCCGTGTAGCGCGTAAGATATGGGCAAAAGCAATGAAAAATAAATATGGAGCTGATCCGAGAGCGCAAATGTTGAAATATCATATCCAAACTTCAGGACGTAGTTTACATGCGCAGGAGATTGATTTTAATGATATCCGCACGACGCTTCAAGCCTTGTATGCGATTTATGATAACTGTAACTCGCTACATACAAATGCATATGACGAAGCCATTACTACGCCTACAGAAGAGTCTGTACGTCGTGCCATGGCTATTCAGTTGATCATCAATAAAGAATTAGGCTTAGCGAAAAATGAAAACCCAATTCAAGGTTCTTTTATTATTGAAGAATTAACCGATTTGGTTGAAGAAGCGGTGTTGTTGGAATTCGATCGTATTACGGAAAGAGGAGGCGTACTTGGAGCTATGGAAACCATGTATCAACGCAGTAAAATACAAGAAGAAAGTCTGTACTACGAGACCTTGAAACATAACGGCGATTTCCCAATTATTGGTGTTAATACATTCTTGAGCAGTAAAGGTTCTCCAACAGTAATTCCGAAAGAGGTCATTAGAGCGACGGAAGAAGAGAAGCAATTCCAGATTAAAACTCTTGAAAATCTGCATAAAAGATATAATACTGATGAATTGTTAAAAGAGCTTCAACACAAAGCAATTAACAACGAGAATATTTTTGAGGCGTTGATGGATGTGTGTAAAGTATGTTCATTAGGTCAGATTACAGATGCGCTTTTTGAAGTAGGAGGACAGTATAGAAGAAACATGTAAGCAGCGAACCACATTTTCCTTTTCGGAAAATGTGTGTGAGTCGCTTATCCCGCCTTTTTGCGGGATCCTAAGAAATTTAAGCAGAATGTCGAAACGAATTTAATTTTTCGCAAAATGTGTGTGAGTCGCTTATCCCGCCTTTTTGCGGGATCCTAAGAAACTCAACAAATTGACAAAACGAATTTAATTTTTGGGAAGTCATAAATCAACCAAAAATCCAAATTTCAAAGTTCAAACATCATTAGAATAAATTAAATATTTAAAAATAAAACCCAGCAAACGCATCTTTTTTAAGTTTTTCACGTCTATTAGATGAACCTAAAAAATAAAGATCATGAAAAATACAGAATGTGCTTGTAATTGTGACAGTTGTCAAAAAGGAAATTGTGCAGCTTGTACTTGTGAAAACTGTACGTGCAACAATTGCAACTGTTAAGCTTAGTTTAAAATGTTAATAATGAGAGTCTGTTTTAGTAAATTTATACTAGAGTAGACTCTTTTTTAATGCACACAGATGAAAACGAAACTGGTTTGGGATTTATATGCGGATGACGTTTCGCACTTTATTTTAAGTAAGGTGAAAGACGATGAGGTTACTGACGATTTACTTCAAGAAACTTTTATTAAAATCCATATGAAATTGGATACGTTACAGGATGAGACTAAATTGAAATCCTGGGTGTTTGCTGTGGCAAGGCACACGATGATGGATTATTTTAGAAATCAAAATCCTAATACTGTTCAAACAGATGTTGACCTTCCTTCAGAACATCTTGCTACTGATCATACCAAAGAAGATTGTTTGCGTGGCATCATCAAAAGTCTGCCTAAAAAATATAGAGATCCCTTGGTTTTGGCAGACATACAGGGACTTAAACAAGCTCAAATCTCAGAGCGTTTAAATCTGCCATTACCTACCGTAAAATCTCAAATACAGCGTGGCAGAAAGCTCATAGCTAAAGGCTTTGTTGAGTGTTGTGATTTTAAAATTAATGACGACGGCTATTTGGTAGGCGAGCTCAAAGAGCGCGAGCACTGCAAAGTTTGCCATTAGCAGCCTACTTCGATCATAAATTCAATTGTCCATTACGTTTTTAAAGACTACCTGGACACTACAGTGTCATCATCCAGGTATGTTGTAGTCTTCTGAATTTTTTCAATTCACTTCTTAAAATAGGAAGATAATCTCTGCCATTACTGTGGCTTTTTTCCAAACGTCTGCAATTTATATAAAGTAACGTGGTCAATCTCTCTAAGGAAGCGATATGCTTGTACTTTTTGTCTGAATGACGCTCTAATTCTGCATTAAGAATTTCTGGCGCTAAAGACGTGGATTGTTGTACGATATCTCCAGAGAAATAAATGTGTTCATCCTCAGAACCGTCTGGTTTTAAGTATGATAAATCTTGATTCAGATACGTGGAAATACTTCTAGAAAGGGTAATAATATCCAGGGCCTTTTTATAAATAGGCAAATCTGATAGATGCGATGGAATTGGATATAACATTTTTCTTAAAAGCAGTTTATCAAATTTACAGACAAATTCACACTTATAATAATTGGTTTTAAAGTAAAGGTGTATATTTACTTTAATTTTTAAAGCAGAATAGTTAATTTTATTTAAAATGAGCATAGATACACTTAATTGGAAGATTTTGAAATGTTTGCAGAATAATGCAAGGCAATCTAATGCTGAAATCGGAAGGCAAGTTGGCGTAAGTTCACCGGCAGTATCTGAACGCATTAAAAAGATGGAAGATGCGGGAATTATTCAAGGGTATCATGCTTTTGTATCGCCATTTGAAGCAGGTTACCAATTGAAGGCAATTATTACTTTGAGAGCGTTTATGGGCATGCTCAAACCGTTTTTGGAAAAAGTAAAAACCTACGACGAAGTATTAAATTGTTACAGAATCACCGGTAACGAAAACATTGTGATGGAGGTGGTGCTCAAAAATCAAAAACATCTCGAAAGTTTCATTGACCAACTTATTGTTTATGGCGAAACAAAAACACAGATTGTATTGTCGCATGTGATTAAGTACAACGAAGTTCGTCCAATAAAATAAGTTGGTCTCGAATTTTTATGAATCCAAAGTTTTGATGTGATCAGCAATCAGCTTCGCATGAATCCTTGAGTTCTCAATAAACCACTTATGGGTTTCCATACCTCCACAAATAACTCCAGCTAAATATAATCCCCGTACGTTGGTTTCCATTGTTTCCGGATTGTACACAGGCAATTGGGCAGTGTCATCCGATAAGTGTATGCCTGCATCCGTCAAAAACTTAAAATTAGGCTGATAGCCTGTTAACGCCACTACAAAGTCGTTTTTAAATGACACATTTCCCTTTGGTGTGCTAATAGTGATGTCCTTTTCTGTGATTTTTACAATTTCTGAGTTGTAATAAGCCGTAATACTTCCTTCCTCAATCCGATTGATAATATCAGGTTTAACCCAATATTTCACACGGTCTCCAATTTCCGAGCCTCTTATAACCATCGTCACTTTTCCGCCTTTTCTCCAAATTTCAAGTGCAGCATCTACCGCGGAATTGCTCGCACCAACCACAACCACATTTTGCATGGCGTAGGGATGTGCTTCATTATAGTAATGTGTTACTTTCGATAGTGATTCTCCTGGAACCTCCAAAAGTTTAGGAATATCATAAAAGCCCGAAGCGATAATCACTTTGTCAGCTACGTAGGACGCCTTTGAGGAAGTTACCTCAAATTTGTTTTCCAATTTTTTGATGGCTGTAACTTCCTCGTACAAATTAATGTTTAAGGTATTTGAAGTGGCAACACGTCTGTAATACTCTAGCGCTTCGTCTCTATTCGGTTTAGGGTTGTTGCTAATAAATGGAATGTCATCAATTTCTAATTTTTCTGAAGTTGAAAAAAAAGTCATGTTCTTTGGGTAATTGAAAAGAGAATTTGTCAAAGCCCCTTTTTCAAGAACAATGTAGTCCCAATTTCGTTTTTTACATTCTAACGCACATGCAATTCCGATGGGTCCTGCGCCAATTATTAAAACTTTATAGGTACTTGCCATATTATATCATCTGTTTTGTGGAAATCATTTGTTTTTTAAGATAGACTAAAAGTCCTAAACCTAAAATGCCAAAAACACTCATGATGATCCACGTTTTATTAAAACCAAATCTATCAATTAAATGAAAACCGACGTTATGTGCAAAAATATGAGATATTGAAAAAGCAATGCTATATAACGCCATGTATTGTCCTTTTAGTCCTCGTTTTGCTCTATCTAAAGCAAAGGAATTGGAGAAAGGAAATACGATCATTTCTCCAAAAGTGAGGAGTATCATACTTATAATGATAAAACCAAGCCACGGATTTATTACTAAAAATAGGAAACTAACACATATTAAGAACAACCCGAAAATCATTAATCCAATTTTGGTATAGGATTTGTTTTCAAACCATTTAATAAGCGGCATTTCAAATGTAAAAATTAAGAGCCCGTTCATCGCCATAATAAGTCCAATCTCAAATTCATTAAGACCAACACCTTCTTTGTAAAAATAAGGAATGGTTGAAAGTAATTGAAGAAAAATAATTCCAAAGATTACCATAGCTAATAGAAAAATAAGAAAAGATTTGTCTGTGTAAGCGGACAGAGGGTTAGGACTTTCCTCGGTATCTAAAGTTTTCGATTTTTTAGGATGTAAGACCTTTAGCAAGAGAAAACCAGCAAGCATACAGGAAAATCCGTCAATCCAAAACAAGGCGCCATAACTCATTGTTGTGATGATGAGCCCCCCAACCGCAGGGCCTGCAGAGAATCCAAGGTTTATTGCTAACCTTATCAATGTGATGCTTCGAGTCTTATTTTCGGGTTTACTATAGGCATTTAATGCTACAAACATGGCAGGTCTAAACATGTCGGCAACCGCCATAAGTACGAATATTCCAACGCATACCGTGTTGAAAGTTTCAAGATATTGCAGGCCGAAAAACAAAATGCCACTCAGTATTAAACTGATCACCATCACTTTGTAATACCCAATAACATCTGTGAGTTTTCCACCAATCCACGAGCCAACTAAAGATCCAAAACCAAAGGCAGTCATAATCCAAGCGACGTCATCTAATGAGAAATTTAAGTCAGTGGTTAAATACAATGACAAAAACGGAATGACCATGGTGCCGGCTCTATTGACTAACGTTATCAATGCTAACCACCAAACTTCTTTGGACAGGCCTCTAAAAGTGTTGAGGTAAGCTTGCCCCACCGAGTAATAAAAGAAATTAAAAATTTTCATTGTTGGTTTGGTTTAATACAGGCAATAAAAACAATCAGTAGCCATTAAAAAACTAAAAAGTCCGACGTTGGGGTCAGACTTTTTTATAGAAATTAAATGGATATTCACATCATAACATATAATACGTCAAACTTCAATTTGAAGAGGTCCTGAAATGTTGATAGGATGTCGTATTATTAGCCATTAGTCTTGTTTTTATTGCCGTCCAAAGCTAGGGAAAATAAGTTAAAGTTGTATTTTTACAAATCAATTATTTTAATATGAAGACGTTATATTCAGTACTGTTTGGATTCTTATTTCTATGGAGTTGTGGCCAAGACAAACAGCCTATTCTGGGCGAAACAGAGTTTCAAAGAAAGCTTAATGCAGAGTTTAAGGATGCTTCAAAATCGCCGTTAAAAGATAAAGAGCGTAGAAGTTTTAAAGGATTGGATTTCTTTAAATTTGATTCGACCTATGTGGTGCAAGCTACCTTAAATAGAACTGAAGATGAGCAGCCATTCAAAATGAAAACGACAACAGATAGATTGGCTACATTCTTAAAATATGGTGAAGTCACTTTTACTTTAAATGATGCAACTTTTGAGTTGAATATATATCAAGATCTTGATATATTGAACGAAGAAGGCTTTGAGGATTATCTGTTTCTACCATTTTTAGATGATACCAACGGGGAAGAAACCTATGGTGCGGGACGTTATATTGATTTGAGAATGCCAGAAGGCAACCAAATGACGATCGATTTTAATACCGCGTATAATCCGTATTGTGCATACAACGAGAAGTTTTCTTGTCCGATTGTGCCGAGAGAGAATTATATAGAAACGGAGGTCAGAGCAGGAGTGAAGGACTATAAGAAAGAGGAGTAGTAAGTCTGCAGTGGGCAGTTTTCAGTATTCAGTTCACAGCAGTGATTCTTCAGCTTTTTACCAAATACATGCCTCCAAAAACAGCCATAAAACCAAGCACAAAAGTTGCAATGGTATAAATAGCAAAGCTCATAAAATCACCCGATTTTAGGAACACGTGGTTTTCATAAGCAAAGGTTGAAAAGGTTGTAAATCCGCCACAGAATCCCGTAGCGAGAAATAGGATTTGATTTTCGGATAGCGTATTGTTTTTCATGGCCAAACCGAGAATAATCCCAATTAGTAAACTTCCTAAAATATTGGCAGCAAAAGTGCCATAAGGAATTCCTGTGCTGGCGCTATTGAGGTATTTCCCGATTACAAATCGGAGCACACTACCAATTCCGCCGCCCACAAAAACTAATAGGAATTGTTTCACAGAGTTGGGGTGTTTTCCATTTCCAATTCCTTTTCCTTAATCGGAATATAGATTTCCGTAATCCAATCTGCAGGATTTGGAAGACTTGCATGATCATTTTTATAAACCTCAAAAGGACTCATTTCTGACGCTTCCAAATTTTGGTCTTGTAGATGTTTTCTCGCAGCTGCCCACGCTTCCATTATATGGGAAGAATTACCTTTAAGAGTTACCTTAACTGCTCTGGTGCGTTCCATGAAACCGCAGAGCACATTACTGTTTTCGGCAACCAGAACATTTTCACTAACCGGAATGGCGTTACTCATAATGACGTTGCCATTTTCTGTGTCCATTTCAATGTAAATACTCATCGGTCTTCCGCTTGCGGTTACATTATGCCCATCCATAAAAGATGAAATTTCTTTCCACTGTTTTGCCATTGTGGCATTCTTATTATTGCCTGTAGAAGAAATAGTTTTGTACATATAAAATCCGCCGCCATAATCTGTTACGCCGTCTACAGTTATTGAGTAAACAGACATGCTTTCAACAACTTCTTTATCTAAATTTTCTAAATCGGTTTTAAACTGATTTGTTAGTTCCTCAACGTTATCTCCAAATAAAACAAATTTAGCTTTGGTCATAAAAGACAGTCGGTCAGCGAAAAGTGTTCGCGTTACATTGGTAGAACCATCAGGATTGGAGTCGAAAGCCCACTTTAAATTGGAGGCTTTAATGCGTCCACTTTTATAAGTTTGAATGATGGAATCTGTAGGATGTGTCTCTTCCGTTTGTAATGTTTCGGAGGATTTCCAAAATGAAGACCTATCATTTTCTGTAGGGGAATCAACAGCTTTAAAAACAACAGTTTTTGGAGCTTTAATGGTTATACTTTCAGAAATTGTAAAGGAATTAGGTTGGACAGCAACGTAAAAGGCCATCCCGATAAATGCAATTAACAGTAAAAATAAGAGGTGTTTTAAAAATTTCATCCGTTGTTTTTGTAATGTTAATCAAAGATAGACAATTTTATACTATCTTAATAAATATTACATTTGTAGGACAATAATTTAAAAATTAACAAATGAACTTAAAAATGATATTCGGAATTGCATTGGCAATGAGCATGACTTATTCCTGTAAGAACGAATCAAAAACAAATACTGACGCACAAGCGGATACGTACAAAGTGAATGAAGCGCCATTCGATTATAATGTTGAGCAGTTTGCCGATATTAAGATTTTGCGTTACCAAATTCCAGGATGGGAGAATTTGACCTTGAAGGAGCAAAAACTAGTGTATTATTTAACACAAGCAGGATTGGCTGGGCGTGACATTATGTGGGATCAGAACTACCGTCATAACCTTAAAATCAGAACAGCTTTAGAAACAGTTTACAACAATTATGCAGGTGATAAATCGACTGACGAGTGGAAAGCTTTTGAAACTTATTTGAAGCGTATATGGTTCAGTAATGGTATTCACCACCATTACTCTAATGATAAGATAAAACCAGAATTCTCATCTGAGTATTTAAAAACCTTGTTGGCTGAATCAAATGCAACTTTAGAAGGTGAAGCTTTTGACGTTATTTTTAATGATAAAGATGCTAAGAAAGTTAACCAAGCAAAAGGTGTGGATAATGTGGCACAATCTGCCGTTAATTTCTATGGTCCAAATGTGACTACTGCTGATGTGGAGAAATTCTACAAGAATAAAAAATCGCCTAATCCAGAAAAACCATTGTCTTACGGATTGAATTCTAAATTGGTGAAAGAAAATGGCGTTGTCAAAGAATTAGTTTACAAATCTGGTGGACTTTACGGGTCTGCAATTGATGAAGTTGTAAAATGGTTGGAATTGGCCAAAGGTGTTGCAGAAAATAAAGCACAAGGTGATGCATTAGGGTTGTTAATCGAGTATTACAAAACCGGCGATTTACAAACTTGGGATGATTATAACGTAGCGTGGACAGCAGCAACAGAAGGGAATGTAGATTATATCAACAGTTTTATTGAAGTCTATAATGATCCATTAGGTTATAGAGGTTCTTATGAGAGCATTGTTCAAATCAACGATTTTGACATGTCTCAAAAAATGAAGGTGTTATCTGATAATGCACAATGGTTTGAGGATAATTCACCTTTAATGGATGAACACAAAAAGAAAAATGTAGTTGGTGTTACTTATAAGGTGGTCAACGTGGCTGGTGAAGCTGGTGATGCGTCTCCAAGCACACCAATTGGTGTCAACTTGCCTAACGCGAACTGGATTCGTGCTGCTGTAGGTAGTAAATCAGTTTCACTTGGGAACATTATCCATGCCTATAACAATGCAGGAAGCACAGGTCGTTTAAAAGAGTTTGTTCATGATGATGAAGAATTTAAGTTGGAAGAACAATACGGTCAAATTGCTGATAAGTTGCACACTGCTTTACACGAGGTGATTGGTCATGCATCAGGACAATTGAATCCGGGAGTTGGTGAAACCAAAGAAACGCTTAAAACGTATGCATCTACTTTGGAAGAAGGACGTGCTGATTTAGTTGGACTTTACTATTTATACAATCCGAAGTTACAAGAATTGGGATTGGTTGACGATTGGAAAAAAATGGGAATGGCTGCTTATGATGGATATATCCGTAACGGTTTGATGACGCAATTAATTCGTCTGAATTTAGGTGATGATGTTGAAGAATCGCACATGAGAAACAGACAATGGGTGAGTGCTTGGGTTTTTGAAAAAGGACAAAAAGATAACGTCATCGAAAAAGTGACCCGTGATGGTAAAACCTATTACAACATCAACGATTATGATAAGTTGCACGAACTTTTTGGACAATTATTACGTGAAACACAACGTATCAAGTCTGAAGGCGATTATAAGGCTGTTGAAACTTTAGTGGAAAATTATGGAGTTAAAGTTGATCAGAAATTACATGCAGAAATCTTAAAAAGAAATGAGCAATTTACAGGCGCACCTTACAGCGGATTTGTGAATCCTGTATTGGTTCCTGAAATGGATGACAACGGTGAAATTACTGCCATTAAAGTAACACAACCAGAATCTTTTCCAACACAAATGTTAGAGTACAGCAAAAAGTACAGCTTTTTGAAAGGCGATAATTAATTCGCTAAAAGTGATATAAATGCAAAAGCAGGATAATTAAAATATCCTGCTTTTTTTATGGGTTATAGTGACGGATATCGCGAAATAATAGATTTAGAAATCTATCATTAAAATGAATTTATTAAACGATAATGTACTTTACCACGCTTATCATCACAATAAACGCAATAAAAGCCAACAGGATCCAAAGGCTTCCTTTGTAGTGTTTTCTATGAAGTTTTAAGTCTTTACGATAGGTGTAAACCAGTACAATGGCAAAAACAAATGCGAATAAACCTCCAAAAATCAATTGACCATTTGTAAACATATAGCTATTTTTATGCAAAATTACTCAAACTATTGTAATACTGGACTAGGATGTCTTAAAAATGGCGCGTTAACTACGATATCTTTTAGATTAATCGCTTTCATCGCATATTCACCGATTCTCAGTTAAATAAAAACTTAAAATATCATTATGAAAAAGAAAATAGAAGCCGTTACAGAGTTTCACACAGCATTTAAAATTGGTCATAGAGAAACTCCAAAAGCCGATTTGGGATTAGAGAAAAACATGCTTCGTTATAAATTGATGAGAGAGGAAAATGAAGAATATTTGGAGGCTGCCAATGCTAATGATTTGGTTGAGGTAGCTGACGCCTTAGGAGATATGCTCTATATTTTATGTGGTACCATAATAGAACACGGATTACAACATAAGATTGAAGAGGTGTTTGACGAAATTCAAAGGAGCAATATGAGCAAACTTGGGGCGGATGGCGAACCAATTTATCGCGAAGATGGTAAAGTGATGAAAGGACCTAACTATTTTGTGCCTAATATTGAGAATATTCTCAATTCTTGAACATAGAAAAACCCCAATTTAAATAATCAAATTATTAAAATTGGGGTTTATTATTATAGTGGATTTTAAGGCTTAAACGCCGTATCTCCAACCATGCTTATCTTCAGATATATTGTGCTGAATGTTAAGCATTTTATCTTTTAGCATATCTGCGTATGAATTTTCAGTATTTGGAAGTTCATAAAGTTCTTCTAAATGTTCAAACGCTGAAATAGGACTAATTACTGCTGCAGTTCCTGTTCCAAAAATTTCTTTTAAAGAACCATTTTTGGCAGCTTCCTTAAGTTCGGTAACCGTAATAGGTCTCACCTGAACTTCAATGCCATTATCTTCTGCTAATTGAATGATACTTCTACGAGTCACACCATCTAAAATACGATCACTGATAGGAGCCGTAATTAAAGAATCATTAATTCTAAAGAACACGTTCATTGTACCTGCTTCCTCTAATTTTTCATGCGTGTCAGCATCGGTCCAAATAACTTGTTGGAAACCTCTTTGTTGAGCAAGGCTGGTTGGGTAAAACTGAGCCGCATAATTTCCTGCTGCTTTAGCAAAACCAACACCACCATTGGCAGATCTACTGAATTTCTCAGCAACCAAAACCTTAATCTTACTCGTATAATATGCTTTTGCTGGAGAACAAATAATCATAAATCTGTAATTCGCAGATGGAGAAGCAGAAATTGCAGGATCAGTAGCAATGATAAAAGGTCTAACGTATAATGAGTTTCCTTTTCCTGGTTTTACCCATGCGCTATCCATTTGTAACAATTTGGTGATTCCGTTAAAGAAATACTCTTTAGGGAATTCTGGCATTGCCAAACGTGCTGCAGATTTGTTGATTCTGTTAAAGTTATCTTCAGGTCTGAACATCCAAACTTTGCCGTTATCGTCTTTGTAAGCTTTCATGCCTTCAAAAACAGCTTGGCCGTAATGGAACACGCGAGCAGATGGATCCATGGTCATCGGTTGGTAAGGGATGATCCTTGGCGTTTGCCACTCATTGTTTTCATAGTCACATATAAACATATGGTCGGTAAATATTCTTCCAAATGTCAAGTTCTCAAAATCAACAGCGTCAATTTTAGAAGTTTCTGATTTTACGATATCGATTTCGTGTGAAGTAAGTTTTGTCATCTTTTTTTGTTTGATGGTGCAAATTTAGACAATTATTACAGTATAAAAAACCAAAAAAATGTTTTAAAAATAAAGTTATATTTGTGACGATAAATTTTATATAAATCAAGGAATTATGAAAAAATTGCTTATAGTTTTCGGACTTTTATGTTCTGTTGTCGCATGTAAAACTGAGGACAAAAAAACAGAACTAAAAGAGGTAGAAAAGGAAGTTGTAAATTATACCTCAATTGGAGCCGAGATTACTGCTGATGCTGCAAAATCTACAGCCGATATGGCAGAAGCTTATAAAGCGATGACTATTGGCGATACCATCACCACAAAAATGATTGGTAAAGTGGATGAGGTTTGTCAGTCTAAAGGATGTTGGATGAAGGTGAATCTTGAAGACGGAAATCAAATAATGGTGAAATTTAAAGACTACGGTTTTTTCGTGCCAAAAGATATTGCAGGTCAGGAAGTAGTGCTTAACGGAAAAGCATTTATTAATGAAGTTCCTGTAGATGAACAACGTCATTATGCCGAAGATGCAGGGAAATCTGCTGACGAAATAGCAGTCATTACTGAGCCGAAGAAAACATTTTCTTTTGAAGCTGATGGTGTATTATTAAAAGGAGAATAACACTTGCAAAGACACATTATTACAACCGCTGATGGTTCTAAAACCATCCAAATAGAAGAATGGAATGAACAGTACCATTCCATTCATGGTGCCATACAAGAAGCAAACCACGTGTATATAAAGCATGGTTTGCTTTTTTCTTTAGATCACAAAGGCTTTTCAAAATCTGATTTGGAGGATGATAACTCTCGCGAACTTTCTATTTTAGAAATTGGTTTCGGTACAGGATTGAATTCTTTTTTGACGCTCATAGAAGCAGAAAAATATGCCGTAGATATTCATTATTGTGGCGTAGAGGCGTTCCCAATTACAGTCGAAGAAATGGAAGCCTTAAACTATGTTGAAGAGCTTCAGGCTGATGACAAAAAAGCAGTATTTGTAGAGTTACATAGTAGTCCTTGGGAGAAAGATATCCAGTTAACGGCACAGTTTAAGTTGCATAAACAACAAAAATTGTTCAAAGATATTACTGCCAACAATCAATTTAATTTAATTTATTTTGATGCTTTCGGTGCACGGGTACAGCCGGAATTATGGACAGAAGAAATCTTCCGTATCATGTTTACTGCTTTAAAATCGAACGGAGTTTTGGTTACTTATGCAGCCAAAGGCAGCGTGCGCCGTGCCATGCAAGAAGTTGGTTTTAGTGTCGAAAAATTGCCTGGCCCACCAGGAAAAAGAGAAATGCTAAGAGCTACTAAAGAAGTTTAGCATTTCAACTTCATCACTATGTTCGTGTAAAAGCGCCTACAAAATCTAATTATTTGTTAATTGTGTTAAACCTAATGTAAAGTCAGATATATTAGGATGTTCATGTATTAACTTTATGAAAAAGCATACATTATAGATGACAATATTAATTACGGGAGCTACAGGTTTAATAGGAAAGGAAATTGTAAAACGATGCCATGAGCAAGGTATTTCCGTCCATTATTTGACAACATCCAAAGAGAAAATCGAATCTCAGGATAACTATAAAGGTTTTTATTGGAATCCTAAGGAAGGTGTAATCGATTCAAAATGTTTCGAGGATGTTGATGCTATAATTAATTTAGCTGGTGCGAGTATTGCAAAACGATGGACCAATAGTTATAAGAAAGTCATTTTACAAAGCCGAATTGAAACCCTTCAATGTCTAAAAAAGGCACTTTCAGAATTAGATAACCATTATGTAAGGCACATTCTTTCAGCAAGTGCCATCGGTTTTTATCCACATTCATTTACAAAATATTATGAAGAGTCGTGTGGCAAAGTGTCACCTTCTTTTTTAGGAAAGGTTGTTTCAACATGGGAAAATGCAGTAGATGAGTTTTCTGAATTGGGATTAATGGTTTCCAAAGTAAGAATAGGTTTGGTGTTAGATGATAAGGAAGGCGCGTTGCCTCAAATTGTAAAACCTACGGCATTAGGTTTTGGAGCTCCTTTCGGATCGGGAGATCAATGGCAATCATGGATCCATGTGAACGATTTGTCCAAAATATTTGTTCATGTCATTCAAGAAGAACTGGAGGGCGTTTACAATGGCGTTGCACCAAATCCGATTACCAATACTGAGCTTACCAAGGGCGTGGCCAAAGCGCTTCATAAGCCTTTGTTCTTACCAAATATTCCAAAATTTGCCATGAAGTTGGTTTTGGGAGATATGCATATTCTGCTGTATGAGAGTCAACGTGTGAGTTCTAAAAAGATTGAAGAAACTGGATTTGATTTCACGTATTCTAATATTCAGCCTGCACTAGAAAATTTACTTCAAAAGAACGCTTAGTTTTCGTCAGCAGCCCTAATCAAAGTCTGAAGTTTTTAACACCCCAACTTTTTAAACTTCCTAAACTAATAAACCCCTAAACTTCCCAACCCCATCACCCCAACAGTTCCAATCCAAAACATTCCAACCCAAATAAAAAGCGCAGATTAAAATAATTTGTGACATTTTGACAATTTAATAATAATGGCAGTACTTTTGCCAATTGAAAAAAGAAGATTTAAAATGAAGTTCAAAAAAATGAGCAAGAAAGATAAAATAGAAGACGTTGAAACAAACGTTGAAGACCCTGAAAATGAGACTCCACAAACTGAGGAGCTGAGTGTTGAAGAGCAGTTGCAACAAGACTTAGATAAAGAAAAAGATAAGTTCTTAAGACTTTTTGCAGAATTCGAAAACTATAAAAAACGTACTACCAAAGAGCGTATTGATTTGTTCAAAACAGCAGGTCAAGATGTAATTGCGTCACTTTTACCTGTGTTGGACGATTTTGACAGAGCTCTAAATGAGATTTCGAAATCAGAAGAAAAAGAACATCTTAAAGGTGTAGAATTAATCCGCAATAAATTTAAAAACACGCTTGAAAGCAAAGGCTTAGAAGAAGTAGCCGCTGCTGTAGGTGATGTTTTTGATGCTGATTTACATGAAGCTATTACCCAAATTCCAGCCCCTTCTGACGATTTGAAAGGTAAGATTGTAGACGTTATTGAAAAAGGCTACAAGTTGGGTGATAAAGTAATTCGTTTTCCTAAAGTAGTTACAGGATCTTAAACAAGCGAGTGATTATAAAGGAATTGATTAGATATACTATACAATGAAGGAAGATTATTACGACATACTGAAAATAGATAAGAGTGCTACAGCCAGCGAAATTAAAAAAGCGTACAGAAAAAAGGCTATTAAGTACCATCCAGATAAAAACCCAGACGATAAGGTAGCTGAAGAGAAATTCAAAAAAGCTGCTGAGGCTTATGAAGTTCTGAGTAATCCTGAAAAGAAGGCGCGTTATGATCAATTTGGTCATCAGGCATTCCAAGGTGGCGGTGGTTTTAATGGTGGCGGCATGAACATGGACGACATCTTTAGCCAATTTGGTGACATTTTTGGTGGTGGCTTTGGCGGCGGATTTTCTGGCTTTGGTGGCGGCTTTGGCGGTCAACAAAGACGTGTTAAGGGTAGTAATTTAAGAATCAGAATTACCTTAACCTTAGAGGAAATCGCTAATGGCGTTGAAAAGAAATTAAAAGTAAAACGTAAAGTTCAAGCTTCAGGTACAACTTATAAAACATGTTCAAGCTGTAATGGTTCTGGTCAGGTTATGCGTGTTACCAATACTATTTTGGGCCGTATGCAAACCTCTTCTCCTTGTCCTACATGTGGTGGCGCAGGTGAGATGATTGACAAGAAACCAGCTGATGCAGATGCACAAGGATTAGTTTTACAAGATGAAACTGTGTCTGTAAAAATTCCAGCAGGTGTTGTAGACGGAATGCAGTTGAAAGTTGCTGGTAAAGGGAATGAAGCTCCAGGAAATGGAATATCAGGAGATTTATTAGTGGCCATTCAAGAAGAAGAGCATGCTACACTGAAACGTGAAGGCGATAACTTACATTATGATTTATATGTAAGCCTACCGGATGCAGTTTTAGGCAACAGCCAAGAAATAGATACCGTTACAGGTAAAGTAAGAATCAAGATTGAGCCAGGTGTTCAGTCTGGTAAGATTTTACGTTTAAGAGGTAAAGGTATCCCAAGTATCAACGGATACGGTAAAGGAGACTTGTTAGTTCATATCAATGTATGGACACCAAAAACCTTAAATAAAGAACAAAAAGACTTTTTTGAGCGCATGAGAAATGACGAACATTTCATGCCGAAACCAGAAAGTTCTGATAAATCGTTTTTTGAGAAAGTAAAAGATATGTTCTCATAACCAAGTCGTTTTTTGATTAAAATGACTATATTTGAGTATCGCTAATATATTTAGTGATAATTTTTCTTTTTCATAGCAATTTTTTCCCATCCTTAATTTTTTAAGGGTGGGTTTTGTTTTTTATACCTTTTGGGTTTTTCTAAATCAGTTATTCAATGAGGTATTTGAATTAAAAATAAAGGACATTGGCAAGTCCTGAACTCTAACATTTAATATCTTTACACATCTTTTAACCGAATTATTCAAACCTTAATTTATGAACAACTTATTGGTTGCGAATTCTGTTTCCAAAAGTTTTGGCGACTTTAAAGCACTAAATAATGTCTCCATTGAAGTGGAAAAAGGAAGCATCTTCGGACTTCTTGGTCCAAATGGAGCAGGTAAGACCACGCTTATTAGAATTGTCAATCAGATTACCATGCCAGATTCTGGCGAAATTCTGTTAGATGGTTCACCTTTAAAACCTCATAATATTAGAGATATTGGCTACCTCCCAGAAGAGCGCGGCTTATATAAGACGATGAAAGTTGGAGAGCAGGCCATTTATTTGGCGCAATTAAAAGGGCTTTCAAAGCAAGAAGCAAAAGATCGGCTTAAATACTGGTTTGATAAATTAGAGATTGGCGATTGGTGGAATAAGAAAATCCAGGAACTCAGTAAAGGTCAGGCTCAAAAAATTCAGTTTATTGTTACTGTGCTTCACAGACCAAAACTTCTGATTTTTGACGAACCTTTTTCAGGTTTTGATCCTATCAACGCCACACTCATCAAAGATGAAATTTTACAGTTGAGAGATGAAGGAGCAACCGTTATATTCTCTACACACCGTATGGAATCTGTAGAAGAGCTGTGTGATCATATTGCGCTTATTCATAAATCCAATAAGGTGTTGGATGGAAAGTTAACCGATGTAAAGCGTCAGTTTAAGACCAATACATTTGAGGTTGGACTACAGTCTGAAACTCCGGAAGTGGTGACACAATTAATTAAAGAGCAGTTTGAAGTGTTCCCGGCAACCTTCAAAAATTTAAGTGATGATATTAAAATGAATATCAAACTTCCTGCAAATACGTCGCCTAATGATTTGTTGAGTTTTTTGACTTCCAAAGCTGAAATTCATCATTTTGTGGAGGTAATCCCGAGTGCTAACGACATCTTTATCCAAACAGTAAAAAACAATTAACAATGAATCATCTACCGCTGATCATCAAAAGAGAGTACCTTAATAAAGTCCGCAACAAATCATTTATTGTGATGACTTTCTTAAGTCCGATGATCATGATTGCCTTAATTGCTGTTGTTGCTTATTTATCGCAAATGAATAATGACACGAAGCGCACCATTTCAATTTTAGATGAAACCGGATTGGTGGGCGATAGTTTTGAAAGCTCAGAATATACTACGTATACGATTATTAACAATATGCCTATTGAAGGCGCCAAAGAATTAGTAAAAGCTAAGAATGATTTTGGATTATTGTATATCAAGAAAAGTTCAGATACGCTCAAATTGGTCGAAACGATTAATTTTTATTCTGATGAATCGCCGTCATTGTCTATAATTTCGGGGATGGAGCGCAAAATAGAAAAACGCTTATCGGATGTTAAACTTCAAAATGAAGGCGTTGATATTGCACAGATTTTAGCAGCCAAAACAAGAGTTAATATTGCGCAAGAAACCTTTGAAGGGGAGAAAACCTCAAAAGTTGACAGTTATTTAAAACTTGCATTTGGTGGCGCTGCCGGATATTTGCTGTTCATGTTTATCATTATTTATGGCAACATGATTATGCGTAGTGTTATTGAAGAAAAGACGAGTAGAATCATTGAAATCATCATCTCTTCTGTAAAGCCAATCCAATTAATGATGGGTAAGATTATCGGAACCTCATTAGCGGGCGTTACTCAATTCATCATTTGGATAATTTTGGGAGGTGTCCTATTATATGTAGTATCTGCAATTTTCGGTATTGATGTGATGCAAATGCAAACGCCGCAAAAAGTGTTGATCAATCAAGCCATGGCAAATTCAGATGCTCAAAATATGGCACAAGAATTAATTACAGGATTTCTCAATTTGCCTATTTTAAATCTTTGTGTGGCCTTTTTGTTTTTCTTCATCGGAGGTTATTTGCTGTACAGTTCCCTTTACGCGGCTATCGGTGCAGCTGTAGATAATGAAACCGATACGCAGCAGTTTATGATGCCAATTATTATGCCTCTTGTTTTGGCAGTTTATGTAGGTGTATTCACCGTTATTGAAGATCCGCATGGCACAGTTTCTACCGTGTTTTCATTTATACCTTTTACATCTCCGGTGGTAATGTTGATGAGAATTCCGTTTGGTGTTCCAATATGGCAGCAACTTTTATCGTTTGCATTACTCGTCTGTACGTTTGTGTTTACGGTGTGGTTTGCAGCGAAAATTTATAGAGTTGGTATTTTAATGTACGGAAAAAAGCCAACTTACAAGGAACTATTTAAATGGTTGAAGTACTAAAAAACTCATGAAAGAGCTTATAGATTTTCTAGATTTATCGATACAGTTTAGCAAAGATATCTCCATAAGTATTAGAGATATTTTAATGTTGATTATTGTCCTGTTTATAGCCACAATAGTCCTTCGCGTCATCAATAGAATCATAACCCGCAACCTTCCCTTACCAAATAAAAAGAAGTTCAATACGGTTTTTGCATATGGCCGTTATTTTATCTATCTGATTATTTTAATCATTATGCTCCATTCATTTGGAGTTCCTGTAACAGGTGTTTTTGCCGCATCAGCAGCCTTGTTGTTGGGTATTGGTTTGGCGCTTCAAACCTTATTTCAGGATATTATTTCGGGTGTTTTCATCTTGGTTGATCAAACTGTTCATGTAGGCGATATCATTGAATTGGACGGTAAAATTGGCCGTGTAGATGAAATTAAATTACGAACTACCAGAGCTACAACTGCAGACAATAAAGTGCTCGTTATTCCTAACCATTTTTATCTCACCAACAGTCTTTATAATTGGACCCAAAATGGGGCGATGACAAGAGAAAGTGTAACGGTTGGTGTGGCTTATGGAAGTGATGTACAACTTGTTAAAAAGATTCTTTTGGACGTTGCTAAAAATCATCCTGCTGTATTGGAAACACCGGAACCTGTTGTGCTGTTTACTGACTTTGCAGAAAGTTCCTTAAATTTTAAGGTGGCATTTACAATTAGCGATAGTTTCAATGCGCGTTTTCCACAAAGTGATATGCGCTTTGAAATTGACCGATTATTTAGAGAGCACAATATTAGCATTCCTTTCCCACAGAGGGATATCCATATTATCGGTAGTCCTTCGTCAAATAAATCCTAGATTTTATGTCCCATAAGTTACAGTTCAAGGCCATGTTGGTTTTCATGGTGTTCCTAACCATGGGAGTGTCATCACAAACTTCAGATTTATTAAGAATCGAATACCTCAATCTGCCTAATAGTAATTCCAAAAATTCGGTAAACAGGTTTCGAGGCCTTTTTCAATTACCTCTAAAATTAGATGAAAGTAGTTATCTTGTGGTAGGTGGAGATTACCGCTATCTCGATTTAAAATTGGAAAACGTTCCTTTTAGTACAGAAGATCTTCAATCGGTTCAAACCATTGAAGGTTCTATTGGATATTTGCGAAAGTTAAAAGACAATGACTGGTATTACGGCTTTAAAATGGGGGTGCGTTTGGCATCTAATTTTGATTCCAAATTAATATCTGACGATTATTTGTATATTGTTGGTGCGTATGCCATTCGTGATCGTACCAAAGAAGGAGTCGCTGATAAGCCAAATCGGTTAGTTTTGGGATTGGATTATTCAACCACACCTGGTCGCAATTATCCGCTGCCAATTCTAAATTATTACAGAGAGTTCCATCCAAATTGGACGTACACCTTGGGAGTGCCAAAAACAAATGTGCGTTATAAGTTTGACGATAAAAATCATGTTCAGGCGTTTGTGACCTTAGATAATTTTTTCGCTAACATTCAAGGGAATAAAACGATCAATGGGAAACTCGCTGAAAATATCTCGCAAACTATTATTTTAGGTGGATTGGGATATGAGCATTATTTTACGGAACACCTTTTGTACTATGGCTATGCCGCATACAGTATTTCCAACGATTATAGATTGAGAAATAACAAAAGAGATGATATTTATACCATTGATGATAAAAATACGCTCTATTTTAGAACAGGAATAAAATTTAAATGTTAGAAATGCCAAAAATATTAGTAATAGAAGACGAAGCAAGCATCAGAAGGGTATTGGTTAAAATACTTTCTGAAGAAAATGATAGCTATCAAGTAGAAGAAGCCGAGGATGGTTTGGCAGGAATTGAGAAGATAAAGAATGAAGATTATGACTTGGTGCTTTGTGACATCAAAATGCCAAAAATGGACGGCGTTGAAGTTTTAGAAGCGGTCAAAAAAATAAAACCTGAAACCACTATTGTTATGATTTCTGGTCATGGCGATTTGGATACAGCTGTTAATACGATGAGACTTGGTGCCTTTGATTATATTTCAAAACCACCTGATTTAAACAGATTGCTCAATACGGTGCGAATTGCTTTAGATAGAAAGGAATTGGTGGTCGAGAATAAAATGCTCAAGAAGAAAGTGGGCAAAAATTACGAGATGATTGGCGAAAGTAAGGCTATTTCACATATTAAGGATATGATTGAGAAAGTGGCTGCTACTGAAGCGAGGGTATTGATTACTGGACCAAACGGAACCGGAAAGGAACTTGTAGCACATTGGCTGCATCAAAAAAGTGAACGTTCAAAAGGGCCTTTGGTTGAGGTGAATTGTGCGGCGATTCCTTCAGAATTGATTGAAAGTGAATTGTTCGGTCATGTGAAAGGTGCGTTTACAAGTGCTGTAAAAGATAGAGCTGGAAAGTTTGAAGCTGCCAATGGCGGTACTCTTTTTTTAGATGAAATTGGAGACATGAGTCTTTCCGCGCAGGCAAAAGTATTACGAGCGCTGCAGGAAAGCCGTGTGCAACGTGTAGGTAGCGATAAGGATATTAAAGTTGATGTGCGTGTTGTTGCAGCTACTAATAAAAATCTGACAAAAGAAATTGAAGAAGGTAGATTCCGTGAGGATTTATACCACAGGTTAGCGGTGATTCTTATTCAAGTGCCATCATTAAATGATAGACGTGAGGATATTCCGTTATTGATAGACTATTTTGCAAATAAAATAGCGTCTGAAAACGGAACTGCAGCTAAAAAATTCACTGATAATGCCATAAAACAGTTGCAGGAATATGATTGGACGGGAAACATTAGGGAATTACGAAATGTAGTGGAACGTCTTATTATTCTTGGCGAAAAGGAAGTGAGTGAAAATGATGTGAACTTGTTCGCATCTAAATAATTAATTACCAATTAAAATAGTAAAGCATGAGAACTATCAATACTGATGATTTCAAAGTTACGGAACCAATTAAAATTCAAGATTTGGAAACCTCTTTTAATTTAGAGGCTTCAAAAAGTGAACTTAAAAAGGAGTTTAAAGATATCCGTAAAGGTTTAGGAGAAATTCAGGACAAAATGTATGCTCATGGCAAATATGCCGTATTAGTGTGTTTACAAGGGATGGATACTGCAGGAAAGGACAGTCTGATCCGTGAGGTTTTCAAAGATTTTAACTCTCGAGGAGTGGTGGTGCACAGTTTTAAAGTACCAACCAGTTTAGAGCTTAAACATGATTATTTATGGCGTCATTATATTGCACTTCCTGCACGCGGTAAATTCGGTATTTTTAATCGTACACATTATGAAAATGTGTTGGTCACAAAAGTGCATCCTTCTTATGTTTTAAATGAAAATATTCCAGGAATTGATAGCGTTGAGGATATTGACGATACCTTCTGGGAAAAACGTTTTGAGGATATCAATAATTTTGAAAAACATATCGCAGAGAACGGCACGCTGGTATTCAAGTTTTTCTTAAACCTATCTAAAGAGGAGCAGAAAAACAGATTATTGAGACGAATGGATCGTGCAGATAAAAACTGGAAGTTTAATCCGGGCGATTTAGAAGAGCGTAAACTTTGGAATGATTATATGGACTGTTATGAAGACATTCTTAATAAGACTTCAAAACCTAATGCGCCTTGGTATGTGATTCCTTGTGATGACAAAAAGACATCACGATACTTAGTAGCCAAAGTGTTATACGATACCTTAAAAACCTATAAAGATATTAAGGAGCCTGAATTGGACGATGATATTAAGGCGAATTTAGAATTGTACAGACAGCAATTGCAAAACGAATAATAATCTCAACCTTTCAGACTCTTAAATCTGAAAGGTTTTTTTATGCTTCAAGTCCAATAAAAATCAATTAATCAGGTAATCAAAAGTTATTTTAACTTCTAATATATGAAACAGTTCTGCATCTTAATTCTATTCATTTTTTCATTACAAGTATCCGCACAATCAGATGCTGAGACCATTAAAACTATTTATAGTATTTCCTTGACTAATGGTAAAAGTTATGAGTGGTTAAACCACCTTTCAAATACTATTGGTCCACGACTTTCGGGATCATTTGGTGCAGAGCAAGCGGTGAAGTATACAAAAGAAGAACTTGAAAAACTCGGATTGGATAAGGTTTGGTTACAATCTGTGATGGTTCCAAAATGGGTTAGGGGCTTACCTGAATTTGCATACATTGAAACCGAACCAGGACAAACAACACACGTCAACATTTGCGCTTTGGGAGGTTCTGTTGAAACTCCTAACGGAGGTGTGCGGGCACAAGTTGTTGAAGTGAAAGGGATAGACGAGCTGAAAGCGTTAGGAAAGGAAAAAGTAAAGGGAAAGATTGTGTTTTTTAATCGCCCAATGCAAGCTGATTTAATAGATACCTTTGAAGCTTATGGCGGATGTGCAGACCAACGTTACGCAGGCGCCTATGAAGCGGGGAAGCTCGGCGCGGTGGGTGTTATTGTTCGTTCGTTAAATTTAAGGTTGGACGATTTTCCACATACGGGAAGTATGACTTATGGCGATTTGCCTGTTTCCCAACGGATTCCTTCTGCTGCAATTAGCACTAATCACGCGGAGTTATTGAGTACCATGTTGGCGTTAAATCCTTCCATAAATTTCTTTTTTAAGCAGAATTGTCAGCAATTGGCAGATGTCGAATCTTTTAATGTGATTGGCGAAATTACAGGAACAGAATTTCCTGATGAGTATATAGTTGTAGGTGGTCATTTGGATTCATGGGATTTAGGCGATGGTTCTCATGATGACGGCGCAGGTGTTGTACAATCTATGGACGTCTTGCGATTACTAAAAGAGAGTGGAATCAAACCAAAACGAAGCATCAGGGTGGTATTATTTATGAATGAGGAAAACGGCCTTAGAGGAGGCAAAAAATATGCTGAGGTTGCAAAATCGAAAGGTGAAAATCACATTTTTGCATTGGAAAGTGATTCGGGTGGCTTTACGCCAAGAGGATTTTCATTTGACAGTAGTGATGCTATGTTTGAAAAGGTATTAGGCTGGAAAGAATTATTTAAGCCCTATTTGATACACTATTTTGAAAAGGGTGGAAGTGGCGCTGATATTGGTCCGTTGAAGTCTGACGGAATTGTCTTGGCAGGCCTTAAACCAGATTCACAACGTTATTTTGATCATCATCACGCTGCAACAGACACCTTTGATGCGGTTAATAAAAGAGAGTTGGAACTTGGGGCGGCAGCTATGGCGTCTTTGGTATATCTTTTTGATACCTATGGTACATCGGTTGAGATGATTAATAAAACCTTTAAAAATTAGTAATTTCCATGGAGGCGTTAGCTGGGTTATTTGCGGAAGTGTTGTTGATTTTTGAAGAATTTAAATTTTGGCTTAAACGACGCAAACAGCGACGGTATGAACAAAAACATAATCTTCCTCCTAAAAGAATGTGGTCTCCACTATTAAAGATTATGGTCATCTTAATATTGGTTGTCTCCTTAGGATTTTTATTAAGAGCCAACTTGTTTCTTCATTCAAAAGAAGAAAAGCAAACGACTAAAAAGTTATCAGAAGTGATATTGCTTTTGGAACATGAAAAGAAATCTACAGGCGAATATCCCAAAAAACTGAGCACTATTATCAGAAATAATCCATTATTAAAGCGTGTAGGAGTAGACTATTGGAATCGTGATTTTGTATATACTCGGCACGCTACAGGCGAAAGCTATAACCTGTATTCTTTAGGAAAAGATGGTGTGGCAGATACAGAGGATGATATTATGATTGACTAATCACGGCGATTCAATCGATACGCAGTTCTGGATATATACTGAGGAATTATAAGAGGACCAATAACCAGAAAATATTTTAAACCATCAGAATTTTGCCTGTTGCGTTACAACATTCTTCTATTATGCGTGTTAGGTTTCGGCTTTCCGTATTCCTTTTTATAAATACTAACCACCGCTAAAAATAGACTGATCAATAAAGGTCCAAATATCAATCCGATAAAACCAAATATTGGAACGCCAACAATAACACCAACCAAGGTGATTAGAGGGTGGACGTCATCTAATTTTTTAAGAACATAAAGACGGATGATATTATCTGTGGATCCTACAACTACCAATCCGTAGATTAAGATGCCCCAGGCTTGAAAGGTATCACCACTTGAAAGGCTAATTAAAAAGACAGGCAGGATACCAATAAGCGTTCCCACAAATGGAATCATTGATCCTATGGTGACAATAACAAACCAAAAGAAAGGTTCATCAATTCCAAAAATCAAAAACCCAACAAGCGCTATAATACCTTGTGCTATGGCTACTAAAGGAATCCCAATGGCGTTAGAGCGTACCATAGTTTGTATCTCTTGGCCAATTTCTTTTAAGTTGTAATTGTCTAACGGAATATAATCAGTTAAAGATTCGCGCAATTCTCTACGGTTAGTCAGCATATAGTACAGCATAAAGTACATCAAACCAATCGCAATAAAGGCATTAAAAGTACCACCGACGAGGTTTTGTAAATTTGAAGAAACCCATCCCGTAATAGCGCTCGTATCAATATTCGATCCAATATCAAAACCTATATAATGTTGAATACTGGACAATTGTTCCTTAAATGCAGTCACTACTTGTTCACTATTATTAACTGCCCTACCTATTTTATTACTCAACATCCAAACGATCCCAGCAAGGGGAATAAGGATTCCGACAAAAGAAATAAGCATGATTAATAAAGCAGCCCAAGTTGGTGACCAATTTTTCTTTTTCACTAAAGTCGCCATCCACTTTCTGAATAAAATGTAGATGGTTATTGCCCCAAGCACACCTGTAAGATAAGGTAGCAACTCAATAAATATGAGGCTTCCCATAAATAACATGAGCATTATCGCGAAGATTTGCCGGATGAGCTTTGGTTGAATATAGTTCATTGAAAAATTATATAAAGACTTGATTTAAAGCAGTATTTTGAAATTAAAGATACTATAAGTTTATTGAATTTTTAAAATAATAATATCCCACTTCCAATTATTATGCACCTAAATCAATTTCAATTTGATTGTTAATAATGTCATCAAATGTCTCACGCTTTCTAATCAAATGTGCTTTTTTATTATGCCATAATACTTCAGCAGGTCTGTAACGAGAGTTGTAATTACTTGCCATTGTAAAACAGTAAGCACCTGCGTTTTTAAAACATAGGATGTCGCCTTCACTAATTTCAGTAATGCGACGGTTATTAGCGAACGTATCCGTTTCACAAATATATCCTACAACCGAGTAGAAACGCTCACGACCCTTCGGGTTAGAGATGTTGATGATTTCATGTTCAGAACCATAAAGCATTGGTCTGATCAAATGGTTAAAACCAGAATCTATCTGAGCAAACACAGTAGATGTGGTTTGTTTAACAACGTTTACTTTCGTCAAGAATACACCAGCTTCACTTACCAAGAATTTTCCAGGTTCGAACGTTAAGGTTAATTCACGACCATATTTTTTACAAAAGTTATTGAATCGTTTGGTGAGTTTTTCTCCTAATTCTTCAATATTGGTTTCAATATCGCCTTCTTTATAAGGAACTTTGAAGCCTGATCCAAAATCGATAAATTCTAAATCCTTAAAGTGTAATGCCGTATCAAATAAGATTTCGCTGGCATATAAAAACACTTCAATATCAAGAATATCACTCCCAGTATGCATATGGATACCGTTAATGTTCATCTTGGTGTTTTCAATAATTCTCAATAAATGAGGGATTTGATGAATTGAAATCCCGAATTTACTATCAATATGGCCAACAGAAATATTGGTATTACCACCCGCCATAACGTGCGGATTTATACGAATACACACTGGTGTTTTTGGATGACGCGTTCCAAATTGCTCTAAGATGGAAAGGTTGTCAATATTGATTTGAACGCCAAGTTTTGCAGCCATTTCAATTTCTTCAAGAGAAACACCATTAGGAGTATAGATAATTTGATCTGGAGAAAAACCTGCTTTCAATCCTAATTGAACTTCCTGAATGGATACTGTATCTAAACCAGAACCAAGTGTTTTGAAAAATTTTAATACGGAAATATTGGATAATGCCTTTACAGCATAGTTGATCCTTAAATTTTTAACCTTACTGAATGCAGATGTTAAGCGTTTATATTGAGCTCCAATTTTCTCAGTATCATAGACATAAACTGGACTTTCGAAGTCTTTTGCAATTTGAAGTAAGGTTTGTTGTTCCATTTTTATAATAAATTTTTAATAGCGGTAAATCTAAATCCTTTTTTTTATTCAAGCATAACGAAATACGTAAAAATGGTGCATCTTTTTATATAATGGATTAGCTCCTAACAAACAATACTTAAATTTATTGGTTAAAACATTTATGTTGATTACTTTTGTGCTGCATAAAAATAGAGATTTCCGCTTTAGCTGAAACATTTTCAGAACTTAATAACGGAACAATTATATACTGATCAATATGAATTTACACGAGTATCAAGGAAAAGATATTTTAAGCAGTTTTGGAGTACGTATCCAAAGAGGTTATGTCGCAAAAAATGCTAATGAAGCTGTTGCTGCAGCAAAACAATTGACCGCTGAAACCGGAACCGGATGGCATGTGATCAAAGCACAAGTTCATGCAGGTGGACGTGGAAAAGGTGGCGGTGTTAAATTGGCCAAAAACCTTAAGGAAGTAGAAGAAATTGCAGGACAAATTATCGGGATGCAGTTGGTAACACCTCAAACTTCAGCTGAAGGTAAAAAAGTTCATCAAGTATTGGTGGCTGAGGATGTATACTATCCAGGTGAAAGTGAAACTAGCGAGTTTTATGTATCTGTACTTTTAAATAGAGGAACTGGTCGTAACATGATCATGTATTCTACTGAAGGTGGAATGGATATTGAAACAGTTGCTGAAGAAACGCCACACTTAATTTTTACTGAAGAAATTGATCCTGCTACAGGTATTTTACCTTTCCAAGCAAGACGTGTTGCATTTAATTTAGGTCTTGAAGGTACTGCCTTTAAAGAAATGACCAAATTTGTGACAAATCTTTATACTGCCTATGTAAAATCTGATGCATCTTTATTTGAGATCAACCCTGTGTTGAAAACAAGTGATAACAAGATTATGGCTGTTGATGCAAAGGTTACAATTGATGACAATTCATTATTCAGACATAAAGATTATTTAGATTTACGTGATTTACGTGAAGAAAGTGCTATTGAAGTTGAAGCTGGCGCTTTAGGTTTAAATTATGTTGACTTAGAAGGAAACGTTGGCTGTATGGTTAACGGTGCTGGACTTGCAATGGCTACTATGGATTTAATTAAGCAAGCAGGTGGTGAGCCAGCGAACTTCTTAGACGTAGGAGGTACTGCAGATGCAGCTCGTGTTGAGGCAGCATTCAGAATTATTTTGAAAGATCCAGCTGTAAAAGCAATCTTGATCAATATTTTTGGTGGAATTGTTCGTTGCGACAGAGTTGCGCAAGGTGTTATCGATGCTTATAAAAACATGGGTAATATTGATGTGCCAATTATTGTACGTTTACAAGGAACAAACGCTGATATCGCTAAGAAATTAATTGACGATTCAGGATTGGATGTTATGAGTGCTACTGAATTCCAGGAAGCTGCTGATAAAGTACAGTCGGTTTTAGCTTAATCTAAAACAAACCTTATATAATAGGAAGAGACCTCACGAGTAATGAACTTGTGAGGTCTTTTTTATTGAAATATGGTTTAGAATAATCTTCGAAGCGTTTTTACTTTTAAGTTTCTGATTACGCAAAACGTTCTAAAGTTGAGCCTCTTGGTTTGAATCGCTCTTTTTATATTTCTTATGTTCTATTTTCTTTTTTTCTAAAATTGCATAAAATCTTCGTGGCGAGATTTTTAGGTCTTTAGTTATTTCCCGCACTTTTTTCTTTCCTTTTTTATACAGCTTTAAATTCTCGTTTACCTTTTTATTAAAGTAGTGTTTTTCCAGTTTCTCAACGATTTGCAATTCAGTCAAATTTGAGTCGCTGGCATATTTTTCAATTTCAGAGGTGATGTTTGATAAATTACTCATAAGTCTCATTTTTTACGTGTTGCCTCAATGAATGGCACTATTACATGGAATCTATTTAATCTTTTTTCTTAGGTTTTGGTTTGGTATCTTTTACTGGTTTTGGCCCGCGTAAATGAATAACCAAGCCATTTAGAAAGTTACGCAAAATTTGGTCACCACATTCTACATAATTTGGATGGTCTTCTTTCCTGAAAAAAGCACCTAATTCGCTTTTAGTGATTCTAAAATCTACGAGTTCAAGAATTTTTATAATTTCATCATCTCTTAATTGAAGAGCGACGCGTAGCTTTTTAAAAATATCGTTATTAGTCATTGTAATGGTGTTAAGTTGTTGTAATATATAATTTTTATGTAAAGTTGGTTGTGTTGAATTTCTTTAATTTTTGATAATCCATTGGTAAGCTTCAGGGAAATGGTCACGCCAGAGCGCTTCATTATGTTGCCCACCTTCAATAATGGTGCTTTTAATATGATGTCCAGGAACTCCTTTTTCCAATAATAAAGCTACCATTTTTTGTTGATCGGGAACCATTGTTTCGCTTTCATTAGAACCTGACAAAAAGTAAAATCTTGAACTTTGGGAAATTTCTGATTTAGAAACAAGATCAAATATAGCATTGCTGAACCAAAATGACGGCGAAAAGACACCTGCATTTCCGAAAATTTCAGGATGTTTAATTACAGCATAAAAGGATAAAAGCCCTCCTAATGAAGAACCAAATATAGTTGTGTCTTTAGGATCTTTTAATGTTCTGTATGTGGCGTCAATCTGCGGTTTTAATGTATTGATGATAAAATCAAGATACATATCAGCTTTACCGCCACCGTAGGTGTCGTGAGGAAATGGCGTAAGTTCTTCCATACGTTTTTCGTTTCCGTGTTCTATACCTATTATTATGACGTTTTGATTTGTAAGCGAATCAAGATACTCATCTATTTGCCATTCACCTGCATAAGAAGTTTTGGCATCAAATAGATTTTGGGCGTCCTGCATATAAAATACAGGATAATCAAGTGTGGTTTCTGAATAGTTTTTTGGGAGATAAACCCAGATCTTCTTTTGAGTTTGTAACTGAGTTGCTTCTATAGTGAAGGTAGAAACTTGCTTTGAAACGGTATGTTGACCATAGCCAAGAGTGCAGAATGCAAAACTAATTACAACGAAAAGTTTGATAAATTTCATTACTACTCTCTGGGTTTTTAGAAAACAAATTTATGAATTACCACCGATTACTGGCCTCGTAAATAAGGATTTAAAAAGACGAAAAACGATGAAACATAAAAACCTTGTAAATAGCTGGTTATTAGCTTGTTAGAATAATTAATTACATGAAGTCAAGAAAATCACGATGAATTACACTATATTTTTCGATAAGTTGCTAATAATCAACGATTATCAAAATTTTATTCTGTCTAACTTTATAATTATAAAAACAGATTCCCTCTCTTATGATAAATCGTATAGAAAAATTGAGTCTTCTTTCAGAAATGATTGCTTTTGCTCAAACTGACGCTTCCATCAAATCCATAGAATATAAATTTCTTTTAGGTGTTGCAAAACAGTTGGAAGTATCGCAACACGATTTTGATTATTTATTTGAATACCCCGTTAATTATGTGCATTTAAAATCGCACAGTGAACGGATTGTTCAATTTCATAGATTGGTGTTACTGATGAATCTGGATCAGGAAATTACCACTAAAGAACTTGTAAAACTTCATAATTTCGGTTTACGGATGGGATTAAGCCATGAGTCGATAAATCGGGTACTAGATTTAATGGAAAGCTTCCCCAACAAAATTGTCCCACCAGATTTTTTGATTGATATCTTTAAGGTCCAGTATAATTGAGGTTTCAGTTTTCAGTTGGCAGTATTCAGTCTTCAGTTGGCGGTACGCAGTTTTCAGTCTTCAGTTAATCATTATAAGTTAGATTTTTGGAAAACTAACTTATGAATTAATCACCCCTCAACAATCACCAATCACCAATCATCAATCACATTCCTCAAACCTCACGCCTCAATAACCTCAATCCTCTTTATGCTTTCAATTGTTCCAATTTCCCTTGGTAGGCTTTAATGTCATCTCTTAATTGGGCCGCGATAATGAAATCCAATGCTTTTGCAGCTTGTTCCATTAATTTTCGTTTTTCACGAATTTTCTTTTCCAATTGGTCTTTAGTCAAATACTCGCTTTCAGGTTCTGCAGCTTTTAAAGCTTCAATTTCATAACTATACGTACTGACGGAATTTTTCGCTAAAATATTATCTAAACTTTTATTCAGCGCAGTTGGTTTAAGTCCGTGTTTGGTATTGTAGGCAATTTGTTTTGCACGGCGGTAATTGGTGTCGTCAATAGTTTGCTTCATACTATTGGTAATTTTGTCCGCATACATAATCGCTTTACCATTTAGATGCCGTGCAGCCCTTCCAACAGTCTGCGTCAATGATCTATTAGATCTTAAGAATCCTTCTTTATCAGCATCTAAAATAGCCACTAATGAAACCTCCGGTAAATCTAAACCTTCACGCAATAAATTCACGCCAACCAATACATCAAACAAGCCTTTACGCAAATCCTGCATAATCTCTACACGCTCCAGAGTATCGACATCACTATGGATATAACGCACGCGGATCTGAATTCTGTCCAAATATTTGGTCAACTCTTCGGCCATTCGCTTGGTTAAAGTTGTCACTAGAATACGTTCGTCTTTTTCAACACGTTGGTGAATTTCCTCAATCAAATCATCAATTTGATTCAAACTTGGGCGAACCTCAATAATAGGATCCAATAGTCCTGTTGGGCGAATCAGTTGCTCCACAAAAACACCATCGCTTTTTGCAAGTTCATAATCGGCAGGTGTCGCACTCACATAAATCACTTGATTTTGCAAGGCTTCAAATTCCTCAAACTTCAAAGGTCTATTATCCATAGCTGCGGGAAGTCTGAAACCATAATCTACCAAGTTTTCCTTACGACTTCTATCGCCACCATACATAGCATGCACCTGAGAGATGGTCACGTGACTTTCATCAACCACCATCAAATAATCATCAGGGAAATAATCCAATAAACAGAAAGGTCGCGTACCAGGCAAACGCCCGTCTAAATAGCGCGAATAGTTCTCAATACCCGAACAGTACCCCAATTCCCGAATCATTTCAAGGTCAAATTCTGTACGTTCCTTTAATCGTTTTGCCTCTAAATGCTTGCCGATATCCTTAAAATAATCATGTTGTTTTACCAAATCATCCTGAATTTGTTTAATGGCACCTTGAAGTACTTCAGGCGATGTCACAAACATATTTGCAGGAAAAATATTGATTTGGTCATAAGATTCAATGACCTTATTTGTTTGGATGTTAAACGCTTCAATCTCTTCAATTTCATCACCAAAAAAGTGAACACGAACGCCGTAATCGGCATATCCAGGAAAGATATCCACGGTATCGCCTTTAATTCTGAAATTACCATGATTGAAATCGGCTTCCGTTCTAGAATAGAGACTTTGCACTAATTTATGAAGGAGCTTTGTGCGCGAAATCACTTCATCCCGTTTAAGCGTAATGACATTTTTTTGAAATTCTACAGGATTCCCAATACCATACAAACACGACACCGAAGCCACAACAATAACGTCGCGTCGACCGGAAAGTAGGGAAGACGTTGTGCTCAATCGCATCTTCTCAATTTCTTCGTTTATGGAAAGATCCTTTTCTATATAAACTCCAGAAACGGGAATGTAGGCCTCAGGTTGGTAGTAATCATAATAAGACACAAAATATTCTACCGCATTATCCGGGAAAAACTGTTTAAATTCAGAGTATAACTGCGCAGCCAAAGTTTTATTATGAGCTAAAACTAGGGTAGGCCGTTGTACTTCTTCAATAACATTGGCAACGGTAAATGTTTTCCCAGACCCTGTTACTCCTAATAAAGTTTGGTATTTCTCATTGTTCTCAATGCCTTTAGAAAGTTGTTTTATGGCTTGAGGCTGATCACCAGTAGGCTTAAATTCTGATTTGATTTTGAACTTCATTTTGCAAATTTAACCAAAGTTTTTTGAAGAATAATGGCTATTTTAAATTACATGATATCAGTGCTTTAAGTTCTAGGTTTTCGATTCTTTAGGATTAATAAATTGCGTATTAAGGTTAATCTTGATTTTATTAATCAATTAATTTAGCAACACCTTACTTATTTCACTAACTGGACTATTGATAGCAAGAT
Organism: uncultured Gelidibacter sp.; assembly: GCF_947500795.1. GTDB lineage: Bacteria > Bacteroidota > Bacteroidia > Flavobacteriales > Flavobacteriaceae > Gelidibacter. Next base: position 139,658 of record NZ_CANMTE010000003.1, on the reverse strand, counting down.
GAATACATATTAACAATTCTTAAATTAATAGAACCATGAAAACATTAAAACAATTTACTTTGGCCTTCTGTATGATACTTACTTTTGGGGCCTTTGCGCAGAGTGACAAAGATCATAAAATCATGTCAGATGCCGATAATGCGAGAATGAAACTTATAGAAGCTGATTCTACACTCAGCGATTATTTTGATAACGCAGCGGGATACGTGTTGTTCCCTAACGTTGGTGAAGGCGGTCTAATTGTGGGTGGCGCTTCAGGTAATGGTGTTGTTTATGAAAATGGCATGCCAATAGGAATGGCAAATCTTAAAAAGGTAGATATTGGATTTCAAGCTGGTGGACAAGCCATTATTGAAGTCATCTTTTTTGAAACCGAAGCTGATTTAGACGATTTTAAAAATGGAAACTTTGAATTCTCAGCGGAAGCTTCAGCTGTCGCTGTAGAATCAGGCGTTGCTGTAACTGCCGGTTACAATGATGGTGTTGTTGCCTTCGCCTTGCCAAAAGCAGGACTTATGGCTGATGCTTCTGTAGGTGGCCAAAAATTTAGCTTTAAATCATTCTAATACCCACTTTGACGATCCTAAGGGGTCATTTATATAAGGGAAACGTCCATGGTAGATTATATCATGGACGTTTTAGTTTTGTTAAATTTCAATAAGTAATGCTATTGTTACCTTTTCAAGGCGAAGTGACCTGTAAGTTGAAAAGCGGTCCCATCTTTTTTCTTAACATCGGCCACAAACCAATAATCTGAAGAAGGCATTTTTTGACCGTTATATGTTCCATCCCAACCTCGGGAAGATGAGGTCAGTCGCGCTAATAGTTTACCATAGCGGTCGTAGATTTGGATTATTGTCCCGGGTAATGTTTCTACGCCTGTAATATGCCAAGTATCAAAATACCCATCATCATTTGGTGTCATGAATTTAGGGGTGTCAAGTACAAGAACCTGTTTGCTCACTTCTGAACATCCATTTAAATCTATAACCTTTACCAAATTCGCGCCAATTGGAACATTTTCAAAAACATTGGATTCTTGCGGCTCTTTATCATTTAACTGATACATGTAATTACCGATTCCACTAATTGTTACTGTAATATTGTTTGGATCAGAAAAATCGATATGTTCAGTAACTTCAATTTTGGCAGGAGACGATTCAATAACTTCAAAAATATGATTCGTAATACACCCTGACTTTGTAGTCACTTTAACGGAATAGGTTCCAATAGTATTAATCTTGATTTCTCTTGTTTTTTGATTGGTATTCCACAGATAAGTATCTCCAGCATTTACTAAGTCAGGCCCAATTACTATCGGTCCTGTATTGACACACAATGCCGTTTTATAGCTCTTGGTTTCAGGTAAATTGACTACTAATTCGATAGGAATAGTTAAATAACATTTTGAAACGGTATTCGTGATTTTAATATAAACGGTTTTTGTTCCTGAAGTATAGGACTTCGGATTCGCAATAAGTTTTAAAGTAGCAGCGTCCTCATAATAGTTAATGACCAGGTTATCTTGTCTCGCATTTAAAATGTCCACTTCCGAATCTTTTAAATTGAACACCACAAGACCATCATCATCGGTATCACATTTAATCAAAGGTTTTGACGGATTAGCTTCAGGTGCTTTGATAACGCCAATACTGAAACTTGTAATTGGTTTACAGATACCACCATTATCAATTCGGGCAAAGATTTTTTGTGGATTTTTTGTATTCGCAAAATTCGTAGCAATTGGGTTTACGTCATTTTCTGCGTTGGCATAACTCAGGTAATACGTTACTTTAAAATCATCAGAATGTCCTTTTTTTATTTCAGCAGTCCTTTCACTTAAGTCAAAAAACTCACTGCCATCATTTGAAATATCGTCACAGACAAACCAGTCTGAAGGCACATTAAATTTAGGATTCGAGCCCACTTCAATAGAAAAAGATCCAGTTGCATAACAGTTTTTATCGGTAATGTTCTCTACTCTAACGTGTATGGTTTGAGGATTTACAGTATTTGTAAATGCCTTGTTTTTATCGATAGCGTTCAAGCCTTTCTCCGCATCTGTAGGGGTTAGGTAATAAGACGTGCGTTTGCCAGTTTGACCATTTAAGATTTCAGCGTCTTTGTTCTTAAAGATGAAACTTCCAAATCCATCACTATCATCTTCACAATATTTGTAAACACTAATTTTCGGAATTATCGGTAAGGTGTTGACGATAATCTTAATTGGTTCAACAGAATGACATCCAGTAATTGTGTTTTCAACGCGCGTATAAACTGTTTGGGTCTTGGCGTTATAATTTTTAGTCCCTGAAATAGCGGCCGTTTTGCTATGTGCATTATCTAAGGTTGTGTGAAAGCTTACTGCTCTATTGGATAGGTCTGAAACAATTTCACTTATTTTACTATCAAGATTAACAATTGAAAACCCATCTTGATCAGCATCACAAATAATTATGTCTGAAGCTTTATTAGTTTCAGGAGCAGGCAATACAGTCACTTCAAAACTATTAAGATCGGCACAGCCCGTAACATTAGAGGTCGTTCTGGTATAGAATCTTTGTGGATTGGAGGTGTTGAGATGTGGCTTCGTAATTACGTTCCTGTTTTTCTTAGCGTCCTCTTCAGTTAAGAAATAGCGAACCGAATAACCATCTTGCCCATTGTAAACCTGATAATCAAATGTCGTTAAATCGATAAGCGTAAATCCGTCCTGATCAGTATCACAATACGTTACTGGACCGATAGATGGAAATTCTACAATAGGATTAAGAACTAATTCAATTTCTGCAACTTCCGTACATACCGTATTATCTAAGGTTAAATATAACGTATAAGGAAATTTTGGTGGAGTATATGGAAGGTGTTTAGGAATTGGGTTGTTGTTGATCTGGTCCTGTTTCGTTTCATAAAATATCACGGAAACGTTTGGAAGTTCATTAGCAATCACGTCTTCCATATTGTAAAGGTCAAATTGAGGTTTATCGCCACCTTGAACGTCACAAATCGAAAACGCTTTAAGATATGTACCTGTTAACAATACATTGCTATGTAGTTCTATAGGTGTAATTGAAGAACATCCCGCAGCATTGGTGACCTTAATATAAACGTTTTGCATATTTGGTGTCGTATTGCTATACGCACTAGGATTTAGGATTTGGTTTGTTCCTGAAACGGCATCGTTGAAGGTAGGGTAGAAGCTTGTGGTCATTCCGGTAGCGCCTTCCAAAACAGCATCAATGCTACTGTTTAAGTCGAATATTGCCATACCATCATGGTCTTTATCACAGGCATCAATATAATGACGATCTGTATTAATAACAGGATTCTCTAAAACTTTTAATGTGACTTTAGTGGTGACGACACATCCCGAGACAACATTGGTAACACGAGCGAAAAAGTGTTCTGTTTGTGACGTGTTATTGTATGGTGAAACCATAGCATTGTCGTCCGAATCCGCCTCCGATTGGAGTTGATGGTAGGACACAATTAAATCTGGATTTCCGCCTGTAATGGTATGGTCGTGATCCTTTAAGTTAACTTCTGTTAGTCCATCTTTAGTGTCGTCGTCACAAACAAAAAATTCTGATGCCGGTGCCACATTTGGTAATGCATTCACCACTAAGTTAAAAGACGAATATGCTAAACAGCCATTAACCGTATCCTCAATTCTTACATATATTGGTTGATTGTTAGTGGTGTTACTGATTGGAGCCGTGATGGCATTGTCATTTGCGGTAGCATCCTCATTTGTGTAGTGATAAGAAATCTTGTAAGCTGATTTAGGGACTGCTTTTAAGATTTCAGAATTCTTTAAACTGAGATCAAATACTTCAACGGCATCCGCGGATGCATCATCACAAAGTTCGAAATCAGTTATAGGTTGGGCAGTTTGAGTAGCGCTTAATTCGATTTTAATACTGTCTTCTATTGTACAAAATGAATCGGATAGCGGAATATCTACTTTTACTGTGTAGATTCCTGATTGGTCAACAACTAAAGTTGGTTGTGTCTGACCTGAAATTGCTGTGCTGTTAAAATACCATGAGTATGTCGCATCCGGATTTTTGATGTTACCATTTAAAGTGACACTGGTGGCGCATGTTGTAATGTCTTCACCTAAATCAACAGTGGCATTAAAACTATTTCCTTCAATAAAAACGGCCGAGTCATTCGTCCCATCACTTTGGTCGGCGATGACCATTTTTATGTGATATTTTACATTCGGTTCAATAATTGCCGAGGCGGTCATTACCGTAGTTCTACCGTTATAGTTGGTGTCTCCAAGATTATATCCGTCGAAATATTGAGAATTGGATGGACCACAAAATCCTACAATTCCATTACGGATAGTATTCGTGTTTACCGGTGTGTCTGTTCCTGGGATTATGGCAATGTTTTGATAAGGTTCACTAGTGCCAGCACGTTTGATTAGAAATGCAAACCCGTCCGAATAATTACAAGGATAATATTTTTGGTATTCTTCAGAAGCTAAAATGTAGTTGAATTGAATCTGATTAGAAATTGAGGCAAATTCAAATTCTATAGCAGTTGCATTTAAGGTTTTGGTAATGCCCAAAGCAGTTTCAAGATCAGGATCTGTACCCCAACTCGCATCTCCATCATTTAAATCATTTGAAATTACCGTATTTCCACTGGAAGCAGCTTTACCTGTCGTCAAAACTATTCCGTTTTCAAAAGGAAAGTTTGAACTGCCACGTTCAAAATATCCAAAACTTGAAAACCCATTTTTAGACCCATTTATGGGTGATGCAATATTAGAAGTCTCGACACAACCTTGAATTAAATGGTTTTCAATCAGGTTTTTAGGAGTGACTTTGTCGTCTACTTTTATTTGTTGACTGAATGCGTTGGTACACAAAACACATGCAAGAGCAAGGAGGGAAATTTGGAACGATTTCATTCTTTTTCGGTTAAGTTGAGTTAGAAGGGTCGCATATGAGGGAAATGAGAGTTCTACTACATTCAAATATGGTCGAAAAGTAGCCAATTATTAGGTGAAATGCAAAATAATACGATAAAATGCATAAAATATTAACTTTATATTACTTTTTATGATATAAAACTAGATGTAGAACTTCCCAACGGGGGTAAATTTTAATCGAGTGATCACATTTTGTATTGTAATTATGAAAAATCGTAACAACTCATCTCGCAGTGATAGGAAGTAATCTGTCTATTTAAGGAATAAGTTAGCGCTTTAGTGTGAAGTGACCTTTTAAGGTTCTACCATCTTGTAGAGTTACAGAAAACCAATAATCGTCAGGAGGCAATGGATGGCCAATGTAGGTACCATCCCAACCAATACCTAACGGATTTAATTGCTTAAGGAGTTTTCCCATTCTATTGAAAATGTAAATGGTGGTCTTGGATTGAAACTGTCCGTTGATGCCATTTACTTGCCAAGTATCGTTGATACCATCGTTATTTGGCGTAAAATATTTAGGAAATCCAATAACTGAGATTTTCTCTTTAGAAGTGCCGCAACCGTTCATATCCCTAACAAAAACGGTATAAAATCCAGGTGCTACATTCTCGAAAATGTGACTTTCCTGGTAGGGCCCTTTAATATTGTTCAGTGCATATTCATAAGAGCCTTCACCGGTAACCATGACTGCGACCGTATTGTTTTGTGAAGCATCATTAATTTTGATGTCACTAATTGTTGCAATATTTGAAGGCAACACTTTAATGGTCCGGTCTTTATAACATCCGTTACTATTGGTTATTCTTACCGTGTAGGTGCCAGGTGAGTTTACCTCAATTTCTGATGATGTTTCCCCTGTAGACCAACTGTAGGTATACGTTGCTGAAATGTGATCAATTATATTACTGTACAAAGTAAGTGTCTCCGGAAACGTATTTAAACAGTAAATTTCTTCAGCTTCTGTTTCTACGGTCGGCATCTTATAAACGTTGAGTGCTACTTCGCTAATACCATAACAAGCATTGCTGTTTTCTACCCTTGCAAAAATAGTTTGAGCATAAGCATTTCTATTGGTAAATTGGTTAGGCAGCGGATGCGTTTCCAAAAGTGCATCCTTATAGGTTTCATAATACACCAAATCTAAACCTGACGGTAAACCCTTTAAAACATCTGAATCTGCATCAGAAAGCGTAAAAGTGTAAAAGCCGTCTTCCAAGCCATCGTCATCACAATGATTTAATTGTGTATCATTAGCCGCAGTAACACTTACTTCCAAATTTAATGTTGACACGCTGAAACAACCGGTAAAATCATCGGTGATTCTAACATACAGCAGCTCCGGATTTTTAGAATTTTTATAAGCCTTACCATTTATGGTACTTGGGCCACCTGCTTGAGCTTCTGTTTTAGAAGTGTAGTACGTTAAACTTCTGTCAGAAGCGCCACCAGTAAGTGCATCCTTCGCTTCGTTCAAATTGAAGAGGGTTATGCCATCACTTTTACCATCATCATCACATTGCATAATTGTAGCGTTAAACGCTTGTGGTAATGGGTTGACTACAAGGTCGAGGGTTGTGATGTTTCTACAATTTTTATTGAAAGGATCTTCCAACCTTACATAAAGCTGCTCGTTATAAGGATTGGCGTTATAATAGGAATGGGCATCAACACCAGGATCAGAACTGTTTTGTGCTGAAGCCATGGATTTGTGATAGGTTATTTTAATTGTCGATGGATCCTGTCCATTTAAGATTTCTGGATTTTTCTTGGTTAGGTCAAAATAGGTACGGCCATTATTACTATTGCCATCGGCATCTGTATCACATTCGTGAAAAGGTGAAGGAGCTTTAAAATCAGGTCCTAAACTGGCAGTTATTGTAAAGTCAGCTAATTCAAAACATCCAGTGATGGTATTTGTGATGCGTGCAACAATTTTCTGCGGATTGGAAATATTGGTATAAGGGCTTGTCAATGGATTTGCGTTACTATTCGCATCAGTGTCATTAAGATGATAGGTAACGGTAACATCTTTTTGTGATCCTTTAATTTTAGGTGTATTCATTTCCAAATTAAAAGCTGTAAACCCATCGCCATAAGGGGAATCAGTATCGCATTTTTCTAAATCAAGCGGCGCTAAGCCATGTGATTGATTACTGGGTGGGGAAGAAAATTCTGCTGTTCCAGTCCATTCCAATGTAAATCCACTATTACCAATTGGCCTATCAATAACAATAAAATAAGTGTCTCCAGCAGATACAGTCAGCCATTTTACAAAACTGTCGCCATCAGGTCCTGGACCTTCTGAAGTATCAACCGAATTTTCACGCATTCCTGTATAATTGTTAGGAAGTCCAGCAGATGAAGGATTAGTAGTAGAGCATCTAATGGCTTGGCCCAGCTCGTTACAAGCTACATTTGGACCAAAGACAAAAAAATCATAATCCTCACTAATGGAACTGTTATTTGGTTTTAGAGTAAATCCCAAGGTGCCATCTGTAACAAGGCTCACTTGGAGCCAAATACTATTGGTTTCATAACTGCTACAAGTATTGGAGTTGTTTAATTCTTGAACTCCAATGCCGCTAACATTTAAATTAACATTTGAATTTCCACAAATTATAACCGCATCAACGCAATCGGTTGGGTATTGTGCCTGAGCAGTATAAGCGGTAATCAGAAAACTGAAAACAAAAAAAATCTTAAGAAATTGTTTCAACAGGGATGTTTTAGAAAAGCAAATAGCCTCAAATATATTATAAATCCCGTTGTTTTAACAGTCTATATGATAAAAAGATAAATAAGGCGGTCCAGCCTAAAACAATAGCAAATTCATACCAGTGTACTGCATAATCATAAGCCATATCAATGTTTTCTGGATATTTGGTCATCACGACTCGCTGGAATGGCTGGTTGATCAAATTGTACATGGATTCTAAGGGTAGGAAGCTTTTAATTTTCCATGCAGTTTCTAAAGTGAATGCTTTTGTAGCCGCTCCAAAAACAATCCATTCAAAAATATAAAGGATAAAAAGGAATGCCAGCGCAAATGCAGAGCGCTTTACCAACATCCCAAAGAATAGACATAAACTGAAGAAGCCAACAAGTTTTACAAAATAGGCCAATAAGAATTCTGTTTCTCTAAAAATAATTGATGCTTCAGTATAACTTGAATAGTAGAGTCCAATAAAAAACGATGCCACACCAATTAAAACCGTTGCTAAGAGTGAGAATAAAACGATGGTATAAAATTTAGAGAGAATAAATTCTTTCTTGCTTAATCCATCTATCAAATTCTGTTTAATGGTTTTATTACTGTATTCGTTGCCAATCATGCTCACCACAACAATGGCGAAAAAGAGTTTAAAATAGGCTGCGAAAAACGTGGTGATATGCCAAATAATCGGGAAATTGAAAATACCAAGTTCGCCTAATTCCAGCGTGAAAAATCCGAAGAAATTAATCTTTATTGAAGACAGAATCAAAACCGTAAAAGGCAGAATAAAAGAAATGAAAATTAAAACTTTACTCGCTCTGTTTAATAGTAATTTTTGAAGCTCTAAATTAATGAGTCGTAACATAATGTTGGTTTTGATTGATTAGTTGTTGTCAGTTAATTTCAGGAATTGTTCTTCTAAACTTTCCTTGCGCTTAACCAGATGGGAGAGCGTAATGCCTTTTTCAAACATCAAAGCATTGAATGTCGAAGCATCCATGGGCTCTTTAAGAAATGCGGTGATGAGTTCGCCTTCCTCTTTAACACTTAAAAAATCAGGATTGTTTTGAAGGTAGGAGACTAAGGTTTCGTGTTGCACAGATTTCAACTCAAAAAATCCGTGACTTGAAATCATTTCATCTACGCGTCCTGAATATAATTTTTCTCCTTTCCGAAGTACAACAACATGAGAGCATACCTTTTCAACTTCATCCAAAAGATGGGACGCCAACAAAATAGTGGTGCCTTCACTTGCAATTTGTTTGATTAAGGTTCTAATCTGATGAATTCCTTGCGGATCTAAACCGTTTGTAGGTTCATCCAGTATAAGTATTTCAGGATCATTCAAAAGGGCAGAGGCAATAGCCAAACGTTGTTTCATCCCTAAAGAATAGTTGCTGAATTTGCTGTTTTTTCGGTCTAGAAGTCCGACAATCCCCAATTTCTCATCAATTTTACTATAATCAACGCCTTTAATTTTGCATACCAATTTTAAATTTTGATAGGCAGTCATATAAGGGTAGAAATTCGGATTTTCTATAATCGCGCCTACTTTCTTGAGAGCGTCATGCGTGGTTGTTTGTCCTTCAAACCAACTAAAGTCACCTGAAGTTTTGTTGACAACATTAAGAACAATGCCTAATGTGGTCGATTTTCCGCTTCCGTTTGGGCCTAAAATACCATACACATTCCCTTTATGGATAGTAAAAGATAAATCTTTGACGGCAGTGAGGTAACCAAATTTTTTGGTGAGATTGTTGATGGTGAGGATAGTTTCCAAAATAATTTTCTGATTGATTAGTTAAACGTATGACGAGTGATGGTTACATTTGTTACAAGTGTAAATATAAAAACTTACATTTGAGATAACTTAATAGCTATGCAAGATCTTAAAATATCATTACGGAAACCTTCATATCCTATCACTGAAAAGTTGCACAATTACCTTTCTGAATACAACAGGAATATAAGATTGCCAATTTTTTATGATGATTTGCTGCGTTTTCAAGGGGCTGTTGCTTTATATGATAAAGATGATAATGACACGCTTTGGGTCCGGGTGTATTTCAACGAATTTGAGCGGCAGGAAATAGATTTAAGTTTAAAGAAGGTTTATACGATTTTGCATTCTGATGGTAATGAGAAGACCATTCCATTTTTAAATGTGGATGCAATTGATTATTGCACTTTTGGAAACTCTAAGCCTTTCCGCATCAAGGTCAGAAATATTCTAAATGATAATTATACGTATTTCTACGTTAAGAAGGCAGATGCTTCGCGAATTTATGGCTTAGAATTGGAACACATGCTTTCGCCGTATAACTTGAATTTTTTGGTGTTTCAGGACACGTTAATCGAAGAGCATATTGCCGGTGTTCCTGGTGATGAATTCATCAAAAACATGTTGCCAAAATGTTCACCTTCCGAAAAATCACAAATAGCCAAAGAGTTCGTTAAGTTTAATGAACGGTGTATGATCAGATTGTTGGGGGATATGCGTTCTTACAATTACGTGATCGTTCCCACCCATGATTTTGACCATGTGGTCTATAAAATCAGGGCGATAGATTTTGATCAACAAAGTTATGAAGGCAAGTTCAATGTCTACCGACCACAATTCTTTAAAGAGAATTTAAAGATGGTGGAATTGGTACAGGAAAAATTCCAACAGGAATCCATTGATCAATATAAATTAGAAGAGCGTTCCATTGTTGCCAAGCGTTTGATAAGTTATCATGAACGCATAAAAGAACTTCTGGATTGCATGATAAACGATACGCTTTCCACACCAGAACACATCAAACTTTTAAAAATGAAAATCTTCGATTATACCCAAGATTTGAAGTTTAAACGCAGTAAAAATATGGGTGAAATTGTCAAAAATGCGCTCGATTTTGTGCAGCGCAATTATGAGAATGTCAATACGAGGATAATGTAACTTTTAGAAAATAGAAAATAGAAAATAGAAAATAGAAAATAGAAGGTTTCTTAATTCCAGTTTTCATCAAAATCTAAATCCTCATAATCATCAATATCTAAATCATCGTCAAACTCATTATAGTCGTCAAATTCTTTATCGGCCTCAAATGTTTTCAGCGGTGCCTCTGACGGAATTTGCCCATGCACATACATTAAATTTGGATAATCAGTACCTTCAGCTTCCTCAACTATTTCAGCTAATTCCACGAAAAAAGTCCACATACTGAGAAAATCGTACACATAAATCAATTTGGTTTGCATTTCATGAACCACATCATTGATTGTAGTTTCGCCCATGAGTCTCACTTCATCATAGCCTTCACTAATGTCAAACATGGAGATTTCCTCGCCTTGGTTCCAAGCGTCATCACTGATGTAAAACGATGCCATTTCAATACCATCAAACCCAAAAGCTTGAGTAATACTGTTGTGCAAGTCTTCAAGAGTGTCTGTTTCTCGGATTTCTATATCTCTAAAAACATCATCTTCGGTGTCGTTGTCAAGAATAATTCTGAATCTGTAAACCATGTGTAAAATTTAATTGGCAAATGTAAAGCTTTTTCTATTATCTACTAAAACGATGCAAGGTAAATGTCATTGCTGAAAGCAAGAAAAACGCGCCTATTTGATGAGCGACACCCAACCATAGCGGTACGCCGTAAATGATGGTCAACACACCCAATAGGAATTGAACTCCTACAAGAATTAATAAACTGTTGACACCCTGTGTTTGCAATTTTGTTAACGACATTTGTTTGGCGCGGTACCAAATAATCCCAATAAAAATCACTACTACATACGCAAAAGTACGATGCACAAACTGAATACCACTTGGGTTTTCGATGAGGTTTAAGTAGAATGGTTCAATGGCATATGCAGATTCATGGATGAATTTACCTTCATTCATAAACGGCCAATGGTTGTGCAATAATCCAGCTTTTAGTCCAGCTACAAATCCGCCGTAAACAATTTGAATAATCAGGATGATATATCCGATGCCAATAAGATTTCTAAAACTTTTATCGACGGCTTTTTTATTCGGATAAATTAAATCTAAAGCTACCCAAAGTGTTGCTGCAAAAGTTAAAAAGGCAGTGGTTAGATGGGCTGCTAATCGATAGTGGCTCACGTCCGGCATGTCCACCAATCCACTTTTTACCATGTACCAACCTAAAAATCCTTGGAATCCGCCAAGAAATAGTAGGACTAAAGATTTTTTAATCGTTTTAGCGGTAAGTTGTTTTGTGGCAATAAAATAAATAAACGGAAGAATAAAGACCAGTCCAATCAATCTGCCAATCACACGATGTAGCCATTCCCAAAAGTAAATCGCTTTAAAATCTGATAAGGTGAAGTGCGAGTGCAGTTTTTGAAATTCTGGATATTGTTGGTAAACAGCGAAAGCGGCTTCCCATTCTGCTTCGTTTAATGGCGGGATGGTGCCTGTGATGAGTTTGTATTCAGACATGGACAACCCAGAATCCGTTAACCTTGTAATACCGCCAACTACAACCATGATAAAGAGTAGTGCACAACCTGTAAGAAGCCAATAGATGACTTTCTTATTATCTTTTTGCTTTGCCATTAACACATGAATTACAAACTATATAAAATTGAAATGAAATTTTTACTACTTAACTAATATTTACTGGGGTCAACCCTAAGCGCTTGCCTTCTTCCAACATCAAGTCATACGCTGCTTTATACTCATTTGGAATTTTACCTTCCAGAATTGCTTCCTTTATGGTCTCTTTTATAGTTCCAATTTCCCTTGACGGTTTCAGACCAAAAGCTTCCATAATTTCCTCACCAGACACTGGAGGCTGAAAATTACGGACGTGATCTCGTTCTTCAACTTCTACAATTTTTTCTCTAACGATTTTAAAATTGTTATGGTATTTCTTGAATTTCTTTGGATTTTTAGTGGTGATATCCGCTTCACAAAGCACCATTAAATCATCTACAAAATCACCAGCATCAAAAACCAAGCGTCTTACGGCAGAATCTGTAACATCTTGAGCGAGCACAATTGGTCGAGAACTCATGTAGACCATTTTTTGGACAAATTTCATCTTATCATTCAAAGGCATTTTAAGGCGTTTGAACAATCTATAGACCATTTTTGAGCCTTCCAATTCATGTCCATGAAATGTCCAACCTACTTTTTTACTGAATTTTTTAGTTGGAGCTTTACCAATATCATGTAATAGTGCAGCCCAACGCAACCAAAGATCGTCAGTGTTTTTCGCAATGTTATCTACAACTTCTAAGGTGTGGTAAAAATTATCCTTATGACGTTGTCCTTCCTTTTCATCAATCCCTTTTAGTGCAATCAGTTCTGGAAGAATGTATTCCAATAAACCTGTTTCTTCTAACAGTAAAAAACCGATAGATGGAACGTCGCTTTCAAGAATTTTGTTGAGTTCAACAACAATACGTTCTTTGGTGATAATCTTGATGCGTTCTTTATTCTTAGTAATTGAATCAAGAGAAGCCTTTTCTATAGTAAAATTGAGTTGCGTTGCAAACCGGATGGCGCGCATCATTCGCAACGGATCATCGCTATAAGTAATATCCGGATCTAACGGAGTTCTGATAATTTTAGAATCCAAATCCTTGATGCCATCGAACGGATCCAATAGTTTTCCAAAATTAGCAGCGCTTAAATCTAACGCTAAAGCATTTATCGTAAAATCACGTCTGTTTTGGTCATCCTCCAAAGTGCCATTCTCCACGATGGGATTTCTGCTTTCTTCAGTATAGGATTCCTTACGTGCGCCTACAAACTCTATTTCAATATCCTCATACATCAACATGGCGGTACCATATGTTTTGAAGACTTGAACTTTAGGATGGTTAGGAATGTTTTTGGCTACTTGTTTGGCCAATGCAATGCCGCTTCCAATAGCGACAACATCAATATCTTTATGCTGACCGCGTTTCAATATATGATCGCGAACAAAGCCCCCAATGACGTAGGCATCGATTCCTAATTCTTCTGCAGATTGAGAAATTATTTTGAAAATTGGATGAGTTAATGCTACTTGTAAGTTCATTTTTATTTTGCCACGAATTCACTAATGTTTTTATTTCTAATCTGTAGATTAAACATCGTAATACCGTGAATGTTTTATGTATTCATAAGTGTCTTATACAATTTACAAGACGATTCTTTTATGATCTAATAAGTTTTTATGAAAATTAGCCAAAATAGCTAATTTACAATCTGAAACCTTTAAATAATTAATGCATTGCGACGTATGAGCATCGTTCAAATTTGAAATAGATTTGATTTCTAAAATGATCTTATCAAAAAGAACAAAATCAGCATAAAATTTATGTTTCAAATACACGTTTTTATAGGCTACTTGGTATTCTTTTTCTCTCTCAAATGGAATGTGAAGTTGTGTAAATTCATATTCCAAAGCATCTTTATACACAATTTCAGAAAATCCGCTTCCTAGATTATTATAAACATCAAATAGAACACCAACAATAGCGTAACTTTCGTCCTTATAAAGAATATTTGCCATAATAATTGGTGTATTCGTGGCTAAAATCTAATTAGCGAATAATTTTTATTTTCCCATTGACACTCAACTTAATAATTGACGAGGGTTTGGTACAGATTTTTTCGCGATGCAAATTTACGACATAGTCCACACCTTTTAAAATATGGGGCCCTATTTCTTTGAATGATTTTGGAGTGGGTTCGCCACTCACATTTGCTGAGGTGGAAACAATGGGTTTGCCAAAACGTCTTATAAGCTGAAAGCAGAAATCATCATTCGGGATTCTAATGGCAATCGAATTGTCTTCCGCAATTAAATTGGGAGCTAAATTTCGAGCATCGTCATATACGATGGTCATCGGGTCGTCTGACACATCAAATAAATCATAAGCCACCTTCGGAATTTCCTTTACATATTTGCTCAACATTCTATCATCGGCTACCAAACAAATGAGCGCTTTATTGTCTTCACGCTCTTTGAGTTGAAATACTTTTTTTACGGCTTCGGGATTCGTGGCATCACAGCCAATTCCCCATACGGTATCTGTTGGATACAGGATGAGTCCGCCATCTCTTAAAACCTGTAACGCGTTTGAAATTTCTTTATGCACAACTTGATGTATTTAGTTTATAAACGATAATGAGTGTATTTACAGGAGCCCGTAATCATCGTTTAAGATGACTGTTTTCCTTATTTGAAAGCTCATAAAGCTTTGTGTATTTTAAAAAAGTAATGTTTGCTGTTTGTACACAAATAACAAATCCATTTAAACCATCCAAAAATCCTTGCCTTAGAACATAGGCTTTGAAAAAAGCCCAAAACGGATTTAATAGTATGTTCCAATAGCGGGATCTTTTTCCTAATTGGAAATATGCATTTGCAGCAATAGTTGAAAAATGTTCGGTTTTTAAATTGAACTCAGAATACGATTGATACGTCCAATGTAAAATGTCACCTTTTAAATGACCAACTTTCATGTCAGGACTATTCATAACCACCATATCATGCGGATTAATGCCTTTCCATTCCGCGTAACGTCTATCGAAAACACGTAATTTCTTATTAGGGTACCAGTCGGAATGTTTTATCCATTGTCCGCAAAAATTATTAAACCGATTGCAGTAATAGCCATTTAAGGTCCAATTACTTTTTAACGCTACAATGGATTTTTGAAGTGTTTCCGACAGGGCTTCATCGCCATCCAGCGACACAACATGGTCATAACTCGCTTGCGTGAGTGCGAAGTTTTTCTGTTCGATATAACCTAGAAACGTCTGTTGAATAAACTTCACATTATATTTTGCGCAAATCGACTTCGTATTGTCAGTTGAAAATGAGTCTACCACTACAATTTCATCAACGACACCAACCAAAGACTTTAAACATTTTTCAATTTTCAGTTCTTCATTAAAAGTAATTATAACCCCAGATAGTTTAATCATTTAATTCCTTAGATTTTAACAAAAATACCTAATTTCGCTATAATGGATACATTTAAATCGTCAGTAATCATAAGTACTTATAACCAACCAGAATGGTTAACCAAGGTGCTTTGGGGATATGAACAACAGACCGAGAAAAATTTTGAAATTTTAATTGCGGATGATGGTTCTGGCGAAGCAACAAAACATCTCATCGATTCATTTATCAAGTTTTCTTCATTATCCATACAGCATATTTGGCAGGAAGATGATGGTTTTCAGAAAACAAAAATTTTGAATAAAGCCATTTTGAAAGCGAAGTCCGATTATTTGATATTTACAGATGGCGATTGTATACCTCGAAATGATTTTGTGGCAACTCACTTAAAGCTAAGAAAAGAGCATACATTTTTGTCCGGAGGTTACTTTAAGTTACCAGAAGATATATCGAATAGCATTTCAAAAAATGATATTGAAAACCAAAACTGTTTTAGCCTAGAATGGTTGCAGGAAAAAGGTCTTAAGAAAACTTTTAAATCGAATAAATTAACAGCATCGGGTTTTAAAGCTTGGTTTTTAAACACATTTACGCCAACTAAAGCAACTTTTGATGGAATGAATGTTTCGGGATGGAAAGCTTTAATTTTAAGGGTTAATGGATTTGATGAACGTATGAAATATGGTGGTGAAGACCGAGAAGTAGGTGAACGTTTGATGAATATTGGTGTGAAGTTTAAGCAAATTAGGTATTCGGCCATTTGCGTGCATTTACATCATTCCCGACCTTATAAAGATGAAGAAGCATTAAAGCAGAATCAGCTTATTCGAAAATTTACCAAGAAAAACAACATAAAGGCAACGGATTTTGGAATCAACGCCACAAGTTAATTCCGACAGTTATTCAAACACTCTGTTTTCCTGATTTTACGAATCTTTTTCTAGATGGTATGGTTTATTGTAACTTTTTAAAGTGAAATATCCCAACCGCTTTCTTATTTTATATTTACGAAGAAGATTGAGAGGTTTCCTTTTTAAATGACTTTTATCTTGGTGTAAAAACTTGATACAAGCCTCAATAACACGTTGACTCGATTTGCCATCAAAATAGGGATGAAGATTAAGAATGTAAGCTTCTATTTTATCCATCAACTCTTTAGATGGATTTAAAGCGTTTTTAAAAGCGGATTCAATAGCATTTACTGTATCAACATCGATTAAGAAATCCTCATGGACTTTGTGTTTGAAAGTGACTACAGGCTTTTTTTGAAGCACAAACTCCTGAATTGCCGATGTGGTATCCGCAAAAAGAATATCAGCCTTGAAAAATAAGGGCGTGAGATCGGTAGTGTTGAAAAACGTAAAATTCTCATTTGTGAGTGACTGCCATTTCTTAACAATATGCGCTGGTAATTTGGGATGCAAAACCATAATGAATTTATAGGCATTTGTGTTGGAAAGCCTTTTTATTTCATTAAAGACAGAATCGTCATATGCCAAACTTAAGCGCTCAGTAAATGTTGAAGCAATCATTATGGTTGGAAGAGTAGATGTTGAAATTTCCGATAAGTTCTTCTTTTCTTCAAGTGGAAACATAGGATCTACTTTACTCCAGCCAGTTTCAATAACCTCAAAATATTTCAATTTTTCCGCTAGTCGCTTAAACTCACTCGTCGTACTTGGACCTTGTGTACAATAGAGGTCATAAGTTCCGCGGATTCTAAAATGATAGAATTTCCCATTTCGTAAAGGTCTTTTTTTTGCGAAAAAACCGTGGAAAACTTGAACTTTTAGTCCGGTTATAAAATCGGGAACGTCATCGGAGGCCACTAAAACAATGTCTGGTTTGTAAGCCACAACTTCCTGAATAGTGTTGAGTAAATTCGGATTGTCTCTTAAACCTTCCTTGCCATTATCAGTATCGCTAAACCATTTTACAGTATTTCCGGTGCGCAGAATTTCTTGCTCTAAAGGTGCACCAATTGGAAGCGCGTAACTGTAGGAAATATAAATAAGAAACTTGTAAGTCATATGGTTAGCAGTATAAAAACAATGATGGATTGATAGAAACCCAAGTAAAACGATACTTTACTTTTTTTATTTGGGCGCATTATTAGCCTCTTTTAATCCATCCATATAAAAGAGGTCTTTAATTTTATATAATAGTTTAAAAAACAGGATTATGGTTGAATGGTTTCAAATTAACACTCATAATCCTGTTTTTGTATCTGTTCAATCAATATTAATGATTAAAAGTTTGTTTTAAACTGCTACATTATATTCGCGCAACGCATCATTCAATGATGTTTTCTTATTGGTGCTTTCTTTACGCTTACCAATAATCAAGGCACAAGGCACGTTGTAAGTTCCTGCAGGAAATTCTTTAGCATAACTGCCAGGAATAACAACAGAACGTGCTGGTACAACGCCTTTCATTTCTACCGGCTCGTCACCAGTAACATCAATGATTTTTGTAGAGGCAGTTAAACATACATTCGCACCTAAAACGGCTTCTGATTCCACTCTAACACCTTCAACAACAATACATCTACTGCCAATAAAGGCATTGTCCTCAATAATTACTGGGGCGGCTTGTAAGGGTTCTAAAACGCCACCTATACCAACACCTCCAGATAAATGCACATTTTTCCCAATTTGAGCACAACTTCCAACAGTTGCCCAAGTATCTACCATCGTCCCTTCATCAACATACGCTCCAATATTTACATAACTCGGCATTAAAATGGTGCCTTTGCTAATGTAAGCGCCATGTCTCGATACAGCATGAGGTACCACACGTATCCCTTTATCAGCATAGCCGCGTTTTAATGGAATCTTATCATGAAACTCAAAAATACCGACTTCAAAAGTTTCCATTTTTTGGATAGGAAAGTACAGTACGACCGCTTTTTTCACCCATTCATTTACCTGCCAACCATTATCAGTTGGTTCAGCAACTCTTAAGGTGCCTTCATCAAGTAAATCGATGACACTTCTAATGCTTTCTATTGTAACTTTTTCGGAAAGTAATTCGCGGTTATCCCAAGCTTTCTCTATGTTTTGTCGGAGTTGTTCCATGTCTTAATTTTAATTTACACAAATATAAACCTATAATTCATTTTGGAAAATATTGTAAGGCATTGATTTGTTTCAAATCTATATACATTCAAGGAAAAAGGGAGGTCATAGTGATGGTTTAAATAGACATTTTCTTATGTAATTTAAAAGTAATCACTTCAGTTAGAAATTAAATAATAGTAACTTTGTTGGAAATATAATTTTAATAGGATTCCTGATTTTAAAGAAGGTAGTATGGCAAGAATTTTAGCAATAGATTACGGAACAAAGCGCACTGGTATTGCGGTAACTGATGAACTACAAATCATCGCTTCCGGCCTGACTACTGTTGCAACCAAAGGGCTTTTACCTTTTTTAAAGGACTATATTTCTAAAGAAAAGGTCGAATTGTTTCTTGTTGGGGAGCCAAAACAAATGAATAACGAGGTTTCTGAAAGTGAAGAATCTATTCAATCCTTTCTAACAAAACTTGCTAAAACAATTCCCGAAATTCCAGTTAAACGTGTTGACGAACGGTTTACTTCAAAAATGGCGTTCCAAACCATGATTGACAGCGGACTTAGTAAGGGGCAACGGAAAAATAAAGCTTTGGTAGATGAGATCAGTGCGACCATTATTCTTCAAAGTTATTTGTATAACCAATAGTTGTGGATTAACAATTTTAACTGAAGTTTCTAAAATCCTAAATAAGTATTGTATTTTTGCACTCTTAAAATTAAAGATTAATGATTTTACCTATTGTTGCCTATGGCGACCCAGTTCTAAGAAAGGAAGGCGAAAATATTTCGGCCGATTATCCAAAACTCAAGGAACTCATTGCCAACATGTACGAAACCATGTATGACGCCTATGGTGTTGGATTAGCAGCGCCACAAATTGGGTTGGCTATTCGTTTATTCGTGATAGATACCACACCTTTTTCTGAAGATGAGGATTTAAACAGCGAAGAAAAGGCACAATTGGAAGGTTTTAAACGCACGTTTATCAACGCAGAAATTCTTGAAGAAACTGGAGAGGAATGGGCTTTTAATGAAGGGTGTTTGAGCATTCCGGATGTAAGGGAAGATGTGTTCAGAAAACCGAAAATCAAAATCCAATATCAGGATGAAGATTTTAAGACCCATGTTGAGGAGTTTGAGGGTCTGATTGCAAGAGTGATTCAACATGAGTATGATCATATTGACGGTATCTTATTTACGGATAAGTTATCGACCTTAAAAAAGCGTTTGATTAAAAGTAGATTGAATAATATTTCAAAAGGAAACATCAGCGTCGATTATAAGATGCGTTTTCCAGCTATGAAAAAGAAACGTTAATTTTTTACAATCCTAAAGGCAAAGGCATATATTTGTCTCCGTCAAAATAAAAAAAGCATATAAAGAATATGAGTTTAGATAAGATTTTATCCATTGCAGGGAAACCTGGGCTATATAAAATTGTAACCCAAACACGTAGCGGTTTTGTTGCAGAATCGTTACTTGATAAGAAGCGTATTACGGTAAATATTCACAGTAATGTGAGTGTTTTAAGTGAAATCGCGATGTACACACTAACAGAAGAAGTGCCATTACGCGAAGTTTTCAAAAAGGTTCGTGAAAAGGAAGATGGCAAACAAACGTCTATCAGCCATAAAGACTCTAAAGATAAACTTGAAGAGTATTTCTTTGAAGTATTACCTGATTATGATGAAGATCGTGTGTACCCAAGTGATATCAAAAAGGTTATCCAATGGTATAATATTTTACAATCTAACGATTTGTTGTCTGCTTTAGATAAAGAAGACGAAGATAAATCTACAGCTGCTAAAGTTGAAGAAGCGCAGTCTAAAGCTGCTGCAAAGCCAAATAACGCTGCAAAAAACGTAGGTTCTAAGGCTTCAGCTTCTAAGAAAGGTGGCGCTACTAAGAACACAAGTGCTAGAAAAACTTAATTAAAATTAAGATATCAGAATTAAGAATTAAGACTTGATTCAAAAATAAAAACCCCCACAATTTCTTTTACAGAATGTGGGGGTTTCATTTTATTTCCAATTGTTAATAAATAATGATTTTCAAGGGAAGCAATGAAGCACACTGTTTATCGAAGGGTTTGATTCTTATAAAATTTAGTACACAAGCAGTATCGATTTTCGTAATTTTGAATTTCAGAAAAACAACAACATGACACGCAGACAAGAACAATTACAAGCTTTTGACCGACTTTTAACTACTATGGATGAATTGCGTGAGCAATGTCCGTGGGACAAAAAGCAAACCATGGAATCCCTTCGACATTTAACTATTGAGGAGGTATACGAGTTGGGTGATGCTATTTTGGATAAGGATTTGGATGAGGTTAAAAAGGAATTGGGTGATGTGTTGTTGCATATCGTGTTTTATTCGAGGATTGGTAATGAAACCAATAGTTTTGATATTGCAGATGTTTGTAACAGTATTTGCGATAAATTGGTTGAAAGACATCCGCATATTTACGGCGATGTAAAAGTGGAAAATGAAGAAGATGTCAAACGTAATTGGGAGCAAATTAAGCTGAAGGAGAAAGGGAAAACGAGTGTGTTACAAGGAGTGCCAAAAAGTTTACCAGCCATGGTTAAAGCCAATCGCATACAAGACAAAGTAGCGGGTGTTGGCTTTGATTGGGAACATCCAGAACAAGTTTATGAAAAAGTGGAGGAGGAGCTTGCGGAGTTAAAAGTGGAAGTTGCCAAAGGCGATGCTGATAAAATGGAAAGTGAGCTGGGGGATGTGCTTTTTTCAATCATCAACTATGCGCGGTTTTTAAAAATTAATCCCGAAAATGCCTTAGAAAGAACCAATAAGAAATTCATCAAAAGATTCCAATATTTAGAGGCTAAGTCACGGGAAATCAACGTGCCTTTATCTGAAATGACTTTGGAGGAAATGGATGTGTTTTGGGAGGAAGCAAAAAAAGTTTAGTTTTTTTTGTAAACCGGTAATCCAATAAGAGTTTAAACACGTATATATGATATAATGGAACTTTACTTAGTTTCATAATCATAAGTAGGTAGTCTTAATTATATTTTAAGCGGTATTAATTAAGATTAAAAATTTAGTTTAGTTAGGGGTCAAAATCCTATCTGTTTTCACAGATAGGATTTGATTTTTTATAGAACTTTGGTTTCGTGATTATGGATACTAAAATTGTATCCATTTTATTCTTTATACAATACCGACTTGCCTTTAAAGAGCTCTTTTGTTTTTTGCTTCAATTTAAATAGCGAGTTCTTAATCACGTAATTATACAAATTGTGCCAGTCTTTTGAGGAGTTACATTTGTTTATCGTTACCGTTTCCTTTGGTAGATCTGGATTCATCTGATCACATAAATGAGCCACATAATCAAACATGTTATACTCATGCAGCACCTTCATTTTGGATTCTTTTATTTTAGGCAGTTTATTTTCGAATGTATCTTCCTTAATTATTTTATCTATGATGGCAACAGAGGCATCAAAATTGTGAATATCTATGGATTGAAAAGACTCTTTGTCAAAATAATCAGATAGATTTTTACAGCCATAATAAATAGGAAATGTCTCCGCCAAGAAGCAGTCGGATATTTTTTCTGTCCAATAATAATTTTCAGATGAATTTTCTATTGCGATATGATATTTATAAGGTGCTAAAACGTCCCATTTATCATCGAAACTGTTAAAGCCTTGTCCGAATACATCTAATTGATCGCCATAATAAGCCTTTAATTTTTCAACAAACTCGATTCTCTCAAGATGCCCTTTTGTAAATGCCTTATTGCTTGTGATGACAGAAATTAACTTCTTTTTCTCCGGGGTTTTATTCGTCATTAAATCATCATAGGTCAACGAATATGTGATTTCATTATCCTTTGATTTCTTAAATCCAACAAACCAAGGAAGAATGGCAGGGCCTAATTTTAGATTTTTATGTTTGGTTTCCTCCTGGCAAGAACAAATGGTTCCAAATTGCTTAATGTACCCTTTAGGATAAACTAGAACAGATTTTGGCTCTGTGGTTAGTAATATTGTGTTTTCAGGAGCTACTTTGCAGCTTTCTGAACCTCTCACGCCTTTTCCTTGAACCACCCAAAAATCAGGATCTTCAATGGGCTCATCAATATAGAATTGATAACGACCATCAGAAGAAATTCCTTTTCCATCTTTGGTTTGTCGAAACATTATTTTGCCTAAACTTTCTCGGTATGGCGTGAACTTAACTTTGTACATGGCTGTGGCTTTTCTGAATATTGTGTGCTTTAAATTAAGCGATAGGGTGTGCAAATGTAATTAAAAATACTACTTCTGCCGGATAATTTCTGCTTCAGACGCTTAACTAAAAGGCAGCATAATTGGTGTATCAAAAAAAAAGTCCAATCTTTCAAATTGAAAAATTGGACTTTTTAAATCTAAAAATTAGGTGTTTAATATAACTCCTTCAGTTTCTTGAATTTCTCCTCCCATACTGCTAAATTTTCCTTGTGATTTTCAATGTTGTTCAATACATCTTTTACCAAAGGATTGGATTTGTCAATATTTGAGAAAAATTGAAGGTTATTTTCCAATTGGTTGATTTCCCCACGGACTTCATCAATTTTTTTACGGATAAAGTGGTGTTCATTATCTAACAATCGGGTGTCATCAGGTTGCGATAAATGCTCGAGTTTATTTTCAAACTTGATCATTTCAACTTCTGTTTTATCCAATTTCAAGTTGTTAAATAAACCATCTATCGTTTTGTTGAATTTACCTTCAATAAAACGTTTGTTTTGTGGCACTGGACCAATGGCATTCCACTCTTCTGTTTTCTGTTTAATGGTCTCTAAATCCTGTTCAGGTGTACCACTTAATTGCAATTCTTTTAAGTCTTCAAGTAACTTCGATTTTTTCTCAAAAGCTTCCACTTGGCCTTTATTGGCGGCATTACGCTCTGCATTGAGTTTATCAAAATAGTGGTTGCATGCTGCTTTAAAACGTTTCCAAATTTTATCGCTGTCTTTTCTTGGAACATGACCAATTTCTTTCCACTCATTCTGAATTTTCTTCATCAATGGTGTCACCGTTTCAAAATCGTCGCTATCCTTGTGTTCTTCAGCGGTTTTAATTAAATCCAATTTCTTCTGAAGATTGGTATATTGATCCTTTTTTAAACCTTTATAGAACGAATTTTTCTTTTTATTGAAAGTCCTTACAGCACTTTTAAATTTAGCCCAAGTTGCCTCGTTCACTTTAATAGGCACTTTACCGGCATTGAAAAACTCTGTACGCAATCCTTCAATCACCTTAATTTTATTTTGCCATGCTTGATGAGAACTCACGTCATCTTTGGCAATTTCTTCAATCTTAGCAATAATGGCTTCCTTTTTCACAAGATTTGCTTCATGAGCCTTATCGACATCAGCATAATAAGCTTGACGTTTGTCATGAATTGTTTTAGTCGCGTTGCTAAAACGCTCCCAAATTGCTTCTCTATGTTCTTTGTCTACAGGGCCTAAATCTTCTTTCCACATTTTATGAAGCACCTGTAATTCTCTAAAGGCTCTGTTTGAATTATCATCTTTTGCTAATTCCTCAGCACGGGCGATAATTTTTAACTTCTGATCTAGATTGTGCTTAAAGTCCATATCGCGTAAATCGCGATTAAGATGTAAAAAGTCATAGAAAATCTCCACATGATGGTGGTAGGTATTCCATGCATTATTGTATTTATCTCTTGGGATTGGACCAGCATTACGCCATTCTTCCTGTAAATCCTTAAAATGTTTGTAGGTTGTATTGATGTTTTCTTCAACATTAATAAGGCCTTTGATATCCTCAATAATGCGCAATCTGTTTTCTAAGTTAGATTTAAGATTGGTCTCTAAAGTTTTGTAGTATGCTGTAAGATTATTTTTATAATCTTTATAAAGCGAATTGAATCGTTTTTTTAGCGGACTGGAATAAAAGAAATCGATCTCATTTCCACCTTCGCTTAAGAACTCTTCTTTCTTTTCTTCCAGAATTTCTGAAAACTTAGAATTGAATTCCGTTTTAATCTCATCAACGTGAGATTTTATAGTCTGTACTTTTTTATTGTTTAGTAGGGCTTCAAACTCATCTGCCAACTGCTCCATAGACATGGCGTGATAGTCCTTGTCCTCTAAGGAATGACGCTCAACATTGCCTTCATCTTCTGCATCTTCTGCATTAGATTCTTCAATTTCATCTACGTGGGCATCCTTCTTTTTAGCTGGAGTTTCTTCCGCAGTTGTTGTATTTTCAAATTCACTTGTTACAGATGTATCCGTGTTTTTGGCCTCTTCTGTAGTTTCGGGAGCTTGAGTTGTAGTAGCGCTATCTTCAACAGAATCTGAAGATTCAGTTGTATCTGTTGATTTGGCATTTGCTTCTGATAGGTTTTGGCTCTCAGCAACTGTATCTTCAGTAGTGATAGCCTTGCCTTTTAAATCCTCGTTTCCATCTGCATCATGCAGGTTATCTTTCTCTGACATTTCGTAATGTTTAAAGTTCTTGCTGTTGTAAAAAGTAAATATACTAACAACGCTTTAGATTACAAAAGAGAAACTTGATTTTAGGACATTTAGGCTATCGGTGCCATATTTCCCATGCTTTTTCGGCTTGGTATTCCAACATTTTGGAGCCGTTGCAAATAGTCGCACCTTTAATTTCACCGCAGATTAAAAACTTAGTTTGAATCGGGTTGTAAATCAAATCATAAAGAAGGTGGTTCTGTGTAATTCCGTCATACGGAATGTCAGGGCACTGATTAACGTTAGGGTAGGTGCCAACAGGTGTACAGTTGATAATGAGTGGATGATTTTTAATAATATCTTCAGTCAGATCAGCATAGGTATATTTAGCTTTTGGATTGGAATTTCGAGACACATAATCAAAGTTGATATCTAGATTTTTTAGCGCATATGCAATCGCTTTTGATGCGCCACCCGTACCTAAAATTAGTGCCTTATGATGATGTGGTTTTAAATGAGGTTGAATGGAATTCTGGAAGCCGTAATAATCCGTATTATAACCTTCAATTTCTCCTGAAGCTAAGAATTTGATAGTGTTTACGGCACCAATTTCTGATGCGGTCTGATCAAGTTTGTCTAAATATGGAATAACTTGTTCTTTATAGGGAATCGTGACGTTTAGTCCAAGTAAATCACCTTGGTTAAGAATTTCTGTGAATTTTGAAATATCATCAATATCAAAGTTGACATACGTATTTGAAAGGTTTTCATTTTCAAACTTCTCCGTGAAATAGGCTCTTGAAAATGAATACTCAATATTTTTACCAACAAGTCCAAATTTAGACTTTGACTTTTCTAGTTCTGTGGCCATACCATTCTAAAGCTAAGACAATTGCTATGCCTACAACAATATACGCAATTGCCAAGTAGGTTTCACTATGTAATTCGGGAATAAATCGTTCGTAATTGGAGACTACTTTTTTACCGGTTGAGTCGTAGATGTAACTGCCATCTTGAGCTAATCGATAAATTGTTTTTTTCCATGGCCAAACCACACCTAATGACCCTACAATAAAGCCGATAATAGAGGCGGTGGTAATACTTTTATAGTGCTTAAGAATATAGCTTAATATGTGCGAAAATGTGACCAAACCTGTTACAGATCCCAAAGTGAAAACAACTAATACCTTCAACAAGGTTATACGTTCAGAATTATAGAACACACTGAAATCGCCCTTAATAATTTCATAAAAGGTGTCTGAAAGTGCGTTTACGGAATCCACCAAGAGAAGCACATAGTTCCCTAATAATATCAATATAAATGATCCGGAGAAACCAGGCAATGTCATTCCTGAAACACTGATGATGCCACAGAAAAACACAAAAAAGAGATTGTCATTTTCTCTGGCGGGATCCAAAAAACTAATGCCCACGCCAAGGATAATACCTATAATAAGCGCAATTATAGTTCTATAGTTCCAATCGTTAAAATCTTTGTTGATGTAATAAATTGAGCCGATGATCAATCCGAAGAAAAGACTCCATACATACAGTTCAGCATGGACAAGAAAGTAGTCCAATATTTTAGAAATACTAAAATAGCTGATAATCATTCCAGCGAAGAGCAAGCTTAAAAATCGGCCGTTTATATAATTGAAAAAACTCTTAAAGCGTCCGTTAAAAAGGAGTTTGAAGGCCGTTTTATTGACCTTTTGAAGCGAATAAATGAACTCTTCATAAAATCCTGCAACAAAGGCAACGACACCACCAGAAACACCTGGAACCTTATTTGCAGCACCCATAGCCAAGCCTTTAATGACAAGGAAAAGTCTATCGGTAAAGGTTCTCGTGCTTTGCATTTACGGAGTTTTGGAGCCTACTTTTTCAAGAATGAAGATAGTTAAAAATCCAACAATCATCAATCCAATTGCCATTGTTATTTGTGGATCTATCGCGTTATTAATTTCTGAATAGCGGAAAGGGGATATGCTTTTTTCAGAAATCATTTTAAAGGTCTCAAAATCATTGATTTGACTTTGGTAAACTTCAATGGTGCCAAAATCTGTTATGGTGTCAATTGGTACTGTGGTCCCTGTGGCTTTATCTAAAACGGTTAGTGTTTCCTTCCAAGGCCATATTTTATTCAAGGAGCCAAAGATAAATCCCGTTAGGACTGCTAATGTTGTGTTCTTATAATTATTGAACAACCACTTTAAAATCCGACTAAAACTTAATAAACCAATGACTGCTCCAATGGCAAAAATGGCTATTTTTTTGAAATCAAAATCGTGTAGCGCATCACTTAATGTTTTATACGCCCCTAAAATCACCAAAATAAAGGAACCTGATATTCCAGGTAAAATCATGGCGCAAATCGCTAAAGCTCCCGCAAAGAACAAGAATAACGAACTATCATTATTCGCCATTGAAGGTAGGGTAGTGATGTAAAATGCAGCAAGGGTTCCAAGAATCAAAGCAACGATTGTTCCTAAATTCCAAGTTTTTATCTGTTTGCCGACAAAAAAGATACTTGCAACAATGAGCCCAAAAAAGAAGGACCATATTAAAACTGGGTGGTGCTCAATTAAGTATTTTGCAAGACGCATAAACGACACAAAACTGATCACAATACCTGTCAGAAGTGCTAATAGGAAATTGCCATTAAGTTGTTTCCAAAACGCTGAAAAACCACTTTTTCTTAAGGTTTTTAATAAATCTAAATTGACGCCACTAATTGTGGTAATCAATTCTTCATAAATGCCGGAAATGAAAGCGATTGTGCCTCCAGAAACTCCAGGAACAGCGTCTGCCGCGCCCATTGCTATTCCTTTAAGTGAAATAAATAGGTAATCTGATAAGCGTCTTTGCATTTTTAATTTACATATAAGAGCCGTAAATATATATAAATTTACTTGGAGGTCTTTTTGGAATTTGAAATAATATTGACCACCATTTGATGATCAGCAATTAAAGGAAATAATTCCTGTAGAATAAAATGATAGTCTGCATTAAGCAGTAATCCATTTTTAAGATGGTATTGGGCTTTTTCGTTTTCCAGAAGTGTGAAATAGATGCCTGCTAAACGGTATTCAATTTCAGCTGTTTCTGGATAAAACTCAGCAGCTTGGATAAGGTTTAGAGCAGATGCTTCATGTTCACCTAAACTAATAAGCACATCAGTTCTTGCAAGCCATGTGTCCAATTCATAATTACCTAAATCCAATGTTTTTTTATAACCGCGTTCTGCTTCTTCAATAAAGTTCAAACGGTGATTGATTTGCGCGTAAAGTTTCCAATACTTCACATTATCGGCATCAATATTAATCGCTTTATTGATATAATAGAGCGCTTTATGGTAATCTTTCTTTTTGTTATAAAAACGTGTGATAGAAATCCATCCTTTATCTAACAATGGGTCTTCATGAACAGTTTTGAAGTAATACTGTACAGCCAAGTCATCAGATCCTAATTTTTCATAACAGTTTCCAATTCTCAACAACGCAAAAGAAGTCGGTTCATCTAACGCCAAGGTGACGTTATAATTCTCAATGGCTTCTTCATACTTTTTCATTTTCTCCAACACCTTTCCCTTTTCAAGATAAGCGCCAACAAAAGTATCGTCAGAAATAATGGCGAATTCAAATGCAGATAAGGCTTTTGGATAATCTTTAAGGGTAGAATATTGCTTGCCTAGTTGATGCCAGGCCACTTCGCAATACGGATTTTTATCTAAATAACGATTAAGGAAATCAATCGCTTCCTCATTCAAATCTAAAAATTCGAAACAATAGATAATGTTATACAAAGCAGAATAATCTTCCATGTCAAGATCCAAACACTTAATAAAATAGTCTTTAGCGTTCTCAAATTGATCCATGAAAAGGTATTCCATTCCAATCAGCGCGTATAAATCAGCATCTTCTTCATCAGCATCAGACAATTTTAAGGCGATTTTTAGCGTATCAATGGCTTTTTCGTGCTCATCACGTTTAGATAAAATACTGGCTTTTTGAATGTAGATTTCTTCGTTGGAAGGTTCTAATATGTACAACTCATCCAATAGTTTTTCAGCTTGTGGTAATTTGTCTTCAAGAATGTAAATTTCTACTTGAAAAAGTCTTAAAACAATGGATGAAGGGTGCTGCTCCAGTCCTAATTTGACAGCTTTTTTTGCAAGTGCAATTCGGCCATTTTCAAAATAGAATTGGATGATATTTTCAAACTCAGCAGAATCAAAAAACAACACATTGTTTGTTTTAAGCATCGACTCAAACTTTGTTAGCGAATAATTATTGTCGTCGTCATGTTGACTGAACTCCATAAGCACTTTGTATTGTTCGTTGAAATAAATGTAACGTTATCATTAGAGAAATGTGATTTTTATGCCGAATGTTTTCAACAAATTAATTAACAGCATCAAGTTTCACGCTTCAATGTAATGGTTGAAAGGTGTGTCCTATAAGGGATTGCAGGCGATAACGATCTCTAGAGTTTGGCTGAAATTTCGTCTAAAATTTCAATGATTATCTGACAACCCTTAGTGATCTCATCGTTTGTAATGGTCAAAGGTGGTGTTAATCGTATGCCTTTCGTTTCAAAAAGCAACCAAAACAGAATCAAACCTTTAGCTTGAGCCTTCAAAATGACCTCCGTCGTGATTTCTGCTGATGGTGTTAAAGCCGTCAACATTAATCCGCGTCCCCTAATCTCTGTAATCAAAGGGTGTACCAAAAGTGATCTGAAAAGTTGTTCTTTTTCTAAAGCTTCAGACATCAAATTACTTTCCGTAATTTCTTTTACGGTTGCAAGTGCGGCAGCAGCAATTACGGGGTGGCCACCAAACGTGGTAATGTGTCCTAATTTTGGACGGTCTTGTAAGGTTTGCATCATCGCTTTGGAAGCTGTAAAAGCTCCAATTGGCATTCCGCCACCTAAACCTTTACCGGTCACTAATATGTCTGGAATACAGTTGTAATGTTCAAAACCAAATAATTTTCCTGTACGGCCAACACCTGGTTGAATTTCATCTAAAATCAATAAGGCGCCAACTTCATCGCATCGTGTTCTGACTTTGGTTAAATAATTGGCATGTGGCTCTATAAATCCGGCGCCACCTTGAATGGTTTCTAAGATGACCGCTGCCGTTTTATAAGTAATCTGTTTTAAATCTTCAGTATTATTGAACGTAATGAAATTGATATCTGGAATTAAGGGTCTAAACGCTTGTTTGCGCTCTTCGTACCCCATAACACTCATGGAACCCATGGTATTGCCATGATAGGCGTTATGCGCAGCAATAATCTGACTTCTGCCAGTAGCACGACGCGCTAATTTTAAAGCGCCTTCAATGGCTTCAGTGCCTGAATTAACCAAATAGGTACAGTCTAAGGATTCCGGTAGATGTTTCGCCAAAATTTTGGCAAGTTCCACTGCTGGTTCCTGAATATATTCGCCATACACCATAACGTGCATGTACTTGTCCAACTGATTTTTTATAGCATTGACCACTTTAGGATGTCGATGTCCTAAACTACAAGCTGAAACGCCCGCAACAAAGTCGAGATACGCCTTGTTATTGGTGTCATAAACATAACAGCCTTCAGCGTGGGAAACTTCCATAGCTAAAGGATGTGGTGATGTTTGTGCTTGGTACTGTAAAAAATCGCTTGTCATGTTAATTGTCCTTTTGCTGAGATTTTTGTGCCGGTTTTACTTTTGATGAATCTGCTTTTTTAAGCGCTTCCTTAGGAATGTTTCGAGATGCTTTTTGTTGATCATCCTTTTTTGCGCCTTTTGGTTTCGCGTCCTCTACACGTTTCAGTAAGGCGTCATCAAAGAATTCTTCTTGTGGTACATATTCACCCAAACCTTTAATTACTGGTAACTCCAACGGTGGGTCATCACTAAACAGATCCTCGACACTTTTTGGTCGCTCTTCTTCACGCCAGTCAAAACCTCTTAATTTTCTTGCGTTTTCAGGAAATTTCGATTCTGGATAAATATCGCCGTCCACCTGATCAATTAAAGTGATTATTTTATAACCGTCTTCAATTTTGAGGTTGATCTTTCCTGATTTCGATTTGTTAATGCCGATTAATTCTTGCTTGTCATCTCTGGAATAATTAATCACTTCGGCATTTTTTATAATATCAACGTTATATAGATCATTGTCTTTAAAAAGTCCAATAAGTCGCAGACCTTTTATTTGATTAAAACCTGTGCCAAGGGTGTCCTTGCTAATTAAAAACGCATCATTAAAAACGACTAAGGAATCTAATTGCTCTGTTTTTGGATTGGAAATAAGATGAATGGTATCACCAGTCATTTGGTTGTCCAAATTCCAAAGAATAGGCCTTCTTTTAGTCGTAAATGCATCTGAAGTTGAAAAACGCTTCAGATTGATGAGTTGCGTGAGTCCGGTTTTATGATCGGCATGAATAGAATCTGCCTTTCCGCTCAAATCACTTTTAAATATTTTAGCATTATAATACGCTCTCGTAATGCGGTGCTCAGGTTTACCGGTAACCATTAAGATATCACTATGCATGTAGATAGAATCATTTTCCTGAACAGTAATGGCTAAAGCGCGTTTGGTGATGAACACAGAATCCTTAGCGCGCCATATTTCTGCATAGTGGCCGCGGGCTACACTATTATTGATTGTATCTGTAACTTTGATGTTGTTGGTTGCTGATGCAAAACTAATTTTTCGATCAAAATACATGCTATCACCTTCAAATACACGATTCTGATAATTGATTTTCGAATTTTTGACGAAGTAGCCAGTATCATTATTAGTGTTGTAAAAACCACGCTCAGCATAAATTGTGTTAGATTCTCCTACAATAGTGGACGGTCCATAAAGATACGCGTGTCCTGTTTCAGTATAAAAATCGAGATGATTCGTGGTTAAGGTGTATTGTGGATTTACTAAAACGACATCTTGAACAAACTGATATTTTTTAGTATTCATATAATACCGACCAATTTGGCTGGTAATTGTTCCTGAAGTATCTCTTACAACCTTTCCTTTATTTCTGTAAAAGGCTTGTTGTTTTACGCGGTCAAAATGTAAGGTGTCTGTGGTTAAAACCGATTTAGGTTCTCTAAGGACAACATCACCACTTGCAAAAGCCAATTGCGTTTTTCCACTATATTCCGCATATTTTGCAGTCATATTAATGGTGTCACCTTGTTGCATGATCACATTACTGTAAGCTTCAATAAAATCTTCTTTTTCGTAATAGACGGCTTGATCGCACCATAAATTGATGCCTTCATGCGTAAAGTGAACTTGTTGGGTGTTATCTCGGGTAAATACGGAAACTCCAGGGCCTCTCAGACTGTCAGAATCGACAAATCCTGCGTATTCCACTCGGATTTTTTTAAGCTTTTCAGTTTGTGCTGTGACTGAAAGACTAAAGCTTAATAATAAGATTAAGAAAAGGGATAATGCTCTCAATGTGTGACAAATGATTTTCAAAAGTAACTCTTTAAATTAAGCATTATTTTGCATTAACATATATTTATGTTCCGCGGACTCTATTATGATGAGCATCTCAATGAAGAATTTCACCAGCAATATCATGATGAAATTTAAAACGAACCTGCCTAACTCGCGTAAAGCAGGTTCGTTTATATAATTTATCTTATGATGGTCTGTTTTCTATCCGGACCAACAGAAACAATAGTAATTGGAGTTTCAAGTTCTTTTTCTAAAAACTCAATATAGTCTACCAATGCTTGTGGCATATCCGAAGCATCTGTCATTCCAGTTAAATCCTCATTCCAGCCTTTAAATTCTGTATAGATGGGAGTTACATATTCTGGTTCAATATTGTAAGGGAAATGCTGAATTTCCTCACCTTTATATTTGTAAGCCGTACATACTTTTAAGGTTTTGAAACCTGAAAGCACATCGCCTTTCATCATAATTAATTTAGTCACGCCATTTACTTGACAAGCATAACGTAAAGCAACTAAATCTAACCATCCACAACGACGAGAACGTCCGGTTGTAGCGCCAAATTCATTACCTACGCGGCCCATAATCTCTCCATCTTCATCAAACAATTCTGTTGGGAAAGGTCCTGAACCTACACGAGTAGTGTATGCTTTAAAAATACCATAAACATCGCCAATTTTATTAGGTGCAATACCTAATCCTGTACAAGCGCCCGCAGCAGTTGTGTTTGATGAGGTTACAAATGGATATGTTCCAAAATCGATATCTAATAAAGACCCTTGTGCGCCTTCAGCCAATATAGATTTTCCTTCTTTTTGTGCTTGGTGTAAATATTCTTCAGAATCAATAAATGTCAACGACTTTAAAACTTCAATCGATTTGAAAAACTCATTTTCAAGTTCTTGTAAATCGTATTGGATGTCTACATTGTAAAAGGCTATCATCGTTTCGTGCTTATCAGCAAGAGCGCGGTATTTGTCTTTCCAATCGGCCATTTCGATATCGCCAACTCTGAGGCCATTTCTGCCGGTTTTGTCCATATAAGTTGGACCAATTCCTTTAAGGGTAGAGCCAATTTTAGCTTTTCCTTTAGAGGCTTCACTCGCAGCATCAAGCAAACGGTGTGTTGGTAAAATGATGTGAGCTTTACGAGAAATCAATAAAGATTTTTTGTAATCAACGCCTTGTTCTGCAAGTTTGTCGAGCTCTTTGTTAAAGATGACAGGATCAATTACGACACCATTGCCAACTAAGTTAATGGTCCCATCATGGAAAATTCCAGAAGGGATGGTGTGAAGCACGTGCTTTTTGCCGTTAAAGACTAAGGTGTGACCCGCATTTGGACCGCCTTGAAAGCGTGCAATAATGTTATAATTAGAGGTCAAGACATCGACAATTTTTCCTTTGCCTTCGTCGCCCCATTGTAATCCTAGTAGTAAATCTACTGCCATTTTTAAGATTCTTTAGGTTGTTCGTTTTTTGTTCCGTAAAAGTAAAGTGAGTGGTTGGAGATAGAGATATCAAAAACTTCTTCAATCGTTTTTTTGATAGATTGGATCCTAGGATCGCAGAATTCGATAACTTCTCCTGTATCTGTTAAGATGACGTGGTCGTGCTGCTTATCAAAATAGGACTTTTCATAATGCGCCTGATTTTGACCAAACTGATGTTTGCGCACCAACGCACATTCCAATAACAATTCAATGGTATTGTAAAGTGTCGCACGACTCACACGATAGTTTTTGTTTTTCATTTTGATGTAGAGAGATTCTATATCAAAATGTTCTTCACTATCATAAATTTCTTGTAGAATAGCATAACGTTCAGGGGTTTTTCGGTGCCCCTTACTTTCCAAAAATGTGGTAAACACGTTTTTAACTATTTCCTGATTGTTATGTTTTGTTTTTGCACTCATAATTTACGTTGGCAAATTTACACTATTTAAACTCTTGTAACCTTATCAATCCCGTTAATTTTTTTTAGATTTTCCATGAGTTTTTTAAGCATCGTACTATTTTTTACGATAACGTTGATTTTACCTGAAAATATACCGTCATCACTTTGAAAACTAATACTTTTCATGTTAACATGCATGTTGTTGGAAATAACTTTGGTGATGTTATTTACCAAGCCCATGTTGTCAATGCCAGAGAGTGTAATTTGTGCCGCAAATTCTTGTTGTGACGAGTCTATCCATTTTGCTTGCATAATTCTGTAAGCGTAGTTAGATTGTAGACTCAGTGCGTTTGGACAGTTTTTTTTATGAATTTTTATACCTTCATTTATCGTTAAGAAACCAAAAACGTCATCACCCGGAATAGGGTTACAGCAAGCCGAAAGTTTATAATCTAATTTCTCTTCTTCCTTGCCAAAAACCAACATGTCATATTTGGCGGTAATTTCATCCTTATCAATATTCTGAATTACCGTTGGTTTACGGATCTTACTCTTGATATAGCTCATAAATGCATTGCTGCGCGATGATGCATAATCTTTGAGCATAGGGTTGTCAATAGAACCGATTCCGACTCTATAAAATAGATCTAAACTTGTTTTTAGTTTGAAGAAGACCACCATTTCGTTGATGGATTTTTCGTCCAAATTGATCTTAAGCTGCTTTAATTTTCGTCTTAAAATTTCCTTGCCTTCTTCAGCAACTACTTTCTTTTCGTCTTTTAATGAGGATTTTATCTTGCTTCGTGCTCTAGCAGTAGTAGCATAATCTAACCAGTTACTGTTAGGTCTGATGTTTTCCGAAGTTAAAATCTCTACTTGGTCACCACTTTGAAGTTCATGGCTAAGCGGAACTAATTTGCCATTCACTTTTGCGCCACGGGTTTTCATGCCGATTTCAGTGTGGATGCTAAACGCAAAATCGAGTGGCGTAGCACCTTTTGGCAACGATTTTAAATCACCTTTTGGTGAAAAAACATAAATCTCTTTTGAATATAAATTGAGTTTAAATTGCTCTACAAAATCAACGGCATTGGTTTCATTGCTTTCCAATGCTTCCTGAAGTTTGTCAATCCAAGTATCTAAAGCATCTTCAGCATTACCTTGTTTATATTTATAGTGCGCAGCGTAACCTTTTTCCGCAATCTCGTTCATGCGTTCACTTCTAATCTGAACTTCTACCCAACGGCCTTTAGGGCCCATCACTGTAATGTGAAGCGCTTCGTATCCGGTTGATTTAGGTGAAGAAATCCAGTCGCGCAAACGGATAGGATTCGGAATAAAATGATCTGTAACAATCGAATAAATCTTCCAAGCCAAAAACTTCTCATTGGCAAAATCAGATTTATAAATGATTCGTACCGCGAACTTGTCATAGACTTCATCAAAAGAAACGCCTTGTTTCAGCATTTTTCTTCGGATGGAATAAATGGATTTTGGCCGTCCTTTAATAGAGTAGGTCAGTCCTTCCTTATCCAAAGAATCAACTATTACCTGAGAAAACGCATTGATATAATTATCCTGCTCTTCCTTACTTTCCTTTATTTTATTGTGAATTTCATGATAAACTTCAGGCTCCGTATACTTTAAACCTAAATCTTCAAGTTCACTTTTAATATTATAAAGTCCAATCCTGTGCGCGAGAGGCGCGTAGATGTATAAGGTTTCGGAAGCGATTTTCTCCTGCTTGTCCGCACGCATGGAATCCATGGTTTGCATATTGTGGAGACGGTCCGCAATTTTGATAATAATAACACGCACATCATCATTGAGCGTTAAGAGCATTTTTCTGAAATTCTCCGCTTGGGTAGAGACATCAGCTTCTTTGCTCAACGAGGAAATTTTGGTTAAACCATCTACAATTCTAGAAACGGTTTTACCGAAGGTTTTTTCAATAAACTCTAAAGTGTAGTCAGGATTATCCTCAACTACATCGTGCAATAAGGCCGCAGCAATACACGTAGCGTCCAGCCCAATTTCTTGCGCCACAAGTTTTGCAACAGCAATAGGATGAAAAATATAGGCTTCACCTGATTTACGACGCTGATCTTTATGTGCGTCCACAGCCACATCGAAAGCCTTTCTTATCAGTTTTTTGTCATCTACGCTTAACGTTTGATAACTTACCTTAAGTAGCTGTTTGTAGGCCTTCGCAATAGCGGCATTTTCCTTTTCAATATCAACTTCTGTCATAAAATAAAAGTAAGACAAAGAATGCGATTTGGCAATAATTTTTAGAAATTTTGGATGATTTTCTCAAAGAATTCGGGATTTATCAGGATATGAAGTTTTTAGGTTAATCTTTAAATCTATTTTGTTAAATGATGTTCGCCATTCAGAGTAATTTTATCAAAAATTTCAGATAATCCATCTCCAGTTTCCCCTCTATGTCTTTTGAACGTACCCAAGAAAAATTAAAAATCCTTGCCGATGCGGCTAAATATGACGTGTCTTGCGCTTCCAGCGGAAGTAACCGTAGCAATACCAACAAAGGTTTGGGTGACGCCACCGGCATGGGCATTTGTCATTCTTACACTGAAGATGGGCGTTGTGTGTCCTTACTGAAAATTTTGCTGACCAATTATTGTATTTTTGATTGTGCATACTGTGTCACCCGAAAAAGTAATGATATTAAACGTGCGGCATTTCAAGTTCAGGAAGTGGTGGATTTGACCATCAATTTTTACCGTCGGAATTATATTGAAGGTTTGTTTTTGAGTTCTGGTATTTTTAAAAGTGCCGATTATACGATGGAGCGTTTGGTTGCCGTGGCGAAAAAACTCCGATTGGAAGAGAATTTTAACGGGTATATCCATTTAAAATCCATTCCTGGAGCTTCTGATGAGTTGATGAAAGAAGCGGGATTATATGCCGATAGATTGAGTGTGAATATAGAAATCCCTACTAAGGAAGGTCTGAAATTGTTGGCGCCTGAAAAGAATCGTGAGGATTTTATTAAACCGATGATAAAGGTTAAAAATGAAATTATTCAATACCAATCTGAGAAGAAAATTATAAAAAGTACGCCAAAATTTGCTCCTGCAGGCCAAAGTACCCAAATGATTATTGGTGCGAGTGGAGAAAGCGATCAGCAAATCATGTGGACCTCTAATTATTTTTATAAGAAGTTCAATTTGAAGCGCGTGTACTATTCAGGCTATATTCCTATTAGCTATGATTCCCGCTTGCCTCAAATTGGGACTGATGTGCCGATGTTACGCGAGAATAGACTGTATCAAACGGATTGGTTAATGCGTTTCTACGGATTTGAAGTCCACGAGATTCTAAATAATGAGCACCAGAATCTCGATTTGGATGTCGATCCTAAATTAGGTTGGGCCTTAAGAAATATGGATTTTTTTCCGGTAGATGTCAATAAAGCTGATAAATTGATGTTGGCACGTATTCCTGGACTCGGGATGAAATCCGTCTATAAAATTATACAAGCGCGACAATTCAGGAAGTTGAATTGGGATCATCTTAAACGTATGGGTGTTGCTTTAAACAGGGCTAAATATTTTTTGGTGTGCGACTCAAGAGACTTTGAGCGTCGTGATTTAACGGGGCCTCAATTGAAATCCATCATTTTACAAAACTCGACCAGTAAGTATCAAACTATTTTGAGTCCACAATTGAATCTATTCGGATAGATGGTAATTCCGGAAGAACATACACTTATTTATGACGGCACATTTGATGGGTTTTTAACTGGTGTGTTTCATATATATGAACTCAAATTACAAACGGTCATTTTTCAAAAGCCTGAAAATCTTCAAGAGTCACTTTTTGGAAATAAAGTTGAAATTACTACCGATTTAGAAAAAGCTGATCGGGTTTGGAAAGGCATCAAAAGCAAAACCAGTGCGAAGGGCAGTTATAGATTATATAGTGCATTTTTGAGTGAACAACCACAGATCGAAACGTTGCTTCTCAAATATATTCAGCAAGCGTTTAAGAGTAGTAGGCCTATCGATTCCGATTTTTCGAATGAAACCGTTTTGAAAGTTTCTCAGATAGCGAAAAGCGTAGGGCGGGAGAAGCATAGAATGGAAGCCTTTGTGCGATTCCGTTTGACTAATGACGGCATTTATTTTGCTTCCGTTGAACCTGATTTTGATGTTTTACCACTCATTTCCAAACATTTTAAGAGTAGATATGCCGATCAGAAATGGATTATTTATGATTTGAAACGCGGTTACGGGCTGTATTACGATTTGGAAAAAGTGGAACTGATGCAGTTGTCGTTGCCGGAAGGTTTCGATGCCACCAAAACCAAAAGCGATTATTTTACGGCCTCAGAACTTGAGTTTCAAACCTTATGGCAGGATTATTTTGAGAGTACCAATATCGCATCGCGCAAAAATATGAAACTCCATGTGCAGCACGTTCCAAAGCGGTATTGGAAATATTTGAGTGAGAAGTTACGCTGATGTTGCTCGTTTTAATTTTGGGATTATATTTGAACCCTCCCTCAATTTCTCCTCTAAATCTTTAAAGTAAGCGATAGATTATGGCTAACTTTGCAGGAGATTTCAACCTAAACTTTCGAACTATTTATGTCGCAAGCGCTTTATAACCCATTTGAGGATTTAATTTTTGACGAACATTTTTGCTTTCTTTCAGGAACTTTAACCACTGAGAAAATGACTGTTTTCCCACAGTGGTTGATGGATCATTTCAAATTTGGTGATGAACGTATTGAAATGATGGATAAAGCCAAGTCTTATAATTATGAAGATTTGGAATTGCCGTGTTCACCTGAAGTAAAACAGGCGTTTGACGCTTTAGATGTAAAAATTAAAGCGGCTTATGAAAAAGGTTATGAAGGCATGGCCGCGCTTGATGAACTATTTATTTTTCAATGGACAGGTAGAATGGTCTACGGATTATTGTACTATGAAATGGTTTACGAAAGAAATCGACTTCAAAAAAAAGGTGAGGAGTTTGAACTTTCTCCAGCCCTAAAAGATCGTTTTTCCAACTTTCACCTCATGATGCAGTCCATAATTGAACCGATTTCCTTTGTCGGGAAGAAACCATGGAGTATTGTGGTGTTCCCATTGAAATATTCAGCGGATATTTTTAGTTATCGCGATGATGCCATCAATTTGATGTTTTCGTTTGGCGTGAATGGTTTTGGATTCGTAGCTTGTTTACAAGATAACGGCGTTATCAAGGAGAAAAACAAGGAGGTATTACAGAAAATAGAAGGTCATGTTTTGCATCCACTGCAGTTTGAAGAGTTGTACGCTAGGTTTCATTATTCGGATTATATTTTAAATTATAAACCAGAATACGATGTGCAAAATCTAAATGACAAGATCACTATTGAAGTGAAAGAAGGGGAGAAAGAACCAATGTTCGGATTTTGGAATGAGGACATTTTTTCTCAATTGCTTTCTAACTATTGGTCAGTTTATGGAATTACCAAGGATGATATTCTCCAACCACAACGACCACCATTAAGTTTTCTTGAAAATCCGTACACGAAGGAATTTGTTAATCCGGAAACGATTGCCTTACCATTTTAATCGCTTTTATAATTAAATTTTATCGCTGAAAAGGGTTTTTGTAAAAGGAATTTAAACTTGATATAGCATCCTGATTCTACAATTTAATGGCTTCAATGTTGCCTCTATCGGCAAGGGTTACATAAAAAGTTTTATAATCAGGGCTAAAGGTGATATTGGAGGGTTTTTGTCCTTTAAGTTTATATTCTTTTAATACAGTTCCTGCAGGAGACAAAACAGCAACGGTCCCTTTACCATAACGGGTTACATAGAGGTTTCCTTCGCGATCACAACGCATTCCATCCAATCCGAAATCGGCAAAAGTCATAAATTCTTTTTTGTTTTTTATGGAACCATCTGCAGCAATATCATACGCCCAAATTTTGCGTTGCACGGATTCGTTGACGTATAACTTTTTACCATCAGGACTCACTTCAATACCGTTTGTGGTTCCCATGTTTTCTTCCAATAATTCAAAGCCTTTCTCTTTGGTCACTTTCCATAGTTTTCCAGTGTTGTCAGACCAATTAGGATCACTTGCATAAATGGTTTTGTCTGGAGAAATGGCAATATCATTAGGTTGATTCGCCGTGGGTTCATGGGCAAATATTTCAATGTCTTTAGTAATTAAATCAATTTCCAGGATATTATGATTAACATAATCTGCTACAAACATCTGATGCTGTTCTCCAAACCGAATACCGTTACCAATACTGCCGTTGGGTAATTTCACAAAAACAGAGCCTTCCCCAGTCGGACTGACTTTACCTATGGTTCCTTGTTCTTTAAAATTAACCGCGTAAACAGTGCCTGTGTAATCTGTTGCTGGGCCTTCAACGCCGCTGGTAAATCTCCCTTCTTTTGTGAAATCTTTACTGTTAATACGCGTAGCGCAACCCGTCATAAGGGCTGAAAGCAACAAAATTGTGATGTATTTCATAAGTTGATTTAGTTCTCGCTTGCGGGTGTAATCATAATATGCGATCTATGTGTGTCAGCATCCATTAGCCAAGGCATTCCTGGAGCTCCTGGCTTTGTTGGTAGACCCGTTTCAGCGCCTGACATATATGGTTTGTAGAGTACGTATCTCATTTTACTGTGTTTTAACTCGCCACTTTCAATATCGTGATCTTCTTTAGTGGCTGTTACAATATATGCTACTGCAGGCTCTTTAGGCATTACCAAAGTTCCAGCATCGATTTCTTCTTTTCTAAGGTCACGTTTTTCGACTTCATTTTTTCCGCTAGCAGCCAACTCACGACCTCTAGCCATAAAAGCCTCCAACTTATCACTATAACAAGACACACTGACGCCATTTCGCTTTGGACTGTTGGCTATGCAAATAATGCCATTATTGCCTTCACGCAACGTCACGAGCTCTTCTTTTTGATTGTAGCCTAAAACTTTTGCGCCTTCCTGATACATTTCAGGACATGCATAAAGTGCTGTTTTAATTTGGCTTTCTGCTGATGGAATGGTGGTTTGACCTATTGCAGACGAAAACGAGATTAGAACCGAAAATAATAGTAAGTTTCTCATAATGAATTTTTTAATTGACTGCATAAGTTACGAAACTTTTGAGAAAATTTACAGTTAAAGTTAGTTTCTTCAACACCTGATTGTAATTTCCTATTCACTCGATAGTTAATGCTAGAGTGGGTTTTGATGTCGTCAGTCAAATTCAAATTGTCTAATGAGAATAGTTGGTAAAAAACGCCAACGTTGGCATGGACTTGAAATAAATTACGATGCTATTTCCTTAAATTCCTGACACGTTCCAATAGCGTAGGATGAGAATAATGCACCCAAACATACGCCGGATGTGGCGTTAGGTTGCTCAAACTGTTTTTTGATAGCTTTTTTAAGGAGCTTACTAAAGGTTCGCTTTTATAGGTGTTTTTAGCATAATCGTCTGCTTGGTATTCAAACTTGCGTGAGAAATGATTCATTACAAATCCTGTAACTTCCGAAATAGGCGAGTAGAGTAATCCAAAAGCAATCAATCCCACATGAAAACTCGGAATAGTCACTCCAAGCGCATTTGATAATAGCGGATTTGAAATAAAGATCGATAAAATAAACAAGGTCAAACCTGTCAATAGTAGGGAGGCAATCAGATTAAAAATGATGTGCTTCTTTTTATAATGACCGACTTCATGTGCCAACACGGCTACAATTTCCTCATCTTCTAAATCGTTTACCAAAGTGTCATAAAGCGTCACGCGTTTTTCGCTTCCAAATCCGGAAAAATAAGCATTGGCTTTTGTGCTGCGTTTGGAGCCATCAATGATGAAAATTTTATCTAAATTAAAGCCAACAGAGTTAGCATACGCTGAAATCTTTTCCCTTAATTCTCCCGCTTCCAAAGGGGTTTGTTTGTTAAATAACGGAACAATAAGTCGTGCATAAAAGAGATTGGCAAAAATGCTAAACAGTGCTACAAGTGCCCACGCATAGAGCCA
The DNA here is from genome assembly GCF_947500795.1 of uncultured Gelidibacter sp. GTDB lineage: Bacteria > Bacteroidota > Bacteroidia > Flavobacteriales > Flavobacteriaceae > Gelidibacter. Next base: position 97,158 of record NZ_CANMTE010000003.1, on the reverse strand, counting down.
AAAGTGAGTGCCTGTCACGTGGTAAAACCAAATAATCAAAGCTAAGAGTCCGCCGCCAATAATGCCCATCATCAGTAACCCTTTTAGTTTGTCAAGGATAAATGTTTTTTTCGTGGTTTTGTTGAATCCGAACTTTTCTTCGATCACAAAAGTTTGATAGTAGGAAAAAGGAGTCGTAAGAATATCGCTTCCCAACATAATAATTCCGAAGAAAATCAATGCAATAACAATATTGTTGTCACTATAACTTCTCGCAATAGTATCTACAAATTCAAATCCATCAAACAGTAAAAATGACAAGGTCAATACCAATGAAAATGTTGAGGTAATTAATCCGAATTTATAATTTGTGGCTTTGTATCGCTGTGATTTTTCATACGCCTCTTGGTCGTACACATCTTTCAGTTCCGCTGGAATTGGGTCATTATAATGTTTGGCATTTAACGCATCCAATATTTTATCGACTATAAAATCGATGATGATTATGGCAATTATGATATAGAAAAGGGTAGTAGCAGTCATTGTTTTTAGTATGCAGTGTTCAGTATGCAGTTCTCAGTATTCAGTAGGCAGTTCTTACTTAAAATCGCGTTGTCGTTTAGCCTCAAAAATAAGGATTCCGGCAGCTACGGAAACATTCATACTGTCAATTTCTCCTTGCATTGGGATGATGATGTTTTGGGTAGATTGTTGTAACCAAGCATCGCTTAAGCCTGTAGCTTCCGTGCCCATAACAATAGCGCTGGCAGTGTTGAAATCTTGAGTGGTATAAATTTCTGAAGCTTGTAACGCCGCACAATAGATGGCGATATGTTGTTCTTTTAGGAATGAAATAATATCAGCTGTTGTTCCTGTAGCAATCTGATTGGTAAACACACAGCCTACACTACTGCGGATGATATTCGGATTGTATAAATCGGTTTTTGGATTGGCAATAATAACCGCATCTACATTGGCAGCATCAGCCGTTCTAAGAATCGCACCGATATTTCCTGGTTTTTCAGGAGCTTCCGCAACAAGTACTAATGGGTGTTCAGATTTGAATACGATATCCTTTAAATCGTGCGATTTTGTCTTAGCCACCGCAATAATCCCTTCAGTCGTATCTCTGTGCGCTAATTTTTGATAGACTTCTTTAGAAATTTCTATCACCGATTTTGGTTGTATGTCTAAGCTTTTTAATTGTGCATCAGAAAACACTTCAGGGTAATACAACACAGTGTCAATTTGATAGTTTCCCTTTATGGCCAAACTAATTTCGCGTGCGCCTTCAATTAAAAATAACCCTGATTTTTTACGATCCCTAGATTTTTCCTTGAGCTGAACCAATTCTTTGATATACGGGTTTTGAACGCTTGTTATTTCTTTATTCACAGATTAGTAGTATTTTGCTTGCACAAATTTACTGAATAAGAGCGTAGAATTGTGGTATTCTAGAGAAATTGCATGGAGACCCAATAATTATCGACGTCTTTTTTTATGTATTTTTATGATAGAATTAATAACTAACCTTTACCTTTTTTAATACCATCAATTTATGAAAAGAATCCTTTATTTATCACTGATGCTTGCTGTTATGGTGTCTTGTAAAGATAAAACCACTGAAACAAAACCGGAAACTGAACCGTATACGGAAGAAGAATTGGATGTGACTACAAGTGTCTATCCTGAGAATATGACCAAAATTTTTGATGCACATGGCGGACTTGATACTTGGAATGAGATGGCCACCTTGGAGTTTTCTATGGAAAAACCTGGTGGTTATGAAATTACTACGACCGATTTAAAAGACCGTTATTCGCTTATAGAAATGCCAAAACACACCATTGGATATGATGGCGAAGTACTTTGGTTAAAAAACACAGCTAATGCTAAATATGAAGGCAATCCGAAGTTTTACTATAATTTGATGTTCTATTTTTATGCGATGCCTTTTGTGTTAGCTGATGATGGCATTATGTATGCTGACGCTGACCCTTTAGTCTTTGAAGGTAAAACGTATCCTGGAATCCAAATTTCTTTTGAAAGTGGCGTTGGTGAATCGCCTGACGATGAATATATCCTGTATTATGATGCTGATACCAATAAAATGGCTTGGTTAGCTTACACGGTGACCTTTGGCAAAAACGAAAAAGCAACAGAATATCATTTTATTAAATATAGCAACTGGCAAGAAGTTGAAGGTTTGCTATTGCCTGAAACAATGGTATGGTATAACTATGAAAACAACAAACCAACAACGGTAAAGAATGAAGTGAAATTTATAAGTCCGATGTTGACTCCAGTTAAAATGGACATTAGAGTGTATAGCAGACCGGAAGGGGCGGAGTTGGTGCAGTAAGGTGAGAATTGAGATCGCTGCGCTTTTAGTATTAAGTATTAAGACTGCTGCGCTGTTAGTATTAAGAATTAAGATTTGATTCGTAAATGCTTGCGGCCTCATGGTTTCATCAATTTGTAGAACACTAAATACGTATTGAAATAAAAAAAATCTGTCATTCCCGACTTTTGGGCTTGACAGATTTTTTTTGTAATAGATTTTGGAGTTTTAAACATGAAACTTCCGGCTTCATGCTTCCAACTTCTTAAAACTATTTTCCAGCTTTAAATTTGTTATCGTAGCGTTGGTACAGTTCTGTTTGGTGGGTTTCTAAACTCACTAAACGACCATCAATAAAAGCATGTGTTAGTCTGTTGGTACGCATGTCTAAAGCGTCACCTTCACTAATAAAAAGGGTTGCGCTTTTACCAGCTTCCAAAGTGCCGTAATCTTTATCGATTCCTAAAATTTTAGCTGTATTAGAAGTGATCAGTTTTAAAGCTTCTTCTTTGTCTAAGCCGTGAGCGACTGTGGTACCTGCATAAAACGGTAAATTTCTAGAATGCATACGCTCCATTTGTCCGTTAGCATTTAATGCGACTAAAACGCCTTTTTCGACTAATAAATTAGCAAGTTTGTAGGCCATATCATAATCGTCATCATCTCTACTTGGTAAGGAATGCACACGTTGTAAAATAACAGGAATGTTGTTTTGTTTTAGCAAATCGGCTACTTTATAAGCTTCACTTCCTCCAACAATTACCATGTGTTGCACGTTATTGTTTTTTGCAAAATGAATGGCATCTGTGATTCCTTTTTCGTCATCTACTCTAATGTATAATTTTTTGGTACCATCAAACAACCCTTGAGTAGCAGCGTATGGTAAATTAATTACTGGTTGATCTCCTGCAGCATAGGCTTTTGTTTCGTTAAAAAATGATACTACTTCATCAACTTGTTCGTTGTATTTCTCATTGCTTTTTAATCCGCGGTCTTCGCCAAGCCACCATCTACCACGTGTAAAACTACTTGGCCAATTCATGTAAATGCCGTCATTAACTTTTACGGTAGCATCTTCCCAGTTCCAAGCATCAAATTGTACTACTGAGGAAGTTCCAGAAATACGGCCGCCTTGAGGTACAATTTGTCCCATCAATACTCCGTTTGGACGCATAGATTCGACCACTTTAGACTCCGTGTTATAAGCAATAATACTTCTAATGTGCGGGTTCATTTCACCCATCTCACGATCATCAGAAGTTGCTTTTACAGCATCAATTTCTACTAATCCTAGAGTAGAAGAAGGCACGATAAATCCAGGATACACATGTTTTCCATCAGCTTTGATAACCTCCATTGCCGAAAGATCCGTTTGTGATGCACTAGAAACCGTAGTTAATTTTCCATCCTTAAAAATGATAAGGCTGTTTTCAATCACATCGCCATTGCCTAAATGCGCGGTAGCACCCGTAATGGCAATCGGTTTAGATTGCTTGGAAGCGGGTGTTTGTTGTGCAAATCCAAAGCTGGTGCACAGTGCGAGGAGAACTATATATATGTTTTTTTTCATTTGAAATCTGTTTACATTCCCTCGAAGGAGGAAATCTTATTAATATGTTTAAGTGTTATTTTGTCGCGAATAAAAAATAATTCTAACTGACTGTCAACTGCCGTCTGAAGACTGAAGACTGCCAACTGAAAACTATTCCGAATCGCAGTGCAATAACTCTTTTTCTTTCTTCTTAATCGGTTGTGTTTTTAAACCTTTATTCTTGGCCTGCAACATATCGTTGATCAGTTGACTTCTTTCTTTTTTGATTTGTGTTCTGATTTGTTCATCACGTTTCAAATCGAAATAAGTAACACCTTCAATCACTGTTTTTTCAGCTCTAGCATATACTGAAAGTGGATGGTCTGTCCATAATACAACATCGGCATCTTTACCAACTTTAATACTACCTACACGATCATCAATATGTAATAATTTTGCCGGGTTTAACGTAACAAATTTCCAAGCCTCTTCCTCGCTAACACCACCGTATTTAACGGTTTTAGCCGCTTCCTGATTCAAACGACGGCTCATTTCAGCATCATCACTATTAAGCGCAACAGTGACGCCTGCATCATGCATAATGGCAGCGTTGTAAGGAATAGCATCATTAACTTCATATTTATAAGACCACCAATCGCTGAATGTAGATCCACCAACACCGTGCTCCACCATTTTATCCGCCAATTTATAGCCTTCTAAAATATGGGTAAACGTGTTGATCTTAAAGTTGAATTGTTCAGCAACTTTCATGAACATATTGATTTCACTTTGTACATATGAGTGACATGAGATAAAACGTTCACCGTTCAATATTTCGACCAAAGTTTCCATTTCAGCATCCTTACGGTATGGTTTTCCACTTTTCTTAAGCGCTTCGTAAGCTTTCGCTCTTGTAAAATAATCTACATAAACCTGCTCAACACCCATTCTTGTTTGAGGGAAACGCGTACCGTCCCAATTAGATTGTTTAACGTTTTCACCTAAAGCGAACTTTATAAATTTCGGACTGTTAGTAAAGATCAAATCTTTGGCAGCATGTCCCCATTTTGGTTTGATAATAGCCGAACGTCCACCAATCGGGTTTGCAGAACCATGTAATATTTGAATGGAAGTTACACCACCAGCTAAGTTTCTGTAAAGATTGACATCCGTCTCATCAATGACATCTTCAATAGTCACCTCTGCTGATGAGTTTTGTCCGCCCTCGTTAATAGAAGCTGCAGCAATATGTGAATGCTCATCAATAATTCCAGAGGTTAAATGTTTGCCAGTTGCATCAATAACTTTGGCGCCACTTTCAGATAAGTTTTTGCCAATTTTGGCAATTTTACCATTTTTGATCAACACATCCGTATTCTCTAAAATACCGTCATTTTCGTTGGTCCAAACTGTAGCATTCTTAAACAATAATGTTTCTGCTTTTGGTAATGTTTCAAATCCGTAGCCATTATTTGGGAATGTGATTGGCGATACAGAAGCAGTAGCCTCTTTTTTATCGTCGTCATCTTCTTTTTTAGATGGCGTATCTTTCTTAGATTCCGTTTGTTTTGCGAAGAAGCTCAGTTCATTTCCTGTCGGAAGAATCGCTTTTCCATTAAGATTTTTATTGGCATCAACTGTCGCCACAACTCTTACAAATTCCTGTTTTGTGCTGTCTTGAGTGGTGAACGCAATATTCACCCAGTCATTAGCATAAGAAACTTTCGAACCACGTTTTTTGTCGTTGGCAGTAATTTCTGATTTCAACTTGTTCAATTCCCCAGAAAGGATCATTTCATAAGTATCGCCAGCTAAAGTGAAGGTATACGTACCCGTAATATCGATGGTATTTCTGTCTTCAATGGTGTTTTTGTAACCTTGAACCCAGTTTTCATATAACGTCGTTTTCTTGTCAAAAATATCACCAGAAGTAATCAGGAAATTCGCATAAGCGCCATTCTTTAAAGATCCGATTTGATCAGATTTCCCTAAAAGTTGCGCCGGAATAGTTGTCAACGCTTCCAATGCTTTTTCTTTAGATAATCCTGCTTCAATGGCTTTCAGTAAATTCGCTTTAAATTCTTTAGACGATTTTAGGTCGTGCATCGTCAAGGCAAACGGAATGTTTTTCTCAGCCAATAGTTTTGGGTTGGTCGGTTTCTGATTCCAAGCTCTCATATCCTGAATGGAAAGCGTAGAGGCCAAAAATGCATTTTCAACATCATAAGCATCTGGGAAATTGATAGGGATAATCATTGGCGCATTCATCGCTTTAATCTCATCAATACGCTCATACTCGTCACCACCACCTAAAATAATGTATTGGATGTTGAAAAGATCGCCAACTTTATCAGCACGTAAGTTATTGGCTCTGCTTCCTGCTTCAAAAATCTGAACCATAGATTTGTTGTTATTCAACGCTTCAATAGACAAATCTTTAGTTTTAGAATGGCCTTTTGCATACCAATCGGCATCATTATATAACTGTCTCAATAACGCCATACTTCCCATTACTGAAGAAGGGTAGGACTGATTGGATTTTACACTTTTACTGAACGATAAGTATTGTGCCGATTTAGCATCAATAATACGCATTGAATTATCAGCGTCAGAATTAAGAGCGACTAGCGTTCCCGTGCCACGCACAATTCCGTCTTGAATATGCGTATTCACAACACCAAATCCTGCTTTAATTAGGTCTTCTGCCTTTTTAGAATCATACTTAAATTCATCAATAGCATTGTTTTCTGGCATCACATGGTCATTCCAGTAAAACCCAGTGCGTGATGGATCGTATTGTGCACTTCTCCCGCCACCTTGACGTTTTGGTTTTTCAATACCAAAATCAGAATACATATCAATAAAAGAAGGGTAAATGCTTTTGCCCGTCGCATCAATTTTTGTTGCGTTTTTAGGGATGTTCACTGACGTTCCCGAAGCAACCACCTTGCCGTCTTTAATAAGTAAGGTCCCCTTCTCAATAACTTGAGTAGGCGTTACATAAATTTTGGCGTTTGTAATAGCGGTGTAATTCGTGTTTTTTGTAGAAACCCCGTCGTTTTTGGGGAAATAATCTTGTGCGAGCATTGAAAAACTGCACATGAATGTCATGATGGTTAATAATGGTTTAATCATACGGTTGAAATTAGTTAGTATATGAATTCTAAAGATAAATATTATGTATAGTTTAGCCTGATATTAAGAATTTTTTAACGTTTACATGGGGTGCGATTCAAAATAGTTCACCAAAAGTGCTACAATATAACTGTAACTCTCAATACCACCTTTTTGATTGTTGGCCATTAAAAAACCACTATACGTGTTTTTAAAAAAGGTTTCTGATATGTTTTCATAAGACTGCCAAAACAATCGTGTTTCCTCATAATTTCTAAGGACGCCGATATTAACGGTCATGATTAAGGCTTCATAAGTTGCTGGATCTCTCAAATAAATATCATTCAAACAATGGCGCAAAGCGAAGGAATAACCTGAATAATTAAAGTAGATGTTTTCATGTTTCATCGCTGCCATCGCACCAATAAAATTCGCTTCATTTTCAGCTGCATAACCTAATTGATGGGCAATTTCATGACTGGTGGTCGTAGGATATTTGTACGCCGGAATGAGGCCGTCTATTTGAGCTTCATTTGTAAACGGATTCAAATAGCCGCTAAATCCCATATACGTCAACGGCAGACTATAAATAGAGCGTTTTAAACTGCTCGTGCCGTATGTAAGGTTTGGATATTCTTTAGAAAGTTGTTCGTAACCTTTTGGTGCCAATGCAATAAGTTCTCTTTTGGAATAGGGCATAATCACCATGCTCGTATCATTCTTTTTAATGATACCGTGGATGAGGTTCGTTTTAGTGATTAAATCTTTAGTAATTTGAACCAATTGTTCGGTAGAATACTCGTTGTCTATTTTAAGCGATTGATGCAATGGCAAGCGGTAATAGTTGAACGCCCAAAGCATGTGAAAGGCAAAATAGCCGAAGGAAACCGTCGCTAATATATCCAAAACATAATTTTTGGTATCGGTTCTGAGTCGCTTTCGGTTCTTATAAAGCCACCTTAATATATAGATGGTAGCAACGGTATAAAAAATATCCCCAACCGAAAATGGGATCCACCCAAAAACCACGTGCATCGCTTTAGAAATCCATTTGTAAATCCCGTTGCTGTAGTACTGTTCTACAAATTCAGGGAAATTTGCCAATACCTTAATAAGTACGATTTGTAGGGGCAAGGAAAGGGCAATAATAAGTTTGGTGTGTTTGCGCATCCTTCAAAAATAGAAAATAGTTTTATATAACATACACGAATCCGTACCTTTGTAAAACAACATAAAATACTTCTATGAATACAGAAATAAGACAATTAGAGCCTAAGGAGCTTTGGAATAAATTTGCCGATTTAAACGCTGTGCCGCGACCTTCAAAAAAGGAGGAACGTGTAATTGCATTTATGAAGGAATTCGGTGAGAAATTAGGCCTTGAAACTTTTGAAGATAAAGTAGGCAATGTTATCATCAAAAAACCGGCAACTGCTGGGATGGAAGACCGTAAAACGGTAGTGATGCAATCGCATTTAGACATGGTGCACCAAAAAAATAACGACACCACATTTGATTTTGATACCCAAGGAATCGAGATGTATGTAGATGGCGATTGGGTACGTGCTAAGGGAACAACGTTAGGGGCGGACAACGGATTGGGTGTTGCAACCATTATGGCAATTTTAGAAAGTACTACGATTCCGCATCCTGCTATTGAAGCGTTGTTTACGATTGATGAAGAAACAGGAATGACGGGTGCTAAAGGTCTGGAAGGTGGCTTATTGCAAGGTGAGATTCTGCTGAATTTGGATACTGAAGAAGATGATGAAATTGGTGTAGGTTGTGCCGGTGGTATTGATGTGACCGCGACAAGAACTTATAATGAAGAGGAAACGCCAGAATTTAAAACGGGTTATAAAATTACGGTAAAAGGACTTCAAGGTGGCCATTCTGGAATGGATATCCATAAAGGATTTGGGAATGCCAATAAATTGATGAACCGTTTGCTTTTTGACGGATTTGAAAACTTCGGATTGCGTATTTCTGAAATTGATGGCGGAAGTCTCCGTAATGCAATCCCGAGGGAAAGTAATGCCATTGTAGCGATTGATACGATGAATGAAGATGCATTTGCTACAGAAATGGAAGAAATGATCAACGATATTACTACAGAATATAAAACAATTGAGCCTAATTTAACCATTGAAATCACAAAGGTTGAAACTCCAAAAATGATGATGGATTTAGGAGTTCAAGAAGGTTTAACCAGAGCGCTTTATGCCGCTTGTAATGGTGTGTATAGAATGAGTCCGGATATTCCTGATTTGGTAGAAACATCCAATAATATTGCCCGCGTCATTGTAAAAGAAGGTGAGATTAAAATTGGCTGCTTAACACGTTCTTCGGTAGAATCTTCAAAGTGGGATTTAGCGAACATGCTACGTGCTACATTTGAATTGACAGGATGCGAAGTAGAATTTTCAGGAGACTATCCAGGTTGGAAACCAAATATGGATTCGGCCATCTTAAAAGTCCTTTCAGAATTGTATACTAAGATGAATGGTAAAGACGCTCACGTAGCAGCGTGCCACGCAGGATTGGAATGCGGAATCTTAGGTCAGAACTATCCAGAAATGGATATGATCAGTTTTGGTCCTAACATTAAAGGTGCTCACTCTCCTGATGAGCGTGCGCAAATTTCTTCAGCACAAAAATATTGGAACTATGTACTGGAAATTTTAAAGCATATTCCAAAAAAATAAGATAGACGATATCTATTTTTAAAGTATAAAAGAGGTTATAGTTGCTATAACCTCTTTTTGTATTTTATAGAGTCTGAATCCTAACTTTTTCAATTATTAAAAATTATGTTAAAATTTTTGAGAAATAAGGGGTAAAATAGTGACATTTAAAGACTATAATTGCACTTTGTCGACAAAATTTCCTTCCCGTACAGCATTAGTATAAATTCGTATCTCCCTCATTAACGGTTAACTAGCATTTCGACGAATAATTTTAACATATCATGGTTATTTTAAATAATTATATGATATTTAAGAGATTAATGTCATTTACCATAATTCTATGATATGAAAAACTACTACTCCCAATTTTTTAAATGTGTATTACTTCTTTTACTGAGTAATGTAGCCTTAGGGAATTCATTTTATAATAATGATTTTTTTACTCAACATAAGGTCGCGGGAACGTATTATCTGAATTTTGAGTCTCCTGGTTTTCTTACTATTGAAAATCCAACTAAGATTGAATCTTTACGTTTCGATTATAATGCGTTAAACCATGTCAGTAAGAATTTAGATGTGTCTGGTTTTACGTCATCCCAACAATTGTTTGTAAATCTTGCTCAAACGAAATTATATAAACAGGAGACGCATTTCCTTTATAGAAGTGGATTAAACTCTCTTGCCTCTGCAATGTCTACTGTTTCGAGTTCTAATTTAATGACAGAGGAGTTCACTGGGCCCTATGTTTGTACCGCTTCTGTTGAAATTTCCTCAGATGCTTCGGAAAATACAATTTGTGAAGGAGATTCGGTAACATTTACCGCAACTCCAGAAAATGGAGGTAGTAATCCTAAATATCAATGGCGACTTAACGGTCTGATTGTTGGAACTAATAGCTCTACGTACACGTATTCGCCTTCCGACAATCCCCCTAATAAATTGTTAGACGGGTCTGTTGTTAGTGTGATTTTAACATCTGATATCGCGGGCTGTGGAACAGAGAATACTGTAACTGATCAACTTACAATGAAGGTAAATCCAATTCCATCTGCGCCAACTGCTAATAGTAATGGTCCAGTCTGTGCAGGAGGAACAATTAATCTAGCGGCAAGTCCCATTTCAGGTGCCACATATTATTGGACCGGGCCAAATGGTTTTACAAGTACTCTTCAAAATCCGAGCATTCCAACTGCAACGGCTGCTATGGCTGGTCCATATAGTGTGCAAGCTACTGTATCTGGATGTACGAGTAATGCTGGTACCACCAACGTTGTTGTAAATCCAATTCCACCTACCCCTATTGCTAACAATAATGGTCCAGTGTGCGTAGGAGGAACCTTTAATCTAACAGCGAGCAACATTACTGGTGCAACATATTCCTGGACCGGGCCAAATGGTTTTACAAGTACTTCTCAAAATCTGAGCATTTCAAATGTTACTTCCGAGATGGAGGGTGCTTATAGTGTGACCGCTACTGTATCTGGATGTACAAGCGAGGCAGGTTCGACAAATGTAATTGTAAATCCAGTTACACCTGCACCTAAGGCTGATAATGATGGTGCAGTGTGTTCAGGAGGTACAATTAATCTAACAGCGACTACCATTGAAGGTGCAACATATTCCTGGACTGGGCCAAATGGTTTTACAAGTACTCTTCAAAATCCGAGCATTTCAGGCGCAACTGCTGCGATGGCAGGTACTTATAGCGTGACAGCTACTGTATTGGGATGTACAAGTAGTGCAGGTACGACAGATGTTAATGTAAATCCAATTCCATCTGCACCAACTGCTAATAGTAATAGTCCAGTGTGTGTCGGCGGTACAATTAACCTGACAGCTCCTACCATTGTAGGTGCAACATATTATTGGACTGGTCCAGATGGTTTTACAAGTACTCTTCAAAATCCGAGTATTTTAGGGGCAACTGTGGCGAAGTCAGGTACTTATAGTGTGACAACTACAGTATCTGGATGTACAAGTCCTGCAGGAACAACAAATGTTGTTGTAAATCCAATTCCATCTCCGCCAACTGCTAATAGTAATGGTCCAGTCTGTGCAGGAGGAACAATTAATCTATCAGCAAGTACCATTTCAGGTGCCACATATTATTGGACCGGGCCAAATGGTTTTACAAGTACTCTTCAAAATCCGAGTATTTTAGATGCATCTGTGGCGAAGTCAGGCACTTATAGTGTGACAACTACAGTATTTGGATGTACAAGTCCTGCAGGAACAACAAATGTTGTTGTAAATCCAATTCCATCTGCGCCAACTGCTAATAGTAATGGTCCAGTCTGTGCAGGAGGAATAATTAATCTATCAGCAAGTACCATTTCAGGTGCCACATATTATTGGACCGGGCCAAATGGTTTTACAAGTACTCTTCAAAACCCGAGCATTGCAAATGCAACAGCTAAGATGGCTGGTACATATAGTGTGACAGCTACTGTGTCTGGATGTACAAGTAATGTAGGAACGACAAATGTTGTTGTTAATCCTACGGTAATACCTTCAGTTGAAATAACTTCAACTTCAACTTCTATCTGCTCAAGCTCTGGAACTCCAGTAACGTTTACTGCAACTCCTACAAATGGTGGAGGTACTCCAACCTATCAATGGAAAAGAAATGGAATAAATATACCTGGAGCAACTAGCTCTACATATACCCCAACATCACTGGAAAATCCTTCTACAATTACTGTTGCTATGACTTCAAATGCTACTTGTGCGTCGCCGGCGACAGTTACAAGTACTAATAGTATTTTGATGACCGTCTACAGCGGAGCCCCAGCAACACCGGGAGCAATAACAACAAATGCTCCATCATCAATTTGTCCTGTAGCAACCTATAGTTTTTCAGTTGCGGCCGTACCGAATGCTACAAACTACAAATGGACCTTGCCAATCGGTTGGGTAATTACTTCAGGAACTGGCACAAGGTCTATAACGGTTGATATTACAGGAAACGCTGCAAATGCACCTAATCAAATTGTTTCAGTGCAAGCTGAAAATAGTTGTGGTTTAAGTAGTAAAAGAGATTCTGGTAAATTTAAAATAGATAAATTCGCAGCAGTTAATGCAGGTTCTGATCAAAGCATATGTTCAGGGGAATCAATAACTTTAACAGGAACTTTACTCGGTGCGGCTTCTAGTGGAACTTGGTCTGCAGGTTCAGGTACATTTTCCAATGTTAATAGCAATAATGCTACGGCTACTTATACCCCTAATATTACCAATGGGACAGTTACTTTAACGCTTACTCCAAACCCCGTTGGTGGTTCATGCAATGGTGGTGTCGATACAGATCAAATGATTTTAACGGTTATTCCGCAAGCCTCTTCATATGCTGGCACAGCCGTAGCATCGTGTTCTAATACTGCAGTTAATATTACGGCTGGATCATCTGCATCCAATAATGCAGGAGTTTACTGGACATCTAACGGAACTGGAACAATTGCAAACCCTACTTCCCTTACTACAGCCACGTACACACCAGGTAGTGGTGAAACAGGCCCTGTTACCTTAACACTTACAGCTACAGGGAAAACCCCTTGTGCAGATGCGGTGTCAACTAAAACATTGACAATATCACAAGCTGCGACGGCAGTGGCGGGAACAGCGATAAGTACCTGTTCGAATGTTGCAGTTAATATTACGGCTGGATCATCTGCATCCAATAATGCAGGAGTTTACTGGACATCTAACGGCACGGGAACAATTACAAACCCTACTTCTCTTACTACGGCCACTTACACACCTGGCAGTGGTGAAACAGGCCCTGTTACCTTAACACTTACAGCTACAGGGAATACCCCTTGTGCAGATGCAGTGTCAACTAAAACATTGACAATATCACAAGCTGCAACGGCAGATGCCGGTACCGCCATAACTGCCTGTTCGAATGTTGCAGTTAACATTACAACAGGATCATCAGCTACCAATAATACAGGCATTATCTGGACATCTAACGGAACGGGAACAATTACAAACCCTACTTCTCTTACTACGGCCACTTACACACCTGGCAGTGGTGAAACAGGCCCTGTTACTTTAACACTTACAGCTACAGGGAATACCCCTTGTGCAGATGCAGTGTCAACTAAAACATTGACAATATCACAAGCTGCGACGGCAGTGGCGGGAACAGCGATAAGTACCTGTTCGAATGTTGCAGTTAATATTACAACAGGATCATCAGCTACCAATAATACAGGCATTATCTGGACATCTAACGGCACGGGAACAATTACAAACCCTACTTCTCTTACTACAGCGACTTACACACCTGGCAGTGGTGAAAAAGGCCCTGTTACCTTAATACTTTCAGCTACAGGTAATACCCCTTGTGCAGATGCAGTGTCAACCAAAACGCTGACAATAAATCAAGAGATAACAATTACAGCACAGCCAACAGAATCTCAAACCGTTTGTTCCGGATTCCCTGTGAGTTTATCCGTATCCACTACGGGTACAGGTCTTACCTATGAATGGTTTAAGAATGGTAGTTCTATTGGAGTAATGGGTGCTACATTAAATATTAGCCAAGCAACATTAGGTGATGCAGGAACCTATACAGTTCTCGTAAAAGGAGCTGCGCCCTGTGGAGAAGTAACTTCAGCTAATGCGGAAATTAATGTGAATGAAGATATTGAAATTACAACTCAGCCGGATGACAAGGAAATTTGTGCAGGTACTAGCACGTCGCTTTCAGTTGCAGCCACAGGAACAGGACTCAGTTATCAATGGAGGAAAGGTGGGGTTTCGATTTCTAATAGTGGAGCTGTTTCAGGTGTTAATACCAACACCTTAACTTTTACCAATGCAACAGAAGGCAATTCCGGAAGTTACGATGTGGTAGTCAGTGCTACGGATGGTGCGTGTCCACAAACCATATCAAAGCCTACTTATCTCAAAGTAAATCCTAACAACACTATAACACTTACCTCAGCTGTAAATACAGACAATCAGAACATATGTTTTAATACATCACTTACCGAAATCACGTATGCTACCACTGGTGCTACTGGAGCTTCGTTTTCTGGATTACCAGCAGGCATTACCGGTACTTGGGCAAACAATACAGTTAAAATAAATGGCATACCTACTGAAGTTGGTGGTCCATTTAATTATACGGTCACTCTTACCGGGGGGTGTGGTGACGTAGAAATAACAGGGACAATTAGTGTCGATCCATCTAATACAATTACGCTAACTTCTGCTTCGGGTACAGATGCACAATCCGTTTGTATTAATACTCCGCTAACTGATATTACCTATGCCACCACTGGTGCTACTGGAGCTACATTTTCAGGATTACCAGCGGGCGTTACCGGAAATTGGGTAAACAATACTGTTAAAATAAGCGGAACCCCGACTGCAGCAGGTGGTCCAACAACTTATACCGTCACACTAACCGGGGGATGCAGTGTAGAACCTATTACAGGGACAATTAATGTCGATCCAACTAATACATTTTCGCTAACTTCAGCTTCGGGTACAGATGCACAATCCGTTTGTATTAATACTTCGCTAACTGATATCACCTATGCCACCACTGGTGCTACTGGAGCAACATTTTCAGGATTACCAGCTGGCGTTACCGGAACTTGGGTAAACAATACTGTTAAAATAAGCGGATCCCCGACTGCAGCAGGTACAACAATTTATACCGTCACACTAACCGGGGGATGCAGTGTAGAACCTATTACAGGGACAATTAATGTCGATCCAACTAATTCATTTACGCTAACTTCAGCTTCGGGTACAGATGCACAATCCGTTTGTAAAAATACTCCGCTAACTGATATCACCTATGCCACCACGGGTGCTACTGGAGCTACATTTTCAGGATTACCAGCTGGCGTTACCGGAACTTGGGTAAATAATACTGTTAAAATAAGCGGAACCCCGACTGCAGCAGTTGGTCCAACACCTTATACCGTCACACTAACCGGGGGATGCAGTATAGAACCTATAACAGGGACAATTAATGTCGATCCAACTAATACATTTTCGCTAACTTCAGCTTCGGGTACAAATGCTCAATCCGTTTGTACTGATACTCAGATTACGGCTATTACTTATGCCACCACTGATGCTACTGGTGCTTCATTTTCTGGATTACCAGCAGGAGTAACAGGTACATGGTCAGATAATGTTGTTACCATCAGTGGCAAGCCTACTGAAGTTGGTTCATTTAATTATACAGTAACTCTTACTGGGGCATGTAGTGGAGAGAAGCCAAAGGGGACAATTACTGTTAAACCCTCTAATACAATTACGCTAACTTCAGCTTCGGGTACGAATGCACAGTCCGTTTGTATTAATTCACCGCTTACCGATATTACCTATGCCACCACTGGTGCTACTGGAGCTACATTTTCTGGATTACCAGCTGGTGTTACCGGTACTTGGGTAAACAATACAGTTAAAATAAGTGGAACTCCAACTGCAGCAGGTGGTCCAACAACTTATACCATCACACTAACCGGGGGATGCAGTGTAGAACCTATAACTGGGACTATAAAAATAGATCCAAAACCTGTTGGAGGCCAATTGCTTTTTGATGGTCTCAACAAGTCAACATATTTAGTGTGTCATAATGCAACTTCAGGCACTTCGAGAGCTATCGAACTTACTGGTGCAACTGGAACAGTTCTAAAATGGCAAAAAACAGATAATCCTTCCGTTGCAACTTCTTGGACAGATATTCCAAATACAGAGAATACTTACTCTTATTCTGGATATTCGGGTTTAACTAAAACGACCTTATTTAGAGCCGTTATTTCCAGTGGATCCTGCGGCTTAACTTACTCTAAATTTGCGGTGATTAGTGTGATTCCTGCTGATATAAAACCAAGTCCCGTTAAAGCTAGTTTTTCAGAAGTCTGTTTTGGAACACCGGTACAATTAACTTCGCAATTAAACTACTCTACCAATACTCAAATCGCTGATGGTGGCTCTTTTAATAGTGGAAATCCTGACGGGTGGTTAGTGGACGGTTGTGGTAATTGCCTTCCTGCAAATGGCGATGCTACCAAACCAGGGCCATGGGCATTAACAAATGGCCCAAAATCCTTTAATGGTACAGAATATGATTCACCTGACAAAAAATTCGCAATTGTTAGGGGTAATCTTAATTCTATTATGCAAACCCCAGTATTTAATACTTTAGGATTATCTGAGCTTACTCTCAAGTTTAATCAAGCTTATGTTTTGACCGCCGGTGCTCAAGCAATTATTGAATTGTCTTTGGACGGTGGCGCAAATTATGACGTTCTTTTAAGTAAAATATCGGGAGCCGCAGATTCTGGGAATCATAACGGTTTAAACCCGACTACGATTGATTTGCAAGATTATGTAGGTCAGACTAATTTAAAAATTAGATTTAGATATATTGGTAATGCTGCCAGCTCTTGGGCAATTGACCAAATTGCTCTCCCAAATCCTCCGCTTAATATTTCCTCAGTTTGGACTTATACCAATGCTCAGGGGGAGGTAATAACCGTAAAGAACCAGCAAAATATAACCGTGACACCAGATAAAATTGGGTTAAATACATTTAAAATCACCTCTTTTTTAGTGACAGATGATGGAACGGAATGTAGAAGTGCAGATCCTAATAACTCCGAAACTGTTAATGTTTACGTTTTCGACAACTATACGTCAACTGCTACAGCGCCGCCTGTAGCAGCATGCGGAAAAAACAATTTCCAATTAAAAGCAGAATTAAAGGGATCGAAGCAGGGGAATAGTCTTACGTTCCCAACACCAGACGGTTATGACGCTCCATTCTGGGAAGTTGTAGGTCCAGAACATTCAGGATATTCTTTTTCCAATCCAGATCCAAATGATACTTCGGATCCTATTAAAAATCCAAATGCAATTTTTAATGCACCTAATGAAGGAGCTTATACCCTAAGATGGACAATGAGCCGCAGCGTCAACGATGGTAGAGATGCGAGCAAATGTCCAATTAACTTTACAGCAATTACAATAAATGTACAAAATTGTGTTGCCCTTGATTTCGATGGTAAAGATGATTTTGTAGATCTTGGTGACTATACTGGAGATTATAGTATAGAAGCATGGATTCGTCCTAAGGCTTCTACAGGTACAATAATAAGTACTAAAAATAGGGAAATTAATATGTCCGACCTACCAGGTGTTATTCCAAATAACAGATGGTATCACATAGCTGTTGATAGCAATGGAAAATTATATTTAGATGGTATTGATACCGGTACAACAATTAGCACCACAGGAACAAGTCGATCCTTTATTGGTGCAAAATGGTCGCCTCCTAATGCAACAAACTTTTTTTCCGGATGGATAGAAGAAGTGCGCATTTGGAATGGAAATATTTCTCAAGAACAAATTCGATTCTTAATGAACCAGAGATTACAACCAGGTCCAAATATTGGTGTAGAAATTCCTATGCCTGCACCAGGACTCCCTTATACAAGCCTTGCGGGTTATTATAAATTACTTTCCAACGATATTTTGAATGGTGGATATACGCCTAACCTGGCTGGTACTGTAAATGGCAAGTTGAGGAATATGACAACGCTACAGGAAAACACGGCCCCACTACCTTATAAATCAGCAGCAAATAGTGATTGGGATATTAAATCTACCTGGTTAGAACCTGATGTTTGGGGTATCCCAAATAGTACTGGTGTGAATGGTGACCCAATTGATTGGAATATCGTCAGAACTGCGCATAATATTTCATCGGGTGCACGAGACATCACCTTATTAGGTTTAATTTCAGAATCTGGTGAATTAACAATGGAAGGAAATACTGGAGCTGATGGCACGGGGACTGGTCAAGGTTTATGGATTACGCATTATCTAAAATTAAATGGTCTTATTGATTTAAAAGGAGAGTCACAAATGGTGCAGACTGAAGGAAGTATTTTGGATGACGATAGTAGTGGACAATTAGAACGTGATCAACAAGGTACCGGCAACCACTTTAACTACAACTACTGGGGATCACCGGTAGTGGAAGGTAGCGCTAACTCAAAGAGTTTTAAAATTGGGAGCGTACTACACGATGGAACTGTATCAGCAAATCCAGGCACTATAACCTGGACAACTGGTCGTGATGGCGCACCAGGCACCCCAATTGTATTAAGCACACGATGGTTAACAACCTACGATACCATTTCTAATTATTTTACAGGGTGGAAGAGGATTAATGATAAAACGGCTAATAAAATAGGATTAGGGTATACTATGAAAGGTAGTGGTAGAGGTAGTGGTACTACTCAAAATTATGTTTTTGTTGGGAAACCGAATAATGGTACAATTAAGAATAAAATTCCCGTAGGTAATGACCTTTTAGTAGGTAATCCATATGCTTCTGCTATAGATGCTAATGAATTCATTAGAGATAATATGCCAGCCACTAATCCAGACGGTGAATCTAGTAATGCCAACCCAAATACCTCGGGAAGTATTACTGGAATCTTATATTTTTGGGAGCATTACGAAGCGAATAACACTCATATCTTAAGAGAATATGTTGGGGGTTATGCAACCTATTCCTTAAGCGGTGGAGTTGTAGCTGTTACACCGAAAATCACTGATGATGGTTATGCGCAAGATCAGGAACTTAATGGTATAAGGAAACCGGAACGGTACGTGTCAGTTGGACAAGGTTTTTTTGTAAAAGCTAGTGATATGGGTGGACAAGTAGTTTTTCATAATAGTCAACGTGAATTTAAAAAGGAAAAAGTAACAGGAGCAGCTAACGATGGCTCACTATTTTTTAGAAATTCAAATTCTACAAACTCACCCAATATTGATGACGTTATAAAACGGGTTCGTTTAAGATTTAAAACACCAGAAGGAGCTTCTCGACCTTTGTTGTTAGCGTTTACACCTAACAATGAAGCTTCTGATGCCGTAGATTATGGTTACGATGCTTTAAATAATGACGCTTTCCCAAGCGATTTGCTATGGTTAATCAATGATTCTAAATACGTGATTCAAGGCGTCGGGCAATTTGATACTGCTAAAAAGTATCCTTTCGCAATGCAATTGGCAAAAGAAGGTAAAGTAGAATTTAAATTAACAGATTTAGAAAACTTCAGTGAAGCTATAGATGTATTTGTTTACGATTCTACATTGGATACGTATCACCAAATCAACGATACCAGTTTTGCTATCACTTTAGAGGCTGGGAACTATGATAAACGTTTCTTCTTAGTGTTTCAAGAAGAAAAACCATTATCTGTTATTGATTCAGAATTTGAAAACGTAGTGGTTAAATATTTACAAAATACGGATGAGATCTTTATTCAAACGCCAAATGATGTAAATGTAAAACAAGTGTATTTAATCAATATTATTGGTCAAACAGTTCAAGCATGGAATGCTACCAATATGACCTTGTCTACTGAAATGAGAATTCCAGTTAAAAATGTTCCTGATGGAAGTTATGTTGTGAAAATAGAAACCACTTCAGGAAGTTTAAATAAGAAGGTCATTATTAAAGACTAATATGACGATCTCATAGACGCTATTTATAATGCGTAAAAACCGTTTCTATCGTAGGGATAGGAACGGTTTTTTTATTGGTGGAGAATTGATGGATTTTCTCTGGTAAAGGTGTACACCGTGGTAGGATTATAATTAATGAATGATAGAATTGGAGTATTACTATTGCTTGTGCAGGGATCGTATAGTCAACATTCAATAGCATATCGACAGATTGCCACGTCGCTACGCTCCTCGCAATGACGTATGGGAGTGGTGCGTTGTGAGGTTGGAAGAGGGGAATTGGGAGTTGGAAGAGGGGAGTTGGAAGTTAGAATAGAGAATAGAGGATAGAGGATAGAAAAGAGAGAAGTAAGGAGTGAGAAGTAAGAAGTAAGAAGTGGTTCCTTTAATAAGACATAAAAAAACCGCCCTGAATATTCAGGGCGGTTTGATGTTAAAATAGGCTATTTTAAATTCGCTTGGACCTTAAAATAGACTCATAATATATATTTAGACTATTTTTCGATGCCTACCATTTCAATGATAAAGATCAAGTCGGTTCCTGGAGGAATAATACGGTTACCGCGCTCTCCATAAGCCAAATGAGATGGTAAAAAGAAATATGATTTATCGCCTACACGCATTTGTGCCGCCGCCTCTTTAAAGCCAGCAATCATTGGAGCGTCTGGACCAATCTTGGTTGGCATTGGGTTGTACATC
The DNA here is from genome assembly GCF_947500795.1 of uncultured Gelidibacter sp. Classification (GTDB taxonomy): domain Bacteria; phylum Bacteroidota; class Bacteroidia; order Flavobacteriales; family Flavobacteriaceae; genus Gelidibacter. The sequence continues at coordinate 76,298 of NZ_CANMTE010000003.1, read as the reverse complement.
TGCTCTTCGTCTTTTTGCTCATTATACATGCCGTAGTTTTCTTCAACACTTTTTACGTTACTGTCAAACAAGCGTCCGTCTGTAAAGTAACCCTCATAATACAATTGTGCAGTATCGCCAGCTTTTGGTTTCTCTCCGGTACCTTTGGTAATATTGTACATTTTTAAACCAGAAGCCAAAGTTTTTGACTTGCCTTCATATGTATCTAAAGCAGGTTTCATGTCTGCAGCAGCGCTAGCAGATTTTTCTTCTCTTTCTTTCTGAGCAGCTTCAGCTTTAGCAAGACGTTCTTTTTCTTCCTCTTCAGCTTTAGCAAAATGCTCTTTAAATACTACTGGTGCATCAAAGCTTTTAGCATCTTTTCCTTTGCGGATAATGTTTACTTCTTCCATAACAACAGGGTCTACCGGTCTGTCTCCAGGGCCAGTTTCAACTCCTGCTAGCGTGTGTAAAACATCTTCTCCTAAAACCAAGTATCCAAAAACATTGTATCCTCCATCTAAGTTAGGTGTAGCACCTTCTGTAATGAAAAATTGGCTTCCATTAGTGTTCGGACCTGAGTTAGCCATAGATAATGTACCAACTCTGTCATGCTTAAGATCTTCAGAAATTTCATTGTTGAATTTATAGCCTGGGCTACCACTTCCTGTTCCAGTTGGGTCACCACCTTGAATCATAAATTCGTCAATAATTCTGTGAAAAGTCAAGCCATCAAAATATTTTTTGCCAATATAAGCACTGTCTACAAGCGTGTTGGTGCCTTCAGCCAAAGAGATGAAGTTAGCTACCGTTACAGGTGCTTTTTGGTATTCTAAACGGAGCACCATAGTCCCTTTATTGGTGATAATTTCAGTGTACAATCCATCTTCTAAATCTGGATATTTGTCCTTACAAGCCGTTGCCGTAACAAGGAGCATTACTACTAACAGGCCAAAAGCCTTTCTAATCAATCGCATAGTTTAATCGTTTTGGTTTTGAATTATTGAATTTACGGTCACTTCGCATATCACGGGAGTGTTTGTGCCAATTTTGTTCTTGTCACCGTAGTAACCGTAAGCTTTTTGAGAAGGAAATAAAAAGGTGACAGTTTCACCTGGTTTCATGAGTTTTAAACCTTCTCGAAGTCCTGTAAATAGCTCTTCCTGATCCATCGCATAATCACGAGGATGGATGTCTTCATCAGAATAAATATCATTACCATTAAAATCTTTCACATCATAATCAAAGTTAACGATGTCTCCAAACGAAGGAGTGATGGTGTCTTTTTCTACTTTTGTATTGTAATAATACCAAAAGCCGCTTTCTGAAGCTATATAAGTTTTAGTAGTATCTGATGCGATGATGCTTTCAATCTTCGCAGTCTCTTCTGCGTTTAGTTTCTTATTACGCTCTGCCGATATTTTTATAAAAGAACCAGTTTTTTGAGATATTGGTTTTCTAGCTTCAGGAGACTTGCAGCTACTGATGCTGAGCGCTAAAGTGAAAATGAGAAGAATAGCTCTTATCATAAATTTAAGTTGTGTTTATACCTAGGCAATATACTAATAAATTTTTCAACAGTTTCATTTAAACCAAGGTCGCTTTTGCCTCCTGCTGCATTGGTGTGACCACCGCCGCCAAAGTTCTCGCGAGAGAATTCATTAACGGAAAAATCACCTTTGCTACGTAAAGAAATTTTTATAATTCCCTCTTGTTTATGCTCAATAAAAATGGCAGCAAAAACAATATCTTTAATAGATAAGCCATAATTGACAAAACCTTCAGTATCGCCTTTTCTGAAATTTGCAGCATTCAACTCTTCTTGAGTCAATGTAATATAGGCTGTTCTATATTCAGGCAGGATCTTTAAATTTTTAAGAGCGACTCCCAATAGTTGCAAACGTTCAAAACTGTTGGTGTCGTATATCGCGTTATAGATTTCTGAGTGATCCGCGCCTTTGTCAATCAAATCAGCTGCTACAATATGTGTTGTACTTGTAGATGAAGGAAACCTGAAAGAGCCTGTGTCAGTTAATATACCTGCATAAAGACATGTGGCAATGTTCGTATCAATGTCCTCCCCAGCGTCAAGCTTATTAATAAAATGATACACCATTTCACAGGTTGAGCTCATGGTAACATCACTATACATATATGTTGCGTAACCATCTGGTTGTTGGTGATGGTCGATCATGATTTTTAATGCTTTAGAATTTTCTAAGTGCTGTTCCATCTGTCCTGAGCGATGGAACGCATTGAAATCGAGTGTAAAAATGATGTCGGCTTGTTCAATTAAGGCCTCAGCATTTATTTTGTCAGATTCATGAATGATAACATGTTCATGTCCTGGTAACCATTTTAAAAAATCAGGATAATCATTGGGAGCAATCACTGTTGCTTTATGATTGTTCTTTGTAAGGAAGTGGTAAAGCCCCAAAGTAGAACCCATGGCGTCTCCATCTGGGTTTTTATGTGGAACAATTACGATGTGTTTTGGCGCCAATAATAGCGACTTAATTGCTTTAATATCGTGTTCAGTCATAGCTTGCGAAGATACAATTTTTTAATATCCATAATATGGTTTTTAGTGATAAATGCCGTACTTTTGCACGAAATTTATCAGTGGTTTACAAAATGTAAATCACTTAAAGGGCTTGTTTTATGCGAGTCCACCCTCTAAAATTAATTAAATTACAAATATGGCAACTAACAGAACATTTACAATGCTTAAGCCAGATGCAGTCGAAAAAGGACACATCGGTGCTATCTTAGAAAAAATCAGTGCTTCAGGCTTTAGAATTGTAGCATTAAAATTAACACACATGACCACTGCTGATGCAAAGGCTTTTTATGCTGTACACAGCGAAAGACCTTTCTACGGCGAATTGGTAGAATATATGACGCGTGGTCCTATTGTGGCTGCCGTTTTAGAAAAAGAAAATGCGGTTGAAGATTTCAGAACTTTAATTGGTGCAACCAATCCTGCTGATGCAGCTGAAGGAACAATCCGTAAACTTTATGCAGCTTCTATTGGTGAAAATGCTGTTCACGGAAGTGATAGTGATGAGAATGCAGCTATTGAAAGCGCTTTCCATTTTTCAGGAAGAGAAATGTTTTAAGGTTTAAAACGTTTTACATACAAAAAAAGCTTGGGACATTGTTCCAAGCTTTTTTTTGTATAGCATTGAAAGCAAAAAGGCCCGCAACAGTGTTGCGGGCCTTTAACATTTAAAAAAGCTTATATATTAGATAACTTTTACGTTAACTGCGTTTAATCCTTTTTTTCCTTCTGTAAGATCGAATTCAACTTCATCGCCTTCACGAATTTCGTCGATTAATCCTGAAATGTGAACAAAATGTTCTTTGTTGTTTCCTTCTTCTACGATAAAACCGAAGCCTTTAGCATCGTTGAAAAATTTTACTGTTCCTCTACTCATTGTAATAAATATTAAATTAATTGTAAATAATAAGTCAAAGATAATGCCAAAAAGGATACAAAGTGCTTTTTGGGCCATAATTATTTTTAAATGACCGAATTATGCCATTTTATTGAGGGTTTTCAATTACGGTAGAGAAGTGGTGTAATTAAATTTTAGATTGGAAATTAAAATATCGGAACGAAAGACAGTGAAAAAAGTGGTTTGATTTTCTGAGTGTGCTTTCTTAAATGACACCCTAAAAACCAGGAATCGGCATCAAAATTAACGCAATACCAATTTTTTGATAATGTCCTTGCCTAAAGATTCGTTGAGCATGGTAATAATTTTCTCCTTCCCATAACTCAATTCTTCGCGTAACACACTCGAACTTAATTGTACATAAAGTGTGTCTCGTTCCAACTGAATAGCTGTGGTGTAGTTGTTGACTCCATTGCCCATCATTTTCGCCCAAGCATCTCTCACGTTCACCTTGTCCAGTCCTGTTTGTAGTTTATTGGTGTCCACAAATTCTTGAAGAAGCTCGCTAATCGAAAGATTGTCTTTAGTGCGTTTTGCCATTGGGAATTGTTTTAGTTGCTATTAGTAGTTTTGATAAATGAAAAGCTCTGATTTTTAGAAAATAGTTTAACAACCTATTTCTCAACTGTTATAGGTTCAAAGCGCTTGTAAAGATACCTTACATTTTGCTCGTTTACAATCAAAAGTGCATCTTCCGTCGCATTTAAAACCGTTTCCTTCCATTGTGCGTATGGTGTGGTGTAATAGACGTTGAGACTATCGTTTTCTATTTTCAGTTTTAAACTTTCGGCGTCATCAGAGGTTGTATAGGTGCCGTCAAAACTTGGTTTCATCTTTTTTCTGAACCCAGTTAAACTGTCCGTTACGCTTAAATAATCGACAGTATCATTATAAGTGTAGTCACGTTTAGAGCCATCTGGCAAGGTCACTTCGTCAATTTCCCAATACCCATTTAAATGCGGGATGAAACTTTCCGGATTTTTGCCACATGCCATTACTAAGAAGAAGATGCTGTAAACTAATAATTTTTTCATTTTGAATTATTAAATAGTGATACGAGTATATTTTAGTTTAAAGTTTAAACATTTTATACGATTGATGAACTTGTTTGATGATGTTTTCGGTACGGTCAGCATGTGTGTCACTGATAAAAAGCTGTCCAAAATTTTCATTATCCACCAATTCGATAATTTGCGCCACTCGATTTTCATCTAATTTATCGAAAATATCATCTAATAATAAAATAGGAGAGACGCCACTTTGCTCTTTTATAAAATCAAATTGTGCTAATTTTAAAGCGATCAAAAACGATTTTTGCTGTCCTTGACTCCCGAATTTTTTAATAGGAAACCCGTCGATTTCAAAATTCAAATCGTCTTTATGAATGCCTACAGATGTATAGTGAAGCGCTTTGTCTTTATTAATATTGTTTTTTAAAAGTGAATTTAAATCGGCTTCAAACAAATCACTTTTATAGCTTAAATTCACTGGTTCCTGTTTGTTACTAATGGCGTTATAGCGTTCCTTAAAAATCGGAATAAACGTTTCCAAGAATGCTTTTCTTATGGTGAAAATTTCAGAACCATAATCATGCAATTGGTCGTTATAAACTTCCAATGTTTGCGCGTTAAAAGTGTTATTTAATGCGAAATACTTTAAAAGCGCATTACGCTGCTGAAGTATTTTGTTGTAATTAATGAGTTGGTTGAGGTAATTTTTATCACTTTGTGAGATAACACTGTCAATAAATTTACGTCTCGTTTCACTGCCTTCAATAATTAAATCTCTATCGGCTGGCGAAATAATCACTAAGGGAATAAAGCCAATATGATCGCTGAATTTTTCATACGCCTTTCCATTGCGCTTGATCATCTTTTTCTGACCTTTTTTAAGCGATACAATGATTTTTTCTTCACGCTCATCTTTCTCGAAAAGGCCTTCTACCACAAAGAATTCTTCTCCATGACGAATATTTTGTGAAGCGATAGGATTGAAATAACTTTTCCCAAAAGAGAGGTTATAAATGGCATCCAAGACATTCGTTTTTCCGATTCCATTGGCCCCCACAAAACAATTGATTTTCTTATCAAAAGTGAAGTCTTGACTGTCAAAATTCTTGTAATTCAGTAAGGAAAGTGAGTTTAAAACCATGTGAAATTTTCGCTTTTAAATAAGATTTTAATCAACTGTGCGAAAGGATGTGCAAATTATTGAAAAATAACAAATAATTTACCTTTTATATACCAATAAATATTATAATTTTGCGGCGCACAAATTACAATGATATGGCAACTTATAAGAAAAGAGGTTACAAACCAAAAACACAAGCTGAAAAAACTGAAGCTCTAGAGGATGACTCAACAACAGCAGAAGTATTTAACACCTTGGATGAGTCTGCTTCTAGAACGGAAGAATGGGCAGTAAAAAACCAAAAATATATTATTGGTGCTGTAGCGGTTATCGCTGTAGTTGTTTTAGGGTACTTAGGCTACAATAAATTTGTTGCTGAACCTAAAGCGAGTGAGGCAATGAACGAAATGTTCAAAGCTCAGCAATATTTTGAACAAGCAGTTAACGATACTAACGCTAAAGATTCTCTATACACATTGTCTTTAAACGGAGGTGAAGGGAAGTTTGGTATGTTGGATATCATCAACGAGTACGGTGGTACACCTGCTGCTAACTTGGCTAACTACTACGCTGGAATGGCTTACTACAATTTGAATGACTACCAAAATACGGTTAAATATTTAGGTGATTTTTCAAGTGATGATAAAATATTAGCACCTATTGCAAAAGGAAGAATCGGTGATGCTTTTGTTCAATTGAATCAACCAGAAGATGCATTGAGCTACTATGAAAAAGCAGCGAGCTTAAATAAAAACGAGTACACAACGCCAATGTATTTGTTTAAAGCGGGCACTGTTGCATTGACTTTAGGTAAGACTGAAAAAGCTCTTGATCATTTCAATACGATAAAAGAAAATTATCCTAATTCTACTGAAGCATCTAATATTGATGTGTTCATAGGACAGGCGCAAGCAAGTTTGTAAAAACATGGCAACAAAAAATCAAAATTTATCGGCTTACGATAAAAACACAATCCCAAATGCGAAGAACCTTCGGTTTGGGATTGTTGTTTCAGAATGGAATAGTAATATCACAGATAACCTTTACGAAGGTGCGCTAAATACGTTGGTAGAACACGGTGCGCTGTCTGAAAACATCATTAGCTGGCATGTTCCTGGTAGTTATGAGCTTATCTATGGTAGCAAAAAAATGCAAGAGCATATGGTGGATGCTGTGATTGCCATTGGATGTGTGATTCAAGGTGAGACTAAGCATTTCGACTTTGTTTGTGAAGCGGTTGCAAATGGGATTAAGGACTTGAATGTGATGCATGACACTCCAGTAATCTTTTGTGTATTGACTGATAATACCATGCAACAATCTATCGATAGATCGGGCGGGAAACACGGTAATAAAGGTGTTGAAGCTGCGGTTGCTGCTATTAAGATGGCGGTTTTGCGTCAGAACGCTTAGTTCAGTAGCCAGTAGGCAGTAAGCAGTCTTCAGTTGGCAGTCTTCAGTAGGCAGTATTCAGTAAGCAGTCTTCGGTAGGCAGTAGGCAGGTTTCAGTTGGCAGTAGGTTGAGCTGGGTGTCAACTGCGAATTCAGGAATGGCTGTCGTTTTATGTCATTGCTATTCTGTGTGATAGCATATGTGATATTTATTATTGAGATAATTATCATCTATTTTCCTATTAACATATCTTCGAGCTTCAAACCACATACTTGGAGTTTCGCGCTTCTTCTTAACATTTTTTAGCAGTTAAAACATCGTTTTTCCTCGTATTTTAAGTACATTTGAAGTTCACAAAGGCAAAGCGTTCAACCGTGAATTTATTTAAACAACGTCAACCTAAACGTTTCAGTTACACACCAAGGTATCTTAAAGAACAGCATCAGGACAAGTCCTATGAATTTGATCCTAAATGGCGTCAAAAAAACCAGCGCAATAAAAAGGCGCCAACGTTAGTCATACTTTTAATCATTTTAGGTATGGTAATTGGTGTTTGGTATGTTTTGAGTAACTACGAAATTTAGAAATTATGGGCATCTTTAAAACACGTCAAAATAAGAAATTTAACTATGTACCGCGTCACTATAAAGGTGAGGGGAATCCTTTTGAGATCAAACATAAATTTGATGATCACAGAAAGACCATAGGCAAAGTTGGCTTAAAAGGCACGTTAGAAAATGCTTTAGACGACTATAAAAACACGCCTGACCAAGCCGCAAACAAACGTACCCTGATTATTGTTGGAATTTTAATATTTATTTTCCTTTTAATCATCGGTTTTGATTTGTCAATATTCTTTCCAAAAGGCTAATGTCAGATATTATTCAACTTTTACCAGATCATGTTGCTAATCAAATTGCAGCAGGAGAGGTCGTGCAACGTCCTGCTTCTGTGGTCAAGGAATTACTTGAAAATGCCATTGATGCTGAAGCAACATCCATAAAATTAATTCTAAAAGATTCAGGAAAAACCCTTGTTCAAGTTATTGATAACGGAAAAGGCATGAGTCCAACAGATGCTCGATTGAGTTTTGAGCGTCATGCGACTTCAAAAATCCGCTCTGCTGACGATTTGTTCAGTTTAAATACGAAAGGGTTTAGAGGAGAGGCTTTAGCTAGTATCGCCGCTATTGCGCATGTGGAGCTGAAATCCAAACAGGAAGATGATGAACTCGGCACCTTGATCGCTATCGAAGGGAGTGAAATTAAAACTCAGGAAGTTACCGTTACACCTACAGGAACATCAATCGCTGTAAAACATTTGTTTTTCAATATTCCTGCACGTCGCAATTTTTTGAAATCCAATACAGTTGAATTACGTCATATTATTGATGAATTCCATCGCGTAGCGTTGGCACATCCTAATATTGCTTTTGCGATGTACCACAATGGGAGTGAGCTTTTCAATTTGTACGAAAGTAATTACCGCCAACGTGTGGTTCATATTTTTGGTTCAAAAACTAATGAAAAACTAGTACCTGTTGAAGAAACTACTGAAGTTTTGAAAATTTCAGGATTTGTAGGAAAACCACAGTTCGCCAAAAAAACAAAATCAGAACAGTTCTTTTTTGTCAATAATAGATTTATTAAAAGTCCATATCTCAATCATGCCATTAACGCAGCTTTTGAGGGACTGATCAAGGACGGCAATCATCCTATTTATTTTTTAAACTTAACGGTCGATCCAAAATCGATTGATATCAACATCCATCCGACAAAAACGGAAATTAAGTTTGATGATGAACATACGCTTTATGCTATTTTAAGGTCATCTGTAAAACATAGTTTGGGCCAATTCAACATTGCACCTGTTCTGGATTTTGAATACGATACCAATTTAGATACGCCGTACGATTATAAAGATAAAGGCGCCCAAACCCCAACAGTAGAGGTCGATCGCAATTATAATCCGTTTCGGGAAGAGCGTACACCTGGCAAACAGGTTACTGCTTTTAAAAAGCAAACGCTCAACAATTGGGACAGTTTGTATGTAGGTTTGGAATCAAAAGGGACTCGTGATTCTCATGATTTCAGTCAAGTGGAATTTGAAAGTGAGCCTGAAAACGTGTCGCTATTTGGTGATAAATTACAACACGAAAACACGCAAAGCACTTATCAATTTCAAAATAAATACATCATCAGCACCATTAAATCTGGCATGTTGATGATCGATCAGCATCGTGCACACCAACGTATATTGTACGAAGGTCTGTTGAAAAGCATGACGGTTAAGGAAGCTGTAAGTCAACAGTTGTTGTTTCCCCTACATTTACATTTTACAGGTGCAGAGTTGACTATTTTGAGGCAATTACAAAGCGATTTGGAAGCTACAGGTTTTGTGTTTTCGGCGATTGATGAAGAGCAGGTAGAGATTACCGGACTGCCAATAAATGTGCCTGACAGTGAAGTGTCTATCATTTTAGAACAACTTATTAGCGATGTAGAGCAGGAAGTGCCTGATAGTCATTTTAGCGCAACGGACCTCTTGGCAAAATCCATGGCGAAGAGTTTGGCCATTAAAACAGGGCAATCCTTATCAAATTTAGAGCAGGAACATTTAGTCAATAGTCTTTTTGCCTGCAAGGAGCCTTCTGTATCGCCTACTAATCGCGCTACATTTATTACGATGTCAATTGATGAGGTTGACAGAAAATTTATGTAATTTTAATTAACCTTTAGATCAAAGAAGCATGAGAGGAATTACAGATACCGTTAAGCATTTGCTCATTATAAATGTGTTGATGTTTATAGGTACACTTACCATTCAAAATGGGGTGTTTTATAATTGGTTCGCATTATATTTTCCTAAAAACGACTTATTTCAGCCTTGGCAGATCATCACCCACATGTTTATGCATGGTAATATGATGCACATTGCCTTTAATATGCTAGCTTTATGGATGTTTGGAACCGCAGTAGAACAGGTTTTTGGTGCTAAAAAGTTTATATTTTTCTATATATCAGCTGGTTTAGGAGCTGCTTTAGTGATGTTGGGCGTATATTATTTACAGTATTTACCTATGGAATCTGAAATGCTTGCAGCGGGATTCACATCTTCTGAAATTCACGAAACCCTGACCACAGGAAGAGTTATGGACGGTGCTAATGTGGCACAACGGGATTTATTACAGAGCATGTTCAACATCTTTAATTCATCAATGGTTGGTGCTTCAGGTGCTATCATGGGGGTTTTAGTAGCTTTCGGAATGTTATTTCCTGATGCGAAATTGATGCTTATCTTTTTACCTGTACCTATTAAAGCGAAATACTTTATTCCAGGAATTATCGCTTTAGATTTGATATCAGCTTTAACAGGAACGTCGTTTTTTAGCCCGAATAATACCGCCTATGCAGCGCATCTTGGTGGAGCATTAACCGGATTTTTGATGATGTGGTATTGGAAGAAAACACAATTCAATAAAAACCGTTGGGATAGATGACCTCATTAAATCAAGATATTCAAGAGAAATTGAGAAACCTCAATGTGCTCGAAAAAATAATCGCTATCAATGTGGTGGTTTTTTTAATTGGGTTAGTGCTGTCGCTGATTGTAACATCGGGGAGTAGCTTATATTGGTTAGAGTTGCCAAAAGATCTTGGAGAATTCATCTTTAAACCTTGGAGTATCATTACCTACGGATTTACGCATTATGGCTTGTTCCATATATTGTTCAACATGTTGGTGCTGTATTACGTATCTCAAATGATGCTTAATTTATTCGAATCTAAACTCACGCTAAAAATCTATTTCTTGGGTATCATCTTGGGCGGACTCTTTTTTCTTTTCGCTTACAATGTATTGCCTTTAAGTTTTTTGAAACCGGCAGGCGCTTTGGTTGGAGCATCCGTGGGTGTGAGGGCATTATTGATTTTCTTATGTGCCTATATGCCAAATACTCAAGTCAAGTTATTGATGTTTAATATCAAATTATGGCATTTGGGGGTTGCACTTGTAGGTTTTGATCTTATAGGACTTTTCGGAGCCAACCAAGGTGGAACTATTGCGCATTTAGGTGGTGTAGCGTTGGGGTATTTCTATGCCAAACAGCTGATTAAAGGGAATGATATTGGTGAAGGTTTTGAAAAGCTAATGGACTGGGTTTCCAATCTTTTTAAATCTAGTAATAAATCGCCTTTAAAAACCGTACACAAGCGCAAGTCTAATTCTGTTGCAGGTCATAATAAAAATGAGTTTAAAGAGTTTAATAAGCAAAAGCAAATAGATCTTATCCTGGATAAAATTAGCAAAAGTGGTTATGAAAGTCTGACTGAGGAGGAAAAAGCTTTTTTATTTAAAGCTAAAGACTAGGTGCGATGAAAAAACTCAACCTCTTTAATAAGTTTGTGTTTTTCTTAAATTCAATTGCAGCAACTACACTTTTGCTGTCATATATATTGCCTTATATTGAGCCGGAACGCTCCGCTTTTATCTCTGTTTTAAGTCTGACAGTACCATTTCTGATTATTGTCAATATCCTCTTTGTTATTTATTGGCTTCTAAATATTAAAAAGCAGCTGTTATTGTCCTTAATTGTGCTTTTAATAGGCTTCAATTACGTGAGTTCACTCTATAAAGTATCATCTTCCAAACAAGTAGAAGATGATCAAAACTTAGCGGTCATGAACTATAATGTGCGCTTATTCAATCTGTTTGAATGGTTGCCGAGTAAAAATGTCACTACTGAAATCAGTAAATTTATAGCCGATAAGAATCCTGATATTATTAGCATGCAGGAATATCGTCTTGATAACGATTTGCAGTTAAAGGAGTATTATAAGTTTGAAGTGCTTTCAGGAAAAAAAATTAAGAACGGTCAGGCTATCTTTTCTAAGTTTCCTATCATCAATAAAGGATCTATCGAGTTTCCTAACACTTATAACAACGCTATTTTTGTGGACGTGGTAAAGGGAAAGGATACCATCAGAATTTATAATGTACACCTGCAATCGCTTAAAATTGATGCGAATTCTGATCCATTGAAAAACGAAACTTCTGAAAATTTATTTAAGCGTGTTGGTAACACTTTTAGGCATCAACAGTCACAAGCAGATTTGTTTTTAGAACATAAGGCAAAGTGTAAATACAAGGTGATTGTTTGTGGCGATTTCAATAATACGGCCTATTCTTATGTGTATAATAAAATTAAAGGTGACGATTTAAGCGATGCGTTTGTGGAAGCTGGTAACGGTTTTGGGCGTACGTTTAATTTTAAGTTTTTCCCTGTGAGAATCGATTTTATAATGGCTGATAAAAACTTTGAAATCAATAGTTTTAAGACTTTTGAAGTTAAGCTTTCGGATCATTTCCCGATTATGAGTAAGGTGAAGGTGAAGTAAGGGGGGATTCAGTAGGCAGTATTCTGTCTGCAGTAGGCAGTTTTCAGTTTTCAGTAAGCAGTATTCAGTTGACGGGTGCTAATCAACAATCTTCAATCACCAATCATCAATCACCAATCACCAATCACCAATCATCAATCATCAATTCTCAACCAATCTTCAATTAAAATTCATCATCATCCAACAATCCGTGGCATCTGCGATCATGTGGATGACCAGTCCTAAACCGATGATTCTAGTTTTTTTGAAGAATAAGAATCCCACATAAACTACCATCGCATAATAGGTGTGTAGCGGATGGAAATTAATACTACAACGTCCAGGATCAAAAAGTGGCACTGCCAAAAGATGGTCTAAATCGATAATCATGGTAGCAATCATGATTAAAAAGGCGCGTTTCCAAACCGATTTAAAAAATAAAAGTGCAACTGCCAGAGGCACGCCAAAATGAATTCCGTAATGTATAAAGGATTGTAGCATTAGTGAGGTAGTTGCTGACGTTCCAAATATAACAATGCATTCGGACCTTCATTAAATATCAAATCGAGAACGCTCAGGTTTGGAATAAAGCCGTGTTTGTCATCAAAAACTTGAACATAGGTTTTTAATGGTTGTTCCTTTTCTTTTCTGTGATCTACCAAATAGCGGTAATCTGTTTTGGACTGCGGATGTAGTTCAAATTCAGTAGTCCTATCAAACTTTAAATCGTGTTGTAGGCATTCTAAAACAGCCTCGAGACATTTGAAGTTAAACGCCATCAAATTGGTTACTTCCTCTTGAAAAAGATGTATAAGATCATGTTCATAAAACTCAAAAAACGGAGAACTGCTGTAGGCTGACTGAATTGATTTCCAATGTAAATCCTGCCATTTTTCATCATTTGAGATGACAATATCCTTATACAGTTGTCTGTTTTTTTGCGAATAGACTACAGGAACGGTGAGTGGCATTCTGCCGTGGGCACCGTAGATAGTCATTCGGTTTCTATAGGTTTGCTTTTGATAATTATCGCACACTTCAAAGGTCACTTTTTTCGCTTGCACCATGGCGACGCATTGCGCAATACTCGGAAAATAGGTGGGATGAAGTAGAATGTCCATAATTGAAATGCTGCTTATTTAGTAGCTCTTCGTTTACGCCATGCATTAAAACCGAGTACAATACCTAAGAGAACAAGAAATGGAATAAAGTAAGATACGAGTTTCCCATTACCACCAACTGTTGTGAAAAAACGTTCCCAACGTGGACTTTTTCCATCCCAGCTCATCCAAACCAAGACTGGTTTCCCTACGACGTGGTCAAATGGAACAAATCCCCAAACGCGAGAATCTTGTGAGTTGTGACGGTTATCTCCCATCATCCAATAATAATCTTGTTTAAACGTATATTGATTCGTCACTTGACCGTCAATACTGATTTGATTGCCATTTACAGAAAGCTCACGCCCTTCATAAGCCGTAATAACATGTTTGTATAAAGGTAAGTTTTCAGGCGTTAATGTGATGGTTTTTCCTTCTTGCGGGATGTATAACGGTCCAAAATAATCGTTGTTCCAGTTATATGCCGAATTCATTGGGAAAATACCGGCATCACGATTACCTAAAGAATCTTTTCTAATTTCGATGGATGCAATATTCGGATGATTTCTTGCTCTTGCCACCGCTTCTTCAGTAGCTGCAGGAATAATCCATTTTTCGTTTTGTTGATCATAACCTAAACCATCAGTCATGTCAAAACGCTTCAATATTTCATAAACTTGAGCATTTGACGCTATCTGACCTTGAAAAGTAATGTTGTATGAAAACTGGATTCGTGCGCGGTCATTAAGTGCATTTTGCTTTCCGTTGATATACACATACCCATCTTTTATGGAGAGCGAATCCCCCGGTAAACCCACGGCACGCTTCACATAATTGGTTTTCTTGTCGATAGGCTTGTAGTAATGTTTATCGGTGTGGCGCATGTCCAGCATAGTGTCGACCGGCCAATTGAATACCACAATGTCATTGCGTTTTATCTTTTGAAAACCAGGAATTCTCATGTAAGGGAGCTCAGGTTTTGAAAGATATGATTTGACTTTTAAGACAGGAATTGTATCGTGAACCATAGGTGCAGCGACAGTCGTCATAGGAAGTCGCGCGCCATAATGAAATTTACTCACGAATAAAAAATCGCCCACCAATAATGTTTTTTCTAATGATGACGTCGGAATTGTAAACGGTTGAATAAAATAGGTGTGGACAATGGTTGCTGCAACAATAGCGAATAGAATGGAACTAATCCAATCTCCCGCAGCCGATTTAGGATGTAAACTTCTGTCCTTAACGTGTTGTACATCTGTAAAATAGTTCAGGTAATAGTTGTAAAACCCTAAAGTAACAAGGGCTAAAACCGTATCTGTAGTGGTGTTTTTTCCGAAGCTTCGCGCAGTTTCTACCCAAACTACAGGAAACATGATCAAATTGACAATTGGTACAAATAGTAAAATGGTCCACCACCAAGGTCTGTTGATGATTTTCATTAAAACCACAGCATTATATACCGGAACAAAGGCTTCCCAAGCTTTTCTACCTGCTTTTATGTATAATTTCCATGTGCCAAGTCCGTGGATAATTTGTATCACGAAAAAGAATATAAACCACTGAGTAAATGTCATCTGATAAGCTTTAGTTTTATTGTAAAAAGAGGGTTTTAGCCCTGTTTAGCAAATATATTGTTATTGATAAATCGCAATTTAAAAATCGGCAGTAAGTTAACCAATGTTTAACACATCTTTCATTGAAAATACACCCTTTTTTCCGGCTATCCATTCTGCTGCAATTACGGCGCCTAAGGCAAATCCTTCACGGCTGTGGGCAGTATGTTTTATGGAAATAGTGTCTACTTCAGACGTGTAATTGACTTCATGTGTCCCAGGAACATCTTCAATACGCTTGGCATTAATGTGTAATTCCTTAGGTTTTGCAGCATCAAGAGTCCACGTGCCGTATTTGGAATTCATAATGATATCTTCTGCTAAAGAAATAGCCGTGCCACTTGGAGCATCCAATTTTTGGGTATGATGGATTTCTTCCATACTAATGTTGTATTCAGGAAGATTGGCCATTAATTTTGATAGTGTTTTGTTCAATTCAAAAAAGATATTCACACCTAAGCTGAAATTTGAGGCATAAAGAAATGTGCCTTCTCTTTCTTTGCATAAGGCGATAACTTCATCATAATGGTGCAGCCATCCTGTAGTTCCCGAAATAACCGGAACGTTGTGGCTAAAACACTTTAAAATATTATCTACTGCGGCATCTGGCGTACTAAAATCAATTGCTACATCAACGTCTTCGAGATTATAATGGGCCGTGTTGGTGTCAACTTTTAAGACGATCTCATGTTGTCTTTGAAGTGCTATTTTTTCGATAGTTTTACCCATCTTTCCATAACCTAAGAGACCTATTTTCATGTTTAAAATTTAAAATTTAGCGTCACACCTAAGTCGGTGGAATTTTCCTGCTCGTTAAATTGAAAATGAGGTTTTAGAGCCAAATTTTCATCTAAATTATACTGTAATAAATGTGCATCAACATTAGCGTCAATGATGTTCAGGGCATATAATCCGAAGGTGATCAATAGTGACAATTCCTTGTTGCGGCGCAACGTGTTTTGTGCACGAATAAGTCCGTCGTTAGACACTTTAGGCGTTGGTCCATCACCATAAAATTCATCATCCGTAAAACCAGCAAGGCGACGTTTGTAAACATCACGGTAGCGGTTATAGTTTTTATCATTATCCAAATAAATATAGATGCCGGTACCAATTGCAGCGTAAACAATAGGGATTTTCCAATACTTTTTATTGTAGGCTTGGCCTAATCCTGGAAGAATAGCTGAGTAAAAGGCCGCTTTTGAAGGCGCCAAAATATTCATCGGTTTTCTTACGACGCTATCAGCAATAACGGCGTTTGAAATCGTTGTTGGAGAGCTATCTGTAGCTGTTGGAATAGAATCCGTTTCGGTTTGTGAAAATCCGAAGAAAGAAACAAAGCAGAATATAAAAAGAGATATATAAATGCGTTTATTTAGCACTTTGAACAAGTTTTTTGATACGGTTAAAATCCTCTTCAGAGTGGAAAGGAATACTAATAGTTCCTTTTCCGTTCTTACTCACTTTAACGTTGATTTTTTGTCCAAAGTATTCTGAAAATTCTTTGACACCATTTTTAATGAATTTCGGTAACTCCGTTTTTTCAGGACTTTTGGTCTCGCCTTTATTATGATAGTTTTTAACTAAGGCTTCCGTATCTCTAACTGATAATTTGTCAGAAAGAATTTTTTCATAGATGTCTAGCTGATGCGACTGATCTTCAATGTTTATGATGGCACGTCCGTGTCCCATTGATAAAAATCCATCACGCATCCCTGTTTGGATGATTGGATCCAACTTTAATAGACGCAGATAATTGGCGATTGTAGAACGTTTTTTACCCACACGCTCACTCATTTGCTCTTGTGTCAACTGAATTTCATCAATTAAACGTTGGTAGGACAATGCAATCTCAATAGGATCTAAATCTTGACGTTGAATGTTTTCAACCAATGCCATTTCAAGAGATTCCTGATCGTTCGCAATCCTGATATAGGCAGGAATTGTTTGCAAGCCGATTAATTTGGAAGCTCTAAAACGACGCTCCCCAGAAACCAACTGGTACTTGTTAAAATCGAGTTTTCTAACGGTTATCGGTTGAATAACGCCCAATTCCTTAATAGATGACGCTAATTCCCGAAGTGTTTCTTCGTTGAAATTAGTTCGCGGTTGGAACGGATTGATTTCAATGGCTTCCAATTCCAATTCAACAATATTACCAATTACTTTATCGGCATTTTTATCCTGAACAGATTTGATATCGTTCGCAGGATCTTTTAAAAGTGCTGATAATCCTCTTCCTAAAGCTTGTTTTTGGGTTGCTTTCGCCATTAATGGTTCTTTTTAATAATTTCCTTTGCTAAACTTAAATAGTTGGTGGCTCCTTTACTGCTCACATCATAATTAATGATGCTTTCACCAAAACTCGGCGCTTCACCTAAACGTACATTACGCTGAATAATCGTATCAAAAACCATGTCGCTAAAATGCTTTTGCACTTCTTCAACAACTTGGTTTGACAAACGTAAACGCGCATCATACATGGTTAACAACATGCCTTCAATATCTAAATTCTGATTGTGGATGCGTTGCACACTTTTTATGGTGTTCAATAATTTACCTAAACCTTCCAACGCAAAATACTCACATTGAATCGGGATAATCACCGAGTCCGCAGCTGTAAGTGCATTCAAGGTCAACAGACCTAAAGAAGGAGCGCAGTCAATCAAGATATAATCATATGTTTCTTTCAGATGGTCGATTGCTTTTTTAAGCATGTACTCGCGTTCATCCTTATCAACCAATTCAATCTCAATAGCGACCAAATCAATGTGCGCCGGAATAATATCCACATGCGGCGCATTTGTAGCAATGATACAGTCTTCTGCCGTTGCTGAATGTTCTATAAGTTGATAGGAACCAACTTCTACACCTTCTACATCAATCCCTAAGCCAGATGATGCATTGGCTTGTGGATCTGCATCTATTAATAATACTTTTTTCTCTAATGCACCTAAGGAAGCGGCTAAATTTACCGACGTTGTTGTTTTTCCAACGCCTCCTTTTTGATTGGCTATTGCAATGATTTTACCCATTAAATGATCTGGTTTTAGTCTCGGTAAAAATACGATTATTTGCGAGTTTAAAAAATGTTACTTGTTAACAAAAGAGGCTTATTTATAGTGATGAAATCTCAGAAATTATAAATCTCTTCATGGTTTATAACTAAGGGTTTAGATAGTAATTGGTCCTAAAAATGGAGACTGATTTTCTGTTCTCCTTTGGGTTATAGACTGTTAAAAGTAAATATGTTTTGGGGATTGCTTTTTAACTCTTACTTTTTTTTGCTCTAATCATGGCTTCCAATTGGTCCCACATTTCTTCAGGAATTTCTTCCAATAGGTTGAATTGTCCAGCGCCTTTAAGCCATTCGCCACCATCAATGGTAATCACTTCACCATTCACATAGGCCGAAAAGTCAGAAACCAAATAAGCAGCCAAGTTAGCCAGCTCTTGATGATCGCCCACACGATTTAATGGCACTTTTTTAGCCATATCAAACTTATCTTTTAAGTCGCCCGGCAGCAGTCGGTCCCATGCGCCTTTGGTAGGAAATGGACCAGGTGCAATAGCATTAAAACGCATACCGTATTTTGCCCATTCTACAGCAAGACTGCGCGTCATGGCCAATACGCCAGCTTTCGCCGTGGCGCTTGGTACCACGTATGCGGAGCCCGTCCAAGCATAAGTGGTTACAATATTAAGGACGGAGGTATTGGTTTGTTTGGTGTCAATCCAATGTTTTCCAAAAGCCAAAGTACAGTTTTTGGTACCTTTTAATACAATATCAATAATGGTATCAAAAGCATTGGCTGAAAGTCGTTCCGTAGGAGAGATAAAATTTCCTGCGGCATTGTTCAATAGCACATCTACTTTACCATATTTTTCCACCGCTTGTTTTAGCATGGTTTCCACCTCGTCATAATTTCTGACGTCACATTGTAAAGGCAAACAACTTCCTTTGGTGTCTTGTTCCAACTCTTCAGCGGTAGCCTTGAGTTTATCAAGGTTTCGGGAGGTAATGGCCACATTAGCACCAAGTTCTAAAAAGTATTTGGACATTGCTTTTCCCAATCCGCTACCACCACCAGTAACTACTATTGTTTTTCCTTGTAAAGCTCCATCTCTGAGCATTTTTTGAGTGTACATCATGCTAAATTTTTTATAAAAACGTGATTTTAAAATTACGGATTAAAATTTACGATCGTCATTTTAAAAAGTCAAAATTTTCTTAATAATTATAGGGTTGTGGGATTCGTACTTCAAAATTTTTGGTGGCATTCAACTAAGGATTGTAATTTTTACTACCTTTAAAGTGAATCCATTAGCAATATAATTATGAAAAAAACCAACCATTTACTCAAAACTTCACTGTTTTTGTTGTTTTGCATCTCCATGTTTTTCAATGTTGAAGCGCAAATTAAACAAGTCGCAAGTGTAGAAGGAATTACCGAATACCAATTAGATAACGGCTTAAAAGTCCTTTTATTTCCTGACAATTCTGCACAAACCATAACGGTCAACATTACTTATATGGTGGGTAGCCGTCATGAAGGCTATGGCGAAAAAGGCATGGCGCATTTGTTGGAACACATGGTTTTTAAAGGTACGCCTAACCATCCCAATATTCCTGAAGAATTGTCATCGCATGGTGCACGTCCAAACGGAACCACGTGGTATGACCGTACCAATTACTTCGAAACTTTTAATGCTACAGATGAAAATTTAGAGTGGGCGTTAGATTTAGAATCTGATCGAATGGTCAATTCCTATATCGCTAAAAAAGACTTAGAATCTGAATTTTCTGTTGTTCGAAACGAATTTGAAAGTGGCGAAAATTCACCTACTCGTGTGTTGATGGAAAAGGTGATTAGTGCCGCTTATTTATGGCATAATTACGGCAAATCCACTATTGGTAATAAATCTGATATTGAGCGTGTGCCTATTGAAAACTTACAGGCATTTTATAAAAAATACTATCGCCCGGACAATGCTATTTTAATGGTGACTGGGAAGTTCGATACTGAAAAAACATTGGCTTTAATTGAGAAAAAATTCGGTCCGATTAAAAATCCAGAAGGTAAGCTTATAGATAACCCAACCATTGAACCTGAACAAGATGGTGAAAAACGCGTAACGTTAAGCCGCGTAGGCGATTTGCAAATTGTATCGGCGCTTTACCATGTGCCTGCAGGATCTCATGAAGATGCGGCGGCCTTGGCAATTGCTGAACAGGTTTTGACTGATGAGCCTTCCGGCAGATTGTACAAAGCTTTGGTAGATGCTGGGAAATCGTCTGGTATTTGGTCTTTTTCACCGTTTAGTAAAGAACCTTCGTTCTTATATATGAATGTGGATGTGCCTTCTGATAAATCATTAGCAGATGCAGAAACAATCTTATTGTCGACGTTGGATGGTTTACCAAACAATCCAATTACGGAGGCCGAGTTGAATCGTGCGAAAGCAAATCTTTTAAAGCAGATGGATCAGGTGTTTAGGAATTCCTCCTATTTAGGGACTTATATGAGCGAGTTTATTGGTGCTGGCGATTGGCGATTGGCATTTATTTTTAGAGATCGTATTGAGGAAATGACCGTTGCTAAAGTGAATGACGCCATCAAAAAATACATGATTCCTACGAATAGGACGGTTGGAAACTTTATGCCGACTAAAAATCCTGTACGTGTTGGGATTCCGCATACTGAAAATTTAGAGGCATTGGTGGCTAATTATAAAGGTAAGGAGGCATTGGATGCCGGTGAAGCTTTTGATGTGTCTTATGAAAATATTCAAAATACTTTAAAATCGGGTAAATTAGAAAACACAGGGATTGAATATGGCCTGATTAAAAAAGATAACCGTGGTAAAACAGTCAATGTAACGTTCAATTTACGAACCGGGAACGTGGACCAATTAATGAACAAAGGTCTGGCGGCGAGATATACGGCCAGAATGCTTAATAAGGGCACCACTACAATGTCGCGTCAGGATATTGAAGATAAGTTGGCTACTTTAAAATCGTCAATATATTTTAATGGTTCTAACGGACGTGTTACTGCATCCGTAAACAGTACTGAAGAGAATCTGATGGAAACATTGGCGGTAATGACGGACATGTTGAAAAATCCATCGTTTGATGCTGCTGAATTGGAAAAATTAAAAACACAAGATCTTGCCGGTCTTGAAGAAAGTAAATCGGAGCCACAATCGGTGGTGTCTCGACAAATAGCACTATTAAACAATCGCTATAAAAAAGGGCATCCTTTATATAATAGAACTTTGGAAGAAGAAATTGAAGCGATAAAAGCCGTAGATGTTGCTAGTTTGAAAGCATATCACAAAGATTTTTATGGTGTCAATAATAGCACTTCCTTAATTGCTATTGGTAATATGGATGAGGAGGCTGTAAAATCGTATTTTGATAAAACGTATGCCGATTTCAAATCTGATAAACCCTATACTGAAATCAGCGATAAATTTCAAAATAGCAAGCCTGCAAATGAAAAGATCCTTACGCCAGATAAGAAAAACGCATTTACTTTGGGCATTCTGTCCTTTGAAGGCAGTCAATATGATAAAGACTATGCTGCCTTACAAATAGCTGGAGAAATTTTCGGCGGTGGATTCTTAAATTCTCGTATTGCTGGTCGCTTACGTCAACAAGATGGCGTTAGTTACGGTGCTGGTGGTAATGTTGGTGTGGATAGTAATAAGGATGATAAAAATTCGTCCATGTATATCTATGCAATCTACGCTCCAGAAAACGCATCCAAAGTGCAGCAAGGGTTTAAAGAGGAAATAGCACGTTATATTGCTGAAGGTATCACTGAAGAAGAGCTTAAAAATGCAGTTAATGGTTGGGTTCAGGAACAAAACGTATCAAGGGCTAAGGATAATGAGTTGGCAAGAATCATCAATTCCAATTTGTATAATAAAAGAGATATGATGTTCCAAAAGAATGTTGAAAATGAAGTTAAAAAACTGACCGTTGAAGATGTCAATAAAGTCATTAAGAAGTACTTTAAGAATTATGACAATTGGACTATAGTCAATGGAGGTGATTTTGATAATTTTGAAATCAAGAAAGAAAGTAAGAAAATAGACTGATAGATTTTCATCTAAAAAAGAAAGGCCTGCTTCAAAAATTTTCACCTTGAAGCAGGTTTTTTGCGTTTTAAATAGTCGTTTTATGTGAAATTCTTAAAAAATAAGCTGTTAAATAAGGTCTATTTTTTTGAGTGTTTTCTTGTGCTATTGCGGCCGTTCTTTCTATTCATAAATAACTAAAATTAGATGCTACAATAACTATTTAAATTTTGTAAATTTGCCTGCGTTTAACAGCGCAACATGACAACTACTACAAAATACATATTCGTCACAGGAGGAGTAACGTCTTCCTTAGGGAAAGGCATCATTGCGGCTTCATTGGCGAAATTACTTCAGGCTCAAGGCTACAAAACAACAATTCAAAAATTAGATCCGTACATTAACGTCGATCCAGGTACAATGAATCCTTATGAACATGGGGAATGCTATGTAACTGATGATGGTGCAGAAACGGACTTAGATTTAGGACACTATGAGCGTTTCTTGAATGTGACTACCAGTCAATCTAACAACGTTACTACAGGACGTATTTATCAAAGTGTTATTGAAAAAGAACGTCGTGGAGAGTTTTTGGGTAAAACCGTTCAGGTGATTCCTCATATTACTGATGAAATTAAGGAACGCGTTCAAATACTTGGGAAGTCTGGCGAATTTGATATCGTTATTACTGAAATAGGAGGGACCGTTGGAGATATTGAGTCCTTACCATATATAGAGGCAGTACGTCAGTTAAAATGGGATTTAGGTGAGCATAATGCCATCGTCATACATTTAACCTTGGTGCCATACTTATCTGCTGCAGGAGAATTGAAAACAAAACCTACCCAACACAGTGTAAAAACACTGATGGAAAGTGGAGTTATGGCCGATATTTTGGTATGTCGTACAGAGCACGAATTGCCATTGGATTTGCGTCGTAAATTGGCATTGTTTTGCAATGTGAGAGAAGAAGCCGTTATTCAATCTATTGATGCTTCTACAATTTATGATGTTCCTAATTTAATGTTGGAGCAAGGCTTAGATAAGGTAGTTCTTAAGAAACTAAATCTTCAAAGTGATGCGCCAGATTTAACGCAGTGGAATCAATTCTTAAACAAACATAAAAATCCAAAGAGCGAAATCACAATTGGCTTGATTGGAAAGTATGTGGAACTTCAGGATTCTTATAAATCAATTTTGGAAGCCTTTATTCATGCAGGCGCTGAAAATGAAGTAAAAGTAAAGGTTGAACCGATACATTCTGAGCATTTAACTGTTGAAAATGCATCACAACAATTGGCACATTTAGATGGTGTGTTGGTGGCTCCAGGATTTGGAGAGCGTGGTGTTGATGGAAAAATTGAAGCCGTTAAGTTTGTGAGAGAAAATAACATTCCGTTCTTAGGAATTTGTTTAGGAATGCAAATGGCAGTTATTGAATATTCTCGTAATGTGTTAGGCTTGAAGAATGCCAACTCAACTGAGATGAATGAACATACATCTGATCCTGTTATTGATTTGATGGAATCTCAGAAAAACGTAACAGATAAAGGAGGTACAATGCGTCTTGGTGCTTGGGCATGTCATATAGAAGACGGTAGCATCGCTAAAGATGTATATCAAAAGTCAGATATCATGGAGCGTCATCGCCATCGTTATGAATTCAATAATGCCTATAAAGCGCAAATTGAAGGCGCAGGAATGAAGGCTACAGGATTAAACCCTGACACAGGCTTGGTTGAAATCGTTGAAATTCCGTCCCATAGATGGTTTGTAGGTGTGCAGTATCATCCAGAATATAAGAGTACTGTTGCCAATCCGCATCCACTTTTTGTGGCATTTGTGAAGGCAGCATTAGATTATAAAAAAGATGCAAATTGTGTCAGTATGGCACAAAAGTAAATTTGGATGCATTTTTGTGCAGATCAATCTTATCAAAAAACAAAATTTAGTATCAATTTAAAAAGGGCCTATAAAGTCTTGTAGGTCTGAACATATAATAAATGGAAGAAAAAAAATTTGACCTCAATTCTATTATAGGATTCGTTCTTATTTTCGGAATATTGTTGTTCATGCTTTGGCAGAACAAACCAACTCCTGAGGAAATTGCAGCTCAAGAAAAGGCAAAGCAAGCGCAAATTGCTGCAGAGAAGCAACAAAATGTAGAAAAGGACACGTTCGTTTCAAAGGCTGAAGATTTTTCCAATACTACGGTTTCAGATTCTCTGAAGTTGGAAGCATTGAAAAATAAATTGGGAGCGTTTGCTTACGCATCAACGTTACCATCTGCTACAGACGCTGAAACTTTGGTTGAAACTGATTTGTTGCAATTAAAATTTAGCAATAAAGGTGGTTATTTATCTGAGGTAAAACTTAAAAAGTTTGTCTCTTATGATTCGGTGCCAATCTACATTATTAAAGATGGTAATGCGGACTTCAATATTTCTTTCTCTACTACAGATAATAGAAATCTAAATACTAAGGACCTTTATTTTGAGCCAACAGTAACTGAAAACGGAGAAAACACTGTGGTTTCGATGAAACTTAAAGTTTCTGAAAGCAAGTTTTTAGAGTACCGTTATGAGTTGAAGCCAAATGATTATATGTTTGGTTTTAATGTGCGTTCACAAGGGCTGAGTGATGTCATCAACAGTTCACAGCAAGTAAATTTAGACTGGAATACCAAAACTTACCGCCATGCAAAAAGTGTTTCTTATGAAAATAGATACACGGAACTCCTTTTTGAATATGAAGGTGGAAAAGATGATTATTTAGGGCAACAGGATGAAACTGATGATACTGCTGAAGATGTGACATGGGTGGCTCATAAACAACATTTCTTTACTTCCATTTTATTGGCAGATCAACCTTTTAAAGAAGGTTATTTTAAATCGAGAAACTTAGTTCAGGATGAGGATGTAGATACCATTTTCACCAAGGCGTTTACTACAAAATTACCGTTGGCATTGCAAGGTGGTGAATTGAATAAGAGCATGGATTTGTATTATGGTCCTAGTGATTATAAGATTTTAAATGCCTATGACAGAAACCTGGATGAAATATTACCATTAGGTTGGGGTATTTTCGGGTGGATCAACCGTTACTTGTTTATTCCACTATTTGCACTGTTAGGCTCTTTTATGCCTTACGGAATTGCAATTGTGGTAATGACGATTTTAATCAAATTATGTCTATCATTTGTACAGTACAAACAGTTCTTATCTCAAGCCAAGCTTAAGATTATCAAACCAGAATTGGATGCTATCCGTGAAAAATATAAAGACAACAAGCTAAAGATTCAGCAAGAAACAATGGCCTTACAGTCTAAGGTTGGCGCGAGTCCGTTAAGTGGTTGTTTGCCAGCACTGATTCAGTTGCCTGTGTTCTATGCCTTATTCCAATTCTTCCCATCGGCGTTTGATATTCGTCAGAAAAGCTTCCTTTGGGCAGATGATTTATCATCTTATGACACCATTGCGAACTTACCGTTCAAGATTCCTTTTTATGGAGATCACGTGAGTTTGTTCCCAATCTTGGCTTCTATTGCTATCTTTTTCTATATGAAGATGACTACAGGTCAGCAAATGGCGTCACAACCAACTCAAGAAGGGATGCCGGATATGGCAAAAATGATGAAGTATATGATTTACTTCTCGCCAATCATGATGTTATTCTTCTTTAATAACTATGCGTCAGGATTGAGTTTGTATTACTTTATCTCTAACCTTATTAGTATTGGAATTATGTTGGTCATCAAGAATTTTATTTTAGATGAAGATAAAATCCATGCTCGTATTCAGGAGAATAAAGCAAAACCTAAAAAAGAAAGTAAGTTCCAGAAGAAAATGAAAGAAATGATGGAACAAGCTGAACAACAACAGAAAAAACAAGGAAAACGCTAATTTGTTTTCTAAAATATAAAAAATGCCTCTGACACTTCCAGAGGCATTTTTATTTCAATCCTATAATGACAGGATGATTTTAAAATATGAGAATTGGTACAGATGTTGCATATTGGCTTTAGCTAATACAGAATTCTGTTGACTTTATTTTATTGTCATTCGTATTAGAGGTAAGGGTAAAATCTTACAGGTTTTTAAAATAAGTTTGAATTTTTTGAGTTTATTTGTTCGACATAAATTAACGGAACACGAGTACTGTTCAATAACTATATATCATGATTAAGAAACATCTACTTTCTGCGGTAATTTTTACTTTATTTTTAACCACTGTTCATGCTCAAAGTGGTATTAATCAATTTGATGCCAATGGTGAGCGTCATGGTTTATGGAGAAAGAATTATGAAGGTTTAGACCAACCAAGGTATGAAGGCACCTTCGAACATGGGAAGGAAGTTGGTGTGTTCAAGTTCTATAAATTGGACAAGAAACAAAGCGTACTCAGTGCGACTAGAGAATTTAGTCCTGATAGTGATGATATCAGTGTAAAGTTTTTCTCATCTAAGGGGAAACTCATTAGTGAAGGGCATATGAAGGATACTCTTTTCGTTGGAAAATGGGTGTATTATCATAATAAGACAAAAGCCGTCATGACCGTTGAATATTACAAAAATAACGGAAAACTTGAAGGAGAACGCACAGTGTATTATGAAACTGGGCAAGTTGCTGAACTTTCCAATTATGTCAATGGGAAAATTGAAGGTGTCTCCCAAATATTTTCAGATAAAGGCGTGCTTATAAAGGAATTTACCTATAAAAATGACATGCTTAATGGGATGTCAAAATACTATAACGGCGCAGGAGAGATGCTAGCGGAAGGAGCTTATAGAAATGATAAAAAACACGGAATTTGGAAGTTTTATGAAAATGGTGTCCTAACCGAAGAAAAGGATTTTACGGAATACAGTAAAAACCCTATTAAACAGTAGGGGATAATAGTCTTCAGGTGTCAGTCTGCAGTAGGCAGTAAATGGTTTCTGTTGTTTGTAATATTTCAAGTTGGAGTTTATAGTCAATTATAGAGCTACCTAAATTGGTAAAATTTGCGGGAGCTTAGTTTGTAAATAGGCTTCTGATCTTCTATTATTCTATGGTTTCAGGTTAGAATTCCTAATCAACAAGCAGCTTACAGAAATCGGCAAAATCAGCGGGTTACTGTGGGCAGGCAAATTCAATTTTAAATTCAATTTCGTTTACAATAATCTTCGTAATTTTGTAAAATGAAAAGAGTAATTGTAGGACTTTCGGGAGGTGTAGATTCAAGCGTTGCCGCGTATTTATTAAAGGAGCAAGGCTATGAAGTCATTGGTCTGTTTATGAAGAACTGGCATGACGATTCTGTTACCATTTCTGATGAATGTCCATGGTTGGATGATAGCAATGACGCCATGTTGGTTGCTGATAAATTGGGGATTCCATTTCAAACTGTCGATTTAAGCGAACAATACAAAGAACGTATTGTCGACTATATGTTTGATGAATATCAGAAGGGAAGAACCCCAAATCCGGATGTGCTTTGTAATAGAGAAATCAAGTTTGACGTGTTTATGAAAATTGCGCTCGACTTGGGTGCTGATTATGTAGCTACAGGACATTATTGCCGTAAAGGAATACTTGAAAAGGATGGCCAACCTATTTATCAATTGCTTTCTGGTGTTGATAACAATAAAGATCAATCGTATTTTCTATGTCAATTATCTCAGGAACAATTATCAAAATCGTTGTTTCCAATTGGCGAATTGACAAAACCTGAAGTGCGTAAAATCGCCACAGAATTAGACTTGGTAACTGCCGATAAAAAAGACTCTCAAGGCCTTTGTTTTATTGGTAAAGTGAGATTGCCAGAGTTTTTACAACAGAAATTACAACCTAAAGAAGGTGTTATTGTGGAAATTCCATCAGAACAACCTTTATATAAGCAAGAACAACCACAATTTAATTCGGAAGCTGAAGAATTGGCTTACCTGACCCGTAAAGTCGATTACGCGATTACTGACGGTAAAATTGTTGGTAAACATCAAGGTGCCCATTATTTCACTAAAGGTCAGCGTAAAGGGCTTGCTGTGGGTGGTACCGTAGAACCGCTGTTTGTAATCGATACTGACGTTGAGGAAAACGTCATTTACACCGGTCAAGGTAAAAATCATCCAGGACTTCTTAAAAGAGCATTATTTGTCTCTAATGATGAGGTGCATTGGATTCGTGAGGATTTAAAATTGGAATTGGATCAGACCATGGAAGTCAATGCCAGAATTAGATACCGTCAGCCACTTCAAAAAGCCACTTTACATCAGTTGGAAAATGGACTTTATGTGGTTTTTGAAGAACTACAATCTGCCATTACAGAAGGTCAATTTGTAGCTTGGTATCTTGATGATGAATTAGTAGGTTCGGGTGTTATTTCCTAAATTGCAGTACTAATTTTTCTAAATTACTGCTGTATTACATGAAATTTCTTCTGTTCTTCTTATGCTGCATGTCTCAGGCTGCCTTTTCTCAACAGGATGCTTGGGTTTATTTTGCGGATAAGGAAAACGTTGAAGCTTCTATAAATAATCCGATTACCATTCTTTCCCAACAAGCTATTGATAGGAAAAAGCGCCACAATATTCGTGTTGATGGTCGCGATGTTCCTGTGCGTGCTTCTTATATCTCCACTGTAAAAGCTGTAAATGGCATCGTTGTTTTGGCAAAATCTAAGTGGATGAATGCACTTTATGTTAGAGGAGATGTGGCTGCAATTACATCACTTTTCGATTTTGAATTTGTGAGTAAAATCGATTTTGCCGATAGAAATCTATCCGATTTGTCACGTCCATCTGTACCTCAAAACAAATTTACAGTGGAAGCGAATCTGCAGGATTTTAATTACGGGAGTGCTGAAAATCAAGTGGACATGATTAATGTGGATGCACTTCATATTGAGAATTACACAGGTAAGGGCATTAAGATTGCGGTATTTGATTCTGGATTTCCTAATGTGAACACCATGGCTGCGTTTAAACGATTGAGAGACCATCAGAAATTATTAGGCGGTTATGACTTTGTAGACCGAACTTCGGCTATTTATGACTATGCAGGCAGTTCTCACGGCACACGTGTGTTGAGTACCATGGCAGGTTATATAGAAAATGAATATGTTGGTACGGCACCCGACGCGTCCTATTATTTATTCCGCACCGAAGAAGCAGCGAAAGAAAGTCCAGCAGAAGAAAGTTATTGGGTGGAAGCAGCGGAGCGGGCGGATAGTTTAGGTGTGCATATCATTACCTCGTCTTTGGGGTATAATACTTTTGATAATTCCAATTACGACTATACTCCATCAGAAATGAATGGGACCACAACCTTTATAAGTCGAGGCGCTACTATTGCATCACAAAAAGGAATATTAGTGGTTAATTCTGCGGGTAACTCTGGCCAGACGCCATGGCGAATTGTCACTGCGCCGGGAGATGCAGCAGGTGTGTTTACGGTTGGAGCTGTAGATGCCAATGGCGTTTATGCCTCATTTAGTTCTCGCGGAAGTGCATTTCAGCCCACCCAAAAACCTGATGTGGTGGCTCAAGGACTGGGTTCTTTTGTTATTGATGAAAAAGATACGGTTGTCAATAATAACGGCACATCCTTCAGTGCGCCGATTATAGCCGGAGCGCTGGCAAGTTTATGGGAAGCCATGCCAACGGCCAGTGCTGAGCAACTAAAACAATTTGTCAGGGTTTCGTCCTCTCAATATGAAACGCCCGATTATTTTTTAGGATTTGGGATTCCCGATTTTAAGGCAGCATTAGCTTTAACCCTTTCTACTAAAGACGCCGATATAAACGGTTATAAACTATTTCCTAATCCTGTTTCTCATCAATTGCATTTAAAATTACCTGCAGATAATGTACATCGAACACTTCGTGTGTATAATGCGTTAGGTAAATTAGTAATTGAGCAAATGTATGAAGGCAGTTATTCTATATTGGATGTGTCATCATTGGCTTCAGGAACATATCTGTTAAAAATAGATTCAAGTAATTCATCTTCAAATTTTAAATTTATAAAATCATAAATGTCAAATCAAATTACAACCCTTTTCAATATCAAATACCCAATCATTCAAGCAGGAATGATCTGGAATAGTGGATGGAGATTGGCTTCCGCATCAAGTAATTCTGGAATTCTAGGCCTTATTGGTGCAGGATCAATGTATCCAGATGTGCTACGTGAACATATTCAAAAATGCAAAAAAGCTACTGACAAACCCTTTGGTGTTAATGTACCCATGCTGTATCCTAACATTGAGGAAATCATGGATATTATTGTGGAAGAAGGCGTTAAAATTGTATTTACATCAGCCGGAAATCCTAAAACCTGGACGTCATGGCTTAAGGAACGCGGTATTACGGTGGTGCATGTGGTGAGTAGTGTAAAATTCGCTTTAAAAGCACAGGAAGCGGGCGTAGATGCGGTTGTAGCTGAAGGTTTTGAGGCCGGGGGACATAATGGTCGTGAAGAAAGTACGACACTGACATTAATTCCGATGGTACGCGAAGCTTTGGATATTCCACTCATTGCAGCTGGTGGAATCGCTACAGGTCGGGGCATGTTAGCAGCTATGGTATTAGGTGCAGATGGCGTTCAGGTGGGGAGCAGATTTGTTGCGAGCGAAGAAAGTTCCGCACATCAGGCGTTTAAAGATGAAGTTGTGAATGCTAAAGAAGGTGCAACGCAGTTGACTTTAAAAGAATTGGCACCGGTGCGTTTGATTAAAAATAAGTTTTATAATGATATTGTTGAGCTTTATCAAACAGGACCGAGTGTTGACGATTTGAAGGCGTTGTTAGGGCGAGCACGCGCTAAGCGAGGGATGTTTGAAGGCGATCTTGTTGAAGGAGAATTGGAAATAGGTCAGATTGCAGGCTTAATTCATGACATAAAACCGGTTGCCGCTATTGTTGAGGATATGCTGGCAGAATATGAAGCGGCAAAACAACAGGTAAGCACATTGTTTTAAAATGAATCTGTTTTTGACAAACATTAGAAATGACGAAAATTAGATACACAAAGCAAAGATTAACTGGAAATTTAAAAATGGGAATTTTCTTTGTTGCAATAGGTATGCTACTCACGATGTTATCATTTAAAGCTGAGGGTATGAAAGAGATATCATTGTTTTCTGTTGGAGTTGGGCAAATGGTAGCTGGAATTTCCTTAATTATAGTATACTTCTTTGAGAAACGAAATCAATATCTCACTCTTAAAAATGGAGAATTAATAAAAAACACGCTGTTTCCGAAAAAAATAAAACTATCCGATATAAAATCAATTCAAGAATTTGCTGGAGATTATAAATTGATAAGAGAAAAAAACAAGTTTGTAATTAATACACAAATTATTGAGCCAAACTCTTTTGTCAAATTAGAAAAGATACTGAAAGATTATCATCTGAAATAAAGGTGACTTCATATATTTTTAAAATACAATAGATTTTCACCTGCGAAGTAACTGTTTGTAGCTGACTTGTGAACCACAAAACAGTATAACGAATTAACAATATCTAATTGTTTATCAACTTTATCTTAGGCGAAATTAAATCATAAAATCATTCATAAAGCTGAGCAAACTACTACCTTTGCACTTTTAAAATTTCAACGTGGTTTTATCTCAATATACTAAAGAATTTAAGTACAATTTAAACTTAGCAGCGCCGGTTATGCTTGGTATGCTTGGGCATACTTTTGTGAGTTTGGTAGATAATATCATGGTTGGCCAGTTAGGGGCTACGGAACTTGCAGCAGTATCTCTCGGTAACAGCTTTGTGTTTATAGCAATGTCTTTGGGGATTGGTTTTTCTACAGCCATCACGCCATTAGTAGCAGAAGCAGATACTGAGAAGAATTTTGAAAAAGGGAAATCGGCGTTCAAACACGGGTTGTTTCTGTGTACCGTTTTAGGAATCTTTTTGTTCCTGATGTTACTTATGGCCAAACCTCTAATGTTTGTCATGGACCAACCGGAACATGTTGTAGAGCTGGCAATTCCTTATTTGGATTTGGTTGGGTTTTCATTGATACCGTTAATTATTTTTCAAGCCATTAAACAGTTCAGTGATGGATTATCGCTCACAAAATATCCGATGTACGCTACTATCGTTGCCAATGTGATCAATGTGGTTTTAAATTACCTTTTGATATTTGGTAAATTCGGATTTCCAGAAATGGGTCTTGTAGGTGCGGCTTTAGGAACCTTGATTTCTAGGGTAATCATGGTGTTTTTCTTATGGTGGCTTTTAAGAGCTCGCGATAGATCGAAAGCCTATGTCACCAATATCAAGATTTTTGTGTTGGAATCTGCAATGCTTAAAAAGATCATCAATATTGGATTTCCTAGTGCCATGCAAATGTTTTTTGAGGTGGCCATTTTCACATCGGCCATTTGGTTAAGTGGAACGCTAGGTCAAAATCCGCAAGCGGCTAATCAAATTGCATTGAACTTATCGTCTATGACATTCATGGTGGCTACGGGATTAAGTGTAGCCGCTATGATTAGAGTAGGGAATCAGAAAGGGTTGCAAAATTTTACTGAATTACGACGCATTGCCATGTCTATATTCTATTTAGGCGTTATTCTGGCAGTCATTTCCGCGTTATTATTTATAGCGTTGCATAAAGTGCTCCCAACCATTTACGTTGATTTAGATGATCCATTAAACGCGGTAGATACGAGGGAAGTGGTTGCAATTGCTTCAACATTATTGTTGGCAGCGGCTATTTTTCAGATTAGCGACAGTTTACAAGTGGTTGCCTTAGGTGCATTGAGAGGATTACAAGACGTTAAAATTCCGACGATAATCACCTTCATTTCCTATTGGGGAATTGGCTTCCCTGTCAGTTATTATTTTGGGAAAGAAGATATGTGGGGAAGTTTAGGGATTTGGCTCGGGCTTATTGCAGGACTGACAAGTGCTGCGATATTGTTGTTTATCAGATTTGATTATTTGACCAAAAAACTCATAAAGTCAGAGGTGCCTAAAGTTTCTTAAGCCTAGCCATTATTAAATTAATAAAAGGCGAGCGCTTCTATCGAAATCTAAGAATATCACCTTTTATTGTATATTAGCGGGCATTATTTTAACACAGCATAAGAACTAAAAAAAGACTATTTTCATATGGAACTACCAAAATTCATCCTCGGCGATAACACAGATTTTCCTGATGCTATTTACATTATACATACCGATTTTCCTCGTTTTATTTTAAATCTCGAAAATGATGAGGTCGAGTGGATGGAAGAGTTTGATGAACATGATGAAAAGGAAATTACTTCTGAAACTGAGAATTTAATTCAGCAGGCTACAGATTTCTACGATCGTGAAATTGAAAGATACAACGACTAATGATTGATCAAATTTTACAGTTAGATACTGAAGTTTTTATTTTCCTGAATAGTTTAGGGACGCCAACTTGGGACCCGTTTTGGATGGCTTATACCTCTAAATTCAACTGGATTCCATTTTATGCCATCCTGCTTTATTTGATTTATAGACAAGTGCAGTTAAAAGCATTTTTAATCACGATTGTAGCTGTTGCATTAATGATTCTGGTTACAGACCAAGTGACCAATCTCTTTAAATATGGCTTTCACAGACTTAGACCTTGCCATTTAGCGGAATTAATTGATGGCATGCGACTTGTTAAATCGAGTTGTGGTGGTAAATATGGCTTCTTTTCAGGTCACGCGTCCAATACCATGGCAGCAGCCTTATTTATTGGATTAACCTTAAAAAAAAGATTTAAATATCTCTTATACTTCTTGATAGGTTGGGCACTTCTAATGGGGTATAGCCGCATTTATATTGGCGTACATTATCCTTTAGATGTGGTTTTAGGATCCTTGTTTGGAGCACTTCTGGGAACGTTGTTTTATAAACTTAATAGCTACGTCATCGCTAAATTTGGTGTGAATGCTTCTACATTAGGCAATGACGTGAAGTGATTTTTCTAATAGCGAAATTTCAATAGCATCACTCTCAATATTAAAAAATTCTCCGTCAATCTGACTTTCATATATATGTTGATCGGCTTGACGGATTTTTAGTTCTTTAGCTTGATAACTTTGGGCTTCTTTGATTAAGTGATGCTTTTTAAGCAAAATCATTAAGCCGAAGTATAAAGATCTTAACCTTGACATTTTTGAAACTATAAGCACATCCAGTAGCCCATCTTGTAAGGATGCCATGGGCGTCAAACTGATGTTATAGCCCATTTCATTAGTGTTTGAAATAAAAACTAAAAAAGGGTAGGTTTGAATCGTTTTTCCGTTGATTTCCACCGTGATTTTATTACGATAGTTTAAGCCTTTCAATGCTTTTAACGACGATTTGATATAACTCAGTAGTTTGCGTTTATTGGAATTTTCATAATGCATGATCACTTGTGCATCAATCCCAATGCCCGTATTACTGAAAAAGTAATGTTCGTTAATACGACCAACATCAATCTTTTTAATGGTGGTCGATTTGATCAAGTCTATAGCGTGTTCAATGCGCTTCGGAATCTTTAAATTTGATGCCAATCCGTTGCCAGATCCCAACGGAATAATGCCTAAAGCAATATTGGTATTTACCAAACACGTAGCCACTTCATTAATGGTTCCATCACCACCACAGGCTACAATAACATCTGCACCTTCTTCAATGGACGTTTTTGTTAATGTTTTTGCGTGTTTTTTGTAATCAGAATTCTTTATAGTTATCTCATAAGTATCCTTATCGAAAAATTTATTCAAAAATTTTCGTGTGATCGCATGGTTGCCAGAACCAGCAATAGGATTAACTATAAAGTGAATATGTTTCAAATTTTTACCTTCAAGTGATTGAATTGTCATGGTAATGAAATGTTGCGCGGCACGTATTCATGTCTTGACAATTTTTATAATTTGAAAATCTGTTACTGTACTAATTACAGAGATTCTGGTAGCACAAATTAGAGCGCTAAGTTCAGATGTTGAACACGTTTTTAAACGTGCCACAAAAGTCTGAAATGTGGGCGAAAGATATCACTTTGTTCACATAATTTTATCAAAAATTTAAGGAAATGAACGTCATTTATTAGTCCATTATTAAACTTCAAATTAATGATATAAACGAGCAGCGCAAGCGTTTTGATACCAGTGGATTAAGGGTCTTAAACCATCAGCTATATGGAGATATTAAAACCTTATTTAAAGTAATTCAGAATATTTTTAGGTCTTATACAAAAGCACTATAACCTGTAATTGCCCTACCTACAATTAAGGTGTTGATTTCTTTAGTACCTTCATAGGAGTAAATGGCTTCTGCATCCGCCACAAAACGCGCCACGTTGTATTCCAATAATATACCGTTGCCACCCATCACTTCACGTGCCTGACTCACCACATCTCTTGTTCTTAAAGAACAGAATACTTTGGCCAAGGAGGCGTGTTCATCTGTTAATAAACCTTGGTCTTGCAGTTCGGAAAGTCGGTAGACCATAGTCTTCATGGCGGTTAAATTGGAAAGCATTTCCACCAAATGATTTTGAATCAATTGAAATGAAGCGATTGGTTTTCCAAACTGTTCACGTTTTTTGGTGTATTTCAGCGCATTTTCATAGGCACCTCGAGCACAACCTACGGCTTGCCACGCAACGCCAGCTCTCGTCATTCGTAGTACTTTGGCAGTATCTCTAAAGGAATTGGCATTTTGGAGTCGGTCTTTTTCTGAAATTCTGCAGTCGGTTAGCGTTATGATGGCATTCTGAACAGTCCTGAGTGCCATTTTATCTTCTATTTTCTCAGTTTCAAATCCTGGAGTGTCCTTGCGGACTAAAAAGCCTTTTACTTTATTGGTGGTTTCCTCTCGCGCCCAAATGATGGTCACATCAGCAAAAGTGGCATTTCCAATCCATTTTTTTTGTCCGTTAATCACCCATTCATCACCTTCTTGTCGGCAGGTCGTTTCCATCCCACCAGCTACAGCACTTCCAACATTGGGTTCTGTGAGCCCAAAAGCGCCTATCAATTCCATTTTTTGCATTTTCGGTAGCCACTCTTGTTTTTGTTCTTCGCTGCCGCAGAGGTAAATCGACCCCATGGCAAGTCCGCTATGGACACCAAAAAATGTAGATATGGAAACATCCACACGCGCCAATTCTTCCGCGATGATGCCTTCCATGATAAACGGCAGATTAGGACAGCCGTAACCTTCATAGGCTACGCCACAGATATTTAGCGCGGCTAGCTTAGGAATAATCTCCATAGGGAACTTTGCCTTTTTCCAATACTCATTGGCTATTGGCTCAACTTCATCTTCCATAAAATTGCGGACTTTCATTTGGATGGCACGTTGTTCTTGGGTAAGTTTTAAATCTAAATCGTAAAAATCGCCATCAATAGGTGGGAGTTGGTGCTGGCCTTTCTTGCTTTTTTCCGAAAGCATTTTCATAAGTCCGTCCAGCTGTTTGTCATCCAAATCGCCAACGGTCTTCATTATTTTGGGTAAATCTATTTTTTCTGAAATCCTACTCAGGTCTTCAAAATCGACCTCTTTCATTAATTGAATAACGGATTTTATTTTAGTGAATAATCGCATAATACTATCGCATTTAGAATTTTAAGTGTTGAAAAGTTAGTCAATTTTAACTAATTATGAGAACACCAAGTTATGATTTATAACGAGTTTAACGTGTGAAGAATAAATCGATGTTGAAGTGGTGGTTTAACGTTAGAAGGAATCTATTTCAAGCCCAATAATAGTTCTGCGGCAGCGAATGGAGAGGTGGTACCATTTTCAATACGTTCCAACTGAATTTTTAATTCTGTTTTGATGGAAGGATTATTGTAAAAATCAGATTTTAAGCGGTCTTCAATAGTTTGAAGCAACCAGAATTTGTTTTGTTCTTTTCTTTTGTGGTCAAAAAAATGGGTCTTTTTAGCTAGGGATATGTAGTTTTCAATCAACTCCCAAACTTCAGGAATACCTTCATTTTTTAGGGCGCTTGCCAGCAATACCTTAGGTTGCCATCCAGATTCTTTTGGAGGGTAGAGGTGTAGCGCTCTGTTAAATTCCACTTTTGCTGATTTGGCATTTTTAAGATTGTCGCCATCCGCTTTATTGATTACAATAGCATCAGCCATTTCCATAATGCCACGTTTAATGCCTTGTAATTCATCGCCAGCACCGGTTAATTTCAACAGTAAAAAGAAATCTACCATACTATGTACGGCAGTTTCACTTTGGCCAACACCTACGGTTTCAATTAAAATGGTGTCAAAACCGGCAGCTTCACATAAAATGATGGTTTCTCTACTTTTGCGTGCCACACCACCTAACGATGTGCCAGAAGGCGAAGGTCGGATAAATGCATTGTCGTCCTTAACGAGGTCTTCCATTCGGGTTTTATCGCCTAAAATAGAGCCATGGCTTAACTTGCTGCTCGGGTCTACTGCAAGCACGGCAACATTCTTTCCTTGGGAGGTTAAAAATGTTCCGAAAGTTTCAATAAAGGTACTCTTGCCAACACCAGGAACACCGGTAATGCCAATGCGGACAGATTTGTTGGCATACGGCAAACACTCTTGAATAATGGCGTTTGCTTTTTTAAGATGCAGCGGATTGGTGCTTTCAACGAGTGTGATGGCTCTGCTTAATGCAGTACGGTCTTTGGCCAAAATGCCCTTGACCAATTCGGCCGCAGAGGGTTGGCTCAGTCGTTTATTTTTAATTGCTTGAATAGCGAGTTTGTTAGTGGTTTCAGGGTCAGAAACACCTTCATTTTCTTGTAGTGCTGAAGATTTACGCGTTTTACTCAAACTATTTTATTTAGCGAATTTAGATTTAAAGTTTTTACTCTTCCAGTAGTTACTCTGGTTGCTCTTTGCTGACTTCCATCGGAACTTCAATCTTGGTTTGGTCCCAAGCCATTGTTAGTTTCAAATTATCTGTAGTATTGTCAAAAGCAATGGTAAATAGCTCCACTACATTGTCTAAATGGATTACAGGTACGTCCACTTCCAAAAGGTCAAATTCAGGCTCACGCATGGGTTGCATTTGCTCGTCTACGCCCCAAGGATACTCTTTAGTATTGAAATACACTTTCCAAATACTGTCTGTAGGAATCGTCCAAAGAGTGTATGTGCCTAATGGTACTGGGTGTCCATCAACTATCAAGTTCTTATTGGTGGTAAACGTTGTAGCCTCATTTGCACCCGTACGCCAAACTTGATTATACGGTACTAAAGCGCCAAAAATTTCGCGACCTTTTTTAGAAGGTCTGTTGTACATCACTTCCAATTTGGTGTCATTGAGCTCAAACTTTACAACGTCTTTTGGACTCAGTCGTTTTGAGAAAATATCTTCAACAAAATGAGAATATAAAAATAGTCCGACAGCCACTACAGCTAGGAATATCACAAGGCGTTTTAAAAACGTATTCATAAATTCAATCAATTTTAACTAGGGTTAAATATAATTCAAAAACCTTGCCCTGTAAAGCTCTTAACGCTGTTTTATGAAAAGTTGGTATGATATGTTCTAAAATAAGTTGATTATTTTACAATTCTACTTTTGTGCAGGTCTAAATCCATAGAAGTTAGTGTCGTGATAATTTGGATTTCATAAATAAAAAAATGCCCTAAACATAGCATTTTGAGCTTTTTTAGGACATTTATAATGATATATGATTGGGCGATAATTAATCTTGGTCTTCCATTAAATCAATTTGTGTTTTGATGGCTTCTTTTATAAGCTCTGCCAAGTCATTGTTGCCGTCTTCATCGTCAGGACTAATGGTTATCAAGCCGTCACCATCAGTATCTGTTGCCGTAGAAAGATCGATCATATCCATAACGGCATTAAGATCAAAATTGATGAGGATTTCTTTGGTATTGTTGTCAATAACTAAATTTTTATTGGAATCTTCATAATCGATTTCAATTTCCTCTTCAAAATCATGCCAGAAAACAAAGGGTTGACCATTGATTTCTCCAGTTAATTTCATGCTTTTGCCATATAAATCAGAGGCTTCGTTTTCACTTTTATCGAATTCGAACTCAATTTCTTCGTAAATGCCATTTGGTATTTCAACCGTTGCCAATTGAATGCTGTTGCCTGATAATAAATCAATTTCGAAAGGACCTTTGAGTTCGATATCGTCATCGCTTCCAAAAAAGCCATCTATCAGATCTTCATCAGCGTCACTACGCTCGAGTTCAATTTCTTTAAAATTCACAATAAATTTTGATAGGCTTACAGCGTTCTCTCCTGATCGATTAAGTACGTTATTATAATTTGCTTTTGCTGCAATTTTTAGCGATCCTTGGAGAGGAGTATCTACGGAATCATCACTTGAACACGCAGTAAAGACTAAGGATAAACCGAGAGCCATAGCGCCAAATTTCATGTTTTTCATTACTTTCATAATTTTATGCTTTTAGGTTATAGTATCTTAACGAGCCTAATTTTATTTAGTATTTTTCAATTGTTAAAAGTTTCTAAAAGTCGCCCGCTACGGGAATAGCTTTCCAAAATCATTCAAATTTCAATGGGTTTACATCCGTTTTTTTAAGGTTGATACTCTGTCTTTTAAGCTGGAATACAACTAATTACGAATTATAGCAATTCGTATCATAATAACACGTACTTTTGCGCCCTCAAATAAATAGTGAATGAAGCGCATAAATGAATACAAAAAACTCTTTGGAGTAGAAAATGAAGTCGATTTAAAGACTTTAAAGAAGAGTTACCGTGATTTGGTAAAAGAATGGCATCCTGACAAATTCCAAAATGGAGATGCTTTGCAAGAAGAAGCCGAATTACAAAGTCGCAAAATTATTGATGGTTACCATTTTCTTGTAAGTATTGCACCAGAAACTATTGCCGCTAACTTGGACGCCTATACTGAAACGATTACGAATTCAGGTATTGCCGATTATACGCACAAAGGTTTATTGTTGGAAATTACTTTTCAAGATGGTACCACTTACGAATATTTTGGAGTGACCAAACAAGTGTATATTAAAATGATTAATAGTGATAAGCTGAACCGTTTTGCGAAACGTAGCATCTATCCTAATTATGTTTATAGAAAAACGAAACGCAGCTTAGTAGAAGCTTAATTTTCGATACTTTTAAAGACCTTAGTAGTGCATTTTTTAAAATGTCCACTAAGGTCTTTTTGTGTCTAATAGTTTGAGTTCCATTAAAAATTCCCCAAAAAATCCCTATTTCGCCCTCTTTTAAATTTTTGTGTTTTTGATGAAACACTTGTTGCTATCATTAAAATAAATGCAATTTCAATTCTATCAGAATTGTGATCTCTATAGCGATGTAGGCGCATTAAATATTAGCTTTCTCCACATAAACGCACGGTCTGTTTTGAATTTTTTGGATATATTTACAATTCGACATTATTAACTAAAAACTAGATACTCTTGAAGATTACAGCAGCATATACTGACCTTTATCAACTTACGATGGCCCAAGTTTATTTTAAAACTAAACCAGATGGACGAGCGGTTTTCGATTATTATTACCGACACAATCCGTTTAATGGGGGCTATGCAATTTTTGCAGGACTTGAAAATGTATTGGATGTTCTTGAAACCTTAAAGTTTGCCGATTCTGATCTCGCATTTTTGGAGCAACACGGATTTGAAAAGGAATTTTTGGATTATCTTAAAGATTTTCGATTTAATGGGAACATTCGTTCGAGTCAAGAAGGCGATGTCGTATTTCCTAATCGTCCTATTTTACAAGTTGAAGCGAACATTATTGAAGCTCAGGTGATCGAAACCATGTTGTTGAATCTCCTTAATTTTCAAACCTTAATCGCTACCAAGGCCAACAGAATCAGACATAGTGCCAAGGAGGCGGTTTTATTGGACATGGGACTTAGACGCGCTCATGCTACCGGTGGTTATTATGCTTCAAGAGCAGCTGTAATTGGTGGTTTTGATGGCACCAGTAATGTGAAAGCGGCGGAAGATTTTAATATCTCTGTTTCGGGAACCATGGCGCACTCGTTTATCCAAAGTTATGGCGATGAATTACAGGCATTCCGAGATTTCGCTAAAGTGAGACCAAAAAACTGTGTGCTTCTAATTGATACCTATAATACACTCCGCAGTGGTTTGCCAAATGCCATTACTGTGGCAAAAGAAATGGAACGTGAAGGTGAAAAACTATTGGGCGTTCGATTGGATAGTGGCGATTTAGCGTATTTGGCGAAGCAAACCCGAAAAATATTGGATGAGGCCGATTTAGGCTATGTGAAAATTGTAGCGTCAAATCAATTGGATGAATTTGTAATTAAAAGTTTAAAAGACCAAGGTGCGCCGATTGATATTTATGGGGTTGGAACGAATTTAGTAACTGGTAAGCCAGACGCGGCCTTAGGTGGAGTTTATAAATTATCTGAATATAATGGTGATCCGCGAATTAAACTGTCTGAAAATATTATCAAAGTGTCCTTGCCTTATAAAAAGCAGGTGTATCGCATATTGGATAAAAACGGAATGTTTTATGGTGCGGATGCTGTGACTATTTTTGATGAAGGCGCCGTTGAGCAAATGGAGCACCCGTTCGATCCTACAAAAAGTATGAGTTTAAAAGGGTTTGAAAATGAAGCGTTGCTTCAGGATGTTATGACCAATGGCAAAAGAGTCATCCCAACCCGAACAGTTACTGAAATTGCAGACTATTCAAAATCGCGATTGGAAAAACTCCCTGAAGAATATAAACGTTTTCAGAATCCGCATATTTATAAAATAGGTCTTAGTTCTAAACTCAAAGAAGAACGCAATAATCTTGTTCTTAAACACAAATTCTAATTAGATGAAAACGCTTCTTATAATTGATGTTCAAAATGATTTTATACCGGGAGGATCGCTACCGGTTCCTGGTGGGGATAAAATTGTACCGGTAATTAATAGCATTCAGCCTAAATTTGATTTGGTGGTTGCGACACAAGATTGGCACCCTCAAGATCATATCAGTTTTGCTTCCAATCACGAAGGAAAATCAACCTTTGAAGTGATAGAACTTCATGGGAAACCACAAACGTTATGGGCAGACCATTGTGTACAAGGGACGGAAGGTGCGGAATTTCATCCGGATCTCGATTCCACAACATGGGAAGCTATTTTTAGAAAGGGTACTGATAATCAAATTGACAGTTACAGTGGCTTTTATGACAACGGCCATTTAAAGTCTACAGGATTGGCAGGATATTTAAAAGAAAAGGGTGTGACACAATTATTTTTATGCGGACTTGCCGCAGATATTTGTGTGTATTATTCTGCTTACGATGCTTTTAAGGAAGGATTTGCATGCTTTTTTATTGAAGACGCTTCTCAACCTTTAGATTCAGAAAACTATAAGGAGCTTAAGAAGAAAATGGAATATTTAGGAATTCAATTTATTTCCGCCGCAGATATTCAATAGGAACCACAGATTATAATTCAATATAAAACCCCATAGTGCTTTATGCAGTATGGGGTTTTAGCTTTCAATTGACTTGAGTTTATTTTGATTTCTTAATATCAAATTTCTCTTTGTAATACGCAATAATCGGAGGGAAGGGCCCGTATTTATGCTGTTCCGCAGTAAAATCATCTTCCCAAGGTCCGTAAGGCGTAGAAACCGGTTTTAGTTTTAAGTCAGGATAATCCTTTTCCTTATTGGATTTCTCAGGGCGATTAAAACTATTAATATAGCCTGCCACGTTATAAGCTTCTTCATCAGTGAGTACAGGTTTATCTCTTGTTGCCACTAAATACGGCATGTTTGCTTTGATAAATTGCGCTGCGGTCAACACGCGATGCATCCCAGCACCGTCATTAAAGGTGTCATCGCCCCAAAGTGGCGGATAGACATAACCATCCCTGAAATCTTCGTGTTTTAAGCCTTGGCCATCTTCTTGGTGACATTCTATACAATGCTTCGTGAAAACCTGTCTGCCTTTTTGTAAATCCACTTTGGCATTAGGAGGATCTAATGTTGTATATCCTGATACTTTTTTAACTTCATCTTTCGGGATGCCTTCACTTAACCAGTCCATATAAGCAACAATGGCACGCATTTCTCTCGAATCTTTATCGAGTTTTTGCCCATTCATGCTTCGCTCCATACAGCCATTTATACGATCTTCAATGGTTCCCATAGCATTTGAACGACCTCGAAAAGATGGATAGCGCTGTGTTACCCCTGCCCAAGATCCTGAGCCGGGTCTATTACCTGAATCTAAATGACAACTTGTGCATTTAAGGTTGTTGCCTGATAAGCGCATTTGAGGATTTTCCGCTTGTGGCCCAAGGTGCTTTTGAGTTTGGGTAAGCAAGTCATAACCATATTTTACATCGGGCATTATAAACGAATTCGCCATGTCTTCATCCACATTTCTAGGCTCCCAAATCGTGATGGTACGCTCCGACTTTTGCAGTAATTCAGGGTTGTTTTTAAAAAAATAAAAACCAAGAATTAC
The DNA here is from genome assembly GCF_947500795.1 of uncultured Gelidibacter sp. Taxonomy (GTDB): domain Bacteria; phylum Bacteroidota; class Bacteroidia; order Flavobacteriales; family Flavobacteriaceae; genus Gelidibacter. The sequence continues at coordinate 32,716 of NZ_CANMTE010000003.1, read as the reverse complement.
AACGGCCATCAGCCCCATCAGTGCTGAAATTATAATGGCGATGCGCTTTGAAACTATTTTATAATTAATCATTTTCATAGGAAAAAGGCATTGAATGAATAATTATCCGTGAGATAATCTTTAATACCCTTAAAATTATGAAACTGTAAGTAGAACCTTGACTCAAATAGGATGAATGCGAGTGGAAATCAAACTTCAAGATGGATTTAAATAGAAATGTGGTGCCTATCCATAAGGAATCTGAGAGGAAGCGTACCTGATTAATGGTTCAAGCTTTTCTGCAGCTTTCTGAGTTTTCGATTTCCTAATCGGAATTTGACTTTTAGTTTTTGCTTTCTCGCTTTTTCACTCTTTTGATTTTGCAAGAACTGTAAGTAGAATTTGGCTCCTGCAGCGTCAAATGTGGTTTTTTCTGGTAAGGTTAAACCATCATTACTCATTAGGTTTTTCCATGGGATGGACAACCATATGTTGGCGTATTCATTAAGTTTTAAGCGGCCTTCAAAGAATAGATGTATCGCTGAAGATTGTATTTGTGTTCGCGGAATAATGAGCTCACCATTTCTGATTTCAAAAGTTTGTACGATAGGTTGAAATCTTAAATTTTTGAAACGCTCGGCTTTCATCAAAGGGATGTTTTCCATGATAGGCTTGTAATCGTAAAGCGTCAAGTCATTAATTTCTAAGGTTAGAAATCCATTTAATGAATTCATATTCACTTCGCCTTCATTGTTAGCGGTGCCCTGTGCTGTAAGATTATAATTTAAGTTTCCTGCAATATGTTCTGCTTGTCTTAAAGCGTCATTCTTAAAATAATCAAATCGCGTTACGAGTTCATGAAGGTCCATATCCTGAACATCCATATCAATGCTGACCGGCGTGTTTTCGCCAACTTTGATCCCAACATCCACATTCATCGTTATTTTTCCGCCATAAAAGTCAAGTTTGGTGTCCTGGATTCTAAAAAGCCCTTTATTATCAAAACCTAGTTGCGATTCATAATCTGTGATATTGAATTCTTTGTGTTTTAACGTGTCCACCTGAATGGCGATGGCAGGGTAGAAGGACGTATTGATTTTGGTTAAAACTTCCTTCCATTTTTTAAGATTTAAGTCTTTAGGCTCTCCATTTTTTTTGGTAGTAGACTCTGAACGCTCTAAAAACTCCTTGATATTGGCCGTGTCTAAATAAGGCGCATAAATTGAAAAATTAGAGCTGTGCTGACGTTTTTCAGTAGAACCATTAATGAATTCAGAGAAATTGTCAATAGCACCCGAGAAAAACACGGAACTCTTGCCAGGCAATTGAATGTCCAGCGTTTTAAGCGTCGCTAAATCATTATGTATTTGAATATGCAAACTATCTACAGGAATCTGAAGATCGGCCGCTTCAAAGTCTACAAGCGTGCCACCAATCTTTAAATCGCCAGAGGCTTCAGAATTGAGCAGTTTTAAGTTTTTAGATTGGCCCTTGTAATCGCCGTAAAACTCAAAATCACCTGATTTAAATACAAAGTTGGTCGTTTTTAAATAATCATTCAAATCTGCCGATTTCCCTTTTACCTGAACCGAAAAATCAAGATTAAACGGATTTTCGTTCAGCAAATCCTTTCTGCTCGTATGCGCATTGATTTCACCTTGAGCACTGGCAACTGTAGATTTGTATTTCAAATTGAGATGGTCCAATTTCAGGATGGAGTCGTTTTCAAAATACACTTGAGCAGCAATATTTTCCGTAATGAGGTCTCTAAATTTGAAGGAGTCAATCGCCAATTGTATTTCAGGATTGAATTTATTGATGTCTTTAAAGATGTTGTGTAAGGCTTTTTTGTCTTTAAATGTAGCCGTGTCCTCATCTTTAAAAGAATTGATGGTGGTTAACAGTTGATCCCCATCAAAAAAAGGTGCCGATATTTTTAAAAATACGGAGCCTTCGTCTTTTATGTCATCTAATAGGAAATTAGGAAATTCTTTAATGTGCCCATTGAGTTTTATGGGATGGAAATCGTCTATTTCTAAGTTGAATTGTTTCAAAACAATATCATAACGATCTACAAATAAGGCTAAAGAATCGATAGCAATATCCATCTCAGCGGGAGGATAGAATAACTTTATATTGGTCAGTGTCAAATCGCCTTTAGCACTTTCAAGAAGTTCATTAAAAGCCCTCACATTGCCATTCACCTTTCCGTTAAATTTGTACTGTCCCGAATCTATTCTAAACAGTTGAATGTTAAAAAGCTCTTTAAAAACCGCTAATGAGCCTTCAGAAGTGGCATCTGCATTCATGAAAATAGCTTCTTTGAATCGGCTTTCCGGAGGATACACTTTTACCCTGCCTTTAAGGTTGGTTACAGCATCATCATAATTGAAAATGAAATTATGAAGCACAATAGTTTCAGGATCTGTGAGTTCAATTCTCGATTTCACATCATTAATCGTCACATCCTTATAGGTCATTGCCTTAATGTCTATAGTAAACTTCGGATGGAATTGGCTGTAAACGGCTTCTAAGGTTTCGTGCAGCGTTTGTCGGTCAGTATTTTTTTGATTTGCTTCAGGAACAAATTCTTGCGCCATAGCAATTACCTCAGAAATGTTGAGGTTATCAGAAGTCAACATAATTTGACTTGTGGTTGGCGATAGTGGCGACTTTGATAGCAATCCAGCAATACTTTTTAAAGTACCTCTAAAAACCAAATTCTCACCATTTGGAAGGTTAACGGTCAATTCCCTCAAAATGGAGTTCTCATTTTGTAAGTCTACTGAAATGGATTGAATTGGCAGTTGCAAGCCATTCTTTTTAAGGATGACCCGAGTATTCTGTAAAGCAAAACTACCTGTAGCTTTATTTAATATTTGGTATAGATTGGGAATATCTCCTGAAATATTGGTGTTCATTTGAAAGTTTCCGCCTTTAAAGTCGAAATTATCCGTATCAATAAGCTTGGCTAAGGTTTCATTTCGCCCACTTAACTTCACATTGGCTTCTATAAAATTAGCGTCTTCTGGCGTGCTTTGGTAATAGGAATTGACGCTCGTTAGTTTGATATCTTCAAACTCACCATTTAACATATCAAACGTTACTCTGATATCTTTAGGCGATTTTTTCAAGCGTCGCAAACTGTCATTGGTGTAAATGTCAGTAGTTAAATTCCCAGTAAAGGCCGCATTATTTAAATGAATCTTATCCGAAATAACGATTTCATTATTAGTCGTAGCGTAGGTTGCTTTGACCTCAGGATTATTCCTAAAAGCAAATTTTCCGGCAATCTTAATGGTGCTTTCAAATGGCTTTTTAATTTCGAAGTCTTTCAATTTACTGGCAATACTATCACTCAATAATCTTTTGACAGTTTTAAAATTGGTGGTCTTATTTTGTAATTCAAAAACGAACGCGTTGGTTTCCGAGAGATTTAAATCTGCCGTTAATTGAAACGTCTGGTCATTAATATGAAGTGGGAAGTAGGGAATAGATATCACATCTTTTTGAAGGTCAATATTAAAAGTTGGTTTTCCTGTGATATGGGCATTCTTTAAAAAACTTCCTTTTTTTGTGTTAAAACCGAGACGATTAACCGTGATATTCATGGCGTGATTTCCCTCCAATTGTAGCGCATCACCTTTAAAAGTTGTTTTGGAATAATGGATATGGACATCAAAATTTCGGCTTAAAATAGTGTCCTTACTGGTGTATTTTACATTATCCAATACAATGGTTGCGCCTTCGGGGTTGAGCCAATCTGGAAGCTGAATTCCTTTCTGATTGCCTTGTCTGGCGCGTTTTAAATCTTCGTGATAGGCTAGTGGACGCTCAGAAATGACTTCTGAAGTGAAGACAGCATTTTTGATGTCTATTTTTCTAAATATAAAATCGCCTCTCAACAAATTTCCTGCGCCAATTATCAAACGTGCTTCTTCAATGTCGAGAGTTGAAACTTGGTCTGTAATCGAATCATTATTGGTGTGTTTAATGTCTTTTAGGGTAAAACCTACATTAGGAAAGCCGCTCAAAAAACTGGCATTGACTTTGCCAATTACCAAGGTGCCAGAAGTATTATTGGCATACCATTCCTGGAACATATCAATAACACTATCTCTATTAAACCAACCTATGGTAAAAAGAGTGATGGGCAATAGGATGACAACGGCAAGCGTCAAAAGTAAACGCCGCAACCATTTTCGGGTTGTAGTAGTGTTGCTGTTGTCCTTAGAGGTTGTCAATTTGGAAATTTATTGAAAAATAAGGAGAAAATTTGGGTTGGAAAACATAAGGATGAAAATACTTTAAAACAGCTATAATTGAACAGTTTTAGAGTAATTCTCTAACGAGAGGATATGAGTCAAATATTAGTGGAAACTTTGATGATGATTTAAGTTTATTGGCTAATGACAGAATTAGTTTTCAATTATCGATTGCTGTTTTATTGTCACATTCAGAACTGAGCGTGAAAGTGAGCCACTTTAATTTAGTAAATCGATAATAATTTTATAATTTGCTCTAGTTTAAAAAATAACATTGAAAATGATAAGAAAGATCTCTAAAATTGGTGTTCTGTTGCTGACGTTAACCTTTGCAATGAGTTGTGCAACACGAGTGGAACATAGAGCACATTTGACAAAGGAAATTGAAGCAGTTAAAAGTGAATTTGCTCCGGATAAAAGAGTCGCTGTTTTTGCAGTTGAAGCAGAAAAGACGGGTAAGGCTTATGTGTTGAAAGGGGAAAGTAATTTGCCAGATGCTGTACAGACTTTAAAAAATAAGCTTAGTGCTTCAAATATCGCTTATGTCGATAACATCCAAATGCTTCCAGCATCAAGTTTGGGTGATAAGACGATAGGTTTGGTTACAATTTCTGTTGCGAACTTAAGAAGCCGTCCTGCACATTCTGCTGAATTGGCGACCCAAGCAACCTTGGGAACTCCGGTCACCGTTTTAAAAAAGGACAATAGTTGGACCTTAATCCAAACCCCTGACAAATATTTAGCTTGGGTAGATAGTGGCGGCATTGAAGATATCAATCAAGCGGAATTTGACCGTTGGAAAGCTGCTAAAAAGATTATCTATACAACGATCACAGGAAGTAGTTATTCAGAACCGTCTACAACCTCACAAGTAGTCTCAGACGTTGTTGCTGGCGGAATTTTTGAATTGTTAAGTGAGGACGAAAATTTTTACAAAGTCGTATATCCTGATAAGCGTGTTGCGTATATCAGCAAAACCGAAGCTGAACTTTATGCATCGTGGTTATCACGTACCAATCCATCGAATGAAAATTTAGTAGCCACCTCAAAACGATTGATGGGTTTACCATATTTATGGGGAGGCACGTCGCCAAAAGGCGTGGATTGCAGCGGATTTACAAAAACGATATTTTTCTTAAACGGACTTATTTTACCTAGGGATGCTTCACAACAAATCCACACAGGAGATTTGATTGATGACAGTCAGAATTTTGAAAATTTACAACCTGGCGATTTATTGTTTTTTGGAAGAAAAGCCACGGAGACATCTCCAGAGCGCGTGATTCATGTGGGCATGTGGATTGGAAATAATGAGTTTATCCATTCAGCAGGACGTGTTAAAATTAACAGTGTCGACAAAAATGCTCCAAATTTTGATGCTTATAACCTTAACAGATATTTGCGAACAAAACGTGTTGTTAATAGTGATGTAGGCGAGGTGATTGATTTGACAGAAACGAACGTTTTTGAAGCGGCTGCTCAGTAGTTTTTAGGTAGCATCTTGTTGGTAAAAACACCAGCAAGGGCATTTTTTAAGACGGATATTAGTCCATCACTATAGCTAAAAATATCGTAAACAAAAAAAAATCCTGACGTCAATAGAGGTCAGGATTTTTTAGTTCTAATAATTCTGCTTTCACAGGTGTTCTTTATTCTTCAGTTAACACCCAGTCGCCTTTCATTAATAAAGGTTCCGCTTGTTTGTACTTTAAAGTTTTGTTTTCGCCACTCATCACATTCTTGATGGTCACTTTATCATTACGTCCAATCTTTGGCTTGTCGCGAACAATAGTTTCGACAACTTCCTGACGTTGGTTCATGTTTCCGGCTGCTCTGCTTTGTGCTGAACGTTCATCTAAATTAGGGATTTCCTCTTTTGTGGTTTCTAATTTTTCTTTAGAACGTTTCTCACGAGCTTCCTGAATGGCATCTGTAGTTTCTGATGGCAATTCACCTTTGAATAAGAATGAAATCACATCTTTATTCACTTGGTCAATCATCACCTTGAACAATTCAAACGCTTCAAACTTATAGATCAATAACGGATCTTTTTGTTCGTGGACCGCCAACTGAACAGATTGTTTCAATTCGTCCATTTTACGTAAATGCGTTTTCCAAGCATCATCAACTATGGCAAGCGTAATGTTTTTCTCAAAATCATTGATCAACTGCTTTCCGTTGGTGTTGTATGCTTTTTCAAGATCAGTAACTACTTGCAAACTCTTAACGCCATCTGTAAACGGCACTACAATACGCTTAAACTTATCGCGTTGTGTTTCGTATACATTCTGAATTACAGGGAATGCCATATCTGCATTGCGCTGCATTTTATCTTTGTAATGATTGAATGCCGCTTTATAAATGATACCTGCAATTTCCTGTTCTGACATTTTACCGAATTCAGCTTCAGTAATTGGAGAACTCATAGAGAAATAACGGATCAATTCGAACTCGAAGTTTTTATAATCGTTAGCTGCTTTGTTGGTTTGAGTGATACCTTCTGACGTATCAAAAATCATATTAGCCAAATCCACACGCAAACGCTCACCATGTAAGGCATGACGACGACGCTTGTAAATAACTTCACGTTGCGCATTCATCACATCATCATATTCCAACAAACGCTTACGAACACCAAAGTTATTTTCCTCAACTTTTTTCTGTGCACGTTCAATAGATTTAGAAATCATAGAGTGCTGAATCACTTCACCTTCCTCTAAGCCCATTCTATCCATCATTTTGGCAATACGTTCACTACCAAAAAGACGCATTAGGTTGTCCTCTAAAGACACATAAAACTGTGAACTTCCTGGATCTCCCTGACGACCTGCACGACCACGTAACTGTCTGTCCACACGTCTGGAGTCATGACGCTCTGTACCTACAATGGCCAAACCGCCTGCTTTTTTAACTTCTTCCGTTAATTTAATATCCGTACCACGACCCGCCATGTTGGTGGCAATGGTAACCTGACCTGGTTGTCCCGCTTCCGCAACAATATCAGCCTCTTTTTTATGAAGTTTCGCGTTCAGTACATTGTGTGGTACTTTGCGAAGGGTCAACATTTTTCCTAATAACTCACTGATTTCAACAGATGTTGTACCAATCAATACAGGACGACCTGCTTGAGAAAGTTTTGTTACTTCGTCAATAACAGCGTTGTACTTTTCACGTTTTGTTTTGTAAACTAAATCGTCTCTATCATCACGTGCAATTGGTCGGTTGGTTGGAATTTCAACCACATCTAATTTATAGATTTCCCAAAACTCGCCAGCTTCAGTAACCGCAGTACCGGTCATACCTGACAATTTGCGGTACATTCTAAAGTAATTTTGAAGGGTTACCGTTGCAAATGTTTGGGTTACAGCTTCAATTTTTACGTTTTCTTTCGCTTCGATAGCTTGGTGTAATCCATCGCTATAACGACGGCCATCCATAATACGACCTGTTTGCTCATCAACAATCATTACTTTATTGTCGATTACCACATATTGAATGTCTTTTTCAAATAGGGCATAAGCTTTTAATAACTGGCTTAGCGTATGGATACGTTCAGACTTGATTCCGAAATCTCTGAACAATTCTTCTTTAGCATCAGCTTCTTCTTCTTTTGAAAGATTTTGTGCTTCAATTTTTGAGATTTCCATCCCAATTTCTGGCATCACAAAGAAGTTCGGATCATCATCACCTGATAAAAACTCAACACCTTTATCAGTTAATTCAACTTGATTATTTTTTTCGTCAATCACGTAGTACAATTCCGCATCTACCTTAGGCATTTCGCGGTTATTGTCCTGCATGTATTGGTTTTCCGTTTTTTGAAGAAGTTGTTTGATACCTTCTTCACTCAAAAACTTGATTAGTGCTTTATTTTTAGGAATACCTCTATAAACACGTAAGAGTTTGAAGCCACCTTCTTTGGTATCACCTTCAGCAATCAGTTTTTTAGCTTCAGCTAAAACACCCGTCAAATATGCACGTTGAGCAGCAGCAATACTATCTACTTTAGGTTTCAACTCTGTAAATTCATGGCGATCACCTTGAGGCACTGGTCCAGAAATAATCAACGGCGTACGCGCGTCATCCACTAATACGGAATCCACCTCATCCACAATTGCGAAATGATGCGGACGCTGCACTAAATCTTCCGGTGCATGAGCCATATTATCACGTAAGTAATCGAAACCAAATTCATTATTTGTTCCGTAGGTAATATCTGCCATATAGGCTTTTTTACGAGCGGCAGAATTAGGTTGGTGGTAATCAATACAATCTACGGTCATTCCGTGGAACTCAAATAGTGGCGCCATCCACGCGCTATCACGTTTTGCCAAGTAATCATTCACCGTTACCAAGTGCACACCGTTACCAGCAAGCGCATTGAGGTACATCGGAAGTGATGCCACAAGCGTTTTACCTTCACCCGTTTGCATCTCAGCAATTTTACCTTGGTGTAAGGCCACACCACCAATCAACTGCACATCATAGTGAATCATGTCCCAGGTAATCGGCTTTCCGGCAGCATCCCAAGAATTTGCCCAAATCGCTTTATCATCTTCTAAAGTGACATAATCTTTTGATCCCGAGATTTCACGATCAAAAGCACTCGCGGAAACTGTAATGGAAGTGTTGTGTACAAATCGTTTTGCAGTTTCTTTAACCACCGCAAAAGCTTCTGGAAGGATGTCATTTAGGACATCTTCAGTAGCTTTATAAATATCATCTTTAATACGGTCAATTTCTTGATAGATATCTTCACGTTGGTCAATATCATCAGTTGCTTCAGCGTCTTTTTGAAGTTTTTCAATGGTGTCATTAAACGGTTGACGTGCTTCGGCTATTTTGGATTTGAAATAGGCTGTTTTCGCTCTTAATTCGTCATGCGACAAGGCTTCTAGCGCTTTTTCAAAGGTTTTAACTTGTTCTACTATAGGAGTGATGGCTTTGACATCCTGTTTGGATTTATCGCCAACAAAGACCTTCAATATTGAATCTAAAAAACTCATAAGGTATTATTGTTTACACGGCAACATGCTCTGTGTATATTAATATAATTTTGTTTGTATCCTGTTTTTTGCTTTTTTATGGCTCACAAAGATACGGTTTGTGCTAAGGTTATTGAAAAAATAGCGCACAAAAAAAGTCTCGGGTGGAGACTTTTTAACTAATTTTTCTGATTTATTTAATATTCGTCCTCGTTCCAGAGGTAATCTTCATCGGTTGGATAATCTGACCAGATCTCTTCAATTGAATCATAAGAGTCACCTTCATCTTCAATTGCTTGTAAATTTTCCACCACTTCTAAAGGCGCACCAGTACGGATTGCATAATCAATTAATTCGTCTTTAGTGGCTGGCCAAGGCGCATCGCTTAAATAAGATGCTAATTCTAATGTCCAATACATGTGTTATTTGTTTTAAATTTTTGCAAAAATAAATTTTTTGTTGAAAGAAACAAGTAAAAAATGAATTATTTATCATTAATGATAAGAACGTCTAATTCTTACATAATTTCTTAACTATCAATATATAATCAAAAAAAATGTGATTACCTAGTTATTCTAGGATTCTTTCTTGGGAATCCACTGAATTTCTTCGGCTTTTAACTCATAAGACAACTTCCGTGCCAACACAAATAGGTAGTCAGATAAGCGGTTTAAATAGGTTAAAGATTCCGGTTGAAAAGGCTCTAAGTCGTTAAGTGCCGATGCTAAACGTTCCGCTCTACGGCAGACACAGCGGGCAATATGACAGAATGACACCGTTTGATGACCGCCTGGCAAAACGAAGTGTGTCATGGGTGGCAAAGCATCATTCATACTGTCAATTTCCTTCTCCAGAAGTTCAATGTCTTCAGCTGAAATTTTAGGGATGTTTAACCGATCCTTACCATTTTTAAGCGTGGCTTTGTCCGGGTCTGTTGCCAAAATAGCACCAACCGTAAATAAATGGTTTTGGATAATGATTAAAATGTCCTTATAATGTTGTTGGATGTCTTGATCTCTGATTAAGCCCAAATGCGAATTGAGTTCATCAACAGTTCCGTAACTGTCAATACGAATATGGTGCTTTGGGACTCTGGTGCCGCCAAATAGGGCCGTGGTGCCTTTGTCACCTGTTTTAGTATATATTTTCATGATTTTAAATTATGTAGTGTAAAGCTTGACGAATGTATTACGAATATACAATAGATTGAAAAGTTTTGCCACAAAACACTAATGAATTTTGGGAAGAATGAGGTATGAGGTTTGGGGTTTGAGGACTGCTAACTGAAGATTAAGGTATGAGGTCTGAGGACTGCTTACTGCCTACTGCCAACTGAACCCTGCCAACTGAAGACTGAACCCTAATTCCTCACATCACTCTCAATCACTCCATCGCGTAAACGAATGATACGCGCGGCACGCTCTGCTACATCTTCTTCGTGGGTCACGACGATAACGGTGTTTCCAGCTTTGTGAATGTCGTCAAACAACTGCAGAATCTCCAATGAGGTTTTGGAATCTAAATTCCCAGTAGGCTCATCAGCAAGGATGATGGAAGGTTTGTTCACAAGCGCACGGCCCACGGCCACACGTTGACGCTGACCTCCTGAAAGTTCATTAGGTTTATGATGGATACGATCTGCTAAGCCAACATCGGTCAACACGGCTGTTGCACGCGCTTCACGATCTGCTTTGGAGGCACCGGCATAAATCATAGGTAAGGCCACATTATCTAAAGCAGTGGTTCTTGGAAGTAAATTAAAGGTTTGGAAAACGAATCCGATTTCTTTATTTCTGATTTCTGCAAGTTGATCATCAGTTAGTTTGCTGACATCTTGGTTGTTTAGAATATACGTTCCAGAGGTTGGCGTGTCCAAACAGCCTAATAGATTCATCAAGGTCGATTTCCCAGAACCTGACGGACCCATGATAGCCACGTAATCGCCACGTTCAATATCTAAATCGATGCCTTTTAAAACATAGACCGTTTCTGAGCCTAATTGAAAATTTCTGACGATATTTCTGATGTGAATGACGTTATCCATGTGACGATTTAATGTGTTATTTCTGTTTGCAGTGTGTCGATTTGAACTTCCAAAATAAACGATTTACGATTCATATGACGTGTAAAGGCGCAAGATGTTACACTCTAATTTTAAAATGTTGCTTTAATTGCTCTCTTCTAAAAAAGACGATGCCCCAATTAAAGGTGTCAACTGTGACGGTGACTTGCGGGTGATTTTTAATGATTTCCCACACTTCCGTCATACCTTTTGACCAGTATATATCGTCAAACACAAAAACAGAATCGTTGTGAGCCGTAGGTAACAGCATCTCGAAATAGGCTAGAGTAGCTTCCTTAGAATGATGCCCGTCAAAGAAAATGAAATCCCATGTAGAATTTGGCAGTTCCTTGAGGGTCGTTTTAAAATCCCCTTGGATACTTTTAATGTTGCTGAGCTTTTTGTCTGAAAAATTTTGAGTCGCTACTTTCAACAATTCCGGGCAGCCTTCAATCGTCGTGATGTTGGCTCTAGGGTGAGCTAAAGCCATAGTATGTGTACCGATGCCAAGGTTGGTGCCCAGCTCTAAAACGTGATCGGGCTTAAAATAATTAAGCAAACGATAGAGCAGCTTGGTGTTTTTTAAACTTGTGCCCGAAGTTTTCGCAATGGCGTTAATAGGACGTTCATTTGTTTTGAAAACCTTTGAACCTGATCCGAAATCGGTGATATGGATGACTTCGGTGTTTTTGAGCAACTCCCTACGATATGACGCAATTTCAGCATACGCTTCATGTTTCGATCGGTCATAAAAACATTTCGTAACCAAATTGTACACAAACGGGGAATGAACCCCGTGTTGGTTGGTGGATTTTAAAAGGAATTTTATAAAGGATATTGGTTGATGCACGGGGTGTTTTCAATTTTCAATGGAACGCAGATGATGCTGATGATGCTGATTTGCGCAGGATTTTATATTATGTTCAATGTTCAAAGTTTTCCGTCTTTAGTCTTGATTCTTGGCTCCTGATTCTTGGTTCTCTTCTCTATATTCTCTTCTCTCTATTCTTAACCCTCACCTTTAAGATTCCAGTTTTTCCGACAGTTCAAACCAACGTTCTTCCTTAACAGCAATATCATCTATGATTTTTTGCAATTCTTCAGACAGTTTATTGATTTTCTCTTGAGATAAAGAAGCATCAAGGAATTTTTCCTCCAAGGCTTTCTTGCCTAATTCTAAAGATCTGATTTTACTGTTTAAAGATTTGAGTTCTTTTTGCTCGTTATAGGATAGCTTTTCTGCTGTGTTGTTTTTCGTGTCACCAGATGCAGTTTCAATTTTTACGGGCTCCACATAAGGCGTTGATGCTTCATAATCACGGTAATCCGAATAGTTCCCAGGGAAATCCTCAACCTCTCCATTGCCTCTAAACACAAATAAATGATCGACAATCTTATCCATAAAATACCTGTCGTGAGATACCACAAGTAAACAGCCTGGGAAATCTAATAAGAAATCCTCAAGGACGTTTAAGGTCACAATATCTAAGTCGTTGGTAGGCTCATCCAGGATTAGGAAATTCGGATTTTGAATTAACACCGTACATAGATACAGTCGTTTTTGTTCGCCACCGCTCAATTTTTCTACAAAATCGTATTGCTTTTTGCGGTCGAATAAAAACTTTTCTAAAAGCTGCGAGGCGCTAATCTGACGTCCTTTTGTCAATGGAATATATTCTCCAAACTCTTTGATGACGTCGATGACTTTTTGGCCTTCCTTAATTTTGATGCCATTTTGGGTATAATATCCAAATTTCACGGTATCGCCAATTATCACCTTTCCAGAATCGGGCGTGATGGTTTGGGTCAACATATTTAAGAATGTTGATTTTCCCGTGCCGTTCTTACCGATAATGCCAATGCGTTCGCCTGTCTTAAACACATATTCAAATCCGTCTAAAATGACTTTGTCTTTAAACGACTTGGATACTTTATGAAATTCTACAATTTTACTGCCCAAACGCGCCATATTGATTTCCAATTGGATTTTATGGTCATTTCGGCGTTGGTTAGCCTTGGCTTTGATATCGTGAAAATCGTCAATGCGCGATTTAGATTTCGTGGTTCTGGCCTTAGGTTGACGGCGCATCCAATCCAATTCTTTTTTAAATAGTTGCTTGGCCTTGCCAGTTTCAACCGTTTCATTGGTGATGCGGGCTTCTTTTTGTTCTAAGTAATAGGAGTAATTCCCTTTATAAGTGTATAATTTACCGTGGTCCAATTCAATGATTTCATTACAAACGCGTTCCAGAAAATACCGGTCATGCGTTACCATAAATAAGGTCATCTGTGCTTTCGCAAAATACTGCTCCAACCATTCAATCATTTCCAAATCGAGGTGGTTGGTAGGTTCATCCAAAACCAAAAGGTCAGGATTGTTGATCAATGCTGTAGCTAATGCCAAACGTTTTTTCTGACCTCCAGAGAGCGTTTTGATTTTCTGGGTAAGGTCGTCCAACTTTAATTGCGATAGGATTTGTTTGAAACGCAATTCAAATTCCCAAGCGTTGTGACGGTCCATGCCTTCAAAAGCTTTCTGATATGCATCACTGTCGTCCGGATTTAAAAGCGCCTTCTCATAACTCTCTATGACTTTTAAAATTGGTAAATCTGATTTAAAAATGGTGTCTTCAATCGTCAGTTCATCTTCAAATTGAGGCGATTGTGATAAAAATGACAAGCGTAAGCCTTTCCTAATCACCACTTGACCGTTGTCAGGCTGGTCTAATCCCGCCAGAATATTAAGGATGGAGGTTTTACCACTTCCATTTTTTGCCACAAAAGCGATTTTATCATCTTTATGGATGCTAAAGGAAAGGTCTTCAAATAGCGGAGCATCGCCATAAGTTTTTGAGATGGATTCAACAGTTAAATAATTCAAAGTCTAATTTTTTTTACAAATAACGGCAATAAATCACAATGGATTGTCTATCCCCAGTTTTAAAACCACAATAGTGTTGTAATTCGGATAAAGGGTAACACATCTAACCAAATGTGGTCCTATTTTTAGGTTCTCAAATCAAGGAATTTCGTTATTACAAATTTATAGATTAGTTCTTAATATTTTATAGAAGTGCTTAATCGGAATCGAGGGATTAAACGGATTCCTAATTAAGCAGTTAATATTTCAAAAATATTGAGAAATGTTTTGATATTCATAGTGAAAACCTATATTTGTTAAAACACATGTCGCCTTCTATGAAAAGATTTTTATTGGTAATTGGAGTAATTTTGACTTCTTTTTTAACATCCTGTATTCCTCATAAAGACATTGTGTATCTTCAAAATAAAAACACCGCAACAGATTCTTTGCAGGTGATGATAGAGCAGCAAAAGCCGTATCGAGTTCAGATTAATGATATTTTGAATATTCGGATCAAAGTTTTGGATCAGGATAACGTGAGTATTTTCAATCCGATAGGCGAAGGAAATCTTAATGCGAGTGCTTCAGAACGTGCCTATTTTGATGGGTTTACAGTTGATAATCACGGTAAAATCAGAATTCCTGAGCTGGGACAACTGAGTGTACTGGGGTCTACTACTGCCGAAATTGAGGAACTTATTAAGGAGCGACTTTTGGCGGAGCAATTTAAAGAAACAGCGAATATTTTCATCACCGTAAAACTTTCAGGATTACGCTACACCGCCATGGGCGAAGTGGGTTCACCTGGATCGCAGATTTTGTTTCAAGAGCGTGTCAATATTTTTCAGGCCATAGCAAATGTGGGAGAAATTCCTGTTACAGGCGACCGTAAGGATGTGTTGATCATTCGTCAGTATCCGCAAGGGCAGCAAATCCATCATCTGGATCTAACAGATGTAAATGTCATGAACTCACCTTATTATTATATTCAGCCGAATGATATGATTTATGTAAAGCCGCTCCCACAAACAACATGGGGAACAGGTATTACAGGGCGAGAAACTTTAGGGACGATAATTACGGTATTAGGACTTGTCAGTACCACAATTTTATTAATAAGTAGGTAGGATGGAAGATTACGAAAACGACTATTCGGAACCAAGAGGTACTTATTTTGACTTTAGAGGCTATTTATTCAAAGCGCTCAACTTATGGAAGTTTGTAGTGCTAAGTGTTGCATTCGCCTTGATTGTAGCATATCTCATCAATGTTAGAAAAGAAAGTATTTATAAATTAAGTTCCCTTATTTCGGTAGAAAGTGATCAGAATCCTTTTTTTACTGCCAATACGAGCATATCCTTTAACTGGGGTGGTGTTTCTGGAAAAGTCGGAAAAGTGCTCACTACGGTTAAAACACGAACGCACAATGAGCTTGTGGTAGATTCCTTGCAGTATTACATGCAGTATTTAAGGCAAGGCAAGTATCGCATGGAGGACATTTATAAAAATGCACCATTTGTATTAAATCTAGATAAGACCAAGGGGCAAATACTCGGGAAACCTATTGCGATTAAATTTATTAATGAGAATCAATTTCAGTTACTCGCTACTTTTGAATCGAGTGGCTTTACCGCACAGCGGTATTCCGATAAAGAGAAACTCAATGGGAATATGAAAATCGGTGAGTTCGCTAAAACCTATAGTTTTGGAGAACCCATCAATCTGCCTTTCTTTAACGGCACAATCACCAAACGGAAGGAAGCGACCATAGTACCCGACACACAATTTTATTTCCAATTCCTCAATTTTGATTCTGTAGTCAGCCAATATCAAGGCGGTATCATGATTTCACCTTATTCAGGAAGTTCGTCTTCCGTGTTGTCCTTGTCGCTTGCGGGAAGTAATAAGGCGAAGATTGTGGACTATTTGAATGCCACCACGTCCATCTTGAGTAAAACGGAACTACAACGTAAAAACCTATATGCCACCAATACCATCAAGTTTATTGATAGCAGCTTAAATGCAGTTAACGATAATCTAAAGGATGTCACCGAGGAAATGAATTCCTTCAGGAAACAAAACAAGCTCTTTGATGTGACTGAAGAAATGGCCATAGTGTCTGAAAAGTTGAAGGCACTGGATCTAAATAGGGAAGAAGAGCGCACCAAATTGAATTATCTCAATTCCTTAGAAACCTACTTACGGACCAAAACAGATTATACGAAGATAGCCGCACCAACATCTGTAGGTATTGATGAAAGCAATATTTTATCAAGTGTCGCTAAAATTACAGCACTTGCTATTGAACGTCAAACAAAGGAATATACCGTAAAAGAAGGGAATCTTATTTTTAAGGATATTGACCGACAGATTGAAGCAGAAAAAAATGTGCTCTTAGAAACGATTGGTAATACGAAACGAACTATCGGACTCAATTTGGATAATATCAATAACAAAATCGCTCGTTTTGAGGGGCAACTTAGCAATTTGCCTGAAGATCAGCAGGAGTATTTAAAAATCCAAAGGAAAATGGATATTAGCCAAGAGGCCTATAATATCTATTTGACCAAACGTGGCGAAGCAGCTATTGTCAAAGCGGCTAACGTTTCAGATATCAGTACCATTGATGAAGCTAAGGATATTGGCGGCGGACGAATAGGGCCAAATAAGAACCTTAATTACATGATGGGGTTGATGTTGGGCTTCTTTATCCCAATGTTTCTAATTTTTGTAGTCTTCTTGTTGGATAATACCATTCACGGGTCAGATGAGGTACAGCGTTTGTCGAGCATCCCTATTATAGGTCTGATTGGGAAATACAACTATAAGAACAATTTGGTGGTATTTGAAAAGCCTAAATCGGCTGTGTCAGAATCGTTCAGATCCATCCGTTCGAGCTTACAGTTTATTTATAAAAAGCAAGGGGAAGAAGAAGGTAAGGGTAAAACCATTATGATTACGTCTTCAGTGAGTGGGGAGGGTAAAACCTTCTGTTCCATCAATATCGCTACAGTGTATGCTTTGTCCGGTAAGAAGACTTTGCTTTTAGGGCTGGATTTAAGAAAACCAAAAATCTTTGGCGATTTTCAAATTACGAATGACAAGGGGGTTGTGAATTATCTGATTGGTGAAAGTTCCTTTGATGAAATTAATTACCAGTCGTTTATTGAAAACCTTGATGTGATTCCGTCAGGACCTGTGCCTCCAAATCCATCAGAATTATTAATGGGCGACCGAATGAAAGAGCTCATTGATCATGCCCGTAAACATTATGATATGATTGTGTTGGACACACCACCACTTGGTTTGGTGACTGACGCTTTAGAGCTGACGCAATATGCAGATGCGACCTTGTTTATGGTGCGTTTAGACTATACAAAAAAGGGAATGCTGTCCTTAATCAATGCCAAGTATAAAATGGGAGAGGTAAAGAACATCAGTTTTGTACTTAACTTCTACAAACATAAAACCAATCATAATTATGGTTATGGCTACGGTTATGGCTATGGTTACGGTTATGGCTATGGCGTGTATGGCAATGCCTATCATGAAGGTAATGGCAGACGCTCGTTGCTGAAACGTTTTAAGAAGTTTATACAAACGAATACTTAAGATTTTAGGTTTGATTTCACCCAAACAAGCGCGTGTAAAGCGTAGTTTTGACATTTTGTTGGCTTTATTTCTATTGCCCTTTCTTATGTTACCTATTGTTATATTGATTATAATAGCCAGTATAGATACGAAGGCCAGTGGTTGGTTTTTGCAAGAACGCATAGGCCAATATGGGAAACCGTTTAAGATTTTTAAAATCAGAAGTCTTAAATCTGGTGTACACCGTTTAGGAAATATGGATGTTTATGCATCATCTTTTGGTAGCTTTTTAAGAACATATAAATTAGATGAACTGCCACAGCTTTTTAACGTATTAAAAGGCGATATGAGTTTTGTTGGTCCAAGACCTGATTTACCCGGATTCGCAGATGTGCTTGAAGGTGAGGATCGTATCATATTGGAAATAAAACCAGGGATTACAGGTCCAGCGACTTTAAAATACAGAGATGAAGAACTGATCTTGGCCAAACAGTTGGACCCTGATACTTACAATAGGTCGATTATCTGGTCAGATAAAGTTGAAATCAATAAAAAATACATCAAAAATTATAGTTTTTATTTAGATTTGATATACCTTTTAAAATCAATAAAAAACTAATAATGAAGACTAAAGCTAAAATTACCGTTATAGGATTAGGATACGTAGGCTTGCCTTTGGCGGTCGAATTTGCTAAGAAGTTTCTTGTGGTCGGTTTTGACATCAGTCAAAAAAGAATTGATGAGCTAAATCAAGGTGTTGATCGTACTTTAGAAGTTGATAATGAGACGCTTCAGTCGGTATTGGTGACTGATATTAATTCTAGCAAGGGTTTGCTAGTGTCGAGCGCGTTATCAGATATTGAAGATTCTGATTTCTATATTATAACAGTGCCTACACCAACAGATGCATTAAACAAGCCCATCTTTACGCCTTTGGTAAAAGCAAGTGAAACGGTAGGTAAAGTATTAAAAAAGGACGCAGTCGTTATTTATGAATCTACGGTGTACCCTGGCGTTACAGAAGATATTTGTGTGCCCATTTTAGAGCAGGAATCTGGACTTAAATTTAATATCGATTTCTTCGCTGGATATTCGCCAGAACGCATTAATCCAGGAGATAAGGAGCATACAGTAACTCAAATTCTAAAAGTAACTTCTGGGTCTACACCAGAGATAGCCATAAAAGTGGATAATCTATATAAAACTATTATCACTGCAGGTACGCACATGGCTCCATCCATTAAGGTGGCTGAAGCTGCTAAAGTAATTGAGAATTCGCAACGTGATATTAATATTGCTTTTGTAAATGAGTTGTCTAAAATCTTTAGATTACTTGATATTGATACTAAGGCCGTATTGGAAGCTGCGGGTACAAAATGGAATTTCATTAAAATGTCACCAGGATTGGTTGGTGGGCATTGTATAGGCGTCGACCCATATTATTTGGCACAAAAAGCAATAGAATCAGGTTATAATCCTGAAATTATATTAGCAGGCCGTAAGATGAATGACAGTATGGGTAGCTATGTGGCTCAAGAAACTGTCAAGATGATGATTAAAAAAGGAGCGCGTATTAAAGGTGCAAAAGTTTTAGTCTTGGGGATTACTTTTAAAGAAAACTGTCCTGATATCAGAAACTCTCGAGTGATTGATATTGTGAAGGAATTTGAAAGTTATGATGTAGATGTTGAGGTTTATGATCCTTGGGCTTCCGCAGAAGAAGTAAAACACGAATATAATTTGGATTTGATTTGTACAGATACCAAATTGGCTTCAAAATATGAAGCGATAGTTGTTGCAGTGTCTCATGAAAAATTTTTAGATTTAGACATTCAAAACTTGAGATCAGAATCAGGTGTTATTTTTGACGTTAAATCCTTATTACCAAAAGAATCCGTAGACGGCAGATTATAATGATGTACACACACGCATACCATACCGAAGATTTATCAACATATAGCTTTTTAGTCACTGGAGGCGCAGGATTTATTGGATCTAATTTGGTTCAATATCTACTGCAGCATGGCGCTAAAAAAGTGAGGGTATTAGATGATTTTTCGAATGGATATCGTGAAAATCTTCGGGAATTTATGGACAATCCCGCCTTCGAATTGTTAGAAGGTGATATTAGGGATATAGACACCTGTCATAAAGCGGTACAGGATATGGATTTTGTGTCGCATCAAGCGGCTTTAGGTTCCGTACCCCGATCCATAAATGATCCCGCAACCACCAATGATGTGAACATCTCTGGGTTTTTGAATATGATGGTTGCCGTAAAGGACAATCCAACGGTTAAACGCATGGTGTATGCCGCTTCGAGTTCTACTTATGGTGATAGTCCATCCTTGCCAAAAGTTGAGGATATTATTGGGAAGCCTTTATCGCCTTATGCAGTCACAAAATATGTGAATGAATTGTATGCTGATGTGTTTGGAAAAACCTACGGTACAGATGCGGTTGGATTGCGTTATTTTAATGTGTTTGGCCCAAAACAAAGCCCTAATGGCGCTTATGCGGCGGTCATTCCGTTATTTATGCAAGCGCTAAAGGATAATAGTTCGCCAAAAATTAATGGGGATGGTGGGCAGACACGTGATTTTACATTCGTAGACAATGCGGTACAGGCAAATGTCAGAGGTTTTTTTGCCTCAAAGGCAGCTGCTAATCAGGTCTTTAATGTAGCCTGTGGCGAACGTATAGATATCAATTATCTTTGGGAAGCTTTACAATCAGCCGCAGACTCTAAACTGGAGGCCATCTACGGCCCAGAACGTCAAGGTGATGTCCGCGATTCTTTAGCAGATATTTCTAAAGCCCAAAAGTTATTAGGCTATCAGCCACGTTATACGGTACGTGAAGGCTTGAAAATTACTTGGGACGCTTTTAACAAGTAGTGTCATAGCGAGGGCGCACTCTAATTTCATACGTCATTGCGACGAGCGTGTTTCATTCATATGGTGCGAGGAGCACACGCCATTCAAACGTCATTGCGAGGAGCACACGCCATTCAAACGTCATTGCGAGGAGCACACCCCATTCATACGTCATTGCGAGGAGCGTAGCGACGCGGCAATCTCAAGGTTGAGGCGCCATAACAAACAGATTGCTTCAGTCGTTCCTCCTTCGCAATAACGGAACAAATTGCCACATCACTCCTTACGTAGCTCCTCGCAATGACTGGTTGTGCTATTAATCCCAATACCCATTATTTATGAAACCCGGCTTCGTCTACATCGTCACCAATAAAAATCACACGACCTTATACGTTGGAGTCACATCAAACATTGTGAATCGTATTAAGCAACACAAAGATAAATTCTACCCAAAATCATTCACGGCGCGCTATAATCTAAATAAATTAGTGTATTACGAAGCATTTCAAATGATAGGCGATGCTATAGGAAGGGAAAAAGTATTGAAGGCTGGGAGTAGAGCAAAAAAGGTAGCATTAATTGACACTATAAACCCCGAATGGGTTGATTTGTACGAAGCGGTCAAGGCTGAGTTTGGGATTTCTGAGGATGAATAACCATCTTATTTCCAGGGTCATTGCGAGGAGCGTAGCGACGCGGCAATCTCATGAATTGAGGTTCTAATCAACAGATTGCTTCAGTCGTTCCTCCTTCGCAATGACCGAACCCACATTTATACAGTTCTACATTTCTGTTTTCCAATAGCTTTTGTATATTAGCCACAACCTAACCTAAACACTTTGAGTCCTACAGATACAGACGATTGGCTTTATACCATCTCTTCCAAACGAAAACTAATCGACTTTAATTTTGCCGAAATCTGGCGTTACCGCGATTTGCTATTTTTATTTGTGAAACGGGATGTGGTGACGGTGTACAAACAGACCATTTTAGGACCGCTGTGGTATCTCATTCAGCCGTTGTTTACGGCACTGACATTTACGCTTATTTTTAATAAGGTGGCTAATATCGAAACAGGTACGGTGCCGCCATTCTTATTTAACTTGGCGGGGATTTCCATTTGGAATTATTTTAATACCTGCCTGACTTCTACGAGTGATACTTTTACAAGCAATGCCGGGATTTTCGGGAAAGTTTATTTTCCGCGAATCATCATGCCTTTGTCTGTTATTATTTCCAATTTGATGAAGTTTGGAATACAGCTGCTCATTTTTATCGCATTTTATGTGTATTATTACTTTAATGGCGCGGCCATTTATGTGGATAGCAGTATTGTGTTTTTCCCTGTTATTGTGATGTTGATGGGTTTGCTCGGATTAGGAATTGGAATGCTGATTAGTAGCATGGTCACCAAATACCGCGACTTGAAATTTTTAGTTGGTTTTGGAGTACAGTTGCTGATGTATGTGTCGGCGGTGATGTATCCCCTGGCATTAATGCGCGAGAAATTGCCTAAAATAGCTTGGATAGTAGAATATAACCCTGTTGCCTATATTATTGAAACAGCACGATATATGTTATTAGGAACCGGGACCTTTAGTTGGTTCGGTATTTTATATACGGTAGGAGTGACCTTGGTCATATTGTTTTTAGGGATTGTGGTGTTTAACAGGACGGAGAAAACGTTTATTGACACGGTGTAGTTGCGAAGACGACCACCACAGCGTCATTGCGAGGAGCGTAGCCCTTTTCATCAAGCGTCATTGCGAGTATGGGACCCCGCGACCCAAGCGTCATTGCGAGGAGCGTAGCGACGCGGCAATCTCAAGGTTGAGACGCCATAAAAAACAGATTGCTTCAGTCGTTCCTCCTTCGCAATGACGTCACAGGAGAAGACTCGTAATGACAGGTTAAAATAATTATATTTAAGATTTCATGATCATTTTAAAAGCCGAAAATATCAGCAAACAATACCGCCTCGGGCTCGTTGGTACGGGCACGATCAGTCATGATTTGAACCGATGGTGGGCTGGCATTCGTGGGAAAGAGGACCCGTATTTGAAAGTGGGTTCAGTGAATGATAGAAGCACGAAAGCGGATAGCGATTATGTTTGGGCCTTGCGTGACATCAATTTTGAAGTGCAACAAGGGGAAGTGCTTGGTATTATTGGAAAAAATGGCGCAGGAAAAAGTACCTTGCTTAAAATATTATCGCGAGTAACGATTCCTACCACTGGCGAAATTAAAACCAAAGGAAGAATAGCGTCTTTATTGGAAGTGGGCACTGGGTTTCATCCAGAACTTACAGGCCGTGAGAATATTTATTTGAATGGTGCCATCCTCGGGATGACCAAAGCTGAAATAAAATCTAAAGAAGCCGAGATTATAGAGTTTTCTGGGTGTGAGCGCTATGTGGATACACCAGTAAAACGCTATAGCTCTGGGATGCGGGTGCGTTTGGCTTTTGCGGTTGCCGCGTTTTTAGAGCCTGATATTTTGGTGATTGATGAGGTGCTGGCGGTAGGTGATGCCGAATTCCAGAAAAAAGCGATTGGAAAGATGCAGGATATTAGTAAAGGTGATGGTCGGACGGTGTTGTTTGTGAGTCATAATATGGCGGCTGTAGAAAATCTATGCACGCGGGCAATTGTACTAGAACATGGATCCGTCGTCTTTGCAGGTGAAACTACTCCCGCAATTGATTATTATCTAAATTTGGAAAACACAAATTTAAATGAATCTTCAATAGAAGCTTTTATTGAAAATCAATCTGATGATATTTTACGTTTGACTGATTTTTTAGTTACTCAAAATGAGATAATCAGTGCCAATTTTTATACCAATAAAACAGTAAAAATATCAATCTCCTATGAAGTTTTTGAGGATGTTATGGGTTTAAGAGTAGGATTTGATTTAATAGATCTATCAAAATCTTCTGTTCTATTTCGGGCTTTTGAAGATGATGATAAGAAATCTATAGAAATAACCAAAAAAGGATTTTATAGTATTGAATCTGAAATCCCAGAAAATATTTTTAAAAATGGATATTATGGCGTTAAATTGGCCATAGGCATACATAATAAACGCTGGATAATCTTTGATGACAATGTCATGGTGAAATTTAATATGGTAAATGTGAATGGTCTTAATAGAGCATATTCGGATTCAAGACCAGGAGTCATCATGCCACATTTGAAATGGAGGAAAAATATTTAAAGAGCAAAATGGGGCATAAATCGAAAAAAAGTTTGCTTTACCGATTGGCAGGAAGAATTTCAAAAATTCTAAGAGGATATCAACAGCGCCAAGATGAAAAACTTCTCATAGAATCTGAAAGAATATGGTTTGACTTGTTTCAGAATGGGGATAGTTTTTTATTTCAATTGGAAAAGGAGGTCAAAATCAAATTATATAAGGATAGTATCTTGTCAAAATTAATTTATAATGGATTCGAAAAAAAGGAACGTGATTATGTGATGTCTCAGCTTAATAATGGAGATATTTTTGTTGATGTAGGGAGTAACATTGGATTGTTTTCATTGCCTGCGTCAATAAAAGTTGGAGACACAGGTAGAGTAATATGTTTTGAACCAGCTCCTACTACATTCAATAGACTATTAGAAAATATAAATATCAATAAGTTTCATAATTTAGATATCCGGAATTTAGGATTGTCTGATAAACAAGGTGAGTTACAATTTCATCTTTATAACGATGGGTATGATGCATGGAATTCATTTGCAGCAGATAAAAATTTGCAATCTGATGTTGCCATTAGTGTTCGCACATCAACCTTAGACCACGAACTATCAGATATTGATAAAAGCAGAATAAAGCTTATTAAGATTGACGTTGAAGGGTGGGAGAAGTTTGTTTTGCATGGAGGAAAAGAATTCTTTACAAACTATGACCCAATAGTTTTAATTGAATTTACTGACACTAATACATTCAATGCAGGTTATAGTATTTATGAATTATATGATATTATGATCAATTGGGGATATACTTGGTATCGATTGGGTGAAAATAATGAGTTGGAAAAAGAAACAAAACAATTCAGATATCCTTATGTTAATTTAATTGCCATTAAAAAATATATTAGAACTTTAAATTCTATATAAAGCTTAATCTGTTAAGAATATTTCTTTTCTAATTATATTTTTTCACCTCCGAGCTTTAAAATGTTATTATATACCATGCTAATTTCAATTATTACCATAAATTACAATAATCTTGAAGGTTTAATAAGAACAATGACAAGTGTGTTGCAACAAACCTATCCTCAAATTGAATATATTGTGATTGATGGAGGAAGTAGCGATGGAAGTAAAGATTATATAGAAAATCACCAAGATAATATAGCTTATTGGGTGAGTGAACAAGATAAGGGGATTTACCATGCCATGAATAAAGGTATTTCCCAAGCAACGGGTGAGTATATTCTATTTTTGAATAGTGGAGATATGTTAGTGAGTAAAGATGTTATTAAAGAATGTCTACCAAAATGTTTAAATCACGAAATCATATGTTTTGATATCAATGTTGTTGGTAAAGACCACTCTTATATTAAAAGCTGCCCGGACACAATCAGGTTTTCTTTTTTGTATACAAATACATTGCCCCACCAATCAACAATTATTAAAAGATCCTTGTTTGAATCTATTGGGAATTACGACGAAACTTTAAAAATTGTGTCAGATTGGAAGTTCTTTATTATTGCTATATGTAAGTATAATGTAAGTTACAAATATATTAGTAGGGTTCTTTCAATATATTATTTAGGAGGTATTAGTTCAAATCCAGATAATTTTTTGTTAATGAACGCTGAACGCCAAAAAGTTCTTGAGACCGAATTTTCTTTCCTATTAAATGATATGAATGAGTTGAATTCTTTAATTTCACAAGTTGACAACTTAAGAAGGTCCAAAAAGATTAAAATGCTTATTCGATTAGGCTTTTTAAATAAATTTTAAATGTATTAATTTGTGGAGGTAATTTGGTAACTAATGTTTAACTGATGTAGTTTATTTACTTTTTTAATTTATTGACGACAAGTGAATGTTGAGTTTTCTTTGGCTCAATAGATTAGTGTATAAAACGTCAATATCGGTTAAAATAAAGATGCATACTCATATACAATTCTTAGTTCTATTTGATTTCTTAAAAAATGGTGGATTGATAACGCTGCATCAAAATTTAGAATGTAGTAAAATTAGACATATTCAATGATTTCAGTAATTACGCCTGTTTATAATGCGGAAAAGTATTTATCTAAAAGTATTCAATCTGTTTTAGACCAAAAAGAGGTAAGTGAACATATACTAATTGATGACGGGAGTACAGATGGGTCTTGGGAATTGATTTTGAAACATTCAAGGAATAATAAAAAAATCATTGCACTTCAACACCCAGACAAGAAAAATCATGGGCGATCAGCGTCTAGAAATTTGGGGTTGTTAAATGTTACAAACAATTATATTGCGTTTTTAGATGCAGATGATTATTATTTGCCAAATAGATTTAATGAGGATATTAAGATTTTGAATGATAGTCAAATCCACGGAGTTTATAACGCTATTGGTGCTCATTATTATGAATCTAGCAACCAAGAAAAGAGGGAGCTCCGTAAACTAACTACCCTTGTTGAGTTTGTGCCATCTGATATGTTGTTCGAAGCATTGATTAGTGGCAAAAAGGGGCATTTTTCAATAATGGGGCTTACCATAAAGAAGGAAGTGATTGATAAAATCGGGAGCTTCTCTGAACAGTTAAAAGTAGCGGAAGACACTGAGTTGATTTTAAGAATGGCTTTAATATGCAATTTAATACCGGGATTCTTAAATAAACCGGTGGCCATGAGAGGGATTCATAATTCCAATGTGTTTAACCGCGAGGACTTATATGTGACCGAAAGATTAATAATGTTGGAACTTTTAGTTAAATGGATGGGAACCCGAAGTATAGAATTAAATAAGGTAGACAAAATCATGAATCTATTGTGGTTTTTTCGATTTCAGCAAAGGATGGGTTTGGCTAATGAAATTAGGTATTGGTTTCAAATAAATTCGTCACATCTTAGATTTTTATTTTCCTTTTTGAGCATAAAATATTTTCCACTAATCAGAAAACGGCAAATATATTTTTCATTTTTATACAGGAAAAAATAAGTTTAAAATTATATTAAAAGTGTTTTGAAAAGAGATAGAATGAACGAACCGCTGGTGTCTGTGATAATTCCAACATATAATCGTGCCCACTTAATTTTAGAAACTATACAGAGTGTAGTGATGCAATCTTATAATAATTGGGAATGTTTAGTAATTGATGATGGCAGTACTGATAATACAAGGCAAATTGTAAATGAGTGTAATAATAAAGACAAGAGAATAAAATATTTTATTCGGCCACCAGAGTATAAAAGTGGCGGTAATGGAGCTCGTAATTATGGATTTAAAATAAGTCAAGGAGATTTTATACAATGGTTTGACGATGATGACGTTATGTTGTCAGATTTTATTGAACAAAAAATTAATGTATTTGATTTTAAAACCAATTTTGTTATTGGACTAGGAAACATCACAGATGATAAATTGAACACCGTCGCACAGTTAAGTTTCGATAAGGATATGTCTTTATACAGAGGGCTAGTGCTTTGGAAAACTAAAATTATTACGGGTTGTGTGATGTTTAAAAAAACCTTTTTAGAGGGGGAATCGTTGTTTAATGAGAATATTTTGCGAGGTCAAGAAACAGAATTCTTTTCTCGGTTATTTTTTAAATGTAATAAAAACGATTACATTTTGGTTGAAGCCCCATTGTTTTTATATCGACAACATGGGTTGTCTAAAACAACACAGAATGTTAAATATAACGTTTCGTTTAAAACATCTGAAATATATATAGCACTTGAGAATTTAAAACAAAGTATTCTATTAAACGACCGACAATTATTTCAGTTCTTTTATAAGGTTCTAATCAATTTTTTATTTCGAGCAGTTCAAAATGGAGACTCTCCAAATGCCCACGTAATATTAAACGAATTAGTGCCAATTTTAAAAAAAAATAACAAAGCCCTCTCATATCAAATTAATATTGCTAGTAGGATGTTTTTGATTCTTGGGTGTACATCATATAAAGTGGAAATGTATTTTAAAAACTATCCTTTATAACTTTTATGTCATACTTCGTTTCTATCATTATACCAACTTATAATCGCTCAGCATACATTGCGGATGCCTTAACAAGCATTCGTGACCAAACTTATAAAAATTGGGAATGTATAGTAGTTGATGATGGAAGTTCAGATAATACTGGGGAGATAGTTAAAAGATTTGTTGACAAGGATGCTCGTTTTAAATATTATAAAAGACGCGATGATTTTCCAAAAGGGGCCAATGGATCTAGAAATTTCGGGCTTTCAAAAAGTATAGGATCTTTTATAGCCTTTTGTGATGATGATGACTATTGGTTGTTCGATAAGTTAGATAAGCAAATTACTATTTTTAAAAACCATCCAGAAGTAGGTTTGGTGACGAGTAACATAGAGTTCGTAAATGCCAATGGTGTTCGAACAGGCCGGGTAATTATTCAAAAGCACAACCACGGCTATGTATTTCAAGAATTTCTATTAAAGAACCGAATATCTATGATCACACCTTTGGTTAAGAAAGAAGTGTTTGAAAAAGTAGGTCTTTTCAATACTGATTTTCACTATAATGAGGATTGGGAGTTTTGGAGACGTGTTGCTTATTACTACCAATTTTATAGTATTCAAGAGGTGTTAGCTTGTGTGCGAAAACACGATGAAAATAGCAGTCTTACTTTTTCACAGTCGCCATTTGAACAGTATAAGATATATAGCAGATTAAATAAAGCACTTTTAACATGGGGTCAAACTGTATTTAGTAAAAAGGATAAACATTTAATTGCTATATCAACTTGGAAACGATACAAACAAATTCAAAAAAATCATTGTCCTGGTATACTGCCTAAATTGAAACTTTTTACCCAATCGATCATGTATGATAAAAAGCAATTTCTTTATTTGGTATATTATACAATTTTTTCATTTTGATATTTGAATGAAGATAATTGATTAATGTCAAGAATTTATATATTTTGGTTTATTCATAAATAAAAATCATCTTTTGGTTTCAATTTTAAAAAAAGTAAAAAATCGCATTCATTATTATTGGAAGTTTTATAAAAGCTATAAGGTTCAAAAGTTAAAGTTTCGAGATTCTAGCATCAAGTTTTTTAATTATGGCTATAGCGGCAAGAAAATTCAAGATTATTGGTTTTATAGATTCATAACACATCACAACCTGAATAGCCAAAATAAAGTTATAAATGTAATCTCTGTATTTGGCGAAAAAAAAATTGTGTATCTGCTTAAAGGAATTAAGATTTTTATTTGTGGGGAGAACCTTACTCCAATGGTTAGTGCATATCCTAAATATCTTAACTATGCGGACCACTATGGCAATAAAGTTGATTTGGCCTTGGGTTTTAATGACGAAAATAATATGCCGGCAAACTATATGCGTCATCCTCTATGGTTACATTATTTCATACCCCCAGAGTCAACTTTAGAAAGTCTCAAAAAACTAATTGATGAGTATAATTCTTTAGGAAATAGAAAAACCATCAACCGGAACGGTTTTGCTGTACATATTTCCAGACATGATAGAAATGGCATTCGGGAAGAAATTATTGAGGCCATGAATGGAATTGACACTGTATGTTGTGCAGGTACCTTTATGAATAATTCGAGTGAGTTAAAGGAGAAGTATAAAGATGATAAAGTAGAATTCCTAAAAAAATTTAAATTTAATATTTGCCCCGAGAATAGTAATACAGAGGGTTATGTAACCGAAAAACTTTTTCACGCTATCATGTCAGGTTGTATTCCTGTATATTGGGGAAGCAATAACTTGCCAGAACCAAACCTTATCAATCCAAACGCTGTTTTGTTCTATGAAAGAGATAATAAGGAAAAACTAATTAAAAGAGTTAAGGAACTTATGGAGTCTAAGACGGCATATGAGGATTTTTTGAAGATTCCGCCTTTTCAGGAACATGCTGCCGAAATTATTTGGGAACAATTGTCCAAACTGAGAATCAGAATGGAAGAGATAATTGAAAAAAAGTAAATAAATGATGGCTAAATATTACTCACAATATAAGCAGGACAAGTTTTTAGATAAAATAGTATTCAATGGTAAGAAAAGTGGTTTTTTTATTGATGTTGGTGCTCATGATGGGATAAGGTTTAGCAACTCTTACTTTTTTGAAAAAAATAGAGAATGGAAAGGCATTTGTATAGAACCCAATCCTAATGTATTTTCAAAATTGAAGGAAAACAGAACGTGCACAAATTTGAATATTTGTGCCGGTGAAAATAATCAAATCATCAATTTCACAAAAATTGAAGGTCCTGCTGAAATGTTGAGTGGAGTTACTGACTCTTATGCACCAGAGCATTTAAAAAGGATTAATAAAGAAGTTTCTAGTCATGGTGGAAGTATGGAAACAATTGAAGTGAAGATGAAAAGGTTAGATAGTATTGAGGGTATCACGGATCGGGTCATAGATTTCGTGTCAATTGATACAGAAGGGAATGAGCTCGGTGTTATTAAATCCATTGATTTTAACAATATTAACATTTCTTGTTTTGTAATTGAGAATAACTATAATGATCATGAAATGATTAGACTATTACAGGAACATGGTTACGAGCATATTGCTAAATTAAGATGTGATGATGTTTATGTTCATGAAAACTATAAGTCGCTTTCCTTTAAATTAAGGTTGAACCTGTGGAAGGGAACAATTTTTTTTAAAAAGACAATTGTTAAAATTTTAAAATGATAACATCAAGAATACGTTCTTTTTTAAGATTGAAGAGTATTCAAAATTGTTAAAATATTCAAAATTCCATCTTATTCCAAACAAACAGGCATACCGGGCAAAAGGTGTTGTGGAGCATTTCTATAAGGCTTTCAGGATTATATTGAAAATTATCTTGATGTAGACGATAAGAAGCTGATTAACTATGTAGAAGTCAAAAGTTAATACAGTCGTTAAAAAAAACAATATTTTTAGTTAGGTGTTTTACTGAAGTTCTAGGCATATTTATTTTGTTTAAACAAGAATTTAATTTATTTGACTTTTTGTCGTATTATTAGGAACTATTAAGATCTAACAATCAGTTAATGTATTTGCAGCTATTTAATGGCTTAAAAAGCACAAAAGGACACCTCCATTCACATTTGAAATTATATAGGACTTATAATGATCAAAAGTCAAAATTCCGAAATTCCAATATAAGATTTTATAATTTTTGGGATGTAGGAAGTATTGAAGACTATTGGTTCTATGAGTTTATAACACATCATAAGCTAAATAATCAAAATAGAATTGTCAACTTCATTTCGGTGTTTGGAGACAGAAGAATTATTAGATTTTTAAGAAAAGGAAAAAGAATTTTTTTTACGGGAGAAAATTTAAACATAGAAGATTCTCTTTTTCCCAAACATCTAAAATTTGAAGATCATTATGGCCATCAGGTCGATTTGGCTTTAGGGTTTAATTACAAAGAAATCATGGGAGCTAATTATATGCGTTTCCCTTTATGGTTGATTTATTTTGTGCCACCAGATTCAACGTTGGAAAGCCTTAAAAGACTAATAGATAAATTAAATTCCACAGAAACACGAACAAATGAAAACCGTGTACGATTTGCTGCACTTATTTCAAGACATGACTTTCAAGGTATCCGTACCGAAATTATCGAGACACTTAAGGATTTTGAGACCGTGAGTTTTCCAGGTAAATTTAAGAATAACACTTTCGAACTTAAAGAGAGATATAACGATAATAAATTAGAATATTTAAATAATTTTAAATTTAATATCTGCCCAGAGAATAGTAATACTAAGGGTTATGTTACCGAGAAATTGTTCCATTCTATAATGGCCGGATGTATCCCTATATATTGGGGAAGCAATAACCTACCAGAACCAGATATCATCAATCCAGAAGCCGTTTTGTTTTATGACAGGGATGATAATGTAAAACTCATAAATCAAGTTCGTGAACTAACGGAGTCTGAATCGGTATACGAATATTTTTTGAGGATTCCACCTTTTAAGGATGGTGCTGCTGAAGTTATTTGGGGATATTTGTCTGAATTAAGAAGCCAATTAGATCAAGTTATAAATATTAAGAAGAGAATTAGTGGTAAAATATAACTCACAATATAAGCAAGACCGTTTTTTAGATACAACAGTGTTCAATGCCAAAAGAAATGGATTTTTTATTGATATTGGTGCTCATGATGGTATTTCATTGAGCAATTCATTTTTGTTTGAGAAACATAGAGCATGGAAAGGAATTTGCATTGAACGGAATCCAAAAGTTTTTTCCAAATTGGAAAAAAACAGATCATCTACAAGTTTAAATATTTGTGTAGGAGAAGTCAATGAACCAATTCCGAAATGTTAAGCGGTGTTACAGATGCATATGCTCCAGAGCATTTGAAACGGATTGAAAAGAAGTCTCTATTCATGGTGGTCGTGTTGAAATAATTTCAGTAGATATGAAGAGGTTAGATTCAATTGAGGACGTGAAAAATCGAAAAATCGATTTCGTCTCAATAGATACGGTAGGTAATGAACTTGGTGTAGTCAAGTCAATCGATTTCAATAATTCTAAAATCTCTTGTTTTGTGATAGAAAATTACTACAAAGATTCTCAAATCACTAACCTATTACAGGAAAATAATTATAAACATATTGCGAGATTAAAATGCGACGATGTTTATGTACACAAAACTCATTTATCTTTCGGTTTTATTGTACGACTGAACAGATGGAAAGGAACGGTTTTTTTTTTTTTTAAGATAATTTCAAAATTTCTTAAGAATATGTAATATAACAAAAGCGTATGTTATTTGATCTATTTCAAAAATGGATTTGCTTATTTACGTATTATAAACTCATTGCGCCGTTGGATTACTGTAGGCTTCCCCCGTTTAGAACTGTTTGTTAATCCAAATATATAATTTTTTCCGTTTTAAAATGAACTGGCTTTCT
>NZ_CANMTE010000002.1 GCF_947500795.1 uncultured Gelidibacter sp. | reverse complement strand
AGAAAGCCAGTTCATTTTAAAACGGAAAAAATTATATATTTGGATTAACAAACAGTTCTAAACGGGGGAAGCCTACAAAGGGACATAGATGATAATGAATTAAAAGAGATGTTACTGCTACTTTCAAAAAGTATAGCAGAAAAAAACATAGCTAAGATTGGCTTCAACTTAGAATACAACTATATATATCCTCCTCCATCTGATGTATCAGATTTTGATAAAATAGAACTATATATAAACAAAAATTGGGATAAAATGAATAAAGTAGATAGGCAATGCTTAATTTCTTTTGAACCATAAAATTATCCTCGCTATCGCTCGTCTGTGACGAGTGCCATCAAAGATTATTTAAATGTGATGTAATAAAAAAGTGGGTACTCCTTACTACAAGCGAGCGCCAACTGACATTATCAGCAAATTAAGATTGCGGAATTGATTTGTTCTATTACATAGAAATTAAAAAACCCCTTACTTCAAAAGAAATAAGGGGTTTAGTTTAATTGATTTTGTCACCATTTTTATCGTAAAAATGGTATTCAAGATATGTGTAAGCATCTCTGGGTAATATTTTTACCCATTTTTTATGTTCTAAAAACCATTTTGACCTGATGGAAGGGAATCCCTTGGTCAAAAAGGCCGCTATAAAAGGATGTGTGTTTAAGGTCACCTTCTTGTAGTCTTTTTTGAAAATCCGTTCCATGTCTTGGGTAATGCGTTGTACCACCTTAATTGGCGCTTCAATCTCCTCCCCACTAACATTCGGGTTTTCTTCTTTTGTCTCAATATTCCTTTCTGGGCGCACGCGTTGTCTGGTAATTTGTATCAGACCGAATTTGCTAGGAGGTAATATCTTATGTTTTGCTTTATCATCCTTCATTTCGTCACGAAGATGATTGTACAGTTTTTTTCGATTCTCTGCATTAGCCATGTCAATAAAATCGACTACTATAATCCCACCCATATCGCGTAATCGCAATTGTCTGGCAATTTCAGTAGCTGAAATTAAGTTAACTTCTAAAGCAGTGTCCTCTTGATTTTTTTCTTTGTTGGATCTATTGCCACTGTTCACATCAATTACGTGGAGTGCTTCGGTGTGTTCTATCACAATATACGCACCTTTAGCCATAGAGACTGTACGTCCGAAAGAGGTTTTTATTTGCCTCTCAATGCCATGTTTTTCAAAAATGGGCACCCCATTTTGATAATGTTTCACAATAGATTCCTTTTTTGGTGCAATTTGATGCACATATTCTTTGATTTGCATATATAGCTCTTCATCATCCACAACAATGCTAGAGAACGAATCATTGAAGATATCCCTCAAAATTGAAGATGCTTTATTCATCTCTCCAAGTACTTTACTCGGGTGAGGGGCCTTGTTGAGCTTCTTGCACATTGCTGTCCAACGTCCCAATAGGTTCTGCAAATCTGTATCTAACTCAGCCACTTTTTTACCTTCAGCAACTGTACGGACAATAACGCCAAATCCTTTAGGCGTAATGCTTTTTACCAATCGTTTTAAACGATCTTTCTCTTCTTTGGATTCTATCTTTTGTGAAATAGAAATTCGGTCAGAAAAGGGTACTAAAACAATATACCTTCCGGCTATTGACAACTCGCTACTAATACGAGGTCCTTTAGTTGAAATAGGTTCTTTTACAATTTGAACCAAGAGTGATTGATTGGATTTTAAGGCGTCAGCAATACTGCCGTCTTTATCAATATCTTTTTCAAATTGAAAGTTTTTGAGCAGAAAATCTGTGTGTTTCCCTGTGCTTACACGTTTTACGAATTTTAAAAGCGAAGGTAATTTTGGACCTAAATCATGATAGTGCAAAAATGCATCTTTCTCATAACCTACATTAACAAATGCAGCATTTAGTCCAGGAACAGCTTTTCGGATTTTGGCAATAAACACATCACCAACCGAAAAGTTGTTATCCTCTTCATCTTTATGTAATTCAATAAGTTTTCCATCTTTTAATAAGGCAAAATCAACAAAGTCTGAACTTGAACGAATAATTAATTCCTTATCCATGTTGTTAATTTAAATCCGTCCTAAAATTCATCAGAACAGATGGATTATACTAAATTTTTTGACACAGGATTCCCGATAAACTATCGGGATAATTCCGGTAAATCTAACTAGACCACAACCAGCGGTCACACTTAAATTTTATATCAAAGAACGTTACTGTAAAACCGAAAAAGTAGTTAAAAACTACTTTTTCAATTTATTTTTTCTTGTGACGGTTAGCGCGTCTACGTTTCTTACGCTTATGCGTCGCTACCTTATGTCTTTTTCTTTTCTTACCACTTGGCATAAATCAAGTCTTTTTTAAATTAATGTTTCCTTTTATATTTTACTCTACTTCAACATTAGATTTAACGCCTTCTACAAATACTTTTGCAGGCTTAAATGCAGGAATGTTGTGTGCTGGTATTTTGATTGTTGTGTTTTTAGAAATGTTTCTTCCTGTTTTCTCAGCTCTTGTCTTAACGATAAAGCTACCGAAACCTCTTAAATACACATTATCTCCACTCTCTAATGATGTTTTAACTTCCTCCATAAAGGTTTCAACGGTCGCTTGAACATCTCCTTTTTCAATTCCTAATTTCTCAGAAATTTTAGCTACTATATCAGCTTTTGTCATTGTTATTAATTTTAGGGTTTATCTATTAATTATAAGGGATGCAAATATAGGGATTTTAATTTCAATATTTCAAGCCTAATTAATTAAAATTTAACGTTGTAAAGGATTATTTTTGTTCAGAATTAAAAAATTAAATGGATTTCAACAAGACTTTAACCCTTTGGTATTCAGTACATAAGCGCAATCTCCCGTGGCGAAGAACCAAGAACCCCTATTACATCTGGTTATCTGAAATAATTTTACAACAGACGCAAATAGCCCAAGGATTACCTTATTATGAAGCTTTTGTAAAC
The DNA here is from genome assembly GCF_947500795.1 of uncultured Gelidibacter sp. Taxonomy (GTDB): domain Bacteria; phylum Bacteroidota; class Bacteroidia; order Flavobacteriales; family Flavobacteriaceae; genus Gelidibacter. The sequence goes on along the minus strand of NZ_CANMTE010000002.1, from coordinate 605,310 downwards.
AAATATCCAACCATTTTTGACCTTGCTAACGCCCAAGAAAGTGATGTTTTGAAACTTTGGCAAGGCCTGGGTTATTATTCTAGAGCCCGAAATCTACATGCCACGGCAAAACATATTGCCACTAATCTTAATGGTGTATTTCCTAACACATATAAAGACCTATTAAAACTAAAAGGCGTTGGCGACTATACCGCTAGTGCTATTGCTTCCATTTGTTATGGCGAACCTACTGCTGTGGTGGATGGTAATGTATATAGAGTATTATCACGTTATTTTGGGATTGACACTCCTATAAATTCCACAAATGGGATCAAGGAGTTCAAAGCGTTGGCCACTTCTTTAATGGACCATGACCATCCTTCTGATTACAATCAAGCCATTATGGAGTTTGGCGCCGTGCAGTGCAAACCTAAAAACCCCTTTTGCCATACCTGTCCTTTAAATGATAGTTGTGTTGCGCTTCAAAAAAACCTGATCGACCAACTTCCTGTAAAGCTCAAAAAAACTAAAGTCAGCACAAAGTATTTTAATTTCTTGGTGCCTTTATCAACCGATAAAAAAACCATCTTCCAGAAGCGGGCAAAAAAAGGGATTTGGCAAAATCTATATCAATTCCCATTAATAGAAACAGACCAGAAACTAAAAATAGCCGACTTTAAAAAACACCCTTCCATAAATTCCTATTTTGGAGATGCCCCGTTTGAGTTTAGCCTCTATAATAATAAAGACATTGTCCACAAACTTTCACATCAGCATTTACATACTAAATTTTGGATTGTTGAAATAGACCAGCTTCCGCAGAAAGGAATTCCCATTAAAGAGTTAAAACAACACCCTACCCCTATATTAATCAGTAATTTTATTGATGAATTTTTTGAAGATTAGAGTGCACATATATTAATGTATAGTTTATGGAGCAATTACTCTATTTATATTCACCAACTGAGTTCAACAAATTCTAGCGACTATAAATAATAACTCACATTTTTTTATTACTTTTAATAATATCCGTGCAATTGGTTAATTTTGCACTTAAATTTCAAGATTATTATGTCAGGAACTTTAAATAAAGTCATGTTAATTGGTCATTTAGGTGATGATGTGAAAATGCATTATTTCGATGAGAAAAACTGTGTTGGACGCTTCCCATTGGCTACTAATGAGACTTATACAAGTAAACAAACCAATGAGCGCATAAGCAATACGGAGTGGCATAATATAGTGGTACGCAATAAAGCAGCTGAAATATGTGAAAAATATTTGAGCAAAGGCGACAAAGTATACATTGAAGGCCGCATCAAAACAAGAAAATGGAATGATGATAAAGGCATTGAGCGCTATTCTACAGAAATCCAATGTACAGACTTTACATTTTTGAGCACCAAAAATGACAGTCAGGAGCAAGCTTCACAGCAGACTCCACAAGCCTCAAACCCTAACAAAGATGTTGCTGATCCTGAACCGGATTCTAATACACCATTTTAAAAATTTAACTAATTTCTTTTCCCTTGGACCCTGAACCCATACAATTTTTAATCCTTCAGCCTTCTGATAACATTTCCTTAATTATAGGTGTTGTCTTATTATTTATACTGCTTGGCTGTTCTGCCTTAATTTCTGGCGCAGAAGTAGCTTTTTTCTCTTTAACACGTTCTGATATCGACAACGGATTGGAAGAAAATGCAACGCCATTCCAAACAATATCTAAACTTTTAGAACGCCCTAAAAAGCTATTGGCAACCATATTGGTAGCGAATAATTTTATCAATATTGCCATCGTCATCCTGTTTGCTTTTATTGGGGAGTTCTTGTTTCATCAGATTACTATTACTTGGGTAAAATTTTTACTTGAAGTGGTATTGGTGACCTTTTTAATTTTACTGTTTGGTGAAATTATCCCAAAGATTTATGCCAATAGAAACCGAATTAAGTTTGCCATGTTCATGTCGCAACCAATGCGATTTTTGGATGTGATCTTTTCGCCTATCAGTTTACCAATGCGTTCCATCACCATAAGCATTCATGAACGATTAGGGAAACAGAAGTCGAACTTGAGTGTGGATCAGCTATCTCAAGCGTTGGAATTGACCAGTGAGCACGAAACCACAATGGAAGAACATCGAATTCTTCAAGGCATCGTCTCCTTTGGAAATACGGACACGAAGCAAGTAATGCGCCCGCGTATTGATATTTTCGCTTTGCATACAGATCAAAAATATTCGGAAATCATCCCAGAAATCATCGAAAATGGGTATTCAAGGATTCCAGTTTACAAGGACACAATTGATACCGTTGTAGGTATTTTATATGTAAAAGACCTTCTTCCATATATTGACAGAAAGCAATTTGATTGGACCGCCTTGTTGCGTGAGCCTTTCTTTGTTCCTGAGAATAAAAAACTCGACGATTTAATGGCTGAGTTTCAGGATAAAAAAGTGCATCTCGCGGTGGTTGTTGATGAATATGGCGGTACTTCTGGTTTAGTATCTTTAGAAGATGTGATTGAAGAAATTGTTGGAGATATTAGCGATGAGTTTGATGATGACGATTTAATCTATACCAAGATTGACGACAACAATTATACCTTTGATGGTAAAACACCGCTGAAGGATTTCTATAAAATTGTGAATCTTGACTCTGATGCCGATTTTGAAAACCATAAAGGTGAAGCCGAAACCATTGCTGGGTTTGTCCTAGAGATTTCCGGAGTTTTCCCGAGGCGCGGTAGTAAAATAAATTTCAAAAATTACGTTTTCACTATAGAAGTCTTAGATAAGAAGCGGATTAAACAAGTAAAATTCACCATTTTATAATGATAAAAGCCAAACTCTTTGTTCTCACTTTAATCCTTTCACTTTGTTTCTCCTGTGGAGATGATCCTATCCCGAAGCCAAAAGGTTTTTTACGTCTGGACTATCCACCAGCAAAATATGAAGAGACGGCTATCGACTTACCTTTTACCTTCGAAAAGAACACACTTGCGGAACGCATAAAGTCCATTAAAGTTGATGCCAAAAACGAAACCTATGGTATCGATATTAATTATCCGACTCTAAAAGGCACCATTTACCTGACCTATATTAAGGTAAATGACAGCAATCTGATCCCATTAATCAGAGATTCCCAAAATCTGACCCAAGAACACACCTTAAAAGCTGATGCTATTGAAGGTAATCTATATACCAATTACGACCACAAGGTGTATGGTATGTTTTATGAAGTGGGTGGCAATGCCGCATCGCAATCGCAATTTTATGTGACTGACAGTGTGAATCATTTTTTAAATGGCTCGCTTTATTTTTATGCGAAACCAAATTTTGATTCCATTTTACCTGCGGCAGATTATTTAAAGAAAGATATTAAGCATATCATGGAAACCTTAAGATGGAAATAACCAACTTCTACTTTTGTAAATTACAATAATCGTTATATTTGCTAAACTTTTCAAAACAACACATGAAACGGGCTTGCTAAGAATTTTAATATCCAACGGAATGATTAGTAGTGAGCAGCATGTAACCATTGAAAAACAATACGTATAAACAAATGAAATATAAAAGAATCCTCCTCAAATTATCAGGCGAAGCATTAATGGGAGATCGTCAATACGGAATTGATCCGCAACGATTAGAAGAATATGCTGCAGACATTAGCGCCATCACCAAATTAGGTGTGGAAGTAGCCATTGTAATAGGTGGAGGGAATATTTTTAGAGGTGTTGCAGGTGCAAGCAACGGAATGGATCGCGTACAAGGTGACCATATGGGCATGCTCGCTACTGTAATTAACGGATTGGCATTGCAAAGTGCGTTAGAAGACGCTGGCATTCCAACACGTTTACAATCTGCAGTTCACATCAACCAAGTTGCAGAACCTTTTATCAGAAGAAAAGCGATGCGTCATTTAGAAAAAGGCCGTGTGGTCATTTTTGGAGGTGGCACTGGAAATCCTTATTTCACGACAGATTCAGCAGCGGTTTTACGCGCCATTGAAATTGAAGCAGATGTTATCTTAAAAGGTACTCGTGTAGACGGAATTTACAACGCCGATCCTGAAAAAGACACCAGCGCTGTTAAGTTTGACCACATCACTTTTGATGACGTTTTAAGAAAAGGATTAAAGGTTATGGATACGACAGCCTTCACCTTAAGTCAAGAAAATGAATTGCCAATTATTGTTTTTGATATGAACAAAAAAGGAAACCTCTTAAAAGTGGTTCTAGGCGAAAAAATTGGAACTAAAGTTAATCTATAAACCTAAAACTAGCCATCTGGCTCATTTTTTGAACTGTTTTAGAATTTAAAATTTTTTAATGATGAACGAAGACATAAATTTTATTTTAGATAGTACTAAAGAAGCAATGGATAACGCCATTAAGCATCTTGAAAAACAATTTGTCAATATTAGAGCCGGGAAAGCAAGTCCAGCAATGTTGGGCAGCGTAATGGTTAACTATTACGGTTCACAAACGCCGTTAAGCCAAGTAGCTAACGTGAATACTCCTGACGGTAGAACAATTTCTGTACAACCTTGGGAGAAAAACATGCTTCAAGAAATTGAGAAAGGCATTCAAATCGCAAACTTAGGATTCAATCCAATGAACAATGGTGACATCATCATCATCAATGTACCACCTTTAACGGAAGAGCGTCGTCGTGAACTTGCAAAAGTTGCGAAAGCAGAAGCTGAAGATGCTAAAATTGGGGTTCGTAGTGCGAGAAAAGATGCGAATACAGATATCAAGAAATTAGAGGATGTTTCTGAAGACCTTCAAAAAGGTGCAGAGCAAGATGTACAACATTTAACAGATAAGTACGTTAAAAAGATTGATGAACTCTTAGAATCTAAAGAAAAAGAGATCATGACAGTATAACTCAAAAGCGACTCTTAAGTCGCTTTTTTTATCTTTAAACATTAATCACTAAAACTTACGATGCAAAAATACTGTGCTTTTCTCTTTTTTATCGCTTGCATATGGTCAGCACAGTCGCAAATCCCTGCTAAAACAGGAGACACACTAACTGTTGTAGAACAAGATTCACTCAAAAAAAGTAAGTTTTTCAAACAAATTGGAAACGGCTTCTTCCCTACTCAATACATTGATATTGATTTAAGGTACTTATTTAAATTCAATCAGTATGAAGGTGTAAGAACCGGTTTAGGAGGAAGAACCAATGAAAATTTTTCGGACAAATACCGAATGAATGGCTATGTTGTTTATGGTTTTAAGGATCATAATTTCAAATATAGCATGGCTGGCGGATTCAGGCTTTCTAAAAAATCTGAAACTTGGGTCAATCTTTCGTACACTGACGATTTACAAGAAACCGGAAGTTCAAATTTCTTGACCGATAAACGCTTCTTCTCCTTTTTTGAGCCACGCTTATTGAATATTGATCGTTTTCATCATCATATCACCAAAGCAATTTCGTTAGAACATAGGATTACGCCCTATTTGTTATCTGAAACTCAACTTTCACGAAGCAATGTTACCACAACCTACAACTATACTTTTCTTGTTGATGATACCGCCTACACGGAATTCAGGATGAGTAGAGCGCAATTATCTTTGCAGTGGAATCCTTTTAACACTTTTGAAACCATAGGTGATGTAGAGGTCGAAAAAGAAGGCTTTCCAAATTTCACCTTGCAAATGACTAAAACTTTTAAGGATGTTTTGGGTGGCGATTTTAATTCCTTTAAAGCTGATTTTAGGACCATTTACAAATTAAATCACAATGTTGAAGGTGATAATTTTACAGAAGCTACCTTAACTGGAGGTCTTGCGACAGGTAAAACGCCACTGACCCATTTGTACCACGCCTATCCTAACAACATTAATAAACAGACCATTTTACAACGCTTTTCCGTAGCAGGAATTAACAGTTTTGAAACCATGTATTTCAATGAGTTTTTTTCTGACAGATTTGCAACACTTCAACTTAAGCATTATTTGAAGCCTTTTAACATTTCAAAACGCATGCAGCCACAAATGGTACTTATTTCTCGATATGCTTTGGGGAACATGCATCACATTGAGCGTCATCAAGGGGTTACTTTTGGAACTCTTAACAAGGGGTTTTCTGAAGCCGGCCTTGAGTTGAATAAAATCCTTTTTGGTTTTGGATTAAGTTTTGCCTATCGCTATGGCGGTTACCATTTGCCGGAATTCGCTGACAACGTAGCAGCCAAGTTCACTTTTAATATTACGCTTTAAACGAGCGGCAAATCTTTTGTTTTTTCTACCTTTGTCTGAGTTAAATTTGCTATGTCTAAACTATTTACAAAAAGTTTTTGGGAAGTTGTAGCGCGATTAATATTGCGAAACAAAATTATAATACTGGTTGTTATTGTTTTAATAACGCTATTTTTTAGTACCCAATGGAAAAACATGCGCTTCACGTTTACGGAAGCCAACCTTCTTCCCAATGATCACGAAGTCAATCAGACCTACAATAAATTTCTAGACATTTTTGGAGAGGAAGGCAATTTGGTCGTCCTTGGTGTTAAAGACTCCTCACTTTTTACAGTTGAAAAATTAAATGCATGGAACCGACTTTCTGAAAGTTTCAAGCAGTATGACGAAGTCGAAACCGTTCTATCCATAAAAGACCTTCAAAAACTCGTCAAGAATACGGAAAAGGAAAAGTTTGATCTGAAACCTTTCATAACAGATTCTTTAACGACGCTTTCTGAAATTGACACCTTACAACAAGAGCTTTTTCAGCAATATCCCTTTTATGACAACTTTCTTTTCAATAAAGAAACGCGTACTATAAGAACAGCCATTTACCTCAAAAAGGATATTATCAATACGGCAGCTAGGAAAGATTTCATTATGGATGTCCTGGAAACCAAAATCAAAACTTTTGAAGAAAAGTATGATATGGACGTTCGAGTTTCCGGTATGCCATATATCAGAACCCTAAATTCCCAAAGTATTGTAGATGAAATCGGGCTGTTTATTGGGGCTGCTCTATTAGTAACGTCATTTATATTCTTTTTGTTTTTCAGATCGATTAGAGCGACACTCATAGCGCTTCTTGTGGTTTCTGTGGGCGTTATGTGGACTTTTGGTATTATCGGGCTCTTGGGTTATGAAATTACCGTACTGACGGCTTTAATTCCGCCATTAATCATTGTAATCGGAATTCCCAATTGTATTTTCCTAATCAATAAATACCAACATGAGGTAAAACTTCATGGAAACAAAGTAAAATCATTACAACGTGTCATCACTAAAATTGGGAACGCTACGTTAATGACCAACATGACCACGGCCTCTGGTTTTGCTACGTTTATTCTAACTCAAAGCACCTTATTAAAAGAATTTGGTATTGTCGCATCGTTGAGTATTATTTCAATATTTATACTCTCTTTACTGATAATTCCAATCATCTACACCTTTTTACCTTATCCTAAAGAGCGCCATTTAGATCATTTTAATCGCCGTTGGACTACAGGATTTGTGGATTGGATGGCACGCATGGTTAAAGAACGCCGTATTACCATTTACATCACGGCGGTAAGTTTATTGACCCTAAGTATAATTGGCATTTTCCAAATAAAGATTTCAGGAAGTCTTATTGAAGACATGCCTCAAGACACGGAATTTTTTAAGGACATCCGCTTTTTTGAGAATGAATTCAACGGCATCATGCCTTTGGAAATCATGGTAGATACCAAGCGTAAAAAAGGGGTCATGAAGTTGAGCACGCTCAAGCGAATGAATGAGTTAGAGGAACATATTAATGAAATTCCGCAACTTTCTCGCCCTGTGTCCGTGGTCAGTTTGGTGAAATATTCAAAACAAGCCTATTATAATGGCAACCCTAAATATTATCAATTACCAACAAGCCAAGAAAACAGTTTTATTTTATCATACGCTAAAAACTCCAGTACAGAAGCTGACCTTTTAAAGAGTTTTGTAGACAGTACTGGCCGTTATGCACGTATCACCACTTTTATGAAAGATATTGGTACTGATAAAATGGAACGTATCGAAGAAGACCTTCAAACCAAAATCGACAAACTATTTCCAGAAGAGCAGTACGAGGTCATCATGACTGGTAAAGCGTTGGTGTTCCAAAAAGGAACCAATTATTTGGTTAAAAACCTTGTCATTTCACTCTCACTTGCCATTCTTCTGATTGCCTTGTTTATGGCCTATATGTTCCGATCGTTTAGAATGATTGTAGTCTCCTTGATCCCGAACTTATTGCCATTGTTAATCACCGCAGGACTCATGGGGTATTTGGGCGTACCAATAAAACCTTCAACTATCTTAGTGTTTAGTATTGCCTTTGGGATTTCAGTTGATGACACCATACACTTTTTGGCAAAATACCGACAAGAATTGCAAGCCAATAATTGGAAGATTAAGAAGTCCGTTTATGGCGCCTTGCGTGAAACTGGCGTGAGTATGTTTTATACGTCAATTGTTTTATTCTTCGGGTTCTCAGTATTCACCTTATCGATTTTTGGAGGTACCGTTGCATTGGGTGCGTTAGTTTCAGCAACCCTATTATTCGCGATGTTATCCAATCTGCTCTTGTTGCCGTCTTTGTTGTTATCTTTAGAAAAGAGCATCGCCAACAAAGAAACCTTGAAAGAACCTACAATAAACATTATCCCTGAAGAAGACGATTCGGAAGCGGATAACCACCACACCTAAATATCTGATTCCAAACTGAAGTTACATTTCCGTTTGGAATCTGTTTTTTGAGACATTAAAGATTGAAAGCTTATGGGCTTTTTTTATCTTTGCACACTTAAATTTATGACGATGACATCAAAAACTGTTGCAGAACTATTAAAGGCCGATTTTAAACCGCAAGACATTGACATTAAAGGGTGGGTAAGAACCTTTAGAGCGAATCGTTTTATTGCTTTAAATGATGGTTCTTCACTTCAAAATATACAGTGTGTTGTAGACTTTGAAAATACCGACGAAAAAATCTTAAAGCGCATCACTACTGGTGCCGCAGTTCATATTAAAGGTGAATTGATTGAAAGTCAAGGTAAAGGTCAATCTGTTGAAATTAAAGTTGATCAGATTGCAATTTTAGGTGATTCTGATCCTGAAACATACCCAATTCAGCCTAAAAAACACTCTTTTGAATTTTTACGCGAAAATGCACACTTACGTACCAGAACCAATACTTTTAGTGCGGTAATGCGTTTGCGTTCAACCTTATCTTTCGCGATTCATAAATATTTTAACGATAACGGATTTTACTATATGCACACCCCAATTATTACTGGGAGTGATGCTGAAGGTGCAGGAGAAATGTTCCGTGTAACGGGATTGGATGCTAAGAATCCACCATTAACTGAAGAAGGCAACGTTAATTACAAAGAAGATTTCTTTGGCAAGGAAACCAATCTTACGGTATCTGGACAGTTGGAAGCAGAAGCTTACGCCATGTCTTTAGGTAAAGTGTATACTTTTGGTCCTACATTTAGAGCTGAAAATTCTAATACATCCCGCCATTTGGCTGAATTCTGGATGATTGAACCAGAGGTTGCTTTTATGGACTTGGCAGGAAACATGGACTTGGCTGAAGATTTCTTAAAATCTGTCCTGAAATATGTTTTAGAGCATAACCGTGCAGACTTAGAATTCTTAGAGCAACGTTTATTGGACGAAGAAAAAACGAAACCACAAGCTGAGCGTTCAGAAATGAGCCTTATTGAAAAGCTGCGTTTTGTGATTGACAACAACTTCAAACGTGTAAGCTATACCGAAGCCATCGATATTTTAAAGAATTCAAAACCAAATAAAAAGAAGCAATTCAACTATATTATTGAAGAATGGGGTGCAGATCTTCAAAGTGAGCACGAGCGTTTCTTAGTTGAAAAACACTTCAAATGTCCAGTAATTTTATTTGATTATCCAGCTAACATCAAAGCGTTCTACATGCGTTTGAATGAAGATGGTAAGACCGTTCGCGCTATGGACATCCTTTTCCCAGGTATTGGTGAAATGGTTGGAGGTTCGCAACGTGAAGAGCGCTTAGACGTTCTAAGAGAAAAGATGAAAGCCTTAGACATTGATGAAGAAGAATTATGGTGGTATTTAGATTTACGTAAATACGGAACCGCAGTGCATTCAGGCTTCGGACTTGGTTTTGAGCGTTTGGTAATGTTCGCAACCGGAATGGGTAACATCCGCGATGTCATTCCTTTCCCAAGAACGCCGCATAACGCAGAGTTCTAATTAGTATACATCGCCTCACAGGTCAATTTTAAACTATTGAAGCGCGAGGTCTGAAAACGTAATTTTTTCACAAAACAATCTATATTTATTACATTTATAGATTGTTTTTTCTATTTTTAGATTAAATCCTTTTATACGTATGCTGAAGCAGTATTTACAGTTCAAATTATCCCAAAAGTTGTCGCCGCAACAAATTCAGTTGATGAAGCTGATCCAGTTGCCTACGCAAGCATTTGAGCAGCGCTTAAAGCAGGAAATGGAAGAAAATCCGGCCTTGGAATCTGGAAAGGAATCGGACGAACTTGACGATAATTTTGACGAGTTTGACAACACTCAGGACGAGTACGAAGACAATGAACAAATTGGTGAAGACATCAATGTTGATGAGTATTTAAGTGATGATGATATTCCTGATTATAGAACTCAGGCGAATAACTATAGTGCCGATGATGAGGATAAGGATATTCCTTTTGCGGCAGGCACTTCATTTACCCAATATTTAACCAATCAGCTCAACACATTTAGGTTGACTGATGATGAACGCGATATTGCTGAATTTTTAGTAGGCAGCGTTGATGAAAGTGGCTATATCAGACGCTCATTAGCGGATATAACTGATGATTTGGCTTTTACCCAGAATGTATTTACTGACGAAAAATCTATAGAAAAAGTGCTTCATGTGGTCCATCAATTGGATCCTGCAGGAGTTGGCGCGCGTAATCTTCAAGAATGTTTGAGTATTCAATTGCATCGTAAGGAGAAGAATCCGGATGTGGAATTAGCGATTGAGATTATTGATAACGCGTTTGATCAATTCACGAAGAAACACTACAAAAAACTGATTCAGAAGTTCGATATCACTGAAATGCAACTCAAAGATGCTATTGATGAAATTGAGCGCTTAAATCCTAAACCGGGCGGTTCCTATTCAGGGAACAACCGTATAGTAGAACATATTGTACCAGATTTTGCCATAAGAATTGTAGATGGCGAATTGGAGCTTACCTTAAACGGTAGAAATGCACCAGAACTGCATGTATCTCGAGAGTACAGCAACATGATGAAAGGCTATAAGGAGGCCAAAGACAAGTCGAAATCGCAAAAGGATGCGGTGATGTTCATCAAACAAAAGCTGGATGCCGCAAAATGGTTCATTGAAGCCATTAAACAGCGTCAGCAGACTTTATTTGTAACGATGAGCGCCATTATGCACTATCAGAAGGAATACTTCCTTACGGGCGATGAGCGCAAGCTAAAACCGATGATTTTAAAGGATATTGCTGACGAGATTGAAATGGATGTCTCAACAGTGTCTCGTGTTGCCAATAGCAAATATGTAGATACGCCTTATGGCACCAAATTGATTAAGGAGTTTTTCTCAGAATCAATGACCAACGATCAAGGGGAAGAAGTTTCTACACGAGAAATTAAGAAAATCCTCGAAACGGTTATTGAAGATGAAAATAAGCGTAAACCACTTACTGACGAGAAATTAGCCACTATTTTATTGGAAAAAGGATATCCTATTGCACGACGTACAGTTGCCAAATACAGAGAACAACTCGATATTCCTGTAGCGCGATTACGAAAAAAAATATGATACACTATCTTTTAAAGAGTATCTCTTATATCTTTCATCCATTGATCATGCCCTTACTTGGGGTGGTTTTCTATTTTTCAAAAACACCACGGTTTATTCCAGATCCTGTGATGAAGGCCAAGGTGTTTTCGGTGACTATTTTAACGCTGATTTTACCAATTCTCCTCTATTTCTTGCTAAAAACATTGAAAAGAGTAGAGTCCTTACATTTGGCAACTACCAGGGAACGCATTTTGCCCTTAATGCTGAATGGGATTATTATAGCTTTAATTCTTACTCGCGTTTTGCCTTATGAGGAAATTCCTGAGCTTTACTACTTCTTTTTAGGCATCCTCTTCTCTACTTTAGCCTGTTTGTTTTTGGCCATATTTAAAGTCAAAGCAAGCATCCATATGATTGGAAGTGTCGGGTTTTTTATGTTCGCAGTGGCTTTGAGTATTCATTTCAAAATCAACATCAACGGCTCTATTGCTTTAATGTGTATCATCATAGGCGCTATTGCAACTTCCAGATTACACCTAAAGGCACACACCCCTATTGAATTGATTATTGGCTTCTTTGTAGGATTGCTTCCGCAATTGATCTTATTGAATTATTGGTTGTAGAAAACCGATTGATCGTAATTAAGTAAGATTGAAAGATTATCGTTTAAACGGCGAATTAAAGCACGTAAAACATCAATCCTATTTTGATGCTATTCATATCCACAGACATTCCATCAAGCTGTGCAGTGTCCTTAAAAATGGAATTGAGGCCATAATAGACATGAAAATTCCAAGTGGAATACCCTGCGCTTAATGTTAGTCCGTATTGTAGTGGATTAATATCGCTGATATTGGTGAGTTTCACATCATCACCGCTCCCTATAAATTTTGAGGAATTATAAAACACATACCCAACCTTTACACCTGTATAAATCCGCCAGAACTTATATTCCTTTGCAGTAGAGGTACGCCAACGGTATTCTATAGGTACTTCTAAGGTATACGTGGTGAATTTGTTTCTTTTAAAAGTCACCTCACTCTCATCAATAATTTGGTAATCATAATTTCCATCCGCACCTTCAGAAATCAGAATATTCTGATTGTACGAATTAGCAGAAAGACCTAAACCAACACCAAAGGCTACATTCCGCCGCGTATTGATAGGCATATCTCTAATGACCCCAAAATGAATGCCACTTGAAAAACCACTTTGCTTAAGGTCATCAGGTACTTTACCCAGGAGGTTATAAGTTATAGAAAAATAAAACTGATCTTCCCTGTAGTTGTGATCAACAAAAGTAGAATCTGTAGGCTGTTGCGCCGACATAAGAGTCGAAAGGGAAGCGAATAGGATTAAAAAAACAGCGTTTTTCATATTACAAATATAATTTATAATCCTGATTAAATCCATCGCAAGAAAAAAAGGAATTCCTACTGAGAATAAAGTCAATGTCGTCGATAAATTCAGACGATCAACCAAACTTTATATAAATAAAAAAGCACCCTATTGGAATAGGGTGCTTTTTAGACTATTTAACTAATATTTTTAGTTCTTCTTATTTGCAAATACATCACCTTTTTTAGTGGTGTAATTGATTTTTAATGCATTCTCTTTTCTAAGTTCTTTCTTAACATCACCTACCAAGCCCATATTAGCATCTTGATCCACTTTAAGAGCAACTGTCAAAAATGGGACAAGTTCTTCTCTTTTAGAGGCTCTTTCAGAAGCAATAAATGCTTTAATTTCAGATAGATCAGCAAACTTATCATTAAGTTGAATACGAGATTCTTTTCCGTATTTACCTTGGAAAGCTTCTTGAGGTTTTCCAATATAAATATACATTACCAAATCTTTTTTATCAAGTTTCTCAATTTGATCTGCAAACGGTAATTTGTTCTCAATCTTCAACGTCGTATCACGCATTGTAGTTGCCACCATAAAAAAGAACAATAGCATAAATACAATGTCTGGTAAAGACGCTGTTGATATTGCTGGTAAATCGCCTGATTTCTTTTTATTAAATTTGGCCATATTGCTTTTTTTCTAAATTAATTTTGAACTTCTGATAGCTTTTGAGGATACTCAAGTTTAATCTTCTCGATTTTGTCTTTAAGCGTTTCCTTGTTCCCTATCCAGTTAACATCAGCATAATTAGCTTCCATTTCTTTCAAGGTCTTTCCATAAAGCTCCATAGCTCTTCTATCTCTTAACTGATTGTAGGCTGCTACCAACTCATTTTGAACAGAGATATAAACAGAATACTTTGTTTCTCTCTCGTTTTTCAATGAAATAATAGCCTTATCAGGGTTGTCAGATGATTTTGGATCTTTTTTACCTTTACAGTAAGTACATCCATCCTCTCCAACACCACCACCGTTGTCTAAAAATTCAACAGCAGCTTTTCTCAAATCTTTAAGCTCCATTAACTCATCCTCAACCATAAGTTGATTTTTTCCGTTAATTAAAACTGTAAAGATATTCTTCTGCTTAATGACCGGTGGTTCCACCTCTTGGTCATCAATCGGAGGTAATTTTCTGTTTAAACCTGTATCGGTCTCAATAGTCGTTGTGACCAAGAAAAAGATAAGAAGCAAAAATGCAATATCAGCCATGGATCCTGCATTAACTTCGGGTGCTGATCTTTTTGCCATAATTACTTAGTTATTTTTTTGATTCCTGATAATGCCATTGCAGCTGCAGCACCACATATAAGTATGTAAAATGCTATAAGGCCTGCACCTACCATATGTGACTCTCCTTCAGTTGCAGGAACGCCATTGTAAAAGTATTTACCAGCATCATCTCCACTAGAGAACATGTAAGCCACTATTAAGACTGCTGCAAAAGCTCCTACTCCTATTAACGTGCTTTTTAAAGAACTTGTATTTGTAAACAAGTTTTTCACCACAAAAAACAGAACGAAAGCTATAGTCAGTGCAAAAATAATGTAAGTTACAAAAGCCATTGGGTCTATGATCGCACTGTCGCCATCAAGAGCTGCAGCTTTGATCGCTTCGTCACCCTTTGAGATAATCATCACTAAAAAGATGATACCAGCAAGGCCCAGAAGCGCAGCTACTATTTTTAATATTTTGTGTAAATTCATAATTTTCTTTAATTGTGCGGTTTATTTTTTGTATCTCACGAGCATATCCATCAATGTGATAGATGCATCTTCCATGTCATTTACAATACTATCAATTTTAGCAATGATGTAGTTGTAAAACACTTGAAGAATAATAGCTACAATAAGACCAAATACCGTTGTTAAAAGTGCTACTTTAATACCACCCGCAACAAGAGAAGGTTGCATATCTCCAGCAGCTTCAATTTTATCGAAGGCTTGGATCATACCAATTACAGTACCCATGAACCCTAACATTGGAGCCAATGCGATAAATAATGAAATCCAAGATACGTTTTTCTCTAACTGACCCATTTGAACACCACCGTAAGCAACAACAGCTTTCTCAGCAGCATCTAAATCGCCGTCAGCTCTATCTAAACCTTGGTAGTAGATTGAAGCAACAGGACCTTTTGTATTTCTACAAACTTCTTTAGCAGCTTCGATTCCACCTGATTGTAAAGCATCTTCTACATTTTGAACTAATTTCTTAGTGTTTGTAGTAGATAAATTTAAAAAGATAATTCTTTCAATGGCAATTGCAAGTCCTAAAATTAAACAAAGCAATACAATACCCATAAAGCCTGGGCCACCTTCAATAAAACGTTTCTTTAATTCTTGATGAAACCCAAGTTCTTCAGCCTGAGCCGGAGTCTCGTCTTGAGTTACTGTTGCAACGGTTGTAGTCGCCATTGATGCTGCAGTTGCATAGTTATTTGCACTTACAGTTCCGAAAGCCATGATTCCTGCGATGGCTAGGATAGAAAATAGTCTTTTCATTGTTCTGATCTTAATTTTATTAGTTAAAGTGTTAAAGATATAAAAAAATTGCAATTAAAAAATAAAAATACGGGAGAGTCTAAGAGATTTACTGATATCTCAAATCTTTAAACCTACCGTGGCATCGCAATATAATTCCAATTCTAAAGGTTGCCTCTAATTATTAAATACAACCGCAAACTAAAAATTAATTGCAGAGAGGAAGGGATTCGAACCCTCGATACGCTTTTGACGTATACACGCTTTCCAGGCGTGCGCCTTCGACCGCTCGGCCACCTCTCTAAAATTTAGAACTTAATTGCTGTGCCAAATAACGAAAAAATCTTTAAGGTCAGAAAATTTTCAGCGTTAATTTTAAGACATTTCTCCTCGTAAAGACGTTTCAAATATGGTTTTGAACGTTTTAGCCGAAATTTTTTCTCCCAACAAGTACATTAATTTGGTCACTGCAGCCTCTGTAGTAATGTCTTTTCCTGAAATAACGCCCATTTTTTTCAATTGTGAGCTCGTTTCATACTGCCCCATATTCACACTTCCGCCGGAACATTGGGTTACATTTACCACGGGAATACCTTTTTTGATGGTGCTTTTTACAAGCTCTATAAACCAATCTTCCGTAGTTGTATTTCCTGCACCATAGGTTTCCAAAATAATACCTTTAATATAAGGAGAAGAAAACATGCACTCCAAAACCGGTTTTGAAATACCTGGAAACATTTTTATTAAGGCGATATGGTTCTCTAGATTTTTATGAACTTTAAATATTTTTCGCGTGTTGGGCTTAAAAAGATGCTCTTTAGACACCTTTAAATGCACTCCCGATTCAGCTAAATCAGGATAATTTAAAGATTCAAAAGCTTCAAAATGCTCCGCGTTGATTTTCGTGGTTCTATTGCCTCGGTATAGCTTGTATTCAAAATAAAGCCCAACCTCTTTGATAACGGGTTTGCCTTGGTATTGCAAAGACGCCATTTGGATGGACGTAATAAGGTTTTCTTTAGCATCGGTGCGCAAATCTCCAATTGGCAATTGAGATCCTGTTAAAATAACGGGTTTTGCCAGGTTTTCCAGCATAAAGCTTAACGCTGATGCGGTATAGCTCATGGTATCACTACCATGTAAGACCACAAATCCATCAAAAGCAGAGTAATTATTCTCGATAACTTCCGCAATCTGGATCCAATATTGTGGATTCATATTAGATGAATCTATAGGTTCTTCAAAAGAATAGGTTGTTATCTGACAATCCAACAGCTTCAGTTCCGGTATTTTTTTAATCAAATTACTAAAATCGAATGCTTTCAGTGCACCTGATTCGGCGTGTTTGATCATACCAATGGTACCACCTGTATATATTAATAAGATGTCGGGTTGCTTGTTGGACATAACTTAAATTTTAAAAATGGCTTTAGAATTTTCAGTGGTAATGTCGGCAATCTTTTCTTGCGATACATTATAGATGTCCGATAGTTTCTCTAACACCTTTATAATGTATGAACTTTCATTGCGTTTCCCTCTAAATGGTGTGGGCGCTAAATAAGGGGAATCGGTTTCAAGAACAATATGTTTGAGATCTATTTCACCCAAAAATTTATCAACCCCGCCATTCTTGAACGTTACGACACCGCCAATACCCAATTTCATATTATAAGAAATAGCTCGTTTTGCTTGTTCTAAATCGCCAGTAAAGCAATGGAAAATACCGAATAAATCATCAGATTTTTCCGATTCCAAAACGTCAAACACCTCATCAAAAGCATCGCGACAATGGATTACAATAGGTAATTGGTATTGTTTCGCTAATTTAATTTGATGCTTGAAGGCTTCTTGCTGAATCCCTAATGTCGATTTATCCCAATATAAATCGATACCAATTTCACCAATAGCGACGAATTTCCGCTTTGAAAGCAGTTCTTCAACATGGCTTAATTCCGCTTTATAAGTTTCCTTTACAGATGTAGGATGCAAACCTGTCATCAAATGCACATATTCAGGGAAATCAGCTTCCAATTGGAACATAGCTTCTGTATATGAAGAATCGATTGCAGGTATAAAAAAACGAGTGACATTGGCTTCAATGGCGCGTTCAATCATCGCTTTCCGATCGTCATTAAAAGCGTCACTATATAAATGGGTATGGGTATCTGTAATAATCATTTTGCAAAAGTATAGGTTCTTTTACAAATATTTGCATTTAATATAAGAGAGAGTTTTAAATTAGAGCCTGTATAATTCACCTGTTGTAAACCCCAATTCCTCATAACCTCCTTCGGAATTTCGACCTACTATTAGGCACCATTCTGATTTCTATTGAAAATCCCAAAACACCCTATTTATATTTTTATTGGGAAGTTGCACCCATAATTGTACTATTTTTAGGGTTATAAAACGAAATTGTACGATGATAGAAAAAATTGACCACAACCCCACCAACCTCAAAGACTTTCTTTTAGAAAAAGGGTATACAAAAATCAAACTGAAGCTCACCAAAACCAATCATTTTGAAATAAAAGCTACCATTAATGGTGTAAAGGGATTATTTATATTAGATACCGGCGCTTCCAACTCTTGCGTAGGATTTGAAGGGATTGAAACATTTAAATTAAAAGCCAAAGATTCTAATGTTAAAGCTGCTGGAGCTGGGGCCACAGACATGTTAACCCAACTATCCAAAAAAAATAAGCTCAAAATAGGCAAATGGAAAAAGGATAAGGTAGCGTTAGTCCTTTTCAACTTATCACACGTCAACACCGCCCTCATACATCATAATGCAAAACCTGTGGACGGTATTATTGGTGCCGACATATTGAAGAAGGCGAAAGCCGTTATAGATTATGACAAAAAATACGTTTATCTAAAATTGTAGTTTTATTCTTAATGTTTTGATAGAAAGTAGTACTTTCAAGTCCCTAACAGCATTAAATAGCACATGAAAGCCTCTATTATTATAGCAGATGATCATCCCCTTATTCTTAAAGGTCTCACCGATTATTTAACGGAAAAACAATACAATCTCACTGGTAGCGCTGCCGATGGCAGGGAAGCTTTTGAGATGATTCAGTTGCAACAACCGGATATCGCCATTTTAGACATCCAAATGCCTTTTATGACAGGGCTAGAAATTGC
Source organism: uncultured Gelidibacter sp. (assembly GCF_947500795.1). Lineage (GTDB taxonomy): Bacteria > Bacteroidota > Bacteroidia > Flavobacteriales > Flavobacteriaceae > Gelidibacter. Next base: position 586,476 of record NZ_CANMTE010000002.1, on the reverse strand, counting down.
ACAAAAATGCCAAGATTTAAAGTTACCTACCAAAATTGTACTGATAACTTTTGAGAAGGACGAAGCCATCTATAAACAAGCCAAAACCCTTGAAATCTATGGCTATGTCCTTAAAGAATTTGCCCTTGTAGAAATTGAAAACTGTATTGCTGCCGTTTTAAATGGGCAGTCTTACTTTAGCCCTGAACTTATCGAGTATCTCGAAATAAAAGAAGCGCCTAAAGAATTGGAAACCTTAACACCTATGGAAAAAGAAGTGTTAAGACTTATTGCTCAAAATAAAACGGCTAAAGAAATTGGTAACATCCTCTTCACCTCGAGTAGAACCGTCGAAAAACATAAAAGCCATATCATAAAAAAACTCGAATTAGAATCCAAACAGGGCAGTTTAGCCCTTTATGCTAAAGAAAACGAGGAGTTCCTTGAAAAAAATACGTAGTCTTACGTATTGTTTGATACTGTCTTAATAGCGACCTTTAACCTGCTATTAATCATTCTTGTATGGAGAAGTAAAGTTCTGGATTTCCCAATCGATTCGGAACTTTTTTTAATAAGACAATTATCATGAAATCAGATTCCCATTTTATCAATTCATTCTTTTACATTGGATTAATCATTAGTTCTATAATGGTTATTTCAATGAATATTCTAGTGGTCTTTTTTTAATTAGTTTATATAATTAACACGAAAAGTACATTCTGAGAGACAGAATGTGCTTTTTTTTTATCATTAAGGTCAAAAAATTACGAATTGAGTTAAAAAATACGTAGTTCTACGTATTGTATAGAAGGGAAAATATCACGACATTTACATTGCTATTAATTCTTAGGGGAATTATTTTATAGAGCTCTGGATTGTCATTGATTCAGGGCTTTATTATGTTAAGCACTTTCGAACTAAATATACGTAGCTCTACGTATTGTTTTGCATCATCTGAATGCTGAAATTTACATTTGAAAACCTGAGTCAGCAAAGGGGTTGCATCCAAGGTAATTGGTTACTTCGCAAAAATCGGACTTCAAAAAGCAAATCTTTACAATCGTTAATCATGAAAAACACCACAAAACCTATCAACAAGACCTTAATTGTAGCTCTGATAGTAAGTGCGATTTTGATTATAACAGCAAATATTATCGTCGCTTTCTTTTAGATTGATAAAACATGACCATATAAAAAGGGCCACTTCATACAAAGCGCCCCTTTTTTATATTAAATAAATTGGTGTGATCTATAACTCCAATGCTCTCTTAACATCATTATCCATTAACAACTCTGTCGGGTTCTCAAGCGCTTCTTTAATAGCGACTAAGAAACCTACACTTTCTTTACCATCAATAATTCTGTGGTCATAAGATACTGCTAAGTACATAATTGGTCTGATTTCCACATGACCATCTATAGCCACAGGACGCTCCACGATGTTGTGCATTCCTAAAATTGCACTTTGTGGAGGATTGATGATTGGGGTAGATAACATACTTCCAAAAACACCACCGTTAGAAATAGTAAATGTTCCGCCAGTCATTTCATCTACAGTAATCTGACCATCACGAGCTCTAATTGCCAAACGTTTTACTTCAGCTTCAACGCCTCTAAAAGTTAAGTTTTCAGCATTTCTAATCACCGGAACCATTAAACCTTTAGGTCCTGATACTGCAATACTGATATCGCAAAAATCAAAACTTAACATTTCCTGACCATCGATCATAGAGTTTACTGCAGGGTATAATTTTAATGCTCTAACCGCTGCCAATGTAAAGAAACTCATAAAGCCTAAACCAACACCATGTTTGCTTTTGAAGGTTTCTTTATATTCTTCACGTAATTTAAAGATTGCAGTCATATCCACTTCATTGAAAGTGGTCAACATCGCGGTTTCGTTTTTAGCCGACACCAAACGTTCTGCAACTTTACGACGCAACATAGATAATCTTGAACGTGATTCCCCACGGCTTCCACCTGAAGGCGTCCCCATTGACGGAACAGCTTTTACAGCATCATCTTTAGTGATACGGCCATCTTTGCCTGTACCGCTAACATCTGAAGCTGACATATTCTTTTCAGCTAATACTTTTTTAGCTGCAGGGCTAGCAACTCCTGTAGCATATGTTTTTGCTGCTGGCTTAGCTTCCTCCTTTGGAGTTTCTTTTTGCTCAGTAGCCAATTCTTTTTCAACATTTTTATCACCAGAACCTTCATCACCTGAAGGCGCTTTGTCATCTGATCCACCTCCTGGTTTTTCAGCAGACGTATCTATTAAACATACCACTTCACCAACGGCAACAGCATCACCTTCTTCTGCCTTTAATGTAATAATTCCGCTGGCCTCAGCTGGAAGCTCTAAAGTGGCCTTATCACTATCTACCTCAGCAATAGCCTGATCTTTTTCTACATAATCGCCATCTGCAACTAACCAAGTTGCAATTTCTACCTCTGTAATGGACTCTCCTGGTGAAGGAACTTTCATTTCTAAAATCATAGTTCTTATTGTTTTTTGTAACCTATTGGTTTGCGTTGTTGAATTCCCGCCAAAGCAGGAGTATTTTAATTTTTATCGTTGGTTATTTTTTGTTTTGTCAAAGACATAGTCAATCACTTCTTTATGACGACGTTTAGAACGTGTTGAACTTCCCGCTGCTGGCGCACCATAAGCACGTCTAGAAGCAATTCTAAATGATTTAGACTCTTCAAAATGCATCATCATAAAGCTGTAAGCCCCCATGTTACGTGGTTCCTCTTGTGCCCAAACAACATCATCAGCGTTTTTATATTTCTTTAAAATCTCACGCATCTGTTTTGCTGGTAATGGGAACAATTGCTCAATTCTTACCAAAGCAACATCATCTCTCTTCTGCTCTTCTTTGACCTCTAAAAGATCATAGTAGAATTTACCAGTAACAAAAACAAGTGTTTTTATCTTATCAACTTCTGCTTGTTTATCATCAATGACCATTTGGAAACTTCCGTTTGCAAATTCATCAACAGACGACACCACTAATGGATGACGCAATAAACTCTTAGGTGTGAAAATGATCAACGGTTTTCTAAAGTTAGCCTTTACCTGTCTTCTCAACAAATGGTACATGTTTGCAGGTGTTGTACAATCTGCAACATACATATTATCACTAGCACACAACTGTAAATAACGCTCCATACGGGCTGAAGAATGCTCTGCACCTTGACCTTCATAACCGTGTGGTAATAGCATTACCAATCCGTTTTGCAACTTCCATTTATCTTCTGCAGCAGAGATATATTGGTCTAACATAATTTGTGCACCATTACTGAAATCTCCAAACTGCGCTTCCCAAATAGTTAGTGTTTTCGGACTTGCCATAGCATAACCATAGTCAAAACCAACCACACCATACTCAGAAAGTAACGAGTTGTAAATATAGAATTTACCTTGTTTATCACTAATATGATTCAACAGTACGATCTCTTCTTCACTATCTTCAACCTTAACCACAGCGTGACGGTGAGAGAATGTACCACGCTCAACATCCTGTCCTGACATACGCACATCATGACCTTCTGCCAACAAAGTACCGTAAGCCAAATGCTCCGCCATTGCCCAATCCAATTTATTCTCATCGAACATTGTTTTACGAGACTTGACTAGACGTTCAATTTTACGGATGAATTTTTTATCTGATGGTAAAGTAGAAATTACATCAGCAATTTCTCCTAATTTCTCTTCAGAAAAAGTAGTATCCACATCTTCCATCATTCTATTCTCGTCAGCAGTTTCAAAACCTGTCCATTCATCTTGCATAAATGGGGTAATTACAGTTTTTTCCTGCTTGCGGGAATCTTCCAATTCTTCCTCTAAGCTCGCTTTGTAAGATTCTTCAATTTTTTGAACAAAATCCTTATCAACGATGCCATCTTTTATAAGTTTTGCTGCATAAATATCTCTCGGATTTTCATGCTTCGCAATCGCTTTATATAATTTAGGTTGTGTAAAACGAGGTTCATCACCTTCATTATGACCATATTTTCTATAGCCTAAAAGATCAATAAACACATCGCGTTTAAATGTCATTCTAAAATCTAAGGCGAACAACATGGCGTGTACTACAGCCTCAACGTCATCAGCATTAACATGTAATACTGGCGACAATGTCACTTTTGCAACATCAGTACAATAGGTACTAGAACGTGCATCTAAATAGTTTGTGGTAAACCCGATTTGATTATTCACCACAATATGTATAGTTCCACTGGTTTTGTAGCCATCCAAATTCACCATTTGAATTACTTCATACACCAACCCTTGACCTGCAATTGCAGCATCTCCATGCACAATAATTGGCAATACTTGAGATGGGTTATCACTATATTTATCGTCTTGTTTTGCTCTCGCGATTCCTTCAACTACGGCACCTACCGTTTCTAAATGCGAAGGGTTTGGAGCAATATTCAAGTTTATTTTCTTTCCTCCTTTTGATTCTCTATCGCTTGTCCAGCCTAAGTGATACTTAACATCACCATCAAAAATTTCCTGCTCATAATCTTTTCCATCAAACTCGCTAAAGATATCTTTTGCTGATTTTCCGAAAATATTGATCAATGTGCTCAAACGGCCACGATGCGCCATTCCCATAACAAATTCCTTAACACCAACTTCGGCAGCATTTTCAATAAGCGTGTCCAATGCAGGAATTAAAGACTCTCCTCCTTCCAATGAAAAACGTTTTTGCCCTACATATTTTGTATGCAAGAAGCTTTCAAAAGAAACGGCTTCGTTAAGTTTTGTAAGGATATGTTTTTTCTGATCTGTAGAAAATTTCGGCTGGTTATCGTTAACGTTCAGTTTTTTCTGAATCCATTCAATTTCTTTAGGATTGCGGATATACATATATTCCACACCTATAGAAGAACAATAAATCTTCTCAAGATGTTCAATAATGCTCTCTAACGTTAGAGGTCCAGTCCCGAGGATCTCTCCAGCAGAAAAAACCGTTTTAAGATCTTCCTTATGAAGACCGAAATTCTCAATTGCCAAAGTAGGCTCGTATTTACGGCGTTCTCTAACAGGGTTGGTTTTTGTAAATAAATGACCTCTATTTCTGTACCCATCAATTAAGCGTACCACATTGAATTCCTTTTGCATGTGCTCAGGAACTTCAGGAGAGATACAAGACTCGCCATCAACGTAAGTGGCGTCACTGTTTTCTGATCCAAAATCGAAACCTTGAAAGAAGGCTCTCCAGCTTGGTTCAACAGAATCCGGATATTGTAAATATTGATCGTATAATTCAGCGAAGTGTGCTGAGTGAGCGGCGTTTAAAAAGGAATATTTATCCATCATTTTTTGTAAAACGTTCAGATGTTTTCAAATTTTAGTCAAAAATACAACTTTTACTAAAATAAGAATTGCTTTTAGTATATTTATATGATATAAGTGTATCGATAAACATAATACAAAATTTATGAGATTTCCTTTGCATAAAAACCTATTTATTTGTCTTTTAATAATGTCATTTTCCTTTACTTCAGTGGCACAATTAAACACTACGCCTCCCAAATCTGATTTTTGGAGTCATGTCCGTTTTGGTGGTGGCATCGGTTTGAGTTTTGGTGATGGTTTTTTTAGTGGAACGCTAGCGCCGAGTGCTATTTATGAATTTAATGATCAAGTGGCTTTGGGCGTCGGACTTAACGGCACTTATAACAAAAAGAAAGACTTTTATAAATCGACTGTTTTTGGTGGAAGTCTTATTGGTTTGTACAATCCGATTCAAGCCATTCAACTATCTGCAGAATTTGAGGAATTGAATGTCAGCAGAAATTGGGATGATAGACTTGGGATTCCTAATGATAATTATTGGTATCCAGCACTTTTTCTTGGCGCGGGTTACCGGACTCGAAATGTTGCCGTAGGCATTAGATATGATGTGCTTTATGACAAGGACAAGAGTATTTATGCCGATCCTTGGGCGCCTTTTGTAAGGGTGTATTTTTAACTCTTAAAGCTTTTAGGAAGAATATTGGTTTTTATAATACACCTTTTGCCATTCCCTTTTTAGAATTAAAAACGTCACATTCTCTGACATTTGCAAAACATCATTGCCATCTAACGCTCTGATTTTATCTTCGGAAACATCAACAATATAGAGCAAATTCAAATACTCCATAAATTTATTCTGAATAAGGTCGTAAACCTTTTCATGGAGCATCAGTTTTAAGCTTGTAGGCAAAACATCGTCGTGAAACTCCAAATCGATGTTTGCCAGAGCCAAATCTTTATTGAGCTGCTCCACTAACTTGGCATACAGCTGAAGCTGATTTGCCTGTACCACCAAATCGTCAAACGTTTGTAAATCTTTCATGACTATTTAAACCCTCCTATTCATTAAATCATTTCCAAATTCCTTCAATAAATCCTTTTTATCTTCAGGAATTGAAAGTTCATCCAACACAGCAAAAGCCATATTTGTATAATTCTCAATTTCTTTTCGCGTCGCATCTGCAGAGCCGCTCGATTGAAAAATCTGTTTTGCAGTCTCTATCTTTTCCGTAGCATCAGTAGGCGTAATTCCGAATAAATGTTGCAATTGGAGCTGGTCTTCTTCAGTAGAAAACTCGAGTGCTTTCAAATATAAAAAAGTTTTCTTGTTTTCAATAATATCGCCACCTACTTGCTTTCCAAACGATTCTGGATCACCGAAAGCATCTAAATAATCATCTTGTAGCTGAAATGCCACGCCCAATAAGCGACCAAACTCATAAATATGGTCTTGATCTTCTTGTGATGCGCCAGCCACAATCGCTCCCATTTTCATGGCAGCACCAACCAACACGGCCGTTTTAAACTCGATCATTTTAAGATATTCTTCTACAGATACATCATCTCGAGTTTCAAAATCCATGTCATACTGTTGGCCTTCGCAAACCTCCAAAGCTGTCTTACTGAACAATTTTGCCAATTCCCGGAAAGTATGAGGATCATAAAACTCAAACAATTGATACGCCATAATTAGCATCGCATCGCCCGACAAAATAGCTGTATTGACATCCCATTTTTCATGCACCGTATGCTGTCCACGACGCAATGGCGCATCATCCATAATATCATCATGGATGAGTGAGAAATTATGGAAAATCTCAATGCTCAACGCAGCGTTTAGCGCATGTTTATAATCGCCATTAAAAGCATCAGCAGTCATTAAGGTCAATAGCGGACGTAAACGTTTGCCGCCCAAATCTAAAAAATAATGAATGGGATCATATAAAGTAGCAGGCTCCTTTACTTGAATTTTATCTTCTAAATATGCGACAAAGGCAGTGTGGTATGATGAAATGTTTTGCATAGGACAAAAATAAGGCAATTCTCCTTAGTAAAACAAGCCTATAATCTGATATTAAATATCTATTAAACTTTGGAAACTCTTTTTGTTTTTAAAGTTTCCTGCCGTACATTTGCAACCGATTATGAGAGAAAAGATTATAAATAGAGCAACAGAATTATTTTTGACACTGGGTTTCAAAAGTGTGACTATGGATGATATTGCCAATGAATTAGGCATTTCCAAAAAAACGATCTATGTCCATTTCGAAAATAAAACGAAACTTATTGAAGCTGCGACGTTTTCGGTTTTAGATACTGTTTTTAAGGGCATAGACCGCATTTCTGAGTCTTCAAACAATCCTATTGAGGAATTGTATGAGATTAAATTGTATGCCATGTCCTATTTAAAGAACGAAAAAACGTCGCCACAACGCCAATTAAAAAAATACTATCCTCAAATATTTCAACGCTTACAAGTGGAGCAATTCGAGAAAATGCAGACTTCAGTTCAAGAAAGCATCAAAAAAGGAGTTGAAACTGGGCTATTTAGAAGCAATATTAATGTCGATTTCATATCTCGCATGTATTTTAACGGCATGGCAGGCATCAGGGACGAACATATTTTTCCGCAAGAACAATTCTCCATCGAATATTTAATGGAAAGTTACTTGGAATATCACTTAAGGGCCATTTCAACCGAGGCTGGTTTATCGGTTTTAAAAAAATTCATCAACAATCAATTACAACCAAATGACAAATAAATTTTATTTCATTTTAATCCTTCTCCTTCCGTTTGCAGGATTTTCACAAGAAGCGCCCACAAGCTTCACCTTACAGGAAGCCATTGATTTTGCATTACAAAACAACCGGAACTCTGTCAACGCACAATGGGATGTTGAAGCAGCTAAAGCCCAAAAATGGGAAACCACAGCAACTGGTTTGCCTCAAATAAGCGCTGCTGTAGATTATCAAAATTTCTTAAAACAGCAGGTACAAGTAATTCCTGCCGAATTTTTTGGTGGTAATCCTGGAGAATTCGCTGAAGTGGTGTTTGGCACCAAGCAAAGTATGAATGCGACTGCAACGCTAACCCAAAAAATATTTGACGGATCTTATTTGGTTGGACTGCAATCTGCAAAAGTGTTTTTGGATATTTCAAAAAATGCCAAAACCAAAACAGATTTAGAAGTCAGAAAAGGGGTCATCAATGCGTATGGAAATGTGCTACTGGCTGAAGAAAGTGTTCAAATTCTACAACGCAACGTTGACATCCTTAAAAAGAACCTTGACGAAATCACTAAAATCTTCGAAAATGGTTTGGAAGAAGAAGAAAGTGTTGAGCAGTTACAAATTACGCTATCTGGTGTCGAAAGCAACTTGAAAAATGTGACCCGAATGAAAACTTTGGCGTATCAAATGCTGAACATGACACTTGGTTTGGAGATCCACCGTCCTACAGTGTTGACTGACAATTTGGAGCGCCTTACTCAAGAAAACATTTCTTTAGGATTGTTGGAAGCCGATACCAATGTTGAAAACACCATCGATTACCTCATTGCAGAAAACGATAAAGTTTCAAAAGAATTAATGCTGAAATTAGAAAAAAGCAAGGCCTTACCAACGCTAAATGCATTTATAAATGGAGGTTATTCTGCTTTTAGTGATGATTTCACGTTTACCAATAAAGATCAAACTTGGTTTGGATCGTCTTTGTTTGGCGTCAGTCTTAATATCCCGATATTTAGTTCCGGAATGCGAAGTGCTGCAACCCAACGCGCTAAAATAAATCTAGAAAAAGCCGAGAATGATTTGATTGATAAAGAACAAACGATACAATTTGAAATTGCATCTGCTAAAAGTGATTATCAATTCGCCATTGAAGATTATGAGAACAAAAAGCAGAATTTAAAACTTGCGGAGCGTATTGAAGCAAAAAACCAAACTAAGTTTTTTGAAGGTATTGCTTCAAGTTTTGACATGCGCCAGGCACAAACGCAATTATATGCTGCGCAACAGGAATTCTTACAAGCAATGTTAGATGTTATCAATGCGAAAGCGGAGCTGGAAACGGCTTTGAATGTGGTGATGGAGTAAATGTCTTTATAAGTTGAGGGGTTTAAAAGTTGAGGAGTGTATTAGTTTAGGAGTTGAGGGGTTTAAAAAGTTTAGGGGTTTAGTTGAGCTTTAGGACTTAAGGATAAGTAACATTCAAAATAATTGAAATATGAGAGTTTTTTCTTTTGAGAAGTTAATAGTTTGGCAAAAATCACGGGAACTATCCAAGTTGGTTTATAACACCACCAACCAATTTCCAAAAGATGAACGTTTTGGATTAATTAGTCAAATGCGAAGATGTTCAATCTCAATTTCATCAAACATAGCGGAAGGAGCAGGAAGACATACTAATAAGGACAAAGCACGATTTACCGAAATTGCATATGGTTCAGCTCTCGAATTATTAAATCAAGCCATTTTATCAAACGACTTAAAATTTCTGTCAGATGAAAACCATAATCAAATAAGAACGAACATTTCCGAGATCACAGCAATGCTAGATTCGCTATACAAATCACAACTAAAAGCTTAAAATCATCGAAACAATTAAACCTAAACAACTCATAAACCTAATAAACTTATAAACTCATAAACCCTTTTCATAAACTAATAAACTTTTAAACTTATAAACCCATAAACCCTTTTCATCAAACCCATAACCCAACCATAACACACACAACATCCCATAAACCAAAACAAATGAAAAACATAATCACTCTTTTAACATTAACCCTTCTCCTAACCTCCTGTGGCGAGGACAAGAAAAACACGGTTGAAAAAGCCTTAGAAAGCAATAATCTTGAAATTATCAGAAAAAAGCGCGCTGAATTGGTTGACGAGCAGCAAGTGCTTCACGATAAAATTAAGATGCTTGATGAGAAAATTTCAGTATTGGATACCACTAAAAACGTACCGCTGATCACTACTTTTAAAGCTAAACCGGAAGAATTCAACCACGTGTTGGAACTCCAAGGAAACGTCACCACCAAAAACTTAATGGTTCTTAAACCAGAATACAATGGCATTCTTACCAATGTCTATGTGAAGGAAGGACAACGCGTCAGCAAAGGACAAACATTGGCTAAAATTGATGATGGCGGCTTAAGCCAACAATTGGCACAACAACAAATTCAGACTGATTTGGCTAAAACTACTTTTGAGCGCCAAAAACGTTTATGGGACCAAAAAATTGGTAGTGAAATTCAGTTTCTTCAAGCAAAATCTAATTATGAAGGCCAAGCAGAAGCGGTGAATCAAATCAGACAGCAAATTGCTAAAACAGTGGTTAAAGCCCCTTTTTCAGGTACTATTGATAATATCATTACAGAACAAGGAAGTGTAGTTGCAGCAGGACAAACGCAATTGATGCAGATTGTTAATTTGGACGATATGTATATTGAGACTGAAGTTCCTGAACGCTATGTCAATGCGATCACCAAAGGAAAGGACGTTGAAGTGAATTTCCCTGTACTAGGTAAAACGCTTACTGCTAAAGTCCGTCAGACTAGCGATGTCATCAATCCTGCCAACAGAACATTTAAAGCAGAAGTCGCTATCCCAAATAAAGACAAATCAATTAAACCAAATCTTACAGCACGTTTAAAAATCAATGATTACACCAATGAAAATGCGTTATTAATTCCACAAAGTATTATTTCTGAAAATGCTGAAGGCGAACAATATGTCTATGTTGTTAAAGATAAAAACGATAAGAATCAAGGTACCGCAATGCGTGTTGTGATTAAAACAGGAAGAACACAAGGCGATCAAATTGAAGTTTTAGAAGGTATTGAAAACAATGCTGAACTCATTCAAGAAGGCGCGAGAAGCGTGAAAGACGGACAAACTGTAGAGGTATTAACTATTGATGACAAACAGAATGGCTAAGAAGAAAAAACAAGAAGAAAAGAAATTTGGCTTGTCTTCATGGGCCATCAACAATAAGACCACGATGTATGTGCTTATTGCTGTGATTTTTTACCTCGGTATTGCTGCGTTTTTTAGCATGCCAAGGGAAAGTTTTCCAGAGGTCAATGAAACGAAAATCTATATCAGTTCGGTTTTTCCCGGAAATACAGCGGAAGACATTGAAAAGCTGATTACGGATCCGCTAGAGGACAAATTAAAAACGGTCAGTAATGTGGTGGACATCACCTCAACATCCCAGGAAGATTTTTCTATGGTGGTGGTTGAATTTGATGAAAACATCACAGTCGAACAGGCCAAGCAAAAGGTAAAGGACGAAATAGAAAGTGAAACTTCAAGTGAAGATTGGCCAACATTTAACGACGCCAAAGTAGAGCCTGATGTTTTTGAATTGAGCCTTTCTGAAGAAATGCCGATTCTTAACATTAATATTTCTGGAGATTACACGGTTGAAAAGCTTAAAGAGTTTGCGGAATATCTTCAAGATGAAATTGAGGACATCCAGGAAATCAAAAAGGCGGATATCCGTGGAGCCCAGGAAAAAGAAGTAGAAGTAGCGGTAGATATTTATAAAATGATGGCTTCAGAAGTTACTTTTAATGACATCATTGGCGCCATCAAAAACGGTAACGTTACAATGTCTGCCGGCAACTTAATTGCCAGCGGACAACGTCGAACTATCCGAATTTTAGGTGAAATCAATTCGCCAAAAGAATTGGAAAACTTTGTGGTAAAAGCTGAAGACGGAAACGCCATTTATCTTAAGGATGTTGCAACGGTTACTTTTCATGAAGAAGACAAGACTACATTTGCGCGCGAGTTTGGTGAGCCTGTGGTGATGCTGGACGTTAAGAAACGTGCCGGTAAAAACATGGTGGCGGCAGTAGAACAAATTAAAGCTGTTGTTGAAAAAGCCAAGGCTGACGTTTTTCCTCCAAACCTTAAAGTAACCATTACCAATGACCAATCTTCCGTAACTATTGGTCAGGTGGACGATTTGGTGAATAACATCATTTTTGGGGTGATTTTGGTGGTGACCGTATTGATGTTCTTCCTAGGGTTTAAAAACGCCATTTTTGTCGGATTTGCCATCCCTATGTCCATGTTTATGTCTTTAATGATTTTGAGCATGTTGGGCCAAAGTTTAAATACGATGGTACTTTTCGGACTTATTATGGGTCTGGGAATGTTGGTGGATAATGGTATTGTGGTAGTGGAAAACGTCTATCGTCTGATGGACGAAGAAGGCATGAGTCGTATTGAAGCTGCTAAAGAAGGGATTGGTGAAATTGCATTTCCAATCATCATCTCTACAGCTACAACAGTTGCCGCTTTTATTCCGCTGGGATTATGGCCAGGAATTATGGGCGAATTCATGATGATTTTACCAATCACCTTATCCGTGGTTTTAGGGTCTTCATTATTTGTAGCGATATTCTTCAACTCCGTTTTGGTATCTCAATTCATGAGTATTGAAGATAAAAACATGCCTCTAAAACGCATCATCATTACTACAAGCGTCATGGCTGTTATCGGGTTGATTGTATTTTTTACGGCGGGCGATTTTCGAGCACTCGGAACGATCATGATTTTCACAGCCATTATGCTATGGGTTTATCGTTTTTTCTTAAGAAAATGGGCCAACAACTTTCAAAATAACACCCTTGTTACATTAGAAAATTGGTATGAACGTCAATTACGCCGTGCACTTTCTGGTAAAATGCCGTATATATTAAGCATTGGAACCTTCGCGTTGTTGATTTTGGCATTTGTGGCGTTTGGCGCGTCATTGGATTCAAAACGTACTAAAGTGGAGTTTTTCCCAGACAATAAGCCGAATCAGATTATTGTTTATATCGAATACCCACAAGGGACAGCAATTGAAAAAACCAATGCGATTACCCGTCAGATAGAAAAGCGTGTGTATGACGTATTGAACGACAAGCAATATCAAGACGGCGATTATAACTTTATGGTGGAAAGTGCCGTATCACAAGTTGGTGAAGGTGCTGGAAATCCACAAACGGATATGGGATCTGCCGCTGAAATGCCACATAAAGCTAAGATTACAGCGTCTATGCGGGAATACAAATTCAGACAAGGTGGCGATAGTGAATTATTGCGTCAAAAAGTACAGGAAGCCTTGGTGGGTATTTATCCGGGAGTGTTAATCTCAGTTGAAAAAGACGCCAACGGTCCGCCAGCAGGATCACCTATCAATATTGAAATTGAAGGCGATGATTATAATGAGCTTATTGCGACTGCCGAAAAAATGCGTGAATTTATTAACACCAAAAATGTGGCTGGTATTGACGAGCTTAAAATTGATGTCAATAAGGATAAGCCAACCATGCGCGTTACTGTAGATCGCGAAAAAGCTGGAGAACTTGGCGTAAGCGCTTCTCAAGTGGGTCAGCAGTTGCGTAACTCGATATTTGGCGCCAAAGCAGGTATTTATAAAGAAAGTGGCGATGATTTTGATATCAACGTCCGTTTTAATGAAGAAAATCGCTACAATACCAGCGCTTTGTTCAATCAAAATATCACGTTTAGGGATAACAAAGGGCAGATAAAGAACATTCCATTATCGACCCTTATTAAATATGAAAACAATTCAGGATTTAGCGCCATCAAACACAAAGGCACGAAACGCGTGGTGACGGTTTATTCTGCACTTTCTCCTGGATATACGGATGCAGGTGCGATTGTGGCTCAGATTCAAAATGAGATGAAGAGCTTTGAAGGCTTGCCTGAAAACATTAAAATTGATTACACCGGACAGATTGAAGAACAAAACAAACAAATGAAATTCTTGATGGGCGCCTTTTTTACAGGCCTCGGATTGATTTTCTTTATCTTGATTTTCCAATTCAACTCCATTTCAAAACCAGCGATTATCATGTTGGCTATCTTTTTGAGTCTTATTGGTGTGTTTGGAGGTATTGTGATTACCGGAAGTTCGTTTGTCATTATGATGACCATGGTTGGAATCATCTCCTTGGCAGGAATCGTGGTGAATAACGGCGTGGTGCTATTGGATTATGCCGAATTACTAATCACACGGAAGAAAAATGAACTCAATCTTGAAGCAACAGATTACTTAGAAACTGAAGTTCTTTTTGAAACTATTGTGAAAGCAGGGAAAGCACGTTTACGTCCAGTTCTATTGACAGCGATTACAACCATTTTAGGATTGATTCCTTTAGCGATAGGTTTAAACATCAACTTCTTTACCTTATTCAAAGAATTTGATGCCAATATTTATATGGGTGGAGATAACGTGGTTTTCTGGGGTCCATTAGCTTGGACGGTAATCTACGGATTATTGATTGCAACATTCCTGACATTAATCGTAGTACCGATTTTATTCTTTTTAGTAACCAAATTCAAAATGTGGTTGCGTTCAAAAATGAAATCTGTTAACGAAGAAATGGACAAAGAACTCGTAAATTAACATCCATTAAACCCATACTTTTAAAAGGCTAAATGACAGTGTTCATTTAGCCTTTTTTATTACTATCCATCCAATAAGCAACACCTACTAAAATCGGTTATTAAAGCGATGTCAAACACTTCAAAAGCCAACCACAACTCCTCACGCAAATTAATTGGATAGTTTAAAGCGTATCTGTTCATTAAATTGAAATGTAACCTACAGATAAGTATCACCCTTAAAGAAAACAGTTCTAAGCCAGCCAAAACAACCTTAAACAGTAAATGAATGCTAAAAACTGAACTATGCCTAACAAAAAACACCCTAAACACATATAAAATCTGTTTAGGGTGTTTACTTTAAAGGACTATTGTCGCTCTCCTATTTCTTGTTTCTATCAGGAAAAGGAATTGGTTTTACAGAACTATCGTGGGCCAAATGATACTCTTCTAAAAGATTCATAGTAGCGACTAACAAATCTTTAGTTTCCAACAAAATACTAAAGTATAAGGTTGTGTTTTTCGGACTTGATTCTTCTGTACGTGTACGTTCTACTTGTTTTTGGATCTTATCGGTAACAAGAGTGATAATCTCTTTCTTTCTACCTAAGATAATTCCAATTTCCTCAAAAGAATGCGATTCAAAAGCATTTCTACTGTTGTTGAACAAGCGCTCAAATCGTTCATCCACTTCCTTAAGCTCTTTAATCTGACTGAATTTTAGCTTCTTGTGGTTATTGTGAATGTGCTTGTGACTTACTTTAGATATGTATTCTAAAGACTGCGTCATATCCTGCAAGTATCCTAAAATATTGATGTAAAAATTACTTGCGCCAACACTTGAATCATCTAAATTCTTGATGAAATAGAAAATATGATCACGCAGCTCCTCAACCTCTTCAGCCAATTTTCGAACTTGCTTTTTGTTTTTCTTCAACAGTGATAAATCCTGTAATGCGAGTCCGTTAATAGCATTGGTATAGATTTTATTTCCACGCTTAATAACATTTGCGATGTTATTCGCACTCTCATGGATGACACCTTGTACAGAGCTACTTTCAGTTTTATTCAAACGGTCTTCAGCTTTTGTTTCCTTTAATTTCTTGCTATGTGCAATGGAACTCTTAATAAGCAATCCGAAGGCAACCAACAATAAAATTGGGAACATGACCTTAACGTTCAAGTTCAATAAATAAGCAACTAAGGCCGCCGCAAAAAAGGCACTGATGGCCGTAAAGAACCAACCACCAATCACATTAATAACACCAGCTACTCTATATACGGCACTTTCTGCACCCCAAGCTCTATCTGCAAGTGAAGAACCCATGGCAACCATAAACGTTACGTAGGTTGTAGATAAGGGCAGTTTGTAAGACGTCGCAATGGCAATCAATACCGCAGCAACCATTAAGTTAACGGCAGCTCTTACCAAGTCAAAGGAAGGCAATTCATGCACTTTATCTTTAGCCAGTTTGATAACTGGCGCTTGAAATTGTTTGTCTATTTTCTCTTCCCAAGATTTTGGCAATACGTATGATGTTACATAGGATATTCCCATGGCCATTCTTACAAATCCTCTTGACAAAAAGTTAGGTTGGAAACGTTCTTTAGTTTCACCTTGACTTGACAAATCTATTGAGGTCTTAACCACATTTTTGGCTTTAGAAGAAAACCAAAGTGTCAATACCATAATCAATCCTGCACCTAGTAATAGGAAGGTAGGTGTTGAAGCTTTTTCTCCCAAACTCGCCATTGGAAATTCAGAAGCCGAAAGTCCAAGCGTGTTAACGGCTGGATTGGTGAAATCAGAATACGCTTGGAATGCCCCCATTGAAGGTCCGATAAAGTTTACTAAATCGTTCCCTGCAAAAGCTAACGCCAAGGCAAAAGTACCAACCAAAATGATCAACTTATAAATATTGGTCTTCAGGAAGGCAATAACAGCATAGGATAAGGCAGTCCACAATAAGAAACTTAGCGATACAATATAAAAAGCTTGATGTTCTAAGAATTCCTTGATGGTTTCTCCACCGGTAAAATCATAACTTTGTTTAGCCAAGTTAGTACCACCAATACCTTTAAGAAAAATAAAGTAAGTGATTGATGTTAATGCAATCCCACCAAACAAAGCGCCTACCCAATTCGCTTTTCTCTCAAAGTCATAGGAAAGCAACAATCGTGCAAACCACTGTACAATGGCACCAACTGAAAACGCAATAACAACGGAGAGCAGGATCCCGAAAATAATTTCTGAAACCTTGGCCGTGTTGATATAGTCAATCACGTCCGCATAATTCCCACTTTCATGACTGATTTTTATCAGTGTCATTGCTACAGAAGCTCCAAGTAATTCAAATACGATGGACACCGTAGTAGACGTCGGCAATCCCATGGAATTAAAGAAATCTAGAAGCAAGATATCGGTAATCATTACCGCCATGAAAATAATCATGATCTCACTAAACATAAATTGCTCCGGATTGAAGATCCCTTTCCTTGCAATTTCCATCATCCCACTAGAAAATATGGCACCAATGGCAATACCTAAACTCGCAACTATCATGAGCGTTCTAAAAGAAACCGCTTTAGAACCAATTGCTGAGTTTAAAAAGTTAACCGCGTCATTACTAACTCCGACCACCAAATCAGCAACCGCTAAAATGGCCAAAGCAATGATCATGTACAAATAAATATTCTCCATAATTTAATTTAAAATAGTTTGCAAATATCCTTAGTGTTTTTAAAGGTAGTGTTACGTAAATGTTATGTTTTTAAAAATGGACAGCGAATTGTAAACGGAACATTAATTGATCTTCAGAAGCCTTTGCATTTAAATAGCTTAGGTCCGTCTGAACCTTCAATTTATGCCCCAAAATATATTTTGAAACCCCAAAGGTGTATTGGTTCTCTACGTCGTCGCCAGTGATTTGTTTTTCAGGATTAAGATTGGAATATCTACCGGTCACTTCCCAATTATTTTCAAACACATAGCCCATTTGCACATTAAACCCTGAACCTACTTCTACAACATCTCCAGTGGTTGTACCGTCAGAATTTTTCGCAACAGCATCATCCGCAGATCTATCAGCATATTCGGCCATTAAAGAAAATCCTTGATACTTTAGCAAGGCATCAATAAATAATGTTGAAATATCGGTTTCGTGAAATCCAATATCGGTGACCATATACCGTCCTTGGTTACTCCCTGTTTTAACAGCGTTATCATTAAAATCATAAGCAACACCCAACGCTAATTTTGGCGTTGGTTCTCTATAAATATCGCCTCCTATAAACGCACCGCCTTTAATAAAATCTCCAAACGGATAAAATTCCAATCGCGAGGTATATTGATACCCACCGAAGTTGCCAGAAGTCACATTGCGGCCTTCACCTTGAGAAATGGCAAATGCTTCTTTTAAGAGCATCTTATCAGAAAATTTGATCTCATGATGTAATTGTAATCCTAAATCGCGATCAATTCCGAAGGATTTATTCATTAGAGAACGGTCAACCAGTTGAAGATTGCCTGATGATGTCAGGGTTTCCATATCGCCTGGAAGTTTTGTCTGTCCAAACCACAATTCAAAATTCTCATAAAAATTCCATTTCATAACCGCATCCAAAATATAACGTGGCGCATTATTAGTGTAAACAGAAGCCCCAGACATATCTCTATTAGAAAGTCCCAATGCTATTTTATAAGTTAATTTTGGAGAGTAGACGAATCCGTCAAATTTAAGACGTGCCCTTCTTATTATGAATTGTGATTGAGCATCTGTAAAAGAATTGTTACGTTCTGTCCATTCAGATGCACCTTGAAATTGCAGCTGTAAGCCCATTTTCATTGAAAAAGTGCTGTCTTTCCCAACTATATTAAAGATACCGTTACCTAAACTAGGCCCTTCAGTAGTTTGTGCATTAAGAAATGTACTTATACCAAAAAGCAGCACAAAGAGTGCAGAAGAGAATTTCATAAAATCAGTATTAGTTTTTGTCACTGCAAAGAACCAATACAAAACTGAATTTAATGTTTCCTTAACATTAAATTTTCAAATAAATAAAACTGCCTTGGCCAAAGGCAGTTTTTAGACTTCATGATATTATAGTCGACAAAAACTAATAAAATATAATGAAATACTACTGATGAATGTCTTAAGACAATTGCAAATATCAAATATTATTCGCTGTGTTATGTCAAGACAATATTAACTTTAAGGGGTACAAAATAATATTCACAACGCTCTCATTAGAATACAATTACATCTCCAATGTTAATTTAATGTTACCTTAATGTTGCTTTTATGTTAACAATTCTTTATGTTTGTGTATCGCCAAAACCTAAACATATGAAAACATCCATTTTATTCATCGCTGCCATATTATGTTCTGCAACTACAATCTCTCAGGAGAAACGGGACCTAAAGCTTAATGATAATGAGAAAACTATTGAGGTTGTTTATTATCATGACAATGGTGCTGTAAGCCAAAAAGGTGCTTATACGTTAGATGGAAAGCTTCAAGGTGAATGGTCAGAATATGACCGAGCGGGGAATAAAACCGTTGCCGCTACCTATGATAATGGCAAAAAAGTTGGGAAATGGCTTTACTTTAACGCGGAAACTGTAAAAGAAGTACACTATAATCAGAATGCTATTGTAAGTGTAAGCGCTCCTAAAAAAGCACCGAGTCTTATAAAGAATTAAACAAAATGTACATAAAACAGAAAAGCATCCCTTTGGATGCTTTTTTTATTGACTAATTTAACCGACACTAATGTTTACTGTCCGTTAAAGGTATTCATCGTAATATTAACACCTGCCATTGCGAAAGATTTGATCAGTTCAACCGATTTATCCAAGCGCTCTCCCAATTTTGCGTTCTCTTCAGGTGTCCATTCACCCAACACATAATCCACCTGTCTGCCTTTGCTAAAGGCATCACTTATCCCAAATCTAAATCGGTTGTAATTAGTAGTCTGTAATTTATCCTGCGTATCTTTCAATCCATTATGACCACCGGCACTCCCTTTTGTCTTTAAGCGAATGGTACCAAAAGGTAAGTTCAAATCATCAGTAATAACCAATACGTTTTCTAAAGGGATGTTTTCCTTAGCCATCCAATACACAATAGCCTTACCGCTTAAATTCATATAAGTATTAGGTTTCAACAAGATAAATTGTCGTCCTTTAAACTTATACTCAGCAACATCTCCCAATTTTCGGGTTTCAAAATTCAAATCTTCCTGTTTGGCCAAATGATCTAAGACCTTAAAACCAATATTATGTCTTGTATTTACATAATCACTTCCAATATTACCAAGACCTACAATGAGATATTTTTTCATAGTGCTTTCTTCAACCTGATTTGGTCGCTTTGAGGGTTTAAAAATATGTTTTAAAAACTTCAGCATTCTCGAGCTATGCGCTGCTTTTTAAATATTCTTACAAATCAGAAGGGTTCAAATAATTTACCATTCTGAATGTTGACAAAAATAAAAAAAGCATCCTGAATAAACAGGATGCCTTTAAATATGTTGTGAAGCAAGATTTACTCTTGACCTTCAGCTGCTTCAGTTGCTTCTGCTCCTTCTGCTGCTGCTCCTTCTTCAAGTTCTTCTTCATCATCTTCAAACTCAGCAACACTTGCTCTAGAACGTCTAACTTGACAAACTACAGTGTTAACTGGGTGTAAGAATTTGTAATCAGGGTTTTCTAAAGAAGTGATGTACAATTTACTACCGATTTTTAATGGCGTGATATCCGCTTCAATAAAATCTGGCAAGTTAGCTGGTAGAGCTTTAACTCTAAGTTTACGTTGATTTCTACGTAAAACACCACCATTTAATACACCTCTAGAAGTTCCTATGATATGTACAGGAATTTCCATTGTAATTTCTTTATCATCAAATAACTGATAGAAATCTATGTGTAAGATTCTGTCTGTTACTGGGTGAAATTGGATGTCTTGCATAATTGCGTTGAAAGACGGTCCGTTTTCTATGGCAATCACAACTGTATGCGCACTTGGCGTATAAACCAGTTTAGAGAAAGCCAATTCAGGTGCTGAGAAATGCACTGGTTTGTCTCCTCCGTATAATACGCAAGGAACCTGACCAGCATTACGTAAGGCTTTAGTTGCCTTTTTGCCTACGCTTTCTCTTTGAGATCCGTTGATTGTAATTGATTTCATTTTGAAAATTTATAGTTAATAATTAAAAATACATGTTTGGTATGCAGCTTATATTCAAAGACTACATTAAAAATTTAGAGCTGATTGATTTGTTGTAATGTACGTTATGCATTACCTCAGCAAATAAATTTGCGCAACTGATTACTCTAATCTTGTCGCTTTTTTGTTTTAAAGGAATAGAATCTGTTACAATTAACTCCTCTAATTTTGAGTTTTCCAAACGCTCATAAGCACTACCAGATAAAATTGGATGTGTACAAATTGCTCTTACACTTAAAGCACCACGCTCCATCATTAAATCTGCAGCTTTGGTCAATGTCCCGGCGGTATCCACCATATCATCTACCAATACGACGTTTTTACCTGTTACATCACCAATCAATTCCATATGCGAGATCACGTTTGCTTTCTCACGTTGTTTGTAACAAATAACCACATCACTTTCTAATGCTTTAGAATACGCGTAAGCTCTTTTAGAACCACCCATATCTGGTGAAGCAATAGTTAAATTAGGAAGATTTAAACTTCTTAAATATGGTAAAAACACTGTCGATGCGAATAAATGATCTACTGGTTTTTCAAAAAAGCCCTGAATTTGATCAGCATGTAAATCCATAGTGATAATTCGGGTTGCACCTGCAGCTTCCAACATTTTAGCTACTAATTTAGCAGCAATTGGAACTCTAGGTTTGTCTTTTCTGTCTTGTCTTGCCCAACCGAAGTAAGGTAAAACTGCTGTAATATGTCTTGCTGAAGCACGCTTTGCAGCATCAATCATCAATAACATTTCCATTAGGTTTTCCGGTCCAGGATGTGTTGATCCGATGATGAACAATCGTGTCCCTCTAATAGATTCTTCATAAGATGGCTGAAATTCACCATCGCTATAAGTTGATGTAATAACCTTACCAAGAGGCTCACCAAAGGTGGCTGCAATTTTTTCTGCAAGTTCTCTACTTTGAGAACACGTAAAAATCTTGGCTTTTGTAGCAACGTTAGGCATCTGTAATGAAGTGTTTTATAACGAATTAATGCTCGTTCTGTTTAACAGGCTGCAAATTTAGGAATTTATTTGGACAGAAATGGATAAATAATAGATATTTTTAGTTGTTTTTGATTAATGGTTGAAAATAGAATCATGATCGCTTCGCTGTAAGAGCCAAGAATCAAGACTTTAAATTCTGATCGGGATAATTCATGGGAAGATTTAGCATTCAGTTAGTTGGATTATAAATCGGCAAAACCATGAGATTGAAAATCATTTTGAAGAAGATTAAGAACCCTGTTTTAGAATATTTTTTTATAAAATTTTCTAATCCCACTTAAATTTTATCCGTCAACAATGATTGTTTATAATAAATTATTTTATAATTTTGCAGTCCTAATTGCTCAAGTGGCGGAATTGGTAGACGCGCTGGATTCAAAATCCAGTTCTTCGGAGTGCGGGTTCGATTCCCGCCTTGAGTACAAAAGGCTTCAACAGAAATGTTGGAGCCTTTTTTTATTAGACCTATAACGCTTAAGAAATTTTATTTAGGTCGCAGACCCAATTCTCAAAAGCACAGTAGTCAATTACCATACATTGATTTAAAGCTTGTCATAACCATCAAATGTTGGACTAACGATACGTTTCCACTCTGGATGTTTCTTGATATAGGCAAATACGTAAGGACAATATGGAAGTAAAGTGATATTGTTATCATCCAAATAATGTAATGTTTTCTCCACCACGGCAGCTGCAGCACCTTTCCCCGCTAATTCCGGATCTGTTTCGGTATGTATCAACGCTATTTTATCGCCAGGTTCTTTATAATCGATGAAGGCAAAGTGCTCATCAATTTCAATTTCAAAGCGTTTTTTCTCTTCGTTTTTAACTAATGGAATGTCAATATATTCTGTTTTCATTGTTTAAAATTTTAGTATCCTATTTATATTTTCAAAAATAAAAATGTCTTACAATTCTCCTATTATACTAATGTTCTTTAACCGTTACTAATCATAAATGACTTGCAACGTTTTGTAAATTTAATCATTCCTTTTATTTCTAAATTGTATTTTTTCTAAAAGAATAAAAATCACTTGGTTACCATATCAAATTCTTCGGAGTCTATTTTTTATCTCCGTCTTGACACATAAAGAAATGCAAAAACATTTTTAGTCATGTTAATACTTGAAACATTTAATAAATTTTCCAATCTGTTAACAAAGCAAAACTACCAATAGGAATAACCATAAATATTAAGTTACTTGCTGTTACAATTCGCCACATATAAAATTCCTGTCTCATAATTATAGACATGTTACGGTATATGTATTTACGTGAATGATACATTACTGAACTGATAAAAAATGAAAAAAACCCTTCTAATTGCAATTATTACATTAAACTCATTTCAATTTTATTCACAGACTGATAGTACCAAAGTCGCTTTCGTGGCCTATTGGTCAATTGGTGATAGTTATGATTTTAAAGTCTCAAAAACAAATCAGCAATGGAAAGAAGACAAACTCGTTAAAGATCAAAAGCAGGAATATATTGCAAATTTCACCGTAATTGATTCCACAGAAACTTCGTATACCATAAAATGGAGCTACAAAAACAATTTAGGAAACACCTATAATATTCCTCAAGAATTATCGGATAAATTTTCAAAGTATGATTTGATAGAAATCATATATACAACGTCTGAACTTGGCGATTTGATAGAAATAATAAATTGGGAGGAAGTCAGTGAAACCATGACTAGCATGATAAGTGACATTGTTAATGTTTTAAGTAAAAATGATGAGAACCTGGCTAAAAAATTAAAAAACTCATTAGAACCTTTATCAGCTATATATGGCACAAGGCAAGGCATTGAAGAGTTGGTCTTAAAGGAATTACAGTATTTTCATTTTCCAATGGGCGTTGAGTTTGATATTACGCATCCTTTTTATTACGATGACGAGTTGCCAAATATGTTTGGTGGAGATCCGATAAAAGCAAAAGCGGCGCTGACTTTTGAAAATGTGGATTTTGATGAAGGCTTTTGCACCATAAAACAAGAATTGAATTTAAATCCGGAAGACACTAAAGCGTTATTAAGACAGGTTGTTCTCAAAATGAATGAAGGCAGCACAGAAACTGAAGAGATGTTAAAAAATGCTGTGTTTGAAATACAAGACAACAATACGTACGACTATTATTACTATCCTGGAGTTCCACATAAAATTGAAACGGTTAGAGCAACAACTATTAATATTGATAATTCACCAGGCAAAAGAATCGACACTATGACTATTGAATTAATTTACAACGATTAAAATAGTCCATACTATTACTAAACTTAAATCTGTTCTTGTTCGACCCTGATATCTTAACTAAGAAATCAAAAAGAACAACCAATAACTCACCCTATTTATAGTTACATATTAAGAGATCCGCTTCTTTCAAATGCAATCCATCCGCTCACCCCTGCCATACCACAAAATACTCCTCCTTTTAGCCTAAAAAACACCCATTCCAACTTCTATAAAATTGTTTTCTTTGTGAGTAGCTGATGTAAAGATTAAATTTGCACGGATTCAAATTAAAAGCATAAAACATTGAATAAGGCGTATGATGCCATCGTAATTGGCACCGGAGTTTCGGGGGGCTGGGCGGCAAAAGAATTATGTGAACACGGACTCAAAACCTTAGTCCTCGAGCGAGGCCGAATGGTTAACCACGGCGAGTATCCTACAGCTACTAAAGATAGCTGGGACTTCGAATTCCGCGGGAAGCCAAGCGCCGATGCGAATGCGAAGCAACCTATACAAAGTCGCACCGGTTTTGTAACCCAAGAAACTACTGCCCATTGGTTTGTCAACGATTTAGAACACCCTTATAATGAAACCAAACGTTTTGATTGGATCAGAGGATACCATGTTGGTGGACGCTCACTTACTTGGGGGCGACAAGCTTTAAGAATGAGCGACCTCGATTTTGAAGCAAACAAACTCGAAGGTATAGCAGTAGATTGGCCAATTCGTTATAAAGACATTGAACCTTGGTATACAAAGGTGGAACAGTTTATTGGCGTGTGTGGTGAAAACTTAGGATTACCACACTTGCCCGACAGCCATCTATCGCCTGCAATGCCCTTAAATGAAGTGGAGAAAGATTTTAGAGATCAAATTTCCAAGCATTATAAAAACCGTTATTTGACTATGGGTCGCTTCGCCAATCTTACGGGCGATACCCATCATACAGGAAGAGCAAATTGCGCGTACAGAAACAGATGCATGCGTGGCTGTCCACTAGGTGCTTACTTTAGTAGTAATTCGTCCACTTTACCTGCCGCAGAACGCACAGGCAATATGACCTTAAGACCGCATTCCATCGTTTCTGAAATTGTTTATGACGACACGAGCAAGAGAGCAACAGGGGTCAAAATTATAGATGCCCAAACGCATGAAACTCTTAAATTTTCCGCTAAAATAATCTTCTGCTGCGCCTCTACCGTAGGCACAACGAGCATTTTATTACAATCCAAATCTGAACGCTTTCCAAACGGATTAGGAAACGACAGTGGCGAATTGGGCCACAACTTAATGGACCACCACTTTAGAGTTGGCGCTACAGGTACCACAACCAAATTTAAACAGGTGCCTTACACTAATAATCGTCCTGCAAGTTTCCACATTCCACGTTTTAGAAATTTAAAAGACACGGAACCTCAGCCTAATTTTTTAAGAGGGTATTCCTTTCAAGGCAGTGCCAGCCGAACCGATTGGCGCCGCGCCATTAAAGAATTGAGCTACGGAGAAGCGCTTAAGGACGAGCTTTTAAAACCTGGGCCTTGGCGCATCGGCATGACGGGTTTTGGCGAATGTCTACCTTATCATGAGAATAAAATGACGCTCGATTACACTAAAAAAGACCAATGGGGACTTCCAACAGTAACTTTTGATGCAGAATTTAAAGAAAATGAGCTAGAGATGCGTAAAGACATGCAGCAGGAAGCCATAAAAATGTTAGAGCTTGCCGGTTTTGAAGATGTTAAAGGTTTTGATACCGCACTCTATTTGGGGCATGCCATCCATGAAATGGGCACTGCGCGAATGGGCCACGATCCAAAAACTTCTGTAGTAAATAAATACAATCAAATTCACGCCGTTCCCAACGTTTATGTCACAGATGGGGCGTGTATGACTTCTTCCGGAAACCAAAATCCGTCGCTAACCTATATGGCACTTACGGCGAGAGCGGTAGATCATGCGGTAAAACAATTAAAACAAAACCTGTTGTAATGATGGATAGAAGAACGGCTCTTAAAAACATGGCATTGTCCTTTGGTTTTGCGGTTTCAGGCTCAACCATCATCAGTTTGTTTAATTCCTGCAGCGATGAAAAAACGACGGTAACTTCAGAGTTTTTTAAGGCTTCTGAAATGTATAACATCGCACAGTTAGTAGATCTCATACTACCTAAAACAGCCACTGTTGGCGCGAAAGACCTCAACACTGCACATTTTGTTGACAAGATGTGCCAGCATGTGCTAGATGATCAACAGCAAAAGGAAATGAGATTGGGTGTTACTGAATTTTCCAAACGATTTTTAAAAATCACGGGCAATTCAACCACTGAAGGTACTCGACAAAATTATGAATTGATGCTCAGCACTTATTTTAATATTTCGAAGGATCAAGAAAAAGCCGTATTTGAAATGCTGGACTCCGATTATAATGGGCTTTCAAATGCTATCAAACCAGACTACCATTTATACACCTTTCTGACTACGGTGCGTGAGTTGAGCTTACTGGGCTATTATACGTCCCAAACAATTATGGAGCTGGATTTGGAGGCTTAGCAGATTTCTCAACAATCCTGGTTTTACGTTCCTAACGTTAATCTCGTTGCGCAACATCCTACTGTTTTTATCAAAAAAAGGCACAATAATCATAAATTTCGTAAATTATCCCAAGAATACAATTCACACGTCTTATTTATGAAAACAAAACTATATTGTTCCTTAGTGCTAATTTTTTTATGTCATTTTATGTCGGCACAACAAACTGATAAAACTTTGGAATCCGGACTTACAGAACTCGTCAAAAACTTTGAAGGCGATGTTGGCATTTATGTTTACAATCTTAAAACCCAAAAAGAAGCGGCCATCAATGCCGATACTATTTTCCCAACGGCGAGCATTGTTAAGGTGCCAATTTTAATTGAAGTGTTTAATCAGATAAAAGCCGGGAAATTGCATCTTAATGACACCATGGTGTATGATGCAAAACGTGTGTATGGCGGATCAGGATTAATGCAGTTTTATAAAGACAGTACCGTTACGGACCTTCGTACTTTGGTGTCGTTGATGATTACGATGAGTGATAATACCACGTCATTGTGGTGTCAAGAACTTGTAGGTGGCGGACTGGCCATCAACAAAACCATGGCCGACTTAGGCTTGAAGCATACGCGAGTGAATAGCCGAACCGAAGGCAGAACTTTAGATTGGGAAACCTATGGCTGGGGACAAACTACACCTCGGGAAATGGCGTCTTTGCTTATAAAAATGAGAAACAGAGCCTTAGTTGATGAAGCTGCGAGTGATGAGATGTACAGAATTATGAGCAACTCCTTTTATACCGATTATTCACTTTCTCAAATTCCGCCATACGTTCAAACCGCTGCTAAACAAGGGATGGTTAATAAATCCCGTTCAGAATTAGTGATGGTGAATGCGCCAAGTGGAGATTATGTGTTTTACATTGCTACTAAAAACAATGCCGATGAATCTTGGGGATTTGACAATAAAGCATGGGAATTACAGAGAGCAATTTCCGCATATTTATGGAATTATTTTGAACCAGAATCGGACTGGAAACCTGCGGCAGGATTTGCAGAGTTAGTAAAGGGGTTAAAATACTGATTAGCGTGCGATACCTTCAAAAAAGGCCTCAATAGAATTATTGAAGCCTTTTTTATCGTCATAAATATTTTATTATACAACCAACGCTCTAAGCCTATCCGCTGCTTGCTCCGCAGTAATATCACGTTGTGGTGAGCCAAACATCTCATAGCCTACCATAAATTTCTTAACCGTCGCACTTCTCAATAATGGTGGATAAAAACTCATATGCCAATGCCAATGGCTATTATCTTGTCCGTTGGTTGGTGCTTGATGAATTCCGCTAGAATATGGAAATGACACTTGAAACAGTGCATCATAAGCTTTGGTGATTTTAGAAATAGCATCTGCAAAAGCAATGCTTTCAGCATCTGATAATTCTGAAATATTGGTGTAGTTGTACTTCGGAACAATCATGGTTTCAAACGGCCAAACCGCCCAAAATGGCGTCAGTACTACAAAGTGGTCATTCTGATAAATAATACGTTCATGCGCTTCAAGTTCCTGCTTTAAATAATCGCCTAAAAGACTGCTTTTATGCGTATCATAATAGGTTTTTTGATGTAAATCTTTTTTCTCTACCTCGTTTGGTAAGGTTGATTGACTCCAAATTTGCCCGTGCGGATGTGGATTGCTACAGCCCATTACGGCACCTTTATTTTCAAAAATCTGCACGTAGTTAATCGCTTCATTAGCACCTAATAAGTCATATTCAGCTTGCCAGGTCTTAACCACTTTCGTAATATCTTCAACTGCCATATCCGCCAAACTTTTGGAATGGTCAGGGCTAAAGCAAATCACTTTACAAATACCTTGTTCGCTCTCCGCTTTAAACAAGCCTTCATTTACAGAAAACACTGGTGATGTGGTTTGCAAAGCCGCAAAGTCATTGGTAAAGACAAAGGCATCTTTATAATCTGGATTTTTTTCGCCATTAATCCGTGTATTTCCCGCACACAAATAACATTCTGGATCATGTGCTGGACGGTTTTCATTTGCCACCGTTTCATTCTGTCCTTGCCACGGGCGTTTCGCTCTATGTGGCGACACCAATACCCATTCGCCAGTTAATATATTGAATCGTTTATGCGAGTAATCTTGTAAATTTGTATTCATTGTACTTTAATGTATAATTAAGACTTGATAACGTGTGTTCCCTGTGACAACTTCACTTTATAAACAGAACACGTTGTTCCGAATTCGTTTTTATACTGTTCAGAAACTTCTTTTTTGAAGGTTTTAAAGGCAGTTTTCAACACCAAGTTGATTGTACAGCCACCAAAACCGCCACCCATCATGCGGGCACCAGCAACATCGGGACTTTCTTTGGCGCGCTCCACCAAAAAATCCAGCTCAGCGCAACTCACTTGATATTGTTTGCTCAAACCGTTATGCGATTGAAAAAGCAAGTCTCCCAAAGTGTCAACATCATTTTCTTCTATCGATTCAGCAAAACACTGTACTCGGTTATTTTCTTGAATGACATAGAGTGCTTTTTGATAATCAGCGTCACTAATCTCAGACTTCAAACCATCTAAATCCTCCTTTGTTGCATCCCTTAAAGCATCAACATTTAGAAGTTTTGATATATTCTCACATACTGCGCGTCGGTCGTTATAGGCACTTTCTGATAAATCGTGCTTTACATTAGTATTAATGAGCATCAACTCATAATCTTTAAAATCGATAGTATAAGCCTTGGACTCGACCGTTCTACAATCTAAAAGTAAAGCGCTGTCCGTGATGCCAAACATACTGGCATACTGATCCATAATCCCACAATTAACACCTACAAAGTTATGCTCTGCTTTTTGGGAGACTAAAATCATCTCCTCTTTGGTCAAGCCTAGATCAAAAAGTTCATTCAACCCATAGACAAAACTATTTTCTAAGGCTGCTGATGAAGACATGCCTGCACCTCCAGGAATATTTCCTGTAAACACACTATTAAAGTTGCCTGGGTTTTTACCCAACTTTTGAACTTCAGCAATAACCCCTAAGATATAATTTCGCCATCCACCATCACTCAAAGGTTTTAAAGCATCCAAGCCAAATTCATGCGCTTCTTCCATGTTTAAGGCAATAACTTTACTTGTAGAAGCATCACTTTTTTGAATAGCAAGTGCGATGCCTTTATTGATGGCGGCAGGAAACACAAAACCTTCATTATAATCAGTGTGTTCTCCTATCAAATTGATTCTTCCTGGCGAATAGACAAGTAAAGGTTCTGTATTAAAATGTGATTTAAAACGCTGTTTAACGTCTTTAATTAATTTCTTATTCTTCATAATTAAGCAAAATAAACATACACTGCAATAACCAATAAACAGATGACCAAGCCAACAGACTTCACATGCTTATAAGGGGTGATATCTACCTGTTTGGTGTATTCTTGAACGAAAGGTGTTTCTCTTGGTCTTAGTTTCCCGATGATTAACATGATCACAATATTCAACACGAATAGAATGGCCATGATATCTAAAAAGTGAGGATAAGCTTGCGCTTCAACTAGTGCTAACGCAGCTGTATCAGTAACTCCTGAAGCCGATGCTTCAGCAAGGGCCTTCCCAATAAAATAGTCCTTCATGAAGAATTGGCTGATAATGTATAATAAACATCCTGAGATTAATCCAATTTTTGCGGCGATAGCAGGCACGCGTTTAGTGGTATAGCCAACTACAATAATGGTCAAGATTGGAATACTATAAATACCGTTGATTTCTTGTAAATACGCAAACAAACTACCTGCGTTAGCAATCAGTGGCGCAATAAACATAGCCGCAATTGCTAAGACAATTCCAAAAGTTTTACCGTATTTAACTACCGTTTTTTCGTCAGCATCCTTATTGATGTGTTGTTTATAGACATCGATACCAAACAAAGTAACGGAACTGTTTAGTACACTATTAAAGGAACTCAAAATAGCACCAAAAACTACCGCTGCAAAAAAGCCGACAAAAGCTGTAGGTAATACTTTTTTAACCAACATAGGGTAGGCACTATCTGCATTTTCTAATGTTCCTTGAAACATATGATAAGCGATCAATCCTGGTAAAACCACAATGATTGGCCCTAATATTTTAATAAACCCGGCCAACAACAATCCTTTTTGGCCTTCTTTTAAATTTTTAGCCCCAAGTGCTCTTTGGATGATCTGTTGGTTGGTTCCCCAATAAAACAAATTCACCAACATCATCCCTGTAAATATGGTATAGAATGGCACCGGATCTGTCGGTCCTCCCATCGATTTAAATTTGTCAGGATGTTCAGTAGTAAGGATGGATAAGCCATCTAACATATTTCCATCACCAATCATCAACAACCCAAAAATCGGGATTAACACACCACCAATCAACAAGCCAATCGCATTAATAGAATCAGATACCGCAACGGCTTTAAGTCCACCAAATACGGCATAAATAGATCCGATGATCCCAATGCCCCACACACAGATCCAAATAGACTGGGTTTGGGTAACACCTAATAGTTCAGGCACATCAAACATCCCACTAATAGCCAAAGAGCCAGAATATAAAATAACCGGAAGTAACACAACTACATAGCCCGAAAGGAATAACACAGAGGTTAAGGTCTTGGTTGTG
The DNA here is from genome assembly GCF_947500795.1 of uncultured Gelidibacter sp. GTDB lineage: Bacteria > Bacteroidota > Bacteroidia > Flavobacteriales > Flavobacteriaceae > Gelidibacter. Next base: position 555,103 of record NZ_CANMTE010000002.1, on the reverse strand, counting down.
ACGTCAAAACGCTCCGCCAAAAACCCCGGTATAGTTGTCAATCCGCCCTTTAAATAGCGTGGTAATAAGAAAATAGCGGTTAATACCATCGCAACGGCAGCAACAGTTTCCCACACCATTACGGACAACCCGCTCTGATAAGCTGATCCATTAAGTCCCACCAATTGCTCCGTAGATAAATTGGTAAGTAATAATGATCCTGCAACGACGCCGGCAGTTAAACTACGTCCGCCTAAGAAATACCCATCTGAAGTGCCTTCATCTGTTCTTCTGGTTTTTAAATAGGAGATTACCGCCACGAGTACCGTAAACCCAATAAAAGTTAAAAATTGCATAATTATCTGATTAGTTTGTTAGTGTTCATTAGTCTCTAAGATCTTTAAATGCGATAGTCCATGTAACGTCATACTCTGCATTTGGCTGTAATGTTTGCAAGCCTATAGCATTATTAAAACTGTCTGCCGCACCCGTCATTGGCTCAATCGCAATAACATTTGGAGTTTTAGGTGTGTACAATTGTAAATATTTTTTTTCAGAAGTACTGCCAATTTTTAAAAGATATTCTGGCGTATGAAATTGGACGGTATTAGATTGTAGCTCATATCCATCATCTAAAGTGACACCTTTAAGATGGTACGGCATTTCAATATCAAAAGGACATGTGCCGGAAACAATTTGCTGAGTGTCGCATAAAAATTGAGTTTCACTATCAAAATGCAGACTGCTTTCATCTATGTTTTTACTCACGAAATACGGGTGCCAGCCTAAGGTGAATGGAAGTGCCTTCGTATCGTTATTTTTTATTTCAACCGACAGACTTAAATCATCACCAGATAATTTATAGGTCAATCTCATTTCAAACTTAAATGGAAATCCTTTGCAAGAACCATCGTAATTATAATTTAGCGTGATAGCTCCATAATTTGCTTGAAGATCTTCACCACTACATTCGAAGGTTTTATCATAAACCAACCCATGAAGTGCATTGTTTTTATCCACTTCATTACAATCTAACGTGTATTTACGATTTTCAAAAGAATAGGTGCCATCCTTAATTCTGTTCGCAAAAGGAAACAAAATAGAAGAGGCGTAATTGTCTTTATACGTTGACGGAGCATAGTCGGCAAGCACCGCAATACCATTAAACACAAGGTCACTCAATCGGCCACCTTGGTTAAGACATAATGTAGCTTTAGTGGTTTGGTCAGCATTAGTCAGTTCAACAAACTGCAACCCATGCGCTTCTTTTTTTGTAAGTGTATACAAGGTTTATATAGATTTTCTAATTATTAAACGGTTCAGGTTTTCAACTTGGGCAAATTCCTTATTCAGAATCATCTCTGCCAATCGTTGCCCCATTAGATTAAAATCGGTTGAAATGGTCGTAATGCCGCCTTCAACAATTTCTTTTAATAAAGTGTCATTATAAGAGATAATACCGACGTCTTTTGCCAGTAGCAACTCTTGTTCTTTAATATGCTTTATAATTCGAATTAGGTTTTTATCGTCCAATACAATATAAAGTTCACCGGCAGTTATTGTCCTATTTGAAAAACTATCAATGATTTCATTAGTCAGATTGTGATGTTCGCAAAATGCCTGAAAGCCATCTTTAATCCCTTGAGGTTGTCGCGATGCAGGATATAATAAAACGAGTTTTTGATACGATTTAATTTTATCTAAAGCTACTTCAAGTCCCTGATATATATCTTTCTTGAAATTTTGAAAAACTGAAGGGTATTGCTTGAGATCGGCATGTGTTTGATCTAAAATATAAACCTTATCCTGTGGCAATCGTTCTATAACTTGTCCGGTATTCTTCAGATTTGCAGGCATGATGACATACGCGCTATAATCTCCAGCATTATCATTAATCAACTTGGCGAACATATCCTGATTAAAGTGATGAAAGAAAATATCCACTTGAATATTATCGCCTAAACTGAATAGAAACGAATTGTATAAATCTTCCTTAAACGAATTAAATTCGTCAAAAAGTAAGAATATTTTATGGTTGACCTCAACATCAACACTATTTACATAATAGCCTTTTCCAACGATAGATTGAATAATTCCTCGGGTTTTCAACTCATTAAACGCAGTAAGAACGGTATCTCGGGATAAGGAATGCTGATTTTTAATTGAATTTAAGGAGGGCAACTTATCCCCTTTTTTTAAAGTACCGGCAACAATGGCAGCTTCAATGGAAGCCACAATTTGTTTGTACTTAGGAATGCTGGATTTCTCTTTAATATTGACAATGCCCATGTAACAAATGTAGAATATTTTTCCACATATACAAACTGGTAGGTACTAGTAGATAATTTTGATATTAAATGTGTTGTAATCGATTCAATTTCAGTCTGAAAATCCAATTATAATGTGATTAAAAACCACTCTTTATACCGTTTAAATCGTCAAAAATAAGTCGTATGATGGTAACCCAAGTGCCCACAAACGCCTATATGGGTTAGGATTTAATGCATTGAAGCATTTTATTCTTCGTAACTTTACCTCCCATTATGGTTTTGAAAAATAGTACCTCAACCATATCCACATCAAAAAATTATACAACTAAAAAATTACAATTATGAAAATGACACGCAACGCTTTGTTAGCTTGTATACTAATGGCGACAACTTATGTTTCGCAAGCTCAAAATGACATGACTCCTATTGAGGATTCAAACTATTACATCCGTGTTACTGGCGGTTACAGTTTTCAATCTGGAAAAACAGAATTTAATAATTCCGACCCAAATGAACTTACCGGCATCAAGCAATCTACTGATATTACCGTGAATGCAGACGGGTCTTCAATTAATGTAAAATCCTTAAATGGGACGGCTGGTGCTGGAATGAAATTTAATGTTACTGGTGGCTATATGTTCAATCCTTATTTTGGTGCTGAATTCGGCATCACGTATTTCCATGGTGATAAAACAATGATTGGGCGTTTGAGAAGTCCGCAGGTCAATTCTGAAGCCAACACCTATTTAAGAGGTTTTGATGTGGCTCCAGGAATCTTCATCACTCCAAATTTTAAGGCGGTTAACCCTTACGCACGTATCGGATTGATTGTTCCTGTAGCAGGCGACCTGACGATTGAAACTGTTGCAAGACAAAAAAATGGCGGTGGCGAAGGCACGGATATTTTGGTAGAGGCATTGAGTGAAGTGCAAGCTAAATTTAGCGTGGGCTATTTTGGAGCATTAGGAATCACTTACCCAATCAGCGACAACTTGAGTATTTTTGGTGAAGTAGAGATCAAAAACTTAAGCATCAAAAGTAAATCGGCAAAAATCACGGAATATTCTACAACCGCTATTTCTGGCGGACAATCGCAATTGGTACCGGGACAACAATTAGCAGATTTACCTGTTTATGAAAAAGAATTTGAATTCTCTGATGATTATAATCAAAGTACCACCACTCAACCTGACCAAACCAAACCACGTCTCATCCCGACGCAATACGTGAATGCAAGTGGCACAGGAATTAATGTGGGAATTCGATTTATTCTTTAATATTCAGTTATGAAATCGATAAAAACCTATTTAGTATGCCTCGGATTACTCTTGAGCATTCCATCATCCCAAGCACAGCAAATTACGGGCAAATGGAAAACGGTTGATGATGAAACAGGCAAGACCAAATCCATCGTTGAACTTTATAGTGCTAACGGAAAAATTTACGGAAAGGTTTCAAAATTATTGCTACCTGAAGATCAAGGCAAACCTTGCATTAAATGTGAAGGAAAAGATTATAATCAGCCCATTGAAGGCTTGGTTATAGTGAAAGGTTTGACTAAAAATGGTGATAATGAGTATGAAGGCGGTACGATTTTCGATCCGCAGAAAGGCAAAGAATACAAATGCAAAATGTGGATTGATAAAGACAGTCCAAACACCTTAAACGTTCGTGGTTATGTGGCCTTTTTCTACAGAACCCAAAAATGGTATCGTGTGACAGACTAAACATTTCAATCTAAAAAACATAAAGCACTTAATTTCTTAAGTGCTTTTTTTATGAAAAATTTTAAAATTAGTGCAATTCTAGAGTTTCAATAGTTGAAGACTGCAACACTAGTTTTCTCAAAATACCCTGAACTTCCATCGTTTCCTTTTGCGGAATAAGGAAGGCTTCCAAATCGTCCATATGTACAATCTGCTCCGATTTTTCTACAAATCCATAGCCGAGATAGAGTCCGTTTTTTATCAATATAAAAGCTTCCTCTTCCTGATGCCGTCCCTTTTCCTTTAAGACGATGTTCTGATTGGACGTTGCCATATATTCAATGGCCAAATTCGCCCGTTCGTTATAATCGACCACCGATTCTTCATCCTTACAAACACCTTTACAAGTGGTCAATTTGTAATGCGAACAGGTCCAAACACTCTCTTGCAAATGGCAGTATTTAGGGCACAATTCAAATTTCTCGCATACCTGCTCTAAATACAATCGGCAATCGCGAATACTATGAAAGATTTGTAGCGGAAATGGTGTCGCTTTAAGCGTATTAAATGCCAGATGTTGGATACCGCGACGGTCTTCATAACTAAAAACCGCATAGGGCTTTGGCACACGTTTGGCAGCTTGATTATAGAGCGGAAAATGATGCTTAATGGCCGCATCTTCCATCAATCGCGCCACCAAATCACTGCCCGACAGTTCATAATCAATATGGGCCGTTTCTCTACAAAGGTTCAGTTCCTTTTCTTTCTTATCATAGAAATGCCCTAAAACACGCTTTTTTAAATTGATAGCCTTCCCAACATAAATGATTTTTCCTTTCTTGTTTTTGAAATAATAAATACCCGGACCATTAGGAATGCTTTCAAAAATGGCGCTTGGCAAGTGCGACGGCAAGGTGGCTTCTTTCGAACCTTTTTTCAAAAAATCAGCAAAAACGGTTTCCGAATGTTTATGGGCCAATAGTTTTTGAAACAAGGTCACGGTGGCTTCTGCATCACCGCGTGCGCGGTGCCTGTCTACCAAATCAATCTCCATAGTAGCACACAATTTTCCCAAACTATACGATCGGAACCCAGGGAACAGCGTACGCGACAACCGCACCGTACACAGTTTACGTCGTCTGAAATCGCCGCCAATAGCTTTGAATTCATTACGAATCACGTTATAATCAAAATTGACATTATGGGCCACAAAAATAGTGTCTTCAGTAATGGCAAGAATCGCTTCTGAAATTTCTGCAAAGGTTGGCGCATCCGCTACCATCGCATTATCAATACCAGTTAATGCGGTAATATAGTCAGGAATTAAAGACTCCGGATTGACCAGCGACGTGAATTCATCAACCACCTTGTCACCATCATATTTAAAAATGGAAATTTCAGTGATTTTGTTACCACGTCCGGTGGTTTCGACGTCAATAATGGTATATGTTGCTTTGGTTTTTCCCATTAGGCCATTTTTTGAACCGCTTCCAGCTCTACTTTTAATTCTTGGAACATTGCCATAATACTGCTCATTTTCAATTCCTTTTCATCGTATTCCTGAGTGTTGATACAGCAGGTAAATTCCCACAGTTCCAACACATTTTCAATAGGAACTTCATAAGGTTGATAGGCTTTATTATCGCTGCTTAACATCAAGGTCTGTTTCTCTTCAATTAAATTATACACGCGCTTATAAACCAGTCCATCATCTTTAGTCAACACAATATAGGTGCGTCCATTTTTTACATCCTGAATATCCTCAACATATTTTGCCACCACAAAAGACCCGTCTTTTACGGGCAGCATGGAATCGCCTTTAATTGGAAAGGCACGGTGGGTTCCTGTAGGAAGAAAAGGCAGCTTAATTTTTTGCAGCTGTTCAATATATTCTGGATCATCATAACCTGCCAAATACCCCGCAGAGGCTTTTGCAGGCACAATTTCAATAAGATCTTCATTGTCTTCATTAACGGTTATCGGGAACAGCACGCGCTTACTTCCAATATCAATAAACGAGGTGTCTTTGGCTTTTCGCAAATCATTTTTGACCAAAATGTCAATGGGAATTTTAAAGTAATTTGACAAATCAATCAATCGGTCAATGGGTGGCTCTGAACGCCCTTCCTCATATGATCCCACTACCGATCGTGACCAACCCAACTCATCGGCAAAACGCTCTTGAGACAACTGTTTTAAGGAGCGAAGGTGTTTTATGTTTGCTTGAATGTTTTTCATTTTCTTCTTTCTACTACAAATACACTATTGAGACAAAGTCCTGAATCTTGATTCTTAGTACTTGATTCTCAAACCTTAATTCTGCATTTTAAAACTTGCTACAAATATAAGCAAGACTCACTACAAATAATAGTTAATTTTGAAAAATAAGCAAACCGAAAAAAAATGTACCTCAATTGTCACACTTACTACAGCCTTCGCTACGGCACCATCAAGCCGGAACAACTGCTTGCCATTGCTTCAGAAAATGGACTACAGACGTTAGCGTTGACAGACATTAATAGTACTTCGGCCTGTTTGGATTTTGCGCGATTATCTTCAAAATACAAGATTAAACCCGTGTTGGGCATTGATTTCAGAAATGGCGTTCAGCAGCAATTTATTCTGATTGCAAAAAACAATACAGGGTTCCAAAATATCAACACCTACCTCTCTGGGTTTTTACACAATTCAGAATTAAAAATCCCTGAAATCGCTCCAGAATTAGAAGATGTCTTTGTGATTTATCCGTACATCCATAAAAAAAACTATCAGCTTAAAGACCATGAGTTTTTAGGCATCAAGCCACAGGATTTAAATCATCTTAAATTCTCAAAATGGAATGCATTGCGGAACAAGTTGGTCGTTTTACAAACCGTATCATTTCAGAATAAAAAAGATTTTAATACCCACCGTTTATTACGTGCCATCGATAATAACACTTTGTTGAGCAAGCTTCCAAAAAGCGAACAAGCCCAAGAAACAGACACCATGTTGCCGTATCAGGAATTGTGCGACACCTATAATGAGTTTCCTGAACTTCTTGAAAATACAGCGTCCATTCTCGAAAAATGCCGTGTGGATTTTGACTTTTCTCAAGAAAACCCAAACAACCAACGCTCTTACACCCGCAATGAGGCTTTAGATTTTAGGTTACTGAGAAAACTGACCTATGACGGTTTGCATTACCGCTATAAAAAACCGGGAGAGCGGATTTTTACGCGGATTGAAAAAGAACTCACTATTATTGAGCAAAAAGGCTTTGTTTCTTATTTCCTGATCAATTGGAAGATTTTAAAATACGCGCGCAGTAAAAATTATTTCTATATAGGCCGCGGTAGTGGCGCCAATAGCATTGTGGCCTATTTGCTACGCATTACGGATGTCGATCCTGTGGAACTCGATTTGTATTTTGAGCGATTCATTAACGTTTTTAGACAAAATCCACCCGATTTTGACCTCGATTTCTCCTGGCGGGATCGCGATGATATTACCGATTTTATTTTTAAAAGATTTAAGAATACCGCGCTTATCGCGGTTTATAACACCTTTAAATTTAAAGCCTCCGTGCGCGAATTGGGTAAAGTCTTTGGTTTACCAAAATCAGAAATGGATATGCTGACCCGAGGCAAATACGATCTTAAACAACTGGATCAATTGTCGCAACTGGTCATTAAATATAGCAAATACATTCAAGGATTTCCTAATTATTTGGGCATTCATGCTGGTGGTATTCTGATTTCAGAAAAACCAATCCATTATTACGGCGCTACTTTTTTACCGCCCAAAGGTTACGCCACCACGCAATTTGACATGGTGGTTGCAGAGGATATCGGGTTGTATAAATTTGATATTTTAAGCCAACGTGGACTCGGCAAAATAAAGGAAGCTACAGAAATTGTGGCCTATAACCATCCTGAAAAACCACCGATTGACATTCACGACATCAAACGTTTTAAACAAGATGCCCGCATCAAATACTTGCTTAAAAACGCCAAAGCTATTGGTTGCTTTTACGTAGAATCACCCGCCATGCGCATGCTGATGCGGAAATTACGCGTCGATAATTATTTAGGTTTGGTAGCCGCAAGTTCCGTCATTCGCCCCGGTGTGGCCAAAAGTGGCATGATGCGCGAATATATTCTACGCTACCGCGACCCGGAGCGTCGTAAAGATGCACCAAAAATTTTACTCGATATTATGCCCGAAACTTATGGCGTGATGGTATATCAGGAAGATGTGATAAAAGTGGCGCATTATTTTGGCGGACTCACATTGGGAGAGGCAGATATGCTGCGGCGCGGTATGTCGGGTAAATTCCGATCGCGTGAAGAGTTTATGAAAGTGAAACAACAGTTTTTTGACAATTGCAAAAACTCGGGAAAACCGGATGAACTCGTAGAAGATATTTGGCGACAAATTGAAAGTTTTGCGGGCTATGCTTTTGCAAAAGGACATTCCGCTTCCTATGCCGTAGAAAGCTACCAAAGTTTGTTTATGAAAGCCTATTTCCCATTGGAATATATGGTGGCTACCATTAATAATTTTGGCGGATTTTACAGCACGGAACTCTATGTTCATGAAGCCCGAATGAACGGCGGGATTATTGAAGCACCCTGCATCAATCATAGTTTTACGCAAACAGTTATTCATGGAAAAACCATTTATCTCGGTTTTATGTTTTTACAATCGTTTGAATCAAAAACCATCAAACGCATCGTTAAAGAACGTAATGAAAACGGGGCTTTTTTAAGTTTGGACGACTTTATTGAACGTGTTCCCATTTCTATAGAACAAGTGTCTATTTTGATAAAAATCAATGCATTCCGATTCACGGGAAACAATAAACGCGAATTGCTATGGGAAGCCCATTTAAAAATCAGCAAACACGTAGCGCAAGAACCTGCAGTCACCTTATTTAAAACCGAACGCGTCCACTATAAAACCCCAGAATTGCCAAGTACCGCATTGGAAAATGCTTTTGATGAGATTGAATTGTTAGGCTTTCCGCTCTGCAATCCGTTTCATCTGCTAGAAAACCCTTCTATAAACCCGTTACGTGCGAAGCATTTGGAAACCATGAAAGAGCAAACCGTTACGATTGAAGGTTACCTCATCACCACAAAAAACACTAAAACGACTAGTGGTAAAATCATGCATTTTGGAAATTTTTTAGATCGGGATGGCGATTTTATAGACACGGTCCACTTTCCTCCTGTGGCAGCAAAATTTCCTTTTAGAGGCAAAGGCATTTATAGCATTACAGGCAAAGTGATGATTGAATTTGATTGCGTTTCTATTGAAGTCACCCATATGGAACGCTTGGCCGTGATTGAAGACCCGAGGTATAGTACCAATCCGCCACCTCAAGCTTCTACAGCAAGAAATATTTACAGTCAAATGTTAGCAAAAGGAAAACCAAAACCAGAAGTCAGACCTGTTCCGACGGTTAGTTAACGAAAGTCAAATCACACAAACCCCATAATCACTTTATTTTTTAAGGCTTTGAAAACCAATTAACGTTCTCAACTCTTAATTCATCTTATTAAAAATGACCTACCAACGCTCTATAGTACACATGGATTTGGACACTTTTTTCGTGTCCTGTGAACGCCTGCTCGACAGTCGCCTCAACGGAAAACCCGTGCTTATTGGTGGTACTAGCGATAGAGGTGTGGTGGCATCCTGCAGTTATGAAGCGCGGAAATTTGGCGTGCATTCTGCCATGCCCATGCGGATGGCCAAACAATTGTGTCCCGAAGCCATCATTCTTCGTGGCGATGCAGGCACGTACACCAAATTCTCCCAAAACGTGACTGACGTTATTAAAGACTCTGTGCCCTTATACGAAAAATCTTCAATCGACGAATTTTATATTGATTTGACCGGAATGGACAAGTTTTTTGGCTGCCATAAACTGGCCTCAGAATTACGCCAGCGCATCATCCGCGAAACAGGATTGCCCATTTCCTTCGGATTGTCGCTCAACAAAACCGTTTCCAAAATTGCAACCGGCGAGGCAAAACCCAATAATGAGATAAGAATTGTTTCCGGGACTGAAAAACCATTTCTCGCACCCTTATCCGTTAAAAAAATCCCTATGGTGGGTGAAGTCACCTATAAATCACTCTGCGATTTGGGCATCAAACAAATCAGGACCGTACAGGAAATGCCTATGGAACTCATGTACAAAGTGCTCGGCAAAAACGGCTTGAGCATTTGGAACAAAGCCAATGGTATTGACAATTCGCCGGTGATTCAATACCATGAGCGTAAATCTATTTCTACGGAACGCACCTTCAACAAAGACACTACAGATGTCACCAAATTGAAAGGTATTATTATTGCCATGGCCGAGAATTTGGCCTATCAATTACGCCGTGGCAATAAATTAACTGCGTGTATCACTTTTAAAATCCGCTATTCTGATTTTCAAACTTATACCCAACAACAACGCATTCCATATAGCGCGATGGACCACAACATCATTCCCATAGTGTTGGATTTATTTGCAAAGCTTTATAACCGACGGCTCTTAGTGCGGTTGATTGGGGTAAAATTCAGCCATTTGGTAGAAGGCGGACATCAAGTCAATTTGTTTGATGACGATACCAAATTCCTACACTTAAGCGAAGCCATTGACAAAATGCGTGAACGTTATGGCGACAGGGCCGTCATTAGTGCGGCAGGTATGGAAGCACGAACCATTGGCAGATGGAATCCGTTTAATGGAGAACCGCCACCGCTATTGCCCCATCGAAAAGCATAGTCACGTCACTTCTAAGATAGACCGCTGCGCTGTTAGAATAGAGAATAGAGACCGCTGCGCTGTTAGACTTGATGCTGGTTCTTTTTGAGATTTTGACTATCTTTCATGTGAGCATTAAGGATTATTACATTACTGGAATCATTTATAAATACCAAACCTCGAGCATAACTCCTTACAAGTCTCTTCTCTATATTCTCTTCTCTCTTCTCATCTTATTACTGTCTGCGATTCACTTAGTGTTCCGGGAAAATTAAGACCGCTGCGCTACTTTGGAGTAGACCGCTTCGCTATTAGAATAGAGAATAGAGACCGCTTCGCTGTTAGACTTGAGCTGGTTCTTTTTGAGAATTGACGCTCTTTCATGTGAGCATTAAGGATTTTTACATTAATGGAATCATTTATAAATACCAAACCTCGAGCATAACTCCTTACAAGTCTCTTCTCTCTATTCTCTTTTCTCTTCTCATCTTATTCCTGTCTGCGATTCACTTAGTGTTCCGGGAAAATTAAAACCGCTGCGCTGCTTTGGAGTAGACCGCTTCGCTGTTAGAATAGAGAATAGAGACCGCTACGCTGTTAGACTGGAGGTTGGTTCATTTTAAATTTGACGCTCTTTCGTCACAGCATTAGGTATTTTTACATTACTGGAATCACAAATAATAACAAGTCTCTCTCTATTCTCTATTCTCTATTCTTTATTCTCTATTCTTAAATTCTTTATTCTTAATTCTCTATTCTCTATTCTCTTCTCTCCAATCCAAAACCTCCACATTTCCACCTACTTCCCCTCTCCCCGTTTAACAAAATATATTTTGCAACTCATAGCATTCCTCGTACCTTTGAAGCTACCCAAACAACACAATTATGCTAGACAACTTTTGGTTTAACGTGCAATACGGCATGAACCATGTATTGGACATCAATGCCTATGACCATGTCCTGTTTTTGTTGGTACTTACGGTGCCCTATATGTTCAAGGATTGGAAACGCGTATTGTTATTGGTTACCATGTTTACGCTAGGCCATACGGTCAGTTTGGTACTGGCTGTTTACGGTGTTATTAGTGTCAGCTCTAAGTTGGTAGAATTTTTAATTCCTATTACCATCTTGGTTGTTGCCTTATACAACGTTTTTACAGCGGGTAAGAAAGCTCCAAGTGAAAAAATTGGGATCCTGTTTTTTTCGACCTTGTTTTTCGGATTGATACACGGACTCGGTTTTGCTGGCGAATTTAGAATGTTTGTAGGCAGGGAGGAAAACAAATTATTGCCTTTGGTAGAGTTTGCTCTGGGCATCGAATTAGCACAGCTCATTATCGTATTTGCAGTCCTGTTTTTAGGGTTTTTATGCCAAACTATTTTCAGAATTTCAAAACGCGATTGGATCATGATTCTTTCTGCTATAGTTGTAGGATTAGTTATCCCTATGTTGATAAACAGTGAGTTATTTGCATAAATCTGACAGATTCGCCAAAGTTTAACTCTAAATTAGATAAATTAAAACACGAAGATTTTATATTCGTACAAGGTTTTAGATAATTCAAATAACACCTATTAAAAAACCGTACTTTCAAAATCGTAAATTACATCAATGCCAAATAAAAAACAGTTGCGCTATGATAAGGCGTATTTAAGGATAGCAAAAGAATGGGGCAAATTATCACATTGCCAACGCAAACAAGTTGGCGCGCTCATCGTTAAAGACCGAATGATCATTTCTGACGGTTATAATGGCACTCCAACAGGTTTTGAAAATTATTGCGAAGATGATGAAGGCTACACAAAATGGTACGTCCTCCATGCTGAAGCCAACGCCATACTAAAGGTAGCGTCCTCCACACAATCCTGTAAAGGCGCCACCTTATACATCACCTTATCACCTTGCAAAGAATGTAGTAAATTAATTCACCAGGCTGGCATCATTCGTGTTGTATATCATGAAGGCTATAAAGATGATTCTGGCCTCCAATTTTTGTCCAAAGCGGGCATAGAACTACAACATATTGAAGATTTAAACTCATAATGTCTTTTAAAAAGAAATATATTCCATTGATTATTGGCGTTGCAGTTGCAGCCGGCGTCTTTATTGGTGGAAAACTCAATTTCACAGACAATTCTGACCGTTTATTCACCTCCAACAGTAAGAAAGACAAACTCAACCGTCTTATTGATTATATCGATTATGAATATGTTGATAATGTCAACACCGATAGTATTGTAGACGTTACCGTTAATGGTATTTTAGACAAGCTCGACCCACATTCTACTTACATCCCTAAAGCCGATTTACAACGTGTTACCGAGAATATGAAAGGTGATTTTGTGGGTATTGGCGTCAGTTTTTACACTTATAAAGACACAATTACCGTCATCAGACCCATTGCAGGAGGACCTAGTGAAAAAGCAGGCATCAAAAGCGGGGATCGGATAATTATGGCTGATGGCGATTCGATTTTTGGTCGTCAGTGGACGAATGATCAAATTATTCAGAAGCTAAAAGGCGACAAGAACAGCAAAATCGAACTGAAAATTTATCGCAAAAGCGAAAACCGATTCATCAATTTCAGTGTGAAACGCTCAAGCATTCCTATTACCAGTGTGGACGCCGCTTATATGCTGACTCCGGAATTGGCTTACATTAAAATCAACCGATTTGCTGAATCTACCTATAAAGAATTCAAAAGAGCTTTAGACCAATTGCAAGATGAAGGCGCCACAAAATTGGTATTGGATTTACGAGACAATCCAGGTGGTTTCTTGGCCATAGCAGAACAGATTGCAGACGAATTTTTGGAAGACGATAAACTCATCCTGTTTACCAAAAACAAATCTGGACGTATCGATAAAAGTTTCGCCACAAAAAAAGGCGATTTTGAAGAAGGTGAAGTCTTTATTTTAATCAATGAAAACTCAGCATCTGCCAGCGAAATTGTTGCAGGCGCTTTACAAGATAATGATAAAGGCACCATTATTGGCCGTCGTAGTTATGGCAAAGGGTTGGTACAGCGTGAAATGTCTTTAGGCGATGGTAGCGCCGTACGCTTAACCGTATCGCGTTATTACACTCCAACCGGTCGTTCCATCCAACGTCCTTATGACAATGGCCATAATCAAGAATATTATAACGATTATTACAAGCGTCGTAGCAATGGTGAGTTCAATGATGAAATTAACATCAAAATAGACGATTCACTGAAATTCACAACGCCTAAAGGCAAAGTCGTTTACGGTGGCGGTGGTATAATTCCTGATATTTTTGTGCCTTTGGATCCAAGTTTGCAAAATGAAACCCTAAATTATATCAAATACAGTGGTCTCATCAATTATTTTGTGTTTGAAGAATTGGATAAAGATCGCAAAAGCTATTTAGAAATTTCTAAGAAGGATTTCATCAACAATTTTGAAGTAAGTGATGATATTGTACTTCGTTTTCAAAAATATTTGAACAACAAACAACAGGGCAACGTTACGTTTGTAGCGTATCATCAAGAAATGAAAACGCTGATTAAAGCTGCTTTGGCTGATCAATTATATGGCTCTAACGCTGCAGAAGAAATTTTAAATGCTAGTGATGCTATGATTGAGGAGGTTTTGAAACTGGTGAAGGCTAAGCCTAAAAAACAATAATTTAAAATTGTTTTACGCCACGTATTCAAATTTTATCATGCACGTGAGTGTCTTTTCCATCATTCCAAAGCGTCAAAATATCAGTAGCTACTTGAGCTCCAGTTCCACAAGCAATAGCATATTGACTTCTTAATCCGGCCAAAGTTCCCGCAACAAACAAACCAGGCTCTACGACATGATTTTCATTTTTCAACCAAATACGTTCCTTTGCAGGTGCCGCTTTTGGATGCGCTTCTATATATGATTCTAAACCTTTTATAGTTATCAAATTAGTATAGCCCACAGCAATCACTACCAACTTAGCAGCATAAGTTCCCTTATTGGTTATAACAGTAAATCCTTCAGAAGATTTAACAACAGATTTTACTTTTTCCTTTTCAATCTGCTCCACATGTGGATAAAGCGAGGCAAGCTGCGCTTTACCGGCCGTTAGAATATCGGAACCTAAAGTCCCTGCCGGCAATCCTAAAACATTATTGAATAGGGCATTTTGTAAATGCGAAGTTCTTTGGTGCGCAATTAATCCTATGCGTTTATCCTCAGCAAAGGGCTTCGATTTAGCTGATCCTAAAACCAAGGCACAAGACATGCCAGCGGCTCCAGCTCCAACTATCAATACATCAAACATTACGCTTTTCCTTAGAAAGCTTGTCAATTCGTTTTGAAACTCTAAGGATTTGTAGCAATACAATTGCACACAGCGCAGTTAATATTGTGATCAGTGCAACTGCACTTTCTCCCTGAAAAAGGTTGTCAAAATTAAGTTTGGTCACATTGAAAACAATAAGTCCCAATGCAATTATAGATAAGATAATGGTTGCTATTTTCATAATTTAGGTATTATACAAGTTCAAACAAAGTCTTAATATTGGCGGCAAATAATTTTACGGCAATGGCCAATAAAATAACTCCAAAGATTTTTCGGATAATATTGATACCACTCGGACCAAGAAATCGTTCAATTCTTGATGATGTTTTTAACACGATAAAGATAACAACAACATTCATTAAAACCGCAACAATGATGTTTTCTACCGCATATTCGGCTCGTAAAGATAATAATGTGGTCAAACTACCAGGACCGGCAATTAACGGAAATGCCAGTGGAAAGACCGTTGCGGTCATACTACTACTTTCATCATTTTTATACAGGGTAATGCCCAATGTCATTTCTATGGCGATAAAAAACAGGATAAATGCACCAGCTACCGCGAACGAGTTGATATCAATCCCAATTAATGACAAAATATTCTGACCTATAAAAAGAAAGATAATCAAAATGATACCAGCAATTATAGAGGCCTTACCACTTTCAATATGTCCAAATTTCTTACGCAAATCAATGACAATCGGAATATTTCCAATAATATCAATCACCGCGAAAAGAATCATAAATGCTGTAAAAATCTCTTTAAAATCAAGTTGCATATGCTTAAGCTTTAATTTTTTGCAAAAGTAGAAGTTTAATATCGATTTATTATACTAAATAACTCTAAATTTTGGTTACTTTTGTCCCGCAATTTTTGATCAAAACACACCTCATTTTTAAGCTAATACATTATGTTTCAATTAGGAAAAACCATCGTTTCAGAAGACATCATCGAGAAGGATTTTGTATGCAATTTATCGGCATGTAAAGGCGCTTGTTGCATTGATGGAGACGCGGGCGCACCCTTAGATTTGGAGGAAACAAAAATTATGCAGGATATTTATCCGAAGGTAAAACCGTTTATGCGTCAGGCAGGAATTGACGCAGTGGAAGCTCAAGGCACTTTTATCACTACTGAAGATGGCGAATTTGAAACACCTCTTATAGACGGTGCTGACTGTGCTTATGTAATGTTCGACAATAAAGGTACCGCCCTTTGCGCTATTGAGGAAGCTCACAATCAAGGTGAAATTGATTGGAAAAAACCTGTTTCCTGTCACTTATACCCTGTTCGTGTAAAGGATTATTCTGAGTTTTCTGCCGTTAATTACCATAAGTGGGAAATTTGCGATGATGCCTGCACCTTAGGTAAGGAACTTCAAGTGCCGGTTTATAAATTTGTGAAGCAAGCACTCATCCGAAAATTTGGAGAAGACTGGTATATGGAACTTGAAAAAGTTGCCGAAAACCGATAACAATCTACTTACAGTTCCAAGTACACACCATTTCATACATAGCATACATTCTTTTATCACCTTAGCATTTATTTTTGTAAATTACAGATTAGCAATATGTTAACTTCTTTAATTTCAAAAACAAATGAGATATTCAATAATTTTCAGATTAGCTGTAGGCATCAGTTTTCTACTTTCTTCAATGATGATGGTTGCACAAAACGATTCACAAGGACTTAGAAGCACTTACGATTTTGATTACATCTACAAACTCAAAATGACCAACAAGAAAGATGATATCCAATTTGATTATTATCTAAAAAAAGACGCTGACTATTTCGGATTTGACATCGCTGCCATGTCGCAAGGCCAAGAAGGCATGAAAATGTTTACTGTGATGGATAACGCAAACGCTGTTACCGGAATGTTTATGGAGATGATGGGCAAAAAAATCGTGAAAACATCTAAAATAAAACTGAGCGATTTTACTTCTGACGAGAATGATTCCGATTACACCTTCAAAAAAATAGGGTCCAAAACCATTTTAGGCTACAATTGCGACGGATTTGAGGGCGAAAATGCAGATAGCAAAATCATCTTTTACGTTACCAATGAAGCTCCTATTAGTTTCAACAAAATGTGGGAGAATGGAAAAACAAAGTCACCAAAAGGATTCAATCCTGCATGGATGGAAAAATACAGCAAAAATGCACTAATGATGGAGATGCAGTTTGTCGACAAAAAGAAAGACAAAAACAGTATGACCATGCAATGTATAGGTGTTGAAGAAACTAATTTAACAATCAAAACCTCGGAATATGGTTCTATGTTAGGCGCTTTAGGAAATTAGAACTGGTCAATAATTTACACAACTCAGAAAAGGCATAACATTGACCGTTATGCCTTTTTTGAGTTGTATCAAATTGATTGATCAAGATATTTTACTTATTTTAGAGCCACCTAACACGATAGATTATGAAACTATTCTCCACCCTACTGATTGCACTATTATCGGTTTATACGAGTTATGCAACGCCTATTACCGCCACTGTAGTTTTTGAAAATCTAACAGAACAAACCACGGTTAATGGGGTGTTTTTCATTACTGAAACCAATGAAAAATTCGAGATCAATACATTGTCAAGTTTTACTGTTGAACTTCCAGAAAAAGGGAAATATGAGTTTAGGTTTCACACAGAAGACGCTACCGCTCTCACCTCTTATCCAGTAAGAATTACAGAACGCAACAACACCATAACCATCAGATTAGAAAAGAAAGCTCAGCTCAACAAAGGAACTATCGCTCCTATTACGGTAACAACTAAGGACATTAGCAATCTTTCAACGGAAGACTTGAAATCGGAGATTTCTAAGGGAACTGTCAACTTTATCGTGCATGGATTGGCGGCAATTAGTCCTGAAACTTTTGAAGCTTTTAAAAATGAATACGGCATTGGATTTATAAGCAAAAATTGCATTGTAGACCCAATAACTTATAAAACATCTCAAGACAACAATACTAAAATAGCTGCATATCTCACGTCATTGTTTGGGAAGGATTGGGAAAAGAAACTTCCGGCACAACCTTTTGGACTAAAGCAATAATTTTATAGTGACGACCTAAAATAAAACAATCAATTAAGTGTTTTTACGGATTGGTATTTTGACCACAACTCGTGTTCCTGCCGGTTGGCGTTGGTCGTCATACAAGTCTTGAATATCCATTTTATAATCCGACGTAAACCTTTTGGAGAAATTGGTCAATCGCGCTTTGGTAATGGCCAATCCCACCGATTTTCCCTTAAGAACCCTATTATGATTGATGATTTGAGATGCCTTCCGTCCAATTCCATTATCTGTAATGGCAATAGTGATATACTCTTCAGTGTCCTTATAAACTCTCATTTCAATTCGCTTATCATCATTTTTGGAAGAAAGACCGTGCCACAGTGCATTTTCCAGAAAAGGTTGTAAAATTAGCGATGGTACACGTATGCCTGCAGTATTGATTCCCGGAGCCACATCAATCGTAAAGTTAATTTCATTTGAAAAACGAATGTTTTCAATGTTCATATACAATTGCATGGTATCCAATTCATCTTCCAGTAGAATTTCTTTCTCCGTTGAAGCAATCAATATTTTTCTGATAAACTTTGAAAATTTATTCAGATAATACACTGCATTTTCCTTCTCGTTATTGATGATATAAAGCTTAATAGAATTTAATGAATTGAAGATAAAATGAGGATTCATCTGACTTCTCAACATGTCTTGCTCTAAAGTCACAATTTGCTTTTCGTGCTTTAACTGTCGGGTTCTATTAACCGCAATCATAGCTCCTGCCGTGATCGCCAAGACTAAAATTGCAAACCAAAATATGGTCTGATTACGTTGCATTCTCGATTTTACCAACTCATTTTCATTCGCAAGCTGAATAATTTGGTCGTTTTTTGCTTCATTTTCGTATTGGATAATAATATCACTCACATACTGCATATTACGGTCAGTGAAAATCGTTTTTTCAAGTTCTACCGCTTTTTCATAATGGCTGAGCGCCGTTTTAAAATCGTTTTTCCTCTTATAAAAATCTGCAAGTTGCATATTCGCATCAACGTTGGAAGTTTTTAATCCGTAGGTTTCAGCAATTTCTAAACCTTTTTTAAGATTCGCCTCTGCCTCTTCGTCCTGATATAATTCACTTTGCACCCATCCCAGATTAATATAAGCATAGGAAATGTAAAACTGATCTCCCAATTGGACCGCTTTTTTCAGACCGTCTTCAATAATAAGCTTAGCCTCCTGATATTTTTCTTGTTTGATATAAATCTGACCAATACTGTTATAGCAAATAACCCGGCCAACTTCAGAATCTATTTGCTCGTTATACTCTAGACTCCGTTCATAGTTTTCCAGTGCAACATCTAAAAGTCCTTTAGCCTCATCAGCATACCCCAAATTATGATAATTAATAGCCAATCCGAGCTTATTGCCCAATTGCTTCTCGATAACCAGGGATTTCTCAAACTGAGTGATAGCCAAATCATACTGTTTTAAAGTCAAATAAATATTACCCATACTGTTTTGGGAAACAGCAATACTAGCTCGCAATTCTTTCGACGGATTTTTAACCCCATTTGCAATATCGAGGGCTTTCTTATGATAATCGAGTGCCGGTTTTATGAAATCCATCCGCCTATAAACAACACCAATCATATTGAGACTGATGACTTCCAATTGGATGTTATTGGCTTGCATTGCAAGTTTCCGAGCTTTAAAATGCATTTCCAAAGCCGCATCATAAGAAGAGATATTTCTATAAATTTCCCCTAATTTATTGAGCGCATAACTCTCAACTTCCAACGAGTTCTTCTCTTCGGCCTTTAAAGCCAAAGTCCGCAAGACCACACTGTCATTCTGAAATCGTGAGAACATAGCATGTATGGCTTCATAATTATTTGGCCAAGAACCTTTTAAATCTTTTAAAGTGTTTTCAAAAGTTAAGGACGGGTCTTTCTGCGCATGCAAGGTGTGGCACATGCAAAATAAGAGTGCAATTACCAAAGCCCTTAAGGGCCACTGAAAACGAGTTATTTGTTTAAGGAGATTAGATTGCATTGGATTATAACTTCTCTAAAAAATCAGATTTTCGTTGGCGCGCCACTGGAATTCTATGGTTTGACTCCATAACTACGTAGCCTTCGCTCTTAATGTATTCTTTGATTTTCTTTAAGTTGATGATAAAGGAATTATGTATTCTGAAGAATTGGTTCTCCGGCAAAATGCTGTTCATTTCCTTCAACTTCTTCGTAATTACAATTTTATGGGAATTTTCCATGATAATGGTACAATAATTACCGTCAGATTCTACAAACAGGATTTCTTCAGCATCTAAAAAAATAAGCTTGCCATCGGTATTGATTGTAATCTTCTTTTGATCAAACTTTGCGTTAAAATTAAGAAGTACTTCCTCAATTTTGGTGGAATTCGCCAATTTGTAAGTGTACTTTTTAATCTTTTTGATAGTTTCCTCAAGGTCATCAGAATCTATCGGTTTTAGTAGATAATCGATAGCTTCGTGTTTTAAGGCTTTGATAGCAAAATCATTATAAGCCGTCGTAATTACCACCGCGAAATCTTTATTAGTGAGTTTGCCTAAAAACTGAAAACCGTCCATCGTAGGCATCTGAATATCCAAAAACAGACAGTCCAGCACACTATTGTCAATATAGTCAATAGCATCTTCCGGATTAGTGAATGTCCTGATTACCTCAATATCATCACTAAAATTAGAAAGCTCCCACGAGAGGCTCTGGATCGCTTTAGGTTCGTCATCAACAATTACAGCTTTAACCATAAATTAAATATAATACTATTATGAATGTGATTGATACAAATATGTATGATTAGTTCCGTTTAATGTATAATGCGCATACTCTAGCCTCAATTTAATATAAAAACGCTTAATGACCATAAATTAACGCCACTATGAACCGCCAACTATACATTATTTTATACCAACCATACAAACGTCCTCCAAATAGAACTATAAATTTATGATATTTGATATAGGAATTTATTTTACCTAAACAAAAGTGATCGTGGGGATTCACTTTCAGATTAAATGCTATTAATCATTGAAAAGTCAGAGAGAAAACCCCTGACTTTTTTAAAAAAAACACTTTTTACTGCAATTTTTATCTTGTAACAGTAGGAGTTGTCTAATTAATTTTTAAGGGACTGAAGGAGCACTTTTTGAGCTCCTTTTTTTATAGGCAGAAACCAACGGATCACTTGCTTATAAAATTCTCAAAAATCCAATTTCTTTTCCTTGTGTTTACAAGGCTTACAAGCATTTTTACATCGCAAATAACTGATTATCAGTAAAGCAAATTCTTCATAAAATTGCATTGTGGAAAACTAAAAAACAGGCTTTGTTAAAAACTTGTTGACAATGTTTATAAATATACCTTTCATTTTCAACCGTAATTTTGAATCTTTGATTGATTCCAAATCACGCGAAAAATTTCGTCTAATTTTTACAAAAAAAAACACTCAACAAAAATGTCTCAAGCTATTGAACCAATTCTGCAAGAAAATAAAGATCGATTTGTAATATTTCCTATTCAACATCATGATATTTGGGATTGGTATAAAAAATCTGAAGCAAGTTTTTGGACGGCCGAAGAAATTGATCTTCACCAAGACCTTACAGATTGGAACAATAAATTAAATGACGACGAGCGTTATTTCATCAAACACATTTTAGCATTCTTTGCTGCTAGTGATGGTATTGTTAATGAAAATTTAGCTGAAAACTTCGTCAATGAAGTGCAGTATAGTGAAGCCAAGTTTTTCTATGGGTTCCAAATTATGATGGAAAACATCCATAGTGAAACCTATTCGCTATTGATTGACACGTACGTTAAAGACGAAAAAGAAAAAGGACAGTTATTCAATGCTATTGATAATTTCCCTGCTATTAAGAAAAAAGCAGATTGGGCATTAAAATGGATTGAATCTCCTAGTTTTGCTGAGCGCCTTATTGCGTTTGCAGCGGTAGAAGGCATTTTCTTCTCAGGTGCGTTCTGTTCAATCTTCTGGTTGAAAAAACGCGGATTAATGCCAGGACTGACTTTTTCAAACGAATTAATCTCCCGTGATGAAGGCGTACACTGTGACTTTGCAGTGCACTTACACAACCATCACCTTGTCAATAAAGTGTCTAAAGAACGTATTAGAGAAATTCTTGTGGAGGCTTTAGATATTGAACGTGAATTCATCACAGAATCATTACCAGCGAGTTTGATTGGTATGAATTCTAATTTGATGACACAATATCTTGAATTTGTTACTGACAGATTGCTATCTGAATTAGATTGTGAAAAAGAATATAACACCTCAAATCCTTTTGATTTTATGGATATGATATCGCTTCAAGGAAAAACAAATTTCTTTGAAAAACGCGTGTCTGAATATCAAAAAGCTGGTGTCATGAATAAAGAAGAGGAGAAAGATAAATTCAACTTTGACGCTGATTTCTAACCACAACCCAATTTCATCCTAAGTGCTACTTAAGATTCTGAAGCTTTTCAGAATAGGGCTGTTTTACTTTTAAAATCAAGACCGTTTGATGTCAAATTAAATGAGTATCTTAATATATTAACCAACTATTATTAACTTTTCAGTATAGGTGCTACTGAAAAACTAAAACGTGTAATTGTATGTATGTAGTAAAAAGAGATGGCAGGAAAGAACCAATGATGTTCGATAAAATCACTGCTAGAGTTCGAAAATTATGTTATGGACTTAATGAGCTTGTGGACCCGATTAAGGTTGCAATGAGAGTTATTGAAGGTCTTTATGATGGCGTAACTACTAGTGAGTTGGACAATCTTGCAGCTGAAGTAGCAGCTACAATGACCACCGCCCATCCTGATTACGCACGATTGGCAGCACGTATTTCAGTTTCCAACCTTCATAAAAACACAAAAAAGACCTTTAGTGAGGTCATGCATGACTTGTATGTTTACATCAACCCAAGAACTGGTAAAAAAGCGCCTTTACTAGCCGATGATGTGTATGAAGTCATCATGGAAAACAAAGAGAAATTAGATTCCACAATTATTTATAATCGCGATTTTGGTTATGATTATTTTGGTTTTAAAACTTTAGAACGTTCGTACTTACTTAAATTAAACGGTAAGATTGCGGAACGTCCACAACACATGTTGATGCGTGTGGCTGTAGGTATTCATGGCAATGATATTGAATCGGCTATTGAGACTTACGAGCTCATGTCTAAAAAATACTTTACACACGCTACCCCAACTCTTTTTAATTCAGGCACACCAAAACCACAAATGTCGTCTTGCTTCCTTTTAACCATGAAGGATGATAGTATTGATGGTATTTATGACACCTTAAAACAAACAGCAAAAATCTCGCAATCTGCCGGTGGTATTGGATTGTCTATCCATAATGTGAGAGCAACAGGTAGTTATATTGCAGGCACAAACGGCACGAGCAATGGTATTGTCCCAATGCTTCAAGTGTTTAACGACACGGCACGTTATGTGGATCAAGGTGGTGGAAAACGCAAAGGAAGTTTCGCAATTTACATGGAAACTTGGCATGCAGACATCTTCGATTTCTTAGACTTAAAAAAGAACCACGGAAAAGAGGAAATGCGTGCTAGAGACTTGTTCTATGCGATGTGGATTTCTGATTTATTCATGAAACGTGTACAAGAAGACGGTCCATGGACGTTAATGTGTCCTAATGAATGTCCAGGTTTATGTGATGTACACAGTGAAGAATTTGAAGCTCTTTACACCAAATATGAATCTGAAGGAAAAGGCAGAAAAACAGTAAAAGCACGTGAGCTTTGGGAGAAAATATTAGAATCGCAAATTGAAACGGGCACACCATACATGCTTTATAAAGATGCGGCCAATAGAAAATCTAACCAGAAAAATCTAGGTACAATTCGCTCTTCAAACTTATGTACTGAAATTATGGAGTACACTTCTCCAGATGAAATTGCAGTATGTAACTTGGCGTCTATCGCGTTACCAATGTTTGTGAAAAACGGAACTTTTGATCACAAAGAACTGTTTAGAATCACGAAACGCGTCACAAAAAACTTAAATAAGGTTATTGACCGTAATTACTATCCAGTTAAAGAAGCTGAAAACTCCAATTTACGTCACCGTCCAGTAGGTTTGGGCGTTCAAGGATTGGCGGACACCTTCATTTTGTTGCGTATGCCATTTACGAGTGATGAAGCTAAAAAACTGAACCAAGATATTTTTGAAACTTTGTACTATGCTGCAGTTACAGCTAGTATGGAATTGGCGCAAGTGGAAGGTCCATATTCTACTTACGAAGGGTCTCCAATAAGCAATGGCGAGTTTCAACACAACCTTTGGGGCATCAATGATGACGAATTGAGTGGCAACTGGGATTGGGAAAAACTTCGCACTGAAGTTAAAAAGCACGGTGTTCGCAACTCCTTATTAGTGGCACCAATGCCAACCGCAAGTACCTCTCAAATTTTAGGCAACAACGAGTGTTTTGAACCTTACACGTCTAATATTTATACACGTCGTGTGCTTTCTGGCGAATTCATCATCGTTAACAAACATTTGTTGGAAGATTTAGTGGAATTAGGTCTTTGGAACGAAGGTTTGAAACAGGAAATCATGAGAGCCAACGGTTCCATCCAACATATTGAAAACATTCCTCAAGACATTAAAGAACTTTACAAAACAGTCTGGGAAATGAGCATGAAAGACATTATCGACATGTCTCGTCATAGAGGTTATTTCATTGACCAATCGCAATCTTTAAACTTGTTTATGGAAGGTGCAACAATGGCCAAATTAACGTCTATGCACTTCTATGCTTGGAAAAGCGGCTTAAAAACAGGAATGTATTATTTAAGAACGAAGAGCGCTGTAGATGCGATTAAATTCACTTTAGATAATGCAAAAAAACAAGAGCCTGTAGCAGCAATTGCTGATGTTAGCGCCATTGACAACAACTTAATCGCGCAACAAAAACAACAGGCCGCAAAAGCAGCGGTAACCTTTGCTCAAGAAACTACAGAAGTAGAACCAATGTCCGCAGAAGAAATGAAAGCATTAATCGCCCAAGCCAAAGCAGCTGAAGGTGATGACTGCTTGATGTGCGGCTCATAATCATTAAGATAAGTGTTAATTAAAAGCATCTCTTCCTACACTTGGAAGGGGTGTTTTTTTCATTTCAACCCGCTTAAATCATCAAAATATAAAAGCCCATAATTGTTAAACCTTTTTATTTGATACTCATAGAACTTCATTAAATTTGCATTTCAATTTTTCATACTATGTACAGAAGTCACAACTGTGGTGAGTTAAGAGCATCACATATCAATAACGAAGTTACTTTATCAGGATGGGTTCAAAAGAGTCGCGACAAAGGGTTTGTTCTTTGGGTAGATTTACGCGATCGTTACGGCATTACGCAACTTGTTTTTGATGCGGAACGCACGCCAAAAGCATTGATGGAACAAGCGCAAAACTTAGGTCGTGAGTTTGTTATTCAAGTAAAAGGAACCGTCATTGAGCGTACCTCAAAAAACCCGAACATGGTTACGGGAGATATCGAGATTTTGGTTTCAGAATTAACAGTATTGAATTCAGCACTTCTTCCTCCATTTACTATTGAAGATGACACTGACGGGGGTGAAGAGTTACGTATGAAATACCGTTACTTGGACATCCGTAGAAATCCTGTTAAAAACAGTTTAATCTTTAGAGCGAAAGTAGCGCAAGAAGTTCGCAACTACTTATCAAACGAAGGTTTTATAGAGGTTGAAACGCCATACTTAATCAAGTCTACACCAGAAGGTGCACGCGATTTTGTGGTACCTAGCCGCATGAATGAAGGGCAGTTTTATGCGCTTCCGCAGAGTCCGCAAACCTTTAAACAATTGTTGATGGTTGGTGGCATGGATAAGTATTTCCAAATTGTGAAATGTTTTAGGGATGAAGATTTACGTGCTGACAGACAGCCAGAATTTACGCAAATTGACTGCGAAATGGCCTTTGTTGAACAAGAAGATATCTTAAATGCTTTTGAAGGCTTAACCCGTCATTTACTTAAAGAAGTGAATGGAGTGGAAATTGAAAAATTCCCACGCATGACGTATGATGAAGCGATGCAAAAGTATGGTAATGACAAGCCAGACATCCGATTCGGAATGGAATTTGGCGAGTTAAACGAAGTGACACAACATAAAGATTTTGGTGTTTTCAACACTGCTGAATTGGTAGTTGGAATCGCTGTACCTGGCGGAAACGCTTATACCCGTAAGGAAATTGACCAATTGATTGATTGGGTAAAACGTCCGCAAATTGGTGCGTTAGGCATGGTTTACGCACGTTACAATGAGGATGGGACTTTCAAATCGTCTGTTGATAAATTCTATGATCAAGAAGATTTAGCAAAATGGGCCGAAATAACAGGCGCAAAACCTGGAGACCTGATTTGTGTGCTTTCAGGACCTACACATAAAGTAAGAACGCAGTTAAGCGCCTTACGTATGGAATTGGCAACGCGTTTAGGTTTACGTAATCCTAAAGAATTTGCACCGTTATGGGTTGTAGATTTTCCATTATTGGAATGGGATGAAGAAACCAACCGTTACCACGCGATGCACCATCCGTTTACATCTCCAAAACCAGGACAATTGGAATTGTTAGATACTGATCCGGGAGCAGTGAAAGCCAACGCCTATGATTTGGTATTAAATGGTAATGAAATTGGTGGTGGATCGATCAGAATTCACGATAAAAAGACCCAATCTCTAATGTTTGATTATTTAGGATTCACTCCTGAAGAAGCAAAAGCTCAATTTGGGTTCTTAATGGATGCGTTCCAATATGGTGCACCGCCACATGGTGGATTAGCATTTGGATTGGACAGATTGGTTGCCATTTTAGGTGGACAAGAAACCATTCGCGATTTTATTGCATTCCCAAAAAACAACAACGGTCGTGATGTAATGATTGACGCTCCTGCTCCAATTGATGACAAACAACTAGAGGAACTCAGTTTAAAACTGAATCTCAAATCTTAATAAAATTTAAACCGTGTCCCGATAACCATCGGGACATATTTTTTAGTAGATTTAAAAATGCCTAAACGACCACTTTTTAAGCAACTCCTCATCTGGAGAGCTAAATACATTTCTCACAATCAGTTTGTGATTATTCTAAGTATTTTGGTTGGTTTTACTTCTGGCTTGGGTGCGGTTGTTCTAAAAAACCTCACGCATTTTATCCAGAGTATCATGGAAGGGCAATTGGTGAAGTATTACCAAGAGGCGTTCTATTTCCTGTTTCCCATTGTTGGTCTGACCTTAGTGTACTTCCTTATGAAATATGTCATCAGGCATAAGGTAAGTCACGGGATCCCTTCAACGCTTTATTCAATCTCAAAGCGTAAAGGCCTCATGAAACGCTATCAAATGTTCGGCTCTGTTATTACTGCACCGCTCACGGTCGGGTTTGGTGGCTCTGTGGGATTGGAAGGCCCTACAGTAGCTACGGGAGCGGCCATAAGTTCAAACATTGCACGGCTATTTCACGTCAATCAATCCACGCGCAATTTATTGATAGGTTGTGCCGCAGCGGGAGCCATGTCCTCCATTTTTAAAGCACCTGTTGCTGCCATTATTTTTGCTATAGAAGTATTCAGTTTAGATTTGACCATTGCCTCCATGTTACCGCTACTAACGGCATCATTATCGGCAATTTTGACCTCTTATTTTTTTCTTGGCAATGATGTGCTTCTACCCTTCAGTTTGGAGGACGGATTTAAATTATCGGACGCACCATTTTACCTGATCTTAGGAGTTGTTGCCGCATTTACGTCTATTTATTTCACTGAAGTGTATGATCGCATACAACGGCTCTTTGATCGGGTGAACTCACCCATAAAAAGGCTGCTGATTGGAGGTTCGCTTTTGGGCGTCTTAATTTATTTTATTCCTCCCTTATACGGTGAAGGCTTTGAAGTGATTAATAATTTAATTGCTGGGAATCATCAAAAAGCCATTCAGAATAATTTTTTAAATCTCAATGTAGAAAACATTTGGGTGGTCATTTTGCTTTTAGCAGGCTTGGTGTTTTTTAAAATTATTGCCAGTGCGCTCACTTTTGGAGCTGGTGGTGTTGGTGGTATTTTTGCCCCAACGTTATTTATGGGCAGCATTATGGGCAATTGTGTTGCCAAACTTATCAATCACAGTGGATTCACAAATTATCCTGTCTCTGAAAGTAATTTTACGCTAGTTGGCATGGCGGGTTTAATGGCCGGGGTACTTCATGCACCTCTAACTGCAATTTTCTTAATTGCCGAAGTCACCGGTGGCTATGAGTTATTTATACCGCTTATGCTTACGGCCGCCATATCATTCGGGATTACGAAATATTTTCACCCACATTCCGTTTATACTATGGAATTGGGGCGTAAAGGAGAACTCATTACCCACGACAAAGATCATGCGGTGTTAACCTTGATGGACATTAATAAAGTTATTGAAACAAATTTTATTAAGATTACTACCACGATGACTTTGGGCGATATTGTACACGAGGCAGTAATAAAATCAAATCGGAATATATTTCCCGTGGTCGATGCTAAAACCAATACTTTGAAAGGGATTATCTTATTGGACGACATTCGCCCAATTATGTTTGACCCAACACTGTATTCTGAAGTATTTGCTCGCGATGTGATGCAAGCGCCACCGGACACCATCGACATTAATAAAGACAAGATGACTGAAATCATGAAAAAATTCCAAGATAGCAATGCTTGGAATTTGCCTGTGGTAGATAACGGAATTTATGTTGGATTTATATCCAAATCCAAACTGCTCACCATGTACCGTCGCAAACTAATAAACATCACACAATAATGAAATATTTAATAATCGTATTGGTAATCTTAACGTTAGGCAGTATTGCTGCCGGATTTATCTTTGAGACCGAATATTCCCAAAAGATGATCGGTTTTGGCACCGTTGGACTGTTTTTGGTAGTGTTTCCATTATTCACTTACCACCGTTGGAAGGATAGAAACTTCAAAGATTATATGCTAACTAAGGAGAATTTAGATAAGATGCGTGAAAAAGAAAAACGCAAATTTTAATTTAAATTTCGCTTTTCAATAAAGAATCGTTTTAGCAATTCTGCCGATTCTTCCTCTAAAACACCACCAATCATTACCGTTTTAGGATGTAACTTCGTATTTAAAGAAAGGCAACCGCGCTCAAAATCTCTAGCGCCGTATACAATTCTGCTAATCTGACTCCAATACAAAGCTCCCGCACACATCTGACAAGGCTCTAAAGTCACGTAAAGGGTACAGTTAAGCAGGTATTTTCCACCTAAAAAATTGGCCGCAGCTGTTATAGCCTGCATTTCGGCATGGGCCGTGACATCATTAAGCAACTCCGTAAGGTTATGCGCTCTTGCAATAATCCTATTGTCAATCACAATTAAGGCACCCACAGGGATTTCGCCCTTATCAAAGGCAATTTCAGCTTCCTGCAAAGCTTTTCTCATAAAATAGACATCGTCAAAAGGATTTTCCACAAGGCAATCTTCAAAGGTTAAAAATCAAAAATACAATTTCAAATGCTACATTTGTATCCAGATGAAAAATATATTGGACCATATCCATTCGCCGTCAGATTTAAGAGCTTTAAAACAGGAAGACCTACCTCAACTTGCCAAAGCCCTACGATCTTTCATTATTGATATTGTAGCAACAAAGGAAGGACATTTAGGCGCGAGTCTTGGTGTTGTGGAACTGACCATTGCTTTGCATTATGTATTTAATACGCCGGACGATTTATTGGTTTGGGATGTGGGACATCAAGCTTACGGACATAAAATTTTAACCGGAAGACGCTCAAATTTCCATACCAACAGACAACTTGGAGGCATCAGCGGATTCCCAAAACGTGATGAAAGCGATTATGATACGTTTGGTGTTGGCCACTCTTCTACTTCCATATCTGCAGCGTTAGGAATGGCGATTGCTTCCCAATTAAAAGGTGAAGACAAGCATCATGTGGCCATTATTGGTGACGCCTCCATTGCCAGCGGGATGGCTTTTGAAGGCTTAAATCACGCCGGTGTTACCGATGCTAATTTGTTGGTCATCCTAAATGATAATGCGATTGGAATTGACCCAAGTGTGGGCGCTTTGAAACAATATCTGACCAACGTCAAAAAAGGTACAGAAAAGCAAGACAATATATTTGAAGCGCTCAATTTTGATTATACCGGACCTATTGATGGTCATGATTTGGATGCGATAATTTCAGAATTAAACCGATTAAAATCGGTTAAAGGCCCTAAGTTTCTCCATGTGATTACCACCAAAGGGAAAGGCTTAAAACAAGCGGAAGAAAACCAAGTGACGTATCATGCACCAGGAAAATTCGATTCGCTTACCGGGGAATTGATAGCAAAATCAGCATCGTCGCTTACAAAGTTTCAGGATGTTTTCGGATTGACTTTAGTGGAATTGGCAGAGCAAAATCCGAAGATTGTAGGCATTACGCCTGCAATGCCCACCGGAAGCTCGCTTAAATACATGATGGATCAAATGCCCGATCGTGCTTTTGATGTGGGCATTGCTGAACAACATGCAGTAACGCTTTCCGCTGGAATGGCGACACAAGGCATGATGGTGTTTTGTAATATTTATTCAACATTTTTACAGCGCGCCTACGATCAGGTTATACATGATGTGGCTTTACAGAATTTACCAGTAATTTTTTGCTTGGATCGTGCAGGCTTGGTAGGAGAAGATGGCGCCACACACCATGGGGTTTTTGACTTAGCTTATCTCCGATGCATTCCAAACCTCATCATCATGGCTCCGCGGAATGAATGCGAATTACGCAACATCATGTACACCGCACAATTAGGACTTGAACATCCCATCGCAATCAGATATCCGCGTGGTTATGGATCAGTTGCAGATTGGAAACAGCCTTTTCAAAAGTTAACAATCGGCAAAGGAGAAGTCCTTAAAGAAGGAAAAGACATTGCAATTTTAACGGTAGGTTTCATTGCAGAAAATGCCAAAGAAGCCATACAAAAAGTGAGCAACTCACAAGAAATTGCACACTATGACATGCGTTTTATAAAACCATTGGATGAAGCGTTGTTACATGACATTTTCAAAACTTTCAAATACATTATCACTATTGAAGATGGCACGGTAAAAGGTGGATTTGGATCTGCAGTTCTAGAATTTGCAGCAGAGCACAATTACCATTTACCAATAAAAGTACTCGGTATTCCTGATGCCTTTATAGAACAAGGCACCGTAAAACAATTACAGGAATTGTCGCACGTAGATGCAAATTCTATTTCTAAGACTTTAGAAACGGCCTTACTTCACATCAAAAACAGCTAGAAAAGTACGTTTTAAAAAATCGATTAAAAATGTGTGCCTTGAAGCTTTTTATGCGTCATAATGGCTTTACTATCTGAAAATTTAGCCACATAATTACAAATGCCTAACAAGCTGTGATAGATATTTTCCTGATTCAAATCGAGTGTTTTTGGAAAAATCTTAAGAATCGATTTGTTATAACTGCCCAAAGTTCCTTGGTGATGATTTAAGATCGTATCCGTAAACACGTCCAAAATACCATCAATAATCTTGAATCCAGCAATTTCCTTATCTACCACTTCCGCAGATTGATAGACTTTTTCAACACTCACTTTAATGATATCCTTTATCTGCGCTTGATATTTAGAAACATCCATCAAGGCTTTATCAAATGTGCCGTTAAGAATTTCTTCTTCATGGGTCATAAACAGCTCAACCGCTTCATTTATTAATGTACTAATTGCTAACGCACGCAAATAACTAATGCGATCTTCAGTATTGGACAACGCATGGTAATTGTTTGTATTAATGGTGTCTCTTACCAATTTGATAAGATATTCCAGAGCATATTCCTCATTAATCAATCCTAAATTAATACCATCTTCAAAGTCGATAATGGTATAACAAATATCATCGGCAGCTTCCACCAAAAATGCTAAAGGGTGACGGGAATAACTTAAATCTTCGTCATTTCCACGGCTAATCAATCCAAGTTCCTGAGCAATATCATCAAAGGCCTCTTTCTCACTTTGGAAAAATCCGTATTTCTTATCCGCAATATGCGAAGTTGGCTTTTTAGGCAACGATTCTTTAGGGTATTTTGTAAACGCACCAAGTGTAGCATAGCTCAAACGTAAGCCGCCCAATCGTCCGACACGACTTTCAGTCAAAATTTTAAATCCGTTGGCGTTTCCTTCAAAATCGCATAAATCTTGATATTCCTTATCCGTTAACTGCGATTTAAACTTTTTGCCTTTACCGTTTTTAAAAAATTCGCCAATTGCTTTCTCACCAGAATGCCCAAACGGCGGATTCCCGATATCATGAGCCAAAGCTGCTGCAGCGACAATCGCTCCAAAGTCGTTAGCCTGATACCCATGTATATTTTGAAGGTGCGGATACTTGGCCAATACTTTTTGACCAACGCGTCTTCCTAAACTTCTTCCTACAACACTTACTTCCAAACTATGCGTCAATCGGGTGTGTACAAAGTCGGTTTGAGACATCGGAATGACCTGGGTTTTATCTTGTAAGCTTCTGAATTCTGAAGAGAAAATGACACGATCATAATCTACTTCAAAGCCTAAACGAGTTTCATCCTGTTCTTTTCTGATACGTTTGTGCGTATCTCCAAATCGTTTTAATGATAATAATTGTTCCCAGTTCATAGTAATGCTTTAAGCGCACGCAAGATACATTTTTCAATGTTAAATTTATATCACCTATTGGCAATAATTCACGTAAAACTAACACAAACGTAACTTTTATATGACTTAGCCTTAATCCTTAGTTAACCTTCTTTTTACACATCATCAGTTTCTTTGCAGCAAACAATTTAGAACGACTGATGAAGCATTTATTTACACTATTAACCCTTGTATTCACCTCAATTTTGAGTGCACAATCGACAGCGACAATTGCTGGAAAATTGATTGATAAAGAATATAACAACGAACCCTTGGCATTCGGAAATGTCCTTATTAAGGGAACAACTATTGGAACCACATCTGACATGGATGGGGTTTATCATTTTGACAACTTGGATGAAGGTCGCTACACCTTAGTTTACAGTTTTGTTGGTTATGAAACCAAAGAATTAGAAGTAGTCCTTGAAGCTGGAAAAGTAGTTAACGTGGATGTAGAAATGTTTGCAAGTTCAGCTTCCTTAGACGAAGTGGTTATTACAACCACTACACGAAAAGAAAGTGAAACTGCACTTTTGTTAGACCAAAAAAATGCAATTGAAATCAAGCAAAGTATTGGTTCAGAAGAATTATCACGCAAAGGCATCAGCGATGTTGCTAGTGCTGTGGTTAAAACAACGGGCGTTTCCAAGCAGGAAGGCTCCAACACTATTTATGTACGCGGACTTGGAGATCGTTACAATTCCACATCGTTAAACGGACTTCCAATAACTTCGAATGATCCTGAAAAGAAAAACATCTCCCTGGACCTTTTTTCAACAGATATTGTTGAATTCATTTCTATTGATAAGGTTTATGGCCCTAAAATTTCTGGTGACTTCGCAGGTGGAAACGTAGATATTACCTCTATAAACTATAAAGGAAAAGGCATGTTAGAGGTTAATTTGGGCTCTACAATGGGAACCAATGCCCTTGACAAATACAATGATTTCCAACTTCAAGATGGTCCAAATAGATTTGGATTCTCTAATTATGGTGTTCCAAATAACCCGCTTAACGGTTACAATTTTGAAAACAAATTAGCACCTGTAAAAGAGAAACCAATAGGCAGCGCATTAGGTTTAAAGGCAGGTAAATCTTTCAGCATTGGCGAAGAAGGCAGCCTTAATTTATTCGCTACGGCTAGTTTTGACAACGGCTTTGAATATAGAGATGGCATCAACCAAAGTGTAAGTGCTCAAGGTGCCAAATTGAAATCTTTCAATCAGGAACGCTTTTCGTACAACACGAATACCACAGGAATGTTTAATGCGAACTACCGCCTTAATTCCAACCATAAAATTGCCTATAACTTTTTAACGGTTAACTCTTCCAACCAAACTAAAGATGGATACAAAGGGTTTATTCGTGACATTGCGGAGGACAATAACGGACTTATTCAGCGTAGTACTTACGTGCAAAACACATTAATGATTCACCAATTATTAGGAAACCATAAACTATCTGACAGATTGGACTTCGATTGGGCAACGTCGTATAATAAAGTAGAAGGTGATATGCCAGACAGAACGCAAAATACCTTAAAATATTCAGAGGATGCTAACGGGTATGTTTTTGCTCAAAATACGATTACAGACAACCACAGATACTATCAAAACTTGGTGGAAGATGAATTGGCAGCAAATCTTTCAGTAAGCTACAGGCTGAATGAAGATGAAGATGGCGTATCAAAAGGAAAAGCTACTTTGGGCTATAACGGCCGATTTAAAAACCGTGATTTTGAGGCCATTCAATTTAACTTCAGAATTTCAGGATCAGAATTAAATTCGGCAGTAAATCCTGATAACTTAGATGCATTTTTAAATAAGCAAAACTATAACAATGGCTTATTTGGCATCGAATCTTTCGCTGGATTAACACCTCAAACTTATGATGGCGAACAACTCATTCACGCAGGATTTGCGAGTTTAGAATACAATCTATCAGAGAAACTAAGCGCTGTTGCAGGTTTACGTTTTGAAAGAGTAGAACAAACCGTTTCTTGGAGAACACAATTGGATGCCTCAGGAAGAAGCAACACGTTTAACAGAAATGAGTTTTTGCCAAGTGTCATTTTAAAATATGAACTGAACGAAAAACAAAATTTACGTTTCGGTGCCAGCAAAACTTACACTTTACCACAATTTAAAGAACGTGCACTCTTTATTTATGAAGACGTAACCGAAGTAAAAGTTGGTAACCCAGATTTGTATCCTTCCCAAAACTACAATGTAGATTTAAAGTGGGAGGTGTTTCCTAAAAACTCAGAATTATTCTCTGTAACTGCTTTTGGAAAATACATTCTAGATCCTATAAATGAAATCACTTTAGCGTCTTCTACCAATGACATTTCCTTTATAAACACAGGAGATTCAGGTTATGTTTATGGTGCTGAAATAGAAATCAGAAAAAACCTATTCAACTTTGATGAAGAAGAATCTAACAAGCTTTCTGCAGGACTTAATGCATCTTTCATGCAAACGCACCAGGAATTGGATTCTGAAAAAGTAAGACAGGAAACCAATTACAACACCAATCTTACAAATGACACCTCAGGATTTACAGGCGCTTCAGATATGTTATTAAATGCTGATCTGTCTTACATCAAAGCTTTCAATAATGATGGCAATTTGATGGCCACTCTTGCTTACTCGTACACCTCTGACAAAATTTATGCATTAGGTGTAGAAACTAAAGGAAACTTGGTTGACAAGGGTGTTGGCACTTTAGATTTTATCCTTAAAACTAAAATCAACAAGCATTTCGGAATTGATTTGACAGTGAAAAACATATTGAATCCTGCGATTGAAAGAATTCAAGAAAATGCTTCAGAGGACATCACTGTATTATCATTCAAACGAGGTGCATTTTTCAAATTA
The DNA here is from genome assembly GCF_947500795.1 of uncultured Gelidibacter sp. GTDB lineage: Bacteria > Bacteroidota > Bacteroidia > Flavobacteriales > Flavobacteriaceae > Gelidibacter. Next base: position 519,407 of record NZ_CANMTE010000002.1, on the reverse strand, counting down.
GGATTGCGCTACAAATTATAAATCCCAAAACAACGACCCAACATATATCAACTCAATCAATTAAAAATTTGTAATTAAAAACAATTAACAAGTAAACATTATGAAAAAAACAATTTCAAAAGTTTTAGGAACAGTATTTTTATTTTCCTTACTATTTACAACGTCATGTTCAAGTGATGATGACGCTACAATTGACGATGGTGGAAGCTCATTCGTATTAAACCGTGAAGATCTAAAAGGAGAAATCAACAGCGGAGAAGTGGTTTTAGAATCTGGAACCTACAAATTGACTGGAAAATTAATCGTGAATTCAGGTGCTAAATTAACCATTAAAGAAGGCGTTAAAATTGAAGCAACATCAGTAGCAAGTTCAGATTTTGCAGCTGTACGCTATATTGCAGTCGCACAAGGCGGTAAAATTGACGTACAAGGTTCATCTTCAAATCCAGTAGTCATGACAGCTGCAACAAAAGCACCAGGCTCTTGGGGCGGACTTGTATTATGCGGGAAAGCACCTATCAATAAAGGAATTACAGCGTCTGCTGAAGTTTCTGACTTAACTTACGGTGGTAACGAACCAAATGACAATTCAGGTTCTATCAAATATTTAAGATTAGAATATACTGGATTTGCTTACAATTCTGAAAAAGAATTTAACGGCTTATCATTATTTGGTGTAGGTAACGGAACAACTATCGAGTACGTACAATCATACGAAGGCTCAGATGATGGTTTCGAATTTTTTGGAGGAACAGCGGTTGCAAAATATTTAGTAGTAAGCAACTTCTCTGAGCAAGTAGGTGATGATATGTTTGACTGGACTGAAGGTTGGTCTGGGGCAGGTGAAAACTGGTTTGGTATCCGATCTAACGCTGGTAACAGAGGTATTGAAGCTGACAACAACTCTAACAACCATTTAGCAACGCCAATTTCTAATCCTACAATTAAAAACTTAACATTAATTGGTTTAGGAGCTGCTGATACAAGTTCAGAAACACAAGCAATTAAATTACGTGTAGGTACTAAAGCAAAATTTGACAATTTAGTATTGAGCAACTGGAAAACAGGCTTTGACGTTCAACACGATGAAAGTTTAGGTTATGTAACTGCTGGTTCATTAGTTGCTACAAACGTGAAATTTGACAACATCACAAAGTTATCTTCAGGTAAAAACACTGCAGGAACAGCGGTTGATGTATCTGCTATGTACACTGTAAATGAAAATGCTACAGGTGCAGGTAACGGAACTGCTAAGCCAACTTGGGCTAACGGTTGGACTGTTGGTTTATAATTGAATCCCCAATATCAATATTAAAACCTAAAGTTTAAGAAGACCTTTTCAAAATGAAAGGGTCTTTTTTTATGGAAGTGTATTAGGAATTTATCATTACATAAAGGTTCAAAACCCTCATCAAACCCTATAAAAAAAAGCCGTCTCAGTTGTACTTTGAGACAGCTTTTATAGTAATTATAGTTTCGGTTATTGTACCAAAATCTTTTTAGTAACTGCTCTTAAACCATCGGAAATGGTTATCAAATACATTCCAGACTGTGCATTGTCCAATCGGATAACTTCTCTAAAATTAGGGACATTATTAAAACGATTTTCAAATACTTTTCGCCCTCTAATATCATACACATCTATCGTAATATCTTCCCCTGATGTGGATTGTAACTTCACAGTAAATTCGCCTTTATTCGGATTTGGGAAAAGTCCAAAGGCATCAAAATCCTGCTCTTCAATTGACAATGGTCGTGAAAGACAAAGTGCAAGCGTAAATTCATTAATAGTACCTCCATCGGTATCATAAAGATCTGTTACTTGAAGCTTCCAAACACCCCCTGACATTTCCCCATTTAATTCGGATAAATCGCCTTCAGGAATATAGGAGCCTGTAAAAGGACCCGTGCCTTGCGTTATTGGAATGGTCGCCTGCTGATCAAAAATAGTATTGGCATAATTTTTATCGCCAGACAATCCGTTATTGCTACTTAAAACTATGGAAGTACCTTCTGGACTGACCAAAACGAGCTTTAAATCTCTTACCCAATCATGCTGAATATTAACTTTGACATTCACATCAGTGATCGGTAAATTTTCAGTCACCGTAATGTTAGTGGTATACGTTTCTGATTTATCTGACGCTATAACAATTGGAGTGTCTTTTGCCGTTAGGGCATCACCACAAGAAGAAACACCTGTAGAAAACGTATAGACCAAAGACGTTTTCTTACCTGATGAACAACGGTTCATTCCAGAAACCCTCCAATAATACACGGTTTCGAGTTCTAAGGAGGCATTATATGAATTGGTCGTCAGGGTTTTCGAATCTACAATTGTATTGAAATTACTGGTTTTTGAAATTTCTATGAGATACTCCTCCACATTAGCATTAGACTCCCATTTAAACTCAATATCACCAAAAAGTCCTGAAGCACCATTTAACGGTGAAACCAAATTGATTGGCGCAATCGTACTATTATAAGTCGTCAGTTCCACAACAGAAGATTGCGTTTGATTGCCCGACGTTCCTACTGCCGTAATGTTATAGGTTCCTGGTGTAAGTGATCCGACTCCTGAAACGGTCATCGTTACTACCGTGCCATTAGCACTTGCTGATGTTGGACTAAAAGTAGCTGTCGCTCCGGACGGCAAATTGGTAGCAGAAAACACAGTATTTTGCGAAAAACCACGGTAAGTATTATAGGTGAATTTATAAACTGCATTTGCAGGTTGACACACCGAAACTGTAGACGGCGCGAAGTTTAACAGATAGTCTACCGTTGTAATTTTAAAATTCGTGGTATTGACGTTATAAAAAATATTCCCGACGGCTTCCACCAAAATTCGTGCACGAGTAGTTTCTGCACCTGTTGGAACCTTAATTTCATGAGACCCATCATTAGGCACATTTGTAGCCAAGGTGTATGGAAAGGTGACACCCCCATCTATCGATAATTTTATATTGACGGTTGGGGTATTTATGGGTGCAACATTCGTATTTGCAACATCCCAAGTAATTTTTTTATTGGCACCAATTTCCCAAGTCACGTTACTGTTTTGTGATGTCACTTTAAAAGGTCCAGGAGCTTCAACAGTATTCACCGTCATATAACCAACATCCGTTTGCCCTCCTCGAGGGTCATTATCTCTTACCGTTAAAGCAAAGGTCATGGTCCTTTCAATTGAAGGCAACTTTTCCCATGTTGTTGACGTCCCTCCATTAAGCAGTACCTCTTGAAACTTAGGAATGTATCTCACCGGGCTGGTCGTGGGTGGAAAAGAACGCACTATCGGTCCAAACTCAGTAGTTTCAGTTGGCGCAGCGGCCGGGCCTAAATCAAATTGCTCCCAATTATAGGTATGAGAATTGGTGCCATTAACATCAGTTGAAGCGCCAGTCAATTTATACGGTGTAGAAATTGGAATGTGATAAGACGCACCCGCCTGTGCTTTTGGAGCAGTATTTCCTGTAGATGATAAAACGCCACAGGTACTGTTTCCTATGGTCACATTCCTCCAAATTTGTTGCAAACTTATCTGATGGAAATAATCACTACTGTTGCGTTGCACATTTTGAGGCGCACAAAGTCCTGCATAAGCCATGATGGTCGATCCACTTCCTGGTTCATAAGCGGCATCAGCTGACCTATTTTGCGAACAATTGCCCACAGAACCATTAAACGTATGGGTTGCCCCAAATTGATGTCCCATTTCATGAGCTACATAATCAATATTATAAGGATCTCCTACAGGCTGCGTAAGACCGGTAGTTCCCCCACCCTTTGTGGCAGTACAAACTCTGCCCAAATACGCACTTCCACCAGAACCGGTAGTAAAAGTGTGGCCTATATCATAGGCCGTTTCACCTATTTTCGTGTTAATAATGTTGGTAATAGAACCAAGATTCCCAGTATTGGAAAAAATACTATTATCAGCGGTAGATATCAAGAGATTATTGTTGGCGACTAAAGTCATTCTAATGGATAATTCGCGATCATAAATTCCATTCACCCTGGTCATTGTCGTATTAATAGCCGATAAAACAGAGGCAATTGTTCCGCCGTGAAACTCACTATACTCAACACTCGTCCCGATTGCCAATCTAAAAGTACGTCGTTGACCATCATTCGCATTTTTGGCTTCAGCGACCGTTCGGGCCATCTCTATTTGATTTGGAAGTCCATCATCAACAACACCACATTCAAATAATTTGTTTGTTACAGGAATGGCATTTCTTGAAAACGCTTCATAAGCGCCATCACTCGTATAAGGATTGATAAAATGAGCAGCATGATTGGCAGATAAAGTCAAGGCATGCAGGCCTTGCGGAGAAACACTAAAATACACCACGGTAGATGGATTTTTCAAGCTATACCCAACATAAGAACGAATTTCAGGAAATTTAGCCTGAAGTTGAGGATGCATAACCGAATACTCCATAATTCTGAAAGTTTCCAGACCTCCATTATCATTAGGAAAATCGAGCAACGCTTTCGACTGTACGCCGGAATCTCTATCGGGAGCATGTTTCAAGTGCGATTTTAACACCTCCATATCTAACTTATAGTAGGCAGCTGTTTTTGGAACCGACTTTTGAGGCAGCATTCTATTATGAGAAATATCACTTTTGTAGATCTTTGTCCAAGGTGATTCGCTTTTCTGAGCATATGTCAGAGAAAATGCGAAAATCAGGATTAAAAACAAGCTTGTTTTTAAATATTTAATATCCATTTAAGTCCTTTTTACCACTATATTTAATATTGGGAAAGTTACACTCAAATTAAATAACTTACAAAAAACTGTCCATGTTTATAAAAACGTACTTCCATTTGCTTGGATTAATCGCGGTATTAGGCGTATTTTCATGCAAAAGTCAAGACACTATTTTGAAAAATTCTGATGAACTAAATAAGACATTTTCCATGTGTCCAGATGACGGCAAGTGCAGCTATAACAGCTTTCCAAACACCGCTGTTAAATTCCATATAGACGAATTTGGCATGGGCTATATTGAATATTTGAAAAAAAAATCCACACTTTTAAAATTCGAATATCAACGTGACACACTCCCGAACACAGCTGATGGGCATTACATTGAACGTGTTTATATAGAATTACCACCTGCACCAAAATCATTCATTTTGAAAGACAATGCGCTGCAGCAAGTCAATTTGCTTTTTGAACGATTGTGCTATTGTAAAGGTGAAACAGGAATTTACCAAATTAATACCGGCACACTTTCTTTAACCCCTTTGGATGATGGACGTTTTCATTTGAAGCTTCATTTTAAAACATCAGAAGTACCACAAATACTTACTGAAATTGACGAAATAATAACCTTAGACCAATCTAATAATGCTGCTTCTGACGGATAATAACACATAAGAATTCAAATAGCCTACAGTAATTTTTTTTAAACCCTTAAATGGTTATTTTTACAAAAAAATAACTTGAAGGTAATTACAGCAACAGCGCATTCTATTCCCCAAACACCATCAGTAGTCACTATTGGCACTTTTGATGGCGTGCATATTGGGCATCAAAAAATCATCAAAAAACTCACCAAAAAAGCTGCTGATAAAAACCTAATTTCTGTTGTATTGACTTTTTTTCCTCATCCCCGGATGGTATTGCAACAAAATTCAAACATTAAGCTCCTTAATACCATTGCAGAACGTAAAGAGATTTTATCTGCATTGGGACTGGACTATATTTTTGTTCAGGAATTTACAATGGATTTTGCGGATATGACCGCTCGCGACTTTGTTAAAAGCATATTGGTTGACCAGCTTAAAGCCAAACATATTATTATTGGTTACGACCATCATTTTGGTAAGAATAGATCTGCAAATATTGATGATTTGCGAGCTTTCGGAGCTGAATTCGGGTTTGAAGTGGACGAAATATCAGCACAAGACGTTGAAGATGTAGCGGTCAGTTCTACCAAAATAAGAAACGCGCTCAATTCGGGAGATATCCAAACGGCCACTGCGTTCTTAGGTTACGATTACTACATTAATGGGACCGTGGTAAGAGGTAAAGGATTTGGCAAAAAAATGGAATTTCCTACTGCAAATATCGCTGTTGATGAAGCTTATAAACTGATTCCAAAAAACGGCGTGTATGCCATTTCTTCTACCTATAACGATAAGGTCATTTATGGAATGATGAATATTGGCATGAATCCGACGTTTGATGGCGATAAAAAAACCATTGAAGCTCACTTTTTTGATTTCAATGAAGACCTCTACGGACAGCATTTAAAAATAAGTTTTCTCGACCGACTTAGGGACGAACGTAAATTTGAATCGGTAGATGCACTTATTGCACAATTACGACAAGATCGCACGAATGCCCAACAAATTATTGCCCAGCGCAATGCATAGGCTGCTTTTTAAACATATCGATAACAGTGCACTTATCGTATTCCGAATTATTTTTGGCTTCCTGATTTTTATGGAAAGTGCCGGCTCTATTTACACAGGATGGATCCGACGCACCCTCATGGAACCTCAAGTCACCTTTTCATTTATAGGTTTTGAGTGGCTCCAACCACTACCTGGCAATGGCATGTATTTTTATTACGGCGTCATGGGACTTTGCGGACTTTTAGTGATGATAGGTTACAAATACCGATGGAGCATGTTGGTGTTTACACTACTGTGGACGGGAACGTATTTAATGCAAAAATCGTCCTATAATAACCACTATTACCTTTTGATTCTTTTGAGCGCCATTATGGTGTTCCAACCAGCTCATAAATACCTTTCTGTTGATGCACGCTTAAACCCAAAAATCAAGATGATTTCCATGCCCAATTGGTGTGCATTGGTGTTTATCCTGCAAATGTTTATCGTGTATACCTACGGCGCTATTGCAAAAATCTACCCTGATTGGTTAGATGCAACCGTTGCAGAAGTCTTGATGCGTAGTAAAAAGGATTATTTTTTGGTGGGGGAACTCCTGCAACAAAAATGGGCGCACTATAGCATCGCTTACGGCGGTATTTTATATGACGGATTGATTATCCCGTTATTATTATGGAAACGAACGCGTAAAGTGGCGTTTTTTGCGTCTATTTTCTTTCACTTGTTCAATTCTTTCGTTTTTCAGGTTGGAATCTTTCCATACTTAGCTTTAGCATTTGTACTGTTCTTTTACCCTACTGCGACAATTCACCGAATTTTCCTAAAAAGAAAGCCTTATTACGATCAAGAAGAGGTTATTGTACCAGATTATCATAAGCCTTTTATTGCCGTTTTTGTGGTTTATTTTATAGTGCAAATAGGCTTACCATTACGGCACTGGTTTTTTAAAGATGACGTTTTATGGACTGAAGAAGGACATCGCTTATCGTGGCGAATGATGTTGCGTGCAAAAAGTGGCCGTACCACTTTTAAAGTCGTGGATGCGAAAACCAACATGCAGATTCCGGTGCAAATTGAAGATTACCTCAGCAGCAAACAATTGCGAACCGTTAGCACCAAACCTGATGTCATTTGGCAATTTGCGCAGCGACTTAAACAAATTTTCGCAGATCAAGGGAGAGATGTTAAGGTGTATGTAGATTCGTATGTGCGTGTTAATGGCGGCGAACTAAAACAACTTATTGACCCTGAAGTGGATTTGGCCAATGAAAAATGGCATCCATTTAAACACAGCGATTGGTTAATGCCGTCAAACCAAGAAACACCGTCCAATAAAAAAGTGGAAATTCTAGAAAGTGGAGCACAAATGGAATAACACAAAATAATTCCAACTGACCACTAAAGGCTACGACGGATGCCTAAAATTTACTTATTTTTGCCATCAAATTAAATAATTATGTTACAAGTACCATTAATTAGAGAAAACCGAGAAAAAGTGATCGAGGGCTTGAAAAAAAGAAACCTTGACGCTACACAAATGATTGATGACGTCATTGCTCTTGATGAAAAAAGAAGACGTTTACAAACGGAATTGGACAACACTTTGGCAGAATCCAATGGTTTATCTAAAGAAATCGGGAACTTGTACAAATCCGGTCAAGCGGATAAAGCGAATGCTTTAAAAGAAAGAACGAGTGAGCTAAAAGAAACTTCAAAAACACTTGGCGAAGATCTTAATGCTACTGTTGAAAGTTTAAACCAATTGCTTTACAAGCTTCCAAATCTTCCGCATGAGAGCGTTCCTGCAGGAAGCACGGAAGACGATAATGAAGAAATTTTCAAAAAAGGCGACATCCCTACATTGCATGCCAATGCATTACCGCATTGGGAATTAGCAAAAAAATACGATATTATCGATTTTGAATTGGGCAACAAGATTACCGGCGCAGGATTTCCTGTGTACAAAGGTAAAGGCGCGAGACTGCAACGTGCGTTAATTGCTTATTTTCTTGATAAAAATACCGCTGCTGGATACACAGAATACCAATTACCACTTTTGGTAAATGAAGCATCAGGTTTTGGTACAGGCCAATTGCCAGATAAAGAAGGTCAAATGTACCACGTTACTGAAGACAATCTTTATTTAATTCCTACGGCGGAAGTTCCTGGAACCAATATTTTTAGAGACGAATTGCTTAACGAGTCTGACCTTCCTATCGGAATTACGGGTTACACACCATGTTTTAGACGTGAAGCGGGAAGTTACGGTGCTCACGTGAGAGGACTAAACCGTTTGCATCAATTTGATAAAGTTGAAATATTACGTGTAGAACATCCTGATAATTCCTACAAAGCGTTAGAGGCTATGGTGGAGCACGTTAAAGAAATTCTTGACGAGTTAAAATTACCGTACAGAATTTTGCGTTTATGCGGTGGAGACCTCGGATTCACCTCAGCGCTTACCTATGATTTTGAAGTGTTTTCTACAGCCCAAGATCGTTGGTTGGAAATCTCTTCAGTATCCAACTTTGAAACTTTTCAGGCAAACCGCTTAAAATTACGTTTCAAAAATGCTGAAGGCAAGAATGAATTGGCTCATACCCTCAACGGAAGTTCTTTAGCATTACCGAGAGTTTTAGCTGGCATTTTAGAGAATTATCAAACAGAAGATGGCATCAAGATCCCTGAAGTTTTAATTCCTTATACAGGGTTTGATAAGATTTAAATTGTGGATTTTCTTACATTATAATCGGTTAAAATGCCAAAATTAGAGGTCATTCAACGATTATATGTCAGTTTTCTTTGTTTTTTGACATTTTTTTTCCAAGTTAGTATCTCGAAATAGAAATTTGCTGAGTATGAAAAATTTTATGCGCATTTTAATACTCGTTTCACTGGTAGTATTAATGGTTAAAGTTTTGATTTAAAAATAATTGAATTTTCATAAACAAGTCTACCAAACAAGATAACTGAATCATTTTTGTAATTAATGATTAATAGCACAATTATTTTGATGGTAACAGCCCAAACGAAAGTTTGGGCTTTTTTTTATTAAAATATTCACGTTTCCAACCCGACTTAAGTGCTTATAATTACATAAATTAGTCTCATGAAAGCGTTTCTATGTGTGATTATTTTCTTCTTTAGCGCTTTATCATTTTCTCAAAATGATGAAGAGCTTTTGGCTGCAGACTATTATAAGCGCGGCGAGTTTGAAAAAGCACTACTTTCCTATCAAAAGCTGTATGAATCACAGCCGAGCAATTACAATTACATTATTCATTTGATTAAAACATACCAAGAACTTGAGCTATTTGATAACGCCGAAGCTCTTATTATGTCCAAAATGACCGCCTACCGCAATCCGTCGCTTATAATTGAGTTGGGCTATAATTATCAACTTCGGAATGCTATGGATAAAGCCACTGCATATTATGACGAAGCACTCCAAAAACTTGAAGAACGTCCTGAATATGCTGGTATCATCGCCCGACAATTTGAGCAACATTCGCTTTTGGAATATGCCATTAAAAGTTATGAAAAAGGCATGGCGCACGATCCTGACGCAAACTACAACCGCGAATTGGCTAGCGTTTATGGCGAACAGGGCAATATTGAAATGCTTTTCACCAACTACATGGCTTACGTGGAAGTGCGCCCAGAATACATTAATAGTGTAAAAAGGGAGTTTAGTGATTTTGTATCTGAAAATAAAGACAATGAGAACAACATTCTTTTAAAGAAACTGTTGCTAAAAAAAATCCAAACGCAGCCAGATACGCATTGGTATGAATTACTCAGCTGGCTTTTTATTCAGGAAAAGGATTATAACAAGGCTTTTACCCAAGAAAAAGCATTGTATATGCGTCAACGCGAAAGCCTGAACCGAATTCTAGTAGTGGCTCTAACAGCTTTGAGCGATAAGGAGGAAGCAATTGCTACTGATATTTTTAATTATGTTCTGGACCATACGCAGGACAATACACTCATCCTCGACGTTCATCATTATTTGTTGTCTATTGAAACAGGAAATGCTTCTTCAAAAGATTTACCCAAAATCGAAGAAAAATACAAAGCTCTTTTTTCCCAATATGGCATATCGCCACAAACACTTAGGCTTCAAATAGACTATGCCAATTTTCTTGCATTCCAAATGAATAGACCAGAGGAAGCAAGTGATTTCTTAAAAGACACTTTAAAACTCAACATCTCTTTAGTAGATCAAGCTGAAATAAAAATGACTTTAGGCGATATATTAGTGTTCCAGGAAAAATTCAATGAAGGTTTAATTTATTACACACAAATCCAATCCAATCTTAAAAACAGTCCGATAGCACAAGAAGCGCGATTTAAAGTAGCGAAAACAAGTTATTACAAAGGCGATTTTCAATGGGCGGAATCACAGTTAAACATCTTAAAATCATCTACCTCACAACTTATCGCCAATGACGCGTTAGACTTAAAACTCCTTATTTCTGATAATAAATATGAAGATTCTCTTCAGGTGGCACTAAAACTCTATGCGAAAGCGGATTTGATGGCTTTTCAAAATAAAAATGATGCCGCCATTGCGTTATTGGACAGAGTGTTGACGGAACATAAAGGCGAGAGTATTGAAGATCAAGCACTTTTTAAACAGGCGCAACTCTATCAACAGAAAAAGGAATATGATAAGGCTATTAAAAATTACGAAGCGATTATAGCCCATTATAGTGACGGAATTTTAGCCGACGATGCTTATTTTTACTTGGCAGAATTGTATAATAATATCCTCAATCAACCGGAACTTGCGAAACCTTTATACGAGAAAATCATCTTCAATCATCAGGACAGCATCTATTTTGTAGAAGCCAGAAAGCAGTTTAGGATGTTGCGCGGGGACGCGATTAATTAAAGTCGCCCGTAAAAAACGTTCAATCTCTTTTGATGCCACACAATAAGTTCTGTTATTTGCAGAATAGTATTAATTCAAACGATAAAACGCACTATTTCCGACCCATTTTTATCCTAAATAAGGGAATTTAGTGCAATCGATTTTAAATTTTCAGATTATGATCATATATAACGTTACCTCAAACATAGATGCGAGCATTCACGATAAGTGGATTGTTTGGATCAAAGAACACATTCCTCACGTGTTGGCTACGGGCCATTTTACTGAAGCAAAATTGACTAAAGTTTTGGTTGAAGAGCAAGAAGGCGCCACAACATATTCCGTTCAATATAGAGCGAAATCTCGCGAGGCACTTGACAATTATTATAAAAATGATGCTGACAGATTACGTCAAGAATCCTTAAAAATGTTTGGTGATAAGGTCTTGGCTTTCCGTACAGAATTGGAACTTGTTGATGAGTATACGGTAAAAGTGAATTAAATTAAAGGACTGGAGAATAGAAACTAGATTACAACGAGTAGAAAACTGGACTTTTTCTGCTTCTAAAAAAAATTCTCACTAACTTCGTACTTTGAAATTCAAGCCTTGCGCTTCAAGTATTCACCCTCATTAAATCATTCGCTATACGTGTCAAAAGATCATCAAGTTAGAGCAAAAAAACACCTTGGTCAGCATTTCCTGACCGATGAAAGCATCGCTGAAAAAATTTCAGATTCCCTTTCATACAAAGGCTATGACCATGTCTTGGAAATTGGTCCAGGAATGGGCGTTCTAACCAAATATTTACTAAAAAAAGATATCGTAACGCATGTTATTGAGATTGATACGGAATCCGTAGAATACCTCAAAAACAACTATCTGAATTTAGCAGATCGGATTATCGAAAAGGACTTTTTAAAATACGATCTTAAAGAAGTATTTGAAGAGAAACCTTTCGCAATCATTGGGAATTTTCCTTATAACATCTCCTCGCAAATCCTATTTAAAACTTTGGAAATGCGCGATCAAATTCCGGAATTTTCAGGCATGTTTCAAAAGGAAGTGGCCTTGCGCATCTGTTCCAAAGAAGGCAGCAAAGTGTACGGCATTCTTTCAGTACTGACACAAGCATTTTATGATGCTTCGTATTTGTTTACAGTGCCACCATCAGTATTCAATCCGCCACCAAAAGTAGATTCTGGCGTATTATTATTAAAAAGAAAGGAAAACTACACACTTCCATGCGATGAGAAATTATTTTTTAGAGTCGTAAAAACAGGATTTCAACAACGTCGAAAAACGCTTCGAAACAGTTTAAAATCCTTCGATATTTCTGAAAATTTAAAATCAAACCCTATCTTTGACCAACGCCCTGAACAGTTAAGCGTTGAACAATTTATCACGCTTACCCAACTATTAGAAAACGATAATTAAGTCTTAAAAAGCACACCATTTGACTGACGAAAGAGAAAACACACAATTCGAGCTTACTGACGAACTCATTAAACAAGTACAGCACCTCATCAAAATTAAAGATGACGAGGAGCTGCAACGCGTTTTAAAAGAGTTCCATTACGCGGATATTGCTGAAATTCTCGATGAAGTCAATTTGGATGAGGCCATGTATGTGATCAAACTCCTCGATACAGAAACTACTTCGGAAGTTTTGATGGAGTTGGATGAAGACAATCGTGAAAAAGTATTACGCAACCTTTCTTCTAAGGAGATTGCCGATGAAGTTGGCGCCTTAGATACGGATGATGCTGCCGATATTATTGCTGAACTTTCAGAAGAACGCCAACGTGAGGTGATCCACCATATTGAGGACGAAAGCCACAAGGCTGAAATTACAGAACTGCTTGCCTACGATGAGGATACCGCTGGTGGACTTATGGCTAAAGAGTTGGTTAAAGTCTATGAAACTTGGACCGTTGAAGGCTGTTTGCGTCGTATTAGAGGTCAAGCAAAGGATGTGACCCGCGTACATTCCATTTATGTGGTTAACAAACAGAATAAACTGATTGGCCGTTTGTCTCTAAAAGATTTGATTATTGCGAAAAGCACTGAGAAAATCGCCGATATCTATATCAAAAGCGTTGATTATGTAAAGGTTGATGAAGACCCAGAAGAAGTTGCAAAAGTCATGGCAAAATATGACTTGGAAGCGATTCCTGTGGTGGATGATGATATGGTATTATTAGGCCGTATTACCATTGATGATATTATTGACGTTTTAAGGGAAGAAGCTGATAAAGATTACCAATTAGCAGCGGGTATTACAGGAGATGTAGAAGCTGATGATAGTATTTGGCAGCTGACCAAAGCGCGTTTGCCATGGCTACTTATTGGTATGTTTGGCGGTATTGGCGCGGCGAGCATTATTAACGGGTTTAGTGATGCCATGTTACAATTCCCGGCCTTATTATTATTCATCCCATTAGTTCAGGCAACAGCTGGAAATGTAGGTGTACAATCTTCCGCTATTGTGGTGCAAGGGTTAGCAAATGACACTATTGATGGCAACATTATTGGCCGTCTTTTTAAAGAAATGCTGTTAGGGTTGGTTAATGGACTTGCCATTGCAATTGTCGTTTTAATAATAAGCCATTTTGGATTCCATACAACGTATTACGAATCATTGACCATTTGCGTAGCACTCGTTACGGTAATTATCATGGCCGCTTTAATTGGAACATTCATCCCAATTTTCCTAGATAAACGAGGCATTGACGCCGCAGTTGCAACAGGACCTTTTATCACAACCAGTAATGATGTCTTCGGGATTTTGACCTATTTCTTAATCGCTAAGTTGATTTTAGGTTTTTAAGGTTTTTTATTTTCAATAGTTACTACAATCAAAATTCCTTCCTTTATTTCAAGGGAAGGTGGATTCCATTCCATTTCAGGAATTAAAGTCGGAAGGGTTTTTATCTAAAAAAGCCAACCCACATCCTACTTTCTTCAACCACATCACTAAAAGTAGCCACGCTTTTCTTAATTTTGATACATTAACTTTTAAAATGAGAATCCTGTATCCGCAGGAAAATAGCATGAAAATCCTCCACCTCGATACCAATCACCCACTTCTCATCAATCAACTCCAAGCATTAGGATTTGAAAACGATGAAGATTATACATCCTCAAAAGCCGCTATTGAAGCTAAAATCCATAAGTATGATGGGGTCATCATCAGAAGCCGTTTTACAATTGATAAAACCTTTTTAGATGCCGCCACAAACCTCAAGTTTATTGGGCGTGTAGGTGCTGGATTGGAAAATATTGATGGGGATTACGCACAACAAAAAGGTGTTCACCTTATTGCAGCACCAGAAGGCAACCGAAACGCCGTTGGAGAACATGCTTTGGGGATGCTGTTATCGTTATTTAACAAGCTCAATAAAGCGGACCAAGAAGTCAGGTCAGGACAATGGCTACGCGAAGCGAACCGAGGAATAGAACTGGATGGAAAAACCGTCGGCATTATTGGTTACGGCAATATGGGGAAAGCATTCTCTAAGAAACTCCGAGGATTTGACGTAGACGTTCTGTGTTACGACATTCAGGACGCTGTAGGAGATGATAATGCTAAGCAGGTATCACTTAAAGAGTTTCAGGAAAACGTTGATGTGGTGAGCTTACACACGCCACAAACGCCGCTCACTTTGGGAATGATCAATGCTGAGTTTATCAATGCTTTCAAAAAACCATTTTGGTTAATTAATACCGCTCGTGGCAAAAGCGTGGTGACCAAAGATCTAGTTGCAGCATTACAATCTGGTAAAATTCTTGGCGCAGGGTTAGATGTTTTGGAATATGAAAAAGCATCTTTTGAAGATCTGTTTGCTTCAGAAATACCAGAAGCCTTCCAATACCTCATCAATGCCGACAACGTGCTCCTAACCCCGCATGTGGCAGGCTGGACGGTAGAAAGCAAAGAGAAATTGGCACAAACAATTGTGGATAAGATCGGAAGCCACTTCAAATTATAACGTCGAGTAACACCCGAACTGTTGAACGCAGCTATTTGGTATAAGATTATAAGATTCCCTTTTGCAAGGGAATACTAAACACTAATTATTATGAAAAAACGAGTGACGGGAATTGGCGGACTATTCTTTAAAAGTAAAGATCCTAACGCCTCAAAAGAATGGTATAAAAAACATTTAGGTTTTGATACAGATGCTTATGGCTGCACTTTTTGGTGGAAGGACAAGGAAGGTAATGATTGTTCCACACAATGGAGTCCATTCCCAGAAGACTCCACATATTATAAGCCCTCAAAAAAGGATTTTATGTTTAACTATCGGGTTGAAAATTTGGAGGAGCTACTTAAGGTTTTAAAGGAAGAAGGCGTTACTATAGTTGGCGACATGGAAACCCATGAGTATGGGAAATTCGGTTGGATTATGGATAATGACGGCAACAAAATAGAACTTTGGGAACCTATCGACAAAGCTTTCTTGTAAAAGATTAAGATTTTTTGCTATATTTAATGTTCTAATTTTTAATGTGTTACATTTAATCTCTAAAAAAACTAAAGATGGCAAACGATCAAAATTTAGGTGACGATCTTAACGATATGTTAGACGACACGAAGGACAATACAAGAGAATTTTCAAACGACGCTAGAGAAAAAACAAACGAGTTTTCAAATGATGCAAGAAGAGCTGCCCACACCATTGAAAATGATGTGAACGACATTTCCAAAGATGGCAAAAATATAGCATTAATCGCGCATCTGACATTAATTGGGTGGATTGTGGCTTTAGTGATGAATAATAATACTAAAAACGAATTTGGTTCATTCTATGTCCGTCAGGTGTTGGGACTTATGCTTTGTGGCATTGTTTTAAGCTTTGTACCCTTTGTAGGATGGATTCTAAACTTGGCTGTATTTGTCCTCTGGATTATGAGTTTGATTGGCGCTGTTAATGGCGAAAAGAAATTAACCCCAGTTGTAGGTGAATATTTTCAGGATTGGTTTAAGTCCTTATAAAATAAAAAAAAGAGCCACAAGTTTGGCTCTTTTTAATTCAATATCATTTCGAAAAATCATTCTGACGCTTCCGGGGTTTCACCATTCTCGGCAAACTTCCGCTCCATCTCCGCTTGAAATTCTTCCATCACAGGTTTCACGGTGCTTTCTGGCAAGTCGGCTATTCTGATATACATTAAACCATCCACAGCATTGTTGAACAACGGATCCACATTAAATGCGACGACTTTTGCATTTTGTTTGATGTATTTTTTAATCAGCACTGGCAAACGCAAGGTTCCTGGCTCTAACTCATCAATAATTTTGTCAAATTTGACCAAATCGGCTTCGGTTTCATCAAACACAAAATCTTTATCGGCATCCTTTAATTTTACTTTGAATTCTTTTTTAGGACGCACGTATTGCGCCACATAAGGATCATAGTAATTGGATTTCATAAACTCAATCATCAGCGATTTTGAAAAGTTGGTAAACTTATCACTAATGGTCACGCCGCCTATCAAATACTTATGCTCCGGAAAACGTAAGGTGGTATGCACGATGCCTTTCCATAAAAGGAATAACGGCATTGGTTTCAGTTGGTATTCTTTAATAATGAAGGCGCGACCCATTTCAATAGATTCGCTCATCATTTTATAGAGTTCAGGCTCAAAACGGAACAAATCCTGAAGATAAAATCCGTCAATACCATATTCTGCAAATATTCTCGAACCCAATCCCATGCGGTAAGCACCTGCAACCACATTGGTTGAATTGTCCCATAAAAACATATGGTGGTAATAATTATCAAACGGATCTAAATCAATTGCTTCATTGGTGCCTTCTCCTACTTCCCTAAAGGTAATTTCACGCAAACGACCAATTTCTCGAAGAATGTTTGGAATGCTTTTAGAATCTGTAAAAAACACTTCGTAATTTTTACTTTCCAGGAGTCGACCGTCGTTTTCACGCAGATAATTAACCTCTTTTATCATACTGTCTACACTTACAGGTGTAACAATATTTTTAACAGGTTTAGGAACTTTTAATGTTGAAGAAATAGTACTCAAAAATTTTCCTTTTTCATCAAAACTGTTTGCCAACATGTAAGTTTTCTTTCTTAAAAACTCTGAAAAGTCTTTAAGAGCGCTGTATTCCTTTTGATCGGCAACAGTAATAGGTTTCCCAATTCTGACCTTAATGACACGGCGTTTTTGAGTCAACAATTCGGATGGCAATTTAGCTGTCCTGAACGTGTCGCTTATTTTTGAAAGCTTATAAAAAAGTTTGCTGTTTTTAGCGTGAAAATAAACTGGCACCACAGGAACCTCTGCTTTTTGAACAAGTTTCATAGCGGCTTCTTCCCAAGGGCGGTCAATTACTAATCTTCCATCTTTGTAAGTAGACACTTCACCTGCCGGGAATATCCCAAGCGGATGACCATCGCGCAAATGCGAAATGGCATTTTTAAAACCTACAATACTCGACTTGACTTCCTTTCGATCTTCAAACGGATTGACCGGCATGATATAAGGTTTCATCGGTTCAATACGATGCAAAAGGAAATTGGCGATAATTTTAAAATCGTCTCGGTGTTCCAACATCAATTTGAGCAATAAAATGCCGTCTATTCCTCCAAGCGGATGATTGGATACGGTAATGAACGCACCATCTTTAGGCAAGCGTTTTAAATCTTCTTCGGGAATCTCAAATCGGATCTGGAAATCACCTAAAATAGCATCTAAAAATTCGATGTTTTTTAAATGTTTATTTCGATTGTAGATCTTATTAAGCGTAGATATTTTAAGGACTTTCATCAAAAGCCAGCCACTAAATGTACCAAAAATGCCATACTTGTCTAAATTGATGGCTTTAGCGACTTCTTTTGCACTTACTAATCCGATATCCTGCTGTTTGGTCATGGCTACAAACCTAATCATTTTTTTTTATAAATTGTTCTTGCCACTACCATGTGACCATCTGAACCGTTTCTAGCGTCAACTGCTTCAATAACACAGTTTTACCAACTTCCAATTGAGCAATTGACTCCAAATTATAATGTCGGATAGTGTATAAGGATACGTTTTCTTGGCACGAAACCTTGAAATTAGCCTTTAAATGTTGCAATAAATTGGGCAGATTGTTATACACGTTGTCCACGCAAACAGAAAAACTAATGGCGGAATTTTGAATCACATCCACCTTCATTTTGTACAAGGCCAACAACTTGAAAATTTCACTGATATTTTCTTCTACGATATAAGAAAAGTCCAAAGACGACAAAGAAATCAGCACTTGATTTTTCTTAACGATAAAACACGGAATCAAAGGCTCTATTCCAGAACCCTTCCCCACCATGGTACCCGCATGTTCAGGATCTTTAAAAGATTTGACGAAGAGTGGAATTTCCTTTTGCTGTAAAGGCTGCAATGTTTTTGGGTGAATAACCGATGCGCCATAAAATGCAAGCTCGATCGCCTCACGATAGGATATTTTGTTGAGCAGTTGTGCATTTTCAAAATACCGCGGATCAGCATTTAAAACACCAGGCACATCCTTCCAAATAGTCACATAGTCTGCATTTAAGCAATAGGCAAGAATGGCGGCGGAATAATCACTTCCTTCGCGCCCTAACGTGGTCATAAAATTATTGTCATCGCTCCCCAAAAATCCTTGGGTAATATTCAAAACTGACGTATTTACTTTTGAAGTTACGGCAGCTTGTGTAGCCTCCCAATTAACGTTGGCGCGTCTGTAATACGTATCTGTTTTAATTAATTCGCGAACATCCAACCAGGTGTTTGTCATCCCAATCATATTGAGATATTCACTTACGATCAAGGTGGAAACCAATTCGCCATAACCAATCACTTGGTCATAAACAAAGTTATAATCAGGCGATTTATTTCGGTCAAAAAAGCCACTTAAATCGTCAAATAATGCCGCTACTTTATTAAAAACAGAATGCGATTCCTCTTCTCCTGTATCAAAAAGATCTAATAAAATAGCATTATGATATTTCCTGACGTCTTGAATTGAACTCTGCAGCTCGTTTTTAGTATTGAAATAATTCCCAACAACAACCTCAAGTGCGTTGGTGGTTTTTCCCATGGCAGAAATAACGATTAACGTATTTTCATACCCTACTTTTCTCAGAACAGCTTCTAAGTTTCTTACTCCTAGCGCGTCTTTAACTGAGGCACCTCCAAATTTAAATACGTGCATCTTCTAGTGTCGCTATATAATTCTTAATTCCGGCTTCAGTTAAATGAACCACATCCCAATCGCGTTTAACGTCTGCACCTTTTTTTAGATAAAATTCAATGGCTGGCTCGTTCCAATCCAACACTTCCCAACAAATGCGTTTTACACCTAACTGATGTCCATAACGCACAACTTCGTCTAATAGGGCAGTCCCTAATCCGCTGCCACGCATTTTTTGACTCACAATAAGGTCTTCCAAATGTAAAATCCGTCCTTTCCAAGTAGAATAACGCGGATACACTAAGGCTATCCCTTCCACTTTGTCATCCACTTCAGCCACAAAACATTCAAAAGCTGGATGCTTTCCGAAACCGTCGTTTTGTAAATCTGAAATGGAAACCTCAACAGCATCAGGTTCTTTTTCAAAAACTGCCAATTCCGTTAATAATTCATGTACTCGAGGCATATCTATAGGAACAGCCTTTCTTATATTGAAATTCATCTATCAAAAATTCTTTTCAAATATAACGTAAACTGCCAAAATTAAAACCATTTAACTTTTCCGAAAACGTTGTAGTATGGTAAAAAATACGATATTTGCAAAAACAAATCAAAACACTTCATGTCTCGCACACATCAAACTTTAGGTGAATTCATTATTGAAAATCAGACGTCTTTTAAATACTCCTCAGGGGAACTTTCAAGTCTTATAAACTCTATCAGATTGGCTGCCAAAGTAGTCAATTATGAAGTTAATAAAGCCGGATTGGTAGATATTATTGGTGCGGCTGGAGATCGAAATATTCAGGGTGAAGACCAGCAAAAATTGGATGTATATGCCAATGAAAAATTCATCCAGACCATGACCAATAGAAATATTGTTTGTGGAATTGCCAGTGAAGAAGAAGATGATTTTATTGCTATCAACAGTCAGGATGAAAATCATCAAAATAAATATGTAGTGCTCATTGATCCTTTAGACGGCTCATCAAATATTGATGTCAATGTGTCTGTTGGAACTATTTTTTCAATTTACAGACGTGTAACGCCTATCGGAACTCCGGTTACTATTGAGGATTTTCTTCAACCAGGAAATCAGCAAGTTGCCGCTGGCTATGTGGTTTATGGAACGTCCACAATGCTCGTTTATACTACGGGTGATGGTGTTAACGGATTCACATTAAACCCTGCTATTGGGACCTTTTATTTATCGCATCCTAACATGCAGTTCCCTGAAGATGGCCGTATTTATTCGGTTAACGAAGGAAATTATATCCACTTCCCTCAAGGCGTTAAAAACTATATTAAATATTGCCAAATGGAAGAGGGAGACCGACCTTATACCTCACGTTATATCGGATCATTAGTTTCAGATTTTCATAGAAATATGATTAAAGGCGGTATTTATATGTACCCTAAGAGCTCTCTCAATGAAAAAGGGAAATTACGTTTACTCTATGAATGTAATCCTATGGCGTTCTTAGCGGAACAAGCCAACGGTAAAGCAAGTGACGGAATACAACGTATTTTAGATATTCAACCAACTGAACTTCATGAACGTGTACCTTTTATTTGCGGTAGTAAAAATATGGTCGAAAAGTGTGAGGAGTTTATACGCAATGCGTAAAATTAGCTTGCAACTAGTAGCCTAAATCTGCATCATTAAATTCTAAATTCATAGCCATAAGTCGGGGTAATTTTACGCTCGATTGCTTGCTGGCCGTGTACTTGTTGACGTAAATTCTTGCCTTACATCCAAAAAAGTAAAGCTTTTAAAAAACATCGACGAAATGTCGCATAAAAAAAACCCTATTTCACAACTGATATAAATTCAGAAGAAACAGGGTTATTTTATTGATTAATAGCAGTGTAAATATGCAACTATTTTTTAATACCAATTTGTTAAAAACTATGATTAGTCAATAAATATGTATGAACGACACCGGAAGTACAAAAACATCGATAAACGGTAATGTAGAATCTAAATTTAACTATACTTAACTTTTCTTAGGATCCGTAATGAATCTTTAAGACTCTCATAAGCGTCAGTATTATATTTTTTTAAATAGGGCTTGGCCTCATTAAGTTTATCAACCGCTTCATGGAATAAATTAAGATAACAAATGAGATACGTGGCCGGTAAATTTTTGAGGTCTTTTACCTCTCTGTTCGTAAGTGACTGTCCATTTTTAAGCTTTTCTAAAATGGCATTGTTGGCATTATAAATATGATGGAGGACCTTTTTATCAAATTGAGGTGCCTCAAACAGCAATTTGGCTTCAATTTGATAAGTCGCATTATTGCCAAAACTAATAAGCGTTTCCTCCAAAGGATAGTATTTGAAATCGTTATTAATTCCCAAACTTACATACTCCACAATCTTAAAAGAATCTTCATCATAATGAATGGTCACCTCATCTAAAGTGGAAAAAAACAATCTTACTTGTTCATTAATCAGCTCAATATCTACCCTGCTATAAAACGCCTCACCATGATGCATCTTTTTCTGACCAGCCCAACAGAGCACAAAGTACTCCTTAAACACTTTATATTCGGGATGGTAATCTTTCCGTTTGCTCAAAAAATCGAAGACGCCATCTAAAGTATGTTGAATGTTATTTTGAGAATTATTTTCAATAGCCGCAACAATCTTAGAGTTGACATCCTTTATTTCAACATCATAGACTTTTGGCATGCTTATACTCCCATCTCTAAAAAACACAGAGCCGCCATAATACTTCCAAATATTTTTCTTGAGCGATGTGAGTCCATTAATTGCCCTAATTGTTACCAATCCCACCACCTTGTTATCTGGCAAATGTGGAAACGGAATATTTTCATATTGCACAATAGGCGGGTTGACTAAATACGCATTGATTAGGTTTTGAATCTTACTGTCATCAAAAAAGTCAACTCCCCTAATACTATTATCATCATCTTCAACACCAATAACGATATAGGAATTGTTTTTCGGATTGGTATTTGAAAGGGCACAAACGTGTTTAAGAAATTTCGCTTTCCCTTCTTTTTCCCCAATGTCAATCTGCCGTTTTTTGTCATAAAAACTATTCTCATCATTGTGAGCTAGAAGGTTTTTTATGAGAAGGCGTTTGTTGATCATCAAATGTTAAAATAAGAAAATATAAATGAATGGATGCAAAAGCGATTAATACCCTGCGATTAAAATTAATGAATTTGACAATACTATAACAGCCTGCATTTTTATCATTTCGTTAATCTTGATCATTCCAAATAAGACAAACTAACGATTACGCAACCTACCAACCTTATCTCCCTTACCGCACTATTTTATAGTTACTTACAGCAATAACGCTAAACCATTTCATCGATGATTTTGACATGAGCATGCATCTCGTCGTCGATTTTGATTCTTGAATCGTTTTTGAATTTGAAAAATAACTACATGTCATTTTAACATCTAAATTAACCCAAAATTTTAAAAAATCGTCTAACACTTTTAACCTAAACTAAAATGAAAAAAATTCTATTATTAGCCCTATTTAGCTTTTGCTTAACCTCTTGCAGCAACCAAGAAGCGACATCTGATGACACTTCCGCTATGAATGCCTTACAAAAAGGAAGTCGCAACTCAACCAGTGCTTCTACTGATTATTTAGTATCTGTTTCACAAAATTCGGATGGATCTTTATGGACTTATATTATTTCGAAAAATCCTGAAACTAGAGCTAAAGATTTAGGTCATTATATTATTGACTTAAACAATTGTGGCGATGAAAGCGCATCATTCGCAAATATTGTATACGCAAACGTAAATGGAAATCCTGCAGACTTAACGCCGAGCGAAGGTCAAGGCACAGGTTGCAATCCGCAGGCAACAACTAACAATTTTATAAAAATTAACGTTGACGGTTCAGGTCCTTGGGTAATTGAAATAAAATTTGAAAGAGGCTATGAAGCAGTGATGTCAAATTCTTGGGTAAAAGCCGGAAATTCATGCACTATGGGCAGCGTGTTAGCTCCTGGTTGCCCTAAAGTTCCATATTGTTCATTTTCTCAAGGTTTCTTTTTTGCTAATGGTGCTTTAAAGAATGGCTCTAGTGAATTTTGGACTAACGGATTAATGATCGGCGGAACTACTTATACGCAAGCAGATGGAATGAACATTTGGAGCATCGATCGTGGTTACGGAGGTAATCAGGTACTTAATGGATTCTTCCAATTGGGCGCTGTACGTTTAAGTGGAGCTGAAGCTTCAGTGCAATCACATGTAGATATTATTGAAGCGTATTTCACAGCTGTTGGTAATGTTTTAGAATATCAAACCACTTCTAACGGCAAAACCTATTTCAACCTTCCTACAGAAGCTGCTGGTGTTACAGCATCACAAGTTGCAAAAGCAGGTGGTGCAATTGGTAAGTTCATTGATGAGAACCACTGCGACTAAACCAACTGAATTTTATAAGCAAGAAAAGCTGCTCCTAAGAGCAGCTTTTTTTTGCATAATTATAAGTTATAGATCTTTCTTTACTGTTGTACTATTTGCCTGAGCTGTCGGAAACACCAACAAATCAGCAATATTCACATGTGCAGGTCTTGATACCGCAAAATAAATAATCTCTGCAATATCTTCTGGCTGTAAGGCTTTATAGCCTTTATAAACCGTATCCGCCACAGCATCACCTTTAAAACGGACTTGGGAAAATTCCGTTTCTACCAAACCCGGATTGATAGCGCCCACTTTAATTCCAAACGGATTTAAATCGATGCGCATGCCTTCAGTAATGGCTAAAACCGCATGCTTACTGGCACAATACACATTGCCTTTTGGATATACTTCCTTCCCTGCTGACGATCCAATATTAATGATATGCCCAGATTGACGCGCCGTCATTTGTGGAATAATCGCATTACTTACATACAGCAAGCCTTTTACATTGATGTCCATCATCGCATCCCAATCGTCCATATCCCCAGACTGAATTGGATCCAAACCATGCGCATTTCCAGCATTATTAATTAGAATATCAATGGTTTTAAATGCCTCAGGTAAAGACGCAATGGCCTCAGAAATGGCGTCTTTATCACGCACATCAAAGTTTAGAGTGTGAACATCGGTCGTTTTTTCAAGTGCTTTTTGAATGGTATCCAATCGCTCCTGACGACGGCCACACAAAATTAAATTAATACCGTGTTTTGCAAATTCATGAGCCGTAGCGCGACCAATGCCGCTTGTTGCTCCTGTTATTAGTGCTGTTTTTCTATTCATATGCTTTTCTTCCCTAAAAGCGGGAATCTTTATTTATTGTGTTATTATAATTTTTAATTCATTCTTAATCCATCTCCATAACTACAAACCTTCCACAAACTGAAGACTGCCAACTGAATACTGCCAACTGAATACTGAATACCGCCATCTTCCTCAAGGCATCGGATGTCCTTGTGCAGCCACCAACATCAAAAACCAATCTTGTAATTCTAAAGCGATATCCCTTGCCTTAACTGCATTCAAAAGTCGCTCTTTAGTAGTTGTTCCTACAACAGGATGAATGTTTGACGGATGTTTTAAAATCCAAGCGAGCAATAATTGATCTTCCGTAGCATCGTATTTTTCTCTAAGCTCACCCAATTGTTTATGAATGCGTCGGGTTTGTTCCGTATCTTCCTTAAAAACATGCCCTAAAGGCGACCATGCCATTGGGGTGATATCTTTAATCATCATTTGATCTAAGGTACCATTTTGCATCGCATCATGTTGGGTTAATGAAAACTCGACTTGATTAACAGCAACAGTTACATTTTTAGAAATTAAATCAACTTGAGTCGGCGTAAAGTTAGACACACCAAAATTCTTGATTTTTCCTTGCGCTTTCAAAATTTGAATAGCCTCTGAAATTTCATCAGGATGCATCAACGGGCTAGGCCTATGCAATAACAACACATCCAAATAATCGGTGTGCAGGTTTCTTAATGATGTTTCTACGGACAAAATAATATACTCCTTATCATAATTATAATGCCCCACCTTGTTGTTGCGACCTCCAGAAAGATGCTGAATGCCGCATTTGCTGATGAGCTGAATGTGTTCACGATCAACTTTACTTTCTACTAAAGCATTTCCAAACTCGGCCTCTGTGGTGTACCCACCATAAATATCAGCATGATCAAAAGTGGAAATCCCATGTTCAACACAAAATTGAATTAAGTCCGCCATAGCTGAAGTTGATAGGCTTTTACCCCAACCTCCCCACGTCATTGTCCCTGCTATAATTCGAGAATAATTCGTCATTACATTTTCTGATTTATTGCTTTCGAATATAAAAATACTTAAAACTCGCCGAGTAATCTGCTATCCTATTTAAGATTCCAAGTTTAAGGTTTTCAGAAACCCACACTTATATCAAAATACGAATCTGTAACCAATACTTTTTCAGCTGCTAACCTAATGACTATGAGCTACGTACTATTAACCGACCATATTCATGTAGTCCAATTCTCTAACAGAAGCGTATATATAGTTAAACCTATAAATTTTTAATGCTATGAATATTTTAAAAAAAGCAAGTTTATTAGCCCTTATAACATTTTTCTCCTTTGGTTGTAGCGACGATGATTCGGCAACTGACCCACAAGGAAAAGCAAAAGTTTCCATTAAATTAATGGATGCGCCAGGAGATTTTGACCATGTTTATATTGACATTGTTGATGTGATGGTGAAAGTAAATGATGCCGGCGAAGGTGAAGAAGGATGGCAAAGTTTAGAAGCTATCAACACTGGAGTATATGATTTACTAACGTTAACTGGTGGTGTTAATGTGCTTTTAGTTGATGATTTTGAAGTCCTTTCAGGAACATTAAACCAGATTCGTTTGGTTTTAGGCGATGACAACACTGTGGTTATTGACGGAGAGACATTTCCTTTAAAAACACCTAGTGCACAACAATCTGGATTGAAAATCAAACTCAACCAAACCTTATTGCCTAATATGGCTTATACCTTCCTATTGGATTTTGACGTTGATAAGTCAATCGTTGTGGCAGGTGAATCAGGTAACATCAATTTAAAGCCAGTAATTAGAGCAAGTGCTGAAGCTACAACCGGAACAATTTCTGGTAGCGTTTTACCATTAGGCGTACAAACTCAAATTACAGCTACCAATGGTGTAGACGAAATAACAACGTATGCTGATGTTGAAGGCAACTTCTTATTGGTAGGTTTAAACCCGGGAAGTTATACCGTTACTCTTACACCAGATCCTGAATCTGATCTAATGCCTTCAGTATTAGAGAATGTTCAAGTTACAGCTGAAAATAATACCGCATTAGGCGTGATTACGATTAATTAAGGTATAAATCATAAAAATGTATTAAAAGAGCAACACCATGGGTGTTGCTCTTTTTTTTTAACCAATTATTAACAGCAATCCAATAAAAATTTTAACAATTTGCAGACCTCAAAAAATCAGACCCTATTTCAGTCTAAATAAATTCTAAAATGATGGAAGACACAGTTGATATCAAAAGCATAAACGAGAAAATTGAAAGAGAAAGTGCCTTTGTAGACTTACTTACTTTTGAGATGAACAAGGTAATTGTTGGCCAAAAATATATGGTTGAACGCTTACTGATTGGACTGTTGGGACAAGGGCATATTTTATTGGAAGGTGTACCTGGTTTAGCAAAAACATTAGCCATTAACACCCTGTCTCAGGCTATTGAATCTACTTTTAGCAGAATACAATTTACTCCAGATTTACTACCGGCCGACGTGGTTGGTACCTTAATCTATAATATGAAGGTGAATGATTTCACCATTAAAAAAGGACCAATTTTTGCAAATTTCGTCTTAGCTGATGAGATCAATAGAGCACCTGCGAAAGTGCAATCGGCTTTATTAGAGGCCATGCAGGAAAAGCAAGTCACTATTGGTGATGAAACTTTTAAATTGGACAAGCCATTTTTGGTAATGGCCACTCAAAACCCTATTGAGCAAGAAGGAACTTACCCGCTTCCTGAAGCACAAGTAGACCGTTTTATGCTTAAAACGGTTATCGACTATCCAAAAATCGACGAAGAGCAACTTATTATGCGCTCTAATATGAAAGGCGCTTACGAAAAAGTAAATGCGGTTGTTTCTGTAGATCAAATTTTAAGAGCACAGCAAACCGTTCGTGAAGTTTATATGGACGAGAAAATTGAAAAATACATTCTCGACATCATCTTCGCTACGCGTTATCCTGAAAAATATAAACTTGCCGATTTAAAACCATTAATTTCGTTTGGAGCTTCTCCACGTGGTAGTATCAACTTAGCAGTTGCTGCAAAATGTTATGCATTTATCAAGCGTCGTGGATATGTTATTCCTGAAGATGTTCGCGCCGTTGTGCATGATGTACTTCGCCACAGAGTTGGAATTACTTATGAAGCGGAAGCTGAAAACATAACTTCTGTTGACATCATCAACAAAATCATCAATGAAATTGAAGTACCATAAATAAGTCCGAAGTATTCAGTATGCAGTGGGCAGTAATAGGACCACTCATCACTGAATTATAACGACTGAAAACTGAAGACTGCCAATTGCAGACTCAATAAAAAATGGATACAAAAGAGCTTTTAAAAAAAGTACGTAAAATAGAGATTAAGACGCGGCGCTTGTCTAACCATATCTTTGGAGGAGAATACCATTCTACCTTTAAAGGTAAAGGGATGACTTTTAGCGAAGTCCGTCAATATCAATATGGTGATGATGTCCGAAATATTGACTGGAATGTAACGGCGCGTTATAATGAGCCTCACATTAAAATATTTGAGGAAGAACGTGAGCTCACCATGATGCTTATGGTGGACATTTCAGGTTCAGAATGGTTTGGTACAGACCAACAATTCAAGAATGAAATTATTACTGAGATTGCAGCTACGTTAGCGTTTTCAGCCACTCAAAACAACGATAAAATTGGCTTAATTCTTTTTACGGATACTATCGAATTGTACATTCCTCCAAAAAAAGGAAGATTTCACGTGTTGCGTATTATCCGAGAATTGATAGAATTTAAGCCAAAAAGCAAGAAAACAGATATTACACAAGCGTTAAAATTTTTATCGAGTGTAATGAAAAAGAAAGCCATTGTTTTTCTGCTTTCTGATTTTATGGCGGACGATTATAAGCACACCCTAAAAATTGCCGCTAATAAACACGACATTACCGGAATTAGAGTGTATGATCAACGCGAAGAGAGCATTCCAAATTTAGGGATGGTTCAAATGCAAGACGAAGAAACTGGCGAATACATGTTGGTCAATACGGCTTCAAAAAAGATTAGAACAGATTATAGTAAATATCACCACGAGCGCGTCGTCTATTTTAAAGATACATTTTCGAAATCTGGCGCCGGCACTATAGACTGTCGTGTTGACGAAAGCTATGTCACAAAATTATTGGGCTATTTTAAACGCAGAGCGTAACGACTTACGATTTATGAATTACGATTTTCGACATATAACCTACAATACTTCACGCTTTAAGCTTCGTGCTTCAAGCGTTCTTTCTATTTGCTTTTTTCTCATTTCGGTTTTCTCTTTTGCGCAAGTAAACTCATCCATAGACCCTGCGAAAATCAAAATAGGAGAACAAATCACCTATAAAGTTGAAGTGGAAGCAGATACTACAGATTTTGTTGTTTTCCCTGAAGGACAGACATTTTCTCCTTTGGAAATGATTGAGTCTTATAAAATAGACACCACTCTAAAAAACGCGAAGTATAACCTCATCAAAAAGTACGGATTAACGCAATTTGATTCGGGCAGTTATACCATTCCAAGGCAAAAAATTATTATTGGCACTAAAGAATATTTCACTGATTCTTTAAGGGTTGAAGTCAATAACATCCTTGTGGACTCAACAAAACAAGGTCTTTACGACATCAAACCATTTATTGAAGTTGAAAAAAGTCCGAGTGATTGGTGGAAAACAGCTTTGATAATTTTAGCAATTCTTGCACTCATCGCATTTTTAATGTACTGGTTTATTTGGCGTAAAAAACCATTATCCGAAGAAGAAGAAATTGCATTATTACCGCCTTATCAACGTGCAAAACTCGCCCTTAAGAAATTGGATGAAACAGATTACCTGCAGCAATCTGAACTTAAAGGCTATTATTCTGAATTGACATTCATTATCAGACGCTATCTTGATGAACAAGTCTATGATCGTGCGCTAGAAAGTACTACTGACGAATTGGTGCACCGTTTGAATTTACTAAAAGATGGCAACCAAATAGAACTGAGTAAAGAAGACATCAGAAATATTGAAACCATTCTGAAGCGTGCCGATTTGGTAAAATTCGCAAAATCCGCACCAGATATTGAGTTGGCAAAAATTGATAGAAACACCATCGATTTAGAAATTGACCATGTTGAACAAGCCTTGCCAGAACCTACGGAAGAAGAAAAATTATTAGATCAACAGTATAAAGAAGAACAAGCACGCAAAAAGAAACGTCGTAAAATTATTATTACGGTTGCGCTTTCACTGTTTTTACTGCTTGCCACCTTTGTTGGGTTCTCCATAAAATATGGCTTCGACTATGTTAAGGACACCATTATTGGTAATGACAACAAAGAATTATTGGAAGGCGATTGGGTAACGAGCGAATATGGTGTGCCGCCAATTTACATTTCAACGCCTGCCGTATTAGAACGTGTGGAATCGAAAACAACTGATTCGCTTACCGGAACTGCTAAAACCACCATGTTCAGCTACGGTAATTTGTTGGGGTCTTTAAATATCGTGGTGAGCACCTCAAAATTCAATGTTGCGGACACCACTAAAATCGATCTGAATCTTGCGATTAATGGAGGTTTGGAAATGTTGGAGAAAAATAATGTCAGAGACATTTTGGTTAAACGCGAGCAATTTATAACGCCTAATGCTGCGGAAGGTCTGAAAGTTTTCGGTTCTGCGTCCTTCCCTACGCCACTTTCTAATCAATACAGAAAAGGAAACTATGTGTTATTAGCGTTTACCGCGCAGAATATTTTGCAGCAAATTATCTTGGTCTGGGATGCAGAAGACCATTATGCTGATGCCATTATGGAGCGCGTTTTAAATTCAGTTGAACTCAAAAAAGAAGAATGATGCTGGAAGGAATTGAATTTTTAAATAAAGAGTTTTTCTGGCTGTTTCTCATCCTACCATTCCTCATTTTATGGTATGTTTTGAAGCACAACAAGCAAACTGCTGCACTTAAAATGTCGACCATAAAAGGGTTTAAATTCACCCAATCTTGGTTGCCAAAAGCAAAACACGGCCTGTTTGTATTAAGAATGTTGGCACTCGCTTTAATCATTACAGCTTTAGCACGCCCAAGAACCGTGGATGTGTCTACCAAATCAAAAACTACGAGAGGTATTGATATTGTAATTGCCATTGACGTATCGGCAAGTATGCTTGCTAAAGATTTACTTCCAAACCGTTTGGAAGCGCTTAAAAAGGTAGCGTCAGACTTTATTAAAGGGAGACCTAATGACCGTATCGGAATTGTAGAATACGCAGGTGAAAGTTATACAAAAACACCAATTACGAGCGATAAAGCCATCGTGTTGCGCGCGCTAAGTGAGATTAAATATAATACCATTATTGAAGGTGGAACTGCCATTGGCTCTGGTTTAGCAACCTCGGTTAACCGTATTAAAGACAGTAAAGCAAAAAGTAAAGTCATTATTTTACTGACCGATGGGGTTAATAACTCAGGATTTATCGACCCTAAAATCGCCAGTGAATTAGCGGTAGAATATGACATTAAAGTGTACACGATTGGGATTGGAACTAACGGAACGGCTTTATCTCCTATCGGAATTTTACCAAATGGCCAATTCCAATATGGACGCCAACAAGTGGAAATTGATGAAGCCTTATTAAAAGACATTTCAAAAGTGACTGGCGGTAAGTATTTTAGAGCTGATAATAATAAAAAGTTGGCCGCCATTTATGAGGAGATCAACAAACTGGAAAAAACCGATGTTGAAGAATTTAAGTATTATAATTACGAAGAAAAGTACCGTCCATTAGTGCTATTGGCGTTCGGATTATTGCTTATTGAGTTTTTATTACGATCAACGGTATTTAGAAGTTTTAATTAAAGATTAAAAATATATCCGGGTATTCAAGGCTATTGCGCCCATTGAAACCTACGGACTGAAGACTAAAAAATGCAATTAGAAGAAAAAATATGGTTTTGGGGATTAATGGTCATACCGTTGATCATTATTGTGTTTTTACTATTGCAAGTGTGGAAACACCGCGTGCAACGTAAATTTGCAAGCAAATCTTTATTGAGGAGATTAAGCCCAGATTCCTCACTCTTCAAATCCATTTTAAAAGTTGTCGTATTATCTCTTGCTTTTGCGTGTTTAGTAATGGCTTTGGTGAACCCTAAAGTGGGCACCAAATTAGAGACAGTAAAGCGTGAAGGTGTCGACATTGTGTTTGCTATTGACGTTTCAAAAAGTATGTTGGCGGAAGATATTGCACCCAATCGTTTGGAGAAATCGAAACAATTGGTCACGCAAATCATCAATAATTTAGCGAGTGACCGCGTTGGGATTATAGCCTATGCTGGTAAAGCGTTTCCGCAATTGCCAATTACAACAGATTATGCGGCAGCGAAAATGTTCCTTCAAAGTATGAATACGGATATGCTTTCATCACAAGGAACCGCTATTCATGAAGCCATTGAACTTTCAAAAACCTATTTTGATGATGACCAAGATACCAATCGTGTACTCATCATCATTTCTGACGGAGAAGATCATGGTGCCTTAGCGACTGACGCTGCTCAAGAAGCTCAAGAGGAAGGCATTCGTATTTTTACCATTGGTGTTGGTGATGTAAAAGGTGGACCGATTCCTGAGAAGCGTAATGGCCGAATTATCAGCTATAAAAAAGATCTAAATGGCGAAACCGTTGTAACCCGTTTAGACGAAAGCACGTTACAAAATATTGCTGCAGAGGCTAACGGCTCTTACATTAACGGCAGGAACACTACTGAAGTGGTGGAGCACATCCGAGACATCTTAAATAAAATGGATAAAACAGAGTTTGAAGCCAAGCAATTCGCTGATTTCGAATCGCAATTTCAATGGTTTTTGGCTGCAGCACTATTCTTTTTGTTGATTGATGTGTTATTGTTGGAAAGACGTACCTCTTGGTTAAAACGATTGAACTTATTTAACGAGGACTTTTAGTTGCTCATGTTAAGTAAGAGCTTTTGCAGATTCTCAGAATTAGGGAATCTCACAACAAAAACCTGACCGACACCAGTTTATGGTTAAAACACTGTTAAAGATTGGGTTCTAAATGTATTTTAAGAAAACATTATAACCCTGATACCATTAGTTTTTTTAGTTTTATGCACTGTTTTGAACATGTGGAAAATTAAATTTCGATTTGAATTGAGCTTCTGATGGGCAACCATCATTAATGAAATGAAAAGCTCATTATGTTATAGAGAGATGAAACACCTAACCCTACTAGTATTACTTTTTACATCTTTCGCTTTTTCTCAAAATGACGAGAAAGAAAAAGAGCAGTTGTTGGCCTCAAAAAAATCAAACGATTTGGTTTATGAAGCTAATGTGCTCATGGACAATGATGATTTCATATCCGCAGAAAAAGAATATCGCAAAGCAATTTCCAAACAACCTGCCTCAGTGGCCGGAACTTACAACTTAGGAAATTCCTATTACAAAAAAGGCAACTACGAAGAAGCCTTATACCGACAACAACAAGCTGCTAAAAACGCTACTGACAAATCCGAAAAACACAAGGCATTCCATAATATTGGAAATATCTTGATGAAAAATAAACAGTGTAAGGAAGCGGTCGAAGCCTATAAAAATGCGTTGAGAAATGATCCAACGGATGATGAAACGCGTTACAACCTTGGTTTAGCTAAAGAATGTGCTGAGCAACAAAAAGACGAGCAGCCTGACGAAAACCAGGATAAGCACAAAGAAAAGAACGACGAGAATAAAGACAAGGACCAGGATAAAGACAACAAAGATCAACAGGATCAGGATAATAAAGACAATAAAGACGACCAAAAAGATCAAGATAAAAAGGAAGGCGACGATAAGAAAGATGAGGGCAAACCTAAAGATGAAGAAGGAAAAGATGAAAATCAGCAGCAAAAGCCACAACCTGGCAAACTGTCTCCGCAACAAATAAAGAACTTATTGGAAGCCATGAATAATCAGGAGCAGAAAGTTCAGGAAAAAATGAATGCCGATAAACAAAAAGGCGTCAAAGTAAAAACAGAAAAAGACTGGTAAAACGAAGCATAATGAGATGTATAATTTCTAAAGAAACCCTTATCTATCCATTATCGTAAACACATGAAACTGCAACACTACATACCATTATTTTTTATCCTCTTCAGTGCAAGTTTTGTATCTGCCCAAGTAAAATTTGAGGCAAAAGTCAGCAAGACACAATTGGGTATTAATGAGCGATTACGCGTAGATTTTGAGATGAACACTGATGGTGACAATTTCAATCCGCCGTCATTTGCTGATTTTACAGTGGTTGGTGGTCCAAACCAATCGGTCAGCCATTCATGGATTAATGGTGTCCGCTCCTTTTCAAAAACATACAGCTACTTTTTAGCACCTAAAAAAACAGGATCCATTACCATCAATCAAGCAACTATAGAAATTGATGGTGAAATCTATAAAACATCACCAGTAACGGTTCAAATTACCACGGCGGTCACTAGACCAAACGACCCGGATAATGCTGAAAATGTGGCGGACGACAACGTGCACCTGATTGCTGAAATTTCAAAAACCAATCCCTACCTCAACGAAGCAGTTACCGTAACCTATAAATTATATGTTTCTGAAGATATTGGAGTAAGTAATTTTAGAGAGATTGGCAACCCGAGATACAATGATTTCTGGAGCCAAAACATTGATTTGAAAGGTACTCAAATACAGAAAACTGAATTTAAAGGTCGCAACTATCGTTATTTAGTGATCAGAAAAACAGTATTATATCCACAAAAATCAGGAAAATTAGAAATCGAGCCCTTAAGTTTAGACCTAACAGTTCAAGTGCCAACCAAAAAACGTGATTTTTTCGGCAGTGTTCTTACTTCAGAAGTTCATAAAACCGTTTCTGCCGGTAGTAAAACACTTAATGTAAAAGCGCTTCCTGAAAATGGGAAACCAGTCGATTTCTCTGGTGCTGTTGGTGATTTCGATTTCAAATTAACAACCTCAAAAACCGACTTAAACGCTACAGAATCTTTACAAGCGCGTGTAGAAGTCACAGGAAAGGGAAATTTAAAACTATTTCAATTACCTAAGTTGACCATCCCAAGCTCATTGGAGGTTTATGAGCCAGAACATACTGAAAACATCAGAACGCTTTCCGAAGGGATGCAAGGTAGTATTGTAGATAATTATACAATTGTGCCACAGTACAAAGGAAAGTACCCAATCCCTAATGTAGATTTCACGTATTTCGACTTAAAAACCGAAACTTATAAAACCATTTCTTCAGGGCAACTCGTCATCAACGTTATTGAAGGCCCAACAAATAATTCGAGTTCAGATAGCAATATCGCTAATGTAGGTGAGGGCAAACAGCGCGTTACCATGAACAATGAGCAATTTGCCTTTGTAAAGCGAAAAGCCAATCTTGAACCAATCATAGCTGAGCCATTCTTTAACTCGTCTTGGTACTGGAGCTCCCTTTTATTACCGCTAATGGCAATTCCTTTGGCGATGGTATTCCGCAAGAAAAAAGCGATACGTGCTGCTGATATTAGTGGAAATAAAATACGTAAAGCCGATAAGCTTGCTAAAAAATATCTAGGCTTTGCCAAAAAAGCATTAGGTCAAAAAGAAGCTTTTTATATTGCGCTTGAAAAAGCATTACACAATTATTTAAAAGCGAAGTTGCGCATAGAAACGAGCGATTTAAGTAAAGATCGCATCCAACAATTACTCCTAAAACGAGAAGTAGATGAGGCTGTAGTTACTGATTTCCTATCCATTTTAGACAGTTGTGAATTGGCGCGTTATACGCCATTCTCTGAAGTAACCATGCAGCATGACTACGATAAGGCAGCGGCCACAATTTCAGTAATTGACAAACAGATTAAGTAAAATGAAGCATTTTGTTTACATACTGACATTTTTAATAGGCACTTTAGGCTTTGGCCAAAACGAAGCGCTATTTGAGCAAGCCAATGATTTGTATAATAAAGGCGATTTTGAACAAGCCATTTCAAAATACGAAGCTATTATTGATGCCGGCGAACATTCCGCTGCAGTGTATTTTAATTTGGGAAATGCCCATTATAAACTGAATCATATTGCACCGAGCATCTACTATTATGAGAAGGCTTTACGCCTTTCTCCTAATGATAAGGAAATTCAAAATAACATTGCATTTGCACGCAATATGACTATTGATGCGATTGAAAAGGTGCCTGAAATTGGGTTTTCAAAATTCACCAAAAATGTCACCAATTGGCTCACTTTTGATGGGTGGGCGAAACTATCAGTAGTCTTAATGTTACTGTTTATAGCGTTCTATTTGCTTTTCTATTTCAATTCTGGCTCTACAAAAAAACGAATGGCTTTTGTTGCGGCAATGTCATTTCTCATTCTTGCTTTTGGCTCTGTAGCCTTAGCATTTAATAATTATAACCTTGTTCAAAATGATCGCCCTGCGATTGTTTTCGCTAAGGAAAGTCAAGTAAAAAGCGAACCGAATCTTAGAAGTACCGAGTCGTTTAAACTTCATGAAGGTACTAAAGTGCAAATCTTAGATACCGTTAACAACTGGAAGAAAATTAAACTTGCCGATGGTAAAACCGGTTGGATTCCTACGGATGCTATTAAGGCCATATAGTTTCTATTTCTGATTGAATAATTCCGTTATAACAGATATTCTATATCTAAATTACAAAACGATCGATTTCGATAGTGTTTGTAATATGCATTTTTAGAAATAGTTTTTATCGTTTGATAGCTATTTGACATTCGATTGCAATTAATTTAGCTTCAATATTCTATCAATCAAATCCTACCTTTATCGCTTTAAACAAAGAAGATAATCATCAGAAATTCGTTCAGAAAACACATATCTTTACTACTTTTAACCCCTGAATCTTTAAGTTAAAGCGGAAACAAATGGATGTAAAGAAAGTTTTTAAGAATAATGAAAAATGGATAGAAGAGAAACTATCCAAGAATCCTAGCTACTTTGAAGATTTAGGAAAAGGTCAAAATCCAGAACTTTTATTTATCGGCTGCTCGGACAGTCGCGTTACTGCAGAAGAACTGATGGGCTTAGGTCCTGGTGAGGTTTTCGTGCATCGTAATATCGCCAATATGGTCATTAGTATTGACCTCAATGTGATGTCTGTTGTCAACTATGCCGTCAATCATTTAAAGGTTAAAGATGTCGTAGTATGTGGCCATTATGAATGTGGTGGCGTAAAAGCGGCCATGCAATCCGAAGATTTGGGTATTCTTAATCCGTGGCTTCGTAATATTCGTGACGTATACCGTATTCATCGTAAGACATTAAACGCCATTACAGATGAAACTGAGCGTTATAACCGACTTGTAGAATTGAATGTTCAGGAACAGTGTGTCAATTTAATTAAAACGGCTGCTGTCCAAAAAGCGAATAGAGACAGAGGTTTGGTGGTACACGGTTGGGTATTTAATGTGCACACAGGAAAACTCATCGACCTCAATATTGATTTTGATGGGTATCTAAAAGATATTATGGAAATCTACCATCTGGAATAAAAACGGCAGTTAAGAACAAAAGTTTAAGTTCTTATTTAGCTGGTGCTTCAGTCACCAGCGTTTCTTCGGTTTCAGACTCTTCTTCCAGTTCCTTTTTCTTTTCTAAAATAACAGGGAAAATTGTTGGAACAATAGATTTTACGGGTGCATACAGCATTGAATCTTCAATACTCGCTTCATCCGTAAGCGGAATCGCACGATTCAGACTGTCAAAAACATTCAGCACCACGCTCAAGATTACTGCTATTTTTAAAGCTCCAAAAATCGCTCCTAAGAGTTTATTTACAATTCCCAAAGCGGCAAAATCAGCAAGCTTCGTTAGCGCCTTTCCTGCAAGGGCAATCGCTAAGATGATGATAAGGAAAGTAGCTGCAAATGCCAGAATATTGACCGTTTTTTCATCCCATTCAGAGTTTTCATCAATAAACGTCGCGGCATAATTACTAAAATGAATGGCGCCGTAAACTCCAGCAACCAACGCTACAAGAGACGCTATTTCTACAAAAAAACCTTTCATCAGTCCACGTACCAATCCAAAAAGGATCAGGGCCGTTAAAACGATATCCAAAACACTCATATCTTACAGAATTTCGTCAAATATAAGTTAACTTTGCGAGAATTTAATTTTGACCGGATTCTCAAATTGAAATGCTAATTTCAATGTGGTCCTCAAATTTTAAATTTTAAACCTGAAACTAAAGAGATGTCAAGAGACGAACAATTAAAACAACGTTGGGAACTCGTTGTTAAAAAATTATCAGAGCAATTTGCTGATGGAGACCCTTTAGATTTGGATGCCATAATTTATTTAATTGGTGTTCAAGAGCTTGGACAACTCCACAAAAAATTCAAAAAGGATCATAAATTAGATTTAATGCATATTGCCATTTGCCGTTTGTTAGAACCGTATGGCTATTATGAATTTGATTATTATGATGAAGATAAATGGCCACATTATAAAGTAAAGGAGCAATTGCCACCATTAAAAGCGGGAGAACAAAGCGTCTTAATGAAGGAAGCTATTGTAAATTATTTTGTAGAAGTAGATTATATACAATAATAGTATCGAAGGTTTTCCGCTTATTTAGAAGTGGATTTCCATTGTATTCGGTAACGTAAAATCCAAAAAAACAGTAAATTTGCCATTCATTTTTTGACTTATGATAGACAAGATAAAAGAACGTATTGCTGAAGCTGAAGCATTTAAAGCCCAAACTAAAGAGGAGATTGAAGCTTTTCGTATCAAGTATTTAGGTAAAAAAGGACTTTTGAATGAGTATTTTGCAGAATTCAAAAACGTGCCTAACGATCAGAAGAAAGAGTTTGGACAAATTATTAACAAGCTTAAGAATACTGCTGAAGAAAAGGTCAATACTCTAAAGGAAGAACTGGAAAGCAAGGAAGAGGTAAAAGGTATTTATGGCGACTTGTCGCGTCCGGGAGAGCCTATTGCAATTGGTGCGCGTCACCCTATTTCTCTTGTCAAGAATCAAATTATAGACATCTTTTCCCGTATTGGTTTCAACGTGAGCGAAGGTCCGGAAATTGAAGACGATTGGCACAACTTTACGGCCTTAAATTTACCAGAATACCATCCGGCAAGAGACATGCAGGATACTTTCTTTATCCAAACCGATCCTGATATTTTATTACGTACGCACACAAGTTCTGTGCAAGTGCGCTATATGGAAAATAACACACCGCCAATCCGTACTATTTCTCCGGGTCGCGTGTTTAGAAACGAAGCCATTTCATCTCGTTCACACTGCTTCTTCCATCAGGTAGAAGGCTTATACATTGATAAAGACGTTAGTTTTGCCGATTTAAAACAAACACTTCAATATTTTACTACTGAAATGTTTGGCAAAAGCAAGATTCGTTTGCGTCCATCCTATTTCCCATTTACGGAGCCAAGTGCTGAAGTAGATGTGTATTGGGGACTGGAAACAGAAATTGACCACCGCATCACTAAAGGTACAGGTTGGTTGGAAATTATGGGCTGCGGCATGGTAGACCCTAATGTTCTTGAAAACTGTGGTATCGATTCAAAAATCTATTCAGGATTTGCTTTCGGAATGGGCATCGATCGTATTGCAATGTTATTGCATCAAATTGGCGACATCCGCTTATTAAGTGAAAACGACGTGCGCTTTTTAGAACAGTTTAAATCTGCTTTATAAAACCATACTCCTTATAACAATTAACCGATAGGCAACTGTCGGTTTTTTTATTTAACATTTTTTTAACTTCGTTTGGTTCGGTTAGTTCCGAACCTAAAGTATCTTTGCATAAAATTTTCACAAATGGACAACAAAGTGCGAAATGAAAAACAAGATTTAGTCGAAAGACTAGGTGTGTTTATGGAGCAAAAGGAACAACACGCTCCTGTTGCGGCCCGTATTTTATCCTATATCGTTTTAACGGGCAAAATAGGAACCACATTTGAAGATTTAGTCACCGACTTATGTGCCAGTAAAAGCACGATTTCTACCCATCTCAATCATTTAGCGGATTTAAAGAAAATCGTTTATTTCACTAAGCCTGGAGACCGTAAAAAATACTACACCATCAATGAAGATAGCATCCTTCAAAGTATCGACACGTTGATGGAATCTTGGATGGAGCAAAAAGCCTTACATCAAGAAATAAAAATTTACAAACGGAAAATCAATGATCAAACCGCTGACGGAAGCGTAAAATTTGAACTCGATTTCCATGACAACTACATTCAATTCCTTGAAGAAGTCACACAATCCGTAGACACATTAAGATCAAAAATAATAGAAAAAAACGCAAAACTGTAATCAATGAAAACAACCAAACTTCCATTAGTATTCGCTTTAAGCATATTAGCTCTCTTTATGAGCTGTGGAGAAAAAGAACAAGCACCACAAGGGCCACAAGGGCCAATGCCATTTCAAGTCACTGAAATTCCTCAAAAAACAGTAACTGGCTATACCACTTATCCAACAAGTATTGAAGGAGTCAACAATAGTGAGGTGCGTGCAAAAATTTCAGGTTACATTACTGACGTCTTAGTTGATGAGGGTCAAAAAGTTAGAAAAGGTCAAACCCTTTTTAGATTGGAAACCCAATCCTTGAATCAAGATGCTGCTGCTGCAAAAGCAAATGTTAATGCGGCGCAAGTTGAAGTTGAAAAACTAAAACCATTAGTAGAGAAAAACATTATTAGTGAAGTACAATTAGCGACTGCAAAAGCAAAGTTGCAACAAGCTCAAAGTGCTTATAACAGTATTGGTGCAAACATTGGTTACGGTAACATTACAAGCCCTGTAGATGGCTATGTTGGTGCTATCAGACTTCGTAAAGGGTCTTTAGTAAGTCCTTCAAATCAAGAGCCACTAACTACCGTTTCTGACATCAGTAAAGTGTATGCTTATTTCTCTATGAATGAGAGAGAATATCTTGATTTCATTCAAAACGCTGAAGGCAATACGATTGAAGATAAAATTAAGAATCTTCCTAAAGTCACTTTAATTTTAGCTAACGGATCTGAATACCAAAAAGAAGGAACTGTTGAGACTATCAACTCTCAAGTTAATGCTAATACAGGTTCTATCTCCTTCCGTGCCGTTTTTGATAATGATGCAAGACTTTTAACCAACGGGAACAGTGGAAAAATCAGAGTTCCTAAAACCTATAAAGATGCTATTGTAGTTCCACAAGAATCTACTTACGAGCGTCAAGGCAGTTACTATGTCTATAAAATTGCAGAGGACGATATGGCTGTTTCAACACGTATCAATGTGTTAGCTACTGTTGGAAATATGTATGTGCTTTCAGACGGCCTTAAAAAAGGCGATAAAATTGTCGCAAAAGGTGTTGCAAAATTAAGAGGTGATACACCAGTAAAACCTATGGAAATCCCTTTTGATAGCATCGCAAAACCTATTGAAAAAACTTTCAGATAATCAACCAAGATAAGAACTTATGTTAAAAATTTTCATAGAAAGACCCGTACTTTCAACGGTTATCTCCATCATTATCGTCATTTTGGGGTTCCTTGGTCTTAGTACCTTACCTATTACGCAGTACCCTGATATTGCACCACCAACTATTACAGTAAATGCCACCTATCCTGGAGCAAATGCTGAAACTATTTTGCAGAGTGTTATCATTCCTATAGAAGAGCAAATTAATGGTGTGGAAGGGATGACGTACATCACTTCAAGTGCTTCCAATACAGGAACAGCGACTATTACCGTGTTTTTTGAACAGGATGTAGATCCGGATATCGCTGCGGTAAACGTACAAAACCGTGTGTCGCGCGCCAATTCACAATTACCACAAGCAGTATTGC
This sequence comes from uncultured Gelidibacter sp., assembly GCF_947500795.1. GTDB lineage: Bacteria > Bacteroidota > Bacteroidia > Flavobacteriales > Flavobacteriaceae > Gelidibacter. The sequence goes on along the minus strand of NZ_CANMTE010000002.1, from coordinate 477,853 downwards.
AAACTGGGGTTACGACGTCTAAACAGCAGACGAGTGCCTTGATGTTTATGTCATTTTACAGTACTAACACTGATTATGACGACACATTTATACAGAATTACCTTAAGATCAACGTTATCCCAGAAATACAAAGGGTTAATGGTGTAGGTAATGTGAATGTTTTTGGAGCGAAAGATTACGCGATGCGCATCTGGTTAAAACCTGATAAAATGGCCGCTTACGGCTTAATCCCTACAGATGTAACCGCTGCTTTACGCGAACAAAGTTTAGAAGCTGCAGCTGGTTCTTTAGGTGAAAATGATGGTGAAGCTTTTAATTATGTTATTAAATACGGCGGACGTTTTAAAACGGAAGCACAGTACAGCAACATTATTATTAAAGCATTAGGGAGTGGCCAATTCTTGAAATTATCAGATGTTGCTGATATTGAATTGGGCGCACAATCCTATGGCGGAGGTTCTATTACTAACGGATTACCGGCGGTAAATATGGGTATCTTCCAAACTAAAGGATCTAATGCACGTGATATTATTATAGAAATTGAAAGTAAATTAGAAGAGATTAAAGCGGAATTACCAAAAGGTATTGAAGTCTTCGTCCCATATAACACGAACGATTTCTTGAACGCTTCCATCGAAAAAGTGGTAAAAACTTTAGCAGAAGCCTTCTTATTGGTGTTCTTAGTTGTGTTTATTTTCTTACAAGATTTTAGATCAACTTTAATTCCTGCCATTGCGGTGCCGGTATCGATTATTGGTACGTTCTTCTTCCTTAACCTTTTTGGATATTCCATAAATCTATTAACCCTTTTCGCATTGGTATTGGCCATTGGTATTGTGGTGGATGATGCTATTGTGGTTGTTGAAGCGGTGCATGCGAAAATTGATGAAGGTGAAAGCGACCCTAAAAAGGCGACGTTTGCAGCGATGCACGATATTTCTGGAGCGATTATTTCAATCACCCTAGTGATGTCAGCGGTATTTATTCCGGTAACGTTTATTAAAGGTCCTACAGGGGTTTTCTACGAGCAGTTTGGTGTGACGCTTATTGTAGCGATTATCATTTCAGCAATTAACGCGTTAACCCTGAGTCCTGCATTGTGTGCCCTGTTCTTAAAAGGACATGATGACAAACACAGCAGCAAGAAAAAAGGATTCCTCGGACGTTTCTTTGACGGCTTTAACAGAGGATTTGACGCAACCGTAACTAAATATGGTAAATCTGTTCACTTTTTATACAGACACAAGTGGATTACCGTAGTCTTATTACTGGTTTCTGTTGGTGCCATCTTATGGTCGTCATCAGAATTGAAAACAGGATTTGTACCAGATGAAGATAGAGGTATTGTTTTCGTAAACGTTGAACTTCCTGCGGGATCTTCAATAGACAGAACTGATAAAGTAAACAAAGAATTATACGATAAATTAATCCAGATTCCTGGTGTTAAAGGCGGATCTATCATTAAAGGAAGTAGTTTCTTAGGCGGTGCTGGTAGTAACAACGGTTTAGGTTTTATCCGTTTGGATGACTTAGAAGATAGAACCTCAGACGACCTTTCGGCAGAAAGTATTACAGCAAAAATGTTTGGTGTAGCTGCTCAAATACCTGATGCAAACATTATCTTTTTCTCACCTCCAAGTATCCCTGGTTTTGGTAACTCGGCTGGTGTAGAAGTGAATTTATTAGACCGTTCTGGCGGAAGTTTTACAGATCTTGACGCCGTGACGCAAGAATTCATCGGAAAATTATCAGCACGACCTGAAATTCAATATGCACGTTCATCGTTCAACACCAACTATCCGCAATATGAGATAGAACTTAATGCAGAATTGGCAAAAGAATTGGGTGTTCCTATTAGTGATGTTTTCTCAACACTACAGGGATATATTGGAAGTATTTTTGCTGCCGATTTCTCAAGATTTGGCAAACAATACCGTGTGTATGTTCAAGCATTACCTGAAGATCGTGCCAATGAAAGCGATTTAGGCAAACTATATGTACGTACAGCTACGGGCGAAATGACACCAATTACAACGTTTGTAAACTTAAAAAGAGTGTACGGACCACAAGCGGTAACACGTTTTAACCTGTTCAACTCTGTAACTTTAAATGCCGCGGTTATGCCGGGTTATAGTACTGGTGACGCCATTAAAGCGGTAGATGAAGTGGCTCAAACTTTACCTACCAATTATACAACGGCTTATTCAGGATTAACACGTGAGGAAGTAAATGCAGGAAACCAAACCACCATGATTTTCATGTTGTCTTTAGTGTTTGTGTATTTCTTATTGGCAGCACAGTACGAAAGTTATTTGATTCCGTTATCTGTACTTCTGTCCTTGCCATTGGGTGTATTTGGAGCGTATTTTGTCACGCAACTGGCAGGATTGCAAAACAACATCTATTTCCAAATTGCACTGATTATGCTCCTCGGACTCTTGGCTAAAAACGCGATTCTGATTGTGGAGTTTGCGCTACAGCGACGTCGAAATGGAGAGACTATTTTAATGGCTGCCGTTAATGGTGCAGAAGCACGTTTACGTCCAATTTTGATGACTTCATTCGCATTTATCCTTGGTTTAACGCCATTAGTATTTGCAAGTGGCGTAGGTGCTGGAGGAAACCGATCCATTGGTACAGGAGCCGTTGGTGGCTTGCTGATAGGAACAGTACTTGGGGTGTTTGTTATTCCAATATTATTCATCTTTTTCCAATGGCTACAGGAAAAAATTTCTGGAGCACCACAACCAAAAGTAGAACTTAAAGAAGATTCAAACTCATGATAGCAATTTTTAAAAACCGCACTATGAACTATATGGTAATGCTGACCGTTTCAGCATTTACCTTACAAAGTTGCTTTGTAGCAAAAGATTACCAACGTCCACAATTGGAGGAAACGCAAAATTTATTCAGAACGGATGCGTTGCCAACGGATAGTCTTTCAATGTCAGATTTGTCATGGAAGGAATTGTTTAACGATCCTTATTTGGTGCAATATATTGAGCAAGGTCTTCAAAATAACATTGATATCCGTGTGGCCATTCAGCAAGTATTGGCAGCAGAAGCGTATGTAAAGCAAGGAAAAGCTGGTTTTTTACCAACGCTCAATGCTAGTGCAGATGCGTCTAGATCTTATTTTTCCGATAACGGACCACAAGGTGCACAGTTAAGCGGCAGTGGAAAAGACCATATTGATCAATTTCAGATTGGTGGAAACTTATCTTGGGAAGCTGATATCTGGGGAAAAATTAGAAGCAACAAACGTGCGTTGGAAGCTGATTATTTGAGAACTGTAGCTGCACATCAAGCGGTTAAATCGCGATTGGTATCTAATATTGCAGCCACCTATTACCAATTGCTTGCTTTAGATGCACAATTGGAAATCACGAAAAAAAGTGTGATGGTTAGAGATAGTAGTGTAAGCACTATTCAAGCATTAAAAGATGCTGGAAATGTAACGCAAGTTGCGGTAGATCAAAACATCGCTCAGTATAACAGCGCAAGAGCATTACAAGTAGATTTAGAGACTGCTATTTTTCATACTGAAAACACTTTAAGTATTTTGTTGGGGCAACAGCCTCAAAAGTATGCGCGTAGTGTTTTGGACGAGCAACAATTGCAATCTGATTTAAAATTAGGCGTTCCAACAACGTTATTGCGCAACAGACCTGATGTTATTGCTGCTGAATACAACTTAGTGAGAGCTTTTGAGCTGAACAACGTGGCACGTAGCAGCTTTTATCCGTCGTTAAGAATTTCAGCGTCTGGAGGATTCCAAAGTTTGGAATTGGATCAATTGCTAAACACAAACTCCTTATTCGCTAATATTCTTGGTGGGTTAACACAACCTATCCTTAATCAGCGTAAAATCAGAACTCAAAAAGAAGTTGCTGAAGCACAACAAGAACAAGCGTTGTTAGAGTTTAAACGCGCTTTATTAATCGCTGGAAGCGAAGTTTCCAATGCATTATACGCTTACAACGCCGAATCAAAAAAATTCGAATTTAGAGCGCTGGAGGTTGAAGCCTTAAGAAATGCAGAAAGCAATTCTTCAGAATTATTGAAAAACGGTTACGCCAATTACTTGGATTTATTGACCGCTAGACAAAGTGCCTTAAACGCAGAACTAAATGTAATTAATAGCAAATTGCAGCAGTTATTAACAGTTGTTGATTTATACGAAGCCCTTGGTGGTGGTTGGAAATAATCGCACTTGAAATGACTACAAAATCGGATCTTTTGGAATGCTCAATTCTAAACTTCACCCAATTTGGAAGTAAAGGTTTTACTTTAGATGAATTGGCAAGTTCTTTGGGCATTTCAAAAAAGACGATTTATAAATATTTTGACAATAAGGAGGATTTAGTCTCACAAAGCCTAAAACATTTATTGGATAAATACCTTGCAGATATTGATGGCATCATCAATAATGCAACAGAAGACCCGATTGAAAAGATCATCCTGATCTACAAAAAAGGTTTTGAATACCTCAAACATTTTAAGCCGTCATTCCTTTTCGGCATAAAAAAATACTACCCAAAGGCCGATAAAGTATTTACTGATTTTTCAGAACAACAGGTTCACGGTACCATTCTATCCTTATTAAAGGAAGCTAAACAGAAAGGATTACTACAGGAAAACATTCAAATTAATCTCATCTGCGATCTCTACTTTTTACGTATTGACAACATCGCTTTTAAGAATGATAATTTGTTCGATTTATATTCCAATACCGTTATTCTCAATCATTTGATTGTTATTAATCTGAAGGGAATTGTGGTCGATGGGTATAGAAATCGATTTTTTGATGCGCTTGCGGCGTAATGTTTAGGTTTTGTGTGGATTGTTGGTGACGTATTACTTCTTCAAATAAGATTCTAAATCAATCTCATCTACATGTCTGAAAATATCTATCAGGCTTCCATTTTGATCAATTACAAGCGTTGATGGAAAATATTTAATTCCATATTTCTCTATAAAATTCCTTCCATTGGCAACCAATTTAAAATTGGAATCTTTTAAATCAAACCCTTTTTCAACGTTACTTTTAGAAGTATCAAAAACAATAATTGCTGCTACGGAGTCCTTATTCGCTAACCCATTAATTTTATCATCAAGCTCCTGAATTTCATGTTTTTTGAAACGAAAAGTTGTAGCTTCCATTTCAAATCTTAGAATTACAATTTTACCTTTTAACTCAGAAAGTATAATGGTATCATTAGAAATGGTGGTTAGTTTAAAATTCGGGAAACTTCCTTTTTGAGGTGAATCTGTAATTGTTTGAAATTCACTATCCTTCAAATTTGGATCATAAAGATAACGTGTAATCCTTCCTTCACTATCAATGACACTTTCCAAAAACAAATTAGGATTCTCTTCAACGAGTTGATTGAAGGTTTCTTCAGGAACTTGAGTGTTTGTGCCTTTATAATAGACCTTTGATACATGAAAATCTTTATCTACATAAGACTTTGTATAAGAGATGCCAATGACACCTTGTTGACTATATGTCGTAGTACTAATCAACAAAATTGCCATTAAAATATTGAATATACTATGCTTCATATACTTGGGATTATGGCGGCAATAATTATATCAATATGAGATAATTACAAAAGATTTAAATTGAGATTAAAACGAATATAGACTAAATTTACTTATAATCAAACGGGAAACCAACATTTCTTAGAAAATAGTAACTTTGCAGAATAATTAAAAAGGAGCCCATTTTCAGGGAATACATATGAAAAAAGACATCGAAATTCCAAAAGTTGAAGGCGTTTACATAGCAGTTGTTAATGAGTACAATGACATCTATAAAACCCAAGATTGGAATGCCTACATCATTAATGACAAAGACGTCGATTTAGAAGTGGTTTTGATCGTTACAAGTGGTTATTCTGAAAAGAAAATGACTTCCATTTTTAGAAAAAAACTAGATGTACTTCCTAAAAAGAGCTATGCTAAAATAGAATTGATGCAGGAAGAACTATTTGCCATCAACAACGAGTTTAAAGTGACGTTTTTTGAAGGCAACACCATGTATGATAAAACCTATCTTTTCAGAAAAAACACCATCAACGAAAGGGCTTTACAGACCATTCCGCTGATGAAGGCAAAGGGTGTTTTAGTAAAATAAAAAAACGCTTCTCCTGATCTGGGAGAAGCGTTTTTAGCTTTAAGGAAGACATTCAAGAAGTTGTATTCCTAATCTAACTTCTCAGTCAATTTCTGAAACGTACGCTTCGGATCTTTTTCTTCATATAAAATTTCATAAACCGCGTTGATTATTGGCAATTTATCTTTGGCTTCACTCTTTTTAGTGAGTTGATACGCGCTTTTAGCAGCATAATACCCTTCAGCCACCATATTCATCTCCATTTGTGCAGATTTAACGGTATACCCCTTACCTATCATATTTCCGAACATGCGATTACGGGAAAAGAGCGAATACCCTGTTACGAGTAAATCTCCCAAATACGCGGAATCGTTGATGTTTCGTTTCATCTTATGACGGCGTTTTATAAAACGTTTCATTTCACGAATGGCATTACTCATCAAAACACTCTGAAAATTATCGCCATAACCCAATCCGTGTGCAATACCAGCGGCAATGGCATAAATATTCTTGAGCATCACGGCATATTCTATTCCAACAACATCATCACTCGTAGAGGTTTTTATATAATCGCTGGATAAGTTTTTAGCGATGGCTTTCGCTTTACTTTCATCTGCGCAAGCAATTGTCAAATACGATAAGCGCTCTAAAGCCACTTCTTCAGCATGACAAGGTCCCGCAATGACGGCTGTATTTTCGAAAGGCACCTGATGCGCATCGTGAAAATGTTCGCCCACCAATTTTCCGGTTTCAGGCATAATGCCTTTTACCGCTGAAACAATGATTTTATTTTTAACATCTACCGTCAACTTCAACAATTCGTCGTGAATAAAAGCCGAAGGAATCACGAAAATCAAAACATCAGCATAGGCTGCCATTTCATTGATATCATTGCTCAATTTAAGCTGCGACGGTTTAAACTCAACCGAGCTTAAATAACTCGGGTTATGTTGCTCTTTTAACAAGTGCTCTTTTATGTAGGCGCTACGCATATACCAACCCACTTCATCAAGATTTTCGCAAAGCATTTTTACAATAGCAGTTGCCCAACTTCCTGATCCAAAAACAGCATATTTTGTAGGTGTATCCATAAGTTTTTATTAATTAATTGACTTCAAAAATACATAAAATTAAGTGTTAAACACATTTCAACACTTCAAGCCCAATATTTTTGGCACGTGTTTTGAAAACTCACAGGTTATAATCTTTAATCTGTTGGATTATGAATTCACGCAAAACCGGATCGACTTCTTAAACTTTAAGATTTGATTTCAAATTATTTGCTGTGTTCGTCAAACTTCGTAAATGGAGCGCTTTCCAAGATTTTAAACTAAAATTGATCAGATGAAAAACATAAAACTACTTTTCGGATTTGTCTTAGTCGCAATCCTATTGACGTCCTGTTCCAAGCAAACAGTGTATGAAGAACCACCTATCGCTCTGAATCAATTATTAGGTTCTTATGATTTGTGGTATGTGGATATTAACCAAACTAAGGGTTACGGTGAAACGCCTTTTTTACAGATTGCCTTTACGCTATCCTTTAAAAATGGCATTCTTTACGCCAACAATAACTTGGTTGGTTTTGGTCCTAACGGTCAAGGCAATGGCTTGGGAATTGATGTGGGCGAATATGATGCCTATGACATGATTTTAGACGTGTACCACGATATTGATGGCTATCAAACGTTTGATGTGTATCAAGTGGATTATGACACGATAGAACTTTACAACCCTAATAACGATACGTCCTATTTTTTACACGGATACCAACGCTCTACCTTTGATTATGACTTCGTATTTTATGATAACATCCACTATTTTTTACAGGAATATAAAGCATGGGAAAAATCTTTTACAAGCCAAAAAGGTGCTCTAAACGAATTTGATAATGAGAATTACCTACAGTTTTTAGCTGGTGGGAATGACTCTGAATTCAGAAGCTCAAAAGACGTTAATATCGCAAATCCGGATAACATTTATTGGGACTATACAGGCGTGTATGGCGTTGGTAATGTTACAGGAAACGCGCATCTAAAAACATTAACATTAGATTATGATTATTTTGACAATGAATTCTTCGAGTTGAGCGTTATTAATGATCAGGAGATAAAATTATATCACGCCAATTCAGGCACAACATATGAATTTATTGGCCGAGGTTACATTCAGTATATGAAACCTGCCGCAGATAAATCGGCTGGAGAAATGAATAAGGAAAGTAACGTCAATACACAGAAAAAACGTAAGCAGAAAACTACAAAAACCGATAACCCTCGGGTAACTAATAGAAGCTAAATTTTGGTTGGTTATTTAGCTTTTAGAAACGCTCATCTGATGAATTTCAGATGAGCGTTCTTCATTTTAACAATATATTGACTATATACACTACAGATTTTCAATTTCTTATCGTAAATTACCTCTTCAATTTTAATCTTAAAAACTATTAATCTTAAAAACTTAAATTAATATGGGACTATTTTCATTTATTAAAAATGCTGGCGCTAAAGTATTTGGCGTTGGGAAAAACGACGCTGAAGAAAAGGCTGAAGTAAAAGTAAAAGCTGCTGCTGATGAGCTAAAAGCTGAGGAGGCTGGCGCTAGAAAACTTGAACAAACAATTAAGGATTTACAACTTAATGTTGAAAATTTAAAAGTACATATTGATGATGATATGGCGACTGTTTCCGGAAAAGCACCTGACCAATCTACTAAAGAAAAGGTGGTTTTAGTTATTGGTAACACCAACGGGATTGCATCTGTTGACGATCAAATGACCGTTGATCATGTAGAGCCAGAAGCACGGTTCCATACGGTTATGAAAGGCGATACACTTGGTAAAATAGCTAAACAATATTATGGCAATGCTATGAAATACCCATTAATATTTGATGCCAACAAACCAATGTTGTCAGATCCTGATAAAATATATCCGGGGCAAGTTCTCCGTATTCCGAGTTTGGAATAAGATAAAAAAAAGAGACTGTTTTTTAACAGTCTCTTTTTTTTTATAAGGTATTTAAAAAGGCTTCTAATTCTTCGAGAGAATAAGGTTTCGCGATGATTTTCTTATCCTTGTCCAACACAAAATAGGTTGGAGTAAGCTCAATGCCATAAACTCCAGTAATCGGATTGTTCCATTTGCCCAATCCTAAAACCTGAATAAAATCAGGATACTTTTCAATTTCCTTCGACCAATTTACGGCATCATCTTCTAGTCCATAAGCCACAACCTTCATTTTGCTTTTAGGTATTTTAGAAATCATTTCTTTCACTTGAGGTAGTTCTGCTAAACAGTGGGAACATTCACTACTCCAAAAAATAAGCAGATAATTTTCAGCGCTATTTAAGCCATGAAGTGATGACTTGACCATTTTGCCTTTCACTTTCATCTCAATAGGGAAATCTTGTGCAACGGATCCAAAAGCGGTGTTTTTATACACGGTAAGTTGCGTGGCAAGCATGTCATTATATTCCTTTTTGGCGAGGTCCAATAAATAAGTGTCCGTAATGTAATTGGCAACAGTAGACTCTTCAAGCTGAACCATAGTATTCCAAACCGAGTGCAATAACACCATTTTTATCTCTGAATTTTCCGCCCCAATATAATTGACCAAATTGTCAATTTGCTGCTTGTAGAATTCTTCTGATGGGTTTGCAGTCATCCCGAACACATAAGCCATTACCCTATCCGATAAAAACTCTGAACTTTGTAAAAGCGGATTGCTGAAATCGACATTTTTTAAATACGTATCCTTCAAATTTGTGGAATAGGTAGCGACGTCTTCATATCCTTTTGGAATGTAAGGTTTGTTCGCTTCTATAAAAACAGAAACCATTGCGTTTTTAGCGGCCAATTCAAAAGCATCCTGTGTTTCTTGAAGGGTTTGAAAAATATCTTTAAAAGCCGCTTCATCATCACTTTGTTGCGCGTAGAAGTTGCTGATGGCACGGTTAATCATCTCAATACTATTGGTATAAGATGCCCACAATTTATTTTCATTAGACTCTTTAAACTCTAAACCTTCCGTTAGGCTAAATTGCAACACAACATCTTCCTTACCATTATAAATCAGGTCAAAATTATGATCCTGTTGCGGCACGCCGTACACAATTTTATAAATGCCTGGAGTGTTGGTGCTATCCAACGCTATTTTAAAATGTCCCTTCTCGTCCACTTTTGCGCGATCCATATAGACAGCACCTGTTGGGTTTGCCTTATACACAAAGGCATATGTAAACTCACTTGCTGGCGAAAACGTACCTTCAATACTGTGTTGCGCCACGAGCAATGTTGGCATTAACGCCAATAATAACATCAATTTTTTCATGCGGACTTCGTTTTATTTTTTAACCTCGTTAGATTTTCAATAGGATTCAATAATCAAGCCACTATAGGCTCTAAAACAGCCAAAGCTTGTTTGACGGTCTTGATATGTTCAAAAGTAAGTAATAATCGTAAACCAGTGCGCGTTTGCTTTTCTTTCATTTTGGCAACGTTAGGACGGGTTTGAATGTATTGCAACACACGTGTAAATCCATGACTTTGATAAAATGGACTTTGCTGATCATTGATAAAATAACCAATCATTTTACCTTGTTTCATGATCACTTTTTCCAAACCGATTTTTGTTGCAATCCATTTGATGCGCACGCTATTCAACAAATCGACCACCTGTTTTGGCATTTCCCCAAAACGATCAATAAGGTCTTTTTCAAATTTCTGAAGTTCTTCCTCAGTTTTGATATCATTCAATTTGGTGTAAAGCGTCAGACGCTCTGTAATGTTATTGACATAATCATCAGGAAACAGAAGCTCAAAATCAGTATCAATGGTGATGTCCTTAACGTATTCTTTTTCTACCAGATCATCCTGATACAAATCTTTAAACTCATTTTCCTTTAATTCTTCAATCGCTTCATTTAAGATTTTTTGATAGGTATCAAATCCAATATCGTTGATAAATCCGCTTTGTTCACCGCCTAATAAATCGCCTGCACCTCTAATTTCCAAATCTTTCATGGCGATATTAAAGCCACTTCCCAACTCCGAAAATTGTTCCAAAGCCGTGATACGTTTTCGGGCATCATCAGTCATTGCAGAATATTCTGGGGTAATAAAATAGCAGAATGCTTTCTTATTGCTTCGTCCGACGCGCCCACGCATCTGATGCAGATCGCTCAACCCGAAATTATTCGCATTATTGATAAAAATAGTGTTCGCATTAGAAACATCCAATCCACTTTCAACAATGGTCGTACTTACCAACACATCAAACTCACTATTCATAAACCCGAGCATTAATTGCTCCAACTTTTTACCGTCTAACTGTCCGTGGCCAATTCCAATTTTAGCATCAGGCACCAAACGTTGAATCATACCGGCAACTTCTTTAATATTTTCTATACGATTATGGATAAAGAACACTTGACCACCACGTTGAATTTCATAAGTTACGGCGTCCCGAATAATTTCCTCGTTAAACCTGATAACGTGACTTTCAATAGGATATCGGTTTGGCGGTGGCGTTGTAATGACCGACAAATCGCGCGCTGCCATTAAACTGAACTGCAAGGTTCTCGGAATTGGCGTCGCGGTTAAGGTCAATACATCCACATTATCCTTCAGCGTCTTTAATTTTTCTTTGACGGCGACACCAAATTTCTGCTCTTCATCAACAATTAGCAGACCTAAATCTTTAAATTTTACATTTTTATTCACCAATTGATGTGTACCAATAACGATGTCCACATGGCCGCTTTCCAAGTGTTCTAAAGTATCTCGTTTTTCTTTGGCGGTACGGAATCGGTTCAAATAATCTACCGTTACCGGGAAATCCTTTAAACGCTCCGTAAAAGTTCTATAATGCTGATAGGCTAAAATGGTCGTAGGCACCAACACGGCCACTTGTTTTCCATTATCAACCGCTTTAAAAGCGGCTCTAATCGCCACCTCCGTTTTTCCGAAGCCAACATCGCCACACACCAATCGATCCATAGGACGTTCACTTTCCATATCGGACTTAATATCAGCTGTAGCCGTACTTTGATCTGGCGTATCTTCGTAAAGAAAAGACGCTTCCAATTCCAATTGCATGGAACTGTCCGGATTGTATTGATATCCTTTTTCAAGTTTTCGCTTGGCGTAAACCTGAATCAAATTGAAAGCAATTTCCTTAACTCTTGTTTTGGTCTTTTGCTTTAAAACTTTCCAAGCATTGCTTCCAAGTTTATAGATTTTTGGCGGTTTTCCATCCTTGCCGTTAAACTTGGTGATTTTATGTAACGAATGGATGCTTAAATACAACACATCGCGTTCGCCATAAATCAATTTTATCGCTTCTTGCTTTTTGCCCTCAACATCAATTTTTTGCAATCCACCAAAACGACCAATTCCATGATCAATATGGGTTACATAATCGCCAATATCTAGTTTTGTAAGCTCCTTAAGCGTAATGGCTTGCTTTTTGGCATATCCATTTTTAAGATGGAACTTGTGATAGCGCTCAAAAATTTGATGATCGGTATAACAAGTAATTTGATTATCATGATCAATAAACCCTTGAAACAAAGACAACACAATGGTTTTATAATGCACGCCCTGCTCTAACGCTCTATGGCGTTCTGTATTGGCATCTTCAAAAATATCATGGAAGCGTTTGGCCTGTTGCTCGCTAACGCAGGCAATATAATTTGTATAGCCTTTATCGTGTAAACTGTTGAGATCTTCAATCAGTAAATCAAATTGTTTATTGAAAGACGGCTGCGGTGCCGTTTGAAATTCGATAGTTTGCGTTCCAAAAATTGAGGCAGTTCCAAACTCGACCAATGTAAAATCGAGCATTTGTCGCTTAAGCAATACAGAGCTACAAAACAATTCTTCTGGTGATGCATGTTTGATTTCTGAAGACAAGGTTTTAAATGCTTCAATTGCCTTTCCATAAAAATCATCGATTCTTGAAAAAAGTAAATCTGCATTTTTCGTAAATACGATTGTTTTCGATGAAATATATTTTAAGAAACTCGCCCGATTTTCATCTAAAAATTTATTCTCAACATTAGGAATAATATTGATTTTTTTAATTTGCTCGGTAGACAATTGTGTCTCCACATCAAAGGTTCGGATACTGTCTACTTCATCACCAAAAAACTCAATTCGGTAGGGCTCGTCATGAGAAAATGAAAAGACGTCTACAATGCCACCACGTACAGAAAATTCGCCAGGTTCAGTTACGAAATCGACCCGTTTAAACTGGTATTCAAACAATACTTCGTTAACAAAATCAATGGACAGATTATCATTGAGGGAAATCTTGAGCGTGTTGCGCTCCAATTCCTTTCTGGTCACGACTTTCTCAAAAAGTGCATCAGGATAGGTGACAATAATAGCTGGTTTTTTACGCGAATTGATTCGATTTAAAACCTCAGCACGCAAAAGAACATTTGCGTTGTCAGTTTCTTCAATTTGATACGGACGCCTGTAGCTGCCGGGATAAAACAATACGTCTTTATCATTTAGCAACAATTCCAAATCATTGAGATAAAAAGCAGCTTCTTCCTTATCATTAAAAACCAATAAAAACGGTCGGTCAGAGGTTTTAAAAGCTTCCGTCAAAACGAAACTAAGAGACGACCCAACGAGACCTTTTAAATGTGTCCTACTTTGATTTACGGCAATAGCAGTTTGCAGATTTTGCGTTTGCAAAGTCTGTGCATAAGATTGCGAGAGATGTGATTTACTCAAGAAAATTTATTTTAAGCAAAGATAAAGTTTAGATTTTAATTGATACTTATTGAAATTGTGAATTTCATCTTAATTATTCGTGCTAATTTTCATGGTTTTACAATGATAAATGGAAGTTTATAAAATTAGATTAGCTTAGGAAGAAGCACATTTTTCATGGTGTTTTTTATTCCGATAATGAAAAAAAAATGTAGTTTTGCACACACCCCTCATTGGGATTAAAACAAAAAAGATATGTCAATTTCAGATTTATTTGATAGCGGATTTAAAAAGCGTAACGAAGATCATTTTGCTTCAATTGTTAGAGTAGCCATGGACGATGGAATTATTACTGACGATGAGAAAGCTTTCTTAGATCGTTTAGCGCGTAATTTGGACATTGGTGAGGAAGATTATAAAATCATCTTAAAAGATTATCAATCACATCCAATCAATCCTCCAACATCATATGACAGACGTTTAGAGCGTTTATTTGATTTGGCTCGTATGGTACATGTGGATCATATACAAGGAGACAAAGAGGAACTATTATTGAAGAAAATTGCGATTGGTCTAGGTTTCAGAACCGATAACGTAAAATATGTAGTAGACAAAGCGTTAACATTAGTTGCTAACGGCGTTGACATCGACACGTTTATTGACGAGATGAAAAACATGAACAGATAAGAAGAATTAAGAGCGTTGCGCTTTTAGTTTAATTAAGGTTGGTTTTTGGATAAAAATCAATCAGCACCACATAAAAAAAACCAGAGTTTATAGCTCTGGTTTTTTTATGGATTGGATTTATGTTTGATGGTTTAAAACCAAGTGTTCCATGGAATTTTCGCCAAGACACTGATCAGTGCCAACGTATAGAAAATAGCCAACACCTTGAATTTTGGTGTGGAAGTTAATTTCTTTTTATGCTTAGAATATCCAATTGTAATCAATACTACCGCAATAATCATCATTAATGGATGTTCCACAATATTTGATCTTAACACAGAATTACCCATTACAGTTTTCATTCCCATATCTGAAATTTGTGTAAAATAAGGACCTGCAAAAAGTACAATCAATCCTATAAGTAATTGAATGTGTGACACGATGAGTGTGAATAGCGAGATTCTAAAATCTATAGGGTGAAATTCTTTTTTCCCGAAGAATTTAAACAGCGCATTGAGAGCCGCAATAACAATCATAAAAAGGGTCAAGTAAGCCCAATAGGAATGCAGCATTTTTACAGTTTCGTACATAGTTATTTGTTTGAATGGTTATAGACAAAAATAGTGATTTTAAATCTTCATTTTGAAGCATTATTCTGAAATTTCAATCCACCGCTTACTTTCGTTCCCGAACTCATCAACAACGGTAACGATATGCTTGCCTCGTTGAGGCTTCATGGCAAACTCATGAATGTCTTTCGTACTGCCTAAATAGCGTTCGTCCAAATACCAAAATATCAAGGTTTCAGGTTTGCTGTGTGCTACTTTTAATATTAAATCATTGGTTTGGCCATCAAAATCCTTTGGCAAAAAGATGGTGTTGTTTTCCTTTGGATAGATGAATTCCATGGCAATAGCATTCTCTCCCAAACAATCTGCCCGAAATGGCGGTAAAGCTTTATAAAATGGGTTTTGAGCCTTGTAATAGTATTCCATTAGCGGCGGTAACACAAACCATGATTTATGAACAATATTACTCAAATCTTCACAAGAGGAATTGACTTGATAGTGTTCTGATCTATCCAAATGCACTAACATATGAAAAGGGCAAGGTGCTGTTTTTAATCCGGTATGCTGAATAAATTTCTCCTCTTTATCAACGCAGTTTGAAGACGCCCTATAACCGGATTGCGTACAGATTTCCACTTCCTGCATTTCATCAAAAGGTTTAGAAAACCACTCGCTATTGGGCAATACATCAAAAACCTCAAACAAAATTGGCGCCGCGGTTTGCACACCTACCAATCCTGGTCTGCCTTCGCCATCCGCATTACCAACCCAAACACCAACTACATAGTCTTTAGTGGTGCCAATAGCCCACGCATCCCGAAACCCGAAACTCGTACCCGTTTTCCAAGCGATTTGTTTGGAACTATCATAAAACTCCCAATTCTCATTGCCTTCCGGCCGATTGACTTCTTTTAGGCTTTCATAAGTCAGATAAATAGAGGCCGCATCGAATAAGGTTTTTTCTGAGGATTTTTTACCGAAATCAATCGTTGTATGATTTAGAAATGTGGGTTCAGTAAATTCATTGGTAAAATATTCGCTAGAAGTTTCATTAAAGTGATTCAAGGTTGACGATAAAGCAGCGTAGCTTTTACATAAATCCCACAGATTACTTTCAGCGCCACCCAAAATTAAAGACAATCCGTAATGGTTGGCATTGTAGGTTAAGTCTTTTAAATGCAACGCCTCCAAATAGTGATGGAAACGGTCCAGTCCGAATTCCTGCAGCATCCGTACTGAAGGTACATTTAAAGAGCGTGATAAGGCCCGACTGGCCGAAACTGCACCGTCATATTGCTTATCAAAATTCTCAGGATTGTAACTTCCAAACTGGGTCGGCACATCCGCCACCAAAGTGTTGGGCAAAATATCTCCCGCGTCCAACATGGCGGCGTATAAAAAAGGTTTTAAAATACTTCCGGTACTCCGTGGTTTATCAATAACATCCACATCCTTCTGATGGGCTTTGTCGGTTGGGGTATTGCCTACATAGGCCAAAACTTTACGTGTTCGGACGTCCAAAACCAGCACAGCGGCGTTGTAAATTTCGTTCTGTTTTAACGTTTGATAATGATTGGATACAATAGTATTGATCTGCTCTTGGATTGGCTTTTTAATCGTGGTTTGTACTGACTGCCCAGAATGGGCTTCAGTAACTTTTTGAAGCAGATGCGGGGCAATTTGTGGCAGCGGATAAGGTTTTTGAGGCAAACCCTCAACAATGGACAATTGATAAGTTAAGGAATCAATAATCTCTTGCTCCATTAATTTGTGCAATAACCGATTGCGCTTTTTATACAACTGCTCCTGATTCTTCCCTGGATAAATCAAACTCGGCGCATTAGGTAACACAGCAAGCGTGGCGCTTTCAGCCCATGATAATTGGGATGCATCTCTATTAAAATACCGCCAAGATGCCGCGTCGAGGCCTACCACATTGCCCCCAAAAGGCGCATTGCTGCTATAGTAGGACAGAATTTTTTCTTTGGATGCCCTAAATTCCAAGCGAGTGGCCAACACGATTTCCTTGATCTTTTCAAAATAGGTGCGAGACTGACCCTTTCTAGATAATCGGATGACTTGTTGTGTAATGGTGCTTCCTCCTCTTTTGACACCGCCTGAACTTAAATTCTCTTTTAAAGCCTTTGCAATCGACACGGGATTGAACCCAAGATGTTGATAAAAATAAGCATCTTCAAATTGAACAATACAGGTTTTGAATTTGTCCGGTACCGTATCGTTTTGCGGAAAACGCCATTGACCGTCTTTGGCAATCATCGCTCCCAAAAGCTCATTTTTAGAACTTGTAATAACGGTTGACGTCGGATCTTTGAACAATTGCCTTGGCAAACAGAAATAATATAGCAACAGCACCACAATAATTAGAGCTGATTTGAATTTGTGGCGTTTTATGTAGGTTAATATCTTGTTCATGAGTAAAGACCTCACAGGTTTTTGAAACCTATGAGGTCTGATTGTAATTTATATTTTAATATTTATTCTAAAAGCCCTTCCGTCTTTAAGCCCATATCTGGGCTTAAAGCCACCTTCCCTTAAAAAGGGAAGAAAGTTTTTGATGTTGCTATATTTAAAAATTTTAGTCTCAGTCTAAAACTAAATCTACCTCAAAACCTCAATCCAGCGTCCTTTACTGCGTACCATAAACTCATTATCATACATGGCTTCTACCTGAATACCTGGCAAATAATAAGTCCCTAAATAAGAAGCATTCAACATGATCGTAAAAGTTTTGGTACCTTCTTTGCCTTTCTGTGGTAAATCAAAATAGAAGTTTACCCTATCGTCCCTGATATCCGTATATCTCGCTGTACTGGTTGTGGTATCGCCGAAAGCAGTAAAACGCGTGTTTAAAATCTCCCATCCCGATGGGAATATTTGGGTCAACGCCACATCGTTCACCTCTTGGTTTTTGAGGTTAGTTACTTTTACCACAGCCACAAAATCTTGCCCTTGATTCAACTTCCCAATATCCAACACATTCCCTTTTAAATCTTTATAAACTACGGAGACACTCAAACCGCGCTGCTCGGAAAGCTCTTCTCCTAGAGGCAATTTTCCAGAATTCAGCACCCGTACATAGACTAAATTATCTTGATTGTTTTTAAAACTGATCGAATTATTTCCATTTTTTACGGCTAATTCACGTTGGGCAATAGCGCTCTTGGTGTCAATAGTTTCCGATTTACCGTTGAACGTATAGCTAACTTCAAGCGATTTTCCGCCATTTGCTTCCACCATTTTCGCCATAGCCAATAAACTATAGGCAGTGGTTTGGGTACTCATCCATTTTGAACTCGACAGATCTTTCGCTAAATCCTGTGCGACTTCACGCATTTTAGGGTTTTTGGTCAACACCATGGTTTCTAAAGCCATGGCACGATTTCTATCCACCGATCCGTAGGTGTAATAATTATATTTTGGCGGCGTATAATTAATATTGGCGGTGCTCGAAATTTTTTGGCTAGCTTCCTTCTGACCTGCTAATACATAAGCTGCTGCCAATCGCCATTTGGCTTCATTGGAAATCTCACTAAACTCCCGTAAGCGGTTCATGGCTGCCAAATCTGGACTTCCTGCCAAAGCAAGCGTATACAAGCGGTATGCTTGTGCCAAATCAGTATTCGGGGTTCTGAAACTCGGGCGCCAATCTCTTGCTGCTTGGGTTTGATAACGCAGCCAATTATTCTTAAACGTCAACGGTAATACAAAGCCTTTTTTCTCGGCTTCCAACATAAAATGTCCGGCATAAGTTGTACTCCAATCATCTACAGTATGCTCGCCCAGCCAATAACTCATGCCGCCAGAAGCCACTTGATAATTGCCCAAGCGCTTTACTCCAGCTTCAATGTTCTTTTGAATGTCCTGTTTCTTCTGATAAGTCAAATCGAAAATATCATTCAAAAACAATTGTGGAAACACTGCCGAGGTCACCTGTTCCAAACACCCGTGTGGATATTGAATTAAATAGTGTAAACGTCTGGTAAAATCCATTGGAGGTAAGGTTGAAAATTCAACTATTGCACTGTTGGTACCTGCTTCTCCAAAGGTTGTAAAATCCATGCTTTTGGAAGCATTGGCTTCCAAAGTTTCATCTATTGATTTTGAGGTGATTGGATTTGGATTATAGACCTCAATATCCACTTTATAACTTGATTTTTCGCCATTACCAGTTGCAATCACCTCAACGGTATTGAAGCCTTTTGACTTACTGACGTCCAACTCAAAATAGGTCATCTGCTCATCTGGTATCGCAAACGTCAGCGATTTAGATGCTGCACCGACTACTGAAATCCCGTCACTTAATTTCAAACTGATATTGACATTTTTCACCTTAGATTCCATGGCAAACACAGTTACCGGTAAAGTCACTTTTTCACCTGGACTGAGTTTACGTGGTAATGTTGCCAACACCATTAATGGTTTTTTGACTTGTACGGATTTCTCCACACTACCGTAAGCTTCGGTTTTCGCATCACCTGCAACAACCATAGCTCTCACGGATCCAATGTAGTTTGGCATTTTAATCTTGTGTGTTTTTCGCTCGCCTGCACCCAAAGTAAACGGTCCCAAATATTTGATCACCGGTTTGAATCGGTTCGGTTTTTTGTTTTTACCGGCAGCAGCATTTGCATCACCTCCAATGGCAAACACCTGATCAATACTTCCACTGTAGGCACCAATGACATCATCAAAAATATCCCAAGTTTTAACTCCCAAAGCTTCACGGGCATAAAATTCGTCCCATGCATTTGGCGTTTTAAATCGGGTGAGATCCAATAAACCTTCTTCCACAATTGCCAACGTATAAGTCATTGGTTTCTTATTCTGCTCACTGACCACCACTTCAAACTCTTGATCAGGTTGCAGCGCATTTGGCATTTTAATTTCCGGTTTCAGTTTCGTTTCTGGATTTTCAACCATCAACGGAATAACCCCATACAAACGAAGTGGCAAATCGTTCGCCGTGGTTGCATGCGGTTGTAATAAGGAAATATTGACAAACACGTTGGGCGCCATGTCTTTTGTAATCGGAATATTGACGGTCGTTTCACCTTGTTTGGTGAGGATCCATTTATAGGAAAGTACTTCTGAGCCATTTTCTATACTGATAAGCGCTCGGCCTTCAGTACCTGACGGAAAGGTGATTTTGGCCGATTGTCCAACATTATAATTCTCCTTATCTGCTGAAAACACCAACATTTTGGCTGCTTCTTTGTCGGTATCTGACGAGTTTTGATACCAATTTTTATAGAAATATGCCGTTCTTCCGGTTGCATGTCCACTCTGAGGATCTGTAATTCTGATTAAATATCTACCACGTTCATGCTCTGGAATATTTAAGGAAAATTTCCCTTTCCCGTTGGCATTTGTCGTCACCTTTTTGTCCAAATAAGGCTTGTGATAGGTACTCGACACGTAACTGGACAGGTTGTCTTCAGATGAATTCCACCACCAGCGCCATTCTATTTTATAGACTTTCACTTCAAGATTTTCACGCTGAATAGGTTTCCCTTTTGCATCGACCGTAACCACATCAAATGTTTGATTTTGATCTGTAAAAAAGGAGCCATTTTTGTTTCCTTCTGGAGATTTTAAACCGACAAAAGAACTGTAAGGCGCATAGGTTTTAGTAAATGCATCCAACGAGAAATCACCACCATTTTCAAAAGCACGCACTAAAAATTGAACGTTCAATAATCCGGGAGAATTTTTACCCACGTTTAAAGGTTTGGTAATGTTTGCGACCCCTTCATCATTTAAGCTGCCTTCAAAAACAGTGAGTTCTTCTGAAGAAAACGAACGGGTAGGATCCACAAACTCATAATCTTTAAAGTTTTTAAAGCCTTCGTAAGAAGTGCTGAACTTGGCTTTAATTTCGGCTTTTAAATTTTTTGCAGGCGTACCATGTAACCACTGTACATCTAACGTTCCGTTCAGAGGCTCGTTGTTAGACAAGATCTCATCTTTAAAATCGATTTTGATTTTTAAGCGGTTTGGCTTGACGGTTTCTACGCGCAATCCTTTATAAAATGACGCGCCGCCAACGGAAACTTTCGCATTGTAACTTCCTGTTTTTCCTTCAGACTCTGTAGGCACTGTAAATCGGTAGAAATTATTAATGTTCTCCGAACTAATATTCTTGTAGATCAGTTTTCCGCTCGGATCCGTTACTTCCATTTTCACCGGATGTCCTTTCGGCAATTTATTATCATTATCATTCAACATAAACGTCAAAAACAACGAATCTCCAGGACGCCAAACACCACGCTCACCGTAGATATAGCCCTTAAGGCTGCGTTGCAGACTGTTTCCTGACACATCAAATTTGCTTAAGGACAATGAATTGCCATCTACCAATTTAATGTAACTCGTATTTTTCCCTTTAGTGACAATAGCAAATGAGGCTACTTTAGTGCTTTTAAATGCTGCCAAGCCTTCACTATCTGTTGTTACTTTTCCAATTTCTTGTTGTTGGAAATTGAACAATCTCACCGTTGCACCCGACTCAGGATTCGTATTTAAAATATTCGAAACTGCAAAATAATACGTGTTATTCGCGCCTTGTTTGGCGATAACACCCAAATTGGACGCAATCAGATTTTGGGAAACAATACGGTTTTCATTAAAATAAGCTTCATGACACGGGTTGTTGCGTTCCTCCAAGTTATAGTTAGATTTTCTATAGCTGTAAATTAAATTATCCCAATATTCTTCCTCACGCAAATCTTCATCTTCCGTGTTGCTTTCATTGTAATTTTCCTGGTAATACTCATTGTAATAATAGTCCTCATAATAATCGTCTTCTGAATTACCTACGTTCGCATAATTATCACAATTAAAGACGGAATACTCTTTTTTGATGCTCAATTCTATGCGGTAATTCGCACCCGGATCGGCATTGAAAAATTTTGAAAGATCAATACTGTAAGCTTTCCATTTCCCATCATTGGCAACCGCATCATTTTGCAAGGTGATGGTTTGTTTGGCAATTCGTCGTCCTACGCGCTTAATAGCCGACTGATTATTGCTCTGAAAATCGTTATCTTGTAAGAACTGCAACACATTATCTTCAAAAATCTTGATTACGCGAACGTCGACCGCCTTCAAATTGACAGCCTCAAAATTGAATTTAAGTTCGTTGGAATTCGGTAATATTGTGCCATTGCTGATAAGACGCACTTGAGGCTTAAGATCTTCAAAAGAAATGGTTTCAGAAAATCCTTTTTTAAGTTTAAAGCCATCGGTATTGGCAATACCTTGATAAACATCAACCAACGCATCACCTACTAATTTCGATTCTGGATACACTTTCAAAACGTTGCCATCCACTATAAACTTTGGATTTTTAGAATTTTGGATGGTTACCAATCCGTCAAAATTTTGTTGCTTGTTTAAGGGATCCGAAAAATTAATGGACACCATTTGCTCAGGTGTTTGAACGACTGAGACATTGACAATCGTGAAATTATTGATGCCAGGAATTTTGAATTTACTTTCGCCAGAATTGCTTGCCTTCATGGCTTTGCCATTCCATTTGACTAGAATTTCACTGTCCTCAAGCAGTCGATTGATACTGTCAATTTTAAACTCAAAAACCCGCTCTTTCCCTGCCGCTTCATTCCACTGTAAATTGAGTTTTTTCCCGTTCTGCCACGCTTCAACAAGTTGTTTTGCGTTTTTAAGATCGATAACATCCGCCGATTTTAAAACCGCCTCCACATACTGCCACTTTTTACTGTAGGATTGTAAATTGGTGGTGGCCACATTAAAACTAGGCGCGATGGTTTTGAACTGGAAGGTATAGGTTTTGAATTCTTTAGGCTGATTTTTATAGAGTTCAGCCAAGTTAATATTTACGGTGTATTCAGTATCCGGTTTAAGCGGTCCATCTTGTTTAAAAACTAAGGTATGCGCATTTTCAACCACTAATTTCCCTTGAACTTTTGGTTCAATTTTGATAAGGTTCTCGTTTATGACCTGCCCCGCAGTCCAACCCTCAACATCATTTGCCAAGCTAATAAGGATAGGATCAGCAACGGATACACGTCCAGCCGTTGTATAACTGATGTAATCTCGGAATTTGAAAAGATTATCAGTGTCTTCATGTTTAGCGTCTTCTTTTTTACAAGACACGACCAGAAGCAATAGAAAAACAAACGCAACGAATTTTTTAAACGGCATAACGGATGGTATTAGGTAGATGCAGAAGCGATAAAGCTTCTGTGAATATTTTGATTACATTAAAAAATTAGTCTTTGTAAATCCCGACCGTTAATTTGCCAGACGCATCCATAGACGCTCTGTACATGCCCGAAGTATTAAATTCCATGACCATATTGCCATCTTTATCAACCGCAACAATACCACCGTCGCCACCTAAATCAGGCACTTTTTTCTGAATAACTTCTCTCGCAGCTTCTTGCAGACTCAAGCCTTTATAGTCCATTAAGGCTGAAATATCATGCGCCACCATCGCACGGATAAAATATTCACCCCAACCCGTACTACTTACGGCACAGGTAGCATTGTTGGCATAGGTACCCGCCCCAATAATTGGCGCATCCCCAATGCGGCCCCAACGTTTATTGGTCATTCCACCTGTGGAAGTTCCTGCGGCAAGATTCCCGTTTTTATCCAATGCCACACACCCGACAGTACCAAATTTTGAATCTTTAATGATCGGATCATAAAAGGCAGTTTTGTCGCGTGCATTCTTAGTGTCTTCAACTGCTTTTACACGTTCTAATGCTTTAAATCGGCTTTCAGTATAAAAATAGGATGGATCCACCAACTCCAAATTTTGTTCTTTCGCAAACAATTCAGCACCTTCTCCCGACAACATCACATGCGGTGAATTCTCCATAACCGCTCTTGCCAAATTAATCGGATTTTTAACAGTTTTGGTTCCCGCGGAAGCACCAGCATTCAATGTTTTTCCATCCATAATTGAGGCATCCAATTCGTTCGTGCCCGCATTTGTAAACACCGCACCTTTACCTGCGTTAAACAGTGGCGAATTTTCCAAAACATTGATGGTTTTCTCTACAGCATCCAAACTTGACCCGCCATTTTTTAATATGTCGTGCCCAACTCTAATAGCCTCTTCTAACTTCGCATTATAGGCTGCTTCATCTTCTGCCGACATATTTTCCCGTAAAATTGTACCAGCGCCACCATGAATGACAATGGCAAATTCATTTACTTTTTTTGATTCAGAATTTTTGGCTTTTGCCGCTTCTGTATGAGTTGATTGTTCTAAAGCCGAAGCCTTCTGATTGTCTTTACAATTCAGAAAAAAAAGCATTAAAAGCGGGAAATAAATGAGGTTTTTCATAGCATAGGTATTGATATTCAGCCTTAAAGTTAGCATTTTTTTAAGGAGTTAAGGCTTCTAAAAGCGACATATTATTGTTATCTTCGCAAACATCATTAATTAATTAAAAAATATATATATGCAAGCAGTTGCTACAGATTTTGGAATTGAAAAAGCCCTAAAAGCATTAGGCGTTAAAGATATAAATGAAGGCACTTCAACAGGCTCAACTAGTTTTTCTAACGGCGAAGTTATTGAGAGCTATTCACCAGTAGATGGAAAACTGATTGGTAAGGTAAAATCTACGACCAAAGAAGATTACGATAAAGTGATGGACGCTTCTACCAAAGCTTTCAAAACTTGGAGAGACGTACCAGCACCTCAACGTGGTGAGATTGTACGTCAATTTGGAAATAAATTAAGAGAATTGAAGCAACCTCTTGGGAAGCTCGTGTCTTATGAAATGGGAAAATCACTGCAAGAAGGCTATGGTGAGGTACAAGAGATGATTGATATTTGTGATTTCGCAGTAGGTTTGTCTCGTCAATTAAATGGACAAACCATTCCGTCTGAGCGTCCAGGTCACGTGATGAGAGAACAATGGCACCCAATTGGTGTTGTTGGGATCATTTCAGCATTTAACTTTCCTGTTGCTGTTTGGGCTTGGAATACAGCACTTGCGTGGATTTGTGGTGACACTTGTGTTTGGAAAGCTTCTGAAAAAACACCTTTATGTTCTATAGCCTGTCAAAATATAATTGCAGGAGTTTTAAAAGACAACGATTTACCTGAAGGGATTTCTTGTATCATCAATGGCGATTATAAGGTTGGTGAATTCATGACAAAAGACCATAGAATTGCACTAGTTTCTGCAACAGGTTCTACCAGAATGGGACGTATTGTTGGTACGACTGTAGCGGAACGTTTTGGAAAATCATTATTAGAATTAGGGGGCAACAATGCCATCATTATCACACCATCTGCCGATTTAAAAGTGGTCGTTCCGGGTGCTGTATTTGGTGCTGTTGGTACTGCAGGACAACGTTGTACCTCAACACGTCGTTTGATTATTCACGAATCAGTTTACGATAAAGTTAGAGATGCCATAGTTGGTGCTTACGGTCAGATAAAAATCGGGAATCCTTTAGATGAAAACTATCATGTGGGACCAGTAATTGACAAAGATTCTGTAAAAACGTATTTAGCAGCTATTGAAAAAGCAAAAGCTGAAGGCGGAAAAGTATTGGTTGAAGGTGGCGTTTTAGAAGGCGAAGGCTTTGAAAGCGGCTGCTATGTAAAACCAGCAATTATTGAAGCAGAAAATCATTATGAAATTGTGCAACACGAAACGTTTGCCCCAATTTTATATTTGATGAAATATTCTGGTGATGTAGAAAATGCAATTCAAACACAAAATGGTGTGGCCCAAGGGTTATCTTCTGCTATTATGACCAACGAAATGAAGGAAGCAGAGAAATTCTTGTCTTACGCTGGTTCAGATTGTGGAATTGCCAATGTAAATATCGGAACTTCAGGTGCTGAAATTGGTGGTGCATTTGGTGGTGAAAAAGAAACAGGTGGCGGACGTGAGTCTGGATCTGATGCTTGGAAAGTGTACATGCGCCGTCAAACAAATACCGTTAATTATTCTGACGAATTACCTTTAGCACAAGGCATCAAGTTTGACTTGTAAGAGATCTCATTTTTATAAATTTATAAAGCCACTTTCGTTTGAAAGTGGCTTTTTTTTATTTCTATATAGTAGTTATGGCACTTCTTTAATCAGATAGACGTACACGGGAAAATGGTCACTAAAACCACCCGTAAATCCGCCATCTGAAAAACTTCTAAACGGATACCCTTTCCAACGTCCGCGTTTGGTAGTCAAGTAATTCTTATTATAGATAAAGGCTTTGTAAAATCGGAATGACGAATAATCCTTTTCCAATAAAGATTGCGACATTAAAATCTGATCGAACAAACTCCAAGCATCACGATATGCCGTTGTGCCCAATCCGTTTTTATGGAAATTTTCATACGGATTGTAGAGGTCTTTTAAATTTAGTTGTTCCTTATCAGGCTTTGCATTCAATACCTCTTTTAAACTCGCATTGTTGGGGTCATCATTTAAATCGCCCATCGTAATAATCTTGGCGTAGGGATCGACAATCTGCAAAGAATCAATAAGTCTTTTATTGAGTTTCGCTGCGGCAATTCGCTTACTACGACTACGTTCTTCGCCACCACTTCGCGAAGGCCAATGGTTGACGATAATATGAATCAAATCGCCATCTAGTTTTCCACTAACCAAAAGTTGATCTCTTGTATGCACGCGATTCTTAGTTGTTTCATCATAAATTTTTAAGGTATGACTACTTGTGGAAATCGGCTGAAAAAGTGCCTTTTGATAAATCATGGCCACATCAATGCCGCGTATATCTGGAGATTCATAATGAATAATGCCATAATCCTTGCCTAACAATAGCGGATCATTAACCAAATCGACCAAAACACTTCTATTTTCAACTTCTGAAACTCCCAAAATAGCCGGCCCATTATGAGCGCCATCAGCGCCTATATCCGCAATAACACGCGCCATGTTGCTCACCTTTTTTTCATACACCGCTGAGCGTCCCGTATTTAATTCCATCATCGGGCTCGACTCATCAAACTTGATAGGATCATTGATAGTATCAAAAAAGTTTTCCAGATTGTAAAACGCTACGGTATGAATCTTAAATTTCTTTGGCTCTTGTGACCACAGATTGGAAGCAAACACTACTAACACAAGACTGAAGCATAAGGTCTGTAATTTCATTTTACAAATTGTTTTTGTGTGCTTGCAATATTCCTGAATCAAATGTAAATCTTTATTATAAATAACCTACATTTGATACTGCTAATTATCTGATTTTTAAATAAACAGAGCAATTATTTCAAATGTTATCAATCTGACAATTTTGTAAGAATACCTACACTTAGATAACCATCACTTCTTGTCAGAACTCGAGTTTGACATATCAAATAAAAAAGTAGCCTATGAAAAATTATACCATGCTTTTTTTATTTGGTTGTTTTGCCTTTTCTGCAGTCGCTCAACAAACTGTTTTAAGAGGAAGTGTTATAGATGGCACAACCCTCTCTCCCATTCCTGGCGTAAAAATCACCATTGAGGAAACACTTCAAACCACAGAAACTGATGCTGAAGGAAAATTTAGTTTTACGGCAACTATTCCGTTAGGAGAACAGATTCTAAAAATTGAAAAAAGTGGGTACCTTACAAAACGGTTTCCCATCATCATTTACGAGGGTCAAACTTTGGATATCAGCGATATGATGCTTGATATTAACGTTGCTGATTCGGTGGACATGTTTACCGTTACACTTTCTGACGACGAATTGAATGACGACACAACGGGCGGTGCCGACAATGTTTCTGGGCTTTTACAATCTTCACAGGATATCTTCCAACGAACAGCAGCTTTTGAATTCAGTTCCTCCTTTTTTAGCATTAGAGGCTTGGGCTCTGAAAATGGCACTATTCTGATGAACGGGATTGAAATGAACAAATTGTATAATGGCAGACCGCAATGGAGCAATTGGGGCGGTTTAAATGATGTGGTCCGAAATCAAGAATTAGCGACCAACTTAACGCCCTCAAACTACACGTTTGGCGGCGTGCTTGGGTCAACCAATATCAATACCCGAGCTTCAGAATATAAAAAAGGTGGCCGATTAACCTATTCATCTTCTGACAGAAGTTATACCAATCGTGTGATTGGCAGTTACGCTACAGGAATGATGCAAGGTGATTGGGCAATAGCTGCAGCTGTCGGCAAACGCTGGGGAGAGGAAGGTTTTCAAGAGGCTACTTTTTATGATTCCAATTCGTTTTTCGCAGCTATCGAAAAGAAAATTGATGAGAAACATAGTCTTAACCTTACCACCATTTATACGCCAAACCGTAGAGGAAAATCATCACCCAACACTCAAGAAGTTTACGATCTTAAAGGCATTACCTATAATGAATATTGGGGTTATCAAAATGGTGAAAAGCGAAATTCACGCGTGAAGGAAGTCAGCGAACCTATTTTGATGCTCAATCATTATTGGGAAATAAATAAGAATACGACCCTGAACACCAACATAGGCTATCAATTTGGCAAAACGGGAAATAGCCGTTTGGATTATCCTGGAGGCGCCAACCCTAGTGGCGCCTATTATCAAAAACTGCCTAGTTATGCGTTAGCCAATTCTAATGGCCCTGATTATACCACCGCGTATCTTTTAGAACAAGAATTTTTGAAAGATGGACAAATTGATTGGCGCAGGATTTATGATGCCAACATCACCAATAATAGCAGCGGATCCTCGGCGGCGTATTTATTGTATGAAGACCGCAATGATGATACACAACTCACAGCTAACACGATTTTTATTTCTGATATCACGGACCACATCACCGTGAATGGATTTTTAAACTTTAACCATCTTAATTCGGATAATTTTGCTGAAATCACCGATTTATTAGGGGCAAATGGCGCGTTAAATGTAGACTCGTTTGACAACATCCAATATGATTTAAAAAACCCCAATAGAATTGTTGGGGAAGGCGAACGCTTCAGGTACAATTACCTGCTTAACGCGACCGTCATTTCCGGATTTGCCCAGGCACAATTTAAATACAGTAAGGTAGATTTTTTTGCTGCTTTAAATGTCACACAAACCGCTTATCAACGTGACGGACGGTATCAACATGAAGTTTATGAAGAGAATTCGTTTGGAAAAGGTGCTAAATTAAATTTTACCGGTTTAGGTGCTAAAGGAGGAATCACCTATAAAATCACTGGAAAACATGTATTAGCCATGAATGCAGCATACCTCTCAAAAGCGCCTTCACTCAGAAACACCTATTCCAACTCTCGGGAAAATCATAATGTGGTCAAAAATATTACCGAAGAAAAAATCATCTCGGCAGATGCTAGTTATATCTTCCGTTCTTCTATCGTGAAAGCCAAACTTACGGGGTTTTATATGCAGATTGCCGATGCTAACGAAATTTCATTTTATTATGCCAATGGGTTGAGCAGTTTTGAAATCACCGAAAACCAAACCTCAGCATTTGTTCAAGAGATTTTACAGGGTATTGACAAGCAACATTTTGGAGTAGAATTGGGTATTGAGGCACAAATTACACCAACAATTAAATTAAAAGGTGCTGGCTCATTAGGTCAATATACCTATAGCAACAACCCAAATTTATACTTGACGTCTTCGAGTTTTACCAATCCTAGCGGTATCGAAATTGGGGAAGCATCGTTAAAAAATTACAGATTGTCCAACGGACCTCAAACCGCTTATTCTGTCGGCTTTGAATATCGTGACCCCGACTATTGGTGGTTTGGAGCTACTGCCAATTTTTTCGATGACACCTATGTAGACACCAACCCGTTAACCCGATCTCGAAATTTTTATACTGATGCTGATGGATTGCCTTTTATTGATTATGACCCTGAAGTGGCAAAACAGCTTTTAAAACAAGAGAAATTTGATCATTATATGATTGTAAATCTTGTTGGCGGAAAATCTTGGAAGATAGACCACTATTATTTAGGCTTTTTTGCGAGCATAAACAATTTGCTAGACACCGTACATAAAACAGGAGGATTTGAACAAGGCAGAAATGCCAATTACAGAGAGTTAAAGGAAGATGCCAATCACGATACGCCTGTGTTTGGTTCAAAATATTGGTACGGACGAGGTGCCACCTACTTTTTAAACGTGTATGTGAGATTTTAAAATCAAATTTTAAATAAGAAATCAAAAAGAGCTGCCATGATTAAGATATATAAAGTATTCCGGGTATTCGTTATTATGGCAGCAATATTTGCTACAACTTCATGTGTACAAGACGACGATTTTTCAATCCCAGAAGATTTGGGAATTGAAGAAAATAAAGGCTTAGACGCACTTCTGACAAGTGGTGCTACTGAAATTTCCTTTACAGATTTGAAAGCAAAATATACCAACAACAATTCGCTCCCGGTGCTTATTGATAATAACATTTACATCAAAGGATATGTGAGTTCCTCTGATAAATCAGGAAACTTTTTTAAGGAACTATTTATTCAGAATGCAGCACAACATCCTACGGCGGGCATCAAGGTTATCGTGAATCAAGTGGACAGTTATAACCAATATAACTTTGGAAGAGAGGTTTATATCAAATTAAAAGGGCTGTATATTGGTGAAGAACGCGTGGGAAATGGTGTGGTAACCATCGGCGGAACCACAAAAACCAATCAATTCGGTACTATTGTTCAACGCTTAACTGAGAATCAGAGAACCCAAAACATGTTTCGATCTTCAACAACCTTAGAAATGATGCCGTTAGCGCTTACACTTTCTCAAGTAAACAGTAGTCACATCGGCATTTACGCAAAGTTGAGCGGGGTCGAATTCCCCACCAACCTAGATGGGAAACGTTATTTTGATTCTAAAGAGGATTTTGACACGTTAAGACAGCTTCAAAGTTGCTCAGGAACAATTGGGTATTCAAAGTTCACTTTAGAAACAAGCTCCTTTGCTGCGTTTAAAGATGTGTTGTTACCTACAGGAAATGGGAGTATAGCAGGCGTTGTTTCAAAAACATATGATGGCACCAAATTAGTAATCGCTTTAAACGATATTACCGATATTTCCATGACCAATAGTAGATGTACACCCTTAAAAATGGACGATTTTACTGTGATATTTAAGGAAGATTTTGAATCTGCGAAGCATAATACCAATTTAAATTTTAAAGGTTGGACAAACTTTGCCGAAGCGGGCACTACAAAATGGCGTGAGAAAAACCTTGAAGGCAATGGCTTTACTGAATTCGGCACTTTTGGTTCGCGCGCTCCATTAAATATCGGGTGGTTGATAACGCCTGGGTTCAATATGAATGCACAATCTAATGAGTTTTTATACTTTAGGGCAGCACAACATCATTTGGATTCTCCCAATAACACTCTTGAAGTAATGGTCTCTACAAATTATAACGGTACAAATGCCCTGGATGCTACTTGGATTGCCGTAGAAGCCGCCCTCCCATCTCAAAGCAACCCTTGGTATGAATATGTCTACTCCGGCTTGATTGATCTTTCCTCATATACAGGGACCTTGCATGTCGCCTTTAAAGTGACAGGATCAGGAACCGACACCACCTTGGATGGATCGTACCAAATTGATGATGTATTTCTTTTAACGTCAGACTAAAATAACTTTACGATGAAGAGGTTTATTTGATTATTTTTGCCGCCTATGACGATTTTCGACCAATTATTTTTCAATAGTTTTAATAACTATAAGAAGACTGCCTATAAGGCGAAGGCTAATAAAATTTCTATTTTATACATCACTCTTGTCCAAGCCTCATTACTTCTGGTTTTAGGGGTCTTTTTTGCAGAGTTTTTCAAACAAATGCATGTAGACACCATGTCTGCAACAAACGCCTGGATACTGCTTGTGTTTGCGTTCTTTATCCTATATTTTATAAACTGGATTCAATACAGCGGCAAGAAACGTAAAATCATGAATGCCATCCAAAAGAAATCCTCGGGTTATAGCACGCTGACTCTATGGCTAATTCCTGTAGTAGCTGTGTTTTTGGCGGTATTATTCTTGAAAGTGATTTAGAAATTGGTTTCCTATCTAAAACCATTTTAATGCTCAGCAACAAATTCATTACCGTTTAACAGCCCTGTTTTACGCTCTAATTGGACGTAGACTGGAAAGTGATCACTATAACCACCTTTATATTTTTTGCCCTCATAGGTTCTAAAAGGTTGCCCCTTATATTTACCTTCATATTGGGTTAAAAATTTATCATCAAAAATATCGGCCTTCAAAAATTGAAGTCCACCATTTTGAGGCGACAATAAATTGTTGGTCATCAAAATCTGATCAAATAAAATCCATTTGAAGCTATGATTCGCACTGCCTCTTGTGTAAGATAGCAACGATTCCATCGGATTATAAAGCTGATGCGCATTCTTTAAATACTGAATACTTTCGTTTTTAGGATTATCATTAAAATCGCCCATCACCATAATTTTTGCATCGCGTTCTTCCTTAAGAATGTCATTCATAAGATCGATAACTCGCTGAGCAGCCGTCATGCGTTTATGACCCGTTGCATCGGACTCTTGGTGTCTGGACGGCCAATGATTGACCAAAACATGAATTCTTTCGTCCTTTAAATAGCCACTAACTTTAAGAATATCCCTTGTATAATCCCTAACGCCAACTTCGCTCTCAACATGAAGCATGATAGTTTCAGAAGACTCTAACCGAAAACTGCTTTTGTCGTACAGCAAAGCCACATCAATTCCTCTTTCATCGGGCGAATTATAATGTACAAAGTCGTAATTATAAGGTTTTAGGTACCTACTCTGCACCAAATCGGTCAACACCTTATCATTTTCAACTTCTGCCAAGCCAACGAGTGCTGGAGGCTTTTGTGCATCCGTAAAGCCTATTTTAGAAATGGCTTTTCCTGTTTTATAGATTTTATTTTCATACCGCTCTTTATTCCATTTTTTCGTTGTCTTTTCTAGAAAATCGGCTTTCAAAATAAGCGGATCATCTATGTGATCAAACAGATTCTCAGTGTTGTAAAAGGCAATGGTATGAATATCAGAATTGGGATGTTGAGGAATCACTTTAATAATTTAAGTCCTAAAAATACTAAATGATAGCCAATCAATTATGTAACTTTGTGTTTTAATCAGATTTATGCTAGAGAAAAAAGATATTAATTTAGAGAAAGCCGTTTTAATTGGTGTTGTCACCAAGGCACAGAATGAAGAACAGTCTAAAGAATATTTAGATGAACTCGAATTCTTAACGTATACCGCTGGCGGGGAAGTCGTAAAACGCTTCACACAAAAAATGGAAATGCCAAATCCTAAGACCTTTATTGGGACTGGGAAAATGCAGGAAGTCGCCGAATTTATCAAAGAGAACGAGATTGGGACTGCCATTTTTGATGACGAATTATCAGCAGCACAAGAACGCAATATTAGTAAACTATTAGAATGCAAGGTATTGGATAGAACCAACCTTATCCTCGATATTTTTGCCCAACGTGCACAAACAAGTTACGCGAGAACACAGGTTGAATTAGCACAATGCGAATACTTACTTCCACGCCTAAAAGGAATGTGGACGCATTTGGAACGTCAAAAAGGTGGTATTGGAATGCGTGGTCCTGGGGAAACTGAAATTGAAACGGATAGACGTATTGTTCGCGACAGAATTTCACTTTTAAAGGAAAAAATCAAAACTATTGACCGTCAACAGTCGGTACAACGTGGCAATAGAGGTCAGTTAGTACGCGTTGCATTGGTGGGGTATACCAACGTTGGGAAATCTACATTAATGAACGTCATTAGTAAAAGCGAAGTGTTTGCAGAAGATAAATTGTTTGCAACCTTAGACACCACTGTGCGAAAAGTAGTTATTGGCAACCTTCCGTTTTTAATGACGGATACCGTAGGTTTCATTAGAAAGCTTCCTACGCAATTGGTAGAATCCTTCAAAAGCACGTTAGATGAAGTTCGTGAGGCCGATTTGCTATTACATGTGGTAGACATTTCGCACCCTAACTTTGAAGACCAAATTGCCTCAGTTGATAAAATTCTAGGTGAAATTGACAGTGCAAATAAGCCAACCATTATGGTTTTCAATAAAATCGACGCTTATGAAGCTGTACCTTTTGACAAAGATGATTTGGTTGCGGTAAGAACCAAGGCAAATTATTCACTTGAGGAATGGAAAAAGACCTGGATGAATAAAATTGGGAATGACGCCATTTTTATTTCTGCGTTAAACAAAGAGAATATGGAAGCGTTTAAAAAACGTGTGTATGATGAAGTAAGAGACATTCACGTGGCTCGTTTCCCTTATAACAACTTTCTTTATCCAGATTACCAAGAAGAGGAAGAATAATCACTTCAATACATTACAAACAAAAAATGCTACCCAATCAGGTAGCATTTTTTTTATGAAGGTAGTGTTGAACTTAGAATTTGTAAGTCAAACCTACTGTATAATATGTTTGTAAATCATTGTCTACATTATCAAATGTAGGCTCTGTTTGTGCTGGAACAGCAATTGGGTTGTATTTTCCATATGCATAGTTTAAAGCCTCTTGTTTGTTGCTTCTTAATGCAAAGTCAAATCCTACACCAATATTCTTCCAAAGTGTGTAGCTAAATGCGTTGCTCCATGTCCAGTTAGATAAATCTGAATCTTCGTAGCTGTAAAAAGCAGACAAGTTAGATTTAAAGTTAATCGCACCAATTTTTCTTGTATAGTCAGCCACAACTTTAGCACCTAAAGATGAATTGAAGATAGCGTCATTGTCAGCAAATACAAAGTTGTAGTTCAATGGGTGGATCACAACAATTAAATTGTCAGTTGGTGTCCATGTAAAACCAACACCTAAATCTAAATATCCAGGATCGTTGAAGTTGTTAAGGATAGTAGTTCTGTATTCTCCTAAAGCAGAAGCAGCCCATTTATCGCTCAATTTTCTTCCGTATAAAGAAGAGATATTGAATACGTCAGTTGATGGTCTGAAACTATCATCATCATTTGGATTGTCTTTATCATCAAACTTAACCCACGCTAAGTTAACTGTTAAAGAGTTTCTCCAGAAATAAGTATCCTCTAAC
Source organism: uncultured Gelidibacter sp. (assembly GCF_947500795.1). Taxonomy (GTDB): domain Bacteria; phylum Bacteroidota; class Bacteroidia; order Flavobacteriales; family Flavobacteriaceae; genus Gelidibacter. The sequence goes on along the minus strand of NZ_CANMTE010000002.1, from coordinate 442,722 downwards.
TTATTTGCATAAGCATTAAAGTTGATACCGATGTTACCTGAACTGTTGTTAGGCGATCCTTGAGAATACCAATTGTTGAAGTTTGATAAACTTCCACCAATCACACCAAACGCACCTTTTTTCCAACCTGGAAGGGCGTCAATTTGTGCTTGAATTGCATTTGCTTCAGCTTGTGCTGCATCAGCAACTGCTTGTTTTTCTGATTTCTGAGCTTGTAGCTCCTCTTTGGTTTGTGCAAAACCAAATGACATAGTCAACATTAAGACAAAGCTTAATAGTACTTTATTTCTCATAATTCACTGTTTTAAATTCTACTAATTTATTTTAAAAGCGTGCAAAGATACGATAATATTGAAATGTCTTCAAAAGGATTATTATTTCCTTTTGTACAAGGGCACCGAAGAGCAGGCTTCGCCATACATAATGGACCTTGCAAGTGGTTTTAATTTTTGGGACAGCATGATGTAAGCATTCGTAGGTACAGGCTTGTTGGAACATCCTTTTATGATCAGCGGTTGATCTACAAAAGCAGAGGTATCCAAATTCTGAATAATCTCCTGATAAATTGAAGTTTCCAATTGCTCCAAATCGCCAATAACGATACTTTTCGCATAGGGTTCCAAATTCATCGTGATCAACATATAGGCCCAACCTGGGATAATAGCATCTGATGAACAGGTTAACGCCACATAATGACCTTGATATTGCTCCCAGTCATGTTGCTTAACATGTTCTCTAAAATCCTTTTCACGCAACACTAATTCCTGAAACAACCAATCTTTAATATCAAGAACAGTACGCGGGCCTTTCGGATAATAATCTTCAAGATCTACAACCACCAATTTACTATTGGCTACTCTATTGATAATTTCATTTTCCATATTACAAAAATAAGCTATTTATTAATCCCTTTCTATTTTGAAACTACTTGGTGCACTGATAGGATAACGCATCGCGTCAACGCCTTCCGAATTTTTATGATTTTTTGATTTATAATGTCGTGTGGAGAATCACCTTACTATTGATAGCCTTCCGCTTGCAACTGAAACAATTGCGCATACAAGGCGTCATTTCCCATCAATTCTAAGTGAGTGCCTATTTCTAAAACCTTGCCTTCTTCCAACACCAAAATTCTATCAGCTTGTCTTACGGTGCTAAACCTATGGGAGATAATAATGCTCGTTTTACCTTGCGTTAAGCCAATAAACCGTTTAAAAACATCACTCTCCGCTTTGGCATCTAATGCTGATGTAGGCTCATCTAAAATCATGACCTCAGCATCTTTCATATAAGCTCTTGCCAACGCTACTTTTTGCCATTGCCCACCAGAAAGTTCCTGACCTTTATAAAAACGTTTCCCAAGTTGTTGGTCATAACCTTTTTTAAAGCCTGCAATCACCTCATCGGCCAAACTTAATCGAGCTGCATTTTCAATTTTCTCTTGATTGTCCAATTCTGAAATATCACCAATGGCAATATTCTCTCTAACCGTAAATTCATAGCGGAAAAAGTCTTGAAAAATCACCCCAAAAAACTCCTGATATTCGTCTCTTTTATAGCGGTTAATATTGATGCCATCCAACAATATCTCACCAGAAGTGGGCTCATAAAAACGCAACATAAGCTTGGTAAGCGTTGTTTTACCGGCACCATTTTGACCTACAAACGCCATTTTTTCTCCCACTGCAATTTTAAAACTGACCCCTTTTAAAATTTCATGCTCAGAATCAGGATACGAGAAACGAACGTTCCTAAATTCGAAACCTGTCTGTATCTTTTTAGGCAACGGTTGATCTTCACTATGTTTTGGTTCGATGGAAATATCGATAAATTCGAAGTAGTCTTTCAAATACAGCGCACTTTCAGTAATTCTTGTGAATTTTGAAAAGAAATCCTGAAGATTACGCGTCAATCGATTGAAGGATCCGGATAAGAAAGTCAATTCCCCAAGTGTGATCACACCAGAAATAACGCGATAAATGATAAAAATATAGGCACCATAATAGCTAATTGTACCTAAAACGTTGAAGACAAATCCTAGAGCGGAGCGTTTGATCGCTAGTTTTTTATTCAGTTGAAAATATTCTTCGGATAGGTTTTTAAACCGATCTACGATAAAATCAGTCAACCCAAAAAGTTTAATTTCTTTAGCCGTTACGTTGTTGGCACCGATAAATCGGAGATAATCGAGTTCGCGACGTTCCGCAGTCCAACCTCTTGCCAAAGAATATTGCTCCTGACTGAACCAAATTTCGTTGATGAAAGAGGGAATAATGCTCAACACCAACAAAATAATCAGATAGGGTTCAAAATAAATTAAACCTGCGATAAGCGTTATAATGGAAATCAGACTTTGCACTTCCCCAAGCGCGTTCGATAATAACCCGACACGGCCTGCGGTTTGCATTCTGGCACGTTCCAATTTATCATAGAATTCAGAATCTTCCAAGAGACTGATGTCTATTTGATTGGTTTTTTTGATGATGGTGACAGATGAATCAATTGAATAGGCATCGCCCAGTAGCCCATCTGTTAGAGAAATGGCACGACTCATCAAATCCGAAAGCACTATGAGTCCGAATTCAATTGCTACATAGGTCCAAAGTTGGGTTAAATCAGACGTATCAATTTTGGTCTGAAGAATGATCTCATCAATGATAAGCTTTCCAACCCATAAAATGATGACAGGCAAGAGCGCTCCAATAAGTCGGCAAAACGCAGATAAAAGAAATAATTTTTTATTGGTTGCCCAAATCTCCTTAAAGAAACGCGGAATGAACACCAAGGCACTAAAAGACTTCTTTAAACTTGTTTTGTCTTTATCTTTTAATGATTTAGGATTGTGTCTTGGCATTGTTGGGTATCAAGGTTTAAACGGTGGCTGATAAATTTCTTAATTAGGCTAATGGGCAACTAAGAACGTTTTTGAAACTCTCAATTGTGACCATCAAATTCCATATCAAAAAGTTGAAAGCTATCGACTAAATACTATCAACTGAAAACTGCAAACTGAATACTGCAGTCTGCAGACTAAACTAGACTAAACTAAAGCATGCCCAATTCTAAGCGTGCTTCTTCGCTCATCAGTTCTTGCGTCCAAGGCGGATCGAAAGTAATTTCAACAATAGCAGATTTTACTTCGTTTAAGGATTTCACTTTTTCTTCAACTTCCAAAGGCAAGGTCTCTGCAACAGGACAGTTTGGAGTGGTTAAAGTCATCAGAATTTTCACATCCATATCTTCATTGACATACACATCGTAAATCAATCCAAGTTCATAAATATCTACTGGAATTTCTGGATCGTAAATTGTTTTTAAAACTCTTACTATTTTTTCGCCTAAGGCGGTAACATCTATTGTATCACTCATTTTTTTTAAAGTTTAGGAGTTAACGAGTTTAAGAGTTTAGGGGTGTAAAAACATCTAAATCTTAAAGCTTCTTAGCTCAATTTAATTGGGTTTGGTATGCAATAGCATACATTTTTAATTGCTTGATCATACTCACCAATCCGTTGGCACGTGTTGGCGACAAATGTTCTTTAAGACCGATAGCATCAATAAAGTCAGTATCAGCTGCAATAATATCTTTAGGTTCTTGATTAGAAAAAACGCGAATTAAAATAGCGATGATTCCCTTGGTGATAATAGCGTCACTATCTGCAGTAAACACAACTTTATCATCTTTCATTTCAGCATGGACCCAAACTTTACTTTGGCATCCTTTTATAATGTTGTCCTGCGTTTTGTATTGCTCATCAATCAACGGCAAGGTTTTACCAAGATCTATCATATATTGGTAGCGTTCCTCCCAATCTTCAAACATTGAAAACTCGTCTATCAGGTCTTCTTGTATGGCTTTTATAGTCATTCTAAAATTTTCTACAAAGTTACAATTTATCTATTGTTTTTCAGAGCTTTTCCTTGATGCTTAATAACTTATTTACCAATGCCTTGATCTCTTGTGGCGGATTTCCGTGATCAAATTCGCTACTTTCAACTTCAGCCTGCTTTGTTTTGATAATTAAACTACCAATTGGCGCTCCATCCGAAAATCGTTTTTCAGAAGGCGCTTTCAAATTTGGCAAGGCATCAAGATTGATAGCATTTTTAAGAGCCATCAGTTCTTCCCAAACGGCCTTAGAAATTTGAGCAGTTTTTACATTGTTTAATTCGCGGTTATCAGCAAAGAATATTCCTGTCTGATCTGCCCATACTTTTTCGTAAAAACCTCTCGTTTGCGCTTCATATGTAATGGTCAATTCCTCCTGATTTTGCCCAACTTGTGCGTCTTCAACTTTCGATTCGTTGTTCTGACCGCATTGGTTAGAGAATAAGATTAATGTAAAAATGCTTATTATGATTTTCATAAATTATAGTTTAAGATGTTAGGAATTAGTCATGTGCATAAACGCATGCCATTATTTTTTTATTGTGCTTATCCATTAGCAACAAACTGTCGCCCTTAATTTTGTAGCGCTTTACATGAGGCAGGTTCTCAACAAATAAGTACTCGACCTCATTTGTTTTGCACCCCATATCCGTCGTTTTGGCAATGCTGGTTTTAAATTTTTTAGCATCTAATTCCAAAGAGCCTAAGAACTTATTGCAACTTGTATTCCCTTTTATCTGATTTTCCGAAATACTAAACACTGGATTTCTCGGCAATCGTGTTTGATCCAATATGTCCACCACAATCCAAAAGCCGTTATCTAAGGTTAATGGGGTCTTGGTTTGTTCTTCTATGCGCACTAATGTGTAGGACGGTTGTGGCGCTTCCGCAGAAGTGTTTTCGGCCGAACTAACTGAGACTTTTAATTTATAAAAATTCCCTTCCTCATAATCAAAACCATCAATGGTGCCAGAAAAATTTGTCCACGGCGCATCTTCAGATGTTTTTATTTGAAGACATTTTTGCGATGCATCATCGGCACACGCCACAGAAGCATTCTTAACATATATAATTTTTTCTGAGGATAGTAATTGGCACGAAGTAAACCACAAAAAACTAAACACTAATACTACAGACGCTAATCTCACTTTCATATTTTAAAACCTTTTCCATAGACAAAGGTCTTAATTTAAGATAAGGATTTTCGCCTTATCGGCATTTAAATTTGTCAACAAAAAATGCCTCATAAAGAGGCATTTTGTTTCATATTTATGTGTTTTTAGTTTGCCATAGCAGCTCTAGGACCTCCTGAAGCAAAGATGGTACGCATTCTTGATTTCTGACCTAAACTAAACATGCTCATACAAGCGTCATTAGTATAATCCATATAGTTCATAGTCATGTCCGTAGATCTACAGTTAACTGTTGGGTAAGATGGACAACCATAATTTGGGCCATCAGAAGTTGGCGTATCAGCAACATAATCATCTTGATTACATCTTCCATCACCCCAAATGTGACGTAAGTTTAAATAATGTCCAACCTCATGTGTTAATGTTCTTCCTTTATCAAATGGAGAAGACACATAGCCTGTAGTTCCAAAATAGTTAGGCCCTACTACAACACCGTCTGTAGCAAGTGGACCTCCAGGAAACTGTGCGTAACCTAAAATACCACCGCCAATGTTACAAACCCAAATGTTTAAATGAGTTTCTGGAGATACTGGTGGATAAACACTTTTCACTTGGTCATTAGTTCCCCATGAGGTTTTTGAATTAGCGTGTCTGAATGTGTTAACAAGTGTAAACTGCACTTCAGTATCAGCTGCAAGGCCAGCAAATTCTGCTGGAATAGTATTTAGATCAGAGTTTGTTTTTCTGAAATCCTTATTTAAAACTGCCATTTGTGAAGCAATTTGCTGATCAGAGATATTTTCCTGAGAATTGCTGTACACCACATGTACATAAACCGGAATAGTTATTACCCCTAAGTTATCTGATGGTGGTGTCGGGTCTTCTCCGCCTCCGCCGCCTGGCTTACCTTTTCCTACTTGACTTTTTCTTGTATGATACTCTACGTCATACATTTTTTTGTATAGCCCCGGGTTTTCATCCAATAACCTGTTCAGGTTAGCCATGGAAAAACAATTCTTTAACGCCGCATCTGATGAAGGTCTAGCCTCTCCTGTGTCAGCAAGATCTGTATACAAGTTAAAGTCACTCATATCAACACTTACTTGCTCTTGATTGATCGCTTCTTCGTTTTTATCACAAGATGTGAAAACGAGTGCTAAAGCTGCCATTCCTAGGAAAATTTTTTTCATATAAATCTATGTTTTAAGTTAAAATTTTCCCTAAAGTAGAGTATTGAAATAAAAAACAAGCTAAATTGATAACTTTTTTAATGATTTTTCGATGAAATGCAAATTGCAATTTATTCGCAATTTGGCATAAAAAAAACACCCTTTCGGATGTTTTTCTACTATAGTTTACTGAGTTTTATAACGTTGAAGACCATCTATGAAAGCATTAATTGGGCTTTTTTAGTGGCAGATACCAAGGCATCAATTTCTTCCTTCGTATTGTAAAAAGCAAAAGACGCTCTTATGGTTCCAGGAATCTTAAAATAATTCATAATAGGTTGTGCACAATGATGTCCGGTACGTACCGCAATGCCCATTTTATCTAGCAATGTGCCCACATCATATGGATGAATACCTTCTAAGTTGAAAGAAATTACTGATGTTTTTTCTTTTGCAGTCCCATAAATTTTTAAGCCTTCTATTTTTAGAAGTTCCGCCGTAGCATAGTCTAAAAGTTCATGCTCGTAAGCAGCAATTTTATCGAAGCCTATAGTATTCATATAATCTATTGCTGCTCCGAAAGCGATACCTCCGCAGATATTTGGTGTACCTGCTTCAAATTTGTGAGGCAAGTCAGCATAAGTAGTGTTCTCAAATGTAACTTCAGCAATCATCTCCCCACCGCCTTGATAAGGAGGTAGTTTATTTAGCCATTCTTCTTTTCCATACAACATCCCAACCCCTGTTGGACCACACATTTTATGAGCTGATGCCACATAAAAATCGACATCAAGCGCTTGCACATCTGGTTTCACATGAGGGCATGCCTGCGCCCCATCAATCAATACCGCTGCTCCAACGGCGTGTGCTTTTTGGATGATGAACTCAATAGGATTAATGGTTCCTAAGGCGTTTGATATATGATTTACAAAAACAAGTTTTGTTTTGTCAGAGAGTAAGTCCGTGTAAGCAGACATGACCAATTCGCCTTCGTCATTCATAGGAATGACCTTTAAAATTGCGCCAGTACGCTCGCACAACATTTGCCAAGGCACAATATTGCTATGGTGTTCTAAAGCCGAAACAATAATTTCATCGCCTTTTTCCAATAGCGCGGTAAAACCACTTGCCACCAAATTGATGCCGTGTGTAGTACCTGAGGTCATGATGATTTCATGAGACGCCTTTGCATTAAAATGCTTCTGAATCTTAAGGCGTGCCTGTTCGTATTTGTCAGTTGCTTCTTGACTTAACGTATGCACACCTCTGTGAATATTCGCGTTGTAATTTGAATAATAATCTACAATAACATCAATAACCTGTTGTGGGGTTTGTGAGGTTGCAGCATTGTCAAAATACACCAAAGACTTCCCATTAACTTGTCTTTTAAGTATTGGGAAGTCTTTTCTTATAGTTTCTACGTTGAACATAGGTTTTATTTTTTCATAGCCCAGATTGAGGCATTGTTGGAGCTCCTCGTAGAGAGCGACTGCCGAAAGCTGGAAATAGCTCCAAATAAAATAAATTCAAATTTAATTTAAGAGGATCTTGCGTTTAGGAATTACAGATCGAAGCCAATATTAACCCCTAATTTAGTCGCGATAATCTTAGTGATACGCTGTTTAATTTCTGGGATTTTAACTGAACTCATAACATTGTTACTAAAAGCAAACATCAATAATGCTTTTGCTTCCTTTTCTGGAACACCTCTAGAACGCAAGTAAAACATAGCAGTTTCATCTAACTGTCCGATGGTACAGCCATGAGAACATTTCACGTCATCAGCAAAAATCTCTAATTGAGGCTTCGTGTTGATGGTCGCTTTATCACTCAACAAAATATTATTGTTGGCTTGAAATGCATTGGTTTTTTGTGCTTCTCTATCCACCAAAACTTTACCATTAAATACACCGGTACTGCTGTCTCCAAAAATACCTTTGTAGTCTTGATGGCTTTCGCAATTTGGTTCAATATGGTGAACAAGAGTGTTGTGATCTACATGTTGTTTGTTACCGATAATGGTAATTCCCTTCATTGTAGAATCTACACGTTCTCCATTTTGATAGAAATTCAGGTTATTACGGGTCAGTTTACCTCCAAAAGAAAACGTATGCACGGAAGCAACACTTTCTTGCTTTTGATTGACGAAAGTGCTGTCAATTAACGATGCGTTTTCATTGTCATTCTGGATTTTATAATAATCCACAATGGCACGTTTATTTGCGTAAATCTCAGTGACACTATTGGTCAACACTGGGTTTTCAGTCAAACTTTGGTGACGCTCAATAATTTGAACGTGTGAATTCTCATCCACCACAATCAAGTTACGAGGTTGCAACAATAATGCTGCTTCATTTCCTGTAGAAAAATGTACAATCTGAATTGGTTTTGCTACCAATTTATTTTTAGGAATATGAATGTAGGCACCTTCTTGAGAAAAAGCCGTATTTAAAGATGATAAGCTATCTTTTGTGGCCACTTTATTGAAATAATTCTCAATAATGAGTCTGTATTTAGGCTTTGTTAATGCTGATGACATTAAGCACACATCAATACCGTCATGCGTGGTCTCAGAAAGATGTGATGAATATTTCCCATCAATAAAGACAATCTTATAGGTGTCAATATCGTGGATGAAATATTTTTTAATATCGTTATAATCAATATGATTTTCGCGTTTTGGGAACACGCTATAATCATGCTTTAAAATACTGTTTAAAGACGTGTATTTCCAAGCCTCATCACGTTTGGATGGGAAACCTTGGGTTTCAAATTGCTTTATTGCTTCACTACGCACATCATGTACAGGCAAATCGATATCCACCTGATTTTCGAATGCCATAAATGAGGCTATGAGTTTTTCTTTTAATTCCATTTTTTCAGTCTTCAGTTGGCAGTTTTCAGTCAGCAGTCACTGAAGACTGCATCCTGTGGACTGCATACTTAATTAAGCGTTCACTTCCTCTTTAATCCAGTCGTAGCCTTTTTCTTCAAGCTCATGTGCCAATTCCTTACCTCCAGATTTTACGATACGTCCTTCAAACAATACGTGTACAAAATCAGGAACGATATGATCTAACAAACGTTGGTAGTGCGTAATAACAATGACTGCATTATCCCTACTTCTTAATTTGTTAACGCCGTTGGCTACAATGCGCAAAGCATCAATATCCAAACCAGAATCCGTTTCATCAAGGATTGCTAATTTAGGCTCCAACATGGCCATTTGGAATATTTCGTTACGCTTCTTCTCACCACCTGAAAATCCTTCGTTTAAAGATCTGGATAAAAATTTACGGTCAATCTCTAACATTTCAGATTTTTCGCGGATCAATTTCAACATCTCATTAGCTGGCATATCAGGAAGACCGTTTGCTTTACGGGTTTCATTGATAGCAGTTTTCATGAAGTTTGTTACAGAAACTCCAGGGATTTCTACAGGATATTGAAAAGACAGGAAAATACCTTTGTGAGCACGCTCTTCTGGTGCCATCTCGTCAATATTTACGTTTTCCAATAAGATCTCTCCTTCGGTTACTTCATATTCTTCCTTACCCGCAATAACAGATGCCAAGGTACTTTTACCAGAACCATTTGGTCCCATAATGGCATGTACTTCCCCTGCTTTCACTTCTAAATTAATGCCTCTTAAGATGGCTTTATCTTCAACACTTGCGTGTAAATTGTTAATTTTCAACATAAGATTTAACTTTCAATTATTATCCCTTTGCATCGGGACCAAATCCTGAGGGTTTACTTTCAGAATCTGACTATTTTATTTTCTAAACTTGTACTATTATATAATGACGGCGTTGGTGTATTATCCAACAGAGCCTTCTAAACTGATCTCCAATAATTTTTGAGCTTCCACGGCAAATTCCATCGGCAGCTTATTCAATACTTCCTTACTAAAACCGTTAACGATTAACGCAATGGCTTTCTCAGTATCGATTCCACGTTGATTACAGTAGAAAATTTGATCTTCACCAATTTTACTGGTCGTTGCCTCGTGTTCAATTATGGCCGATTTATTTTTGACCTCAATGTATGGGAAGGTATGCGCTCCACAATCATTACCCATCAATAAACTATCACACTGCGAGAAGTTACGGGCGTTATCAGCTCTTGAACTCACTTGAACCAATCCTCTATAGGAATTTTGAGATTTACCTGCAGAAATACCTTTGGAGATAATGGTCGATTTGGTATTTTTACCCAAATGGATCATTTTCGTTCCAGTATCTGCCTGTTGGTGATTGTTGGTAACGGCAATAGAGTAAAATTCACCTACTGAATTATCACCTTTTAAGATACAGCTTGGATATTTCCATGTAATTGCTGAACCTGTTTCCACTTGTGTCCATGAGATTTTTGCGTTTTTCTCACACAAGCCTCTTTTGGTTACGAAGTTATACACGCCACCTTTTCCTTCAGCATTTCCAGGGAACCAGTTCTGAACGGTTGAGTATTTAATCTCAGCATCATCCATAGCAATCAACTCTACCACAGCGGCATGCAATTGGTTCTCATCTCTACTTGGCGCGGTACAACCTTCCAAATAACTCACATAACTTCCTTCATCAGCAATCACAAGGGTTCTTTCAAACTGCCCTGTATTGGCTTGGTTGATTCGGAAATAGGTTGACAATTCCATTGGGCAACGCACGCCTTTTGGAATGTAGCAGAAACTACCATCACTAAATACAGCAGAATTTAAGGCTGCATAGAAATTGTCTTTTTGTGGCACCACTGTACCAATATATTTTCTTACTAATTCCGGATGCTCTCTAATAGCTTCACTTATAGAGCAGAAAATAATACCCTTTTCATTCAAGGTTTTCTTGAACGTTGTGGCTACTGAAACGGAGTCAATTACAACATCCATTGCAACACCTGCCAAGGCTTTCTGTTCATCAAGAGAAATACCTAGTTTTTTAAAGGTCTCCAATAGTTCAGGATCTACCTCATCTAAACTATCATACTTAGGTTTAGTATTTGGTGCGGAGTAATAAGAAATAGATTGAAAGTCTGGTTTTACGTATTTCACGTTCGCCCATTCTGGTTCAATCATATCTTTCCAGGCACGGAATGCTTCCAAACGCCAGTCCGTCATCCATTGTGGTTCTTCTTTTTTCAATGAGATGGCGCGAACAACATCTTCATCTAAACCAATGGGAAACGTATCTGACTCCATATCCGTGTAAAAACCATACTCGTATTCCTTGGTTTTTAATTCTTCTCTTAAGTCGTCTTCTGTGTATTTCGTCATGTCAATTTCATTAATTATTCATTTTCTTCCTCTTAGGAAGATGGGATGGGTTTAAAGGGAAAATGATTCCCCACATCCGCAGGTACGATTGGCGTTTGGATTGTTAAATACAAAGCCTGCACCATTCAACCCTCCTGAATATTCAAGAGTTGTACCAATGAGGTATAAAAAGCTTTTTTTATCGACAATAATTTTGACACCATTATCTTCAAAAACTTTATCCTCACTGTCTTGTGATTTGTCAAATTTCAAATCATATGATAAACCCGAACAACCACCACTTTTCACAGCAACGCGTACAAAGTCGGTTAACGAGTTGTAGCCATCTTCAGTCATCAGTTCAATGACCTTCTTTTTAGCTGATTCAGATACTTTTATCATGCGTTATATAGATTATTTCTAAATAGACCACAAATATACAACTTAAGAAGTGTTTTACCATACAACCTAACATTATATTAGTAAATGGTACTATAGGAAATTGCACATAGTGATTATCATAATTTTCTGATAAAAACTGTTGTATTACTGGGCTTATTAATAAATTTGCAATTATGATAGAAGATAAAAACCAACAACGTACGTCTCTGGCTGATTTGGGTGAATTTGGCCTGATAGACCATTTAACCAAACATTTTGAAATTACACAAAAATCGACCGTAAAAGGGATTGGTGATGATGCCGCTGTTTTAGATTTTAAATCGAAACAAGTTGTGGTCAGCACCGACCTATTGGTAGAACATGTGCATTTTGATTTGAGCTACATGCCGCTCAAGCATTTGGGCTACAAAGCGATTATGGTCAATTTATCTGATATTTATGCCATGAACGCCACGGCCACACAAGTGACTATTTCCATTGCTGTGTCTAACAGGTTCCCGTTAGAAGCCATTGAAGAACTTTATACCGGCTTTGAAGCTGCCGCACAAGTGTACGGCGTGGATATTGTTGGCGGCGACACCACCTCTTCTACCACCGGATTGATCATTTCTGTAACAGCCATTGGCGAAGTCAATAAGAACGATGTAGTCTACAGAAGCGGTGCAAAACCTAATGATTTATTAGTTGTTTCTGGCGATTTAGGCGCCGCCTACATGGGTTTCCAAGTACTGCAAAGAGAAAAGGAAGTCTTTAAAGTGAATCCGAATAACCAGCCTGATTTAGATCCGTATACTTATATTGTTGAGCGACAGTTGAAACCTGAAGCGCGTAAGGACATCGTGAAGTTGCTTAAAGATTTAAAAGTGAAGCCAACGTCCATGATTGATATCAGCGATGGACTGTCGTCAGAAATCATCCATTTATGTAAACAAAGCGGTGTTGGAGCGGCATTATATGAAAATAAAATTCCGCTAGATCCACAAGTTATCTCTACATGTGAAGAATTCAATATTGATAGCACGACCATTGCTTTAAATGGCGGCGAAGATTATGAATTGTTAATGACTGTTTCCCAAGAAGATTTCCCAAAAATTAAAGGCAATCCACATTTAACCGTTATTGGTTATATGACAGAAAAAGAAAGAGGCATGCATTTAATTACGAGAGGAGAAACGCTTGTACCATTAATTGCGAAAGGCTGGAACGCATTAAAAGATCAATAAACGTTCTTTTTTAGCTTCCTGCGTTTGTTATAAAGCGATTTTAATTCTTGATTGATTTCACGCCTTTTATCGGTTAAAGGGATGAGATCCCCTTGATCGCTAGTGGTGAAATGCTTGCCGCACTGTGAACAAGTATACTCTTTAACGAACTTCGTGATTTCGTTTTTTATTATGAAACTGTGACTGAATAATCTGCAATATAAATTTTTCAAAACTCAAAATTTTATAACATCCTACATAGTAATCAAAACGAATTAATTTCGAAAAGATTATGTGTTAAGATTGTTTTAAATTAGAATTTAAAAGAAAAATATTCCGCGTCAGATTATGGCTTCACGATTGATAAGTATTCCATTTAAAAAATTGGATTGATCTGACAGTTTAAATACACTAAAGAGTAAAAAAGAGCATTGCCGGTATTAGTATGCAGGAACTCGGAAGCCTTTTTCCCTAGAACGTTCCATTCGACGCACGTACATTTCCTCTAATATGGAATTGATTTCTTTAAACTTAGGTGTCAATTCCGTCAAATCGCCATCGCTATTGGTGGTCAATTGTTTTTTGCAGCATTTACAGGTATATTCTTTAACATGTAGCGTCACTTTTTTAGAGACTTCGTACTTGTGTCCGAAAAGATTACAATAAAGCTTCATCGGAGCTGGTGCAGTATTGTTTTTTTTCATGATTATCTGTGTTTGAGAGGTCTAACTTACTCAAAATAAGCACAATTAACGCCAAAACACATTATTATTCGACAAAATGCATTAATTTGTAAGTTAATTCTTCTTTATTTTCGATATGCGACATGTGTCCGTCAGGAAAATCAACAATTTCAATGCCCAATGCTACCAACTGCGGGCGTACGCTATCATACTCTAAAACAGGATCCTTCCTGCCAAGGATAGCCAATTTTGGGATATTGAGATTTTTTAGCAACTCACTTCTGTCCTTCCGCACCTTCATACCTTCCAACGCCGCCACAATCCCTTGAACTGGCAACTGCATGGCAACCGATTTAATAAACTCGATGTCTTCATCAAAACGCTCCCTATTATCAGGACTGAACAAATTAGCGATAGACATTCTGATAAAATTCTTATGATTGTACTTCACAGCTTCTACCGCACGATCTCTGTTAGTTTGACGTTCCGGCGAATCAGGAAATGGCGACGAATTCATCAAACATAATTTCTCAACTTTGTGAGGATAGGCTTCAGCCAGCGCCAAGGCAACATAGCCTCCCATGGAATGCCCAATGACTACAGATTTTTCAATGTGTAAATGCTCCATAACGAACTTTACAACATCCGCCATCATTTCCATTGTATGGATGTAACCCAAACAGCCCGTCTCGCCATGACCTAATAAATCTATGGCAATTACTCTATGGCTTTTTGCAATTTCAGGAATTAAATCCTTCCACATGATTGAGGTTTCAAGAAAACCATGTAGTAAAACCACGGTTTTTCCGCGTCCTTGATCCTGATAAAAAACTGGGATGTCTTTGTATTCTACTATCATATTTAATCTATATTCGGCAAATATAAGTTATAGTCTTTAGTTGACCCTAATGAGTTGGCTATCAATTTTAAGCTTGCACGCAATGAATAGAACCAAGGACATTTTCATTACCGGTTTTGCATTATTTTCAATGTTTTTTGGAGCTGGAAATCTTATTTTACCACCTTTCTTAGGCTTTCAAGCGGGCGAAAAATGGTTATTGGTCACTATTGGTTTCGTTATTACCGCAGTAATTTTTCCCATTTTAGGTATCGTGGCGCATGCCAAATTACAAGGCACCATGTACGATTTTGGGAAAAAAGTATCGCCAATTTTCAGTACCATTTATTGTTTTACCGTCTATGGCATTTGCTTATTACTTCCTGGTCCAAGAACAGCTTCCGTAACACATGAAATGGCTATCGCACCGTTTTTCAATACGAGCAGCCTCTTAACCAGCACCATCTATTTTGTTTTGGTATTCATTTTTGTGATGAATCGCTCCCAAGTTTTAGACTTATTAGGCAAATATCTAACACCTATAATTATTGTCATCTTGTTGGCAATTATCGGGATTGCTGTGTTTTCGGCGCCGGGCGTTGTCCAACCCACACATTTTACCACACCGCTGGTTGATGGTATTTTAGAAGGCTATCAAACCTTTGATGCTATTGCAGCAATGGTTGTTGGCGCGGTGTTGATCATCTCCATAAATTTAAAGAATTCCAGTCCCGCTGCAGATAAACAAAAACTCATTTTTAAAGCGGGATTAGTAGCAGGTTTCGGATTATTCATCATCTATACAGGACTTGTATTAATCGGATCGTTACACAATTCAGAATTCCCAGAAGATGTGTCGAGATCCGCATTATTGCTAGGTTTAGGAAATAAGACCTTAGGAACAGCCGGCGCGAGCTTATTGAGTATTTTAATTGCCTTGGCATGTTTTACCACTGCCGTGGGAATTGTTACCGGTACTGCCGATTATTTAAAGGGGCTATTTAATAATTCCAAAACCGTCTATACAATTACCGCGATTATTGGAAGTGTCATGGGCATTGTTATTGGTCAATTTGATGTAAAATTCATCATAGATGTGGCTATTCCTGCCTTGATGTTTATCTATCCGATTACCATCATATTAATTCTGTTGAATGTTATTCCCGAAAAATGGGCCTCAGCGCTTGTTTTTAGAGGCACGGTAATTACGGCCTTTATCTTTAGCATTCCTGATTTCTTGAAGATTTTGATGCCTTCGGAGGGTTTAAATGCGATTATTGACACCATTCCTCTAGGTCACTATAATTTGGGATGGATTTTCCCATCACTATTAATATTTGTCCTACTTAATATGTATAAACAATTTAATCCTTCAACCGCTTCATAACAGAAAAGGCTCTGTCCACGACGTCATCTTCTACCAAAATTGTAAATTCATTGGTCGTGGATACCACTTCATAGAGTGCAATGCCTTCCCAAGCCAAGCGTTTAAAAATCTGATAATAAAGTCCGGTGACCTTGCTGTTATCTGAAGGCAAACTGATGGTAATTGCAGAAAGATCTGCTTTCTCTCCTATTAAAAGCTCAAACTGAAAATTCTTAAGAACGTTATGTTTTTGGGCTGATGATATTATAATGTTGCTTTCGTAAATACCACGCGTAAACGCATAAAACACATTGGAAAGCCCGTCCATATCTCGCATTATTTTGGAATGGCTATGGATTAAGGTTTTTGAATTTTGAAACGTGAAATCGGTGAGATTAGACCGTACGGTGATATCTCCCAAATGCTGAATGACGCGCTTAAGTTTTAATGAATTTCCAAAATCGACCGGAGGTTGATAACGTCGCAACGCCATCATGATAGCGCCAGATTTTACAGGCTTTCTGAGCATTTCTCCAATTGGCGCTACCAACTCTTCCGCTAAAGCAGAATAATTGATAATTCCTCTGGACAACGCCTCTTCCAAAAAGGGTTGTGCAATCAAAATCTCCTGCACGCACGCTGCAATTGTTCTCATTTGTTAATTATATAACATTTTGTGTAAAATTAGTCAAAATTTTGAATTCTTATGGCTAAGAGGCTTAAGACCTCTACTTTCGTGCGCTTAATACATTATAATTATGCTTGTTTTAAAATTTGGAGGAACATCTGTAGGGTCAATTGAAAACATGACCAATGTTAAAAACATCATTAACGATGGCCAACGCAAAGTGGTGGTTTTATCTGCTATGTCAGGAACTACCAACACCTTGGTAACAATTTCAGAGTGCATAAAATTTAAGGAGATTGAAAATGCCTTAGACCTCATCTCTGATTTGCATACCACGTATAAGCATACGGTGGCGAAATTGATTCACAACGAAGCGCTGAAAACTGAAGTAGAGACTTATGTGCAATCGATATTTGATTCGCTTAAAGATGACACCAACGCTATTTATTCACCATTATTAGCCAATAAAATTGTTGCTCAAGGCGAATTGTTGTCCACCTTTATCTTCAGTCGTTTTTTAAAACAAGAAGGTCTGAATGCGTGTTTACTTCCCGCTTTGGAATTCATGCGGATTGATAAATTTAATGAACCCGATAATTTCTATATCCGTCAGAGTTTTAACCGCATCATCGAAGAGCGCCCTGAAGCGGACATTTATATCACCCAAGGATTTATCTGCTTAGATGCTGATGGCAATATTGCCAACTTACAACGTGGCGGAAGTGATTATACGGCTACAATTATTGGCGCTGCCTTACAGGCTACTGAAGTTCAAATCTGGACCGATATTGACGGTTTCCATAATAATGATCCGCGTTTTGTACCCGACACACATGCCATTTCAAATTTATCATTTGATGAAGCAGCGGAGTTGGCGTATTTCGGAGCTAAAATCTTACATCCACAAACCGTAATGCCTGTCAGAGAATTGGACATTCCTGTGCGATTAAAAAACACAATGTCACCTTCCTCTCACGGCACATTAATCACTAATGCTATTCATGGTGAAGGCATTAAAGCGATTGCAGCTAAAGACGGCATTACAGCCATTAAAATTAAATCGGCCCGAATGCTCCTTGCCCACGGATTCTTAAAAAAAGTATTCGAAATATTTGAGAAGTATGAGACGTCTATTGACATGATTACAACTTCTGAAATTGCAGTGTCTCTAACTATTGACGACACGAAACACCTTTCAGAAATAGTTGAAGAATTAGAAAAATTCGCCACAGTAGAAGTGGACGATTATAGAACCATTGTATGTTTAGTGGGGAATCAGATTGTCTATCATCCAGACACACCAAAATTATTCCAAATTCTGCAAGACGTCAATGTGAGAATGATTGCTTATGGTGGTAGCAACAACAATATATCATTGTTGATTAACACGAGCGATAAGGTTGAAACTTTAAGAAAACTCAACCGCTACGTATTCGACTTGGTACCTGCATAACGCAGTTACCATGTAAAAATAAAAAAGGCACTTTTTCAAGTGCCTTTTTCTTTATGTTATGAATTCATTATGTCTTCAATTTCGTCTGCTTCAATAGGAATATTACCCATCAAGTTAAACGGCTCTCCTGTTTTTTGGATGACCAAATCATCTTCCAATCGGACACCTAACCCTTCTTCAGGAATATAAATACCTGGCTCCACAGTAAAGACCATATTCTCTTGCATTGGCTCAGTTAAAATACCGTAATCATGCGTATCCAAACCGATATTGTGACTCGTACCATGCATAAAGTACTTTTTGTAAGCTGGCCAATCTTTATTTTCATTTTGAACATCGGCTTTGTCAAGTAGTTTAAGACCCAATAATTCTGACGTCATCATATCACCAACTTCTTTGTGGTATTCTGCCCAATCAGTTCCAGGAACCAACAGTTTAGAAGCTTCTTTTTTAACGCGGTTAACAGCATTGTACACTTCTTTTTGACGCTTAGAAAATCTACCGCCCACTGGAATCGTACGGGTCATATCACTTGAATAATTAGCGTATTCCGCACCAACATCCAATAGGATCAAATCGCCTTCTTTACATTGTTGATTGTTGACTACATAATGCAATACATTCGCATTGTTTCCAGCAGCAATAATTGGCGTATACGCAAAGCCTTTAGAACGGTTACGTAAAAATTCGTGCATCAATTCAGCTTCAATTTCATATTCCCAAACACCAGGTTTAACAAAACTCAACAGTCTTCTAAATCCTTTTTCAGTGATGTTACATGCTTTTTGCATCAAGTCAATCTCAATTGGATCTTTTACAGAACGTAAACGCTGTAAAATTGGATTACTCTTCGCAACAGAATGCGCAGGGTATTTCTCCTTTAACCATTTTGTGTAACGGTCTTCACGAGTTTCCGTTTCTACATTGGCACGATAATGTTCATTTGTATTGATGTAAACGGTATCACATTGCGTCATTAATTCAAACATGATTTTCTCCATGTCTTGCAACCAATACACGGTTTTGATACCAGATGTTTCAAACGCCGCTTCCTTACTCAATTTCTCACCTTCCCAAACAGCAATATGATCATTCGTTTCTTTTAAGAATAAAATTTCACGATGGTTTTCTTTTGGACAATCTGGGAAAAGCACCAAGATGCTTTCTTCCTGATCTACACCACTTAGATAAAAAATATCGCGGTGTTGTTGAAAAGGCATGGTGCTATCAGCACTAATTGGGTAAATATCATTTGAGTTGAAAACCGCTAAACTGCTCGGTTTCATTTGAGCCATAAAGTTTTTTCGGTTCTTTATAAAAAGTGTGCGGTCTATTTGATCGTATTTCATAATGTGAAGTTTTTTCAAAATTACAGTTTTAGTGTTGCTAAAAAAAATCTATAGCGGCTTTATGAAATTTTTAACCGTAAAATATGCGATGAGGAAATCAAATTTTAGACGCCTAGTCACATATCGTTTTAAAAAATTCATGCGGATTTTCAACTTCATATGATTAAGAATCATTTTTTTTCTATCTTTCTAACAGATTTTAATTTTCTTTTAGATTGAAATTCAATTGAATTTGTGGGATTTCACGCATGCTAATCTTACGCCCCTAACGCTTTAACCGCTAAATTACATGCTTAAATCCGCTCTGATTTTCTGCCTTATTCTTGTGTCTTCCTATGCATTTTCCCAAGAGTCGAGAGACCTAAAGATATTCTTTGATTGCGACATTTGCGATGTGACTTACATTAAACAAAACCTTACAAACGTTGAATTTGTAAGAGACCAAAATTATGCGGAAGTCCATTTATTTTTTACACGCCAAACCAATGGCAGCGGTGGCAGTGAGTATGCCATTGATTTTATAGGTCAAAAATCGTTTAAAGACCTTCAAGATCAAATCAAGTTTTCTACAGATTCAGATATGACCAGTGATGATATCAGAATTAAAATTTTAAAATATGTAAAATTAGGATTGGTCAGATATTGGATAAAGAAAGGCAGTACCGAGCACATTTCAGTGAACATTACGAAACCTCTAGAGAACGAAACGGCTACGGACAGCATTAGTGACCCTTGGAATTATTGGGTTTTTGGTACCTCCGTTTCTGGTTTTTATAGTGGTGAAGAATCGAGTAAATTCAGCAGTTTTAATGTCAACGTATCATCAAAACGTGTTACGGAGGCAAACAAGTTTTCCTTTAGGGCGGGTTTTACAGAGAATAAATCCACCTTTAGTTATAACGGCACTGATATTATTTCAAAGCGAAATTCAAAATACCTTTCTATTAGTGATATCATTAGTATCAGCGACCATTGGTCCGCAGGTGCGTTTGCCAATTTAGGATCATCAATGTATAGCAACCAAGAATTTTACTGGGAGTTTAAACCAGCAATTGAATACAATTTCTTCAACTATTCCGAATCAGCAAAAAAGCAGTTGGCCCTGACGTATTCTAATGGCATCGCTTATAACAACTATATTCAGCAATCGGTTTATGCCAAAGAAAATGAATACCTATGGGAGCATGAATTGAAATTAGGAGGCAGTGTCAACCAAAAATGGGGGAATATAAATGGTGAAGCCGCTTTTGAACAGTATTTGCACGACACAAGTCTTAATTCGCTTACCTTTTATTTAGGCACAAATATCAGAATAGTTAAAGGTTTTAACTTTAATTTGGGCGGCAGTTATAGCATTACCAGAAACCAAATCAATCTTCCGGCAGGCGATGTATCCTTAGAAAAACTCTTACTGCAACAACAACAATTAAGATCGGGTTATAATTATTTTTTCAACGTTGGTTTAAGTTACTCATTTGGTTCTATATATAACACGATCGTAAATCCGCGCTTTAATTTTTAATTAAAATCATTCCAAATAAGTATAAATATTTCTATTTTTTGGCATTCAATCGATTGAAGTGTATCTTTGCTTAACATTAAACTAACCTTCAAAAGATGAGCGGAATTTTAAATTCTTCAATTGGAAGAAAGTTTGCCATGGCACTTTCGGCATTCTTCCTCATGATTTTCTTATTACAACATTTTGCAATTAATATCCTATCAGTATTTAGTGCGGATACATTTAACGAGGCTTCTCATTTTATGGGAACCTTCTGGGTAGTGCAATATGTTTTTCAACCCATTTTAATTTTGGGCGTTCTTTTTCACTTTGTGATGGGAATGATCTTGGAAATAAGAAACAGAAACGCACGTAAAATTGCTTATGTCAAGAATAATGGCAGTGCCAATTCTACTTGGATGAGCAGAAACATGATTTGGACAGGTGGCGCGATTTTATTGTTCCTCGGACTCCATTTTTACGATTTCTGGTTACCGGAAATCAACACCAAATTCATAGAAGGAGACATGAGCGGCACGCTTGCAAATGGCGAATATCGCTATTTTGAAGAATTGCAGCACAAGTTTGTAGACGTATGGCGTGTAGCGCTTTACTGTCTTGCCTTTGTGTTTTTAGCACTTCACTTATTACACGGGTTCAGTTCTGCATTCCAATCGGTCGGAGCTAACAATAAATACACAAGAGGATTAAAAGGGTTTGGTAAAGCTTATGCAATCATTATCCCATTAGGATTTATTTTTATCGCACTTTATCATCATTTTAATCACTAAAAAATATCTAATATGGCTTTAGATTCAAAAATACCTGAAGGCCCACTGGCGGATAAGTGGACCAACTATAAAAACAACATTAACCTTGTCAACCCAGCTAACAAACGTAACATTGATGTTATCGTTGTAGGTACAGGTTTGGCTGGAGGTTCTGCCGCTGCTACTTTAGCAGAATTAGGCTATAACGTAAAAGCGTTTTGTTTCCAGGATTCACCACGTCGTGCTCACTCTATTGCTGCACAAGGTGGTATTAATGCTGCGAAAAACTATCAAGGTGATGGGGATTCTACTTACCGTTTATTTTATGATACTGTAAAAGGTGGTGATTACCGTTCTCGTGAGGCTAACGTGTATCGTTTGGCAGAAGTATCGGCAAATATCATTGACCAATGTGTTGCTCAAGGGGTTCCTTTTGCACGTGAATACGGCGGATTATTAGATAACCGTTCATTTGGTGGTGTTCTTGTATCAAGAACGTTTTATGCTGCTGGTCAAACAGGGCAACAATTATTATTAGGTGCTTATTCTGCCATGAACCGTCAAATTGGTCGTGGTAAAATCAAAATGTATAACCGTCACGAAATGTTAGACGTTGTTATCGTTGATGGAAAAGCACGAGGAATTATCGCAAGAAACTTGGTAACAGGTGAAATTGAGCGTCATTCTGCTCATGCTGTTGTATTAGGAACTGGAGGTTACGGAAACGTATTCTTCTTGTCAACCAATGCGATGGGAAGTAACGTAACGGCAGCTTGGAAAGCACACAAACGTGGCGCTTTCTTCGCAAACCCTTGCTATACTCAAATTCACCCAACTTGTATTCCTGTTTCTGGAGATCATCAATCTAAATTGACTTTGATGTCTGAATCGCTTCGTAATGACGGACGTATTTGGGTACCAAAAAACATGGAAGATGTTCTTGCCATTAGAGAAGGAAAATTAAAACCAACAGCAATTCCTGAAGAAAACAGAGATTATTATTTAGAGCGTCGTTACCCAGCATTCGGTAACTTAGTACCTCGTGATGTGGCCTCTCGTGCAGCAAAAGAACGTTGCGACGCTGGATATGGTGTTAATAAAACAGGTGAAGCCGTTTACTTAGATTTCGCATCTGCTATTGAGCGTTACGGAAAAGAACAAGCAACCGTAAGACATTTAGATGTTAACGATAAAGCGCTTGTTAAAAAATTAGGTCAAGAAGTTATCAGAGAAAAGTATGGCAACTTATTCCAGATGTATGAGAAAATCGTAGATCAGGATCCATATAACACTCCAATGATGATTTATCCAGCGGTGCATTACACCATGGGTGGACTTTGGGTTGATTACAACTTGATGACCAATGTACCTGGATTATATGCTATTGGAGAGGCAAACTTCTCTGACCACGGTGCTAACCGTCTTGGTGCTTCGGCATTGATGCAAGGTTTGGCTGATGGATATTTTGTATTGCCATATACTATTGGCGATTATCTATCGAAAGATATTCGTACAGGAAAAATACCTACAAATACACCTGAATTTGATCAAGCAGAGAAAAACGTTAAAGACAGTTTAGATCACTTAATCAATAATAAAGGAACACATTCTGTTGATCATTTCCATAAACGTCTTGGAAAAATCATGTGGAACAAATGCGGAATGGCTCGTAACGCACAAGGCTTACAAGAAGCTATTGTTGAAATTGCAGAGC
Source organism: uncultured Gelidibacter sp. (assembly GCF_947500795.1). GTDB lineage: Bacteria > Bacteroidota > Bacteroidia > Flavobacteriales > Flavobacteriaceae > Gelidibacter. The sequence goes on along the minus strand of NZ_CANMTE010000002.1, from coordinate 419,377 downwards.
TTCGTAAAGAATTCTGGAGAGATGTTAGAGTTCCTGGAACGCAAAACGAGTATAACGAGGAATTGGCAAAAGCAATGCGTGTAGCTGATTACTTGGAATTAGGTGAGTTATTTGCGAAAGATGCTTTACAAAGAGAAGAATCTGCTGGTGGACACTTTAGAGAAGAATACCAAACAGAAGAAGGTGAAGCATTGAGACGACCAGAATTCCAATATGTTGCGGCATGGGAATTTAAAGGTGAGCCAAAAGAGGCTGTTCTTCATAAGGAAGAATTGAAGTACGAGAATATTGAAGTGAAAGAGAGAAGTTATAAATAAGAAGTAACGTTATGAAATTAACCTTAAAAATATGGCGTCAAAAAAACGCTGACACCAAAGGAAAACTAGTCGATTACCAAATTGACGGTATTGAAGGCGATATGTCTTTCCTAGAAATGTTAGACGTTTTAAATGAACAACTCATTAATAAAGGCGAAGAACCAGTAGCATTTGATCACGACTGTCGTGAAGGTATTTGTGGTACTTGCTCATTATATATTAATGGAGAAGCTCATGGGCCTGACCGATTAGTAACTACGTGCCAATTGCATATGCGTATGTTCAATGACGGCGACACGATTCATATAGAGCCTTTTAGAGCAACTGCTTTCCCTGTCATTAAGGATTTAGTTGTAGACCGTAGTTCATTTGACCGTATTCAGCATGCTGGTGGATTTATCTCTGTCAACACTTCAGGAAACACGATAGATGCCAACGCTATTCCAATTAATAAACATGATGCTGATACAGCATTCGAATCTGCAACCTGTATTGGTTGTGGTGCATGTGTAGCGAGTTGTAAAAACTCATCTGCCATGTTATTTGTTGGTGCTAAAGTATCGCAATTTGCATTATTGCCACAAGGAAAAATTGAGGCTACAGAGCGTGTTTTAAACATGGTTAAGCAAATGGATGAAGAAGGTTTTGGTAACTGTACCAATACTGGAGCTTGTGAAGTGGAATGCCCTAAAGGTATTTCTCTTGAAAATATTGCACGATTAAACCGTGAATATTTAGCTGCAGGATTAAAAGGATAATCCAATCATATACTTCCCAAAAGGAAGAAATTAATATCACTCAAAATCCCAATGCTTTATTGGGATTTTTTGTTTCTTTATATCTTAAATACTCCCTATTATGAAGCACAAATTGTGCCTTTCGATTTTCGCATTGGTTTGCAGTATTACACTAGCTCATGCCCAGGTTACTGCGCAACAGATTAGTGTTGACGCACACTATGGTTTTAACACAGACAGTTTAATCCACCACATTAAAACCTTGTCTTCAGATGCCTTTGAAGGCAGACGTACAGGAACCGCCGGTGCTGAAAAAGCTAAACACTATATCATAGACAAATTCAAAATCTTAAATGTTGAACCATTAGTTAAGGATTACGAACAAGCATTTACATTTACGACAAGAGGCACCACCTACAATGCTGTCAATGTTTTAGGACTAATTAAAGGTTCAACAAAGCCAGAGGAATATATAGTTATCTCAGCGCATTATGATCACGAAGGCATCAAAAACAACCAAATTTATAATGGTGCGGATGATGATGCATCAGGTATAGCAGCACTTTTCGCATTTGCCGAATATCTTGAAAACCATCCGCCAGAGCATTCGGTTATTTTAGCAGCTTTTGATGCAGAAGAATTAGGCATTTCAGGTTCCCATCATTACGTCAACAATGCCATAGTTCCGTTGGATAAAATTAAGCTCAATATCAATATGGACATGATCAGTCGGAATGATAAAAACGAGCTATATGCCGTAGGAACAGCTTATAACACTACCTTAAAATCGGTTATTTCCAATTATAAAAGTTCAACAGATGTAATACTGCTAATGGGCCATGATGGTCAAGATGGGAAACAGAATTGGACCCACGCTTCAGACCATGCGCCGTTTCATAAAATGAAGATTCCATTTTTATACTTTGGTGTAGAAGACCACAAAGACTATCATAAACCTTCTGACACTTTTGAAAACATTCATCCGGAATTTTACAAAAATGCCGTTAAAACTATAATTTCAATTTTCGGCACAGTAGATGCCATGCAATTATAGATAAATATTTTATACATGGATAATCCAAACCATTATTACCAGCAAAATATAGAACGTTATCAGGCTGAAGCAAGTGCATTGCACAAAAAAATGACCTTGTTAAGCACGTTACGCATAGTGGTTTTTTTGCTGACCGCATTTGGAATCTATATGACCTTTTCCAATTGGAAAATAGCAGCAGGAATCGCATTTGTAGGCATTCTAATCTTTGTTTTCCTTTTGTCCAGATATACTGATGTAAAAGCCCAAAGACAGCTTAAAAAAGCCTTAATCGCTATTAACCAAACAGAGATTGACATTAGTAAAGGTAGCTTTCACGATAGAAATAAAGGGCTAACCTATCAAGATCCTTTACACTTTTATAGTTTGGATATCGATTTATTTGGACGTGGTTCTTTCTTTCAATTTATCAATAGAACCGTTATTGATGAGGGTACTGAAAAATTGGCGAAAGCTTTAACAGCAAACGCGGTGGATGGTATTGAACAACGCCAGGAAGCTATTAAGGAACTGGCGTCAAAACCGGAATGGCGTCAATTATATTCCGCAACAGCAAGTTTAATTAAAGTTGAAACTCCAGCGCAAACAATTATCACTTGGCTAAAGAACCACAATATGTTCCTGCCAAAAGCGATGAAATGGATTCCGATGGCGTTTCTTGGGGGTACGATTACGCTATTTGCATTGTTCTTTTTTGAAATTCTCAGTCCTAACTTTTTAGGATATTGGCTCTTTTTAGGATTAGGGATTACCGCGATTTACGTTAAAAGGATTAATGAATTATCAGTGCACACCGGAAAGGTGAAGGACACTTTTAAGCAATACGCCTTACTTCTGAATCAAATCGAAAATGAAACGTTCACCTCAGAATTACTAAAAGCAAAGCAAAAACAAATTCAATCAGAAGCACAGCAAGCTTCGTTGATTTTCAATAAGTTCTCGAAAGCCTTAGATGCGTTGGATAATAGAAATAACTTCATCTCTGCTATTTTTGGAAACGGTTATTTCTTATCGGATTTAAAAAACAGTTATAAAGTAGAACAATGGCTGGAAGACTATAAAAACAAAGTAGAAGATTGGTTTGAAGTCGTATCGTTCTTTGATGCCTATAACAGTTTAGGGAATTATGCATTTAACCATCCACAGTATGTGTTTCCAACAATTACCAATGACAAGAACGTCATCAATGCAATTGGTTTAGGTCATCCGTTACTAAAAACTGAAAAGCGAGTGGATAATGATCTTGTCATTGAGAACGAACAGTTCTTTATTGTTACAGGCGCTAATATGGCTGGAAAAAGTACATTTTTGAGAACGGTCTCCCTCCATATCGTGATGGCGAATGTGGGTCTGCCAGTTTGTGCTACGTCCAGCAAATACAATCCTGTAAAACTCATTACGAGCATGCGTACAAGCGATTCTTTAACCGATGATAGCTCATACTTCTTTTCAGAATTAACGCGCTTAAAATTTATTGTAGACGCCATTCAGGAAGAACCCTATTTTATCATCTTAGATGAAATATTAAAAGGCACCAACAGTACCGATAAAGCGATAGGCTCACGCAAATTTGTTGAAAAACTTGTCGCATCAAATGCTACAGGTATCATTGCAACGCACGATTTAAGCCTGTGTGAAATAGAGAAAGAACTTGAGGATGTCAAGAATTACTATTTTGACGCTGAAATTATTGACGATGAATTGCATTTCGATTATACGTTCAAAACTGGGGTTTGCAAGAATATGAATGCGAGTTTCCTATTGAAAAAGATGAACATTGTATAAAAGCTAAAAGACCTCACAGGGTTTGAAAAACTGGGAGGTCTGATATAAATTAATAGGTGCTGCTTTAAACTAAAAAACCCTTTCTGATAACAGAAAGGGTTTTTTGATATATAAAAGAATATGTGTTAATTAAACGTCAAACGGTTCAATTGATACATAAGACTTGTTGTCTTTCTTCTTTGTAAATTTGACAAGACCGTCAACTTTTGCATGCAAAGTGTGATCTTTTCCACCATACACATTCTCACCTGGGTGATGTGTATAGCCTCTTTGTCTTACGATGATATTTCCAGCAATAGCAGCTTGACCACCAAAAATCTTCACACCTAAGCGTTTCGATTCTGATTCTCTACCGTTTTTAGAACTACCAACTCCTTTTTTATGAGCCATTGTCTTAAGGTTTTAATTTGTTATACTTAATGGATTGAATTATTTTTCAATACCACCATCTAATTTTTCCTGATAAACTTGTAATTCATCCCACTTACCGTCTGCAGCTAATTGAGCTTGCTTTGGCCAAGTGTCTGTGACTATGTGAGCCAATCTTGAACTAGCATCAGTCAAAATTTCGCTGATAGCCTCTGGCTTCATTTCAGCTAATTTAGCAAATGTATCAACACCTGCTGCAACTAATGCTTCAGCGGCTTTAGGTCCAGCACCTTCGATTTTTTTCAAATCGTCAGCTTTTCCAGTTGATTTTTTTGCTGCCGCCTTTGGAGCAGCTTTTTCAGCTTTCGCTTCTTTTACCGGCTTTGCTTTTTCAGTTTTCTCAGCTTTTTTAGCTCCTGAAGCAACAATGCTTTCAATAACGATTTCAGTAAGAGCTTGACGGTGTCCGTTTTTCACACGGTAACCTTTACGTCTTTTCTTTTTGAAAACGATAACTTTATCACCTTTAAGGTGACTTAAGACTTTTGCTCCTACTAGAGCTCCGTCTATAGCTGGGGCGCCTAAAGTAATATTTTCACCATCACCAATCAAAAGAACATTATCGAAAGACACTGTCTTTCCTTCTTCTGTTGCTAAACGGTGAACAAACACTTTCTGGTCTTTTTCAACTTTGAATTGTTGCCCTGCTATCTCTACAATTGCGTACATAGCGTAACGTTTAAATTAGTTAATTTTTGTTATAAAATGGGTGCAAATATACACCTAATTAATTAAACTACAAACGTTTTTTAGCGTCAGAAGTAAATAAATTGCTCCAAAATTTGGAAAAGTCAATAGCGTTGCTTTTTTACGATGCTTTAATTTGACTTAGAAGCAATTACAATTCTTAAAAACCTCAACGTGCTATAAACACCTCAACGCCCTAATTCCCTAACATGAGTTCTTATTACCACGGAAATCCTAAAATTTTGCATAGCGCAATAATCCCATTTTAATAAATGGAATACAGGATTAAACTAAAACGTTTATTATTTTATTTTTGATTTATCGTCACCCATCAAATGCTCCTGCTGACCAACATGTTGACTTTTCTTAAAGATTTGCATGAACATGAGGGTTAAAATCGCTGTAGAGGCCAGACCCTCCATCAAAATAATGATAATGAGAATTCCTGCTCCTTGATTGGTGTCATCAAACCACGTTTTTAAGATCGTTTTAGGAAATTCAGTATCCAAGTGGAACATGTAAATCGCCATAAAAACGATAAAAAAACCGGTAGCTATAAAACCTGTCAGTAAGCCTGTTTTAAATCCGTCAACATAGGTAAAGTCTGCGTTGTATTTAAATTTGTAATACTTGATGGCGAAATAAATACCTGCTGCCATGAAAATTCCATTGGCCATACGCAACCACGCATTATTGTGCAAATCGAATAACCTCAAGATTAAGAAATACGCGATTAAACTGGCGGTAATAAATAAGCCATATTTTAAGGCAACGGACAAAGATCTATTCATGGCTGTACTGTTTTAGAATTATGATTCTTAAAATTCGTGAAAAATTCGTTATTAACACAATTTTTAAGATTTATTTTACAGCTTAACTACCTAAATACCACTATATTTTGATATTTTTGGCTGTAAGTGTAACATTTGTTAGTAAGTTGCTACTTACAGTATATAATAATTAATATTAAAAAGAACACAATGAAAAAATGTTTATTCTCTTTAGCCTCTTTGCTGCTTTTTGGCACATTTGCCAATGCTCAACAGGTCGAATTTGAGGAGTTTGATCTTGATAACGGTCTTCATGTTATCCTACATCAAGATAATACAGCTCCAGTAGTAATTACCTCAGTTATGTACGACGTTGGAGGAAAAGATTTTGAGCCTAACCGTACCGGATTTGCCCATTTTTTCGAACATCTTTTATTTGAAGGCACACAAAACATTGGCCGTGGCGAATGGTTTAACGTTGTTTCTTCAAACGGAGGTACCAACAATGCAAACACGTCTTTAGACAGAACTTATTATTACGAGATATTTCCATCAAACAATCTAGAATTAGGGTTATGGATGGAATCTGAGCGTTTAATGCACCCAATCATCAACCAAATTGGTGTAAACACTCAAAACGAAGTGGTAAAAGAAGAAAAGAGATTGCGTTATGACAATGCACCTTACGGTGGATTTTTAGGCGCTATTGGAGAAAACTTATTCTCAGTTCACCCTTATAAAGAGAAAAATATTGGTGAAATGGAAGATTTGGATGCGGCTACTTTAGAGGAGTTCCAAGCATATTTCAAAAAATACTACGTACCAAACAACGCTGTTTTAGTAGTTGCAGGTGATATCGACGTAGCCAAGACCAAAAAAATGGTAAAAGATTATTTCGGTGCTATTCCAAGAGGTGCTGATGTAGTTAGAAATTTCCCAAAAGAAACGCCTATCACTGAAACCATTAAAGCAAAAGCTTACGACAATAACATTCAAATCCCAGCGGTTATTGCTGCTTACCGTACGCCTGGCTTTAAAGAGCGTGAGTCTTATATTTTAGATATGGTTTCTAGCTATTTAAGTGGTGGAAAGAGTTCTGTACTCTACAAAAAATTGGTAGACGAGAAAAAGATGGCACTTCAAGCACAAGCTATCAACCTTGGTCAAATGGACTATAGCGTTTTTGCAATTTTAGCTTTACCATTAGGTGAGGTTACTTTAGATGCGTTATTAAGTGAAATGGATGAGGAAATTGCAAAATTGCAAACTGAATTAATTTCTGAACGCGATTATCAAAAACTTAAAAACCAATTCGAAAACCGTTACGTTAACTCTAACTCAAGTGTTGAAGGTGTTGCCGAAAACTTAGCAACCAATTATTTACTTAAAGGTGATGTTAACCTTATCAATACTGAAATTGAAATCTACCGTTCAATAACGAGAGAAGAAATTAGAGATGTTGCTAAAAAATACTTAAGTCCTAACCAACGTGTAGAACTTGAATATCTTCCAAAAAAAGATGACCAATAATTAAAACTTTAAACAAACATTGTATCATATGAAAACTTATATATCAGCGTTCCTAATGGTATTTTTTATGGCCTTTTCTGTGCACGCACAAATTGACCGTTCAAAACAACCGCAACCTGGACCTGCTCCAAAAATCGATTTAAAATCACCACAAGAATTTACCCTTAAAAATGGGATGAAGGTGATGGTTGTAGAAAATCATAAATTACCGAGAGTTTCTTTTAGCTTAACTATTGACAACAAACCTGAAACGGAAGGCGCTAAAGCTGGTGTTTCTACCTTAGTTGGTGGGATGTTGGGCAACGGGACTACGTCTATTTCTAAAGAAAAATTCAATGAAGAAATTGATTTCTTAGGAGCTCGATTAAATTTCAGTTCTTCAGGCGCTTATGCGAGTGCACTTTCTCAATACTCTGATCGTATTTTGGAATTAATGGCAGATGCTGCTATGCACCCATTATTGGCTGAAGAGGAATTCAATAAAGAAAAAGAAAGACTTATTGAAGGCTTAAAATCTCAAGAAAAGAGTGTTGATGCTGTTGCAGGACGTGTTGGTAAAGCATTATCCTACGGTGTAAAACATCCTTATGGAGAGTTTGTTTCTATTGAAACTGTTAACAACATCACTTTTGGCGATATTTCTGCATTTTACGAAGAAAACTTCAATCCAAACAATGCCTATTTAGTTGTTATTGGTGATGTAGATTTCAAAAAAGTAAAGTCTCAAATTGAAAAACGTTTTGGCAACTGGAAAAAATCTATTGATGTTCAAACTACGGTGCCAGACGCCATCCCGAATGTTCAGTACACACAGATTAATTTTGTTGACATGCCAAATGCGGTTCAATCGAACATTTCATTGTCTAACAACATTGATCTAAAAATGAATGACCCAGATTATCACGCTGTGTTAATTGCGAATAGAATCTTGGGTGGTGGTTTCAATAGCTACCTTAACATGAACTTACGTGAAAAACATGCATATACTTACGGTGCACGTTCTGGTATAGATGCTGACAAATATGTAGGTCGTTTTACTGCAAGTACAGCGGTTAGAAACATGGTAACTGATAGTGCAGTGGTTCAAACCTTAAAGGAAATTAAGCGTATAAAATCAGAACCTGTAGATGCTGAAGCGCTAAAAAACGCAAAAGCAAAATATGTGGGTGACTTTGTTTTGGCTTTAGAAAATCCTCAGACTGTTGCTAGATATGCACTAAACATCAAATTGAACAACTTGCCAAAAGATTTTTACGAAACCTTTTTGCAAAAGATCAATGCAGTAACTGCTGAAGATGTAACACGTGTGGCAAATAAATATTTCAAACCAGAAAACGCACGTATCGTCGTTGTTGGTAAAGGTTCTGACGTAATTGGAAACCTTGAAAAAACAGGTATTCCAATCATGTATTTTGACACGTTTGCAAATCCAGTTGATAAACCTGAATTTTCAAAACCAATCCCTGCTGGTGTTACAGTAGCTACTGTAATGGATGCTTATTTTAAAGCTGTTGGTGGAAAAGAAAAAGCTAAAGCTGTTAAAACCGTTTGGACTTCAGCGAATGTGACTATTGAAGGCGCTCCTTTTTCTCCATTAAGCGAAATGAAAGCAATGACACCAAACAAGACCTCTATGGAAATGTCTATAGATGGTATGGGTGTGATTATGAAACAAAAGTTTGATGGTACTACTGGATATGTTGAACAACAAGGTGCTAAAAGAGACCTTACTGCCGATCAGATTGCTGAGCACAAGGCAACACATACAATTTTCCCGGAATTGTATTATGAGCCAAGCGCTTTATCTTTAGAAAGCCTTACTACCATTGACGGAAGCGATGTTTATAAAATTAAAGTTACCGAAAATGGAAAAGATTCTTTCCGCTATTATGCTGTAGAATCTGGGTTCTTAAAGAGAGTTGAAAAAACAACTGAAATGCAAGGACAATCATTTACAACCGTAGAAGATTACGGAAACTACTCTCCTGTAAAAGAAGTGATGTACCCTTACAGCATCTCTGTGACTACAGGTCCGCAAGTAGTGAAAATGAACGTTACGAATCATGTAGTTAATGAAGGTGTTACTGAAGCAGATTTCAAATAACATTTAGTTCATACGATTTAGAAAAAGTCTGAAGTATAATGCTTCAGACTTTTTTTATGCCTAAACTGGACTGATAAACACTAACATCAAGGCTTATATAGCCTCAAACGATAGGAAGCGCTGACATGTTAAATCGTGAATTTTCAGATGCGTAAACGTTATAATTCCTTAATTTTGATGTTTATAAGATTTTCTAAAACGAGAACTCCAAAGCGTTCTAAAAACCATATTTATGAAAACATTAAAAACACTTGTATTTCTAACTGCTCTTGCACTAGTTTCAGTAAGTTGTAAAGACGCACAACCGGAAATAAAAACGGTAGAAATGGCGCAACCAGAAATGGCTTCAGAAATGAAGTTGGACCCTAACGCTACGTATGCGAAAGCCGAATTCGGTATTGAAGGCATGACTTGCGCGATGGGTTGTGCAAAAACAATTGAGAAGAAAATTGCTAAAATGGAAGGCGTAAAATCTGCTACGGTCGATTTTGACAAGCGTTTAGCGATGGTTGAATATGATAACGCCAAAGTAACACCAAAATCGCTTGAAGAAGCTGTGGTGTCGGTTTCAGACACCTATAGTGTTAATGATATGAAAACCGTTGATGCATTTTCTACGGAGCACGTGTGTGGCGCCGATTGTAACATGGCCACTTGCCCTCATAAAAATATGGGAGACCATTCAGCCGACAAAAAATCTTGTGATGCAGACTGCAAAAAAGCATGTTGCGTTAAAAAAGAGAAAGCCTAAGGAAATTTCCAAGTCAAATTATAAAAAGCCACGTTCAGTTGAATTGTGGCTTTTTTAATGTCTTTATCGCAACCTATAACCTTTGGCTGCCCACCAAGGGTGTATTTCAATTTCCAAACCACCTGCTTTTACCAATGGGTCAGCATTGGCCAAACTATCCGCCATTTTTAATGTTGGTACATTATAGATAGTTATCCCCAAGATGTCTCCTACATCTCCAAACGGACCAGAAATATCAGCATACCCCATATCGTACATCTTCTTTAAATGCTCTAAATGTAGTTTTTGCAAACGCTTAGACTCTTCTTCATTTTGAATTTTGGTCGGTCCACTTTTTAAAAACGCCATAAAATATTGCTGCATGATAATGGTGTCATTGGTCTTTTCATCAATCACATCAAATATTTTATAGCCCTTTGCGATCAAATCCTTTCTGAGTTGGGTTTTAGTTTTAGGCACAGCAACCACTGAATCCAACCTTTCTGAACTGATGGTAACATCATCTTTATCTATTTTTCTGTATTTTTCGCTACAAGACGTTAAAACGAATAATACGCTGAGTACACACACAATATGTTTCATAAGATTCTTTTTATCGATTTATATTAAGTCCAATTTTTAAACGGATGTTTTACTAATTGAGAGTTGAAATATTGAATTTGCCCCGTCACTTCCTCACCTAACCAATTTGGTTTATTAAAGTTTTCAGCAACAGCATCAAGTTCTACTTCAGCAACAATAAGTCCTTCATTGGCACCAAAAAACTCATCCACTTCAAAAACATGATCACCAACTTGAATTTCATACCTGATTTTGTCAATCATTCCTTCTTCACACAACGGCAACAACGCTTCCGCATCCTGTTTAGAGATTTCCTTTTCCCATTCAAATCGAGACACGCCATCTTCTAAAGACGGTCCTTTTATGGTTAAATAGCCTTTATCACCTTTTAACCTTACTCTCACAGTTCGACTTTTATCAGAGTTTAAAAAAGCTTGTACGATACGTGTCTGCTTAAAAGCTTCCGACTTAAAGGCGTCCGAAACCACTAAAAACTTACGTTCAATTTCAATTAATTTACTCACCTAATTCTTGAATTTTCTTTGATTTAATACGTGCGGATTCATAGCCATTATTCGCTACCCATATCATACACTTGGCAATAGTGTCGGGCGCTATAGGTTGATAGCGCTTTAAGTCCCCAAAACGGAAAATCGGTTTTATAAAATTCATTATAATCTTAAAAATATGCTCACCCAATCTAAATTCGTCACGATCACCAGTGATTAGGGAAGGTTGCAAGATGTAGGTGTTTGGTATTTGAAGCGATAGCACCGCAGCTTCCATTTTACCTTTTGTTCTGTTGTAAAAAACTTTGCTGTTTTTCTTAGCTCCCAGGGCTGAAATAACCACAAACGTATCAATGCCATTCTCCTTACACAGTTTAGCAGCTGCCACAGGAATACCGTAATCGATTTTGGTATAGGTATCCTTATTTGACGTTTTTGCCTTGGTAGTGCCGATACAGCAATACACTTCATCTGCCTGAAATTTGGCGGCATAATGCTCCAATTGAAAAAGATCGATGATATATTCCTCTAATTTTGGATGCTTAATGTCACAACTATTTCGACCAAAAACGGTGACATGATCATACCGTTCATCGTCCAAAAGCATTTTCAACAAAATGTTGCCTGTAAGTCCAGTTGCTCCTAAAACAATCGCTTTTTTTGCCATCTTTAATAATTTCTGTTCCGCTTAGATGTTATAAATTTACACTATGCCAAACGATTTACCAATAAGAAAGATCATTCATGTAGATATGGACGCATTTTACGCGTCTGTAGAGCAAATGGACCATCCTGAACTTAAAGGTAAGGCGCTCGCAGTTGGCGGCAGCGAGAAGCGTGGTGTTGTGGCTGCTGCGAGTTATGAAGCGCGGAAATTTGGCGTGCGGAGTGCCATGAGTGGCATGCAAGCCAAACGCAACTGCCCGGAATTGATTTTTGTGAAACCGCGGTTTGATCGGTATAAAGAAATCTCGAAACACATACGTTCCATTTTTTACGAGTATACGGATTTGGTGGAACCGCTTTCTTTAGATGAAGCCTATTTGGATGTGACGGAAAATAAGGTAGGAAATCCTAGCGCATCCCTGATTGCCCAAGAAATTAGAGCGCGCATTTTAGAAGAAGTCGGGCTAACTGCTTCTGCCGGCATATCCATTAATAAATTTGTCGCGAAGATTGCCAGCGATTACAACAAGCCTAACGGACAAAAGACGGTCAATCCGGAAGATGTTTTACAGTTTTTGGAGGTTTTGGACATTCGGAAATTCCATGGCGTCGGCAAGGTGACGGCAGACAAAATGTACCAATTGGGGATTTTTACCGGTAAAGATTTAAAGTCTAAAAACCTAGATTATCTTGAAGACCATTTTGGAAAATCTGGAAGTTACTATTACAACCTTGTAAGAGGCATTCATCACAGTGAAGTAAAACCCAACCGCATCCGTAAATCATTGGCTGCAGAACGCACCTTCAACGAAAATTTATCCAGCGAAATTTTTATGCTCGAACGCTTGGATAAAATAGCCACTGTAGTCGCAAAACGATTGGAACAAAGCAAAGTGGCCGGAAAAACGGTGACCCTAAAGATAAAATACAGCGATTTCACATTACAGACCAGAAGTAAAACCTTGCCCTATTTTATCAGCAATAAAGACATCATTCTTGAAACAGCTAAAGATTTACTGTATCAGGAAAAGATGAGCAATTCCGTAAGATTGTTGGGGATTTCAATGTCAAATTTAAATACGGAAGAAACTACTTCAAAACCTACGGACCTAAAAGAAAAGAGCGTCAGTGTACAATTGAAGTTTGGCTTTTAACGCAGCTCAACGTTTCCCAACATCTAATCTAATTGACCTCTACTCTAATCTCCGCTTTATATTCAGAAGCACTAATGGAATCATTAGCGGTTGGATAAGGTGTAATATTCACGAGTTTAACAGATACGCCATCAATTACCGTGTCATTTTGAAATTTAGTATTGGTATGTAGATTGAAACTTTTGCTAACCTGATTCTTTCTTAAAGTAAACGCAGCAGTAGCATCACCTTCCCAAACACATAGCAAGCCTTTGGGACATCTGGAATCATTAAGAACTGAGTCCAAGCAAATACGGACATCGTTTTCAGACTTCTCAAAACAACCGTTTACCTTTAATACAATGGGACTCGGTGTAACAAGCTCATCACTGCCACAGCTAAAACAAAGCAATAACACCAAAGAGATTAATAGCTTCTGTATCATAACAACACACTTTAACTTATAGATGTAATTTGAGCACAAAGGTTGCGCTAAAATCGGTTTAAAAATCACTTCCTAAAACAAGAAACCTCAAAGGCTTAGTGTCTTTGAGGTTTTTTATATTTCGAAAGTCAATCAAAAAGTGCTCCTTAAAAACTACAGCTTGTAATTTCAGTAACCCTTAATGTATTCACCATTCCTTTTTCTTGTATTGGCATCGCTGCTAAGCTGACCAGCATGTCTCCTGCTTCAAGATATCCTTTTTGGCAGGCGATAGCATTTACGTCTTCAATCGTTTCATCAGTGCTGACGAATTTATCGTAGAAAAACGCTTTCACGCCCCATAATAAATTCAACTGCGTTAAGATGCGCTTATTGGAAGTAAACACTAAAATATGAGAACTTGGTCTCCATGCAGAAATTTGAAACGCTGTATAACCACTATTTGTTAATGTTGAAATGGCTCTGGCATTAATTTCATTGGCCATGTTTGCCGCATGATAACAAATCGATTTTGTAATATAACGCTTGGTTCGAATGTGAGGAGGCGATTGTGGCACCTTAATCAAAGGTGAATCTTCCACACTCTTAATGATGTTACTCATCTGTCTGATTACTTGAACAGGATACTGCCCTACGGAAGTTTCTCCAGAAAGCATTACCGCGTCAGCACCATCCATAACAGAGTTGGCAACGTCATTAACTTCTGCTCGTGTTGGCGTCAGACTTGTAATCATCGTTTCCATCATTTGGGTAGCAATAATTACAGGAATTCTGGCACGCTTCGCACGTAACACCAATTGCTTTTGGATTAATGGTACTTCCTCTGCAGGAATTTCCACACCCAAATCGCCACGCGCAACCATCAATCCGTCACAATAGGCCACAATTTTATCAATGTTTTCTACTGCTTCAGGTTTTTCGATTTTTGCTATAATCGGAATTTTATGATCACTGTGTTCTTCGATCAATTCTTTCAATTGCATCAAGTCTTCAGCATGACGCACAAAAGATAGCGCCATCCAATCCACTTGCATCTTAATAGCAAAAATGGCATCTTCAATATCCTTTTCAGTCAACGCTGGTTGAGAGATATTGGTATTTGGAAGGTTAACACCTTTCTTAGACTTTAACGGTCCACCTTGAATAACGCGCGCCTTAACCTCAGATTTTCTATCCGTAGAAACCACTTCAAAAATCAATTTCCCATCATCTAAAAGGATGCGTTCTCCTGGTTGAGCGTCCTGTGGAAAATTATCATACGTCATATAGACACGCTCTCTTGTGCCTTCAAATTTCTTGCCTGTTGCAAAGATGATCTCGTCACCTTCATTTACAACAACTTCACCCTTCATGACACCAACACGTAACTTTGGACCTTGCAAATCGCCTAAAATGGCAACGTTATATCCAAATTCTTCATTAAGTTCACGAATCATTTTGATGCGTTCTTCAACATCAGCATAATCAGCATGAGAAAAGTTGATTCTAAATACATCAACCCCCTCATCAAGCATTGCTTTTAATACGGCTTTAGTACTTGTTGCTGGCCCTAAAGTGGCTACTATTTTAGTTTTTTTACGTTTTTGCATTAATCAAAAAATTAAGTTGTCTTTAGACTTTAATTGGTCTACGTCAATGGTGTAAGTTGTTATGACTTGAGGAATGGCTTGAATTTTTTCCAAGATGTCCTTTTCATCAAGATAGCGGTCCTCGTTAGTGATTTTTATTAAAAAATCTACATTTTTCAGTTCCGGTAAAAAATGATATGTTTTTAAGACCTTTTCACTGGTTGAAAACAAGCTTCCTGAGCTTTGCAAGCTGTCTTCCTCCTTTTTACAAACGTTTGATACCATGTGCCACGTTGTAAACAAATTCTCATCATACCATTCGTAAATTGGATAGGTTGCAGCAAAATACTTATAGTCTAAATCTTGAGGCTGACGTTTTAAATTCAGATTCAAATATTTATTAAGAAGATAGGCTAGTCTGTAATCTTCCAACCTACAATGTACGGCTAAAAGCGAGTAGGAAGCGTCATAGAAATCATCTACAAGTAGTTTGTGTAACGCCATAGTAATAACAACATGAGCCGTAAAGATAGCACTTTATCTCTACTGATTTGTGATGTTTTGAGAATTCTTAACAGCGCAACTGCTCGAAATCGTTGTAGTTAGTAACTTTTATCTAAAGTGAAGAAACTATTCTTTAAAAGACTGATTGATCTTATTTTGAAAAGCAAAAAATGCCCTTTTGGAAGCTTTTTCTTCTGCTTTCTTTTTTGAAGTGGCTCTTGCTTTTGCAACTATTTTCCCATCGATGGAAAGTTTAACCGAAAAATGCTTGATATTATCATTTCCAGTATCTTCATACACATTATAATCAAACGTTTTCTTTTCCTTCTGGCACCATTCGATCAATAAGCTCTTGTAACTGATTACCTTGCCTTCTAGGGTTTCAATATCTATATGCTTATCAATGACGTTTTTATAGATGAATTTTTCGCATTGTTTATAGCCCTTATCAAGGAAAATAGCACCCACTAAGGCTTCAAATAAATTGCCGTGAATGTTACTGCCAAAATTATTCTTTGGGATTTTAGATTCCACAAAATCGATGAGCTTTAATTCTTTCCCCAACTCATTAAGATGCTCTCTACTCACCACTTTTGAGCGCATTTTAGTCAAGTAGCCTTCATCACCATCAGGAACTTCGCTGTACAGATAGGACGCTATGACAGCACCGAGCATAGCATCGCCCACAAATTCAAGTCGTTCGTAATTGAGTGCCATACCTTTTTCATCCTTCACATTCATTGAACGATGCGTAAACGCCTTAACGTAAAGCGATTTGTTTTTCGGCTTATACCCTACGATTTTTTGGATTTGCAAAAAAAAATTCCCGTTATTTTTAGAACGGGAATTTAATATGTTACGAATGTATTTCATTCGGGATTTAATCTAATTTTTTAAATAATACACAGGCGTTATGTCCGCCAAATCCGAAGGTATTACTCATAGCCACTCTAACATCCCTCTTTTGAGCTTTGTTAAGTGTTAAGTTTAATTGCGGATCAATATTTTCATCAACTACCGTATGGTTAATTGTTGGAGGTACGATACCGTGTTCCATTGTCAAAATAGCAGCAATAGATTCTACAGCACCTGCAGCACCCAATAAATGACCAGTCATAGACTTAGTCGAATTGATATTGATGTTCTTGGCGTGTTCTCCAAAAACTTCCGTAATGGCTTTTAGTTCAGCAACGTCACCTAAAGGTGTGGATGTACCGTGTGTGTTGATATGATCAACATCTTCAGGTTTTAATCCTGCATTTTCCAAACAATTTCTCATTACGGCAATAACACCTATTCCATCAGGATGTGGGGCAGTCATATGGTAAGCATCTGAAGACAATCCGCCTCCAAGTACTTCCGCATAAATCTTTGCTCCTCTCGCCTTAGCGTGCTCATAATCTTCCAAGATAATTGCTCCAGCACCTTCACCCAAGACAAAACCATCTCTGGTAGCATCAAAAGGTCTCGAAGCTGTTTCTGGACTTTCATTTCTGGTTGATAAAGCATGCATGGCGTTAAAGCCACCCATTCCTGCTTTGGTAACTGCCGCTTCACTTCCACCGGTAACAATGACATCACAATACCCTAAACGAATATAGTTAAGAGCGTCAATCATTGCGTTGGCAGACGATGCACAGGCTGAAACCGTGGTATAGTTAGGACCCATAAATCCATGTTTAATGGAAATGTTTCCTGGTGCTATATCTGCAATCATTTTAGGAATAAAGAAAGGGTTGAAACGCGGAGTTCCATCGCCAGCGGCAAAGTTTAGAACTTCGTCCTGAAAAGTCTCTAACCCTCCAATACCAGCACCCCAAATGACACCAACACGAAGTTTATCAACCACATCGAGGTCTAATTTCGCATCTAAGATAGCTTCATCAGAAGCCACCATAGCATATTGCGTAAACCTGTCCATTCTGTTGACTAGCTTCCTATCAATAAATTTGGTTGGTTCAAAGTTTTTTAATTCGCAAGCGAATTTAGTCTTGAACTTTTCAGCATCAAAATAAGTTATTGGTCCAGCACCGCTTTTCCCACTAACCAAGGCCTCCCAATATTCATCTTTGGTATTCCCGATTGGTGTTAAAGCACCTAAACCCGTAACTACAACTCGCCTTAATTCCATAAAGTTTGTTGCTTATTTTGCTGCTTCTATATAAGAGATAGCTTGACCAACTGTCGCAATGTTTTCTGCTTGGTCATCTGGAATTTGAATATCGAATTCTTTTTCGAATTCCATGATTAATTCTACAGTATCCAAAGAATCTGCTCCTAAATCGTTTGTGAAGCTCGCTTCAGTGACAACTTCGTTCTCGTCTACACCTAATTTGTCTACTATAATCGCTTTTACTCTTGATGCAATGTCTGACATAATCTTTAATTTTAAGTTTTATTGATTGGCAAAAATAAAAAACTTTATTTTAAAACCCATTTTTATTTCTAGAATGTGTTTGTAATTTAGTAAATATACATTGAAGTATTTCTATTTTACCTCCCAATTGTTAATTATTATTCTTTTTTTTGTTTTGAATTCTAGAGGCGAATATCTGTAAATGAAATGAGATTACGGAATTTTGCTGAACATTTTTTAATTTGATAGCGAATAGCATCTGACAATAATATAAATAGAGATCGTAGCAGATGAAACGTATTGTAATTTTTGCGTCCGGAAGTGGTACTAATGCTGAAAATTTAATCAATTATTTTCACAACAGAGAAACTGGTTCTGTCATTCAGGTACTGACCAACAATCCTCATGCCAAAGTTTTAGACCGTTGTAAAAATCTTAAGGTAAGCGCACTGTCTTTTAACAGAATCGCCTTTACCCAAAGTGATGATGTACTCAACATTTTGAAAGCTTCAAAACCGGACTTAATTGTATTGGCGGGGTTCTTATGGAAGTTCCCAGACTTTATACTACATGAATTCCCTAATAAGGTGATCAATATCCATCCGGCACTGCTCCCTAAGTTTGGTGGCAAAGGCATGTATGGCAGTTTTGTGCACGAGGCGGTGGTTGCGAATAAAGAAACGGAAACGGGTATTACCATTCATTATGTGAATGAACATTATGATGAAGGCGCCATTATATTTCAGCAAAAATGCGAGGTCAGCACAACTGATACTGCAGAAACGGTAGCAGCCAAAATACATGATCTGGAAATGGAACATTTTCCACAAGTGGTTGAAAAATTACTTTTATCCGAAAAGCTTTAGTGTAAATTCGTGAAATTTGTGTCAAAAAAAAAGAAAAAATATTATACCGTCTGGAAAGGCCATAAAACGGGCATCTTTGAGAAATGGAATGACTGCAAAGCCCAAATCAAAGACTACCAAGGCGCCCAGTACAAGTCTTTTGAAACGTTTGAGGCGGCAAAAAAAGCATTGGACGGAAACTACCGAGATTATATTGGTAAGTCTAAGACTTTTAAAAGTGGCTTATCGGGAGTAGAACTCCAAAAAATCGGGCAACCTAATTATAACTCCATTTCTGTAGATGCCGCCTCGAGTGGCAATCCTGGAATTATGGAATACAGAGGTGTGGATACCAAAACCAAAAAACAATTGTTCATTCAAGGGCCTTTCCCGGAAGGCACAAATAATATTGGAGAGTTTTTGGCCATTGTCCATGGGTTGGCGTTACTTAAAAAGAATGACAGTAAACGTATTATATATACCGACTCAAAAACTGCAATGAGTTGGGTAAAAAAGAAAACCTGCAACACCAAATTACCACGTAATTCCAAGAACGAAAAGCTTTTTGAATTGGTAGACAGGGCCGTAAATTGGCTTAAAACAAACACTTACACCACTACTATTGTGAAATGGGAAACCAAAGCATGGGGGGAGATTCCTGCGGATTTTGGGAGGAAATAATTGACTTCTTTAGATTATTTTATCAAAAAATAGTGCCTAATTCGTGGCTAAAAAACCCTATATTTGCAGCAAATTTTAAACCGCATTATGGGTAAATTAGTAATTGTAGGTACCGTTGCTTTTGACGCTATTGAAACTCCTTTTGGAAAAACCGATAAAATATTAGGTGGTGCCGCTACGTTTATAGGGCTGGCAGCTTCCCAATTTAACGTTGATGCAGCAGTAGTTTCAGTTGTTGGTGGAGATTTTCCTCAAGAATATTTAGATCTATTATCAGATAGAAATGTTGACATCTCAGGTGTTGAAATCGTAAAAGAAGGTAAAACTTTCTTTTGGAGTGGCAAATACCACAATGACATGAACACCCGCGATACCTTGGCAACAGAACTTAACGTACTTGCCGATTTTAAACCTGCGGTTCCTGAAGCTTATAAAGATGCTAACGTAGTCATGTTAGGCAATTTGCACCCATTGGTTCAAATGAGTGTCTTAGAGCAAATGACCAAAAAACCAAAAATGGTGATTTTAGACACGATGAATTTTTGGATGGATTGCGCTCTTGATGAGTTAAAGGCTGTGATTAAAAAAGTAGACGTCATTACCATTAATGACGAAGAAGCACGCCAGTTAACGGGCGAATATTCTTTAGTGGTGGCTGCTCGTAAAATTCATGAGATGGGCCCAAAATATGTAGTGATCAAAAAAGGAGAACATGGCGCGCTATTGTTCCATGATGAAAATGTCTTTTTTGCCCCTGCCCTTCCTTTAGAAGAAGTATTTGATCCAACTGGAGCTGGAGATACCTTTGCTGGTGGATTTGCTGGATTTTTAGCCAAAACTGAAGATTACTCTTTTGAAAACTTGAAAAATGCAGTTATTTATGGATCTACTTTAGCGTCGTTTTGTGTGGAGAAATTTGGAACGGAACGCATGCAAACCTTAGAAGATAAAGAAATTTACCGTCGATTGAATCAGTTTAAGCAATTGACTCAATTTGAAATCGTCCTTGAATAATTAATTACTGACGCATAAAATCAAGACGTCTGGAATGCCCTTTTAACGGAATCATCTTTAGTCTTGAAATGAACGATTTACAATTATGATATTAACCTTATTCGATATAACATTTAAACAACAGTTATCTGAAGAATATTCTATTGAATTAACACAATTTAGCGCGCTCCAAATGGAGCGCGTTTTTTTATAGCCTTTGTTTGTAATATACTCAACTGTATTGCGACAAATTATTACTTTTTAAAAAATCTAAAATTAAACAAACCCAATGAGTGATGCGTTAAAACATGAGTGCGGCATAGCCCTCATCAGACTTTTAAAACCATTAGATTACTACAAGCAGAAATACGGTAGCGCCTTTTACGGTGTTAATAAAATGTATTTGATGATGGAAAAGCAGCACAACCGTGGGCAAGATGGCGCTGGTTTTGCAAGTATTAAACTCGACACTGCTCCTGGAGAACGCTACATCAGTCGCGTACGATCTATTGCACAACAACCTATTCAGGATATTTTTGCGCAAATAAATGAGCGCATCAATAAAGAACTGACAGAAAACCCTGAGTATGTTGATGATGTAGATTTGCAAAAAAAGAATATTCCTTATATAGGAGAATTGCTTTTAGGCCATGTACGTTACGGCACTTACGGGAAAAATAGCGTGGAAAGCGTTCACCCATTTTTGAGACAGAACAATTGGATGCACAGAAATTTAATTCTGGCAGGGAATTTCAACATGACCAATGTTAATGAGTTATTTGAAGGTCTTGTGAGAATTGGGCAACATCCTAAAGAGAAGGCTGACACGGTGACCATAATGGAAAAAATTGGTCATTTCTTAGATGATGCGGTTGCTAAAAAATATAAGCAACTTAAAAATGAAGGCTATAGTAAAAATGAATGTTCACCATTAATTGCGGACCGTCTTAATGTTGCTAAAATATTGAAACGTTCTGCAAAAGATTGGGATGGTGGCTATGCCATGGCCGGACTGTTAGGGCATGGAGATTCTTTTGTACTACGAGATCCTGCTGGTATACGTCCTGCGTATTACTATCAAGATGATGAAATTGTAGTGGTAGCATCAGAACGTCCAGTCATTCAAACCGTTTTTAACGTAGAGTATGATGATGTTAAGGAATTGACACCAGGTCATGCAATCATCACCAAAAAATCAGGAGAAACTTCAATTAAGAAAATATTAGAGCCTTTAGAGCGTAAAGCATGTTCTTTTGAACGCATTTATTTTTCTAGAGGAAGTGATGCTGAAATCTACCAAGAGCGTAAGCAATTAGGAAAATTATTGATGCCTAAAGTGTTGGAAGCTATTGATTATGACACTAAAAACAGTGTTTTCTCCTACATTCCAAATACCGCTGAAACATCATTCTTTGGAATGATCGAAACTGTTGAAGACCATCTCAATAAGAAGAAAACAAAAGCCATTTTAGATGGTAACGGTGGCTTATCTGCAGAAAAAGTAACACAGATTCTTTCAGAAAGGCCTCGTATAGAAAAAATCGCTATTAAAGATGTCAAACTGAGAACGTTCATTACAGAAGACAGTAGTAGGGATGATTTAGTGGCACACGTATATGATGTGACCTACGGCGTGATTAAACCAACGGACAATTTGGTAATTATTGACGATAGTATTGTACGTGGTACTACTTTAAAGAAAAGTATTATCAAAATGATGGACCGTCTTCATCCTAAGAAGATCATTGTTGTCTCTTCAGCGCCTCAAATTCGTTACCCAGATTGTTATGGTATAGACATGGCAAGACTGGAAGATCTTATTGCCTTTAGAGCGATGCTAGAGCTATTGAAAGAAAACAATAAATACCACCTTGTAGAGGAAGTCTATCATAAATGTGTGGCACAAGTCAACTTAGAAGATAAAGAGGTTCAAAATTTCGTTAAGGAATTATACAGTCAGTTTAGTGCTGAACAAATTTCAGATAAAATTGCAGAGCTTATTTGTGATCCATCAGTGAAAACTGAAGTGAAAACCATTTTCCAAACGATTGAAAACTTACATCTTGCATGTCCTAAAAATCTCGGGGATTGGTACTTTACAGGAAATTATCCTACACCAGGAGGTAATCGCGTCGTTAACAAAGCGTTTATTAACTTTTATGAAGGAAAAAACGATCGCGCGTACTAGATTGATAACGAACGATTTACACCAATTATCCGAAATATATTCGTTTAATCGGATAATTTGGTAGTTAGTCTAATAATTATTAAAGTTATTCAAATTCGATTTACATTAGCAATACCATAACATAAGTAGGTTAAGTTCATGGTAGATTTGGGGCAAAAAAAGGTAAACTTAGGTTTACCTTTTTTTATGCCCTCTTGTTTTTTGACCCCATTTCTATATATCTGATTATGAACCCCTAACATTACGTAAAGCAGAAGACTTTTCAAGGTGATTTTCCGACCAAAAATAGCATTCGGCCTAATTTATCCGTAGTTTATCTAATTTATTCAAGTATTCAAGCACTGTAGGCTTATCTTTGTTGCACCATAACATAAGTAGGTTAAGTTTATGGTAGATTTGGGGCAAAAAAGGTGGACATTCGTCCGCCTTTTTTCATGAATACCTGCGAAGACAGGTATCTCATCTTTTATAATTCCATTCCCCTTCAGTATATTCCAAAAAAAAAAGCAAACCCATTTGAGTTTGCTCTTTATTATGATGTTATTGAAACCTATTTAGCCTCTGCGTAACGTCTTTCAACCTCGTTCCAGTTGATCACATTAAAAAATGCATTGATATAGTCAGGTCTCTTATTTTGATATTTCAGGTAGTAAGCATGCTCCCAAACATCCAATCCTAAAATTGGAGTTCCTCCACATCCTACACCAGGCATTAATGGATTGTCTTGATTTGGCGTAGAGCATATTTCAACTTTTCCACCTTTGTGCACGCATAACCACGCCCATCCAGAACCAAACTGCGTAGCTGCAGCTTTACTGAATTCGTCTTTAAAAGCATCAAATGATTTGTATGCTGATTCAATTGCAGCCTTAAGGTCTCCAGACAATTCTCCTTTTCCTTGAGGATTAATCACTTCCCAAAAAAGAGAATGATTATAGAATCCACCACCATTATTTCTAACGGCTTTATTATCCATATCTAAGTTGATAAGAATATTCTCGATAGTTTTCCCAGCCATATCAGTTCCTTCGATAGCGCTGTTTAAATTATTGGTATAACCTTGATGATGCTTACTGTGATGTATTTCCATCGTTTGTGCGTCAATATGAGGCTCTAAAGCATCATAAGCGTATTTCAATTTCGGTAATTCGAAAGCCATAGTGTGTAAGTATTTAAGTGTTAATATTTATTCTACCCAAATTTACACATAAAACTGAGCATTTAAAAATATTAAACACTTCGTCTCTGAGAGTTAAGAAAAGTTTAACGTTGGCGAGCCCTAAATCGTCATAAAAAGTTACACATTGAATTCTTGAAAAATCATCAAATAAATCCGCTTTAGTTTTTATCTTGTCTAAAAATCATAAAAATGGAAATCCAACATCCTTTTTCAATATATAATGCCTCTGCGGGAAGCGGGAAAACCTTCACACTCGTAAAAGTGTACTTAAAAATCCTATTGACTTCCAGTCATAAAAACGCCTTTAAAAACATATTGGCATTAACCTTTACGAACAAAGCGGTTGCCGAAATGAAAGCGCGTGTGGTAGACATGCTAATCGCTTTTTCAGACACTTCCATTTTAGAGAAGCCAACCCCAATGTTCAGCATGCTTTCTGAAGAACTCCAATTGGATCCTGATGAACTCCATAAAAAATCGCAGGTAATTTTAAATGCCATTGCCCATAATTATGCTGCATTTGACATATCTACCATCGATAAATTTAACCACCGACTCATTAGAACATTTGCCCATGATTTAAAATTGCCGCTAAATTTTGAAGTAGAATTGGATACCAAAACAATTCTTGCAAAAGCGGTAGATCAACTCATTGACAAAGCCGGAACGGAAAAGGAGCTCACAAAAATACTGGTCGATTTTGCCATTGAAAAAGCTGATGAAGATAAAAGTTGGGATGTCTCCCTTGATTTTAATAAAATTGCGCAGCTGTTGATTAATGAGAATGACATTCCGCATATCGAATTATTAAAAGACAAAACGCTGGATGATTTTAAAGCGCTTAAAAGTCAGCTGATTTCACAAATCACGCAATTAGACACCGCCATCAGCCAAACAGGACAAGAGGTTTTATCACTTTTAGAAGCCAATGGATTGGCTACTACGGACTTCTTGCGCGGATCCCTTCCATTATATTTTCAAAAGTTATCCGAATCTAATTTTGAGGTCAGTTATGATGCAAAGTGGCAAGAAGATCTTGTGGAAGGCAACCGACTTTATGCCTTAAAAAAATTGGATGCCTCAAAAATGACCACTATTGATATGCTTCAACCAAGCATTAGCGCATCATTCGAGGAAACACGAAAAGGGATAATTCAGCTTAAATTCCTGAAGAATGTGCTTAAAAATATCACGCCATTATCCGTTTTGAATGCCATTTACAACAGCCTTCAAGATATTAAAGCGGATGAAGATGTGGTGCTGATATCAGAATTCAATTCGCTTATTAGCAATGAAATTAAATCGCAACCGGCGCCGTTTATTTATGAACGTATGGGCGAAAAATTCAGGCATTATTTTATTGATGAATTTCAGGATACTTCCGTAAAACAATGGGAAAATTTAATCCCTTTAATTGACAACGCACTCGCAGGTCAAAACCTAAAAGGAGAAACAGGTTCCGCTATGTTGGTGGGCGATGCCAAACAGGCTATCTACAGATGGCGCGGTGGCAAGGCAGAACAATTTATCGATTTATACACAAAAAAACAGCAGCCTTTTCAAATAGCACAGGAGGTTAAAAACCTACCTGCAAATTATAGGAGCTTAGAAACCATCGTAAGCTTCAACAATGACTTTTTTAAACATTTATCATCTTTCGTGGTTACGGACCCTTCGCATAGAGAAATTTATGAAGCAAGTCGTCAAGACCAATCATTAAAAGGCGAAGGTTATATAGAGTTATCATTATTGGAATTTGAATCGGAAGACAAAGATGACACGTATGGTTTCAACGTTTTACAAGCCATTAAAAAAGCACAGGACCATAATTTTGAGTTGCGCGACATCTGCATCATCACAAGAAAATCCAAAGAAGGTACTGCACTTGCTGAATATTTGAGTGTTGAAGGTATTCCGATCATCTCTTCAGAATCCTTATTGCTTAAAAATTCGCCTGAAGTACATTTCTTAAGCAGTATCATCGCTTTGGCGTCACAGCCCAATAATGACATGCTAAAAATTGATGTGCTCAGCTATTTGGCTGACCATCAACTTCAACTTGAGGATAAGCATTTGTTTTTTTACAATCTAGTGCATTTAAGCACTGTTGAAATGTTCCAAAAACTCCAACAGTACGGCCTACATTTCGATTTTAATCAATTTTTGCAACTTCCATTTTATGAAGCTGTAGAAAGTTTAGTAAGGCAGTTTCACCTGAATAAAACGTCCAATGCTTACATTCAATTTTTCTTGGATGAAGTGTTAGATTTTTCACAGAAATACAATGCAGGTTTTTCAAGTTTCACAGCGCATTGGGACATTAAAAAAGAAAAACTGTCCATCGCCTCTCCACAAGGAAACAATGCGGTGCAGATTATGACCATTCACAAATCTAAAGGTTTGGAATTCCCGGTGGTAATTTTCCCTTATGCCAATCAGCACATTTATTTTGACCAAACGCCAAAAATATGGTTCCCTGTAGTTCCCGAGGCATTTAATGGATTTCCCAATGTCTTTATTAATGTGAATAAGGATTTGGAGGATCAAGGCGATTTAGGAAAATCTCTATATACCGAATACCGCACCCAATTGGAATTGGACAGCATGAACATGTTATATGTGGTACTTACAAGAGCGGTCGAACAACTTTATATCTTTTCGGAATATGACTTTGACACAAGCCAAAAGGAAAAATTAGGGTGGTATTCAGGATTGTTTATAAATTATCTAAAATCGGCCGGGTTATGGGATAGCTCTAAAAAGACCTATACGTTTGGCTCTCCTGAACGCATCTTGACGCCTAAAAAAATAGAGACTTCCACGCTACAAGAGCAGTTTATATCCATTGCCAAGGAAGATCATGATTTAAAAATAGTGACCAATGCGGGGTATTTATGGGATACGGAGCAAGAAGCCGCTATTGAAAAAGGGAATTTGGTGCATTTAATCATGTCAAAAATTCAACATGAGAGTGACGTTAATCTGGTTTTTGAGGAATTAGAAAACAATGGCGATTTGAATCCTCAACAAACTTTGGAACTCAGGTCCACAATTGCGAATATTGTGCAGCATCAAAAATTAAATGACTATTTTAAACCAGGACTAAAAGTTTATAATGAAAAAGACATTTTAGCATCCGGCGGGCTTATTTTAAGGCCAGACCGAATTGTGGTCAACAGCAACCATGAAGCGGTAATAATAGATTACAAAACAGGTTCGGCACATCCCAAACATCATGATCAATTAGGAGAATACCAAGCTATCCTTGAGGAAATGGGCTTTAGTGTGGCTAAAAAAATACTTGTTTACATAAATGAGGACATTCAATTAAAAGAATTTTAACTTTGCATAAAATCAAATGAATCATGTACGGTAACAAACTACAACAACATTTACAAAAAGAACTTAAAGACATTAAAGAGGCGGGACTTTATAAGGAAGAGCGCATTATTACCTCACCACAGGGTGCAGAAATTACACTGAACACTGGGGAAACGGTTTTAAACTTTTGTGCTAATAATTATTTAGGACTTTCTTCTCACCCAGAAGTGGTACAAGCTGCCAAAGATGCCATGGATACTCATGGATTTGGTATGTCGTCAGTACGATTTATCTGTGGAACACAAGACATTCATAAAACATTAGAGAAAAAAATTGCTGACTTCTACGGCACTGAAGATACCATTTTATACGCAGCAGCATTTGACGCTAATGGTGGTGTATTTGAACCCTTATTGGATGCAAATGACGCCATTATCTCAGATTCTTTAAACCATGCTTCTATTATTGACGGGGTGCGTTTGTGTAAAGCGGCACGTTATCGCTATGAAAATAGCAATATGGAAGATTTGGAGCAACAACTTATCGCTGCAAATGAAAATGGTGCACGCTTTAAGATTATTGTAACTGACGGTGTATTCTCGATGGATGGTATTGTAGCGCCTTTAGATAAAATTTGTGATTTAGCTGACAAATACGATGCGATGGTGATGATTGACGAATGTCATGCCACCGGATTTATAGGCGAAACAGGTCGTGGTACTTTAGAAGAAAAAGGTGTTATGGGCCGTATTGACATCATTACCGGAACCCTTGGTAAAGCTATGGGTGGTGCTATGGGTGGTTACACAACTGGTAAAAAAGAAATTATAGACTTGTTACGTCAACGTTCAAGACCATATTTATTCTCAAATTCTCTTGCGCCAGCCATTGTTGGAGCTTCTATAAAAGTATTTGACATGCTCGCTAATAATACAACGTTGAGAGATCAGTTGGCTGAAAACACCAAATATTTTAAAGAAGGTATGAAGAATGCTGGATTTGATATTATAGATGGAGATTCTGCTATCGTCCCAGTCATGCTGTATGACGCGAAATTATCGCAAACTATGGCCAACATGTTGCTGCAAGAAGGCATTTACGTAATTGGATTCTTTTTCCCTGTAGTTCCAAAGGAAAAAGCAAGAATTAGAGTACAGCTATCAGCAGCTCATACAAAAGCACATTTAGACAAGGCAATTGCTGCTTTTATCAAAGTGGGCAAAAGCTTAGAAATTATTTAAAATCAGTCCAAACACTGATGTTTTAAGGCAATTGGCTGATATTTTTATATATTTGTCTTTGTTAATAACATTTTACAACTTACTTTTGTTCATTAATTAACACTTAAAAATTAAATTATTAGAATATGAAAAATCTTAGCAGATTATTTTTCGCTATGTTGCTTTTATTAGGCTTTAGCAACGTCAACGCGCAAGACAGCAACAACCCATGGGCTATTGGTGTTGGAGTGAATGCAGTTGATTTTTATCCAACTGGGGAAACTGGTCAAGGTAAAATATTTGATGAGTACTTCAACTATGGAGATCATTACAACGTATTACCTTCTTTATCTTCTATCTCTGTTTCTAGATATTTATCTGACGGGTTTACTTTAACCGCTGCAGGTACTATCAACGAAATCAGCAAAATTGGTGATACTTCAGCTGATGATTTATCTTACTATGGTTTAGATGGTACAGTTAAATACAGCTTTGGTCACCTTTTAAACTCAAAAGTGTTTGAGCCTTACCTAGGAGTAGGTGGTGGTTACACTTGGGTTGATGACATAGGTGCAGGTACTGCAAACGGAACTTTAGGTTTCAACTTATGGTTCTCTGAAAACATTGGTATGACTGTACAGTCTTCTTACAAACATGCATTTGAAGATTATTTAGCTACACATTTCCAACACACTGTTGGTTTAGCGCTTAAATTCGGTGGAAAAGACACTGATGGAGACGGTGTATATGATAAAGATGATGCTTGTCCAGATGTTCCTGGTTTAGCAGCTTTCAATGGTTGTCCAGATTCTGACAACGATGGTATCGAAGATTCTAAAGATGATTGTCCTAACGAAGCTGGTTTAGCTGAGTTCAACGGTTGTCCTGATACTGACGGTGACGGTGTTCCAGATAACAAAGACGAATGTCCTACAGTTGCTGGCTTGAAATCATTAAACGGTTGTCCTGATGCTGATGGCGATGGTGTAGCTGATAAAGATGATGAGTGTCCAAACGAAGCTGGTCCTGCTGCAAACAAAGGTTGTCCTTGGAAAGATACAGACGGTGACGGTGTATTAGACAAAGATGACAAATGTCCTAACGAACCAGGTACTGTCGCAAACAACGGATGTCCTGAAGTTAAGCCAACTGTTGAAGAAATGAAAACTCTTAACGAGTACGCTAGAACTATCTTATTTGACACAGGTAAATCTACCTTCAAAAAAGAGTCTATCCAAACTTTAGAGTCTATGCACGCTATCTTCCACAAATATCCAGAAGCTACTTTCGCTTTAGAAGGATACACTGACAGCGTTGGATCAGAAAGATCTAACCAATTATTGTCTGAAAGAAGAGCTAACGCAGTAAGAGACTGGTTAATTGCTAACGGTATCAAACAAGAGCGTTTAACTGCAAAAGGTTTCGGTGAATCTAACCCAATTGATTCTAACAAAACTGCTGCTGGTAGAACTAACAACAGACGTGTAGAAGTAAAACTTACAAACTAAGTTTTAAAACCACATAATATTTAGAAAAAACGCTCCGATATTCGGGGCGTTTTTTATATTTATAAAATGACAAGTTTTCTAAAAGAAGTAATAGACCACATACAAAAAGAAGGGCTAGATATAGCCAATCTTACCTTTATTTTGCCTAGCAAAAGAGCAGGCACATTCCTTAAAAACATTCTCTCGCAAAGCATCAATAAAACCATTTTTGCGCCAGAGATTTTATCGATTGAAGAATTTGTTGAACAACTCTCAGAACTTAATTACGCGACCAATACGGAGCTGCTGTTTGAGTTCTATAAAGTTTACAGAGAACTTACACCTGAATCGCAACAAGAAACTTTTGATCAGTTTTCAAAATGGGGACAACTCCTTCTTCAAGATTTTAATGAAATTGATCGGTACCTGATAGAACCGCACCAAATTTTTGAGTACCTCACATCCATCCAAGAGCTTAATCATTGGTCTGTATCAGAACCACAAACACCTTATATTGAAAACTATTTAGCCTTTTGGAACCGACTCAAGGTGTACTACAACAAATTTAGAGAGGAGTTAATTTCAAATAAAAAAGGCTATCAAGGTTTAGTCTACAGAGAGGCTGTAAACAGCATTGCTCCTTACATTGCTTCCAATCCTGACAAAACACATGTTTTTATAGGTTTTAACGCTCTTAATAAAGCTGAAGAACGCATCATTCAGGAATTGCTACACCATCAGTTAGCAAGCATCTATTGGGATATTGACAAGGCATTCCTAAACAACCCGATACATGATGCTGGATTGTTTATAAGACAACACCTCAAAAACTGGTCGTATTTTAAAGAGAATAACATCCAATGGATTGGTGAGAATTACACTGCTGACAAGAACATCCATACGATTGCCGTTCCAAAAAACATTGGACAGGTAAAATATATTGGGGAATTGTTAGACACATTACCAATGGCCGATTTAAAAAAGACTGCCGTTGTATTAGGTGATGAAACACTTTTAATGCCGTTGCTAAATTCCATTCCTGAGAAAGTAGAAGCCATTAACATCACCATGGGACTTCCTCTGAAATCGGTGCCTTTAGCCTCTTTATTTGATGCGTTATTTAAGATTCAAAAAAACCATAACAATGAACTTTATTACAAGGATGTGGTTTCTATTTTATCGCATGCTTCAATTCAACCTGTATTAATGGCAGAAACGCGCAATTATAGCAGTGACATCATCAATTACATTCAGAGTAATAATATTGTTACCATAAGCGTAGAAAAGCTGATTTCGCTTGCAGAGTCAAAACAAGAGGTTGTGAGGCTCTTATTTCAATCTTGGTATAATGATCCTGAAAAAGCACTTAAAAACTGCGCACAACTCATTTTAACGCTAAAAGCACACCTCGATTTAGATAAATCGAAAAACCTATTGGCACTGGAATATCTGTATCGCTTTAATCAGATTTTTAATGAGCTCCAACGTTATAATTCAAAGTACAAACTCATCAGTAACAGTACGACGCTATATTATCTATATAAAGAATTATTAAGTAGTGAAACTCTAGATTTTAAAGGCGAGCCTTTACAAGGGCTTCAAATTATGGGAATGTTGGAATCTCGTGTGCTCGATTTTGAAACTGTGATTATTTCTTCAGTTAATGAAGGGATTCTTCCTGCAGGGAAAAGCACCAATTCATTCATTCCATTTGATGTAAAATTAGAGAATGGATTGCCAACCTATAAGGAAAAAGATGCGGTTTATACGTATCACTTTTACCGACTCCTGCAACGCGCTAAAAACGTCTACATCATTTATAATACAGAGCCTGATGTACTAAATGGTGGGGAGAAGAGCCGCTTTATAACCCAACTGCAAATTGAGAATATCCACAACATCAAACACAGCATTGTGGTTCCAAAAGTAGAAGTGGCTCAAAAATCGCCTATCATTATCGAAAAAACAGCATCGGTTTGCCAAAGATTGCAGCAAATTGCAACCAACGGATTTTCTCCTTCGTCGCTTACAAATTTTGTTAGAAATCCTATTGATTTTTATTACCAAAAAGTATTGAAAATACAGAGTTTTGAAGATGTTGAAGAAACTGTCGCGGCCAATACTTTAGGAAGTGTCATCCATCAGACTTTGGAAGATTTCTATATTCCGCACAGAGGTCAATTCTTGACAGAAGCGGATTTAAAACATATGAAAACCTTAATTAGTGATACTGTCACGCTTCATTTTAAATCACTTTACAAGGAAGGCGACATGACCAAAGGAAAGAATTTGATTATTCTCGAAGTGGCTAAACGCTATGTGTCCAATTTCATAACTAAGGAAATAGAAACGCTGAAAGCAGGACATCAAATTAAAATCATTGATCTAGAAAAGGAATTGAACATAAAACTCGACATTCCTGAATTAGACTTTCCTGTCCATTTAAGAGGCACTGTGGATAGAATTGACGAATTTGATGGCACACTACGAATTATTGATTATAAGACCGGAAAAGTCACCCAAAGCCAGGTAGAAATCACAGACTGGAAAGACATCACCACGGATTATAAGAAATACAGCAAAAGTTTTCAAATTTTGGCCTATGCCTATATGCTAAATGAAACAGAGAAATTTACGCAGTCTATTGAAGCTGGAATCATCTCTTTCAAAAGCCTACAAGGCGACTATTTTCTGAAATTTGGAAAGAAAACTATAGGAACTAGAGCAAAAGACAACGACATCACTTCAGAAACATTAGAAGCGTTTCATTTGGAACTTAAAAAATTGATTCTGGAAATTATGAATCCGGAAATGGATTTTATTGAAAAAGACGTGAGTCTTTAAAACAACTTGAATTGTCGATTTTCAACATCCTACAAAATAAAAAAGCAACGTTTACACGTTGCTTTTTTTTGTGGAGAAGATCGGGCTCCAACCGACGACCTCTTGGCTGCCAGTCAAGAATTAACTTATTTTTTTCTTATACGGCTTATATTCAATCACTGATAAACTCTAACGTTTACGGCTAATATACGCATTTCAATTACTATCTATTATTTGTTAGTTCATATCTATTGTGTGCAAATTGTATGCAAATAGTGTGCAAATGATTATATTTGAGAAAATGAAAGGCAATGAGTTACATTATTTCGATAGTATTAGATACAAGACGTGAAAAAGAAAACGGCAAGTTTCCTGTTAAATTAAGAGTCTACAACAAAGCCAATAACAAAAAGACAGTTAAACTCTATTCACTGGATATTGATTTGACAGAAAAGGAATTTGAAACAATTTGGATAAACCCTGAAAACAAAAGTTTAAGAGGTGCAAATAAAAAAACACGCTTACGACTATTAGAGTTTGAAACCAGAGCAAATGACGAAGCAGAAGCAATGACCGTTTTTGACATTGCTAAATTTGAAACTAAATACTTTCGCAAATCTTCTGATAAAAACAATGTTAAGTATCATTTTAACTTAGCTATTCAAAAGAATATGAGTAATGATAAAATCGGAACTGCAGAAAGCTATAAATACACATTAAATTCATTAGCAGTTTTTATTGATAAAGAAAACGCCAATAAAGAACTTAGCAAAATCAACAAGCTAACATTTGATACTATTACAGCCGACTGGTTAAAAGAATATGAAAAATCTATGTTAGCCAAAGGTAGAAGCTACACCACAATAGGTATTTATACAAAGGCATTAAGAGCTATTTTTAATAATGCTATTGAAGCCAATGACATAAGCATTGACATTTACCCTTTTACTAAAAACAAATACAGAATACCAAAATCCAAAAAAGTAAAAAAGGCTTTAAACGCAAAACAATTAAAAACTTTGTTTGGTGCTGATGCTGAAAATGAAAACGAGCAACAAGCAAAAGATTTTTGGTTCTTTAGTTATGCCAGTAACGGAATGAATTTTAAAGACATTGCCCTTTTAAAATATTCAGATATTAAAGATGATAAGTTTACATATTACAGGGCTAAAACATTTGACAAGTCAGCTGAAAAAACAGCAATAACAATCTACTTAACAGACTTCACAAATAACATCATTTCAAACTATGGCAATAAAGATAAAAGTGATTTTGTTTTTAATATTATCACTTCAAGAGACTCAATACAAACGCAGTACAAAAAAATCAAAAACTTTACTCGTTTAGTTAATGATCACATAAAAAGAATAGCCAAAAGAAACGATTTGCCAAATGACATTTCAACCTACTGGGCAAGACATTCATTTGCCACCAATTCACTTCGTAAAGGTGCAAGTATGGAGTTTGTAAGCGAAGCTTTAAACCATAGCGACCTTAACGTTACAAAAAACTACTTCGCAGGTTTTGAAGATGAAGCAAAAAAAGAGTTTGCCAATTCATTACTTGACTTTTAGCCTATAACTATTGAAATATTTTATTTGTTTTAGCCTACATTTAATACATTACCTACATAATTGACAATAGAAGACAATGAATATAATTAGCAGAACACTCTTTCAAGTTTCTTACATTGAAAAAATTTTAAGAGACAATTTACAAAACAAAGAAATTATTTATAATTATTTTATTTGCGAAAAAAGCACAAAACTACTTGATAAACATTCTTTACAAGAATTCCTGACAAATACAAAAATAGAAAATCTTACCTTTTTAAAATCGATTTGTAATCATTGCTTCAATATTAATAAGCTATGGAATAATGATTTAAATGATTTGCCACATAAAACCCTTAAAGAGCGATTTATTTATTCTGATCTTTCAGATAAAGAAAACCTTAAACTTATTAATATAGATTCTGAGTTTCTTGCAATTTACTTATTGGATGAAAAATTTGAATTCTATAATTCAGATTTAGGAAAAGTCGAGTTTTTCAAAGAATATTATTTTTATATTAATCATTATTCCATTCCTAAAATAGTTCAAAAATGTAATATTATTCTATATTATCTTACAGCTTGTTATCCTCAAATATTCACGCCAAAAAAAGCAGACTTTAAATTTGAAAATAAATTTGATCAAGCTGAACCTAAAAAAGTTTATGATCATTTCATCAAATTAGTCGAAAAAGGATATTTGTCAAAAGAAGATTTAGAAAGTTATTTAATCCTTGCCTTTCAAGATGAAACACCTCCAAAAGAAAAAATTATCTTTTCAAATAAACATATCGGAAACATAACTTCTATCTTCTATAAATATTATGCGGATGCAGAAAACACACACGGAAAACAAATAAAATATGCTAAGCTTTTAGGCGAATATTTCAAAGGATTTTCAACTAAAAAAGTCATGGGTAATTTTGCAAAAAGCAAGTAATGAATACGGAATTAATACAGATTTACGTATTTGAATACGTACTTTACGGAAGTCTTTATGGCTTCATAACAAACAGATAACATTGCACTTGTAACAATAATACAAGTGTAAAATGGAAGCATTAAAATTTGAAAATCTGCCAAACGCAGTCGCTGAACTTCAAAAAGGACAAAGCGAAATTTTAGCCTTACTACTCAACAAGGCAGAACAACAACCCGAAATTGAAGCACCTATAAATATTAAAGATGTTTCAAAACTTACCGAATTAAGCATACCAACATTATATTCATACGTACAACGTAACGATATACCTTATTATAAAAAGGGCAATCGTTTAAAATTCTTTAAGTCTGAAATTATAGACTGGATTAAA
Organism: uncultured Gelidibacter sp.; assembly: GCF_947500795.1. Classification (GTDB taxonomy): domain Bacteria; phylum Bacteroidota; class Bacteroidia; order Flavobacteriales; family Flavobacteriaceae; genus Gelidibacter. Next base: position 383,867 of record NZ_CANMTE010000002.1, on the reverse strand, counting down.
ACTGGAAAGCAGAAAACTTTAAAAGAGATACATGCTGAAACGGATGAGTTTTTATCTAATCATAAAAACGGGTCGAAATAATGGAAAACCAAAATAACAACCCGAATAAAAGACAAAGGCAAGGTAATAATAAAAGAACACAACTAAAAACCATATTTATCTATTTGCAAAATCACATTGCAACCGCTACAATGGTTTTTGAAGCAACTGGAATACCGCAAAAATGTATAACAAGGTATAAGCGAGATTTAGAAAAATTAGGGCTTTTAGCAGAAGTAAAACGCCAAAGATGTAAAATAACAAATTACTGGGCTTGGTACATTACTACAAACCCGAAACACTTCCCGAAGTCGAACCAATTAAAACTGTTTTAAGCTATGGAAACAGAAAAATCAAGTATTGGTATTGATGAGATACTAAGCGAAGCGAAAACCATATTAGAAGCGGTTAAAATGGATAAAGAGCACCTAAAGCAAAATCAAGTTGATAATATTTTAAATGAAGTGCTAAAAGGTATTGAACCAGTAAACTTTAGGGAGTATTGCAAACTGGATAATGACAAAGACAAGTTACAAAAGAAACATTATTTAGTTGCCTGTATTGAATTGCTATTAAAGAATGTAAACGATAATGGGTTTAGTCTTTGCCGTAAAAGTGAATTTATTTATTTGTTTAATTCCGAATACTGGAAGAATGTAAGCGATGAGGTTTTTAAAGACTTTTTAGGCGAAGTTGCCCTAAAAATGGGAGTTGATAAATTTGATGCTAAACACCACCTTTTCAAAGATGAACTGTATAAACAGTTTATTGCAGATGCAGGATTAAAAGAGATTAAGCCGACAACTGGAACAACTTTAATAAACCTCAACAATGGCACTTTTGAAATAACGCCAAAGAAACAGTTTTTAAGAACGTTTAAGAAGTCCGACTTTTTGACCTATCAATTACCCTTTGCTTATGATAGCGAAGCAACAGCACCACAGTTTCAGAAGTTCTTAGATGAGGTATTGCCCGAACCCGAATTACAGAATATACTTGCAGAATACTTGGGTTACATTTTTGTAAAGAACAGCGTTTTAAAGCTTGAAAAAGTCTTGTTGTTATTTGGTACTGGTGCAAATGGTAAGAGCGTTTTATTTGAGGTGCTAATGGCTTTATTAGGTAGTCAAAACGTTGCAAACTATTCGTTGCAATCCTTAACGGCAGAAAATGGTAATTCAAGGGCAATGTTAGTAAATAAGCTACTCAACTATGCAAGTGAAATAAACGGCAAACTTGAAAGCAATATTTTTAAACTTCTTATTTCGGGCGAACCAGTCGAAGCAAGGTTACTTTATAAGAATACTCAAATCATTTCAGACTATGCAAGATTTATGTTTAACTGTAATGAGTTGCCCAAAGAGGTCGAAAATACGAACGCATTTTTTCGCAGGTTTATAATCCTACCTTTTAGGGTTACCATAGCACCGAACAACCAAGACAAAGAACTTTCACAACGAATCATCGAAACGGAATTATCGGGCGTGTTCAACTGGGTTTTGAATGGCTTAACTCGACTTCTAAAAAACAAAGACTTTTCACAAAGTGATATAGTTCAAAATGAAGTATTGCAATATCAAAAGGAAAGCGACAGCGTATTAATGTTTTTAGATGATAAGGGTTATGAAATTTCAATAAACCAAACAAGACCTTTAATAGACCTTTATACGGAATATAAAACCTATTGTTTAGATAGTGGTTATGGAATATGTTCAAGTCGTACCTTTTCGAGTAGATTAAAGAAAAACGGATTTAAGTTGGGTATTAGGCAGAGTTTCGGTTATCCGATTTATATCGAAAGAGATACAAATGTTTCAGAAAACATATTTTAATGTAGTAAGTGTACTAAATGCACCTCTTAAAAAAAAAATATTAGCACATTGAATGGTTACAGATACACATTAGAACCATACAACGGAATGAAAACCCGTTACCATTGCCCAAACTGTAATAAAAAAGGCGTGTTTACAAAGTACATTGATCTACAAGCTAACGAGTATTTGAATGATGCCGTTGGCTACTGCAATAGGCTTGTAAAATGTGGTTATCACTATAAGCCAAAGGAGTATTTTAATGATAATAATATTTCATTTGATACCCCGATTAACCACAACGTTACAACAAGGGCAAAACCTAAACCAAAACCTAAAACCAGTTTTGTTAATGCTGAGGTTATGGATAAAAGCAAAGCCAGTAAAAGCCCTAATTACTTTATTGATTACTTAGCCAGTCTTTGGAGTTATGAAGTAGCTTATAACTTAGCAGATAAATACAATATTGGCACTTCAAAGTATTGGCAAGGTGCAACCGTATTTTGGCAAGTAGATAAGAGCAACAATGTTAGAAGTGGTAAAATAATGCTTTACAATGCTTCAAATGGTAAAAGAGTAAAAGAATCTTTTAATCATATTAACTGGGCACATAAGGCTTTAAAACTTGACAGTTTCAATTTGGAACAATGCTATTTTGGTGAACACTTACTAAATGAAGATGCCAGTAAACCCGTTGCCATAGTTGAAAGCGAAAAAACCGCTATTATTTCAAGCGTTTATTTGCCCGAATTTATTTGGTTAGCGTGTGGAAGTGCCAACAACCTAAACGAAACCAGAACAAGATGCTTAAAAGGGCGTAACGTGGTGCTTTTTCCCGACCTTAAATGTTTTGATTTATGGAACGATAAAATTCCACAGCTTACCAGTTTAGCAACCTTTAGAACCTCAACACTTTTAAGAGATAAATCAACAGAATGTGAAAAAGAACAAGGTTTAGACATTGCAGACTACTTAATTATGATAAAACCTGACTTAAATTAAACTAACAAATAAAAGAGCACCTACACCCCCCCCAATGAAGAAGTATAATAAGGCTTACAAGTGGATGTAAAAAATTTTCGCTACTTTTTAAAGTATTTGGTAACATATTTCTTAATAAGGTTTAAAAAACCAATACTCCCGTAGTCATGTCCTTAATATATTAATAAACAATAACTTAATATTTAATTTTTAGAAATAACTAACAATTAAAAATAACTATCTTGTTGCAAAAAAGTACAAAGATTAATGATACACATACACAAAAGGATAAATCTCAAATTATTTGGTAGTGGAATTTGTAATATCTAAAAAAAAATAATTTCAATTAAATATCTGTTATAATGAAAAAAATAATTCTTATTGCATTGATAGCAGTCTTAGCTATTACATGTTTTGAATCTACTAAGAATAATAGTTCTGACACTCAAAATAGTGAATACGAAAACTCTAACAACAATAATTATGGAGATCCACCCATGTTTGTGCTAACAGAAATGAATGGTAGAGAATTGGAAGAAAAAGCATATTTTACTGTAAAAAGTGACAACACTTTAGAATTAAAAACGGGTGATGGTGCAATTTTCAGATATACTCCTACTCAACATTTTGGTGATGACCCTTTATGCAACATTTTAGCCACCGATGATAGAGGTAGAAATACAGCTATTTGCATAAAACCTCAAAGTGGAATGGATGTAATAATTATGCTAGAAAACGATGAAATGAAAAGTAATTTTAAAGGATATAAGAGATAAGATAATCTTACAAAGAAATGTTTATATCCTATGCATACTAAAATAAAATACGTTAGAAGTTTAAGAAATATTATTTATTAGATAAATACTCAACCAATTAAAATTTAAAATTATGAAAAAATTTCTCGTACTTTTTATCTCAATTCTATTATTCAATTGCTCAAGTGATGATGCAAATGATGAGGAGTGTGCTGAGTTACATGCGCAATATATTAAGGCATTAAATTACACGGGTGGTAGTCAAGCTGCTCTCGATCAAGTTACTCAACAATATAATGAAAGAAAGAAAAGAGCAGGATGTAATTAATTAGATAATATAATTTATTACACTTATCTATGTTGTAAATAGAATTTTATTAATCTTCAAAACTAACTTAATTTTCGGTTAGTGTGCAAATAGTGTGCAAATAAAAAAACCAATACTTTCAAAAATTCTTGAAAGCATTGGTTTCATTGGTGGAGAAGATCGGGCTCGAACCGACGACCTCTTGGCTGCCAGCCAAGCGCTCTAGCCAACTGAGCTACATCCCCAAATTATTTTTGCGCCACTTTCGACCTGCGGCAGATTTTAAATATTTTTCTCGCGTTCTGGCTTCTATCCTTGTTTCGAATTCTTCTAAATGAAATAATTCCCAAGGTTTAAATGCCTTGGTTGACGTAACTCGTCCAGAATTATGTGTTTTCAGCCTCTCTCCAAAATCTGAAGACAAACCTACATAATAGCGATCAAATTTAATACTAAATAAGATATAAACAACATGCATAATATCCAGCCCTAAAGCGCTCCCCGCCCGTACCAAACGGTACGTTCGGGCGGGTAGCCAACTGAGCCTGCCCGAATAAAATTCGTTTAGGCGGGCTACATCCCCAAATTATTTTTGCGACACCTTCTACCGGCGGCAGATTTTAACTGTTTTTCTCCATCTAAAAAAACATTAGACATGAGTTTTATTTCACTCCATTTAACACCAAAACTGGCAACGTGGAACTATTAAAATCTTTTTTTAGAATGGTGTTATTTTCCCAAATCTTAGTAAAAAATCCTCGTTTTCGTCTTACCACACATAGCATATTGGGTTTACTCTCCTTATAATTTTCCAAAACGCCCTGAAATGTTGTAGCATTCGTACTATATGTTGTGTGGCTTAACAAATCTGACAACTCTTTATTTACAACAAAGTCGCCTTCGTGATAGAACTGAGTCTTGATCAAAAGTAAATTAATTTTTGAATTGAATTGGGTTTTTATAGAAATTAATGGCTTAAAAACATCATCTTTTTTAAGGATAGCTGATTTTAAAGCAATTAAAATAGTGTCAATGGGTTCAAACTTAAAATCTTCAGGCACTATTAAAGCGGGAATCTTAGTTTGCTTAATAATTTTCCCTGAAGTTTTGCCTAAATACACCTCATCCTTGACCGAATTTGTTCTTGGCTCCACTAAAATTAAATCCACATCGGCAGTTTGACAAACCAGTTCTAAGGTTTTTATAAGTTTTCCTTTGAAAGATTTTATCACGACCTCAACACCTGTGGTATCAACTTTTTCAACATGGGCTTTTAAAAAAGCCATACTTTCGCGTTCTAAGATAGCATCAACCTTAATCAGTGTGCCCGCTTTAGCAGCCACATTGAATATCTGAACAACATATAACCTAGCCCCAAACGCTCGTGCAAAATCAACTGCATATTGCAAATGACTTACTGCATTTTTTGACGACCCTACTGGAACTAAAATAGTTTTCATATCTAATTTATATACTAAATTTAGGCTAAAATAGACATTAAAAATGATTCGTAAAGCGACATCTTCCGATATAGAAAATATTATATCAATAACTAAAGCCTGCGCCCAAAACATGGTGGATAAAGGCATATATCAATGGAACGAATACTACCCTAATGCCGCTGCGTTTGCAAAGGATATCCATAGAAATGAACTGTATGTTTTAACAAAAGAAAACAAGGTTATTGGTACGATTGTGATTTCAACCTACATGGATAAAGAATATCACCCTATCCATTGGTTAACGCCCAATAATAACAATTTATACATCCACCGACTTTCTGTGCATCCTGACTTTCAAGGACACGGATATGCACAAAAACTCATGGATTTTGCTGAACATTATGGAAAAGAAAATGGATACGCTTCTATTCGGTTAGATACCTTTTCTCAAAACGATAGAAATCAAAAATTTTACGAACTTCGCGGATATAGGCGATTGGGATCAATTTATTTCCCTAAGCAAAGTGAACATCCATTTTATTGTTACGAATACATTCTGTGAATTCCATAATCAGTTTTAAAAATATCAACCGGATTGCGATACCTGCACTAATTGCAGGCGTATCAGAACCCATTCTGTCCATTACAGACACGGCAATTGTAGGTAATATTGACGTGAATGCTACAGAATCTCTCGCAGCAGTAGGCATTGTTGGAGCATTTATTTCGATGCTCATTTGGGTTCTAGGCCAAACACGTAGTGCTATTTCATCAATCGTTTCACAATATGTGGGTTCAGACCAATTGGATGACATTAAAAATTTACCCGCTCAAGCTATTTTTATCATTACTTCATTAAGTGTTTTGATTATTTTGGGCACCTATCCGTTTGCACAATTTATTTTTAAACTTTATAACGCTTCGGATTTAATATTAGAATATTGCGTTGCCTATTACAGAATCCGCGTTTTCGGATTTCCTTTTACCTTATTTACAATTGCCGTATTTGGAGCTTTTAGAGGGCTTCAAAACACGTTTTACCCAATGATTATCGCCATTATAGGTGCTTCTACAAATATCATCTTAGATATTATTCTTGTGTACGGCGTGAGTGGCTATATCGACCCCATGAACATTGAAGGTGCAGCTTATGCCAGTGTTGCTGCACAATTGTTGATGGCGTTGTGTTCGGCCTATTTCCTAATCAAAAAAACAATCATTCCTTTACGAGTAACATTTCCTTTCAATAAAGAAATCAACCGATTCTTATTGATGATTGCGAATCTCTTCGTGCGTACATTGGCCCTAAACGTCACCTTATACTTTGCGAATGCCTATGCCACGAGCTACGGAAAAGAATATATTGCGGCATATACAATTGCCATCAATCTCTGGTTTTTGGGCGCTTTTATTATTGATGGTTATGCCAGTGCTGGAAACATACTTTCAGGAAGACTATATGGTGCAAAAAGATCAGACTTACTGATAGAATTTAGCAATAAACTTATAAAATACGGGATTTTAATAGGCGTGGTTCTCGCCGCTATTGGCGCCTTATTGTACTATCCGCTAGGGAATTTATTTTCCAATGACCCTGAAGTGTTGGAAGCATTCTATTCCGTTTTTTGGATTGTCCTCGCCATGCAACCCATTTGTGCCCTGGCATTTATTTTTGACGGTATGTTTAAAGGATTAGGAAAAATGAAATACCTACGTAACGTTTTACTTGGTGCCACGTTTTTAGTATTTCTACCAATCCTGCTCTACTTAGATTATTTGGAATATCAGCTCTATGCCATTTTTATTGCGATGACCTTTTGGATGATCGCAAGAGGCTTACCATTGATCATAAAATTTAGACAACTCTTTTTGCCAGCTCATCAAAACGATTAACTTTGACAACGAATAATTAAAAAACTATGGAATTTCTAAACTTTTTAGGCGGTAACGGCTTGTTTTTAATCTTAGCTATCGTATTGATTGTGGTGTATGTTTATAACCGCAGAAAAAACAAATAGCGCTATCGCGTTTTTAACCATCCTGTAATACTCAATCTTTGGGCATTAATAACAGGTCTTACTTCGTGCTCAAGGATTTGGCTTTCAAAGATAACGACTCGCCCTGGCAGCGGATAAATAACCTTTTCCACTTCCTTGCCATTGTCATCTAAATACAACACCAGTTCGCCACCATTTTCTGGCAACCAACCTGCTTCATTTAAATAACATACAAAAGAAAGTTTACGACGATCGTCATTTTGAAACGTATCTAAGTGACGTTTATAAAAAGTACCTTGCGGATATACCGCATAATGGAATTCCTTACGAAGAATCCCTAAGAAGCATGTCTTGTTAAGATACCCAATAAGACTATTAATTTTGTTGAAGAACAAGGATTCTGCAGCGTTAGTATGCGCCTCATCAATCCATAAAATAACATCCCCCCTAATAGATTTTACGATAATCTCGTTCACTCTATTACCAATTGCCGCCTTTTTAAAAATATCTTCCTCGTGTTTTTCAATTAAAGATTGCCTTATCAACTGTACCTCATCATCGGTAAAAAAGTCTTCAACAATAGCATATTTTTGTGCAATGATATCCTCTATAATCTGTTCATATAAAGGATTCTCAATATAGTTGATGTCTTCAAAAAGTTGACTCATTTAAAAGCGAATTAAAACCACAAAATTCAAATAAAATATCGGTAATTATCGGTCAAAAGTAATCTAAAAACGGTTTCCTTTTACAATTTGAATATCTTTGCATTAAATTGACGCTATATGAGCAAAATCAGAATTACCAAGCAATTTTCTTTTGAAACCGGCCACGCCCTTTATGGTTATGATGGCAAGTGCAAAAACGTACACGGACACAGTTATAAGTTATCGGTTACCGTAATTGGGACGCCAATAAGTGATGCGTCTAACGTAAAATACGGAATGGTCATTGACTTTTCTGATTTGAAAAAAATCGTTAAAACTGAAATCGTTGATGTCTTTGATCACGCAACAGTGTTCAACAAAAACACACCACATGTTGAGTTGGCTAAGGAATTGGCAGATAGAGAGCATAATGTCCTTTTAGTGGACTATCAACCTACAAGTGAAATGATGGTGATTGATTTTGCCGAAAAAATCAAAAAACATTTACCAGAAACTATTCAATTGTATTCGTTAAGACTTCAGGAAACGGATACCAGTTTTGCAGAATGGTTTGCGAGTGACAACTAGGGTTTAGTTGGCAGTAGGCAGAATTCAGTTGACAGTACTCAGCTGGCAGTTGGCAGTTTTAGTCTATCGTTTTTAATTATGAAATTCGTGCTTTAGCAGGAATTAATATATTTGTTTGATGAATATTCCCACAGGAAAAAAAATATACTTTGCTTCTGACAACCATTTGGGAGCGCCCACACAAGAGCAATCGCGTCCGCGCGAGAAGAAATTTGTGGCTTGGTTAGACGAGATCAAACACGATGCGGCGGCTATATTTCTTGTGGGCGATTTATTCGATTTTTGGTTTGAATATAAAACCGTTGTCCCAAAAGGATTCACCAGAACCTTAGGAAAACTTGCAGAAATAACCGATTCTGGAATTCCTATTTACTTTTTTGTCGGAAATCATGATTTGTGGATGGATGGCTATTTTGAGGAAGAACTAAACATTGAGGTTTTTCATAAACCAAAGGAATTCGTCTTTAATGACAAGCGCTTCTTTATAGGCCATGGCGATGGTTTAGGGCCAAATGACAAAGGTTATAAACGCATGAAAAAAGTGTTTACAAACCCGTTTTTTCAATGGTGTTTTAGATGGCTACACCCTGATTTAGGTGTTAGGCTCGCCCAACATCTCTCGGTAAAAAATAAGTTGATTTCTGGAGATGACGATGCGAAATTTTTAGGCGAAGAAAAAGAGTGGCTCGTTCATTATAGCAAGCGAAAACTAGAAGACAAACACCGCGATTATTTTGTTTTTGGTCACCGCCATTTACCAATGGAGATTAAGTTAAATGACAATTCAACGTATGTCAACTTAGGCGATTGGATTCAGTATTACACTTACGGTGTTTTTGATGGTGAAAAGTTTGAATTAAAGACATACTAGCCTTCTTTTTCATGCTCTTCTAAGTCTTTTCGCAAGTCTAATTTTCTAAATGAAGGCGAAACCAGACCTGTAGTCACCACAGTAATTATGGTCATCGTACCTCCAAAAACAACGGCAGTCACCGTCCCCATAAGCTTTGCCGTCAAGCCACTTTCAAAAGCCCCAAGCTCATTTGAAGACCCTACAAACATCGAATTTACGGAAGCTACACGCCCGCGCATATGATCTGGAGTTTTCAACTGCAATATAGTTTGACGAATCACCATTGAAACGCCATCCGTAACCCCACTGAAAAATAAGGCAAGGACGGATACCCAAAAGATGGATGACAATCCAAATACGATTATACAAACCCCGAATCCAAAAATAGCGGCCAAGAGTTTCATCCCGGCGTTTCTACTAATTGGAATGTAAGCGGTAATCAACATGGTTAGGAACGCTCCTACAGCTGGCGCTGCTCTTAGCACACCAAATCCTTCTGAACCAACTTTTAAAATATCTTGTGCAAAAATAGGTAACAAAGCTATGGCGCCTCCAAAGAGTACTGCCACCATATCTAAGGTTAAGGCTCCCAATACCGCTTTTGTTTTAAATACAAACTTGACGCCTTCCTTTAAACTCTGCATCATAGGCTCGCCGATTTTCGGATTCAAAATTGGCTTTTTAGAAATACGAAGCAAGTTGATCAACGCCAATAATGCAAACCCCATAATCAAGCACATAGACCAATGCACACCAATCCAACTGATGCTAAAGCCCGCTAATGCAGGTCCTAAAACGGAGGCTACTTGCCAAGTGGAACTGCTCCATGTAGCTGCATTTGGGTATAGTTTTTTAGGAACGATTAAAGCGATTAAAGAAAATACACTCGGTCCGATAAAGGCGCGCACCAACCCGCCCATAAACACCAAGGCATAAATACTGTAGAGAATTGAATTGGTAGACCAGTTGCCAACTACTAAAGGCCAAGTCAGTAAAAACAATCCAAAACTGATCACTGAAAACCCGATTATGCATTTGATGAGCAGGCCGCGTTTTTCATTTTGATCTACAATATGTCCCGCAAACAGCGCCATTGACAAGGCTGGAATAATTTCCATAAGTCCAATAAGACCTAGAGACAACGGATCTTTTGTTATGGAATATACTTGCCATTCAATTACAATAAACTGCATGGACCAAGCAAAAACAAGTGCAAAACGAACTAATAAGAATATATTGAATTCCTTAATGCGAAGCGCAGCGTATGGATCCTTCTTGGTTTTTTCTTTCTGCATGAGCTTCAGTCCTTTCGAGATACAGGATTGTTCATCCTTAAAGGTTATTTAATTGAATGCAAAAATAAAACAAACTGCTATTACTACTGTTTGATGGGAAGAAAAATATAGAATTAAGGCTTGATATCCCGCAATTTCAGTTGTAAACTCACATTACCTTGCCAATGATTTTCATCAATGGAATAGACTGCTTTAAACGGTTTTCTATTGGTAATGAGTTCTAATTTATCTCCCAAATTAAACCCAATTCCCACAATAGATTCAGAATTTGCTTGTTTGGCGGTAATTCTTAAATGTTTATCGTCACCTCCCACACATTTTCCATAACCTGTATCCTGTATGTTTTCAGTCATGAAAATAGGCGCCATATTTCCTGGCCCAAAAGGCGCGAATTGTTTGAGAATACGATAAAATCTCGGTGTGATGTCCTTAAAGTCAATCGCCATATCTACTTTGATTTCCGGAGTCATCAACGATTTGTCTATGGTATTGGAAACCTCATCTTCAAAAGCTTGCTTAAATGCTTCGTAATTTTGAGATTTAAGAGTCAAGCCGGCGGCATATTTATGACCTCCAAACTGTTCAATATGTTCACTACAGGCTTCAAGGGCATTATAGACATCAAATCCGCTAATAGAACGTGCGGAAGCAGCCAATTTATCGCCACTTTTAGTAAACACCAACGTTGGCCTGTAATAGGTTTCAATCAATCTTGAAGCTACAATACCAATCACCCCTTTATGCCAAGATTCATGATACACCACAGAAGTAAAACGTTCTTGCTCGTTAAACGCTTCAATTTGGAGCAAAGCTTCTTGGGTTATTTGTTGATCTGTTTCTTTCCTATCCGAATTAAATTCTTCAATTTGTGCAGCATAGGTTTGCGCAAGCACTTCATTTTCCTCTGTCAACAAGGTCACCGCATAATTACCATGTTTCATACGTCCTGCAGCGTTTATTCTTGGCGCGACTATAAAGACCACATCAGTTATGGTCATTTCGGTTTTCTTGGTTTGATCAATGATTGCTTTAATTCCTGCACGAGGCGATGCATTAATCACTTGCAGTCCGAAATAAGCCAAGGTTCTATTTTCGCCGGTAATAGGGACAATATCGGCACCAATGGCGGTCGCCACGAGGTCAAGATATTCCGTTAAATCTTCGATAGATTTGCCTTCATTTGAAGCTAAGGCCTGAACCAATTTAAAACCGACCCCACATCCACATAATTCGTCATAAGGATAATGACAATCGTCCCGTTTCGGATCCAAAATCGCTACAGCATCTGGAAGTTCAGCACCAGGTCTGTGATGGTCGCAGATAATAAAGTCGATGCCTTTTTCATTCGCATAGGCCACTTTATCAATGGCTTTTATGCCACAATCGAGTGCGATGATTAATGAGAAATCATTATCGTCTGCAAAATCGATTCCTTTTATTGAGACGCCATACCCTTCCTCATACCGATCTGGTATATAGGTAGCCACCGTATCGATTCGGGTTTTTAAATAGGATGCCATTAACGCCACAGAGGTAGTACCATCTACATCATAATCGCCAAAAACCAGAATATTTTCGCCATTGGCAAAAGCTTGCTCAATACGCGCAACTGCCTTGTCCATATCTTTCATTAAATAAGGATCATGCAAATCACTCAGACTTGGTCTAAAAAACTTTTTGGCGGCCTCGTAGGTTTCAATGCCACGTTGCAGCAATAACGAAGCAATGGAATCCTCCACCTGAAGGACTTCAGATAAATGTTTAATTTTAGAAAGCTCTGGTTTTGGTTTTAAAGTCCAGCGCATAGGTCATGAAGGTTTCTGGTTGGATGGTTTTGTAATAAATCAGACCTCACAGAATTGGAAAACCTGTGAGGTCTTGGTAAAAAATTTAGTCATTATGATAATGAATGGACGTGTTCACTCTAGCGAACTTTCTAAACATTTCCATAACACCACAATATTTTTCAATGGACAAATCAACTGCTTTTTTGATTTTATCCTCATTTAAATCTTTTCCGTAAAAGTGATATTCTACAGACACCGTATGGTAAGTTTTAGGATGTTCTTCAGTTAATTCGCCATAAGTATCCATTCTAAAATCTGAAATTTCAACTTTCATCTTTTTTAAAATAGAAACCACATCCAAACCTGAACAACCTGCTAAAGCCGAAAGCATCATCGCTTTTGGACGTAAGCCTGAATTGTTGCCGCCATCTTCCTCTGAAGTATCTATTAAAAGGGTTTTTCCACTTGGATTATCAGATTCAAATTGAGAATTTCCTTTCCAATGGGTAATAACTTTATGATCCATATTTTGAGTTTTTAATGATTTTTAATAATGAATTTGAGTAATCAAAAATACTACATAATATCAAGAATGCAGCCGTAGATATTTTCAATAAATAGAATAGTACCTAAAAAAGTTATATAGAAAGTAAACTTTGTTTACCTATCCATTTAAGAACTAATATGATCTTTGAAAATAGCAAGCAATATCCCCAACAAAGTTGGTGAAAAGCCAGTCCATAGATAATCAAGGCAGAACGAAACCCTTATTTTCATTATTTGTAACGAGTGAACATTTTCAATTATGCTAGTTTTACTTATGACATAAATAAAAAGAAATTTTTAAAATCATTGATCTAAAGAAACACCTTTAACAAACTCTATTTTGATACTAAATAATCTAATTATGGAACTAATTAAAATAAATTTAAATGGAAAATATACGCTGAAGTGCCTAAAAATAATCTTAAAATTTCTAAAGTTTATCGCGGTTTGGTTTAGCTGCGTGATTATCTTAATTCTGAACTTACTTTATTTAGGTCTTGAAACAAATGAATTCATAACAATCTTAAAATTATTTAGTGACCAAGTTAATTTCTCAGTATAATATATATTTTTTGCCTCAACTCAGGCACAACTTCCTTTTCAAACCATGGATTCCGTGTCAACCAAAATCGGTTCCTCGGTGAAGGATGCGGTAACGGAAAAAACCTCGGCAGGTACTGTTGAAAATTATCAACCGTTTCCGTTAAAGTTTTCTTTGCATCTTTCCTTAAATAATATTTTTGCGCATACATTCCAATTAGCAGCACCAACTCTACATTTGGCATCACGTCCCATAATTGCTCATGCCATTGCGGGGCACATTCCGGTCGCGGTGGTAAATCGCCACCTTTTCCACGACCGGGATAGCAAAAGCCCATCGGGACAATCGCAAAATTCTGATCATTATAAAATTCGTCAGCGGTTACACCTAACCAACTCCGTAATTGCTTCCCGCTAGCATCATCCCATGGAATTCCAGATTTATGCACTTTTGTTCCTGGCGCCTGACCAATAATTACGATTTTTGAATCTGTATTGAAAGTAACCACAGGTCGTGGGCCTAATGGCAAATGGGCCTTACACAGCGTGCAGTTTTTTATGCGATGATGTAAATCTTGCATACCAATGATTACTTATTTTCCATCATTTTTTTCATATCCATACCAAACGAAGGATAGGTCATCATCATGCATTTAAAATTTTTGGTAGTCATTTTATTGTAAATAGCGGCCGCAAACACATTGATGCTTTCATTTGCTTCAGAACTTAAAATATGAGCGCCCACAATTTCATCGGTGCGTTCATTTACTAATATGGTGTATGCATAGGTATCTTCGTTTTCCTTTTTGGCATTATACCAACCACTTGTATCACCTTGATAGCCTTTAACATTTTTGTAGCGTGCCTTCGCTTCTTCTTCGCCATAGCCTACTGACGATAGATTTGGCGTTGTAAACACAGTGGACGGCACACACGGCACATCCAAAATTTTTGATTTCTCCTTTACCACATTGTTCCCTACGATATACCCTTGAAGTCCAGAAAGTGGCGTCAATGACGGCGACTTATTGGAAACATCTCCACAGGCATAAACATTTGGATGGGATTTACTTTGCAAATAATCATTAACGACAATCCCATTATTATCGGCTTCAATACCCGCTTTATCCAATTCTAAAGCTTCAATGGCAGGGATTCTACCCGTGGCATTAATAACGATTCTCGATTTAAGGGTTTTGGAGTTGCCATCATAGGTGTAAGAAATCTTTTTATTTTTCTTCAATTGCACTACCCCAGTAACCTCAGCATTAAACACAAACGTCACACCTAAGCTTTCCAGTTTCGCAATCAATTTTTTCACTAAATATTGATCAAAATCGCCCAGCGCAGTTTCTGCCCGTTCCAAAATGGTCACTTTGGAACCCAAGGTTGCCAACATGCAGGCAAACTCCATGGTGATGTAACCAGACCCAATAAAGGTGATGGATTTGGGGATTTTCTTCAAGTTCAAAACATCTTCACTGACGTTCAAATACTCATTGCCATCAATATCAAGTGGTCTCGGAATGTTTCCGGTAGCGATCACAAAATAATCGGCAGATACCACTTTACCTTCTACCTCAACTTCATTTTTACTTATAAACTTTGGCGATTGGTGGTACATATCAATCCCCATACCTTTCATTTTATCTTCGGTATTTGGCGGAATGGGATCTGAAAACGAGTTTTTAAATTTTTGGACTTTTTTCCAATTGAGTTTAGGAAGCTTTTCCACACCAGAACCTTTCAGATTCTGACATTGGTAAATCAGTTTTGAAAATTGAAGTAATATTCTTTTTGAATCGCAGCCTCTATTCGCACAAGTGCCTCCATATTCTCTATTATCAGCAATGGCAACACTCAAATTGTTTTCCACACAAATTTCTGCCGCAGTTTGACCCGCAACGCCACTACCAATTATAAATACGTTGTAATGTTTCTTTTTCATAAGCTCTATATAAGACTAAAAAGATACTGAAGTTTTAGTCAGAATATGTTATGAAAAATCTAAATGTTAGCTGATTAAGAATTAATTACTCTTTTGGTTTCCCACCAACTACAATTACAATTTCGCCTTTTGGTGGTTTTTGTGTGTAATGTTCCAAAACTTCCTTAGCGGTGCCTCTGATGGTTTCTTCATAGAGTTTTGTCAATTCGCGAGAAACGGAGACAGGCCGCTCTTCACCAAAATACTCGCAAAAATGCCCCAACGTTTTGATGAGTTTATGCGGACTTTCATAAAAAATCATGGTTCGTGTTTCTTCAGCAAGTTGGAGAAATCGGGTTTGTCTGCCCTTTTTAACCGGCAGAAAACCTTCAAAAACAAACTTGTCGTTAGGCAACCCGCTATTCACCAAAGCAGGCACAAAAGCCGTTGCTCCTGGAAGACAATCCACTTCAATATTATGTTCAATGCAGGCACGTGCCAATAAAAATCCAGGATCCGAAATTGCAGGTGTACCAGCATCACTAATTAAAGCAACTGTGGTGCCTGATTTAATTTTGTCTATTAAATTTTGCACCGTTTTATGCTCATTATGCATGTGATGTGATTGAGCACGGGTAGAAATTTCATAATGTTTTAGGAGCTTTCCGGAGGTGCGCGTGTCTTCGGCTAAAATCAAATCAACTTCTTTTAAAACTTCAATAGCTCTAAAGGTCATATCCTTGAGATTGCCTATAGGTGTTGGTACGATATATAATTTACTCATTTATTAATCAAACTTACCTTCTATAACACCCATAAAACGTTCTTCAATCGCTTCCTTGCCTTCCCAATTGTTGTATTCTGGCTTAACAATATTCTGAATTAAATTTCTAGCCTCCTCAAAAGAACTTGAAGTATTGATTTGTGAAAGGACGCGTTCATAATCTTCGCGCTCACCATCAAAAAGGTGTTTTATAAAAGCTATTTTATCGTTAAGACCAATATTAAGGCCGTGTTTTAGTTTATCATTTAAAGATTTTCTAAGCTGTTCTTTAGATTTTGAAGCAGAAACTGGCTCAAAAACCGGCATATCCTTAAATCCTGCAGTTAACTCTTCAAAATGGTCTTTAGGCTCAGGTGCCGCTGGTGGCGGTGTTTCCTCAAATAGCGCATCTACTTCACGCGTTTCATGAGGCATTTGCGCTACCAAATCTTTAATTTTCTCCATTACCGGCTCCATAATGCCATCATCTTCAACTTCATCAAGATTTACATATATTTTATCACCACGCTCTATATTATCACTGACTTCATTATTAAACGCCACGTCTAACATTTCAAAGAATGAAGAATCCACTCCAATAGTAGGCAACCCTTGTTCTAAATTTTCATGGGCAAACTTTAAAACACTTAATTTTTCATATAATAGACCTGTTTCACGATGCAGTTCGGTAACGTTCTCTTTCCCCTTTAATCTAAGAATTCTATGTGCAATGCTCATTAATTCCGACTCCAACTTCTTCTTCATAACTTTTAACTTTTATTCTAATTTATGCTTATGATTTTTAATAAATTTACACCACCTTTAAGTAAAACAAGGATGACCTTTGTTTTAGTGTTAAAATTACGAAATGTTTCTTGAAAATACAGTAAATCCTAAAGAACAATTTGGGTGGATTGAGGTTATTTGTGGGTCAATGTTTTCGGGGAAGACCGAAGAATTAATCAGACGTCTCAAACGCGCACAATTTGCAAAACAAAGGGTGGAAATCTTTAAACCTGCTATAGATGTACGTTATGATGAAGGCATGGTAGTCTCCCACGATGCTAACGAAATCCGTTCTACACCAGTTCCTGCAGCAGCAAATATTCCTATTTTGGCAGATGGTTGCGAGGTGGTTGGCATTGACGAAGCTCAGTTTTTTGATGACGAAATCGTTCGTGTTTGTAATGATTTAGCCAACAAAGGTGTTAGGGTAATTGTTGCTGGATTAGATATGGATTTTAAGGGTAATCCTTTTGGTCCGATGCCAAATTTAATGGCTACAGCCGAGTATGTTACCAAAGTACATGCTATTTGTACACGCACCGGAAATTTAGCACAATACAGTTACCGAAAATCTAGAAATGATGCTTTAGTGATGCTGGGCGAAGTGGACGAATATGAGCCATTGAGTCGTGCTGCATTTTATAAAGCGATGGCACTAGACAAAGCAAGCTCTATTAAGGTAAACACTGAAAAAGAACCTACTGATAAATTAAACAATCCCAATGCCTAAAGCGCAAGAAACGGTACTCGAAATTGATCTTTCTGCTCTAAAACACAATTTTGAATACCTTAAATCAAAACTCCAAAAGGAAACTAAATTTTTAGCGGTTGTAAAAGCTTTTGCTTATGGCAATGATGCTGATGATATTGCACTTTATCTTCAAGATTTAGGTGTCGATTATTTTGCAGTCGCCTATACAAGCGAAGGCGTAGCCCTCAGAAATGCTGGGATTACAAAACCTATTTTAGTGTTGCACCCGTTACCGGTAAGTTTCCATACTATTATAGAGCGTTGTTTAGAACCAAGCATCTATAATTGGAAAGTTTTGAATGAATTCTTGGAAGTTGCCACAGAAAAAAATCAAAAGCACTATCCTGTTCATGTAAAATTTAATACAGGACTGAATCGATTAGGTTTTGATCTTGAAGATATTGAAACGATACATTCTAAAACAAATTCTACGGAAGCCATACATATTAAATCCATCTTTTCGCATTTGGCGGCAAGTGAAGATTTAAAGGAAAAGGAATTTACGGAGCAACAAATAAGCACTTTTAAAACCATCACTGAAACCTTTACAAAAGTTTTCAATTACGCGCCTTTTCTTCACTTGAGCAATACTTCCGGAATTTTAAACTATCCTGAAGCGCATCTGGATATGGTTAGGAGCGGCATTGGACTTTATGGTTTTGGAAATTCGGAAGAAGAAAATAAGAATTTCAAACCTATTGCTAAATTGAAATCGGTTATTTCCCAAATCCATCGCATTGAAAAAGGCGAAACGGTAGGCTATAATCGTGCTTATAAAAGTGAAGAAGCTATAACCACAGCGACAATTCCTATTGGGCATGCTGATGGAATTGGAAGACAATACGGACAAGGTAAAGGTTTTGTAATCATTGATGGCAAAAAAGCACCCATCGTGGGCAACGTGTGTATGGATATGATTATGGTTAATATTACAGGAATTGATTGTGAAGAAGGCGATGAAGTAATCATATTTGATGGCGCGCATACTGCAGAAGATCTAGCGAATGCTGCAAATACCATTTCCTATGAGTTAATCAGTGCAATATCCCAACGTGTAAAACGGGTCATAAAAAAATAATAGCATCTTAAAATTTTAACATTTCTTTATTTTTCATACTTTAGCTTCTCAATAACTAACTTAAAAAACAATAATTATGTGGAAAGAATTTAAAGACTTTATTATGACAGGCAACGTCATAGATTTAGCAGTTGCTGTAATTCTTGCAGGTGCCGTTGGCCTTGTGGTTAATGGATTTGTTACTGACATCATGATGCCAATTGTAGGTAATTTTGCAGGAGGAGTAGATTTTGCTGACTTAAAATATGTTTTATCTCCAGCTGACATTGCTGCTGATGGTACGATTACTAAACCAGAAAACGCAATTATGTACGGGAATTGGGTAAATTCTATCATTAACTTATTAATTGTTGGATTCGTATTGTTTGTAATTGTTAAAGCTTACAATAAAACTAAAAAACCAGCTGCTCCAGCTGCTCCAGCAGGACCAACTGAAATTGATTTATTGAAAGAAATCAGAGACGCGTTAAAAAAATAATTCCGCTACACCTCATATTCTAATTAAACCCGATTCCTTAAAAGAATCGGGTTCTTTTTTTTAAAATACTTCTTTTACCCCGCTCAATTATTGGTTACATTAGCTCCTTAAATTTTTTTATTATGAAAGTAGCTGTTGTTGGTGCCACTGGAATGGTTGGCGAAGTGATGTTAAAAGTTCTTGAAGAACGTAATTTTCCATTTACAGAATTGATGCTTGTTGCCTCAGAAAGGTCGGTGGGTAAAGAAATTGTTTTTAAAAATAAGACTTATAAGGTTATTGGATTAGCCGATGCTGTTGCCAGTAAACCAGACGTCGCCCTTTTTTCTGCAGGTGGCGACACGTCTTTAGAATGGGCTCCAAAATTTGCTGAAGCAGGAACGACCGTTATTGATAATTCTTCAGCTTGGAGAATGGACGCCACTAAAAAATTAGTTGTTCCAGAAATCAATGCAGATCAACTTACAAAGGAGGATAAAATTATTGCGAACCCAAATTGTTCAACCATTCAATTGGTGATGACTTTGGCGCCGCTTCATAAAAAATACCGCATTAAACGCATTATTGTTTCAACCTATCAATCTATTACAGGTACAGGATTGAAAGCCGTAAAACAATTAGAAAATGAAATGGCAGGAATTCAAGGTGAGATGGCCTACCATTACCCAATCCATAAAAACGCCATTCCACATTGTGATGTGTTTGAAGAAAATGGATATACAAAAGAGGAAATGAAACTCGTTAGGGAAACGCAAAAAATTCTTGATGATCGCACAATCGCTGTTACTGCAACGGCAGTCAGAATCCCTACGGAAGGTGGCCATAGTGAATCTGTAAACATTGAGTTTGAAAATGATTTTGATGTTACTGAAGTTCGCAAATTATTAAGCCAAACCCCAGGTGTTGTGGTTCAAGATAATACTGACGTCAACACGTATCCGATGCCAATTTACGCCAATGGAAAAGATGACGTCTTTGTGGGCCGAATCCGTCGTGATGGTTCACAGCCAAATTCTTTGAATTTATGGATTGTAAGCGACAACTTAAGAAAAGGTGCTGCGACCAATACCATTCAGATTGCTGAATATCTTATTGCTAACAATCTGCTTTAATGATTAGTTGCCATTTTAGAGTATAATTTATTTCTTAATGAAATATTAAAAAGCCTTCTACATCCGTTTGTAGGGGCTTTTTTGTTTATTTTTGAAACACAACACTTAACACGTTTACACTTATGAAAAACTTAGCGCTTGCAGTGGTAATTCTTACTACAATAACCGCCTGCAAAAACGAAAATGAACTTAAAAATTCCAATGCAATTGCTGTGACTTATCCTGAAACAAAAACAGTAGACACTATAGATACCTATTTTGGAGAACAAGTAAATGATCCATACCGATGGCTCGAAGATGATAGAAGCGAGGAAACTGGGGCGTGGGTAGCAGCTCAAAACAAGGTTACTGGCGACTATTTAGCAAACATTCCTTACCGTCAAGAATTGAAAGAACGTTTGGAGGAAATTTGGAACTATGAAAAAGTTGGCGCTCCTTTCATTGAAGGCGATTACACCTATTTCTATAAAAATGACGGCCTTCAAAACCAATCGGTTATTTACAGAAAGAAAAATGACGATGATAAAGAAGAGGTATTTTTAGACCCAAATACTTTCAGTAAAGATGGTACCGTGTCTTTGGGAGGCATTAGTTTTTCTAAGAATGGTAAAATTTTGGCCTATTCTATTTCAGAAGGTGGTAGCGATTGGCGTAAAGTAATCGTTATGGACATCGAAACCAAAGAGCAAATCGAAGACACTTTAGTTGACGTAAAATTCAGTGGTATTTCATGGAAAGACAATGACGGTTTCTACTACTCAAGTTATGACAAACCTAAGGGAAGTGAACTTTCAGCTAAAACAGATCAACACAAACTTTACTATCATAAATTAGGAACATCCCAAAAGCAAGACCATTTAATTTATGGCGGTACACCTGAAGAAAAGCACCGTTATGTAAGCGGAAGTGTTACGGAAGATGGCAACTATTTGTTCATCTATCCTAAGAGTTCTACTTCAGGATCTAAATTGTTGATGAAAGATTTATCCAAGCCAAACAGTAAAATCGTTACTATTTTAGACGATTTTGACAGTGATACTATGGTGATGGAAAACGTAGGCAGCACCTTATATTTAATCACTAATAGAAAGGCGCCTAATCAAAAAATCGTTACTGTTGATGCTTCAAATCCTAGTGAAGAAAACTGGAAAGATTTTATTCCTGAAACAGAAAATGTATTGAGCGCATCTACGGGAAGCGGCTATATTTTCGCGAGTTATATGGTTGATGCTGTATCACAAGTGAAACAATACGACTACGATGGTAAATTGGTGAGAGAAATTGAGCTTCCAGGAGTTGGTAGCGCAGGAGGTTTTGGAGGTAAAAAAGAAGATAAAACAATTTATTTTTCGTTTTCTAACTATATCACACCAAGTACAATTTACGCTCTAAACCCTAATACGGGAGCTTCTGAAGTGTATAAAAAGCCTGCAATTAAATATAACCCTGACGATTTTGAGAGCAAGCAAGTGTTTTATAACTCTAAAGACGGCACAAAAATTCCGATGATTATTTCCTACAAAAAAGGTACCGAACTGAATGGAAAGAACCCGACTATTTTATATAGTTACGGCGGATTCAACATTTCATTGACGCCTTCATTTAGCATTGCTAATGCTGTTTGGATGGAGCAAGGCGGCGTATATGCCGTTCCTAACATTCGTGGTGGTGGCGAGTATGGAAAAAAATGGCACGATGCAGGTACTCAGTTGAAAAAACAGAATGTATTTGACGATTTTATCGCTGCTGCAGAATATTTAATTGATAACAACTATACCTCATCAGATTATTTAGCAATTCGTGGTGGATCTAACGGTGGATTATTAGTTGGTGCAACCATGACGCAACGTCCAGATTTAGTTAAAGTGGCACTTCCTGCAGTTGGAGTGTTGGATATGTTACGTTACCATACGTTTACCTCAGGTGCAGGTTGGGCTTATGATTACGGGACATCTGAAGACAACAAGGAAATGTTTGATTATTTAAAAGGCTATTCACCTGTTCACAATGTGAAAAAAGGTGTGGAATATCCAGCAACCATGATTACTACTGGAGATCATGATGACCGCGTGGTTCCTGCTCATAGTTTTAAATTTGCTGCGGAATTACAGAGTAAACAAACGGGTACGAATCCAACCTTAATCAGAATTGAAACGGATGCAGGCCATGGTGCAGGAACTCCTGTAAGCAAAACCATTGAGCAATATGCTGACATATTCGGTTTCACACTTTACAACATGGGTTATAAAGTTTTGCCAAATAAAACTAAGGCAAAGATTAAAGGATAATAAAATCAATTTTTAAACTATAAAAACCTTTCAGTCTTTTCTATGGATTGAAAGGTTTTGTTTTATAGACAACATGCTAAACGTTAAAAACATTACTTTTTCATACAACGACAAAGACACGGAAAATCCTGTGTTGAAGGATTTAGAGTTTGTGGTAGAACAAGGTGAACACCTCTCCATTATTGGGGAAAGTGGTTCGGGAAAATCGACCCTCTTAAAACTGATTTACGGCGAATATGATTTAAATGAAGGTCAAATATTTTGGAAAGACAATGAAATTTTAGGCCCTAAATACAATCTCGTTGTAGGTTATGAGTATATGAAATACGTAGCTCAGGAATTTGATTTGATGCCTTATATCACCGTTGAAGAAAATGTGGGCAAACACTTATCCAACTTTTTCCCGGAAGAGAAAAAGGAGCGTATTAAGGAACTTTTAGAAGTTGTCGAATTAGAGGATTTTGCAAAAACGAAGGTCAAAACTTTAAGTGGTGGGCAAAAGCAACGTGTCGCCTTGGCAAGGGCATTAGCAAAACAACCGGAGATTATTCTCTTAGATGAACCTTTTAGTCATATTGATAATTTTCAGAAACAATCCTTACGTCGAAGTGTTTTTAAGTATTTGAAAGAAAAGCAAATCACTTGCCTTGTGGCCACGCATGATAAAGAAGATGTGTTAGGTTTCGCAGATCGGATGTTAGTTATTCACGATTCTAAGATTATCGCTAACAATTCGCCTCAAGAGCTGTATCGCAACCCAGAAACACCATTAATTGCATCTTTTTTTGGTGAAGTAAATATGCTGAATACCGAAATTATATATGCACATCAACTCCAATCTGTTGAAGAATCGAATCTTAAAGCTCGAGTGATTCGAAACTATTTTAAAGGGCCGTATTATTTAATTGAAGCTGAACATGAGGATATAATCCTCAGATTTGAGCATCCTACGGCTTTAGAAGTTGATTCAGAAGTTTTCCTTAAGATTCTGTCACGCTAATCGCAAACGCGCCGTAAAGGCCATGATGTGTAAGAGAAAGCTGTTCGGGTTGTAAATGCCCGTTCATATAAAATTGCGGAATTCCTCTACTATTTTTGATAACTGCGACAGACTTGTCAACTACATTTTTATAAGCAGCATAGGCTTTTATAGCCTGTTGGACACTTTCAGAATGTTGGGTAGGATAATCTAAACTTGAACATTGAAACATTTTTGAAATCCATTGCGGATTTAAACACGCCGTAGTCTGGACAAAATTCAGATTCGTTGTTGTAGCTGTTGCTATAGAATGATTTTTATAAATGACGTGTCCTTGATTAGAATCTAACACAATACATTTAAAATCGGTTGGATTAAACCGGATCTTTCCCTCAGCTCTTGATGTGATTTTATAAACACTTTCCTTCATCGTCCATAAGCGCCAAATACTTTGAAATTGCTGGTCGTCAGAACGAATGAAATCCTGTTCTTCAATAGTGAATAACTTGTTTAAAAAGCGTTGTTCTTGCCAACGGGAATTGCGTTTCGCAAATTCTAAATCGACAATATCGTTACCAATCATTAGGAAGCGATTTTAGAATTGACAATGGCCATAGCTGCTTTTACGGAAAGCATTTGTTCCATTTCCTCATTCTCGATGCGGATGTCAAATTCGTCCTCCACATCTAAAATAATGTCCACCAAATTCGCGGAATTTATTTTTAAATCGCCCACAAAAGTTGTTTCTTCTGACAAATTATTAAAAGCGTCTTCATCCTGCACATAAGGTTGGACAATAGTTTTCAATTTGGCAATTAAATCTTCGTTTTTCATAAATTGTAGGCTCTAGAATTTGTATAAAGATTTAGTTATAAGTCTTAAAGATAATACAAGCGTTAACATCACCAAAACCAAAGCTCGCTTTTGCGGCTATGTTCAACGGTTTATTGAGCATTTGTTTCGGAATCTTTTCGTCAGCAATGAGCTCTAAAATTTCAGAATGCACATCGTCACAATTAATGTTTGGGAACACAAACTGCTCCTTCAATTGCAAAACTGTTGCCACACTTTCAATGCTTCCCGCTGCTGCAAGGCAATGGCCCACCATCGATTTTAAAGAGTTGATATACGGAAAATCAGCACCTTCACGACCCAAGGCTTTGGTCCAGTTTTCAATTTCGAGACTGTCTTTTGAAGTGGCGGTCAAATGGCCGTTAATCGTATCAATCGCGCTGGCTTCAATTCCTGAATTTTTAATAGCACTTACAATGCAGCGTTGCACAGCTTCCGCATTAGGAGCTGTCAATGTGCCGCCGTTGCGTTGGCCTCCCGAGTTGACATGACCTCCCAAGACCTCTGCATAAATGGTAGCGCCACGTTTTAAGGCGCTTTCTAATGATTCTAACACCATGGCACCGGCGCCACTTCCGGGTACAAATCCGCTTGCCGACGCGCTCATTGGTCGCGATCCTCCCTGCGGGGAATCATTATGTTTATAAGTCATGACCCGCATGGCGTCAAATCCGCCCCAAATATAAGGTCCATCATCACTACAACTCCCCACTAACATTCGTTTGGCCTGACCGTTTTTGATCCGTTCAAATCCCATCAAAATAGCTTCCGTTCCAGTGGTGCATGCGGACGAATTGGTAGTCACCTGATTTCCCAATCCGAGAATCCCACCAAGATATGCGCTGATGCCACTGGCCATAGTTTGTAAGACCACCGTACTGCCCATGCGTTTCACTTCACCGGCATCCACTTTATAAATCGCTTCGCGGAATTTATCAACCCCCGAAGTTCCAGTTCCAAACACACAGCCGCTGTCATAATCCAAATCACTCTCCGCATCAATTTCTAAACCGGCATCCTTCCAAGCATCCATTCCTGCCATACACCCATATAAAATCCCTGAGCTATTAAATCCGCGGAGTTGTAATGGTGTGAGGTATTCCAGTTTTTTTTCTTCTGAAACCTGCGGAATTCCACCAATGCAGCATGAAAAATTAGCCGCTTTTAAATTGTCATGATAGGCAATGCCGGATGTCCCAAACTTAATCGCTTTAGTAAACGCTTCCAAGCCCACACCGTTTGGTGCTACAACCCCCATACCCGTAATTACAACTCTAGTCATTCCCTTTAGGTTTTAACATTCCTGAAATGGTGCCTCTGCAAACCAATTCCTCTTTTTGATTGAAAAGTTTGACGTTACATTTTAATTTATGAAATCGGAAAACCACTTTTTCTGAAACAACAGTTACGGTTTCGCCAGGAAAAACAGGCAGATAAAAATCCACTAAGCTTGAGGTTAAGGCGATTTCTGGCTTAAAATTCTCAGTAATTTGATCCTTTAACAGATAGATTCCTAAGCATACCACACCAATTTGCGCCATACACTCGGTTAAAATGACGCCAGGAGTAACAGGTTGATTTCTAAAATGTCCTTTATAAAAATATTCCGTTTCTTTAAAGGTATAGTACCCGGTCGCCCCTGCTTCTGAAATTCTGGAAAGTCCATCCACGAAAAGAAACGGCGGTTTGTAGGGCAAAAGTTTAAGAATGTGCTCTGTATCCATTATCATAAAATCTCTGAGATTAATTTAAAGCTTTTAAGAGATATGTTCGCCGCCATCCACAGGAATCACACAGCCATTAATCCAACGCGCCTCGTCTTTACTCAGCAGATACACCGCATTGGCTACATCCTCTGGAGTGGTTAAGCGTTTGAACGGATTTCTCTTTAGGGCATGCGTTTTAAGTGCTTCACTGCCGGGAATCATTCTCAAAGATGCCGTGTCTGTTATACCCGCTTGAATGCAATTGGCCCGAATTCCTAAGGGTGCAAATTCTAACGCAATATTTCTGGTAATCGCTTCTAAGGTCACTTTCGCTGCGGAAACTGCGGCATAATTCTTCCAAGCTTTGGTATTACCTTCACTCGTAAAACTGATGATTCTGGCATCGTCAGCAAATAGTTTTGCTTCAAAAATGGCTTGCGTCCAATCGTATAAACTAATGGCCATTGCATTGATGGTCAAATTAAAATCGTCAGTTTGTAATCTAGGTTGATCTTCTGAAAGCATCGGTTTTAAATTGCCTTTGGCTACGCTATGCACCAATGTCCGAATGCGCCCTTCTGAACCACAAAGCTTGCTTATTTCTGACACCAATTCGTTGCGCTTTTCAACTCTAAAAGCATCGGCATTAAAGGCTTTAAACTCCACGCCGGTGTTGCGGATACTATGGAATTCCGCTTCAATGCGCTCTTCCTGGGCGCGTGGGTTACGGTGGATGATACAAATATTCATACCGTGATTGGCTAAAGTCTTAGCC
Organism: uncultured Gelidibacter sp.; assembly: GCF_947500795.1. Classification (GTDB taxonomy): domain Bacteria; phylum Bacteroidota; class Bacteroidia; order Flavobacteriales; family Flavobacteriaceae; genus Gelidibacter. Next base: position 356,784 of record NZ_CANMTE010000002.1, on the reverse strand, counting down.
GTGGCCAAACCCAATCCACTGGAGCCACCCAAAATAAGCGCCCAATAATTTTTATCTTCAAAATCCTTTTTCATATCCAAACTAAATTGCCATGCTAACGCTGCTCTTGTAATCTACCATTGTAACAAAATCCGTTGCGCTGAAAAACCCGGTCCAAAACTTAACATCAGTCCGATATCGCCTTTCGGCAAGTCACGTTCCATAAAACGTTCCAACACATAGAGCACGGTCGCGCTACTCATGTTGCCATACAATTTAAGGACTTCTTTGGTATCATCAATGTTTTTTCCCAAACTACCGAACAGTTCCTCCACCGTTTGTACTATTTTTTTACCGCCAGGATGAAATATGAGATGGTCAACATCGTCAATATGCATCTGATTCCGCTCTAAGAACGGATAAACAATTTTAGGAAAATGGTTTGAAATGGTTTCGGGGACTGCTTTATCCAAAATCATTTGCAATCCCGTATTAACAAGCTTAAACCCCATCATTTGTTCCGCATCGTAAAAATGGTACATGGCTTCGTCGAGAATTCCCGGACCTGAATCCGCTTCATAAGAAGACAAGATCACGCTTGCGGCGCCGTCACCAAAAATAGCAGCACTTACAATATTTGCCATGGAATAATCGTCGAGTTGGAAGGTCGCGGTGGGCGATTCTACCGCAATGACTACAGCGCGTTTGTTGGGATTCGCCTTTAAAAAATTCTTGGCATATATAATGCCCGAAACTCCGGCGGCACAACCCATTTCTGTCACCGGCAAGCGGATGATATCCTGACGCATTTTTAACCGATTGATGAGATAAGCGTCCAAAGAGGGAATCATAATGCCGGTGCAACTGACCGTAATAATATAATCAATATCTGTAGGCTGAAGCTTGGCTTTTTCCAAGGATTTTAACAAAGCTTGTTCACCTAATTTGATCACCTCGCGGGTGTAAATGTCATTTTTTTCTTCGAAAGAGCTATTCAAAAATACTTCTTCTGCATCCATAATGGAATACCGCCTGTCCACACCTGCATTTTCGAATAACTTGTTCACTTTACGCTGAAAACGTTCTTCCTGACCCTCCAACCACACGTTTAAATAGGGAATGATATCCTTAGTGTTTCTAGAATATTTTGGTAATTGCTTGGCGACGGCCGTAATTTTTACTTTCATGATAATGATACTTTTATGGAACGCTGATGACGCTGATACTGCTGATTTTAATGGATATTTTTAAATAGTTGCCCCGATACTCTAATACGGAGAAATCTCAAATCTTTATATAACTTCAATGTCTTTTCCATTCACCTCAAACCCAAAACCTCAATCCTCGCACCTCCTTCTCAAAATCCACTGGTATCTAAATGCCCATTTCCATTTGAGTTGGTAGTTGCAATGTAATTGTGATGCTAAGGCAACGAGCTCTTTTCTTTTAAATCCTCGCAAAACGGAGATTAATCCGTCTTCAATAATCATTTTATTGTGTACCGGAATCGTAATCAGTTTGAACAAATAATACGCCAATCGGTGTCTGTGTAAATCGTTGACCACGACTCCTAACGTTGCAGTTTCTAAGAGATGTTTTAAGAGTTCATTCAGTTCTCGCTCCTTAAAGTGATGCAGAAATAATGTGCTGATCGCAACATCATATTGCATCTGTTTAAAGGGTTCAGAAAAAACATCGATATCGAGAAACTCAATATTTTTATAGGCTGAAGATAAGGTTTTAGCATAGGCTGTGGCATTTTTATTGGCGTCGATTCCAATCAACAGAAACTGATATCCTTCATTTTTACCAAAATCTGCAATCGCTCTCAAGATATCACCGCCCCCACAACCCAAATCGATAATTGTGATAGGAGTCTCTTTTGGATGGTGCTTTAAGAGTGTTTTAAGTCCGTTTATAGTCACCGCATTCCCACCCAAAAACTTATTTATTGTTGCTAACTTATCAAGCGCATCGGTAAGCATAGGACCCTGAATGGAAAAATCATCCATAAGTTCTTCCGCGTCAGTCCGATGTCTAGTGTCTACTAATAAACTCATCTTATTTGCATTGGTTTGCCGTGGGTTTGCTTGATAATAAAAGGCATCAGAAACGGCATTTTTTTAAGTGCACTAAGCGCTGTTTCCGATAAGTTCTGATGGTCGAATACCTTAGCAACGATATGACCCACTTTCAAGCGGTTCTTAAAGTGTTGATTCCAAGCTTTAGCGTAAGCTATCTCTAGATTACTTCGAGATATGGCATTTTCAAAATAGTCAAGAACAAGTTCTGAAGCTATTTGAGCACTTCTAATAGCCATACTCATGCCATTACCACACAGAGGATGGATCATTCCTGCGGAATCGCCACACATAAGCATATGCGCTTCCACAGGCGATTTCCTGTCAAAAGAAATCTGGCTGATACTTAACGGTGCGTCAAAGACAGGTATGGAATTTTCAAATATGGATTTTAGATGGGTGTTTTTGAACATTACTTGTTGCTGAAATTCGTCAATATCCTTAAACTTTTTAAACGCTTCCAAATTCGTAATATAACAGAGATTAATGCTATTATCTTCTACTTTAGAAACGCCACAATAACCGCCTTCAAAATTATGTAAGGCCACTACATCCTCAGGAAAATCACCTTTTACATGGATTTTGACAGCTAAATAAGGTGATTTATTTTTGATAAAATCACGGTTTAATTTGACGTCTAAATTTGTGCGTTTACCATAAGCGCCAATAGTAATTTTCGCGACATAACTCCCATTATCTTTAGTCTCTATCATAAATTTATCATCTGAAAACCGTACTTCCATTACTGTATCTTGAATCACTTGCACACCTACTGCTTTAGCCTCTAAAAAAAGCGCTTCATCTAAAGAGTAACGACTGATTCCAAATCCGCCCAATGGCAAATCTGCTGTCAGGAGTTTACTTTTAACGCTAGATACTTGAAACTTTGTAATTTTCTTCGCTCCCAAACTAAAGACGTCGACTCCTAAATAATTCAAATATGGAAGGACCTCATTAGAAATATACTCCCCACAAACCTTATGTTTAGGATAGTCATTTTTCTCAATGAGTCCGACACTTATACCCTTTTTATGAAGATGAATTGCCGCCGAAAGTCCAGCCAATCCACCCCCGATAATCAGTACATCAAATGTGTTTTCTAGATTCTTCAGACAAAATTATTTTGCAATTAATTTTACTAAAGATAAAAGGTTTTGTTTGAAAAAGATACTGTGATGATTAGAGAATGGTGCATTAGATTTATTCTAAGTCCCTAAAAACGAATAAAAAACCATGTAAATTTTAAAATACAGACTTAATTACAAATTGTTGTTCCCTAAAATTGAGGATGTCATTCACTTTTTTCCCCATGAGCAGTAAGCCAATAGGTGTATGAGGTGAAATAGCATAGAAAGAATCAGTATTGAATTTTAATTGACCAGCGCTAATGGCTATAAAATAGTTGGCCTGAGAAGTAAAAACCACACTTCCTAAACCAATGCGGTCAACAGTTATAGTAACATCAATTTTAGATAAGTTCTCCTTTACTTTTTCTATCTCAGCCAGTTGTTGTCCAACTTTTTCACGCTCTAATTGTAGCATCGCTCTTCCTGTTTCGTGTTTATCACCCGCACTACTTTTGGTTTCCGAAGTCAACGATTCCTGAATTTCATTAATTTGAGCCTGAATTTTTGTAAAGCGTTCCTCTACAAAAGCAGCACATTGGGTATAGAGCACTTGTTTTATGTCCAAATTACTTGTCATCTTTTCTTTCATAATTCAAGACTCCGAAGAATCCCATTTGCCTAACAATCCAGTTTTTACGTCCAGCAATATAAGGCGTGGCTGGATTAGCGCGGTATTTTAAAGGTCGCGGTAAGATGGCCGCAATAGCCGCTGCTTCACTCTTCGATAACTTTGAAGCCGATTTTTTAAACCAATGCTGCGATGCTGCTTCGGCACCATAAATACCGTTGCCCATTTCAATACTATTTAAATAAACCTCCATAATCCGTTCCTTTGTCCATATCAACTCGATTAGAAATGTCACATAAGCTTCCATTCCTTTTCTAACCCAACTGCGTTGTGGCCACAAAAACACGTTTTTAGCGGTTTGCTGACTGATGGTACTGGCACCTCGAACCTTTTTGCCTTTGTTGTTATTATCAAAAGCCTTTTCAATCGCCTTCATATCGAAACCATTATGCTGCAAAAAATTTTGATCTTCACTACATATAACTGCCAATTGCAAATTTTTAGAAATCTCTTCAATAGGCACCCAATCATGTTTCCAAACGGTCTCAGCATCTGCCTGTTTTTGTTCAATATATCTGATCACCATAAGCGGTGTTGCTGGTACGGGCACCCATTTGTAAATGACAACTCCAATTAAAGGAATCGCCAAAAACCATAAGATTAGTTTGAAGATGAATTTGAATAATGTTTTTATCATAGTATAAACTTGGGGTCAGTTAGTTGATTTGGATTTTTATGAGAATAGATGAGCAAAGTTAAAAAAGTACGGCCTACATGTTAATTTACCAAGTCGGCTAATTCTCTACCAACATGACTACCTATGGCAATACCCATTCCGCCCATTCGGACGCCACAAAACACATTGGCACTTAACTGTTTTACAATAGGTTTTTTGGTGCTGCCAACACCCATAATACCACTCCAACTATGGGCTATTTCAAAAGGCGTATGAGGCAAAATGGTCGATTGTAAAAGTGATTTTAATTTGTTTTGAATGAGTTCTGTTTGGGCCATTTCGGTAGTTTCCTCAGTTTTGAAATCGAGATTACGTCCGCCACCCAGTAAGATTCGATCATCAATATTACGGAAATAATAATACCCTTCTTCAAGGTGAAAAGTTCCTTTGATATGTAAATTTTTGATTGGCTTCGTAATCAGCACTTGTGCTCTAGCAGGTTTTACTTCAACATCAATTAGTTTTGATGCGAAACCATTTGTGCAAATTAGCATTCGTTTCGTTTTAAAATCGAAATAATTAGTTTTGATATGTATTTTTTCATTCAATTCTTCAAAATGTTCTACGACTACGGAATTCAAGATTTGAATGCCTTTACTCAATACCAAATCGGTGAGCGAACGCATCATTTTTCCAGTATCAATTTGACCTTCAAAAGGCGTAAAACTAAGTAGATTTTGAATGTTTATAAACTGGAATAAATTTTCTTTAACTTCAAATACATCAGCCTTAAAATGAGGTTTTAACAGCGCATTTACTTTTCCCATTTGTGACATGCAGTACTCATAACGACCTTCATCATTTTGATCAAATAATTCATACCCTCCATATTGTTTATAACCGATGGCTGCATTGGATAGCGTTTGTCTTAAGAGATCTAAACCGCTACGTCGCTTTTGAATTAAGTTTACAACCTCTTCCTCTGAATGCGATTTAAGATCATCTAAAATCTCGCTAAGACTTCCAAAACATGCAAATCCTGCATTTTTAGTACTGGCGCCCTGAGGTAAAAAACCTCTTTCTAAAATCAGAATTTTGGCTTTTGGGAAACGTTGCCTCAATCGTAAAGCGCAATTAAGTCCTACGATGCCACTTCCAACAATTGTATAATCGACATTGGAGAGATAGCTCTTTATTTCCCAGTAAGAAAGATTCATGATCAATGGATTTAAGGATATAAAAGTAAGAATTATTAAATCGCTCTATAAAAATTACGGCTGTAAATCAACAGAACGTGAGGATAAAAGTAGACAAGTTTGGTGCATAAAAAAACTCCGAAAATGACTTTCGGAGTTTTTATTGTTATTCTTCAACCGGTGCTTCCATTTTAAAGCTTTCCATGAATTTGGTAGTATAATTACCAGCCAAATAATCAGGATGGTCCATCAATTGTCTATGAAACGGAATCGTCGTTTTAATGCCTTCAATGACGAATTCATCCAACGCACGCTTCATTTTATTGATAGCTTCTTCACGTGTTTGCGCAGTGGTAATCAACTTTGCAATCATAGAATCGTAGTTTGGAGGAATTGTATATCCTGAATATACGTGAGTATCCAAACGCACACCATGACCACCTGGCGCATGAAGTGTTGTTATCTTTCCTGGTGAAGGTCTGAAATCGTTATACGGATCTTCCGCATTGATACGACATTCTATAGAATGTAATTTTGGAGTATAATTTTTACCAGAGATTGGAATGCCAGCGGCCACCATGATTTGCTCTCTAATCAAATCAAAATCGATCACCTGCTCAGTAATTGGATGCTCAACCTGAATACGTGTATTCATTTCCATAAAATAGAAATTACGGTGTTTATCCACCAAAAATTCTATTGTACCAGCACCCTCATATTTAATGTATTCTGCAGCTCTTACGGCGGCTAATCCCATTTCATTACGAAGCTCGTCCGTCATAAATGGCGAAGGCGTTTCTTCTGTCAACTTTTGATGACGACGTTGGATAGAGCAATCGCGTTCTGATAAATGACATGCTTTTCCGCGAGAATCACCAACAATTTGAATTTCAATATGACGTGGTTCTTCAATCAGTTTCTCAAGATACATTCCGTCATTTCCGAAAGCAGCTTTAGCTTCCTGACGTGCAGATTCCCATGCTGCCTTAAGGTTTTCTGCTTTCCATACGGCACGCATTCCTTTTCCACCACCACCTGCGGTAGCTTTCAACATAACAGGAAATCCCATTTCTTTTGCCAACATCTCAGTCTGCTCATAAGATTGCAGGATGCCTTCACTTCCTGGAACACAAGGAACACCAGCTTCTTTCATGGTCGCTTTAGCAGATGCTTTATCGCCCATTCTTTCAATCATTTCTGGAGAGGCACCAATGAACTTGATATTGTGCTCTTCACAAATTTTTGAAAACTTAGCGTTTTCAGATAAAAACCCGTAACCAGGATGAATGGCGTCAGCGTTTGTTATTTCTGCAGCAGCAATGATATTTGACATTTTTAAATAAGATTCACTACTTGAAGGTGGTCCGATACAAACGGCTTCATCAGCAAACTTAACATGCAAACTTTCTGCATCAGCAGTGGAGTAAACCGCTACTGTTTTAATGCCCATTTCCTTACAGGTTCTAATAACACGTAGTGCTATTTCACCTCTATTGGCTATTAATATTTTTTTAAACATAAATTCTTCAAATTTTCACTATTCAAAACACAAATTCCAACGTTTATACATCGAAATTCTCGAATTGATCCCGAATATTCAGGAGTGATTATATATTATGATGGATCTACTAAGAACAATGGTTGATCAAATTCAACTGGTGAAGAATCGTCAACTAAAACTTTCACGATTTTACCTGAAACTTCAGATTCAATTTCGTTGAATAATTTCATTGCTTCAATAACACATAAAACATCACCTTCTTTTATTGACGTACCAACTTCCACGAACATTGGCTTGTCCGGAGATGGCTTGCGATAAAAGGTTCCAATAATTGGCGATTTAATAGTAATATATTTTGAATTTTCATCAACCGCAGGTGCCGGAGTTGGCGCTGGTGCAGCTGCTGGTGCAGGAGCTTGAGCAACATGAGCTGTTCCCATAGGAATTTGTTGCACATAAGTTGTGGACTCTCCTTTATCATCTCCACCAGTTTTAATGGTGATTTTGATATCGTCCATCTCCAATTTAACCTCACTCGCGCCAGATTTAGCCACAAACTTGATTAAGTTTTGAATTTCTTTTATATCCATAATAATTTGAATTTTAAATATTTAAAGTTAGTTAGTTAGTTTATGAATTGTATGCCCATGTTAGATAAACTGACCCCCATGTAAAACCACCACCAAAAGCTGCAAAAACTAATTTGTCTCCTTTTTTTAGTTGGTTTTCGTAGTCAAATAATAACAACGGCAGGGTAGCCGAAGTTGTATTTCCATATTTATGGATATTCATCATGACCTTGTTTTCATCAAGGTTTATTCTGTTAGCTGTGGCATCAATAATACGTTTGTTGGCTTGGTGTGGTACCAACCATGCAATATCATCGTTTACAAGATTGTTTCGTTCCAATATTTTCTCAGTAACGTCAGCCATATTAAATACAGCATTCTTGAAAACCATTTTCCCTTCTTGAAAGATAAAATGTTTTCCTTCCGCTACGGCTTCTGGAGTGGATGGATAAGAAGAACCTCCATAAGTGGCTTGCAAAAACTCTCGTCCCGTTCCATCACTTTTTAATAGTTCGTCTTGAAGTCCGAAGCCTTCCATATTTGGTTCAAATAAAACAGCACCTGCACCATCACCAAAAATAATACAGGTTGCCCTGTCCTTATAGTTGATCATGGACGAGTTTTTATCTGCGCCTATCAATAAGACTTTTTTATATTTTCCTGATTCAATGTAGCGCGCAGCAACTGACATACCATATAAGAAACTTGAACACGCGGCTTCCAAATCAAATGAAAATGCATTTACAGCACCTATTTGCGTAGCAGTATAGGCAGCGGTTGCAGCAGCTTTCATGTCTGGCGTTGCTGTTGCAACAATTACCAATTCTATTTCTAAAGGGTCTAAACCATTCTTTTGGATGAGATCTTGGGCGGCTTTGATGGCTAAATAAGAAGTACCTTTGCCATCTTCTTTGAGAATTCTTCTCTCTTTAATTCCTGTCCTAGTGGTTATCCATTCATCATTCGTATCGACTAAAGTTTCCAAAATTTGGTTTGTCAATACATATTCAGGCACATATCCACCTATGGCAGTAATTGCAGCAGTGATTTTACTCATTATTTTATATTAGAATGACCTAAAATTTGACTAAAAACAGCAAAAAACAGTAAATAATAATTGAATTTACTAAAAACCTAGTCAAATATTATGCAAATTAAGTTGTTTTTAAGACTTTGGAAAATTAAACACAAAAAAACGCTCAAGATTGAGCGTTTTATTATATGCATGCATAATAATTATGCTAAATTTTCCTCTTTCTCTGAGTTGTCAATAAGCACTTGACCTCTGTAATAAAGTTTTCCTTCATGCCAATGAGCTCTGTGGAATAAGTGTGCTTCTCCAGTAGTAGGACACGTTGCAATTGTAGGAACAACCGCTTTGTAATGTGTTCTTCTTTTATCTCTTCTAGTTCTAGAAATCTTTCTTTTAGGATGTGCCATTTTATATTGTTATTTATCCGTTAATAGTTTTTTTAATGTATTCCAACGAGGGTCAATTTCCTCTGTTTGTTCTTTTTCTTCCAAGCCTTTAGGGCTCAACTCTTCTAATTTTTTAAGTACTTCTGACTGCAATGTGCCGTCTTCTATTCCCGGATGAATCCGTTTTATTGGCATCGATAAAATAATCAATTCATAGATGTTTTGAGCTACATTCAGTTCATACTCTCCATGAGGCAGAATTAAAATGTCTTCATTTTCATCATTATATTCATCTCCAAACTTGACCACCAAATCAAATTCGCCTTCAATTTCTTGATCATAAGGCTCGTTACTGGTGTCACAATTGATATTTGCAGTGCCTGAAACTTTAAAGTTCAACTCTAAAAGTGTTGTTTTCTTTTCAAAAAGCAAATCCACTTTTACATCGACATCATTAAAATCATCATACTCAAAATACTCAAAGAACTTTTTACCGATTTGATAATCAAAATGGTGCTTTCCTAACTTTAGACCTACAAACTGTATATCATACTCTTTCAAAGGCTTCATGATCGCATTCATTTTGAGCCCGCAAATATAGAAAATATATTTGTATTAGAAAGAAGCTATTAACAAAAAATGTTTATATCTTTTTTGGCGCCTTTCTTAAAGGGTTTTTAGAAAGCTCTAAATATTCCTTTCTGTTCTTAAAAATCTGAATGGCAGTAAAAACCGCTTCTTTAAATGAAGTTTCGTCCGCAGTTCCCTTTCCTGCGATTTCAAATGCAGTACCATGGTCCGGCGATGTCCTTACTTTATTGAGTCCGGCAGTGTAATTAACACCCTCGCCAAATGTAATAGTCTTAAAAGGAATTAAGCCTTGATCGTGATATGAAGCGATAATGGCGTCAAAATTTTGATAGTTTTTAGATCCGAAAAAGCTGTCAGCAGAATATGGACCATACACCAATTTACCTTTTTCTCTTAGTTTTAGAAGTGTCGGTTTTAGAATTTTATCGTCTTCTTCTCCTATTACACCGTTATCTCCAGCATGCGGATTGATGCCCATGACGGCTATTTTAGGTCTGTTCACTCTAAAATCTTTGACTAAGGAATCATAAACCGTTTGCACTTTTTCTTCAATAAGCTTTGCCGTAATATGCGATGGAACATCTTTTACTGGTACATGGTCAGTCAATAATCCCACTTTAAGCTTATCAGTAACCATAAACATAAGACTATTGCCACCAAGTTCCTTTGCCAAGTAATTGGTATGACCTGGAAATTTAAAGTTATCGGACTGAATGGTCAGTTTGTTAATAGGTGCCGTAACCAATACATCTACAGCGTCATTCTTTAATGCTTCAGTAGCTTTTTCTAGTGATTTGATTGCGTATTCTCCAGCTTTCAAATCTTCTACACCAAAAGCGATGTCTACATTTTCTTTCCAAACATTCAATACATTCACTTTCCCTTCAATGACCTGTGTCAAATCATTAATACCATGAAAATTGATAGCGCTATCAAAATGTTTTTTAAAAAAGGACATAGTTTTGATGGATGCAAAAATAATAGGTGTGCAAAACTCAAGCATTCGAGAATCCTCAAAGGTCTTCAAGATAATTTCTGACCCGATACCATTTAAATCGCCTATGGAAATTCCTACTTTAATTTGCTCGTCTTTTTTCATCCTATTTTTTTTATGCTTTTGACAATGGCACTGAGAATAATGAGTTATCTAAATGGTACTTTAACCTCAAATACTCATTAAAGTCATATCTTTGTAGCCCATTGCACAAATGCAAATTTAACCAATTATTCGACAATATGTTTACAGGAATCATTGAAGATTTAGGAGTCATTACTAATTTGGAACAAGATCATGACAACCTACACATAACCATTAAAAGCAACATTACCTCTGAATTAAAAATTGATCAGAGTGTCGCTCACAATGGTGTTTGCTTGACGGTAACCTCTCTAAACGACACCCATTACACTGTAACAGCTATTAGGGAAACGTTACTGAAAACCAATTTAAGTGAATTAAAAGTCAATGAGGAAGTTAATTTGGAACGCGCCATGAAACTTGGGGATCGTTTGGATGGACATATCGTGCAAGGGCATGTTGACCAGACAGCTGTTTGTAAATCGGTGGAATTTCAAAATGGCAGCTGGTTATTTACTTTCGAATATGACCCTACTTTAAATAATATAACGATTGAAAAAGGTTCCATAACCGTAAACGGGGTCAGTTTAACAGTTGTCAATAGTAAGAAAAACGAATTCAGCGTAGCGATTATACCGTACACCTATGAACACACAACTTTTAAATCTTTAAAGGAAGATAGTGTTGTCAATTTGGAATTTGATGTCTTGGGGAAATACATAAAGCGTCTGTATGAGCTTAAATTATAATACTAGGCAGGCTTTTTAGTATGTTGAAGAACTTTATAAATTCCGTAAATAATTGCAATCGCGAACAATATGATCAAACCGTTGTCAATCGGCAATCCATCAGGGGGAGGTGGAGTTCCACTGTTCATCACTTGAGGTTTTGGCATATCTTCAGGAATTTCAGCTTTCGCAGAAACTACAGCCATAAACAGCAGGAAAACGGTCGCTATTATTTTTTTATTTAGTCTTATCATTATCAAGTAAATATATAAAATAAAGCGCGCTAGCAATACAGAAATTGGAAAATACCCACGATTATCAATTTTTTTCGACAAAGTGCAGTGTCTATTTCATAACGCTTTCCACCTCTATCTCAAATATATGCGATTTTAAATTCAGTTCAAATAGTCCTTTTTATTAATTTAAAAATACCTACAATTCATAAGACTATCTATTATCTTAGTTAGAATATTAGAAAGCAGCGACAAAATGTAAAATAGTCAATATTGGAAAGAAATTATATACTAAACTTCCAACTATAGATACAAATGGAATCTACTTGTGGACAGAACGCTTCTCCAAACGAACCACATCAGCAACAGTCTTTATCAATCGATGGTGATTCTTTACAAACGGATTCGTCTCATCCCATACATACCCCGCTAATACCGCACAAATCTGACGTTTGATGTCTTTATTATCGGTACCCTCAAAAAAGATGGTTTGTAAATTGCCCGTGTACCATTCCTTAACGTAAGAGGCAAACACAGACACACCTTTTTTCATATACTCCGCATAATCTTGTTCCCAATCTAAAGGTTCATTCATCAATTCTTTGGTGATTAATTTGGCTGCTTTTAACCCTGATTCGGTGGCAAATGTTACACCCGAAGAAAACACAGGATCCAAAAATTCAGCACTATTACCGGTTAATGCAAAGCCTTTCCCATAAAACTGAGTGACCGATTTAGAATAATTCTGAATGATTTTAGGTTCAAACAAAAAATCAACATCTTTAAATCGCTCATAATAATAAGACGATTTCTTTAGCATTTGGGCTAAGCGTTCTTCAGGAGTACCGTCAAAACTTTTAATAAAATCTGTTTTACCCACAAATCCAATACTTGTATTACCATTACTGAACGGAATGACCCAAAACCATGTATCCGTATCGAGCACATCAAAGGTTATAAAAGTGCCTTCCGTTCCTGCGGGACGGTCTAGTTCTTTAACATGACTGAAAATTGACGAATGTTCAGGAATTGATGAAGGTTTATCAAGATTCAATAACCGTGGTAAAACGCGTCCATATCCACTTGAATCAATAATAAATTTGGCTTGCACCTTATAGTGTTCTCCATTTTCAGTCTTCACCGTAGTTTGAGATGAACCATCTTCATTAAATGCCACAGCAACCACTTCCTGATTAAAAGCAATGTCAACGCCTTGTCTTTTCAATTCTTCTGTCAAGGCAAAATCGAAGTCTGCTCTGGGCGCTTGCCAAGTCCAATCGTATCCTTCAGTATATTTTTCAGAAAAATCAAACTCGCAGACAGTCTCCCCTCTTATAAATCGTGCGCCACTTTTAATCTCAAAATTCTGGGCAATCAAAGCATCCAATAATCCCACTTCTTCAAAATGATCCATGCATCGTGGCAATAAACTTTCACCAATAACAAATCTTGGGAAAACACTTTTTTCAACCACTTTTACCGTGATATTCTGTTTATGCAAATATGCAGCAGCTACACAACCTGACGGCCCTGCACCAATAATCAAAACATCAACCTGAACATCCTTCATACTGCAAATGGATTTAAATGATTTATTATTTTACATTTGTATCACAAAAATAACCACTTTACTTCTGGTTATTCTACTATTTAAAAAACTTTGTGAATACGCTCTAAATGGTCACACTTAACGGAACCCTAGGAATTGATGATTTCAAACACGTTTTATTTGATCAGCAATCCATACAAATTGACAAAAATGTTCTTGAAACGGTTGAAAAAAGCTTCGAATTTTTAAAAACCTTTTCAGAAAACAAAATCATTTATGGCGTCAATACTGGTTTTGGCCCAATGGCACAATATAAAATTGACGATTCAGAGCGCCAACAACTTCAGTACAACTTAATCAGAAGTCATGCCTCTGGAACAGGAAATCCCATTCCTTCATTATACGTAAAAGCTGCCATGTTAGCGCGACTGAACACATTGTGCTTAGGAAATTCCGGCGTCCATAAATCGGTGGTCGAATTGATGGCACAATTGATCAATAAAGATATTACACCCGTAATTTATGAACATGGAGGCGTTGGTGCGAGTGGCGATTTGGTACAACTAGCTCATTTAGCACTTGTTTTGATTGGAGAAGGTGAAGTCATGTATAAAGGTGAAAAGCATAACACCGAGGACGTTTTCAAAACAGAAAACCTACAACCAATTTCTATTCATCTCCGTGAAGGTTTAGCCCTAATGAACGGAACTTCAGTAATGACTGGGGTTGGTATTGTCAACACCATTTACACGCGTCAACTTCTGAATTGGACAATTACTGCTTCATCGGCCATCAACGAAATTGTCAAAGCATATGACGATCATCTTTCTTTTGAATTAAATCAAACCAAAAAACATAATGGCCAACGCGAGATTGCTGAACTCATGCGTGCCCATTTAAAAGATAGCACACTCATAAAAAAACGCGAGCACCATTTATATAATGCCGTGCAAAATGTCACTGTTTTTGAAGATAAAGTCCAGGAATATTACTCCTTACGTTGTGTCCCGCAAATTTTAGGTCCCGTTTTAGATACGCTCAATCAGGTAGAAACGATTCTAATTGAAGAAGCGAATTCTGCTAACGACAATCCTATTGTGGATGTCAAAAATAAAAATGTTTATCATGGCGGCAATTTTCACGGCGATTATGTGTCTTTAGAAATGGATAAGTTAAAACTGGTAGTCACCAAGACGTCAATGCTTGCCGAACGCCAGTTAAATTATTTACTCAATCCTAGTCTTAATAACATTTTACCTCCATTTGTCAACTTAGGGAAACTTGGTTTGAATTTCGGCATGCAAGGCGTGCAATTTACAGCGACCTCAACGACTGCCGAAAATCAAATGTTGTCTAACCCAATGTATGTGCACAGTATTCCCAACAATAATGACAATCAGGATATCGTAAGCATGGGCACCAATGCTGCTTTAATCACTAAAAAAGTGATTGAAAACACGTTCGAAGTGTTGGCGATCGAATTAATCACTATCGTTCAGGCTATTGAATATTTAGAAGTAAAAGATGCTGTCTCTTCAAAAACAAGAGCAATTTATGACGCCATTCGCGCGATTGTTCCAGTATTTAAAGAAGATGTTGTGATGTATCCTTACGTGAATGCGGTTAAAGCATATCTCATGAATCAAAAGGGCTGATACTTCCAGTAGTTCTATTCTGAATCAAAAAAAACTTAATCTATGTCTACATCAAAAAAATTCGCTCTGATTACCGGAGGCTCACGAGGCATCGGCAAAGCGATTTGCATTCAACTCGCCAAAGATTCAGAGTATGAGATTCTCATCAATTACAGCACCAATAAAGAAGCTGCGCTTCAAACCTTAAAGTCGGTGGAAGCCGCTGGAGGCTCTGGGCAAATCATCCAATTTGATGTGTCTAATTTCGAAAGTGTTCAAACGGCCTTAAATACCTGGCATGAACAGCAACCTGACGCCATTATTGAAGTGTTGGTAAATAACGCCGGCATCACTAAAGACGGACTATTTATGTGGATGAAACCTCAAGAATGGAATGACGTCATCAACACTAGTTTAAATGGTTTCTTCAACGTCACCAATCTACTTATCGAAAAAATGTTGCTAAACCGTTATGGTCGTATCATTAATATGGTGTCGATTTCTGGATTAAAAGGTGTTTCTGGTCAGACAAATTATTCGGCTGCAAAAGGCGCTGTCATTGCTGCAACAAAATCATTATCCCAAGAAGTTGCCAAACGTAACGTCACCGTAAACGCGGTGGCTCCCGGATTTATTAAAACTGATATGACGGAAGAATTAGATGAAGCATCTCTTAAAAAAATGATTCCTGCTAACAGGTTCGGAAAACCTGAAGAAGTGGCGCATTTGGTCGCTTTTCTGGCTTCAAAAAATGCATCCTACATTACAGGTGAAGTTATCGGAATTACTGGTGGTATTCACTAAACAATACTCGAATTTTAGAACCGAAAAATTCGCGTAAATTTGTCGCTTTATTAATGCGCTTACTTCAAGCCTAAACATCACAATTATAATGGCAGAATGGGATGGAAAATCGAGAGGCACAGTTTTCGGTTTTAAGGTGTTCATATTCTTTATAAAGAATTTCGGAATTAATGCCGCCTATGCATTAATGCACCTTCCTGTACCTTATTTCTGCTTATTTTCAGGGAAAAATGTGCGTGGTCTACGTTACTATTTCAGAAAACGATTGCACTATTCACGTTTTAAAACCATGATCAGCATTTATAAAACCTATTATACGTTTGGGCAGACTTTAATCGACAAAATAGCGATCTCCGCAGGCCTCAGAAACGATTATACCTACGAATTTGACGGCGAAGTTAAAATCGCTGAAGTACTTGCAATGAACAAAGGCGGCATCCTTATCAGTGCACATATTGGTAATTTTGAATTGGCGCAGTATTTTTTCAAGGAAAGATTATCCAAGGATTCTATAAGTATTGTCATTACAGATCAAGACCATCAAGAAATCAAGGACTATCTAGGGCAATATGTTAAAAAAGAGACACATTTTATTGTTGTAAAGGACGATTTATCGCATATTTTTGAAATTAATGCGGCATTAGCCAACAACAGAATTATATGCATTGCTGGAGATCGGTATATGGATAACACCAAATGTTTGGAGGAAACTCTATTGGGAAAAAAAGCAAAATTCCCCATAGGCCCTTTTTATTTGGCTAGCCGACTAAATGTTCCTGTCCTTTTTGTGTATGTGATGCGAGAACCGAAAAAACATTATCATTTATACGCCAAATGGATTGATTATAAGAAAGGCGATATGAACGACCTTTTGAAAAAATACGCCGAAAACGTAGAACAAATGGTTAAGAAATATCCGTTGCAATGGTTCAATTTTTATGATTTTTGGAACGATAAAAATGAAAACACCTAAAATTCCGATTACCGATTTAGAGGACATAAAAAAATTGCTTCCACATCGTGAACCCATGATTATGGTCGATTCACTTTTAGACTTTAGCGATGGAAAAGCGACCGCAGGTTTTACAATTTTAAAGAACAATCTATTCGTAGCGAATGATGAGTTTTCAGAAACCGGACTAATCGAACATATGGCGCAAGCCGCTGCCTTATACACCGGATTTAAAAATTTATCAGATAATCAACCTGTAAAAGAAGGTTTTATCGCCTCTATTAAAAAATTACACGTCCATTCATTACCCACCATAAATGAGATTTTAAAAACCGAAGTCACTATTGTCTACGATATGATGCATATGACGTCGGTAAAACTTTCTATCTTTAGTGCTAACATAGAAATTGCAAATGCCGAAATGAATCTCGTGCTCAAAGAATAAAAATGAGAAAGTCAGAAAAACAAGAGGTGCCTTCATTGAAAATTTCACATCAAATCCGAGTGCGGTTTAGTGAGGTCGATTCTTTAAATATTGTTTGGCATGGACACTACGTCAAGTATTTTGAAGAAGGCCGTGAAGCCTTTGGTAGGGCTTTTGACTTGACGTATCTGGATGTAAAAACGTATGGATATGCAACCCCTATTGTGAAAACAGTCTTAGAACACCACTTACCGTTACGTTATGGCGAAGTAGCGACCATTGAAACGACTTATGTCAATACGCGGGCGGCAAAATTGATGTTCACTTATTCAATTACAAACGAAAAAGGCAAGATAGTGTGCACCGGCGAAACCACTCAGGTGTTTACCAATTTTGAGGCGAATGATATGGCATTAAATCTGCCAGAATTTTATAAAAATTGGAAAGAAAAACACGGATTATTGCATGACTAAGTGCTATATGTCATACCATAATATTACGTCGTCATTAGGGTTTGACAGCGCGACCGTTTTTGAAAATCTCAAACAAGGCAAACGCGCCATTCAATTAGTTGACGATGCATCCCGTTTTTACAAACCATTTTTTGGAGCCGTCATCCCAACCGAAACCTTGAATTCTGCATTTCAAATTTTAGAACCTAACAAGGATTTCACCCGTTTAGAAAAGATGCTGCTGTTATCACTTTCTAAAACTATAAAAGCTTCAGGAATTGACCTCTCTGATCGTGTCGGACTTATTATTTCTACCACCAAAGGAAATATCGACGTGCTAAATACTCAGAGCCAATTTCCACAAGAACGTGCGTATCTGAGCGAATTAGGAAAAATAATCCAAAACTATTTCGGCTTTAAAAATGAAGCGATTGTAATTTCCAACGCTTGTGTTTCTGGCATTTTATCAATTGCGATTGCGAAACGCTACATTCAAGAAGGCATTTATGATCAAGTTTTCGTGGTTGCCGGAGACTTGGTTTCTGATTTTGTGATTTCTGGATTTAACTCGTTCCATGCCTTAAGTGACGCTCCCAGCAAACCTTATGATGCCAACCGCGTTGGTATTAATTTAGGCGAAGTGGCGGCCAGTGTATTGGTAACTTCAAATAAAAACAATCATTCTGAAGACACTGTGGAAATTTTGGGTGAAGCGAGTTGTAACGATGCTAATCATATTTCTGGACCGTCGCGCACTGGCGAAGGATTATACCGAAGTATAAAATCGGCGTTAGCGGAAGCAAACATCGATTCCCACACCATCGATTATATTTCAGCCCACGGCACAGCCACGTTATTTAATGATGAAATGGAAGCCATCGCCTTCAACAGATTAGGATTAGAGCATGCGCCATTAAATAGTTTAAAAGGCTATTTCGGTCATACTTTGGGTGCTTCTGGGTTATTGGAAACGATCATTGGTATGCAATCTTTACACCATAATACTTTAATTGCCTCTGCGGGATTTGAAACTTTGGGAGTCACCAAACCACTGAACATCATCAAAGAAACCGCATCAAAAGAATTACGAACATTTTTAAAAACCGCATCTGGATTTGGGGGCTGCAACACTGTGGCGCTCTTCAGAACATTAACATAACCCCTTTATGTCGAAAAAAGAACTTAGAGCCGCCGATGCTTTGCTGGAAGCACAAAAAATAGCCTTCGCCCCTTTTATATTCCAATCGTCAGTTACCTTAAAAAAACTGGGCGTTTTTGACCTGATTTTCGATAGTCGCCATAACGGAGGCGTTACTATTGACGCTATTTCTGAGCAACTTTCCATCAGTCGCTACGGTCTTGGTGTATTATTAGAATTTTCAGAAAGTGCGGGCGTAGTCAGTAAATCCGAAAATGGCATCTATGAACTTACCAAAACAGGCTATTTTTTAAATTACAGTAAAGATGTCAACGTCAACCTCAACTTTACGCACGACATTTGTTACAAAGGCTTGTTTCATCTCGATGAGGCTATCAAAACTGGAGAACCATCAGGCTTAAAAGAGTTGGGAGAATGGAAAACGATTTATGAAGGTCTTTCGCAATTAACGCCAAAAGAACAGCAATCTTGGTTTGAGTTTGACCATTTTTATTCGGATGGTATTTTTGAAGAGGCTTTAAAACGCGTGTTTAAAAATCAACCAAAACTTCTGTTCGATATTGGTGGAAATACCGGAAAGTTTGCCTTGCAATGTTTTAATTATGATGAAAATATCCAGGTGAAAATTATTGATTTGCCTGGACAATTGAATAAAGCTTTAAAAAATATTAATGATGCAGGTTTTGGAAACCGCATCAGCGGACAGGAAATGGACTGGTTAAAACCAAATCCTCAAATTCCAACGGGTGCGGATGTCATTTGGATGAGTCAATTTTTAGATTGTTTTTCTGAAGATGAAATCTTGACAATTCTATCCACTTGTGTCGCTTCTATGGATGCACACACAGAATTGATCATCATCGAAACTTTTACAGACCGTCAGGAATTCCCGATGTCAAAATTCATCCTAGAAGCCACCTCGCTATATTTTACAGTAATGGCCAACGGCAACAGCAAAATGTACCCTGCTACTGTATTTGAATCATTGATTGAAAAGGCTGGATTAACGATTAAAGAAGATTTAGCATTAGGCGAATATCATACGATGCTTGTCTGTAAAAAAAGTTAAGAATTTTTGGAACCAACCTTTCACATATCATCCTATTGCCACATTAAAAACAGCAGTGTTTTATTAGATGGGGAACCTCTGTATTCAAGTCCAAATCAGGAATTCTCAGCATTTATAAAAAGCGCTGCAAAACATGTGAAGACCAATTATCCCAAATTTTACAAAATGGATCATTTGAGTAAGTTGGCATTTCTGGCTGCAGATGTCCTTTTAAAAAACGCTGATTTATCTGCAGAGACTGAGCATAACATCGCAATAATATTATCAAACAGGGCGTCCAGTTTAGATACGGACAGGACGTACCAAGCATCCATCGCTGACCCTGAAAATTTTTTCCCAAGTCCATCCGTTTTCGTCTACACCTTGCCCAACATTTGTATGGGCGAAATTAGCATCAAACACCAACTTCATTCTGAAAATTGTTTTTTTATCTTTGACTCCTTTAATGCCGATCATTTATGGATTAACACACAGAGTCTTCTAAAGCGAAAAAAAGCCGAAAAAGTATTGTGTGGATGGGTCGATTTTGATGACAAAAATTATGAGGCTTTCTTATATTTGGTAGAAGAAAATGGTATTATTGCACATAGCCCTAACGAAATTAAGAGATTATACAAAACATGAACGAATTAAGACAAGAATTGAAAGAGAAGATCATAGAGCAATTGAATTTGGAAGAGTTCACAGTTGCTGATATTGCTGATGATGATGCACTTTTTGGGGATGGTTTAGGATTAGATTCCATCGATGCTTTAGAGTTAATTGTGATGTTAGATAAGGATTACGGTATTCAATTGACAGATCCAAAAGAAGGAAAAGAGATTTTTAAATCTGTGGCTGTATTGGCCGATTATATTACGGAGAAAAGAGCTAAATAAGACCAAAACTATGGGCGTTGCAATTACCGGAATGGGCATAATTTCTGCAATTGGTCATTCCGTTGTAGAGAGCAAGTCGTCTCTATTGGCTTCAAAAAGTGGCATTGCCACGCTCAAGCATATTCAAACCAAACATTCGGGCAACATTAAAGTTGGTGAAGTGTCGCTTTCAAACGCGGATTTAACCACTCAATTACAACTTCCCGAAGACCACAATTACACACGTACCGGCTTATTGGGACTTTTCGCGGCAAAAGCGGCGCTTAAAGATGCCAATATAAACGATGTTTCAAAATACCGCACAGGGTTCATCTCAGCCACTACTGTAGGCGGAATGGACATGACGGAACTTTATTTGAAACAATTTGCAACAGACCCTGAGGCACAAAAATACATTCAAAGTCACCACGCAGGAGATTCCACTCAAAAAATAGCGGATACGCTACATATCACCGAATTTGTAACCACAATCAGTACGGCATGTTCATCTGCCGCCAATGCCATTATGTTGGCTGCGCGATTGATTAAAGCAGGAAAATTGGATCGTGTAGTGGTAGGTGGCACGGATGCGTTATCAAAATTCACCATCAACGGTTTTAAAACATTAATGATTCAATCTGATGAACTTTGTGCGCCATTTGACGCTGACAGGAAAGGTTTAAATCTTGGTGAAGCCGCAGCATATTTGGTGTTAGAGTCTGATGAAGTGATTGCCAAAGAACAAAAAACCGTATTGGCCTATCTCTCTGGCTACGGCAATGCCAACGATGCGTTTCATCAAACCGCCTCTTCTGAAAATGGCGAAGGTGCATTTTTAGCGATGCAAAAAGCTTTAGAATTGGCGCAATTAAACCCTGAACACATCAATTATATCAACGCCCACGGCACTGCAACTCCAAATAATGATCTTTCTGAAAGCGTCGCCTTGCAGCGGGTATTTGGAAATAATGTGCCTGCTTTCAGTTCTACAAAATCATTTACCGGGCACACCTTGGCCGCGGCTGGCGTAGTGGAGGCCGTATTTTCAATCATTGCCTTACAAGAACAAACTATTTTTCCAAATCTGAATTTTAAGACGCCAATGCCTGAAACCGGATTACAACCCGTAACTTCAATGGTCAAAAAAGAGGTTCAGCATATCTTGTCCAATTCCTTTGGATTTGGTGGCAACTGTTCCACACTTATTTTTTCAAAGGCATGAAAAACGTATACCTCCATAGCGCCGTAAGTATTTCAGCTCAAAACACCTTTGCTGGTGATGGGTTTTTGGAAGATATGAAACCTATCTCAGGAAATACTGTGCCTGCGCAGTATCCCAATTATAAAGACTATATAGCACCTTCAGCCTCTCGACGTATGGCCACCGGCGTCAAAATGGGTGTTTCAGCTGCGAATAAGGCGCTCCAGAATGCACAATTAGAACAACCCGATGCAATCATCACCGGAACTGGTATGGGCTGTATTGAGGACACTGAAAAATTCTTAAATACCATAATTGGTAATGACGAAGAATTTTTAACACCGACCTCCTTTATTCAATCTACACACAACACGGTTGGTGCTCAAATTGCCCTGGGACTGAAATGTAAAGCTTATAATAATACCTATGTCCATGCCGCAGTCTCTTTTGAATCGGCGTTGATGGATGCACAATTACTTTTGCAACAAGAAGAAGCCAAACACATTTTAGTGGGTGGCGTTGATGAATTGGGCATCGAAATCATTACACATATGAGACATATGGAAGATGCCAATTCTAATGGCATTCAGGTGCCGTTTGGAGAGGGCGCATCGTTTTTTGTAGTATCTTCTGAAGCAAAATCAAATGCTATTCAATTAGTAGATATGGACCTATGCAGTACCGCTTCGGAAAACACAATACAACTGAAGTTGAACGACTTTCTAAATAAAAATCTGGTTCAAGCTTCTGATATTGACGTATTGATTGCCGGTAGAAATGGTGATAATTTTGATTCCTATTACGACAGTGTCTCTACTTTAGTTGAAAACGTTACCGAACTTCATTATAAACATTTGATTGGGGAATTTTATACAGCATCATCATTTAGCTTGTGGACCGCGTATGAAATTCTAAATCGTCAGGCCCTACCAAAATCTTTAATTTTTAAAGGCGAGGCGAAATCTAACATCAATTACATTTTACTTTACAACCAATTTAAAGGACGCGACCATAGTTTTATCTTATTAAAACGATGAAAAACTTCAAAATCACCAGCTTCGTCACCATAAGTCTGTTTTTACTTTTGGTCATTCTCGATACAACGGTCGGGATTGCATTGTGGTGGTATATAGTGCTATTAATCCTTTGGTTTACGATAATGGCCTTAGGGAGTTTTAATATGAGCTGGGGATTTTATTTGAAGGCGTTCACTTCAAATCCAACGATTACCCAAAAAAAAATCGCCATTACTTTTGATGATGGTCCAAACCCGGAATTCACTCTTAAAGTGTTGGATATTCTGAAACAGTATAACGCCAAAGCAACCTTTTTCTGCATCGGCGAAAATGTTGAAAGGTATCCAGAAATTTTCAAAGCCATCGTTGCACAAGGGCACGCTATTGGCAATCATTCATTTTCACACGAACTGATGATCGATTTTAACTCGACAGAAAATTGGCTCGACGAAATCAAACAAACCGAGAATGCCATTCATAAAATAACCAGTAAGAAAACGACACTCTTCCGTCCGCCATTTGGTGTTACCACGCCCAAGCTAGCACAAGCATTAGCAGTTACTGAACATCAAGTGATTGGTTGGAGCATTCGGTCCTTCGATACGGTCATAAAAAATCCTGAGCGCATCATTAAGCACATTACAAAACAGCTCAAACCAGGCGCGGTTATTTTGTTACATGACAAACAATCCAACGTCTTGCCTGTTTTGGAACATTTATTGCAAGTTCTTCAAAAACAAGATTATCAAGCGGTCACTATAAATGAACTTCTCAATGAAAACTAAACAGTATATATTCACTTTAGCTCTAACCTTTTTGTTTGCTCTGAGTGGGATGTCGCAAACTAAATTGTCAGCATCTGAACAAAAAGAATTCAAAACAAAGGTTCAAAATACAGCGAAAAACACCCAAACCATTGTAAGCGATTTTACGCAAACCAAACACTTAAGTGTGATGGACAATGCCATTTCATCTGAAGGGAAATTGGTATTTAAAGCACCAAATTTGGTGAAATGGGAATATGTCAAACCTTATAAAAATAGCGCTATCTTTAAAGATGATCAACTCTTGGTGACCAATGAAGGTAAAAAAGATAAGATCGATTTGAGTACCAATAAAATTTTTAAAAGTTTAAACACACTCATTGTCAACAGTATTAAAGGTGACATGTTTGACGAGACGCAGTTTGATCTGGCTTATTTTGAAATTAGCGAAGGATATTTGGTGAAATTCATTCCGAAAGACAAACGTATGAAAAAGTTTATGGCCTCTTTTGAACTTAAATTTTCTAAGTCGAATGCAGAGGTACAAGAAGTAAAATTGATTGAACCAAATGAGGATTACACGTTGATTACTTTCGTTAACCGTAAAGTAAATGCGGCAGTCTCTGAGAATGCTTTTATAAATTAAAAAATGACGTGACGGTCTAAAAACGCTATGCTTTTACAACATTTTTACACTATCGTCTCATCTGAATTGAATGAAGCACAGTCTTTTGAAACAACGGTGACAATTCAAAAAGAGCATCCGGTTTTTGAAGGCCACTTCCCTAATTTCCCTGTAACTCCTGGCGTTGCGATGCTTCAAATCATCAAAGAACTCACGGAAAATCACCTGCAGCAGACCTTATTTTTAGAATCCGCATCCAATGTTAAGTTTTTAACCATGGTTGACCCCAATGTCAATACCAATTTGAAATTCAATATTGTTATTCAGGAAGATGGAAAATATGTGAAGATAAAAAATAACACTTCTTTTAACGACGGAACGCCTGTTTTGAAATGTAATGTTACCTTTGTGAAACGTTAACTACGCTCCTGTTCAATGACGCTTTCAGACATTTCATCCAAACTAAATTCTTATCGCTGTTGTGTGGTCTTACCCACCTATAACAATGAGAAAACTTTAGAACGGGTGATTACTGGCGTTTTAGATTACACCAAGGATGTTATTATTGTCAACGACGGCTCCACGGATGGAACTGCTGACATTTTACAAAAGTTTCCGCAAACAATCCAATTGCATTTACCTAAAAATGCAGGAAAAGGTAATGCCTTAAAAACCGGGTTCAATCATGCTGTTCAATTGGGTTTTGAATATGCCATCACTTTGGATACTGATGGCCAACATTTTCCTTCAGATATTCCCAATTTTGTTACCGAACTCGATACTTCAGACCATAAAAAGATCTTAATTATTGGCGACCGTAACATGAATAATGCGGATGTTTTGGCAACAAGTGCAAAAGGCAATCGCGTGTCAACCTTTTGGATGAAAGCGGCTACAGGCTTGAAACTTCAGGATTCGCAGTCCGGATTTCGACTGTATCCAATAAAAGAAATGGCCTCCATACGATTCATGAAGGCGACCAAAAAATTCGAATTTGAAATCGAGGCTATTGTCAAATCTTATTGGGCAGGCATTGACATCGTTCACGTGCCTATCAAAATTTTATACGACCTAAACGAGCGTGTTTCCCACTTCAGACCGTTTAAGGACATTGCTAGGATGGTAGTACTGTACACTTGGTTTTTACTTGTAAGATTATTCTACATTACTCCCAGAAATCTTTTTAGAAAACTAAAAAAAAAAGGACTAAAACGATTCTTCCTTGAAGATTTTTTAAGACATCAGGATTCGCCTAAAAAGAAAGCATTATCAATTGCATTAGGCGTCTTTTTAGGATTATCGCCACTGTGGGGCTTTCATACGGTCATTGTTATTTTCTTGGCCATTTTACTCCGTCTTAATAAAGTAATCGCATTTGCATTCTCAAATATTAGTTTTCCCCCATTCATCCCCTTGGTGCTTTTATTGAGTTTACAAGTGGGGAATTGGGTATTAGGCATTGAATCCCACTTCACATTGGAGGGTATACAAGAGAATTTTGATTTGATGCAACATTTTGAAGCCTATCTTGTGGGCAGCATTGTCCTATCCACAACCTCTGCGGCCGTCTTTGGCATGTTAGGATATCTGTTTTTCTTAATCATTGATCGCAAAAACGTACTGACCCATGGCTAAATGGTTTTATAAACTCTACAACAGTATTCAAAGTCATAAAGCTGTCTTTGTGATTACGCTATGCCTTGTTTTTGGAGCGCTTGTTTGGATGGCTTCTACACTGAAATTTGATGAAGACATCTCCAAGTTAATTCCAACTACTTCGGAAAATGAACAACTCCAAAAAGTATTGAACACTGTTCAGTTCGCAGACAAAATCATCGTCAATATTGAACGGGAAGACCATGGCTCTACCGAAGATTTAACCGATTACGCGACCGAGTTTTTAGATTCACTGTCTAAGCGTTCAAGTGACTACGTTAAAGACGTTCAAGGCAACATAGAAGACGAAACCATTTTTGAAACCTTAGATTTTGTTTACACTAACGCACCGCTCTTTTTAAAGGAGGCCGATTATCAACAACTCGCAAACAAATTACATCCAGATTCTATTGCGAAAATCACCGAGGGTAATTACAAAACATTGATTTCACCTTCTGGGATTGTCGCCAAAAAAACGATTATAAAAGATCCACTGGGAATTTCTCTGATGGGCATCAAACATTTGGAACAACTCGGAATCTCTGACGAATTCACACTTAAAGATGGCTTTCTGGTCAGTAAGGATGAACAGCACATTTTGCTATTTATTAACCCAAAATATCCGAGCAGTAATACTAACGAAAACAGTGTTTTTTCAGAGCAACTTTACCAACTTCAAGAGGAATTAAATAACGCCTATTCCGGCAAGGTAAAAAGCTCCTATTTTGGCGGAACGCTGATTGCGGTGGCCAACGCAAAACAAATTAAAAGCGACATTCAACTGACAGTTTCAATTGCAATGGTATTGCTCATGGCGGTTTTTATCGTTTTTTATAAGAAGCTGACCATCCCAATCATTTTGTTTGTGCCTACCATTTTTGGTGGTTTATTGGCGATTGCGACATTATCCGTCATTCGCACAGAGATTTCTGCCATTTCATTGGGAATTGGAGCAGTGCTTTTGGGTGTCACGCTCGATTATTCGCTGCACATCCTCACCCATATTCGAAACAATGAAACCGTCAAGGAACTGTTTGACGGCGTTTCAAAACCAATTTTAATGAGCAGTTTAACCACCGCTTTGGCGTTTTTATGTCTGTTGTTTGTCGATTCGCAAGCCCTACAGGATTTAGGAATTTTTGCCGCAATTAGTGTGATTGGCGCTTCGGTTTTTGCACTCATTTTTATTCCGCAAGCTTATAAGGGCAGTTCTAAAGCGGATTCAAAGTCAACAATTTTAGACCGCATGGCGGCGTATGACTTTCATAAAAACAAACTGGTCATCGGCGGGATTGCAGCACTACTGCTATTAAGCGCCTTTACCTTCCATCGCGTGGCATTCAATAAAGATATTTCCAACCTAAATTTTCAACCGGAACGTATCAAATCTGCGGAAGCAGCATTGGACAAACTCATCAACATCTCCTCAAAATCCTTGTATGTCGTCGCGTTTGGCACCGATGAACAACACGTATTGGAAACTAATGATGGTGTTTTTAAAATACTTCAAGAACTGGAGCAACAGCAAAAGCTGATCAGTTACAATTCAGTGGGTGTGTTGGTGGCATCTGATAAAACCCAGCAGGATCATATTGCAACTTGGAATCACTTTTGGACGGCTGACCTCAAGCAAAAAACCCAAGATGAGTTGATTACAAACGGTACGAATTTCGGATTTAAACCAACAACCTTTCAAGAGTTTTATAAACTTTTATATCATGACTTTCAGCCGCTTAGCATCGAAGCCTACAAAACCATGAATGTAATTCCCATCGACGATTTTATCGCGCGAGATGGGGATTTTATGACCATTTCCTCAGTCATAAATGTTGAAAACAGCACGATTCAACACGTAAAAGACGCCTTTAAAAATTCCAAAAACACCCTGGTAATCGATCGTCAAGCCATTAATGAAACCCTGTTGGGGCATCTCAAAAACGATTTTAATAAGCTCTTAGGCTATTGTTTAATCGCAGTGGTGCTACTATTATTACTGTTCTATAAAAATCTGAGGTTAACACTGGTTACCGTCATTCCAATCATCATCACTTGGGTGGTCACTATCGGGATTATGGGTCTGTTCCATTTGGAATTCAATATTTTTAACATCATCATTTCCACCTTTATCTTTGGATTGGGTGTAGATTACAGTATTTTTATGACCAACGGCATGAGATCAGGAGTCGCATCAATGACCACGCATAAAACCTCCATCATTTTATCGGTTTTGACCACAATTTTGGGCGTTGGCGTCTTAATTTTTGCGAAACATCCGGCCTTGCATTCGTTGGCGAGTATATCTATTATTGGGATACTGTCAGCAATGTTCATTACGTTTACGATTCAGCCCTTGCTATATAAATTTCTTATTTTAAAACCGAAAAATGGGAACGATTAAAACCACACCAATCACCAGAGTAAAATCCATCACTAAAGAAGATTTTATTGAGCACTATTTTAAGCCTCAAAAGCCTGTCTTAATTGAAGATCTAACTAAAGAATGGCCTGCTTACGAAAAATGGAATTTGGATTATATTCAAAGTTTGGCGGGAGATCAGATTGTGCCGTTGTACAATAATGAGCCTACCAAAGGACGACAAAACTCGGTGGTTCCCGCTAAAAAAATGAAGTTGGTGGATTATATCGAAATTCTAAAAACGCAGCCTACGGATTTGCGCATGTTTTTCTTTAACGTGCTTCAGAAAATGCCGGTGTTGTTGAACGATTTCAGTTATCCTGACATTGGTTTAAAGTTCTTCAAGAAATTACCAGTGATGTTTTTTGGAGGCAAAGGCTCTAAGGTATTGGCTCATTATGATATGGATTTGGCCGATTTGGTGCATTTTCATTTCCACGGTCATAAGCAAGTCACCCTTTTTGCGCCAGACCAAGCCAAGCATCTCTATAAAGTGCCTTTTACCGTCCACAATCTGGAAACGATTGATATGGACAATCCGGATTTTGAAAAATACCCGGCGCTGCAATTGGCAGAAGGCATTTCGGTAGACATGAAACACGGTGACGCCTTGTATATGCCAAGCGGTTATTGGCATTATATTACCTATTTAGATGGCGGATTTTCAATTACCCTTCGCGCTTTTCCAAGAAAAGTAGGCCGTTTGGCCAAACTCTTCAAAAACATCGTCTTTATGCGAACTTTTGAAAATGTGATGCGCCGCACCGTCGGTCAAGGTTGGGTAGATTATAAAGAAGAGCAGATGGTTAAACGCATGAACAAAAATTACAAGAAAAAATATTCAGATGCCTAGGCATCCTTTCATACAATTTCTTTTCTGCGGCTTAGTCACGCTGTTTTTCACGTCCTGTGGCATTCGGAAATCGCTCAACAATCTTCCCGATGTGAGCAGCTACAACGCCTCTATTCCCGAGCGCAGTAAAATCAATGATTCTACTTATGTTGTTGGCAACAGTTTTCTGACCAAAAACACCCAAGGCCTTTGGGAACTTTATGTGGAAGGCGATGCACTGGAACGCGGACTCATTTCCGGGCGTTTATCCGAAGAAATTATTTATAAGCAAGAAGGTGTTTTTTTAGATAAAATCGAAAGTATGGTGCCTTCTGAAGGCCAGCAGAAATTCTTAAAAAAGTTTCTCTCTTGGTACAATCGCAAAATGTACCAGCACGTACCGGAAGAATTTAAAGCGGAGATTTATGGCATTTCAAGATATATGTCTGCCGATTTTGATGCCATTGCCACCCCGTATTTAAGAGCTTTATACCTGCACGGCGCCCACGATATCGGCCATGCGTTGCAAGATTTAGCCTTGGTAGGTTGCACCTCATTTGCCGCTTGGGATGAAAAAACCGAGGACGGTCAATTGTTAATAGGTAGAAACTTCGATTTTTATGCCGGTGATAAGTTTGCTGAAGACAAAGTAGTGTCGTTTATCAATCCTGACCACGGTTATAAATTCATGTCTATATCCTGGAGCGGCTTTATTGGGGTGGTTTCGGGGATGAATGAAAAAGGATTGACCGTAACCTTAAATGCTGGAAAATCTAAAATTCCGTTAGTTGCAAAAACACCAATTTCTATTGTGACGCGTGAAATTTTACAATATGCTTCTACCATTGACGAAGCGATTGCCATTGCAAAAAAACGTGAGGTGTTCGTATCTGAAGCCATTATGGTGGGCAGCGCAATTGATCAAAAAGCAGTGTTGATTGAAGTGTCGCCTAAAAACTTTGGGGTGTACGAGGTGGAAAATTCTGATGAATTAATATGTTCCAATCATTTTCAAAGTGATGCCTATAAAAAAGACCGTCGCAATAAAAAAACCATCCAAAATAGCCATTCACAATACCGCTACGATAGAATGCAACAATTATTGGAGGAAAAGGATAAAATGACGCCTAAAAAAGCCGTTTCAGTACTACGAAATAAAGATGGATTAGATGATAAAGCTATCGGATTCGGTAATGAAAAAGCGTTAAATCAACTGTTGGCTCACCACGGTATCGTGTTTAAACCCGAAGAACTTAAAGTGTGGGTATCTGCAAATCCGTATCAATTGGGTGAGTTTGTAGCGTATGATTTGAATACTGTTTTTGAAAATAGAGACGGTAATCCTTCCACAGTAACGGTGTCCAATGCTGCATTCAATATTCCTAAAGACCCGTTTTTGGAAACCGAAGCCTATAAAAATTACGAAATGTATCGCATTTTAGAACGAAAGGTAGAACATAGCTTGAAGGAAAAAGAAACACTCGATGACACCGAACTTCAAAAGTTGTCAGAATTAAATCCAAATTATTGGAAAGCCTATTATCTTGCAGGACGTTATCATTATCAGCATAAAAATTTTACAATCGCACTGAAAAATTTTGAAAACGCATCCACTAAGGAAATCACTACACTTCCGGACGCAGAGCAGGTGTCAAAATATATTAAAAAATCAAAACGAAAACTCAAATGATTCCTGAAATAGAAACCAAATCTGCCGCTGAAATAAAAGCCTTTCAGGAAACTCAATTGCAGCTGACGTTGGAGTATCTGTCCAAAAATTCCCCTTTTTACAAGCGGCATTTTGAAACACATCAACTCTCCATTTCCGAGATTCAGACCCTTGAGGATTTAACAAAGATTCCCGTCACCACAAAAGATGATTTACAACAATTTAATGACGATTTTATCTGCGTTCCAAAATCTAAAATCATTGACTATGTCACCACTTCAGGTACTTTAGGTGATCCGGTAACCTACGTTTTGACTGACGCCGATTTAGAGCGTTTGGCCTATAATGAGGCCATTTCATTCGCTTGTGCGGGTGTAAATTCAGACGATACGTTACAGTTAATGACGACGATGGACCGTCGTTTTATGGCGGGTTTGGCTTACTTTTTAGGCGTCCGTAAATTGGGTGCCGGAATTATAAGAGTAGGCGCTGGAATTCCTGAATTGCAATGGGATTCTATCATAAAATTTCAACCCACGTACCTCATCGTCGTCCCATCGTTTTTATTGAAAATGATTGAATATGCACAGCAACACGATATCGATTTAAATATATCAGGAATTAAAGGCGCCATTTGTATAGGAGAAGCCATCCGGAATGAAGATTTCACTTTAAATACCTTGGGTAAAAAAATTACCGCCCATTGGAACATCGAGTTGTTTTCTACCTATGCCTCTACTGAAATGAGTACGGCCTTTACGGAATGTAGCTCACAACAAGGTGGCCATTTACACCCTGAACTCATTATTGCCGAACTTTTGGATGAGCATAACAATCCTGTAAAAGAAGGTGAAACAGGTGAATTAACCATTACCACTTTGGGCGTTGAAGCGATGCCGCTTTTGCGTTTCAAAACTGGCGATATGATGACAGCCCACCATGACCCATGTAAGTGTGGCCGTAATACGCTAAGACTCGGACCAATTGCAGGTCGAAAAAAGCAGATGATTAAGTATAAAGGCACCACACTATATCCGCCAGCCATGCAAAATGTGCTGAATAATTTTAATGAGTTGGAGAGTTTTGTTATTGAAATCAGTCACAATGCCATTGGCACTGATGAAATTTTAATTAAAATAGCTTCACATGCACCATCTGAACAACTCTTAGGTCAAATTAAGGACCATTTCAGAGCCAAACTAAGGGTAACTCCAAAATTGGAATGGTGCGATAGAAAAGAGATTGACGCCTTACGTTTTCCTAAATTAAGCCGAAAACCAATCCTAGTTATCGACAAACGAAAATAATACCGTAATTTTAAAGTGATTATGGTCCATAAAAATAACATCTTAACCAGAGCATCTAAAAAGCCAATCCTTTGGGACGCTTTTTATAAATCCACCGGGACTCAAAAACCATTGGTTATTTTTTGCCATGGGTACAAAGGTTTTAAGGATTGGGGTGCTTGGGATTTGGTAGCAGAAGCATTCGCTGAAGCAGATTTATTTTTTGTGAAATTTAATTTTTCGCACAATGGCGGCACTATGGAGCAACCCATTGACTTCCCCGATTTAGACGCCTTTGCGGAAAACAATTATTCCAAAGAATTGGACGATTTAGAGGATCTGATCACTTTCTTTCGCTCAACGTCCAATCCATTTCAAGCCGAGATAGATCCTAATGAACTTATACTTATCGGGCACTCGCGTGGTGGCGGGATTGTCACACTTAAAGCTTCAGAAGACCATCGCATCACAAAACTCATCAGTTGGGCAGGTGTAAGTGATTTTGGAAAACGCACCGCCACTTCTGGAGAACTGGAACAATGGAAAAAAGACGGTGTCAAATATGTGCTCAATGGCAGAACAAAGCAAAAAATGCCTCATAATTATCAGTTTTATGAAGATTTTAAAGCCAATGAACACCGCTTGCACATAGAAAGTGCCGTAAAAAAAATTGCTATCCCACAACTCATTATTCATGCAAAAGACGATCCATCTGTTGCATTCAGTGAAGCTGAAGCCTTGCATTCTTGGAACCCGAAGAGCATCCTTTTTCCTATTGAAAACAGCGACCATGTGTTTGGCGCTTCACATCCTTGGAAAGCCGACCACCCACCAGCGCCATTAGAAAAAGTGGTTGAAAAGAGTATCGACTTCATTAGGCAGTAACACCGCATCCCACATTGCAGTCAACATTATTCTTAAATGGATACGTCAATGTATCAAACAATTTATAATATGCAGACTTTTTCAAATCTTTAGTATTTTTACTTAGTCTTTTAGAACACTAACATTCAATTTTATGATCAATAACGCTTTTAAATTTTCTGCGAATAAATTTTTGTTGCTTTTATCCATTGCCACAATTACAGCTTGTGCAACGTACAAACCGCAATCCAAAATCGCATTAAAGTCTGATACAACAACCAAAAAGCCTGTTCATACGTTTTATGTGGCGGGAGGTCTTGGAACTGAGTCAGTAGACGCCAATCCGGAGCTTCAAAAACTATTAAAGTCCTATTTAGACAAGGCTGACAAAAATAGCACGCTGTTATATACTGGAGATTATATTCCGAAGAAAGCCAATAAAGACACACGGGAAACTTATATAAAAACGCACCTCGATCTTGCCAAAGATTTTAAAGGTAAAACGGTATTTACACCAGGCCATCATGAATGGGCTAGTAAAAACACTAAAAAAATTGAATGGGTTGAAGATTATTTAAAGGATAATAAGATAGAGAATTTTGAAGTCAAACCTAACAATGTTTGTCCATTAGAATATGTTGAAGTCAATGAAACTCTAGATATTTTATATGTAGATTCTAACTGGTTTTCCATTAATTGGGACCACGTGGAAGGCATCAATGAAAAATGTACGGACATCAACACCAAAAGACGCTTTAATGAAGAGTTTGAAGGCTTTATCAAAGATTCTAGAGGAAAAAATCTTCTTATTGTGATGCACCATCCAATTTTTAGCAATGGTAAATATGCTGGTCATCGCACTTTTGCAGAAAACATGCAGATTCCAATTCTTGGCCCTGTGGTAAATGAAATTCAGAATTTAGGTGGATTTTCAATGCAGCAGGACAATTCACATCGTTATAATTACTTATGTACCGTAATCAGTTCGTTGGCACAAGATAATGACAGAGTCACTATTGTTTCAGGTCATGAAGAGAGTTTACAATATTTAGCAAGTGATAATATCCGACAAATCATAAGTGGTTCATTAGGGTCACGAACTGGAACAAAATTATCACCCGGAACCATTGCCAATGTTGGTGGATCCTTAGATTTTGAAGGCAAATTTAGCTATGGCGCAAAAGGGTTTACGATTATCAAATACTATGAAGATGGATCATCTGACGTTCAATTCATTACCGAAAAGGATACGTTCGCGTTTGATATGAATGATAAGTTCCCTGAAAAAGAAGCAGAATACCCAATTCCGTCATTTACAGAAACCACGAAAACGGTTCCTGTTACAAGTGATCAACAGAAGCTCGATAAATCCGGGTTTTACAAATTTATTTGGGGAGACCGTTACCGCAACTATTTTGGAAAGCCTGTAACTGCAGATATTGCCATTTTAGACACGCTTTATTCTGGTTTGGAAATCACCCAAAAAGGTGGTGGTCATCAATCGTTTTCTGCCCGACTTGCGGATGCTGAAGGTCGTGAATATGCCATGAGAGGCCTTGAAAAAGATGCACTGAAATTTTTGCGTTTTAAAGTCCCAGGTATCGCCTATGTAGAGGAGGATTTTATAGGAACATTTCCTGAAACTGCGGTGTACGACTTCTTTACCACAACGCATCCCTACATGCAATTAGTAATTAATCCGCTCGCTAAAGCAGCAGGTGTTAATCATGCTGACACACAATTATATTATTTACCAAAGCAACCTGGATTTAAATTTTTGGGCGATAAATATGGCGATCAACTTTATTTTATTGAAGAGCGACCAAGTGATGAGCATAAAGATTTTGAAGGCTACAATCGTGCAAGACCTAAGGAAGATGGCAAAGTAGTCAACTTTGAAAGTACGACTGATGTGCTTGAAAAATTAAACGAAGACGAAAAATATACAATTGATCAACGCGCATACATTCGCGCACGATTGTTTGATATGCTTATTGGCGATTGGGACCGTCATCATGACCAATGGCGTTGGATGGAATATGAAATCAGCGATGATGATGTCCGTTTTATTCCTATCCCGAGAGACCGTGATGCCGCGTTTTCAAAATTTGATGGTATTGCCATTCCTATCATAAAAATGCTATTGCCGGACGTTCGTTTTTGGCAGTCGTATGATACCGATATTAAGAATGTAAAATGGTTTAATGCGGAAGGCAACAATTTAGATATGGCTTTCTTAAATAAATATGACGCCTCTGTTTGGGTGGAAGAAGCCAAAAGCATTCAAGCAAACATGAGTGACGAAGCTATAGATAAAGCGTTCACGAGACTTCCTGTAGAAGTTCAGGATGCCACGGCTGAGGACATTAAGGACAAATTAAAAGGCCGATTAAAGAATCTACATGACATTGCTAAGCGTTATGGCGACAGAATGCAGCAGGTAGTGGTTATTCACGGTACCCATAAGGATGATAAAATCGAAATTACAAGACTTCCTCAAGGAAAGACTAAAGTGGTTTTAAAACGAATTAAAACCAATGCTCCAAATCCAGTATTTTTTGAACGTACATTCGATAGAGAAGCTACTAAAGAACTTTGGATTTATGGTTTAAATGATGATGACAAGTTTGAAGTTTCAGGAGAAGGAGACCGCGAAATTATGATCAGATTAGTTGGTGGTTATGGTGATGATGTTTTTGATATCAGCAATCGTAAGAAATTGAAAGTCTACGATTGGAAACATGAGAAAGCTGAGTTTACAAATAAAACTCCTGCCAAGCACTTTACACCGCTTTACGAAACTAACACCTTTATTTATAGAGAATTTAAGGAAAATTCAAATGTGTTTTTCCCAAATCTAGGCTTTAAAACTGATGACGGCTTATTTGTTGGCGCAAAAAACACTTACACAAACCACG
Organism: uncultured Gelidibacter sp.; assembly: GCF_947500795.1. Taxonomy (GTDB): domain Bacteria; phylum Bacteroidota; class Bacteroidia; order Flavobacteriales; family Flavobacteriaceae; genus Gelidibacter. The sequence goes on along the minus strand of NZ_CANMTE010000002.1, from coordinate 320,891 downwards.
GTTTTAACGGAGAGGATTTTAGATATAAACACTTCTTATCTGCCAATTATTTCTTCGAATATGGTGCTGTAGAGTTAGAATATGCGGGCACATTTGCCAACATCATTCCTAATTGGGATTTTGAAGCTCTTGGTTATTATACAAGTGCAAAGTTTGCTGAGAACTTTTTTGGATATGGTAATGATACGCCTTATGATGAGGAAGCCGTTGACAAGGATTTTAATAGAGCTCGTGTAGAGCAGTTAAAACTTAGAACAGGTATAGCCTACAGAACGATCCATTTACATGCACTTTTCGAAAACTATAAAGTGGAGAATAATTTAGACCGACTGTTTAATTCCACTAATTTTAATGAAAAGGCAGTTTTTGACAGCCAAAGCTATGTGGGTGCTGAAGCGGATATTCTATATGAAAATGTCGATGCTTTAGATTTTCCAACGCGTGGACTTTACGTAGAAGCGATTTTAGGATACAAAAAGAACTTAAAATTAAACGATAATCAATTTGGATATGCGACCTTTAAACTCGGTTTTGACAAAAAATTAATTTCTTCTGGGGATTTGGTTTTAGGTTCAAAAGCAGCGATCAGTACTAATTTCGGAGAGGATTTCCACTTCTACCACGGACAATCCATAGGTGGAAACAACGGGTTGAGAGGCTATAGAAATGAACGTTTTACAGGAAAAACATCCTTCTATCACAGTACAGATTTAAAACTGCGTTTAAAAGAATATATTACAGCCGTCACACCAATCACCATCGGTGTGTTTGGCGGTTTTGATTACGGTCGTGTGTGGATGCCAGGCGAAACATCAGACACTTGGCACAATTCAGTTGGTGGTGGTTTTTGGATTGGCAGCTTAAATGCCTTGTCAGTAAATGCGGGTTATTTTGTGTCTGAAGAAGACGCAATTTTACAAATAGGCCTAGGATTTGGCTTCTAGTTAGTCCGCTTAAATATGCGTTGTTATGAGTTTTGAAATCATCCTTGTGTTTATCATTCTAGGAGTCACCATTCTACTCTTTGCAACCGAAGCTTTGCCTATTGATAAGATCGCATTTCTTATTATTGTGGCATTGGTTTTATCAGGATTAACATCACCAGAAGAAGCGATTAGCGGGTTTTCGAGCCCCGCAACAATCACCATTTTAATGCTCATGATTTTAGCGATTGGGCTAGAAGATAATGGCGTTATCGATCTTTTAACCCAATCTATTAAGAGATTAAAAATCTTGCCAATCGTTTTGATGGTGCCAGTTTTTATGATGATTGCTGCCTCCATTTCAGCTTTCATTAGTACTACCGCCGTTGTCGTCATTCTTATAAAAATTATTGCACAGCTTTCAGAGAAGTATAATTTTTCTGCTCCCAAATTACTAATGCCCATCTCCTTTGCAGGTATTCTTGGAGGAAGCTGTACGCTGATGGGAACCTCAACCAACATCTTGGTGAATTCCGTTTCAAAAAAATTGGGTGCAGAGCAGTTTTCATTCTTTGAATTTAGCATTTATGGCCTTATTCTTTTGGGCGTAGGCATTGTGTTTATGACCATTGCAAGCCGATGGTTACCAAAAACAAATGGTGATGAACTTACAGAAACTTATGTTGACAACACCTTCCTGTTTACGTTAACTGTCAAATCAGAATCCAAACTTATTGGTACGGCATTATCTGATGCTAAATTTTACAAAAACCCTGATGTCCGTGTATTGAAGCTTATTCGCGATGATATTGTGAATGACAATCCAGGTCCGAATACCACCTTAAGAGCTCAAGATAAACTATTTGTCTTAAGCGATATTAAAGCCTATGAGTCGTTTCCAAAAAACGAGTTCACCCTTACTGATGAGAATGAATTGCACATTTCAGATGAAACCGAGACCGAAAAATCCAAGAACAACGCTTATAGTTATATTGAATTGCTGATTTTACCCGGATCTGAATTCATTGATAAATCCTTTTCTGAAATTAAAAATCTGCTGTATAATGTGGCCCGTCCATTGGGCATTCAAAATAGAAGACAGTTTCAAAAAGGGATGCGCCTCAATTTTCCAAAAATCATAAAAAACACCAATTTACAAGCTGGCGACAAACTTCTCCTTAAAGCTAAACAAGATGAAATACAGCATTTATATTCTTTAGATAATACGGTGGTGTTGCGCCATCATGAAGAGGATTATAAGATTAATCCTTACAAACGTGCCATTAGTTTTATTGCGTTAATAATGGTTATCGGCTTGGCCGCAAGTGGAATTTTGACCATTCTTACCAGTACCTTATCGGGCGTAGCTTTACTTCTTATAACGGATTGTATCAATTTATCGAAGATTTATAAAAAGGTCAACTGGCAAATTATTTTTCTATTGGCGGGTATGATTCCCTTGGGTATTGCCATGCACAATTCGGGAACAGACACGTGGATTGCGGAGCTATTGTTAGACTTTCTTACGGGTCAGAACAACATTATTATTTTAGGAGTGCTTTTCGGAATTACCATGATTATGAGTGGATTTATCTCTAACAACGCCACTGCCGTTATTATAACACCTATAGCCATTACCCTCGCCGCTGGATTAGATTTACCGGCAAAACCGTTTATTCTTGCCGTTATGTTCGCCGCCAATTTTAGTTTCTTCACACCTATGGGTTATCAAACCAACACGCTCATTTATGGAACAGGCGCCTATAAATTCAGGCACTTTTTAATTATTGGTGGATTATTATCATTAATCTTATTAGTCGTGGGCACCTTATCACTATCTACCATGCTCAAAACGTAATTGGTTCCTACTTCGACTTTATAAAGACTATAATTTCATTACCAGGAGTCCGGTTTATTACGATATCCTAAATGTACCGCTGAATAATTTCTTTATTCAGTAAAAATACCGAATAGGTAATCTTGTTACGATTACCTTTAGTAATTTTAAAGGTTCAAATAACTTTCACAACATGTCAACACAGCCTAAATTAACTCGATTTAATCAAAGTGTTTTATCAAAATATCAAATCTATAACGGTATTTTCATGACCTTGCCTTTTGATGCCGTTACCAAAACCGGTGTCTTACTGCCTTTGTTCCATGAAACCTGCCAGAAAGGATTTGAAGCTGGTGAGGACCCTACAACAATTGTCAATTCTTTTTTCAAGAAATACCAAGCGCGACGCTCACCGGAAAGTCAGATCAACCTCTTGTTTCGCTTCATTCAATATATTGAACGCCAAGTGGTGTTGTTTGATGCCATTGAAGATGCCGCATTCCCAAAAGTCAATAATATGGACGGGATTGGGACTTTAAGAAGTTTAAAGGAAAGTGTCACGGCTGAAAATAAAATGGAATTGCTTCAAAAGTATTTGGAAGAATTCAAGGTTCGCATCGTTTTAACCGCGCATCCAACACAATTCTACCCAGGATCAGTATTGGGAATTATTACAGATTTAACCGAAGCCATTAAGGAAAATGACTTGCTTCGCATTAATGATTTGCTTGCACAACTCGGGAAAACGCCATTTTTTAAACATAAAAAACCAACGCCTTATGATGAAGCCATCAGTTTAATCTGGTACTTGGAAAACGTATTCTATAAATCGTTTGGAGATATCTATGACTATATCCAACAGAATATTTTTGACGGGAAGCAGATTGATAACAACATCATCAATGTCGGTTTCTGGCCAGGAGGAGACAGAGATGGAAATCCTTTTGTAACACCTGAAATCACCCTTAAGGTAGCGGCACGTTTGAAGGAAACCATTATTAAAAATTACTATCGTGATATTAGAAGATTGAAGCGAAAGCTAACGTTTACCAATATTGAAGAACGCATGTCAGTCCTCGAAAAAGAGCTGTATGAGTTAATGATTGGTAATCCTTCTGACTTGACTCTCGAAAGTTTCAAAGCAGAATTAAACTCGGTCAAAGACATCATAATTGAGGAACATCAATCGTTATACCTCTCGGAAATAAACAGTCTTCTTAATAAAATCCATCTTTTCGGCTTCCACTTTTCAACCTTGGATATCCGTCAGGACAGTCGTGCCCACGAAAAAGTTTTTACAAATCTAGTTGAAACTTTATTGGCAACTGGCAATACAATTTTTCCTAAGAATTATTTCGAACTTACAGATAAGGAGCAAGTAGATATCCTTTCAAAAGTGAAGGGAAAAATTGATTTATCGCTAATCACCGATGAAGAAACACTGAAAACTTTAGAGACTATTGAAGCGATTAAAACCATTCAAGAAAACAATGGCGAACACGCTTCAAACAGATATATCATCAGCAACAATCAAAGCACGCTGCATGTCATGCAATTGTTTGCCATGTTGAAATTGGTCGCCTTCCAAGATAAATTAACGGTGGATATTGGGCCACTTTTCGAAACTATTACAGATTTGGAAAACGCGCATGTGGTGATGGAAGAGCTTTATACCAATCCTGAATACAGTGCACATTTAAAATCTAGAGGCAATAAGCAAACCATTATGCTCGGATTTAGTGATGGTACTAAAGATGGCGGGTATTTAATGGCCAATTGGGCTATTTACAAGGCAAAAGAACGACTTACTGAAATTTCTCGTAAATATGATGTGACGGTTATATTCTTTGACGGTCGTGGCGGTCCTCCTGCTCGTGGCGGTGGGAAAACGCACAATTTCTATGCGTCTTTAGGACCAACTATTGAGGATAAAGAAGTACAATTGACCATTCAGGGTCAAACGATAAGTTCTAATTTTGGAACTTTAGATTCGTCGCAATACAACTTGGAACAACTGATAAGTTCAGGTATCCATAACAGTTTGAGTGATGCTGATTTACGAATGAAACAGGATAATAGAGAGGTGATGGGTAATTTAGCAACGCTAAGCTATAAGGCTTACGCCGATTTTAAAGCGCATCCAAAGTTCATTTCGTATTTGGAGAATATGAGTACTTTAAAATATTATGCTAAGACTAATATTGGAAGTCGTCCTTCTAAACGTGGAAAATCAGAAGGTTTGGTGTTTGAAGATTTAAGAGCCATCCCGTTTGTAGGGTCATGGAGTCAACTCAAACAAAATGTACCAGGATTTTTTGGCGTGGGTACAGCGTTGAAACATTATGAAGATTCAGGGGAATTCGAAAAAGTACAACAGCTTTTCAAAACGTCGAGCTTCTTCAAAACGCTGATTGAAAACAGTATGATGTCACTTTCAAAATCGTTCTTTGATTTGACAAAATACATGGCTGATGATGCTGAATATGGCGAATTTTGGAACATTATCCATGACGAGTATGTCATCACCAAACGCTTGATTCTTAAGTTAACCGGCTATACAGAATTGATGCAGGAAGAGCCAGCAGGTAAAGCCTCCATCAATATGAGGGAATCGATAGTCTTGCCGCTTTTAACTATTCAGCAATTTGCGTTGAGAAAAATTCAGGAACTTGAAAAAGAGTCGCCTAAAGATGAAGCACAAATCGCAGTTTATGAAAAAATTGTGATGCGATCATTATTTGGGAATATCAACGCGAGTAGAAATTCGGCTTAAACATACAAGCAACTCAATTTATAAATTTAAACCCTCAACAAGATATGTGTTGAGGGTTTTTTGGTGATTAAAATCTGTCTTTTCTTAGAGAGATGTCCTACCCAGTCACATCTCCAAAATCTCCAAAAACAGCACTAAAAATACAATTATAGTATTCTCTTCAAAAGTGAATTTATAAACAAATAAATTCTCTAAAAAATAATTTCTTCTAAATAAAATTTAACAAAAACAGGAATTAGATAAATTTTATGCATTAACAATTTAATAATTTGTGCCCTACCAAATTCAGCATCCCATAATTTAAAATGCTCTCATTGTCAATCTCGGAAAAATGAAGTCCTCGCTTTCATCCGGAAATTTTTACTCATACATTAGATAACTTTTAAAGGTTAAAAACCACTAAATTTTCTGAATTATGCTGAAGCAACAAGGACTTTATTTACCAGAATTTGAACATGACAATTGTGGCGCCGGATTTATATGTAGCTTAAAAGGAAACACCTCCAATACCATTATTCATAAAGCGCTCGAAATTTTGGAAAAATTAGAGCATAGAGGCGCTGTAAGTTCTGACGGTAAAACTGGTGATGGTGCCGGAATCTTAATCGATATTCCTCACGACTTCTTCATGAAAAACTGCGACTTCAGCTTACCAAAATTTGGTGATTATGCAGTAAGCAACGTATTTCTTCCTAAAAAAGAAAACCAACGCAACTATTGCATCGAAAAATTCGAACACTATATAAAAGCACAAGGCCTTCATATTATAGGATGGCGAGATGTACCTGTAGACGCTAGTGTATTAGGCAGTGTCGCCGCACTGACTGAACCCTACGTAAAGCAAGTATTTATTGGAAAAGCTGATGCACAGCAAGACGAATTTAACTTCAATCTCAAATTATTCATTGCCAGAAAGCAAGCAGAACATCATATTAACGCTTCCAAACTCTCAGAAAGCGCACGTTTTTACCTACCTAGTTTATCTACCAAAATCATTATTTTTAAAGGGCTTTTGGTACCGGAAGATATTAAGCTGTATTATAAAGATCTTCAAGATCCATCATTAGTGACCCGTTTGGCCTTGGTGCATCAGCGCTTTTCAACCAACACCTTCCCTACTTGGGATTTGGCGCAACCTTTTAGATACATGTGTCATAATGGGGAAATCAACACCTTGAGAGGCAACGTTAGCCGCACTTTGTCTCGACAGGAATTAATGGAAAGCGATTGGTTTGGGGACGAGATCAAAAGCATCTTCCCAATCATCCTTCCCGGCAAATCGGATTCCGCACAAATGGATATGGTGGTCGAATTACTCCTGATGACCGGCCGATCTTTACCTGAAGTCATGATGATGCTCGTGCCCGAAGCATGGGAGAAAAACCCTGAAATGTCTGACGCTAAAAAAGCATTTTACGAATACAATTCCTGTATTATGGAACCATGGGATGGCCCAGCATCCATTCCGTTTACGGATGGTAATTATATCGGTGCGGTGCTAGACAGAAATGGTTTGCGTCCTTCGCGCTACACAGTTACCAAAGATGGATTTGTGGTGATGTCTTCGGAAACTGGTGTGATTGACATCGATCCTAAAAATGTGGAACATCACGGCCGATTGGAACCCGGCAAAATGTTTTTGGTAGACATGAATCAAGGGCGTATCATCAAAGATGAGGAGGTTAAAGAAGCGATTGTTTCCAAGCATCCTTACCAAGCGTGGTTGCAGAAAAACTTAGTGCATCTGGCAGATATTCCAGCTAAAAAAGGAGACATAAAACACGATGAAGATCCTTTATTAAAACGTCAAATTGTTTTTGGATATACTGAAGAAGATTTAAGCGTCATCATCAAACCTATGGCGCAACTAGGCAAAGAACCTATTGGCTCTATGGGGAATGATGCACCTATTGCCATTCTATCAGAAAAGCCACAGCTGCTTTATAATTACTTCAAACAATTGTTCGCACAGGTTACCAATCCGCCGTTAGACGGCATTCGTGAAAAACTGATTACGGATATCAGCTTGACCTTAGGAAGCGACACTAATATTTTTAAAATTAACGAAGATCAATGTCGAAAATTGAAAATCCAAAATCCAGTTATTTCCAAGCATGATCTCGATAAAATTAAAAATTACACTCAAAATCCTGATTTTGTAGTCACGACGATTCCTATTCTATATGAAGTTGATAAAGGTTTGAATGAGTTGGAGCGCGCGCTCCTAAATCTGGTTAAAACAGCATCTCAAGCGATTGATGATGGCGGCAATATCATTATTCTATCGGATAGAGGCGTAAATGAAAAAATGGCTCCAATCCCTGCATTGATGGCCTGTTCGTATGTAAATCATGAATTGTACAAAATAGGTAAGCGTGCCAAAGTCAGCATAATTATTGAATCAGCTGAACCTCGTGAAGTGCACCACTTTGCACTGTTATTTGGCTATGGCGCAAGTGCTATAAATCCATATATTGTTAATGAAATTGTACAAGAGCAAATTGAAAAACGGGATATTGATGGCTTAGATTACATTACTGCTATTAAGAATTACAACAAAGCTATTGGTATGGGCATTCTTAAAGTGATGAACAAAATCGGAATTTCCACGCTTAACTCCTACCGCGGCTCGCAACTTTTTGAATGTGTCGGCCTGAACACCACAGTGGTCACTAATTATTTCCCAAATACGGTTACCCGAATTCAAGGTATCGGCTTAAGGGAAATTGAGAAAGAAATTTCAAAACGTCACCGACAGGCTTACCATCACAACGAAGTGGATGGCGACTTAGGCTTAGTATTTGGAGGCAATTATAAATGGCGTCGCAATGGCGAAAAACATGCTTTTAATCCGTTAACCGTCGCCAAACTTCAGGAATCTGTAAGAAACAATAAGCCTGCAACGTTTAAGGAATATTCCGACTTAATCAATGAGCAGACCAAACAATTGATGACCATTCGAGGCCTGTTTGAGTTTACCAATTATGATCCTATTCCGTTATCTGAGGTAGAGCCGTGGACAGAAATTGTAAAGCGATTTAAAACGGGTGCCATGTCTTACGGTTCCATTAGCAAGGAAGCGCATGAGAATTTGGCCATTGCGATGAACCGGATTGGCGGAAAAAGCAATTCAGGCGAAGGTGGCGAAGATGAAGAACGTTTTTATAAGGATGCCAACGGCGATTGGAAAAACTCGGCCATAAAACAAGTGGCTTCTGGACGTTTTGGGGTAACTTCCAATTACTTGACAAGTGCATCCGAGATTCAAATTAAAATGGCACAAGGCGCAAAACCTGGGGAAGGTGGCCAATTACCGGGTCCTAAAGTGAATCCTGATATTGCTAAAACGAGAAACTCCACTCCCTATGTGGGTTTAATTTCACCACCACCGCATCATGATATTTATTCAATAGAAGATTTATCCCAACTGATTTACGATTTAAAATCGGCCAATCGTGAGGCACGGATCAATGTGAAATTGGTTTCTGAAGTCGGTATCGGTACGGTTGCCGCTGGGGTTGCGAAAGCCAAAGGCGATGTGATTCTAATTTCTGGTCATGATGGCGGAACTGGTGCATCACCATTAACCTCATTAAAACACGCCGGATTACCTTGGGAATTAGGACTCGCCGAAGCCCAACAAACTTTGGTGATGAATAATTTAAGAAATCGTGTGGTTTTGGAGTGCGACGGACAAATGAAAACTGGGCGCGATGTGGCCATAGCTTGTTTATTAGGCGCTGAGGAATTCGGTTTTGCTACGGCACCTTTGGTAGCCTCAGGATGTGTCATGATGCGTGTGTGTCACTTAAACACGTGTCCGGTGGGCATCGCGACTCAAAACCCTGAACTCCGTAAAAAGTTTCAAGGCAAACCGGAACATGTGGTCAACTTCATGTATTTCGTAGCACAGGAATTACGTGAAATCATGGCTGAGCTTGGATTTAGAACCATCAATGAAATGGTTGGCCAGGTTCAAAAACTAGACCGCAACAACACCATTAACCATTACAAATCTTTAGGATTGGATTTATCACCTATCCTACATCAAGTCATTACGCCTGAAGGCACCAAACTCTACAATACTGAAAAACAAGATCACCAGCTGGAAAAAGCATTGGATTTCAAGATTATAAGTCAAGCGCATCCTGCCCTATTCCGAAAGGAAAAAACGGTCATCGAATCAAAAATCAATAATAGAGATCGAGCTTTTGGAGCGATTTTAAGTAATGAAATTTCTAAAATTTATGGTGCACAAGGTCTACCAGAAAACACTTTAAAAATCAATTTTACAGGATCGGCAGGACAGAGTTTTGGCGCATTTGCCACTAAAGGACTAACATTAGTAGTTAACGGAAATACTAATGATTACTTAGGAAAAGGACTTTCCGGTGCTAAAATAAGTGTCAAGGTGCCTGAGGAATCCACCATCGTTCCAGAAGACAATATCATCATTGGTAATGTAGCCTTATATGGCGCTACCAGCGGTGAAGTGTATATTAATGGAAAAGCAGGCGAACGCTTTTGTGTCAGAAATTCTGGTGCACATGCGGTTGTTGAGGGCATTGGCGACCATGGTTGTGAATACATGACAGGTGGGCGAGCCGTTATTTTAGGCGACGTCGGACGGAATTTTGGTGCCGGTATGAGTGGTGGCATCGCTTATGTTTATGACCCAAACAACACCTTCGATAAAAAATGCAATAAGGAAGGTTTGAATTTAGAGCCTGTCGCTTCCGCAGAAGATGGCGCCGAATTGAAAAACCTAGTCGAAAATCATTACAATGCCACATTGAGTCCTTTGGCACAACGCCTTTTGGAAAACTGGCAGAAAGAATTGCCGAAATTCATCAAGGTAATGCCTGAAGAATATAAGCAAGCTTTGAAAAGATTGGAAGAAGAAAATAAAGTAGTTGTTTAATTGAAAAAGATTTCCGTTTGCGCGGAGCACACCTATGGGAAAGATAACAGGATTTTTAGAATACGAGAGAGTTGACGAGCCTTACTTAGCGGTTGAAGAACGATTGGAAAATTATAAGGAATTCACCATTCCGTTAGAGGAGAAAAAAGTAAAAGAACAAGGCGCACGCTGTATGGATTGTGGCATTCCCTTTTGCCATAGTGGCTGCCCCTTAGGGAATTTGATTCCTGATTTTAATGATAAAGTGTACAAAGGCCGTTGGAAAGAGGCTGCGCAAATTTTACATTCCACCAACAACTTCCCAGAATTCACAGGTAGATTATGTCCGGCTCCATGTGAAGAGGCTTGTGTTTTAGGCATTAATGAAGATCCGGTTTCCATAGAAAACATCGAGAAAAACATTGTCGAAAAGGCATTTGAAGAAGGATGGATTACAGCACGACCACCAAAATCAAGAACAGATAAAAAAGTGGCCATTATTGGATCTGGTCCAGCAGGGTTAGCCGCCGCACAACAACTAAACCGAGCAGGACATACCGTCACTGTTTTTGAACGGGACGCCAAAGTAGGCGGATTATTGCGTTATGGCATCCCCGATTTTAAACTCGAAAAATCAATTATTGATCGGCGAATTTCAATTCTTGAGGAAGAAGGCATCACGTTTACCACCAACGCCCATGTAGGCCAAAATATAAGTATCGAAACCATTAAGGCCGATTTTGACGCTGTGGTCTTATGTGGCGGCGCAACCGAGCGCAGAGGTATTCCTATAAAAGGCAACCACCTAAAAGGCGTGCATCAAGCCATGGATTTCCTAAAATTAAACAATCAATTTGTAGACGGTTTAATCACTGAAGATGCAATTTTATCCGCAAAAGGTAAGAACGTTATTGTTATTGGTGGTGGAGATACCGGTTCCGACTGTATTGGTACCAGCAACCGTCATGGCGCCAAAAGTGTAACTAATTTTGAAATTTTAAGCAAGCCATCTGTGGGACGACCTGCACATCAGCCTTGGCCCTATTGGCCTATGAAACTGAAAACGACCTCATCTCACCAAGAAGGTGTAGAACGGTTTTTCAGTGTCTCGACCAAAGAATTTTTAGGAGATAAAAACGGAAACCTCATCGGATTGAAGACCGTGGAAGTAGAGTGGATTTTTAATGAAGGGCAACGCCCGGAACTTAGAGAACTTCCTAATACCGAAAAACAATGGGATTGCGATATGGTGTTATTGGCTTTAGGGTTTACAGGGTCAGAAAAAACATTGGCGGAACAATTCGGGCTTGAAATGGATTTTAGATCCAACATTAAAGCTACAACTACTAATTATGCCACTAATGTTCCAGGAATTTTTAGTGCAGGCGATATGCGCCGTGGCCAATCCTTAATTGTTTGGGCCATTTCAGAAGGCCGACAAGCCGCGCACCACGTTGATAAATACCTCATGGGCAGCTCTATTTTACCACTTAAAGACGATAATGATTTGCCAAGAATTTAAAAATAATTAGAAATTTATAAGACATAAATTAGGTTTTATAAATTTCTTTTTTGATTTTTGACGAACAAATGAAAAGCCAAAACTTAAATATTATTTCTATTATTAGCATCGTGATTATGTCACGCTGAGGAGGAATGGTACACTAAGTTTAATAAAATATAACTAAAGCCTTCCTCAAATTGGAAGGCTTTTTTAGTATCACACATTTTGAAATAAAGTATTTAGCGTAATGCAACAGAATATCATCATTATTAGCATCATTATTATTAGCTCCAGTTAGTTGATACAGTATGCTATTCCCAAAAAAAGCCTGTATCAATTGAGATACAGGCTTTTTTTATTCAAAAGTTTAGCATTTTGAACATCATAAATAAACACACTTAAACAACTGAAACACAATAACTTAAATATAAAACCATGACACTGAGTTTAATCGGACACAGCAATCTCAAGACACTCAAACAAACTGTTATATTAATTTTAAACTTTTAAATAATTATGAACGCTTACTATAACAACCAAACCATAATCTACCACAACGGTGAGTTTTTAAAGCCTGAAGCCGCATCAAGTAGTTTATATAGCCAAAGCTTACACTACGGTAATGGCGTGTTTGAAGGTATTAGATCTTATAAAACAGACGAGGGTACCAAAATATTTAGAGCGGAAGCACATTATGAGCGTCTTAAATATGGTGCTAAAGTAATGGGAATCCCATTCAACTATTCTGTTGAAGAACTAATTGCAATCACCTATGAGCTCTTAGAAAAAAACCAACTTCAAGACGCCTATATCCGACCATTGATCAGTACTGGTGTTAATATGGGACTGTATACGTCAAAAGAATCGTTTCTCACTATGCAATGTTGGGAATGGGGAAAACTAATGGGCGACCGCTTATTACGTGTCAAAACCTCATCATTTGAACGCCCTAATCCAAAATCGTGTTTCGTAGAAGCTAAGGTTACCGGGCATTATATCAATTCTATTTTATCAACCAACGAAGCTAAAGATGCAGGGTATGACGAAGCGTTGTTGTTGGATATGCATCGCAATGTTGCAGAATGTTCAGGAGCAAACATCTTTATGGAGAAAGACGGCAAACTTTTCACTCCTAAAAAAGGCAGTATTATGGCAGGAATCACACGTGCTACCATCTTAGAAATCTGTGAGGAAGAAGGCATTCCTGTTGAAGAAAAACATTTCAAATTAGAAGAATTAAAGCAAGCTGACAGTTCATTTTTTACTGGAACAGCAGCTGAGGTTGTCGGGTTAAAATCATTAGACGATTACGAATTTCCTCTACCATGGACCGACTCCTTAGGTTATAAATTAATGCAGTTGTACCAACAAGAAGTTTTGGGTCAACGTAAATCAAAGTTATCAAACGCACTATGAGTAATTTAAATAAATACAGTAAAACAGTTACCCAAGATCCAACGCAACCCGCTGCTCAAGCCATGTTGCACGCCATTGGATTGACTACTGAAGACTTTTTAAAACCCATGATTGGGATTGCAAGTACCGGTTACGAAGGCAATCCGTGCAACATGCACTTAAATGATTTGGCCAAATTGGTCAAAGAAGGCACCAAAAACGAAGATATTATCGGATTAATCTTTAACACCATTGGCGTCAGTGATGGTATTTCTATGGGGACACCGGGCATGCGTTACTCCTTGCCGTCTCGCGATATTATTGCAGACTCCATGGAAACCGTAGTACAAGCTATGAGTTATGATGGATTGGTGACTGTAGTTGGCTGTGACAAAAATATGCCTGGCGCTTTAATGGCGATGATTCGTTTAAATAGACCAAGCATTTTAGTTTATGGTGGCACCATCGATTCTGGTTGTCATAACGGGAAAAAATTAGATGTCGTTTCAGCTTTTGAAGCTTGGGGCAGCAAAGTTGCCGGTACGATGGCAGAAACTGAATACCAAAGTATTGTTGAAAAAGCGTGTCCAGGCGCTGGAGCTTGTGGCGGTATGTATACTGCAAACACCATGGCATCGGCAATAGAAGCTTTAGGGATGACCTTACCGTTCAATTCTTCCAATCCTGCACTTAGTGATGCAAAACAACAAGAATCTATCCGTGCTGGAGAAGCCATGCGTGTCTTATTAGAAAAAGACATCAAACCTTCAGACATCATCACTAGAAAATCCTTAGAAAATGCAGTGCGATTGGTGACTATTTTAGGAGGTTCTACCAATGCCGTACTCCACTTTTTAGCTATTGCAAGAGCTGCTCAAATTGACTTTACCCTAAAAGATTTCCAAAATATTAGTGATAACACTCCATTTTTAGCAGACTTAAAACCGAGCGGTAAATACCTTATGGAAGACGTACACGCTGTGGGCGGCATTCCTGCAGTTTTAAAATATCTTTTGAAAAAAGGCATGCTTCACGGCGATTGTTTAACCGTAACCGGAAAAACAATGGCAGAAAACCTATTGGATGTTGAGGACCTAACAAAAGGACAGGACGTTATCAAAACCATTGAGGAACCTATAAAAATCTCTGGCCATTTACGCATGCTTTACGGCAATTTAGCGCCTGAAGGAAGTGTGGCAAAAATCACCGGAAAAGAAGGTTTAAATTTTGTTGGGAAAGCAAAAGTTTTCGAAGGCGAATACGCCGCAAATGATGGCATTAGAGATGGAAAAGTTGAGAAAGGAGATGTTGTGGTTATCCGTTATGAAGGTCCAAAAGGAGGTCCTGGAATGCCAGAAATGCTAAAACCAACCGCCGCTATTATTGGGGCAGGCTTAGGAAATGATGTCGCGTTAATTACAGACGGTCGTTTTTCTGGGGGTACCCACGGTTTTGTTGTAGGCCATATTACTCCAGAAGCTCAAGAAGGAGGCCCTATTGCCTTAGTGAAAAATGGCGATATGATTTCTATTGATGCTGAAACAAACACCATAACCCTTGAAGTTTCTGAGGAAGAACTGCAAAAACGTCGCCTTGAATGGCAGGCACCACCACTTAAATTTGAGCGCGGAGTGCTTTATAAATATGCAAGAACAGTTTCATCGGCATCCAAAGGTTGTGTCACAGATGAATTCTAATATATAATTAAGTAAAAATAATATTGAGATTCCTCTCGATAGCTTTCGGAATAAGAGGAATGAAAAAAAGTTTTCAATATGAAAGACACGCAAACATTAGATAAAGAACAAACTACAACCGCTAAAACGATGCGCATTTCTGGTAGTGAAGCCATCATCAGATGTCTTATTGCTGAAGGTGTAGACATCCTTTACGGGTATCCTGGAGGTGCTATTATGCCGGTTTATGATGAACTTTATAAGTTTAGAGATCAAATTCATCATGTATTAACACGTCATGAACAAGGCGCTACTCACGCGGCTCAGGGGTATGCACGTATTTCAGGGAAAGTTGGTGTCGCTATGGCAACTTCCGGCCCAGGTGCTACAAACCTAATTACGGGAATTGCAGATGCACAAATAGATTCCACGCCAATGGTGTGTATTACAGGGCAAGTTGCTTCCCATTTATTAGGCAGTGATGCCTTTCAGGAAACCGATATCATCGGAATTTCCACTCCGGTGACCAAGTGGAACCACCAAATTACCAAAGCGTCCCAAATTCCTGAGGTGATTGCGAAAGCCTTTTATATTGCAAAAAGCGGACGCCCAGGCCCTGTGTTAATTGACATCACTAAAGATGCACAGTTTGAACAGTTTGATTTTTCTTATGAAAAATGTAAAGGCGTCAGAAGTTATAATCCTGTTCCGAAAACAGATATAGACGATGTTAAAGCGGCTGCGCTTTTAATAAATTCGGCTAAAAAGCCATTAATCGTTTGGGGTCAAGGCGTGATATTGAGTGAAGCAGAAGAGGAATTGAAAGCGGTCATCGAAAAAGCTGGGATTCCTGCTGCATGGACTATTCTTGGAGCGTCGGCAGTTCCTACCGCGCATCCTTTAAATGTGGGAATGGTTGGGATGCACGGCAATTATGCACCAAATGTGTTGACCAATGAATGTGATGTTTTAATTGCGATAGGCATGCGATTTGACGATCGTGTGACGGGAAATTTAGCTTCGTATGCAAAACAAGCTAAAGTGATTCACTTTGAAATTGATCCTGCTGAAATAGATAAAAACGTAAAAACAGATGTAGCCGTTTTAGGCGATGCTAAAGAAAGTCTGTCACAGTTATTGCCGTTGTTAAAAGCAAATTCTCATGAAGAATGGCATCAAAAATTCAAGGATTTATATGCTATAGAATATGAAAAAGTGATAAAGGATGATTTGTATCCAACAAAAGAAGGTTTAACCATGGGCGAAGTGCTCAAAGAAATCAACATCCAAACACAAGGCAACGCAGCTATCGTATCAGATGTAGGCCAACACCAAATGATTGCTTGTCGTTACGCCGAATTCACCACCACAAAAAGTAATATTACTTCTGGTGGACTGGGAACTATGGGCTTTGCACTTCCTGCTGCCATTGGTGCAAAAATGTCGGCTCCAGAGCGTGATGTGGTTGCTATTATTGGCGATGGCGGTTACCAAATGACCATTCAGGAATTGGGTACCATTTTCCAACAAAGAGTACCGGTGAAAATCGTTGTGCTAAATAATGAGTTTTTAGGAATGGTGCGTCAGTGGCAACAGTTGTTTTTCGAAAAACGCTATGCATCAACTGAAATGACCAATCCTGATTTTGTAGCCATTGCAAAAGGCTATTATATCGACGCTCAAAAAGTGACGAAACGTGAAGACCTAAAAGCTGCAGTTGCTGAAATGATGGCTTGTGAAGGGCCTTACTTCTTAGAGGTAAGAGTAGAAAAAGAAGGCAATGTGTTCCCAATGATTCCTACAGGAGCGAGTGTTTCGGATATTCGATTGGAATAGTTTTTTGGAAATAAGAATAGAGAGAAGAGAATAGAGAACAGAGAGAAAAGAATCGTTATCAATTAAAAGGATAATATAAACATGAGTGAACCTATAGCATATACCGTAACCATATACACTGAAAATAACATTGGGTTATTGAACCGTATTTCGGCTATTTTTCAACGTCGTCACATCAATATAGAGAGCATCAATTCATCCGTTTCTGAAATTGAAAATGTCTCAAAATGGACCATCGTTGTAAAACTTCATGAAGATCAGATGAAGAAAATCATCGGACAGATTGAAAAACAAGTCGAGGTCATAAAGGCCTATTTCCATACTGAAGATGAAACTATTTATCAGGAATCGTGCTTGTTTAAAATCAAGTCGAATCTATTGTTTGATGAACGCCGACAAATTGAATCGGTCATTAAAGATAATAACGCCCGAATTGTAACTGTAAATAGAGAGTTTTTCGTCATCGAAAAATCAGGGCGTAAAGAGGAATTAGAAGTATTATACAGAGAATTAAGTGTTTTCGGAATCATGCAATTTACACGTTCAGGACGTATTGCAGTAACCAAGGACGAAATGAAAATATCAAAAATGCTTGAAGCATTTCAACATTAAAAATCAAAGAAAATGTCAAATTATTTCAACACATTACCATTAAGACAACAATTAGAGCAATTAGGACAATGCCGATTTATGGACGCTTCAGAGTTTGAAGATGGCGTAAACGTTCTAAAAGGAAAGAAAATAGTTATTGTAGGCTGTGGCGCCCAAGGTTTGAACCAAGGTTTGAACATGCGCGACTCAGGATTGGATATTTCCTACGCCTTACGTGAGGCAGCCATTAAAGAGCAACGTGCGTCTTATAAAAATGCAACGTCCAACGGCTTCAATGTGGGTACTTATGAGGAATTAATTCCTTCAGCTGATTTGGTATTGAATTTAACGCCAGACAAACAACATACGGATGTTGTAAAAACGGTGATGCCTTTGATGAAAAAAGGAGCAACATTAAGCTATTCCCACGGATTTAATATCGTGGAAGAAGGCACTAAAATCCGTGAAGATATTACGGTCATCATGGTGGCGCCTAAATGTCCTGGAACTGAAGTTCGTGAAGAATACAAACGCGGCTTTGGTGTACCAACATTAATTGCAGTACATCCAGAAAATGATCCAGAACAAAAAGGTTGGGAACAGGCTAAAGCGTATGCGGTTGCAACTGGTGGCGATAGAGCTGGTGTTTTGGCATCTTCGTTTATTGCTGAAGTAAAAAGTGATTTAATGGGAGAGCAAACCATACTTTGTGGGGTGCTTCAAACAGGATCTATATTGGCTTTTGATAAGATGGTTGCAGAGGGCGTAAACGCCAATTATGCTGCGAAATTGATCCAATTGGGATGGGAAACCATCACTGAAGCCTTAAAACATGGTGGCATCACCAATATGATGGACCGTTTATCAAATCCTGCAAAAATCAAGGCTCATGAATTGTCGGAAGAATTAAAGACCATTTTGAAACCCTTGTTTGAAAAACATATGGACGATATCATCTCCGGTCATTTCTCACAAACCATGATGGAAGATTGGGCAAATGATGATGCAGATCTATTAAAATGGCGTGCTGCTACAGGCGAGACTGCTTTTGAAAAAACAGAATTGACAACAGATCATATCTCAGAACAAACCTATTTTGATCACGGGGTACTTTTAGTTGCCTTCGTTAAATCGGGGGTTGAATTGGCGTTTGAAACTATGGTAAGCGCTGGTATTATTGAAGATTCTGCTTATTATGAATCGCTTCATGAATTGCCATTAATCGCCAACACTATCGCTAGAAAAAAACTATACGAGATGAACCGTGTCATTTCTGATACAGCGGAATATGGCTGCTATTTATTTGATCACGCGTGTAAGCCATTATTGGAAGATTTCATGAAAAATGTCGATCCGAATACCATCGGAAAATCATTTGCAACATCTAACGCTGTAGATAATTTAGAATTGATTGCGGTTAATGACGCTATCAGAAACCATCCTATTGAAACGGTTGGGAAACGATTAAGAGCTGCAATGACGGCCATGAAGGTTATCAAAACAGATGCTGAAGTTGAAGATTCAGTGTTAGCATAACAATTGAATGAATTTATAATTAAGGCAGGAAGCAATTCCTGCCTCTAAATGAGTGTGATGAACGTTGAAACTAAAATATATTACCCAAGTTTGGCCGCTGTTGAAGCTGCGGCCAAAAAACTTCAAGACGTCGCTGAGGTTACGCCACTAATGCAAAACCATCGTTATTCAAAACAATTTGAAGCGAATATTAATTTCAAACGTGAGGATTTGCAGCAAGTACGCTCCTATAAAATTAGAGGTGCTTACAATAAAATGTCATCCTTGAGCCCACTTCAAATTGAGAATGGTATTGTTTGCGCTAGTGCGGGAAATCATGCACAAGGCGTTGCTTTATCCTGTAAATTATTAAAAATAAAAGGCACCATTTTCATGCCTTCGCCTACACCACAACAAAAAGTGGATCAAGTTGCTATGTTTGGTGAAGATTTTATTGAAGTGGTATTGATTGGCGATACTTTTGATGATGCCAGCAAAGCCGCAAAAGAAGAATGTGAACGTTTAAACAAAACCTTTATTCACCCTTTTAATGATGAAAAAGTCATTGAAGGTCAAGCCACGGTAGGTTTGGAAATCATTGACCAGGCACAGCATCCAATTCATTATGTATTTGTTCCTATAGGTGGTGGCGGACTCTCTGCCGGGCTATGTTCTGTATTTAAGCAGTTGTCTCCAAACACCAAGATAATTGGTGTGGAGCCAAAAGGCGCGCCTTCAATGTCCACTTCATTGGCCAACAAACGCAATACCGAATTGAAAGATATTGAGAATTTTGTGGATGGTGCTGCGGTGAAACGTGTGGGCGATTTAAATTTTGCCATTTGTCAACAACATCTGCATGATATGATTACAGTTGATGAAGGTAAAGTTTGCGAAACCATTTTGGATCTCTATAATAAAGATGCAATCGTCGTAGAACCTGCCGGGGCGCTAAGTATTGCTGCTTTAGATCAATATGCTGAACAAATTAAAGGCAAAAACGTTATTTGTATTATCAGCGGCAGTAATAATGACATTACCAGAACTGCTGAAATTAAAGAGCGTGCCCTTTTATATGCGAATTTGAAGCATTATTTCATCATCAAATTCCCACAGCGTGCGGGGGCATTACGTGAGTTTGTGGTCGATATCTTAGGCCCTACTGATGATATCACCTATTTTGAATATACCAAGAAAACCAATCGTGAAAACGGTGCTGCCGTGGTTGGATTGGAATTAAAATCTTCAGATGATTTAGAGCCGTTAATTACAAAAATGAAACTCCGTAATTTCTATGGGGATTACCTCAATGACAAACCCGATTTATTTCAATTTTTAGTTTAAATACAACCTTATGAACATTCCAGAACAGTATCAAATAAAATCATTAATCCACCAAAACAGCTATTTGGTTGATGGCGAATTAAGGCCCTGGTCTGGAGAAACTTCAGAGGTGTATTCTACAATATCATCAACGCCTAACTATGCTCCAACCTTATTGGGCACCATTCCTACTTTAGGAGAAAAAGAAGCTTTGGAAGCCATGGATGCCGCGGTTAACGCCTATAATAAAGGTCAAGGTTTATGGCCTACGATGAAGGTGAAAGACCGTATTGCCTGCATGGAAAAGTTTGTGACCCAAATGAAAACCAAGCGTGATGCCGTCGTGAAATTGTTGATGTGGGAAATTGGAAAATCCCTACCAGATTCAGAAAAGGAATTTGATAGAACCGTAGATTACATCTACGATACGATTGAAGAATACAAACAATTGGATAGAGATAACGCCAAGTTTGAAAAGAATGATGGTGTGTATGCCCATATCCGTAGAGGTCCTTTGGGTGTGGTATTGTGTTTAGGGCCTTACAATTATCCTCTAAACGAAACCTTTGCGCTATTGATTCCAGCATTAATCATGGGTAACACCGCCATTTTTAAACCTGCAAAGTTTGGAGTTTTATTGATATCCCCTTTGTTGGAAGCGTTTCAAAGCAGCTTCCCAAAAGGTGTGGTTAATATTATTTACGGTCGCGGCCGAACGGTTGCTACCCCAATCATGCAATCCGGAAAGGTTGATGTATTAGCGCTTATTGGCAATAGCAAATCGGCCAATGCCTTGCAAAACGAACATCCAAAAAGTAACCGACTCCGTTTGGTGTTAGGTTTGGAAGCGAAAAACCCTGCGATTGTTCTAAAAGATGCCGATTTAGATTTGGCTATTGACGAATGTATTGCTGGTACGACATCTTTTAACGGACAACGTTGTACAGCGCTGAAAATAGTTTACGTGCATGAAGACATCGTAGACGAATTTAACAAGCGTTTTGCCGCCAGAGTCGATGCTTTAAAATTTGGAAATCCGTGGGAATCTGGAGTGAAATTAACACCCTTACCTGAACCTGATAAACCGCAATACATACAAGAATTAATTGATGATGCGCTTGCTAAAGGTGCCGCCATATTAAATGAAAAAGGCGGAGAAATCACGGAAAATTACATTTTCCCTGCAGTGCTATATCCTGTAAATAAAGACATGCGTGTGTTTCAGGAAGAACAATTCGGACCTGTCATTCCGGTGCTGTCCTTTATAGATATTGACGAACCATTAGATGATATGGCTGAATCCAATTACGGACAGCAAGTGAGCTTATTTGGTAGTGACATTAAAACCTTGGCGCCGCTAATTGATACGTTGGTAAACTTGGTGTGTAGAGTTAATTTAAATAGTTCCTGCCAACGCGGACCTGACGTATATCCATTTACAGGACGAAAAGATTCTGCTGTGGCAACCTTAAGTGTCCATGATGCCTTGCGTTCATTTTCTATCAGAACTTTTGTGGCTTCCAAAGACAATGCCTACAACAATGCCATTTTAAATAACCTATTAGATAGTAAAGCTTCAAATTTTGTAAGCACAGATTACATACTTTAAAAAAAGTTAAAATTAAATTGAGTTGTAAAATAAAATGTTACTTTTGACCCATGTTTATAATGAAAAATAAAATACGTCCATCTAGTCCCGCAGCCATGTTGCGCAGACGCTGTGCATTCTAACCTAAAGAGAGTCGCTAACGTATATTTATTTTTTACACCTTGATCAAATCATCACACATATTTTCCTCCTCTAATACAGTTGTTTCAAATAACAATCGTGTCAGGACAAGTCATTTTCTGTTCCGCCGCCCTTAAGGGTGCGCTTTATTTTGGAACTTAGGTGAGTCCGGTTCCGTTTTTCCGACAACATATCTTTAATTTTTTTTAATCTAAATATCAAGAACAATGGACATTGTTATTGCTAATAAATCTCATGCAATTTATGCACAGATCATTTGCGACACCATTGCCGAATCCGCTAAAGTAAGAGGTACGGGTATTGCAAAACGAACCCCTGAGTACATCATTACAAAAATGGAAAACGGGAATGCCGTTATCGCATTAGATGGCGACACCTTCGCAGGCTTTTGTTATATTGAAGCGTGGAGCCACGGTAAATTTGTGGCTAATTCCGGATTAATTGTACATCCAGACTACAGGGAACAGGGCTTAGCCAAAAAAATAAAAGCGCGAGTTTTTCAACATTCACGTGAGAAATTCCCAGATTCCAAGGTATTCAGTATTACTACGGGATTGGCTGTTATGAAAATGAATAGTAAATTGGGCTATAAACCCGTCACGTTTTCAGAATTAACAGACGATCAAAGTTTCTGGAACGGCTGTCAAACTTGCAAAAACTATGACGTATTGCAACGTACAGAGCAGAAAATGTGCTTATGTACAGGGATGCTCTACGATCCGAAAGCAAAAGACAGCAACGAACCTCAACATATAAAAACCAAAACATTTCAAAGATTAAAGCAAATCAAACAGGCTTTATTTTTAAAAAAAGATAAATCATGAGCAAAAAATTAGTTTTAGCCTATAGCGGCGGATTGGATACTTCGTATTGTGCGGTACATTTAAGTAAGGATTTGGGCTATGAAGTTCACGCCGTAAGTGTGAATACAGGCGGATTTACATCTGAAGAAATTAGTACTATTGAATCCAATGCCTACAAAATGGGCGTTTCTACCTATAAAAATTTAGATGCAGTAGCCTCATATTACAATAAAGTGATCAAGTATTTGATCTATGGTAATGTGTTGAAAAATAACACCTATCCTTTATCAGTAAGTGCGGAACGTATTATTCAAGCCATTGAAATAGTTGAATACGCTAAAAGTATTGATGCGCAGTATATTGCTCACGGTAGTACTGGTGCAGGAAATGATCAGGTTCGTTTTGATATGATTTTCCAAACCTTGGCACCTCATATTGAAATCATCACGCCAATTAGAGATTTGAAATTATCAAGACAGGAGGAAATTGATTACCTGAAAAAAAATGGTGTGGACATGTCTTGGGAAAAAGCCAAATACTCAGTCAATAAAGGGCTTTGGGGAACAAGCGTTGGTGGTGAAGAAACCTTAACTTCAGAAAAATCATTACCAGAACACGCGTACCCATCACAATTGACCAAAGAAGGTGAAGAAAAAGTCACCTTAACTTTCAAAAACGGACAGTTTACAGCGCTAAATGGCAATTCTGATACGCCAGAAAAAAATATTGAAGCCTTAAATAAAATTGCCTCTGCGTACGCTATTGGGCGTGACATTCACGTTGGAGATACCATTGTAGGAATTAAAGGCCGTGTAGGTTTTGAAGCTGCAGCTGCATTGATCACAATTAAAGCGCACCATTTATTGGAAAAGCACACGCTTACCAAATGGCAGTTGCAACATAAGGAGTACCTGTCTAGCTTCTACGGCATGCATTTACACGAAGGTCAATATTTAGATCCTGTGATGCGCAACATTGAGGCGTTTTTGGAAAGCAGCCAGAAAAATGTATCCGGAGATGTTGTTGTGACCTTAAAACCGTATCATTTTATGTTAGATGGTATCAGTTCTGCTCACGATTTAATGAATGCGAAATTTGGAAGTTATGGCGAGCTCAACAAAGGATGGACCGCTGATGAAGCCAAAGGATTTATTAAAATCGTTGGGAATCAAAATAAAATTTATCACCAAGTAAATTCAGAATCATGATAGACGTTGGTATTATTGGTGGTGCAGGTTATACGGCGGGCGAATTGATCCGGTTGCTCCTAAACCATCCACAAACGAACCTTAATTTTATTTACAGCACCTCAAACGCTGGAAATAAAATTCACAAGGTGCATCAAGATTTAGTGGGCAGTACAGATTTAGAGTTCTCTAGCACCATTAATCCTGATGTTGACGTTTTATTTTTATGCTTAGGCCACAGTAATTCGAAAGCGTTTTTAGAGAGTCATACCTTTTCGTCTAAAACTAAAATCATCGATTTAAGCAATGATTTTAGACTGGAAGCTGATCGTGATTTTCAAGGCAATCATTTTGTTTACGGATTGCCAGAATTGCATAAAGAAGCCATCAAAAAAGCGAACTTTATTGCAAATCCAGGGTGTTTTGCAACGGCCATTCAATTGGCGCTTTTGCCTTTAGCCGCTTTTCAACTGTTAAAAAGTGATGTGCATGTTAACGCCGTTACAGGATCAACAGGCGCTGGCACGTCGCTGTCTGAAACGACGCATTTTACGTATCGCGATAATAATTTTTCTCATTATAAAGCGTTCACCCACCAACATTTGGGTGAAATCAATGAGCGCATCCTAGAGTTACAGAAAAAGTCTAAAGCTGAGGTGTTTTTTGTACCTAACCGAGGGAATTTTTCCAGAGGTATTTTTGCCACCGCCTACACCGATTTTGAAGGCAGTTTGGACGATGCAAAAACCTTGTATAAAACCTATTATCAAGATGCCGCTTTTACAGTAGTTTCAGATGAAGACATCCATTTAAAGCAAGTGGTCAACACTAATAAATGCATACTTCATTTGCACAAACACAACAACAAACTTTTGATAACGAGCATTATTGACAATTTGCTGAAAGGCGCTTCAGGTCAGGCCATTCAAAACATGAATTTGATGTTTGATTTTGAAGAAACTGAGGGATTGCGATTAAAGGCTAATTATTTTTAATCAATACAGAAGCCATTCAGGTTTGAGAATAAAAACTATAAAAACATTCGTGTATTCGTGGCAAAAAAACAAGAAATAACTCAAAGTTGAATTAATAAGATACCCGCCAGTTTATATTGAACGGCGTCGAAATACGGGCATAAATATGAAAATAGCAATCATCGGTACAGGAAATTTAGGCAAGTCCATCGCTAAAGGGCTAATCACCACCAATGCGATTACCACTTTATACCTGTCCAAAAGAAATACAGACAGCATCGCAGAATTTGAAGGTTATAAAAATGTTTTTATAACTTCAGATAATGGGGAAGCTGTTAAAAATTCTGACATTCTGATTTTAGCCGTTCAACCTGCACATTTAGAACATGTATTGCAGGATATCGCTGGACTCATTACTGAAAAACATGTCGTCATTTCTACAGTTACTGGATTTCTGATTCCTAAAATTGAAGAAATTATTGGCTCAGACCAATTTATCATCAGAGCGATGCCAAATACGGCAATTGCCGTTGGGAAATCGATGACC
This sequence comes from uncultured Gelidibacter sp., assembly GCF_947500795.1. Classification (GTDB taxonomy): domain Bacteria; phylum Bacteroidota; class Bacteroidia; order Flavobacteriales; family Flavobacteriaceae; genus Gelidibacter. Next base: position 295,357 of record NZ_CANMTE010000002.1, on the reverse strand, counting down.
TGTATTTGTAGCAATGCATTGGGCGCCAAACGCATTAAGATAGCACAGGCAATATTTAACCGCTTAGGGCATTCTTTGGTAATACCTGAGTCTCAAATGCAAGCCGCAACAGTAATATGTGCTAGCGGGATTGCTTTTTGGATGCGATTGATTCGCGCCAGCACCCAAGCAGCCATTCAATTAGGATTCGATGCAAAAGAAGCTCAAGAATTGGCAATGTATACCAGTGAAGGTGCCGCGAATTTATTAATCGCCAACGGACATCATCCAGAAGAAGAAATTGACCGGGTCACAACACCTCAAGGTTGCACCATAGAAGGTTTGAATGAAATGGAACATAAAGGTTTGAGTTCTTCATTAATCCACGGCATGATTGCATCCTACAATAAAATAAGTAACATTAAAAAAGAACAACTATGAGTTTATTTAATGTCTATCCGCTTTTTGATATCACGCCAGTGCGTGCAAAAGACCTCGCGGTTTATGACGATAAAGGTGTGGAGTATTTAGATTTATACGGCGGCCATGCGGTGATTTCTATCGGACATTCCCACCCCACCTATGTATCAGCCATTTCTGATCAAGTAAAAAACTTGGGGTTTTATAGCAACGCGATTCAAAATCCGTTACAAGAATCTCTAGCGTCTGAACTTGAACGCATCTCCGGTTGTAAAGACTATCAGTTGTTTTTATGTAATTCGGGAGCTGAAGCCAATGAAAATGCGTTAAAACTAGCTTCCTTTCACACGGGAAAAAAGAATGTCGTGGCCTTTAAAAATTCGTTCCACGGACGTACCTCAGCGGCCGTTGCGGCTACCGATGACGCTAAAATTGTGGCGCCGTTAAACGCGCAACAACATGTGGACTTTGTAGCATTGGGCGACTTGGCAGCGGTTGAAAGTATTTTAAAAGAAGGAGAAACCTGTGCTGTGATTATCGAATGTATTCAAGGCGTGGGCGGTTTAGATGAAAGTACTCCGGAATTTTACATCGGCCTTGAAAAACTATGTAAAACGTGTAACGTCATGCTGATTGCTGATGAGGTACAGTCTGGTTTTGGAAGAACTGGCGATTTCTTCGCTTTTCAAAAATACGGTTGGACTCCAGATATTATTGCGATGGCAAAAGGAATGGGTAACGGCTTCCCAATTGGCGGAATTTTAATCCATCCGAACATTAAAGCGTCCTTTGGATTATTAGGGACCACTTTTGGAGGGAATCATTTAGCTTGTGCAGCCTCTTTAGCGGTTTTAGAAGTTTTAGAATCGGAAAAATTAATGGTAAATGCCGATGAAATGTCAGGTTATTTTATTCAGAAATCGCAGAATTTACCGCATTTAAAAACGGTAAAAGGCCGCGGATTGATGTTGGGTTTAGAATTTGATTTCTCGGTAGCAGAACTGCGTAAAAACCTCATCCATAAGCATAAGATATTTACCGGAAGTGCCAAAAACCCTAACTTAATCAGGATTCTTCCACCATTAACCATTCAGAAAGAACATATTGATTTGTTTTATGAAGCCTTACAACAGGAGTTATTATTAATGAATGGTGGACAGTAATTTCAAACCTCACAGGTTTTCAAAACCTGTGAGGTTTAAGAAAACATAATTGAAAAATAAATTTTTGATGAAAAAATACACCGAAATAAAAGATATTTCCAACCTATCAGAGACGATTAAGGAGGCGATTTTACTCAAAATGCAACCTTTAGAATTTTTAGAATTAGGAAAACATAAAACCTTAGTCATGTTGTTCTTCAACTCGAGTTTAAGAACCCGATTAAGTACTGAAAAAGCAGCACGTAACTTAGGAATGCATGTGAGTATTTTGAACGTTAACGACGCTTGGAATATTGAATTTGAAGATGGCAGCATTATGAATGCCGGAAGTTCAGAACACATCAAGGAGGCTGCGCAAGTCATTTCGCAGTATGCGGATATTATCGCGGTGCGCGCCTTCCCTAGCCTTACGGACAAAGAAAAGGACGCTTCAGAATTCATCCTTAACAGTTTTATGAAATACGCCACAGTGCCAATCGTTAATATGGAAAGTGCCACCGCACATCCGTTGCAAGCTTTGGCAGACGCTATAACTATTACCGAGCTTTCTGAGACCCGTAAACCTAAAGTGGTGTTGTCTTGGGCGCCACATCCAAAAGCGTTGCCTCAGGCTGTTGCAAATTCGTTTGTGGAAATGATGCAAACTATGGATGTAGATTTGACAATCACCCATCCAGAAGGTTATGAACTTGATGCCAACATCACCAAAAACACGCCAATTAATCACAATCAGGAAGACGCACTAAAAGATGCCGATTTTGTCTATGTGAAAAACTGGAGCAATTATAAAGATTATGGTAAGGTCTTAAACGAAGATCCGAAGTGGATGATGACCCAAGAAAAATTGGGCAACGCTAAGTTTATGCACTGCTTACCGGTAAGACGAAATGTGGTGGTAGAGGATGCGGTTTTGGATGGCGATCAATCTGTGGTCATCAATCAAGCCAATAATAGAACCTTTGCAGCGCAAGTAGTGTTGAAAAATATATTGGAGAATTTATAATCTATAGAGACCTTATAGGTTTCCAAAACCATAAGGTCTTAAACAAAAAAATACGTTCGGGAGTCATCTTGAGCGAAGTCGAAAGACACGGGCATGGCATGAAAACATTAAAAATCATAAAAATAGGCGGCAATATCATCGATAATGACGCGGCACTAGCTTCTTTTTTAGAGGCTTTTGCAGCTATTGAATCGCCAAAACTACTGATTCATGGCGGCGGAAAATTAGCAACCCAACTCGCCAATCAACTGGGTCTTGAAGTGAAGATGATTGACGGCCGACGCATTACCGATCAAGCCACATTAGACCTCATCACCATGGTATATGCGGGGAAAATCAACAAAAACATTGTGGCGCAATTGCAGTCTAAAAACTGTAATGCGATTGGGTTTTCGGGTGCAGATGGGAATACCATTCGTTCTAAAAAACGTCCTGTAAAAACTACGGATTTCGGCTTTGTGGGCGATGTTGAAAAAGTAAACACCAAAATTCTACAAGTGTTGTTAGACCATAAGGTAACACCGGTATTTTGTGCACTAACCCACGATAAAAAAGGCCAACTTTTAAATACAAATGCCGATACCATCGCCTCAGAATTGGCTATTGGTTTTGCGGACCAATATCAAACCGAATTGTACTATTGCTTTGAGAAAAACGGGGTCATGAGAGACATTACGGATGAATCTTCAGTCATAAAAGAAATAACGACACAAACCTATCAAGGGTTAATTGATGATAAAATCATCGTTGACGGCATGCTACCAAAATTGAATAATTGCATTCATGCGGTCGAAAAGAATGTTCATAAAGTGTGTATTGGCAAACCAGAAATGTTGTTTGACGCCACTGCAAATTTTACAACCATTACCAAATGATAGAAAAACTGACCACAGATGCCATTGCGCTGCTTAAAAAGTTAATCGAAACACCATCTTTCTCCTCTGAAGAAGATGAAACAGCTTTGCTGATTGAGCAATGGTTTGAGAAACGAGCTATTCCTTACACACGAACCAAAAACAACGTTTGGGCCACTAATAAGTATTTTGACGCTTCCAAACCGACCTTATTGCTCAATTCGCACCACGACACGGTAAAACCAAATACCGCATACACTAAAGATCCTTTTAAAGCGATTGTGGAAGATGGAAAACTGTTTGGGTTAGGTAGCAATGACGCTGGAGGCTGTTTGGTATCGCTAATAGCGACGTTCACCTATTTTTATGAGCGTCCCAACCTGAACTATAACTTAGTTCTTGTAGCATCTGCAGAAGAAGAAAGCAGCGGCCCTAATGGACTTAATAGCATGTTGGCGGTTATTCCTCATATTGATGTGGCTATTGTGGGCGAACCCACCTTAATGCAGCTAGCTATTGCTGAAAAAGGGCTGGTGGTGTTTGACGCCAAAGTGAAAGGCACGCCAAGTCATGCCGCGCATCTTAATGATGATAACGCCATTTATAATACGATTGAAGTTTTACAATGGTTTAGAAACTATAAATTTGATAAGGTTTCTGCTACTTTAGGAGAAGTTAAAATGACGGTTTCCCAAATTAATGCCGGGAAGCAACACAATGCCGTGCCTGCGGAAGTGGATTTGGTGGTTGATGTGCGGGTGAATGATTGCTATACTAATGCTGAAATTGTGGAAATTCTACAAAAAGAATCGCCGTGCAGTAGCATCATCCCTAGAAGTTTACGATTAAACTCGTCGTCCATTCCTGAAGATCATGCATTGGTAAAGGCTGGAATCGCTTTAGGAAGATCCACCTACGGCTCACCAACGCTTTCAGATCAGGCAACCTTAACTTGTCCGTCGTTAAAACTAGGCCCTGGCGATAGCACGAGATCACATTCTGCTGACGAATTTATTTATATTCGTGAGATTGAGGATGGGATTGGGTTGTATGTGAGGTTGTTGGAACAGATTTTATAAGTAGAATTAAGTATTGAGATGTTAGAATTAAGAAATTTTTGAGATCAAAGAACCAAGAATCAAGACTTGATATGGACTACAATTGAAGTCTTGGTTCAAAATGAAAATTAATTAATAAAAATGAAAGCGGGAAGCGATTCCTGCCTTCGCAGGACTATTATGAAACTCTGGGATAAAGGAATAAGTATTGACAAAAAAATAGAACAATTCACCGTTGGTAACGATAGGGAAATTGATTTACATATTGCTAAATATGATGTGCAGGCTTCTTTGGCGCACGCCAAAATGTTGCAGTCCATTGGCATATTATCTGAAGATGAATTGGTCCAATTGCAAGGTGGCTTAGAAACTTTAGCACAGCAAATTGAAGACGGCACGTTTACCATTGACGCGCAGTTTGAAGATGTGCATTCTAAAATCGAGTTTGAATTGACCAAAACATTAGGTGAAGTAGGTAAGAAAATCCATACGGCGCGTTCTCGAAATGATCAAGTTTTAGTAGCCTTACAGTTGTTCTACAAAGAAAATCTTGGAATTATTCACGAGAAAACTGAAGTGTTTTTCAACACCTTGTTGAACTTGGCCGAAACCCATAAAAAAGCGCTACTTCCTGGATATACGCATTTACAAGTGGCCATGCCTTCTTCCTTTGGTTTATGGTTTTCTGCCTATGCGGAATTGCTTGTGGACGACGTGTATTTACTCAATGCGGCCTTAAAAACAGTGGATCAAAATCCGTTAGGTTCTGCAGCGGGTTACGGCAGTTCTTTTGGTATTGACCGAGAATTGACCACTAAAGAAATGCAGTTCGCCACCTTGAAATATAATGTTGTGGCCGCTCAAATGGCGCGTGGAAAAAGTGAACGTACCATTGCGATGACTTTAGGAGGTTTGTGTAATACTATGGCGCGTTTTGCCATGGACATTTGCCTTTATATGAGCCAAAATTTTGGGTTTATTACCTTCCCGGATGAATTGACTACAGGAAGTAGTATTATGCCTCATAAAAAGAATCCTGATGTGTTTGAGTTGATTCGTGGAAAATGTAATAAAATTCAAGCTTTACAAACCGAGATGGTGTTGATTACCAATAACCTTCCGAGTGGCTACCACCGTGATTATCAATTGTTGAAAGAGAATATGATTCTTGCCATTAATGATGTCAAGGATATTTTGGATATTTTCAACTATGCCATTCAGCAAATTGAGGTCAAGGATATCGATTTAAATGATGCTAAATACCAGTATTTATTCACGGTAGATAATATCAACACCTTGGTAGAAGGTGGGATGAGTTTCCGTGAAGCGTATCAAATTATTGGCAAACAGGTACAGGAAGGTACTTATACGCCGGATACGTCTAAGGCACATTCGCATGTGGGCAGTATGGGGAATTTGTGTTTAGAGGAGATTAAAGCGAAGTTTCCAAAGCTGTAATATAGTTTTCGTTTTCAGACCCTTAAATTAAAAATTAAATCAACCTATAAACAACGAAAAGCATCCTTCACGGATGCTTTTCTACTGTGCTACTATTAAAAATCCGACTAACAATATTAACTTAAATAATAGTAGATTGTCCCAAGTGAATGTTTGTAAAATTCATGTTGGTATCTTTCGGATTATTGATGAAATCCTCAATAAAATCACCCACTTTGGTTGTAGTTATATGATTGAATTTGCTGTTCAATTCTGGTGTGGTAATGTTCAATTTCAACGATTTCTCTACCCCTTCCCTGATCAATTCTGCTTCTTCAAAAAGTTCAAAATGATCTAACAACATCGCTGCTGATAAAATGGAAGCAATCGGGTTGGCGATGCCTAAATCTTTTGCCTGCGGATAAGAACCGTGGATCGGTTCAAACATGGCGAAGTAATCACCAACTGACGCAGAGGCTAAAAGTCCGATAGAACCTCCAATAACGCTTGCCTCGTCGCTAATGATGTCGCCAAACATATTTTCTGTAAGAATGACGTCAAATTGTTTTGGGTTTAGAATGATTTGCATGGCGGCATTATCAACAAATAAATAGTCCAACTTCACATCTTTATAATCTTGCGATACTTCGGTCACCACTTTGCGCCATAACCGCGACGATTCTAACACATTGGCTTTATCAACTAAAGTCACCTTACGTTTACGAGATTGTGCTGCTTTGAATGCCAAATGAGTAATACGCTCAATTTCTGCACGTGAATACACACATAAATCTGATGCCGTGTTGCCATCTTCACTGAGCGTTTTTTCACCAAAATAAATACCTCCGGTCAACTCTCTATAAATGCAAATATCAGTGCCTTTTATAAATTGTTTTTTTAGTGGCGATTTATCCAAAAGCGTGTCATAAGCTTTTACCGGTCTGATATTCGCAAACAAGCCCAATTCTTTACGCAACTTCAGTAAGCCTTGTTCTGGGCGCACTTTTGCTGCCGGATTATTATCATATTTAGGATCTCCAATAGCGCCAAATAAAATAGCATCTGAATTTTTACATAAATCGAGCGTCTTTTTTGGCAATGAATCTCCAGTTTCATCAATTGCTACGGCACCTACAGGCGCATATTTAAATTGAAATGAATGGTCAAATTCTTGGGCAATCGCTTTCAAAACTTTAACAGCCTGAGCGGTTACCTCTGGTCCTACGCCATCTCCTGGCAATACTGCTATTTTTAATTTCATATAGTGTGGTGAAGACGACTTAATGGCCTTCGTGTTTTAGTTATTATGGTGCTTAAATAAGCGTTTTTTCAAACTGTTCTATGGTGTCTTTTTTACTCAACAAATAATCAATATCATCATACCCATTGATCATACACGTTTTTTTGTAGGCATCAATCTCAAAAGGCTCAACATGATCTGAACCTTCAATCCCGATGGTTTGCGCTACTAAATCGACCGTGATTTTTGTTGGCGGATTCGCCTTAATTGCGGTCATTAATTCCTTTAAAAATTCAGGAGTCACCTGAACTGGCAGCAAGCCGTTATTCAATGCATTTCCTTTAAAAATATCTGCAAAAAAGCTGGACACAATTACTTTAAATCCGTAATCAGTTAATGCCCAAGCCGCGTGTTCTCTACTACTTCCGCATCCAAAATTATCGCCAGCCACTAAAATTGGCCCACCATATTGCGGTTGATTCAACACAAACTCGGTATTGACAGTGCCATCTTTTTGGAAACGCCAATCTCTAAAGGCGTTTTCACCAAACCCCTCACGATTGGTGGCTTTTAAAAATCGCGCAGGAATGATTTGATCCGTATCGACATTTTCAATGTCTAACGGAATTGCTGTTGCGGTTAATGTTTTAAATTTTTCCATCTATTGCCTGTCTTTCGACGCCGCTCATGATAAACTCAAACGGGTATCTCTTTTATTCTTATTATTTTATTTACCACTAATTCACGAATCTTAATCAAATTCAATATCACCACTTTAAACCGCCGTGTATTCGTGGCGCACTTGGTGTTGCAACTGCTTTGTAATATCTATAATCTTACCTTCTACTGCAGTAGCTGCCGCCATTAAAGGACTCGCTAAAATAGTACGTGCGCCTTGACCTTGTCTGCCTTCAAAATTCCTGTTTGAAGTTGACACACAATATTCGCCTTGCGGAATTTTATCATCATTCATAGCCAAACACGCAGAACATCCTGGCTGACGCAATTCAAATCCTGCTTCATCAAAAATGGTTTTCAAGCCTTCTTCAATAATTTGTGCTTCCACCTGTTTACTTCCTGGCACTAACCAAGCGGTCACATTCGCTGCTTTTTGCTTGCCTTTAATATAATCAGCCGCTATTCTAAAATCTTCAATTCTTGAGTTGGTACAACTGCCTATAAATACATAATTGATCGGTTTGCCAATTAAGGTTTCACCTTTCTTAAAATTCATGTAGTCCAAAGCCTTCTCAAAAGATGCATCATTAGTTTCTGGAATGGATTCGGAAATTTTGATGCCCATTCCTGGATTGGTGCCATAAGTCAGCATCGGTTCAATATCTGCAGCATCAAAAAAGTATTCCTTGTCAAATGTGGCATCAGCATCAGTTGGCAAAGTTTTCCAATAGGCTACTTTCTTATCAAATTCATCACCTTTAGGTGCAAATTCACGCCCTTTAACATACTCAAAAGTGGTTTCGTCAGGTGCAATCATACCGCCACGAGCGCCCATTTCAATACTCATATTACAAACCGTCATCCGGCCTTCCATAGACATGTTTTCAAACACATCTCCCGCATATTCGCAAAAATAGCCCGTACCAGAATTGGTGCCGATTTTAGAGATGATATATAAAATAACATCCTTTGGCAACACCCCATTCTTCAATTTCCCATTGACGGTTACTCTTAAACTTTTAGGTTTTGTAAGTAGTAAACACTGGCTCGCAAAAACTTGCGCTACTTGACTGGTTCCAATCCCGAAGGCAATGGTTCCAAACGCACCGTGGGTTGAGGTATGACTGTCGCCACACACAATGGTCATGCCCGGTTGGGTAATGCCCAATTCTGGCGCCATAACGTGAACGATGCCATTGTATTTATGCCCTAATTCATAAAGGGTGATATTATTTTTCTTACAATTTTCAGAGAGTTGCTCCAACTGTTTTCTGGACAATTCATCTTTAATTGGCAAATGCTGATTTAAAGTGGGCGTATTATGATCGGCCGTTGCTACAATTTGGTCAGGTCTAAACACAGGAATATTGCGTTCTTCAAGCTCTTTAAACGCTTGCGGACTGGTTACTTCATGAATCAGGTGTTTATCGATATATAGAATTTGCGGCCCATCTTTAATGGTATCAACCACATGCGCATCCCAAACTTTATCAAATAAGGTTTTTCCCATCTTAAGCCGAAATTATTTGTTGATATACTTTACTCGTTTCAATAATCTGATGAATGTCTTGGTCATTGATTTCCTTTTTCTGATCGGCAAAATGCAAGAAATTGGCATACACATCATCCAATTGCAACTTGGTCAATTCGTACCCTACATTTTTGGCTCGGTAGGCTAAAGCCGCACGACCACTACGGGCCGTTAACACAATAGCCGATTCAGTAACACCAACATCTTTAGGGTCAATTATTTCATAGGTTGCTCTATTTTTAATCACCCCGTCTTGGTGAATTCCGGAACTGTGTGCAAAAGCATTAGCGCCCACTATGGCTTTATTAGGCTGCGTATAAATACCCATGCTTTCTGAAACCAACTGGCTGATGCCATACAAATGCGGCGTCTTAATATTCGTATCCAAATTAAGATATGGATGTTGCTTCAACACCATCACCACTTCTTCAAGCGCGGTGTTTCCTGCACGTTCACCAATACCATTTATCGTACATTCAATTTGTCTGGCGCCATTAATCACCCCTTCAATGGAATTGGCAGTTGCCAGTCCCAAATCGTTATGACAGTGGCAAGACAAAATTGCCTTTTCAATGCCTTTTACGTTTTCTTTTAAATATTTGATTTTTGCACCATACTCAGTTGGCAAGCAATAGCCCGTGGTATCAGGAATATTCAATACGGTCGCGCCGGCTTTAATGGCCATTTCGCAAACACGTGCTAAAAACTCATTATCTGTACGTCCTGCATCTTCAGCATAAAATTCGACATCTTCAACAAATGATTTCGCAAATTTAACAGCTTCAAAAGCGCGCTCTAAAATGGCATCCTGATTACTGTTGAATTTATATTTGATGTGTGATGCCGAAGTGCCAATACCCGTATGAATTCTCGGATATTTTGCATATTTTAAAGCTTCCGCAGCAACTTTGATATCATTTTCAACCGCTCGTGTCAATCCGCAAACCGTCGTGTGTTTGATGAGTTTTGAAATTTCTTCCACCGATTTAAAATCGCCAGGACTCGACACCGGAAAGCCTGCTTCAATAACATCTACACCTAAATTTTCCAGTTGCTCTGCAATAACTAACTTTTGTTTTGTATTCAGTTTACATCCAGGAACTTGCTCTCCGTCTCTCAGCGTGGTGTCAAAAATTTGAACATTATTATCAGACATTTGTTACGTTTTATTTTTCTATTGACTAGCTAATTTATACTTTGGATTCAAATTCAAATTCCGAAGGTTTGGACTTTTACGATGTTCAGTCAGTTTTAATCATTATAACTACTTGATTTACACTGTATTAAAAGCTATTTTAACGTGATGACTAAGGAGCAAAAAGATAATTTATTTCAATTGGTGAAATCATTAACCAAGTCCGAAAAACGACAGTTTAAATTGTATGTTGGACGCTTGGGCGTGAACGCCGATTCTAAATTTTTGAATCTTTTTAACTTTTTAGATAAAGCCACAACTTATGATGAACCGGCGATTATCAAAACGGGAATCGTCAAAAAACAGCAATTAGCGAATGTAAAAGCGCATTTGTATAAGCAGATTTTAATCAGCTTAAAACTGAATCCATCGCATCAAAATATCCGTTCCCAAATTCGTGAGCAATTGGATTTCGCCTCCATTTTATACCATAAAGGACTTTACAAACAAAGCTTACGAATTTTAGATAAGGCCAAAGAACTCGCCATTCAGCATGAAGAGAAAAACATGGCCTATGAAATTGTGGAACTCGAGAAAATTATCGAATCGCAATACATTACCCGAAGCATCAGTACGCGTGCCGATGAGCTGACCATTCAGGCCAAAGAATTAAGCGAACTGAATGTTATTACCAGCAAACTTTCTAATTTATCACTGCAGTTATACAGCATCATTTTAAAATCGGGCTATGTGAAAAATGCGAAGGAAGGGCAACAGGTGACGGCCTATTTTAATGACCGACTACCAAAATTCGAAATATCAAAAATAGGGTTCAGAGAAAAATTATGGCTTTACAATTCCTATTTGTGGTACAGTTTTTTACTTCAAGATTTTTTGAATTGCTTTAAATATGCTTCCAAATGGGTGAATTTATTTTATGATAACCCACACATGATCAGTTTGAATCCTGTCTTCTTTTTGAAGGGGAATAACTATTTGTTGGAAGCCTTATTTTTTATCAGAAATAAACCCAAGTTCCTAAAACGTCTTGCCATTTTAGAAGATCAAATTGATAGTCCAGATTTTCCAAAAGATGAAAATGTAGAGGCATTGGTGTTTTTATACCTTAATTTCCATAGGATCAATCAGCACTTTATTGACGGTAGTTTTGATGAAGGCCTTAACCTCATCCCGAGAATTGAAACAAAATTCAAGAAATTCAATAGCCGATTGGATGGGCACCATAAAATGATTTTCTACTATAAATTTGCCAGCATGCAGTTTGGAGCGGGCAATAATAAGGCGTGTATCTTTTATTTGGACAAGATCATTTCCAACAAATCATTATCCATGCGCGAAGATTTACAATGTTTTGCACGTGTTTTAAATCTTGTGGCGCATTATGAAGCGGGATTGGATTATCATATGGAAACCTTATTGCGAAGCACCTATAAATTCCTTTTGAAGATTAATGATTTGTATGAAGTCCAAAAGGAAATGATAAAGTTTATTAAAGGCTTGCAGGATATTTATCCGCACGATTTAAAAAACGCCTTTATCGAGCTTCACAAAACCTTAAAAACCTACGAGGACCATCCTTATGAGCGGCGTGCATTTTTATACTTAGACATCATCTCGTGGCTCGAAAGTAAAATTGAAAACAAACCCGTGGGACAAGTTATAAGAGATAAATATCTCGCGGGAATTGACAAATAACCAACACTAATCACACCTTAAATTTATGCTCTTTTTTAGATCTTCCTTTACCATCTTAATGCTGACGTTTTCAATGACACTAAGCGCTCAAGGCCTATTTAAGAAAAAAGATTCCATTGTCACCAAATCCTTATCTGAATCTTGGGAGCTTGATGCGAAAGACCGGACAGGAACGTTCCGACTCAATTCCTACAAGCCATTCTATGTGTTGCCGGCAAAATGGAGCAATCGAATTAATGAGACGCCACAAAGTGTAGGCGAACCGCCGGCGTTTGATGAACCTGTGGACCTTCATTCTACAGAAGCTAAATTTCAGATCAGTTTTAAAACGAAGTTGATTCAGTCGTTTTTATTCGGGAAAGGCGATATATGGGTGGGTTATACTCAAGTTGCCTATTGGCAAGTGTACAATAAACAATTATCTCGACCATTTAGGGAGCTCAATTATGAGCCTGAGTTGATTATCAATTATCCTCTCGATTTTAATTTTTTAGGATTTCAAGCGAAGATGGCGGGATTTGCATTCAACCATCAATCTAACGGAAGAGCCGATCCAATTTCAAGAAGTTGGAATAGAATTATCTTCCATTTTGCGATGGAGCACGATAATTTTCAAATTTATTTAAAACCATGGATTCGGGTTGATTCGGACCCAGAAATTGATGACAATGCAGAAATTAGTGATTATGTAGGACGTGCAGAGGCGAACGTTATTTACCGAAAAAATGGGCATAGTTTGAATCTGTTGTTACGCAATTCGCTATCCTTTAATGACAATCACGGCAGCTTTCAGTTCAACTATATGTATCCTATCAGAAACAACCTGAGAGGCCATCTTCAGGTGTTTAGCGGTTATGGTGAAAATTTAATCGATTATAACCATTACCAAACCACAATCGGTTTAGGGATTTCATTTGTGGAGTGGTAGAAATTTTCTTCACAAACGCTTCAAGATAGCAAAGATTGGATGACAAGTTTAGATGATAATTTTTGACAGCTTCACATCTCATTTGCATTTTTATTTTGTAGCCTTTTACATATCACTTACATTTAAGAATCGAATACCTTCTTAATAAAGAAAATCCTTGTGCTTTATATTGTGCAAGGATTTTAAAATGATGTAAAATGATACAAAAAACAGCATCCATCGTTATCTTTTTGACACTTCTACTGTCAGGACAAGTTCTTATTGCCCAAACAAAAGTTCTTGAAAAACCCGAATTTTTAAAATACGAAAACAGCCAGTGGGTAGATTCCATTATGAAAAGCCTTAGTGTTGAAGAACGCATTGCGCAACTCATTATGGTGCCCGCTTACTCCAATAAAGGCGAGGAACATACACAAGCCATTTTAAAGCTCATAGCGGAACAGAAAATCGGTGGACTCATCTTCTTTCAAGGCGATCCTGAAACGCAGGTAAAACTTATGAATACTTACCAAAACGCTTCAAAAACACCTTTATTAGGTGCTATGGATGCCGAATGGGGATTGGGAATGCGATTGGACAATACCATCAGTTATCCGTTTCAGATGGCTTTGGGCGCCATTCAAGATGAGAATCTGATTTACGAAATGGGCACTCAAGTAGCGCGACAATTAAAACGTACAGGACTTCATGTCAATTTCGCCCCTGTGGTAGATGTGAATAATAACGCTAATAATCCGGTTATCAATTACCGTTCTTTTGGAGAAAACAAGCACAATGTCGCCCAAAAAGCAACGGCTTATATGCGCGGCATGCAAGACCAATTCGTATTGACCACCGCCAAACATTTTCCTGGACATGGTGATACGGACATTGATTCGCATTATGCTTTACCACAAATCAATCATTCATTAAAACGTTTGGATACGTTGGAATTATTCCCATTCAGGAAACTTATGGAAGCAGGGCTTGGTGGGGTTATGGTAGCACATTTAAACATTCCTGCGCTCGATGCTTCCGGGGTACCCTCAACGTTATCAAAAGCTATTGTTACGGACTTGCTCAAAGACAAAATGGGTTTTGAAGGACTCATCGTGACGGATGCCATGACGATGAAAGCTGTTACTCAAGGCCATTCGCCAGGCATTGTGGATAGAGATGCTATTCTGGCCGGAAATGACGTATTGGAGTTTGCTGAAAGTGTGCCGCACGCGATTTTAGAGATTAAAAAAGCCATTCAAAAAGGGTTGATCTCCCAAGCAGAAATCGACCGAAAAGTGAGAAAAATATTGGCTGTAAAACAATGGGTAGGATTACACCAGTATCAACCTACCGCTTCGGAACATATTGTAGCCGAATTAAACACGCCTGAAGCCTTATTATTACACCGAAAATTGGTTGCTGCGTCGCTTACAGTGCTTAAGAATGACGCTAATCTACTGCCTTTTCAGGATTTGGATAAAGTGACCTTTGCGTCCGTTTCCATTGGCGCTAAAGCTGAAACTAACTTTCAGAAAAGCCTTAAACTTTATACAAAAGTGGACGCTTATCAGTTGCCTATGGTAGCCACATCAGGGGATATTTCAGCATTGCAAGAGAAGCTTAAAGCCTATGACCATGTGATTCTAGGGATTCATAACGAGAGTACACGCCCCGCTAATACGCTCAAATTTTCGACAGAAGTACAGGCATTTATCAGCGAATTTTCCCAGAAAAACCAGAGTGTTGTAGCGTTTTTCAAGAATCCGTATGTGCTCGATAAATTAGAGTATATTGAAAAGGCTAACGGACTTATAGTGGCGTACCAAGATTCGAAAGCGTCCCAAGAACTCACCGCACAACTTATTTTTGGAGGTATTGGCGCTTCTGGAAAATTACCCGTGAGCGTGGGAACTAAATTTAAATATGGTGATGGATTGGACCTTGAAGGTGGCCTCCGCTTTAGTTATACGCTTCCTGAAGATGTTGGAATGGATTCTGAGATATTAATCGGCGGCATCGACTCGTTAATGCAACAGGCTATGGCAAAGAAAGCTATTCCTGGCGGACAGATTTTGGTGGCTAAAAATCAAAAAGTAGTCTTTCATAAAGCTTACGGTTTGCACACGTATAATGACACCATCACTGTAAAAAAAGAAGATTTATATGATTTGGCTTCCGTGACCAAAATTTCGTCGGCAATGGCGGCAGTCATGAAGTTATATGATGAACAAAAGTTTGATCTAGATGGTACTTTGGCGGATCAGCTGCCGAGTTTTAAGAACAGTAATAAGGCCGATATTTCCTATCGTGATATTCTGACCCACCAGGCACGTTTTCAGTCGTGGATACCGTTTTACAAAAACCTGTACCGCAAAAACGGCAGTTATAAGTGGTGGACGATTAAGTCAGATTCTTCCGCGCAATACCCTGTAAAAATTGCCAAAAACATGTTTTTGCATCGCAATTATGATGATAAAATCGTAAAAGCCATTCGGAAATCGCCATTGCTTGAAACGAAGCGTTATGTGTATTCTGATTTCTTTTTCATCTTGGCGCCGCGCGTGGTAGAAAGTATGGTGGACGACGATTTCTCTACGTATTTGCAACACAATTTCTACCAACCTTTGGGCGCGACCAGCATCACTTACAACCCCTTAACTAAATATAGCCTAAAAGAGATTGTGCCTACTGAAAATGACTTCTATTTCCGTCATATACCCATTCACGGAACAGTGCACGACGAAGGTGCCATTATGCTGGGTGGGGTTTCAGGGCATGCCGGACTATTTGCCAACGCCAAGGATCTGGCAAAATTAATGCAGATGTACCTCAACATGGGCAGCTATGGTGGGAAACGCTATATTGAAGAAGAAACTCTGCGAAATTTTTCAAAAACCCAATTCCCAGATTCCGATAACAAACGCGCTTTAGGTTTTGACAAACGTCGTCCAAACAAAGAGGGCATCGTGAACAATACAGCAGCAGATGCCAGCGAAAGCAGTTTCGGCCATACAGGTTTTACAGGAACGATGGTTTGGATGGATCCGGAGGAGGAGTTATTGTATATTTTTCTGTCCAACCGAGTGTCGCCTACACGTGATAATGTCAGGTTGTATAATTTGAACACGCGTACAGAAATCCAACAAGTGCTTTATAATGCCATAAAAGCAGGCGCTAAACAATAAGAGTAGGTAAAATTTTGATGGTATCGTGACGAAATAAGGTATTTGGATACCTGTTTATTTTTTGAAGATTTTAGGATTTGAGGATTTGAGGATTTGAAGTCAACAATTTTAATGTGAACATCCGCTTCTAAATCAACCTAAATAAGTAATTCAATCCATTTCCAGCGCTGGCAATTCCTCATAGTAGAGTGGTTCAGAAATTTCTTCAGTATTGCCCATATAGTCCTTCCCTCTTAATTTAGTCACGGTATAAGCGTCCAACGCATCATGTGGATAGGCCTTAATGAGGTCTTCTAACGCCGTTTTATCCAAAGGATCATCATAACCAATCAGCCATTTATCGGCTAAGGCATCCGGTAAAATAACGGGCATGCGCGGTTCCTTTAATTTAGGATTGTTATGAATCTTTGAAAGTATGGTGTTTGCCGTAGTCGTCACTATCGAAAAGGTATTCAGCTTGCCGCCATGTTCAGGATTGGTCCACTCACTATATAATCCCGCAAAAATCATGGGTTCTTTATCCTTTCGGAAAATGAAATACGGATATGTTTTTTTATTGAAGTGACGGTGTTCATAAAACCCATCGGCATAGATTAAACAGCGGCTGTTTTTAGCGGATTCTCTAAACGACGGTTTTTTAAAAATGGTTTCCCCGCGGGCATTCAAGGTGGTATTCCAAGTCTTTTTTAATTGCTCAGCGTCATTCACCCAATGCGGTACCAATCCCCAGGTAGCAACCTCAGGATAGTCGGGAGAGCGGTCCGTGTAGATTAAAACTTCAGGATGCGTAAAGCCAGAAGCGTGAAATAAGGGCAAATCCGTCAACGGAATTAGTTTTTCCATGATTTCATCCACGGCAGATGCATCGCCTCTCCTGGCGGCTCTTTTTAATTGTGATTCTAAAGATATTTTAACGTCGTAGCACATAAAAATTATTCTGAGTCTTTACAATCCGAAACCAAATGACAAGCCATAGTTAAGGGCTGTAGTTTTTCCAACATCAAAATTAACCAAGGGACCAAACGATAGTTTATTCACATGAAAATCATAACCGGTGCCTATCCGAAAATAAAGATCAGTTGCCTTTTTATGCTCATGTCCATTACTATTGTGTGCTGCCGTAAAGGCAACCAAAGGTGACGCAATTAATTTCAGACCTTTATAAGGATGCACGAATACCGGAATCCCCACCAAAACCTCATTCGCATCACCTAAAATCAATTCTGCGAGAAGCCCTAACCCAATTACTTCCGAAATGCGATATTCATAATCTAACCCCACCGTATAGGCGGTAGATTTATGCGTGAAATTGGTTGTGGCCCCATTTAATACAGCAAGATGATGTGTGCCAGCATGAGAATGATGATCGCTATTGGTTTGCACAACCGTTTGCTGTGCAGAGCTACCTAAATTGCCCAAAAAAAGGCTCAGCAGTAGGAGGATTAGATTTTTCATATGTTCTCAAATTTAAAGGCCTTGAAGAATTGGGTGAGTTTGCAGGTCGCACAAAGCTTAAGTCATAGTAAGTGTCGAGATGAAAATTCTACACCTAAGATAATGAAATTACGCTTTTTAGAATTCTAATATTTAAATTATTTTGGACTTGGAATCCACTAATCCTCAACTTGCATCATTAAACTTAGCCACATTTAATCCTGCGTAACCAACGCTATATTGTGAGGTTTTTTACAGTATTGCGGTAGTTTATTCCATACGATTGAGTTCAGAGGCTCCTTGCATTGCTCCAATTGATTCAAAAACTTCGTCTTGATCTTGTTTTTCAGTCCAACCCATTTTTGACAATTCAGTACGTACTTGTGCTTCTGTTTTTTCTTTTACAAAATGATAGAGTGCAAAATCAACAACTTCCATAGGAACTCTATCCAGTTGATAAGCTGTCAAACTTGAAACGAGTCTTAAAACACCAACAAAATAGGTTATTACTAACTGTAAAATCCAACTGATTAATAATCCAATCCAACCCGTATTTAGCTTTTTGAGTGTTAGTCCTGCTTCAAGCCTAGCTTGCATAAATTCCCAAAAGCTAAAAGGTTGAAAGTTATTTTCATTTAAGATGATTTGATATTGAAAAAATTGATTGGAAATATAAGTCATCAACAGCATTCCAATTAACAGATAATGTAAATAGTCATAAAACGTGTAATTACTTAATTTAATTAACTGTTTTAGTACAAAACCAATTGCAATTGCAACACTCACCTCAAAAAGACCAATAATATAAATTCCTTTTACAGAGAGCAGCGCAACAATAAAACCTAATAAAAGAGCAGTGATTATTCCTCCAACAATTGGAATCCAAATTTGAGGCTCTTTTCTAGTTTTAGGTTGTGGTAAACTTTCAGGAATTTCATAGTGATCCCAATTATTTGATTTTTCAACGTCTTGCTCTAATTCAGCTAGTGCTTCTCTGTCGTATTCTTTTTCAATTTGCTGAAATGCGTGAATAAATAGTTTTACTCTTTTAGAATTTCTGCCATTGTCCCAAACTTCGTTTCCGAGTGAGACACTTTTAATGGTCAATTTACCATAGTCGAAAGAAACAGCGATTTTTTCAGTCCAACGATTCCAGCCACTTTTTCGTTTTGCTTCAGCGTTCTTTTCTTCTTGATAAACTAAATCCCAACCTAACTTTTCAAAGGTTTTAATTACAATCGGAATAATGACTGTTTTATTTAAATCAGTTCTTATTTCTTCTTCAAATTTAGGCGTCCAATGGAAGCTATGTTTCTTCTTTATTGTGGATTCGTATGTTTTTAGTGCTTCGGTCATAATTATTTTACTGAAAAACGTTACGTGTATGAGCAGTGGCGTGGTTCGTCACGGACAATTGCAAACAGGTACTTGCCATTGGAAATTCCGCAGGAGTTTCCAAGTAGGCGAGAACAAGGCATTGCTTATACCCATTGTTGTACGCAGTATTTTATGTCATTTGAAACGACATTTTTATATTGTTAAAATTCATATTTTCTAAATCGGTTTTTGATAGTCCGAAATAATAAGTTCCACTTCCACCAAATTTTGTTAAATCAGTATTTGAATCATAGCAGTCTAATTGAAGTAACAATTCGTATGTTTTTGATAATTCTAAAATATCATTCCACCGTTTTTGATATTCAGAACTTTCCGCACCATAAAGTCCCAATTCTTTTGAAGCGAAATCATAAACTACACTTGACTGAATAGACCTATCGTGTCCTAAAATTTGATGCATATTATCAGAATCTTGATATAATTCCTCAATCATATAAAATTCAATTGGTTCAATAAAGTAGAAATTGAAATCGTCATATTTTTTGTCGAATTCAAATAGTTTATAGTTCTGCCAATGGGGAATTGTGTAATACTCAAAATACTCTATTACGGCTGTTTTAAACGTCTGATTTTCATTAATGTCATTCGGAAATTCGGTTCTAATTAGATTTTCACTCTTGCTGAATATAAATTTAAAAGGTTGCTTTATTCCATTAAATTCGTTCCATTCTTCGTTAAGACTTAAAAAGATATAGAAAAACCCTTTTTTTGGTAATTCGTTTTCTTTATCAAATCTCGTAATTTCAGAAAGGTTGTATTGAGCACAAAATAACATTGGTTTTTCATTTGCTCTTGGCCATTCAAAGTCTTTTGGTAAATCAGGTTTTCCACCAATCTTAGATTGTCCAATTTTTAGGTTTTTATCATCACTCGATTTAGTTTTAATGCCAACAGTTGATTTAATCATTTTGATTAGTTCCTCCTTGTCTTCATTATCAATTTGGACTTCTTCTGAATTCCGAATGAATGAGGTTATTTTCTTTAAATTATTCTTTTTAAAACTAAACATTTATTTCAGCATGATGTTTTTGGGATATTGCTTACAACACATATATATCACCAGTTAGCAATACACCTATTATCCCACCAAGATAGTAAAATCCCTGACTTATAACATTTTAAAATTTATTTAAAGTAGTCTTCCACTTACGTTCAAGTTAAAGCCTTGGTATATCATTGGAGATTTTCATTAGAAAGAACCAAATTTTAAAATCTGAGATTTAATTAACAGACCTCTTCTGAAACAAAATTTGAAAGTTGGCTTTTCTAAAAATTGCTAATAATACTGTAATGAAAGTCATTACCTTAAACAAAGAAGCCTTTCAATTTCGTGAAAGGCTTTTCTGTTATTGTGGAGTTTCCACAGTACTTTAATTTGTCCAAATTTGAAGGCGGTCGCGATATAAATGACCTTCCACAAATTTTCGGTGGTCGCTACTGGTCATTTTTTCCAGTACATACAATGCGGCAATACAGCTCGCCTATTTTTGTCATGGCACTGTGATTTCGTAAGGTTTTTCCGGAAATCCATATAGCGTTAATTTTTCCTTACTAATTTCACGAATTGGGATTAAAGTTTCTCTTACTCCATTATCATAAATTGCTCCGAAATACGTTCCGTCAAGGTTTTCAAGACTTAATTTCCGACCTTCTCTACGTAATCGTTTGTTAACTTCCTGAATAGCTGCACTATATAAATCCTTATTAAAAACAAACTTTATATGTTCATTATTCCATTGTACGTTAAATTCCAATTTCTCAATGTCCATCTTGGATAAATCAGTTTTAGTAGGTTCCAAGCGTTCATAGTCCACCTCAAAAATTTTGTCTACAGTAATTGACTCCGTTTCGCTTATTACTTTATGTAACTTTCCATGGTGAAAAAACCTAATCCGGTTTGCGTTTACAAGTTCAAATCTTGTGTCAGATATATTTTCAACCCAAATTTCGTTTTTCGATAAAACTCCATTGTGCGATCCATCCCCAACTCCAAAATGAAGAACTTTATTTTCATTAAATTCAATTAATTCAGGTTTGGAATAATCGTCTCCTGTTTTAATCATTAACCAAGTACCTTTAAATTCTTTCAAGTTATTTATCGTTTTTTGAATGTATGTGGATAGTAGCAAAACTGGTAAAAATGTAAAACATGTGAAACCAATAATAAATCATTGCTGGAGGTTTAATCTTTAGGTTACATTAATATTCGGAAAATACGCTTGAGGTGTAGACAAGTCATAATTTCCCTACTCATTTAATCTCAACAAGATAATAAAAAAATCAAGTAAAAAAGTTTGTTGTGAATCTTGTGAGGAAAATGCTCATAACGCTGTAATGAAGTGGATTGCGCTATAAAACAAAAAATCCAACTTAAATAAATAAGTTGGATTCTGTAGGTTGTGGTCCCACCTGGGCTCGAACCAGGGACCACTTGATTATGAGTCAAGTGCTCTAACCAACTGAGCTATAGGACCGGTTAAGAGGATGCAATATTACTACTAATTTTAAAATCATACAACAATTTTATGGCTTTATGTCTTGACATAATTCAATCAAAACACCATTGGTACTTTTAGGGTGCAAAAACGCGACCAACTTATTATCTGCACCTTTTTTAGGAATTTTGTTAAGGATGGTAAAGCCTTCGCCTTCCAAGCGTTTGAGCTCCGCTTCGATATCATCAACGGCAAAGGCGATATGGTGAATCCCCTCCCCTTTCTTTTCAATGAATTTCGCAATCGGACTGTCTGCTGACGTGGCTTCCAGCAATTCAATTTTGTTAGGGCCATTCTCAAAAAATGAGGTGCGTACGCCTTCACTCTCCACAGCTTCTATCTTGTAGTGGGGTTTCCCAAAAAGTGCAGCAAACAAACCGTTAGAAACTTCTAAATCTTTGACTGCAATCCCTATGTGTTCTATTTTTTTCATCCTTGTGCCCGCGTAGGCGGGTATCTACCATTCCCGCGTAGGCGGGAATCTTATTATTATCAATCCAAAGCTAAATCCAACCCACCTTAGGTGGCGCCAACGCAACTTTGTATCCTCAAAAATACAATAATCCTTAAATATGCTCTATTTTTGCAGTTGATAAGCCGCTATTTGGCTTTTTAATACTAATTTAAATCAAAAATTAGCAGTTTTAGATTTATAAATAAGAATCATGGAAGAAAGTCATAGACAGAAAAAAATAGGTGGGATATTGCAGGAAGACTTGGTTGACGTGCTTCAAGGTGCAGCAACTAAAGGCGGCATGCGTGGAATTATCATCTCCGTAAGTAAAGTAAACGTAACGGCCGATTTAGGTTTAGCCAAAGTATATTTAAGCATTTTCCCTAATAAGGAAGCTGAAGAATTATTGAAAGGCATCCGCTCTAACACGCCACTCATTCGTCATGAATTGGCGCAACGTACCAGACATCAATTGCGCAGAATGCCTAATTTGGAGTTCTTTATTGATGATTCTCTAGAGTATATTGAACGCATCGATAAGTCCTTAAAAGGTGAAGAAAACCCTATTAAGGACGCCGATTTATTGGATAAACGTAAAAAATCGTAATTGAACTTTGCGCTTTACATCGCTAAGCGATACCTCTTTACCAAGAGCAGCAATAATGCCATAAATATCATGACCATTATTGCTGCTTCAGGTGTAGTTGTTGCCGCTGCTGCGTTGTTTATAGTGCTTTCGGGATTTGCGGGCTTAAAGGATTTTAGCCTCGAATTTTCTTCATTTGTAGATCCTGACCTTAAAATTACGCCTCCCCAAGGGAAATCTTTTTTACTCACAGAAAAGGATTCCACTGCCCTACACAACATTTCCGGGATTGCCTCCTATTCAAAGACCATTGAAGAGCGCATCATTATTGAATTTGATAATAAAAACTTATTAGCGTCCTTAAAAGGTGTTGACGATCAGTATCTGAACGTCACCAATATAGATTCCATGATCATCCAAGGACAATGGTTTCAGAAAGGCAGCGGACAATTGGTTTCCGGCTGGGGCATTGCGCACAACCTCTCTTTTGGGGTTTTAGACTACGGCAAGGCACTGAATATTTATGTGCCAAAACCAGGTGTTGGGCAAATCACCTCTATGAAAGGTGCGTTCAACTCGCTGACCATGGTAAATATTGGGGTTTTTGATGTGAATGAGGATTTAAACGCCACCTACGTTTATACGGACATTGTGAATGCGCGTTATTTGATGGATTATGCACCTAACCAATTGAGCAGCATCGAAATCAAATTACAACCAAATACGGATGAAAAATCGGTTAGAAATGCCATTTTAGAGCAATTTGAAACCGATGTGATTGTTAAAAACAGAGCGCAACTTAATGATTCGCTTTACAAGATGCTGAACACTGAAAATTTGGTGGTGTATCTGATTTTTACCTTAGTGATCATCATTGCGTTATTCAACGTGATTGGCGCATTAATTATGATGATTTTGGATAAAAAAGGCTCTCTGCACACGCTTTATAATATTGGCGCAACCACAAAAGATATCCGTCGTGTGTTTTTCCTTCAAGGTAGTTTAATGACGATTCTTGGTGGATTTGTAGGCGTTTTAATAGGATTTATTCTGGTAGTACTGCAACAGCAATTTGCGCTGGTCATGATCACACCATCGCTTCCTTATCCTGTTAATATTAAGGTTATGAATATTGTGCTGGTGCTAGTTACCATCACCGTATTAGGCTTGATTGCTTCAAAAATTGCTTCAGGACGCATTACTGAAAAGCTGATCAGAAGTTAATAGAGCGATTTTAAGGCTTATGCAAACTCGAAGCCTGAAAACACCTCAAGAACCTCATCAAACGCTTCAAAAACACCATCAGATTCATCACTCGTTACCATTTTGGTACGGTATTCCTTAAAGTTTGGAATGCCTTTAAAGTAGTTGGTATAGTGACGTCGGGTTTCAAAAACACCAAGCTTCTCCCCTTTCCAATCGATGGCCATTTGCAGATGTCTGCGGGCAGCATCAACGCGTTCTTCCAAAGAAATTGGTGCGAGATGTTCACCAGTATTAAAAAAGTGTTTTACTTGTTTGAAAAACCACGGATTTCCGATACTCGCGCGACCAATCATACAACCGTCCAAGCCATATACGTCACGCATTTCCATTGCTTTTTCTGGCGTATCCACATCGCCATTACCAAATACTGGAATGTGCATGCGCGGATTGTTTTTCACCTCAGCAATTGGTCCCCAGTCAGCATTACCCTTATACATCTGAGCGCGTGTACGCCCGTGGATGGAAATAGCTTTACAGCCTACATCCTGTAACCGTTCGGCAACTTCAACAATGCGGATGGAATCATGGTCCCACCCCAAACGGGTTTTTACAGTAACTGGCAAATTGGTGCGTTTTACCATCTCGGCAGTCAACTGCTCCATCAAACACACATCTTTTAAAATACCTGCACCTGCACCTTTACTCACCACTTTTTTAACTGGACAGCCAAAGTTGATGTCGATAATATCAGGGTTCGATTTTTCTACGATATCAATGGTTTGTAACATACTTTCCAAATTGGCTCCAAAAATTTGAATGCCAACCGGACGCTCCCGTTCATAAATATCTAACTTCATGATGCTTTTTGCCGCATCTCTAATCAGGCCTTCGCTGGAAATGAATTCTGTGTACACCACATCCGCACCGTGCTCCTTGCACAACGCTCTGAATGGAGGATCACTAACATCTTCCATAGGTGCCAAAAGCAAAGGAAAGTCAGGAAGTTCTATGTCGCCTATTTTAACCACTGTTGAAATTTTCGACAAAATTAATGCTTTTTCTGTAAATGCAATTATTTAATCCTCAGAGGTTTTGGGAAGACACACCTTGAGAAATGTTAAATGGAACGGCAACGGCTAAAAAAGTACTAGTTATCAGTCTTTCCTAAACGATCAGTTTCCTGTTGCGATTTAGTACGTTGGTTAGTTTCTAAATTAGTATTCCCGAATTTGTAGCGGAAGCCCAATTTGATAAAACGCGTATCCTGATCATAATAAATAGCACTATCCTGATTGAGGTATTGTGAACGGATATCGAAATTTTGGGTGTTAAATACATCGGAAACAACTAAAGAAATACTGCCTTTCTTTTTAAGAATGCTTTTGGAAACCGTTAATTCTGAAGCGATAAAATCCTGCACTTCTCTAAACCCGCTCATACTTTTACTGAGGTAGGTCATGTTGAAATTCACATTAAGGCTTTTATCCTTTAAAAAGGTAAAATCATTGCTCAACACGCTATAATTTGACCATTGATTACGGTCGATTTTGCTGCCATTAAATTCGGCTTCATCCTGAGTATTGTAAAACGACGTCACAAAATAAATTGACCAATTCTCCATCATATAGAAATACGTGATAAAATCAAAACCAAACTCTACAGTTTTACTCAGATTGATAGGCGTATAAATCAGGATATTATTAGCATTGTCCTGAAATGGAAGCTCAAAAATATTATTGGTAAAAGTTTTATAATACGCTTCAAAAGTATAGGTACCTCCTGCTAAAGACGTTCCTAGCACAGCGTGGTCTACAATAACAGGTTGTAAATTAGGATTCCCCGTAACAATATTATGATCGTTTAGATAAAATAGAAAAGGGTTTAAATTTTGGTAATTCGGGCGCTGAATGCTTCGTTTGTAATTGCTATAAATAGACACGTTATCGGAAGCGGTATAGCTCAAACTTGCGGAAGGAAACCATTCCAGATACTCTTGTTTTTTAGTTGTCGCCTCAATAACCGAATTGCTTTCCACATTGGTTTGCTCAGCACGCAAGCCTGCTACCAAACTCAGTTGATCCCAATCTTGGGAAAAATTCACATATCCCGCTGCAATCACCTCATCATAATCAAACGCATCGGTATTATTCGGGTCTATCACTTCCGTTCCATTAACCTTATCAAACTGTGTAATGTTACTTGCGCTCTTAATATTGGAACCTTTCGCACCAATTTCTAACTTTGATGCATCGCCCAATGGTAAGGTATAATCTACTTTGGCGGTATAAATATCGGTGTCTTGGTGATTGTCGGTCCTAAACGCCGTGCTTTCTAAAAAGCTGCCGTCAGCATTAAAATAATCACTTCTTACGTTTTGGTTTCTGTTGTAATTAAACGTTGTAAAATGAGCGTTTACTGCTAATTTTTCGCCTGCTTTTTTAAATTTATGAACATAATCCACATCAAACCCTAAATTGTACTTATCATCATCCGACAGGTTGTTGGCATTAAAAAAGTAATCTAAATTTTGATTGGCATCCAATACCTGGGTTGCATTGTTAATTTTATACTTAAAATATGGCAATACAAGAATGTTTGAGCTCACACTCAAGGTATTGTTCGGGTCTATAGTATAGTCAAAATTGAAATTGAAATTGTGCGTTTTAGACCAGGTATTTCTGTTTGTAGTGGATTTAAAAATTTCGTCAATGGCATTATTCCCATCCAAATAATTCACAACATCATTCTGATCTCTGTTGATTTTATCTTGCGAATAACTATAATTTGCAAAAAAGTCAATGTGATCATTCTTAAAGAAATGGCTTGTACCGCCATTGTAGCGCGGGAAAACACCTTGGGTAAAATCTGCAGACACATTACCGCGGTATCCGGTAATTAAATTTTTGCTCATGACAATGTTGATCACGGCACCGCTGGATCCATCATACTTTGCAGAAGGATTGGTAATGACTTCCACTGATTTGATGTTGTTTGCTGAAGCGCCTTCCAAAAGTTGGATCAACTCCGTCGTATTCAACTGGACCTTCTTTTCGTTAATATAAACTGTCGGTTTGGAGTTTTTTACTTGAATGGAGTTGTCCAATACCAAAATCCCTGGTGTATTTTTCAGCACTTCAAACATCGTACCTTCAATAAGTGCTGTGTTTTCAATATTAAACACCAATCGGTCCGCTTCCTTTTTTAAGGTTGGTCGTTTCACCAAAATATTAACCTGATCCAGCTCTTGTGAAACTTCATTCAGCACCACCCTACCCATTTCGACTGGTTGGTCTACCACTACCGATTTAAAAACGTCTTTAAAACCGATAAAACTGAACTTTAACAGGTACTGATCTTCAGCTACTTTATCGAACTTGAACAGTCCTTTCTCATTTGTAGAAACGCCTTTAACAATGGCAGAATCCTGAGCTTTCATCAAAATAATATTCGCAAATGCAATAGAGGAACCCTCAATATCGGTTACACTTCCTGATATGGAATGCTCCTGCCCAAAACTGAGAGAAGCTGAAAGTAAGGCACATAAAGTGCAGATAATAATGTTGGAGCGTTTCAAATGTTTTATTTTGGTCCTGCAATATAGAAATAGTTTTATAATTTTTTCTACGGTATAACCACAGATATAGTGCTATTTAGAATCAATAAAAAATATTTAAACGCTAATAAATCGCTTATATTTGCATATTAGTTAGCCCATTTTTTATGAAGAACATTCGAAATTTTTGTATTATAGCACATATTGATCACGGCAAAAGTACCCTTGCAGATCGATTATTGGACTTTACCGGTTCTGTAACCGAGCGTGAGAAACAAAACCAACTCCTTGACAATATGGACTTGGAGCGTGAGCGTGGTATTACCATTAAATCTCACGCCATACAAATGGACTACACCTATAAAGGTGAAAAATTTGTCCTAAATCTTATTGATACTCCTGGTCACGTTGATTTTTCTTATGAAGTGTCACGTTCCATTGCTGCTTGTGAAGGTGCTTTGTTAATTGTAGATGCTGCACAAAGTATTCAGGCGCAGACTATTTCCAATTTATATTTGGCTTTAGAGAATGATTTAGAGATCATTCCTATTTTGAATAAAGTAGATTTACCTAGCGCGAATCCTGAAGAAGTTACTGATGATATTGTTGAATTATTAGGCTGTAAACCAGAAGACGTTATTCATGCCAGCGGTAAAACCGGTTTTGGAGTTGATAAAATTTTAGAAGCTGTTATTGAACGTATTCCTGCGCCTAAAGGTGATCCGGATGCGCCATTGCAAGCCTTAATTTTTGACTCCGTATACAATACTTTTAGAGGTATTGAAACCTATTTTAGAGTCTTTAACGGCGAAATTAAAAAAGGTCAAAAAATTAAATTCGTTGCTACGGATAAGGAATATTATGCTGATGAAGTAGGTACCCTAAAACTCACACAAGTTGCAAAACAGAGTGTTAAAACGGGAGATGTAGGGTATTTGATTACAGGTATCAAAACCGCAAAAGAGGTAAAAGTAGGAGATACCATTACTGACTTTGCCAACCCTACTACAAATATCGTTGAAGGTTTTGAGGACGTTAAACCAATGGTATTTGCCGGAATTTATCCTGTAGATACTGAAGATTATGAAGAGTTGCGCAGCTCTATGGAGAAGCTGCAATTAAATGATGCGTCCCTGGTATTTTTACCAGAAAGTTCAGCAGCATTAGGCTTTGGTTTCCGTTGTGGTTTCTTAGGAATGCTACATATGGAAATTATTCAAGAACGTTTGGAGCGTGAGTTTGACATGACGGTTATTACAACCGTTCCTAACGTGTCTTACCATGCGTATACCAACAAAAACCCTGATGTTCCTTTTATTGTGAACAACCCATCTGATTTACCAGATCCATCTACCGTTAACCGTGTAGAGGAGCCTTATATTAAAGCAACCATTATTACAAAATCTGATTTTGTGGGTAACGTGATGTCGTTGTGTATTGAGAAAAGAGGGAATGTTCTTAACCAAACGTATTTAACTCCAGAACGTGTAGAGCTTACTTTTGAGATGCCATTGGCAGAAATTGTATTCGACTTTTACGACCGATTGAAAACGGTTTCTAAAGGTTATGCTTCTTTTGATTACCATCCTATTGGAATGAAAGTTTCCAAATTGGTACGTTTGGATATCTTATTGAATTCACAACCTGTAGATGCCCTATCAGCGTTAATTCACTTTGATAATGCACAGAATATTGGAAAGAAAATGTGTGAAAAGTTGAAGGAATTGATTCCTCGTCAACAATTTGATATTCCTATCCAAGCTGCTGTAGGTGCGAAGATCATCTCTAGAGAAACCATTAAAGCGCTTCGTAAGGATGTAACCGCAAAATGTTATGGTGGTGATATTTCTCGTAAACGTAAACTTCTAGAAAAACAGAAAAAAGGTAAAAAACGTATGCGCCAAGTAGGAAATGTCGAAATTCCTCAGCAAGCGTTTATGGCGGTATTAAAGCTGAATGATTAATCGTTGATTAGTCCTTTTCGCTAAAATACTTTCAGCACTATAAAACGGGCTCAATGGAAATCATCGATTTTTATTGAGCCCGTTTATTTTTAGTGGGGTTATGAACACAACACCCTTAACCATTTCGTAAAAATTAATTTATTTTATAAGGATGTTAAATGCTCAAATATTTTGTAGTTTTAAACAACTCATAAAATCAACCAATGACCATATTTCATATCAGTGCAGAATGCTATCCTATTGCTAAAGTCGGCGGTTTGGGAGACGTGGTTGGTGCACTTCCTAAATATCAAAATAAAATAGGCGAGACCAGTAGCGTCATCATGCCCTTTTATGATAATAAATTTACCAATTCCCATGCGTTTAAAAGAGTTTTTAAAGGCCGTTTTAACTTAGGAAGAACCTTTGATTTTGATATCCTAACATTAGAAGATAACATCTTAGGGTATGACCTTTATTTGGTGCATATTCCTGATCTTTTATATACTGATTATGTGTATTCTTCCAATGATACGGAGCGCTTTTTAGGCTTTCAAATAGCAACCTTGGATTGGTTGGTGCAATTGGAGCAAAAACCTGACCTTGTGCATTGCCATGACCATCATACAGGGTTGATTCCGTTTATGATGTCTCAAAGTTATGCGTATCACAAGTTACGCAGCACCCCAACGGTGGTGACCATTCACAACGGCCAATATCAAGGTTGGTTTGGGCATAATAAAATACACCTCATTCCGCCTTTCGATTTTTCCAAAGCAGGCTTATTAGATTGGAACCATCTTATTAATCCGCTCGCTTCGGCCATAAAATGTGCTTGGAAAGTAACTACCGTTTCTCCCAATTATATGGAAGAGCTCAAATATGCGGCCAATGGTTTGGAAGATTTATTGCGCCAGGAAAGTGGTAAATGTGTGGGTATCTTAAACGGGATAGACGACAAAGTTTGGGATCCCGCTACGGATGCTGACCTGATTAAAAATTATTCCATTAAAACCGTTGCTACAGGTAAAAAAGCGAATAAAGCGTGGCTTTGTAGAGAGTTCAATCTCAATCCTGAGCTTCCGTTATTTGCATTTATTGGACGTTTGGTTGATGAAAAAGGAGCCGATTTATTACCTGAAATTTTTAATAGTGCCCTGCATCATAAAAATTTATCCATCATGATGTTGGGTTCTGGAGATGCTAATGTTGAACAGCAATTGGACCAACTGAAACAAGAGCATGCTGGATTTTACAACACTTATATTGGCTATAACGAACGTTTGGCCCATATTGTATATGCTGCTGCAGATTTCTTAGTAATGCCGTCTCGCGTTGAGCCATGTGGCTTAAATCAGATGTATGCCTTGCGCTACGGCACCGTACCCATTGTTAATAAAGTGGGTGGTTTAAAAGATACTGTTGAAGATTTTGACAGTAATGGATTTGGCGTGCTACATGATGGCGCCACCGTTCAGGAAGGCAGTTTTGCCATCTACAGAGCCATTAATTTTTACAACGATACGGACAGATTCAAAAAAAATCGTAATTTGATCATGAAAATTGACCATTCTTGGGATAGTTCTGCCCAAGCTTACGTCAACCTCTATAATTCATTAATCCTATAACTATGTACCACGACAGTGTAATTTCTATCATTTTAGGTGGTGGACAAGGCTCCCGACTATATCCGCTAACGCAATCGCGTTCAAAACCGGCGGTTCCCATTGCAGGAAAGTACAGATTGGTGGATATTCCGATTTCAAACTGTATCAATTCAGAAATTAAACGCATGTTCGTCCTCACGCAATTTAACTCCGCGTCCCTGAACAAGCATATAAAAAACACCTATCATTTTAGTTTTTTCAGTCAGGCTTTTGTTGATGTTTTAGCCGCTGAACAAACCATGTCCAACAACACTTGGTATCAAGGTACTGCCGATGCTGTCCGCCAGAATATGCACCACTTTTTGAATCACGATTTTGAGTACGCCCTGATTTTATCAGGAGATCAATTGTACCAAATGGATTTTAATGAATTGTTGGATGCGCATAAGGCAAGTAATGCTGAAATAACCATCGCTACCTTACCGGTAAAAGAGAAAGAAGCCACCTCATTCGGGATTTTAAAAACTGATGAAAATAGTATTATCACCTCTTTTATTGAAAAACCAGATGCTAGTTTATTACCAGATTGGACCTCTCAAGTGAGTGATGATATGAAGGCTCAAGGCCGAAATCATCTCGCTTCTATGGGTATTTATATCTTTAATAGAGACCTTCTTATAGAGCTGATGAACAATCCTGACACCAACGATTTTGGTAAAGAAATCATTCCGCAGGCTATTGATAAACACAAAACATTAAGTTATCAGTTTGAGGGCTATTGGACCGATATTGGAAATATTGACTCGTTTTTTGAAGCCAACTTGGGTCTTACAGACGAAATTCCGGAATTTGACCTTTTCAACAGTAGCAAACGCATTTACACAAGAGCGCGGATGCTACCTACCACAAAAATTAGTGGAACCACTCTTAATAGAGCAGTTATAGCGGATGGTTGCATTATAAATGCAGCAAAAATTGAACGTTCCGTCATTGGTATTCGTGCCCGTATTGGTCATAATTCTACCATTATCAACACCTATATGATGGGTAGTGACAATTATCAAACACTTGAAGAAGTGACCTCTACCTCAACAATTCCGATGGGAATAGGGGAGCGTTGCTTTATAAAAAACGCCATTATTGATAAAAATTGTCGCATTGGGAATGATGTAAGAATCAACGGCGATTCCTGCAAAGATGTGGAAACCGATACGTATGTTATTAGAGATGGTATAGTAGTAATTAGAAAAGGGGCTATAATTCCTCATGGAACGGTCATTTAAAGACCGCTGCACACATTTAAAATAGTCAAAGGACTAATTAATTATAAAAAAGCTTCAAACGATCAATTTGAAGCTTTTTCATTTTGTTTCATGTTTGTTTTTTCCTTTTGAATTTTTTCAATGTCATAAGGCTTCCCTAAATACACCAATTTCCAACCTTCAGTAAATTCTTCATAATCCTTATCAATATTGGAAATGATATGCAATTGATCGGATTCGTCCTTTAAAAACAACGGAATAATATCATAATCTCTCCCGCTCAGGTCGATTAGCGTATCAAAATGCTTTTTATCAGTAAGTTCAATTTCATGGATAGCAGGATATCTTCGTGTGGTTTCAGTTAAGGAAATAAAGTCGTCTCCTTGCAAGAAAATACTTTGTTTAGGTTTGTAATTTGGATCGTTTAATTCGTCAGCAGTTATCAGTCTAAACGCTCCATTTTCACCAAATTCCCCTTTAAATCGGTCGATTGCAAAATGGTTGATGTCCGAGTTTCCTGTTAAGGCGATAATATATCCAACGTCATTCAGCTCAATATTATCCGCTAAAGTATCCGCATAAATATTCGTATTGATGGCCTCTAAACCTAATTCTGCTGCTTTGTCAATATTATTCTGATTGTTATCAATTAGGACGACATGTCTTCCGTTTTCCTCCAAATAATTACCGATTAATCGCGATGCTTTAGAAGCCCCGATAATTAAAATTCCATTGGATTTTTTCAAGAACACACCCACCCATTGTGCCACATAACGTGCCGTTGTGGCGTTTAATAAAACCGTTCCCAACACAATCATAAACACTAAAGGTGTAATAAATTCTGCGTCTGGAACGCCGTTTTTAGCTAATTTTAAACCGAATAGCGAAGCAATACCAGCGGCCACAATTCCGCGAGGTCCAACCCAACTGATAAATAACTTTTCATTAAGTTCTAATGAGGAATTGAAGGTGCTTAAAAACACGCCAAGGGGTCTCAATACAAACACCACGATGGCAAATAATATGACGGTATTCCAATTAAAAATAAGCAGAAGGTCTTCCATATTGATATTGGCCGCCAACAAGATAAAAAGGATGGATACCAATAACACACTTAAGGACTCCTTAAAATAGAGCAATTCCTTTAAATATGGAGAATTGGAGTTACCCAAAACCATTCCCATTACCACCACAGCCAGTAACCCGGATTCATGTGCAAACGTGTCTGCCAATACAAAAACGCCCAACACACTAGCCAAAGCAAAAACATTGAGCAAATAGTGGGGAATTAACTTCTTATTGATGATAAAATTAAGGCCATGGGCAAAGGCAAATCCGAACGTACTTCCGAACAATACAATCTTTCCGAACTCAATAAAAGCTGTTTTTGTAAACGCACCGCCAGCATCCACACTTATAAATTCAAACACTAAAACGGCCACTAAAGCGCCTATTGGATCAATGAGGATGCCTTCCCATCTCAAAACTGCTGAAACGTCTTGTTTTAAAGGAATATTACGTAAAATTGGCGTGATTACCGTAGGGCCTGTTACAATGATTAACGCTGAAAACAGAAAAGACATTTCCCAGCTCAGATAGAATATAAAATGCGCGGCAACAGCGGCACCAAAAAAGGTGACCAAAGAGCCAATAGTGATCAACTTTGAAATTACTGGACCTACATTTTTAATTTCTTTAACCCGTAGTGTCAAGCCACCTTCAAAAAGAATAATACTAATGGCTAACGATACAAAATAAAAGAGGCTTTCGCCTGGAAAAAGTCCCTTTTTGCCGTTATAGATAGGTTCTATCCATTTGGATCCGTCACTAGAAAGGTATTCTGCCGCAATAGGCCCGACTAAAAGCCCAATTAAAATTAAAGGTAAAATTGCCGGAATCTTTAATTTCCAAGCCACCCACTGCGCCAATATGCCTAGTATGACAATTCCTGCTAGTTCAATCATATATTTTATTTAGTACTATTTTTCTAGTTGTAATAGGGGTAAAGTTATTTTTTTTGGATGAATCACCCATAAAATTTTGATAAAAACGAAAATGAGCACTGAAAACAAGGAAATTACAGAAAATAACTTAATTATTTATCCTTTCCTTTAGACTCAAAAGTGTAGTATAGCTTTTTTAAACTCTTTTTCAACAGCGTAAACCGATAAATGCCAATGATGAAGAAAATGGCACTAAAAACTAAGGCTAGGAGTGCTAAATATTTAAAATCGGGAAAATTTTTTAATTGGAAAAAGGCAATACCGCCCAAAAGAAGATACAGCGAAGATCGAATATAAGACAGTAAAGTGCGCTCATTGGCCAAGCGTGTACGTTCAATTGCAAGATAATCTCTTAAAATAATCTCCTGATCTGGCTTAAAATCGCGCCCAAACTTTAAGAGCCTCATTTTTCTGAGCCGCAATGGTTCTGGTACAATTTTCCTCATAATAGTTTTTTATAAAATTAGGTTAATTTTAATAAGTTTCAAATTATCTCCGGATTACTTATCGAAATTAAATGTTAAAATACCGCCAATATCAATGTGCAAAACCTGTAAATTTTAAGTGTTTTAGTAATTTGCATGTTTAATAATGGTTAAAAACCAAAACTATGAAACTATATCCGATTGAATCAGGAAATTTCAAACTTGATGGCGGTGCCATGTTTGGTGTTGTACCCAAATCTATTTGGCAGCGCACCAATCCTGCTGACGCCAATAACATGATTGATATTGCGGCCCGTTGTTTATTAATTGAGGATGGCAACCGTCTGATTTTAGTGGATACCGGAATGGGAAATAAGCAGAACGATAAGTTTTTTGGATACTACTATTTATGGGGCAACCATTCTATTGATAATTCTTTAAATCAACTCGGTTTTCATAGGGATGATATTACGGATGTGTTTATGACGCATCTGCATTTTGATCATTGCGGTGGCAGCATTCAGTGGAATAAAGATAGAACAGGGTATGAGCCTGCTTTTAAAAATGCGCATTATTGGAGTAATAAAGAGCATTGGAGCTGGGCAACGCAGCCCAACAATCGTGAAAAAGCATCCTTTTTAAAAGAAAATATTCTGCCGATGGAAGAAAGTGGCCAACTCAGGTTTACGGAACTTCCAGAAAATAGACTTCTCAAAAATTCTGACCTAGGGTTCGATATCTTCTTTGCCGATGGCCATACCGATAAACAAATGATTCCGCTCATCAAATACAAGAATAAAACCATCGCTTTTATGGCAGATTTATTGCCAACTGCCGGGCATTTACCGTTACCATTCGTTATGGGTTATGATACGCGTCCGTTATTAACATTAGACGAAAAGGAATTATTTTTGAACACTGCGGCAGATGAAAATTATTATTTATTTTTAGAGCATGACGCACATAATCAAATTATTACCGTAAAACACACTGAAAAGGGTGTTCGCTTAGATCAAACCTATACTACACAAGACATTTTTACCAATTAATACAAAGATCACATGAAATTATTTAAATCATTTGCTATTGCTGCATTCGCGGCAACTACACTTTTTAATTGTGGCTCATCCACAGGTGTTGTTTCTACACC
The DNA here is from genome assembly GCF_947500795.1 of uncultured Gelidibacter sp. Classification (GTDB taxonomy): domain Bacteria; phylum Bacteroidota; class Bacteroidia; order Flavobacteriales; family Flavobacteriaceae; genus Gelidibacter. The sequence goes on along the minus strand of NZ_CANMTE010000002.1, from coordinate 259,535 downwards.
GATGGAAAATATTGATACACTTCCTTTAAAAACTTCCGAATTAACAGAATTTGAAAAGCAACATTGGGCACATTTAGATCTTAAAAGTGACACCATCCCTGGGATGAGTGTTGATAAAGCGTACAATGAAATCATCAAAAATAGAAAAGGAACATCTACCATAGTTGCGGTAATTGATTCAGGAATTGACATTGATCATGAAGATTTACAAGGTGCTATTTGGAAGAATCCTAAAGAAATTCCTGGCAACGGAAAAGATGATGACAACAACGGCTATATAGATGATGTTTACGGTTGGAATTTTTTAGGCGATGCTTATAATGAGCAGTTGGAATATGTGCGTTTATTGGCAAGTGGCAACACCTCGCACCCAAGATATGCAGAAGCAAAAGCGGAACGTCAATCAGAATATGACAAGTATGTTGGCATTAAAACCAATTACGAGCAGTTTTTACAACAAATAAAACATGCTGATGATGCTTTAGAAAAAGAAACTAAAAAAGTAAATTATACAAAAGAAGATGTCAATGCCATCAAAACGAGCAATCAAACATTACAACAATATATTGCGGTTGCAAAATATGTGTACAGCTTAGAATTTGAGACGTTAAAGGATGCTACTAAAGAACTTACTGAAGGATTAGTAGACATTACAGAGCGTTTAAACTACAATCTTAACGTCGATTTTAAAGGGCGTACTACTGGCGATAATCCTGATGATATCAATGACAAATACTACGGTAATAACAATGTAAAACCTGTAAAAGCTGCAGAAAGCCACGGCACGCACGTTGCTGGTATTATAGCTGCAGTAAGAAATAATGGTAAAGGTGGAAATGGCGTTGCAAATAATGTGAAAATTATGAGCCTTAGAGCCGTTCCTAATGGCGATGAATATGATAAAGATGTCGCTTTAGCTATCAGATATGCTGCAGATAATGGTGCCAAAGTTATCAACACCAGTTTTGGTAAATACTACTCACCACATAGTGACTGGGTAAGAGATGCTATTGTTTACGCAGCTTCTAAAGATGTCTTAATTGTTAATGCTGCCGGTAATGAAGGTGCTGATTTAGATACTAAAGATGTGTACCCAAATGATGCTGTTGGCACAGGCCCTGAAGTAGCCGATAACTTTATCAGTGTTGGGTCTTTAGATCCAAAATACGGTTCCGGATTGGTCTCAGGATTTTCAAATTATGGTAAAATAAATGTTGATATTTTTGCTCCAGGAGGAGAAATCTACTCTACATTCCCTAACAATGATTACGAAACTATTGGAGGTACATCTATGGCATCTCCTGCAGTTGCTGGTATTGCTGCGTTAATACGCTCTCAATATCCAAAATTGTCTGCGCCACAGGTTAAGAAAATTATCTTAGACTCAGGATTGGCATTAACAACAAAAGTAATTGTTGGTGGCGATCCATCAAACGTAAAACCATTCAGTGCCCTATCAAAATCACAAAAAATTGCGAATGCTTACAATGCTTTAATCTTAGCAGAACAAGTCGCAAAAAACCTCTAATTAAACCGTTTAAAAATGAAATTATTTAGTGCTTTAAGTCTTGGTTGTCTTTTGATGATGTCTTCTTTTACAGGACATTCTCAAAATGAAACAACACCATCTTCGAATCCTCATTACTGGCAACAACATGTAGATTATACCATGGCCATTGATATGGATGTAAAAACCTACAAATATTCAGGGACGCAAAAATTGGTCTACACCAATAATTCTCCTGATGTTTTAAACAAGGTATTTTACCATTTGTATCCTAACGCTTTTCAACCGGATAGTGAGATGGATGCCCGTTTAAAAAGTATTCCAGATCCTGATGGGCGTATGGTGAACAACCTGGGCACCAAAGCAGATCCAATTTACGAAAGTCGAATCAGTAAGTTAGGACCTGATGAAATTGGATATATCAAAGTAGCCTCCTTACTACAAGATGGGAAACCTGTAACGCATGAAACGCAAGGTACTATTTTAATGGTGACTTTAAATACACCTATTCAACCAGGCGAAAAGACAACTTTTGATATGGTTTTTGATGCGCAAGTGCCGCTTCAAATCCGTCGTGCTGGTCGAAACAGTAAGGAAGGTGTGGCCTTGTCCATGGCGCAATGGTATCCTAAATTAGCTGAATATGATGATGAAGGTTGGCATGCAGACCCGTATATTGCAAGGGAATTTTATGGTGTTTGGGGCGATTTTGACGTGAAAATTACAATCGATAAAAATTATATTATCGGTGGTACAGGCTACCTTCAAAACCCTAACGAAATAGGACATGGGTATGAAACCGAAAAGGTTAAAAAGCAAAAAGGCAAGACTTTAACATGGCACTTTAAAGCACCAAATGTTCACGACTTTACATGGGCTGCGGATCCGGATTATATCCATGACACCCTTCAAATGGAAAATGGACCAACGCTTCACTTTTTATACAAAAGCACCATGCCAGCTGAAAATCTTGAGAATTGGAAAAAATTACAACCAATTACGGAGCAGTTGATGCAGTATTTCAACACGCATATTGGTGAGTATCCATATGATCAATATTCTGTAATTCAAGGTGGTGATGGCGGTATGGAATACGGCATGAGCACGCTTATTGTTGGTGAAGGTTCCTTAAATGGCTTAATCAGCGTAACAGCGCATGAATTGGCACATAGCTGGTTCCAATTTGTATTAGCCAGCAATGAAAGCAAACATTCTTGGATGGATGAAGGCTTTACAAGCTACATTCAAGATAGAGCATTAGACGCTATTAGCGGCACCAACAGCGATAATCCGTTTGCAGGTTCTTACCGTTCCTATATCGCGTTAGCAAAATCTGATAGAGAGCAACCGCAAACCACACATTCAGATCGTTATAACTACAACCGTGCGTATTCGATTTCAGCATACAGCAAAGGGACTTTATTTTTATCGCAATTAGGTTATATTATTGGTGAAGACAATCTTGATAAAACCATCAAACGTTATTATAAAGAATGGGCGTTTAAACACCCAAAACCAATGGATGTGATCCGTGTTGCAGAGAAAGTTTCAGGCCTAGAATTGGATTGGTATTTGATGGATTGGACACAAACCACCAACACCATTGATTACGCTATTAAATCTGTCGATTCAGAAGGAGATAAAACTACTGTAACCTTAGAGCGTATTGGTTTAATGCCAATGCCTTTAGATTTGGAAGTGACCTATGCGGATGGTACAAAAGCGCACTACAACATTCCGTTACGTATGATGCGTGGTGCAAAGCCAGTAGAAGATACCACTACAGTATTGAAAAATTGGGCTTGGGCACATCCAAATTATACCTTTGAAATTGAAAAACCAAAGAGTGCAATAACCTCAATAACTATTGATCCGAGAGGGTATATGGCAGATATCAACAGAGAAAATAATGTGATGACCGTTAATTAAATCACAGATTCAACTTCTAAAAAACCGCTTTATTAAAAGCGGTTTTTTTATGAAACCTAATTACCTTTGATGCCTTATGGATCAGTCGTATAAAAAAATAGAAAAGCTAAAAAGCCAAAAGCTCATTGAAAAGCTATTTGCGGAAGGTAAATCGGTAGTTGCATATCCCCTGAGGCTCGTGTATATAAAAACCAGCTTTGAAGATTCTACGCCACTAAAAACGGGTGTTTCAGTAAGTAAACGCAATTTTAAAAAAGCAGTCCATAGAAACCGAATAAAGCGTTTGATGCGAGAGGCTTACAGGCTTAATAAATCCGCTTATAGTAACAACATTACAGGTCAATATGCGTTAATGGTGTTGTATATTGGGAAGACTGAAAGCGATTTTAGTACCATATCGAAAAAAATGAATACCTTATTGGACGCTTTTTTAAAGAAAGAATCACACCCTAATTCCTAAACTTTTTGAGACTACGCTTATGAAAAAGTTATTGACAAAAAAGATAGTACTTCCTATTCTTATTGGTGTTGTATTTATTACTGGATCGGCATTTAAAAACGATTTTTTTGAAATTGCCAAGCAAATAGAAATTTTTACCACATTATTTAAAGAGATCAACATGAATTATGTTGATGAAACCAATCCGGCAGATTTGATGGATACCGCCATTAAAAGCATGCTTCAAGATTTGGATCCCTACACCAATTTTTACAATGAACAAGATGTAGAAGCCTCGAGAATTAATAATACAGGCGATTATACAGGCATTGGGGCCAGCGTATTAACCCTAAAAGATAAATTAGTTATCATAGAGCCTTATAAAGATTTTCCGGCGGATAAAGCAGGATTAAAGGCGGGTGATGAAATTATTAAAGTAGATCAGACCGTTGTAGCCGATTTTAATGATGATGCTGGGAATTTATTACAAGGTACTGCCGGAACTACCGTAGAGGTTACGTATGTGCGTCAAGGAAAAACACAAACAGCTACCATTAAACGTGAAGCTGTAGAAATCCACGCTGTGCCACATTATTCAATGATTGATGATAAAATAGGTTATGTGGTGTTGCGAAAATTCAATGAAAAGGCATCAGCCGAAACCATTAATGCCGTTCGCGTTTTAAAGAGCCAAGGGGCAAAACAAATTGTTTTGGATCTTCGAGGCAATTTAGGTGGATTGCTCAATGAAGCGGTGAATGTTACCAATATTTTTATTCCTAAAAATCAATTGGTCGTTACTACAAAATCAAAAGTTGATAAGTACAATAAAACCTATTATACCCAAAAAGAAGCCATTGACACCGAGATTCCGTTAGTAGTCTTGATTGACGGTAGAAGTGCCTCTGCAAGTGAGATTGTAGCCGGGGCGTTACAGGATTTAGATAGAGCAGTGGTTGTAGGTGCCAGAAGTTTTGGTAAAGGCTTGGTACAGCGTCCAAAATCTTTGGTTTACGGCACGCAAATGAAAATTACCATCTCACGTTACTACACGCCTTCAGGACGCTCTATACAGTCTTTAGATTATTGGAATAGAGACGAAAGTGGTAAAGCGACACGTGTCAAGAAAGAAAACTATACTGCGTTTAAAACCAAAAGAGGTAGAACCGTATATGATGGTGGTGGAATTCAACCTGATGTGGAGTTGGATATTACTAAATTGAGCCCAATTACTGAGGCTATTGTCAACGAACATCTGATTTTTGATTTTGCAACAGACTACTATTATTCACATAAGGTTACAGATTTAAAGAGTTTTAAGTTAACGGATGCCGATTTTAATGCCTTTAAAGCCTTTTTAAAAGCCAATAATTTCAATTTTGAAACCAAGACTGAAAAAGCATTTGACGATGCCCTATTAGTGGCTAAAGACGAAGATTTAAACGGTGTAATTGATGCGCAGTATAATGACTTATTAAAATCGTTAAACACCTATAAAACGAAAGCTATTGATGATAATAAAACTCAAATTATGGGCCTGTTGTCTGAGGAAATTGTAAAGCGTTATTTTTATAGAGAAGGCATGTACACCTATTACATTGCGAATAATACTGAAATTAAAAAAGGTGCAGACATTTTAAAGAGTCCATCAACGTATTTAAGTCATCTTCAATAATTTCCGTTCGTCGAATAGAAAACTAGTATGTAAAAAAATTAGTTATATTTAGTCAACTAAGTGACTAAATAATGAAAAAAATACTGCTTATAAGTGTTCTTTTTACCCATCTGCTATGGGCTCAAGAGGAATTAAAACATGAGGTGTTTTTTGAAACTGATGAATTTGAAGTCACTGAAACAGAACAAAGTAGACTCCTTGTTTTCCTTTCTGAAATCGAAAATTTAGACATTCAAAAAATATCTATTTATGGGTTTACAGATGACAGAGGCAGCGAATCTTACAACTTAGCACTCTCACAAAAAAGAGCCAATTCCATTAAAACCACCTTTTCAAACCATGAGTTTGACGAATCGCTGATTACCAATGTTGATGGTAAGGGTAAAATATTATTAAAACTCATTAAAGAGGAAAATGTCAATAAAATTCGAGGTTTAAACAGAAAGGTTGAGATTATCGTTTCGCCAGTTTTTCCACCAAAACCTATCGTTGAAACTAAAGTTAAAACCGCCAAGGAAACCTTAGAAGGCAACATTAAAATAGGGGATAATATCGTCTTGGATAATATCCTTTTTCAAACCGGTTACAGCTATTTATTACCAGAATCAAAAAAGACTTTAGAGGAAATTGCCAAGGTGTTAATTAAAAGAGATGACATTTATTTTACCATTCAAGGTCATGTGTGTTGCACCCAAAACAGTAGGGATGCGATTGATAGAAAAACAAACAAACGCAATTTATCATTAGCCAGAGCTAAGCATATTTATGATTATCTCGTAAAGCAAGGCATCAATGCCAAACGTATGAAATTTGTTGGGATGCGCCGCAAATTCCCATTGGGAGGCGAGGCTAAATATGACCGTCGTGTAGAGATTATGGTCACTTATGTGTCAGAAATTAACTAGCTTTTCAACATTCCAATATGTGGAATACCATCCTCAAGATAACCTTCTCCAATTTCCACAAAACCTAAATTATTATAAAATCTTTTTAAATAGGTTTGGGCTGAAATTTTAATTTTGGTCTCGTTGTAGCGCTCTTCAATCGCTTTAATGGAAGCCTCCATAATCGCATATCCAAAGTTTAAATGGCGCGCGCTGGCTTTTACAAGTACACGTCCAATACTGGCCAATTCAAAATAATCACCAGGTTTAAAAATTCGCGTGTACGCCACTAATTCACTGTCCTTAAATCCCAACACATGTAAGGCATTTTGATCTTTATAATCGATATCCTGATACACACAATTTTGTTCCACTACAAATATTTCACTTCGCAATTGTAACAGAGCATAGAGCTCATCAATACTGAGTTCTTTAAAGGTTTTTGTAGTAATTGTTAACATGTGGATAACTGTATTTTGTGGTGAATCAATTAATCTTGGACAATAATTTCTTTAGGATCCATTTTATTGAATTCCGGTTGAATGTTGACATGATTAATTTCAAATTGATCATGTAATAATAGTTCAATATCGTGTAAAATGTTATCAAATTCAGACAGACTAATATCTTCCTTAAATTCTAAATGTGCTTCCAAATGCAATTCATCATCATTTAAACCCCAAATATGCACATGGTGCAGTCTATTCACTTTAGGAATTTGATGTACGGCTCTGACCACATCCTTAATATCAATATGATCTGGCGTAAATAACATGAGCATTTTGGAAGATTTGATCAATAAATCATAGCCTACCCAAATTAAATACAGCGCAATCAGGAAAGTCAACACACTATCTACCCAATACCATTGGTAAAATGTCATCAATAATCCACCTACTAATACGGCAACACTTGCTAACATATCTGTCAATAAATGTATGTATGCAGAACGCATGTTAAGGTTATTCTGCGCATCTTTTTTGAGAAGTAATACACTAAAACCATTCGCAAAAATGGCAATTAAAGCCAACCAAATAACTAAAGAGGATTCAATAGGTTCTGGATTCTGAAAACGGCTAAACGCCTCAATAATTAAAAGAATGGCAACAATAACTAAAGTTGAAGCATTGATAAACGCGGCAAGAATTTCAGCACGTTTATAACCGAATGTACGATGGAAGGACGCTTTTTGTTTTGATAATTTTGATGCTACATAAGTTACAACAAGAGCAATAACATCACTAAAATTATGTAGCGCATCACTTAATAAGGCCAAACTTCCTGATAAGATGCCGCCCACAATTTGAGCAGCAGTTATCAGGATGTTCAGCAGGATAGAAATGACTAGATTCCTATCTTTCTTATTAGAATGTGAATGGTGAAGACCCATGAATTAATGTTCCACTGGAATCTTTTTAATGCGGTTTTCGTGACGCCCACCTTCAAAAGCAGTCTCTATAAAGGTGTCTACCATTTCAATAGCTTGTTGAAGCGCTGTAAATCGGGACGGAATGCTCAATATATTAGCATCATTATGCTGTCTTGCCAAGGCTACAATTTCTTTATTCCAACATAAGGCTGAACGTACCCCTTGATGTTTATTAGCAGTCATATTTGCACCATTACCGCTTCCGCAGATAATAATTCCGAAATCCACAGCGTTGTTTTCAACATCAGTTGCTACTGGATGTACGAAATCTGGATAATCTACGCTGTCATTACTATTAGTTCCGTAGTTCTTAATTTCGAAGTTTTTCTTCTCTAAATGCTTAATAATGGCCTCTTTATACTCAGTACCAGCATGATCATTACCAATTGAAATTTTCATATTTTGTTGTGTTTTGTTTCGCGTATAAAGTTACTAAATGCACTTAAATAAAAGGATATATTTATACATCTATATAAGGAACACTTTACGTTGTTAACAACAGTTAAACTACTATTGATTTCTTGTTAATATCTTGTAGCTAATTTCTAACATTAAAATTTTTATAAGTCAGATTTTTTTACAACCAAGGTTATAAACATCAATTCCTAAAATTTAACCCATTTTTTTCTGACTACTTATCATCATCAAAAAGTAGGTCTGTGAACATAGAAATAGAAAAATATTATCATGAATTAGTTGTATAATCCTGTTGTTAACAGTTGTTAATAACCTTTAAAATATCACTTACACTCAAGCGATTAAAATCATATAACTTGTTAACTTCATCCTAACAAACTGTCAATTTTAAACTTTCAAAACAAAAGCTCAAAAAGTTATAACGGTTATTAACACCCCATCATAAACATCATTTTTTTTTTAATTTTAAAATAAAAGCTAATTATAATATATATAAATGTGGATAACTGTTTTGAACTTCGATTTAGAGTTTTTAAAGTGTTTTTAAAAGAATGAAATGTCGGAGTTATCTTAAATTTGATATAAAGGAAACTTTGGTTTAATATATAAATCGTAGTTTTGTAAAAACTTAATTACCAATCTTCTCCTTTAATTGAGTTTCAAATAACAGAATTTCGCTTAACTTTAGAAATTCAATATGATTACATTATAAATGACAAAAAAAAGAAGAAAGGGATCATCAAATAAGATCTCTAACCTAACAAATACAATTCTAAGTATTTTAAAAAAAGATAGAAATCAATCCTATAACTATAAACAAATTGCTGCTAAACTTGAAGTAAATGATGCTTCTAGCAGAAATCAAATTATAAAGAAACTTCAGGAGTTACTTGCTAAAAAAGAGATTGAAGAAACTGAACGTGGCAAGTTTAAAGCAGTTGTTAACACAGAATACCATACGGGAATTTTAGATATGGCCTCCAAAGGTTCAGGATATATTATCAGTCCAGACTTTGAAGAGGATGTCTTTATTGCTTCCAATAACATAAATAAGGCCTTAAATGGCGATGAAGTTGAGTTTTACGCTTACAAACGTCGTAACAAGGGTAAGTTTGAGGGTGAGATTACAAACATCATTAAACGCGCTAAAAGCGAATATGTAGGGGTGATTCAAATTCACGATAATTACGCTTTCGTTGTTGTGAACGGAAACAAGATGTATACGGACATTTTTGTACCGATCAATAAAATTAACAAAGCTGAAAATGGCGATGTTGTTTTAGTATCTCTTGAAAGTTGGGAAAAAAACGAAGATTCACCTAAAGGTGCCGTCTTAAAAGTTTTAGGAAAACCTGGAGAACACAATACTGAAATTCACGCTATTCTGGCAGAATATGGGCTTCCATACGAATTTCCTGCCGAGGTAGAAGAATATGCCAACAACCTAGATACGTCCATTAACGAAGCTGAAATTGCTAAGCGTCGCGACATGAGAAACGTGCTTACGTTTACCATAGATCCGAAAGATGCAAAAGATTTTGATGATGCGTTATCATTTGAAGTGCTGGATAATGGTTTATTTGAAATCGGAATACACATTGCTGATGTATCGCATTATGTGCAAGAAGGTACTATTTTAGATGATGAAGCTTATGAGCGTGCAACCTCAGTGTATTTGGTGGATAGGGTAGTTCCTATGCTTCCGGAAGTACTGTCAAATAATGCGTGTTCCTTACGTCCAAACGAAGAAAAATATACATTTTCTGCAGTGTTTCAGATGAATGATAAGGCTGAAATAAAATCGCAGTGGTTTGGAAGAACGGTAACCTACAGTGATGCTCGTTTTGCTTATGAAGAAGCGCAAGCCATCATTGAAACCAACGGGACCCACATTCCAGAAGAAGTTTCTATTACAGGAGAGGCTTATGACGTTGATCAAAATATTGCTGATGCTGTTTTAAAAATGGACGAATTGGCAAAAATTATGCGTCGTGAACGTATGAAAGAAGGCGCCATTTCTTTTGATAAAGTAGAAGTAAAATTCAATCTTGATGAGCAGGCAAATCCGATAGGGGTGTTCTTTAAAACCAGTCAAGATGCCAACAAATTGATTGAAGAATTTATGTTGCTTGCCAATAAAAAAGTAGCACAATATATTGGAAAACAATCGCCTAAAAAGACTTTTGTGTATCGTGTGCATGATGAGCCAGATGCTACTAAATTAGCGGCATTGCAAGGCGTAGTTTCTAAATTTGGATACAAACTTAATTTCAAGGATCGCAATAGTATTTCATCTTCTTTAAACGGGATGTTAAAAGATGTTCAAGGTAAAGCCGAACAAAATTTAGTGGATACGTTGACCATTAGAACGATGAGTAAAGCGGAATATACCACGCATAACATCGGCCATTATGGTTTAGCATTCGATTATTACACGCATTTTACGTCGCCAATCCGTCGTTATCCTGATGTGATGGTGCATCGTTTGTTGCAACGTTACCTAGATGGTGAAAAATCGGCTAATGAAGCTATTTACGAAGAGAAATGTAACCATTCCAGCAATATGGAAAATCTGTCTACCAAGGCAGAACGTGATTCTATTAAATACATGCAGATCAAATTTATGGAAAACCATAAAAATGAAGAGTTTGTAGGAGTTATTTCTGGTGTAACAGATTGGGGAATTTATGTTGAAATCGTTTCAAATAAATGTGAAGGCATGGTATCTGTTAGAGATATGAATGATGATCATTATGAATTTGATGCAACAGAATATGCCTTGGTTGGAAAAAAATCTGGCGTGAGTTATCAACTTGGTGAAGAAGTCGTAGTGAAGGTTAAAAACACCGATTTAGTTAAAAAACACCTCGATTTTACGCTGATTGGAAAACCACAAATTATAGAATTGTAACAAATGTGGTGTAGTTTCTACTGATAGGATAAACTTAAACATATGATTCTCACAACCACTAATTCTATAGAAGGCTTTAAAATTTTAGAATATAAAGGCATCGTTTCAGGAATTGCAGTCAACATGCAAAAAATGTCAATTTCCTTCAATATGGAAAAATACTATGCTGGAATTTCTGAAAGTATGAGCCAGGTAAAAGAACAAGCTTTTCAAGAATTGCAGAACCATGCAAGAAAACTAAATGCCAACGCTGTTGTTGGTATTAAGGTAGATATGGAGGTTACTGTTAATAACTGTATAACCGTTTCTGTAACCGGCACGGCAGTATCAGTGGCCTAAGTTTTAAGTTTTATTTATCAATTGCTATAGTTTCAACTCCCTTTAAATTAGTAAATTAAGGGTAGTTTTTATGTATGGCTTATAACTTAAAAAAAAATAATTATGAAAATAATAGTAATGATGATGGCCCTGTTTTTAGGGGTACAATCGTTAGCCCAAGAAGGCATAGAAAAAAATATTGGCGATTTTGACGAGCTAAAAGTTTACGATTTAATTAACGTGACCTTGATAAAAGCAAATGAAAATAAAGCGATTATTTCTGGAGATAACCAAAGTGATGTGGAATTGGTCAATAGAAATGGGGTGCTGAAGGTGAAAATGCGTTTAGGTGAGAAATTTGACGGTAACAAAACCAATGTCACCTTGTATTTTAAAGATATTGCGATTATTGATGCGAATGAGGGTGCTTATGTAAGTTCTGAAGACACTTTTAAACAGCATAAAATCGAATTACGAGCTCAAGAAGGCGCCATTATCAAATTAACGCTGGATGTTACCGAAAACGAAGTTAAAGCCGTTACAGGTGGTGATGTGCAAGTTTTTGGAAAAGTAATGCGACAAGATATTTCTATTAACACGGGCGGGATTTTTAATGGTAAAACATTGGAATCTGAATCTAGTTACGTGGCTATTAGAGCTGCAGGAGAAGCGCATATCAACGCTTCAAAAGTGGCAGATATAAAAATACGTGCTGGTGGTGATGTGTTTATTTATGGAAATCCAGAACGTGTTATTGAGAGTAAAGTGTTGGGTGGTCGTATTAAGATTATGGATTAAGAAATTTCTTTATTTTGTAGATGCTTGATAATGAATAAACACATAGTATAGGTTAGGCTTTTGAAAACCTTGAAGCTACTTAAAAGGTAAATTTTTATGTAGTTTTGTTGAAACACAAGTTTTATGTTTGACGACATTTTATCGGCTATTCCTTTTGGAATTATACTGGCTTTTACAATCGGGCCAGTATTTTTTGTACTCTTAGAAACGAGTGCTACAAAAGGATTTAAAAGCGCTCTTATTTTTGATTTGGGCGTGATGCTTGCTGATATTTTATTCATTGCCGTCGCCTTTTTAAGTACTAATAAGTTATTGGATAAAATAAAGGATGATCCTAATTTCCTGGTCTTTGGAGGGGTTATTTTGGTCGCCTACGGATTTATCTCCTTTACAAAAACTTCAAAATCCTTTCGTTCCATTGTCAGGGAATACCATAGGGTGGAATTCCAAAAGAACTATGGGAAACTCTTTTTAAAAGGATTTTTACTGAATTTTATAAATATTGGTGTGCTCGTGGGATGGGTAGGATTCATCATCATTGCCAATTCATTTACGGATAGCAAAGGTGGCGTAGTTGTATTCTTAAGTACCATCCTCGTAACGTATTTTATAATTGATCTTTTTAAGATTCTTATTGCTAAAAAGCTGAAGAATAAGTTAACCCCACGACTCATTTTTAAGACGAAAAAGATTGTAGCCTTAGTTATTTTAGGTTTTGGAGTTTTATTACTCACTCAGGCGTTTTTCCCTAAAGAAAAGGAATTGCTTAAAGACCGATTGGAGCAAATCAATCCTTTTGAAAATGAATAGTTTGCGTTATCACGCAACCATTTACAATAAGTTCCATCTACATAGAAACCTATCTCATGAAAAGAGTACTTATTTTAGTATTGACCACGTTTCTATTTACAGCTTGTAATTCTGATGATATTTCTAAAAAGACAGGAGATTATCTTATTTTCGGCCATTATTATGGCATGTGTGCAGGTGAAAATTGTGTAGCAATTTTTAAGCTGACCGACACTAAACTCTATGAAAATACCGATGATAAACAATCATTGGAAAATTTAAAATTTCGCGAGTTAGATGAAGCTTCTTTCAATCAAGTAAAAGATTTGACAACCTATATGCCACAGCAATTATTGGAAGATGACACTACAGTTTTTGGATGTCCAGATTGCGCTGATGGCGGCGGACTCTTTATTCAACTTTCAAAAAATGGTGTTGTTTATAAGTGGACAATTGACCAAGTAAAAGAAAATGTTCCAGAATATCTCCACGAGTTTATGGATAAAGTGAATGAAAAAATAGCACTTATCAACAACAACGGCTAGTTTTCTTGATTTCTCATTGCATCAAATCAAAAAATATCAAGTTCAATCTGTTCAATCCGCGTTATCAGCGGTGAATTCAGGGTATACTAAGAAAGAAAAGTGTACTCCATTCATCAATTTCTCATTCCATCAACTCAAAGAAATCAGCTGTAATCTGCTCAATCTGTGTCATCAGCGTTCAAACGAGTAAAATTTAAGATAGGAAATAATACTTTTATTTATAGAATTCTTATACCATCAAATCAAAGAAATCAGCTTTAATCTGCTCAATCCGCGTCATCAGTGTTCCAACAGAAAATTTAGAATAAAAAAAACCCTCAACATTAGTTGAAGGTTTTCTTGAGGCATCAAGCGTCCCGATAGCTATCGGGAGAACCGCTGTAGAAGGTTTGTAGTCTTTAATTAATTTTTTATAAAAATTTAGAATCAATACAAAAATCTGCTCTGATTCGACTTATCCGCGTCATCAGCGTTCCAACAGATAAAAATTTAAAATAAAAAAACCCTCAACATTAGTTGAAGGTTTTCTTGAGGCATCAAGCGGATTCGAACCGCTGTAGAAGGTTTTGCAGACCTCTGCCTAGCCACTCGGCCATGATGCCAAATTTGGAAGTGCAAATGTAAAAAAAATAAACTTGGTAAGCTATATAGTTCTATTTTTTTCGCTTCTCCGTCATTTTAATGGTCACTTTTTCCACATCGCCACCAATTGGAGGATTAATTTTACTTACTGAAACCGTTGCTTTGGTAACCAATTGATCTTCCTCAAAAATACGATTCAAGATACGTTTGGCAACCGTTTCTAGCAAATAGGAAGGTTGCTTCATTTCTTCCTTTATGATTCTGTTAAGTAATACATAATCAACAGTATCACTCAATTTATCTGATTTTGCAGAAGGTTTTAAATCGGCTTTTATTTTAAGATCGACGCGATAATCGCTACCTATTTTTGTTTCCTCCTTTAAACATCCATGATGTGAAAACACCCTGATATTTTCAACTTTAATAACACCCATAATTCCATTTATATCCACAAAAATAAGCCATTTATAGAACTAAAAAAATCCCTAATTTTGCATAAGAATTCTTATTGTGCCGAAAAATGCACTAAAGAATAACAAATAAGCACGAGTCCTATGTCAGAAGAATCAAAATCGCTCAACTTTTTAGAGCACATTATAGAAGAAGATTTAGCTAATGGAATGTCTAAAGACGACCTTAGGTTCAGGTTTCCGCCGGAACCAAATGGGTATTTGCATATCGGACATACCAAAGCCATTGGTATCAGTTTTGGTTTGGGTGAAAAATATAACGCGCCTGTAAATCTACGTTTTGATGATACCAATCCAGCAAAAGAAGAACAAGAGTATGTGGATGCCATTAAAGAAGATATTTCTTGGTTAGGCTATACTTGGGCGAATGAATTGTACTCTTCTGATTATTTTCAACAGTTGTATGATTGGGCTGTTCAAATGATTAAGGACGGAAAAGCTTATGTTGATTCGCAATCGTCTGAAGCTATGGCGGAGCAAAAAGGAACACCGACACAACCTGGTGTAGATGGTCCTTATCGCAATAGAAGTGTAGAGGAAAATTTGGCACTTTTTGAAAAAATGAAGAATGGGGAATGTGAAGAAGGGTCTCATGTATTGCGTGCAAAAATTGACATGAAGCATACCAATATGCTAATGCGTGACCCAATTATGTATCGTGTATTGAAAAAACACCATCACAGAACGGGCAACGATTGGTGCATTTACCCTATGTACGATTGGACGCATGGTGAAAGTGATTATTTGGAAAGTATTACACACAGTTTATGTTCTCTCGAATTTAAGCCTCACAGAGAGCTTTACGACTGGTTCTTGGACCAAGTGGTTGAATCTGACAAAATACGCCCAAAACAACGCGAATTTGCCCGTTTAAACCTGAGTTATACCATCATGAGCAAACGTAAGTTGTTAAAATTGGTAGAAGAGAAGATTGTTTCGGGTTGGGATGATCCGCGCATGCCAACTATTTCTGGGTTGCGTCGTAGAGGTTATACTCCAAACGCGATCCGTAAATTTGTGGAAACCGTAGGGGTTGCCAAACGTGATAATGTGATTGATGTGGCTCTTTTAGAGTTCTGTATCAGAGAAGATTTGAACAAAACAGCGCCACGAGTGATGGCTGTTTTAGATCCTGTTAAACTTGTAATCACAAATTATCCAGAAGGAAAAGAGGAGTGGTTGGAAGCAGAAAATAGCCAGGAAGATGAAGGTTTAGGCTTTAGAAAAGTGCCTTTTTCTAGAGAATTGTATATTGAAAGAGATGATTTTAAGGAAGAAGCGAGCAGCAAATATTTCAGATTAAGCATCGGAAAACAAGTGCGTTTAAAGAATGCTTACATCATTAAGGGTGAAAGCGTTGTTAAAGATGCACATGGGAATATCACCGAAATTCACTGTACCTATACTGAAGATACGTCTATAAAAGTTAAAGGAACTTTGCATTGGGTGTCTATTAAACATGCTGTAAAGGCAGAGGTTAGAGAATATGATCGTTTGTTTATGGATCCTTCTCCAGATGCACATCCTGATAAGGATTTTATGGAATTTATAAATCCTGAATCTTTAAAAATCATTACGGCGTATGTGGAGCCGAGTTTAAAAGATGCTAAAGTTGGAGACCGTTACCAATTTCAACGTATTGGATACTTTAATGTTGATAAAGATTCGACGGCAGAAAACTTAGTATTTAATAAAACTGTCGGCTTGCGTGATTCTTGGACTAAGGAATCGAATACTGGAAAAACGGAGCAAAAGAATTCGCCACAGCAAGTGAAACCAAATAACAATCAACCGCAACGAAAAGCGATTGATATCATTCAGCAATTAGGTAAAAAATATACCAATCTGCCGGAAGAAAAACAATTAAAAACTAAAGCAGAGATTCAAGAACTTGCAAAAAATGTGAGTTATGAAGAGTTGCAACCTTGGTTTAACACCGCGGCTAAAAAAGTCGGGACGCGTATTGCTACAATGATTACACTTGGTGTGTTATTGGAACAAGGGTTAGAGCGTAATGAAGATATTGAGGCATTTATCGCTTCAGGAATAGATGATAAAAATGAAGCTTTGGTCACTGAGGCAAAAGCATTATAAAGTGTATTGAATTTTTTGATCATCCTTATAAGGGTGTCAACATTCGCATAAAAATGTCCAATTTAGCGCAGTCGAAACAGGTTGATACAACATCATACGGGTTTCGACTGCGCTTTTTTAGATAATATACAAGCATCAAAAGAGGAGATGTTACCTAATTTAATTTCGCCAGTAATTCAGTTCGTTGTTGGCAAGAAATTTACTTCAGTTCCACCAATTGTAGGTCATTATTAGGGAGTCTTTTAAAAGTTCCCACAACGAAGTCTTTATTTTCTAAGGCTGCATTGAGAGCATCGCAAAGCGTATTACAATCAATCTCAATCTGATTTAAAAGTTCGTAGCCTGAATTTGTTGTCACAAAACTCTGACCATTTGTTTTTAAATCAATATCAAATAGAATTTCAGGATCTACATCTTGAGTCGAAATTATTTCTTTCAACGTATATTTTAAAGAACTGGCATCTTGAGGCGGATTTTTAACCTGCTCAACCACTACTGAAAGATCATAAATTTTCCCTGGTTTATAATCAAAACCTTCAATGGTATTATATAATTTTGTCCAATTATCTGTTCCAATAGCATTTCCTTCTTGAACAAGAAAAGTTAAAAACAAACCTTCGCCCATTCCTGTATTTTGATAATGATTCACACGCATGTTGATAATTTTTGTTTGATGGTCATCATCACTGGAACAAGAAAATAAGATTCCGACGATCATTAACAATAAAATTTTTGCTCTCATATGTTTTAGGTTTAGGTATTGCTATGAAGATGCGTAAGGATACAATTGGTTGCGTTAATACCAACTAAAAGAAATCTAGCGTTGGATAGAGACTATTAAAAACTAAAAAGCCCTTCACATCTGAAGGGCTTTTTATTGATGATTACTTTTTCAAATCGTTTTCTTTCTTCTTGTTTTTGGCTTCTTTCATGGCTTCACCAATCTGATTACTTGCCGTAAAACTAGCCACCATATTGTTTAACATATCACTACCAGCTTGAGGCGAATTTGGTAATAAAATCAAGTTACTATTTACATGTTCACCAATAGACTGAAGCGTATCATAATGCTGTGTTACCACAATTAGTGCAGACGCTTCCTGAGAATTAATACCCACTTTATTAAGTACTTCTACTGATTCCTCTAAACCACGTGCAATTTCACGACGCTGATCAGCAATACCCTGACCTTGTAAACGTTTGCTTTCTGCTTCCGCTTTTGCACGTTCTACAATTAAAATACGCGCAGCATCACCTTCAAATTGAGCCGCTATTTTCTCGCGCTCAGACGCATTAATTCTGTTCATGGCAGCTTTTACCTGTGCATCCGGATCAATGTCTGTTACAAGCGTTTTAATGATGTCATAACCGTAATCTGACATCGCATCATTCAATTCCGTTTTAACGGCGATAGCAATATCATCTTTCTTAACAAAAACGTCGTCCAATTTCATTTTAGGAACTTCTGCACGTACCACATCAAACACATAACTGGTAATTTGATCGTGTGCATAATCCAGTTTGTAAAAGGCATCATATACTTTTTCTGAAATCACTTTAAATTGAACAGAAATTTTTAATCGCACGAAAACATCATCCAAGGTTTTTGTTTCAACAATTACATCCAATTGTTGAATTTTCAGGCTCATTCTACCTGCCACACGATCAATAATTGGAATTTTCATTTGTAATCCCGAATGTCGAATGACTTGAAATTTACCAAAACGTTCAATAATGGCAGCAGACTGTTGCTTCACGGTAAAAAAAGCAGAAATGACTATGACAAAAATAATAACAGCAATAATCGGAAGAGCAAACATAAAAGGAGTTTTAAGGGTTAGACTATGTAAAATACTAAATTAAACTATAATTATCCTGAAACATGCATTTTCTTCAAAAAGCTAAGTGTCAGACTAATTGTTTTTCAATGAATTGAGGAATTTATTAAAAAAAATATCGAAATTTGTCTCACGAAACATCTCAATTCTTATGAAAAATAAACTAATTATTTTATTAGTCGTCTTAAGTGTAGCTTCTGTTACACATTCGTATTCACAACAAACTGTAAGAACACGAAATACGCTCGGTCTTTATGGTGGTATTACACAGTTTGATATAAAAACAGATAATTTTATTACTAAGAGTGGTCAAGGTTGGATTGGCGGACTTACTGCAAGTGTGGAGTTGCCGCACAAGTGGTACACGGTAAGTTATAACATTCAATTGACTGAAAACAGACTTGGTATAATGGCCAAACCGACACTTTTAGAGGCTCCAGAGGAAGTTGATTTTACGATGTTGACCGCGCAAGTGGCATTTTTGGTTCATGTTAAGGTTGTAAAAGAGTATGTTACCATTGATTTGGGCCCTATGATTCAATATAATGGCGATTTAGAGGTGAAAAATAAAGATCAGGAGAATTATATTATTGAAAATTATAGCCGCGTTACGGCAAAGGATATTTATAAGATTTCTCCTTTTAATGTGAACGGTGCCATTGGTGTTTCTGCTGGTTTTCCGTCGTTTAAATTGAGAGGACAATATATGTACGGATTTACCAATATTTTGAATCAGCTGAATAATGAAAACTTTGCTGGAGAAACAAACAAGAGTAAGTTTAAAGGGAATCAGAGCATGCTTGCGTTAACGGCGATCATCACATTTTAATTATTTAGAGTAAAAATTTACCGTTCCTAGAATGTAAAAAGGCTTAGTTTCACCTATTGAAAACTAAGCCTTTTTATATTAAACCTTTTGAATTATATGGTCTGAACCAATTTTTCAATACGTTGTGCGGTTTCTGCTTTTCCAATCATAAAGATGATTTCAAACACATCAGGACCTTGCATCGCACCAACTAGCGCTAATCTTAAGGGTTGCATCACTTTACCGAAGCCGACACCTTTTTCACCAATCCATGCTTTCACATCAGCCTGAATGTTATCAACCGTAAAATCTGAACTGTGATTGATAATTTGAACCAATTCATTCATCAGTTCTCGGGTATCGTCATTCATGATTTTAGCAAATGCTTTTTCATCATAACTTGTGGGAGCTTCAAAAAGGAAGGACGATAAATCCCAAAAATCAGAGATAAACGTGGCGCGTTCTTTAATCATGCCCACTACCAAAGCCACATAATTTACATCAATGGATGCTAATTGTGGTGTACTATTTTTAAAAGCTTCCGCTAATTCATCATCATTTTGCATTTGCATGTACTGATGATTGAACCATTTAATTTTATCAGGATCAAAACGTGCTCCAGATTTGTGGACGCGTTCCAATTCAAAAGCTTGGGTAAGCTCTTCCATTGAGAATAACTCTTGTTCCGTACCTGGATTCCATCCTAAAAATGCTAAAAAGTTAACCAAGGCATCATTAAAGTAGCCGTCTTCTCTGTATCCACGTGAAACATCATTAGATTCAGGATCTTGCCATTCTAAAGGAAATACTGGGAATCCTAATTTATCGCCATCACGCTTGCTTAACTTTCCTTTTCCGGTAGGTTTAAGCAATAATGGTAAATGCGCAAATTGAGGCCTGTCCCATCCAAATGCATCATACAATTGAAAATGCAAGGCTAGGGAAGGCAACCATTCTTCACCACGAATAACGTGCGTAATTTCCATCAAATGGTCATCAACAATATTCGCTAAATGGTAGGTTGGCATCCCATCACTTTTAAATAAAACTTTATCATCTAAGATATTCGTATCAATGCTAATATCACCTCTAACAATATCCGTTAATTGTAAAGTTTGGTCTTGTGGCGATTTAAATCGGATGACGTAATCTTCTCCATTATCTAATTTTTTTTGAGTTTCCTCAGCAGATAATGAAATGGAATTCAATAGTAAATTTCTATTATGCCAGTTATAAATAAAGGTTTTCCCTTTTGATTCATGATCTTTTCTATGGTGTTCCAAGCTCTCAGCAGTGTCAAACGCATAGTAAGCATTACCCGAAGCAATTAATTGTTCAGCGTATTCTTTATACATATGCTTGCGCTCGCTTTGTCTGTAAGGACCAAGTTTTTCGTTCTTACCTGGACCTTCATCATAAGGAATATTGCACCAGTTTAAAGCGTCAATAATATACTGTTCAGCACCTTCAACATAACGGTTTTGGTCTGTATCTTCAATTCTCAATACAAAGGTACCATTATGTTTTTTGGCAAATAAATAGTTGAATAATGCGGTACGGAGACCACCAATATGAAGTGGCCCTGTTGGACTTGGTGCAAAACGCACACGAACTTGATCAGTCATTTTGTTTAATTTAAGAATACAAAGATAGATTTTTCAAATGCAATCCGGAAGATTCGAGGCAGGTTTAGAGTCCAAAAGTGTATAATCCTAAAATTGGTCTCAATTGATGAAAGCTAACATAGGCATGTGAATAAATTTAAAATTTCGATTTGTAAAACGTCTCTTTTAGTACAAAACATTCCAAACCTGAATTTAATTAACAGCAGCTTATCTCTCAAGGGGAATTTTAGCTTAAAATAAAATTGTAATTTAGTAGGTTATATAGTCAGTGCTTCTAAACCATTTATGAACAATTTCAAGAACATACAGAATAAACTTGAGCAATTTATCAGGCGGTATTATACCAATGAATTGCTAAAAGGCAGTATTCTGTTTTTCGCTATTGGGTTGCTCTATTTTTTGATAACCTTGTTTATTGAATATGTTTTGTGGTTGAATCCAACGGCCAGAACCATTTTATTTTGGGTTTTTGTGGCGGTAGAAGTAGGACTGTTTGTGCGATTTATATTGTGGCCATTATCAAAACTGTTCAAACTTCAAAAAGGGATTAACTACGATGAAGCTTCAAAAATAATAGGAAAACATTTTCCTGAGGTGAGCGATAAATTACTGAATGTACTGCAACTGCAAAGAAACACAGAACAATCAGAATTATTATTGGCCAGCATCGAACAGAAATCGGCCGAATTGCAACCCATCCCTTTTAAAAGAGCCGTTAATTTTAGAAAAAACGTCGCTTACTTAAAATATGCTGCCATTCCTGTCGCAATCTTATTATTGACATTTTTAACTGGACATTTCAATTGGTTTAGTGATAGCTACGAACGCGTAGTGAATTATAAAACGGCTTACGAGCCACCGGCTCCTTTTCAATTTTTTGTGGTGAATGACGATTTGCAAGCTGTAGAAAATAAAGATTATAAATTGGTCGTGAAAACTGCCGGAAAAATTGTTCCTGAGAACGCGCAGATTCATTACGCTGGCGAAACCTATTTTTTAAGACAATCCACTCCGGGTACTTTTGAATATGTGTTTCCGCAGATAAAAGATGCCGTTACATTTACACTATCTGCGAATGAAGTCGTCTCAAAACCGTATCAGTTAAACGTGGTGATGGTACCTACTTTGGTCAATTTTGAAATGGTTTTAGATTATCCGGCGTATACCAATAGGGCGGATGAAGTTTTGAAAAGTACTGGGAATACTACGATTCCTGAAGGAACCAATATCACTTGGAAAATCAAAACCCGTTCTACGGATCAAGTGGTCATGTATGCCAATGATACTGTAGGTTTTGAAAAGAAAAGCGCTGGCCATTTTGAAGCCTCTAAACGGGTGTTTTCACGTTTGGATTATACTATCGTTACAAGTAATGCATCGCTTAAAGATTATGAGAATCTCGCATATAGTATTCAGGTGATTAAGGATGGTTATCCTGAACTTAATGTAAAGGTTGAAAGAGATACTATTGACCAGCAAACGCTTTATTTCTATGGCCAAGCGAGTGATGATTATGGTTTAAGTAAGCTGCAATTGATGTATTATAACTCGGAAAATGAAGCTGATACGAAGATGGAATCTATTCCTATCAGCACATCAAATTTTACTGAATTTATCACTGCTTTTCCAAATAATTTAGAATTGGAGGAAGGTGTTAATTACGAATTGTACTTCCAAGTGTTTGATAATGATGCTATTCACAACCACAAATCCGTTAAAAGTAGTGTGTTTACCTATCGAAAGTTGACGAAAGGCGAGGAAGAGCGCAAGCAATTGCAGGAACAAAGTGAAACCATAAAAGATTTAGACAAATCATTAGATAAGTTAAAGCTTCAGGATAAGCAATTGGAGGAGTTGTCAAAAACACAAAAGGAAAAGGAGCAACTCAATTTTAGCGATAAAAAGAAGCTTGAGAATTTTATGAAGCGTCAGAAACAGCAGGAGGAAATGATGCAGAATTTCAATAAGCGCCTTAAAGAAAACCTTGAGAATTTTCAAAAGGACACTACTGAAAAAGATCCTTTTAAGGAAGATTTGAAAGAACGATTAAAAGATAATGAAGAGCAACTTAAAAAGGATGAAAAACTTTTAAAGGAGCTTGAGAAAATTCAAGATAAAATCCAAAAAGAGGAGCTGACTGAAAGGTTGGATCAGTTGGCAAAACAGAATAAAAATAAACAAAAAAGGTTACAGCAACTGTTAGAGTTGACCAAGCGTTATTATGTGGCAAAGAAGACAGAAAAATTACAACAGGAGCTTGAAAAATTAGCGGAAGATCAGGAGCAGTTGTCAAAGGAAGATAAGGATTCCAATACCAAGGAAAAGCAGGATGAGCTCAATAAACAATTTGAGGATTTTCAAAAAGAATTGAAGGAACTTCAAAAAGAAAACGAAGCTTTACGTAAACCGATGGATGTGCCGCAAGATCCTGCTACAGAAAATGAAATCAAAAATGATCAGCAGGAAGCCTCTGACCAACTTGAAAAGAAAGAAGCTTCTGAGAAGAAAAATGATCAGAAGGGTGCTGAACAGAAACAAAAAGATGCGCAAAAAAAGCAACAAGATGCTTCAAAGAAAATGAAACAGATGAGTGCTAAAATGGCGCAATCTATGATGGGTGGAGGAAAGGAGCAGTTACAGGAAGATGCCGCTATGTTACGTCAGATTTTGGATAATTTGGTGTTATTTTCTTTTGATCAGGAAGCCTTGATGAAACAATTTAAAAGTATTCACATCAACCATAATCAATATGGCAAATTCCTGCGTAAGCAAAGCAGTTTAAGAGAACATTTTGAGCATATAGACGACAGTCTTTTTGCATTATCATTGCGACAACCCAAACTGTCAGAGGACGTGAATACGAAAATCACGGAGGTGTTCTTCAATATTGATAAGTCCATGGGCCAACTGTCAGAAAACATGTTATACCAAGGTGTGGCAACGCAACAATACACGATTACTGCAACGGATGATCTTGCTAGTTTTTTGAGTGATATTCTTGATAATATGGAATCGGAAATGAATCCAGGACAAGGAGAAGGGTCGGGAAAAGGACAAGGTCAGGGAGGCGGCGGTGGCGGTATGCAATTGCCCGATATCATCATGAGTCAGGAGGAACTCAACAAACAGATGGAAGAAGGTCTTAAAAAGGCTAATACGGGCAAATCTAAAGATGGCGAAGGTGGTAAGGAAGGTGAGGGTAAGGATGGAAAAGAGGGCGAAGGTAAATCAGGTCAAGGTGGTAAAGAAGGCTCTATTGGAGAGGGTGATGGTACTGGTGAGGGCTCTTCTGAAAGTCTGAATGGTGAGCTTTATCGTATCTATCAAGAGCAGCAAAAATTGCGTCAAGCCTTAGAAGAAAAACTGCGTGAATTAGGGAACAATGCCCAAGGCACGCAACTCCTTAAGCAAATGGAAAGCATAGAATCTGATCTCATAAATAAGGGGTTTACGAATCAAACCTTACAACGGATGATGAATTTGCAACACCAATTGCTTAAACTTGAAAACGCGACGTTTTTACAGGGTGAAGAGCAAAAGCGAGAGTCCAATACCAATAGGAGGCAGTTTGATAATACGACCAATAATCAGATTCCGACGGCTAAAGAATATTTTAATACTACTGAAATATTAAATAGGCAAGCATTACCTTTGCAGCAACTTTACAAGAAAAAGGTTCAAGACTATTTTAAAAAAGAGAATGATCAGCTTTAACTACGAAACAGAATTTCAATTAGAAAACGAACTTGCATTGTCTGATTGGATTGCAGGTGCTATCAAGAATGAAGGATTTAATGAGGGGGAAATCAATTATATTTTTTGCGATGACGCCTATCTTTTGGAATTGAACATTCAGTTTTTGGAGCATGATACGTTAACTGATATCATCAGTTTTGACTACACTATGGGCAAACAAATTAACGGCGATGTGTATATTTCTATCGAGCGTGTTAAGGAGAATGCTGAGGAATTTGGTGTAAGTTTTGATAATGAATTAAGCCGAGTGATGATTCATGGCGTACTTCATTACTGTGGATATAAGGATAAAACGGAAGAAGACGAGGCTCAGATGCGCTCGAAAGAAAATTTCTACATCTCCCAATTGGGCTAAGTTTCAGTGAATCAACGTATATTTGCAAACTTTTATTTTGACCTTTTTGACAAGGGCTGCAATTTGGGTTTCTAAATTTAAAGTTGATTTGGAGGTTAAAACGGGTAGTGTTCCACGTGGAACATTTAAGAATTAAAATTTACAAACTATGTTTGAAAACGAATATGATGTGATTGTTGTTGGTGGAGGTCATGCGGGTAGTGAAGCTGCTGCTGCTGCTGCCAACATGGGAAGTGCTACGCTTTTAATCACTATGAATCTTCAGAATATTGCACAAATGTCCTGTAATCCTGCTATGGGTGGAATTGCGAAAGGGCAAATTGTGCGCGAAATTGATGCGCTTGGTGGTTATAGTGGAATTGTGAGTGATACGTCGGCTATTCAGTTTAAAATGCTTAATAAATCCAAAGGCCCTGCTATGTGGAGTCCGCGGGTGCAAAGTGACCGTATGCGTTTTGCTGAAGACTGGAGATTGATGTTGGAGCGAACGCCTAATCTTGATTTTTATCAGGATATGGTTTCGGGTTTGATTGTTAAAAACGATCAGGTTGTTGGTGTAAAAACCTCTTTAGGATTAGAGATCAAAGCGAAATCTGTTGTACTTACAAATGGTACGTTTTTGAACGGATTAATCCATATTGGTGATAAGAGTTTTGGTGGTGGTAGAGCAGGTGAAAGAGCGGCTACGGGAATAACCGAACAATTGGTGCAATTAGGTTTTGAATCTGGTAGAATGAAAACCGGAACGCCTCCAAGAGTTGATGGACGTTCTTTAGATTATTCTAGAATGGAGGTGCAACCTGGAGATGCTGTGCCGGAGAAATTCTCCTTTTCTGATGTAACCAAACCATTGACACACCAACGCGATTGTCATATGAGTTATACAAGTCCGTTAGTGCATGATTTATTGCGCGAAGGTTTTGATCGTTCGCCTATGTTTAATGGACGTATTCAAAGTACCGGACCAAGATATTGCCCATCTATTGAGGATAAGATTAATCGTTTTGCTACAAAGGATCGTCATCAATTATTTGTAGAACCTGAAGGTTGGAATACTGTGGAAGTATATGTGAATGGATTCTCTACATCACTTCCAGAAGATGTTCAATTTAAAGCATTGCGCTCAGTAGTTGGTTTTGAAAAAGTGAAGTTTTTCAGACCTGGTTATGCTATAGAATATGATTATTTCCCGCCAACACAATTGAAGCATACTTTAGAAACGAAGTTGGTAAAAGGTCTGTTTTTTGCAGGTCAGATTAACGGAACTACGGGGTACGAAGAAGCGGCTTCTCAAGGTTTGATGGCTGGTATAAATGCAGCGCTTCAAGTGCAGGAGAGAGATGAATTTATCTTAAAGCGTAATGAAGCGTATATTGGTGTATTGGTTGACGATTTGATTACGAAAGGTACAGAAGAGCCGTACCGAATGTTTACATCACGAGCTGAATATAGAACCTTATTGCGTCAAGATAATGCAGATTTAAGATTGACGCCAAAAGGTTATGAACTTGGATTAGTTGGTGAAAAGCGACTAAAACGAATGGAAGAAAAGCATTCTAAAGCGGAATCTTTTGTTGAGTTTTTTAAGAACACTAGCGTATCTGCTGTATCTATAAATCCGATTCTGGAAGCAAATGATTCGGCTTTGGTAAATCAATCGGGGAAGTTGTTTAAAGTGTTTGCAAGACCGAACATCTCAATGGATGATATTCGTAAAATCGATAGTGTTGAATCGTACATTCAAGAACATGATCTCGATAAGGAAATTATAGAACAGACGGAAATTCAGGTGAAATATTCTGGATATATTGACAAGGAAAAGAATAATGCAGATAAATTAAATCGTTTAGAAGATCTTAAAATTCCAGCCGATTTTGATTATTCTCAATTGAAATCTATGAGTATTGAAGCACGTCAGAAATTAGAAAAAATACAGCCGCGATCTATCTCGCAGGCATCTCGTATTAGCGGTGTCTCGCCAAGTGATGTTTCGGTGCTTTTAGTTTATATGGGCAGATAAATTAGAAATAGAATTCAGATGTTCCACGTGGAACGTACGATTTTTAATGCGGAATTATTCTGTTCTGTAATACATTTTGTTGTTCTGAAATGCGTAAGGACGGAAGTTAAAATTCGAAGTTCTTATCGTATGATTTCAATATAAAAATAACATCACCTTACGGTTTAGGGAATCCTAATACGTAAGGTGATTTGTTTTTTAGGCGCGATGATTTTGATAAAATTGAATGTGCAAATCTCACTTTTTTTAATACGATTTAGAATTACATTGAAGAGTGCAGTTCGTCAAAATAACGGCTTGAATTGTATATTGTGTTGAATCACTTTGAAAATTTTAAGTGGTTTTTAATGCATTCTGATTTTATATTAGTGATCCTTCATATTAAAATATCCAATTGAAAAACAGTTTGAGATGATAGAGGGGAGAAGGTGTTTAATGTATTCTCTGAATAAGTATTCATCAACTGCTATTAAAAATCTATTCTATTTCTTAAATTCGCTTCCTCATTCAGCTCCTAAATACATAAACGTGTCCAATTCAAATCAGAAAAAAGTCTATATAAAAGTAAAAGATCATTCAGTTTCTGGAGAGGATTTTGAATTGCTGTTGAATGAAGAATTGGGAATGCTCGAAACTTTTCCAAGACCGTCTGAAGACCGATTACCTGAATATTAT
The DNA here is from genome assembly GCF_947500795.1 of uncultured Gelidibacter sp. Classification (GTDB taxonomy): domain Bacteria; phylum Bacteroidota; class Bacteroidia; order Flavobacteriales; family Flavobacteriaceae; genus Gelidibacter. The sequence continues at coordinate 231,671 of NZ_CANMTE010000002.1, read as the reverse complement.
AAAAGCGAAGATTATATTTCCCATACGGACGCCAAACGAAATGTATTTGAAAAGGCCTATCACTTTGTGAAAGGAATCGCTTTAAAAAGAAAATTAAAGCTCATTGAAAGTGTCGTTACAGATTCAAAATCGCTACTCGATGTAGGATGTGGTACCGGCGATTTTTTACAAGTAGCTGCCAAAGCCGGTTGGAAAATTTCAGGGATTGAACCAAATGATCAAGCGCGCGCCATAGCAAATTCAAAAACGCAAAACTCGGTTTATAATACGGAAAAACTTTTCAATTTTGAACCCGACAGTTTTGATGTGATTACACTCTGGCATGTATTGGAACATTTGCCAAATCTTGATGAGCATTTGTCGACGTTTAAAAATCTTCTTAAAGCTGACGGCACATTAATCATTGCTGTTCCTAATTATAAAAGTTACGATGCGCAAATGTATAAAGCGTATTGGGCAGCTTATGATGTGCCAAGACATCTTTGGCATTTTAGTCAGGAGGCGATTTCAAAATTGGCAACAACCGTAGATTTGAAAGTTGTTGAAATTCTACCAATGAAGTTTGATGCGTTTTACGTCAGCTTGCTTTCTGAAAAATATAAATCGGGCCGTATGAATTATTTTAAAGGTTTTTGGAATGGATGGCGCTCAAATATGAAGGCAAGTGCTTCTGGAGAGTATTCCTCGTTAATTTACGTCATAAAGAAGGCTTAAACGTAATTTAAGGCGTTTTTAGAGCGTTTCAATCGCTTATAAAGGAATTTATATTGAGAATTTTTAAAACAGCCTTAAATTCTTTCCTATAAATCCGTTTTTGATTGATATAATTAATAGGTAATCCGGTTCTCATTAAATAAACCTATATCACATATTTTTATTATTTTCTCATTGACTTTGCTACATTTGCACAAAATTCTAATAAACATAAAAATGAAAAAAGGTTTTATCGCTCTATTAACTTTAGTGATGTTGTCATCATGTCAAGAGCAAACAAAAATTGGGTTTGTTGATAACAGCAAATTGATTAACGATTATCAAAAGAAGAAAGATATTGAAGCTAAGTTTCAAGTTGAAATAGATGCATTCAATAAAAAAGTTGATAGTATAGGTCAATCTTTTCAAGCGCAAGCAGCAGAGATGCAAGCAGCCGATCCTAAAATGGTTCAAAAAAGTTCTCAGGAGAAATACCAAGCTTTGGCACAACAATACCAACGTTTCCAACAGCAATTTCAAATGGAAGAGCAACAAATCCAATCTAAAAGTCAAGCTCAAATTGACACCCTTATTAAAGATGTAAGAAGCTTTGTTAAGAATTACGGCGAAAAGAACGGTTACTCTTATATTTTAGGTAGCAATGAAGCTGGTAGTGTGATGTATGGTAAAGAAAGTAATGACTTAACTAAAGAGATTCTTGAAGCTCTTAATGCTGAAGTTAAAAAGAACTAAGGACAACGTTAATGAAGTGATGAAATTCTGAATGCAAGTTACATTTAGCGTTCTATAAGAATAAAAAAAGCCAGTTATTTAACTGGCTTTTTTATGTAATAATCTTGTGAGTTTTATGGATAAATCGGTTAAAATGATTTTAGAATTTCCATTACGTTCTATATGATAAATGGCATCTTCAAGTTCATTGCTGATGTCCATGATATTGCCTTCGTGGATGAAAGGCGCAAAATTTTCCAATTTGAAATTCTTCGTTTTTGGCTCCATAAACACCAATGCATCGGCATTGTAATTCATCAATAGCGCTTGTCGGAAAAAATCGAGGCAGAATTGTAAAAATTGTTTTTGTGTTTCACGACCTGTTTTAGCAATTTGTTCACTCCAGCTAATTAAATCATGAATGGCTGTTTTATTGCCTTTCGCTTTAAATGCACTTCTAATCCAAAAGACAAACCATTCTTCAAATTGAAGATCTTCAGAATCTTGGTAGACTAAATCGCAGGCTTTATTGTAATTCCCATTAGATTGATGTGCTATTTTAGTAGCTGTTGCTTCATCCAGTTGATAATTTTTTTGCAATGCTTCAATAATTACGGCTTCCGCTAAAGGTGGAAAATGTAACACTTGGCAACGGGATCTTATCGTGTTGATAATTTGTGCTTCGTCTTCCGCAATTAAAATAAAGACAGTTTTTGCAGGCGGTTCTTCAATTAACTTCAGAAGCTTGTTGGCAGCAGAAGTATTCATCTTTTCTGCCATCCAAATAAGCATGATTTTATAACCACCCTCATAAGATTTAAGCGACAAAGCTTTAACTATATTTAGAGCTTCATCAACACCAATTTGCCCTTGTTTATTTTCAATGCCCAAAATGCGGTACCAATCAAAAAGATTCCCATAAGGTTGCTCTTTGAGTAATTGGCGCCATTCCTCCATAAAATGGCTTGAAACAGGGTGTTTTTTAATCTTTTCTGTAGTCGCTACCGGAAATGCAAAATGCAAATCTGGGTGCCCAAAATTTTGAAATTTTAAGTTGCAACTTTCATTGCCACCTGTATTTTCTGAATTTTTATTACCGCAAAGTATATATTGGGCATAGGCAATAGCCATTGATAATGTCCCTGAACCTTCCGGGCCTACAAACAATTGTGCATGCGGAATGCGTCCGTTGTCGACACTTTGTGTCAAATGATTTTTGAGGTGTTCTTGTCCTAGTACAGTACTGAATTGCATGGCACAAAACTATGTATTTTTTTTCATTAACGATGCTGGAATTCCAATTCCTAAACGATTGCGTTTTTTATCGTTTTAGAAATAGTTACATTTGTTTCCATTTTATAAAAAAGAAATACCAATGAAAACCTTAAACGACTTCAATTTTAAAGATAAAAGAGCACTTATTAGAGTAGATTTTAATGTGCCTTTGGACGAGCAATTTAATGTAACGGATGATACAAGAATTGCTGCAGCAAAACCAACGATTATCAAAATATTGGAAGATGGCGGTAGTTGTATTTTAATGTCACACTTAGGACGACCTAAAGGTGTTCAGGAAGAGTTTTCATTAAAGCATATCTTAAAAAACGTGGAACAAATTATTGGTGTAGAAACCATTTTTGTTTCAGATTGTATCGGTGAAGAAGCGCAAGCTGCTGCAGATAATTTGCAACCGGGCCAAATTCTATTGCTTGAAAATTTAAGATTTTTCAAGGAAGAAGAGGCAGGAGATAAGGATTTTGCAGAAAAGTTATCTAAACTTGGAGACATTTATGTCAATGACGCCTTTGGTACAGCGCATAGAGCGCACGCTTCAACTGCGGTTATTGCTCAATTTTTCCCAGAAAAGAAATGTTTTGGCTACTTATTAGCGCAAGAAATAGAAAGTATCAATAAGGTAATGGAATCTGGTGAAAAACCAGTTTTAGCTGTACTTGGTGGTGCAAAAGTGTCTTCAAAAATCACTATTATCGAGAATATATTAGATAAAGTAGACCACTTAATAATTGGCGGTGGAATGACCTTTACTTTCATTAAAGCGCAAGGTGGCAGCGTTGGTGATTCTATTTGTGAAGATGACAAAATGGAATTGGCATTGGAAATTTTAAAAATGGCTGAAGCTAAAAACGTTAAAGTTCACCTGCCTGTAGATGTTGTGGCTGCTGACGCGTTCAGTAATGACGCCAACACGCAAATTGTAAAAGTAACTGATATTCCTGATGGATGGCAAGGTTTGGACGCAGGTCCAGAATCTATTAAAAACTTCCATGACGTCGTACTACAAAGCAAAACCATTTTATGGAACGGCCCATTAGGCGTTTTTGAAATGGAGAATTTTGCCAACGGTACTATTGAACTTGGTAATTCAATCGCAGAAGCCACTAAAAACGGTGCTTTTTCTCTTGTAGGTGGCGGTGACTCTGTTTCTGCTGTGAAACAATTTGGCTTTGAAGATAAAGTAAGTTATGTGAGTACCGGAGGTGGTGCCATGTTAGAAAGCTTGGAAGGTAAAACGCTACCGGGAATTGCTGCAATTTTGGAATAACAGCTTTTCAACCTTAAACTTCTGAAAATTTTAGAAGAGTGATGGTATAGACGACAAGTAGGATTTATCCGATGAAACGCAGTTAACTGTGTTAAATTGTTGTTTTATACCATCATTTTAAATATTATTGTACGATTTTAATCTACAAATCGTTGATTTATAAAACACCATACTAATGAACCAAAAAATAGTATCTCTAACCTTTGGCGCTTTATGTGTATGTGGTCTTAGTTTTTCGCAAGGAAAAACACCAAAAAAAGACGCTGCCAAAGCACCAAATAAAACTGTTTCAGTTCAGATTGATTCCATTAGCGATGGGGAACATGGGGCCGTAAAGGAAATAAAACCCGTTGCTGATTCCTTAAAATCAAAAAAAATTGAGGATTTAAAGATTGCCTCTGAAATTGACCAAAAGTGGCTTGATGAGCTTTATGGTAACGAATTGTTTGATAGTATTTATCAATCTGTTACCGATTTGAAATATGATGCCATTGATTATCCTGAGTTACCAACTGATACCTTAAAAGTACGTTTGAAAAAGCTAAGCGCCAGAACGCCTTTTAATATTGAGTATAATGCATCTTTAGAAAGCGTTATCAAGTCGTATTTAAAACATAGACGTCACTCCATGGAGCGTTTAATGGCTTTAAGTGAATACTACTTTCCTTTATTTGAAAAGGAATTGGATAACTATAATGTGCCTTTAGAGATAAAATATCTGGCTATTGTAGAATCAGCATTAAAACCTCGTGCAAAATCGCGCGTTGGAGCAACAGGATTATGGCAATTTATGTACGGAACAGGTAAAATGTACGGCTTAAATGTGACCAGTTATGTTGATGATCGTAGTGATCCTATAAAATCTACCGAAGCTGCAAGTAAATATTTAGCGAAACTGTATGAGATTTTTGGCGATTGGGATTTAGCGTTAGCCGCTTATAATTCAGGTCCTGGAAATGTTAGTAAAGCCATCCGTCGTTCTGGTGGATATGAAAATTATTGGAATATCAGACCACATTTACCACGTGAAACTGCCGGTTATTTGCCAGCGTTTTTAGCTACCATGTACATTTTTGAATATGCTGAAGAGCACGGTTTTAAAAAGCATAAGCCGAACTTTAGATATATGGAAACCGATACTATCCACGTGAAACAAACCATTAGTTTGGATCAGGTTTCGGAATTGTTGGAACTTCCAATGGAGGAACTTCAGTTTTTAAATCCATCTTACAAATTGGATGTTATTCCATTTGTTGAAGGCGAAAATTACACCTTGAGGCTTCCAAAACACGCCGTCGGTAAGTTTGTAAATAACGAAGCAAGTATTTATGAGTACGTGACCAACGAACTGAATAAACGCGAAAAACCAGTTGTTCAGATATTGGAATCGAAGTCCAAATCCACTTACACCGTCCGGTCTGGGGATAATTTGGGTAAAATTGCGCGACAATACGGAGTGCGGGTTTCAGATTTAAAGGCTTGGAATGGACTGCGAAGTAACAATCTTAAAATTGGGCAACGCTTAAGTGTTTATAATTCAAAGGCCTCAATATCAGCAAAGCCTGTAAGCGCTGTAGCGAGCAATTCAAGTGCTAAATCCAGTTCGTCAGGTTCAGCAAAAACATACAAAGTGAAGTCAGGAGATTCCTTATGGAGCATTTCTAGAAAGTTTCCGGGCGTTTCTATTCAAAATATCAAAGATTGGAACGATATTAGTGGTACTAATTTAAAAGTAGGTACAACACTTAAAGTTTCTCGTTAAGTGTTTTTAATTTTAAAATTTAAACCATGAAAATCATTTACGCTCTTGCCTTTTCTTTGCTATTATTCACCTCGTGTAACGACGGTAAAAATCAGCGAATAATATCATCATCCTCAGGAAACATTAACACCCTTTTAGTGGTGGTAGATAACTTATTATGGGATGATAGCGTAGGTGAAACTATTAGAGATGTTGTAGCTGCACCAGTGCCAGCTTTGAATCAGGAGGAGCCTTTGTTTTCGTTAAGTCAAATGCCACCGGTTGTTTTTGATGGATTTGCCACTAAGAGCAGAACCATTCTTAAAATTGAAAAAGGAGGACCTGCAGGCATGGTAATTAAGCATGACGTGTACGCAAGACCTCAAACTGTCGTGGTGGTTTCAGGTAAAACAGACCAAGAAATTAATGAGCAGCTTGAAACTCATGGGGATGAAATTATTGCTGCCTTCAAAAAGGAAGAGTTAAAGGAAAACCAACGCCGAATTAGAATTTCTTTAATGGATGATACGCCACTTCAAGAGAAATTGGGTGTAAAATTAAACTTCCAAACAGCTTATAGAATAGCCAAACAAGAGAAGGACTTCTTTTGGATCCGTAAGGATATCCCAACGGGAACAATGGACATCGTTATTTATGAAGTGCCATTGAATACTATCAAAAAAGGGGATAGTGCTATTGTGGATATTGTAAGAATGAGAGACTCCATTGGTCAAGTTCATATTCCTGGCCCTGTAGAAGGCTCCTATATGATCACAGAAGAAGCTTACACGCCATATTTATACGAAACAAAGATTGATGGGAAATTAGCCTATGAAACTAAAGGTATTTGGGACGTTAAAAACGCCTTTATGTCTGGACCATTTATCAATTATGCTATTGAAGACAAAGTGAATAACCGATTCTTGGTTATTGAAGGTTATGTTTTTGCACCGTCTGTTGAAAAGCGAAACAATATCTTTGAGATGGAAGCCATTATAAAATCCATTAAAATTCTTTAAACAAAAAGAGCCAACTTAATCAGTTGGCTCTTTTGTTTTTTCTATAGTCTAAATTTGAAATTAGCTTTTTTTGTCTGCAGTTTTAGTTGGCTCATCACCATCTTCTTTACTGGCATCTTTAAACTCTTTGATACCGCTTCCCAAACCTCTCATCAGTTCTGGAATTTTCTTTCCTCCAAAAAGCAATAATACCAGTACAACTACAACTACTATTTGCCATACTCCAATTGCTAAAAAAATACTTGATGCTATCATAACATTTAATTTGAACTGCAAATTTAATAATTAAACTTCAAATTAAACGTTAAAAACAAACTTTAGATGAAAGACGCAAAAGATTGCCTTAATTTTATTTAATTTTGTTCAGCATGACAACAAGAAAAAAAGAGAAGAAATTCGCTAAAAAATTGCTTCATAAGTACCGCTTGGTCGTGCTTAATGAAGATACCTTTGAAGAGCGATTCGCTATAAAACTAACACGTTTAAACGTGTTCGTAATCGTATCATTATCTACTATTTTACTAGTAGCCGCTACTACGTTTTTAATTGCGTTTACGCCACTCAGAGAGTTTATTCCAGGATATTCTTCTGCTAAATTAAAAAAGCAGGCCACAGAGCTTAGTTTTAAAACGGACTCCTTGCAAAAGATTATTGATGTTAATGACAAGTATTTTAATTCCATAAAACGTGTATTGAGCGGCGATGTTAAGACTGTTGAATTCAACAAGGATTCTATATTGAATGCTGCTAACGAAGAATCCGGACAACTTACTGTGAGACCTACCAAGCAAGATTCCATATTGCGTGAAAAAGTAGATAAAGAAGATAAATACAACCTTTTTGAATCGGCTATTTACGCTTCAAATTTTGTCTTATTTCCGCCTGTAAACGGAACGATTTCAGAAGGCTATAATGTGAAGGAGAAGCATTATGCGGTAGACATTATTGTTGCCAAAAACACCCCTGTTAAAGCGACGGCGGATGGTACGGTGATTTTCGCAGAATGGACTACTGAAACAGGTTATGTGGTAATTATTGAGCACAGCTATGAAATGATATCCGTATATAAACATAATGCGTCTTTAACCAAGGAGCAAGGCGATATTGTAAAAGCAGGCGAGGTTATTGCCTTGGCGGGAAATAGCGGAGAGTATACCACTGGGCCGCATTTGCATTTTGAATTATGGAGTAAAGGTTACCCTATCAATCCAACCAATTTTATCGATTTTAAGTAATGTTTTCAATAAAATCAGCTCTTGCTAAACCTTTTGCGTTTATTATTAAAAAATCCGTTTTAAAATGGGCTAATAACCCTATAGAAACACAGCATAAGGTATTTGAAAACCTAATTGCTGTCGCTAAACAGACGCAATTTGGTAAGGATCATGATTTTTCAAGCATTAAAACACATGCTGATTTCGTTTCACGTGTGCCTGTTCGCGATTATGAAGATCTGAAACCTTATGTAGAGCGCGTTGTTGCCGGTGAACATGATATTCTCTGGAAAGGCAAGCCTATTTATTTTGCAAAAACCTCCGGGACAACGTCGGGAGCTAAATATATTCCCATCACAAAGGAGAGTATGCCAACGCATATTGAGGCGGCAAGAAATGCCATCCTCATGTATATTGCTGAAACTGGCAATGCCGATTTTGTGGATGGCAAGATGATTTTCCTTCAGGGAAGTCCAGTTTTGAATGAAAAAAATGGAGTTCAATTAGGGCGTTTATCAGGAATTGTAGCGCATTTTGTGCCTAAATACCTTCAGAAAAATAGAATGCCGTCGTGGGAAACCAATTGTATTGAAGATTGGGAAACCAAAGTGGAAGCCATTGTCACTGAAACATTGCCAGAAAATATGACTGTTATTTCAGGGATTCCTTCATGGGTACAGATGTATTTTGAAAAGATAAATCAGAGAACCGGCAAAAAGGTTGGGGATGTGTTTAAGAACTTCAACCTCTTCATTTTTGGAGGTGTTAATTATGAACCGTATCGCGCCAAATTTGAAAGTCTTATTGGCCGAAAGGTAGATAGCATCGAACTTTATCCAGCCAGTGAGGGCTTCTTTGCTTATCAAGATCAACAAAAGGAAAAAGGAATGCTGCTTCAGTTGAACTCAGGAATTTTCTATGAGTTTATAAAGGCTGACGAATTTTTTGATGAAAATCCTAAGCGAATTACCATCAAAGACGTACAACTACACACCAATTATGTGATGATTATTTCATCAACTGCTGGTCTTTGGGCGTATAATATTGGAGATACCGTTCAGTTTACCTCACTAAAGCCTTACCGTGTTATAGTTTCAGGACGCATTAAACATTTTATTTCAGCGTTTGGTGAACATGTTATTGGTAAAGAAGTGGAGCAGGCCTTAAAAGAAGCGGTTGCAGGCACAACTGTACAGGTTTCTGAATTTACGGTGGCGCCGGAAATCAACCCTAAAAGCGGATTGCCGTATCATGAATGGTTTATCGAATTTGAGAACCAACCTGAAAACCTTGATCAATTGGCAGAAAAAATTGAAAGTTCATTACAAGCACAAAACAGTTATTATGTTGATTTGATTGTAGGTAAAGTACTTCAACCATTAAAAATCACCGTGGTAAAAAAGAATGGTTTTCAAGATTATATGAAATCAATAGGAAAATTGGGAGGACAAAATAAGATCCCTCGACTTTCCAATGACCGTAAGATTGCAGACGCTTTGATCGCAAAAAATTTAACGAATTAATCCTATCTTTATAGATTAAATACCAACTATGAGTAATAAAAAACACCATGCGAGAACGCGAGCTCAGGAGAGCTCAAATGCAATTGAAAGAATGTATATAACAATGCGCCATTTGTTTAATCGCGGATTTTACAAACCTATGGGCATTTCTGGTGAAACACTTCGCGAATCCTTATTGCTTTTAAGACCAGAAATTTATGGTTCTATCGGTGAGGAGAAAGCGGAATTGGAAGGGTTACTTTATGTAGTTGATCGATTGCCACACGGCATTGAAGAGTGTACATTCATTAACCTTACCAGTGATGAAGGCTATACCAATTCGCATTTTAAGGTAATCATTCCACCAAAAAGAAGACGTAACTGTTTCCGAATTGACGACGAGCAAATGAACATTGAAATTACGCGTGGTCGTTCAGAAATTTATGATATTCTCACCCACTTGACGTTTATGTTTGTGGAGTCCCATAAAATTAGCAAGCGCGTCCTTGTGGATGAGCAGGGAACAACCACCAGGGATTGGATAAAATTAGAAAAGGCGGTACTTTCCAATGAGGAACTAACCCAAGAGGCAAGAGAGGTTGCCATTACCCATACCGCAAATATTTTAGGTAGAACATTCAATGAATTAACTGAAGTTTATAATGCCTTCGCATTGCCAAACCAGCCTGAACGTTTATTACATTTAGTGTATTGGCTTGGGAAATTGGCTATTGAAGAGGTTGTAAATAACAATAAACGTACGGTAACCTTCAGTCCGGTGCTAAGAGAGCGATTAGGGCACCATATTCACGGTGAAGTTTGGGCAGACACCATAAAGGATGCGTTAATGAAAAACGGCCTTATTGAGCGTCCTATTCACGTGATTAGTGCGAACATGCATAGTGTTATGAATTCGCTTTTTGCGCCGCAAGCACTAAAACCTTTAGCGTCTAAAAAGGATATTTTTGAAGTTTATGAAGCTTTAAGCCAAAAGGAAAATCAAGAATTGCGCAATAAGGTTACTAAAGAAGCACTGCAAAGAGGGATGATTTACATTCCTGATACCTCAGGAACCAACATAGACGTTCAAATTTTTGATACCGCTAAGATTGATTTTCTTAAAACAGATTTAGAGGGCGTTAAAATGCTGGATGATTCAGAAAAACCCGTACTTTTCGTTATGGATTATGCGTTTGGTGAGCAAGCTTATGAAACCATTGATGAATTGCTAAAACCGATTAAACTCAAGGACAAGCAAATTCACCTGAATATAGATTCTATTTCCATCATGGGAAAAGCAGGAATTTTAGAAGGTGGAAAAGGAGATATAATGATTCCGTCCGCGCATATATTTGAAGGTACAGCAGATAATTATCCGTTTGACAATGAGCTTTCAAAGTCTGATTTAGAAGGTCATGGCATCAATGTTTATGAAGGTTCCATGATTACTGTTTTAGGAACATCGCTTCAAAACAAAGAAATCTTGAAATTCTTTTTCAATTCCACGTGGAATGTCATCGGATTGGAAATGGAAGGCGCGCATTATCAAAAGGCCATTCAGGCGGCTTCAAAAGTGAGAGGAAGTATCAATCCTAATGTTAAGGTAAGATATGCGTATTACGCGAGTGATAATCCTTTAGAAACGGGGAGTACGTTAGCTTCTGGTGGATTGGGAACTTCGGGCGTCAAACCAACCTATCTCATAACAAGAAAAATATTGCAACAAATATTTAGTTAAATCGCAGTTATGGATGAAGATTTAAGAAAACAACAGCCCTCAAATGAAGAGGTTGATCTGGGCCAAATATTTAATGCCATTGGTCGGCTTTTTGAACGCTTTTTTAGATTCCTAGGGCGGATTTTTAAAGGTATATTTGAGGTTATTCTGTTGTTTTTGTTTTTCATCCAAAGGCATTTTTGGAAATTCATTATTGTAATTGTCGTTGGGGTAATTGTAGGAGCCATTATTGATATAAAAAAGGAACCTGAGTATATTTCAACCATGGTTATTGAACCTAACTTTAATAGTGTTCAACAGCTTTACAATAACATCGCTTTTTATAATGAACTTGCGGAAGCCAAAGATTTTGTATCGCTTGCTGAAGCCTTAGATATAACCGATGAAGATGCTTCATCTATTAGGGAATTTAGCGTAGAATCTTACTCCGACGAAAATCAGAAAATCATATTATTTGATCAGTTTATCCGTAGTTTGGATAGTACCACCCAAAAGGCGATAGATATGAAGGCTTATTTGGCGAATTTTAACTCCCTGGAGGCACGTTTTCATACCATTTCGGTAACAGCAATAGACAATAGTATTGCGAAAAAGATTCAGCCGGCCATTATTTCTTCTATATCAAATAACAGCTATTTCAATCTGCAAAAAGACATTAGCGATAGTAATATCAAACTTCAGGATAGTCTGTATAAAAAGCAAATTGCAGAAATAGATTCGTTGCAGTTACTGTACAAAAAAGTCATGCTTAAAGAGGCTGAACGTCCGCTACAAGGCACAAATATTAGTCTTGGTGAAAATGGGACTCAAAAAAACAAGGAGCTTGCATTGATTGATAAAATGGAAGAATTGAAATTAGGGCTCGTAGAACTTAACGAAGAACGCGGAAATAAGTCCAGCATTTTAAACGTGATATCTGATTTTCCGAGAAAAGGCGTGCGCGATAAAGGGCTTCTAAAAAGTTATAAATTCTTGGTGCCGAGTTCGTTTTTAATTTTAGCAATTCTACTGTTAATTGTATTATCATTAAACCGATATCTTAAAAATCATACTAAAAGAACCTTTTAGAGCCTTCACTTCAAGTCATTTTATGTTGCCTTTTTTTGTTATATCAGTAGAAAGGTAGATTTGTAAGACGCGTTATTGCTGCAGCTCATTTAAAGGATTAAAATAAGAATTTTGGAAATAAAAGAAACACACCTCAAAGACTGCTACATCATACAACCTAAGGTTTTTGTAGATACAAGAGGTTATTTTTTTGAGAGTTTTAATAAGAAAGATTTTCAACATCATACAGGGCTAACCATCGATTTTATTCAAGATAATCAGTCTTTATCTCAAAAAGGCGTTCTGAGAGGGCTTCATTTTCAAAAAGGAGACCTTGCACAAGCCAAATTATTGAGAGTTATAAAAGGAAGTGTCCTAGATGTTGCTGTAGACATTAGACCTCAGTCTGAAACTTTTGGTCAACATATAACCATGGTTTTGAGTGAGGAGAATAATACACAATTGTTTATTCCTCGTGGATTTGCACATGGATTTTTAGTGCTGGAGGAGAATACTATTTTCTCTTATAAATGCGATAATTATTACGATAAAGCCTCTGAAAGTGGCATTATATTTAATGATAAAACACTAAATATTAATTGGCAATTTCCAGAATCGGAATTGATTATTTCAGAAAAAGATAAAGAACTTCCAACTTTTGAAACGCTATTCAAGTGAGACAAAGGATTCTTGTTACCGGCGGAAAAGGGCAATTGGCAAGTTGTATACATGCCATTGCTGATCAATACCCAAATCTGAATTTCATTTTTGTTGATAGAACTATCATGGATATTTCCAATGATCAACATGTTTCAGAGTTTTTTGGAAAAAATAAAATTGATTGGTGTATCAATTGTGCCGCTTATACCACTGTAGATAAGGCTGAATCCGAAGATGATATCGCAAATGAGGTTAACGTCCTTGGTCCAAAAAACTTAGCAAAATCCTGTAAAGAGCATGACGTCAAATTGGTTCATATCTCTACCGATTTTGTTTTTAATGGTGAGAAAAATAGAGCTTATACTGAGAATGATGCTACTGGGCCTTTAAATACTTATGGGAAAACCAAATTGCAGGGCGAGCAAGAGGTTATTTCAGTTTTAGATCAGCATTTTATCATTAGAACTTCTTGGTTGTATAGTGAGTTTGGCCACAATTTTATGCGTACCATGCTAAAGCTTTCTAAGGAAAAGGAACAACTCCAAATCGTAAATGATCAGATTGGGACACCAACATATGCTGGAGATTTGGCGACTTTTATTGTGCAGTTAATTGCTACAAGCAGTCGTGAATTTGGGCTTTATAACTACAGTAATGAAGGGGTTGCCAGTTGGTATGATTTCGCAAAGGCCATATTTGATATGAGTAAAATAGACATCAAGGTCAATCCAATTGCGTCAGATAATTTTCCGACAGCAGCAAACAGGCCAACGTTTAGTGTGTTGGATAATGCCAAAATCAAACAGACGTTTAATTCCGAGCCAAAGTATTGGAGAGAGAGTTTGGAGGTATGTCTTCAGAATTTAAAAGACGACCATTACAACTTGAACCCTAAAAACCAGGTTTAAACATGTTGTGTATTGATTTCCAATTGCATTCGTGTTTTACTTGCTTCATTACAAAGCATTCTTTTTGCTAAATTACTATCAAAATCAATTTTTAAGGTTGTAGCGTAAGATTTAAATTTTGATTTGCCATCTCACTAAAGCAGTTAACGTATTTTCAGTCTGAATGAATATTAGAAACCAAATATTAAAAAAGAATCTGTCCTATGGTTTGGTTTTTAAAGCAGGCGCAATCTTGGTTACTTATCTTACCATTCCTCTATTGATTAAAGGATTGGGTGTTATGGATTATGGCGTGTGGGTGACTATTTTTTCCATATTTGGGTGGATATATTATCTCGATTTAGGCATCGGAAATGGCGTTAAGAACAACATAACCACCGCCTTGGTTAAGAAAGACTTTTTAAGCGCCAACCAATACATCAATACAGCCTATATTTCTATTTTTTTAATTGCGCTTCTGTTTCTAGTGGTGTCTGGAATTTTAATTTGGACGTTAAACCTAAGCAGTATCTTAAATGCTGAGCTGGATGAATCCACGGTTAAGATAATCTTCTTAATAACCTTAGTTTCCTTCTTTCTTAACTTCATTTTAAGTCTCTACAAACAGTTGTTTTACGCCATTCAAAAGTCGGCAATCGTAGAGCTCTCGTTGTTTTTAACCAATTTGATAATCTTTTTGGTTTTTATCGCCTTACTGAAATATTCCAATTTGAGTTTAATTAATGTGGCTTTAATCTATGGCATATCCAACGTATCCATCAGTTTGATTTTCAATTATGTGTTCTTTAAGAGGCAGAAGGAATTAGTGCTCTCACCAAAATATTTTAATAGAACAAAGACTAAAGATATTATGGGCATCGGATTTGAGTTTTTTATAATTCAAGTGTGCCTTGTCATTATTTTGACCACAGATAATTTAATCATTTCCTATTTATTGGGGCCGGCAGAGGTGACTACCTACAGTAACGTGCTTAAATTATTTCAGATTTTTCTAGTGTTTAGTGCGCTAATATTAACGCCATTGTGGGCCTTATACACGGAAGCTTTTCTAAATAAAGATTTTGAATGGATCAAAAGTGTGCTGAGAAGACTTAATTACGTGTTTGTTTTTGCCATAGCAATTGTGATTCTCACCGTAATTTATGCCAAGGAAATTCTATATTTATGGATTGGAGAGGATCTTTATTACAGCGATTTGTTGATTGTTTTAACGGGAGTGTTTGTCCTGATTAGAATTTATGGCGATATCTACATGTATTTTTTGAATGGTGTAGGGAAAATCAAATTACAGATGTGGCTTTTTATAGTCGGTGCCGTAATAAATATTCCGCTTTCAGTAGTGTTTGTAAGCTATTTTAACCTTGGTAGCTCTGGAGTTATCCTTGCCACATGTATCAGTTTATTTGGTTTATCAATTGCAATGCCTATTCAAACCTATAGCGTTTTAAAGAAAAATTCATTTGTCCGTGAGGAAATTAAAAGCAATTAAAGTGGGTAGTTATGAGTAAAAGTAATCAGGCTCACATATTTTTGTACAGATCACGTTAATTTAAAACGGCGCATTCCAATGAATTATATCGATAAATTATTACTTCTCGCATTTCCATTTATGGATGTGGGTTTTATGATTTTCGGAATTCCATTTCGTTTGGGTGAATTGGCCTTTTTGCTCTTCTTTTTAAGATTGTTGGATATCAATGCGATTTCAAAAATCACTAAAATAAACAAATCAGGGTTTTTGATTCTTTTTGTATTGCTGCTCAATTTGATCCTCACCGTATCGGTTGCTTTTTTTAGCACTATAGATGAGGGGTTTTACTACAAATATGTGGTAAGAAACACGCTGTATATTTTCGCGTTTATGAGCTTTGTCATAAAGCCAATTAACTACGAACAAATAAAGTTCGAATCCTTTATCAGGTATATTCTTTACGTGGTTTCGATTTTTTATGTAATCGAATTTATAGATTATTACATCGTCAGTTTTAATTGGAGCGATTCAATTTTTGTGAGCAGACAGGAAAAGCACATCTTTAATGATATTATGATCAGGTTTGCCGGCCCATCCTCAGAACCTGCTTATGTTGTTCCGTTGTTGGCAATTCCGTTGATGTATGGCTTTATTAAGCGAAAATTGAAATATTCGCTCTGGTCCATGGTTTTTATCCTATTGACATTTTCATCTTTCGGATATTTGGTGCTTGTTTTTTCTGTTCTGTATTTCTTAAATGGCTCAGCAGATAAAGCATTAAAACGGAAAGTAAAAAATGGACTCTTCTATGCGGCAACCACAATGGCAGTTGTAGGACTTATTTTTTTTAAGAAAGTAAGCATTATGATTGCTTATAATTGGGAGAAATTTCAGGCTTATTTTGGAATCGGCGATGTGTACGAATGGTCGGCTGCACAACGGTTAGGACATATGAAGTTGGGAGCAAACTTATTCTTGGAATCCTCCTGGCTTAGAATGATTTTTGGAAATGGTACGGGCTATTACAACAAGATGAGCAAATCTTTTACAGAGTTTTTTTTAGATGACGCTGAAGAAGCTCACAATTTGTACCTCTCCACATTAACCGATAGAGGGTTAATTGGTCTTTTATTAATCATTATCTTGTTTAATATTATCAGTAACATTAAAATACCTAAAACGGCACCTGCAGAGTATAAAGGTTTCTTTATCGCAATTAAATTTGGAGTATATGTAAGAATGGCCCATTGGTTTTTTACGGGCATGTTGTGGCAGTATTATTTTTGGGTGGAAGTAGCGCTATTGATTTCAGCGAGTGCATATTTTATTAAAATGTCAAATGAAAGAAGAGGAGATAGATTTTAGTATAGTAACGGTATGTTATAATTCAATACGTACGATTGAAAGAACTATAAAAAGTGTGATCTCTCAAACCTATAAAAATTATGAATACATCATTATTGACGGCAATTCGAATGATGGAACGGTTGAGGTAATAGAAAAATATAGAGATTTTATAGATATTATCGTTTCTGAACCTGATAACGGCATCTATGATGCATTTAATAAAGGGATAAACCTCGCAAAAGGACGCTTTATAAGCATTTTGAACGCAGATGACACCTACAACCCAAACACGCTTCAATTAGTCTTAGAAACGGCTAAAAACCACCCGAACGCGCTTATTTATGGCGATACTTATTTTATTGATGATAACGATGTGGTGTTCTCTTCAAACATTGGAAAGTTCGATCCTACTCAGTTGAAATCTGGTCTCGGATTTATGCATCCGGCTACGTTTGTTGCTAAATCAGTGTATGATAAAGTTGGATTGTATGCAGTCTCAAAAGAATTGTCCATAGCGAGTGACGCTTACTTTTTATTGAAATGTTACACACAAGGCATTTCTTTCGTAAAGTCCGATGTTAAGGTGTTTATGAGAACGGGAGGCTTAAGTGAAGTGTCTTTTTATAAGGCCCATCGTCAATATTTGACCGCATTAAAAAACCATAACCTTATAAATGATAAGGAATTTCAAACTGAATCGTTCAAATTGACTTTTAAAGGCACTTTAAAAAAGTTTTTTACTAGAAAAAGTGTGGCGAACATCAAGCTGCAGCTTTGGATCATCGTCATTGCACTTTTTAATTTCATTTATAAAATCTTACTGTTTAATCGCTTGAAAAAGGGCTTTTTCAGATTGTTTGGATTTAAAATAGGAAAACATACTCATATTCACAATTCCACATTTTTAAGCCTGGGTAAATTTTCTATAGGTGATCATTCTGTGATTAATCCGAAATGCGTTATCGACAATAGAGGGACGATTACCATTGGTGATAAGGTGTCTATCGCTCATTATTGCAAGATTTATACCACGGGACACGACATTAATTGTTCTTATTTTACAGGAACGAAGAAGCCAGTGACCATAAAGGATCATGTGGTTTTATTTTCTAGTTGCATTATCCAACCAGGCGTCACAATTGGTGAAGGTGCCGTGGTGTTTCCTGGTGCTGTGGTTGTTGAAGATGTGCCTGCGTATGCTTTAGTTGGCGGGAATCCTGCAAAGGTAATTGGTGAAAGAAATTCAAACTTAAATTACAAAATTGATTATGGATTTAAGTTTATCAAATAATACACACTTCCATTTTGTTTGTACCAATTATGGAAGCTCTAAAGATGGCATCGGTCATTTTACCTCAAAAATTGTAAAGGCATTGAGAAAAACTAGTGCTTTGAAAATAACAAGGTACTCGGCTGAAACACATCATCTTTCTAAATTACAGTTATTCTTTTCTATGCGAATGACTTCAGAATTGTTGCGATTGAAAAGAGCACTTCAAAACAATTCCGATGAAAATTATATCATTTTAGAGTATCCGTTTGTGGAATACAATCCTCTATTTTTAGTCGTCCTGTATTCAATAAAATCTAAAAAAAAACGAAAACCCATTATTGTTATTTCGCTTCATGAATATAGCAGAACCAAGCTGTTCCGAAAATTGTTCATTAAGCTTCTTATTCCGATTAGTGACATCGTTTTATATACAAAAGAAGAAGATGTAAAGCCTTTTTTAAACAGTAAAACCATCTTTAAAAAGCGAATAATTCCCGCAAACATTGAACCGTCACACAGAAAAACGATAACTCCATCAACGTCAGTACACATATGTTTTTTCGGAATCATTAATTTTCAAACCAAGGAAATAACACCTATGATTCAGGCATGGGAGCAGTATCTTGAGAAGAATGGAGACAACAGGATCGTTTTCCATTTTATCACCAGTTCATTGCATCCGGACATTAAAGAAAATAAATCATTAAAATATCATTTTGATCTGGACGATGATGAGGTTTCTACGTTGCTACATGATATGCACTGCATGATCTTGCCTTTAAAACCGAACATCTCCACAAACAACGGAAGCCTTGCGGTGTGTTGTAGGCATGAATGTTTGCCCGTTAGTGTTTTTGATACTCGTTATTTTAAGGATGATTTTGGTTTAAGAATGAAAAATTATTCTGTAGCAGAATTCGTAACCGTATACGAAACAATAAACAGTTTGGATTTTGAAACATTGACTTCGATGTCTGAGTTGGCCTATCAGTACGGTAAAGAAATGTCAATACAAAATAGTGCCAAAGCTTATTTGGAGTTGGCAAGCTTATAACCATCAGATAAATCAGGAAATGGTTTCAAGAATTAGTCTAAAAAATAAAAACCAAAAAATAGGGTTTTTAAATCTATTACTGGCGGTAGTGGGCTTTAGCATCCCATTTTCGTTTGCATTTAATAGTATTGCTATTGGTGTATTATTTCTATATTCTTTTATAGGGTTTAAAAAAAACAAGTACACGTTTTCAAATCTCAAAAACGAATTTGGGATTCACGTGTTATTCATAATTTATTTTTTAATTCAGTTCATTGGCGTCTTTTATTCGGATGATTTAAACCTGGGATTTAAATATATCATCCAAAACAGTGTGTTCTTAATATTGCCAATTACCTTCATTAATCTATCAGATGTGATGGATTATAAAAAACTTAAATATGGACTTTATGGCTTTGTTATAGCTGTTCTGATCATTTTACTGAGTATACACGTAAACATTTTCAATAAAATACTTAGCCAACATTTAGACTATAATTCGCTGTTATTCCATTTTGTAAGGGTGAATTTCGTCCAAGAAGGTTTCGTCCAAATCCATCCACCATATTTCGGACTTATGGTCGTGTTCTCGTTAGTCGTAGTTTTAAAAACGACGTTCTCAAGAAACACCGTTTTTAACGGGATAATTAAATTCTTTCTTATGGGATATCTACTGTTGTCCTTATATGGAATCTCAGCTTTTATACCCATTATTTTAGTGTTGTTATTGTTGGTCATCTATCTTATTTATTTGATAAAGGAGAAAAAATTCAAACTGTTGCTGTCCATTCTCTTACCTGTTTTACTTGTAGTGATTATCGCTGGAAGTATCATTAATGCAAAGTCAATTTCTAAATTCCCTGGGGAAAGTCTACTCGGAAGAATTGAATGGAGTTTTATAAAGGGAAAAGGGGATACGTCCCGACCAGAAAACTGGAAAAGTGTGATATCCGTGATAAAAGATCATCCGCTAATAGGGGTGGGTACTGACGGCGGACTTACGTATTTGCAAGTTTATAGAAGTAAAACGAGCGAGTCTTATATCAATAAACACAACGCCCATAATCAATACTTAGAAACTCAACTAAGGCACGGGATTCTTGGATTTATTGTATTGCTGATGATTTTTTATAGTCTCATTTTAAGGGCTAAAAAATCAAGAGATAGCACTTTTTGCGCATTTATATTTATCTTCATGATAGCTTCGATTACAGAATCGTATCTCATGAGGCAAATAGGGTTAACATTTTTCATTTTTTACGCTTTATTGTTTAGTACATTCTATAATTTTGGTAACGATAAAAAAGCTCTGGAATGAAGAAGGCACTAATTCATGATTGGTATTACGTAAATGGAGGAGCTGAAAAAGTCATTCAATCATTTAATGCGATTTGGGCAGATTTAGAGCATTATGCTTTAATCGATTTTTTAGATGAAAAAGACAGAAAGCAGATATTTACAGGAGATAACAAGACTGTAAACACCTCATTCATTCAAAAACTACCAACTGCAAAATCCAATCACCGGAAGTTTTTACAACTCTTTCCGTATGCCATTGAGCAATTCGATTTACGAGCATATGATTTAGTATTAAGCTCTTCAGCATCGGTTGCAAAAGGTGTTTTAACGCACCCAAATCAGCTCCATATTTGCTATTGTCACTCACCTATGCGTTATGCGTGGGATTTGTATCATCCGTATCTAAAAGCATCTAATTTAACAGGGCTTAAAGGGTTTTATGCGAAGCAGATTTTGCATAAAATGAGAATTTGGGATGTGGTATCTTCAAATAGAGTCGATCATTTTATTGCCAATTCGAAGTTTGTTGCCAAAAGGATCAAGAAAATTTATAATCGTGAAAGTACAGTTATCTATCCGCCCGTAGACGTGGACTATTTTAAGTTGGTAGATGAAAAAGAGGATTATTATTTTACAGCCTCACGGATGGTGCCTTATAAAAATATCGAATTGATCGTGAGAGCTTTTAATAAAATGCCTCATAGAAAATTGATTGTTTCTGGTGATGGGCCTGAGTTTAACAACATCAAAAAGATTGCTAATCAGAATATAGAATTGTTGGGTTTTATTGAAAATGATCAATTGAGGCACTATATGGAAAAGGCGAAAGCCTTCGTATTTGCCGCAGAAGAAGATTTTGGTATTATTCCGGTCGAAGCACAAGCTTGTGGTACTCCTGTAATTGCTTTTGGGCAAGGAGGCGTATTGGAAACGGTAATCAAGAATAAAACTGGTGTATTTTTTTACAAACAGGAAGTAGAATCGCTACTTACGGCAATTGATGACTTTGAGAAAATGACTTTTAATTACGCAGAGATCCGCGAAAACGCTTTAAGATTTTCAAAAGAACGGTTTGAAACTGAAATAAAAGACTTTGTTTTAAGCAACTATAAACGTTTTAAAGAAAAAGGATTGTCCTAAATTGGATACGATCAATCTGAAGTTTCAAACTTATAATCATCAGCACATTACGATAAATTGATTGTTCATAAGCGGAAATTTACCTCATAATAAGATATCTTTACATCACATTAAACAGAATTATGGCTTTCTAAAGTCATAGAAAAAACGCAACCCATGGTTAAAAATATACTCATTACTGGCGCAGCAGGATTTCTAGGTTCACACCTTTGTGATCGCTTTATAAAAGAAGGTTTCATGGTTATTGGAATGGATAATTTCATAACGGGCGACCAAAAAAATATTGAACATTTAAAAAATCACCCACAATTTAAGTTCATTGAACATGATGTTACGAAACACATCACAATTGAGGGTGATTTACATTATATTCTCCATTTTGCCTCTCCGGCAAGTCCGATAGATTATTTAAAAATCCCCATCCAAACTTTAAAAGTTGGCTCTTTGGGCACGCACAATCTATTGGGATTGGCAAAAGCTAAAAAGGCAAGATTGCTTATCGCGTCAACATCTGAAGTGTATGGAGATCCTTTAGTGCATCCGCAAACGGAAGATTATTATGGGAATGTCAATACCATTGGGCCAAGAGGGGTGTATGATGAAGCCAAGCGCTTTCAAGAGTCCATCACTATGGCGTACCACAGATTTCACGGACTTGAAACGCGCATTGTAAGGATTTTTAATACGTATGGCCCGAGAATGCGTCTCAATGACGGACGCGTTATTCCAGCATTTATGGGTCAAGCTTTGAGAGGTGAAGATTTAACTATTTTTGGTGATGGCTCTCAAACGCGTTCATTCTGTTATGTAGACGACCAAGTAGAGGGGATTTTCAGATTGTTATTTAGTGATTATGCATACCCTGTAAACATTGGAAATCCACATGAAATCTCGATAAGCGATTTTGCCGAAGAGATTATAAAACTTACCAATACCACTCAGAAAGTAATTTATAAAGATCTTCCGGTAGACGATCCTATGCAACGTCAACCAGACATTAGTTTGGCGAAAAAATTGTTGGGTTGGGAACCTAAAGTGGACCGCAAAGAAGGGATGGCAATTACTTATGAATATTTTAAAAATCTATCCGAAGAAGAGTTATTTAAAAGCGAACATAAAGATTTTACGAAGCATATAAGAAAATAGTGTGAGAAGTTTCAAGCAAGGTCGCTATTCGAAATACTTAAGGCCAATTTCATATTTAATTGATTTAAGTATCATCAATATATTGGCGTTGCTTCATTTTTTCCCGACTATTGATTCGCTCACTTTTGTATTGGTCATTTCTAGTGCATGGATCGTACTTTCCATCGCCTCCCGATTTTATCAAGTGTATCGTTTTACAAGGGAAGTGACCATCTTGGCATTGATCATACGACAAATGATTTTGTTTACCATTATCATTTTCGCTTTTTCAGGGGTTTTTCCGAAGTTTGAGATATATCCGAAAACGGTTATAAATTATGTCTTACTTGTCTTCCTTTTGATTGCGATATTCAAGTTTGCAATGTATTACCTCCTTCAAAAGTATAGGGTCGCGTTTGGTGGAAATTATAGGAAAACTGTCATTTTGGGAGCCAATAAGAAAGCTCTGGCACTTGAAAAATTCTTTAATGAGAATCCTGAATATGGTTATATCCATAAAAAGACTTTTAGTTTCACCAATACTACAGAAGCAGAGCTTCGTTCCTGCTTTGAATATATCAAAGCAAATGCTATTGATGAGATCTATTGTTCCATTTCTGAGCTTTCAAATATCCAAATTATTGAGGTGACACAATTTGCGGATAATAATCTTAAAATCTTAAAATTTTTACCTGATAACAAAGAGATAAATTCCAAGAAGTTGAAGTATGAGTATTATGATTATATCCCCGTGCTTTCACTTAGGACCATTCCGTTGGAAGATTCAATAAATACAATTGTCAAAAGAACTTTTGATATTGTTCTTTCAATTTTTATCATCGTCTTTATCCTCTCTTGGCTCGCGCCAATTATTGCTATTTTGATAAAACTGGATTCAAAAGGCCCCGTGTTTTTTAAACAGCCCAGAAATGGATTCAATTATAGGGTGTTTGATTGTTATAAGTTCCGATCGATGATCTTAAATTCCGAAGCGCATATCAGTCAAGCAACGAGGGGAGATGAGCGTGTCACGAAATTTGGTAGTTTTCTAAGAAAAACGAGCCTTGACGAATTACCACAATTTGTTAATGTGCTTTTTGGCGATATGTCCGTAGTAGGTCCGAGGCCGCATATGGTGAGTCATACAAATATCTACGCAAACCGAATTGATAAGTTTATGGTGCGTCATTTTGTAAAACCAGGAATTACAGGTCTTGCCCAAATTAGCGGATTTAGAGGCGAAGTAGAAACTGATAAAGACATTATTGGTCGTGTCAAATACGATATTTACTACATTGAAAACTGGTCGTTGTTGTTAGATTTGAAAATTATATTCCGAACGGTTTACAACGCCATAAAAGGTGATGAAAAGGCCTATTAAAGCTGAGGTGCTAAAGCGTCCAATTGTTTGTTAAAGTCAAAATTGGCCGTTGCGGTGGCTATCATTTTTTCTTTAAAGGCATCGTTGAATTGTGTTGGCTCTAAATTAGAAAGTATACTATTGAGGTGATTATAGTCTCCCGCACGTGCCACCCACCCAAGTTCATGTTGTTTAATAATCGATTCGCCTTCTCCACCTCCAAAATAAAGCATTGGGAGCCCTAATTTTGCATATTCAAATATTTTTGAGGGTACTGAGCCGTAAATACGATTAAGTAGCGGTATAACGCCTAAATCGTAGCTCATAAGTTCCTTGTGCAGCGCTTCTCGAGACAGTTCACCATGATACACAATAGGGAGTTCAGGATGCGCCTGTATGAATTGTTCAATTTGATGTTGTTCTGCACCAGCACCGTAAATATGAAATGCTATCGTGCTATAATCCAATTCTTGACAAAGTTTTAAAACTCCTTGCGCGACGCCTAACAATCCGGCATAAACCAGTTTAATTTTGGGTGCAGCCATCGTATTTTTCTCATGTTTTGGAAGACTAAAATTGGGATAATTTCGATATAAAAGGGTTCGTTTGTTTGGGAATAAAGAGTTCACATGGGTCAAAATCTCTTCACTTTGTCCTAAAATTAAATCGGCTTTTTTGTAATTGGAACGTTCAATGCGCTCTAAAATGGAATAACTGAAATTCTTTTTTAAGGCTCCCAACTCCAGACCTGCAATAGGCCATAAATCGCTTACATTTAAGATGAGTTTGCGTTTTTTAGATCGCAAAAATGTACAGCATGTAAACGCCACTAATAGTGGTGGCGACTGTACAATAACCGCTTGTGGAATTTTATGGAATAAGAAAAACCAAATCAGGCTCAAACTATAAGAAAGCATTGCAAACAAACGAACGAGTTTGTTTTTTGAGATGGAGGCATAAATCCAAAGTCGGTGGATTGTAATTCCGCTTTCTACACTGGTTTCCTTAAATTTCCCGTGATAGGATTTAAATATTTTTCCTGTCGGATAATTGGGAAGTGGCGTAACTACGGACACTTTAAAATTGCGTTGGTGCAAACCTTCTGCCAAATGGAAAATCCTATTGGAAGCTGCACCAGTTTCTGGAGGAAAATAACTTGTAATGATTATAATCTCTTTCATTTCAAGCTATAAATTTCCACAAGGTGATTAATGATGCGTTCTGCAGCATGACCGTCCCATAACTCAGGAATCGTTCCTTTTTGCCAATTGCCTGACATTAGATTTTCAAAAGCCTTGGCAATTTTATCTGGATCATTTCCTACTAAAACATTCGTGCCTAAAGTGCAGGTTTCAGGCCGTTCCGTACTGTTTCTTAAGGTGATGCAAGGCACGTGTAACACTGTTGTTTCTTCAGTAATTCCTCCCGAATCGGTAAGTATTACAAATGCATTTTTAACGAGATAATTAAATTCTAAATAACCCAAAGGCGACACGTAATGGAGGTTTTTGAAATTTAATTTAAGACCTTCTAATAGTTTTTGGGTTCTCGGGTGCATCGGGAATATGATAGGAAAATTTTCTCCTAATTCTGCAATTTGTGTAATAAGTGCCTTGAGTTGTGTTTCTTCGTCAACGTTACTTGGTCGGTGCAAGGTCATCACCATATATTTCTGTGGTTGCAATTTCAATTCTTGCCACAGTTCTGGTTGTTTAAGTCTGCCTTCGTTTTTCAGTAAGGTATCAATCATAACATTTCCCACAAAGAAAATCTGACCTGTTGAAACACCAAGATTTTCTAGTGTTTTAGATGCTGATGTGGTAGTGGTGAAAAAATAATCCGTTAGACTATCGGTGACAATACGATTTATTTCTTCGGGCATTGAAAGATCTCCTGAGCGAATGCCTGCTTCTACATGTGCTACTTTTATACCTGCTTTTTTAGCGACTATAGTGCATGCCATGGTTGAGGTCACATCACCAACTACCATAACCAAATCTGTTGGATTTTCAGTTAAAACCTTTTCGAAACCAATCATAATGGCAGCAGTTTGTTCTGCTTGAGTGCCACTTTTCACGTTTAAATTGATATCAGGTAATGGAATGTTTAATTCTTCAAAGAAGGTGTCACTTAAGTTTTTATCATAATGCTGACCAGTATGGACCAACTGAAACTGAATGTCAATTCCTTCCGATTGTTTCTTTTTTATAGCCTCAATAATCGGGGCTATTTTCATGAAATTAGGACGTGCACCTGCTATGATGGTTATGGTCATATGTTGTTTAATAAAGATGAAAATTGCTTCAATTTTCCAGATTTTGAGCGCTTCAATTGTGGTTGACGTTCAAAAAGAATCTGTAATCCTTTTTCAAGATAATGTTCCATTTCCCTTGAAATAATGTCAGTTTGTTTTTCGGATAACGTAACAGCGCTTACATAGATAATTTTAAAAGTTTGAAGGTCTAATTGCTCAATAATAAACTCCTTCACATTACCGTCATCTTCAATAATACTTTTGGTAATATAGTAAAATGTAAGTCCAGCGGCCTTCTTTCCACTTGGTAATTTTGCAATATCGTTGGTACGGCCAATTAACTTTTGTAGTAGTGGCTTTTGAAGTGTACTGTCTTTCGATAGGATTCCGATATCTCCAATTTCATAACGGATAAACGGATGTGCTTTATTATACAATGAAGTGATCACCACACGACCTTCTTCGCCGTAAGGCAAAACCTGATCCTTATCATCCACAATTTCAACATACAGCGTTTCACTGTTAACGATCCATTCGTTCTTCTGATTTTGAAATGCGATTAAATCCAATTCCGAAGCACCGTATTCATTGATCACTGGTACTCCAAACTGCTGTTCCATCAAAAGTTTGTCATCGTCAAACAACATTTCTGAAGTTACTACACAGGCCTTTAACGTAGGGCAGTACGTCTTTAAAATGACGTCCCGTTGCTTTAAATATTTTGCAAATTGTACAATCGCACTTGTATATCCATTGATATAATCAAAGTCGGTTGATTTAAACTTTTCAAAACACTTCTCCAATGCGCTATCGCTTAAATCGAATACTGAAAATCGGTATCTTTTTCCTAAGGCATCTTTAAAACGTTCCTTATAATAGCCTTTTTTGTCTAGTGGAATGCCGTAAAACCGTGCCTGAACAGAAGTATTGGTATCGAGATTGTGCCAGCCAAATCGGTCTTTAATGATGCTCCATGTAAGTGCATGGCAAAACTTATCTTTTGCAAACACAAATGGATCTCCCGAGGAACCAGACGTTTTATTGACATACACGTTGTTTTCAGAAAAACCATTTGATAATCGGTTGGTCAATGGTTGTTGCAAATCTCGTTTGGTCATGATTGGCACTACTTCCCAAGTGGTGTATGTTTTGCTTTTAAAAAGGGATTTATAAAAAGGATTATGCTCCAGATGGTACTGTACAATGTTCTCCTTTTTTTGTTCAACATAATCATGAAACGCGGACGCTTCAAGCTGTTGAATAGTGGTCAAAACAGACTTAGCTTCCTTAATAGGAAACCCATTCAATTTTAAAGAAAGATCAAATAAATTCAAATGTTGTACTGTTTATGAGCATGTAAAGTAAAGAAATTTATTAAACTCCCCATTAGAATTCAACTACAACATTCCTCAGCTAATCTTTTGAGGTTTTAATTATTAGCCAAGACATTTTTCATACGTCAAGTTATAAGTTCATCGTCTTAATTCTTTTCGTGTTTATCCAACATTTTATACTTGAATTATTATAGTTTTCATAGCATAAACTTTATTTTTGCAACAAACAACACGAACATGACCATTTTAATCCTAGGTTCCGGTGGAAGGGAACATACATTTGCTTGGAAACTTGTCCAAAGTCCATTATGTCAAAAACTATTTGTTGCTCCAGGAAACTCTGGAACGGCAGACATAGCTGAAAATATCGATCTTAAAGTCACTGATTTTGAAGCGATAAAAACATTGGTTTTGGAAAAACAAATCGATATGGTGGTCGTGGGACCTGAAGATCCTTTGGTTCAAGGGATCCATGATTTCTTTCTGAACGATCCTGAAATTAAACATGTTGCCGTTATCGGGCCACAAAAAGCGGCTGCTCAATTAGAAGGCAGTAAGGAGTTTGCAAAAGAATTCTTGTTCCGTCATAACATCCCAACCGCAGCCTACCAAAGTTTTGATGCCAGTTCATTAGAAGCTGGATATGAGTTCTTGGAGACTTTAAATCCGCCGTATGTATTGAAAGCTGATGGATTAGCAGCAGGAAAAGGCGTACTCATCTTAAATGATTTAGATGAGGCCAAGGCCGAACTCAAAAGCATGTTGGTAGACGCAAAGTTTGGTGCCGCAAGTACTAAAGTTGTTGTTGAAGAGTTTTTAGATGGCATTGAATTGAGCTGTTTTGTGTTGACTGATGGGAAAAACTATCAAATTTTACCAACAGCGAAAGATTACAAGCGCATTGGCGAAGGGGATACCGGATTAAATACAGGAGGTATGGGTGCAGTTTCACCGGTGCCGTTTGCAACCGATTCCTTTTTAAATAAAATTGAAGAGCGCGTAGTAAAACCAACGGTTGCGGGACTTCAAAAAGATGGATTGGATTATAAAGGGTTTATTTTCATCGGCCTTATTAAAGTAGGCGATGACCCTAAGGTTATTGAGTATAACGTACGTATGGGCGATCCTGAAACAGAGGTCGTATTACCTCGACTTAAAAACGACTTGGTTGAAATTTTTCAAGCTATTTCCAATCAAAAATTAGATAAAATCAAAATAGAAATTGATGAACGCGCAGCCACAACAGTTATGTTGGTATCTGGCGGTTATCCTGAAGATTATGAAAAAGGCAAGGAAATAACAGGTTTACATAACCTTACTGATGTCCTTCCTTTTCATGCGGGTGCTATTTTGAAAGATGGAAACGTGGTAACTTCCGGTGGGCGTGTCATGGCAATTACTGCTTTTGGAAACACGTACCAAGAAGCCATAAAAAAATCTTATCAAAACATAGAAAAACTACATTTTGATAAGATGTATTACCGTAAGGATATTGGTTTCGATCTATAAAAACGAATGGGATGAGATACTCTTATCCTCTTCGTCGTTATCGTTATAAGTTTTCAATTGTAACATCCAATAAACAAATGCTACCATACCTATAATGATAAATACCCAAGAAAAGATATTAGCTAACCACCAATTGCTTAGTTCTAATTCTTTTAACGCATCAAAAGGCATCATAAGAATGTTCACAAACAAATCTGATATGCCATTAAATAAATCTTTCATGATAATAAATATTATATTTACCCCACAAAATTACACTTTTTTTATTTGAAAAGATTAATAAAATCAAGACGAATTTTATTTCCACGGAACTTTAAGATCCAGCAATGAACCCACAACATAGCGCTCAATGATTTCAAGTTTTTTCAGCAAAGCAAAGCCCATTCATCTGCTTGTTGTAAGTGCGCTGCTCCTTGTCGTGTTTACAATCGCTAAACTATCTGCAATTACGGCGCCTTTTTCACTTGAACTTCTTTTTAAACAAATGTTTCTTTTTGGCGTGTGTTTAGCATCGCTGTTTGTGCTCGATTTTTTTGTCAGTAAAAACAATCTTACGAAGAAGAACAGTTATAAGATTTTGATGTTTGGTCTTTTTGTAGCAGTGCTTCCAGAAACCCTGCTCAACTCCAAATTGCTGATTGCCAACCTGTTTATATTATTGGCATTGCGCCGATTGATAAGTTTAAGATCCCATAAGGAAATTAAGAAAAAGCTTTTTGATGCGGCTTTTTGGGTCAGTTTGGCCACCCTCTTGTTCTTTTGGGCCTCCTTATTTTATATCTTGATTTTTATCGCCTTGCTGCTATATTCTATTGTGGATATTAAAAATTGGGTAATTCCCATCCTGGGAATTCTATGTGTTGCGGTGATAACCGCCTCTTATATGATTGTGATGAACATTGAATTTCAACCCTATTTACACGGTTTTTTCGATGTGAGTTTTGATTTTACGCCACTCAATTCTAAGCGCATTATTATTGCAGCAACCTTATTACTGTCTTATGGTACTTGGGCGTCGTTCTATTATTTAAAAAATATAAAACACCAATTAAAAAGTCATAGACCTTCATTCATCATTGTAATCATCTCCTCATTAATCGCCTTATTGATCATTTTGGTTTCGCCCTATAAAGATGGAAGCGAATTTATCTTCCTCTTGTCGCCATTGGCCATTATAATGTCCAACTATCTCCAAATTATCCCAGAAAAATGGTTTAAGGAAAGTTTGATATTGGTTTTGATAATGACGTCTATCGTAAATTTAGTGCTGTAGTTTTTCTCCAAAAGCCAAATCGCCAGCATCGCCAAGACCAGGAACAATGTAACCCTTTTCATTTAAGTCAGGGTCAATTGTGGCAATCCACAAATGTGCGTCCTTGTCAAAATACTTGCTAACATATTCAATGCCCTCCTGAGCGCCTATCACACACGCCAGATGGATGTCTTTAGGTTTTCCAAAGGGTTTTAAGGCTTCAAAAGTAGCCACTATTGATTGTCCCGTTGCCAACATAGGATCAGCCAAAATAAGCGTCTTATTTTCCAAATCAGGGCACGCCAAATATTCCACCCTTATTTCAAAGTCGTCCGATTGCTCTTGATGGTGTCTATATGCCGAAATAAAGGCATTTTGCGCCGTATCAAAATAGTTCAATAACCCATTATGTAAGGGCACACCTGCTCTTAAAATGGAACAGAGCACAATATCGTTATCCAAAACATTCATCTCACAAACCCCTAAAGGCGTTTTTATTTGTGACGTTTTATAGTTTAAAACTTTACTGATTTCGTAGCCTAAAATTTCCGCGATACGTTCTATATTTCTTCGGAATCGCATGCTGTCTTTTTGAATAGTAACGTCACGTAATTCTGAAATAAACGTATTTAAAATTGAATTCTGTTCTGTTAAGTTGTGAATGTGCATAAGGCTTGAACTCTATATTGAATCGTAAAGTTAACTAAAATTGAAGTATATTTACGTCTTATAATTATTAGACTATGTTTACAGCAAAAGCGAATGAAATTTTCCAAAAGGTTATCGATACGTATCACGTAAAAAACACGGTAGACCAGCCTTTTGAGAATATTTATGATAAAGACAAAAACCTTATAGAGCATCTTTTATACCGAAAATGTTGGATTGATACAGTGCAATGGCATTATGAAGACATCATTAGAGACCCGAATATCGATCCTGTTGCCGCACTTACGTTAAAACGACAAATTGATGCTTCAAATCAGGATAGAACTGATATGGTGGAGTACATTGACAGTTATTTTTTGAATGCCTATAAAGACGTGCAACCAAATTCTGATGCGACTATTAATACGGAAAGTCCAGCTTGGGCGATTGATAGATTATCTATTTTGGCGTTGAAAATTTATCATATGAATGAGGAAGTTGAGCGTCCTGATGCGTCTCCATCCCATAAATTGAATTGTCAAACAAAACTCGATATCCTTCTTGAACAACGTAAAGATTTGAGTAAAGCCATTGATGATTTATTGGCAGATATTCAACAAGGAAAGAAGTACATGAAAGTATACAAGCAAATGAAGATGTACAATGATGATGAGCTCAACCCTGTATTGAGAGGTCAAAAATAAATTTCAGCCCTGCTTAGGCAGGAGTCTCAAACAACAAACTTCCTTTTTTAGGGAAGATGGATTCCGATGCTAATCGGAGGTTAGAAGGGTCAAATTATGTCAAAACTACCAAATCACATCCTCGTCATCCGGCTCTCAGCAATGGGGGACGTGGCCATGACGGTTCCTGTATTGAGAGCCTTCACAGAGCAATATCCAGATATTAAAATAACGGTTCTAACCCGAGAGTTTTTTAAACCGTTTTTTCGCGATTTGGAGAATGTGTCCGTGTTTGCTGCCGATTTAAAAGGAAAACATAAAGGTTTCTTTGGGCTTTTTGAGCTTTCTAAAGAATTGCGAATGTTGGGAATTGATGCTGTGGCGGATTTGCATAATGTGCTACGAAGCAAGATCTTAAAACTATTCTTACTCGATCTTAAGCCCATTCAAATTGATAAAGGTCGTGCAGAAAAAAAGGCATTGGTCAGCGGGAAGATTTTTGAGCAGCTTAAAACCACGCACCAACGCTATAGAGATGTTTTTCATAAGTTAGGCGTACCCATTAAAGAGACGAAACCAAGCTTTCCTGAGCGTTCTGAATTGAACACAAAAACGCTTGAAATTGTCGGAACAAACACCAGAAAATGGATAGGTATTGCGCCTTTTGCAGCTCATAAAAGTAAAATGTATCCCTTGCCATCAATGGAAGAGGTTATTGAAGAACTTTCAAAAGAGTACACGGTGTTATTGTTTGGAGGAAAGGATGATGCGGAATACTTAAGTGAGATAGAAAATGAACATGTACGTAACATTGCAGGCAAATTGAGTTTGGATGAAGAATTAGACGTCATTTCCAATTTGGATGTTATGGTTTCTATGGATTCTGGCAATGCACATATGGCGGCCATGATGGGCATAAAGGTGTTAACGCTTTGGGGCGTAACGCATCCGTTTGCAGGGTTTTACCCGTTTAATCAAGACGCTGACTTTTCCCTTTTAGCGGATCGGGCCAAATTTCCTAAAATTCCGACCTCTATCTACGGCAATAAATTCCCTGAAGGTTATGAAGATTGCATGATTACCATTCGTCCAGAAGCTGTTATCGAGAAGGTAAAATACATTATAAAAAACCCTACTCCGTAGAGTAGGGCTGATTTAATGTCTTATAAAATAGATAAACTTTAACCTAACAATTAAATCGGTTATAAAAATATTGGTTTGATTTTTATATCCCATATTCTGTTCGCAATAGTTCAAAATATTCGACGAAATAAAATTTTTAAGGACGAAAAGCCTTCGATTTTTATAATTTCTGTACGCTACTATTAAATATCGTCATAATCAATACTTACCGTTGGCGTAATAGGGTGCGCCTGGCAAGTTAGGATTAAGCCATCGGCAACTTCGCCATCCGTCAAGATATTGTTCTGACGCATTTTCACTTCACCTTCAGTTACACGAGCCAAACAGCTGCTGCAAATTCCCCCTTGACAAGAATACGGCGCATCTAAATCCTTATCTAAAGCAGCGTCAAGAATGGATTGTTTTTGTGACATTTCAAAAGTGGTTGTTTCATCATCTAAAACAATCGAAATTTTAGTCTGTCCGTCAGGAATAACTGTCGTATCCCTTTCGGTAGGTTTTGCAGCTTTAAATAATTCGAAATGTATGCGATCTATTGGTGTATGATGCTCTGCAAGAACATCTTTAACCGTGTGGATCATGGCTTCTGGTCCACATAAATAGAAAGCATCAATGCTTAAATCTTTATGTTTATTCTTTAAAATGAGGTTGACAGTGCTTTTTTCGATACGTCCAAAAATTGAATCTCCTTCTTGCGCTTGACTAAATACAAATTGAATGGACAAGCGTTTGCTGTACTGACTTTGAAGATCTAATAGTTCCTGTAAAAACATTGTATCGTCCGTAGTTTTATTCCCATAAACCAAAACCACGTTGCTCAACTCTTCCTCTTCCAAGGCACATTTAACGATGCTCAAAATTGGCGTGATACCACTTCCTGCGGCAAAAGCAGCAATATGTTTGACCATTTTATCATTTGGTTTAAAAACGAAATGACCTTTTGGTGGTCCTACTTCCATAGTATCTCCAGGCTTCAACTCATTATTTGCATAAATTGAAAATGTACCGCCCTGTACTTCCTTTACAGCAACCTTCAATTCGCCACTTTTAGGAGAAGAACATAAGGAGTAATCGCGTCTTATTTCTTTACCGTCAAGATGTGATCTTAAGGTGATGTATTGGCCCGCTTGAAATGAAAAAGTATCTTTTAAATCTTGAGGCACCTCAAAGCTGATAGTAACCGCTTTGGAAGTAATTCTCTCAATGTTTTTTATAGTTAGGTTATGAAAATGTGACATGATTTAATTTTTTTTCAAAAGTAACGAATGCTTAGAATAAATGCGACATCTGTAACAAAATAATAAGAAAAGGAACACAACTTCGGATGGGGAGAATCTTTTCAAATTACCGGAATTTGAAATTTGTTTGTAACAAAAAGTGTATTACTATTACCAATATTTAAATCACAACTGAATTTTTATGCTCAAATTTTTTATTAGTCTAGAGTGGAAATCCTTTATAAGATCGGCATCTTTTAAAACCAATCTTTTTCTAAAGATCATGATGGTTTTTGGAGCATTATGGATGATTGGTACCTTTCTACTTTTAGGTTTCGGCGCCTATTTTATGATTGAAGATGGTTTAAAAAGGGAACCTTTTGAAGTTGTCAACCAAGCGTTGATTTATTTCATGGTTTTTGATCTCTCATTTAGGTATTTCCTTCAAAAAATGCCGGTAATGAACATTAAACCGCTAATGTACTTGCCTATAAAAAGAAACGCTATCGTCAATTTCGCTATTGGTAAAACTTTGGTGTCGTTTTTCAATGTGTTGCACGCCTTTTTCTTTATTCCATTTTCTATAGTATTGATCGTTGAAGGTTTTCCTGTATTGCAGGTCATTGCTTGGTATATCGCTATTCTAGGATTGGTGCTTTGTAATAATTTCATCAATATTTTCATCAATAATAAAGACAGCGTATTTTTTGCAGTAGTAGGTGTTGTGATCGTGATGATGGGACTTCAATACTTTGGGATTTTTGATTTAACTAATTATACCGCACCAATATTTAAGTCGTTTTATGCCATTCCGTATCTGGCTATTATTCCTCTTGTTTTGGCGTTTGTATTCTATAAAATGGCATTTACCTATTTTAGAAAGAACTTGTATTTGGATGCCGGACTTTCTATTAAACATGATGTGGCCAAAACCGAAGATTATTCGTGGTTAGACCGTTTTGGAAGTCTTTCTACGTTTCTTAAAAATGACATTAAATTATTGAAACGCAACAAACGTTCAAGGATGACGCTAATTATGAGCGTGGTCTTCCTTTTTTATGGACTGTTGTTTTTTACGGGTTCAGTTGAAGCTTATGACGGGCCGTTTTGGAAAATCTTTGCAGGAATTTTTGTCTCTGGCGGATTTTTATTCACTTTCGGACAATTTGTGCCGAGTTGGGATAGCGCCTATTATCCCTTAATGATGAGTCAAAACATTCGCTACAAGGAATATTTGTCGTCAAAATGGTATTTAATGGTGTTTGCTACAATCATTTCTACGATTCTATCGGCTTTTTACTTGTATTGGGGCTGGCAAGCTTATGCTGCGGTTGTTGTAGGTGCGTTCTATAATATTGGTGTTAATAGTCACCTCGTGTTATTGGGCGGCGCATATATTAAAACGCCAATAGATTTAACCACAAGTAAAAAAGCGTTTGGAGACAAGCAAGCTTTCAACGCAAAAACGATGTTATTGACCATTCCGAAATTATTACTGCCGATGGCCATTTACGCAGCAGGACATTTTACACTCGGTGAGGTGTTTGGTTTTGCCTTGGTCGCCATTTTCGGATTGGCAGGATTATTATTCAAGAA
This sequence comes from uncultured Gelidibacter sp., assembly GCF_947500795.1. Lineage (GTDB taxonomy): Bacteria > Bacteroidota > Bacteroidia > Flavobacteriales > Flavobacteriaceae > Gelidibacter. The sequence goes on along the minus strand of NZ_CANMTE010000002.1, from coordinate 196,170 downwards.
TAAAGTATTCGATATTATAGAAAAAATCTATAAATCAGAAAAGTATAAAACATTAGCCGCTTACAAACAAAACAATTAGTCATGATAACAGTATCCAATCTATCAAAAAAATATAATTCCGATCCCGTTTTAAATATTGAGCACTTAGACATTCCGAAAGGTCAAAGTTTCGGATTGGTGGGTAATAATGGCGCTGGGAAAACTACATTCTTCAGCTTGTTGTTGGATTTGATCCAACCTACGACAGGATTTATCAAAAGTAAAGACATTCAAGTTAATGAAAGTGAAGACTGGAAACCATTTACGGCCGCTTATATTGATGAAACATTTTTAATCGGTTATTTAACACCTGAGGAATACTTCTATTTTATTGGCGAGCTGCGTGGCCAAAATAAGGCTGATGTAGATGCGCTTTTAAAAGGGTTTTCCGATTTTTTCCATGGTGAAATCCTAAATCAGAAAAAATATTTACGAGATTTAAGCAAAGGAAACCAAAAGAAAGTAGGTATTGTGGCGGCTTTGATTGGAAACCCAGAAGTTATCATTCTTGATGAGCCTTTTGCAAATTTAGATCCAACCACGCAAATCCGATTGAAGCAAATCATTAAAAACCTTGCAGGACAACAAGGGGTAACGGTTTTGGTGTCGAGTCATGATTTGATGCATGTTACAGAAGTCTGTGAACGTATTGTCGTTTTAGAAAAAGGAACAGTTATAAAAGATTTGGCAACCAGCGCTGCAACATTACAAGAATTGGAAGCACATTTCGCGGGATAATTTCTTGTGCTTCACGGAGTAAAATAGGATGGTATTTTACGATTGGAATATTTCTGGGGCTTTTATAGTCGCAGGTGAACGCTTGTTTGAGCGTCATCACCTAAGATAAAAGACCGGCTTTTTTACGCTTAAAATTCAAAAAGATGCTTATTTTTACGGCATTGCATAATATATGTAGCTGTTTTTAAGTTATCTAATGAATCAAATCCAACCCACGTGCACACTCATATAAAATCCGTTTTTTTGCTGTTTCTTACAGTGTTTGTAGTGACTAGCTGCTCGCGGAAAAATGACACGTTTATAAACCGGAATTTCCATGCCATGGGGACCAAGTACAATATTCTGTACAATGGTAATATTGCTTTGGAAAACGGTAGGGAAAGTGTTGATGATGCGTTTACTGACAATTATTGGGAATTGCTACCCGTAGAACGCATGGAAACTACGGACGATTTTATGCTGCCGGGTCAGTCTAAAAACTCCGATTTTGCGCGTGCTGAAGAGAAAGCGATTAAAGCGGTTCAAAAGCACGGCATGAACATCAAAGGGAAGGAGCACAATCCGCAAATTGATGAGGCTTATCTGTTACTTGGGAAAGCCCGCTATTTCGATCAACGCTTCATTCCTGCTGTAGAAGCTTTTAACTATATTCTTTATAAATATCCTGCAAGTGACAAGATTAACGAGGCGAAAATTTGGCGTGAAAAAACCAATATGCGTCTTGAAAACAACGAGCTCGCTATTCAGAATTTAAAACGTTTGATGAGGCAGGAACAGCTGAAAGATCAGGATTTGGCTGATGCCAGTGCCACTTTGGCGCAAGCCTACATCAATATAAAAGCAAAAGATAGTGCCCTAACTCAATTGGCAACTGCAGCTAAATTGACGAGAAAGAATAATGAAAAAGCACGTTACAATTATATAAGAGGGCAACTCTATAATGAGTTTGGGTATAAAGACAGTGCGAATATGGCTTTTGAGAAGGTCATGGATTTACACCGTAAAGTACCAAGAGCTTACTTTATTAATGCGCATTTAGCGAAAGCGGCTAATTTTGATACCACAACTGGTGATGTGTTGATGTTTGAAAACTATCTGACAGAGCTTGAAGAAGATCGTGAAAATCGCCCGTTTTTAGATAAAATCTATTACCGCATTGCGGAATTCCACAAAGAAGCCAACCGCGATTCCTTAGCAATGGCCTACTACAACAAATCCTTAAGAGCATCATCCACGGACAGTCAATTGCGAGCATTGGATTATAGCACGCTTGGCGATATGAGTTTTGATAACTCTGAATATAAAAAGGCCGGTGCCTATTACGACAGTACCATGAATACTATGGCGGTCAATTCAAAACCATACAGAGTCGTTAAAAAGAAAAGAGAAAATTTAAAGGATGTTATTTATTACGAAAATGTTGCGCAAGTAAATGATAGTATTTTAAACTTGGTGAATTTGTCAGATGAGGACAGATTAGCGTTCTTCTCAAAATTTGTCGATCAATTAAAAGCGGAAGCAGAACTCTTAAAAGCCAAAGAGGAAGCGGCGCAGCGCAAGGCCAATTCAGGAATTGTCAATATAAATACACCGGGAAATATTTCAGGAAACAGAGGTCCGGGTATGAATCCGCCAGCAGCTCAGGAGTTTTATTTTTACAATCCTACCACGGTCGCTTATGGAAAAAACGAGTTTTTAAAAAATTGGGGAGAACGATCACTAAAAGATAATTGGCGTTTATCGAGCACTCGCAATAATTCGCTTACCGTTCAGAGTAATGAATTGATTGCCGATGCTACTGAAGAAGAGCTTTATGATCCTGAATTCTATATTTCAAAAATTCCTACCGATCAAAAGGAGATTGATAGTCTTATGAGAGACCGAAACTATGCGTATTATCAGTTAGGCGTGATCTATAAGGAAAAGTTCAATGAATATGGACTTGCTAAAGAAAAGCTTGAAAACTTATTGGACAATCAGCCTGAAGAGCGATTGATTTTACCTGCGAAATACAATTTGTACAATACCTATGTGTTAATGGGCGAAACCATTCCGGCGGCTCAAATAAAATTGGACATTATCACCAATTCGCCAGATTCGAGATATGCTGCTATTTTATTGAATCCAAAAACGGAAATATCTAAGGATGAAAATAGTCCAGATCGGATTTATGAGCGTACATATGCCAATTATGAAGCGCAACAGTTTCAGGACGTCATTGATGAGAGCGATAAATACATATTGGAATTTGAAGGCGAGCCTATCGTGCCTAAGTTTGAGATCTTAAAAGCATCTGCAAGAGGCCGATTGTATGGTTTTGAAGCCTATAAGGAAAGCATCAATTTTATCGCTTTAAATTATGGAAACTCTGAAGAAGGCAAGCGTGCTCAACAAATTATGGAAGAAGTTATTCCTGTGTTGGAGGTGAATGAATTTCAAGATGATGCTTTAGCCACCAAGTTTAAAGTTATCTATCAGTTTGAAATTACCAAAGACGAAGATATTGAAGCATTCATTAAGAAACTTAATGATGAGGTTAGTCAAATCAGATATTATGAGTTAAGTGTTTCAAAAGACGTTTACGATAAAAACACCATATTTGTAGTTGTCCATGGCTTAAGTAGTATTCATGGAGCTCGCGGATTTGCCGATTTATTACAAGAACGTAAAGCAAATATCACACGACCATATATTGCCATTTCATCTCTTAACTATGAAATTGTGCAACGCCATAAAAATTTAAACGAATACCTCAAATCACAATAAACCACCAGAACCATGTTTGCAGAAAACAAAAAGAAGAAGATTATTTCAGACACATTTAACCAACAAAACACAATTGCCAAAGGGACTACTATTACAGGAGACATTATCAGTGATGGCGATTTCAGAATTGAAGGTACCATACAAGGGAATATTAAAACCCCTGGTAAAGTTGTACTTGGTAAAACAGGACTCATTAATGGTACGCTTACAGCGGCCAATGCTGATATAGAAGGTAAATTCTCAGGAAAATTGATGCTTACAGATACCTTATCTTTAAGATCGTCAGCATTTGTTGAAGGAGAAGTAGAAGTGGGTAAATTTTCAGTAGAACCAGGAGCCACATTTAACGCTACATGTAGCATGAAAGGTGCTGTTAAACAGCTTGACACTAACAATAGCACAAAAGCAGTACGAAGTAATGAAACCAAAAAAGAACAATTCGCTTAATACGTATGCCAAATATTCTGGGATAGGGATACAAATGTTCGCTATTATTGGAATAGGAAGTTATATAGGTGTAAAGATTGATGAAAATAATGGTGATGATAGCAATCTATGGACCATTATTTTGTCCCTAACATCTACAATTATAGCCGTAGTTTTTGTAATAAGACGTATTATTGCAAACTCAAAAGAAGACAATAAAACAGAGTAATAGGTTTCAGACCGTGTTCTTTTTAGGAAAAAGGTTTCCAAAGAATTTATAGTATTTATAATAGAAATTACCATTTTTGATGACTGCAGATTTTCAGAAAAGACAACTTAATTTTTTACTTCTTATTACAGTTCTAAGTTTGGTACTGTATGGCATCCACAGTTATTTGCTATCCTACTTTGGTACTGAGCTGAAATTATTTTTCCCAGTATGGCAAATTTATGTGTTTCATTTTGCAGTTACTACATTATTATATACTGTAGTCAATTATAAATTTTCAACAGGTAAAACCGACGTTTTTATATTGTTTATGGGGAGTACATTTGTAAAAATGTTTCTCGCCATTTTGTTTTTATTACCTATTATTTTATCGGATTTTGAGAAAAAACAACCCGATATTTTTAACTTTTTCATTCCTTATTTTTTATACTTGGCATTTGAGGTGTATACCATTACAAGGTTCCTTCAAAAAACCCCATAATGGGCGTGTGTTTAATATTGATAAAAAAGTGTTTGACAATTAAACTAATGTGTGTACATTTGCACGGAATTTAGAGCAAGGTATTTTTAAGCTATTCATAATGACATTAAACACTTTAAGAGCCGTATTATTTTTAGTTTTTTCTGTAGCAGTAACCAATTTCGGTTTTGCTTCACAAGATAACGAAGACCAAGACAAAGGGTTCAATGCCAAGGAGATGATTATGCATCACGTTAAGGATGCGCACGAATTTCACATTGTAGATTGGGATAATAAACCAATTAGCATTCCTTTGCCTATCATCCTTTTTACGGATAATGGCCTTACTACATTTATGTCTAGCGAATTTCACCATGACGACTCCGGAACGCATATTGTTGAGAAAAATGGAGAGCGTTTTGTGAAATATCACGAAAAAATCTACCAATTAGAGTCAGGTGTTGATACCTTAACTTTTGATGAAGAACTTCACCCAACAAACGCTAAATTACCTTTAGACTTTTCGATCACCAAAAACGTCTTTATGATGTGGGTGTCAGTTTTGGTAATCTTATTGATCTTTATCTCTGCTGCAAGCAAGTATAAAAAGTCAAACAATTTTATGCCAAGAGGTATTGCTTCATTTGTAGAACCATTAGTGGTTTTTATTAGAGATGAGGTTGCTATCCCAATGATTGGTGAAAAGAAATATAGAAGATACATGCCATTCTTATTAAGTGTGTTTTTCTTTATCTGGGTTAACAATATCTTCGGATTGATTCCAATTTTGAATGGTGCTAACGTTAGTGGTAACATTGCCTTTACAGTGTCTTTAGCATTTTTCACATTCATCATTACAAGTTTTAGTGGTAACAAAAACTACTGGAAACATATTTTCTGGATGCCAGGCGTTCCTGTGCCAATGAAAATATTTTTAATGCCTATTGAAATTGTTGGGATGTTTGTAAAACCAATCTCGTTAACAATTCGTTTGTTCGCAAACATTACGGCAGGACATATTATTATCTTATCATTAATGTCCCTAATCTTTATCTTTGAGAGCGTTGCAATCGCACCAGTATCTGTTGGGTTCTCATTGTTCATTTTAATCATAGAAATTGTAGTTACTGCAATTCAAGCATATATATTTACCGTATTGTCCGCACTTTATATTGGTACGGCTACGGAAGAAGAGCATCATTAATTAATTTAAATTTTATATTATGACTATTACAGGAATTGCAGCAATCGGAGCTGGTATCGCAGTTATTGGAGCTGGAATGGGAATTGGAAAAATCGGTGAGTCAGCTATGAACGCTATGGCTCGTCAACCGGAAATCCAAGGAAAACTTCAGACTTCAGCGCTAATTTTAGCAGCTTTCGTAGAGGCAGTAGCACTTTTTGGTGTTGTTGCGTCATTAATCGTTTAATTAGGATTAAAAAATGCAGAGGTAACGGTTGGTTGCCTCTGTATTTTAAAATTTAAATTATTAAAACTAAAACCTATTATAAATGGATTTAATTACACCAGGGTTAGGACTTGTTTTTTGGTCTGTTATTACTTTTTTAATTCTTCTTTTAGTATTGAAGAAATTTGCATGGAAACCAATTTTAGGCGCTGTTGATGAGCGTGAAACTGGTATCAAAAATGCATTGGAAGCAGCAGATAAAGCGCGTAAGGAAATGGAAAACCTTAAAGCGGATAATGAGCGTATCCTTAATGAAGCACGTGCTGAGCGTGAAGCGATGTTGAAAGATGCACGTGACATCAAAAACAAAATGGTGAGTGATGCTAAAGAGGAAGCACAACAACAAGCTACTAAAATGATTACTCAAGCTCAAGAAGCTATTGAGAACGAAAAGAGATCAGCTATGGCTGAACTTAAAAACCATGTAGCGTCTTTATCTATTGAAATCGCTGAAAAGGTAGTACGTCAAGAATTAGGAAACAAAGACAAGCAACTAGAATTGGTTGAGTCTATGTTGAGTGACGCGAAATTAAATTAGACAGTTACACTGTACGCAGTGATAACAAGAGTAGATTAGAATAATTAAAAGAGATACCCACCTATGTGGGCATTACTATGGCACAAACAAGAACAGCATTACGTTACGCAAAAGCGGTTTTAGATCTTGCTAAGGATCAAAACGCTGCAGAAGTTGTACACGCTGATATGAAGTCAATTGCAAATGCTGTGGAAGCAAGTACAGATCTTAAAGATATGCTTTTAAGTGCTGTAGTGCCTTCTGCAACAAAAAAATCGGCTTTATTGGCAGTTTTTACTGGTTTGGATAAGCTAAGCATCAACTTAATAGATACGTTAATTTCAAACAAACGTATTGATATATTAGGAACTGTTGCAGAACAATATAACGAGTTATTTAATGAAGGTGAAGGCAAGCAAGTTGCAACTGTAACTACTGCGGTTTCATTAACAGAAGAGCTCGAAGCAAAAGTATTGGCCAAAGTTAAAGAATTGACTGGTAAAGAGGCTGAGATATTAAGCGTTGTTGACGAATCTATTTTAGGTGGTTTCATCTTACGCGTAGGAGATATGCAATACGATGCAAGTATTGCAAACAAATTGAATAAGTTAAAAAGAGAATTTACATTAAACTAAAAGTTTTATTGATTGGTCACACTGAGCGCAGTCGAAGTGTGAAATTAAAGTCGATAAAAATAATATCTAATAAAAATGGCAGAAGTAAAACCAGCTGAAATTTCAGCAATCTTAAAGCAACAATTGTCAGGATTTGAAGCTAGCGCTTCATTAGACGAAGTAGGAACGGTTTTGACAGTTGGAGATGGAATTGCACGTGTGTACGGCCTATCCAACGTTCAATACGGTGAGTTAGTTGAATTTGCAGATGGTCTTGAAGGCATCGTACTGAATCTTGAAGAAGATAACGTAGGTGTTGTATTATTAGGACCTTCAGTAGGTGTTGTTGAAGGCTCAACAGTTAAACGTACAGAACGTATTGCTTCCCTAAAAGTAGGTGAAGGAATTGTTGGACGTGTTGTTGACACTTTAGGAACTCCAATTGATGGTAAAGGACCAATTGAAGGAACGCTTTATGAAATGCCATTAGAACGTAAAGCTCCGGGTGTTATCTATCGTCAACCGGTAACTGAACCGTTACAAACAGGTATCAAAGCAATTGATGCGATGATTCCTGTAGGTCGTGGTCAACGTGAGTTAGTAATTGGTGACCGTCAAACTGGTAAAACAGCAGTTTGTATTGATACCATTATCAACCAAAAGGAATTTTATGATGCAGGTGAGCCTGTATATTGTATATATGTAGCTGTCGGACAAAAAGCGTCTACAGTTGCTTTAATTGCAAAAACATTAGAAGAAAAAGGAGCTTTAGCATATACAACTATCGTAGCTGCTAACGCATCTGATCCTGCTGCAATGCAAGTGTATGCGCCTTTCGCTGGTGCTGCAATTGGTGAGTACTTTAGAGATACTGGCCGTCCTGCATTAATCGTTTTTGATGATTTATCAAAACAAGCAGTAGCATACCGTGAGATTTCGTTATTGTTACGTCGTCCACCAGGACGTGAGGCGTATCCAGGTGACGTTTTCTACCTTCACTCTAGATTATTGGAGCGTTCTGCAAAAATCATCGACAACGATGCGATTGCTAAAGAAATGAACGATTTACCAGAAGTGTTGAAACCAATCGTAAAAGGTGGTGGATCATTAACGGCATTGCCAATTATCGAAACTCAAGCAGGTGACGTATCCGCTTATATCCCAACCAACGTAATTTCTATTACTGATGGTCAGATTTTCTTGGATGGTGACTTGTTTAACTCTGGTGTTCGTCCAGCAATTAACGTAGGTATTTCTGTATCTCGTGTTGGTGGTAACGCTCAGATTAAATCGATGAAGAAAGTATCTGGTACTTTAAAACTTGATCAAGCTCAATACCGTGAGTTGGAAGCGTTCGCTAAGTTTGGATCTGATTTAGATGCCGTTACTTTAAACGTAATCAACAAAGGTAAACGTAACGTTGAGATCTTAAAACAAGCTCAAAACGATCCGTTTAGAGTTGAAGACCAAATCGCGATTATCTACGCGGGTTCTAAAAACTTATTGAGAGACGTTCCTGTAGAGAAAGTAAAAGAATTTGAACGTGATTACTTAGAGTACTTAAGAGCTAAGCATAGTGATGCGCTTGCTTCTTTAAAAGCAGGTAAATTAACTGATGACGTTACTGATATTTTAGCAGCAGTTGCTAAAGAATTATCAGCAAAATATAGAAAATAGTATCAAGTATAGAGTAGTAAGTACAAAGTACTAAGATTGAGAGGAAGCTTTCAAAATGTTGATAAGTGTTTTCGTTCAGTCTTAATACTAAGATCTTAATACTTAATTCTAATTACAAAAATGGCAAACTTAAAAGAAATACGTAACAGAATATCATCAGTATCTTCCACGATGCAGATTACCAGTGCCATGAAAATGGTATCGGCTGCAAAACTGAAGAAAGCACAAGATGCTATTACTGCAATGCGTCCGTATTCTGATAAATTAACAGAATTATTACAAAGCTTAAGCGCAACTTTAGATGCTGATTCTGGAAGTAAATTTGCCGAGCAACGTGATATCAATAAAGTATTGTTAGTGTCAATTACATCTAACAGAGGATTGGCAGGTGCGTTTAACTCGAATATTATCAAAGAAACCAATCGTTTGATAAATGAAGAGTACGCAGGTAAAGAGGTTTCTGTTTTTGCAATTGGTAAAAAAACCAATGATGCCTTTAAAAAGGGAAATCGCGTAATTGCTAATAGAAGTGATATCTACGACGATTTATCTTTTGACAATGTTGCTGAAATTGCTGAAGTATTGATGGATACGTTCATTAAAGAAGAAACAGACAAGATTGTTTTAGTTTATAACAAGTTTAAAAACGCAGCAACTCAAGAAATCATGACCGAGCAATTTTTACCAATTGTTCCTATGGAAAAAGATGCTGATGCCGATTTAGATTATATTTTTGAGCCTTCAAAAGCTGATATCGTTAACCAATTGATTCCAAAATCTCTAAAAACACAGCTTTTTAAAGCGCTTAGAGACTCGTTCGCGTCTGAGCATGGTGCACGTATGACTGCGATGCATAAAGCAACAGATAACGCAACAGAATTGAGAGATCAATTGAAATTGACTTATAACAAAGCACGTCAAGCGTCTATTACCAACGAAATTTTAGAAATTGTTGGTGGTGCAGAGGCACTAAATAATTAGAAGTAGCTACGAACTATCGTTACAATGTCACCCTGAGCGCAGTCGAAGGGTATTAAATAAACAAAGCCTCACTACCTATAAGTGAGGCTTTTTCCTTTCAAGTGTTTCCCTTTTTAGCATTCTAAAATATTTATGGAATGCTATTTGTTATCTTAAAAAAAACAAACAGCTATTCTATGAAACTTATATCACTTTTTTCAGTCATCTTTATGATGGTAGTCGGTCCGACAAATTGTTCTGACGCTAAAAAAATTCAAAAAACACCTCCAATGGCTATCGGTAAAGCATATTATGAATCGTGGACATCAGAAGTGAAATCCGAAGGTTCAGGTTTCAATCTTTTCATTCCTGTTAGTGAAAAGGATGATAGTATGCTGACTTTAGATTCTGTATATTTCAGAGATCAGATCGTCAATCTGTCAAAGAAAACTACAGATGCAGGTAGTGTTTATGTAGGGGAATTTAAAAATCCTCAACCTACCAACGTCGATATTATTATGAGCAGTGACCCAATGGATGAAATGGCTAATAAAACACCTGTGGTTACACAGAAGATTCCATATGAATTGAAACCAACAGAGGCCATGGTGAGCTATAAAGCAAATGGTGAGACCTTGTATTTTAAAATTGAAAATATCCAGGAGAAACCTTCTAAGTAAATTTTAAAGCCTTTAAATCGCCTGAAAAGACCTCTTTTCAGGCTTTGTATTGGGCAAATATTCATAATTGTTTAATCGTGCCAGAATCCCTACTTTTAACCAATAATTAAAAACCACCTTGAGCGGATTCAAATCTCTATTTAAGCAGACTTTCATTTATGGGTTAGCCACAGTGCTGCCGCGCATGTTAAGTTTCCTGTTGGTGCCTTTGTACACTACAAAAGGCGTGCTTTCATCGGTTGGTGAATATGGAAAAGTTTCCATTATTTTTTCCTGGTTTGTAATTTTTAATGTCATCCTTTCCTATGGAATGGAAACTGCATTTTTCAGGTTTTTTAATAAAGAAGACGATCAAGAGAAAGTGGTTGGCACTTCGGCAATATCCTTGATTGTTTCATCGCTTGGCTTTTTTGCTTTGGCGTTCTTATTCAAGACGCAGATTTCAGCCCTGACAGATATTAAACAAGAATACATTTCATTAGTCATTTGGATTCTCTTATTGGATGCTTTGGTCATAATTCCGTTTGCATGGCTCAGGGCGAAAGGAAAATCGATGCGCTTTGCGCTGTTAAAAATCGCGAGTGTGGCCGTTAACTTAGGGTTGAACATTTTCTTTTTAATCTACTTAAAGAAATGGGCTGAAAACAGTGCATTCTTTGAATCCGTATACATTCCTAATTTTGAAATCAACTATATTTTCATCTCCAATTTAGTTGCGAGTGCAGTGACATTGGTGTTGATGCTAAGTTTTTATTTTAAGATCCAGTACCGATTTGATAATGCGCTTTTCAAGAAAATGATGCGTTATGCCATGCCGGTATTAATCGCTGGAATTGCGTTTTCGGTCAATGAAACCTTTGATCGTATTCTATTGGATTATTTACTACCTGAAGATATTGCAGACACTAAGATCGGGATGTATTCAGCGTGTTACAAAATAGCAGTTTTTATGACCTTGTTCGCTACTGCTTACCGCTTAGGTATTGAGCCTTACTTTTTCAGCCACGCTAAAAGTGAAAATCCGCAGAAAAACTATGCGCTAATTCTAGAATTCTTTGTTGCTTTTGGTTCCGTAATGTTGTTGAGTATTGTTGTCTTCGCCGATGTTTTAAAGCCTTATATTGTTAGAAGCGAAGAATATTGGGAAGCCATGTGGATTGTGCCGTTAATCTTGATTGCCAACCTGTGTTTAGGTATTTATCATAATCTTTCAGTGTGGTATAAGGTGACAGATAGAACGAAGTTTGGTGCCTATATTTCAGTTTTTGGAGCTTTAATAACCTTGGCTCTTAATTTTTGGTTGATACCAATAATGGAATATAGAGGCTCCGCAATTGCCACATTAGTAGCCTATACCAGTATGATGGTAGCCTCCTATTACTACGGACAAAAATATTATCCAATTCCGTACGACTTGAAAAAAATGGGATTGTATTTATTGGTTTCATCTGCATTTTCGGTAATTTCGTTTTATGCTTTCCGTGAAAATTATATCGTGGGAATCAGTTTATTACTCGGGTTTGTGTTGATGGTAGCCATGCTCGAAAAAAATAGAATTTTACAAATCATAAAAAGTAAATAACATACGTTTCTCTATTCTACGGTTTACGTAAAGTTTAGAGAAGTATGCCATAAAACATCATATATGAACATTAAAATCATTAATAAATCCAATCACGCTTTGCCAAGCTATGAAACCATAGCATCAGCAGGGATGGATTTACGCGCAAATTTATCAGAATCGAGAGTTTTAAAACCTCTAGAAAGAAGCATCGTAGGTACAGGATTATTTATTGAACTCCCAATTGGATTCGAAGCCCAAGTGCGACCTCGTAGCGGACTCGCAGCCAAAAAAGGAATAACAGTGCTGAATGCTCCAGGAACTATTGACGCCGATTACAGAGGTGAAATAGGAGTGATTTTGGTTAATCTCTCTAATGAAGATTTTGAAATTTCCAATGGCGAACGTATTGCGCAATTGGTCATTGCCAAACATGAACGTGCTGAATGGACCGAAGTTGAAGAGCTCTCTGAAACCCAACGTGGAGAAGGTGGGTTTGGTTCCACTGGAACTAAGTAAATATCACTTCTTTGATATGTGACATATATTCTGATGCCGTCTGCTAGAATATCAAAGAAGAGTTTTTTAAAATTATAATGTCTGGTTGAGCGCAGTCGAAACCTAAGCCGACAACATGCAAAGGCACGACTTCGTATTAACAAAGGATAAATAGGAGTAGATACCTGCATCCGCAGGCATCCATAAAAAAAAAGAATAGAAACCTGCCTCCGCAGGCATCAATAAGTTTAACCATTAAAAGTTACCTGCCTTCGCAGGCATTACTATGAAAATAATTGTACCAATGGCAGGACGTGGTTCACGTTTGCGCCCTCACACATTAACAGTCCCAAAACCATTAATTCCTGTAGCGGGACAGCCTATTGTTCATCGCTTAGTAAAAGATATTGTCAAAGTATTGGATCAACCTATTGAAGAAATTGCCTTTATTTTAGGTGACCCTGCATTTTTTGGCGATGACGTCATTGAAAGTTTAAAAGAATTGGCAACGAGTTTAGGTGCTAAAGCGGCCATTTATCGTCAAGACCAACCTCTTGGTACCGGTCATGCCATTATGTGCGCTAAAGAGTCTTTATCGGGCCCTGCGGTTATTGCCTATGCTGACACGTTAATTAGAGCCGATTTTGATTTGGATCCTAATGCTGATGCCGTTATTTGGGTGAAACAAGTAGACCAACCAGAAGCTTTTGGTGTGGTAAAATTGAATGATAAAAAGGAAATTGTTGAGCTCGTTGAAAAACCAAAAGATTTCGTGAGCGATTTAGCCGTCATCGGCATATACTACTTTAAGGATGTTGGCGTTCTTAAACAAGAGTTACAGCATGTTTTGGATAACAACATTATCAATGGTGGTGAATACCAAATTAATGATGGAATTAAAGGCATGATGGCCAAAGGCAAAATCTTTAAAACAGGTGAGGTTAAGGAGTGGATGGACTGCGGCAATAAACCCGTAACTGTGGAAACCAACACTAGAATGTTAGGTTTTATTAAAGACGATGGCGATGAACAAATGATTGCGCCATCAGTAAGTTTGGATAATTCTAAGATTATTGAGCCGTGTTATATTGGTGAAAATGTCATTTTAAAAAATGCGATTGTTGGTCCAAATGTGTCTATTGGAAATAATTGTACCATTACAGATGCAACCATTAAAAACAGCTTAATTCAAACGAATAGCACTATTAAAAATGCTAATTTAGATGAAGCTATGATAGGAAATCATGTGCAGTATGATGGCAATTTTAAAACCGTAAGTATCGGTGATTATTCTGTTTTAGAGTAAACTTTAATTGCAAATACCCGCTGTAATCAATCATAACGTTGGAAAAGGGCTTAACACGAGTTGTAAATTCAAATGAATTATAAACACTACATATTAGTGCTTCTATTGGGAATATTTTTTATTCCCCAGACGACTCATGCCCAAGTTGATTTCAACCAAAAACCGACAGATGATCTTGGTAATGTGGAGGACCGATTTCAAGAATATTTTTTTGAAGCTTTAAAACAACATGGTATTGAGAACTACCAGCGCGCTATTGATGCATTGTTAAAATGTAAACAATTGAATGACGCACCCGTGGTGTACTTTCAATTAGGAAAAAATTATAACAAGCTTAAAAATTTTGGAGCCGCTGAAGATGCCTTAAAAAGAGCTATCTCAAAGGAACCTGAAAACGAATGGTTTTTAGATGAACTTTATGATGTGTACAATCAACAAGGCGATACCAAAAAAGCCATTAAAACGGTCAAACAATTGGTTAAATACCATCCTGATTACCGTCAGGATTTGGCGTCTTTATACATCAAAAACAAGGAATACAAGGATGCTTTGAAGTTGTTGGATGAGTTGGATAAGGAGTTTGGAATCAATGCTGACCGGGATTATTTGAGAAATCAGGTTTATAATATTACGGGACGTGATGAAGATAGGATTGAAAATCTTCAAGAGCGTTTAGATAAAAATCCAGAAAACGAAACCAATTACCTCGCTCTAATTTATCGCTATAGCGAAACAGGAGAAACGGAGAAGGCTTTTAAAACAGCACAAAAGTTGCTGGAAGTGCATCCGCAGTCCAAGTTGGTGCATTTGGCTTTATATAAGTTTTATTTGGATAAAAATCAGAGGGAAGAGGCTATTGGCTCAATGGAAATTGTATTGACCGCGCCTGAAATTAATCCTGATGCTAAAACGAAAGTGCTGAACGATTTTATAAATTTTGTTGCGAAACATCCAGAGCACGAAAAAGATCTTGTTGATGTTACGGCTATGATTGATGACACTAAAAGTTTTCAAACATTGGTGGAATTGGGACAGTACTATCTAAAGCTTGATGATAAACCAAAAGCGTTGATGTATTTTGACGATGCTTTAAAATTGGAGCCTACTAATTTTTCGCTGATTAAAGATGCGCTTTTATTACAAATTGACTTGAATTTAGACGAGCAAGCCGTTGTCAGAAGTCAAAATGCTTTAGAATTATTCCCAGCGCAACCTATTTTATATCTAATAAATGGCGTGGCTCATAATAACTTGAAACAGGCTAAAAAAGCGATTACAAGTTTAGAAACAGGTTTGGATTACGTTATTGAAGACCCAAAAATGGAAGCTGATTTTTATACGCAACTCAGCCTTGCCTATAAACTCAGTAATAATATTTCCAAATCCCAATCGTTTGCAAAGAAGGCAGCCGCTTTAAAAAATCAAAATTAATGAGACTTTACAAATTCAGTTTTTTTATACTGCTATTGGTTTTAGGTGTAGGTTGTAAATCTGCTAAAACCTTAACGTCTACTGCGGAAATTGACAAAAGCATGACCGCAAAACAAATTATCCGGGAGAATACTAGACAGGATGTTCGGTTTAAAACCTTACAGGCTAAAGTGAGTATTGACTATACCGAAGGCGATAAAAGTAACGGTACAACGGTGACTTTACGCATGGAAAAGGATAAAGTTATTTGGATGAGCGCTCCGTTTGCTGTGGCTCGTGTGATGATTACACAAGACAGCGTCAAGTTTTATGACAAGCTCAACAACCAGTATTTTGATGGCGATTTCTCTTTGTTAACAAGGTTATTGGGAACAGATATCGATTTTAAAAAAATCCAGAACATTTTTCTTGGAGAGCCTATTTTTGATTTGAAAGATGACACGTATGTGACTGCTCCAAATGATGAATCCTATGTGTTGACACCGAAGGAACAACGTGCCTTGTTCGAATTGTTCTTTTTGATTAATCCTGCATCTTTTAAATTGGATTCCCAACAGTTATATCAACCTGCTGAGAAGCGTATGCTGCAGATAGATTATAAGAAATATCAAGTGGTGAGCAAGCAAATATTTCCTGAAAACATTCGTATTATTGCATTGGAAAAGAATGATGAAATCATCATAGATCTCGATTTTAAAGCCATCACTTTGAATGGCGAAGTCCGTTTTCCATTCAACATTCCGTCAGGATATAAAGAAATTGAACTTGAATAATGCGTTACCAACCTAACATTTACAGATTAATCTTACTTTTTAGCTTGTGCTGCACCTTCGCTATGAATGCGCAAAGCCAAAAGCAACAGGAGTTGGAAGCCAAGCGTCAAGCTATTCTTAAGGAAATCCAGCAAATCAATAATTTACTCTTCACCAAAAAGAAGGAGGAGAAAACAATTATTTCTACTGTTGAAGATTTAAATTACAAGGTGAATGTGCGTAAAAACCTTATAAAAATCACCAATGATCAAGCCAATTTATTGACGAGGGAAATTAATACCAATCAGAAGGAAATTAGTACTCTGAGAGATCAGTTGAAACATTTAAAAGAGGATTACGCTGCGATGGTGGTCAAATCCTATAAAAGTAAATCCGAGCAAAGTCGGGTGATGTTTTTGTTGTCTTCTGAGAATTTTAAACAGGCTTACAAGCGACTTCAGTACATCAGGCAGTATACAGACTACCAAAAGGAGCAAGGCGAGGAAATAAGGCTTAAAACTGAGAAATTGCAGCAATTAAATACGACCTTGTTGCAGCAAAAAAAGGATAAGGACAAACTGATAGAGGAAAATCGTATCGCAAAGCAGAAGTTGGAGGAAGATGTGAAAGAACATCAAAAACTGATGGAATCTGTAAGAAAGAATATGAGTTCTTATGCTTCACAAATTAAGAGTAAGCAACAGGAAGCGGACAGAATTGACCGTGAAATTGAAAAATTAATTAGGGAAGCCATTGCCGCATCCAATAAAAAAGCGGGTAAATCTGAAACTGCTTCAAAAGGATTCTCATTAACGCCAGAAGCGAAGGCGTTAGAGGCTAAATTTGAGTCTAATAAAGGAAGATTACCTTGGCCAGTACGTACTGGAGTTATTAAAGTGAAATACGGGACACAGCGCTCGCTTATAGACAATACCATCTCGATTAATAGTAATGGTATCCGTATTGCTACAGATAAAAACGCCAAAGTACGTTCGGTTTTTAACGGGGAAGTTTTGGCGGTTCAAAGCACCAAAAATGGAAATCCTTGGATTTTAATCCAACACGGTAACTACATTACAGTGTATAAAAACTTATCGAAAGTGTATGTTTCAAAAGGAAATCGTGTGACCACCAATCAAGATATTGGTGAAGTCTTCACAGATCCTTCAAATGGCGAAAGCATGTTAAGTTTTGCCATTTATAAAGACGCGAAATTTCAGGATCCAGCAGTTTGGATTGTGAGATAGATGCTGCTGTATTTTTCACCTTAGTAGGGTGGAGATTCATTCTAAGTTTTCTATAATTTAAGACGGTTCTCGAGACATTTTCAAGTATTCTAAAAAAACAGAATACTTGAAAACACTCGAACTGACCCCATCTGTATAAACTAAAATATCCCATAATTGGTGTTTTCTACCAATAATGGGATATCAATTTTTAGAATTATTTATGCTTACTCAAACAAGGCTTTCAGCTCAGTAGCATCTTGCGCTTTCATCTTACCTGCCAACACTAAACTTAATTGTTTGCGTCTTAAAGCCGCTTCAAACCTTGATTTCTCCAATTCAGTTTCAGGTGTTATTTCAGGAATTTCGGTTGGACGCCCCGTTTCATCCACAGCAACAAAAGTGTAAATAGCCTCATTAGCCTTTGCTCTAACCCCTGATTCGCGATCTTCAATCCAAACATCCATAAACACTTCCATAGAGGTTCTAAACGCTCTAGAAACTTTTGCTTCAATAGTCACAACACTTCCTAAAGGAATTGTTCTGTTAAACGCCACGTGGTTCACTGATGCTGTTACCACAATACGTCGGCTATGACGTCTTGCTGCAATACTTGCTGCGCGGTCCATACGTGCTAAAAGTTCACCTCCAAATAAATTATTAAGTGGATTGGTCTCACTTGGGAGCACTAAATCAGTCATTATACAGATGGAATCACTTGGATGTTTGGCTTGCATTGGGAATTTTTTAAAATTAAAGTGCAAAGATAGGTTGAATTTGTGAATTTTCAGTCAGCCCTTAGTTGACAGAAACGGAAGAATATGCTAAATAGAGAAGGGTTTCAGAATACAGTTGAAGACTGTCTAAGAAGTGTTAGTTCCTAGTGTCCCTATTCATTTTTTAAATGCAAAGCATTAAATAGTATTCATGTTGAAATATACATCCGTAGGTAAAGCGTATATCTTAACACAAACTCGTAAAGAAAAGTTGATTTATAAATGCTGGATGGCGCCTATTATTTGAGCTCTCTCACCAACAACCACGCATCTTGGTTGAAGTTTTGGCGAATGTTGCGTAGTGCCGCTAAAGCCTCATTACTCGTCTCATAACTAGAATACACAACTTCGTGCAACCCGTATTTATTAACGCCAATGGTTCTGGCTTTAAATCCGAGGGCTTGTAGTTCCTCTACTTTTTTATCAGAGTTTTCTTCAACTCTAAAAGCGCCAGCAATAATGTGGTATTTACCTTGTTGCTTTTCAACATTTAAAGTCGCAGCAGGTAATGGGTTTTCAATCACAAAAGTGGCTTGTTGAACTTTGGCATCCAATTGCTCATTGGCAGCTTCTTGCGCCAATTGATTGTGAGTTTCTACCTGATTATTATAAAAAGAAGATGCTGCAAATCCGCCTACAGTTAAAGCGATAAGTGCAACCGCTGCATATTTAAGATAAGAACGTTTTTCGCGTCTTTCTTGAGTGATGGCAATTGTAGGAATTGCTTCTTCAAGAGTTTCAACGTTTTCTTTATAAACTTCACGATTAACATTAGATGCTTTTAATTCTGACAGTCCAAAGGCATCCGTTAAGTAATTGCTGTTATTAGATGGTTCAAAAACAATTTTTCCATCAGCATTTAGAATTAAATCACCAATGTTACTAAAATTCAAGGTTTCCCCTTCAATCAAGAAAGATTTGATAGACTTAACTTGCTTGCTAATTTTTTGAACAGCAACTTCATAAGGAATCTTTTCAGCATCAGAGATGTAGCTTGCTAACAACCCGTCATTATGCTGTAATTGCTCATTGAACGAAATGACTTTTTTAGGCGGGAAAAATGTATGATTACTTTCATCAATTCTTGCCGACACACGTTTGGTCAAAAAGGCACCAAATTCTGGAATCGTTACGCAGTCGTAACGGTACAGTAAATCGCTTATGTAAGTTTCTATATGCATTGAAACAAAGTTAGGAAATTTTGATTTTCGCCGAAATTAAAGCGCCACTATTTATTAACATTGCTTAAATTTAAACAGTTTTCCCTCTTAATCAATATAATAAATGTCAGATCAGGACTTAATTTTTCTTCTTGCACTTCAAAATGTGCCGAAAATAGGGGATATCACTGCTAAAAAATTAATTAGTCACTGCGGATCAGCCCAAGCAATATTTCAGGAAAAGAAGCAGCATTTATTAAAAATTGATGGTATTGGGAGTCAGATGCTACAAGACCTTAATAACAAAAGTCATTTGCTTGCCGCAGAAGCTGAATTGAAATTTATAAGGGAGAATGATGTTTTGCCGCTGTATTTTATGGATCCGAATTATCCTGAAAAATTAAAACATTGTATTGATGGCCCTATTCTGTTATTCCAATCTGGGACTATAGATTTGAAAAAGAAGCGTCTTATCAGTATTGTGGGCACACGGAAAATCACCTCTTCAGGTGTGGCTTTCTGTGAACAGCTCATTGAGCAGTTGGCGGTTTTTAGCCCTGTTATCATTTCTGGGTTCGCTTATGGTACGGATATTACCGCGCAAAAATCGGCATTAAAGCACAATTTGCAAACGGTAGGCTGCTTGGCACATGGACTCAATCAGGTGTATCCGAAAGTTCATAAACGCTATGTGGCTGAGATTGAAAAAAACGGTGGGTTTTTAACTGAATTTTGGAGTACTTCAAATCCGGAGCGAGAGAATTTTTTAAAGCGAAATCGGATTATTGCCGGAATAAGTGAAGCTACTATTGTTATTGAATCTGCCGAAAGGGGCGGAAGCTTGGTGACTGCAGATATTGCTAATTCGTATAATCGGGATGTGTTTGCAGTTCCGGGAAGAACCACAGATTCTCAAAGTACAGGTTGCAATAATCTGATTAAATATCAAAAAGCACATCTTTTGTCCAGTCCGATGGATGTGCCTTATATTTTAAATTGGGAACTTGAAAATGATAAGAAGCCTGCCATTCAGAAACAGCTATTTGTAGAGTTGGAAGCGGATGAAAAAATCATTTATAACTATCTAAAAACAAAAGAGCAACAACTATTGGATAGCATTGCTCTAGAATGTAGTATGCCTATTTTTAAAGTAGCCGGTGTGCTTCTAAATATGGAATTGAAAGGGGTAATTAGGCCGCTTCCTGGAAAATTGTTTGAAGTTATTTAACAAATTCCAGCGCAGGGACTTGGTTAATACCCCAATTTCTTACGTACACGAGCCAACACTTCATCTGCTACAACTTTAGCTTTTTCAGCGCCAACAGCCAATGCTTTTTCGATTTCATCGAGATTGTTCATGTAGTAATTGTAGCGCTCACGTGGCGTTTCAAATTTAGCAAGAATCAATTCGAATAAGGCTTGTTTGGCATGTCCATAGCCATAATTGCCTTGTTCATAGTTCTGTTTCATGTTCTTCACCTCTTCATCAGAAGCCAATAAACTGTATATAGCAAAACAGTTACAAGTGCTCCAATCTTTAGGATCTTCTAAAGGCGTGCTGTCAGTTTCGATCGACATGATTTGCTTGCGCAATTGTTTTTCCGGTAGAAATATATTGATATAGTTATTCTTGCTTTTGCTCATTTTGGCGCCATCAGTTCCTGGAATAAGCATCGTATTTTCCTGAATCTTACCTTCTGGAAGCACAAATGTTTCACCCATTTTAGCATGAAAACGCGAGGCTACATCACGGGTCATTTCAATATGTTGCAACTGATCTTTCCCAACAGGAATAATTTCAGCATCATATAACAAAATGTCTGCAGCCATCAACATTGGGTAGGTAAATAACCCTGCGTTCACATCTTCCAAGCGGCCTGCTTTATCTTTAAAACCATGTGCTAAAGTCAAACGTTGGTATGGAAAGAAACAGCTTAAATACCACGTTAATTCAGTAGTTTGAATCACATCACTCTGACGGTAGAATACTACTTTTTCAATATCTAAACCAAAGGCCAGCCAAGTTGCTGCAACACTGTAGGTGTTGTGTCTTAAAGTTTCCGCATCTTTAATTTGGGTTAGGGAATGCATGTCTGCAATAAATAGGAATGAATTGTTTTTAGTGTCATTCGCCATGTCTATTGCTGGGAGGATGGCACCTAAAATATTTCCTAAATGTGGGGTGCCTGTGCTTTGTATGCCTGTAAGTATTCTTGCCATGATCACTTCCCGCGAAATCGGGAATCTTTTAAATGTTAAACGAGCTACAAAGGTAATTTTTTTGAAGGAATAGCTCAATTAATTTAATTAGTTTTGGACCCGATGAATATTTTGAAATACCCATTTTGGATTCTTTACCGCATTTGGTTTCATGTATTGGTGGCTATACCAATTATAGTGTTGTTACCATTTTTAATCATCTCCATATTAAAGGAAGAATGGTATCCATATTTCTTTAAATTGGCGCAGGTTTGGGCAAAATTCATACTTGTAGGTATGGGTTTTAGATGGATTATTAAAAGGGAGCAAACACCAGAGCCTGATAAAAGTTACATGTTTATTGCCAACCATACCTCTATGGCGGATATCATGCTGATGTTGGTAAGTGTCAAAAATCCGTTTGTATTTGTTGGAAAGGTGGAATTGGCGAAAATTCCACTGTTCGGGTTCTTCTACAAACGAACCTGTATTTTGGTAGACCGAAGTTCAGAAAGAAGTAGGAAAGCCGTGTTTTTAAGAGCTCAAAAACGATTAAAACAAGGCCTCAGCATTTGTATTTTCCCCGAAGGAGGCGTTCCTGACGAACAGATTATTTTAGACGAGTTTAAAGATGGTGCGTTCAGACTGGCGATTAACCACCAAATTCCTATAGTTCCGATGACCTTTGCTGATAATAAAGAGCGCTTTCCGTTTGTATTTTTTAGTGGTGGTCCTGGGAAGATGCGTGTTAAAATCCATAAATTCTTATCCACGGAAGGTCTCATTTCAAAAGACGCTAAACAATTGAATCAGGAGGCGAGGTCGGGTATTCTTCAACAACTGATAGCCTATCATAAAAAATAAAAAGCTACTCTTGGTGCAGAGTAGCTTTTAGGTGTTATTACGGATTTGCAATAACCAATTAACCAACTAAAAAATCTAAAATTTAAAACTAAAACCGGTGTATACACCAATATAATAAGGTCTGAAATCGCCTGAAGTATTGGTGAACGTATTTATTTGATACTTGAACATAGGCTCAAGATTAAGCTTTAATGTGTTTGAAACGTTATAATTCAACCCTAATCCGAAGTTGGCACTATAACTTGTGCTATTAATGTTATTGGCTTCACCAATTAGCAATTTTTCATTTTCCAAGACCGAAAACACGTCGTTGTTATTTAGAAACAGCGTACTGAATCCGCCAATAACATTCAATCCAAACTTACTGGCAACAATACTGTATTCCATTTCTAAAGGAATTTCAATATACCCGAACTGCTGTTCTAATGATCCCTTCGTAGTGGAAACTAAGGCTTGCGGAGCTGCATCATTTTGGATATTGGATGTGCTCATAAAACTATTGGAACCCTCACGATTTTTAAAATCGATATTTCGCAATTGGTTGCTTTTAGAATTGGCATCAAAACTATTGATTTCATTAAACGCAACAACACCATTTGTACTGTAACCCAAATTGACTTTATTGATGCCCGCTCGCACTTTTATCTTGTCATTTATGGCATAACTCCCGCTAATACCATAACTCATATTGGTCTCACTATTTTTATCATTATTTACAAATTGCCCGTCAATGGAAGAGCCTTTGCCCAAAGTGTTAAAATAAACAGGTGCCACATTTGGGGAGATGTTCCACCTGTTTGGTTGCGCTACTTTTTCTTCTTCATTTGTAGGATTAGCTTTGGCAATAGCATCCTCAATAGTTTCACCTTCTTTATTTGAAGCGATAACATCTTTTTGTTCTACTTCTATAAGGGTTTTGTTCTCTTTTATTACGTAATTATTACCTGACTGTGCTATTTGAGAGTGTTCTTTTTGTATTTCTTGAATGGTTTTGACGCTTTCATTGTCCTCGTTTGCTACTTCTTTCTTAGGATTAAGTTGTGGTAGATTTGGTGTGTTTCTAACGACGGCATTATTTTTTGAATTGCTAATAATTGTAGTTCCTTCTTGAGCTGTATTTGAAGTCGTCTGGTTATTTTGTCCGACGGAATTTTCACCCGCAATTTGATTATTCGTGCTATTTTGAACGTTGCCAGTTTTAGTGCGATTTGCATCCGAATCTTCGGTGACATCAGATTTTGCAATAACGCTTGTACTTTCAGATGCGCTTGATTGCTCATCAATAGTATCGGTTTTGTTTGCATCTAAAGTGCCATCGGTTTTTTCCGTGCCAACCACCGAATTTACTGGGGTCCCAAAATCAGTACCGGTGTTAAAAACAGTGTTTCCTACCGTGAATAACAAGGCCAAAATAGCGGCAACGCCACCAATTTTCCACCACAAAGGAATCACGCGACGTTTGCGTTTATCGTTGTGGAGCGTCTTTTGGATGTTTTCCCAAACAGCGTCATCAGGAGTGGGTTCAAAGTGTTTAAACTTCTCCTGAAACAGACGGTCTATATGTTTTTTCTCATTCATTTATAAACTTTGCGAATTAACTCGCATTTTATGATGTTCAATTTTATCTTTTAAAATCATGCGCGCTCTTGCAAGATTCGATTTTGATGTTCCGGTGGAAATATCGAGCATTTCAGCAATTTCCTGATGCGAATAATCATCGAGTACATAAAGATTGAACACCAATCTGTATCGGTCTGGCAACTCCTGAATAATTCCCAATAAAAAATCGAGACTTACTTCATCATCATCAATTTCAACTTCAGCATCTTCAATTTGATCTTCGTGGACAATATCAAAAACACCCACACTTCTGTAACGTTGAAGCGCTGTATTGATGGTAATACGCTTCATCCAGCCTTCCAAAGAACCTTTATGACTAAACTGATCCATTTTTTGAAAAATGGTCACGAAGGCATCCTGCAGATTGTCTTGAGCCTCTGCGTAATTTTTTGAATACTTAAGACATAGCGAAAATAATTTACTCGAGAAGAGCTTGTATATCTGGCTTTGTGCTTGAGCATCATTTTTTTTACACTTGATGATGAGTTGATCTAAACCCAAGGTTGTGGTTTTAATGATTCATTATTCAGCTTGTTCTACTACAGGCACTTCTACAATATAATACAAATCTGTTCCGCTGTCATCTTTGCCCTGCCAAAACTTAAAGACGTAAGTGCCATTATTGGTCACTTTAAAGTTAAATGTGGCTTCAACTTCAGATGGGGCGTCCATGCCACAGTCTTTATTTGGGTACGCAGTGTTTATAACGGCTACGGTACGCTCATTTAAATTACGGGTATAATAAAAGTTATAAAAAGCGTAACATCCAGCCGGCCTTGAATAGGTGACAGTTATGGGGTAAACTCCTCCCATTACAAATTCGTCTGGAATGTCAACACTTACTATAGGTAAAATTTCATTGTAATAATCATTGGTGTCATCTACGCTACAAGACGTTAAAGACAACATTAAAACACAGATAAAAATTAACTTTTTCATAGAAATTTAGTTTAAATACGATCTTTTTTTCATTAGTAAGATGCTGTACCTTCAGAAAGGTTGCGTCGCAAACAAAAAAAATCCCTCGAGAAAGGGATTTTTTATAATTTTTAAGTTTTTGCTGACAGAATAGTGCGATTTATTCCTCAGCAGTTGCAGCTTTAGCAATCTTTCTGACTTTAGCTTCCAACTCATCCATCAACTCCGGATTGTCTTTAATCAAAGCTTTAACGGCATCTCTACCTTGGCCTAATTTTGTGTCTTCATAGCTAAACCATGAACCACTTTTCTTAACGATTTCATGCTCTACAGCGATATCTAAAATTTCACCAACTTTAGAAATTCCTTCACCATACATAATATCGAATTCAGCCATTTTAAATGGTGGCGCAACTTTGTTCTTCACCACTTTTACGCGTGTTTTATTACCAGACACATTACCATCCGTTTCTTTAATTTGCGTTGAACGTCTGATATCCAATCTTACTGAGGCATAAAACTTCAAGGCATTACCACCCGTTGTTGTTTCAGGATTTCCGAACATGACACCAATTTTTTCACGCAATTGGTTAATGAAAATCACCGTACAATTGGTTTTGCTTATAGAACCTGTAAGTTTTCTTAAGGCTTGAGACATCAATCGTGCATGTAATCCCATCTTCGAATCGCCCATTTCTCCTTCAATTTCACTTTTTGGAGTTAATGCTGCAACTGAATCGATGACTACGATATCAATAGCACCCGAACGGATCAAATTATCGGCAATTTCTAAGGCTTGTTCACCATTATCAGGTTGAGAAATAATTAGGTTTTCTAAATCAACCCCTAATTTTTCTGCGTATGTTCTATCAAAAGCATGCTCAGCATCAATAAATGCGGCAATACCGCCAGATTTTTGTGCTTCCGCTATAGCGTGTAAGGTTAAGGTTGTTTTACCAGAAGATTCTGGACCATATATTTCAATAACCCTTCCACGTGGGTAACCACCTACACCTAAAGCGATATCCAATCCTAGAGACCCAGAAGAAATGGCATCAACATCTACCACCGCTTTGTCACTCATTTTCATAACAGTCCCTTTGCCGTAGGCTTTGTCTAACTTATCTAACGTTAGTTTTAGGGCTTTTAGTTTTGCTTCTTTTTCACTACTCATTTGTTGTCTTTTTCTAAATTTTATCGAAGCTAAATTACGACATTTTTTCCTCTTAAAAATTTTATCACGCAACCTTTTTAAATTTCCCCATCTACCTATTAAGAATGGGAAATTATGCTATGAAATGACCATTTTTTATCTGAATTATTAACTCCTACAGATGAAAATTTTTAACAAAATTATTTTTAACAAGGCATTGGGCCTTTCAATTTCCGTGACTTTAAATGGGAATTGTAAATCCGATGGCGGTTAGCTCGTTATGTAAATTTGTGTATTTAAATTAAGTAATATTTAATAACGAGTTAGTCCTCATAAAAAGCACCATAGATAAATCTTTGGTGCTTTTTCTATTTTAGATGAAAACTGAACTCGAATATTGAAGACTGAAGACTGCCAACTGAATACTGAGAACTGAATACTGAATACTGAATTCTGAATTCTGAACACTGAACACTGACGACTGAAGACTGAAGACTGAAAACTGCCAACTGAATACTGAGAACTGAAGACTGAATACTGAAGACTGAGAAACATTTTTTTTCTATCTTTGCACCACTTTAACCTTAAAATAATTAGTATAGCATGCAACTGTACAATAACTTAAGCGCTAAAGAAAGAGCAGATCTTATTGAGCAAGCGGGAAAAGAACGTTTGACCATCTCTTTCTATGCCTACGCCAAAATTGGCAATCCAGAAATTTTTAGAAACCATATGTTTATTGCTTGGAACGAGCTTGATGTTCTTGGCAGAATATATGTTGCCCACGAGGGAATTAACGCGCAATTATCAGTTCCGGCTGATCATTTTGAAGCTTTTAAGGCCCATTTGGACAGTATTTCATTTTTAGAAAACGTACGACTCAATATCGCTATTGAGCATGACAATTTTGCGTTCTTAAAGCTGAAAGTGAAAGTGCGCGATAAAATTGTGGCTGACGGATTAAATGACAATACGTTTGATGTGACCAACATTGGTGTTCACGTGGACGCTGAAAAATTCAATGCCCTTATTGAAGATGAGAACACTGTTTTAGTGGATATGAGAAACCACTATGAAAGTGAAATTGGCCATTTTAAAAATGCGGTCACTCCTGATGTGGATACGTTTAGAGAATCTTTGGATATTATTGAAGCAGATTTAAAAGATCATAAGGAGGATAAAAATCTTGTGATGTATTGCACAGGCGGTATCCGTTGTGAAAAAGCAAGTGCCTATTATAAGCACAAAGGATTTAAAAACGTGTATCAGTTAGATGGTGGAATCATCAATTATGTGAGACAAGTCAATGAAAAAGGTTTAGAAAACAAGTTTATTGGTAAGAATTTCGTTTTTGACCAACGTCGATCAGAACGTATTTCTGACGATGTCATTGCGCATTGCCACCAATGTGGAAATCCAGCCGATTTACATACCAATTGTGCGAATGAAGCATGTCATTTATTGTTTATTCAATGTGATGACTGTAAAGAAAAAATGGAAAATTGCTGTTCAACAACGTGTATGGAAGTGAATCGATTGCCTTATGAAGAGCAAAAAGCACTTCGAAAAGGACAAGGCAATAGTAACGATATCTTCAAAAAAGGACGTGCGGACCATCTTCCTTATAAAAAAGATTTACGGAACATTTTTGAGGTTCTAAAAAAATAAAATATAAGGCTTCCCGATAACGGAAGCCTTTTTTGTTTTGGAATATTATGGATTTATAGAATCATCTTCACATTATATTTTCACTTAAAAATTAAAATTCAGAGGTCATTTTACAGCATTTTCGAGTCTATTTGATATCGTTTTATCATCTGCTTTAATGAGCGTTTTCACATTGCAATATGATTCTATTTAACTGAAAAATAAGGAGTTATAATTTTTTAAACGATTATATTCAGTATCATGATCTTGAATTATATAACTGAAATAAATAATCTTATCTTTACGTTTTAAAATTATATGGCATTACCGGTTCCATTTTGGTGGAAATTTTTTGGAGTGTAAGCCGTAATTATTAATCCTCATTCGTTACCAGACGAATCATATATATAACATAACATGAGTTGTAACAGTTGCTCAACCGGGAAGGATGGACAACCAAAAGGATGCAAAAACAATGGGACTTGCGGCACCGATAGCTGTAATAAGTTGACTGTTTTTGATTGGTTGGCAAATATGTCTCTTCCAGAAGGAGAAGAGCCTTTTATTGGAGTTGAAGTACGTTTTAAAAATGGACGTAAAGAATATTATAGAAATACAGAAAATTTAACCTTAAGTATTGGCGATATTGTTGCTACACAAGCACAATCTGGCCATGATATTGGTATGGTTACCCTTACTGGAGAATTGGTAAGGATTCAAATGAAACGGAAACACATCAAAATTGATGATGAAGAAAACGTTTTGAAAATCTACCGTAAAGCGTCACAGCGCGATATTGATATTTGGTCTGAAGCTCGAGATAAAGAAGAGCCAATGAAGGTTAAGGCGCGTCAATTTGCGATAGATTTAAAATTGCAAATGAAGATTTCTGACATTGAATATCAAGGAGATGCCAGTAAAGCGACGTTTTATTATACCGCTGAAGAGCGTGTCGATTTCCGTGAATTGATAAAATTGTTTGCTAAAGAATTCCGTACGCGTATTGAGATGAAGCAAGTTGGTTTCCGTCAGGAAGCTGCACGTCTTGGTGGTATTGGATCTTGCGGACGTGAATTGTGCTGTTCAACGTGGTTGACCGATTTTAGATCCGTTAGTACTTCTGCTGCGCGTTACCAGCAATTATCGTTGAATCCGTTAAAATTAGCAGGACAATGTGGTAAGTTAAAATGCTGTCTGAACTATGAATTAGATTCCTATTTGGACGCCCTTAAAAGTTTTCCAAAAACAGAGATCAAGCTTTACACTGAAAAAGGTACGGCAGTATGTCAAAAAACCGATATTTTTAGAGGGTTTATGTGGTATGCTTATGAAGGTGAATGGATGAACTGGCATAAATTAACCACTGAACAAGCCAATGAAATTATTGGTTTAAACAAGAAAAAACAAAAGGTTGCAAGTCTTGAAGAATATGCTTCAGAGCTTATTGAGGAAGTCAAAGCTGATTTTGAAAACGTTGTTGGTCAGGATAGTTTAACGCGTTTTGATACTCCAAAACGTAAAACAAAACGTAAGCCTAACAAGAGTAAAGCAAAACGACCAAGAGATTCTAAGCCTCAAACTGATCAGAATAAAGCTCAGGACAAGGCTCCGGATAAAGCTCAAGATAAATCGCAACAAAGGCCACCTCAAAAAGCAGGTCAAAAGAAACGAAGAAAACCAAACCCGAAAAAAATTAATCCTAACGATGCCAAATAAATTTTCTTGGATAGTTTTATCAATTGGGCTTTTGGTGTTCAGTTGTGATTCCAATCAAATTTTTGACGAGTATAAATCGGTGCCAAACCAATGGAACAAAGATTCCCTGATTTCTTTTACCGTAACGCCACCTGACTCAACAAATCTTTACAATTTGTTCATCAACATCAGAAATACAAATGATTATAAATACAGCAATTTATTTTTAATAGCTGAAATCAATTTTCCTAATGGTAAAACAGTCAAGGATACCTTAGAGTATCAAATGGCTAAACCTGACGGAACCTTGCTGGGCGAGGGTTTTTCTGATATTAAAGAGAATAAATTGTGGTATAAGGAAGCGGTCAAATTTGATGAAATCGGCCCTTATACCATTACAATTCAACACGTCATGCGAAATAATGGTGAGGTTGAGGGCGTTGATAACTTAGAAGGTATTACAGATGTGGGATTCAGAATTGAACCTGCAACGAATTAATTTAGATTATGGCAAAAAAGAAAGTAGAAACTCAAAATTTTACCGCATATATAAAATGGTTTTGGATAACCATTATAGGAGGTTTATTACTGATCGTCCTGATGTTTTTATTGGCCTCTTGGGGCGTGTTTGGGGAAATGCCAGATCATACACGTTTGGAAAACCCAAGTACCAATTTGGCTACTGAAATCATTTCTTCTGATGGCGAGCTGTTAGCTAAAATTTACGATAACGACAACCGTACACCAGTAGATTATACTGAACTTCCTGACCATTTGGTTGAGGCATTGATTGCTACGGAAGATGCGCGTTTTAGAACGCATTCTGGTATTGATGCTAGAGGAACCTTAAGAGCTATTTTCACCTTAGGTAAAGGTGGTGGTGCGAGTACTATTTCTCAGCAGTTAGCAAAACAATTGTTTCATGGGGAAGGCGCAAAGGATATTTTAGGGAGAATCACTCAAAAAGTAAAAGAGTGGATCATTGCGATCCGTTTGGAACGCCAATATACCAAGGAAGAAATTATTGCCATGTACTTCAATATCTATGATTTTGGTAATAATGCCGATGGAATTAGAAGTGCGGCGCGAATTTATTTCGGAAAAGAGCCTAAAAATTTAGACATTAAAGAGTCTGCTATGTTAGTAGGGATGTTTAAAAATTCATCGCTATACAATCCAAGGCCAACGCGTAATCCTGAAGGTACTAAAAACCGTAGAAATGTGGTCTTGTATCAAATGGAGAAATACGGATATATTCCAGAAACGGTTAAAGATTCCCTTAGTAAATTAGATTTAGGATTGCGTTATTCGCCAGAATCGCATCGTGAAGGTTTAGCGACCTATTTCAGAGCTTACCTTACTGATTTTATGAAGGATTGGATCAAAAATAATCCAAAATCTGACGGAACGGGTCTCTATAATTTATATGATGACGGATTGAAAATTTATACGACAATCGATTCGCGTATGCAGCAATATGCAGAAGAAGCTACTTCTGAACATATGGCACGGTTACAGAAGGAGTTTTTTAATCAAAACACTCCAGAACGCAATAAAACGGCACCATTTTTAGATTTGAAACCTGAGGAAATCACGACCTTACTTAATAGAAGTATGCGTCAATCCGAGCGTTGGAGAAAAATGAAAGCCAATGGTAGAAGTGACAAGGAAATTATTGCATCCTTCGATAAACCAACACCAATGACCGTATTTTCTTGGAAAGGTGAGATTGATACCATCATGAAACCTGCAGATTCCATGCGTTATTACAAATCGTTTTTACATGCAGGAATGATGTCTATGGATCCACAAACCGGCCATGTAAAAGCTTGGGTTGGCGGTATCAATTACAGACATTTTCAATATGATCACGTAAAACAAGGAAAGCGTCAAGTTGGTTCTACCTTTAAACCTTTCGTTTATGCAACGGCTATTGACCAATTGCATTTATCACCTTGTGATACCTTCCCTAATACTAAAATAACCATTGAAGCGGGTAAATTTGGCAATCCATTGCCATGGAGTCCGGATAATGCTGATCGTTCTTATGGTGGTTTTAGAACCTTAAAGAGTGCTTTGGCAAACTCGATCAATACCATTACTGCACGTTTGATGGATAAAGTTGGTCCGCAGCCCGTTATTGATATGGCAAAGAATTTAGGGATTGAATCCGATATTCCTGCAGTTCCTGCAATTGCGCTTGGGACACCAGATTTAAGTGTTTATGAAATGGTAGCTGCCTATGCAACCTTTGCGAATAAAGGTGTTTATAACAAGCCTGTAATGGTGATGCGTATTGAAGATAAAAACGGAACGGTATTGTATCAGTTTACGCCAGAATCTAAAGATGTATTGAGTGAAGAAGTTGCTTATGTGACCACTAATTTGATGCAAGGCGTTACGGAAGGTGGTTCTGGAACACGTTTAAGAAGAACTGGTCCGCCATCACAATTATATAAAGAAATCATTACCGGATATCCTTATGCATTTACAAACCCAATTGCTGGTAAAACAGGAACCACACAGAATCAGAGTGATGGTTGGTTTATGGGGATGGTGCCTAATTTGGTGACCGGTGTATGGGTAGGAGGCGAAGAGCGTGCTACGCATTTTAAGAGTATCGCTTACGGACAAGGTGCCTCAATGGCGTTGCCAATTTGGGGTCTCTATATGAAAAAATGTTATGCTGATAAAGATCTTGATGTGTCGACAGGTGAATTTGAACGTCCTGCAAATCTTTCTATAAATGTAGATTGTAGCCGACATAATATGAATTCTTCATCTGATATTGATGGTTTCGATGATAGCCTAGATTTTTAGTATTCGAAAAATAATTTAAAAGTTAAAATCCCATTTAGAATGATAGTTCATTTTAAATGGGATTTTTTAATTACTAACAAGCGATACTTATCATACTTTGAAAAGTCACACCCTCAATCGACTCAAATAATTTTTTATGGCTATATTGTTTCGTAATTTTCAAACTCCTAAAAAATAATACTCATGATTAATAAAAAAGTAGCCAACGTTACGGAAGCTATGGAAGGTGTAAAGGACGATATGACCTTGATGTTAGGTGGTTTCGGACTTTGTGGTATTCCTGAAAATGCTATCAATTATTTAGTAAAGATGAACGTTAAAGGGCTGACCTGTATCTCTAATAATGCCGGTGTAGACGATTTTGGTTTGGGTTTGTTATTGCACAAGCGACAAATCAAAAAAATGATTTCTTCTTATGTAGGTGAGAATGACGAATTTGAGCGTCAAATGCTTAGTGGCGAATTAGATGTAGAATTGGTTCCTCAAGGCACATTAGTAGAACGCTGTAGAGCCGCCCAATCAGGGTTTCCAGCCTTTTTTACGCCCGCGGGATACGGCACAGAAGTAGCCGAAGGCAAGGAAGTTCGAGAATTTGACGGTAAAATGTATGTTTTGGAACACGCGTTTAAAGCGGATTTTGCCTTTGTGAAAGCTTGGAAAGGGGATGCTGCAGGTAATTTAATCTTCAAAGGAACCGCGAGAAACTTTAATCCAGCCATGTGTGGCGCTGCAAAAATTACGGTAGCTGAGGTGGAAGAGCTGGTGCCGGTTGGAAGTTTAGATCCGAATCAAATTCATATTCCAGGAATATTTGTACAACGGATTTTTGAAGGAAAGGATTATGAAAAGAGGATTGAACAACGGACAGTAATCAGTAAATAATTATTCAATTTGAAAATTTGAAAATGAGAGATGACAAGGAAAATTTGATTGTAAGATTGACTTTTGAATTTTCATTGAAAATCATTTCATTTTCGGAAGAATTAAGAGCAATTCATAAGTATGAAATGGCTTCACAAATTTTCAGAAGTGGAACATCAATTGGTGCCAATATCATGGAGGCTCAGAACGCTGAAAGTAAAGCCGATTTTATTCACAAGTTTAAGATCTCAGCAAAAGAAGCAGATGAATTAAATTACTGGTTGAAGTTGTGTGAAGCATCAGAATTTTATCCAAATCCGAGCAAAGAACTTCATTCGGAATTAAGATCAATTAGTTTAATTATGTCCAAAATCATTTCATCAAGTAAGAAAGGTTAATTATCAAATTTTCAAATCATAAAATTTTCAAATCATTTATTATGTTAGATAAAATAGGAATCGCAAAACGCATTGCAAAAGAAGTCAAGGATGGCTATTATGTCAATCTTGGGATAGGTATTCCAACGCTCGTAGCCAATTATGTGCCCGACGATATAGAAGTTGAATTTCAGAGTGAAAATGGGGTATTGGGCATGGGACCATTCCCTTTTGAAGGTGAAGAAGATGCTGATTTGATAAATGCAGGTAAGCAAACCATTACGACCTTGCCTGGCGCTAGTTTTTTCGACTCAGCAATGAGTTTCTCTATGATTAGAGGGCAACATGTGGATCTTACCATTTTGGGCGCTATGGAGGTCTCTGAAGAAGGCGACATCGCCAATTGGAAAATACCAGGTAAAATGGTGAAAGGAATGGGAGGTGCCATGGATTTGGTAGCCAGTGCTGAAAATATTATCGTCGCTATGATGCATACTAATAAGGCAGGCGAATCAAAATTGTTAAAGAAATGCAGCTTGCCACTCACTGGGGTTGGTTGTGTAAAGAAAATTGTGACAAATTTGGCCGTTTTGGAGGTCACTCCTAAAGGATTTAAATTGTTGGAACGTGCCCCGGGAATTTCTGTTGAAGATATTGTTAAAGCTACAGAAGGAACATTGATTGTTGAAGGCGATATTCCGGAAATGGTTTTATAACAATTACCGATTAAGTTTTTTAGCCACTACTTCACGAATTAATTTGTATAAAATTGATTCAGAGCGTAGTGGCTATTTTTTTATTTTGTTGGAACCGTTTGAATGATATAGAGATTATTTGTAGGAATAATCTTTGTTATGGATCAAAAATGTTAAAATTAAATGCATTTCATCGAATAATAACGTATTTAAACTGATTTATTTAAAAGTCCTTATATATTTACAAAACCAAATCTAATTAACCTAACACCCAAATTTACCATAAACTTAATTTATGTTTAGCCCCAAATCTACCATAATTTTAAACTTATGAATACCGCCCCAAATCTATCTAAACCTACCTCGTCTCAAAGAAATTCATTTGAGGCCTTTCATGAAACAGTAAGTTTATTGAAAGGAATTTTGAGACTTACAAAAAAATTATTCATGCTTTAATCCACGCCCCGGAAAGAGCATGAATTTTTTTTTAATTTTTTGGGTATAGTCTTCATTAAGGTAGTAGACCTAAGCAATTACAGCGTATCTCTTTTGTAGCTGTATGTTATCCTTCAGAACAGAAATTCCGAAAAACTTAAACTTACTTAAAGAATTGAATTCGATTTCAAATATGTTTGATTTCGCTTATATCCAATATCGCATCACCTCGTAATCTTAAGAAGATTTGCGCAACAGCAATGGTGTCCTTTTCACAATAAATAACGATGCGGTCAATATCATTTTCCTCATAATATACGCGACCAACTTCACTTCCATCAATATCATCTTTTGGAGATGGTATGCCGAGAACATTAGTAAGTAACTTTAAAGACGTATAATTTTTATAATCGCCAAATTTCCATAGCTCTAAAGTGTCCAAATGAGGCACTTCCCAGGGTTTTTTACCGAAGAGGTTTAATTTATAAGGCAGTTCTATATTATGGATGATCATGCGTCTTGCGATATATGGGAAATCAAATTCCTTCCCGTTATGTGCACATAACAAATGTTTTGCTTGACTAAAATGTGAGGCTAATAAATTTTTGAAATCCTTTAAAATCGTTACTTCATCGCCAAAAAATGACGTCACTCGGAAGCTCCTCTGTTCTCCCTGGAACTTAAAATAGCCAACAGAAATACAAATAATTTTTCCAAACTCTGCCCAGATTCCTGCGCGCTCATAAAATTCCTCTGCTGAAACTTCGGCGCGTTGGTACT
This sequence comes from uncultured Gelidibacter sp., assembly GCF_947500795.1. Classification (GTDB taxonomy): domain Bacteria; phylum Bacteroidota; class Bacteroidia; order Flavobacteriales; family Flavobacteriaceae; genus Gelidibacter. Next base: position 160,821 of record NZ_CANMTE010000002.1, on the reverse strand, counting down.
TAGACTTTAATTCCCATAACTCCTGTTTTGTTTTGTCCAATTCCGAAAAATGATGTGTTTCAGGAACGGTTTCAATATCCAGAAATAAGATGTCTTCAAGATTGAGTTTGCTTATCATAAGTCCTTATTCAGCCATCATTTGATAGCCTTCATCAATATACGAATAAATATCTTCGTTAAACGGATCTTCAGATTCATCAACTTTTAAGGACGCATGACCCAAGCGCACAATAATGACATTATCATCAGGCTGAACAATCACATATTGACCTAAATGGCCACGCATCATAAAGAAATCTTTGCCGTTATGATTTTGAATTAACCACCATCCGTAGCCGTATTCTGGGCTTTTCGGAAAACGTGGGGTTACTGATTTGGCAACGAACGCGGAGTCTAAAATTTGCTTTCCATTCCATTTGCCATGATCTTTAAAAAGTTTGCCGTAACGTGCAAAATCCTTCGCATTACTGGCAATACAACAGTAGGCTTTCACCAAATCATTGGCTTCACTATCTACTTGCCATAAGGTTTCATTTTCTGACCCTAAAGGTTTCCAAAATGATTCTGCTAAATAATCGTACAGTTTTTTACCCGTTGCTTTCTCAATCACCATCGCTAAAAGTTGGGTGTCGCCGCTAGCATATTTGAAAGCTTGTCCAGGTTCGTCCACTACCTTTAAACCTAGGATGACCTTTTCTAAATTATCATCAAAATAAGCGCGCGTGGTAATGGATAATGGCGAATAATAGGCTTCATCCCAATTGGTACCAGAACTCATGGATGATAAATCTCCAACGGTCATTTTGGAGGCTAAACCTTCACTAAACTCAGGGAAGAAATCGCCAACGGATTGCTCTAAACTTTTAATATGTCCTTGTTCTATTGCTTTTTGCATCAATCCGGATACATAGCTTTTAGCCATGGAAAAGGAGTTGGATTTTGAGTTTTCGCCATACCCGTCATAATAGTTTTCAAACCAAATGCTATCATTTTTGATGATCACATAAGCGACTGTGCCCAGATCTTTATTTAATTTCTGAAGGGCTTCAGTTTCTTTTACTGAGTTATAATCAGCGTGTTTAGGCCAAGGTTGGGAATTACCATTGGACACGACTTGGTTATCGAATTGTTTATAGTCTTCAAGATAAGCGGTTGAATGTCCTTTAAGATAAATAGTGCGCACCGCTTTTAACAAATAATCAGTATCTGTGATATACAAAATGGCCACAGTGAGCACAAGTAAAGCAAGGATCCATTTCAGGGAAGTTTTAAGCATTTTCATAAGTTGGTGTTAAGGGGAATAAATATAGGGAAATTTGCGCATCTTATTTTGTCATTCCGACGTAAAGAGGAATCCCATAATGAAGCATGCAATCACGCCGCTAACTAATCAAGCCCACAACCAGCAACAATGTCTAATTTGTCATTCCACTCTTCTTGGTTTGTCATTCCGACGTAAGGAGGAATCCCATAATGAAGCATGCAATCACGCCGCTAACTAATCAAGCCCATATCCAGCAACGATGTCGGGTTTGTCATTCCACCCTTTTTATTTTTGTCATTCCGACGTAACGAGGAATCCCATAATGAAGCATGCAATCACCTCGCCTACCAATCAAGCCCACAACCAGCAACAATGTCTAATTTGTCATTCCACTCTTCTTGGTTTGTCATTCCGACGAAGGAGGAATCACATAATGAAGCATGCAATCATCCCACTAACCAATCAAACCCTTCCAAACACCCAATCATCCACAATTACTGAAACAAATGATTCAAAAATTCAAAACCCTCATTGTACTCACGAATTAAGCTCAGTTTCTTTTCCCTTCTCCAACCTTTTAATTCTTTCTCCCTGGCAATAGCCAATTGAATCCAGCTGAATTTTTCATAATACACTAAGTACTGTAAGTTATATTTTGCAGCAAATGTTTTCTTTTTAAGTAGGAGGTTTTCTTGGTGTTGTTGGAGTCGGTGTTGTAATCTATTCGTGACTCCGATATAGAATGTGCTTCTGTACGTGTTCGTAATGATATACACATAGTAAGTGTGGCTTCCTTGCGCGAATTCAATCATTTCTCTAAGGTGTTATATATTCCCAGCGAGGGAGTGATCTAAGTTAGGTAAAAGTTGGCTGGTTGTGGGGTGGTTAAGGGCTTAATAATGTGTCTGTTAAGAGGGGGTTTCAATGTTGTTTTATGTGATTCCTCCTGCGTCGGAATGACAAGTTTAGACAGAGTCGGAATGATATGCCTTAAATGAAGTGGTTTTGGTTTTATAGTATGCTTTTTTCATGAGGTGTTGTTTTATGTGATTCCTCCTAACGTCGGAATGACAAATATAAACAGGGTCGTAATTACAGTAGTGTGCTAAAACAAACTTTGCTGCTTATAAGGGCTTTCATGTTCCAAAAGCCATTGTTTGCGTGCCAGTCCGCCGGCGTAACCTATGAGGCTGCCGTCGCTTCCTATAACACGATGGCAGGGCACAACAATCCATAGCGGATTTTTGCCATTGGCGCTGGCCACGGCTCGTATGGCTTTAACGTCACCTAATTGTTGTGATAGTTGTAAATAAGAAAGTGTTTTCCCGAATGGTATCTCCTGAAGTGCATTCCAAACCCTCTTTTGAAAATCGGTACCTTCAGGATTTAAGATAAGGTCGAATTGGGTGCGTTTCCCCTCAAAATATTCGAAAAGTTGACGAGTGCAGTCTTCAAGCGTCACAGGAATTATATCTGTAACTTTTTCTTCTGAATTCAATATAGAAATCGAGGATATGCCCTGTTCATCACCTTCAATTTTAGTAAAACCCAATGGTGATGAAATGATGCAATGTTCCACTAATTTTCTTTTTTAGGATTCCCTTTTTCCGGCGTGATGACATCTTTAGTTGTTACCTCGTCATTGAGCATCCCTAAACTTTTCGCACGAGCTTCCCAGCTTTTTCGCGCTTGCTCTTGCAGGTCGGCAATATTATCACTTTCATCCATAATTTCGAGCCCCAACAAGGTTTCAATCACATCTTCCATGGTGACCAAGCCTGTAACCGTACCGTATTCATCAACCACTAAAGCCATATGATTTTTACTTTCCACTAATTTCTCAAATAACGTGGGAATAGGTAAGTTGCGTTCAATGATGATAATTTCCCTTCTTATGTCTGCCAATGATTTTGAATCGTTATCAAGAGCCATTTCTTTATAAATGTCATCTTTTAAGACCAATCCTGTAATGTTATCTGGGTTTCCAGAATACACAGGAATCCTTGATACGCGCAGTTCTTGGTTTTCTTCAAAAAACGGTTTAACCGATGTCGTTTCATCTTCAGACACCATTATGGTACGTGGCGTCATAATATCTTTGGCCAAAATCTTTCTAAAGTTGAGTAGGTTTTTAATCACCTTACTCTCTGATTCCTTAAAAACGCCTTCGTCCTGAGCAATGTCAGCCATCGCTAAAAAACTGTCTCTACTTACGGTACTGACATGTGCATTTTTACCGCCAATTAATTTTGTGGTCAATTGCAGAACCCAAAGGATTCCGGTATATTTTAAAGGGAAAATTAAAATGTTTAATGCAACGGTAGTAAAACCTACCAGCTTTTTCCAATAGGTAGCGCCAATGGTTTTTGGGATGATTTCAGACAGCACCAAAATTAAAAATGTCATCACTGCTGAAACGATCATGATGGAGTTGTCGCCATTTCCAAACACTTGTTCCGCCTGAACACCAACTAAAATTGCCCCTACAGTATGTGCAATGGTATTCAAGGTTAAAATGGCAATAAGAGGTTTATCAACGTCCTTTTTTAAGGCCTCTAGAGACTCCGCGTAACTTTTATTTTCCTTCTTTTTAATATTGATAAAGGTTGGGGTAACACTCAATAAAACCGCTTCTAAAATGGAGCATAGAAAGGAGAAAAAGATTGAAACAAATGCATAAAGGATAAGTAGAGTCATTAATCTTGAAGTTTAAATGCTAATTTAAGGATATTATTAGAGTCTATGTTTCCTCATAACGATAAATTTTTAGCTCTCTAAAATGATACTGGTATCAGGAACGCCGTATTGTGAAATGCGTTCAATAAAGGTTACCAAATCTTTGTTGGATGGAAAATAGCCAAGGATGGCAAGCCGATCTTCACCCGTAATTCGGTCGCAACGCTGTACTTCCTCCTGATTGATAATTTGGTTGTAAGCGGTTCTTATGGTGCTCGACTGGTGGATTTTTAAATGGATGATGGCCTTTGTAGTAATGCCGAGCTTTTCGTGATTGATTTTTAGCGAATAGCCTAAAATAATGCCTTTTTCTTCTAATTGCTTAACACGTTTTCCAACCGCGGGAGCCGAAAGTTCCACTGATTTTCCTATAGTTGCGAAGGATTCGCGGGAGTTTCTGCGCAGAATCTGAAGAATTTTTGTATCGATATCATCCATTGGAATCAAAGGTGTTTATCACGATTAAGGATTTAATCGAAACTGAATATACAAAAATATCTTTGGTTATGTAACAAAATGAGCGCTTTATGAAGATTTCGATATCCGAAAATCTCTATAAAGCGCCCAATTTAATTGTGATTTTAGTACTACTATTTATTCAAAAGTCTTACCACATCTTTAGCAAAGTACGATGCAATCACATCAGCTCCTGCACGTTTAATTGCGGTAATTTGCTCCATCATAACGGCGTCATGATCAAGCCACCCTTTTTCAGCCGCAGCTTTTAGCATGGCGTATTCGCCTGACACTTGATAAACGGCAACTGGAACATCAACGGCATTTTTAATTTCACGTACGATATCCAAATAGCATAATCCTGGTTTTACCATAACAATATCGGCTCCTTCATCAATATCCATTTCCGTTTCTCTGATGGCTTCAAACCTATTGGCATAATCCATTTGGTAGGTTTTCTTGTCTTTTGGAATGTTTTTCATATCCACAGGAGCAGAATCTAAAGCGTCACGGAATGGTCCGTAAAATGCAGATGCATATTTAGCAGAATAGCTCATAATGCCAGTATCTGTAAAGCCTTCATCTTCCAAGGCTTCTCTAATAGCTAAAATTCGGCCATCCATCATATCACTTGGGGCAACAAAATCAGCGCCAGCATTCGCATGCGAAACACTCATTTGGGCAAGCATATCAACACTCTCATCATTTAAAATGATGCCATTTTCAATAATCCCGTCATGTCCATAAGCAGAATACGGATCAAAGGCAACGTCAGTCATCACTAGCATGCCAGGAAAAGCATTTTTAACGGTTTTTATCGCACGTTGCATCAAGCCATTATCATTAAGTGCTTCAGCACCTCTATTATCTTTAAGATTGTCTGGAACTTTTACAAAAAGCAATACCGATTTTAAGCCCATGTTCCATAGTTCTTTTACTTCTTTTTCAAGTAAGTCTAAACTATAGCGGTAGTAATTTGGCATAGATGCGATTTCTTCCTTTACGTTTTTGCCTTCAACAACAAAAAGTGGGACCAAAAAATCATCTGGAGATATGATTGTTTCTCTGACCAATGAACGAATAGCTTCGTTAGCTCTCAATCTTCTATTTCTTCTTAATGGGTACATAATTTTGAATCTTCAATTTGCAGAATTCGGTCTGCAGTTATTATTTAAATAGCGCTTATAACACGCCGTTGTTTATGAGAAATTGATCCAATCCACTGGATCTTTTAATACGTTTAATAATTTTTCTTCTTCGCTACCTTCTTCTGGATGATGGTCATAAACCCACTGTACATGTGGCGGTAAACTCATCAAAATACTTTCTATTCGGCCGTTGGTTTTTAATCCGAATAAGGTGCCTTTATCGTGTACCAAATTGAATTCTACATAGCGTCCACGACGAATTTCCTGCCACGTTCTCTGAGCTTCCGTATAGGTTAACTCTTTGCGTTTTTCGACAATTGGCACATAAGATTCAAGGAAGCTATTACCTACTTCAGTGACAAAAGCATACCAATCTTCCATAGAAAACGTGTCGGTTGATTTGCAATAATCGAAAAACAAACCACCTACACCACGTGCTTCATTGCGGTGCGCGTTCCAAAAATAGCTGTCGCATTTCTTTTTATAGAAATCATAATATTCTGGGTGATGTTTATCGCAGGCTGTTTTGCACACTTGATGAAAATGAATGGCGTCCTCTTCAAACAGGTAATACGGTGTTAAATCTTGTCCGCCACCAAACCAAGAATCCACAATATTTCCATTTTGATCATACAATTCAAAATAGCGCCAGTTGGCATGGACTGTTGGAACCATCGGGTTTTTTGGATGTAACACCAAACTCAAACCACAGGCAAAGAAATTGGCATCAGTAACACCAAAATATTGGCGCATACTTTCAGGTAATTCCCCATGAACAGCAGAAATATTAACACCCCCTTTTTCGAAAACGTTTCCATTTTCTATAACGCGTGTTCTTCCGCCACCACCTTCTGGACGTTCCCAAATATCTTGTTGGAAGGTTGCTTTGCCGTCTATTTCCTCAAGTTTTGATGTGATGGTATCTTGTAATTCGAGTATGTAGTTGTAAAATTTATCTTTCATGTCTTTAATTCAAAAAGTTCCATATCCATTGGAGCTTCATTTAATGGAGTAAATTCATTGACCAAGGTTTTTTTCCACTTAAAACCAGATTTTAAAGCGACGTTAACGCTCGATTCGTTTGATTTATGGGTGATTATTTGAAATGTTTTCAATCCCATTTCTTGGTTCGCATAGGATGTTAAAGCTTTTATCGCTTCTATCATCAACCCTTTCCCTTTATGGCGGCTTCCAATACAGTAAGCAAATTCTGCTTGCTTAATATCCCATTGAATCTGTTTTAAAATGATCAAACCTATAATCTGAATCTGATATTTATCTTTGATAACAAATACAAATTCTTCTCTATTTTCAGCCGCTTCAATCTTTCTTTTGATATAATTGTGCGTGCTTTCTAATGTTCTATTGTCCGCTAATGTTAATGGCAAAAAGCGAATAAAACGTTCCGTATTTGAGACTAAAAGTTTGTTCAGCTGCAAAGCATCAGCGGGCTTTAATAAAGAAATGCTAAGCGTGGCTGAACTATATATCATGAAATTTTTAGTCTGTTTTGTGCTTTGATTGCTTTTACAGTTTCTGTTGAAGCTGCGGTTACTGATAATGGTAAAACCAAAATAATTCCTATCACCGGAATCAACAGAAATAACATAAACACAATACCGTTTCCAATAGCTAATCCGCGATGTTCTTTTACAAACTTTATGCTTTCGTCGTACTTAAAATGACGCTCCAAAGTGTAATCCATATTTCCAAATCCGGCATAATAAGCTTGTACTAAAAACAGTAAAATAGTAGACACTATGCCCACAAGCGGAATAAAACCAATCAATATAATGGGAATTGTAAATAGTAATTCCAGCAACAAATTCCTCACGTTAATTCGTGTGCCTCTCCACAGTTGTTCTGTAAATGACGTATCGCGATGGGAGTGCCGTTCTATACCTAATAAATGTGCTTCAATTTTCTCAGATACGGGACTCATAAATGGCGCCGATAGTGCCATAACAATATGCTTGTAAAGTATAAATCCTAAGATCAGGATTAAAAGGCCGCTTAAAATTTCACTAATTAAGAAAAAGGTTTCTTTTCCCCAATCCCAAATCCAGAGCTTCGAAATGTAATACCCAAAATCGTCAGATAGGGCATAAGCAGAAAGGATGATGGTAGTGGCAACAATGATACTGATGAGCACGGGTACACCAAAATACTTCCAAAGTTTAAGTTTGGAAATCAATTTGAAGGTTCCGGCATAGGCTTTAATGCCTTTAAAAATGTTGCGCACCATAGATTGAGATAAAACCTCATAGTTCAGGAACTTCCGGACTCAAAATCTATGAGGTTTTTTATGTATTAGTTTGGACTTTTATATTCCTTAACGGCGTCAATAAATGCCTTAGCATTATCTAACGGGATATTAGGTAAAATTCCGTGACCTAAATTTACGATATATCTGTCTTTTCCAAACTCGTTAATCATTTGGTTTACCATCTTTTTGATTTCAGCAGGTGGTGAAAACAATCTGGTTGGATCAAAATTACCTTGTAAAGTGATCTTTCCTCCAGTTAAATAACGTGCATTTTGTGCAGAACACGTCCAGTCAATACCTAAAGCCGATGCATTTGAATTTGCCATATCATGCAACGCAAACCAGCACCCTTTACCAAACGCAATTACAGGAGCATCATCTTTTAATGCTTCAATAATTTGGTTGATGTATTGCCATGAAAATTCGGTATAATCGGTAGGAGATAACATACCTCCCCAAGAATCGAAAATTTGAACAGCGTCACACCCAGCAGCAACTTTTGCTTTTAAATAAGTGATTGTAGTATCTGTAATTTTCTGTAATAATTGATGCGCCGCAATAGGATTCGTAAAACAAAATTCTTTCGCTTTGTCAAAGTTTTTACTTCCTTGACCTTGTACGCAATAACATAAAATAGTCCAAGGAGAGCCTGCAAAACCAATTAGCGGTATTTCGTCATTCAACATCTCCTTTGTGAGTTTAATGGCTTGCATCACATAATCCAATTCTACATGAACATCAGGAACAATCACATTATCCACATCTTTTTGAGAGCGAATAGGGTTTGGCAAATAAGGCCCAAAGTCAGGTTTCATTTGCACCTCAATATTCATGGCTTGAGGAATAACCAAAATATCACTAAACAAAATAGCCGCGTCCATGCCGTAACGTCGGATAGGCTGCACAGTAATTTCGCTCGCTAATTCTGGTGTGCGACAACGTGTAAAGAAATCGTATTTGGCCTTTATTTCTTGAAATTCAGGTAAATAACGTCCTGCTTGACGCATCATCCAAACTGGTGGACGATCAACTATTTCACCTTTTAATGCTCTTAAGTATAAATCGTTTTTTATCATATCCCACATTCCTGCGATCGCAAGAATCCCATTATTAAGTTATAATTCTGCTTTTAAATACAAATATGCTTGTGTAGATTTCAGCCTACCAAATCTGACAATTACGGGTTAATTCCATTAGGTTTTAACCCTTAAGCGTAGTTTTCGTTTACCAAATCAATCACACTTTCTACCGTAGGTATTTTTGCAACACGCACATCGTTAAAGTGTTTTTTAGCTTCTGTAGCCGTTGTTTCTCCAATACAGTAAGCTACTCGGTTACCTGCTTCATTGTTTTCAAGATACGCAGCTACTGTGGAAGGGCTATAGAACATAATACCTTCAACTTTTGGATTAATTTCTGTTGAATCCAAAATAGTTTTGTATGCTTCTACCTCATTCACCTTAATGTTGTTTGCCTGTAAGGTGTTTGAAATTTCATCCAACCTAATATCACTGCAAAAATGAGTCACCTCAGTGCCATCAATGTACTCCACTAAATAGTCAGCAAGTGATTTGGCGTAGTTTTCAGAATGCTTCACTTTACCGATTTTAGTCTCAATCAGTTTTTTAGTGCGTCGGCCTACGCAATAGATGTTCTTAAATTGTAATTCTTCTTTAGGAACGATAGCGGTAATAGCTTCTACAGCGTTTTGGCTCGTAATGATCACATTTTGTATTGGCGACTTTAATAATGGCTTCGGAATTCTGTTTAAGCTTATTTTTAAAAAGTCGGTACTTTCTACGTTGACATTTTGAAAACGTTGGCGTTGCATTTCAGATAAATTCTTGGTAGAAAATATTTGAATGTTTTTGTCGGGGTCTTCCAGTTCATTCATAATTCTGCTTCCGCCACGTTCTAACACATAGTCAGCAGCATATTGTGCGATATTATGATGGTTGCCAAGTTTTTCTTTACGAGTGACTTCAATTTTTTTGCTGCCATCTAAACTCAACAAGACACCTTGAAAGGAAACTTCTTCGTCTTTTATGAATGCCAAAGCACCAATTGGAGCCGAACAGCCACCTTCTAAAAGGTTTAAAAACTGACGTTCTATAGTGGTACAAATTTGTGTTTCTTCGTGATTGATTTCGTTGCAAATAGCAAGTAAATCGGTATCGTTTTCACGAGCGGTGATCATAATAGCACCTTGTCCAGGAGCAGGAACCATCCATTCTAAATTGATGGCCTCTTCAGGCCGAACACCAATTCTGCCAATTCCAGCTGCGGCAAAAATAGCGCCATTCCAATCTTCATTGTCTTCAAGTTTTTGCAATCTCGTGTTGACGTTGCCACGTAAGCCAACAATGGTATGGGTTGGATAGCGGTTAAGCCACTGTGCTTTTCGTCTTAAACTTCCAGTTGCTATCACAGCTTCGCGTTGCGATAAAAACTCTTCGTTATCCTTAAAAACCAAGGTGTCTCTTACGTTTCCACGTTTTATAACCGCGGCCTGAACAATGCCTTGCGGCAACACTGTTGGAACGTCTTTTAGGGAATGTACGGCAATGTCAATTTCATTATTGAGCATTGCAACATCCAAAATTCTGGTAAAGACACCGGTAATGCCTAATTCATAAATGGGTTTGTCAAGCAGCATATCGCCAGTTGACTTTACGGGAACCAATACGGTTTTATGACCCAAATGTTCGAGTTGTTGTTGTACAGTTTTGGCTTGCCATAGCGCAAGTTCGCTATCGCGGGTACCAATTCTTATAATTTTAGACATGTGTTGGAGATTCTAACTGGAACACTTTTTTGATAAGTTCAATACTGTCGTCAGTAGACATATCATCATTTTTCAGATGGTATGCAAAGTGGTTCGTTATTTTTTGGATGATATTATTACTGATCAATTCTGCTTGTGCTTCATTAAAATCAGCATGTTTTTTACGTTGCGTTTCTAATTCCGCATTTTTGAAATCGAGCAACTTAAGTTTTAATGCATTGATTGTAGGTGCGAATTTTCGCGTTGCCAACCAGCTGTTAAAGTCTAATTTAACTTCTTCGATAATTTCCTCAGCAACCGGAATAAAGGCTTTTCTGCGCTCTAAGGTATCATCAGTCATTTGCGATAAATCATCCAAATGTACTAATGTGACATTTTCCAATTCCGTTACGTTTTGATTTACGTTTCTCGGAATTGATAAATCTAAAATCAATAATGGTTTTTTAGATTGGATGCAATGTTTGTCTACCGTCGGATTTTGAGCTCCAGTAGCCACAATTAAAATGTCAGAGGCGTTGATTTCTTCTTGAAGATTTGCGTAATCCTTTACTAACAGATTAAATTTACCAGCAACTTCCTCAGCTTTGGTCTTAGTTCTGTTAATAAGGGTGATATGATCGTTTTTGGTGTGTTTTACAAGATTTTCACAGGTATTTCTACCGATTTTCCCTGTACCAAAAAGAAGAATATTTTTACTTGAAACGTCTTCTACCGTATTTAAAATATAATGAACGGACGCGAAAGAGACTGAAGTAGCTCCAGATGAGATTTCAGTTTCAGTTTTGATGCGTTTGCTTGCTTGAATGACAGCATTGGTCAAACGTTCTGTAAAAGCGTTAAGCAAACTCAGTTTTTTAGATTCTCTAGCGCTTTTTTTAAGTTGACTTATGATTTCAAAATCACCCAAAATTTGACTATCAAGGCCAGAACCTACACGAAACATATGGGAAATAGCCTCTTTGTTTTTATAAATGTAAGCCACTTCTTGAAATTCTTCAACGGTGCCTTTTGTATTATCACAAAGTAATTTGATGAGTTGGTATGGGTGTTCTGCAAAACCGTAGATTTCGGTTCTGTTGCAGGTTGAGGTTACAATTAAACTCTCAATACCTTCTGTTTTTGCTTGATTTAGAAGGGTTTCTTTGGATGTGTCATCCAAACTAAAATGCCCTCTAACATCGGCGTCAGCCTTTTTATAGCTTAAACCAATGGCATAAAAATATGTGCCTCTTGTCATGTGGTAATGCTCCATACCTGATTTGGAAATTTGAGAGCAAAAATAGAAATGAGAATCGAATAAAAACACCGCTCGAGGAACTATTAGTGTCGCTTGTGGTTTTTTAGGGGTTTAATTTAAAAAACTATGATAAATGTCATATTTTTGCAGTCATATCAGTGCTTTATCAGGCTTTTGTTTAGAATGAATCTAAATAACTGCCATCTAATTAAGAAGATTATGGATTTAAAAAATGTCGCTAAAGGTTCTTTTGAAGAAACTCAGGTCGAAGACGGATTTTTCGTGTTGACCTGTCAAAATGAAAGTACTGTTGTTGAGGTTGCCCAGCGTGAAATTGATAGTAATTTTATTCAGTTTCACTTCTGTTTAAAGGGTTCAAGCAAGTTTATATTTAATGAAGGGCGCTATGCTTTGGATATTTTAGAAGAAAATTCACTGTTACTCTATAATCCCCAGCGCGATTTGCCTATCCATTTGGAAATGCAGCCTAATTCATGGTCGGTTTCCATTCTGATCTCCATTAAAAAGTTTCACGGATTGTTTTCGCAAGAAGCGGATTATATTACGTTTTTGAGCGATGATAATAAGGATAAGAAATATTATAAGGATGGTAAAATATCACCTTCGTCTGCCATTGTGTTGACGCAATTGATTCATTACAATTTAAACGCGTCAATCAAAAACCTATATTTTAAAGGCAAGGCTTACGAATTGTTGAGCCTATACTTTAATAGGAATGAGGATGCAAATATTGAACAATGTCCTTTTTTGGTAGATGAGACCAATGTTATCAAAATTAGGAAAGCCAAAGACATCATCATTTCCAGAATGGCAGAACCACCAACTTTGCAGGAATTGTCTGATGAAATTGGACTAAATTTAAAGAAACTTAAAGAAGGCTTTAAGCAAATTTATGGCGATACCGTGTATAGCTTTTTGTTTGATTATAAGATGGAAGTGGCCAGAAAGCTGTTGGAATCCGGAGAACATAACGTCAATGAAGTGGGCTTAAAAGTGGGTTATAGTGCATCGAGTCACTTTATAGCAGGATTCAAAAAGAAGTTTGGCATCACACCCAAAAAATACTTAATGTCCTTATCTTCGTAAATTATTAATTATCTGCTCAGTTTCCAATGCTGACAGGTTAAAAAGAGTCCCATTTTAGAGGGAATGATAAAAACAGTTCAATGAAAAAAGGAGTACTACTCGTTAATCTCGGTTCGCCAGATAGCCCAACACCAGAAGATGTTAAGCCTTATTTAAGTGAGTTTTTAATGGACGAACGTGTCATTGATGTTCCATTATGGGCACGAACGCTTATTGTAAAAGGCATTATTTTAAACACACGACCTAAAGCATCTGCGGAAGCGTATAAAAAAATATGGTGGGAAGAAGGTTCGCCTCTAATCGTCATTTCTGAGCGTCTTAAAAATAAAATTCAGAAAAACACGACCTTGCCTGTTGCCTTAGGGATGCGTTATGGTAGCATGACCATTAAAAAAGGGCTTCAGGAACTTGTTGATAAAGGTGTGGAAGAGGTGTTTTTAATGCCTTTGTATCCGCAATTTGCCATGGCAACCACCGAAACTATTTTGGTATTGGCAGAAGAGCTTCGAAAAGAACATTTTCCAAACCTTAAAATAACCGATTTAAAAGCCTTTTACAATCGCGAAGATTATATTGAGGTGCTTTCCAATTCTATTGGCAGACATTTAAAAGATAATCCGTACGAGCATTTATTGTTTTCGTATCATGGAGTACCAGAACGTCATATCCGCAAACGGGACATTACAAAATCGCATTGTAAAATCGATAAAAGCTGCTGTATTACACCGTCACCAGCACATGAATTTTGCTACCGTCACCAATGTTTGGAAGTGACAAGATTAGTAGCTGAAAAACTGAATTTAGCGCCAGGAACCTATTCAAGTTCGTTCCAATCGCGATTAGGATTTGATCCTTGGTTGCAACCACCTACAGATTTGACTATTGAGCGATTTGGTAAACAAGGCGTCAAAAAAATGGCGGTTGTTACACCTGCATTTGTGAGTGATTGTCTTGAAACTTTGGAAGAAATTGCCATGGAAGGCGAAGAGATTTTCCATGAAATGGGCGGTAAGGAATTTACAACGGTCCCTTGTTTGAATGATGACGACGAATTTGTTAACTTACTTTCAAATTGGATCAACGAGTGGGCCACTACTGAATCTGTCACTGCATAATGGCAAATAATTCTTCACAAGACTTGGGCACAAAGCCCATTAGCAAGCTTATCATAAAGCAAGCGCTACCGGCGTCTATCGGGATTTTGGTGATGTCACTGAATATTCTGGTGGATACTATCTTTGTGGGGAATTGGATTGGTTCAACGGCAATTGCTGCTATAAATGTCGTATTGCCAGTGTCATTCTTTATTGCGGCATTGGGAATGTCAATTGGTATTGGCGGATCTTCCATTATCTCCCGAGCGCTTGGCGGGGAGAATTATAAAAAAGCACTAAAAACCTTCGGCAATCAAATTACGTTGACCTTGTTACTAACCTTAACGTTGGTGTTTATTGGGCTGTTTTTTGCGGATTCCATTATCGATTCTTTTGGTGGGCGAGGGGCTATTTTTGCACCGGCAAAAACGTATTACGAGATTGTACTTTACGGGGTGCCTATTTTAGCGCTTTGTATGATGGCCAATACCGTGATTCGTGCGGAAGGAAAACCGAAATTTGCCATGTACGCCATGATGATTCCTTCAGTGAGTAACTTGTTGATGGATTATATTTTTATTTATGTGCTGGATTACGGTATGGCAGGCGCTGCTTGGGCTACGACATTGTCTTACGGGTTTTGTTTCTTGTTTATTCTTTGGTTTTATGCCTCAAACAGATCGGAGTTAAAAATCAATTTTTCCCATTTAGGATTGAATTTCCCGATTGTCAAAGAAATTACTTCCTTAGGATTTGTCACTTTAGCGCGACAAGCAGTGGTAAGTATCACTTATTTGTTCATGAATAATATTCTGTTTGATTTGGGGGGCGAGACCTCGGTGACGTCTTATGCCATTGCGGGTAGGATGTTAATGTTCGCGATGTTTCCTGTGTTGGGCGTTACCCAAGGATTTTTGCCTATTGCAGGGTTTAATTACGGTGCCAAAAACTACCATAGGGTGCGCGAAACACTCAATATCGCTATTAAATATGCGGCCATTTTAGCCTCTATCGTGTTTATTGTGTTGATGGTGTTTCCTGAAAATATTACGCGCATGTTTACTTCAGAAGTTGAGGTATTGCGACAAGCGCCAAACGATATGCGATGGGTTTTTGCTGCCACACCAATTATTGCATGGCAATTAATAGGAGCAGCTTATTTTCAAGCCATTGGCAAAGCAATACCAGCGTTATTATTGACACTATGTAGGCAAGGATTTTTCTTTATTCCGCTCATCTTGATTTTACCTCGATTTTATGGCGAATTCGGTGTGTGGATTTCTTTTCCAATTTCAGATATCTTGGCGACGATTGTGACGGCCTATTTTTTGAATCGGGAAATCAAGAAGAATTTAATCCCTAAAGATGTTTAATTAATTTTGCGTCATGGAATACTATAACTACATAAAATCCTTACATCTCATCTTTGTAATCACCTGGTTTGCTGGGCTTTTCTACATTCCTCGATTATTTGTGTATCAAATTGAAGCTTCCCATAAACCATCGCCAGATAAGGAGATTCTAGGCGAACAATTAAAATTGATGGCGAAGCGTCTTTGGAATATCATCACATGGCCTTCAGCTATTCTCGCTATTATTTTTGCAATTTGGCTGCTTATTTTAAATCCATATTGGTTGCAACAAGGCTGGATGCATGTAAAATTGGTGTTCGTTGTGTTATTGATTATTTATCATCTAAAAACCCATCAATATTACAATCAATTGCAACGTGGTGAAGTGACTAAGACTTCTAATTTTATGCGATTATGGAACGAAGGAGCTACGTTTATTCTGTTTTCAGTTGTCTTTCTGGTAATTCTTAAAAGTTCAATAAATTGGATTTTTGGTGTGGTAGGCATCCTTGTTTTAGGAGTGCTATTGATGCTGGGCTTTAAGATCTACAAGAATATACGGGACAAGAATCCAAACGCATAATAGTGCCACTTCAAATCTGTTCTAATTTTGAAATTATTCCAAGGCCGGTTTTGGTGTGATTATTGTTATATTTATCGTGCTACAAATTTTTAAATGAAACTCAGACGGCTTTCCTTACGCGTACGTATCTTTTTTGCAATGATTTTGTTGGTGCTTATCGCGTCCATTCTTATTGCTAGCGTTACCATTTATCAATATAACGAAGAAGCACGAGATTATCATCGTGATCGTTTGGAGCGGAAGGAAGAGAATATTAGACGTCACATCGATTTTGTAATCCGAGAAACTTATTGGGAAGTAAAGACTGAAAAAGTGCCTTTAATCTTCAAGGAAGAGATTTATAAAATTGCTGATATCCACCAATTACAAGTAAATATTTTTGATCTTGAAGGCGGATTGATGAAATCTTCAAAGGCGAGTATTGAAGGCGATACCATCGCAAAATGTCTAAACGCTAATATTTTAAACGGCCTTTCCAATACTGCGGAACATCGCTATGTTGAGAAAACAACACTTAATAATCAAACATTTCAATCGTCTTATACCTACATCACCGACAAACAATTTAAACCCATAGCAATTCTGAATTTACCCTATTTGGAAAACGATGAATTTCTAAATAAGGAATTGCGCGAGTTTTTGGAACGTCTTGGTTATGCCTATTTTGTAATGCTTTTATTGGCGATTCTTTTGGCATATTTCCTATCAAAATACATTACAAAATCGCTTAAAACCATTAGTGATAAAATCAATGCGACGCGCCTCGAAAAACAGAATAAGCGAATTGAAATTGAATCGTCCAGTGAGGAAATTGCCACTTTGGTGAATTCTTACAATAGTATGATTGACCAGCTTCAAGAAAGTGCTGTCAAATTAGCCACTTCAGAACGTGAGCAAGCATGGCGAGAAATGGCGAAACAAGTAGCGCACGAAATTAAAAATCCGCTGACACCAATGCGTTTGAGCGTACAAAGTTTCCAACGTAAGTTTAATCCTGAAGATCCTGATATCCATCAGAAAGTGGATGAATACAGCCAAACTCTCATTCAGCAAATTGATACGATGAGTTCTATAGCCTCAGCATTTTCAAATTTTGCAAAGATGCCGGCACAGCAGAATGAAACCCTTAATGTGGTGCATATTGTAAAGCTGGCCTTAGATATTTTTAGTGAAGACTATATTATTTTTATAGCAGATGAAAAGGAAATCATTGCCCAATGGGACCGCACACAACTGATTCGTGTGGTCACTAATTTGGTGAAAAATGCGACGCAGGCAATTGCGGACGATAAAGATCCGAAAGTTGTGGTAAGTGTCATGTCTGAAGATAATTTGGTAAAAATCTCCGTAGCTGATAATGGTAAGGGGATTTCGGAAGAAAACATTCCAAGAATTTTTGAGCCTAAGTTCACTACAAAATCGAGCGGCATGGGTCTTGGGTTGGCGATGGTTAAAAATATAGTGGAAACTTACCACGGAACTATTACCTTTACTTCTCAGAAAGGGAAAGGAACCACTTTTACCGTTACTTTTCCAAAACAATAAGATGTCTGGAAAGGCAGGAATCTTATAAAATAATTCTTAATTTTCAATTTCTGTCGTTTCGGTGGGTCTCGATATGCAAGTCCATATCGCTATAAATCCAATTTGCGAAAGTCAGCTGTACTATTTTAAAAATATAATTATGTCTTACGAAAACATTCTATCCAACACTAAAGACGGCATCACAACCATTACAATTAACCGTCCAAATAAGTTAAACGCCTTAAACAAAGCAACCATAAACGAGCTTAACCAAGCTTTTAAAGTGGCAAATAAGGATAAAAAAACGAAGGTGATCATCATTACTGGAAGTGGCGAAAAAGCTTTTGTGGCGGGCGCTGATATTAGCGAATTTGCCGATTTTGATGTTGAAAAAGGTGGAAAACTAGCAGCTAAAGGTCAAGAATTGCTATTTGATTATGTAGAGAATTTATCCACACCTGTTATTGCCGCGGTCAACGGATTTGCGCTTGGTGGTGGACTCGAATTGGCAATGGCGTGTCACTTTAGGGTGGCGAGTGATAATGCCAAAATGGGCTTACCAGAAACTTCATTAGGAGTTATTCCAGGATATGGAGGTACTCAACGTTTGCCACAATTGGTGGGCAAAGGTCGCGCTATGGAAATGGTAATGACGGCAGGTATGATTGATGCTGAAACTGCTAAAGCTTACGGATTGGTAAATCATGTAACCACTCAGGAGGACTTAATGCCTTTATGTGAGAAAATAGCAGGCAAGATCATGCGTAACTCTACAGTGGCCATTAAAGGCGCTATAAAAGCGATTAACGCTAATTATAAAGACGGTGTTGATGGTTATAAAGTAGAGATCAAGCAATTTGGAAAATGCTTTGGAACTGAAGATTTCACGGAAGGCACTACGGCGTTTTTAGAAAAGCGTAAGGCTGAGTTTCCGGGAAAATAGAACACGGACCCGCCTTAGTCGGCAGGGCAGGTCACGCAGATTCGGCTGATTTACGCTGATCCATTGAGATTTATAAAAACAAAAAAATGCGAACTACATAATAGTTCGCATTTTTCATTAAAAAAAGTCTTAATACTCACTTCTAAAGCGAAGCGGTCTTAATTCTAACTATAATTTCCCACCAACAATTGTCAATTCGTCAACAATATGTTTAGCGTTAGAATATTTGTCAATCAACCAAAGTACGTAACGGATATCAACATTGATGGTACGTTGTAGGTTGCTATCAAAAATAACATCGCCAGCCATCGCTTCTATATTACCATCAAAAGCTAAACCAATCAATTCGCCTTTACCGTTAATCACTGGAGATCCTGAATTACCACCAGTAATATCATTATCAGATAGGAAGTTTACTGAAAGCTCACCTTTTTCATTGGCGTAACGTCCGTAATCCTTTTTCTCATAAATGTCTAACATGTCTTGTGGCAAATCAAACTCATCATCATTAGGAATGTATTTTGCAACCATTCCTTTTAATGTAGTGTAGTTATTTACTGCAGCATCATTTCTTTTATCAGCAGGTAAAGCTCTCACTTTTCCGTAGCTTAAACGCAACGTAGAGTTAGCGTCAGGATATTGAATGTTGCTCAATTTAGACTCACGTAATCCAGCAACCAACTTTCTGAAAGCCGCTTGATAATCGTTCTCAGGTTTCACCAAATGCTCTGGTTGCTCTCTGTATTTTGCTAATAACTCTCCAGATAATTTGTACAATTGATCATTTTCTAATTTTGAAAGATCAGGATTTTCTAAGAACGCCTGTACATTTTCTTTAGAAGAGAAGATGCTTGCATCAAAAGCAGAATCAACAAAAGCTGTAAAATCGTTAGTGTTTTTATCAGCGATTTCTTTAACCATCACTGGAAGTGGATAGTTGGTTTTAGTCGCATATAAGCTTAATTGTTTTGCAAGGATTTCTTTTTCTAAAGGCAAGTGGAAATCTTTAAACGACGCGTCAATAAAAGGCTGTAATCTGGAAAGCATGTTTTCACGTGCAGCTTCATTAGATTCTGCGTATTGTTTTAAAGCGCTACCAATTCTTGATGGTAACACCGCAAACTTGCTACCACGTAACATTCCTGTTAAATAGTTGTCGTGTTGCGCCTTGTCATTAGTCAATTTATAGTAAGCATTGATATCAGAAATTACATTGCCATATTTAGCTTTGTTTTCTTTTTTATTCGCCCATTTATTGAAAGCGTCCTCCACTTTTGTTTTGGTAGCTACAGTTTTATGATCTGTTAAAGCAGTAATCATTCCACCACGGTTTTTCCAATAGTTAGCGATGCTTGCGTAAGAAGAAGCGTACATTAAGTTGATAGCTTCATCACTATCCATATACTTTTTCATCACGTCCATGCTCAATTTAGAACCTTCAACCCATGCAGGATAAGCAAACTTCACGTTTTGCTCAACACCTTGTGCAGGCATCCAACGGTTGGTTCTACCTGGGTAACCTAAAATCATTGCAAAATCATTTTCCTTAACGCCATCAAGACTTACAGGAAGGTGGTATTTTGATTTTAAAGGCACATTTTCAGTAGAATATTCTGCAGGATTTCCTTCTTTATCAGCGTAAACTCTGAATAGAGCAAAGTCGCCTGTATGTCTTGGCCACTCCCAGTTATCAGTGTCACCACCATATTTTCCAACACTTTCTGGAGGTGTTCCTACCAAACGGACATCTTTGTAATCTTCATATACAAAGTAGTAGAATTCATTGCCTTGGTAGAAAGAACGTACAGAAACGGTATATTTTCCGCCTTCATTATTTTCTTGCTCAATTTTGGCAATTTCTCTGTTGATGGCAGCTTCACGGTCTTTTTCAGACATCGTTTCATTTACTTGTGATAAAATACGTTTTGATACATCGTCCATTCTAACGAAGAATCTAACGTATAAGCTTTCTGGCTTTAATTCGGCATTTAAAGATTTTGCCCAATAACCATTTTTAAGGTGGTTTCTATCAGCAGAAGATAATTCTGCAATAGCATCATAACCACAGTGATGGTTAGTTAACACCAATCCGCTATCAGAAACAATACTAGCGGTACACCCACCATTAAATTGAACAATAGCATCTTTTAAGCTTCTGTTGTTGACGCTGTAAATTTCTTCAGCAGTCAATTGAAGTCCCATTTTTTGCATGTCTCTATGGTTAAGACGCTCAATATGCATCAAAAACCACATGCCTTCATCTGCTTTAATTGCCGATGAAAACGTCATCATAAAAATGGTGAGGGAAAGCAATAATTTTTTCATGTTTTAGGAATATTTGTGAGGGCTAAAATTATTGAATTTTTAGGGGTTTATGTAAGATTGTCTATGTTAAAAGGATGTTATTTTTTAACAGAAGGCTTTCTTTGTAATCGATTCATCCTGAGTTGTTAATGGTGCTTTCTACAAATTGTAGCCATCACCAGCATAGGTGTCTTGCTATCTTTAAGGTCTCATCTAGGCATTAACAATCATCGAAAAGTCATAAAATGGACCCTAATCCTACCATAAAAGGTCGCGGAGCACAAATTAACGTCCCCAATAAATTCTTCCAATTAAGTCATGAAATGCGCGATGATTTTTTAGAATATTGCGCGAAAGAAGGGGAGGACGCTGATAAAAATAGAACGCTCTATTTGGAAGTGTTTCCAAAGACCATTGTCAACAAAGTGGACAGTCCTGATGTGGGAATGGGCTATTCCATGAATATGTACCAAGGTTGTGAGCACGGCTGTATTTATTGTTATGCAAGGAATAGCCATGAATTTTGGGGATATAGTGCCGGGCTCGACTTTGAACGTCGGATTTTGGTTAAGAAAGATGCGCCAAAATTGTTGGAACAGTTTATAAAAAGGAAAAGTTGGCAAGCGTTTCCTATTGTAATGTCTGGAAATACCGATTGTTACCAACCTGCCGAACAGGAATTCAAGCTAACGCGTCAATGTTTGGAAGTTTTTTTAAAGTACAAACATCCAGTCGGTATCATTACAAAAAACGCGTTAATTCTTAGGGATCTTGATCTTCTCAAAGAACTTGCTAAAGACAATCTAATTGCGGTGAACCTGTCCATTACCTCACTTTCGGAAGAGACTCGTCGTGTCTTGGAACCAAGAACGGCAACCATCAAAAAACGATTGGAAACTGTAAAGACTTTATCTGAAAACGGGATTCCAGTAAATGTGATGATGGCTCCAATTATTCCTTCTATCAACAGTCATGAAGTCTTGCCATTGGCGAAAAAAGTGTCCGAAATGGGTGCTTTGAGTATGGGACATACCATAGTGCGACTCAACGGCGCTATTGCAGAAATCTTTACGGATTGGATTCATAAAACGATGCCTGATCGCGCCGAGAAAGTTTTGCATCAAATTGAAAGCTGCCACGGTGGCAATTTAAACGATTCACGTTACGGAACGCGCATGAGAGGCGAAGGTGAAATAGCCAAACAAATCAACGACATGGTGAAACTGGCCAAGCTTAAATATTTTAAAGGGAAATCTATGCCTACACTTAATACAGACCTCCATGAGGCGTTTAAAGATCGGCAATTGAAATTGTTTTAATTATTTTAATCCATCCCATTCTGCATAAAACTGCTCTAGAAAATATTCCATAAAATGGTGTCTTTCCGTAGCAATTTGTCGGCCGGTTTCAGTGTTCATTTTATCCTTTAAAAGCAATAATTTTTCGTAAAAATGATTGATAGTAGGAGCGTTTGATGCTTTATATTCCTCTTTAGACATTGATAAGTTTGGCTTAATCTCCGGATCATATAACGCGCGATTTTTAAATCCGCCATAATTGAAGGTTCTGGCAATGCCAATAGCGCCTAGCGCATCTAACCGGTCTGCATCCTGAATGACATCAAGCTCAGGCGACCTGAATTTTTGAAGTTCATTTCCGCCTTTAAAGGAGATGTTTTCTATGATGTTTACCACATGATCAATGACCGCTGCGTCCACATTAATCTCCGTTAAAAACTCGCGTGCTACATTTGGGCCAACCGTTTCATCACCATTATGGAATTTACTATCGGCAATATCGTGGAGTAGCGCTCCGAGTTGAACAATAAATACATCAACCTGTTCCGTTTTGGCTATCAGCAATGCATTGTTCAATACTCTTTGAATGTGAAACCAATCGTGTCCGCCTTCTGCGTTTTCGAGTTGTGATTTTACAAATGCGATAGTTTGTTCAATTTGATTTTGTTGGATTTTCATGTGGAATAGGAGAACGCAGATGACGCGGATTTTTTATGATTGACGCAGAATGTTATTCACTGCATTGATAATTATATGATTTTGTTGGATTTTCATGTGGGATAGGAGAACGCTGATGACGCGGATTTTTTATGATTGACGCAGATTCTTTTAAATTATTGATATGAGATGCTTTGGGTTAAGCATTAGATAATGGATGAGTTGAAACTCGTATGTTTCGCAAAGTAACCCATCTGATTTAATTTCTATAATCGGCAGTTTTTGAATGCTTATAACTGTTTGTCAATTAGCATTATAGAGAATTAAATAATCAGTTAAAATCAGCTAAATCCGCGTCATCTGCGTTCTATAATATATCTAAAATTTATTCGAAAATATTTTCCTTTTTATCTGAGGCGTTTTGCCAAAATTCAGCAGCAATCCGACTTCAATATCTGTAGCTTTGAGATAGTTTATAAGTTGAAATTCATGCTCTTCACACAAAGATTCAGCAGCTTTAATTTCAATAATTACGGCTTCCGAAACAATTAGATCAGCATAATATTCCCCAACTATTTGGTGCTTGTAATGGACATTGATTTGTTTTTGTCTTTCTACAAAAAGACCCAAACTTTTTAATTCAATGAACATTGCTTTTTCATAGACTTTCTCCAAAAAACCATAGCCTAATTGATTATATACATTGTAGAAACCTTTCAAAATGAGATCTGTAGTTTCTGAATGTTTATAATTATCCATTAATAAGCCATACTAGGAAAAATCAGTTAAAATCTGCTAAATCTGTGTTATCAGCGTTCCATACTACTTAAGAGTCGCCGGTTCCACCCATTTAAACTGATACGAGTTTTCTGGGATTTTCATACGGTCGGCCAAACGCTTCATACGGTCTGGAAGTTTCATGAGATAGTCTCTCGCTTTTTCAGCATCATCAGATAAATTTTTGATATTGCCTATTTCCCAACGCTTGATTAATTTTTCCAAAATATCTATATAATCTGCTGAAGTGTAAACCCCAATACGCTGAGCCGTATTTGAAAACTCTTCAAAAGCAGTGCCTATCTGGTTTCCTGATTCTCTCAAGAAATGCGCAGGCATGGTGATTTTTTGCTTCATCATGGTTTGAAACGCCATCATCATCTGATTTGGATCCACCTCAAAAATGCGTTCTACAAATTCTGCATACGCATGGTGGTGACGCATTTCATCTCCAGCAATAATATTACACATCTTAAAGAGCGACTTATTACCTTTCTCCTTAGCTATTTTACCAACACGGTTGTGGGAAATATACGTAGCTAATTCTTGGAAACTGGTATATATAAAGTTTTTATAAGGATCTCTATCGGTACCAATATCAAAACCATCAGCGATGAGATGCTGTGTGGTTTTTTCAATTTCTTTCATATTGACGCGACCTGATAAGTAAAGGTATTTATTAAGCACATCGCCGTGTCGGTTTTCTTCAGAAGTCCAGTGGCGTACCCATTTGCCCCATGGATTACGTTCTACCTGGCTTACACCTTCCACATCCATTAACCAGGATTCATAGGTTGGTAATGCTTCTTCGGTGATCATATCTCCAACTAAAACAACCCAAAAATCGTAAGGTAATTCTTTCGATAATTCACGAATTTCCTTTACCTCTTCAAAAAAGTTGTCACCTTCTGAATTCGGTAAAAAATCAGTTGGCTGCCAAATTTGTTCGACAGGGATTAAATATTTTTGAATAAGTGATTCGACGTCTTTTTCCAGATGTTGCATCACTTCTAATCTTACATTTTTTAATGACATAATAGTGTAATTTAGGGATGAATATTCGAAGAAATCGTCTGTTCAACAGTCCTGATTAATTCTTCCTTATCTACAAAGGTAGCAATTTTGAGAGGTTGATGTACCGTGAATTTTAAATGATTTCCTATTCCCATTGGAAAATTACCATAGCGTAACATTTTCCAGGAATTATTGATACTGATAGGAACGATGGTAGCTGAAGGCGCTTTTTTCATCAATATTTCCAATCCCTTGGTTTGGAATGGCTTTGGAGTTCCGTTTTTACTTCGTGTACCTTCAGGGAAAATAACGGCTGCGCGCTTGGTGTTTTCGATGTACTCCCCAAATTTCATAATTGCAGGAATGGATTGTCTCGGGTTTTTACGATCAATCAAAACTGAACCGCCATGACGCAGGTTATATGAAACGCTAGGAATCCCTTTTCCAAGCTCTTGTTTAGCGATAAATTTAGGATGATGCTTACGCATGTACCACATAATTGGAGAAATGTCGTACATACTTTGATGGTTGGCTACAATGATGAGCGGCTCATCAGTAGGGATATCATAAGGATTGGTAAATGTAAATCGGGTGCCCAATACATTTAAGCAGCGGATTAAAAAGAACTGTAACCAATCAACACTGATCTTATGTGCCTTGTATCCAAACACATTAAAGCAAATCCATTGGATAGGATGGAACACTACTAAGGTGATTCCAAAACATATCAAATATAAAACCGTTAGGGGGTAAGCTAATATTTTTCGCATCCTGCAAAATTAATAAAAACTCCGTCTAATAACCTACTAATAAATGGCAATGCACTTATTGTTTTCGCAGGTTAGCTGTTGCGGTGGCATTACCATGGAACAGTCAGACATGAGGCCACAATCAGTATTCATCATTTTTTCTAACTGATTGTAGTTTTCTGCTAATTTAGTCAACTTAAGCGTGTCAATAGAAGTGGAGTACACCAAATATTCCCAAGGACCGCCACAAGGTTTGCTGCCTAAGGCTAGGTAACGGCATTCAAAATTTTCATTACAAACGGAGGTTTCTGCCAAATTCTCGATGGTGATTTTCATCTCGTTCAATTTTGAACGTTTCTCTTCACAGCTCATGTTTTCTACGTCATTGCATTTAAAAGCAGTTAGAAGAATAAAGAGGCAGGTTAAAGGTATAAGGAATGTTGAGGTTTTCATAAGGAGTATCTTTTAATGTAGATGCTAATTTCTATAATTGGTTGCGTATCAGCAAAAAAAAACCACAGTAAATTTACTGTGGTTTAATAACGTTTTGAGAATATAACCTCAAAAGAGATGTTTTTTAGCAATGCTCATTATAAGCATCTACAAGATTTTCTGCAATTAATTCTGCTGGTCTGCCTTCAATATGATGACGCTCTAACATGTGCACTAATTCGCCATCTTTAAACAAAGCCATACATGGAGAACTTGGAGGAAAAGGCACCATATGCTCTCTTGCTTTATCTACTGCTTCCTTATCTACACCTGCAAAAACAGTGACAATATGGTCAGGGCGTTTTGCGTTTTGTAAACTCATGCGTGCACCAGGGCGTGCATTTGCTGCAGCACATCCACATACTGAATTTACAACAATAAGGGTTGTTCCTTCCTTAGCCAAGGCTGAATCAACATCTTGAGCGGTATATAATTCTTCAAATCCAACTTTCGTCAAATCTTCACGCATTGGTTTTACTAATTCTGCTGGATACATATATTTTAAGTTTTTAAATTATTATTAAACCTCGACACTTCGAGAGTGCAAAGATACGGAAAAATCCTCTTTGGGAAGCAGTTCTTAGTAGTGAGATTGAATGCTACTATTTGTGTTTTCAATACAAATTTCGACCATAAATTTCATTTATAAGACACTAACTATATTATATTTGAAGTTCAATTAATTAAAAATTAGAGATGAATTTTTCAAAATGGATAGGTGCAGGTTTAGGATGGTCTTTTGGAGGTCCTATTGGTGCTATTATTGGAATGGTATTGGGGAGTATTGTCGATTCTATATCAGGTAACGGGGCTCCACTTTTAGGCGATTGGCAGACCAATCAGAAACAAAATCCACCGTATAGAGGGCAAACACAGGCGCGACCACAAACGCAGCCTGGCGACTTTGAAGTCAGCTTACTCATATTAGCTTCAGTCGTTATAAAAGCTGACGGACATCAGGATAAGCGCGAATTGGATTATGTGCGTCAGCAATTTGTTGGAATGTACGGCCAGGAACGCGCCAACCATGCCTTTAAATTGTTTAAGGGCATTAATCAGCAACAAATTCCGGTGCGCGAAGTATGTATGCAAATTCAGCGTATGATGGATCATGCGGCGCGCCTACAATTGTTGCATTTCCTTTTTGGAATTGCCAAGGCCGATGGCATGGTTACAGATAGCGAAGTGCGTCAAATTTATACCATCTCAGGGTATCTTGGCATCAGTTCTCGTGACTTTGAAAGTATTAAAGCGATGTTTTATAACAGCAGTGACAATGCTTACAAAATCCTTGAAATCACCAAAGATGCTACTAATGATGAAATCAAGGCTGCTTATAGAAAAATGGCGAAGAAATACCATCCAGACCGTGTGATTCATTTGGGTGAAGAACATCAAAAAGGTGCAGAAGATAAATTCCGTCAGGTGCAAGAAGCTTATGAAAAGCTGCAGAAGGAACGCCGTTTTTAAGAAAATATATCAAATTGCCTAATTTCTAAATTTAGATGTAGTTCGCCCAAGGGTTTTAATTACCTTTTGTTAGAAATTTATATATTATTGATTAATTTAGTTTTATAGAAAATCACAGCATTCGGACGGTTATAAGGAATCGGTAGAATGTTTAAAAAAATTCAAAGGATGCAACTTATTCTCAGACCATATACTTTAAAATTAAGACACACCTTTACAATTTCAAGAGAGTCTCATGACGAGCAGCCTTCTCTCATTGTTGAACTCAAAGAAGATGGTTTTTCCGGATTCGGTGAAGCGACTTCCAACCCTTATTACAAAATTGGAGTGTCAGATATGATGCGAGATTTGAAGGCGTTGGAGCCGCATATTGCAGAATCTTCAGGAATGAATCCTGAGGCATTTTGGGCAAAAATGGAAGCGCTTATGCCTAACAATAAATTTGCGTTGTGTGCTTTAGATTTGGCTTATAACGATTTATACGCAAGAAAACAGGGTAAAAAATTATATGAGCTATGGGAGTATGATATCAATAATAATCCGTTAACAGATTATACCATTGGGATTGATACCATTGAAAAGATGGTGTCAAAAATGAAAGAAATGCCGTGGCCTATCTATAAAATAAAGCTCGGCTCACATCAGGATATTGCTATTGTAAAAGAACTGCGTAAGCATAGTGATGCTGTTTTTAGAGTTGATGCCAATTGCGGATGGTCGGCTGATGAAACGATTTCCAATGCCATCGCCTTGAAAGAATTAGGCGTTGAGTTTATAGAGCAGCCCCTACCTGCAGATGATTGGGATGGTCATAAGAAAGTATTTGAAAATTCAGTTTTACCAATTATTGCTGATGAAAGCTGTCAGGTTGAAGCTGATGTCCAAAAATGTTACCAGCATTTTCATGGTGTGAATGTTAAATTGACCAAATGTGGCGGATTAACACCGGCAAGACGTATGTTGGTAAAAGCGCGAGCATTAGGAATGAAAACGATGGTGGGTTGTATGACCGAATCTACGGTTGGTATTTCAGCAATTGCGCATTTACTGCCGTTATTGGATTATGTAGATATGGATGGTGCCCTTTTGTTGGCTGAAGATATTGCTACAGGCGTGCGAATTGAAAATGGTGAGGTTTATTATAATGAATTGAATGGTACCGGAGTTACTTTAATCGCATAATCTAATGACGATTGAACACTTTCCGGATAGAACCGTCACCATTTCGGGTAAAACCTTTCTATATTTTGGTGGTACTTCCTACTTGGGATTGGCCACAAATGCAAAATTTCAAAACCTACTTTGTGAAAGCATAAAAGTATGGGGTTCTGCTTATGGAAGTTCACGGAATGCGAATGTCAAATTGAGCATTTACCAAAAAGCGGAAGCTGTATTGGCCGAAATTATTGGTGCTGATGCAGCACTCACAGTGTCTTCAGGTACTTTGGCTGGAAAAATAGTGATTGATTACTTGTCTAAAGATCATGAGAAGTTTTATCATTATCCAAAAACCCACCCAGCTATTCTTAAAAGTACAAGTTTACCTTTATTCGTGGAAGGAGCATTGCATCCTGGTTTATTAGATGATGTGGAAGAATCGGTTGTGATAACTGCTGATGCCTTGTTGTCCTTGGCTGTAAAACCTACCAATTTTGATTTCTTGAATGCTATTTCATCAAGTAAGCGCATCACATTATTGCTCGACGAATCTCATAGTCTGGGTATTGTTGGGCCACATGGCGATGGTGTTTTTAAAACTGTTGAACACCCACGGATTGTCCAAAAAATTATGATAAGCTCACTAACCAAGGCTTATGGTTGTTCAGGAGGAGTGATTGCCGGGAAAAGTCAGTTTATTGAAACAATAAAGAATGAAGCTGTGTTTGTTTCTGCGGCAGGGATGAATCCTATTTTTCTGCAAACCTTTCTTGATGCTCAAGAATTAGTGCAAAATCAACTCAAGAAATTACGAGCAAATCTTCAGTTTCTATTCGGAGATAATGACCTACCGGCAAATTTTATTTACGATATTGATTATCCTGTTATCTATTCCCACAGCGATGGCATCTTCGAGTATTTAAAATCGAAAGGGATCATCATCACCAATTTTAAGTATCCTAATTATGACACGCTGATGAATCGGATTGTGATTACGGCAAATCATACCAAAGAAGATTTGGAGCATTTGAAGTCCGCATTGTTTGATTTTCCACAGTAATCACTTCTCAAGTGAGGAGGAAAGTCAGAGTTATAAAAATCGAAAATGCCCAAATATCTAATGTATGTCTAGCAATTCTAATTTTTTCAAGATTTGATTATGGGTTTGTAAATATATAATCTAACTTTAAAATTCATAAATCATTCATTGTATTGCCATATGATCACCGCTACTAAGTATTTAAAAACAAAAAACATTATTGGGCGTTTTAGTCTTCTCACACTACTCTCGTTAACCCTAGTCAACTGTAAGTCTTCTAAAATTTCTAAACATCTCGATACAACTTTAGAATCCAGTTTTTACGATAATCAGTTTACGGGGGTTATGGTCTACAATCCGAGAACTAAGGATACGATTTATAACTATAATGCTGAACGCTATTTTACACCTGCGAGCAACACTAAAATTTTCACCTTATACACAGCATTACAATATCTGCCTGAGAAAATTCCAGCTTTGAAATATGCGATCGATCAGGATACTTTGATTGTGAAGGGAACCGGAGATCCTAGTTTTTTGCATCCGTATTTTAAAGATAGTACAGCGCTTAATTTTTTGAAGTCGTTTAAAGCAGTGAAGCTTGTAACCGATAATTACAACAATGACAAGTTCGCTCCAGGTTGGGCTTGGGAAGATTATGATATGTATTATAGTCCTGAGCGCAGTGCATTTCCACTGTATGGGAATGTGGCCACTATTTCGAAAACTGGCGAATTAAACACTTATCCTAAGTTTTTAAAAGGCAAAACTTCGTTGTCTGAATTGAATAGCCGTCGAGATTTCAATACCAATAATTTCTATTATAAGGTTACGAGAAAGGACACCATTGAAGTCCCATTTGTGTTAGATTCAATGCTGGTTAAGCAACTTTGGGATGATTTGCTTCCGGGGAAGGTTAGGATCATTCCGAATTCCAAATTGAAAACAGACCAAACGCTTTATAGTGAGGCGTCGGACAGTGTGTATAAACGAATGATGCAAGTGAGCGATAATTTTTTAGCAGAACAACTGCTGATATTAGCTTCGTCCACAGTTTCTGACACCTTAGATGCCGATGTTATCAGAAAGTCAATCTTAGACAATCAATTAAAAGATTTGAAACAAAAACCATATTGGGTTGATGGCTCCGGCTTGAGTCGTTATAATCTTTTCACGCCTTTATCGTTCGTGCAGGTTTTGGATAAACTCTATGCTGACATTCCACGTGAGCGCTTGTTCAATTTCTTCCCAGTGGGAGGTAAAAGTGGCACTATTAAGAGCTGGTATGCTGGCGAAAACGCCCCTTATGTCTATGCTAAAACTGGCACCGTGGGTAACGTTCATTGTTTAAGTGGCTATCTCGTAACCAATTCCGGTGAAGTTTTGATTTTTAGTTTTATGAATAACAATTACCGCACATCAACTTCCAAAATTAAGGAGCAGATGCAGGGCGTGCTTGAGTATTTGCGGGATAATTATTAACGATTTCCTCTATTTTCCATAGAAAATAGCGTTTCTAAAATTACTTTCTTTAGTCTTTAAGTTGATTAAAAATCCGTTGACTACAGCATAGTCTACGCTGCCGTCTTTTTGTAATGTAAAATTCGGATTGTTGCCAATATTCACATAAAACCCAGGAACTTTTTGATCTTTATCCAAAATATTGATAGGTAAGGACACATCTTTATCCTGTTGTGAAATCTCTGACAATCGCACGTAAGTGTAACCCGATTTTAAAAGACTGTAAATATCCATTTTTTGGAGTTCCTTTAATGATGGAATGATGTCAGGGTACACTTTTCCTTCAACCAATCGGTATCCGGTAGCATCTACAGTTTCGTAGCCATAAAACGTTGAAAGATCACCTTTTTCTACAATACTACCTACATTGTAAAAGTTCTCGTGGTTTTTATCTTCAACTTCTAAGCGGTTGATTCCGATATCTAAAATGTAATCCTTTCCTAAAAGTTTATGGGTAAATCGTTCAATTTTTAAATCGAATAATTTGCGATCGTTTTGTGGAATTTTCTCGTAGTCTTCAATAGGAATCGTTTTGTAGTCTCCATTGGCTATCGTGTAACAAGCAGATAAAATAGACACATAATTGAGCTTTCTAATTTCCTGTTTTTCAACATCATTTTTATATCCGCCAGACTCGATTAAAATAGCACTTGTTCCCCATTTTTGAATATTATCACCAAACGCTCTAGGTTCAAAGTCGTCATTGTAACGCCCTACTTGACCTGGTGCATATTTTTGAATGATGTTGTTCATAAACACAATTACTTTCATGGCATTCCCACGAACCTCATTGATGTCTTTTTCATAATTGTAAGCGGGTGCCAAATAGGATATTGTAGCTGGTTTAGGTGTGCGTTCCGCATTATAATAGGTGCTTTGATCGTGTAGATTGAATCCGAAATCGGCATCTAAACTGTCTCTAATACGTTTTAAAATTTGACCTTCCGGAGATTGTAGCATGAGCGCATCTCTATTAACATCAATTCCTAGAGCATTTCGTCTCGCAAAAACTTCAGCCCCATCTGGGTTGAGCATTGGTATAAAATGAAGCGTTAATTTGCTCAACAATGCTTCTTTTTCAGACTTGAAGTCAGGACTATTCAAAAAATTAAAAATATCGAAAATGGCTTGCGTTGCTGTTGGTTCATCACCATGCATCTGTGACCATAAAAAGACGCTGGTCTCTCCAGTTCCTACACTGATTAAACTGATGCTTTTGCCTTTAATACTTTCACCTACTTTTTGAACGGTGTACGCAGGATTGCTTTTTAATTTGTTGATCAGCGGTTGGATATCATCATGTTTAATCCGGCGTTTATCCAAGCTTGGTTCTTTGTATTTTGAGTAACTATCGTAAAGACTCGTGGTCATATCATTAACTTGCGCCGTTACCGAAAAGGACACTATCGCAATTATTAAGGAAAGAATGTATTTCATAATTATTAAATGTTTTTAGCGGGTGCCGATTTTAAATTTAGTTTTCTAGTGCCTTTTTTAACGGCTTCCATGAAATCTTCTCCCGGATCGGTCTTTTGAGTTCTGTAGCCTTCATCTACTTCCAACCATAACTCATGACCTTCAAAATTAGTATATTCATAATGGCCAATCAGATATTCAATTGGGTATTTTTCGCTCAAATATTTGACCAACCAAATGTTTGATTTTATTTGTGCCTTGGTTAAGGGAGCGCCTTCTGTGCCACCTACATTTTCAACCCCAATGGCCGTATGATTTAAACCAATAACGTGTCTTGCCATGGTAGTTTCTGGCATTAATCGGTAAATAGTGCCATCTAAATCCACTAAAAATTGTGATGACACATTCAAGTTGCTTGCGTTTACCAAATCGGGTCTGCTCGGCAATGTTGTTGCATAGAATGCATTAAAAGATTTTTCGAGTGTTGGAATTGCCGTCCAATGCAACACGATCATTTTAGGAACAATGGTCGGTTCGTCCTGTTCTAAGCCATAACGCGAAGCGAGGTACTCTTTTGTGAGTTCAATGCGTTCGTCATTAAAAGTAATGGGTTTGTCAACTATTGTTTTTGAAGTGCCACAAGCGCAAAGGAAAAGTAGACTGATGTAAAAGAAGGTATATTTCATTGTTAACCATTTGATGGAAATCAAAGTTAACGAAATTATTTCTTACAAAACCAATTGCTTAGCTAGCCTCTAAATAAAAAGAAATCGTCCTTCATATCTTCAATTTGCGCATCTTCATTGGTGATAATGTAATCAATGGCTTGTGAGGTAAAATCATCACCTTTTTCAGTTAGCGTAACAATGTTTTTATTGATGTGAATCATGTTGTTTTTTAGTGCTAAATCCAATACCGTTTGGCTTCGTACTTTTTGCCAATTGATATGTTCACAGAGATGGTTTACGTGACGTTCTCGTTCTTCAGTATGATTTTTAAGATGTAGTAAAAAAGTTAAAAGTGAGACCTCAATACGTTGTTGCTTGTCGCGATAGATTACCGCGATGAGTCCTTTGCTTGGGGCAAATAGGTAGATGAATAAAAATACAACGCCAAGCATTGTTGTAATAGAACCAGCAATAGATGCATCAATCCAGTGGGCCAGCCAATATCCTGAAATGGCACTAAACACACCAAATAATACGGCGAGTCCGAGCATTTTCTTCAAATCTGTTGTCAATAAATAGGCACAGGCTGCAGGGGCAATCATTAAAGCAACTACCAAAATAGCACCAACGGCATCAAAGGCTCCAACCGTAGTCACAGAGGAAACGGTCATAAGTCCGTAGTGAATAATTAATGGCGAAAACCCTAAGGATGCGGACAATCCAGGATCAAAAGTGCTTACTTTTAATTCTTTAAAAAATGCGATTAAAAGTCCGACGGTCACCATTAAAATCGTGCCAATTACCCAAAGCGATTTTGGACCAATATCTGTTCCGCCAATTGTAAGTCGGTCAAAAGGGGCAAAGGCCAATTCTCCTAATAAAACGGCATCGACGTCTAAATGCACATCATTTGCATTCTTGGCAATCATAATAACGCCAATACTGAATAGGGCGGGGAAAACGAGTCCGATGGCGGTATCTTCCTTAACTAAGCCCGTTTTTTGAATGCGTTCTACCAAAGCTACCGTAATTACACCCGTTAGCGCAGCAAGTAGAATTAGCCACGGCGAATTAAGATCTTGGGTAATAAAAAAACCAACAACAATTCCCGGTAAAATGGAATGGCTAATGGCGTCACTAATCATGGCCATTTTCCGAAGCACTAAAAAAGTTCCCGGAATAGCACAGGCAATTGCTACCAAACTTGCAATGAGCTGTATTTCAAACTGTGCGCTATTCATCTTTTTTGATGTTTTGGTTATATAAGTTTGCGGCGGTTTCAAAACCTTCCTTCGTCAAACTCCACATGGTACCATCGATGGTGACATAATTCTTATCTACTAATTTTTGAAGCGATTTTCGTGTAAATCCTTGAAAGTTGTTTAGTATTTTGATGGTATGCGGATGTGAAATGTTTTCGTGCGTTTCGGCAATATGGTACATAAAAGAAAGCGTTTTCTGTAATTGTAAATCGCTTCGGTTTTTGATAAATCTGATTTGACGAAATAACAAGCCGCGACTCGGTGAAAAAATAAATGAAAAGATCACAAATACAGAAGCTACCAATACAATTACTGGGCCCGTTGAGAGATTGTCTTGACTTGCGCTAATGGCGGTTCCAAAAACCCCGGAAAATGCTCCAAAAATTGCAGCCAATAACACCATTTTACTTAAGCTATTGGTCCATTGCCGTGCGGCTGCTGCAGGCGCTAATAACATAGCACTCATAAGTACTACCCCTACAGTCTGTAAGCCTAAAACGATCGCTAATACGATAAAAGTAGTGATGAGAATATCAATAAATTTGGTGTTGAAACCCAGCGTTTTGGTGTAATCAGCATCAAATAGTAGGAGTTTGAATTCCTTCCAAAATAACAACATCACCAAAACACAGATTCCGGTAATTATCGCCATAAGCCACACATCGCTTTCTACTAATGTGGCGGCTTGTCCAAATAAGTATTTATCCAATCCGGCCTGGTTCGCGTTGGGTTGCTTTTGGATGAATGTGAGTAGGAGCATTCCAAAGCCGAAAAATAAGGAGAGAATCAATCCTAAAGCAGTGTCCGATTTTAAATGGGTTTTACTGATAATGCCTCTAATCCAAAAGGTGCCGAGGAGTCCGCTGACTAAAGCGCCAATCAACAAGGTATTGCTGTCTTTCGCGCCAGTTATCAAAAACGCCAAAGCAATTCCTGGGAGTGCAGCATGAGAAATGGCATCACCAAGCAAACTTTGTTTCCGTAATACTGCAAAACTACCGAGCATGCCAGTAACAGCGCCTAAAATGGCGGTGCCTAGCGTGATGGTCCGTAGTGTGTAATCACTGAACACTAAAGAAAAATACTCTTGTAAGTTCATAATCTGTTCTTAACTTATTTAGGAGTGTTTAGCATTGATTTTTAATGGTTTATTGCTTTAGAGTTTGTAGCAACCCTTCCGGCTTCAGTCTTTCATGACTGCCAACTGCCAACTCCTCACTGCCAACTTATTTCTGCACACTTACTTTATAATTAATACCGTAGGTTTTGGTTAAATTATCGTCATTAAAAATATCCATGACGGGACCTGTGGCAATTTTTTTCACGTTTAGAAAGGTTACCCAATCAAAGTATTCTGGAACTGTTTGTAAATCGTGATGGACGACTATTACTGTTTTTCCTGCTTTACGTAATTCCTTTAAAATATTGATAATTGCAATTTCAGTAGTGGCATCAACCCCTTGGAATGGCTCATCCATAAAATAAATAGACGCATCCTGTACCAAGGCTCTCGCCAAAAAGATACGCTGCTGCTGTCCGCCAGAGAGCTGGCTAATTTGGCGGTTTTTAAAAGGAAGCATGCCTACTTTTTCTAAAGCTTCCAAGGCGGCTTTTTTTTCTTTAACTCCCGGGCGTTTAATCCATCCTAAACTGCCATAAGTTCCCATCATGACAACATCGAGCGCTGTGGTGGGGAAATCCCAATCGACACTTCCTTTTTGGGGCACATAAGCCACGAGCGACCGCTGTTTGTGATACGGTTTGCCGTAAATAGTCACACTACCGGCAAGTGGTTTTAGAATTCCCAAAATAGCTTTAATTAAGGTAGATTTTCCAGCGCCATTTGGGCCAACAATAGCCATCAACACTCCTTCTGGGATTTCAAGATCAATATCCCAAAGAACTGGTTTGTAATTGTAAGCCACGGTTAAATCATCAACCTTGACTGCTAACACGGTTTTGGAGGGCGATGTTTCTTTTATATGATCATCCATACTTATGGCTTTTAATTCTTTTGCTAATTCGTTCATCTGTTACGACATGCTAGTTTCTAGCGAAGAGCATTCACAATCGTGTTTACATTATACTTGAACATCCCGATATAGGTGCCTTCAGGAGTTCCTGCATTTCCCAAGGCATCAGAATATAACGTGCCGCCAATTTCGACCTTATGATTTTTGGAATTCACAGCGGCCTGAAGCGCTTCAATGGTCCGCCTAGGAACGGAGCTTTCTACAAAAATGGCTTTTACGTTTTTTTCAATAATAAAGTTAGCTAAATTTTGAACGTCCTGAACGCCAGCTTCAGTTGCGGTGGAGAGGCCTTGTAATCCAACTACGTCAAATCCGTAGGCTTTTCCAAAATAATTAAAGGCGTCATGTGCCGTCACCAAAATTCGTTTCTCTGCTGGAAGTGTACTAATGGTTGATTTAACTTCAGCGTTTAAAACTTTTAATTCTTCGAGATAGTTTTTGCCATTTTCTTCATAAAATGCTTTGTTTTTCGGGTCTGCTTCCGACAATTTTTTAACGACAAAAGCGGTGATGAGTTCCCAATTGTGTACATCAAACCAAATATGCGGATCGTAATTTGACGCAAAATATTCTGAGCCAATCAATGTTTTAGGGTCTAAGGCATCCGATACAGCAATGGTCTGCAAATTTTGGCTTTGCATTTTTTCAAAAACCTCTACGAGTTTGCCTTCTAAGTGCAATCCTCCGTAAAAAATCAAATCAGCATTCACCAATTTAGACACATCACCTTCACTGGCTTTATATAAATGCGGATCCACACCAGTTCCCATCAAGCCTTGAATGTTGAGCTTATCGCCACCAATTTGTGTGACTAAATCTGTAATCAGCGTTGTGGTGGTTACAATGTTGAGGTTGCCATTGTTGTTCTGATCGTTTTTACAACTGAAAAGAAGTGTAAAAAGACATGCTATTGCTAAAATATGTTTCATCTGATTTGTTTTTGTGTTGGGGTTCTAAAACTCGCACCTGCACTAACAAGGAGATCCTGTCCGTTGGTGATGCTAGTGCCCACTGACGCATCGAGTTGGACATTGTAAGAAATTAAATAGGTTAATCCTGCATCCCAAAAATGGTTAGCGGTGCTGTTTTCAGGAAAATTGCCATACAGTTCAGTATACATCCCTAGTTTATCCGTAATTCCATATCCATAGGCTATCGCATATGTATAGGCAATTTCAGGAGAGTCATTATTCCATGCCGCGCCGATATTGTAGCCTAAATTCGACTTTTCGCTTAGCGTGTGATTAAATGCAAATAGAAAATTAGCACCAGTGGTTTCTGGTTTGTAATCAGTACTTGCCATAAAAGGAAGATACAAGTGGCTTAAAAATCCTATTTCCGGCAACCATCCGTTTGCTTGTGCAATTGTGGTTTTAAAACCTAATAACAAAGGGTGGAAGCCACTGTTCACATCTTTTAGCTTGTTTCCATTGATATGGACGGTTTGTTCCTCAAAATTCCAACCTACACGTAGTTCTAAATTATTGAGTAATCCGTATCGGAGTAAGGTTGTGTTGTAGGTGAAAGCTTCCTTTTTTATGCTGTTTTTTTCATACGATTCATAAAAGGAACCTGTTTCAATTTGAAGAATTCCTTTTGGCATTGCTGTTGGAGACTCCCTAGCATCAGGACGGTCAGTAATCAGTGGTACTGTCAATGTTGTGTCCTCTTGTGCAAATAGGGAACAGGAGCCCACGATAAAATTGATGACGGCGATATGTTTTTTATTCGATTTCATTGACATAAATGATATTTGTGAAATCTTCATTGAGTAAAAGCGTGTTGTTAAAGACCGTGACTTGCGTCATCTTTGTTTTACTAAATTGTTTCTTGATAAAAACGGTGTTTCCAAATTTCAGTCCGTTATGTTGGCAGAAATCGAAAAACTCTTCATCATCACTGATTAATCGCGAAATGACATAAGCTTTGCCTTCAACTGCCTGCGCTAATGAAATTGAAGTGTCTTCAGTAGTGATTTCTCCGTTCGCATTTGGAATCGGATCTCCATGAGGGTCGAACTTTGGATGACCTAAATATTCGCTTATTTTATCTGCTAAAAAATCTGATGTTTCATGTTCTAGGAATTCGGCTTCACGATGGATTTCATGTAAAGACATATCAAACATCTTAAACAATAGTGATTCCCATAAACGATGTTTCCGAACGACGTTTAACGCGAGTTTTGTGCCTTTGTCTGTGAGTTGTAGTGCCTGATATTTTTCGTAATGCAATAAATTTTTAGCCGCTAACTTTTTGGCCATATCAGTTGCCGCGGCATTAGAGATTCCCAACTTTTTAGCAATGTTTCCAGGTTTGGTATTGTTGTGATCCTGAAGGTTATTGCTGTAAATAGCTTTAACGAAATTTTCAATAGCGACTGACATTGTATTGTAAGGTTTAATTAAAATTTAAGTATGCTTAAATAATTATTCAAATATAGCGTAAATTTTAGAGTATCAAAACGTTTTTTATATTTTGTAACTTTCCATTTTTAAACACTATTTACTGATGATGCGATTATCTCTTTTTCTTTTTGTATGTTTTATAACGTTACAAAGCAGCTACGGGCAACAACAAAAATTACCTTTCCAACCATTGGATGTGTTCGAATTGGAATGGGCATCAGACCCTCAAATTTCTCCTGACGGCAAACAGATTGTCTATAAAAGAAACGGGTTTGATATCATGAATGATAAGGCTGATGGGAATCTTTGGATTATCAATTCAGACGGGACTTCGCATCGTAAATTGACCTCAAGGGAGGTGAGCGAATCACAAGCAAGTTGGTCGCCTACGGGAGATCGCATTGTATTTGCAAGTAGCACGGAAGAAGGTTCGGAAATCTACATGTATTGGACGCAAACAGGACAGATTGCTAAAATTTCACAATTACCAAAATCGCCGAGTACTTTAACTTGGTCTCCTGATGGGAAATGGATTGCTTTTAACATGTTTGTGTCCCAAAAGCCACCGGTGATTGCCAAGTTACCGGAAAAACCGAAAGGAGCGAAGTGGGCTGAACCAGCGCGTATCACTGACCGATTAAAACATGAAGCCGATGGTAGCGGCTATATGGAACCTGGCTTTACCCATGTTTTTATCATTCCTGCTGACGGAGGTACTCCACGCCAATTAACCACTGACAATTACAATCATGGTGGTAGTTTGTCTTTCTCACCTAACGGAAAAGATATTTATTTTTCCGCTAACCGCTTTGAAGATTGGCAATACAGATTTCGAAATAGCGAAGTTTATAAAGTGAATATTGACACGAAACAGATTACCCAATTAACCACACAAGATGGACCTGACCATTCGCCAACAGTATCTCCTGACGGGAAAACCATTGCTTATTTAGGCTATGAAGATCGTGTGCAAGACCATCAAAATACGGTATTGCGGCTGATGAATGCTGATGGCAGCAACAAGCGTATAATTTCTTCCGATTTCGATAATAGCGTTTCTAATATTACATGGGATGCTCATGGTAAAGGCTTGTACTTTATGTATGATGAAAAAGGAAATTCCAAAATTGGATACATTACGACTTCAGGAAAAATATCAAAACTTGCAGATAATGTTGGAGGAACAACTATAGGAAGACCGTATGCTTCGGGCTCTTATAGCGTGTCTCAGAATGGGACGTTAGTATACACGCAATCACGTCCGGAATATCCGGCAGAATTGGCGGTTGTAGAGAATAAGAAAGATGCGCGTTTAATCACCAATTTGAACAGTGATGTGCTTGCTTATAGGGAATTAGGCCAAACGGAAGAAGTGTGGTATAAATCGACTTTTGATGGTAGGGATATTCAAGGCTGGATTGTAAAACCTCCATTTTATGACGCGTCTAAAAAATATCCGCTATTGGTAGAAAATCATGGTGGACCAATTTTGAATTATGGCGACCGATTTACGGCGGAAATTCAACTATTTGCTGCTGCAGGATATGTGGTGTTTTATCCTAATCCGCGTGGAAGTACCAGTTATGGTGAAGAATTCGGGAATTTATTGAAGAATAATTATCCAGGACAGGATTACAATGATGTGATGGATGGTGTGGATTATTTGGTTGAAAAAAGGATTGTTGATAATGATAAATTATATGTAACCGGCGGAAGTGCAGGTGGCATTATGACCACATGGATGATTGGGAATAACAACCGATTTAAAGCCGCTGCGGTGGTTAAACCTGTCATCAATTGGATCAGTAAAACCTTGGTGGCCGATAATTATTACGGTTATGCCCACACACGTTATGAGGGGCAGCCTTGGGAGAATTTTGAAACGTATTGGAAATTTTCACCTATTTCACTGGTCGGAAATATTGAAACCCCAACCATGGTGATGGTGGGAATGAATGATTTAAGAACGCCGCCAAGTGAAGCGAAGCAGTTGTATCACGCCTTAAAACTGAGAAAAATTGAAACGGTTTTGGTGGAGATTCCTGATGCTGCTCACGGTATAGCCAATAAACCAAGTAATTTAATCAGCAAGGTGGCGCACATCTTGGCCTGGTTTGAAAAGTATCAGTGATTTAAGAAAACCTAAAAGGAATAAATTTATGCAGTTTGTCATTCCGACGAAGGAGGAATCTTATAACGCCAGAATCCGCAATGCTTATGAATTGTCATTCCGACGAAGGAGGAATCACATAATCAGGAATAACTATTCGCAATGTTTGTAATTTGTCATTCCGACGTAAGGAGGAATCGCATAATCCAGAATCCGCAATGCTTATGAATTGTCATTCCGACGAAGGAGGAATCACATAAGAGTAACTATTCGCAATGTTTTGAAATCATCATCCCAACGCAAGAGGAATCACACAACGCCTAATGACCTATTAATGACACTTATCACAATCATGAGCGTCACTAAAGGCTTTTTTTGCTTTGGTTTTTTTCCAAAAGAATTTCTTAATCAAGAAACTTAATGCAAGTCCAAGAGCTGTAAGCGCTAATATGGTTTGAATTGTATCGTTCATTTTGTTTCTTATTTAATCAATCAATCGCACTGTACATCTGCCATAGCTTAGCTTGGAGCTATTTCAAAAGTTGAAAGGCAATCAATGCTATAATATACGCAAAACCGCTCATAATTACAAGTTGTAGGATGGGCCATTTCCACGAATTTGTTTCACGTTGCACAATGGCTAACGTACTCATGCATTGCATTGCAAAAGCGTAAAATAGGAGTAAGGAAATGCCTGATGCGAATGTAAATAGAGGGCCACCTAAAATAGGATTCACTTCCCCAGCCATTCGGTTTTTAATGGTTTCTTCATCATCACTTCCAACACTATAAATGGTGGCCAAAGTGCCTACAAAAACTTCACGCGCAGCAAAGGAACTGACTAAGGCAATTCCAATTTTCCAATCGTAACCTAATGGTCTAATGGCTGGCTCAATAGCGTGACCGGTAATTCCTAAAAATGAATGTTCTAATTTTTGGGAAGCCACATGTTCGTGTAATTCGTCGTCCGTCAGATTTTGACCAGCGTATTCAGTTTTAATGATTTCTTCAGCATTATTAAACTCTTCGCCAGGGCCATAAGACGCCAAAAACCAAAGAATAATAGAAATAGCGAGAATGATTTTACCGGCGCCAAATACAAACGATTTTGTTTTTTCAATAACCGTTAGCAGCACATTTTTGAATAAAGGCATCTTGTAATTTGGCATCTCTACCACAAAAAAGGTCTTGCTTTTAAACCTCAGAATTTTATTTAAAATCATGGCCGATACTAACGCCGCTCCAAAACCAATCAAATATAAAAGCATTAAGGTCATGGCTTGATAGCCTAATCCGAAAAATCGACCATCAGGAATGACTAAAGAAATAATGATCAAATAGACTGGTAATCGGGCAGAGCAGGTGGTAAAAGGCGTAACTAAAATAGTAATTAAGCGTTCCTTCCAACTTTCAATATTTCTTGTAGCCATAATTGCAGGAATGGCACATGCGGTTCCTGAAATTAGAGGTACCACACTTTTTCCACTTAAGCCGAAACGTCGCATGCCTCTATCCATTAAAAACACTACGCGACTCATATAACCACTTTCTTCAAGCACTGAAATAAAGAGGAATAAGAATGCGATTTGCGGAATGAAAATTACAATACCACCCAATCCAGGAATGATACCTTCTGATAATAAACTTGTAAAAGCACCGGATGGGAGCGTGTTTTTTGTCCATTCACTCAAAGAGGCGAAGGATGCATCAATAAAGTCCATTGGTACGCTAGACCAGTCGTAGATGGCTTGAAATATGGTCAGCAAAATCAGGAAAAATATCACGTAACCCCATATTTTGTGGGTTAAAATACGGTCCAATTTAATTCGCAGATCCTTGGCTGAATTAAGATCGATAGTTTGTCCCTTTTTAAGCGTATTGTTTATAAACTGGTACCGCTTTATGGTTTCCTTTTGCTGTAGTCGTTTTAAATCGGCTTTGGTTTTGGTTTTGAAATTAGCAACGTCGTCAATGACGTTTCTGTCGGTCTTACCAAAATTAACATCTTGCGTGATGACCAGCCAAAGTTTGTATAGCAACTGATTAGGGAAGGCTTTCTG
Organism: uncultured Gelidibacter sp.; assembly: GCF_947500795.1. Taxonomy (GTDB): domain Bacteria; phylum Bacteroidota; class Bacteroidia; order Flavobacteriales; family Flavobacteriaceae; genus Gelidibacter. Next base: position 117,893 of record NZ_CANMTE010000002.1, on the reverse strand, counting down.
CAAATTCGCGAAATACTCTTTATCAATTTCAGAAGCATTCATACAAGGCTCTATTGAGAGGTCCTTGTAATTTGTAATCAACTCTTTTAATTCATCAATCCCATTTTTTTTACGCGTACTCACTAAGGCAATCTTTGTGTTGAGTTGTTGCTCTAAATATGGAATATCTAATGAAATGCCCTTATAACTCATTCGATCGGCCATATTAATGACCAAAATAGTGGGGATTTCTAAATCTTTTATCTGTGTAAAAAGAAGTAAATTACGTTTTAGATTTTCCACATCGCTCACTACTACGGCAACATCAGGAAAGTCTTTATCGTTTTTATTGAGTAACAATTCAATCACCACATTCTCATCTAAGGAAGAGGCGTTTAAACTATAAGTTCCGGGTAAATCAATGATGTGCGCTTTTACACCACGTGGAAGTTTACAAATACCTTCCTTTTTTTCAACAGTAATACCAGGGTAGTTTCCCACCTTTTGGTTCATCCCTGTAAGTGCGTTAAAAACTGAAGTTTTACCTGTATTGGGATTTCCTATTAAGGCAACATTGATTTGTTTACTCATTTATAAGATCTCTATTAAAATGTGAAGTGCGGTTTCTTTTCTGATGGCCAAATGGGTGCCATTTATGTTAAGATACATAGGATCAGAAAAGTGCGCCACTTGCACCAACTCTACATAATTGCCAGGTAAACAGCCCATTTCCAAGAGTTTTAATGGGATATGAATAGACGATACGTCAGTAATGATACCGCGTTGCCCTCTTTTTAAATGTGCGACTGTTACTTGCAAGCTTATTTAGATTGATTTTAAAGAAGCAAAAGTAAATATAAAAATTTAGAGGGTCAACGTTAAAAGATTAAAGTTTTAATTTTCTGCATTGTCAATGAAAAGAATGGAAATGCAGCGCTTACTTGTCATGTTTTTTTAAAACCTTGATATCTTCCAACAATTGCTCGATGTCGTCAGGATTTGTGCCGTCATAATAGCCTCTAATCTGACGCTTTTTATCAATCAGCATGAAGTTTTCAGTGTGGATCATGTCATAAGCGTCACCATTGCCATCGGTTTTAACCGCCAAATAGCTTTTTCTGGCAAGCTCATAAATTTGTTTTTTATCACCAGTAACCAAATTCCACTTTGCATCGATAACACCTTTTTCAAGCGCATAGCGTTTCAATTGTGCCACGCTGTCAATCCCTGGAGTAACGGAATAGGAGAGTAGCATAACCTCATCATCATTCTTTATTTTTTCTTGAATTTGAACCATATGATCGGTCATAATCGGGCAAATGGTTTGGCAAGTCGTGAAAAAGAAATCTGCTACATAGATTTTATCATTATAATCATCTTGGGTGATGGTATCGCCGTTTTGATTGAGCATACTAAAATCAGCAATCTTATGATATTTACTTTGGTATTGAACGGTGCTATCCACCATTTCAAAATTCACCATGGACGGTTGGTAAATGGGTAGTACTTTTTTAGGGGTTAGGATATTGTACATTATCGTAACAATGATAATAGATAGGATTAATAATACGATTCCGAAATATTTGTAGTCCTTAAAAAATGAGAGCATTTTTAATGAATTTTGAGGTGATTCATAAGATTTGGATGCAAAAATACGATAGATAACCGTCAAAAAAGGTATTTTTAGTGCTAAAATCTGCTTTCATGAAAAACATCGTATCGCTTCTGTTTTTGTTTGTTTTTTCGTTTGTAAATGCTCAAGAGGATCAACTCAAAACTTTAAGAGAAGCAGAATTGAAATCTGCACTTAAACGTATGGAATTCCGCGCCAGTCCTAATACCGGCAACTACGATGTAAAATACCACCGTTTGGAGCTTGATGTAGACCCTGCAGTCGCCCATATTCAAGGTGAGGTAACTACCTATTTTGAGGCAAAAGCACCTTTAAGCCAGATCACTTTTGATTTGGCAACCAATATGACGGTTTCTCAGGTATTGCAACGTGGAACGCCTTTAGTATTTTCACATAATACTACCGATGAGTTGGTGATTACCTTGCCTAAAACTCAACAAATTGGAGTTTTAGATTCTCTGACGATACGATATTCAGGAAATCCTGTAAGCTCAGGATTCGGCTCGTTTGAAGTGAGTACACACAATGGAAAACCAGTATTGTGGACGCTTTCAGAACCTTATGGTGCTAAAGGATGGTGGCCCTGCAAACAAGATTTGATTGATAAAATTGATAGTATTGATGTGCATATCACAGCACCTAAAACGAATCCTAGCGGAGATGACTATGTTGCTGTGGCTAACGGGATGGAGCATTCCCAATCCATTAATGGTACGAAAAAAACGACGCATTTTAAACACAACTATCCCATTCCTGCGTATTTGATAGCTATTGCTGTCACTAACTATGCGGTGTATTCAGATACCGTTTCTAATAATGGAAATCCGTTTGAGATTGTCAATTATATCTATCCGGAACAACTGGCAAAAGTCAAAACACAAACACCAGTCACACTGGATATTATGAATCTTTTCAGTGCTCTTTTTGGGGAATATCCTTATGCAGATGAGAAATATGGGCACGCCCAATTTGGTTGGAATGGCGGGATGGAACATACAACGGTTTCTTTTATGGGGAGTTTCGATCGGAATTTAATTGCCCATGAATTGGGTCATCAATGGTTTGGGAATAAAGTGACTTGCGGAAGTTGGAAGGATATTTGGCTCAATGAAGGTTTTGCAACTTATATGACTGGACTGGTGGTTGAGCATTTAGATGGTGAAACGCCATTTAAAACCTGGAGACAGCAGACAATTAATTCGGTAACGTCTAGAAGTGGCGGTGCTGTATATGTTAAAGAATCCGATACGCTGAACGTGAATAGGGTGTTTGATGGACGATTATCTTATAATAAAGGCGCCATGGTATTGCATATGCTGAGGAAAAAACTAGGGGATGATATTTTCTACAAAGGACTGAAGGATTATTTAAATCATCCAGACCATGCGTATGGGTATGCAAAAACTGAAGATCTGCTAACGATTTTGACTGCGGCAAGCAATCAAGATTTGTCTGAGTTTTTTGATGATTGGGTTTATGGTGAAGGCTATCCAACGTTTGATTTGAAATGGTATCAATCTAAACCCACGGAAATCAACTTTAAATTGAGTCAATCCCAAAGTCATCCTTCGGTTTCATTTTTTGAAACGGCATTGCCAATCAGGCTGATTGGAGCATCTGGAGAAACGCTTGACCTCGTTTTAGAGCATACAAAGAATACAGAAGATTTTACAAAATCTGTAAACTTTAATGTTGTTGAGGTTATTGTTAATCCGGAGTTTGATGTCGTTTCCAAAAACAACAGTGCGGTATTAAGTGTGGAAGACCATTTGCTAGATAAAGGAATATCGGTGTATCCTAATCCAACATCAAACAGTATTTTTATTAAAAAGCCTGATCATATCACTATTGAACAGATACAAATCTATAATATAATGGGTCAACTTATGTATTCAGCAGGTTGGAGCAATAGCATTGATGTGTCTACATTTGCTTCCGGTCTATTCCTTATAAAACTGCAAACAAACAAGGGTAACTTTAATAAATCGCTGTTAAAAAACTAGCCTTTAGATTGGCTTTAGTTTCCTAACTGCACTTAAAAGATTACTTTTGTGCCTTATAATTTTTTTTGAAAAGATATCAATGGAGTTTATTATTAAAATTTCTCAATTTTTATTGAGTTTGTCCCTTCTAATCGTTTTACACGAGCTTGGACATTTTATACCAGCAAGACTATTCAAAACACGCGTAGAAAAATTCTATTTGTTTTTTGATATCAAATACAGCTTATTTAAGAAAAAGATAGGGGACACCGTTTATGGCATCGGGTGGTTGCCTTTGGGTGGTTATGTGAAAATAGCCGGAATGATTGATGAAAGCATGGACAAGGAACAAATGGCTTTGCCGCCACAGCCTTGGGAATTTCGTGCGAAGCCAGCGTGGCAACGTTTAATTATCATGTTGGGTGGTGTGACGGTCAATTTTGTATTGGCGCTAATCATTTATATTATGATAGCCTTTGCCTATGGCGATACTGATATTTCTGCAGCAAGTTTCAAGGACGGCTATTTAATTGACAATCCGTTGTTAACCGATTTAGGATTTCAAACTGGTGATGCCATTGTGAAGGTTGGTGATGCTGAGGTTGTAAATTATTCAGATATCAGAACCAACTTGATAGGAGCCGAAACGATTACACTTGAGCGTGATGGTACTGAGCAAACGATTGCATTGCCTGAAGATTTTTTAGGACAATTATCCACAAGTAAACATGAAGGTCTATTTGGTCTTAGACAACCATTTTTAGTCGCTGCGGTCGCAGATACGTCCTTAAATAAATCGGCAGATTTGAAGAAAGGCGACATTGTGAAAGCTGTCAATGGCATATCAGTGGAATATTTAGATCAAGCTGATAACGTATTAAAGTCGCTTAAAGGGCAAACTGTTACAACAGAAATTTTAAGAGATGGCCAAACCAAAAATATCACCCTACAAGTTGATGATAATGGGAAATTAGGTATTGAATTAAGTCGCTCAATTAATGATTGGGCAAAACTTGGATATTTTGACGTAGTACGTAAAGAATATACACTTGGCGAAAGTTTTGGCGTTGGTTTTAATAAATTCACAAGCCAAATAACAGGCTATTTCACACAGTTGAAATTAATATTCAGTCCAAGTACAGGCGCTTACAAGGGTGTGGGTGGATTTAAGGCCATTTTTGATGTATTCCCTGATATGTGGAGTTGGGAAGTATTTTGGAGCATTACAGCGTTCCTGTCAATTATGTTAGGCGTCTTAAACTTGTTGCCAATTCCTGCTTTGGATGGTGGTCATGTGATGTTTTTATTATACGAAATGATCTCAGGACGTACGCCTTCAGAAAAATTTTTAGAGCGCGCTCAATTAGTTGGATTCGTGATACTCATTATGTTAGTGTTGTTCGCGAATGGGAATGATATTTTTAAAGCAATAACTGATTAAAAATTTTTCAAAATTGTTTTGTTCAATTCAAAAATAGCAATATATTTGCATCCTCAAAATAAGGTAATATACCTTCCTCTTTAGCTCAGTTGGTTAGAGCATCTGACTGTTAATCAGAGGGTCCTTGGTTCGAGCCCAAGAAGAGGAGCACAGTGAAGCAAAGCCATTCAAGAAATTGAGTGGCTTTTGTTTTTTAGGCGGGTCCCAGTTTAGGTCTAACTTTGTATTAATTTACTTAAATTTGGATTATGTTGAAGCCATCAGAGGATAGAACTTTAGCTTTTTTTGAATCTTTACTATTAGATGAAAATGGTATTGAAGAATTAAGAGACACCTTTTACGGTGGTGTTAGGGAAACATTTACATCAACTCATATTGATAAAGCTGATAATAATATCATTTATAGTATTGATAGAACTGAATATGATGAATCTATTAAGATTAAAAATGATTTTAATGACTTCTTAAGAAGAAGACTGGATGAGGAAAAGGAGATAGCCAAAGCGCTAATTTCTTCTAAATCTGCAATAATACTTTCTTCCAACCAATCAAATAATACTTTCTTCTCATTTACCGAAAACACCTTATTGGATTTAAAGAGTAATTCCAACCATAGTGACTATAGTATAATACACAAAGTCATTGTTGATTTAATGGAATTTCTATATTCTAAATACAATAGGTTCCATAACTTTTCAAAAGAATACCTTGAAACCCTTTCTGTATATAGAAAGGAGATTAAAAAAAATCATATTACACTTTCTTTTAATTGGAAGGAAAGCCATAAAAAGAAAGAAATTGAATTTCTCTACAATAAATTGATGAATGCTAAGCCACCTTTCATTAACTCCTCATTAGAGACTTTTACAAAAGCTTTTACTGATAAGCCTTTGGAAAATGATGAGTACATAAAATGGTTGTGCGTGAGTGTTAAAAATAAAAAGGTGATTTCTCAAGTCACTCTTGTTGCTCTTTTAGAAGAGCTATTTAAATCTGGCTACATTGTATCAGATTATAATGATTTTAATAAATCAATAGAAAACATCTTTGCTAAGCCTAACGGAGTAAAGCTAAAAGGCATCAAAGTTACCAAAAAAGAGAATTCTAAAAATCCTTCAAGAATGGGGGAAATACTCGACATTCTGCAAGAGTTAAAAGCAATAGCCTAACCTTTTCATAGACTAACCGAGTCAGGTAGGTCTATGCTCAATTCGATAAATCCTCTATAATATTGCCCCAGAATATGGAGTGATAATCTCATTGTTTCCTAATTCCACGAGTTTTTAAAATAATGTGGGATTAACACAAAAAAGCTCTAATTTTCATTAGAGCTTTTTCGAATTAATTAGTACTTAAATCCCTTGAAGTACTACTAGATATATATTATGCTGATACAGCTAACTTATTTTTTTTGTAATCGCTCGGAGTACAATCAAAACGTTCCTTAAATATTTTAGAGAAGTAGCTTCTGCTGGTAAATCCTACACTATAAACAATCTCTGAAATGTTCAAGTCGGTATTGATGATTAAGTCCTCTGATTTTGTCAATCTTACGGAGCGGATATATTCGCAAATAGTCAATCCGTGTTGAAACTTAAATCCTTCTTGCAATTTGGCGGCTGATAAACCAACTCTCTCGCTTAGGTTTTCAACCTTATGATCTAAATCTGGATACTCATTGATATACTCTGTAAGTTTCGCAATTAGACCGATTTCCATTTTAGTCAAGGTTGTAGGTTCCATGTCTAAATTTTCAATATCCATATTATGGTGATCAATTTCGAGCGCTAAAATGACGTTTACAATGCCTTTAGTCAACAATTGACGCACCAAACCTTCTTGTTTGATACATTGTAGCTGTTTTATGTTTTCAGCTATTTTAAGGTTGTAAGAACCAATGTATAGATAGTCGTCGGTTTTATCTGCGATAAAGGCTTCTCTTAAACTGCTGCTCCATTGGGAACTGTTGTTTCCTTCGTGAGACGTATTAACAGAAATAAGCGTTGCTACGGTTTCGATATCCTTTTCTAACATAATAATGTTTTGTCCAGATATAATGTTGGCGACGATACTTGTCTGAAAAGCATCAATAGTATTTGTCTCACTGTCTTTATCGAAAGACTGTGTCAACTTTCCTTTTGAGCAATACATAAAATTGACATGAGCTTCTAAAAGAGCATCAATTGTAATTTGGATATCCTGAAAGGCAATCAAATTAAATTCTAGTACGGCGATGCCATCCTCTAAAGCGATCGAGCGAATGCTCCCGCGGGCTAAATCGTTATTTATTTCGAGTTTGCACTCGGTTGTATTTTGTTCTATCGTACCACCCAATTCATTTTTGAGTGCTTCGAAAAAAGAATACAAATCGTTAACTTTTGATGCAATTGTTATCATGATGTGATGGTTTTATGGTTAATTATTAAAATATAATGTCTGTAAATGTTAAACTTGAGGTTTGGTTGTAGCCAACACTCTAATTCTCGCATTTGTGGTTGTAATTCCAGTTTTTGGAAACACTCGTGCTACCCTGGCGTATTGTCTTAATTGTGATTCTTGATTGGTTTTCATAACTTATTTTTTTTATAGTGAGTTATAATGTTTCCTAATTCTCGTCTTTATAGTTATGATCATTATAACACGTAAGACATGATGTGTTCTTTAATTAATTACTCTTTCTTCTTCATTCCTATAATTCCCATTAAAACTGCTAATGGCAATAATAAGTGTACTGATGGCTTCAATGAATATACAAAGTAGCTCAAGGCCCATATAATAATCATGAGGACGGAAACAGTATAAAAGAATGTTTTCATATTATAATCCTCGTGCATTTTGTGGCTTATTGCGTTCAATACAAAGATGACTCATTACTCGGTGTTGTCTCTTACAGTATTTTCAGAATTGGTTATAGAATTCCCATAAGTGCATAAAAAATCACCCCATATATAGGATATGGGGTGATTTAAAATGAAATACTTGAGGTGTATTAAGTCTTCGGGAGGTATACTGTAAAGGTGGACCCTGTGTTGGTATCGCCTACAGCAGTGATATAGCCGTTATGGTTATCAACTATTTTCTTACAAATAGAAAGACCGATGCCCGTACCAGAATATTCGTTTTTATTGTGAAGTCTATTAAATAGAATAAAAATCTTTTCCGCATACTCTTGGTCAAAGCCAATCCCATTATCCTGTACGGTTATAGTATGGTAGGTATTAAACTTGGAGTATTTGATTTTTGGCAAATCGCTTGCATTCGTTAGAGAATAGGTAATGGTGATGGCAGGCGGCGTATTTTCACGACTATATTTTAATGAATTACTGAGTAGATTTAGGAACAGCTGTTTTATTTGAAACGGGATCACCTTCATTGAAGGCATCGAGTCAGAGGTAATACGCGCTCTTTTATCTCCAATTATTTCGGCTAAATCGTGCTTGGCAGTTTCTAACAATATATTGAGGTTTGACTCTTCAAACGCTTCCTCAGATTTATTTGTTCTCGAAAACTGTAGTAAATCATCAATTAAGGAACGCATTCTTGATGACGACGATTTTATACGCTCTATATAAAGTTTCCCACTGTTGGATAATTTATCTTTTTCTTTGTCCTCCAATCGTGATAAGAAGGTTTGAATCTTTCGTAATGGTTCTTGCAAATCATGACTGGCAACATAGTTAAAGGAAGACAACTCTTTATTACTGCGCTCTAATTCTAGATTTCGTTTTTCTATTAATCGGTAATTTTCAATTTCGTTCGTAATATCTGCCGTCGTGCCTAAAAGTCGTTTATGCCCATCGGAATCGACCAATAATTTGGCATAGGCTTTAAAATGCTTTATAGCGCCGTTTTTTTGAATGATTCTATAGTGGATGAATGGCAGATCTTCATTTTCCATCATTTCCTCAACATGCTCCATCAATTTTTCAACATCATCGGGATGGACAAAGGATAGGTAATTATCTAAGTTAGGGTCAAAAGATTGCGGTTCCTCTCCTAATAAGCGATACAAATTATCAGAATATTCATAAATGTTTTCCTCTATATGCCAAATCCAATTGCCGTGTTTGCTTATGATTTCAGATTGGATAGTCGATTTTTTAAAGGTTTCCAGAAGTTCATTCTTTTCCTTTAAAATCTTTAAGTTTTTAGTAATTTGAAGATAGGTCAATAATAAAATTAGGAGCGATAAAATCAGCACATAATACACTAACATTGGGGCGTTGGACAAACGCTTGGAGCTTATCTCTCTTGCCAAACTAAGCACATCATTTTCATGTGCGGTCATTTGATTGATTTTAAAACGCACACTATTCATCGTTTGCCTTCCTTCTCTAAAAGCCGCTATGAATTCAGGAGAATCGAAGTCGTTACTGGTTGAAAGCTCCAATGTCTTCTGAAAAATCTCGATATTCTTGTCAACTTTTATTTTTAATTCGGCAATGTTTTTTTGTTGTTCAGGATTGTTTTTAGTGAGTTCTTCTAAGTCTTTCAAACTATTATCAAAAGCGGAACTGCTTACTAGCAACGGTTCTAAATAGGTAGAGTCTCGCGAAATCATAAAACCTCTCTTCCCACTTTCAGCATCTTTAAGTGCGGAGGCCATTCTTTCTAAAGCAATATGGACCTGATAATTATGTTGCACATCATCTATAGACTTGGAAAGTTCTTTTATGTATTTATAGGCAACGCCGCCCATCACTAATACAATGAATAGGCTGGCCCCAAAAATTATTTTTAGAAAGCGTTCTGAGCGGGCAATAAATTTTAAGGGCAGGTTCATAAACGTAATAAAAAATTGTCTTTATCTAATGCGTTGGTATGGTATTGCCAGTTAATGGTGACCACATCTGATAGAATCTTTTTAAGATCATTAAAATCACTCGGTTTTTTGATATAAATATTCGCGCCCTGAACAAAGGTGTCTTCAATATCTTCCTCCGATGCAGAGGTAGAATATATGGCAATGGCAATGTCTTTAAACTTTTTGTTGCTTTTTATTTCTATTAAACATTCAATACCCGACTTTTTAGGCATATTTAAGTCTAAAAAAAGGATGTTCGGCAATACAGCGTCGGGGTGATTTAGCGCATCCATAAGCTCTAAGCCATCTTTATAAACGTCTACTTTGGTTTGTATTTTAAGCTCATCAAATGCCTCTACAAAGAACAGGCGGTCGTCTTCATCATCATCTGCCAAAACCACATATGTGAAATCTTCTTGCATTTTTTACTTTTTAATCTTTATTATTTTTTAGCGCTCTTCTTTTTGCGATAATACGCTGAAAGGTAGTAGGAGTAATACCTGTTGTGTTTTTAAATTGTGTGCTTAAATGCGCGACACTTGAATATTGCAATCGAAACGCAATCTCTGTTAATGATAAATCAGTGTTGGTAATGAGAGATTTAGCGTATTCGATACGTTGTAAAATGATAAAATTTTCTATTGACGTGTAGGTCACTTCAGAGAATAAATTTGATAGATATCCATAGCTATGCCCCAATTTGTCGGCAAGATAAACGGAACTTTTTACCGCGATGGACTCATTTGCATTAAATACCATATCCACAATGGTATCTTTTATTTTCTGAACCAAAATAACCTTTTGATTTTCTATTTTCTCAATGCCATAATCATTGAGAACGGTCTCAAAAGCCTTCATTTGATCAGCAGAAACCGGTTCCAAAAACTCAAGCTCACCAAAATTTAACATCCTATACTTGATGCCGAGTTCGCAAAGCTTTTCATCGAGAACTTTGGAACAAAATTGGGCAAAATCGAATTTAATAAAGACTTTCATAAGGGATTTAATGGTTGACTAATGTAATTATAATTTTAATTATTTATTCGATTTTAATCGCCATAAGCGTAGTATACCGCTCAATTTTAATCAATTTTTTACTTTCAATTTGGTGCTGAACCGTTTTGATTTTTAATAAAATGAATTATGTCGGAATGTAAATATCAAATTCCGCACCTTCATTTAAACGTGCGTTGGCTAAAATTATTCCTTCATGATTTTCAATAATCCTTTTTACAATAGCAAGTCCGATGCCGGTTCCTGTATAGTCATCTTTACTATGTAGACGCTGAAAAACTTCAAATATTTTGTCACTGTATTGAGACTCAAATCCAATGCCATTGTCCGAAAATTTTATATGGCAATAGTGTTTGTTTTTAGATAATGCCGCGATTCCGGCCGACTTTCCATCTACTATATCGCAAGTGATCTCTATAATTATCGGAACGTCTGTTTTGGCAAATTTTATGGAGTTGCTTGTGAGGTTGTGTATCACTTGCTTAAACTGCACAGGAATAATCCTAACATCACACATATTGTTTAAGTTTATGGTGACATCATTTTGTTCCAGTTCTTCGCTCAATGTTTCTTTTATATCATTAACAACCTCCTGTAAGTTGATATTTTCGAATTTTGTTTCTTGCACATTGGTACGCGAGTAAGCAATTAAATCCTGTATTAATTTTTGCATTCTATACGCCGACTGCTGCATTCTTGTAAAGTGTCTCTTGGCAGTGTCGGATAAGTGTTCGTATTCGGTTTCTACAATACGGGATGAAAATGTTTGAATTTTTCTTAGCGGTTCCTGTAAATCATGACTGGAAATATAGACGAAGGATTGCAATTCCTTATTCATGTTTTCAAGATCAATATTTTTTTGCTGCAACTCAGCCGTACGCAACTGTACCATATTCTCTAACTCCGAAGTAAACATCTTATGGTCTTGGATATCCGTACTGCTGCCTACCCACATTTTTATAGTGCCGTCTTCGTCTTTTTGAGGAATGGCGCGACTTAACTGCCAACGGTACTCGCCAGTATGCATCCGGAAACGGTGTTCTATTAAAAAGTCATTTCCTGAATGGATAGCTTCAGTCCACAGTCTAATGTTTTCTTCGCGTTCATCAGGATGTACAATCTGAATCCAACCTTCATCATTAATTTCATCTAATGTAAGTCCGGTAAATTCAAGGATAGACTGATTGAAGTAATTCATATTACCTTGTGGATCTGATGTCCAAACATGTTGCGGCATGGAATCAGCCAAGAGTCTGAATTTCTCTTCCCACTCTAATAATTGTTGATGAAACGTGCGTTCTTCAGTAACATCTCTTACCGTACCAAGTATCCGTTCTGGTTGATTCTGATCGTCATAATACACCTTTCCTTTGACGTCTATCCAATGTAGAGAGTTGTCATTGTAGATGACTCTAGATTGATAACGAAGCGTTCCAGTTTTATAGGCTTCTTCAAATGCCTTTGCCCTTAATCTTAGGTCATTTGGGTAATGATTGGAAATGAGATCATTTCGCGTGAGATGATGTTTATCTGGAAAGCCTAAAATTTCGTAACATCGATCGGAAACAACAACGTCGTCTGTTTTTAAATTGACATCAAATATACCCAAATCACTCGCTTCAATAATAAGCTCTAATTTCTCTTCATTCTCCTCTATAAGCTGTTTTGCTTTTACGGTAGCCGTAACTTCAGTGGCAACGACCATAATACCTGTTATAATATCGTTTTCCTTTAAAGGATGGTAAACAAAATTGTAATAACTGGTTTCAATGGTGTTATGGCGGTTTATTTTGATTGGGAATTCATAGCCATAAAAGGCATTGCCAGTTTCATAAACATCACAAATTATAGGAAGCATTTTATCTTTAACCTCCGGTAAGGATTCAAAAAGAGGCTTGCCTACAAATTGCGTTCTTGTTTGATTTATTAACTGCAAATAATGATCATTTGCCATTTCAATGACATGGTCTGATCCTCTAAAAATCACAATGCCTAATGGAGCCTGCATTACAGAATCTCGGAACTTCTTTTCGCTTTCTTCAACCTTTTGCTTAGCCTCATGAAGTTCGGTCACATCGGCGGCGGTGTTCATTACAGCAGATACATTTCCTGCGCTATCAAATAATGGGGTAAAACTGTAATTAAAATAATAAGCACCTAATTGACCGTTTTTGACAAGATATATCTTTTGGTTTTTTGCATGAAATGCCGTTCCGGTATGTAGCACTTTTCTAATTTGACTATAGACATCTTGATTTTCTAATTCTGGTAAAATGTCCGGATATAATTGGCCTACTACGTCATTACCTTTTCCCCAGGTATCCATGATAGATTGATTAGCCAATGAGATGCGCAATTCTTCACCTACATACACCCCAATTGGAAATGGAGCACTATCCACCAAAGCGCGCATATGCTGCTCACTATCTTCTATTTTTTTACGTGCTTCAACTTGAGGTGTCACATCAATACCAATCGCCATGATTCCGTTAATAGAGCCATCAACATCAAATAATGCTTCAAAAGAGAAATTAATAAAAATCGTGCTCAACTCATCGTTCACCGAAAATGTGACGGGCATTTCAGAAGTTTCAAAACGTTTTCCGGTTTTGCTAACATCGTCCAGAAAGTCTCTTATGCCTTGTGATTCAAGTTCCGGCATAGCCTCAAATAAAGGCGTGTCCAATACCTGTTGTTCGGTTCTTCCCCAAAGATTGAGTGCTAGTTTGTTGGCAATCTCCACTTTGTAATCGTCACCTCTTATGATAGCTATGGCTACAGGCGCTTGAAGTATCATGAGCCTTAAATTGCGCTCACTTTCTTCTATCTTTTTTCTGGATAATACACGTTCGGTAACATCTTCCAGGGTTCCAGTTAAGCGGTAGGCTTGTTTAAATTCATTAAACCAAGCTCGCCCTTTGGCGTGGACAATAATTTGCTTTTTAGAAATCGGATTTTCAATCGTGTATTCTATGTTATAGCTCCCTTCTGAATCTGGTTTTAAGACATTTTCAATGGCTTCAATGACACGTTGTTTGTCGTCTTCTACAACTGCATTTATGGCGTGGGATAATTCTATTACGTCGTTTATAGGCAATCCAAACCATTCTTTTAAGCGGTTATTGCAAGTAAACTTGTTGTTTATAGGGTTGTAATCAAAGGTGCCTAATTGGGTATTCTCAATTACAAACTCCATTTCATTTTTACTCTCTCTTAACTCAATTTCAGCTAATTTTTTATTGGTGGTTTCAATGACTGTTACTAAAACACCGCCAACTTCGCCCGAATCCATTCTTATGGGGCTATAAGCAAAATCAAAATAACATTTTTCCACATAGCCATTCCTATTTAAAGGCAGCATTAAATCTGGGTAACCGATGGCCTCACCCTTCATAACACTGTCAAACATCGAGCTGATAATGTGCCATACTTCAGAAAATGTTTCTCTGGTGCTAATGCCTAAAGCTTCAGGATGTTTGGTTGCACCTAAAATTGGACGGTAGCCATCATTATATATTTGAGTATATTCCTTACCCCAAGCTATATACATCCCAAAAGGATTATCGAGCATCACACTCACCATGGTACGTAAGCTTTGAGGCCAATTTTCAGGTGTTCCCAAAGGGGTTTTACTCCAATCTTTAGCTCTAATGAGTTTCCCCATTTCGCCGCCACCATCTAAAAAATTATGTGTTGTTTTGCTAATACCCATGCACTACCTATGGTTGAATAATAAAATGTTCTCTTGAAGACGTTGGTGATAAATCGGTTTTAAAGATTTTCAGCACTTTTTCAATGACTTTTTTAATGCACGCAAATTCGGCTGGTTTTTGAATGTAATGAAGTGCACCTATTTCGTACAGTTCATTTACTACAGACGGATCAAGCGAAGTGGAATATACAATGATGGGAATATGGGATAATGTACCTGAAGATTTAATTTCCCGGATACATTCCATTCCCGATTTACGAGGCATGTTAAGGTCTAAGAAAATTAAATTAGGAAGTTCAGAATTTTCAGATTCTAACAAATTCATGAGTTCTACGCCATTATGAACAATGGAGAGGTTGCACTCATAAGGTAATTCTTCCATTGCTTCCTTAAAAAAATCGCAATCGTCCAAATCATCATCAGCAAGCAGTAAGTGTAGTTTAGTGTGTTTCATTTTGTATGCGTGCGACTGGGATATTTATCTAATTTTTTACTGAATTAAGGCTTCTTAAATGCTTGTTGATTTGGAAGCAAAAAAAATCAGCAAGTTGTTAAAAATACATTATTTCCGTGAATAGTGAAATCAAAATTCTTAACTCTTTAGGTTATAGATTGTCTTAATAGCACTTTTAATCCTATTTTAATTCCTCCGTATTGTAAATGGCTTTTAGGTTTAGGCGAAGAGTTATGGCCCTTTTCATATTAGAGTTTCAGAAAATTTCCTCGGCGTACTGACATCAAACTCTAAAAGGGATGCATAAAAAAACCCACACACATCATGCGGGGTTTCATTAAGTAAAAATTGTGCTCATGGTGACTTAGCCTTGAATATCTTTTAGAGATTTTACACGTTCCAATGTTCCTTGCAATTCTTTTAATTGCGATTTTAAGACATTAGAGGCATGAGGCACCAAGGTATTATGTTTCATCAATTCTTCATATTCCTTGACGCTTGCGGTTTCACCACGTAAAACTTCGCTAAGAACGGCTTCATCATCTTTTCCTGTGACCGACGTTCTGATGTCAATCCAAGCACGATGTAGTGTTCCGGCAATACTGCCCTTGTCTCTTGGCGTTTCGTCTAACAGATGCAATTCTTTGTCAATGGCTGTAGCAAAATGACTGCGTTGAACTGCTTGTCGTTTTAAAAAATTCTTCAATTCAGGTGTTTTGGCATCCTTCATTGCTTTCTTATAGCCTTTTTCGGCATCGTAATTTTTTTCAATAATACTTTGTAGAACATTAACCGTATCGATATGGATTTGTTCCCTGGCTGCTTCTAATGAGGTTCTCATGATTTCCTGGTTTTATGGTTTGACCTAAGTTACGAAAAAAATGGTTCTTAAGATGTTAAAAAACATGGGTTTAGGATAGGATTAACGTAATTTAAAATGTTGTAATAATAGGAGTGGTATTAGGAATAAATTGGGCAAATCAATTTCAAATAATATAAATACATGTCATAAAATGAGGTAAAAAAGAATCTTTTCGATGTGGAGTCTGCGTCAGAATTTCAGAAAATGAATGTCGAGCAGAGGAGGGAAAATGGTTATGGACAGTAAGGATGCTCTTATGTAAAATCAAAAAAAAAGCACTTTAAGTAGTCTTAAAGTGCTTGTATAAGTATATATGATATTGGTTATTTTTTAGCTTCAGCGTATTTTTTGCCTAATTGAGTAATCATTTCCTCAGTCATCTTTTTTAGGTCAAATTTTGGACTCCAGTTCCAATCTTTTTGTGCTACGCTATCATCAATAGATTTTGGCCAAGAATCGGCAATCTGCTGTCTGAAATCTGGATTGTAAGTAATGATAAAATCCTTAATGTGATTTTGGATTTCATCAGCAATATCCTTAGGTGTAAAGCTAATAGCAGCTAAATTGTAAGACGAACGAATTGATAGTTGGTTTGCAGGAGCGTCCATAATCTGAATCGTTGCATCAATAGCATCATCCATAAACATCATCGGTAATTCAGTATTTTCCGAAAGGAAACTTTCATACTGACCGTCTGTAATCGCTTTATGATAAATTTCTACCGCATAATCTGTAGTTCCACCGCCTGGCATTGTTTTCCAACTGATAATCCCTGGGTAGCGTATACTGCGCACATCTACACCATACTTGTCATGATAATATTCGCACCAACGTTCCCCTACCTGTTTGGTAATACCATAAACAGTACTTGGTTCCATGATGGTGTGCTGAGGCGTATTTTCTTTTGGAGTTGTCGGACCAAAAACAGCAATGCTCGATGGCCAGAATACTTTACTTATAAATTTTGCTTTGGCTAAGTTCAACACATGAAAAAGAGAATTCATGTTCAAATCCCAAGCTTTCATAGGATATTTTTCTCCAGTGGCACTCAACATCGCAGCCATCAAATAAATGGTGTCGATGTTATGCTTTTCTACGCAAAGTAAGATTGAGCCGTAATCTTGGGCGTCAACAATTTCAAATATACCTGAATTGACAACCTCTAAATTATTATAGTTAATGTCAGAAGCAATTACATTGTCATCCCCATGGATGCTGCGTAATTTATATGTTAGCTCTGATCCAATTTGACCACATGCACCGATAATTAGAATCTTTTGCGCCATTGTTGTTTGATTTTACTGCAAAAATACGAAGTTTTTTTCTGAAGAAAATGGAATTTAAAGGATTCAATGACGCCAATTTCATAAGTTGGTGATAGACAAAATCATCCGGAAAGTGGGTTTGTGTAATATTTACACGGAAAAATTCACAAATGCGGGATTATTATACACTTCTGAATGCTGCTCAATATATCTTAAATATGATAAATACCTAAAAATCAGGTATTTGTATGTTGTGAAGCTGATTTTGTGTTGGTTGGCATGTTTATTTCTTATTAACTAACAACAACACAATAACAAATAACATTAAAATTTAAAAAATTGAAATTATGAAAAAAGTATTTTTAACAGCAGCGATAGTATTAGGAGGATTGTCAACATTTGCAGCACCTGCAATGGCTTTAAGCCAAACAGATGAGGTTGTAATGACAACTCAGGAGGAATATAAATTAATCAAGGCTGAAGAGCTTCCACAAGCAGTGAAAGATGCGTTGGCCGTTGATTTTGAAACTGCAACTTTAGATAAAGCTTATGTTAATGAAAAGCTAGAATATAAGTTGGAACTTACTGTAGAAGGTGCGGCAACAACTGTATATGCTGATAAAGATGGAAACTGGATTGAGAAAGAATAAGGTTTCTCTTTAAAGCAGGAAAAGGACGTTTTTTTTAAACGTCCTTTTTTTATGTTTTTTTTAAAGGGTTTACTGAAATTAACTTGATATTTTTGTACAAATGAGGAATCCATGAGTACCATTCTTTTGGTTGAAGACGATGTTAGCTTTTCTGAAATGTTGAAACGTTTTTTGGAACGTCACCACCATTCCGTTGTATCATCTTATACGCTAGAAGATGCTAAATTAAAAGTAAAGGAATCGACCTTCGATTTGGTGTTTGCAGATCTTAGGCTTCCTGATGGCGATGGAATTTCACTTTTAAATCATATTAAGAATAAAGACGCGTCCATTCCTGTAGTATTAATGACGGGTTATGCTGAGGTTTCTACTGCCGTTAAGGCCATGAAAGAAGGCGCTTTTGATTATATTTCAAAACCTTTTAATCCTGAAGAAGTTTTACAGGTGGTCAAAAATGCGCTCCTAAAACCGAGTGCTGAGACAAAACAAAGTACTTCAACAACTCCAATTACTTCTGAAACTTCAGAAACTTCAAAATCTACATCTAATTTGGTTACCGGTATTAGTGCCGCATCCAGAGTGTTATATGACCATATCAATCTTGTGGCGCCAACGGACATGTCTGTTTTAATTTCTGGCGAAAGTGGAACAGGAAAAGAGGTTGTGGCAAAAGCTATTCATTTGAGCAGTTCAAGAAAACTGCGGCCTTTTATAGCGGTCGATTGTGGCGCTATCCCTAAAGAGATTGCAGCCAGCGAATTTTTCGGCCATAAAAAAGGATCGTTTACAGGTGCTATTAATGATAAAAAAGGCCATTTTGAAGCTGCCAATCACGGTACCTTGTTTTTAGATGAGGTTGGAAACCTTACTTATGAAAACCAAATTCAGTTGTTGCGCGCCCTTCAAGAACGTCGCATAAAACCAATTGGGAGTAATGAGGAAATTGAAGTTGATATTCGTTTATTGACGGCTACAAATGAAGATTTATTGCAAGCTGTTGAGCAAGGCGATTTTAGAGAAGATCTGTACCACCGATTAAATGAGTTCTCTATTAAAGTACCGAGTTTACAGGAACGCCGTGATGATTTAATAATTTACGCCGATTTCTTTTTAGAGAATGCCAATCAGCAATTGAACAAATCCATCATCGGGTTTTCACCTGAAGTCCTAAAAATATTCCAAAATTATTCTTGGCCTGGCAATTTGCGTGAACTTTCCAACGTGATCAAACGCGCTACCTTATTGACCAACGGTGAGGTCATTCAAAAGGAAGTTTTGCCACAAGAATTATCATCGCCACAAAAAGAAGCGACTACACGCTCTTTTTCTACAAAAGACAACGAAAAAGAACTGATTGTTAAAGCTCTTCAAGAAGCAAACAACAACAAAACAAAGGCTGCAAAACTTCTCAATTTTTCTAGAAAAACACTTTATAACAAGCTTAAGGAGTATAATTTGGAGTAATATAAGCTTCCATAGCTTTGCAAAAAGGGTCAAGCTCTTTCTCTAAAGCATCCACAAGCGCTTTGTCGGCAACGGGTGTGCGCTCTAATTTTATTAAAAAAGGCACTATGGTATGTGCGCCTAATTGCTTGAACATGGTCAGCATTCTGTGACTTAAATCGGTGATGGTTTTAAGGTCATTTTGCTGGACTGCTGTTTTTAGCTCGGCCATATGTTTTTTAGTGTCTTTTAAAAACAACTCTAAAAGCGATTTCAGTGCCTCTTCATCATAATTTAAAAAGCCAGCGATGGAATTAGTATCAAAATAGTCACAGCTATAGGATTGCGTTTTTTTGCTTTCTTCTGGTTTTGTAATACTCTTCGGAAATAATTCGCTTAAAATATCAAACCATATATGCGATGCAAACGGTTTGAAAACCACTTTTGAAAAGCCACTTTCAATATAATTTTCAGTAGCAATATCTGTTCTTCCAGTCATCGCGATAATTGGTTGCTGCTTATAAAATGGCGTCTTTTTAAGGGTTTCCATAAAATGAAAGCCGTTCATCTTTGGCAATTGGATGTCCGTAATTACAACATCAAATTTCAGGTTTTCCATATCGGCAAGAGCAGCTTTGGCGTCTTCAAACGTATAGGTTGTGATGTTGTGTTGCCCCAACACATCGGTAATTAATTGTCGTAATGAGGCGTCATCATCCACAATAACCGCCTTCAATTTAAAATGGGATGTCTTTTTAATAGCTGGTGTCGTTTCCAAAACAGCATCAGAAAGTTTTACAGGGAATGATATTTCAAATCTGCTGCCGCGTCCTGGTGTGCTTTCCAAGGTTAATTTCCCTTTTAAAATGTGCATCAACTTTTTGGAAATGGCCAATCCTAATCCAAAACCTGAATTCTTGGAGTTTTTGGTTTGGTTGACTTGGGTAAATGCATTAAAAATATCCTCTTGCTTTTCCTTACTGATACCAATTCCGGTGTCTGAAACGATAATGGTTACGGTATGTACATTGTTTTTGGAGTGTAATTGGGTGCTAATTGTAATGCTGCCTTCCTCAGTAAATTTGTAGGCGTTTCCAATTAAATTATAGAGCACTTGTTTAATTCTGAAAGGATCGGAAACGATGGTGCGGTCGAGCTGTGGGGCATGTTTAACATAAAGTTCAATCGGTTTATCATCATAAATCGCTTTGATATTTGAACTTGTTTCGTCTAAAATGGTGCGCAGATTAAAAGGAATGCTTTCAATTGTAATATGGCCATCCTCAAGTTTTGAGAATTCCAAAAGATCATCTACCAATTGGCTCATATAGCTCGAAGCATTCTTAATATGATCCAAATAATTAACTTCTTTTGTGTTCTGTGCTGTTTTTTGAAGCAGCTCGCTATACCCGGAAATCGTGCTTAAAGGCGAGCGTAAATCATGACTTACCATATTAATCAATTGCTCCCTACTTTTTAAAAGCGAATTGGTATAAGCATTCGATTGTTCAAGTTTTTCGCGGTATTGCTGACTTTTCCAAAAGTCGTTTAAGATGACAATCGTGAAAATTATCACTAAAATGAAACTGACTAATGCTGCCAAGTAAATAATGGTGGTACTTCTGTCCAAGGCTTTTTGACGTTGCGTCATAATGCTTTGCGATGAGGCTACCATTTCGCGCTCTAACGCACGCAGGAGGTTGCGCAATTGCCTAGAAGTCGTCAAATCATTCTCTACCAATTCGCGCTCTTTCAACATTAAAGATTGCTTTTGAGATGCTGCATCTCTCTGAATTTTGTTCAACATGTTTCGGGAAATCGTCACAATGGAATCAATCTGCTTTTGATCCACTTTACTCACCGAATCCTTCGCTTTTAAATCATTGGAAAATTGAATGAACCCTTCCAGAACTTCTTTGGTTTTAGGGTCAATCGACTTCGGATTTTCCACATAATCTTCCAAAGTCAATTTCCCGAGAATAGGGTCAATACTCTTAAGTTTATTAATGGTCAGTTCAATAGATTTTTCAGACGAATTATTTTCCTTAAGACGGCGTAATTCGTTTAAATCGGTATATTTTTTGTCAAAAATGACCTTAACACTATCTAATAGCGCCTTTTGATAATCGTTATTAACTAAATTAGTGAGCGTGTCAATGGTGGAAAGGAGACTGTCATTTTGTAGTAGATACGCGTTGAATTGAGAGTTTGTATTAAGTTGAAGCGCTGCTCTTGATAAGCTTTCGTTCTCATAAATATCAGCTACCAAACCGCTAATTCTAATCAGTTTATCACGGTCTTTTAAATCGTCCGTTTGCGCAGCCGTGAAATTTCTAAGTTCAGAAAACACAAGCCATCCTGAAATCGCTGCTAAAATGCCTAGCGCGATATAGCCAAAAAGGACCTTAAATGTGATTTTTCTATTAGATGCGATCATAAAAACAGTTGTAAAGGCAAAGCAAGATAAAAAATGTGTGCTATTGGTGCGATATCAAAACTATTTTATCCTATTTATAAAAAATTAGTGGCTTGCGACAACTGTTTGAATGCAAGTCACCGAAAACATAATCGCAACATCACACTTTGGCCATTGATGGGCGGGCCGATTTCAATAATTATTTTATTTACCTTTGGGTCTTAATCATCTTATACAAATGTCCTGATTTATGAAACAGCTAATGTTACTATGTGTCTTAATTTTTGTGAGCTGTAAATCTGATCCACAACCTGTAGAAAATACGTCGGATACTCAAGAAAAGGCGTACACCATAAAAGCAGAGGATATCGAAAACTTAAAGTATACGGATTATGTGTTGAGCCCAGATAGTTCCCAAGCTATTTTAGATTGGCAATTGTATCAAGATCTCCAAAACAATATCGAACTTTTAAAAGGAGGGAACCTTTCTTTTTTTAGAGTTGAGAAGGGCATTATGGAGGAATTTATTTCAGAAATGAAAATGCAGCAACCACCAGTTGTGGTGACACCGGCTATTAGGTCGAGAATGACCGTTTTGGAAACTAATATTTTGAAACTACAGAATCTTTCTAATCTTGATAATATTAAAAAGCAGGACTTTTTAGAAGCTATACGGGAACTCCTCATTGCAGATGCCAATCTTAAACTTCAAATGAATAAAAAGTTCGAAAAAGAAGCGCAACAAATTCAACTTCCTGTAAAGACGGAGCAATAAAGCGCTCTCATAAAGCACTAACGCTAAAAGATATCCAAAGAAATAAGATTTTCATTTCTCTCGCAAAATGTCTTAATATTTTGTTAAGATGTAACAAATGCACCGGATAAGCTTCTCATTAATAACTAAATTAGGCAAATTAAATTTTTTAAAAACTATGAACACCAATCTTAAGTATGCGCTGGCAATTACTGGTTTGGCCGTTACAACCCTTGTTGGATGTAAGGAAGAACCAAAAAAAGACACAACAATGGCAGAAGAAAAAATTCCTGGTATCGTCCTTGAAAACATGGACACTTTAGTGAGTCCGAAGGATGATTTTTACAAATTCGTTAACGGAAACTGGGAAAAAAACACTGTAATCCCTGATGATGAAACCCGTTGGGGCGGTTTTGGGGTGTTGCGTAAAGCAACCCGTCAAGATGTTTTAGATATTGTTAAAACTTCAAAAGAATTAGGGACCTACGCTGATGGTTCAGACCAAAAGAAAGCCTTATTGCTTTTTGAAAGTCAATTGGATACTGTAGCAAGAAATAAAGCGGGTGTTGAGCCAATTAAACCTGCGTTGAGTGCTATTGATGGCATAAAAAACATCAGTGACATGCAAACTGTTGTGGCAACTGTAGATGGTGTAAGTTCACCATTTGCTGGTATTGCAGCATCGCCAAATCTTAATGATAGTAGTATGAACATGACTTGGATATTTCCTGGAGGTCTTGGATTACAAAGAGATTATTATTTAGATCAGGATGCTAAATCAAAAGAAATCAGACAAAAATATGTAGCGCATATTGCAAGAATGCTTCAATTTATCGATTATGATGAAGCTAAAGCGATGGCGGCTGCTAAGAAAATCTTAGCTATGGAAACCAAATTGGCTGAGCCAAGATTGGATAAAGTAGCTATGAGAGATGCGCGTAACTATAACAATCCGTTACCGTTTGCTGATTTACAAAAATTGACACCTGCTATCAACTGGCAAAAAATGGTGGATGATTTAGGAATTGACAAAAAGATTGAAACTGTCAATGTAATGCAGCCAAAATATATGTCATCATTACAAAGCTTCTTAAAACAAACCCCTATTGAAGATGTAAAAACTTTAATGGTTTGGAATACTCTTGACAATTCAGCTAACTATTTATCTACTGAAATTGAGAAAGCAAACTGGGATTTTTACGAAAAAACATTAAACGGTGCACAAAAACAACGTCCATTTGAAGAGCGTGCGTTAGGTACTGTTGACCGTGCAGTTGGAGAAGCTATCGGTAAACTTTATGTGGAAGCAAAATTCCCGCCAGAAGCTAAAGCGAAAGCTGAAGAAATGATTGCAGATGTCATCAAAGCATTCCAAAACAGAATCATGAAATTGGATTGGATGACTGAAGAGACAAAGAAAAAAGCGGTTGAAAAATTAGATAAATTCACTGTTAAGATTGCTTATCCTGATGAGTGGGAAGACTATTCAAAACTTCAAATTAAGGAAGGCAATAGCTTTGCTGAAAACATGTTGGCTGTTGGAACATGGGCAAGAGAAAAGAATTTCTCTGAAATCAATGAGCCGGTAGACAAGAAAAAATGGGGAATGGCGCCACAAACTGTAAACGCTTATTTCAACCCTCGTAACAACGAGATTGTATTCCCAGCAGCTATTTTACAACCTCCATTCTATAACTATACTGCAGATGATGCTGTAAATTATGGCGGAATTGGAGCTGTAATTGGACATGAAATTTCTCATGCTTTCGATGATTCTGGAGCTCGTTTTGACGGCGATGGAAACTTGAAAAACTGGTGGACAGAAAAAGATTTAGAAGAATTTACGAAACGTGGTAATGCTTTGGCAGAACAGTACAGCAGTATTGAAGTGTTAGACAGCGTGTACATTAACGGTAAATTTACTTTGGGTGAAAACATCGGAGATCTTGGTGGTATTCTTGGTGCTTATGATGGTTTACAACTACATTTTGAGAAACACGGACGTCCTGATAAAATCGACGGATTTACGCCAGAACAACGTTTCTTTATGAGTTGGGCAACCGTTTGGAGAACATTAACCAGAGAAGATGCCTTAAGAACGCAGATTAAAACAGATCCGCATTCTCCAGGAATCTATAGAGCGACACAACCTTTAAAAAATGTGGATGCATTCTATGAAGCTTTTGATATTAAAGAAGGTGATCCAATGTACTTAGCACCTGAAAAGCGTGTTAGAATTTGGTAATAGTCTAAAAACTATGATATAAAAAAAGCAGTCTATTGAAAAATAGGCTGCTTTTTTGTTTGGTATGAATTTATGTCTGACCGATTTTCAACTTCTTAATTCTAAAAGCGAAGCGGTCTTAATTCTTAATTCTATTATCCTTATTCCGTTCCTTTTTTACGGTTCAATAACGCTTCTTTACTTATTTGTGCCATATTGAAATTAGGATCAATTGCTAATGCGCGGTTTAAAGTCGCCAACGCAATTTCCTGGTTCGCATCTTTATCTTCACTATAAACAACAATTGCTTTTAGGTATAAAAATCCTGCTTTTAACGACGTTTGATAAGGTTGTTGTGTTTCGTAATACGTACGTCTCATTTCATCCGTAGCATTCGCCAAACCATATTCTACCTTTTCTTTAGCGCCTGCTAAATCGCCAGTTTGCAATAACAAATCTGCAATTTCGTAAGCAATACTTGGGTTCGGTTTTTTAGTGAAAAGAACGTTGTAAAATTCTAAGGCGCGTTTGCGTTCGCCCAATGCGTTTAATGCAATAGCTTTAATTTCAGTATTCAAATCGGAATCTGTACCGCTTTTTTCAATACCAATAGTATTTAAAGCTTCCATATTTCTGCCTTCAGAAACATAGATATACGCTAATGTATCCTTTCTGGCTTGCGTAGGATTAAGA
Source organism: uncultured Gelidibacter sp. (assembly GCF_947500795.1). GTDB lineage: Bacteria > Bacteroidota > Bacteroidia > Flavobacteriales > Flavobacteriaceae > Gelidibacter. Next base: position 92,567 of record NZ_CANMTE010000002.1, on the reverse strand, counting down.
ACATCCAAGTGCGTCATCGCATTGATAACACCTTGAATATCACCTTGCTTTTTCATTTGCTTATAATAGCTTTCAAAATGTTTTTGAAGTTCTGTTTTTGTCTGTGCAGTGATGCTTAGGGAACTCATCACGGCTACAAGTAGTATTAGTTTTTTCATGTTTTAATAAGGTATTCAGTGTCTTTAAATCAGGACATTATTAAGTTAATTGCGCCAAATCTATAAAAATTAATAAAATAAACTCTTAAAACCGTACTAATTGTTAAAGGCTGTGAAGAAACGTGTATTTTAAATTGGTTTCCACTTTCTTGCTGGAAATGAGCTTCCCTTTACTTGGTGCTGTATGGTTAAATTGGGGACGTGGCATGCCTTTGGCGTCACAAACCGCGTTGTAATAGGCTTCTCGTGTGGGATGCTGAGGTGCCGCGGCATTAAACTCTGTTTGCCATTTTTGGGTTGCAATAATGGTTTTAATAATGCCAATGCAATCTTCCTGATGAATCAAATTAACAGGGCCATCAGGATCTTTAACGTCTTTTTTTCCAGATAGGAATTTTGAAGGATCACGATCATCACCAATCAAACCACCAAATCTGACGATGGAAGTCTTAAAATTCGGATTGGTCTTAAAAATCTCTTCTGCAGCAATGAGTTGTTTGGCGGATGACGATTGTGCGTTTGTGGCGCTTTCTTCGGTAATAATTGGCATGTCTATAGTTTCCTCATAAACCGAAGTGGAACTCACATAAATTAGGTTTTCGATTCCCGACTTTTCAATGTGTTGACAAAGCAGCGCCATTTTTTTTGCAAAATCGGAGTTGGGATTTTTTCTCAGTCCTGGCGGAATATTGATAATCAGTATTTCAGAATCTGCTAAACAGGCTTGAATTTGACCCTCTATTTTATCTTCAAAAATGGTTACTTCAAATGGCCTAATCCCTGCCGATTCTAAAAGCTCAAATTTGTCTTTTGAGGTTGTCGAGCCTTTCACAATATGACCATTTTTGACCAATGCAGCTGCAAGTGGCAAGCCTAACCAACCACAACCAATGATGCTGATGCGTTTATTCAAAAGAAATGGTTTTTTTTATCATTATAGCGTCATTAAGCACAAATGGTTTCGGAATCATTGTATTTGGACGTTTTGGGATTCGGAATAATTCATTTTCTAACAAATCAAAAGAAACTTCAAATATTTGAAAGGTGGTTTTTTGTTCTGCCGGAACGGTGAAATTCAATTCGATTGATTTATGTTCGGTCACCATATAGCTGAACAATCTGTCTTTGATACGATTTGCAAAAACGAGCATCTCATTTCCTTCCTTTTCAATCTCTAATCCGTTAATATTAAACGATAGAAATTGATTGGAATTGTCGGCAAAAAATTCCAACGTATTGACAGCGCGTTGCGGTGAAATAAACACCTGAAGATGTCTGACATCTCCAATAACAGTATCCTTTTGCTTATCAATATAAGGTGTTTTAAGAGGTTTGATGACCGCTTTTTTACTGTACGTTAACTGTGTGCCATATTTACTTTCAAAGTTGACAGAAGACGCGTCGAACACATCAGGACTGTCAGTAAGATAAGCTTGGGTCCAATCGTCCAATAGTTTATCATAGGTTGCCCAATGTGCTTCATCTTTATCGGCATCATACAAATACACCAGACTGTTTGGTTTCGGACGCTCTTCATTAAAATCAGATTGGAAATGTGCGGCTACAAAACATCCAAAGGATGCAAAAAATAATAGGAAAGCCCATCGGTTTTTATAACGTGAAAATCCGAAAACAGAAATACACAATGAAAACATGAGCGATACTAAAAGTGTAGTTGCAATGATGGTTTTAAGTCCAAGCCCAACAGGAAACATTTGTATAAATGGCGACATGATCAGTAATAGCGGAAAGAGCAGCAAGGTCATTAAAATGATGTCCGGACGCTTTTGTCTGACCAAAACAAAAAGGCTAATCAATCCGAAATACACCGGAATGATAAAAAAGCTGGCCCCTTTAAGCTTAAATGCAACCGCACCACAGATAATTAACCATAGTAATAATGGCGGAACGGTTAAACTTGCTGTGTTTTCTGGTTTATAAACCTTGTTGTAAAGCCACATGCATACGGCCGTAGAAAATAAGGCAAAAACCCAAATATATAAATGTCCATTATAAGGAAAACCATGAAGGATTTCGCCATACTGCGGATACATTATCAACAATAATTTCCATCCAAAAAAACCTACAACGCCGTTAATGAGCAGTGCACCAATCCCCGGAAGGAAGCCAATGGCCATGTGTTTGGCGTTTAAGCTTCGTTTTTTAATCCCATAAAATACTAAGGCACAAAAGATAAGAATTGCCAAAATGAGCATTGGTAAAATCCATGAATTTGGATAACTCACCATCTTAAAAAGTGGCACGTTAAAATAGACAGAATCTTCAGTGCTTTTTACATTGTTGAGGTTAGCGTCCGAGAAATAATGTAGTAAAGGCATAAAATAACTGCCTTGGTGTTCTAAGGTGTTTCGGTCGAGACGCTCATAGTTATCTAAAGCCGTATGGTAGTCATAATGGTCATCTATAAAAGCAAAATTAAGTCCGTCAATATCGCCATCTTCCCTGAAATAGGTTAAATCCGTATCATTAGGTAACATTTTATAAATGCTGTAGGCCAAGGAATTTGCTACCGGATAATCTGGATTTGCTTCCTTAAATCCTTTAATTAAATTTTGATTGCCCCCGTTGGTTTCTATCAGCATATAGCTTGGACCGCCGCTGCCACGTGCTTCAAAATTTAAAACGAGTCCGACGTCTTTTGCCCACGGATGCTGATTTACAAAAATATCTGCGCCATTTAATCCTAATTCTTCTGCGTCAGAAAACAGAATAATAATATCATTTTTAGGTGTTTTACCTTCGCTCAAAAAGGCCCGAATGCCTTCCAAAATAGTAACCACGCCTGAGCCAGCATCACTTGCACCCAATGAGGCGTGAGATTTACTGTCGTAATGGGAGAGCAGGAGTAGGGCTTTCGTATTGTCGCTGCCTTTAATCCGTGCTAAAATATTCTTTGGTTTTACGATGCTTCCCCATTTTTTATTTTGACTGTAAGCTTCTTGTACTTGAGTCTCTAAGCCGAGGTCGCCCAAGGCTTTTATGAGGTAATTTTTAACCACTTCATGCTCGGCAGAACCAACATAATGTGGTTTTTTAGTAATGTTTTTAAGGTGGATTAAAGCACGTTCAGAAGAGAAAGCCGTTTTTTCAGTATTTAGATCAGAAATTTTCGTTGGCATTAAAGCGAAAAAGCTCGAATAAATAGCCAAAATAATGAGGGCAAGTGCGATAGCTTTTTTAAGCATAAAAACATAGTTTGGTTGGTAGGCTAAATCTACAAAATTAAATTGGTGTAAAAGTGAATTAGGTAAAACGGAGAATTTTAATTAAATTTAATGTTCACTAAATTAATAAGTTATGGCGATAAAGAGTTTTCAAGGGGCAAGAAAGTATCCAGAAAAAGGCACCGCGCAGCTGTCTTGTAGAGTCTGTGATTATATGACAAAAGATCTGATAACATTTAGAGCAGATCAGAAAATAATAGAGGTGGTGGAAATCCTCATAAAGCATAAAATTTCAGGTGGACCTGTGGTTAATGAGCATAATGAATTGGTGGGGATTATTTCTGAAGGCGATTGTTTAAAACAAATTAGTGAAAGTCGCTATTACAACATGCCAATGGAGAATGATACGGTTGAAAAACGCATGGTCAAAAATGTAGAAACCTTAGATGGTAATATGAATGTTTTTGATGCGGCCAATGTGTTTTTAGAGTCCAAACACCGCCGCTTCCCGATTTTAGAAAACGGTAAATTAGTGGGTCAAATTAGCCAGAAAGATATTTTAATGGCCGCCTTGGAAATGAAGAGTGATAATTGGAATTCAACCACTCGGACAAGTAATATCGGATAATCAATCTCAAAAACTTATTATAAAATTTGAAGAAAATTTCATGAGAAACTTTGTTTTATGCCTTTGTGGGTTAGTGTTGCTAACCTGTTCCCCCAAAGATACAAACGAGCAGCCCGAAGCCTTTGAAACTCTTACCTATACTTTGATGGAGAAAAACGATACTTCTAAAGTCGTGTATAGACAAAATTACGCAATGGATGAAGAAGGCAAGGTAATTTCGGAAGATTACACCAACTTCCTTTTTCCACAGCACAGTCGGGTTAGTTATTTTGAATATAACAGTAAAGGTCAGGTGGTTAAAGAGGTAAGGGATGGAAGAGTTCATAAATCAATATTGTGGACAAACAATGTTGCAGAAGTGTTAGATGCACAAGACGAAAAAATAGCAGAATTTATGTTTGATGGCGATATGCTTAGTTCATACAGGACCCATCTCAATACCAGCCATGAGCGCCATATAACCTTCATTTATGATTCCAATAAGAATATAGTGTCATTAAATGTTGACGGGGAGACGAGAATTGAATATTTAGACTATGATACAAGTAAAAGAAATCCCTTAAATCTGATTAAATCCATTGGGATTTTAAGAATAGATTATAAGCCGTTTTTCACGAATATCTTTAGTGTTGAAAAAGTTTATCCGTTTGAAGGAGATGATTATAGCGTTCCTATGTCTTTTTATGATTACCGATACATTTTCGATTCTGAACAAAGAGTTTTCCAAATTGAAGATGATAAATCTGCTATATACATAAGCCAGTTTGAATATCGATAAGGAACTTTAATATTAACTCTCGCGTTTTACTAAGGCATAAAAATCGCCTTCAATAGGCAAGTAGCCTTGATCATACACAAAGTAATACATTGTTCCAACTTTGGTGGTATAGATGCTTGTGAAGTAATTAAAGTCAAATCCTTTTTCAATGAGTTTCCCACGAGAGACTTTTGTTTTTTGATCTGGATTTAAACTTTCCAAAATCCGATAATTTTTACGCAACCTGTTATTGGTGTTTCTAATCAGATTCTTGCTGTCCTTATTGATGGTATTGTTGTAGGAATTTCTACAACCATCACTGCAGAATTTTTTATCGGTTCTCCCGATAATTTTATCACCACATTCTAAACATTCTTTGTTCATTTTAAGGGTTTTGAGAGTGTTCTTTTGCTATTAAAGATATACTTTCTTGCTGAATCCGGAATTACAATCCTTTTGAAAGAATCAGGGTATTGGTGTTATTCACTTTTTCAAACACTTCAGTATGATATTTATGGGATTTTAACAACTCAATCACGTCAACTAAGGCCTTGCTTTTTGTTTTTTGCAAGGAGGCGTTAAATAAAATGGCGCCATTGCTAGTGGACGCTGCGATGACTTGCTTCCAAAACGGAATGGCTAAAAATGCAATGGGTACATCTGTATCAATAAACAAGTCGATGATGATCAAATCATATGCTATTTTATTTGACTGCATGAACAATAATGCATCGTCACAAATAATTTTTAAGATGGAATCTTCTTTAAGGTTGAACTCATTTCTTGCAATGTCTATGACTACCGGATCAATATCCACTGCAGTAATGGATTTAGAATAAGAAAAATCGTTGCGTAAAGTTTCAATGACACTGCCACCGCCAAGACCTAAAAGCAAAACGGAATTGACTTGCTTTAGATTGATCTTTTCGAGGCCAAATTTTAAAATACGTTGTAGTGACCCATAGGAATAATTCGCGTTTTTGGTGTCGAGATGCTTTTTGCCGTTATACCATGTAATTTCTAAAGTGCCACTGAAGTCTGAATGCACTTTTTTTGTGATGGGATAGAAATAACTTAAAAGCTTTGCCATGACTCAAATATAGTGTTTTTAATGGTCTGAATTAACCGTTTACAAACGACTACAAGCATTTACAAACGATTTTAAATAGTTAACTACCGAATAACATAAAGACCCTGTCACATCTTTGCACTGTTGAATTGACCGAACGATATTCAATAGTATTAACTGTTTAACCTTTAAATTTTAGAACTCATGAACGCATTAAGAAACACAGTACAGTTGATTGGAAGATTAGGACAAGATCCAGAAATCGTAAGTTTTCCAGATGGAAACAAAATTGCTAAATTCTCTATAGCTACTGATGACAGCTATAAAGACAAAAGTGGCACCAAAGTGGAGCGTACGTATTGGCATAACGTTGTTGTTAGAGGTGGATTGGTAGACGTGGTTGAAAAATATGTCGCCAAAGGCAAGGAGATCGCCATTGAGGGCAAATTGACCAACCGCTCTTGGGACGACAAAGATGGCAATAAGCAGTATATGACAGAAATTCAGTGCAATGAACTGCTGATGTTGGGAGCGAAATAACAATCAAATCGCAAAAATATAAAATTCCAAATTCCAATTGGTAACAGTTGGGGCTTGGATTTTTTTTTAGTTATTATTTTTTAAAAATAGAGCTCTTGAGCCAATCGAAACGTGTTGGCATGCGCTTCAATAATGATTTTGATATCTGGCGAATAACCACCGCCCATACTACACATTACAGGAATGTTGTGGTCTTTACAAGTTTGTAGAACATAGCGGTCTCGCGCTTTGCAACCTTCTATAGACAAGCTCAATTTTCCTAGTTTATCTGAAGCAATCACGTCCACACCACTCAAATAATAGATAAAGTCGGGTTGTTCAGCAGCAATCAATTTTGGTAAGGTATCTGATAAAATCGAAAGATAGGTGTCGTCATCACAACCGTTTTCGAGCGCAATATCTAAATCACTTTGTTCTTTTTTAAAGGGATAGTTGGCTTTCCCGTGCATGGAAAAAGTGAATACAGACGGATCATTTTGAAAGATTTTAGCGGTGCCATTACCTTGGTGTACATCCAAATCAACTATCAATATTTTTTTAGCCAAGCCTTTGTCCTGCAAATAGCGGGCGCCAATGGCTTGATCGTTCAAGATGCAAAAACCTTCGCCGCTGTCAGCATATGCGTGGTGCGTTCCACCAGCAATATTCATCGCAATGCCGTTTTTTAGAGCGTATTCACTCGCTTTCATAGTCCCGTCGGCAATCATTACCTCGCGTTTCACCAACATATCGCTTAATGGAAATCCGATTTTCCGAACAGCTTTCGAGTCGAGCGTTAAGTTTTTGAGGTGATTAAAGTATTCGGAGGTATGCACTCTCAAAATAGAAGCATCATCAGGTATTGTTGGCTCAAAGAAATTTGCAGCGTTACAGGTTCCTTCATAGATTAATTGCTCAGGCAATAACTCGTATTTAAGCATCGGAAATCGATGGCCTTCTGGCAAAGGATGTTTGTAAATAGGGTGGAACGCTATTTTAAGCATAAATTTCTAAGGTGCACAAAAGTTAAATGAGCAGAATGTAACGCTGATCGATGCGCAAATTATAAAATCTATTTTAGATATTGAATGATAAACGCAATAACCACGCTGACCATTAATCCGATGTTCACCTTTCCTAAGTCTTTCGCAATAATGATATAGGTGTATTTGATTTTATTCTTGTTGAGCAAATAGGTCATTGCCAATTCTCTTCCAGCTAAAATCCCGATAAAAACCCAAGTGGTGCTCATTGGAATGGTGTTGAGGTTTCCAAAAATGAACAGGAAAACACCATAAATAAGGTCGATGATGGTTGCAGAACGGATATTTTTAGTATTCGATTTCTGATTTACAATTTCTTGAATCTTGCCACCTCGCTTCTTGAAAATATAAGCCATAATCACAAGAATAACACTCAGTGCTAACAGTAATTCAGTCAACGAGAGTTGTCGCGGAAGAAATACAAAAATATTGGCGAAATCCTGGATGAGCCATTGCGACCATAAGAACCCGGTAGAAATCCATTGGGCTACCAACCAATAATGTTTGCGGGAATGTTTGTCTAACTTTTCTAAGGATAAAGGCGATTCAAATTTTTTGGAAATGATAACATACACCAGAATTGCAAAAACAAAAGACAATGCATATCCATAAACGGATTTTAAAATCATCTTTTCGATAATCTGACCGGTGGAAAATACACTGAGAATCATAAAGGTGGTGCTGACAGGTATGCCTATTCTCGTAATAACTAATAAAGTCAAAGGTGCTAACAAAAGCCACCATTCCATGTTTTCAGGTAAAGGAATATTGAGCAATCGCCCATAGGAAACGTCGCCTGAGTGCATAACCCATCCATAGATTAAAGTGGTAGATAAAATAGTAACGGCAAACAGCCATAGCCACCACCATTTTAAGTTGTGATTGGAAGCCATGAACGTACCCAGTGTTTGGATCACGTCGTTTGCAATTACAGCATAGGCACATATGATAAACCCGATAGCTCCAATCATTAATTCCATAGGGATGTGTATTTTAATTAGGCAAATGTATTTCTGTTCCTACCATCAAATGTTACGGTAACGTTATTTAATTGTAAGGAAATAAAATTAAAATGTTTTGGATTTTTTTAACATGACATTCATTTACCTTTGTGTTTTTAAATGACATTATGTTCACTATAAAAGGAGCCATTCTATACGTACTCGGATGGGTGATGTTGCTCGGATCTTCTGATCTGACAGCTTCATCAGTGGCAACTTATACGCCAGTGGATACTATTGCAGCGTCACAGGATCATGATCATGTGCCGTTTACTTTTGATGCGGTTATTGATATTAACCATTCATTTACCTATGAAGTTCCAGGAGTAAAACTTTTTCCACAGCCTTATAGGCCTAGTGAAAACGCCATAACTCCTTTAAACTATCAACTTTCATATTACGCTATTGGCCAGCAAATTGTGGTCAAACTCTCTACAAAAGCCATCATTTTTCCCTTTCATTGGTTCACATAGTCACTTATTTTTTTTAAGAAATAATCTTGAGGTGTTTCATTACACCCTAATTCGTCTATCAATAATTTAAAATTTAAACCAATGCATATATCAATGAATATGGTAATGATCCTTGTATCATTACTCGTAATAGTACCTGTAATTTTATTTGTCTTAGCAGAAAAAGGTGGTCTTTCAAAAAAGAAGAAAGCTTTTGATGCCATCGCAAAGGCGAATGATGTCCAATTCAGCTCACAAGAAGTTTGGAATAATACCTGCTTAGGTTTTCAGGAAGAAGGAAACGTTCTATTGTATATCAATACGCAAAATCCAGAACCAATTGTTCAAAAAATTAAATTGAATGAGGTTAAAAAGTGTGTCATTAACAAGTTTATGAAAGATTACAAAAATGGCGATCGGCACTATTCTGAATTGGCGCGTTTGGATATGGAATTTAGCTTTCTCTCAAATAGCAATCCGGTAGCAATTACTTTTTATAATGCAGAAGACAATTTTTCACAGAACCAAGACGTTGCACGTGCTGAAAAATGGTTGGCTTTAATCGATAAACATAAAGGTGCTAAACCCAAAAATGTAGCGGCCTAATTCATTATAGTTCAGTTGAAAAAGCCATCTCTTTTAAGTTGTTGAATATTCTTTAAAAATCTTGACAATGGAGACGGCTTTTCTCTATAAAATTATTTTTTTACATCACTTAATAGCATACATTTACTAAAATATATTTTATGTTACTCTCTAGTATTCTAGTCGTTATCGGCTTTGTGCTTCTTATCAAAGGGGCCGATTGGATGGTTAATGGTTCAACACTTTTGGCTAAGAAGAACAAAATTCCAGATCTGGCCATAGGCTTGACTATTGTAGCATTTGGGACCTCCGCGCCAGAGTTAGTGGTGAATACCGTAGCCTCCTATGAAAACCATTCTGATATTGTATTAGGGAATGTTATTGGTAGTAATAACTTTAACCTGTTCATGATTTTAGGAATTGTCGGACTAATTTTTCCTATTGCCGTTCAATCATCAACCGTTTGGAAGGAAATCCCTATTTCGCTATTGGCAGCATTGGTGTTTTTGGTGTTGGCAAACGGATATGTTTTGGGAGATATGGGGCTGTCCAGAGTTGACGGAATCATTTTACTAAGTTTATTCTTAGCCTTTCTGTTTTACATTTACAAACAAATGAAAAGTGATGTCTCGACTACTGAGGAAGTGGAGATCACAGCCTCTAATTATAAGATTTGGGGGTTTATTGTATTAGGATTGATTGGTTTGGTGATTGGAGGGAAATTAATTGTTGACAATGCCGTTTCGATTGCCAGTGATTTGGGCGTGAGTGAGAAGATTATTGGTCTCACCATTATTGCGGCAGGGACTTCGTTGCCAGAACTTATGACAAGTGTGGTTGCGGCGCTTAAAAAGAACAGCGATATTGCCATAGGGAATATTATTGGCTCTAATATTTTTAATATTTTCCTGATTCTTTCGGTGAGTTCTTTGGTACGTCCAATCGAATTCAGCACCGTTTTTAATACCGATATTTATCTTCTTGTGGGTGGAACAGTATTTCTATTTGTAGCGATGTTTACCGGCAAAAGAAAAACGTTAGACCGATGGGAATCTGGGCTGTTACTGACCGTCTTTATTGGTTATACTACATACCTCGTGCTTCAGGAACTGCAATAAATATTAGTTGTGCAATTTAAGCTGAATGCGTTTTCGCGGAACATCAACATCTAATACTTTAACGATCACCTGTTGGTGTAGGGACACATGCTCATTCACATCACTTACAAACGAATCGGATAAATTGGAGACATGGATCAACCCACTTTCTTTAATTCCGATATCGACAAAGGCGCCAAAATTGGTCACATTATTGACAATTCCAGGTAGCAACTGTCCTTCTTCCAAATCGTTGATGGTTTTGATGTTTTGGTTAAACGTGAACACTTTGGCCTGCTCACGAATATCCAGGCCTGGTTTTTCCAATTCCTTAATAATGTCTTGAAGTGTTGGAAGTCCAACCGTGTCAGTACAATAGTTCTTTAAATCGATTTTTTGAAGTTCAGATTTGTTGCCAATCAATTCTGATACTTTTTTACCTAAATCCTTAGCCATTTTTTCAACTATTGGGTAGCTTTCAGGATGTACCGCAGAATCGTCCAACGGATTTTTAGCCGATTTGACTCTCAAAAATCCTGCGCCTTGTTCAAACGCTTTTCCACCCAAGCGTGGTACTTTTTTAATGTCGTTTCGAGACGTAAAAGCACCGTTTTCTTCGCGATAATTAACGATGTTTTCAGCTAATTTAGGCCCAATTCCAGAAACATAACTTAATAAACTTGTGCTTGCAGTATTAAGATTTACCCCAACAGCATTCACGCAACTTTCCACAACGACGTCCAATTCCTTTTTGAGTTTGGTTTGATCGACATCATGTTGGTATTGCCCAACACCAATGGATTTGGCGTCAATTTTAACCAATTCCGCCAACGGATCCTGAAGGCGTCTGCCGATAGATACAGATCCTCGAACAGTAACATCGTAATTTGGGAATTCATCTCTTGCAATTTTAGAAGCCGAATAAATACTTGCTCCAGCTTCACTCACCACAAAAACCTGAATGTCATTTTTAAACCTAATTTTTCTGATAAAGGCTTCGGTTTCTCTTGATGCTGTGCCGTTGCCAATGGCGATTGCTTCAATTTGATAGGCTTCACTCAAGGAGCTTATTTTTTTCATCGCACCAATAGTGTCATTCTTTGGTGGATGTGGATAAATGGTTTCATTGTATAGAAGTCCGCCTTGCGCATCCAAACACACCACTTTACAGCCCGTTCTAAATCCAGGATCTATGGCAAGAACGCGTTTTTCACCTAATGGAGAACCAAGTAGTAGTTGTTTTAAATTTTTAGCAAAGACAGAAATAGCTGCTTCATCAGCTTTTAATTTTGCGTTTTGAAGGGCTTCATTGGAAAGTGATGGCAATAATAAACGCTTATAAGCATCTTGAATAGCGATTTTGATTTGCTCTGAACACTCGTTATTGGAGCGAATAATGCGATCTTCAATTTTAGAGAGCGCCTTTTCATCATCAATGCTTATCTTAAATTTGATAAATCCTTCGTTTTCGGCACGTAGAATTGCCAATAATCTGTGCGACGGAATGCGACTTAACGATTCTTCCCAATCAAAATAATCGCGGAATTTCTGTGCATTTTCATCATCAGCCTTCGCCTTTACCACCTTAGTGGAAATCATGGCAAAACGTTCCAATTGCTGACGAATGTTGTTTCTCAGATCTGTGCGTTCATTGATCCATTCTGCAATAATATGGCGCGCACCTTCCAAAGCATCATCCGCAGAAGCGACGTCTCCTTTTGCATATTTATAAGCCATCGCTTCAATATCTGAAGCATTTTGGCTCATAATAATTTTAGCCAAAGGTTCTAATCCATTTTGTCTTGCAGTTTCAGCCTTTGTCTTTCTGCTTTTCTTGAAGGGAAGGTATAAATCTTCCAGAGCAGTTAAATCGAGAACATTTTCAATCTGTTGTCGAAGTTCAGGTGTTAGTGCATCTTGTTCTTCAATAGCTTTCAGGATGGCAACTTTGCGTTTTTCAAGCGCTTCAAACTGTTCCTTAAATTTTACAATATCTCCAATTTGAACTTCATCAAGATTACCTGTGCGTTCTTTTCTATACCTTGATATAAAAGGAATGGTAGCATCTTCATTTAACAATTCGACCGTGTTTTTAACGGAAGTTTCTGGAAGTTTTGTTTGGGAAATAATATAAGAAATCAGCTGCATGGAGTCGCTTTAAAATATGGAATACAAAGATAAGAAGATAAAAAAAACTGTTTGAGGTTTCAAACAGTTTTGAATGCTATAATTATGAATTATGTTATTAATTAGCCGCTTTAAAAGTTGCCAATTTAAGATGGTTTTCATCATACATTACCAACGCGCGATCTTCAAAAGCATAAGATCTCGTGGCAGTCATAATCTTAATAAATTGATTTTCAGTTTCCATTTCCGGACATGATTTAAGCGTATTTATTAAATTAGAGAACTTCAGTTTAAGCGCGTCTCCAACTTCATAACCGCCTTGTAAATCGTTACAGCCGGTATACCCATGTATGGTGAAATCATCACTAAATTGAACAAATGGGTGTCCACCTTTAACTTCTTTTAGTTGAATTTTATCACCTCTAAATAATACCAAATGCCATTTTTCACCCACTAACTGATCGGTTACTTTCTTTAAAACATAATTGGATTTTAGTTCGCCCGTAGGTCTATTGCCTTCTGCATCTAAAAGGGTCAAGGTGTTTTCTCCAACAAAATATGGGTTTCTTTTGGAGTCTGATAATAATAGTCTTTGGCCTTCATCGTCCCATTTAAAGGTGCCTTTAGACTCGAATGTTTTTGGCTCAGCCCCCAAATAAGTTTCTTTTACGACATACGTATTGTCGCCATTAATGGTGACCACCGTTTTGATGCCTTCACAATCGGCACATGGTACAACGCCTTCATAAGTGCCTTCCCAATCTAATGAAGTTCTACTGTTGTCAGCCATGGCTTCCATTTCAGAAGCTTCAGCTGCCTGATTATCTTTTTTAGTGCCAGAGTTGCAAGCGGTACTCATTACTAAGACCGCTGCGAATAGACTATTTATAAGTGTTTTTTTCATTGTTTTAAATGTTTGATTTGGGGAATTTATTAAACTATGAGGACACTGAAATAATTTTAAAGTAATCTTAACACGTCGGTTTGTAAATAGTTTTATTCCGCAACGGATTCAAAAGTTGACAAAACATAGCCGTTTTCGTCCTTAAATGTCAATTCATTATTGACAATCGTATAACTTGATGCTTTGCGCAAATTGCTCATGAAAACACTTTCAATGCCGCTGTCATCGCAGTACATCATAGTCGCTAACATTTCAGAAAACTCAATGTTCTGATTGTTTTTCAATTTAAAAGTACCACCAAACGCATTACAACCACCGTTACCGCCAACGCCGTTATCCTTTGCCGTGAGCCTTATAAATGGTTGTTTTAGCTTCGTATTACTGAGGTTGACAACATCGCCATTAAGTTTTGTTAACATCCATTTTGCGCCAACAAGATGTGCTTCAACTTTTTTATCTGTAGTATTGGTAGTCTCAGTTGGTGGTTGAGGTACAACCTGAGTTTTACAACTAAAAAAGATTAGGCAACATAGTAGCGATAAACTTAAAACGTATTTCATAATATATAAAGTTGTATAATTCTGTTACTCAAAGGTAATGAACTGTTTCAAGTTAGATTAAAAAAGAAAACCGCGATGTTAACTTATTTGCAATCCGTTAGGCACTTTAGCGCCCGTTGTGGTGTCCGGATTTACAAAAACTAATTTGCCGTCTTCTGACTCTGTCATTAAAATCATGCCCTGACTTTCCACGCCTCTTAGTGCTCTAGGTGCTAAATTGACCAACACGGTAACGCGTTTTCCAACCACTTCTTCAGGCGTAAAGCTTTCAGCAATTCCTGAAACAATGGTACGCACATCAATACCTGTATCTACCTTTAAAACCAATAATTTATTAGCTTTTGGCATTTTTTCTGCCTCAATAATAGTGCCCACACGCATATCTAATTTAGAAAAATCTTCAAAGGTGATGGTTTCTTTTTGAGGTTCTACCTTTCTATTTGCCACTTCATTTGCTTTTTTACTTGCCACTAATTTGTCTAATTGCTGTTGAATGGTGTCGTCTTCGATTTTTGAAAATAACAATTCTGCTTTGCCAATCTGATGACCTGTAGGGATCAAAATATCTTTTGATGAAATATCATTCCAAGTATTGCTAATACGATTCCCGTCACTAGCGTCACTTGAGCTGATACCAAGAATGGATTTTAATTTATCAGACGTAAACGGTAAAAACGGTTCGCTTAAAGTTGCTAAAGCAGATGCAATTTGAAGTGCTACAAACATGATTGTTTTGGTGCGGACTTCATCGGTTTTAACCAATTTCCATGGCTCTTCATCAGCGAGATATTTATTGCCTAAACGCGCAAGATTCAATAATTCCTGACTCGCTTCTCTAAATCTGTAGCGCTCAATGGAGCTTGCAATCACATCTGGATAAGCTTTTAAAGCCGCTAAAGTTTCCTGATCAACGGCACTAAATTCTGAAGCCTCAGGTACCACACCACCGTAATATTTATCGGTTAAAACCACCACACGATTGATGAAATTCCCGAAAATGGCCACCAATTCATTATTGTTTCGTGCTTGGAAATCTTTCCATGTGAAATCGTTATCCTTAGTCTCAGGCGCATTCGCCGTCAACGCATAACGTAAAACATCCTGCTGATTTGGGAAATCCTCCAAGTATTCTGGCAACCAAACGGCCCAGTTTTTTGAAGTTGAGAGTTTATTGCCTTCCAAATTCAAGAATTCGTTGGCAGGTACGTTATCTGGTAAAATATAGGAACCTTCCGCTTTTAACATGGCTGGGAAAATAATACAGTGAAAAACGATATTGTCTTTCCCGATAAAATGCACCAATTTGGTGTCTTTGTCTTTCCAATATGGCTCCCAATCTTTCCCGACGCGATCAGCCCATTCTTTAGTAGAAGAGATGTAACCAATTGGCGCATCAAACCACACATAAAGCACTTTTCCGTCAGCGCCTTCAACAGGCACAGGAATGCCCCAATCTAAATCTCTCGTCACTGCTCTTGGGCGTAACCCATCGTCAATCCACGATTTTACTTGGCCGTAAACATTAGGTTTCCAGTCTTTTTTATGACCCTCTAAAATCCATTCTTTTAAAAATGCTTCGTGCTTATCTAAAGGTAAAAACCAGTGTTTGGTTTGTTTTAATGTTGGAACGTTACCGGTAATGGCCGATTTCGGGTTGATCAAATCCGTGGCATTTAAGCTGCTTCCGCATTTTTCACATTGGTCGCCATAAGCTTCCTCATTACCACATTTCGGACAAGTTCCCGTTACAAAACGATCCGCTAAAAACTGATCGGCTTCTTCATCATAAAGTTGCTCCGTAGTTTCCTCAATAAATTCACCTTTACTGTATAAAGTTTTGAAAAACTCCTGGGCAGTTTCATGATGAATTTTTGCTGAAGTGCGAGAATAGTTGTCGAAACTGATACCAAAATCTTCAAACGATGTTTTGATGATCGCGTGGTATTTATCCACAATATCTTGAGGTGTAATACCTTCCTTTTTTGCTTTGATAGTAATAGGTACACCGTGTTCGTCGCTTCCGCAGATAAATGCCACGTCCTTTCCAATGAGTCTTAAATAGCGTGCATAAATATCTGCAGGCACATAAACACCTGCCAAATGGCCAATATGGATTGGTCCGTTGGTGTAAGGTAATGCGGCGGTAATGGTATAGCGTTTTGGATGGTTCATTGTATATGAAATCTGTAATCTCGAGCGTGCTCGAGCGTGTTTTTATTAATTTTAAATCATTAATGGTTTCGACTGCGCTCAACCTGACATCTGCCTTCTTAAAGACAGTTACAAAAGTACGCATTTTGACCTCGAATTAGAAAAAAAATGTATTTTTACATTATGTCGAAAATCACATTTACCGTCGTAATAACTTGCTTATTTGTGCTACTTGGAACACAAGAGTTTTCAGCACAACAAAAATTAATGTCTAATAAACAGCAAACGCTTGTGCGTCCACCATATTTAAAAGTAGGAGATACAGTAGCCATTGTGGCGCCTTCTGGAATTTTAAAAAACCGAACAGCTGAAATAAAACGCGCTCAAGACTTGCTGAGCAGTTGGGGGTTGCACACCGTTTTAGGGAAGCATTTGTTTGCTGATGGCAATCATTTTGCGGGCACTGATGCTGAGCGTTGTGCCGATTTTCAGAATGCAATGGACAATCCGACTATTAGTGCCATTTGGGCTGCTCGTGGGGGTTACGGTACCGTTAGAATTATTGATAAACTCGATTATACCAAATTCAGGGAAAATCCGAAATGGGTAATTGGCTATTCTGACATTACAGCCTTGCACAACCAATTGAATGTGGAAGGGTTTGAATCGATGCACGCCATGATGGCCGTGAGTGTGGTTGAGGATTTGAGTGAAATTAAAGAAACCGTACAAACGTTTAAGGACGCTCTTTTCGGAAAGCCTTTAGCCTATACGTTAGAAGGATCAACCTATAATAAACCTGGGACAGTTTCGGGGCAACTCGTAGGTGGCAACTTGAGTTTATTATATAGCATGTTGGGCTCTAAAACAAGCATTGATGTTTCAGATCGTATCCTTTTTATTGAAGAAATTGGCGAATATGAATATAGTGTCGACCGGATGTTGCAAAGTTTAAAACGTGCTGGATATTTTGATAATTGTAAAGGTGTTATTGTGGGCGATTTCTCTAAAGTTAGAAAAAATACCACGCCTTGGGGCACATCAATGGAGCAATTGATTTTAGACGCCTTATCAGAATATGATTTCCCAATCGCTTTTAAAATGCCAGCGGGGCATGAAGATGATAATAGAGCATTACTAATTGGCCGCACAATTGATCTTTCTGTAGGCAAGGAAGCTTCAACAATCAAATTCAAAAACTAAGGTAGTTTTTATAAGACAACCTAAATTGGAGAGTGAAAAGAGAAAAGAGAAAAGAGAATAGAGAATAGAGAATAGAGAAGAGCACCTGAAGACTGAAAATTGAATACTGCCAACTGAAGACTGAATACTGAATACTGAATACTGCCAACTAAAAAAAACATGGCGCACCATAATGAACTCGGTAAAATAGGCGAGAAACTTGCCGCCCAATACCTTTATTCAAAAGGCTACGAGATTGTGTGCAAAAACTATTTCTTTCAAAAAGCGGAGATTGATATTATTGCGAAACACAATAACATGATGGTATGTGTGGAAGTCAAGACTCGAAATTCCGATTTTTTTGGAGATCCTCAAGATTTTGTAACCCCAAGTAAAATCAAGTTGTTAGTCAGGGCGATGGATGCTTACATCACTGAAAATGATCTCGATTTAGAATCGCGTTTTGATATTATTGCGGTTCTGAAAAATAAAAGTCGAGAGGAAGTGACGCATTATGAAAATGCGTTTTATCATTTTTAGTTCTACATAGGAATTAAGCCCCGTAATAATTCATCTCATCTATATAGTTCCAAACAGGGTCCGGCAACATCGGGCGTACATTTTTGCCCTTTTTGATGGATTTTCTAATAAATGTGGAAGAGATTTCCATAATAGGTGCCGCGACATGATGAATTTTAGGATGCTTGTCAAATTGTGTTTCAACCACACCTTCTGAAATTCTTGGATACACGTAAATGTCGTGGTTTTCCAAAATCAATTCATAATTTTTCCATTTGTGAAGACTCTTTAAGTTGTCTTCGCCCATGATTAATGAAAAGGTATATTTTGGATGTTTTTCTTGTAGATAAGTGAGCGTGTTGATGGTGTAATTTGGTTGTGGCATTCCAAATTCAATATCGCTCGGGCGCAACTTTTCGTAATCTTCTGTAGCGCGGTACACCATTTCCAACCGATCGTGATTGTCGAGCATGCTCGCTTTTACCTTAAACGGACTTTGAGGGGTGACCACAAACCAGATTTGGTCAAGATCACTATGTTCAGCCATATGATTGGCAATAATTAAGTGGCCAATATGGATGGGATTAAACGTGCCAAAGTAGAGTCCGATTTTCATGGCTATAAAATTTTTATTCTTCCGGTTTATTGATAAAATCAGAAACCAATTTGTAGGATTCGTCTATTGCCTTTTCAAGATCATCATTGATTACAATAACATCGAAAAGCGGCGCAGTGGCTAATTCTGCGGAAGCTTTAGCAATGCGCATATTGATTTTGTCGTTAGTCTCAGTCTGACGCTTTTTTAAGCGAATCTTTAACTCATCAATACTCGGTGGTTTCACAAAAATAGCGAGTGTTTGATCAGGGAATTTACGTTTGATTCGCAATCCGCCAGAAACATCAATATCAAAAATAACATTTTTACCTTGTGCCCAGATACGCTTCACTTCAGTCTTTAAAGTACCATAAAAGTTATCGCGATACACTTCTTCCCACTCTAAAAACTCATCATTCTTAATGCGGTTTTTAAATGCTTGAGCATCTAAAAAGTAGTAATCTTTACCGTCCGTTTCATTGTCTCTTTTCTCTCTAGAAGTAGCTGAAATGGAGAACTCTAAATTTAATTCTTGCTGTTTCAGTAAATGTCTTACCAGTGTGGTTTTGCCGGAGCCAGAAGGGGCTGAAAATACGATGAGTTTGCCTTTTTCTGGGATGTCTTTGATTTTGGTCACGAATGCTATTTTAATGTAATAAATCTATAAACTCTTGTTCTTAAAGAACATTTAAAAGTTGTTCTTTAATTTTTTCCAATTCGTCTTTCATTTGAACGACCAGTTTTTGCATTGGGGCATAATTGCTTTTAGAACCAATAGTATTGATTTCACGTCCCATTTCTTGACTGATAAATCCTAATTTCTTTCCGTTGGAATCGTCACTATTAAGTGCTGAAACAAAATAATCCAAATGGTTTTTTAGACGTACTTTTTCTTCAGTAATGTCGAATTTCTCGATGTAGAACACCAATTCTTGCTCAAAACGGTTTTCATCTACCTTTTCTTTCAATTCGGCCACGCCTTTGTGTAAACGCTCTCTCACACCTTCAATACGCTCAGGATCCATAGCAATGACTTCGTCTAATAAATCTGAAATGTTTTTTACTCTGTCAAAGAATTCAGATTCTAAACTTTTCCCTTCGTCCAAACGGTATTGCTGAATTTTATCTAATGCCGTGTTGATTTCGGCAGCTATCGCTTCCCACTCATCTTCATCCATTTCATCACGCTCAGTCGTTACGGCATCTGGTAAACGGATAGCCATTTTTAGCAATTCAGTTTCATCACCAGTATTAACAACGTCTCTCAATTGCTTGATGTATTGTTTTACAACGGTTTTATTGATTTGAGTAGAGGTTTCTTCGCCAGTAATTTCCATATATAAGGAGAAATCTACTTTGCCACGTTCCAGTTTTGAAGCAATCAATTTTCGGATTTCGAGTTCTTTTTCTCTATATAAAGAGGGCATTCTCGTATTCAGATCGAGGTTTTTGCTATTTAAAGATTTGACCTCTATTGATATTTTTTTAGTAGGAAGCTGTAGAACAGATTTTCCATACCCTGTCATGGATTGTATCATGGACTTATTTTAAAAGTTGCACAAAGGTAATGAAAATCATCAGTTTTAACGGGTTAATTAAGGCGTGGAATTGTGGCGACATGCTTAAAAAACTCTAAATTTGCACTCTATAATAAATAACAAAAGATAGAAGCCTATAAAATTATTGTCGGATGTTGACCTTGAGACAATAGTTAATACGCTCATATCTCTAATTTGATAAACGATGTACTTAAAGGATTTTGAAATACGATGGAGTGATGTTGATGCCAATAGACATTTGGCCAATTCAGCTTATGTGAATTTTATGAGTCATACCCGTGTGGCTTTTTTTGAAGACCATAATTTTTCATTATCCAACTTGGCTAAGTTTCAAATTAGCCCGGTGATTTTCTATGAGCACATCTATTATTTCAAGGAAGCTTTTTTAGGCACACCAATCAAGGTTAGTCTAGAGGTAAAAGGCTTGAGTGAAGATGGAATGTTTTTTGAAATTGAGCATAATCTCTACAATCATAAAGGCGAAAACTTAGCAAATTGTGAGTTAATGGGAGCGTGGATCAACTTAAAAACACGTGAGTTGACCGCATTGCCAACAGAATTTTTGTCGGAAATGGGAACTTTTCCTAAGTCTGCTGATTTCAAGACCTTGACGAAAGAAGACACGCGAAAATTCGGGAAAAAACCGGTTAAATTAAGCTAGTTTCTTGAGCTACTAACTCTCGTGAATAGCCTTTCGGGCAGCTTCTACAGTTTTGGCACTATTACCAATAAAAATTTGGTCATTGTAAACCAACACTGGTCTGCTCAAAAAGGTGTAATGTTCTAGAATATAATTTTTATAATCTTCTTCGGTCAGATTTTTATCCTTCAACCCTAAGGATTTATACAGTTGTGCGCGTTTGCTAAATAACGCCTCATAGCTACCTGCCAATTTGTGAAGTTCTTCCAATTGCTCAGGTGTTATGGCTTCGCTCTTGATATCTTGTAAGATGAAATCTGAAGGCAAGTCTAGAGTTTTGATAATCCTAACACAGGTACTACAGGTTTTTAAATGGTAAATTTTCTTCAAAATAATTAGTTTTTGATTCGAATGAAATCGTTAAAAGTTACAGGTAATCAATCTAGCGAACCTACAAAATTATGGATTTATCTTCAAAAGTCCCTTAACGTCTTCGTAAGGCAATACGACTTTTGTAACCCCTTGCGCATAAGACGCAATCTCGTAGTTATTGTAAAGTAATACTAAGCCATCTTTTGTGAAGCCCATGTTGGCAGGCAATTGAAAATCCTCTCCATAGAAAAAATCTTCAATAGTTTCGGTGTCGTCTTCCGGCTTTGTTTGTGCTTTAAAAGCTTTTTCAGCTAAAGTTTTAAAATCACTTGCATTGTTTATAATGTCATCTTGATCTAAAAGCGCCCCGGTTTCAGGGTTAAAATTTAAGTAAGTCAATCTGCTATTGCCATGTGCACCGCCAGTGTCTATGTAGGATTTTAAGCTGATACAAACTACCTCTGCAGACTCATACATCACGCTTCCGTCAACTTTTACTTCCCATTTTTGGCTTGAATCCTGAAAGTCTTTTTTGAATGATTTGTATTCGTTGTCAAACATTGAAACCGCTTCTTTAACGGAGATGTTATTTTCAGTTGTTTCTGCCATATTCATTTCATTGGCGATGACATGTTCAATCTTCTGATTTATTTTTTCTGCTACAGCCTTCGTACCGATAGCTTTTGGATAATTAATCACAATTACGGCATCGGATGATTTTTCGATATGTTGGGTTTCGAAATTTAATTTGACGTCTTCATTACAGGCGAATACTGTAAAGGCAATCAACAGAAAATAGCTTATTTTTTTCAAGGTTTCAGAGGATTTGTTAAACATTCAATAAAGGTATTACATCCTTTTGTAACCAAGCAATTAAAGGTTAAATTTATTGTCAACAAAATTATAGTTTATGAAATTCAACACAAAAACCATCCACGGTAACCAAGAACATGACAAAGCTTATGGCTCTGTGATGCCTCCAATATATCAAACATCAACTTATGCGCAAACCACTCCAGGTGGGCATAAAGGGTACGAATACTCAAGAAGTGCTAACCCTACGCGTACAGCTTTAGAAAATTCTTTTGCGAGTATTGAAAATGGAACACACGGTTTGGCTTTTGGTTCAGGTTTAGCTGCTATTGATGCGGTGATGAAGCTTCTGAAATCTGGAGATGAAGTGATTTCAACAAACGATCTTTATGGTGGCACTTATCGATTATTTACAAAAATATTTGAAGGATTCGGTATTAAATTTCATTTTGTCGGAATGGAAAACGCCTCAAATATAGAATCGTATGTCAATAAAAATACAAAGTTGATTTGGGTGGAAACGCCAACCAATCCAATGATGAATATTATTGATATTAAAGCCACTGCTGCAGTTGCTAAAAAACACAATATTCTGTTAGCGGTTGATAATACGTTTGCAACGCCATATTTACAGCAACCTTTAGATTTAGGTGCTGACATCGTAATGCATTCTGCTACGAAATATTTGGGTGGCCATAGTGATGTAGTTATGGGTGCGCTTGTGGTGAAAGATAAAGATTTGGCAGATCGTTTGTATTTTATTCAAAATGCGAGTGGTGCAGTTTGTGGACCTCAAGATAGCTTTTTAGTATTGCGAGGCATCAAGACTTTACACATTAGAATGCAACGTCATTGTGAAAACGGAAAGGCTGTTGCTGAATATTTGAAAAAGCATCCTAAGATTGAAAACGTGTATTGGCCAGGGTTTGAAGACCATCCTAATCATGATATTGCAAAAGCGCAAATGAAAGATTTTGGAGGCATGGTATCTTTTACCACCAAAGGGAACAATTACGAAGAAGCCATTAAAATTGTTGAAAAATTAAAGATTTTCACGTTGGCCGAATCGTTAGGTGGTGTTGAGTCGCTTGCAGGACATCCAGCAAGTATGACGCATGCGAGCATTCCGAAAGAAGAACGCGAAAAAACAGGCGTTGTAGATTCGTTAATTCGTTTGAGTGTTGGTATAGAAGATGAAGAAGATTTAATTGCCGATTTAAAACAGGCGATAGGTTAATGAGGATTAACTTATAGATATAAAAAAGACCGAGTTCATGCTCGGTCTTTTTTGTTTTAGTATCTGTATTATGTTAATCGAGATAATAGATATATCCAAAATTCAACCAAACCAAATAGTCATTTGCTTTATTGGAATTCAGTTGATGATCTAACCCATCAATCGTATCTCTAAAATAGTATTGCCATCTTAAGTCGACCATCAAATCTGATAATATTGATAATTTGTATCGTGTACCAATACTACCTACAACCGACCATGTTGTGCCGCTATTGACGTTTATAAATTCATTGTCTAAACCGCCGTAAGGATAATGCCACGGGCCATAATAATTATCTAAATTTTCTGGATCTTGATCGCCCCAAGTGGTCGCCACCTTAGGATAATATTTCGTTAAATGGACACCTAAACTTACAAACGGCGCCCATGAATCCACTTGAACAGAAAAGGCTCTAATACTGAATGGGAAATACTCCAATTGCGTTCCAATATCAAAGTTGGTAGCTTCACCGGAATGTGCTCTTAATTTATCAGCATTAATACCTGTTTGCGTAGGGGCTACCCATCGGCCAAAATGATTGAGTTTGGTTGTGTTCCAAGAAATTTCACTTCGTAATTTAAAGTGATCATTAAAATAGGTGTCTGTAGTATAGCACGAACAATCGGCTCTGTAAGAAAAATTGATGTAATGGATTAAGCCTATTCCAATACCTGTATTACCTGCATTCGTTTCAAAATTGTAGCGCTCGCCAAAATCTGATTGAAATGCTACGGGACCAGCAATAACACCTATTTCGTGAGAAAACCCTAATTGAGCAAAACTAGTTGAAAAACCCATAACGAAAAGCGTTATAAAGGTCAACTGTTTTATTTTAAGCATCATAGGCTTTGAGGTGATTAAATTGTTGGTCAAAACAAATATATGAAAACTGACTTAACATACAAACAAAACATGTATAACATAAGATGTGCACGATGTTATAACAACGTGTGCGATTATCCAATATTGTTTTAATTCTACTTTAAAGTTGCTATAAGAAATTGGAAATGGTCATGGTTTTTAGGGTCAAATTCTATTTAAGCGATGATTGAGAGGCCTTAAAATAGCCATAGAAACCTCAAGATAACGTATCTTTGAGATACCAAATATTATATTGATTCTTAATAAGTTAATTCATGAAAGACAAGATTGATTCTTTTTTAGAGCTTGTAAAAAAAAATAATGGACACGAACCGGAATTTTTACAGGCCGTGCACGAGGTTGCAGAAACGATAATTCCTTTTATAGAGGAAAACCCAAAATATCAAGGCAAAATGTTACTTGAACGCATGGTAGAACCTGAGCGGACCATTATTTTCAGGGTGCCATGGGTGGATGATAAAGGTAACATACAAATGAACAGAGGGATAAGGGTTGAATTCAATTCGGCTATTGGACCTTATAAAGGTGGACTTCGTTTTCATCCGACTGTAAATTTAAGTATTCTCAAGTTTTTAGGATTTGAACAAACCTTTAAAAACTCCCTAACCACATTGCCTTTGGGTGGCGGAAAAGGCGGGTCTGATTTTGATCCTAAGGGAAAGAGTGATAATGAAGTCATGCGTTTTTGTCAATCGTTTATGACCGAATTATACCGTCATATTGGTGGAAATACAGATGTTCCTGCTGGAGATATTGGCGTTGGAGCACGTGAAATTGGCTATATGTTTGGCCAGTATAAAAAGATAAGAAATGAATTCACGGGCATTTTAACCGGAAAAGGATTGTCTTATGGCGGTTCCGTAATCCGACCAGAATCCACCGGTTATGGTTGTGTGTATTTTGTAAAAAATATGCTGGCAGTTCAAGATGAAACTTTAAAAGATAAAACCATTACCATATCAGGAGCAGGAAACGTAGCGCAATACGCTTGTGAAAAAGCAACCGAATTTGGGGCAAAAGTAGTGACCATGTCAGATTCTTCGGGTTATATCTATGATCCAGAAGGTATAGATGCTGAGAAGTTAGCATTTATTATGGATCTTAAGAACGTAAAACGTGGCCGTATTAGTGCCTATGCGGATCAGTATGCATCGGCATCGTTTCACCAAGGTCGCCCTTGGGGTGTAAAATGTGATATTGCCTTGCCTTGTGCCACGCAAAACGAATTGAATGAAGAAGAGGCAAAAACCCTCATCAAAAATAACGTCATAGCTGTGGCAGAAGGTGCAAATATGCCTTCTACACCTGAGGCTATTGAAGCATTTCAAAACGCACGGGTGTTGTTCGGGCCTGGAAAAGCATCAAACGCTGGTGGTGTTGCAACTTCGGGATTGGAAATGAGTCAAAACTCATTACGTCTAAACTGGGATAGAGAAAAAGTTGATGGCAAACTCTATGATATTATGGATAATATCCACCAATCATGCGTTCAATACGGAAAGCAGGAAGATGGTTTTATTGATTATGTGAAAGGTGCAAACATTGCTGGATTTGTGAAAGTTGCGGATGCCATGCTTGCTCAAGGAGTAGTATAATTGAAGATAAAAATCAAGTTATTAAAGGCTTCTGTAATACGTTATGGAGGTCTTTTTTGTATAAAACTGAATATTTCTTAAATGTCGTTAGTTATAAATATCTTTGACATCTATTAACAACGTATGATAAAACAGATTACAACGTTTTTTTTCTTTTGTCTTGTAAGTGTTACTCATGCTCAGGAGGTTTCGGCTTTATGGCAGGGCCATTTTTCTTACAATCATATTAAGGATGTTGTAAAAGGCAACACTAAAATTTATGCGGCTTCAGAAAATGCTGTATTTACATACGATTTGTCTTCCAATGAATTAGAAACCATCACCACTATTGAAGGATTGTCAGGAGAAACAATTACCACAATTGCCTACAGTGATGCTTATGAAACCTTATTAATTGGTTATGCCAACGGGCTTATTGAAATAGTTTCTGGGCCCGAGAATCAAATTTTATCCGTGGTTGACATTCTTGAAAAACAAACCATCGCTCCCAATCTCAAGAGAATCAATCATTTTAATATTGATAATGACAAGGTTTATATCGCGACAGATTATGGTATTTCTGTATACGATTTAGAGCGACTGGAATTTGGCGATTCTTATTTTATTGGCAATGGCGGCAGTCATAGTAATGTCAATCAAACCACAATTTTAAATTCTAAGATTTATGCGGCCTGCGGAAACAATAATGCTATTAAATCGGCAGACGTAGCCAATCCTAATCTTATTGATTATCAACAATGGAAAACCATAGGTAGCGGGAGTTTTGTTTCTGTTGAACATGTGGGCGATCGCCTATATGCAGTGAAAACGGATCAGGTTATTTATGAAATCCGAAATGGCGCATTCAGGGCTTTGTTTAACTATCCGAGTATGCCTTTAGATACAAAAGCGGTTGATAATAACTTAGTCGTATCCACAAAAGATAAAGTGTATGTCTACAATGCCAATTTTAATCTTTTATCTAGCGCAACGCTTACATCTGAGTATAGTACACAATTTACGAGTGCTGTTGTTGCCGATAATATGATTTATGCTGGAACACAAAATTTTGGTGTTTTGAAAACGAGCTTTTCAAATCCCAATAGTGTTGATGTGATAATGCCCGAAGGACCGTTGATGAATGACGCTTTTAAAATTGAAGCTGCTGAGAATTCTTTGTGGGTAACTTATGGCGATTATACCGAGTCCTATAATCCTTTCCCATTACGCAGTTACGGGATTAGTCACTTGGTTGATGAGCAGTGGAAAAACACGCCATTTGACGATCTCTTAACGGCACAGAATTTAAATTATATCGCCGTCAATCCATTTAATCCTTCGCAAGTATTTATTAGCGCTTGTCAACAAGGTGTTTTGGAATTAAATGATGAGGTTCCAAAAATTCTGATGGATCAAACTAACAGCGGACTTGAATCTTTGCGTGTGCCATCGTCTCCATCCACCGTTTCTGTGAGGCAAACCGGCTCCTTGTTTGATCGGAATGGCGTGTTATGGACGCTAACATGTCGTGTTGATAAAGCCTTAAAATCCTATAATCCTAGTACAAAAGAATGGCGTGGCTATAGTTTTAAGGATATTATTCCGGATGCATTTAATGATGAGCTTGGTTTTGGGGATATCGCTATTGACAGAAACGGCACCAAATGGATTGGTGCTTTTCAGAAAGGTATTATTGGGTACAATGAAAATGGAAACAAGATTAAAAACTTAAATACAGAAGCACAAAATATGCCCAGCACTGTGGTAAACGCCGTAGCTGTAGATAATAATAATCAACTGTGGATTGGCACAATTAAAGGCTTAAGAGTGCTTTATAATACGGCTGGATTTTTTGAAGATTCGAATGCCAATGTGAAGGAAATCGTGGTGCTTGATGATGGAATTCCGCAAGAATTACTGTCCAATCAATACATAACCGATATTAAAGTTGATGGGTCCAATAACAAATGGATTGGTACGTTGGATGCCGGGATTTTCTGTTTTTCTCCTAACGGACAACAAACCATTTATCACTTTACGAAGGATAATTCGCCGTTGCCTTCAAATTTTATCAAAGACATTTCAATAGATGCGCAAAATGGGAAGGTTTATATTGCAACTTCAAAAGGACTTTTGTCCTTCACGTCGGGTGCGTCCAGCCCTAAGGAAGAATTGACAAATGCTTTTGTCTATCCTAATCCTGTTAGGCCTGAGTATGATATTCTTGGCGCAAATAGTTTAAATGATATTACTAAAGGCGTTAAAATTAAAGGAATCACTAAAAACGTCAATATTAAGATTACAGATATTGAAGGAAATCTTGTAGCCGAAGCACAATCCAGAGTTAATTTACGTGCGTCACGTTCTAACTATAATTTTGCCATTGATGGTGGTACCGCTATATGGAACGGTAAAAATTTAGCCAATAACATTGTCGCATCTGGCGTTTATCTTATTATGATTTCTGATTTGGATACCTTTGAAACCAAGGTTTTAAAACTGATGATTATTCGATAATGGCTTTATTCAAAAAAATATGTTAGTTAAAACCAATGCGATTGTACTTTCAAAACTGAAGTATAGAGACCATGACGTCATTGTGAAGTGCTACACTAAAAATCGTGGTGTCGTCAGCTATTTATTGAAGGGGATTTTAAAAAGCAAGCGGAGCAACTCTAAAATTGCCTATTACCAACCACTTTCACAATTAGAAATCGAGGAAAATTTTAAAGCTAATCACTCTTTACACTTTATAACCGACGTAAAATTGAGTGTGCCTTACCAAAGTATGCATACCAACATCCTTAAAAGTTCAATTGTGATGTTTTTATCTGAAGTATTAGCGACCACATTAAAAGAGGAGGAGCGCAATTTAGTACTCTATGAATTCCTCGAAACCACCCTACAGTGGCTGGACCATGAAACCGATTTTGCCAACTTCCATTTGTTGTTTTTACTAGAGTTGACCAAGCATTTGGGGTTTTATCCCGACACGAGCCAATCAAGCTTTCCATACTTCAATTTAAGCACGGGAACGTTTGAATTGAAACCTCAAAATCACTATACCATTACAGGAGAAAATTTAAAGTTCCTAAAAGCGCTATTGGGCATAAAATTTGATGAGCTAAGTACAGTAAAAATGACCTCTGCACAGAGGCAAACATTATTGAACACATTGTTATTTTATTTTGAATTGCACCTCACCGATTTCAGAAAACCGAAATCACTTCAAGTGTTAAATCAAGTATTTAATTAAAAAAATTGACTCTCCCTTATATGAAATTTTTGTTGTCATGCTGTATGTTTCTGCTGTTAAGTGTTTCTGCCCAATCACAACACATTAAAATTTTAGAAGAAAAAACGAACCTTCCCGTTGCAGGTGCATTAGTATATAATGCTTCAAAATCAAAATCTACAATGTCTGATATTGATGGCGTTGTCAACTTGGGTCAGTTTTCAATTGATGAGCTGATATTTGTAGAGCATTTGTTATATAAAACAAAAAACTTCAAGGTCTCTGAGATTAACAATAAAACGATCTTTTTAAAACCTAAAATTGAAGGTTTGGATGAAGTTGTACTTTCGGCATCAAAGTTTCAACAGAGTAAGCGTGATATTCCTCAGAAAATTATGAATATCACCGCAAAATCTATTGCTTTTTCAAATCCACAAACCAGCGCCGATTTATTGGAAAGTACAGGAAATGTCTTTATTCAAAAAAGTCAAATGGGAGGTGGGAGTCCGATGATTAGAGGGTTGTCTACCAATCGGCTTTTAATAACCGTAGATGGCGTAAGAATGAACAACGCCATTTTTAGAGGCGGGAATTTGCAAAATGTACTCTCTATAGATCCTTTTGCAATTCACAATACGGAAGTCACCCTTGGCGCAGGTTCGGTAGTTTATGGAAGTGATGCGCTTGGTGGTGTTATGAGTTTTTACACCCGTAAACCGCATTTGTCATATTCTGATTCATTATATTTTAGAGGAAATACGGTAGCAAGATATGCGACAGCCAATAACGAAAAAACGGGTCATATCGATTTAAATTTCGGACTTAAGAAATGGGCGTTTTTCAGTAGTGTTAGTTACACTGATTTTGACGATTTGCGCATGGGAAGTCACGGACCTTCGGATTATATAAGATATGAGTATGTTCGCACTATAGATGGCGTTGACCAAATGGTTCCGAATGCCTATCCGTTAGTTCAAAAGCCTACGGGTTATGATCAAATTAACTTTTTACAGAAAGTCAGATATGAACCAATGGAAGATTGGACGTTTGATTTAGGACTGCACTATTCCACAACCTCAGACTATTCCAGATACGACCGATTGATTCGCTATAAAGGTGATAATTTGCGCTCTGCGGAGTGGAATTATGGTCCGCAACGTTGGTTTATGGGAAACATACAGGTGACCAAATTGAGCAGTAATTCTAATTTATACGATAAAATTCAGGCGACAGTTGCCTATCAGAATTTTCAGGAAAGTCGTATGGATAGAGATTTTAATAAGCCAATTAGAAATGTGAGGGAAGAAGCTGTAGACGCTGTTTCTGCTAATTTAGATCTAGAAAAACAGCTCGGTGCAAGAACCGAATTGTTCTACGGATTGGAATATATTTACAATCTTGTGACGTCTTCAGGAAGTGAAGAATACATTAAAACAGGCACGAGCCTGCCTACGGTATCACGCTATCCAACAGGCTCCGATTGGCAATCTGTAGCCGCCTATACCAGTTTAAAATACAAACCTAATCCGAAGTTTGTATTCCAAACTGGCGTACGCTACAACCATGTGGTCCTAAATGCCGACTTTACTGAGAATAACACCTATTTAAATTTACCGTATAGCACTACTAAAATCAATACGGGAGCTTTTACAGGGACGGCGGGAGTCAATTGGAATCCCAACCAAACTATTGCATTAAAATTTAATGCGTCTTCTGCATTCAGAGCGCCAAATATTGATGATATAGGCAAAGTTTTCGACTCAGAGCCTGGTGCGGTGGTAGTACCTAATCACGACTTAAAACCGGAATATGCCTACGGACTCGAATTAGGTGTGAAATTCAACTTCGAAAACAAAGTAATTCTTGATATGGCTACGTATTATACCTATTTGGATAATACTTTGGTCCGTCGCGATTTTAATCTGAATGGGAAGTCTGAAGTGATGTATGATGGTGAGATGAGTACTGTACAGGCCATTCAGAATGCGGCAGAATCGAGAATTTATGGTTTTGAAGTGGGCTTGCTGGTGAATATGACTGATGATTTTAAATTAACTTCCAATTATAACATTATTGGAGGTAGGGAAGAAGATGATTATGGTGAAAGCACATCGCTACGTCATGCCGCACCGCAGTTTGGTACGACACATTTGATATGGCAAAAGGACAAGCTACAGTTTGATGCTTTTGCAGCATACAACAGTGAATTGTCAAACAACCAACTGGCACCTTCAGAACAGGACAAAGGATATATGTACGCTAAAGATGGTAATGGAAATCCTTATGCGCCATCTTGGTACACGCTTAATTTTAGAACGCAATATCAATTGAATGATGCTGTATCATTAACAGCTGGATTGGAGAATATCACCGATCAACGCTACAAGACCTATTCTTCAGGTATCGCAGCGCCAGGACGTAACTTAATACTGTCGTTAAAGTATGCGCTCTAAGGCATCTATTATCTTTCGGGTTTGACTCTCAATGTCTAGACTAATGGCGCTTTAGTATGCGTTTTGTAATGATTCGGTCGTTGGAAAGCCTCACTCGGGCAATGTAAACAGCTTGACTTGTGTCGCCTAATTCATAAATTTCTTTGTTAGAACTACCTTTGAAATGATATAAGGTTCTGCCTAAAACATCAATAATTTCCACTGATTTTATAGAGAGATGTTGCCCGATAGAAAATTGAACACTTCCATTTTTAAGTTCGATTATCGATAGCATATCCGACTCCACAACTGCATCTTCAAGTAACAACGTCTGGGTTTTAAAATGAACTACAAATCGATCTTTAAAGTCGCCGATGACAGACGTGAAACTATAGTCGCTTTGAGATAAATTATGGGAAATGTCCAGTAAATTATCCTTAATATGAATTTTGTTCTCTTCAAAGAACGCTCCTTGTGATTGGGCGAGTGATAGTTTATAGTTGGTGGGCTGGGTAATGGTAGTGTAAAATGCTATTGGTAATTCTTCTTCCAATGTTAAACTAGCGGGAGATTTCCCTTGAATAACATATGTTTTATTGCGTGTTGGGATTTCAGTATAAATATTTGCACCAATACCAGACGCTAAATTTCGTTCGGCATCATAGGTGAATCCATCAAAACCGTCAGTGGCATCATCTACATAAGCGACGAGAATTTGACTAAATATTCCACTATCCGAAGTAAGATTAATCCAGTATTTGTTAGCTATATCCGTGGGAGCAGATTTAAAAAATTGTGCATTGCTTGAGACATCGGCCATTCTCATAGCGTTTTTAAAAGTCAATGTGCCACCGCTATGAATGCCTTTCACGAAAAAGCCTTGACCTGACGGAATATAATCCGATGGAATGATTTTACTTGCGCCTGCTGCATTTCCACTTCCTGTTGTAATTACGGCATAGTCTGCACTATTAAAATTCAAAACTTGGTTCCCAGGATTGCTAGCCAAGGGAGGAGAAAAGTGAGACCATAAATAGGCAGCGCCATCAATAACATCAGGATTTGCGCTGTGGACCAATTTAAAAGCTATGGCAGATGCATAGGGATTGCCAATTAAATTCCAATCATTGTCTGTGGGGAGGTTATTGGTTATAATATTCACGGAAATATTTCCTGTGTTAAAAGCGCCACTAAATTCGGTTTCATCAATTCTAGGAAATGGGATACTTGTCGTTTTGGAAGTTGCTGCATAGCCGACGCCTGGTATCATACGGCCGGTCGCCAGTTTCCAATCGTCTCCATTATCATCAATATCATTTCCATCAGCATCTAAATAACTGGAAGCATCAAAATAAAACCGACGATTAGGCAAGGCCATACTCAATGCCCTTTCCACGGTTTCCGTGCCAACCGGAGAACTCCAATAGGTATAAGCATACCATTTCTGTTTAATGGGAGTCGACTTTTTAACACGTGAGGTGCCAGAGTTAACGATCGTGAAATTTCCAGCTGAAGAATCATCGCCTCTTTGTACAAAAGCTCCTTTAGTTTCTACTACGATTTCTCCAAAATCCGAAGGTGAGTTTCCTTTAACAATCACATCGTTTAGTATTTCTATATAATGATCGTCCGTAATATGTAAGCTGTATCCGGAATTCACAACGAGGCTGCACGTTGAAAAACTGCCGTTGGTAGCATTAGTAGTGTAATTTGCATTTAAAACGGTGACTGTACTGCTGTTTGGTAAGATTGGGCTCCAATGCGTACCAGTCCAACTGGTTTTTTTAATTTTTATGGGTACTACATGGCTGGCTTTATAGCATGTGATTCCGTTTTCGCGAACCTGTACGTAAAACTGATACCCATCAAAATTTTCCAAATTTAAAATGCTGAGGTTTGAACTTTGCTGACCGGAATATGTTGTGTCCATTGGTAAAATTTCGATCCAATTTGAAGTATTGGGTGCATTGTAATACCATTGGTAGGCTAAAGGCAGGCCGCCTGACACGCCTTCAGATGCTTGCACCGATAATGATGCTGATAAACTACAAGCGGAAGATGGTGAAATTGGGTGAATCGTAATTGTGGGAGGAGCACCACCGGAGAAATCATAGATTCCAATGTTCGAATAATCATTCGTGCCACAAGACGTTGCACCCGAACCTACCCAATCAATAGCATTCCAATCGGCCAGATTAAAAGTAGGATTGGGAAGAATCGACGCAGAATTTAACCGTCTAAAGTTAAAGCCACGATCGCCTGTTATGATTGTAGTGTCCATCCAATCTTTATCCAGATATGTACCGAATTCATCAACAACCACTGTGTTGTTATTTTTCATCAAACGGATAAGATCATGTTCATTGTCCTTTTTATTGATGCCTACCACCGTACTCGTTTGATTTGCCAATTGCCCATTTCCCCCAATCTGAGGACAAGTGTTCCCTGTAGTTGGATTATTGGAAATGCCCATGGCAACAGTGTAAATTGAATTATGAGCTAGGCTTACAGCACTTAGTTTTAATGTGTTCGTTGGACTTGAGACACCATTATTATAAATCGCTAATGCATAGTTTTCAAGCGCAATTGTGGCACCTGTCCCATTATAAATTTCAACATAACTTAATCCGCCAGCGGTAGCATCCGTCACTTCACTAATAAATAAGTCGGATAGAAACATGCTTCCTTCACAGCCGCCAATGGCGCTATCTATAACCGTAAAGGGCGTTATGCTTATACAGCCAAGAGTGTTCACAATTTTGATATTCCCTGTTGATGCGCCATTGGGAATTTTGACTTCAATAGTAGTGGAATTTATTAGCGTTAACGGCATGTGTATGCCATTGATGATTGCAGCGGTTGTTGGCCCAAAATTAGCGCCTATAATTGTGGCAATTGTGCCTACGGGACCACTCGTTGGGTATATGGTGTTGCTCGCAGTTACGCATCGTCCGGTGCCACGTACGGCGAATGTGTAAGGGTTTTCGTCACTGTCATTATTTATGATTGAAACAATGGCGTTTCTTACATCCGAAACTAAGGGTGCGAATTGTATTTCTAGAAGCGAAAAACTATCAGGTGAAATAGTGGCGCTAGGTGTTGTTGTGATAGTGAAATCACCCGGATTTGCACCCAAGATGCTCACACTAGAAACCGTTAAGTTGAGATTCCCTAGATTGCGAATGCGGTACGATTTAGATTGTGAAGACCCGATAAATTGTGCAGCAAACAGGGTATTATCGGTGCCTTGTGGATTGGTGTCGCCACTTACAATTTCTGGATAGGTGCCTACATTGCCCTCGACTTTGATTTCGGGAGCTTGGCCAACCGTGGAAAACACAAAACTCAGTGATGCTAATACTACGAGATTTAGTGTTTTATCCATAATTGCATAAATAAATCCTTGTTACTAACACAAGGAATTAAAGGTAGACTAAAATAGCTCATAAACAGCGTGTTATAATTTTTAACTTATTAACAAAATGTTGCTATTTTTGCATATGGAAACACATAAAACGTATACGGTTGAGGAGGCTTTAAAAAAAATGGAGCGCTATTGCAGTTATCAAGAACGCTGTCATAAGGAAGTCACCCAAAAACTATATACCATGCGAATGATTCCTGAGGTAATTGACCATATTGTTGTGAAATTGATGCAGGACAATTTTTTAAATGAAGAACGCTATGCAAAGGCATTTGTCAGCGGGAAATTCAGAATTAAAAAATGGGGCAAACAACGTTTGACGCGGGAACTTAAACAAAAGGAAATCGGTAAAACACTGATTGCGGAGGCGCTTCAAACTATTAGCGATCAGGACTACTTGAATACGTTTCATGCACTTGCAGAAAAGAAGGCAGAAACTATCCGAGAAAAAAACCCAATGAAGAAAAAGAAAAAACTAGCCGATTACCTCTTTTATAGAGGTTGGGAAAGTCATTTGGTGTATGACAAGGTCAATGAGTTGTTTTGAGAATGTAGGGTGTGAGGTTTGAGGTTCTGAGGTTTGAGGTTTGAGGTTTGACAATTCATTTTAAGAATATTCACAAAAAAAAACCGCATCATTCCGAAGAACAACGCAGTTTTAAATAGCAATTAGTTTTTTATTATAAGCTAAATGTCGCTCCAATATTTACCACGAACTGGTTATGGATTTCTTCAGCTGGATTTGTAATAGTGGTATCATATTTTGCTAATGGGAATACCGTTTCAGCATAAATTCCAAAACCATCAGAGAAAAAATAGCGTGCGCCTACATGGCCACCAAAATTCTTTAAACTCAAGTTTAAACCTGGATAAAGATCAAAATTTTCATCAATGTTCAAAACACTTCCTAAGTGTGCGTTGAAACGTCCTTTAAGGTCAAAACGATCACCAAAACTAGCATCTAATTCTTCCTTTACGCCTAAGGCATATGCACCGGAAACACCTACGGAAATGTTTTCGCCTAAACCATAATCAAAAGCTACATTGATTCCAGTTGCATAGTCTTGAAAATTT
Organism: uncultured Gelidibacter sp.; assembly: GCF_947500795.1. Lineage (GTDB taxonomy): Bacteria > Bacteroidota > Bacteroidia > Flavobacteriales > Flavobacteriaceae > Gelidibacter. The sequence goes on along the minus strand of NZ_CANMTE010000002.1, from coordinate 56,753 downwards.
GCGCCAATCTGCAATTTATTATCGCCATTACCTTTAAAAGCTTGTGCATTAGCAAAAGAAACGTTTAAAATGCATAGGATTACAATCAGTTTTTTCATGATATAAGTTTTGTTTTTAATTTGGGCAAATATAGCTATGTTTTTTAAAATACGTTAGTACTGCTCTAAACTCTTTTGAGTATTGCTAAAGGCTTTGTCGTTCTTCCAATCGATCCATTTTTGACCTTTTAATTTACGCATGACAGTATCAAAATGACGCATGACCACTATATTATAGATGGCTTTTCCTAAATTTTTCGGATTTCTCGCAATAGCGCGTAAGCTCATGGAAAACCCTGGCGTGATATATTTCATATAATGCCAATAACCCTCAGGCATATAAAGCACTTCACCATGATTCAATTCCGTTCTATAGCCTTTAGCTTTTTTTAGTGCGGGCCATTTTTCGAAATCAGGATTGGAAAAATCGATATCCTCTCGCGTAATTAACGAATGCGGAATTTTATAAAGGAATGGATTTTGTCTTTGATCATATAAAATACACAGCTTTTTGCCGTTAAAATGAAAATGGAAGATATTGGCCAAATCAATATCATAATGCATAAAGGTGTGCGAGTTCTCTCCGCCAAAAAACAACATCGGCAGAACCTTCATGAGTTTTAGACCAAAATCTGGGTACGAATAATCCTTTTGTAATTGTGGAACTTCCTTAAGAATATTCCATAGGAAAATGCGAAATTTTGTAGGTTCCCGCTTTAGAAGATCTATATAATCTGCCATTTTCATTTTGGCGTGAGGCTCATTGAAACCATCTTCATGATTTACCGGACGGTCATCATACAAGGGTACAACTTTGTCTCCTGCAACAGACTTGATATAGTCTAAATTCCACTTCTCATATGCCGGCCAATCTTCGATAAAGCGCTCAATAACAACTGGTTTTTGAGGCTTAAAATAGAATTTAATGAAATCTTCCTTAGTAATCGTCTTTACTCGAGGAATGTCTTGTAGGTCTAATTCCAAAGTTCAAAAATTTAGGCTGCAAAGTTAAGAAATGGTTACGAAACGTATTAAAATGTATGTTAAATATTAACATGTTAACACGTTTTGGAGAACTCTTAAAATTGCAATTTTCGACCTAAGTTTTGACTATTTTAAAACCTTCGATTGTTGTTTTGCAATCTCATTACGTTCAATTTTATGATCAGGGCGTGTCCATTTAGGTTTTTCTCCTAACGCTTGAAATTTAGATTCTGCTGCTTCAACCGTTTGTGGTTGCACCTTTTTAGTAAATGGCTTTTGCGGATTAAGGCCTAATGCTTCAAACATTTTCATGTCTTCATTGACGTCTGGGTTTGGAGTCGTCAATAATTTATCGCCGGCAAAAATAGAATTTGCACCAGCGAAGAAACACATGGCTTGACCTTCTCTACTCATTTGGGTACGGCCTGCACTTAACCGTACTTGAGTTTCTGGCATCACGATTCTAGCAGTAGCTACCATACGGATCATGTCCCAAATCTCAACAGGTTTTTCATCTGCCAACGGGGTACCTTCTACGGCAACCAAAGCATTGATCGGTACAGATTCTGGTTGCGGATTTAAAGTGGATAATGCCACCAACATGCCCGCGCGATCCTCAATTTTTTCTCCCATTCCAATGATTCCGCCACTACATACCGTAACATTGGTTTTACGTACGTTGTCTATCGTTTGTAAACGGTCTTCATAACCTCTGGTAGAAATGACTTCTTTATAATATTCTTCTGAAGAATCTAAATTGTGATTATAAGCATACAATCCGGCTTCAGCTAAACGTTGTGCCTGATTTTCAGTAATCATTCCCAAGGTACAACATACTTCCATATCCAATTTGTTGATGGTACGTACCATCTCCAAAACTTGATCAAATTCCTCACCGTCCTTTACATTACGCCAAGCTGCTCCCATACATACACGAGAACTTCCTGTTGATTTTGCACGTAAGGCTTGCGCTTTTACTTGCTGAACGCTCATCAAATCATTGCCTTCAACATTCGTATGGTAACGCGCTGCTTGCGGACAATAGCCGCAATCTTCAGGGCAACCTCCCGTTTTTATGGAAAGCAAGGTAGACACCTGCACCGTGTTCGGGTCGTGATGCTGCCTGTGTATTGTTGCTGCTTCATAAAGCAACTCCATAAAAGGTTTATTATAAATATTGAGAATTTCTTCTTTTGTCCAGTTATGTCTTATGTTGGTCATGTTAGTCAATTTCAATGATGAGGTAAAAATAACTTATTTAATATGAAAGAAATCTTCCGAAAGCCTATAAATTTTTTGGTGGTGTACTTAAGTGTGATTTAAATTGTTGTTTTTCAGCACAACTAAAGGTGATGAAAATTAACTTTAGATAATCTTAGAAATGGACGTTTTTTGTGTCTATTTTAATTGGTATAATATCAATTTTCTGCCAAGAGCTGCTAAAAAGGGAATGCCAAGATCATCATATTCATAAACACCATCATTATAAATTTTGTTCTTATTCACATGTATGGTCGCCGTTATTAGGAATTCTTGATTGGTTTTTTTATTGATGATATAGGCAGAATCGGTTAGATAGCCATAAGCAGAACCTATCTTATTATGAATCTCCAAATCTTCGGGCATTGTGCTTTTTGAATCGCCTACAACTAAATATTTCATGTAGGTATCGGGAAAATCTTCAGGATTATAACCCGCTTGTTTTGGAAGGATGGACATGGCGTCAATCAAGAATTTGCGATCGGCTTCAGTCAACGCAAACTGTTGCTGTTTTGGAAAGAGTTCAGGGAATAGCAATCGCTTCAATATGCCATGTAAGGAGGTTACCGGTAGGTAATTTTTCATAGAGAAATCCATGGGTTGTTGGACCAAGCTGTTGCCAATGGTGTAACCCACACCTTTGCTGAGGCTGTTCAACTGTAAAGGTGCCATAGGTTGATTGGTCTTGGCTTCTGTCTTATATATGACGGAACCGTCTTTGTAGAACAACAATGGTTTTGTGGTTAAATTGGCGGAATTTGGGATGGACAAGCGGTGATAAATTTTAGCATTAATGCCTTTATCTTTTAGTTGCTGATTGATCTCATCTTGACCTAGGTACTCAAATAATCGATTGTAGGCCGTGTTGCTACTAACCGCAAATATATCGATGATATCCTTAGTAAAGGTTGAAACGATGGTGTCATCTTCCACTTTAGAAGGTGTATCTCTATCCACTAAAGCGTTGCGATTTAACTTTTCTAATGCCAATAGGGCGATGGGCAATTTTACAGTACTCGCAGGGTAGAAATACGTTGCATCATCAACTTGAAACTGATCTTCCAAAAATTTTACATGGCCATTTTTATCGCGAATGACTTCAGAAAACAGTACTTGTACTTCATGTAAAGGCAACTGCTTCATGATTGTATTGAGTTTTACATCATCAGCAGAGATTGCTTTTTTAATTGGGCTGACAGATGCGCAACCCATCATCATAAAAATTATAAGTAGAGAACCATATTTCATACCTTAAAAATAAAGAAAAGGTTTGAGAACTGAATCTATTAACTTTTTAATGAGAACTTTTTTGATGCTAAAAAAAGGCTATGAGTGGAAAAGTGCCACTTCTACTGCGAATCTATCGAGATATTAATATGGAGACGGCATTTCCCCCAAATCCGACCGCATTTACCATAATGGTTTTAATACGTTGTGGCGTTTGCGCTTCTATAAAAGGCACATTGATGAACTCTTGGTTTTGCAACATTAAAATGGCCATCTCTAAGCTTAATAGGCCAGAAGCGCCAAGACTGTGGCCAATTTTCCATTTATTGGTAGTTAAGGCGGGTTTTTTATCCAGAAAAACGGCATCTATAGCATTCAATTCTGACGAATCTCCTTTTATGGTGCCAGGGGTGTGAGTGACAATTATATCTACTTCATTCGGATTTATCGTCCCTAAAGCCATTTTCATGGAGCGTTGGAAGCATTGGGCGTCTGAAGATACTGAGACGCTATGTTCCAAGACTTCTGTAGCATACCCGATACCAATGATGTTGGCCAACGCATTTTCAGAAATGCCGCGTTCTAAACACGCCATAGCGGACGCTTCGCCAAGTACCATGGAGTTTTTTGTTTTATGGAGATCTAAAGATCGGCAAGGATAAAAATTAGCGTTCGTTTGTGGAGGAAGCGGTGCATAAATTTTTATGGCTTGCATTTGAGCGACCGTAAAATTTGTTAATGGCGCTTCACTACCACCAACTAAAAATTTATCTGACATTCCAGAATTTATCCATGCCACACCGTTTAATAAAGCATGTAAAGCAGTAGAACAAGTTATGGAATGGCTTATTTCTGGTCCTTGTGTTTGCAAATCGTGCGCTACCCAAGAGGAGATATTACCTAATGTGGTCGTAGGTGAACTCAATGTTTGAGCGCGCCCACGATTAAGAAAATCTTCGTGGTATTTTTCAAATAAAGCAGTTGCACCGCGCGAGGAACCAATATTGATTCCGAAATTATCTTTGGAAGTCCAACCAGCTTCAGCTACTGCATTTCGCGACGTGTAAATCGCATACAAAACCGATGGATCTAAATTCTTAAAATGGGAATCGGAGTGTTGTAAAGATTTAATAGCCGATTTTACCACAGAAGGTAACTGACCCACCATCGCTTTAATGTCCCCAAAAGATTTTTCAGAAAGACAATGGCCGTTATGTTGATAATTCTTCCAAATATCAGGTGTAGTCTCTCCTAGTGGGGAAATGGAACTAATAGCAGTGATAGAAACGGGTTGTAGCAAAACTTAAAATTTAAGCAAAAATAAAACTATCTCGAGCGTGGAATAGGAAACACTATGTTATTTCCAAATGTGATTAAATATTTTAGAGAATGTCCAATGCGTTTTCAATGGTTTGATATACTTTTTCCAATTCACTTTCCGTAATCACATATGGCGCTTGAATGTAAATGGTGCTCCCTAAAGGTCTTAAGAAGACGCCATTGTCCATAAAGAACTTGAAAATTTTATCGCGTAAATCGCCATAACGTTCCATTTCAATATTCAGGTCGAGCGCAAAAATAACTCCAGTTTGGCGCGTCGATTTTACCTTTGGATGCTCTTTAATACGCTCATTAAAGCCTTGGTGAGCCGCACTAATCCGTTCAATGTTTTGTTGTATGGCTTCCGATTTTAATAACTCTATCCCCGCCAAAGCAGCAGTACACGCTAACGGATTAGCCGAATACGTATGTCCGTGGAAGAGTCCTTTGCTCATATCATCACTATAAAAAGCATCATAAATAGGCTGGGAACAGGAAGTAATTGCCATAGGGAGCAATCCTGCCGTGAGCGCTTTACTCATACAGATGATATCAGGCTTCGTGTCCATATAGTCAGATGCAAAATTTTTCCCGGTTTTTCCAAATCCGGTCATAACTTCATCCGCAACCGTAATAATGTGATGATCTTTACAAAACTTCAAAATTTGGTTAAGACCATCTGCGTTGTGCATTTTCATTGCCGCCGCACCTTGTACTAAAGGCTCGTATACAAAGCCGGCAATATCATGCTCCAAAACCAATTTTTCAAGAAGATTCAAAATGGAGTTATGGTTTTCACCATTTGGCGTTGGAATTCGCTTCACATCCAAAAAATACTCTTCAAAAGGACCGTTGTACACAGATAAGCTAGAAACGCTCATGGCACCAAACGTATCACCGTGAAACCCATCTTCAAAAGCGAGAAGGATATTGCGTTTTTCGCCTTTATTAAAATGATATTGCAGCGCCATTTTAATGCCGATTTCAACACTTGTTGATCCGTTATCACTAAAAAAGAGTTTGTTTTGATTTTCTGGAAGAATAGAAATCAAGGCTTCAGAAAGTTTGATTGCCGGTTCATGCGTAAATCCGCTAAAAACCACCTGATCCAACTGCTGCATTTGAGCTGCAACACGATCGGTAACAAAAGCGTTGCAATGTCCGTACATGCACGTGTACCAAGATGCGATGGCGTCGATGTATGTGTTGCCATCTTCATCGGTAAGTGTACAGTCTTTTGCTTTAACAATGGCAATGGTGTCTGGGTGCAGTTTGTGTTGCGTTAGTGGGTGCCAAAGGTGTTTTTTATCGCGTTCTTTTAGGGTCATTTGTATACGGTATTTGTTGCATTGGGCGCAGTCGCAATGCAATGTATTGATTAACATCTCCAGGATATTCTGCGAAGTATTATAAAGTCTCTTTAAATTTTTCAGCGTATTCCAGCACCACATTTTTATCAAAATAAGGCTCTTCATCGATGCGCCCAATGACTGGGACTTGAGTCATTTTTTCGATGATTGCTTCTGTGGATGCATGTGCTTCGCCGCTATAAATTAGTGCCAAGTCAAAACCTTTCGATTTTAAAAGATTGACCGTTAAAAGCGTATGGTTAATGCTTCCCAAATAATGTCTTGATACAACAATCACCTTATATTCGGGTTTGATCAAATCGAGAATGGTTTCAGAATCATTGATAGGAACCAACAAGCCACCCGCGCCTTCAATCACCAAATTCTTTTTGGTTTTTGGTGTTTTTATGGTTTTAGTAGATACCGTAACGCCATCAATTTCAGCTGCGGCATGCGGACTCATAGGCGTGTTCAACAAGTAACTACTGTCGTGAAATTTCGATTTTTTATTGGAGACTAACCGCTGCACTTTATGCGTATCTGAATTGTCCAAATCGCCAGCTTGGATTGGTTTCCAATAATCGGCGTTGAGGGCTTCTACTAAAATTGCTGAAGCGATGGTTTTTCCAACATCTGTTGAGATACCGGTAACGAAATAATTGTTCATTTTATATCAAATTCGGTTCCACACACGTCGCACATATATTTGTGCTTGGTATAAAATGGAAGTGATGAAAATAGGAACCCAAAAATAAACCAGAAAAAGGATTTTATGTCTTTAATTGTGGAGAATAATTCGACATCCGTACTCATGCAATTAGGGCAATTTAAAGCATTGCCTTCATCGTCAATGGCATATGGCTGAATGGAATTCAGAATCTCTTTGGCTTCAGCTACTTGCGTAGAAAGGACTTTTAACTTAACCCCGCCAATAGCATTGCTCACCAGTGGGTCCGTATCTATAGTGAGGTTATCGGCTAGAAAAACTTCAATCCCGTCCGATTCCAATCTGCCTTTAATGATTTGCGCTTCCGAAGAATATTGAAATACCGCAACAGTCGTAAATGTTTCATTTTTCATTTTATAAATGTAGCTAAAAGCGCTAACACTTTTGAGATTTCCTCTTCAGCATTATAGGAATGGATACAAAAACGCAGACGCTCCTGACCTTTAGGTACCGTAGGAGAGACGATCGGTTTTACATCAAAACCATGTGCATAAAAGTCTTGCGAAACTTTTTTAACGGTGTCATTTCCTGGGATTATGCAACATTGAATTGCAGATTCACTCGTAATAAAACGTTCTTGCAGTTGGTGCTCGGCTACTTTTTCTTTGAAATAGTTAATGTTTTCGTGCAGCTTTTCTATAGCGTGGGTTTGTTGTAACTCTTTATAGGCAGACTTAATGGTCATTAAAGAATGGGGCGGCAGGGCAGTGGTATAAATAAAGGGTCTCGAAAAATTAACGAGATAATCGGCAAGTTGCTTAGATCCTAAAATTGCGGCGCCATGGCAACCGAGGGCTTTTCCGAAAGTGATGATTCTTGCAAAAATAGCTGCATCAATTCCTAAACTATGTGTCAAACCAATCCCGTTTTCACCAAAAACACCAACGGCGTGTGCTTCATCAACAATCAGCTTGAAATGATTTGTTTTACAAAATTCAGCCATTGCTATCAAATCTGGTGTATCGCCATCCATAGAAAACACTGATTCTGTAGCAATATAAACTTCTGAATCTTTAGAAATCCTTTCACGCTGAAACTGACATTTCTGCTTTAAATCGTCAAGATCATTGTGTTTAAATTTATAGGCTTGGGCATGGCCCATGGAAATTCCATCCCGGATGGACGCATGGATGTATTCATCATAAAAAACCACATCGCCACGTTGGGGAACACTTGAGAAAAATCCGAGGTTGGCATCGTAACCAGAATTAAAAATCAAGGCACTTTCGCAATCATGCGTTTTGCAAATTAAGTCCTCAACATCTTTGTAAAGTTTGTGATTACCAGTTAGTAAACGGGAACCCCGGGAGCCATTTTGGAAAATGAATGCTTCTTCCAAATAGTAATGGGTATGATCAAAAATTTCTTTGGATAACGAAAACCCTAAATAGTCGTTGGATGCAAAGTCAATCAACTCATGAGGTTGGCGCAATTTCCGAAAGGTATTGTCCGCTTTTCGTGCCTCTAATTTATCTTGAAGTTTTTTAGGAATCATAGCGTAAAGATACGAAGTCCTCACAGGTTTTTAATACCTGTAGGCGCCGAGAAAGGAATATAAAAGATTGTATATTTGAGAATCAAAATTTTAAAATCATGATTCGTATTAGTATCTGTCTGTTATTTTTCATGGCTTCATTTGTTTTGCAAGCCCAAATTTCTTCAAAATACACCATCTCTTTTGAGAATGCTGTTCATCATGAAGCTAACATTCAAGCAACATTTAGCAATTTAAAATCGGAAACGGCAACGTTTCGTATGAGTCGTTCATCACCTGGACGCTACGCTTTGCATGAATTTGCGAAAAACTTGTATAATGTAAAGGTTACTGACGGTAAAGGAGAGGAGCTTAAAGCAACTCGCCCAGATCCGTACTCTTGGGAAGTAAATGGTCATGATGGTACCATAAATGTGAGTTACACGCTGTTTGCAAACCATGGCGACGGTACTTATGCGCAAGTTGATGAAACCCATGCACATTTAAATATACCTGCAACGTTTATGTATGTTCCTGAGCTTGAACATCAAGAAATGGAAGTGACATTTAAGGTGCGTGAAGATTTAAATTGGAAGATTGCCACCCAGTTAAAGCATCAACAAAACAACACCTATTACGCGCCAAATCTTCAGTATTTTATGGATAGTCCTGTAGAAATTGCGAATTTTAGAGAGCGTTCTTTTGATGTGAAAGGTCAAAAAATAGTGTTGGTAATGCATGATGATGCCGCTTCAGAGGATGAAGTAGATACTTATTTTGAAAAGGTCAGAAAGGTCGTGTTGGAGCAAATGATGGTGTTTGGAGAATTACCAAGCTTTGATTACGGCGAGTATCTATTTTTAGCCTGCTATATGCCAAATGCGACTGGTGATGGAATGGAGCATCGGAATTCTACCGCTATCCCAAGTTCACGAAGTTTGTCGCAAGGCGGAATGGAAGGTAATATTGGGACGGTGGCGCATGAATTTTTCCATTGCTGGAATGTGGAGCGAATCCGTCCAAAATCGTTAGAGCCATTCGATTTTTCAAAAGCTAATATGAGCGGCGATTTATGGTTTGCCGAAGGATTTACCAGCTATTACGATGATTTATCGTTGGTGAGATCAGGAATCATGAGTCGCGAAGATTACATTAACGGATTGGTAAGAACGTTTAACTATGTGTGGACCTCGCCAGGAAGGCAATTTTTCAATCCGATTGAAATGAGTTACCAAGCGCCTTTTGTAGACGCGGCCAAATCAGTGGATGAGACCAATAGGGAAAACACGTTCATTTCCTATTATTCTTACGGGAGCATGTTAGGATTGGCGTTAGATTTAACCTTGAGAGAACACGGTTTGACACTTGATGAGTATATGACGTTGGTTTGGAATACTTATGGGAAAACTGAGGTCGGTTATACGGTGGCTGATTTACATCAAAGTTTAGTGAAATTTGCGGGTAAGCCATTGGCGGATGATTTCTTCGAAAATTATATTCATAAAAGTGGCATGCCAGATTTTGAACGACTCCTGAAAAATGTAGGCGTAATCTTAGAAACTAAAAATGATATTGAGTTTGGAACCATGGTCAGAAACCAAGTCTTGGTGAGTAACCCTAAAATCGGTTCTCCCTCTTACAACGCCGGATTTCAGAAAGGGGATAAGCTGCTCAAAATAGGCGGTACGGAACTTGAAGGGAACGTAGGTGTCAATTCAGTTTTAAATGGCTTTAAAGTAGGCGAAAAGGAGTCTGTGGTTGTTGAACGATACGGAACTCAAAAGGAATTAGAATTAACTATTGGTACCGGGACCTCTTATAACTTGAAGTTGATGGATGCAAATTCGAAAGAGTTTACTAAGAAACTAAAAGAGAAGCAATCGAGTTGGTTGGCATCTAAAGTATAAAACAAAAAAATCACGCTGAAAAGCGTGATTTTTTTTTATCTAGTAAAAAATGTAAAGGTTAGTCAACTAACACAATCACATTATTATCTTTCATTTCTACAGTTCCACTGTTGATTTGCATTACCCATTGCCCATCTTCTTTTGTGAAGTTCTTTTCTTGTCCATTAGCAATGGTTGCATCGCCTTTAAATTTTACTTTTCCTTTACCAAGAATAGCAACAATAGCGGCGTGATTATTCAACATTTGGAATTCACCCTCTAAACCTGGAACAGTAACACTATCGACGTTACCGCTAACTAAGGATGCTTCTGGGGATACAATTTCTAAATACATAGTTTTTTAGTTTGCAGTGCGCAATCTACAGTTTGCAGTTATTAAAGACTGAAAACTGTAGACTGCTTACTTATTATTAAGCTTCAGCAAGCATTTTCTCTCCAGACTCGATTGCTTCTTCAATAGTTCCTTTAAGGTTGAATGCAGCTTCTGGTAAGTGATCTAACTCACCGTCCATAATCATGTTGAATCCTTTGATAGTTTCTTTAATATCTACCAATACTCCTGGGATACCTGTAAATTGCTCAGCAACGTGGAATGGTTGAGATAAGAAACGTTGTACACGTCTTGCACGTCCTACAGCCATTTTATCTTCCTCAGAAAGCTCTTCCATACCAAGGATAGCAATAATATCTTGTAATTCTTTGTAGCGTTGTAATAACTCTTTTACACGTTGTGCACAAGCGTAGTGCTCATGTCCTAAAATGTCAGCAGTTAAGATACGTGAAGTAGAATCTAATGGATCTACCGCAGGATAAATACCTAACTCAGCAATTTTACGAGACAATACTGTTGTTGCATCTAAGTGGGCAAACGTTGTTGCCGGCGCAGGATCCGTTAAATCATCCGCAGGTACGTAAACCGCTTGTACAGATGTAATAGAACCTCTTTTTGTTGATGTAATACGCTCTTGCATCGCACCCATCTCAGTAGCCAATGTTGGTTGGTAACCTACCGCAGAAGGCATACGGCCTAATAATGCAGATACCTCAGAACCAGCTTGTGTAAAACGGAAAATGTTGTCAACGAAGAAAAGTACGTCTTTACCTTGAGCGTCACCAGCACCATCACGGAAATATTCTGCAATAGTTAAACCTGATAATGCCACACGAGCACGTGCTCCAGGTGGTTCGTTCATTTGTCCGAATACGAAAGTTGCTTTAGAATCTTTCATCACAGATTTATCAACTTTAGATAAATCCCATCCGCCTTCTTCCATTGAGTGCATAAAGGCATCACCATACTTGATAATTCCTGACTCTAACATCTCTCTCAAAAGGTCATTTCCTTCACGAGTTCTTTCTCCAACTCCAGCAAATACTGAAAGTCCACCGTGACCTTTTGCAATATTGTTAATCAACTCCTGAATCAATACAGTCTTACCAACACCTGCACCACCAAATAAACCAATTTTACCACCTTTTGCGTAAGGCTCTATCAAATCGATTACTTTGATACCTGTGAATAAAACTTCAGTTGAAGTTGATAAATCTTCAAATTTAGGTGCTTGTCTGTGGATTGGTAAACCAGCATCGCCAGCTTTAGGCAAATCGCCCAATCCATCAATAGCATCTCCAATAACATTAAACAAACGTCCGTAAACATCTTCGCCAATTGGCATTTGAATAGGAGCGCCTGTTGCTACAACTTCAGTTCCTCTGCTGAGTCCATCAGAAGAATCCATAGCGATGGTACGTACAGTATCCTCACCAATATGTGATTGAACTTCTAGTACCAATAAAGAACCGTCAGGTCTTTTAATTTCTAAAGAATCATAGATTTTTGGAAGGCTTGAACCCGCTTTAAAGGCTACGTCGATAACTGGACCAACGATTTGTGCAACTTTACCTGTAACTTTTGACATTACTTATATGTTTAATGTTGAATTGAATTTTTTTGCTAAAATGTTTTTACCCAAATGAGTTGGGTAGTTTGTTTTTCGCGCTGCAAAGATATAGTTTTTTAACTAATTATAAACTCCTTTTATACGGTTTTTTAAGCATAAAAAAACACCTTCTTTGGAAAGGTGTTTTAATTATAAATTTTAATTCTTAATTATCTTAAGTCTTTGCTGTAGTTTGTTGGATAATCTCCAGCGTTAGCTTTTACGCCAGCCGCTATAAAATTAGAGCCGTACTGAGCATCAATGGCTTTCAAGAATTCGTTAGCCATAAGTGCATAGCCTCTTGATGTTAAATGCACACCATCCAAACTAATCAATCCACCACTCACCAAGTTAGTTCTGAAGATAAAATCGCCATCATGAATGCCTTCAGTAGTAGCTTTCTCTAAAATAGATTTAAAATCAACAAGAGCTAAGTTTTTTTCTGCTGCAACCGCTGCAATAATTTGGTTGTAAGCGTCTGTAGCAGTTTTAATTTCTGCTTGCTCAGTTGGGATCAAAACCCATTTATCAGCTAAAGGCAATGTTACGCCTTCTACAGAAAACTGACCCGCCAAAGCTTGAGGTAAACCTTTCGCCATTAATGTTTGAACAGAGGCCATATTAACGGTACCAATAGTATTCATACTTGGTAAAACGAGTAAGTCATTAGCTGTAGCTTGTCTTGCTTGACCGTAAGTAGTTGCAAGAAGATTCGCTACTAATGGAGCCGCTTGAGCTGGCAATCCAAACTGTGCAATAAATGCAGGGAATGTTGGACTCGCATTAAGAGCACCTTCAATTACCGGAGCAATATTTGTTAAGCTTTCATCATAAATAACTACAGCACTTGCAGCTGTTTCTGAGAAAACAATTTTTCTGCTTGGGTCAACCTGTGCGAAAATTTGATTTAAGGCTCCAAAAATGTTATTCAACAATGGAATTTGTGGTCCGAACGCCGGATTAGCAGGGCTTAAAGGTTTATAAGGTACGGTTGTAAAATGAGCTAAGTTTGTAATGTAAGGTACATTTGCCACAGCCCCTTTTGCACCATTTTTTGTTAATTCTGCTACTGCACCTTTAAATGACGCTGCAAACACATTAGGGTCTGTGATGTCATTTGAACCGTAAGTTCTAGGATCAATATTACCCAATTGGTTTACACCTGTTCCACCAGAAGTAGCATATGCTAAAACATCATTCCCGCCTATTTCTGAAAGCGTAAAGAAGGTTGGGTTTTTAGCTGCTGCATCACCAATTACTGTCGCTGTGGCACTAGATGCCATACGACCGAAATAAGGGTTAGCAGCACCATAGCCTTGTATTCCTAAATGGAAGCTTTTAAGACCTGGTATACCGTAGTTGTTAAACGAACCCGTCAAACGCTCGGTTAATTGTGTTGTTGGTGTAGCATCCAATAGTTTTGGTGAAGGTGATGGTCCTGATAAATCTACATAATATCTTGGAGACTGCACCACAGTTGAGCCCATAACAAATCCGCCAATGTTATCTTTCATTAATGGCTGTGTAAATGAACCGCCACCAACAGTTGCAAACTGGTTATTTAAAATGTTTGGAAATGAATTTTCCTGACCTTTTATAAACAATGCGCCATCTGTAAATCCTGCTGAAAACGATGCCCCAACAGCTACATAATTTGAAAAGTCTACAGAGCCAGCGGTTAGTTCCGGAAGTGGTTCAGGAGCGGGGTTATAATCATAATCATCTTCACTACACGCTGTGAAACCTACTAAAATGGCGGACAGCAGTAAATATTTTATATTTTTCATTGTGTTATTTTTTATAAGTTATTGATAGTCCAGGAAACGTAATACATTGATCCTATAGAACCTGTACCAATTGCTGTATTGTATTCTTCACCAAGAACGTTGGTTGCACCTGCTTTAAAAGTAGATTTAATTGAAGGTACAGTGTAGTTGATTTGTGCATCTAATGCGTGATAAGCTGGGATGGCACCATCACCAAATGTTGCTTGCCAGTAGTAATCGTCACTCCATCTCCATGCCGTATTAAAGCCGAAGTTTTTAAATAAGTTGGCGTTACCAAAATTAATTTTTGCTTTGTGTTCTGGTGTGTTAAAACTTGTTTTGAAATCAGGGAAAGCCGCTTGATCGAAATCTTGTTTCGTGTACGTATAACTTCCTCCTAAGTCAAAATCTCCAAAGACCTTAGTAGTGATACCGATAGAACCTCCATAAGAGTTAACATCAGCTGTTGAGTTGGTGTAAGTTTGGTAAGCTTTATAATCGCCATTGGCAATTGCTGCTATAGACAAACCATTATCACCTACAGTTCCGTAAAAAGGAGCGACTACAACTTCACCAGAAATGAAATCTTGGTATTTGTTATAATACACACTCATATCAATAACTACTCTATCAATTTTACCTCTATATCCAACTTCTGCAGTGGTGATTTTTTCAGGTGTTACAAGCGCTGAATTTCCAATTTCTAAGTCGGCAGGATTTTCAGATTTAGCAAAAGCACTTACTGAAGAAGCTAAATAGGAATTGGTATAAGCAGCACCACCTGTTTGCGTAATTTGAGCAGGTTGACCAAAGCCAGCCTGTCCGGCAGCACTAATATCATAACTACGCGAGTAACGGTCTAAGTTTGCAGGAGCTGAACCAACTAAAATGGCACGACCAGCATCTAAACCAATAAATAAATCTTGAGTTGTAGGGTTTCTGAATCCTGTTTGCACAGATGCTCTAATGTTATGGTTTTGGTTAACTGTTAAACCAGCAGAAAGTCTTGGTGATAAGAATCCGTCAAAAAATTCTGATTTGTCATAACGAGCAGATGCTGTTAACTTCAATTTCATCTCTTCGCCTAGGTCAAATCCTTTTTGCATTTGGGTATAGACTCCAAATTCTGAATAAGGGATAGAACCATCATAATCTGTATAGATAGTACCTGAAGAATTTAGCTCATATTTTCTATAAGACCCACCAACTTGAATATCGATAACATCCCATAAGTGGCTGAAATTGTAATTGGCATCCACATGTGAATATTTAGATTCATCTCTAAATTGTGATCCTTTAGAAAAATCAGGATCCTTGATGATTCTGTCAAATGCTTCTTTAAATTCAGGAGATCCTGGTGCATATCGTCCAGTTTCTGCTACTGATCTTGCTGCTGCGTGCGCTTGTGCATCATTTGCACCATTAAAGGTTGCACCTGCATAAGTTTGAATATACTGTTGGAACCATAATTGATCTGGTTTCCATGCACGGTTGATGTTAATTCCGGTAAATACCATGTCATAAGAATCGCCGGCATTATCCGAAACTACATACCCTCTTACGAAGAAATTGTCGTTCTTAACTTCAATTTTATGTTGTTGCTGAATGAAATTATCAATAGCATAGCGGTTTGTTCCTTGGTAGATTGTAGAACCTGTACCAACTTTACCAACATATTGAATTTCAAAATCGTTAGCCCAAGGTCTAAAATATAATCCCCAGTCCGCTTTGATGCTTTCCGCATTGTAATCAGTCAAATCACGTTCTTCATAACCTGTACGGCTAACTACCACATCAGGAATAACCCCTAATCCACCAGAAGCAGCTCTAATGTTTGTAGAAACTTCATCTCCATAAATGTTGTAACCGTCATAACCAATACTTGCTCTTGTATCTCCTGAACCTGGTTTACCAGCATAATTATTAGCGGTCCAGTCCGTTCCTTTCAACCAACCAAAATTCACTTTTGCAGCAAAATGATCAGTGAATTTATAAGCCATTCTTATACCTGAATCTCTATAAGTGTTATCTCCACTAGCATCTTGGGAAGTGATTCCTTGCTTGTGGTATCCACTAATACCTTGAAAATCGAATGGGTTTTTACTACGCATAAAGAGGATACCGTTAAAGGCGTTCGCACCATATAAAGCAGATGCTGCACCAGGTAATAACTCAACACTTAATACGTCAGTTTCATTCATACCAACTAAATTTCCTATTGGGAAGTTCAACGCCGGAGAAGAGTTGTCCATACCATCTACCAATTGCATAAAGCGCGTATTGGCAAACGAGGCGAAACCTCTGGTGTTAATTGATTTAAATGTTAAACTGTTAGTGTTAATATCTACTCCCTTTAAGTTTTCCAATCCGTCGTAAAACCCTGCAGAAGCTGTGTTTTTTATTTCCTTAAGACCAAATCTTTCAACAGTTACTGGCGATTCAAAAACACGTTCTGGTGTTCTGGAAGCAGAAATTACCACTTCATCTAAAGAGGTTCCTTCTCTTAATTTGAAATCGATAGCTTGAGTTGTTGAGGTGACTTCTTTTGTAACGGTATCAAATCCAACACTACTCACCTGAATAGAAAAAGGTGGGGTTTGAGGAGCGTTTAACGAGTAGTTACCATCAAAATCTGTTATTGTACCAGTGGCTGTGCCTACAACAATGACGTTGGCTCCTGGTAGCGGTTGTCCATTTGTGTCGGTTACTTTTCCTGTAACTGTTGTTTGCGAATACGTGAGTGTAACGCAGAACAGTAGCATAATCTTAAGAATTGTTTTCATTTTAGGAAATTAGTTAATTTGGATACCAATATAAATAATATAATCATACTTATAATTGTTTTTTTTAAAAAATTATGCATGCATAGTATAATTTGTTAATGAAATACTTTAAAAATTGATAAATCCATTAAAAAAGGGCCAAAAACTAAGATTTAATAGTTTTTGGCCCTCTTAAGGGTAAATTTATTGTAAAAGTAACAATTGATGGAATCGCTATTCCACGGTTACAGATTTTGCAAGGTTTCTTGGTTGATCCACGTTTTTACCTAACATTACCGCAATATGGTATGATAAGAGTTGAAGTGGGATTGTTGTTAGTAATGGCGATAGGTTTTCTAAGGTTTCTGGAACTTCTATCACATAATCAGCAAGTTCTCTTACACTCACATCACCTTCGGTAACAATACCAATAATCTTACCTTTTCTAGATTTGATTTCTTGTATGTTACTAACTACCTTTTCGTAATGCCCTTTTTTAGTAGCGATTACAATGACAGGCATGTTTTCATCAATTAATGCAATTGGGCCGTGTTTCATTTCAGCAGCAGGATATCCTTCCGCATGAATGTATGAAATCTCCTTAAGTTTCAATGCACCTTCTAATGCTACAGGGAAGTTGTAACCTCTTCCTAAATAAAGCATGTTTGGAGAATCTTTGTAGGCTTCTGCAATAGCTTGAATGTGCTTGTCTGCTTTTAAAGCTTCAGTTACTTTTTCAGGAATTAATTCCATTTCCTGTAACTGTCTTCTATAGTCAGAACTTGACATAGTTCCTTTGGCTCTTGCAAGACGTAAGGCAATTAAAGTCAAGATTGTAATTTGAGTGGTAAATGCTTTTGTTGATGCCACACCAATTTCAGGACCAGCATGTGTGTAAGCGCCAGCATCAGTTTCTCTTGCAATAGAAGAACCAACTACGTTACATACACCAAATACGAAAGCACCTTTAGATTTTGCTAATTTAATAGCCGCCAAAGTATCTGCAGTTTCACCAGATTGAGAAATGGCGATTACCACATCTTTTTCTGTAATCACAGGATTTCTATATCTGAATTCAGATGCATATTCCACTTCAACAGGGATTCTAGCCAAATCCTCAAAAATATATTCAGCAACTAATCCTGCGTGCCAAGACGTACCACAAGCTACAATGATAATACGATCTGCATTTAAAAAGCGTTTCATATTATCTTCAATACCCGCCATTTTTATAATGCCTTCGTTTACCAATAATCGACCTCTATAAGTGTCTTTTATAGCTAAAGGCTGTTCGTGGATTTCTTTAATCATAAAATGATCATAGCCACCTTTCTCAATCTGTTCTAAATTGAGTTGTAATTTTTGGATATACGGATTGACCAAAGAATCATCTAAAATCTTTCTGATTTTGATGTCTTTATCAAGCCTAAGGATTGCCATTTCTTCGTCTTCAAGATAAATGGCATTATCTGTAAATTCAATAAAAGGAGAAGCGTCACTAGCGATGAAAAATTCACCTTCGCCAATACCAATTGCCAATGGGCTACCAAGTTTGGCAACTACAATTTCCTTTGGTCTTGACTTGTCAAACACAGCAATAGCGTATGCACCGACTACTTGGTTTAATGCGATTTGAACCGCTTTTCCAAGTTTTACTTTTTCATTGATCATGACATCCTCAATCAAATTGACCAATACTTCCGTATCCGTATCTGATTGAAATGTGTAACCACGTTGGATTAATTCCTTTTTTAATGATTCATAATTTTCAATAATTCCATTATGAATAATAATAAGGTTTCCTGAATTGGAATAATGAGGATGTGAATTCACATCATTTGGAACACCGTGAGTTGCCCAACGTGTGTGACCCATGCCCAATTTCCCCTTAGTTGAAATTGTTTTTTCTAGTAGTTCTTGTAAGTCAGCAACCTTGCCTTTTGTTTTGCTTAAATTGAGGTCTTCACCATCAAATAACGCAATACCAGCACTGTCATAACCTCTGTATTCTAATCTTTTTAATCCTTTTAAAATAATAGGATAGGCCTCTCTATGACCGATGTATCCAACGATTCCGCACATATAATTTATTTGTTAGGTTCTGTATAAAATATCTCCAAATATAATTTTTTAGTTTGGTCGGTTGTATTGTTGCCATATAACACTGTGCCCTTTGGAGAAAGAATAGCGCTAACTGGAACTGTTTTTACTGGTTTATTTTCTGTTGACAAAACGGAAAGTGGTACTGAGCCACCTTCAGCGTTGACGTTTGTTGAAACGGCTAAACCAAGACTGACATTGGTTGAATCTCTTAACAAAAGATTCTTGATGTGTTCCGTAATCCTGATTTTATATTTAACCCCTTGAGAGTTTTTGTCATCACTTACACGTTGCAATTTACCAAGGTGGTTGATTCTAGAGTCGTTAGGCGTCACATTGTCGGCCGTATCAAAACTATAATCAAATAAAGGTCTGTTGTTTTTTGTATCGTAAATATAGATTCTGTCAGGTTCTTGGCCTTGTGTCAACGATTGATCAACATAAAACACCAAATTAGCTTCATTAATCAAACGTTTTGCTTTTACAAACTTACCATTCGCATCTGTTTCAACATAGGCGTTTTTAAACTCCTCAAATGGCGTTAGTGTACCTAAGTCGCTGTCAATGTCAGTACCATCAAATAAATTGATAACAGCCATTGCGCCTTGTCCACCTTTCAAATACAACTTTTCATCACCTGTAGTTGGATTGCCTTGAGGAATTGGTAACGTGTTAGTATTGTCAAAGAAATTAGCTCTATTTCCAGAGAAGTTTAATTGATAATTTCCTTTAACGCGCTCCGTTGCTGTTCCGGTAGGAGGTGAGGAGTAATGCAAGATAATACTTGCATTGGCCGCTGCAAAATTAAGAAGCATCATGCTGCCCTTGTTATTAATAGCTTCAGCTTCAAAGTAAATACCTCTGAAGTAATTTTGAAAATTATTCGCGTTGCTAAGTTCAGTACCTCCTTCTTTCAGAATGATCTTATTCTTCCAAAATTCAGTATCCATTTTTAAGCGTAACGCTGGCGCTACCCTTGTAACTTCGTCGCCAACTTTCTGAACAATTTCTGCAGTACTAGGTTTAAAGTTAGTGATGCTTTGTAATTGCGTACCCTTTAAAGATGCTAAAGGAATTTTAGAAGAAGCAGACAATGAACGGTCTGAATAATATTTCTGAGGACTGTTGAATTCCGAGTTTGGATCAAAACTTCTCAAAAAGTACGTGTTCTCGTAAATCTTTAAATTGATAGGTGAAGAACCATAAACAGAATCCAATTGATAGGTTGTAACACCATCTTTATTGCCTGTAGCCTTACTGAAATAAGGCACTGTTAAAACCACAGAATCCAATCTTACATCTTCAGGAAACTTAGGGTCATATATAGCCGGTGCCAATTGTGAAACCACATGGGCGGTAGTTGAACCGTATACGAGATTGTTATAGTAGCCTAATAAATTGGATGGCAATCCGTTGGTTTGAACAGGGTTAAGTTTGTTGGTGTATGCAGTAACTTCATACTGGCTATCAGCCACACCAAAATTGTTTTGTCCAGAAATATCTGAATCTAGAGACACATAATCTTTATCACATCCAATGATCAAAGTCATTAGTGCTACAAGTAGGAATAGTGGTGTATAGGCGAATTTTGTCTTTTTCATTAATGTGTTTAAATAGATTGAAAAGCGAATAGAATAGTTTTACTAAGGTGTTAAACGAGTACTTTAGTGTTGTAAAACTCAGCGTAAGGTTCAGCAAAATCTTCTTGGGAGAAATAGTCTAAAACTGGTTTATCTGATGCTTTTAGGTAATCTTCCAATTCTTGTGGGAGTTCAGAAGAGCCTTTTATAAGCGCATCAGAGTAATCAATTGCAACTTTCATAAGGTTGTTATAAGTAGGAGTTTCCAATACTTTAACGGCAGCCTCATCAATATTATCAAATTTTACTTTGTTTATCATACCTTCATCTAACGTACCATCGAAGCTTTGATTGTATATGGAGGTCACAATTTTACTGTCCGTAAACAAAGGTTCGTTTTTGTAGTACTCTTTTAAGTAGACAGGAAGTAGGGAAGCCAACCATCCGTTAACATGGATAATGTCCGGTGCCCAGTTGAGTTTTTTAACCGTTTCAATCACGCCTTTTGCAAAGAATATAGCACGCTCATCATTGTCAGGAAACATGTTGCCATCTTCATCCGTTAAGGTTGCTTTTCTCTTAAAGTATTCTTCGTTGTCAATAAAATAGACTTGGATTCTTTCTTTAGGGATTGATGCTACTTTAATAATAAGTGGCATATCTAGATCGTTAATTACTAGGTTGATCCCGGATAGCCTAATCACTTCATGCAATTGGTGTCTACGTTCGTTTATGTTTCCATACCTTGGCATGAATATTCGTATTTGTCCACCTTGTTTATTTACCATTCTTGGAGCCTCAAAAGACATCGAAGAAATTTCAGTTTCAGGTAAATAAGGAACAACCTCGGAAGACACGTACAATATCCTCTTATCTTTCATAAATCTCGTAGTTTAAAAAAAAGTTAAAATTTAAAACACGCAAAATTACAAAATTTTATGCAGATTGCGAGTAAAATCTTAAGTTTGCAGGCTGTTAATTTTTTGTTATACAATGATAATCTGCCATAAAAAAGAGGAGTTAAGACACGTGTTAGATGGGTTAGCGCTCAAAAATCAAACCCTTGGTTTTGTGCCAACAATGGGTGCTTTACACGAAGGACATTTGTCATTAATAGACAAAGGATTACAAGAAAATGCCAAAATGGTGGTCAGTATTTTTGTCAATCCGACCCAGTTTGACAATGCTTCCGATCTTAAAAAATACCCGCGCACTTTAGAGAGTGATATTGAAATGTTGAAGTCGCTTTCTGAAGATATCTTGGTTTATGCGCCAACTGTTGAAGATGTTTATGGTGATGCGATTGCTTCTGAGACTTTTGACTTTGATGGTTTAGAGCATCAAATGGAAGGGAAATTCAGAAAAGGACATTTTGATGGCGTAGGAACTATTGTGAAACGACTTTTCGAAATCGTAAAACCTGATTTTGCATATTTTGGAGAGAAGGATTTTCAACAATTGCGAATCATTCAGAAATTGGTTGAAAAACATAATCTTGGCGTTACCGTTGTGGGTTGTGATATTTTTAGAGCAGAAGATGGCTTGGCTATGAGTTCCAGAAATCAACGTTTAACCAAAGAACATCGCGAAGTTGCACCTTTTATTTTCCAAACACTAACAGCTGCAAAAGCGCATTTTGGCACGGAAAATGCAGAAGAGGTCACGAAATGGGTTGAAGAACAATTCAAAAAGCATGAATTATTAGAGTTGGAATACTTTACAATTGCTGATGAAGAGACTTTGCAGCCTGTTGAAACAAAAGAAAAATCAAAATCATATAGAGCGTTTATAGCGGTATTTGCAGGAGATATCCGACTGATAGACAACATTGCTCTTAATTAATTATCTTTGCCACATGCAAATACAAGTAGTAAAATCGAAAATACACCGTGTCAAATGTACCGGAGCTGAACTAAATTATATAGGCAGCATTACTATTGATGAAGATTTAATGGATGCCGCGAATATCATTCAGGGTGAGAAAGTTCAAATTGTCAACAATGATAACGGTGAGCGTTTGGATACTTACGTGATTCCTGGTCCAAGAAATTCTGGTGAAATCACCTTAAATGGTGCTGCTGCACGTAAAGTAGCGGTTGGCGATACGCTAATTTTAATCACCTATGCGTTTATGGATTTGGAGGAAGCTAGAACCTTTAAACCTTCTTTGGTGTTTCCTGATGAAGCAACCAACTTACTCAAATAATATTGAGCCCCAAGACTAAAAAAGTAGTAAGAATAGCGCTTCCGCTTTTGTTGGCTGTTTTTTTTGGGTGGTATACATTTTCAAAATTACCGATAGATAAAATTGTACCCTATTTTAAATCCGCTAATTATAGTTGGATTGCTTTAGGGATGCTCCTTGGGTTGCTCAGTAATTTATCCCGAGCTTACCGCTGGAAATATTTATTGGAGCCTATGGGTTACCCTGCAAAATTACCGAATAGAACCATGGCGGTTTTTATCGCGTATTTGGCAAATTTTGGAATTCCGAGATCAGGTGAAGTATTACGAGCCGCCGTTTTGACAAACTACGAAGGCGTTCCTTTTCAAAAGAGTTTCGGGACTATTATCGCGGAAAGAATGGCAGATTTTCTCATTCTTCTCAGTATTGTGGGCATCACTTTTCTCATTCAGTTTGATTTCATTTATGAATTGTTACAAAATGCCTTCCAGCCCCAAAAATTAATGTTGATGGGTGTTTTTGGAGTGGTCATGTGTGTTCTACTTATCCTATATCTTAGAAAGAGCCAGTCTAAAATAGCACAGAAAGTACGTCACTTTGTTTTGGGATTATTAGATGGTATTCTGAGTATTTTCAGGATGGAGCAAAAGTGGGCTTTTATCGGTCATACGCTCTTTATTTGGGTAATGTATTTACTCATGTTCTACGTGACAACCTTGGCTGTAGATGATTTGAATGGCGTGTCAGTAGGCGCACTTTTGATAGCATTTATTGCGGGGAGTTTCACCATAGCGGCCACTAATGGAGGCATTTTTGTGTATCCATTGGCCATTGGCGCTGCATTCTCCGTTTTTGATATTCCTGAAAACCCAAGCATTGCTTTTGGGTGGATCATATGGGCATCTCAAACCGCTATGATCATCATATTAGGAAGTTTATCTTTCTTGTTTTTGCCTATCTTTAACCGTAAAAATAAGGTTGTTAAACAATCTTAAAGTCTACAAATCATTAAAAAGCATAGTTAAACGAAACGAATTATTCTTTAACTTGCATAGCTACAAATAATCAAAAAATTATATGAAAAAGTTAACGCTGCTCTTGTTGTTTCTCTTCAGCATCTCTATAAATGCCCAAGTTATTTATGAACCTTTGTATTCTTCAAAATTAGGAGAAACAAGAGAAATCAAAATTCAATTGCCGCGAAACTACGATCCTGAGGATAAAAATAAATACCCGTTGATTATTGTTTTAGATGGCGATTATTTATTTGAACCTTTTGCAGGTAATTTAGATTATCAGGCCTATTGGGGCGAAATGCCAAAATGTATTGTGGTTGGCATCAATCAAGCGAAGACAAGAGACA
The DNA here is from genome assembly GCF_947500795.1 of uncultured Gelidibacter sp. Lineage (GTDB taxonomy): Bacteria > Bacteroidota > Bacteroidia > Flavobacteriales > Flavobacteriaceae > Gelidibacter. The sequence continues at coordinate 32,771 of NZ_CANMTE010000002.1, read as the reverse complement.
AAGATCTATTTTATGATAAGGAAATTTATTTCCCTGCTCATGAGGGCGCATCCTTTTTCGAGTTTATCGGCATGGAACTCATCCCTCATATAGAAAGTAAATACAACGTTTCAAATTTTAGAATTGTGGCAGGCCATGATGCAAGTGCCAATTTTATCAATTATTATTTATTTAAGGATAATCCTATTTTTAGAGCCTTTATTCTATTCAGTCCAGATTTAGGACCAGAAATGACCAATAGGGTTCGGGAGCGTCTTTCATTAATGAACAAAGATTCGTTTTACTATGTGGCTACGGCAGAAAATGACATCAGCCAATTGAAGGAAAAGATAATGGCTCACAACGCGCAATTATCGGCGTTGACCAATCCTAAAGTGCATTACAGATTTGATGATTTTACGGATGCTGACCATTATTCATTGGTAGGTCTTGGGATCCCGAAGGCGTTAAATGAGATTTTTTCACTCTATAAACCTATCAATAAACAAGAATATACAACTCAGGTATTGACCTATGAAGCAGGTCCTTTTCAGTATTTAGTAAAAAAATATGACGATATTAAGTCGTTTTACGGATTTGAGAAAAAAATTGTTGAGAATGATATTAAGGCCGTAGCCGCTGCAGCAATTAATAAAAACGACATAGATGCCCTAAAGGAATTGTCAAGAATGGTGCGTAAGGAATATCCGGATTCCATGATTAGCGCCTATTACACAGGCTTGTATTATGAGCAGGAAAACAATTTAAAAAAGGCGCTGCAATACTACCAATCAGGTCTTTTATTGAAGGCTTCTGACTTTATAGATAAAGATGTTTTATTAGATAAAATATATACTATTAAAGACGGAAATTAATACAAAAGGTGCATTTCATCGAATAAATTATACAGATTAACTATAATTTGTATATATTTAGCATCCCAATCAAAAACCTACTTAACGATGAAAAGAGCCCTACCTTTTATCTTCATCTTGTTTTGTACTGTTTCTATCAATGCACAAGCCATTTACGAGCAGTTTCAATCAAGAAAATTAAATTCTACTAGAGATATAAAAATCCAGCTTCCGAAGAATTACGATCCGGAATCAGATTTGAAATATCCTGTTATTTTAGTGTTTGATGGCGATTATCTTTTTGAGCCCGTAGTTGGACAAGTAGCCTTTCAAACCTATTTTGATAAAATGCCAGAAGCCATTGTTGTTGGCTTAGTACAAGGAAAGCAACGTTTTTATGACAGTTTTCATGATGAAGTTTCTGGATTGCCTATCGAATTTGGAGCTAAATTTTTCGAGTTCATCACCTTAGAGTTGATGCCTTATATCGATAGAAATTTCAACACAAGTAAATTTAAAGTGGCGGTTGGACATGATCTTATGGCCAATTTCATGAACTCCTTTTTACTTAAGGACGAGCCATTGTTTAAAGCGTACATCAATTTAAGTCCAGATTTTAAAGGGAAAATGGTCGAAAATGTCAGTAACCGATTAAAATGGTTAAAGGAAGATGTGTTTTATTATATGGTAACGAGCGATAAGGATATTGCGCCAATAAGAAGTGACATCAAGAATGCTGATCAAGAGTTGCAACAGCTAGATAATAAAGCGTTGAAGTATTATTTTGAAGATTTTAAGGACGATTCACATTACACGTTGGTAACTGGAGCGTTGTCTCAAGCTTTAGACAAGATCTTCGAATTGTATAAACCTATTAGCGATAGAGAGTTTAAGGAAGATATTCTTTCTTATGAAGGTACTTTAGACCAATATATTAGTAAGCGATATCAAAAAATTGAAGATTTATTCGGAGTACATAAACCTATTTCTGAAGAAGAATTTGAAAAAATCGTGAAAGCTGCAGAGCAACGCAACGATCTTGCTTCCTTGGAAAAAATAGGAAAATTGGCCAACAAACAAAATCCAAACACATCTTACGGCACCTATTACCTGGCACTTCATGCAGAAAAATCGGGTAAAACCAAACGCGCTAAAAAATTATATGAGTCTGCTTTAGACCTGGAATCTACTGATCATATCAATAAAGATTTGATTTTGTCAAAGGTAGAAGGCCTTACCATTGCTGTTGATGATAATGTAACTGACATTGAAGATTAATAAAAGGTCAATTAAGATTTTCAATACAGATTAATACCTCAAATAGTTTTATTTTAGCCTAAACTTTCAAGCATGGCCAAAATAAAAACAACCTTCTTTTGTCAAAATTGTGGTAGCCAATATTCTAAATGGCAAGGGCAATGCACGGCTTGTAAAGAATGGAATACCATTGTAGAGGAGGTCATCCAAAAAGAGGAAAAGTCAGATTGGAAAACCCCAACATCGGCAGTAAAACGCACATCAAAACCGTTGCGTATTAATGAGATTGATGTGACCCAAGAAGCACGAATGAATACTCAAGATGAAGAATTCAATCGGGTGCTTGGTGGCGGAATTGTTCCCGGATCATTAATTTTATTAGGTGGAGAACCAGGTATTGGAAAGAGTACTCTATTGCTTCAAATTTCATTAAAATTACCCTATAAAACACTCTATGTTTCTGGTGAAGAAAGTCAGCAGCAAATTAGGATGCGTGCCGAACGCATTAATCCTAACAGTGCCAATTGCTATATTCTGACGGAAACGAAAACCCAAAATATCTTTAAGCAAATTGAAGCATTGGAGCCTGATATTGTGGTCATCGATTCCATCCAAACGCTGCATAGTGATTATATCGAATCGTCGTCAGGAAGCATTTCTCAAATTAAGGAATGTACCACTGAACTTATAAAATTCGCTAAGGAAACAGCAACTCCAGTTATTTTAATCGGGCATATTACCAAAGATGGAAATATTGCAGGGCCAAAGATTTTGGAGCATATGGTGGATACCGTTTTGCAATTTGAAGGCGATCGTAATCACGTATTCCGCATCCTGCGCGCCCATAAAAACCGATTTGGGTCTACCAATGAACTGGGGATTTATGAAATGCAAGGCTCAGGACTACGCGAAGTTTCCAATCCGTCAGAAATTCTAATATCCAAAAAAGACGAAGAACTTTCAGGAAATGCGGTGGCCTCAACTTTGGAGGGAATGCGTCCACTTATGATTGAGGTACAAGCCTTGGTGAGCACTGCAGTTTACGGAACGCCACAACGATCCGCCACCGGGTTTAATGCCAAACGCCTCAATATGCTGTTGGCAGTATTGGAAAAGCGTGCCGGATTCAGATTGGGCGCGAAGGATGTGTTCTTGAACATTACGGGCGGAATTTCGGTGGACGATCCTGCTATAGATTTGGCGGTGGTGGCATCAGTGTTATCTTCAAATGAAGATGTGGCCATTCCTAAGGATTACTGTTTTGCTGCAGAAGTGGGACTTTCAGGAGAAATCAGACCTGTACAACGTGTAGAGCAGCGAATTTTGGAAGCTGAAAAATTAGGGTTTTCAACCATATTCGTTTCCAAATACAATAAAATAGCTTTAAAAAACACCGTTATCAAAATTCAGTTGATCTCAAAAATTGAGGATTTGGTGAGTTTTTTGGTGTAGTGCCTTGGAATTAAAATCAAATTATTAGCTATCTTTAATATTAAAATAGACCGTTATGGATATTCAATTAGAAAAATATAAACTCGTAGAATGGCTAATTGGATTGAATGATGAAACACTTATTTCCAAGATAAAGCAATTCAAAAAAGAGCATGAAGACGCTTTTACGGCTGATGTCTCTGAAGTTGAAAAAGTTTTTATAAAGGCAGGATTGAAAGATCTTGAGCATGGTAAAACATTTTCTCATGATCAAGTAATGGAAGAAATCAGTAAATCCTATGGTCTATAAGATTATGGAAATTGTATGGACGCAATTTGCTAAAATTACTTACTTTGAAATTATAGAGAATCTCCAAGCAAGATGGACTAAAAATGAAGTTAAGGAGTTTCACGAATTGACAACCTCAATTTTGGCGAAAATTAAATCTCAGCAAGTTGACTTTCCTACTATAAATACAGAATTTGGAATTAAAAAGGCGATTATCCACAAGAATGTTTCCTTATATTTTAAAGAAGAAACGCATAATAAAATCATTTATTTAATTGTGTTTTTCAATAATCGCATGAATCCTAAAACCTTAAAAAAATTACTAAACACACCTTAAATCAATATATGAAAACAAAAGCCCTTTTAGTTATATTCGGAATGATTTTATTCGCTTCCTGCGGACCAAAACCTGGCAAATCTACGGCATCGCTAACTACTGAAATCAATAGTTATGTCTCTCAAGTAGATGCAAATAAAAATTTAAAACAGGAGACCATTGAAGGCGCTCTAACGGATACGCAAGGGTTTAAGGATATTGGAAATTACAAATACACTGTATATTTTGATGAGCAATCCAATACGCTCTATAAAATTAAAAATGTTGAAACTACGGCTGAAACACTAACCGAAGTGTATTATTTTAAGGATGGAGATGTGGTGCTGATTGATACCAAATCTGCAGGAACGGCATCTAAAATGTATGTTCATAAAAACAAAGTCATTTCAGAAACTAAAACAGAACCTTCAGCACAAAAACTACTGTTAGAAAAGGCAAACCGATTCCTGAAAGCATTCCAAAGAGAGCATTAGTATTCGGCCATTGTCGTGGATTTCTTCCAACCAACAAAACTGCTATTTAAAGGCTTTTTAAGATCAGCTTTTTAGCTGTTCTTTTTCGGTCATTTAATTCCTCTATTTTATCAAAAATCGTTAATTTCGCACTTCGATTAGAATTAATGAGATAATGAGCAGTAAATTCACTGAATACAAAGGACTTGACTTGCCAAAAGTTGCTGAAGATATCGGTAATTATTGGAAGGAAAAAAGCATTTTCGATAAAAGTATAACTACCAGAGAAGGAAGCACACCGTTTGTGTTTTTTGAAGGGCCACCTTCTGCTAATGGATTACCTGGGGTACACCACGTTTTGGCGCGTGCCATTAAAGATATTTTTCCTCGTTATAAAACGATGAAAGGTTTTCAGGTAAAACGTAAAGCAGGTTGGGATACCCACGGTTTGCCTATAGAACTTGGTGTTGAGAAAGAACTCGGCATTACTAAGGAAGATATTGGTAAAACCATTTCTGTTGAAGATTATAACGCTGCGTGCCGTAAAGCCGTGATGCGTTATACGGATGTGTGGAATGACCTTACTGAAAAAATGGGCTATTGGGTAGATATGGACAATCCGTACATTACCTATGAGCCAAAATATATGGAAAGCGTTTGGTGGTTGCTGAAACAAATTTATGAGAAGCAACTCATTTACAAAGGCTACACCATCCAACCGTATTCTCCAAAGGCAGGTACGGGATTGAGTTCTCACGAGCTTAATCAGCCAGGTACTTATCAAGATGTGACGGACACCACTGTTGTGGCGCAGTTTAAAGCAAATGAAGCTTCACTTCCTGACTTTTTACAGAATGAAGGCACTATTTATTTCTTAGCTTGGACGACCACACCTTGGACTTTGCCAAGTAATACGGCATTGACTGTAGGTCCTAAAATCGACTACGTGTTGGTGGAGACTTACAATCAATACACCTTTGAGCCTATAAATGTTGTTTTGGCAAAGCCATTGGTCAACAATCAATTTGATGGGAAGTTTAAAAGAGTAGAGACCAAAGCTGAATTGTTGGAATACACTTCTGGCGATAAAAAAATCCCATATTTTGTTGTCAAAGAATTTAAAGGAAAAGATTTAGTAGGCATCACTTATGAGCAATTATTGCCATATGCATTGCCAAATGACAATCCTGAAAATGCCTTTAGAGTAATTTCTGGCGATTTCGTAACTACTGAAGACGGTACCGGAATTGTGCATACAGCGCCTACTTTTGGTGCGGATGATGCTTTAGTCGCTAAACAAGCAAGCCCTGAAGTTCCGCCAATGTTGGTAAAGGACGAAAACGGAAACTTGGTGCCTCTTGTAGATTTGCAAGGGCGTTTTAGAAAAGAAATTAAGGATGAATTGTACGGGTTTGCTGGCGAATACGTAAAATCTGAATATTTAAATGACGCCGAATTAGTTTCAGAATACGAAAAGCAGAAAGAGAGTTTAAAATCTGTCATTGCCAATCTGAAAGAATATTTAAGTGTTGACGAACGTTTGGCGCTGAAACTAAAGAATGAAAATAAAGCCTTTAAGGTTGAAAAATATAAACACAGTTATCCAAATTGCTGGCGTACTGACAAACCAATTTTATATTACCCATTAGATTCTTGGTTCATTAAAGTTACTGATGTAAAAGACCAAATGGTGTCCTTAAACGATACCATCAATTGGAAACCAAAATCTACAGGAACAGGCCGTTTTGGCAACTGGTTGGCTAATGCTAACGATTGGAACTTGTCGCGTTCACGTTATTGGGGAATTCCATTGCCAATTTGGAGAACTGAAGATGGTAAGGAAGAAATCTGTATCGGATCAGTTGAAGAATTGAAGGCTGAGATGCAAAAATCAGTAGAAAAAGGACACATGTCCGCTGATATTTTCGCCGATTTTGAGGTTGGTAACAATTCAGAAGAGAACTACGCTAAAATCGATTTACATAAAAATATTGTAGATGAAATTGTGTTGGTATCGCCATCAGGCAAACCAATGAAACGTGAAGCAGATTTAATTGATGTTTGGTTTGATTCTGGGTCGATGCCTTACGCACAGTGGCACTATCCATTTGAGAATAAGGAATTAATTGACGATAATAAAGCTTACCCAGCTGATTTTATTGCGGAAGGTGTTGATCAGACACGTGGATGGTTCTATACCTTGCATGCGATTTCAACCATGGTTTTTGATTCTGTGGCCTATAAAAACGTCGTATCTAATGGCTTGGTGTTGGATAAAAACGGACAAAAAATGTCCAAGCGTTTAGGCAATGCTGTAGATCCATTTGCAACATTAGATTCTTACGGTGCTGATGCGACGCGTTGGTACATGATTTCTAATGCCAACCCTTGGGATAACCTTAAATTTGATCTTGAAGGAATTGAAGAAGTAAAACGTAAGTTCTTTGGCACCTTATATAATACGTATTCCTTCTTTACGCTATATACCAATTTAGATAGTTTCAACTATTCAGAGCCAGAAATGCCTTTGGAGAAGCGTCCAGAAATAGACCGTTGGATTCTATCAGAATTACACACCTTAATACAAAAGGTAGACGAATATTATGCAGATTACGAGCCAACAAAAGCGGCACGTGTGATATCTGACTTTACGCAAGATTATTTGAGTAACTGGTATGTGCGTTTAAGCAGAAGACGTTTCTGGAAAGGCGATTATCAACAAGATAAAATTTCAGCCTACCAAACCTTGTATACGTGTATGGTAACCATTGCGAAATTAGGTGCGCCAATTGCACCGTTCTATATGGACCGTCTGTATATGGATTTGAATAAGGTCACTAAAAAAGAAGCGTTTGAGAGCGTCCATTTATCTGATTTCCCAGTGTATGATGAACGTTTTGTGGATAAGGAATTAGAACATAAAATGGAATCGGCACAAACCATTTCATCGTTAGTGCTTTCATTAAGAGCTAAGGAGAAAATAAAGGTGCGTCAGCCGCTTCAAAAAATCATGATCCCAATTTCTAGCGAAGCTCAAAAAAATGAAATTTTGGCGGTTGCTGATTTGATCAAATCTGAGGTCAATGTTAAGGAAATTGAAGTGTTGGAAGATGCTTCTGATATCCTTGTAAAACAGATAAAACCTAACTTTAAAGTCCTTGGGCCTCGCTTTGGTAAAGACATGAAAGCGGTAGCGCAAGTCATAAGTAACTTTATTGCAAAAGATATTAGTGCAATTGAGGAAAAGGGTACTTTAGACATAGAAGTTAATGGAAAAAGTATTACTTTGGAGCTCTCAGATGTAGAGATTACCTCTCAAGATATTGAAGGTTGGCTCGTGGCAAGTTCAGGACCATTAACAGTAGCTTTAGACGTCACTATAACTGATGAATTGAGGAAGGAAGGTATCGCAAGAGAATTGGTAAACCGAATCCAGAATTTAAGAAAGGATTCAGGTTATGAGCTTACAGATAGGATTGTGGTCCAATTTCAAAAAGATGAACAAATTATTAACGCAATAAACAAGAATATAGATTACATTAAGACTGAAACTTTAACCGAAACGTTGGAAATCGTAGACGACCTAACAAATGGTATAGAAGTTGCTTTTGATGATGTAAACACAAAATTGTTTATTCAAAAATTATAGAACTATGGCTGATGATTTAAACGTTAGATATTCTGACAAAGATTTAGCAGAATTTAAAGAATTGATTCAAGAGAAAATTCAAAAGGCGATTCATGATTTAGACCTTATTAAAAGTGCTTACATGAACGACTTAAATAATGGGACTGATGATACATCTCCTACATTTAAGGCTTTTGAAGAAGGCAGTGAAACCATGAGTAAGGAAGCAAACTCGCAATTGGCAATCCGTCAAGAGAAGTTTATCCGCGACCTTAAAAACGCTTTGATACGTATAGAGAACAAAACCTTTGGCGTATGTAGAGTTACCGGTAAATTGATCGGTAAAGAGCGTTTAAAACTCGTGCCTCATGCTACTTTAAGTATTGAAGCAAAAAATATGCAACAGTAACATTCCCTTATAACTGGGAATCTCGAAAATCAGAGATTACGTTTTGCTAATCTACTGATAGACTTCGCGACTGATAAATTAAAAACGTCTTGCACCAGCAAGACGTTTTTGTTTTGTTAACTTTTGTAGGTTTACTTATTTTAAATTCTATTTTTGCCCTAATCCAATACTAAAGCATGTCTCTTAAAAACGCAACGCTATTAATCTTCATCATTTTACTGATTGATCAAGTTAGTAAATTCTATATTAAAACTCATTTTGCTTTGCACCATAGAATAGAGGTGTTTGAATGGTTTCAAATCTTATTTGTAGAGAATGATGGCATGGCTTGGGGCACAAAACTCAGCGATTTTATTACGGGAATATCAGACCGGACTGCGAAATTAGCCTTGACTATTTTCCGGATTGTGGCTGTTATAGGTATCGGGTATTGGATGGTGACTTCGGTCCGTAAAAAAGGCCCAAATATTCTTATTGTGGCCATTGCACTCATCTTTGCTGGTGCCTTAGGAAATATTATAGATTCGGTTTTTTACGGGATTATATTTGATGAAAGCTACAGTCAAGTAGCGACATTTTTACCAGAAGTAGGTTATGATACCTTATTTCATGGAAAGGTGGTAGATATGCTGCATTTTCCAATATGGCAGGGCGTTTTACCAAATTGGATACCGTTGGTTGGAGGCGATTACTTTACCTTCTTTGAACCTGTATTTAATGTAGCTGATATGGCTATCAGTACAGGAATTGGGATGCTGATTGTCTTTAATAAAAAAGCCTTTCACCTAGATGAAAAAGAGGAGGAAACTACAGAAACTGATTATTTAGAGAAAGAATAGATCTGAGTTGGGGTCACGCAATAATCTAAGGCGATATCCGTGTCAAACACGTTTTCAATCTTTTCTTCCGCCTCAAAAAGTGATAGTCCAATTTTGATGGTTTCTGGGCGGCATTCTGCAAGGAAATTATCATAAAAACCTTTGCCATAGCCAATCCGATGGCCTTGCTGATCAAAAGCTAAAAGCGGGACAAATACCACTTCTATTTTATCTGCACTAATTTCAATGCCGTCAAAAGGTTCGGGAATGTTCCATTTGTTTTTTCGAATAATTGTATTATCCATTAATAGGTAATGGGTCATTTTAACGCTCTCAAAATCGCTTTTGGAAATCACAATAGTCTTGTCCTTCCCTGATAAAATGTTGAGGATATAATCAGTATTGATTTCTTTGTGTTCAGTAATGCTTAAAAAAACGTGGTAGAACGTGGCATTCCAAATAGGAAGTTTGAGTAGTTGGTTGGAAATGTCCAAACTCCCATTGTCAATCGCTTCTAATGAAAGCGCTTGTCGTTTTTGTTTGTAGAGTCGTCTTAATGTTGCTTTGTCCATTGCTGTGGATTAAGAACTCACCTGTTTGGTAACATGAAAAAGGGCATCGCCTTGGTAGACTAATGAGGCTTCGTTCACATTAATAATATACCCGTCAATACTCGATTTTACCTCGTGGTAAATCTTTCCGTAGGGATCTGTAATCTGTCCCAAAACATCATCAATTTTAACCTTGGTATTCACCGAAACTAGAGCTTTGAACATCCCTGATTGTTTGGCTCTAATCCATTTGCTATCTTCAATAAAAACGGTCGGTACTTTAGGTGGCGATACTTTAATGCGCGGATGTAGCATGTCATAATGTGCCAAAATACGTTTTACACCTTCCACACCAACTCTAGAGATGTTATTATCTACAAAAAACGATTTCCCGCCTTCATAAAGTAAGATGGGTTTCCCCATTTGAAAACAGGCGTTTCTGAAGGATTTTGTAATGTGTTTTGAATATAATACGAAAGGCGCGCCAAAAATACGGGCCAATTCATCCAATTCAGGATTGTCTTTTACAATTCTAATCTGTGCCGCGTTAAATCTACTTGCGCCACCGGTATGGAAATCGATAATCAAATCCACATCCGGAATAATCTCATGCATTAACCTGTGTGCTACGCGGCTGGCTAAAGAACCATTGGAGCTTCCTGGGAACATCCGGTTAAGGTCCCGTCCGTCAGGAAATGCACGTTTACTGTTCAAGAACCCGAAAATATTCAAAATAGGCATACAAATAATTGTGCCTCGTTTTGGTTTGTTAATTCGCCTTGCAATCAGTTGTCGGACAATGTCAACACCGTTTATTTCATCACCATGAATTCCTGCCGAAAATAAAATAGTAGGTCCAGGAATTTTTGAACGTTCAATTATGATCGGGATTTCAATTTTTGTAGAGGTATGGAGTTTTGCAATATTAAAATTGATTTCTCTCGACGCCCCTAAAGGAATGTCTTCCCCTAAAATGGTAATGATATTCTCCGTGTCTTTAGACATAAATGGTGTTAAACGTTACGTTCAATGTATCTTATAATACTTTTTGCAATATCTTTTTTGGTCGCAGCTTCAATACCTTCAAGTCCTGGGGAAGAGTTCACTTCCAGAATTAATGGCCCACGAGCAGATTGCAACATATCGACACCACAAACACCCAATCCGAGTGCTTTTGCCGCTTTTAATGCCGCATTTTCTTCATCATCAGTAAGCTGAATAATTTCAGCGCTACCACCACGGTGAAGGTTTGATCTAAACTCGCCTTCCTTACCTTGGCGTTTCATTGCTCCAACAATGTTACCATCTACAATAAACGCTCTAATGTCTGCACCTTTTGCTTCCTTAATAAACTCTTGAATAATCACACGTGCCTGCAAACCATGGAACGCCTCAATAACCGATTCTGCCGCATTATTGGTTTCTGCCAATACAACGCCTAAGCCTTGAGTACCTTCTAAAAGTTTAATAACCAATGGCGCACCACCAACAGAAGCAATAACTTCTGACGCATCTTTTGTGTAATTTGAAAACACCGTTTTAGGCATTCCCAAACCAGCACGAGACAGTACTTGTAGACTTCTCAGTTTGTCTCTAGATCTTACTAAAGCCTGAGATTCCACCACTGAAAATACTTTCATCATTTCAAACTGACGCACCACTGCCGTTCCATAAAACGTTACGGAAGAACCGATACGCGGAATAATAGCATCTACATTTTCTAAAACACGGCCTTTATATAAAATGGCAGGATTCTTTTTTTCAATTATAATGTCACATTTTAAAGGATCGATAACTTCGCAAGTGTGCTTACGTTGTCTTGCCGCTTCAACAAGGCGTTGCGTGGAATATAAATGAGGGTTTCTGGATAATACGATGATGTTCATTGAGCTTGATGGCTTTAATTTTTAGTTTATAAGGATTAAAATGATGCTATTTAAAAGGGAGCAAAAATGGCTATTTATTTTTCTTGCTAAAAGATACATTTTTTTGCGTGACATCAACAATAAATTTGTTAGTCAAGAATTTACGTCCTATTAATACAGGATATTTCATGTCTTCTCTTGTGCTCAAGGTAAGGGAAATGAGATATTTTTTATCAAATATCACCATCGTCGTTTTTACTTTGTAGCGTTTTTGAACAATGCCGTTACTACTTTTAACTTTAGCAAAGGTATAATCTTTAAACCTGAATTCTTTCCCATTGTAATACGGATGGCCTTCATCATAAAACAAACAGACCAGTTCATTAGTGTCAGAATCAACTAAAACCTTATGGCAATGTATGGATGAGGTGTACGCACCAGTATCTATTTTGATGTCAATATCAAAAAGATCAAGTGTTGGGAAATCGGCTTTATCGACTCTGCCAATAATTTTTTTAGGCATGTTTGTACATAATTGGCTCGCAAGGTAATAAAAATTCATTCTTTTATTGTAATTCCTAAATCACCTATTTGTTTTTTTGGTATGAATTAACCAATTATAACCAACCCTATTTTTGATGGTTTGTAAATTGTAGTGTTTCAATTGTTTAATTTTTGAAACAGACGTTCAATGGGACACCATCGTTAGGTTTCTTTCTTTTTATTTTATCCGTTTTCGCTCATAGTTCATGAGGCATCTCAGTATCTGATTTTTTAGATGAAATTCTTAAAATTCATTCTGTGGAAATGTTTTGAACTTATAGTATCTTTGATTTATGAGTAAGCCTACTTTAGAAATCCAATTACAAACATTGCCAAATGAGCCTGGAGTGTATCAATATTTTGATGCCAATGATAAGATTTTGTATGTAGGTAAGGCAAAGAATTTGAAGAAACGGGTGAGTTCTTATTTCACCAAAAACCACGATTACGGCAAGACCAAAGTACTGGTCAAAAAAATTGTTACCATCAAACATATTGTGGTAGAAACGGAGACCGATGCACTACTTCTCGAAAATAATCTGATTAAAAAATACCAACCCCGTTATAATGTGTTGCTCAAAGATGACAAATCCTATCCATGGATTTGCATCAAAAAGGAGCGTTTTCCTAGAGTGTTTTCTACACGTCGCGTTTTTAAGGATGGTTCTGAATATTTCGGACCGTACACCAGTATGAAAACGGTAAAAACGCTGTTAGATTTAATAAAAGGCCTGTATTTACTGCGAACCTGTAATTATGATTTGGCTCAGGATAAAATAGATGCCGGCAAATTTAAGGTGTGCTTGGAATATCATTTGGGCAATTGTAAAGGACCGTGTGAAGGCTATCAATCCGAAGAAGATTATCATCAAAACATTGCCGCGATCCGCGAAATATTGAAAGGTAATTTTAAAGATTCACTTTCACAATTTAAACAACAAATGCGGGCGCATGCGGATGCTATGGAATTTGAGCAGGCGCAACGCATTAAAGAAAAGATTGATATTCTCGAAAATTATCAGGCCAAGTCTACCGTTGTCAACCCTAAAATTAGCAATGTAGATGTGTTTTCAATTGTTTCTGATGAAGGTTATGGCTATGTCAATTTCTTGCAACTTTCTTATGGGTCTATCATTAGATCCCATACGCTAGAAATTAAAAAGAAATTGGATGAGTCGGACGAAGAGTTACTCCAGCTTGCCATTACCGAAATTCGACAACGCTTCCACAGTAAGAGTAGAGAGGTATATGTGCCGTTTGAGGTTGATTTAGGTGAAGATATTAAGGTCAGTACCCCTAAGTTGGGCGATAAAAAACGTATCTTAGACTTGTCCGAGCGCAACGCGAAATACTATCGCATGGAGCGTTTCAAACAGGTGAAAATCATCGATCCGGACCGCCATGCCAATAGAATAATGGCACAAATGAAGGTCGATTTACGCCTGAGTGAAGAGCCCCGACATATTGAATGTTTTGATAACTCGAACATTCAAGGTACAAACCCGGTGGCAGCATGTGTGGTGTTTAAAAACGGTAAACCCAGTAAAAAGGATTACCGACATTTCAATATAAAAACCGTTGTTGGCGCTGACGATTTTGCCTCAATGGAGGAGGTCGTATACAGGCGTTACAAACGCTTGTTGGAAGAAGAGGAGCCCTTACCACAACTCATTATTATTGATGGAGGAAAAGGACAGTTGTCATCTGCTTTAAAAAGCTTGGACATGCTAAACCTGAGAGGGAAAATAGCCATTATCGGAATTGCGAAACGTTTGGAAGAATTATTTTATCCGGATGATCCAATTCCACTATATTTAGATAAAAAAAGTGAAACCTTAAAAGTCATTCAGCAGCTGCGTAATGAAGCCCACCGTTTTGGCATAGAACACCACCGCAACCGCCGAAGCAAAGGTGCCTTAACTACAGAGCTGGAATTGATTTCTGGAATAGGAGAGCAGTCTATTGTAGATTTGATGACGCATTTTAAAACCGTTAAACGCATCAGTAACGCTACCTTTGAAGAATTGGAAGCTGTTATTGGCGCATCAAGGGCAAAAAAGATTCTTGAATATTATAGTAAATAACACAAGCTAAAACACCTATTGCAAGCCATGAAGGTCTGCATATTGAACACACATAATTTGAAAACTAAACTTTACATCACATTTCTTTTTTTATGCACTTCTTTTTTGTCGGGAGCACAAGACTCTATTCCCCTAATGCAACTGAAAGAACCCAAAGTAGGTTTGGTATTGAGTGGTGGTGGCGCCAAGGGATTTGCGCATATTGGAGTCTTAAAAGTAATTGACAGTCTCAATATTAAGGTTGATTATGTGGCGGGAACCAGTATGGGAGCCATTATCGGATCTTTATATGCGTCGGGATATTCTGGTAAGCAATTGGATTCCATTTTTAAATCGGTCAATTTTGATGATCTAATCAGTGATTATTTACCGCGGTCGGCCAAAACATTCTACGAGCGTGATAACTCTGAAAAATATGCGGTGACCTTGCCGTTTACTAATTTTAAATTGAAATTACCGTCGGCGTTGTCTCGAGGTCAAAACGTGTTCAATTTGCTTTCAAAGTTGACCTTGCATGTAACTGATGTTCCAGGTTTTGAAAGGTTACCAATTCCGTTCTTTTGTATCGCTACGGATGTCGAAACTGGAGAGGCCATCATTTTAGATGAGGGAAATCTGTCGCAGACGGTTACTGCCAGTGGTGCGTTTCCATCGCTTTTTCAGCCCGTTATTATCAATGATCGTGTGTTAATTGATGGTGGTGTCATCAATAATTATCCTATTGAGGAGCTAAAAGCTAAAGGGATGGATATCATTATTGGCGTTGATGTACAGGATGGATTGGCTAGCCGAGACGATTTGAATTCTGCGCCTTCCATTTTACTTCAAATCAATAATTATCGCACAATTAGTGATATGGTTAAGAAAGCAAAAGATACGGATATTTATATAAAACCTGATATTACAAATTATACTGTGGTGTCCTTTAGTGAAGGCAAAAAAATTATTGAAAATGGGGTTAAGGCGGCAAATCTGAAGTTAGACGATCTGAAAAAGCTTCCAAAATATAGAACCACAAGACCGGTTGCCAATGATTTGATAGCGCAGGATAGCATTACGATTAATCGCGTGAAAATTCACGGCAATAATCGGTATACACGTGCTTATATTTTAGGTAAACTGAAACTTATTGAGGAGACAAAAGTAAGTTATGAAGATTTTAAGGAAGGGGTGAATAATTTGGTTGCCACCAACAACTTTACCACGTTTTATTATGAATTTGAAAAAACGAATACACCTAACGTTTTCAATTTATCGGCTACTGTTGAAGAAACTAACATTACCAATTTTTTGAAATTCGGATTGCATTATGATGATCTTTATAAAAGTGCCATGCTGGTTAATTTTACCAAAAAACGGGCCTTGTTAGATGATGATGTGATGTCGTTGGATGTGATTTTGGGCGATCAGGTCCGTTATAATTTTGAGTATTATATTGACAAAGGATTTTATTGGAGTGTGGGTGTGCGTTCGCGCTTTAACCAATTTAATAGAAATGTCAATGCCAAGCTGTTTTTGAATGATTATGAGCAATCGTTGGTTGGCTTAAATAAGATTGATATTGAATTGGAAGATCAAACCAATCAGCTTTATGTTCAAACTTTATTTAGAAAGGATTTTGCCTTAAGTTTTGGAGGCGAACATAAGCGTTTGAAAATAAAATCAGAAACTGTAGTTTCTAATGGTCAAGATAAAGAACGATTTTTTGAAAACACCGATTACTTATCAGTTTTCGCAACGTTAAGATTGGATCGCTATGACCATAAATACTATCCAAAAAATGGGGTGTATTTCAGCGGCGATTTTCATCTTTATTTTCATGCTTCACATTTTAATGCGGATTTTGATAAGTTCTCTATTGCCAAGGCAGATATAGGCTACGCTTTTGGAATAACTGATAAATTATCGGCCAATATTTTCACCCAGGGTGGATTTAAAATTGGCGATACAAATACCCAATCGCTCGATTTTGCTTTGGGGGGTTACGGGAATAATTTCATCAATAACTTTATTTCTTTTTACGGGTATGACTACGTGGCGCTCACTGGAGATAGTTTTGTAAAAGGGAAGCTGAGTTTGGATTATGAGATTTTTAAGAAAAACCATATCACTTTAGCGGCCAACTTTGCCAATATCGGTTACGGACTTTTTGAGTCGGGAAATTGGCTAGATTCTCCATACACAGGTTATGCTGTTGGTTACGGATTAGAAACCTTTTTGGGGCCTATAGAAGCAAAATACACATATTCTCCGGAGCTTGGCAATAGCATTTGGCTGTTTAATTTGGGGTTCTGGTTTTAGCACTTGATGATGCACTTCGACTGCGCTCAGTGTGACAATAGGTAGTTTTTGGTTTTAATACACTTCGACTGCGCTCAGTGTGACAAGCGGAGCGTATTAAAGTTTGTAGGCCGCTTTCATTAAAGAGATTTTAAAAAATCGCTATCGGTAAAAATCGAACCCACTGTGCTTTGCATCTTTTTTCTATATTTGTAACATGACCACACTTTTCTGGACCGGTTTATTAGAGCATCTTCAATTCCTTATCAAAAGGAATCCAGAATAAGCGCGCATTATTGTATCTTTATAGAGTTTCATATCCTGCCGTAATCAACGGAGTCACAGGGTAATTATTGATCATTAAACTCAAAAAAATGCCATTTTATCATAAACTCGGGAACATACCTCCCAAAAGACATACGCAATTCCGAAAACCGGATGGCAGCTTGTATTCTGAACAATTGTTTGGCACCATCGGCTTTGATGGCATGTACACCAATTCCTATCATGAGCAACGTCCAACGCAGGTTAAGGAAATTAGAAAGCAATACAGTGTAGCTCCTAAAATTGCCAAGGCCAATCACATTCAATCGTATCGCTTCCGCGGATTTGAAGTGAAGCCTGAAAATGATTATTTGGAAAGCCGTAAAACAGTGCTTACCAATTCGGACTGCAGCATCATTTTAGCAGCGCCAAAACAGTCTACCACAGCTTATTTTTATAAAAATACCGATGCTGATGAATTGATTTTCGTACATAAAGGCAGTGGAAAACTACGCACACATCTGGGAAATCTCGATTTCAAATACGGCGATTATCTGCTTGTGCCAAGAGGCATCATCTATAAAATGGATTTTGATACGGAAGATAACCGCTTGTTCATTGTCGAGTCTCGCCGCCCAATCTATACTCCAAAACGTTACCGTAACTGGTTTGGACAATTATTGGAACATGCGCCGTATTGTGAACGCGACCTACGCCGTCCTCAAGAATTAGAAACCCACAATGAAACCGGCGACTTTCTCATAAAAGTCAAAAAGCAGAATGATATTTTTGAAATGATCTATGCGGCACATCCATTTGATGTGGTCGGGTATGATGGGTATAATTATCCGTATGCATTTTCAATCCACGATTTTGAACCTATTACCGGTCGCATCCACCAACCGCCTCCTGTGCATCAAACTTTTGAAACCGATGCCTTTGTGGTCTGTAGTTTCGTGCCACGTTTGTATGATTACCATCCGTTGAGCATTCCTGCGCCTTACAACCATAGTAATATTGATAGTGATGAGGTGTTGTATTATGTGGACGGCGATTTCATGAGCCGTAATGATGTGGATGCTGGACATATTTCACTACATCCCGCTGGTATCCCGCACGGTCCGCATCCAGGCGCTGTAGAACGCAGCATTGGGAAAACTAAAACCGATGAATTGGCCGTAATGGTCGATACGTTTAAGCCTTTGCAGATAACTGAAGAAGCCTTGAAAATTGCGGATGAGGATTATTTTAGGTCGTGGGTTTGATGGTATTGAGTAGTTAGTATTGAGTACTAAGAGAATAGAATATAGAACATAGAAAATAGAGAAGAGAGAAGAGAGTGGATCTGCTTCAATTGACATTTGATATAAAAATTAATAATGCGAATATTAAGCAGTTAAGACTAAGAGATGGAAATTATAAGAATACAAAGTTTCTAGTCGCTTCTCTTTTTTCCGAAAGAAAAACATAAAAAACAAAACATAAATAAGGAAAGACTAGAGTGCGAGAAATTAGAGAGTGTAAAAGTCTCTATTCTCTGTTCTTTTTTCTTTCATCTAAAAAGAAAACTATGAGTAAAGACATAAAATCCGTTGAATACGGGCTAGAGAAAATTTTTGAAGGGGCATCAGACTTTTTACCACTATTGGGTACAGATTACGTAGAATTTTACGTGGGTAACGCCAAGCAAGCAGCTCACTTTTATAAAACTGCTTTCGGATTTCAAAGTTATGCCTACAAAGGATTGGAAACGGGATCGAGAGATGAGGTGAGTTATGTGCTCAAACAGGATAAAATCAGATTGGTATTGACCACGCCTCTAAATAGTAAATCGCCAATTAACGACCATATCGTGAAACATGGTGATGGGGTTAAAGTGGTAGCATTATGGGTGGAAGATGCACGCAGTGCGTATGAAGAAACCACCAAGCGCGGTGCAAAATCATATATGGAACCAACCGTGGAGACGGATGAACATGGTGAAGTGGTGAGAGCCGGGATTTACACTTATGGCGAAACCGTCCACATGTTTGTAGAACGCAAAAATTATAATGGCACCTTTATGCCAGGATTTAAAGAATGGAAATCTGATTACAATCCGGAGCCTGTAGGCTTGAAATTTATTGACCATATGGTTGGTAATGTTGGTTGGGGCGAAATGAACACTTGGGTCAAATGGTATGAAGATGTGATGGGCTTTGTGAACTTCCTCTCTTTTGATGATAAGCAAATCCATACCGAATATTCGGCGTTGATGAGTAAGGTAATGAGCAACGGCAATGGCCGTATCAAATTCCCGATCAATGAACCTGCCGAAGGTAAAAAACGTTCGCAGATTGAAGAGTACCTCGATTTTTATGAAAGTCCAGGTGTGCAGCATATTGCAGTAGCCACGGATGATATTATTACCACGGTGTCTAAATTACGATCTCGAGGTGTTGAATTTTTATCGACACCACCAGAAGCGTATTATAATGCTGTTCCGGGACGTTTGGAAGCCTATAGTCATGAATTGCGTGAGGACATTGAAAAATTAAAAAGCTTGGGCATCATGATTGATGCTGATGAGGAAGGCTACTTGTTGCAAATCTTTACCAAACCAGTGGAAGATCGACCGACTTTGTTTTTTGAAATCATTCAGCGTATGGGAGCCAAAGGCTTTGGTGCGGGTAATTTTAAAGCGCTTTTCGAATCTATCGAAAGAGAGCAAGCTTTGCGTGGCACACTATAACTAAAACGCTAACAAATATTTAACTTTTTTAAAGGTTTAAAAACTCCGCATTAATTTGACGGAGTTTTTTTGTTTTAATACTTTTGGAACGCTAATTGTAATTATTGAGGATACATACGAAAGCATCGTATAAGAAGTTATATTTACAATTATTCAGAGATATGAAAAAATTTACATTGATCATTGCGTTATTCTTCGTAGTCCTCGGCGCCTCAGCTCAACAAAAACAGGAAAAAAATGCCTTTGAGGCAGGTGAATGGTTCAAATTCAAAATGAGTTATAGTGGCTTTCTGAAAGCAGGTAATGCCACTTTGGAAGTCAAAGAAGCCCGATTGAATGGAAAGGACGTCTACCATGTGGTAGGCAAAGGCTGGACTTCGGGAGCCATCAAATGGTTTTTTAAGGTTAAAGACCGTTATGAATCCTATTTTGATAAAAACACGGGCTTGCCATATAAATTCATCAGGGATATTGATGAAGGCGGGCACACCAAAGATCTTGAAGTTGAATTTGATCATAATGCGGGTTTAGCCCACGTTAATAACAAGAAGGAGAAGACCAAAGCGTCTTATTCCATCGAGAAGAACGTCCAAGATATGGTCTCGGCGTTTTACTATCTCAGAAATAACTACAATACCAACTCTATTAAAGAAGGGGATGTGGTGAGCCTAAATATGTTCTTTGATGAAGAAAATTATAATTTCCGACTCAAATTTTTAGGCAGGGAAGAGCTTAATACGGCCTTCGGAACGATAAAAACATTAAAATTCAGACCTTATGTAATGGCAGGTCGTGTGTTTAAAGAGAAAGAGAGTTTGACCTTATGGGTCAGCGCTGACGACAATAAAATTCCATTACGCATACAAGCCGATTTGGCTGTAGGTTCTTTGAGAGCCGATTTAGAAGCTTTTAAAGGCTTAAAACATTCATTTAAAGTACAATTTTAAAAACTAATGTCCAACCCACAAGATTTCGATCCTATTTTAAAGGAACTGCAGGATAAATATGCTGCTATAAACCAAGATACCCACACGTATTTAGAAGGCTTACTCCACAGTAAGCCTATTACGTATTGGGACTATATTCAAACCGATGCGCTGTTGAATTTACAGGTGCAGAGAACCACGCTTCCTGATGAGATGGTCTTTATTGCATATCATCAAATCAATGAGCTGTTGTTTAAGATGATTCTTTGGGAAATATCACAAGTGTCCGAAAATGATGCTATTACCACCGCGTTTTTTGAATCGAAATTAATGCGCATCAGCAGGTATTTTGATATGTTGACAACCTCCTTCAATATCATGAGAGAAGGAATGGATGTGGAACAGTACATGAAGTTTAGAAGCACCTTAACACCTGCCAGCGGATTTCAGAGTGCGCAATACCGATTGATCGAATTTGCATCTACAGAATTGATTAATTTGATAGATTATCGCTTCCGCAAAGACATTGATCGCAATACTTCGTACACTCATGCGTTTGAACATTTGTATTGGCAAGCCGCAGGGAAAGATTATCAAACGGGAAAGAAATCTATTTTGCTGGTCAATTTTGAAAAGCGCTATAAAGATGAGTTTTTAAGATTTATGGAAGCCCATAATACTAAAAACTTATGGACCAAATTTAAAGAGCTTCCTGAAGCCGATCAGAAAAATGAGGAATTGGTAAAGGCGATGCGTCATTATGATTATACCGTAAATGTAACTTGGGTGATGGCACATTACAATGCCGCAAAGCATTATATAGAAAGCGGTTCTGGTGATGGGGAAGCCACAGGCGGAAGCGATTGGAAAAAATATATGCATCCTAAATACCAAAGACGCATATTTTTTCCGGAACTTTGGAGCGAAAATGAATTAGAAAATTGGGGGACGGACCTGTAAAAAATGTAGTAGTTAATGTATCTAAAAAGTGTAGTAGTAGCCTTATTGTTGGGAGTGGTGATGTGGTCGTGTAAAAACGAGGAAGAAATTAATAAAACACCTTTTCAAGCCTATATAAAACCTGTTGAAATTAGAGAGTTCGGATTTAATCTTAATGATTATATCGTAAAACGAGACACGATCCGTTCTGGAGATAGTTTCGGAACCATTTTGCAGCGTAATAATTTAACCTATCCAAAAATTTATCAGATAGCGGAGAGTGCGAAAGATTCGTACGATATCCGTAAACTTCAAATTGGTAAGCCTTATACCATGCTGTTTTCTAAAGACAGTTTGCAAACGCCGCAGTGTTTTATTTATCAGGAGAATAATGTCGATTATGTAGTGATCCACTTTGCGGATTCTATTGTAACCTACAAAGAGAAAAAACCGGTCACTATTGTTACCAAAGAGGCTTCCGGTGAAATTAACGGGAGTTTGTCGGTGACTATGGATGCCCAAGGCTTGCCACAGAGTTTGATTGGTGAAATGGCCGATATTTATGCTTGGACCATCAACTTCTGGAAACTTCAAAAAGGCGATAAATTTAAGATCATCTACAAACAACGCTATATTGAAGATTCCATCTATGCAGGATTGGATGGGATTGAAGCGGCGTATTTTCAACATAAAGGGGAAGATTTTTATGCCTTTAAATTTGAAACCGATTCTATCACTAAAAAAGGCGATTTCTTTGATGATAAGGCTAAAAGTTTAAAACGTGCCTTCTTAAAAGCGCCGGTAAATTTTGGTCGCATCTCTTCGCGTTACAATTTAAATAGACGTATAGCTTATTACGGTTACGCATTAAGACCTCATAAAGGAACCGATTTTGCAGCGCCAATCGGGACACCAATTTTAGCCACCGCCAACGGAACGGTAGTAGAATCGACCCAAAAAGGGGGGAATGGGAAATACGTGAAAATTAAACACAGTGACACGTACAGCACGCAGTACCTACATATGCGAAATCAAGCTGTTAAAAAAGGGCAGTATGTAAAACAAGGCGATGTTATTGGCTATGTTGGGATGACAGGAAATACTGGAGGCCCTCACGTATGCTATCGTTTTTGGAAAAATGGACAGCAAGTAGATCCGTTTAAGGAAAAACTGCCAACATCAGAATCGATTCCAAACCATTTGGTTGTTAAGTACAAAGATTACATCAAACCTTTAAAAATACAATTGGATAAAATCCCGTATCAATATCAAAATGAAACAACGATAGAGCAGGGATATTCAATCACAAAAAAATAACACATGGCGCTACCTAAAATCAACCCTACACATACTAAAGCTTGGGCTAAACTTCAAGAACATTATAAAAGTATCAAGGATGTGCATATGACCCAGTGGTTTTCTGAAAATGAAAATCGTGCGTCAGACATGACCATTCAGTGGGAAGATTTTTATGTGGACTATTCTAAAAATAGAATGGACGCCAAAACCCTAGACTTGTTGTTGGAGTTGGCTGAAGAAACGGAATTAAAGTCGGCTATCGATAAACAATTCCAAGGAGATGTCATCAATGAAACTGAAGGCAGGGAAGTATTGCACACGGCTTTAAGAAGTCCGAAGTCTGCAAAAATCATGGTAGAAGGTCAGGACATTATGCCTGAAATCCATGAGGTAAAAGCAAAAATCAAAGACTTTTCGGCAAGTGTGGTTGATGGTACAAAAAAAGGCTACACCAATAAAGCCTTTACAGATGTTGTAAATATTGGTATTGGCGGGTCTGATTTAGGTCCGGCGATGGTAGTCGATGCGCTACAGTATTACAAGAATCAACTGACGACGCATTTTGTGAGCAATGTGGATGGCGATCATGTGAACGAGGTGCTTAAAAAGCTAAATCCTGAAACCACATTATTTGTCATAGTTTCCAAAACATTTACGACCCAAGAAACCTTATCTAACGCGAATACCATTAAAGCATGGTTTTTAAAATCGGCTTCAGAGGCTGATATTGCCAAGCATTTTGTGGCCGTTTCAACCAATATAGAGAATGTCAAAAACTTCGGGATTGACGAAAACAATATTTTCCCAATGTGGAATTGGGTGGGTGGACGTTTCTCCTTATGGAGTGCAGTAGGCTTATCCATTAGTTTGGCGGTAGGCTATGACAATTTTGATGCTTTGTTAGCAGGTGCCCATGATATGGATGAGCACTTTAAGACAGAAGATCTTAAAACAAACCTTCCTGTTGTACTGGCATTAATCGGTATTTGGTACACTAATTTTTTCGAATCTGAAAGTGAAGCCGTTATTGGGTATTCGCAATATTTAAACCAGTTTGCGACTTATCTGCAACAAGCCAATATGGAAAGTAATGGCAAAAGTGTGGACAGAAACGGGGGGAAGGTAACCTACCAAACGGGGAATATTGTTTGGGGAGAGCCGGGAACCAATTCACAACATGCCTTTTTTCAGTTAATCCATCAAGGTACTAAATTGATTCCTGCTGATTTTATAGGTTTTGCCAAGTCATTACATGGCAATGCCGATCATCAAGATAAGCTGATGTCCAACTTTATTGCGCAAACTGAAGCGCTCTTAAATGGCAAATCAGAAGAAGTTATTAACAAGGAATTTGAAAATCAAGGTGTTAGTGAAGCGGTAGCTAAACAACTTAGACCTTTTAAAGTTTTTGAAGGCAATAAGCCAACAAATACTATTTTAATTAATCAATTGACTCCTAAAAGTTTAGGAAAATTGATAGCGCTTTACGAGCACAAAATCTTCGTGCAAGGCGTGATATGGAACGTTTACAGTTATGACCAATTTGGAGTGGAGCTCGGAAAGCAGCTTGCCACCAAAATTTTAAATGAATTCGATACACATGATGAAATTATCAATCATGATAGTTCTACAATGAATTTGTTGTCATATTATAAGAAATTTAGGTAAAAACTGTTAAGAACTTTCGTGTAGCTTCATTCTGATAGCGAAGTTTTTAATGTTAAAATCTGTTAAATTCGTGGTGTTAAATATTTCTTAACCTTTTCGTATTATTAAATCATAATAATACTGTAATTTTGCGCGAAATTTAAAATCTAATTTTTAAACGTTAAAAATGAAAAAATTTACTCAATTCTTAATGATGTCTGTTGCGATGTTATTTGCTACAGCAGCTTTTTCTCAAAGCACGGTAAAGGGGAAGATTATGGATGCGGACATGAACGCACCACTTCCAGGAGCCAACGTTGTTGAAAAAGGTACAACAAACGGAACCACCACAAACTTTGATGGGGAGTTCACTTTAACTACGCAAGCAAGTTCTGGTAGTTTAGTAATTTCTTACGTAGGTTTCGGTTCAAAAACTATTACGTTCACAAGTGGTCAAGACTTAGGAACAATCAACTTATTAACAGATAACTCATTAGATGAGGTTGTTATTGTTGGTTCTGGTCTTATCGATTTAGCTGATGACAGAAAAACGCCAATCGCAGTTTCTACGATTAGAGCTTCTGAAATTCAAGCTAAAGTTGGTACTAGTGATGTTACTGCTACGTTGGTGAACACACCTTCTGTATATGTTGCAGGACAATCAAGCGGATTTGGAGATTCAAGAATCTCTGTTCGTGGTTTTGAGCAAGATAATACTGCATTCTTATTGAACGGGCAACCAATCAACGGAATGGAAGATGGTAAAATGTACTGGTCTAACTGGTCAGGTATGTCTGATATTGCTAGCGCAATTCAAATTCAGCGTGGTTTAGGTTCTTCTAAATTAGCGATTTCATCTGTTGGTGGAACAGTTAACTTTGTAACTAAAGCAACTGATAGAAGACAAGGTGGATTTATCCAAACTGGTGTTGCAAATGACAACTACTTCAAATCTACAGTAGGTTATAACAGCGGAATGACAGAATCAGGATGGGGTGTAAGTGCAATGTTGACACACTGGCAAGGTGATGGTTACAACCACGGTACTTTTGGTGAAGGTCAAAACTACTTCGTATCTGTTGGATACAAAGCAAATGACAACCATAACTTCAACTTCTTGATTACTGGTGCACCACAACAACACGATCAAAACTTCTCAAAAAGTATTGCAACGTATTTACAACGTGGAAGAAAATTCAACGATAACTACGGTTATTTAGATGGTCAGTATTTAAGTGAAAGAACTAACTACTACCACAAACCAGTAGCTAACTTAAACTGGGACTGGTCAATCAATGACAACACTTCATTATCTACTGTACTATACGCTTCTTGGGGCCGTGGTGGTGGAACAGGTAACTACGGAAGAAGTGCTTACAAACTTAAAGATTCTGAAACTGGTTTAATCGACTATGATGCCATTGCTGCAAGCAATAGAAACATTGGAACTGGAAGTTTTTCTGATGGCGGGTATTTATTACGTGCATCTGCAAACAACCATAACTGGTACGGTTTCGTAACTAACTTTGAAACAGAACTTGCTGAAAACTTAACGTTAAACGCAGGTATCGATTTAAGAACTTACTACGGTACACACTACAGACAAGTAGTTAACTTTGTAGGATTAGACGGATGGCAAGAAAGTGTTAACTTAAGAGGTGCTGATCACCAAAGAAATAACGCTAACAATGTATTGAGAAATATCGATACAAATTATAAAATCGAGCCATGGTACGCAACTTTCAATACTGCTGCTGAAGATCAAAGAATCAACTATGACTATAGCGAAAGAATCAACTACGGTGGTGCATTTACTCAAGTAGAGTATGCTAATGATGGTTTTTCAGCATTCTTCCAAGGATCTGTATCTAACCAAAGCCATGAGCGTGAAGATCGTTTTGATTACTTAACTCAGTTTAAAGATGCTGAAAAAGTAACTAATTTTGGTTACAACTTAAAAACTGGAGGTAGCGTATTACTTAACGAAGATAACTCTATCTACGTAAACGCTGGTTACTACTCTCGTCAACCATACCACGATAACATTTACTTGAACTTTACTAACCAAGTAAACCCATTAACTGAGAATGAGAAAATCTTAGGATTGGAAGCTGGTTATGCATTTAAGAGCCAATTCTTTACTGCAAACTTAAACGCTTACAGAACGTCTTGGAAAGATAGAGTAACAAGTTCTTCAAGAATCTTAACAAGAGATACTGATTATGAAGGAACTGTTGTTCCTGCAGGAACTGAAGTATTTATCACTAACGAAAGTGTTGAACAATTACACCAAGGTATTGAGTTGGATGTTGTTGCAAAACCATTTGAAAAATTAGATATTAAAGGATTCGCTTCTTTTGGTAACTGGGAATATGTTGGTGACGCAGTAACAACTACAAGAAACGACAACCGTGTTGTGTTGGCTAAAGAATCACAAGATGTTGACGGTGGTAAAGTTGGAGATGCTGCTCAATTTACAGTTGGTTTAGGTCTTGACTACGAAATCTTAGAGCGTTTCTCTATTGATGCTGACTATAGAATGTATGATAAATTATACGCTAATGTTGGTGCAGTTAAAAACAACGTAGAATTACCTTCTTATGACATTATGGATGCTGGTATCTCTTACAAAATGCTTTTAGGTAAAGAGAAAACTAATTCTTTAGTGATGAGATTAAACGTGAACAACGTATTTGGAGAAGTTTATCTTTCTGAATTAAGATCTAACATTCAGGTAACTGATAATGTTGATCCACGTGATCCATCTAAAGGGACTTACGTATCAAATAACAGAGTTTACGAAGGTGTTGCTGATGGTAACCAAGGATACTTCGGTTGGGGTAGAACTTGGAACTTTAGCTTACGTTACAACTTCTAAGCAAAGTTTTAAATATATATAACACTCTTAGGAGGTTATTATAAAGTAGAAAGCGTCCATCAATTTGATGGACGTTTTTTTTATGCACTATTTTGAAATTTTTATAGACGGCCGATTTTGCTGCCACGAAGATTAAAGCGGCTCTAAAAGTTGATCAAAGGTCGTTTTTCAAGCATTTTTAAGAGGTTTACAAGACACTTAATGATGCTTAGGAATACTTGAGTGATAGAATTATTTGAAGCGTTGAAATGGCGCATTTTTAACTTTGGGGAGCTTCGCGATTGCTGGGTGATATACCGATAAAGAAGAGGATTTAGAAATGATGACAATAGAATGGGGAGTCGTTCCTAATTGAGCATGTATAAAAAGGTTTATAAGCGATGTGATTGCTTGTGCTATATCTTTTGAAGCCCAATATCAATTGGCGGAGAGAAGCTTTCTAAAACGGTTTAAAACAGGTCAGATTGAGGGGAAGGCGGCGTAGGTATGATTAAACTAAACTAATTGTCGATTATCGTTACGTATGCGCCATTATCAGGGTAAAGCGATTGTTATTGTTTTCCATGAACAAATCTATTTCCTTAATACTACAAGTTAATTCTTAATCAAACTTTTTAAGAATTCGTCGGCAGTCATCACCGGCAGAAGCGATTTTTTGAAATCTTTTCCATTCCGAGTAATGATGATTTCACAATCTGATTCGGTGGCGCTGAAATATTGTAGCGCATCTTCAAAATCCTTTATTGATGAATTGAGTCCTTTTTCAATAGTTTGTTCGTCAAGTGAACATACTTCACTCAATATTTTAAACTTACGAAGTTTTTCTCTGGCAATTTTTGGACTTTCAAATTTTGAAATAAAGTAATTTACTGTGGCAAACGAAATTGGAGAAACAACAATAGTCAGTTTGTATCCGCTAATGTGGCAATTTTAGCGATTGCATCATAAAAGGGTTCCCGTTCACCCAAGAAATCCAACATGACAGTTGTGTCTCTAAACAACCGCTTTTTTATTTGTATTTTTTCATCAGATGTTCCCCGTATGCTCCCTTATAATCCAAGTTACTTGGTGTTTTAGTGCCTGTAGAAATGCTTTTCACAAAGGGTGAGATTTCAAAATCAGAAGTTATCTTTTCTGAAACCAGAGATTGCAAGTAAGCTTCGATAATACGGGATAGGCTCAATTGTTTATTTGAAGCATATATTTTTGCCTTTTTAATAATTTCTTGATTTAATTTTAAAGTGAGTTTTGCGTCCATGTCAGGTTCTAATTATACGTATTAATATAATTATTTTATAAGTACCGTTATTATGATTGTGCTTTTTTTATGATAATTATATCCTCTTAGGAAGGGTTGGCGTTATACAATTACCAGGATAATGCCATAGTTGCTGTTTTCTTCCAGCAAACCAATCCACCATCCATTCTAGTATTATCAATCGTTCAAAACAAGCATACAAAACAAAAAGCCCCTACCTCAATAAGAATGAAGTCGGGGCTTTTGTAATAAAAGATTAGCTTGCGCTTAACCTAAAAGGTTTCCTGCCGTCGCAGGAATGAGTTGATTATCCTAAAGATACACGTTTAAAGTCAGTAACTTTAACATCGCCGTAAGAAGCAACATACTTCTCAACATTCATCTTTTCGTCTTTAATAAACGTTTGGTCCAATAAACATTTTTCTTGATCTAACGTTGTGTTGTCAGCAATAAAACGCTCCATTTTACCAGGAAGGATTCTGTCCCAGATTTGCTCTGGTTTACCTTCAGCTTTCAATTCAGCTTTCGCATCTTCTTCAGCTTGAGCTAAAACTTCAGGAGTTAATTGAGACATAGAGATGTATTTAGGTACATTTTTAAGCGTTTTTCCTAAACGTACTAATTCTTCATTGTCTTTCTCAATAACAGCAATTCTTGCTTCAGTTTCTGATGCTACGAATGCAGGATCAAAATCTTTGTAAGATAATGTAGTAGCACCCATAGAAGCTACTTGCATAGCTACATCTTTCGCTAACGTTTCAACGTTGTCAACTTTAGAAGAGAAACCAACTAAAGCAGCAATTTTATTGATATGAACGTAAGCACCAACATAAGGAGCTTCCAATCTTTCAAAAGCGTTTAAATCAATTTTCTCACCAATAACACCAGTTTGCTCAATCAATTTCTCAGCAACCGTCATTCCACCAAAATCAGAAGCTAAAACTTCTTCTTTAGTAGTACAGTTAAGAGCAATATCAGCAATATCATTAGCTAGGGCGATGAAAGACTCGTTTTTACCAACAAAGTCAGTCTCACAACCAACAACAATAGCAACACCAACAGTGTTGTCATCGTTCAATTTAGCAACAGCAGCACCTTCAGAAGATTCTCTGTCCGCTCTTTTTTCAGCAACTTTCTGACCTTTTTTACGCAATACATCAATTGCTTTATCAAAATCACCTTCGGCTTCAACCAAAGCTTTTTTACAGTCCATCATTCCTGCACCTGTAGCTTGTCTTAATTTGTTAACGTCTGCAGCTGTTATTTTTGTCATAATTTCTAAGTGTATTTATTAAAAAAAGTCGTTCGATTTATTTTCAGCAAAGAAAAGAAACAAACGACTTTAAGATATTGTATAATATTTAATTATTCTTCTTCGTCAGCGGCAACTTTCTTAGTAGCTGCTTTCTTTTCAGTTTTCTCTACAGTCGTATCATCTTTATCAGTTTTGTCTGATTTACGCTCAGATAAACCGTCTGCAATTGCAGAAGTTACGATAGATAAAACTTTGTCAATAGATTTTGAAGCATCGTCATTCGCAGGAATTACGTAGTCTACTTGACGTGGATCAGAATTCGTATCCACCATTGCAAAGATTGGAATGTTTAATTTCTGGGCTTCTCTAATAGCAATGTGTTCACGTTTAATGTCCACTACAAATAAAGCACCTGGCAAACGGGTCATGTCAGAAATTGAACCTAAGTTTTTCTCTAACTTAGCTCTTAAACGGTCAACTTGTAAACGTTCTTTCTTAGACAATGTTAAGAATGTACCATCTTTTTTCATTCTATCAATAGAAGCCATTTTCTTAACCGCTTTTCTGATAGTAATAAAGTTAGTTAACATTCCACCTGGCCATCTTTCAGTGATGTAAGGCATAGTTACAGCACCTGCTTTTTCAGCAACGATGTCTTTAGCTTGTTTTTTTGTAGCTACAAATAAAATTTTCTTTCCTGAAGCTGCAATTTTTTTAAGGGCTTCTGAAGTTTCCTCAATTTTAGCAGCTGTTTTGTAAAGATTGATGATATGGATGCCATTACGCTCCATATAAATGTAAGGAGCCATGTTTGGATCCCATTTTCTTGTCAAGTGACCAAAGTGTACACCTGCTTCAAGTAATTCTTTTACTTCTACTTTTTCCATTTTGTAATAGTTTACGTTCTGTTGAATTAGCAATGATAAAGTGGTTGCATTTTGCGCGCCTTTACCATTTAGATGCTAAACTAAACCCTCACACCGCGGTGTGATAGACAACATTAACTGGGTTAAATTTTGTTTTTAAAAAACTTGATTGGAAATATAGTTGAACATATTTCCAATCGAGTTGGTAATAAGATTAACGCTTAGAGAATTGAAATTTCTTACGAGCTTTCTTCTGACCGAATTTCTTACGTTCAACCATTCTTGGGTCTCTAGTCAACAATCCTTCTGGTTTCAGAATGCCTCTGTTATCAGCATCAACCTCACACATTGCGCGAGAAATAGCTAAACGGATTGCTTCTGCCTGACCAGTAATACCACCTCCATATACATTTACTGTAATATCAAAGTTGCTTTCATTGTTAGTCATGACTAAAGGTTGGTTTACCTTGTACTGCAAAGTAGCAGTAGGAAAATAGACCGCCATGTCTTTTTTATTAATTGTTATGTTCCCAGAACCTTGAGACACATAAGCGCGAGCAACAGCCGTCTTTCTACGGCCAATTTTGTGAATTACTTCCATTACTTGAATTCGTTTAAGTTAATTGTTTTAGGTTTTTGAGCAGCATGTGTGTGCTCAGCACCTACAACAACGTTTAGGTTGCGGAATAAATCTGCACCTAATTTGTTTTTAGGGAGCATCCCTTTTACTGATTTTTCTACTACTCTAGCCGGATCTTTTCCGAATAGCTCCATAGCAGATAAACTTTTTTGACCACCTGGATATCCTGTGTGACGAATGTAAGTTTTATCGTTCCACTTGTTTCCTGTTAAGTTGATTTTTTCAGAGTTGATAACAATGACGTTATCTCCGCAATCAACATGTGGTGTGAAGTTAGGTTTGTGTTTGCCTCTTAAAAGTTTTGCAACTTTAGAAGCTAAACGACCTAGTGTTTGCCCTTCAGCGTCAACCAAAACCCACTGCTTATCAACAGTAGCTTTGTTAGCTGAAATCGTTTTGTAGCTTAATGTATTCACACTAATTAATTTTTATAAGTCACGCCATAAGCGCAACTGGTTAAACATTCCTCTCATAAAAAGAGTTTGCAAATTTACGATAATCTATGTGATTACCAAATAGTATGCACCGAATTTTGTTGATAAAATTACTGTGGCTCAGATTCTTTCAGTTTTTGGAATGCTTTTTAACAGTTTTAGACCGTTTGCGTAGGGCGAACCCCTCAAAATCAAAATCTTAAGGATTTGGTAGGTTTTGGTGTTTCCATCCTTATTTGAGGTGGGATTTTTGAAAGGGGATTGAGGTTATTAACATTTATTTGGGGTGGGGAGGTAGTTAATGGACATCATTATAATGCAATTATCCAACTGAAAGTTTAGCCGCATCTTTCCATAAATAATGAGGCATTGGTTCTTGAAGTTCCCAATTTATGCTCATAGGTTTTGCTCCTTTATAATCTTTGAGCTCACCTTCTAAAATTTAGTCATCATATTATAGGATAGGAAATTTCTCTTCAGATTAGTTAGATTTACAGTTTATAAGTGTAATATAATCAGTCAATTAATGTTTAATTTTGCTATCTTTAGGAGTGAAATCTTAAAACTATATTATATGGCTTTTAATGCACTAGAAGAAGAAAAGCTCAGACATCCAAATTACAAAATAATGGACTTAAGTCCTAATAGCCTTAAAGTTGAATTGAATTCTTGGTGTCGTGAGGATTTAATAGAGTGGTTAGTGTGGAATGATAGGAATGGTGTTTATAGAGATGAAGAATCCTTAAGTGAAATAGGTAATATTTTAGAAAAGGATGAAGCTGGCTATTTCGGAGTGATGGTGCCACGTGTTTCGGTCAAACCGTGCCACTTTGAAAGATACTGCAATTATATAAAAT
>NZ_CANMTE010000001.1 GCF_947500795.1 uncultured Gelidibacter sp. | reverse complement strand
CGCCGTTCTTTTAACAAGTACAACCTTTTTTATGTATACAGGCAGGAAATGCCCTTTTTTCAATATGTTAAGATATTTGTCATGCAACGCATGACGCTGTAGAGTAGCAATTTTATGCTACAGGCAGCTATGACTTAAGGTGGTTATAGCGACGGGGCTCACCTCTTACCATTCCGAACAGAGAAGTTAAGCCCGTTTGCGCCGATGGTACTGCACCTCGTGGGAGAGTAGGACATCGCCTTTTTTAGAGAATCCCCAACATTTATTTGTTGGGGATTTTTTTGTTTGTATAAGTTATCCTACCAGAGATTATCAATGATATTAATTTATTGATAATATGACAGGTAATCCTCTTCACAAAACGGATAGCTACCTGTCTTATCATTCTAACTTAAATATGCTGGTATTTACATCTCCAATAGAATAATTTTTAACTTATCTTTTGTTTTTAAAGGACTATGCTTCAATAGAATAAGTGAAATTCCATGTTGTGAAGGTTAATGATTCTTATTCGCCTAACGTCTGAATTTAAGTGAAAATTATTAAATAAGGGATTGAATGTAAAGGATCGGAAGTTAATCTCGGTCGTATTCAAATATTTATGCTTGTCAATTGAGATAGTTCAAGCCTATTTTAAATCAAAATAAAGGTTGAAGAGATATGTTCTCCTGGTATTTTCAGACTTATAGATTTCTGAATCGTTACGCGATTTTAGAGATTATTAACTCTGGATACCAAAGTATGTAAACAGGTGCTACATTTTTAATAAATACCTAATTACGCTGACATAACAGGAATTTATTTATTGAATAAACCCTTCATGATAATGTAGATACCTCTAAAGAGGAAGAAAACGGCACCAAGGCACAGTAGAATAGCAATTATAAGAACTAATATGTAGGTTGGCTTGTCTTGGTTGCTAAAAGCGAGGTACAGTATTGTTGGCCCTATAAACATTAACATCAAACAGATGCCCATATTTTGAGCGCCTTTAACAAGCAAGCTTTTATCTGTTCGTTTTGTTTCCATAGATGTAAATTGTTAATTATAAGCTATTTATAAAGAAAATATAGTTCCTATATAAATAGCGAAAAGCGTTCTTGTATCTTGTTAAATTGCAATAGTCAAAAATACTGATTTTTCATCACTTTACTTTCTAGTTCTAACAGATGTTATCCAATGTTATTGGTTACTTTTTTTAGCATAATAAGATGTAAAGCTATTACTTATGATGATTTCAGTTTATAACAGAATAAATTTTACTGTGATATTTACTATTGTACCGTATAAACAACTTCGTCGACTTCTGATAACCTAAAATATCCTAAAGGGAAATTGTTGGGATTAGTTTCATTGACACAATTCCCCCTAACTATCGCGGGTTGTGTTTGAAATGGACCGCCTCCTGATTGACTTGTTTGTTGTAGGAGTATGAACATATAATTGTAGAATCGTTCTGAGATCCCATAATTTCTTATCGTGACTTTATCTCCTGATTTTAAGTCTTCTTCGCTATAAAATCCAAAAATTTCGTTACCGTTGGTGAATTTATCATCAAAAACAGATAAGGATGGAATTACTGGAATATCACTTATAAATTCGAAGAAATAAAAGTTAGTTTCGTCAGCAGGATCTGTGTAATAAGCCTTTAATTCGATTTCATCTCCTGAAAATCCACCGTTGTTATTTTGTCCTATACGATCTATAGGCACAACAGATTTAAATATTTCGGTGGCACTATACTTTTCTTCCTTGTACGTGATGTTTAGTGTATAAGTCTCATTGAGCTTAGGCACAAAGTTAGTATTTCTGTAAACGCCCGATGTGCCGTCTTCAATAAAGTTAAAAATGATGTTATTCTGATCGGTTATGGAAACTTTAGCGCCATTGGCAGGAGGAATGGTTTTATCAAAGTATGGCGCCGTTAAGGATAGTTTTATTTCTTGATTTCTACCTGTAGTGCCTTTTTTCCAATTTATGGATGCTTCAATAACTAGTTTCGGGTCAGCATCATTTAGATCAACCTCTATCATGTCCTCGCAGGAAGTTTGCAGGAGGAATAAGCTTAGTATGAATATAAATCTTTTCATTATTAGAATTTGAAATTATAAGAAACTGACGGAATCATTCCAAAGAGAGCCAATCTATTCGCTTCGTTAACTCCTGAATTACGGTTTTGACTAAATGCTATTGATGATGCATTTTTGCGACCATAAATGTTGTACACACCAAATACCCATTCCCCTTTCCACTTTTTAGTAGAATTTGGTTTTGGATTGTAAATGGCTGAGATATCCAAGCGATGGTAATTTGTTAACCGACTTGAATTTCTTGATTCATAATTCGGAATATTAATGCCGTTGTATTCATATTGACCGTTCGGAAATGTTGCTGGCTGCCCCGTTTGGAACACAAAAGTGCCACTGAAGCTCCATTTTTTATTATAATCATAATTGGAAGTCAGGGAAATGTCGTGTGTTTTATCATAAGGAGTATTATACCATTCACTATTATTAATGCCCGTTTCTAGAGGTGTTCTTCCTGGAGTTTGTTGTTCTGATTTTGAGAGGGTATAGGCTAACCATCCTGTTAATTTCCCTTCATTTTTTCTAAATAAAACTTCTAAACCATAAGCTCTGGCTTTTCCATTCAAAATAACTTGCTCTATAGCATCATTCGCAATTAAATTGGCACCGTCTATATAATCTATTCTATTTTTTATGTTCTTGTAGAACGTTTCCACTTCCAACGAGTACTTATTTTCCTTAAAGGTTCGGAAATACCCTAAAGCCACTTGGTCTAGCAATTGTGGTTTAATATACTTGCCACTTGGTGCCCAAACATCTAAAGGCGTTGGAGAGCTCGTATTAGAGAGTAAATGTAAATATTGACTCATCCTGTTATAACTCGCCTTGATTGAGGAATTGTCATTGATTTGATAAGCAAGAGCAAAGCGCGGTTCTAAATTCATAAATGCTTCAATAACATCCGATCGTTTGTAATTCTCAACGCCATTAGGTTCTGATTTTTCATAAATTTGAAGATCGTCATTGAAGTTTACAGCGTGATTGTTTTCGTAAATGTTCAGTTCTGTTTGCCCCAAACGATGGAAGGTACTTAATCTTAATCCGTAAGACATTGCAAATTTTGAACTGAATTGATGTTCCGCATCTACATAAACTGCATTTTCAATGGCATATTTTTTAATTAAATTATACGGATTGATTCCGGAAGTTTCAGAAGTAGGGTTTATTTCACCTGGATTGAAAGTTAAATACAAGCTATTGAATCCATAATCTAATTTGAAATTTGAACTGATATAATGTTTTAAATCGTATTTCAGATTGAAATTTTTAATTCCTGATGTCCAATCAAATCCAACGAACTTAAGTGCTAGACCATAATAGTAGTCTGAATAAATCAGCGATAGATTTGAAAATAGTTTATCTGAATACAAATGGTTCCATCTAAAATTGATGACAGAATTCCCATACGAATTCTCAAAACTATCCGAAATATTAAATACATCACGTCCAAAATATCCTGATAAGTAGATATTATTGTTCTGATTAATACTATAGCTCAATTTGGTGTTCAAATCGTAGAAATAGGCTTTACTGTTAATGTCAAACAGCGGTAGAAAGAGATGGGCATAACTAGAACGGCCTCCAAATAAGAATGATCCCTTCTCCTTTTTTATTGGACCTTCAGCCAAAAGTCTGCTTGCAACGATGCCAATTCCACCGTTCATTTGAAACTCATTGCTATTGCCTTCCCTTTGATAAATATCCAAAACTGAAGAAACACGTCCACCATATTTAGCAGGAATTCCACCTTTGTAAAGCTTGATATCCTTAATTGCATCTGGATTAAACACAGAAAATAATCCAAATAAATGAGATGAATTGAAGATAGTGGCTTCATCCAAAAGAATTAAGTTTTGATCGGCTGAACCACCTCTAACATTAAAACCTGAAGACCCTTCACCGGCATTGGTAACACCAGGTAAAAGCGTAATAGATTTGATTACATCAACCTCTCCTAAAACCACGGGCATTTGTTTAATGGTGTTTATGGAAAGCGAATTGACACTCATTTGAGGTTTGCGAATATTCAATTTCTCAACATTTTCAGTAATGATGATTTCCTGTAAGCTTTCAGTAGATTCGGTAAGTTTATAGTTCAGCGATTTGTTTTCATCCATCGTAATGGATTCAGAAATACTGTTAAACCCTAAATAACTGATCTGAAATTTGTAAGTGCCCTGTGGAAGCGTAATTGAATAGAACCCATATTCATTGGTTATCGTTCCCGTTTGAAGTTCAGGAAAGATAATATTAACGCCTATTAGCGATTCATTGCTGGCCTGATCAGTGATTTTTCCACTCAGCGTATACTTCTCCTGCGCATGCATGTAAAGGGGCACGCATAAGATTAGCCATAGTGAAAGTTTCAATTTAGAAATCATTTGCAATTTTTTATTAAAAATAGAAAAAGCTCCTCGATAAAAGGAGCTTTTAATGTTAAGTTTGTTTAGTTATTTTTGAATATAAATAAACAAATTATAAATTATATACGATTATTTCTTATTCAGAATCGCGTTAAATGTTGCACTTGGTCGCATTGCTTCAGTAACTAACGTTTCGTTTGGCTCATAATAACCACCTATAGAAACTGGTTTACCTTGAACTTTATTTAATTCATCAACAATAACGGTTTCATTCGATTTTAATGCTTCTGCAAGGACTTTAAATTCTGCTTGCAATTCAGCATCTGAAGTTTGATTTGCCAACGCTTCAGCCCAGTAAAGTGCTAAATAGAAATGGCTACCTCTATTGTCCAATTCACCTGCTTTACGTAATGGCGATTTTCCATTATCCAATAATTTCCCTGTAGCTTCATCCAAAGTATCTGCTAAAATCTGTGCTTTAGGATTGTCGTTTGTTTGCGCTAAGTGCTCCAAAGAAACTGCCAATGCCAAAAACTCTCCTAAAGAATCCCAACGTAAGTGGTTTTCTTCAACAAATTGCTCAACGTGTTTCGGTGCTGAACCACCTGCACCAGTTTCAAATAAACCTCCACCGTTCATTAAAGGAACAATAGAAAGCATTTTTGCACTAGTTCCCAATTCTAAAATAGGGAAGAGGTCAGTTAAGTAATCACGTAACACATTTCCAGTAACAGAAATGGTGTCTTTTCCGTCTTTTATACGCTGTAAAGTGAAGGTTGTAGCTTCATTTGGAGACAGGATTCTGATGTCTAAGCCCGAAGTATCGTGATTTGGTAGGTATTGATTTACTTTCTTAATCAATTCAGCATCATGAGCTCTATTTTTATCCAACCAAAAAACAGCTGGCGTATCCGAAGCTTTTGCTCTTGTTACTGCTAATTTTACCCAATCTTGAATAGGTGCATCCTTAACTTGACACATTCTCCAAATATCACCTTTTTCAACTTCATGTTCAATTATCGTTTTACCTTCTGCATTAACAACGACAACTTTACCGTCGTTGGCCATTTCAAAGGTTTTATCATGAGAGCCGTATTCTTCTGCTTTTTGAGCCATTAAACCAACATTAGGAACAGTTCCCATTGTTGTTGGATCAAACGCTCCATTTTTCTTGCAGAAATCGATAGTTGCTTCATATAATCCCGCGTAACTGCTGTCAGGAATTACCGCTAAAGTATCTGCAGCTTTTCCTTGGGCATTCCACATTTTACCAGAAGTTCTGATCATTGCAGGCATTGAAGCATCAATAATCACATCACTTGGGACGTGAAGATTGGTAATTCCTTTATCTGAATTTACCATTGCCAAATCTGGTCCATTAGCAATTGCTTTCTCGATAGCCACTTCAATTTCCTTACGCTTTGCCTCAGGAAGTTCTTTTAATTCATCGTATAAATTAGCTAAACCGTTACTTGGACTAAAACCGATTTGTTTAAATTCAGCTTCATATTGATCAAATATGTCTTTAAAAAACACTTCAACAGCATGACCAAAAATGATTGGGTCAGATACCTTCATCATAGTCGCTTTTAAGTGCAATGAATAAAGAACGCCTTTATCTTTTGCTTCCTTAACCGTGTCTTTCAAAAATGAAATAAGGGCTTTTTTGCTCATTATTGAAGCATCAATAATTTCGCCTTCAAGCAAATTAAGTTTGTCTTTTAAAACTTCCTCGGTACCATCTTTACCAACAAATTTTATACTTACGGTGTCCGCTTTCGCAAGTGTCAACGATTTTTCAGTATGAAAGAAATCACCTTGAGACATGGTTGCTACTTCAGTTTTAGAATTAGGAGACCATTCGCCCATAGAATGTGGGTTCTTTTTAGCGTAATTTTTAACGGCTTTAGGAGCACGTCTGTCTGAGTTTCCTTCACGAAGAACCGGGTTAACAGCACTTCCCTTTACTTTGTCATAACGTGATCTTATTTCTTTATCCTCTTCAGTCTTTACTTCGTCTGGATAGTTAGGAATATTGAAACCTTGTGAACGTAATTCAGCAATGGCTTCTTTAAGTTGAGGCACAGAAGCACTGATGTTTGGTAACTTGATAATGTTTGCTTCAGGTTTTGTTGCAAGTTCACCTAATTCAGCTAAAGCGTTTGGTACTTTTTGATCTTCATTTAAAAAATCAGGAAATATAGCTAAGATACGTGCAGCCAAAGAAATGTCTTTCGTTACAATATCAATGTTAGAAGATGCCGTAAATGATTTTATGATTGGTAATAACGAGCGTGTTGCTAATGCTGGTGCTTCGTCAGTTTTTGTATAGATAATGGTAGAAGTTTTTGCCATAAGTATTTCGAAATTTAAATGTTTAAGATTGGCCCCAAATTAGGTTTTGCAAATATACAAATTGCGGTTAGCATATAAAACTGAAAAGCACTCAATTATACAATGCGGATTTGGTAATGCTGAAGTAGGCCCAATGCGTTTTCTTTTGAGAATTTTGCTTGCTTAATGACATTGATTTCAGGATTGATATTAAAATTCTCAGAAGTGCTAAAATCCGCGTTTTTGAGGATAGTGTGTTCGAAAATAGCATGTTTGAAGTCGCAGTTTTCAAATAATGCATCTGTGAAATCAGCTTCCGTCATGTTGGAATGATTCAGATTACAGTGGATGAATTTGGTCGCTTTAAGTTTTAATTTATAAAACGATGAGAATTGCAACTGACAATTGGAAAAGTTGAAGGACAGTAAAAAAGGGTTGCAATCTTGAAATTGGAGTCCAGTAAGTTTACAATCCATAAACTCCGCTTCCCTAAAAATTGTATGTTTTATATTGGCATTGCTGAAATTACAGGTATCAAACTGGCATTCTAAAAACGTGATGGAGGATACATCTGAATCAGTAAAATTACAGTTTGTAAAGCTACAGTTGTCATATTCGGCTTTGCGTAGTGGGTTTTCAGTAAAATCAATATTGTTAAAATCTTCGGAATCTATAAAGGTTGGTATCATTTAGAGGATGGAATTGGATAAGTTGGGAAAAATTAAGTTATTAATGTAAAAAGAATAAAATATTAAGTTTTGAATTTTTAATGCCATGAACTTAAATATCAGCTCTAAAATAGTAACCCAATTATATTTAGTTGTAGTTAAATAAAAAACCTCAAGATAAAAGGAAAGCTATGATTTCAAAATATTTTACTTTTAATCTTCAAAATTATCTGATTCATCGAAATTATGATTTTACATATAAAATCCTTTCTACATTGCTAGATTTTGAG
The DNA here is from genome assembly GCF_947500795.1 of uncultured Gelidibacter sp. Lineage (GTDB taxonomy): Bacteria > Bacteroidota > Bacteroidia > Flavobacteriales > Flavobacteriaceae > Gelidibacter. The sequence continues at coordinate 1,163,689 of NZ_CANMTE010000001.1, read as the reverse complement.
TAATTAAGTGCATATGAGGAAAAGGATTCTGATAATTTTTATTACCGCAGTACTAGTGGTCTTTTTTGCATATACCTATTTACATAGCGATCGGGGAAGGGTATTGGATCGCACACGCACAGTATTTGTTGATAAAATTGATAACAGATTTCAATTGTATAGAAATGGAGAACCTTTTTATATTAAAGGTGGAAGTGGTACAGGATATTTAAAAGAGATGTCTGAGGCTGGTGGGAATACGCTTCGCGTCTATGACACTCTAAATTTAAAGGCAATATTGGATGAGGCAGAAAAATTTGACATTGCAGTAATTGTTGATATACCTTTACCTACAAATGCACATCATAAAACCTATTATTCTAATGATACTATTGTAATAAATTTAAAAGAAAAGGTAAAGAATCTTGTAAATCAATATAAGGATCATCCTTCAATTCTTATGTGGAATTTGGGAAATGAACTTAATTTTCCATTAACATTCAGAAAGAATAATTTCATTCAGGTATTTAATGACCTTGTTGACCTGATCCACGAAGAAGATCCAAATCATCTCATTAGTACAACTATCAGTGGCACTTCTATATCTCAAATTTTAGGAATTCATTTAAGTGCTCCTAAATTGGATATAATTGGGTTTAATGTTTTTAGTATTATTTCTAATGTTAAACCGGTTATGGATCAGGTTGGATTAATTGTAGATCCTTTACCTTACTATATTTCAGAGTGGGGTAATACAGGGCCTTGGGAGGTGCCTGTAAATTTATGGAAGGCAATATTGGAACCAAGTAGCACCTTAAAAAGTGATTCTTATAAAGTAAATTATTTATCTGGAATTAAATCAGACTTAAATTGTTTGGGAAGTTTAGCATTCTATTGGGGATATAAGCATGAAGGAACGCCTACTTGGTTCAATATTTTTGATGAGGAAGGTCGTAAATCTGAAATGTATTATCAATTACAATCGCTATGGATGGAAAGACCACTGACTATTACATATATCCCTCGAATAGAGAAATTAACGTTAAATAATTTGGAATCCAATGATCAAATCTTCGTTTCAAATTCCTATATAGAAGTTCAGATTAACATGATGAATCCAATCAATTCCAATTTGACCTTCGATATAAAGGTTTTTAATGAAGCATGGGGAGCAAAGCGTTGGGGCTCTGAGATCGATGCCCTGCAACTTTCAACAATAACTTCAACATATTCAAATAAGATGAAATTCAAAGTTCCGGAAAAGGAAGGACCTTACAGGGTCTTTGTTTCAGTTAATGATTCACAAGGTAATTTTGCTACGGCCAATATGCCATTTTACGTGTTGAATGATAGAGAATAAGATGAAAAAGGCTCCTTCAAAATACGAAAAAATAAAAATCAGGGCGCTAATTTTATTTGGATTGGCAAGCCTTGTGAATTTCTTTTATTGGTTTTTGGATTTTGAGCTTATAGAAAATCAACTGTTGTATTGGATGCTTATGTGTCTCATAAGTTTTGATACGTTTAGGCTTATATATATATGGTACCACTATTGGAACATATCCGTTCCTGTAAAACCGGCGTCCCATAGTCTTCCAAGTGTTGATGTATTTACTACTTATTTTCCTGGCGAACCTAAAAACATGCTCAAGAAAACATTGTTGGCAATTCAACAAATGGATTACCCCCATACCACGTATCTATGCGATGAAGCCAACGATCAAGAATTGATTGAGTTTTGTCGCAATAATAACATTATTCATGTCACAAGAACTAACCGGATAGACGCAAAAGCCGGTAATATCAACAATGCGTTACGCCAAGCCACAGGTGATATTTGTCTTATCCTAGATCCAGATCATATACCTCACAAAAACTTTTTAACAGAAGTGATACCGTATTTTGAAGATCCTAAGATAGGTTTTGTCCAGACCGTACAAACATATTATAATCTTAACGAATCTTTGGTGGCAAGAGCTGCGGCTGAACAAACTTTTCACTTTTACGGACCAGTTATGATGTGTATGAATTCATATGGTACAGTAAATGCTATTGGGGCCAATTGTGTGTTTAGGAGATCTGCTCTCGATTCTATCGGGGGTCATGCTGCCGGCTTATCAGAAGATATGCATACAGCTATGAGATTGCATGCCAAAGGATGGACATCGATATATGTTCCTAAAGTTCTTTCTGAAGGGTTAGCTCCTTCAACTTTGACTTCATATTTTAAACAACAATTAAAATGGTCGCGTGGTACATTAGAACTTTTGGTTTCCGTTTTTCCTAAAGTATTCAACAAATTAACCTGGCGTCAAAAACTGCATTACGGTATTCTACCTTTTCATTATTTAACTGGTTTCATATTTCTAATAAGCATTTTAATTCCATTAATTGCACTCTTCACTTCTACAACACCATGGAAAGGGAATGTCATCAGTTATGGCTTAATTTTATTACCGGTTATTGTTTCCATTTTAGGAATTAGGTTCTTCGTACAAAAATGGGTAATTAATAAAGGGGAGCGTGGGATGCATCTATTGGGTGGATTGTTAATGCAAATCTCATGGAGTATTTATCTAATTGGGTTGTTTTATACCATTATCAGAAAGAAGGTTCCGTATCTACCTACCGTAAAAGAAGATGATCAAAAAACAAGTTTCTTAGTAGTTCTACCAAATCTCATTACGGGGTTGCTCTGTATTATTGCAATCGCGTATGGATTGTATAGAGACTTTACGCCATTCTCTATATTTATGTCTGGGTTTGCATTGTGGAATGCTATGGTTATGTTTTATACCTTGCACTTTGCCTATCAATTCAATATGACTGCAATTAGTGATCGAAAGAAGTTAGATGCTAATTTTAACCAGGAATCCAAAATAGAACGGTTCATTTTTAATATATGGCAAAAATCAGCCTTACTTGTCATAGCTTTTGTTCTTATTTCTGCGGGCTATTATAATTACAAACAAGAACAGACAAAACTTGAGGGGATAGTGTATGAGGAAGTATTAGCAAAAAAGACTAAGTATGTGGGTGTTTTTGCGCCGGTAGAGGATAATGGTATGAGTGACCTTTCAATGGTATCAGAGTTTTCGAAAGCTATTAAGCAGGACGTAGATATTGTGTCTTTTTATTTGGCTTGGGACAAGTCGTCCTTAAACACTTTTCCAGAAAAGAAATTTCACCAAGTTTACCAACAAAAAGCACTTCCTATGATTACATGGGAACCATGGGTTAATTCATTTAACGATGATACACCGTTTAGAGGTCATGTGTACGACTCCATTATAAGTGGCTTTTTTGATGATTTTATAGCAAAATTTGCAAAGCAAATTAAGAATTTGGAAGGGCCAGTCTTTCTTAGATTTGCTCATGAATTTGATAATCCATTTTATCAGTGGTATGATGATCGTGACAACGCTGCCGAAAATTTTAAAAAATCTTGGATTCATGTTTGGAATATTTTTAGAGAACAGGAGGCCAACAATGTTATTTGGGTTTACAACCCATGGAAACCAAAAAATGTCACGAACTTTTTTCCGGGTGATCGTTATGTAGATTGGGTAAGTGTGAATTTGTTGAATTATGCCACGCATGATGAAACTGAAATATACAATTCATTCAAATCATTGTATGAACCCTATCATGTGGAATTTGAAAAGTTGGAAAATATTCCAATCATGTTGTCTGAATTCGGAACTTATTACGATCCCAAATATCAAAAAATATGGTTAGAAAATGCTTTGGAGGAAATAAATAATAATTATAAAGGAATAGATGCAATTGTATATTTCAATTCCAATGTTGACAATAATATGCCGGATGGTTCAGAAGGAGATTCCTATTTAAATTGGACCATTGCTGATGTGGACAATGTGAATTTAGTCTTTAAAGAAGAGAGTATTCCGTCATATTTATTTGAGAAAAGATTTAAAATTGATACAGTGTCCAACGTTTCCAAAAAGAAATTACCGATGCTAAAAGGGATTCAAGGAATAAACATGAAAAATGGTCAAAAATGGAATCAGGACTACCATGTATTGACCAGGTCATATCTTGAATCTAACTTTAAAAGTATAAAGGACTTAGGTTTAAACACGATAAATTATACGTCCAATGGCACCTATGATTATAATGTAACTACTATATCCAAAGAGTTTGATTTGAATCTATCGTTAGGTTTTTGGATTCCAGAGCACTTGAATTTTGTAGAAGATTCAATTTCTTCAACATTGCTTAAGGATCAAATTATTGATTTGATTATGAGATATAAAAATTATGACCATATTATCTCTTGGCATTTACAAAATGATTTATTTTCAAAATATACGTCACTTTATAACGTGCCAATAAGATCACATCATCTAAAAGCATACGCTTTATGGTTGCAACAATTAACTTCCGAAATTAGAAAAGTTGACCCTTCTAGACCTATAATCATCGATTATATCTTAAACGACAAAGATGTAACGATTAAAAATCAACTTTTAAAATCTCTACCATATTTGGATGGTTTAGGATTGATAGTTAACGATCCTACAGATCCAAAAAGAGCTTTAGAAACGATTCATTCACTTCCTTTACCTTATATCTATAGTGATATTTCGGTTCCATTTTTGCAAAAATTAAAAGACGATGCCGTAGTTAACAGTTATTACATTCGAAATTGGCAGGACCAGTATCAAATCGGGAAATTGACCTTTGACGGGCTTATTGATAGAAAGGGTAGAAAAAAGCATGAATTTTATGCATTGAAAGAGATGATAAAGCCTAAAAACATAAAAGTTTTACCACAACCAATTAGAATCTTAAAAAGATTAGAATTTATTAAATCTAATAGTTATGCTTACTATTATGCAATGATTTATGATCCTGAGGGTGGTTGGAAGGAAATAGAGACTAATGAAGAAATAATTTTAGAATGGGGTTTGGTGGAATCTGATTCTTATGGAAATTATATCAATATTAAAGAGGTGGGACATAATTCTTTTTTAGTATTAGATATACCTGAAAATTACACAAATTATCGTTTACAGTTGTCCTTAATTAAAGATAACATAGTAACATCCACAATTACAACCTTGAATACGCCTTATTATCGAGAATAATTTATGGTGATATTATCTTCACTCAAATACTATAAAAAACAAAAGCCATATCATTGTAGCTAAACTACCTTGACATGGCTTTCTTTGAAATAGTAACGTGATCTAATTAGCATTGCTGCTAAATCAGCCGACTAAAACTCACATTTTACAATCGTCTTTTTCAATTCAAGTTATTCTATTTCAATAAAACATCCTCTAACTTTCAAAATGTATTGACATATTAGCGAAATGTTTCAATGTGCTGTTTTTCTTGATGTATTATCTTTTGCAATTCGTTTTCACAAACAACAATGTCCAACACATTGCTTCCTACCTTGGTGTACACTTTCGTTGCGACCATCTTTGGAAACTTTCAACCTTACCAGTTACAACCTGCCTAAGCATGCTGCACTTCTTAAAGTATCATGATTTTTTAACTGTACGCATTTGCATGCGACAAATAAAAGATCTCAAAAAACAAACTAATAAAGAACGTACTTTATGCAATTCAAATTAAGTTCAATTTCTTACGTTGAAACCAACACAAGGTTGTTATCGAATCGTTTTACTAAGTTACAAAAATAAACCCGAGTGGCAAAGGATATGAAGAGTTTAGTTTTCAACGGGTTATGAACGCTGGTTATTAACATTTGTTCATAAAAAAAAGCCTTGAGATGATCAAGGCTTTTATATAAAGTAAGTTTAAGGAGTCTATCCTCTTCTTTCTTTGATTCTTGCTTTCTTACCAGTAAGACCTCTAAAGTAGAAGATACGTGCGCGTCTAACTTTACCTTTCTTGTTCACTTCAATTTTTTGAAGCGCAGGAAGGTTGATAGGGAAAATACGCTCTACACCAACAGTTCCTGACATTTTACGGATAGTAAATGTTTCAGTACTTCCAGATCCTTTACGTTGTAATACAACACCTTTAAAGAACTGTGTACGTTTTTTCTCACCCTCTCTAATTTCGTAGTACACTGTGATTGTATCACCAGCGCCGAATTGAGGATATTCTTTTTTTTCTACAAATTCGTCTTGTACAAATTTTACTAAAGAATTCATTTCTTTTAATTTTTAAATTTTAATCCAAACCAACATTCACGGAGATCGCCAGAGGTTAATCTGAAAGTGGATGCAAAAGTAATCAATAAATAATAATAGACAATAGTATTGTTATAAAATGTTGTCGAATTTTGATGGCAGATGTCAAAGTTGGATGTAGAAGATTTGCTATCGAATGTAGAATATCAAATATGGAACACTGAATACTGAAAACTGCCACTGAATACTTTATCACTCTTCCAATAAATCTGGACGTCTTGTTTTTGTGTGTTCATAAGCTTTGTCTTCACGCCATTTTTCAATCTTAGCAAAGTGTCCGCTGAACAAAATCTCTGGAACTTTCATCCCTTTATATTCTCTTGGTTTTGTATAAATAGGAGGTGCCAATAAATTGTCTTGAAAGGAATCAGTCAATGCCGAGGTTTCATTTCCTAGCACTCCTGGAATGAGTCTGATGACAGCATCACATAATACTGCAGCTCCCAATTCGCCTCCTGAAAGCACATAATCGCCAATGGAAATTTCTTTGGTAATGAGTAAATCTCTGACGCGTTGGTCTACACCCTTATAGTGTCCGCAAAGAATAATAATGTTTTCCTTTAAGGATAAGGTATTGGCCATGCCTTGGTTCAACGTGTTGCCATCAGGTGTCATATAAATGATTTCATCATAATCACGCTCTTCTTTAAGCTTAGAAATGCATTTATCTATGGGCTCAATCATCATTACCATTCCGGCGCCACCACCAAATTGTGTGTCGTCTATAGATTTGTAATTGTCCGTGGTATAATCTCTTAAATTATGAAAATGAACTTCCACCAAACCTGCTTCAATAGCACGTTTCAAGATAGAAGCTTCAAATGGGCTTTTAAGTAATTCGGGTAATACGGTAATAATATCTATTCGCATGATGTTCTGTCTACGCTGCAAAGATGCAAAAAAATATAATCAGTGTTTAGGCTTCAAGACACAGAAAAAAAAATCTGTAAGGTTACTTACAGATTTTAGTGTTTTATTTTATGCTCTTTTGCTTATTGATTTCGTCCTGCAGTTGACGCCTTACTTTTTGTTCACGTTCTAAAGCCGTGCGTCGATGCTCTTCAAATTCTTCTTCCGTTTCTAATAACGTCTTTTGCGCAAGTTTAGTTACAGCATTACTGTTTCTGAATTTATAGATGAAGAACAATAACAATGCGAATAAGCCACCAATGATGCTCCACATTAGAACATTATAGTTGCTTTTGCTCATTTGTAAACCAAACAAAGACATATTGTCTTTTTCTTCATTTGTGGCCGCCAATGTTGCTTTGGTCTCAGACAAGTTGCTTTTTAAAGATGTGATTTCTTGTGCTAAACTATCAACCGTGTTTTGTGTTGATTTTAAATTATTCTGTAATGCTTTTAAAGAGTCTAGTGTATGCGCTTTCAATTCATACAACCAGGTTTTCTTAACATTTTTGTATTCTTGATAATTGTAGGATTTTTGAATAACATATTCAAATTGGTTGTCGATAGTTCCTTCAGTCAACGATAATTTGTCATCTTCCTCATTTGTTGTTTCTTGAGCATTAGCTACTACAAAAAATAAAAAGGCAAGAAGGGTGAAGGTTAAGTTTTTTAAAGAATGCATTCGTTTAGTTTTACTGATAAAGTTAAAATTTGACAAGATAAAAAAAATATATAGATGTGAACTAATATTTAAAACAAATAGCCTCACAAGTAGGAGGCTATTTTTATATACGATTAAAGTGTAGTTTTAGACGTTAAACCTATTAATAATATGTATAACGTCTTACTTTAGAAATATATTTTGCTAATCGGATAACTTGATGGCTATAGCCATATTCATTATCATACCAAATGTATAACACTACATTTTTACCATCAGTTCGGATTATTGTTGCCTTACTGTCATAAATGGAAGGTGCAGAACATCCTACAATATCACTGGACACCAATTCATCACTCATTTCATATTTAATCTGCTCTACAAGATCTCCTTCCAAAGCATATTTTTTCATGGTTGTGTTTAGCGCATCTAAAGTTGTTGGTTTATCTAACTCAAGATTTAAAATTGCTAAAGACCCGTTAGGTACAGGAACACGAATGGCGTTAGACGTTAATTTTCCTTCCAATGAAGGCAACGCTTTTGAAACAGCACTTCCAGCGCCCGTTTCGGTGATGACCATATTTAATCCTGCAGCACGGCCACGACGGTATTTATCGTGAAAATTATCTACCAAATTCTGATCGTTGGTATACGCATGAATCGTTTCTAAGTGGCCATGTTTTACTCCAAAAGTATCCTCAATAGCCTTTAAAACAGGCGTAATAGCATTTGTTGTGCAAGATGCGGCAGAGAAAATATCAACCGTATCAGGGTTGTGTTCTAAATGATTAACACCATGTACAATATTAGGAATTCCTTTGCCCGGAGCGGTCAGTAAAACTTTGCTAACACCTTTTGATTTCAGATGTCTGCTTAAGGCTTCCTTATCTCTAAAAGCACCTGTATTATCAATGACCAACGCATCTTTAATACCATATTTAGTATAATCAATATCTTCAGGAGCATTAGCTGAAATAATATTAACAGTAGTACCATTAATGATAAGGGCGCTGTTTTTTAAATCGGCAATTACGGTTCCTGAGAATTCACCGTGTACAGAGTCATTACGTAATAACGCGGCTCTCTTTTCTAATACAGTTTGATCAATTTTTCCTCGGGTCACAATGGCTCTCAGACGCATTTGAGTTCCCTTTCCGGTTTTAGTCATCAATTCGCGTGCAACCAATCGTCCAATGCGACCAAATCCATAAAGCACAACGTCTTTAGGTGTGATAGATTCATAACTGCTTGCTCCTTTAAGTTTTCCAGCTACAAACGCAGTAGCATTTGTATACTTCTGATCATCTAAATGATACTCATAAGTCAGCTTTCCGATGTCCAATTTTGCCGGCGGTACATCTAATGATTTAATTGCTTGAGCAATTTCAACAGAATCGAAAATTGAAATTGGCTTTTGAACAAACGCGCCTGCGTATTCATGCAAATTCAAAATTTCACTAACATTTCTGTCAATTAATGGATTTCTAAATAGAACAAGCTCTATGGATTTGTCATACCAAAGATCGCTGACTATTTTGATAAATTCGACTGTTGCCTTTCGTCTGTCTGCTTGAAAAGCTAATTCGTTCTCATAAGTTCCGTTCAAACTCATTGTTTAAAAATTTAGTGCCTGCCTTTGGGCAGACGTGTTGTTGTGTTTATCCCGACTATTCGGAATTGCAAAAGTAATATATTTCAAACGTTTTCGTAATATTTTTTAGAAGTAAAAAACCCTTTGAAATTGATTGCTTTCAAAGGGTTGTAATTTGCTATTTGATGTGCGATTATCTGAAAATAAAACTCTCTTTTTGTCCTGAATTGGTGATGACAGAAAGTTTCTTGATATTCTTCTCTACAGCGTCACCATACTTTTGTTTTAGTTTTACAATGTCGTCAACACTTTTGATCGTTTCTCCATTGATCTCGGTGATGATGTATCCTGTGTTTATACCCAAGTTTTTATAAAGGGCATAATTTTCATTTTTGATAACTGCCACCCCGTTACTGATGTTGTTACTTTCTTTAACATCACTTGGGATATTTCTCAATTGCATATCCAAAAACTCAATCGTCATGATTTCACTCTTAGAGAGGGTGACTGGAATCGATTTTTCCGACCCATTTCTAATAATCACCAGATTGACCACATCATTAGGGCGTTTTGTACTCAAATAACCACTTAAATCAGAAAACTTGGAGATGGTAATATTGTCAATTTTCTTAATAATATCACCTTTTTTAATTCCAGCTTTGGCTGCACCTGAGCGCTCCTCAACATCACTTACATAAAACCCTTGGGTTGCTTTGACATCAAAAGTTTCAGCGGATTTACTATTAAGCTCGCCACCTCTAACACCTAAAATACCATTTTGCACATTTCCGAATTCCATAATGTCTTCAACAACTTTTCTGGCAATGTTACTTGGTACCGCAAACGAGTATCCTATATAAGAACCTGTTTGAGAAGAGATGGCCGTATTAATCCCAATAAGCTCTCCACGTGTGTTTACCAAGGCGCCACCTGAGTTTCCAGGGTTAACTGCCGCATCCGTTTGTAAAAATGACTGGGCGTTTATACCTGATAAGTCTCTAGATTTTGCACTAATAATACCCGCAGTTACTGTAGATGTCAAATTAAACGGGTTACCAACTGCCAATACCCACTCACCAACTTTTGTCTGGTCAGAATTTCCGAAGGTTGCAAATGGTAAATCTTCTTTAGCGTCAATCTTTAATAAGGCAATGTCGGTTTTTTCGTCACTACCAATCAATTCAGCCTCGTAAATTTGATTGTCATTTAATGTAATAGAAAGTTGTTGCGACCCATTAATCACGTGATTGTTGGTAATGATATAACCGTCAGGTGAAATAATGACACCACTCCCAGTACCTACTTGAGCGCGCTCCGTACTTCTGCCCATAAACAAATCCTGGAGCGTCATTGGGGCTCTACTTATGGTCGTGTTTTTAACGTGCACAACAGCGTGCACAGCGTTTTCCGCAGCCTCGGTAAAGTCAGGCGCATACATTGTACCGTAAGACGCTACTGCCGTGTTGCTTGTTGGAAAATAAGATAAACTGGATTTTGAAGTCGCTACTTTGTTATCGTTTTGATCTTCTTCTAGAAATAATTTATAGGCAGAAAGTGTCATTATCCCACCTAATGCAGATACTAAAATTAGGGTTAAAATCTTCTTCATTTAATTATAGTTTAGTAATGATTAATAAATTTAATACAATATTTAGATACGTGTTTAACGTTTAAAATTAATTTTTTATTGATTCTCAAATTCACTTTTAACCATTTTTAACGCCATTTTTAACGCGTGTTTAACAGGCTAAAAAACCATCGATATTTCCTATATTTGCCAAACCTATGAAACAGACTTTTTACAAATATCAAGGAACGGGAAATGATTTTGTGATGATTGATAATCGTCTCTTAACATTTGACAAAAATGATACCAAACACGTTGCATACCTCTGTAACAGACGTTTTGGCATTGGTGCAGACGGACTCATCCTACTCGAAAATCACGAGGACCTCGATTTTAAAATGGTTTATTTTAATGCTGACGGGAACGAAAGCTCAATGTGTGGAAATGGTGGAAGATGTATTGTGGCTTTCGCTAAATTTCTAGGAATTATTGATCACGCTACAACTTTTCAGGCTATTGATGGAATACATCACGCAACCATTGAAGGGGATTCCGTGCAATTACAAATGCAAGATGTATCAGCTTTAGAGAAGTTTGATTCCCATGTGTTTTTAAATACCGGATCGCCTCACCATGTGCAAATCGAAACGGATTTACCACAACTTCAAATTAAAGAAATTGGCAGTAAAATTCGATATGGTGCTCCCTACAATCAAAGTGGGACAAATGTGAATTTTGTTTCAAAAGTGTCAGATGAAGTATTTTCTGTCAGAACTTATGAGCGTGGCGTTGAGGATGAAACGTTATCGTGTGGCACTGGCGTTACAGCTGTGGCACTTGCCATGAACTATATCGGAGAAACAGATAAAAATCGTATCACTTTAAATACTGAAGGCGGTAAACTTGAGGTGGCTTTTAAAAAAGAGGGTGAAGGGTATTCTGATATTTGGTTGATAGGTCCAGCATCTCAGGTTTTTAAAGGCGAAATATAATGGAGGTATTAAAAGGAGAACATATTTATTTACGCGCTTTGGAGAAAGAGGATTTAAGTTTCCTTTATACCATAGAAAACGACGAACATCTGTGGGAGTTGAGCAATACGCAAACACCTTATTCTCGATATATTCTTGAACAATATCTTGAAAACTCTCATAGAGACATCTATGAAGTAAAACAATTGCGATTGGTTATTTCTGACTATCAACACAAAGCAATCGGCTTAATTGATTTGTTTGATTTTGATTTTAAAAACAGTCATGCAGGCGTGGGGATTTTAATTCAACATCCTGAAGACCGGCAACAAGGCTATGGAAGGGAAGCGCTTCAATTGTTGATAGACTATAGTTTCAATCATCTCAATTTACATCAACTTTATTGCAATATTACGGAAGACAATCAGGCCAGCATCAACTTATTCACCAAACATGGTTTTGAAATAGTGGGTGTGAAGAAAGATTGGATTTTTACCAATAAATCATATAAAAACGAATATCTTTTACAACTTATCAATAACTAATGTACTTTAAAAAAATCTTTGTCGCCATTGCCCTTATCGGACTGGTTGTGGCTGCCATTATGGCTTACACCATCTACCAAACCATGTTTGTATCAAACACAGCTTTCAATAATGATGAGGCTTATGTGTATATTCCTACCAATGCTACTTATCAAGATGTGAAAGGGCAATTGGAACCTCTTTTAAAAGATATCAACAAGTTTGATGCCCTTGCAGAGCGTAAAAAATATCCAGCGAATATAAAAGCTGGAAAATATGTCATTAAAAATGGGATGAATAATAATGACATTATTAATTCCATTAGAAGTAATAATATCCCTGTCAAACTTTCATTTAATAACCAAGAATCGTTAGAGCGATTGGCGGGACGAATTTCTACGCAAATTGAAGCCGATAGTTTAGAATTGTTCACGGTGATGTCTTCACCGGAGTTTTTAAAAGCGAATGACTTTTCATCGAAAACTGCTTTGGGAATGTATATCCCGAATAGTTATGAGTTTTTCTGGAACACTTCCGCAGAACAATTTAGAGAGCGTATGCTGAAGGAATACCATCGTTTTTGGACTGATGAACGTTTGAACAAAGCGAAAACGATTGGATTGACGCCGGAAAAGGTGATGGCCATGGCGTCCATAGTGCAAAAGGAAACCGCAAAGGTGGATGAGCGTAGGAGAGTAGCTGGTGTTTATATGAACCGATTAAATATTGGGATGCCGCTACAGGCTGATCCTACCGTTATTTATGCCATTAAACATACTACTGGTGATTTCGACCAGGTTATTAAGCGTGTTCTTTATAAAGATTTGGTGATAGATTCGCCTTATAACACTTACAAATATGCAGGATTGCCACCAGGATTGATTACGATGCCAGATATTTCGTCAATTGATGCGGTCTTAAATTATGAAAAACACGATTACATATATTTTGTGGCGGATGTTACAAACTTCGGGTATCATAAATTCGCAAAAACATTGGCGCAGCATAATGCCAACAGACAGGAATATGTGCGCTGGATCAATCAGCAAGGTGTAAATAGGTAAGGAATGGTGCGGTTTGTAATTAGTGTAATTTTTATCCTAATAGGTGCCGCACAGTCTTTTTCTCAATCAAAAATTGAACGTTTTCTCCGGCCGAGTGATACGTTAAATTCTTCACGGAGAACAGCAGTCTATATTTCTGAAGCCGCTGTTGGTGGTCTCACTTTGTTGGGTCTGCACCAATTGTGGTATGCCGATTATGAGCAGTCCAAATTCCATACGATAAATGACAATAATGAATGGCTTCAGATGGATAAGATGGGTCATGTGTTTTCATCTTATCAACTGGGAAAAGTTGGTGCCAACGCCCTAAATTGGAGTGGCGCAGATAAAAAACAACAATTACTTTATGGAGCCACACTCGGATTTACCTTTCTGACCGCCGTTGAGGTTTTAGATGGCTTTAGCAAAGAATGGGGTTTTTCTTGGGGCGATGTGCTCGCCAATGCTTCTGGGACCGGACTCTATATTGGGCAAGATTTATTGTGGGACGAACAGCGCATTACTCTAAAATATTCCTTCCATCAAACCAAATATGCAAAATTGCAACCTGATAAATTGGGAGATGGTCTGTTGGAGGAACTTTTGAAAGATTATAATGGCCAAACCTACTGGCTTAGTTTTAATATACATTCCTTTTTTAATAGTGAAAATATTCCCAAATGGTTGAACGTCGCAGTTGGTTATGGCTGTGATGGCATGATGTTTGGTAATAGTGGGGTTGTTACTAACGATATTATTAGTAAAAACGCAACAAGACAGTTTTATTTGAGTTTGGATGTAGACTTGTCGCGGATTGAAACAAAATCACATGTATTGAGATCCATATTTGACGTTTTGAACGTAATTAAAGTGCCTTTTCCAACCCTGGAGTTTACCGATGAAAATCGCGTAAAGCTACACGGTGTCTATTTTTAGAGAGCTTAATCGGTTAAGTTTGAGGCTTTAATAAAAAGTCGTATCTTTGCACGCTGAAATTTAAGTCTGCTTAAAATATAAAAGGCTTTACGAATATTAGGAAAAATGTTAAAAAAGATCACTAATTATTTTGTTATTCCTTTTGCAATTTGTGTCATATTAATGACGGCACTTTTTCCAAAAACGACTGTGGATATGACTAATTTTTCAACTGAAGGATTAGATCTAAATTACACAGTTTCTGAGGACATCGCAATGTTGTCCCCAACTGAAGGAACTTCTACAATTACCACACATGATAAGTATTTCCCATATTTAGGGAAATCCTATTTAGGATTTAAAGAAGCACTTGCTTTTAAAGAATCTAGAGGTAATTATTTTACTGTAAACGATTTTGGATATTTAGGGAAGTACCAATTTGGTGCTGAAACTTTAAAATTATTGGGTGTTTATAATCCCCAATTCTTTTTATATACTCCAGAATTACAGGAAAAGGCATTTTTAGCCAATTCTGAGCGTAACAAATGGATTCTTAGAAAGGACATTGCTCGTTTTGCAGGTAAAAAAATTCAAGGGATTACGATTACCGAATCAGGAATTCTTGCTGCGGCACATTTGGCTGGGCCAGGAAGTGTAAAGAAATTTTTAAGAAGTCTGGGAAATTATGATTTCTCTGATGCTTACGGGTCGTCCATTTCTTATTACATGGAACGTTTTTCAGGTTATGATACCTCGTTTATCAAGCCAAACCGAAAAGCAAAAGCTATTTTATAATCAGTCCTTGTGAATGATGAAAATAGCCGGGCGCTTGTGTAGGTCAACTTTCACATGCTTCCAGTCTTTCGCAGGGAATGTTTTGATATATTCTGTAGGCAATGTCAAGTCGCACGCCACGCAAACTCTTGTTTGTGGTTGCAAGATGCTTGATAAATCCTCTAGCATTTTAGTGTTGCGATAAGGCGTTTCAATAAACAGCTGACTTTGGTTTTGGTCGTGAGAGAGCTTCTCTAAGCGCTTTAATTCCGCTTTTCGTTCCTGCTTATCAATAGGTAAATAACCGTTAAAGGCGAAGCTCTGACCATTCATTCCAGAACCCATCAGCGCCATAATAATGGATGATGGCCCCACTAAAGGTACTACTTGTATGTTATTTTCGTGAGCCAATTTCACTATATCTGAACCTGGATCAGCAACCGCTGGACATCCTGCTTCAGACAATAATCCCATAGGTTTTCCTTGTTTACAGGCATCCAAAAACGTTGCTTTTTCAGCATCTTCAGTATACTTGTTTAAAACCTTTAAGTTTAGTGAAGGTTGAAGTTTCTCTGGAAGCGTCTCCTTTATGAAACGACGTGCTGTCTTTTCGTTTTCAACAATATAATCGTCAGTAAACTCTAGGATTCTTTGTATCGATAGTGGCAAAACATCCCACACTGGATTATCACCTAAACCTGTAGGTATTAAGTAAAGCTTGCCAAGTTGGTTTTCCATGTGTTATTTCGATTATGTGTGAGGTTGAGGTTTTAAGCTTTTAAAGATATTTTCGTAAGGAAAATCAATGCGTTATGATTTCGTTAATCGCGACGCTATTGTATCACAGGCAGCATCTAAAAGCGTATAAACATCTTCAAAATCTTTAGTATCTCCCCAATAAGGATCTGGAACTTCCAGATTTTTGGATGTAGCAGCATCTTCCAAAATCAGTTTCACTTTAGCAATGTCTTTTTCGTCTCTTGCCAATTTGACAACATTATTATAATTGGATTGGTCCATCACATAAATAATGTCATAGGTGTCAAAATCAGATAGATCAAATTGGCGACATTTCTGATTGGAAATATCGATGCCATGTGCCTTTGCAGTTGCAATAGAACGATGGTCTGGTGCTTTTCCTATATGATAATCGCCAGTTCCAGCGGAATCAATTTCGAATTTTTCAGCAGGAAGCTTAGATTCTAGAATACCGTTCGCTAATGGCGATCGGCAAATGTTACCTAAGCAAACCATTAGTATTTTTGTCATGATACTGTGTTGTTTTTATGAACGAATGAAATCTATGAGAAATTAGCGTTCTAAAAGTAATAAAAAAGGAACATGAAGCTCCTTTTATAACTTTAGAATTAAAGTGCTAATTTTTTAGAAATATCCTCAACATACTTTCTGAATTGTTTATCAGTAGAGGAGAGGTTGTCAACCGTTTTACAAGCATGTAATACGGTGGCGTGATCACGTTTTCCAATTTGAGACCCAATACTTGCCAAAGATGCTTTTGTAAACTTCTTAGCAAAAAACATTGCCAGCTGTCTCGCTTGTACAATATGTCTTTTACGGGTTTTAGATTGTAACGTACTTACATCCATTTGGAAGTAATCAGAAACTACTTTTTGGATATAATCAATAGAAACTTCTCTTTTGGTATTCTTAACAAACTTTTCAACAATTTCTTTAGCAAGATTAATGGTAATCTCTTTTTTGTTGAAAGAGGATTGTGCGATTAATGAGATAATTGCACCTTCCAATTCTCTAACGTTTGTTTTAATGTGTTTTGCAACATATTCTATAATATCATCAGGCATTTCAACACCGTCACGATATAATTTGTTCTTTAAAATAGAAACACGGGTTTCGAAATCCGGACTCTGTAATTCTGCCGATAATCCCCATTTGAATCTTGATAACAAGCGTTGTTCAATGTCTTGCATGTCTACAGGCGCTTTGTCACTCGTTAAAATAACTTGTTTTCCGTTTTGATGCAAATGATTGAATATGTGGAAGAATACGTCTTGTGTGCCTGATTTTCCAGATAGGAATTGAACGTCATCAATAATTAGAACGTCAATAATCTGATAAAAATGGATGAAATCATTTCTATTATTTTTCTTTACAGAATCGATATACTGTTGCGTGAATTTTTCAGCAGAAATATAAAGAACTGTCTTTTCCGGATATTTATCCTTGATATCAATACCAATAGCATGCGCTAAATGGGTTTTACCAAGACCAACACCACCAAAGATCAATAATGGATTAAAAGACGTGCCACCTGGCTTGTTGGCAACTGCCAATCCTGCATTTCGCGCCAATCTGTTAGAATCTCCTTCTAAGAAGTTGTCAAAACTGTAATTAGGATTTAATTGCGATTCAATCTTTACATTTCTAATTCCAGGAATTACAAATGGATTCTTTAACTCAGGATTCTTATTGTTTAATGGGATATCAACATTTTGCGATTTAACTGCGCCTCTGCTTGAACTTGGTATTCTCTCTGTAAAAGGTTGTTTATTGCCATACGTGTTTTCCATCTTGATGACATAAACCAACTTTGCTCTCTCTCCAAGTTCTTTGTTAAGTGCAACTTTAAGTATTTTAACATAATGCTCTTCAAGCCATTCGTAAAAGAATTTACTAGGCACCTGAATACTCAAAGCATGGTCAGTAAGCTTGACTGCTGTAATAGGTTCAAACCAAGTTTTGTATGCTTGGGGTTGTATATTGTCCTTTATAAAAGACAGACAATTATTCCAAACCGATTGCGCAGTTACCTCCATTATAAAAGTTAATTTTTTGTTTGTTAATTCAGATTAGCAAAATGAAGAGAAATTCGTGTTTTCTCTAGAATATTTTCTGAGACAAATATGTGAACAAAAATCTGAAAAAAAAAATCAAATGCTATTGAATTTACAGTATTTTTTCCCCATGTTTAACTCCCGCTGAATGTACGAAAAATAAATCAAAGAAACATGTCAAATCCTTTATTTAACGATGAAATTGAACTTAGAGTTCGTTATGGTGAAACCGACCAAATGGGCATTGTCTATTATGGGAATTATGCACAATATTTTGAGGTCGGACGTGTTGAATGGTTAAGAAAATTAGGGGTTTCTTACAAACAAATGGAAGAGGATGGGATCATGCTTCCGGTGACCAAATTAACTGTAGAGTTCAAAAAGCCAGCGCTTTATGATGACCTAATTAAAGTAAAAACCCAATTGGTAAAATTGCCTTCTGCAAGTATAGAATTCAACTATGTAATTACTAATCAAGCAGGTGAAATTTTAACCTTGGGAAATACTATTTTGGTGTTTATGGATGTGGAAAAAAATAGACCAACACGTTGTCCGAAATTTCTTTTAGACAAACTTCAGAGTTAATCCTCCAAAACTTTTACCTGAACTCCAAAAATAGATTCGAAGGTGTCCAAAACTGCTTTTGAATTTTTAAGTCGCACAGAAATAATGATCGTACAATCTAATTCTAAAGTCTGAGATTTTATTTTCAGATTTTTTTCTTTGATGACACGCATGACTTTATTCATGTCTTTGTATTCAAATTTAAGCTCGATTTCCTGATTGATAGTTCGGGTAACGATTTTAGAATTCTCTAAAGCCATTTGCGCCGCAGTTTTATAAGCAGATATAAGTCCGCCAACACCTAATTTTACACCGCCAAAATATCTAACAACTACAATGAGCACGTTGGTGACCTCAAAAGATTGAATTTGTCCATAAATAGGCATGCCAGCGCTATTGTTAGGTTCGCCATCATCATTTGCTCGAAATTGATAGTTGCTTTCCTTTTTACCTAATTGGTAAGCATAGCACCAATGCCTTGCAGAGTGGTGTTGTTTTCTTAAATCGTCTAAATGGATTTTTACAGCATCTTCAGTGGTTACTGGAAATGCGTATCCAAAAAACTTGCTGTTTTTTTCTTTGAATAAGATTTCTTCTGACGCTTTGGTTATCGTTTTATACGTGTCTTTTTCTGTCATTTCAGGCAAAAGTTACTAAATATATGGCAATTAGCGCCATTCCAATTCCGATCCAATTTTTTTTGATTAAGTGCTCCTTAAAAACCCAAAGACCTATTAATGTTGATGCCATGACAATGGCAACATTATTTATGGTGAAAAAGGTAGAGCTCTCCATGTTTGGCGATTGGAGTGTTTTTATGATATAATATAAAGATGCATAGTTGGCCAATCCTAAAACAATCCCACCTAATATGCTCTTAACGTCAAATTGTGTTTGTTTTCTTAACAATTTAATCGCTAAGATGATAACTCCAATTGCACCAGCAAAACCGAAGACGAAGGCTGAAAACAGCGAAATGTGATTTTCTGAAATTGCGGTTTTTTGTAGGTAATTGATATAGGTGTCACTAATTCCCGATCCGAAGAAAAGTAACAACGGCAACATCAGGTTCTTTTTGAAATTGATATTGGTTTTTGATTTGATAGAAACAAGGTATACTGAAATCAAGGCCAAAACAATTCCGATAATTTTTTGAAGTCCGACACTTTCTTGATACAATAGAATTCCAGCAATAATGGGAATAATCACGCTCATTTTTGAGGCCACAGAAACTACGGAAAGTCCGTTTTTTTGAGCGGTTGTAGCCATCAGGGTGAAAAGTCCTATAAACATGGCGCCTACAATAACGCTTCCCCAAAACCAATCTGCATTAACAATGAAATTAGTCTCTAACGAGTTCTGACTGGTCGCAATTCCAAATCCAAAGGCTACAATATAGTTGATAACAATGGCCTGAAAGGTGTTCACATCAAACTTTTGCAGCAATTTAAAAATCACAAAAATCAGTAAGGATGCTGCAACGCTGAGAACCAAGTAGATCAAAATAATTCGCTTTTAGCAGAAAACAATGTTGTGATATCGTCAGTTTCAGGATTGATATGCCACGTGTGGATGCCTAATTTGCTCGCTGAAATGATGTTTTCTTCCGTGTCATCAATAAACAAAGATTCCGCTGCGTTGATGTTGTTTTCCTTTAAAACAAATTCGTAAATGTTCGGGTTTGGTTTGCGTAATTGAATTTCATGAGACAGGTAAAAGGCATCAAAACTATTTTTGAATTCTTCATAAAATCCAACATTTTCTTTAATCCAATTGATGTGCAACTCATTGGTATTGCTCAATAAAATAAGTTTGTACTTCTTTTCGGCAGCAAGTTGTTGCACATATTCTAATCTGTGATTTGGAAAATCTCTCAAAATATAATTCCAAGTGCCTATAATTTCATCTTCATCCAAATTAGGGAAATTGTCCATATAGAATTCTACGAATTCTTCGGTGGACATTAAGCCTTGTTCATAAAGTGTATTTATGGCATGAATTTCCTCTGACAATGAGTCCATTTCAAATAAATTGAGCGCTCTTTCCATGGCGCCTTTTTTGTCAAGGTTGATAAACACATCACCGAAATCAAAAATTAAATTCTTAATCATTTATAACTATTTTTAAAGTATCGTCTATTATTTTTTCTTTTGATATCAATGTGCCTGAGCATTTTGGAGCCGGTGTTCCGGAACCAAAGTTTACAGGTCCTGTGAAAATTCGTACTTCATCCCAAACATTTTCATCTATAAAGGTTTGCAGAGTTTGGCGTCCACCTTCAATAATGACAGAATTAATATCATTCTGAAAGAGAATTGTACAAATTTGCTGGGCAATGGTTTCTTTCGAATCCCATTTTATATCTTCTAAAATTTCAGTGCTATTTTGCTCAGATATGATGATTGTTTTTGCCTTTTCATCAAACACAGCAGCATCTTTTGGTAGCCTTGAATTTTTATCTAAAACAATCCGAATGGGATTCTTGCCAGACCAATCTCTGGCCGTTAAACTCGGGTTGTCTTCCAGAACAGTATTGGTGCCCACTAAAATGGCTTGTTCTTCAGTGCGCCATTTGTGCACCAATTGCCTGGATATTTGATTGGTAATCCAAACCGGTTTTTTCTCGTTTTTGGTTAATGGCGCAATAAAGCCATCGGCTGTTTCAGCCCATTTTAAAATAACGTAAGGACGTTGCTTGTTGTGAAATGTGAAAAAGCGTTTGTGATGTGTCTTGACTTCATCTTCCAAAACGCCTACAATAACGTCACATCCTGAAGCTATTAACTTTTCGATACCTCTACCAGCCACTTTACTATGGGTGTCAACGGTGCCGATAACTACTTTTGGGATTTTGTGTGTAATGATGGCGTCAGCGCAAGGAGGTGTTTTTCCAAAATGCGAACAAGGTTCCAACGTGACATAAAGTGTGGCGTGAGAAAGCAAGGATTGGTCCTTTACACTGTTAATAGCATTTACTTCGGCGTGAGCACCTCCATACGGACTTGTAAAGCCTTCGCCAATAATTTTGTGATCATGAACAATTACGCATCCCACCATCGGGTTGGGAGCTGTGGTGCCCAATCCATTTTTCGCAATGTCTATGCAGCGTCTTATGTATTTTTCATGTATATTCACTCCCGATAATTATAGGGACAAAAATAACATAATATCGTGAGCAAACCCCCTTTCATGATTAGAGAAATTAAAACTGAAGATGATGCGCAAGTGGCGCAAGTTATCCGTTCCGTGTTAGAAGAAATGGGTGTTCCAAAAGTTGGAACTGCTTATGAGGACAAAGCTCTTGATATGATGACCGCCACCTATGCTAAGAGTAAGAGTGCATATTTTGTAATAGAAGCTGAAGGAAAGATTATTGGAGGTGCAGGAATAGCGCCACTTGAGAATTTTGATGGTAACATTTGTGAACTGCAAAAAATGTATTTTTTACCAGAGGCAAGGGGAAAAGGTATTGGGGCTAAAATGATGGAAGTATGCCTACAGAATGCCAAGTCTCACGGATTTGAAAAATGCTATCTGGAAACCTTGCCTTATATGACGGATGCTACAAAGCTTTACGCTAAATTCGGTTTCGAAAATTTGGATGGACCCTTAGGAAATACGGGACATTATTCTTGTAATGTTTGGATGTTAAAAACTTTATAATGCTATTAAAAACACTACGAGAACACTTTTATACGTCTTTAGAACAGGACTATCCGGAAACGGAGATTCAATCATTTTTTAATCTGCTATCAGAATCAATTTTGAAACTGAAAGGTTTTGAAATCCCTTTAAATTTGTATGCATCCATTTCGGGTAAAAAGGTTGAAAAGTTTGATAACGCTATTAAACGACTCAAAAAACACGAGCCAATTCAATATATCATTGGTACTACTGAATTTTACGGACTTCTGTTTAATGTAAATGAAAGCACGTTGATACCAAGACCAGAAACAGAAGAATTGGTGGATTGGATTACAAATTCCACTTCTGAAAAGGAAGCTCTTTCTATACTTGATATTGGTACGGGAACGGGTTGTATTGCCATTTCCTTGGCAAAAAGCAAGCCTGATGCTTCTGTATTTGCCATTGATGTAAGTAAAAAAGCATTGGCGGTTGCTAAATCGAATGCGAAACTGAATACTGTTTCCACAGAATTTATTGAACTGGACATTTTAAATTGGGAGCATAATTCCGCTGATGTGGGAATAGATACTAAGAAATTTGACGTTATAGTTTCAAATCCGCCCTATGTTAGGGAATTGGAAAAAGCTGAAATGAGTGCCAACGTATTGAAGCATGAGCCCGCTTTGGCGCTTTATGTTGAGGATGATGATCCGCTTATTTTTTATACTGCGATAACTAAATTCGCACAGAAGCACCTCAATGCAAATGGACGGTTGTTTTTTGAAATCAACCAGTATTTAGGAGAAGAAATGATTCAGTTGCTTAAAACCTCAGGATTTGAATCTGTGGAGCTTAAAAAAGACATGTTCGGAAATGACCGAATGGTGTCAGGAGTGAAGAAGGCTACACTATAAATTTTCTACGCTTTCAATAAAATCATTTAGCGTTTTGGTTTTTAAATCGTTTATTGAAGTTGCTTCAGTTATAAAATCAATCTTTAGTGTTTGATTCGGGAGTAAATCGAAAAAATTATCGCTAAAATGTCCCTTTTCTATTGTGTGAAGAAAGACTCCTTTATGAAGTGTCTTAGAAAACAGTTCAATAGAAAATCCTTTGTCGGTCTTAACAATTCTTTTTTTAATTTCTTCTTTCTGAAGTTTTAGGTGTTTTGGTCTTGCCAAATAGTGGTATGCTGTTTCATCATTGAATGTGGAAACAATCACGACACTCGTTTTATCAAATGTAAAGCTGTTCAAATCTAAAACATGCTTTACTTCACTGCTGTTTTTAGCAACCTCAATATTTTTATTAAATGACCACAGTTCGTTACCGCTAAAATCAATTATTTGAATTTTAAGATTCCCTTTTTGAGGTTGTAACTTGTCATTGATGAGGTAAGTTTTTAAAGTATCGTTTTTAACATACGACGATATCAGCACATTTTTAAAGGCTTTCTTAGTGAAATAATGAAGAGCTTTCCAATTGCCCAAGTAATCAAGTCCTGCCCAAGATACTGAAGGCCACACATCGTTAAGTTGCCAATATAGGGTGCCCATTGTGTATGGTCTGGCACGTCGGTGAGCTTCAAAACCTTTATTCATTCCGTAAGCCTGTAGTAATTGACTCATATACACGTAATCCTCAGGTTGAGTTGGTACTGGAAAATCGCGCTGCATATAGTCCTTAATCAAATCAAAACCACGATCATGTTTTTGATGCGATAAAAATCCAATAGAAGACATGCTAATGGCATCCGATTGATTGACAAAGCGCATCGCTTCATAACTCGGAAAACCTTGAAACCCGAATTCGCTCATAAATCGAGGCACATTCTCTTCCAAATATTCAAATGGGTATCCGCTATGCCAAAGCCACCAATCGTGGGCGTCTCCTTCAGTCTTGTATAATGGATTGAGGCGTCCGTATTTTGGAGAACTCTCCCAATAGTCAGTCTTGGTGTGCGATTTTACAATATTTGGTAACATCGTATCGAAAACCTTGAGGTAATTATTCCAAATTTCTGTTTTTTCAGCGGCTGATCGTCCTCTTTGCCAGCCCCAATTATGCCAAGCTTCATTATTTTCATTATTACCACACCAAAGCGCGATTGATGCATGGTTTCGTAAACGCTTGACGTTGTCAATAGCTTCTTGTTTTACATTCTCTAAAAACTCCGCATCACCAGGATACATCGCACAGGCAAACATAAAGTCTTGCCAAACCAAAATACCCTTTTCATCGCATAGCTCGTAAAATAAATCATCTTCATAAATGCCGCCGCCCCAAACCCGGAGCATGTTCATATTGGCATCAACCACATTCTGAATTAGTTTTTCGTAATGGGCAGGTGTCACTTGATCCTGTAAACTGTGTTGTGGAATGTAATTAGAGCCTTTCATAAACACGTCAACACCATTCACTTTAAAATAAAAAGACTGACCAATGCTGTCCTTTTCTGAAACAAGTTCAATGGTTCGAATGCCCTTTTTTATGGAAATAGTGTCTAATGTTGTTCTGTTTTGTTTAGCGATGATTTTAATGTCGTATAAATAAGGTGTGCCTAAATTATGAGGCCACCATAACTTGGGGTTGTCAATTTGGAATTTCAGTTCAGAAGGATTGGCTGTCGTAACCACCGAATTTAAGGTGTCATTCACATGAATTTCATAAGTAATACTATCTGTAAGAGAAGAGGAAACCTCTAAATCGACTTTAAATTTAGCGTGTTTTTCTGAAAGTTCTATTTGCTCAATGTAGGCGTCACGGATTTTAAAATCGTTCCAAGCGGAGATGGTAATTGGCCTCCAAATTCCTGAAGTATTAAGTACTGGCCCCCAATCCCAACCATATTGAAACTGCGCTTTTCTTGTAAATATGCGGTTGCCTTCCGGTAATTCATACGGTATTTTGGCTTTTGCTATGGTTTCATAAGTAGACGTTTTCTCAAAAATGATATGGAGGTAATTATCCTTTTTCAAAAGTTTGGAGACGTCAACCTGAAATGTTCGAAAGGCATTATTAGATTTTAAAATAATGCTGTCATTCAAATAAACCGTAGCATAAGTGTCTAGACCTTCAAAATTAAGTTCAATATGTTTTTTGTTGAGAATGGATCTGTCAAGTTGGAATTCTGTTCGGTATTCCCAATCAGTGTTTGAAATCCATTGCAACTCCAAGGCATTGCTACCAATAAAAGGATCTTTTATAAAGTTGTTTCTTAACAGATCAGAATGGACATTTCCAGGTACGACGGCTTTAGACCATAAAGAATCTGTATGATTTTTAAACTGCCAATTGCTCGGAAGGTTAACAGTTTTAGGTATATCTTCGTTCTGACAACCGAAGCATAGCGAGAGAAAGAAGACTAAAAGTAGGCGATTAATCATTGATGAGTTTGAGCATTGCTGCAATCATTTCAGGGTTGGAAGCCATTTCTTGTCCGTCACTCAAAAATTTTGGTGTGTTCATTGGGACAGGTGCGGCAGTTTGTGCTTCAGGCAAAAGTACGGCGGAACAATGCACTTCTGTAAATCCGGCGCCTTTAAAAATTAAAATATTATTCCTATTAATTCCAGATCCCGGAAGAATGATCAATTTACCCTCTGCCATCTTATGCAATTGATTCAATATTAAAATGCCGTTTTCAGCAGAATTGCATTGGCCTGAAGTTAAAATCCGGTCAACTTTTAGATCGATTAATGTGTTTAAAGCTTCAAAAGGGTTTGGTGTCCAGTCAAATGCACGATGAAAAGTGAATGCCATCGGCTGTGCAAGTTCTACAAGTTCTTGTGTGCGTGCAGTATCAATGGAGTTGTCCAGATTTAAAATCCCTGAAACTATGCCTTGACAACCTAATTCTTTGCACATTTGAATATCCTGTTTCATAATTTCAAATTCTGCATCAGAATAGGTGAAATTACCGCTTCGAGGTCTAATCAGTACAAAAACGGGAATCGAAAGTTCTTGCATGACGTGTTTGATCAATCCATAAGAAGGAGTAACACCTCCAACGGCTAGTTCTGAGCATAATTCGATGCGATGTGCACCAGATTTTTGAGCTGTAATGGCAGATTGATAATTGGAGGCGCAGATTTCGAGTTGCATAGTGTTCTTGTGATTTTTAGGATGATAAGCCATTTTAATTCAGATGACCATCCAAAGTTCGCAATTTTTAAATAGATACAGTTAAGGTGTGATTAATTAATATGTAATTGAAGTTTGAATGATTGGATCGTTTTATCAAAAGGCGCAAGTTAAAAGTTGAAAATTTATGGGTAGTGGTGTAAATCGTCGATGAATGAGGCCTTTCTAGAATTCTGATAAAACTTCATTGCCCATCATTGCCTTGTACAGCATTTTAGTATCTTAGAGGCCTTAAAATTTCACACAAAAGTCAACTATTTTACAAGTCACTTAATGGATATTCAACAGCAAATTTTACAGCTTAGAGACGAACTTAATCAACATAATTACAATTACTATGTTTTAGATCAGCCTACAATCAGCGATTATGATTTTGATTTAAAATTAAAAGAATTGCAAGCGTTGGAGGAGGCGCACCCTGAGTTTGCTGATGAAAACTCGCCAACCAAACGCGTAGGTGGAGAAATCACTAAAAATTTTAATACTGTTGTTCATGAACATCGCATGTATTCTTTAGATAATTCCTATTCAAAGGAGGATTTGTTGGATTGGGAAACACGTGTTAAAAAGGTAATTGACGGGAACGTACAGTTTGTGTGCGAATTAAAATATGATGGTGCTTCAATTAGTCTGACCTATGAAAACGGGACGTTGCTAAAAGCGGTTACGCGAGGTGATGGTGTGCAAGGTGATGATGTTACGGCAAATATTAAGACCATTCGTTCGGTGCCATTGCGTTTAAAAGGCGATTATCCACCAAAATTTGACATTAGAGGGGAAATTGTATTGCCGTTTGAAGGGTTTCATAAAATGAACGAAGAGCGCATTGAAATCGGCGAGGAACCTTACAGAAATCCGAGAAATACAGCTTCTGGAAGTTTGAAACTGCAGGATAGTGCTGAGGTGGCTAAACGACCTTTGGAATGTTTACTTTATAACATTACAGGCAATAATTTAAATATTAGCACGCAGTTTGAAGGCTTGGAAAAGGCGCGAGCTTGGGGATTTAAAGTGCCCGGTGCTGCTGTTTTGGCAAATTCAATTGAAGAGGTTTTAGAGTTTATTGAGTATTGGAATGATCACAGGCATGAGCTTCCATATGAAACCGACGGTGTTGTGGTAAAGGTGAATGACTTGCATCAGCAGGACGAATTAGGGTATACTGCAAAAGCACCACGTTGGGCCATTGCTTACAAGTTTAAGGCTGAACAGGTGTCCACGCGACTAAATGAAATTACCTATCAGGTTGGACGTACGGGAGCAATTACTCCTGTGGCGAACTTGGAGCCTGTGGAATTGGCGGGAACTACGGTAAAACGAGCATCACTTCATAACGCCGATCAAATAGAAAAATTAGATATCAGAGTAGGGGATATTGTTTTTGTGGAAAAAGGAGGTGAGATCATTCCAAAGATCATTGCAGTCGACTTGTCGATGCGGCCGGATACTTCACAACCTACACAATACATTTCAAATTGCCCTGAATGCGGTACGGAATTGGTGAGGAACGAGGGTGAAGCACAGCATTATTGTCCGAATTATAATGGTTGCCAACCTCAAATTGTGGGGCGCATTCAGCATTTTATTTCTAGAAAGGCGATGGACATTGAGGGACTTGGCGGAGAAACCGTAGCCTTATTGGTAAAGGAGAATCTTATTAATAACTATTCTGATTTATATACGCTGACCAAGGAACAGGTGATTCCGCTAGAACGCATGGCCGAAAAAAGTGCAGATAATTTAATTAAAGGTATTGCGGCTTCTAAGGATATTCCTTTTGAACGCGTGTTGTATGCATTAGGAATTAGATATGTAGGAGAAACGGTCGCTAAAAAACTAGCGAAACATTATAAAACCATCGATAATTTGAGGCAAGCAACGGTACTGGATTTGGTAACGGTTGATGAAATCGGAATTCGAATTGCAGAAAGTGTGGTTGATTTCTTCGCTACGGAAAAGAATGTCATTATTGTTGAGCGTTTAAGGAATTTCGGGGTGCAATTGGAGATTTCTTCGGAACAATTGGCAAATCAGACCAATAAGTTAGAACACAAAATATTTGTGGTTTCAGGTGTTTTTGAATCTGTTTCTCGAGACGAATTAAAAAAACTTATTGAAAATAATGGCGGGAAGGTATCAGGATCAATTTCCTCAAAAACCAGTTATATCA
Source organism: uncultured Gelidibacter sp. (assembly GCF_947500795.1). Classification (GTDB taxonomy): domain Bacteria; phylum Bacteroidota; class Bacteroidia; order Flavobacteriales; family Flavobacteriaceae; genus Gelidibacter. Next base: position 1,135,247 of record NZ_CANMTE010000001.1, on the reverse strand, counting down.
TTGCGGGAGATAATATGGGGCCAAGTAAGAAAACCAAGGCAGAACAGTTAAATATTCCGCTGATTTCAGAATATCAGTTTTTGGAGATGATAGGCTAAGTTTCTTACAATTTATGATATTTTATCGATAAAGTGTTTATTTTTTCGGTTTATATGTGAAAATTGTTTATGTTTGTGTTTAATTATCAGAGAAATGAATGATTTTTTATGGTTATAAGAAAAATTTTAACAGGTGTTCTCATTATGATATCTGTATTGTTTCTTGCATTTCAAATCTTTCAATTTGAAGTGGAAGCTGCCGGAATGAGAGTTTTATTGATCATATTTTTAACTACTCTATATTGTTATGAGGTTAAGAATAGGCGATTCTACTTTTTAGCATTTTTAACCACTTTTGGAATTGCCGAAATTATAAATTTTATAAGTTGTGTGGCTCCAGGCTTTCTTCGGACTGGCATTGATTATATTTATTACAGTGCCAATTCATTATACATTCTGTCTTACGTATTCCTTACGATACAGATATTACGTTCAATGAATCTCATGCACATCATTAAAAAGTTCCCATTTCATATTCTTATAATGGCCGTGTTGGACGTGTTTTTCGTGTTTATTGTTACCGATACAACGCTTGACCGACTTTCGTATACCCAATATTTCATGGAGTTTGTTTATAATTCCGTCATCATGATATTAATGACTGTCGCATTGATCAATTATATTGATAAGGATGACAAAAAATCCATTAACTTATTGATAGGGTCTGTATTTATCGTGTTTGCTGAAGTTATACAGTTGGCGTATTTTTATATAACCAACATTAATGTGCTTAATGTAATCTACTCTCTATTTATTTTGTTGGGCTTCCTGTTTTTCTTTTTACAATCTAGACTTAACTATCAGACTCCAGAAGACAAGAGGTTATATCAGGATTTGCTTTATTAAAGTCTTTTATAAAGGAATTATATCTCTTTTAAGTCTGTATTCTATTACAATCTCTTTTTATGTCATTCAGTCAATTTCCTAAGTTGATTAATTTCGACTTGTCCTGTTTTTAAAGGAGAAGTCAGATGGAATAATTAATTGTCTTTAAAAAGTCACTAGAGATATTCGGTCCTCACTTTAGAGTATGCAAATTAGTTTGTCGCGAGGACAGGTAACAGGTTGATCCTTATAGAGTCACAGTGGTTATTTGAAGTTTACGAAATAGATTTTAACTAATATTTTAACAATAAAATCGATGAAACGCAATAAAATTACGTTGAAATCCGGAAATTTTGTTATATTTGTTAAACCTACTTAACCCACTTTATCATGAACAGATGGCATGCCTTATTGCCCAATTGGGCAATATTCACTGTGTTGACTCTAATTGTTGTCCTCAACCTGATTTCATCCTATTTTCAGTTTTATTCCATATCAAATGCAATAACGTTGGCGTTAATTCCAGTTTTGTTGACCTCCTATTTCTATAAATTAAAATTTATGGAGACCGTCTTCTTTGCTATATTCATGCTTTATTTTTGTGGAATTGCATTTAATTTATTTCCTGATTTTAGCTTGTCAGAAAAGTTGTCTGAATCTTCATTTTTAGGTGCCTATGCGTTGATGATCTTCATAATGCTGGGAAGATTAAAACATGTTAAATTTGAAGGTGTTGTAACGTGGTATCTTGTAGTAGTTGCGATTATCAATACTTATTTGATGTATGCAATGTTTGCAAACGTAAAGGATTATTTTAATGACAGTGTCGTCATGACCTTAGCCGTAAGTAAAGGAATCATGTTGTTGATAATGGCGTTTCTCGCATTTGCAATTTACCTAAGCAAGGAAACCTCCCAGGCCATTATATTTTTGACTGTAGTGTGTTGTTTTGCATTTGCTGATGTCTTGGATTTTACAACAACAATGTATGTGCAATTCTGGGTATTTGAAGGCTTTCAGAAAGTACTTCAAGGTCTTGGTCTCTTTCTCTTATGTATTTACACCTACAATCATCAAGAGTATACGAAGGGAGTTCTTACAAATGATAGAACAGAATCTATTCGAAAGTCAAAGCAACTTACAGCGTAAGGTTAGACTAAAATTGAAACACCATCTGCCGATTTGTTTTTGTCACTATCAAAATAGAAGTCTATTTTACCGAGGTTAAGACCAAAACAGCCCGCTTGATTTACCAACACATCTTTACCCACACTGTTTTTTACAATGGTAGGTTTTTTAAGGAAAGTGTGTGTATGTCCGCCTATGAATAAATCAATATCTTTCGTTTTTGCTGCAACAGAAAGATCACTAGGTTTTTGAACGTTGTTTCTGTAATTATATCCTAAATGCGATAGGCAAATTACTAAATCACATTTTTCGTTTTCCTTTAATATGCGCGACATGTCTTGGGCAATTTCAATTGGATCGAGGTAAACAGTTTCCTTATACATTTGCTTGTCAACTAAACCTGCAAGCTCTATGCCCAAACCAAAAACACCAATTTTAATCCCATCCTTTACAAATATTTTGTACGGTTTTGAATGGGTGTCCATTATGGTGTTTGAAAAATCATAATTGGCACTTACAAAATCGAATTTTGCGTGCGGCAACTGCGCAAATAAACCTTCCAAGCCATTATCAAAATCGTGATTTCCGATGGTCGCAGCATCATACTTTAGCATGCTCATCAACTTAAATTCAAGTTCGCCACCATAATAGTTGAAATAGGGCGTGCCTTGAAAAATATCACCTGCATCCAATAGCAAGGTATTAGGATTCTCCCTTCTAATGCTTTCAATTAAAGTAGCTCTTCGTGCAACGCCACCTTGATTAGGATTTCGGCCATTTTCAGGTCCAAAAGCGTCAATATGGCTATGGACATCATTGGTGTGCAAAATTGTAATTTTCTTAGGGCTGCTTGCAAATGATTGTAGACCCAATCCTCCCAGTCCTACCAATGCTGTTGCTGCTGTTGTTTGCTGAATGAATGTTCTTCTTTTCATAACTTTAATAAAAAATATAATTATAGAATGGGGAGTTAATCTTTTAATTGAATAAATCGGTCATCTGCGACAGGATTTATCGTGTCAGTTTTCATAAAATAATCAATTAATGCATTTCTTATTTTATAGTCTAAAACAATAACCTCTTCGCTGCCTTTAAAAAAGTCCATGCCGTCGCCGCCATTTATTAAGTAATCATTAGTGGCAATATAGTACGTTTTATTGAAGTCGATTGGAGTTCCATTTATAGAGCTTTCAACCACTTTACCATCTTTGTTCAATAGTATTTTTAATTTTGATATTGGATGCGCTCGTTTGGCTTTCGATAGATATTCTAAAAGTTCTTGAACATGTGCCCCTGGTAATTTTGAAACTACGATGGAGTTTTCAAAAGGCATCACTTCAAAGGCTGTTCTTTTAGTAATTGGTCCTTTTGATATGATAGAACGGATGCCGCCATGGTTCAGTAGTACAAAATCAATATGTGCACCAGTTCTTGCAAATAACACAGGATCTGCTTGTTGGTAGACAACATCTGCCATTAAATTACCAATAGCGGTGTTTAAGTGCCCGTCAGCTTTAGAGTAGGTGTCCACTGAATAACCTAAAATGCTATCCAAATCGTTATTTATATGTTCTCTGTAAGGCTTAATGAAACTTTCAATGCTGGCGTTATTCTGTAAGCTATCAGTGATGATCAAGTTTTTGCCTTCAATTTTGTAAACAGATGAAGGTGTTTTACAAGAGATGCCTAAAAGCAGTCCCAAAACCAAAAAAATAAATTTAAATTTCATTGAATAACTTGTAAAATGTTAATTGATAAATGTGGCGTGTTTAGTACCTTTGTCAAAACAAAAGTAAATGATTTTAAAGGCATTTAGGGAAAAATCCATTCAAAAAATCACAAACAGACTATTAAGCTCTAAAAATGTTGCAATTAGTAATAAAAAATTAGAATCTGTTGGTGTAATCCTCGATGCTCGTGAATTTTCTGATGCTGAAGGATTTAAAAAATTCTTCAATGAATTGGGAGTGAAACTTCCAAAAATCACCATTATAATTTTTGTTGAAGACGAAAAGAAGGCCGATAAATTGTGGGGTAATTATTTCAGCAAAAAAGATTTTGGTTGGAATGGCACAGTCAAGCATGTAGAACTTCAAGCCTTTTTGGATACAGAATTTGATGCCCTTGTAAGTTTTTATAAAAATGATGCCTTAGAATTGAAAATGGCATCAGCACTTTCAAAAGCAAATTTCAAAATTGGACTTTCGGATGTAGATGATCGTTTGTACGATTTCATATTGGATGTTCAGACAGATCAGTTTGCTGTATTTAAAACCGAACTTCAAAAGTACTTAACCATATTAAATAAAATATAATGACAAAATTCCTTGGAACAGGTGTGGCATTGATTACACCGTTCAAATCTGATTTGAGTATTGACCATGAAGCTCTTGCAGGCATTGTAAATTACAATGTTGACAACGGCACTGAGTATTTGGTCATTTGTGGAACTACTGCAGAAAGTGTTACACTCTCTAAACAGGAAAAGAAGGATGTCACAGCTACTATAAAGAAGGCAAATAATGGAAGGTTGCCGTTGGTTCTAGGGATTGGAGGTAACAATACCGCGGAAATTATTGAAGAAATAAAGACTACGGATTTAGAGGGGATTGATGCGCTTTTATCAGTATCGCCATATTATACGAAGCCTACACAAGAAGGGGTTTACCAACATTTTAAGGCAATTTCTGAAATTTCACCAATTCCAATTATTCTTTACAATGTTCCAGGACGAACCGCGTCAAATATGTTACCTGAAACCACATTGCGACTGGCTAAGGACTTTAAGAACATTATAGGGATAAAAGAAGCTGGCAATAATGTGGGGCAATATTTACAACTTCTCAAAAACAAACCCGATGACTTTTTGATTATCTCTGGAGATGATGATTTGGCTTTGGGTGTTGTGCTAGCTGGTGGAGCAGGAGTGATTTCTGTGATTGGTCAAGCATTACCAAAAGAATTCTCACACATGATTCGTCTTGGATTGGAAGGAAAAGCAAAAGAAGCGTACCCAATTCATTTTAAGTTAATGGATGTTACGGCTCAAATATTTGAAGAAAACAATCCTGCTGGTATAAAAGCTGTTTTTGAGGCGCTTGGATTAGCAAAAGCTACTGTAAGATTACCATTGGTTGAAGCTACAGAAGGTTTGAAATCGAAAATCAAAAAAAGTGTTGCGCTTCTTAATTAGGAGAAGAAACGTTAAATATTACTTAAACGTCCATCTCGCTTGAATTCAACACTTATTTTAGCTTAAAATTTTTTGTTTTATAATACGTTATAAATGTGTACTTTTGCATTCTGTTTAAAATGTAGGAGTACCATTAAACATATCTTTAATTTATGACCATATTTAATCAGGTATTACATTTTAAAAACACAAAGAAGAACATTTATTGGATGAAAAACATTTGTTATACTTTATTGATCGCAGTAGTACTCTCCTCTTGTAGTGAATATCAAAAGGCTTTGAAATCTGAGGATATTGCTACAAAATTTAAAATGGGTACAGACCTATATGAGGCGGAGAAATATGGTAAAGCCAATAGATTGTTCGCTCAAATTGTACCACAATATAGAGGTAAGCCTCAAGCAGAAAAATTGATGTACATGTACTCCAATTCATTTTATAATATGAAGGATTACTACTTGGCGGGCTATCAATTTGAACGTTTTGCAGATCAATATCCTAAAAGTGAAAAGGCTGAAGAGGCGTCGTTTTTAGGGGCTAAGAGTTTTTATAAACTCTCACCTGTTTATAGTAAAGAGCAAAAAGAAACAAAAGTAGCTATTGAGAAGTTGCAGATGTTTATAAATAATTATCCTGATTCTCAGTATTTGCCTGAAGCAAATGCCTTAATTAAAGAGTTGGATTATAAATTGGAGAAAAAGGCTTTTGAAATTGCAAAGCTTTACAATAAAATCGCCAATTTTGAGTCTGCAGACTATGAAGCTTCTATAAAAGCGTTCGATAATTTTCTAATAGAATATCCTGGGACAAGCTTTAGAGAAGATGCTATGTATTACAGATTTGATTCTGCGTTCAAACTAGGAATCAATAGTATTGAGCGTAAAAGACAAGACCGTTTAAATACGGCAGTAAAATATTATAATGCTTTTAATAAGGCATACCCACAATCTCAGTATACTGCGGAGGTTGAAAGAATGAATAAAGAATTGCAAGCAGCAATCGAAACCTATAGTACAAAAAGTTAATTTTATATACACGATGGATTTAAAAAAGACCAATGCTCCAGTAAGTTCTATTACTTACAACCGTAATGAAATTGATGCGCCAACAGGAAATATCTATGAGGCCATCTCTGTCATCTCAAGAAGAGCGGAACAAATCAATACGGACATCCGTAGAGAACTTGTTGATAAGCTTGAAGAATTTGCGACTTATAACGATAGTCTTGAAGAAATCTTTGAGAACAAAGAGCAAATTGAAGTGTCTAAATTTTATGAGAAATTACCAAAACCTCACGCTCTTGCAGTTCAGGAATGGTTAGATGATAAAATTTATTTCAGAAACACTGACGACGATATTACAGAAGCATAATTAAGATGTCAATTTTAAGCGGCAAACATATACTCCTAGGCGTTACTGCCGGTATTGCTGCTTATAAGACAGCAAGCCTAGTCAGGTTATTCATAAAAGCAGGCGCACACGTAAAGGTCGTGATGACGCCTGCTTCTAAAGACTTCATTACACCTTTAACGCTTTCAACTTTATCTAAAAACCCTGTGTATTCATCATTTGTCAATGACGATGATGAAAACGCCACATGGAATAACCACGTCGAATTGGGGTTATGGGCCGATCTTTTTATAATCGCTCCAGCAACCGCAAATACGATGGCAAAAATGGCCAACGGTGTGTGTGATAATATGTTGATGGCAACCTATCTCTCAGCTAAATGTCCAGTTTATTTTGCGCCTGCAATGGACTTGGACATGTATAAGCATCAAAGCACATTGTCATCCTTCGAAACTTTAAAAAGTTTTGGTAACATTATGATTCCAGCAACCAGTGGCGAATTGGCCAGTGGGTTAGTAGGTGAGGGTAGAATGGCGGAACCTGAAGATATTGTTTCATTTATTGAACAGGATATTTTAGGTCAGTTGCCTCTTAGAGGTAAAAAGGTTCTTATTACCGCCGGACCAACTTATGAAGCTATTGATCCTGTTCGGTTTATTGGGAATCATTCGAGCGGGAAAATGGGATTTGAAATTGCTAAAGCGGCCGCCAATTGTGGTGCTGAGGTGATTTTAGTTTCGGGACCATCACACGAGACCGTTTCTCACAGTCTTATAAAAGTCATTAAAGTGGTGAGCGCTGCACAAATGTATGCTGCCGTTCATGATCATTTTGAATCAGTAGACATTGCTATTCTTTCGGCAGCAGTGGCAGACTATAGACCAAAACATGTTTCTGATATAAAAATTAAGAAGAAAGATCCATCCTTCAGTATTGAATTAGAAAAAACACAAGATATTCTCAAATCATTAGGTGAAGTTAAATCGCATCAATTTTTAGTTGGTTTTGCCTTAGAAACTAATAATGAATTGGAGAATGCAAAAGGAAAATTAAAAGCCAAGAATTTAAATTTAATTGTATTAAATTCGTTAAATGATGACGGCGCCGGTTTTGGAGGAGCTACTAACAAAGTTACTTTTATAACTGACGCACAAGACATCATTGAGCACGACTTAAAATCTAAAGAGGACGTCGCTGCAGATTTAATGAATCAAATTATAAAGCAAATCCATGCGTAAATTCATCTTTTTATTCTTTTTGGGCTGCACTTCTCTCATGTTTTCGCAAGAGTTGAATTGTAATTTGGTCGTCAATGCACAACAAACCGGTAATGAAAATGTGCAGGTTTTTAAAACATTAGAGCGTCAATTAACGGAGTTCATCAATAACACGCAATGGACTAATAAAACGTTTGGTCCTCAAGAGCGTATTGATTGTAGTATGGTAATTAATGTGCTGGATTACAACAGCGATTCTTTTCAGGCAACCATTCAGGTGCAATCTTCAAGACCTGTTTTTAACTCTACTTATAACACTCCAGTCTATAATTTTAATGATAGGAATTTTACATTTCAGTATTTAGAGTTCCAAAATTTAGTGTACAATCCTACACAATTTGAATCGAATTTAGTGTCTGTTTTGGCATACCATGTCTTTATGATTTTAGGATTGGATGCAGATACTTTTGAATTGAATGGTGGCGATCCATATTTTAAACAAGCACAAACCATTACCAATTATTCCCAACAAGGGAATTTTAAAGGTTGGAAATTGGAGGACGGACAGCAATCTCGGTTTGCGCTAATCGATAACGTGTTGTCTCCTACATTTAAGGAATTCAGAACGGTTATGTACAATTACCACCGTAACGGTTTGGATGTAATGGCGGACAATAATAAAAAAGCCAAAGAAACTATTGCCGATGTTTTTGATGATTTATCAGTGATGAACAGCAGGCGACCAAATTCATTTTTGATGCGTGTGTTTTTTGACGCCAAGGCCAATGAAATCCTCGATATTTTCAGCGACGGACCAAAAGTAAATATTACAGATATTAAAGATGTCCTCAATAAAGTAGCACCTACACATGCTTCAAAATGGCGTGAAATTAAATTCTAATATTAGATTTTAATTCGCCTAGGTTATCGTTGAACATTTATTTTCTATTAGCGAAAATCTTAAACCTCAAACTTCAAAACCCTAACAATGCTTACAGCACTTTCTATAAAAAATTATGCGTTAATTGATAGCCTTCAGGTCAATTTCAATAACGGTTTAACTATTATAACGGGAGAAACGGGTGCCGGTAAATCTATTCTTTTAGGCGGTTTATCTCTGATATTGGGAAAACGTGCCGATTTGAGTAGTGTTAAAAATCCCTCAGAAAAGTGTGTTATTGAAGCCACTTTTGATATTGCAAATTACAATCTGAAATCGCTTTTTAAAACAGAAGATTTAGATTATGAGCCGCAAACCATCATCCGAAGAGAAATTTTACCTTCAGGAAAGTCAAGAGCTTTTGTTAATGATACACCAGTAAACCTCGATAGTCTACAAGTGTTGGGGGCACAGTTGTTGGATATTCATTCACAACACCAAACCTTACAATTAACTAATGATGATTTTCAATTTCAAGTCATTGATGCCTTAGCTGATAATTCGGGTTTGCTTCACGATTATGCTGTTGAATTACAGACCTTCAAAAAAGTAAAATCAGAATTAAAGAAGTTTCAAAATCAAAAAATTGAAGCCGCGAAGGAGTTGGATTACAATTTGTTCCTTCTTAAAGAATTGGAAGAAGCCAATTTGGTGGAAGGCGAATTGGAAGCTTTGGAAGAAGAATATGAAACGCTTAACAATATTGAGGAAATAGGAGAGCGTCTTACCGCAAGTCATGAGTTGCTGGGCAATCCTGAAATCGGCGTGGTGACACAACTAACGGAAATTAAAAATCAATTGTCCAAATTGGCACCTTATGCTGCAGATTACAAGCAGGTTGCTGAGCGAATTGGCAGCAGTTTAATAGAGTTGGATGATATTTTTGCTGAAATAGAGACACTTCAAGAAGCCTTAGAAGCTGATCCCAACCGATTACATACAGTCAATGCCAAATTGCAAGTCATCAACAATCTGTTGCAAAAACATGCTGTAGCTGGGGTTTCGGAATTGATTACAATTAAAAATGAACTTAAAGAAAAGGTATCGGTTACGGAAAACTTAGATGCTGTAATTGAAGAAAAAGAGCGTGAATTATTGGCGGTTGAAAAACAACTGAATACTTACGCTTCTCAAATTCATAAAAATAGAGAAAAGGCCATTCCTGGTTTGATCAAACAATTAGAAGTGCTTTTAGATACTTTAGGAATGCCTAATGCACGTTTTAATGTTGATTTGAAGTTGTCGGAAACTTTTTTAAGTAATGGTAAAGATGAATTGCAGTTCTTGTTTTCTGCTAATAAAGGCGGACAATTTAATGAACTTAAAAAAGCAGCATCAGGAGGGGAGTTATCTCGAATTATGTTGGCGATAAAATCTATTTTAACCAATTACACCCAACTACCAACAATTATGTTTGATGAGATAGACACTGGTGTTTCTGGTGAAATTTCGAATAAAATGGCGTCTATCATGCAGCAAATGAGCACTACTATGCAGGTATTCACCATTACGCATTTACCTCAAATTGCAGCTAAAGGGGATACGCATTTTAAAGTCTTTAAGGAAGATGTCGATGACGTGACTCAAACTCAGTTAAAACGCTTAACGCCAGATGAACGTGTTGTAGAGATTGCTCAAATGTTAGGTGGTCTTAACATGTCCAGCTCTGCTATTGAGCATGCAAAACAATTATTGAATTAAAAATATGATCGGAAGTCTTGTTTTTAGGGCGACTTAAGGCGCGGAACACATCATTTTATTGAAGAATTACAATTCAAAAGGGAGCAATAAGTTCAAAGTTTTATTAACTTTGACTTATCAATTGCTTAGCATTAAATAAAAAACAATTATAAACATGGCATACAACTTATTAAAAGGAAAACGAGGAATTATTTTTGGAGCTTTAGATGAGAATTCAATTGCTTGGAAAACTGCAGAACGCGTTCACGAAGAAGGCGGAACTTTTGTCTTAACAAACGCACCTATTGCAATGAGAATGGGGCAAATTGATGAATTGGCAAAAAAGACTGGTTCACAAATCATTCCTGCAGATGCCACGTCTATAGAAGATTTAGAAAATTTAGTTGCCAAGGCTACCGAGATTTTGGGCGGAAAATTGGATTTCGTATTGCATTCTATCGGGATGTCTGTTAACGTTAGAAAAGGTAAGCACTATACTGACCAAAATTATGACTGGACACAAAAAGGAACAGATGTTTCTGCAATGTCTTTTCATAAGGTTATGCAAACGCTTTATAAAGCTGATGCAATGAATGAGTGGGGTAGTATTGTTGCATTGTCATATATGGCGGCACAACGTGTATTCCCTGACTATAATGATATGGCTGATAACAAAGCATACTTAGAAAGTATTGCGCGTAGCTTCGGTTATTTCTTCGGGAAAGATAAAAAAGTAAGAGTTAACACCATTTCCCAATCGCCAACACCTACAACAGCAGGTCAAGGGGTTAAAGGGTTTGATGGTTTCATTGCATATGCTGAGAAAATGTCACCTTTAGGAAATGCAACAGCATTAGATTGTGCGAATTATACAGTGACTTTATTTAGTGACCTTACAAAACGTGTAACCTTGCAAAACCTTTACAATGATGGAGGATTTAGCAATATGGGCGTTAGTAATGAGGTTATGGAAGCATTTGTTAGAGAATAATTTAAAAAGTGGTTTAATTACCTATATAAAGACCCTTTCAATAGCTTGAAAGGGTCTTTTTTTGCCAATATAGGCTGCTATAATTTTAAATTTGAATGGCCTTTGGGAGGTCGCATTTATTTTTCGATTCGTTACCTTTGTATTTTATGGAAACATTGCATTTTTCATTTATCATCCCCGTTTACAACAGACCTGATGAGATTCGTGAGCTTTTAGAAAGCTTTACGAAACTCAAAGGTGATTTTAATTATCATATCTGTATTGTTGAGGACGGTTCAACAATTCCGTCAGAATCGGTCATTGCCCAATTTGATCAGTTGAATATAAGCTATTATGTTAAGGAAAATTCTGGTCCAGGAGATTCTAGAAATTACGGAATGTCCCGTGCGGAAGGTAATTACTTTATTATTCTAGATTCTGATGTGTTGCTGCCTGAAGATTACCTTGAGGTTGTCCATAAAAAATTGAGAGAGAACTTTACAGATTGTTTTGGTGGTCCAGATGCGGCACATGAATCGTTTTCGAAGCTACAGAAGGCCATCAATTTTGCAATGACCTCTTTTATTACTACTGGAGGAATACGTGGAGGAAAGGACTCGGAGAAGTTTCAGCCGAGGAGTTTTAATATGGGAATTTCAAAAAAAGCATTTGAAGCATCAGGAGGTTTTGGAACAATTCATCCGGGAGAAGATCCTGACCTTTCACTGCGGCTTACCAATATGGGTTTTAAAACCCAACTCATTAAGGGCGCTTATGTATACCATAAAAGACGTATTTCATGGTCAAAGTTTTATCAGCAAGTCCATAAATTCGGCTTGGTAAGACCGATATTGAATCTGTGGCACCGAAAATCTGAGCGCTTCATATTCTGGTTGCCTACGATGTTCTCATTGGGATTAATAGTGAGTCTGTTGCTGTTAGCGTTTGATGTGGAATGGTTGTTGTACATTTATATACTGTATTTTATGGTCGCTTTTATTCTAGCGCTTATCAGTTCAAAAAATGTAGTTATAGCCGTGTTATCCGTTATCGCAATTATTGTTCAGTTTTTCGGTTATGGATATGGGTTTTTGAAATCGACAGTTGCCATCAAACTTTTAAAAGAAAACCCAGAAGAAAGATTCCCTAAATTGTTTTTTAAAAATGTTCAATAAACTAAAAGCAAAGCTTTCCCAATCATTAAAGAGTCGAAAATTAAACCTTTTCGGGATGTTTTTTGTGCTTTCATTTTGTTTTTGGGCCTTAACAAAACTATCTAAAAGCTATACAGAAACCATTGTGTTTGAAATAGTTTACAAAAATGTACCGGAGCAACATCATGTAGAAATTGATAGTACTAAGAAGGTGAAAGTTGGGGTTGAAGCTTACGGATTTAACTTGCTTAAATATTCTTTTTACAAACCGAAATTTGAGATCGATTTCAAATCGGACGTATCATTAAAAAATAAAACCTACTTATGGAGCGCAAGGCAAAATGCGGCCAAAATAAATGCAAGGTTTAAAAATTCGGTTGATGTTATTTCCATTCAGCCTGATACGTTGCGGTTTCCTTATCAATCCTTAGCGGTTAAAAAGGTGCCTGTAAAACCTAATGTGTCTATTGGTTACGCTTCAGGATATGATATGTCATCTAAGATTCAGATGGTGCCGGATTCCGTTAGAATTATCGGTTCAAAAAAATTAATCGCTAAAATTGATGAAGTCACGACTAAACGGTTGGAATTAAAAAACATCAATTCAAATATTGAGAAATCAGTACAAATTGAAATGACCGAGCCTTTAAAACAGCTCAAAATATCTCATAAAAATATCAGCATTAAAGGTGATGTTGAGAAATTTACGGAAGGCACTTTTAATGTCCCTGTTACAATTATCAATCTGCCGGCAGATACTAATATTAATTATTTCCCTAAAACCATTCCGGTGGCTTATAATGTGAGTCTTAACAATTATAAAACGGTCAAACCTTCCGATTTTAGGATTGAATGTAATTTTAAAGATATTGACAATACTGAGAAATCATTTTTAATTCCCAAATTAGTAAAAGTGCCAGGCATTGTTAAAAGTGCCCGGTTAAAACAGCATAAAGTTGAATTTATTTTAATGCAATAACTTATGAAAATAATTGGACTAACAGGCGGAATTGGAAGTGGTAAAACAACAGTTGCCAAGATGTTTCAGGATTTAGGTGTTCCCTTATACATTGCTGATGAAAGGGCGAAGCAGCTGATGAATACCTCTGAAGCCATCAAAAATGAACTCATTGCTTTGTTCGGGGAAGAAGCATATGTTAATAATAAACTTAATAGGACGTTTTTAGCTTCTAAAATATTTGAAGATGCTGATCTTTTAAAGCAGATGAACGCTATTGTTCACCCTAAAGTAGGGGAAGATTTTACACAATGGGCCTCAGAACAGGATTCGCCTTATGTGATGAAAGAAGCGGCTATTATTTTTGAAAATGACATGGCTTCACATTATGATTTTATCATTACAGTGGTTGCTGATTTAGACAAAAGAATCGCCCGTGTAAGGGAAAGAGACAACACAACTGAGGATAAAATCATGGCGATTGTTAACAATCAGCTGTCTGATGAAGTGAAAGTAAATAACTCAGATTTTGTGATCACCAATCATGATATAGATCAGACAAAAGATCAAGTGCATATAATTCATCAATATCTTAATAAAACCATTGCCGAAAATTAAATCTTCTTAATGTGTTAAGGTAAGGTTAAACCAAGTTACTCCTAAATGTTAAAATGTTAAATTTGAATGATGGGCAAAAAGCTATTCATTTTGTTGGTTGTTCTGATGAGTTTGTCACTCATAGGCATCATTTTCGTACAGATTTATTTTATTGACAACACCCTAAAAAACGAAGAAAAGCAGTTTACATTAAACGTTAAACGCTCTTTAAGTAATGTTTCTAAACTTATTGAAGACAGGGAATTTAAGTTGTATAGTGATAAGTATCAAGAAATGCTTAATAGTGGCAAAAGCCCCGATACCTCTAATATTAGAGGCATTCTTTTATACAGTTATGATGATGTTTCCAATGAAACAACCATCTATCAAAACGGTATTCTGGAAGAGAGTTTTAAGGTCCCATCACTGTTCTTTGACATTGGAGGTTTAGATAGTTTAAATATCAGCCGTATTACCAACCAGAAGGAGATTAAAGTGTTTAAAAAGAACACTTTTGAGAATAATATCAGCATAGCTCCTGAAAAAACTATAACTGAATACAAGAGGATGGATGAGCTCGATAAGAAGATGTTTGAGGTCAGCTATCGCGATTTATTCAACAATTATCCTATTTACAAAAGAGTTTCTACAGAAGATATCGGTCTATATCTCTCCAGACAATTAAATGAGAATGGGATTGAGATCGATTTTGAGTTTGCAATATATGATAAGGACTTAGCCACAAAGGTGCAATCAAGTAATTTTGACTTGGATCCGGCTACAACGTATGGTGTGCCGATGTTCTTGAATAACGACAACGAAAGTAATTTTAGGTTGTATGTTAATTTCCCTGAACGCAGAAAATTTTTATGGTCGTCCATTTTAACAATGACCGTTTTGTCTATCATATTTACGCTCATTATCATTTTAGCTTATACAAATGCCATTTATCAAATTATAAAACAGCGTCAGATATCCCAAATTAAGACGGATTTTATAAACAACATGACGCATGAGTTCAAAACACCAATTGCCACCATCAATTTGGCGTTGGATGCTATGAAAAATCCTAAAATGATTGATGACAAGGAAAAGACAGCGCGTTATTTGCAAATGATAAAGGATGAAAATAAACGCATGCATGCTCAAGTTGAAAATGTATTGCGAATATCTAAACTGGAACGAAACGAACTCAACATTAGTAAAGATAGAGTGAAGCTTCACGACTTAATTGAAGATGCAATAAGTCATGTGGAATTGATTGTTGAGGACAGACAAGGGTATGTGAAGTCAGATTTGAAAGCTGAAAAATCGTCAGTATTAGCAAATGAGACTCATTTTACCAACGTGTTGGTCAATATTTTAGACAATGCAATAAAGTATTCAGACGAACCACCAAAAATTGATGTCACTACAGAAAATGTAGGAAATAATATAATAGTAAGAATAGCCGATCAAGGCAACGGAATGTCAAAACAAGTTCAGAAACGAGTTTTTGAAAAGTTTTATAGAGAACATACCGGAAACGTACACAACGTAAAAGGTCATGGATTAGGATTAGCCTATGTAAAGCGTATGGTTGAAGACCACCAAGGACATATTAGCGTTGAAAGTGAAAAAGGAAAAGGTAGCACTTTTATAATTAAACTACCATTAATATCATAAATTATGGAAGAACAAAACAAAAAGATTTTATTAGTAGAAGATGATCCAAATTTTGGAACCGTCCTAAAAGATTACCTTAATATGAACGATTATGATGTGGTTCATGCTAAGAATGGAATGGAAGGATTTGAGAAATTCAAGAAGGATGATTATGACCTTTGCATCCTGGATGTGATGATGCCGTATAAAGATGGATTTACCTTAGCTAAAGAAATTAGGGAGAAAAATAGTGATGTTCCCATCATCTTCTTAACAGCAAAAGCAATGAAGGAGGATGTCCTGAAAGGATATAAGGTAGGTGCGGATGATTATCTTAATAAACCTTTTGATAGTGAAGTGCTCCTTATGAAAATTAAGGCCATTATGCAGCGTAAAGCTACAGATACGGTTGCAGACAGTAAACAATTTGAGTTCAAGATTGGTAATTTCGATTTGAACTCTAAGTTACGTTTCCTTAAATATAAAGATGAGACACCAGTTAAGTTATCTCCAAAAGAGAACGAACTGTTGCGTCTATTGGCATTACATGAAAATGATTTGATGCCGCGTGAATTGGCATTGACAAAAATATGGAGAGATGATAACTATTTTACATCTAGAAGTATGGACGTTTATATTGCCAAACTAAGAAAGTATTTGAAACCAGATGAGACTGTTGAAATACTGAACATTCATGGTGAGGGATTCCGATTGGTTGTCAATCGAAATGATTAAGAAAAATAAGAGCAAGCAAAAAAGCCTATCGTTGAGATAGGCTTTTTTTGTTTTAAAAAATTGAAGCGATTATATAACTCTTACGTTTACTGCGTTCAAACCTTTTTTTCCTTCTGTCAAATCAAATTCCACAGCATCACCTTCACGAACTTCGTCGATTAAACCAGAAATGTGTACAAAATGTTCGTTGTTGTTTCCTTCTTCAGTAATAAAACCAAAACCTTTAGCGTCATTGAAGAATTTTACGGTACCTTTATTCATAATAAATATTAATGTTAATTAAGCGACAAAGATAGGATTAATTAATTGAAAAACAGGAGTTTTCAAATTTAATTTGAATTATTAATTTTTCTGCTCTACAAAATGGAAGCGCTAATTTGTTTCAACTGCAATGGTTTCTAGGACTTTATCTAACGAAGTTTGGTAATCAAACCAGTGTGTATTTTCTTTCTTTTTGAACCAAGTCAATTGCCGTTTCGCGAACCTTCTGGAGTTTTTTTTGATTTCAGACACTGCAAACTCTAAAGTCCATTCGCCATCCAGATATTTAAACAATTCACTATAGCCAACCGTATTAAGTGCGTTTAGATGTTGTAGGTGATGAAGATTTTTTACTTCTTCCAACAATCCTTCTTCCATCATAATGTCAACACGTCTATTAATCCGGTCATAAATGATCGGTCGTTCTGCTGTCAGGCCAATGGTAATCGTCTTAAAACTGCGTTTCGCCTTGTCTTTATTCAAAAATGAAGAATAGGGTTGACCACTGCCTATAGAAATTTCTAGTGCCCTAATAACCCGATGCGGATTATCTATGGCAATAGTTTCGAACGATTTTGGATCTAAAGTTTTGAGCATGTTTTGTAGATGTTCCAAACCCAGTGAGTCAAGTTCTGCGTTTAATTCTTCACGGATTGCAGGATCTACTTGAGGGAATTCATCCAGTCCTTTCGTAACGGCATCAATATAAAGTCCGGAGCCACCAACCATAACTACATAAGTATGGTTCTCGAAAAGTTCCTCCAATTTCTTGAGTGCATCTTTTTCGAAGGCTCCAACATTATAATCTTCCAAAATAGATTTATGGTGAATAAAATGATGCGGCGCTGCATTTAGTTCCGCAATGCTTGGTGCTGCAGTACCAATCTGCATCTCCTTATAAAATTGTCGTGAATCGACAGAGATAATTTCAGTTTTAAAGTGGTTTGCAACGGCAATACTTAAACTGGTTTTACCAATAGCCGTAGGCCCAATAATACTGATGAGATATTTTTGATTCACAGAAATTTACTTTTCATTAGATTTTAAACACGGTCATTTAAGATATGGCCGCAATTGTAACAGTACTTAGCCTTATCCTTATGTCTTTCAGCAGAGCAATTAGGGCAGGCCTCAGTGTTCATATCAACTTGTGGATCTGATTGAGGAATGTGAGGTAGTTGGCCTCTGTGTTGCGCGGCATATTCTGCCGATACAATGCCTGTAGGAACAGCAATAATACCATAACCTAAAATCATAATCATGGAGGCTATAAATTGCCCGATAGGTGTTACAGGTGCTATATCTCCAAAACCTACCGTTGTTAAGGTAACAATACTCCAATACACACTCACTGGGATGCTGGTAAAGCCACTTTGATCGCCTTCAACAAAATACATGATCGTACCAAATATGACGCTCACAATTAAAACCGTAAATAGAAACACTAGAATTTTTGCGCGACTCGCTTTTAAGGAATTGGCCAATAAGTTGGATGCGCCAACATATCTTGCCAATTTTAAAATCCGGAAGACTCTAAGAAGTCGCAGTGCACGAAGCGCTATCAATACTTGCGTACCCATAAAAATTAAGGATAGGTACTTTGGAATTGTGGATAGAAAATCTATAATTCCATATAAGCTGAAAATATAGCTCCATGGCTTTTTTACGGATATTATTCTAAGAATGTATTCTATTGTAAAAATGATGGTAACAATCCATTCTGCAATGTTCAAAAAAGAGTGGTACTGGGCATCAAACTCCTTGACGCTTTCTAACATTACAAATAGAATACTTGCGATGATCGTTATAAGTAAAACGACATCAAATAGCTTACCCGTTGGCGTATCAGCTTCATAGATAATTTCATGAAGTCTAAACCTCCAATCTCGTTTTTGATTTTTATCACGCATAGCTTCAAAAATACTAAAAGAATGCCTATTTCTTCCTTAATACGACTAATGAATTTTGCTGCACCTCCAATACCTTGTTTAGGTATTGTTTAAACAATTCATAATGCTCAGGATCATATAAGCTGTTTTTTAGACTAAACTTAAAGAACAACATTAATTTTTGTGCGTTTACCGTAGTGTTTAAGATGATATCTCCACCATCATTTGGCAGTTTGGCTTGGATTGGTTTTGGTACTTCAACAATGTCGTAGGTGTCTCCAAAATCTATTTGAACACTGTATAGGTATGATTTTTTATGACCAAAATCTATTGGATATGTGCGTTGTTGCAGTTTAAACGGATTTTCTGTAAAAAATTTAAAAATAAATGGATTTAGATAGACCATATCTTGAGTGATATTGCTATCATTCAAGGTGATATCAAAGGTTTCGTGAAACTTTTCTGAATTTTTATCTGAGACTTGTACGTCATGGTTTGTTACCGTAATTTCAGATTGACGATCAGCGTTATGATTGATATAGTCATTCTTATTTGCAAAGAATGCTTTCTTTCTGCTCAGTGCATCATAGCCTATATACCGCGCTTTTACGTCTCCTTTTACCGTTTCGCCTAATACTTTAAGGTCTACTTGATAATGGGTGCTAGACGGGATGCTGGCTTCAATAGGAACCCATGAACTGCCATGGTCAAAATCTAAGAGACGCCCATAATGGTTCAAACATTTAAAAGGCAATTCTCCAAATCCTAAATAGGGGTCAGTAGCGTCCAATAAATAGGTTTCGCCATTAATATTGGCTTGAACGATAAGATAATTAAACTCAGAAATTATAGGAAACAGCTGCGTAGGCAGCCCGTTCTCCCTTGTTGACAACAAGACAGGTTTGACATCAATGCCATATTCGTCGAGCAGGTTGTGGAGTAGAATATTAATGTCTGATACGTTTCCGGATTTCATTTTTATTAAATTTTTGATCGAAACATCCGAGAATATTTTATGATCGCCATTCCATGTGTAGTTGTTTTGCACATATGTATAGAGCTCTTTTGCAACGGTGAAGCTGTTTTGAGTGTCTGTTAAAAGGTTAGCTACCTCTTCTTTTAATGATGTGCTCTTTCGTAATTGCCTTCCTATGTTTGGATCTGATCTGAGCTCGTTATCGGCATCTTTCCACGATTTTGTGATGTTATCTACATGGCCATCAAAACCTCTAAGCACTTTAAGTTCATACTCTAATCTTGAAAGATAATTTGTTTTGGCAGTCATGTAATCTTCCTCTATAAAAGCAGGAATATTGGTCATTACATAAATTGTATTCGCACAATCTGCAGTGGATCCATTGAACGCGCTAAGACAGTTCTTAACGATTTTAGATTCTGATTTGTCTAATTTTTGAGTGCCTACTAACTTAATATGGTAGTCATAATTACCAGGTATACTAGTGTTGTATTCACTGTATAGTTTCGGAATATCGTCCTGAAATTCCCACGGATGATATTTGTAAATAAACGGAGTTTCCAACTGATAACTATAAGTCACTACTGATCCTTCTTTAATATTAGGCAGGGTAAATTTCACCAATGTGTATTGATCATTATAGTGTTCTTCAAAAATCTCATTACGCTTGAGTTCTGTTTTTGTAATCGCACCTTTTTCTAAATTATAAGTGGTCGCAAAAATTTTAGACACCTTTTCTTTGCCCTTAGAGTTATTGTAGAGATATATAGTTTCTGTGGCCCTGTCAAAGCCATTTCTATTTAAAATTTTTACTTTTTTCTTAATCTCCGTTTTAAGAGTGTAAGTATCCCGATCAATGTAACTATTGCCATATTCATAAATTACTAATGCAGCGGCAGTAGAATCATTTGTATAGGTGTTGGTAGCAATATCATTTCTACTAACAGAATAGGTGTCAGCATTAAACGTTGATTGTGAAAAGGCAAATGAGGTAAGTAGGAGGAACGAGGCAAGGCAGAGGTGTTTCATTCAGTTAGGTTGATGCGTTTAATCTGTTTATTTTTTCTGAGAAAACTTTGAATAATGTGCAAGGTATCTCTATTGTTTTCCATTGGTGTAATAATGGATTCCAGAACTTTCCTATTGGTAATTTGATAATTGAGGTCGTAATAACCAAGACCTTTAAAAATACCATTTTCAATAAGAAGCACACTATGTTCATCAACCGCACGACCTTTATCAATTAGAATGAAATTTTGATTGTCAAAACTGTTCGCGGTTATGACTTCCTGAACTCTAAGGTTATATGCTTCTGCCGATTCTTCTTCAATACAAGCGCCTTCACATTCGTTATTTGCATATTTGTAGCACGCTTTTTTTGTAGCATCTAACCCCACCAACTTAGGGCAGAGGTTAAATTTTTCAATCATGTTCAGTAAAAATTGCTTCCCACTTTGATAATTGGTAAATGTAGTAATGGCTTTCTTTCTGCCATCTGCGGCTTCAACTTTCAAATTAATATAACCATTAGCATCTACAAAACTATATAGGGCATGAGTAAACGAATTTTTTCTCAAGGAGCGATTAAAAGAAGGTTTGTTTCTTTTAATTTCAGCACTTTCCTTAAGTAATGCTACTAATTCACTCCCGGTAGCTTCATAAGTGACGGCGGCCACTTGTTTCTGCAGTTTTTTTGATTTCGGACTTGAACTCGTAAAATGCTGATTTACTCGGTTTTTAATATTCTTGCTCTTACCTATAAATATGATTTTACCATAAGTGTCATGAAGGTAATACACACCAGTTATGGACGGTATATCGTCAATTATGTGCTTATGATTGGTGGACAGTTTGTATTTAGGTTCCGCTTTTACGGCATCTTGAATAATTTGCTTGCTGAGATCTTTAGCCAGTAAAATTTTAAATAGTTTTACAGTCGCTAATGCATCTCCAGAAGCACGGTGTCTATCACTTACTGGGATTCCTAAGGCCCTGGTAAGTTTACCCAAACTATAGGATTCCTGCTCCGGCATAATTTGTTTTGAAAGCTCAACTGTACAAAGCGTTTTACGCTCAAAATCAAATCCGAGTCTGCTGAACTCCGTACGTAGAATGCGATAGTCAAATTCGGAATTATGGGCAACAATTATGCAGTCTTCCGTGATTTCAACAATGCGTTTCGCTACTTCATAAAACTTAGGAGCTGTGCGAAGCATATTACTGTTAATCCCCGTTAAATTAACTACAAAAGGTTGGATTTCCCGTTCCGGATTCACCAAGCTGATAAATTGATCTACCACGGTGTGGCCGTCAAATTTGTATATAGCGATTTCAGTGATTCCTTCTTCATTGAATTTACCGCCAGTGGTTTCTATGTCTAATATTGCGTAAATGAGCGTGATGTTTTATGTGATCTTCGTTTTGTTTTTCTAATGAAATATGACAAAAGAATGATACTTTTATTAATGTTTATAATGCTTGTCAGTGGCTAAATGAGTGGTCTGTTTTTTGATAAATCAACCAGATTAATCATAATTGCGTTCTCCAAAGATACTACTTCCGACCCTAACCATGGTGCTGCCACACGCAATTGCAGTTTGGTAATCACCACTCATGCCCATACTTACAGTGTTGAAGTTGCTGCCTTCAATATCCAGATTTTTAAGCGCTTCAAAAATGGATTTTAATCTATCAAATTCGTTTTTAATTTGCTGTTCATCATCCGTAAATGTTGCCATTCCCATAACGCCTTCAATTGATATGTTTTTCAATTCTGAAAATTCATCAGATTGTAAAATCTGCTGCGCTTCTTGAGATGTCATACCAAATTTAGTGTCCTCATCTGCAATTTTAATCTGAAGCAAACACTTGATTGTTCTATTGTGTTTTTTCGCTTGTTTGTTGATCTCCCTTAAAAGTTTAAAATTATCAACCCCATGGATGAGGCTGACAAATTCCGCCATATATTTCACTTTATTGCGCTGTACATGGCCAATCATATGCCATTGAATGTCTTTTGGCATTTGGGCTTCTTTATCGACCATTTCCTGGATTTTGTTCTCTCCAAAAATGCGTTGCCCAGCATCATAAGCTTCCATGATTTCATTAACCGGTTTAGTTTTTGATACCGCCACTAAGGTGACATGTTCCGGTAGTGATGCTTTTATATGTTGAAGATTCTCTTGTATACTCATTTCAATAAATTTGTGTTTGTAGTGAAATTGGTATTTCTCTACAAACAGGTTTTAATTTAAAATTCATAAATCGTGACGCCACATCTCAGTTTTGGTTCGATAAACGTGCTTTTAGGTGGCATTTTAAAACCGTCATCAGCAATCGTTTTCATTTCCTCAATGAACACAGGAACCATACCAAAACCAACCCTGTAATTTCCATTATCGATAGCTGATTTCATGGATACTATATCTTTCTTTCCGTTGATATAACCAATGCGATCGTCGTTTCTCAAATCTTTTATTTCTAAAATAGGATCTAGAATGGTTTTATATAAAATTTGAGCATCCAAAGCATCTATCGAGGTTTTAAAATTATAACTCGTTTTTCTCAAATATAGCGAATAGAATTCACCTTCCAAATACATGCTAAAATGGTGTTTTTTAGTTGGATGATAAGGCGTTTGACCTCTGTTTTCAATGCGATACGTCATATCCAATTGAATCAGGAATTCCTCTTTCGTCAATCCGTTCAGGTCTTTGATTACCCGGTTGAATTCATGAATTTTCAAATCGGATTCAGGAATCAAATAACTCATAAAATAGTTATAGGGTTCATTCCCGGTATGCTGTGGATTTTGATCCTTTAAATCTTTATAAAGCAAATAGGATGACGAGGATCTATGATGCCCATCAGCAATATAAACCGTCTTCATTTGCTGAAATTCATGTGCTATCTTTTGAATTTGAGATGCATCATCAACCTTCCAAAGCAAGTGCGTGTCTCTATATGTTGTTGTAAATTCATATTCAGAACGCTCCTTTTGAACCTCTGCAATAATCTGTGCTATAACGTCATTATCCGGATAGGTGAGGAGCACGGGTTCAGCATTAAATCCGACCGTTTTAAGGTAATCCTTAAAAACAACTTCACGGAATTCAATAGTGTCTTCATGTCTCCTAATCACGTCATTTTCATAATCGAGAGCACTTGCCGCCGCCACAATGCCATTAAATACCTGTTGATCTCTATCAGTAATTTGATAAATATAATAACAAGGTTGTTCGTCTTGAATAAATATGGAATCTTCTTTAAATTCTAAAAACCGATTTCTCACCAAATTATATCGGGCTTCACCAGAAATCTGTTTGTCAAATTTATAACCTGGATTGACAATGTGTAAAAACGAAAACGGATTATCCCTTAAGCGCGACTCACGTTGCTCTAATGTGTAACTTTGATAGGAACGCGCCGCCACTAAACTCACTTTGTCTCGCGTTGGTCGTACTGCTTTAAAGGGGATGATATTTGCCATTAGATAGTTTTTAGTCGTTGTTATTTAGTGCTCAGCAAAATAATCGCATAAGGAGAGCACTGAAAATTTCCGACTATAAAAATTGTTTCGATACGTTTTCAGCTTTTCTACTTTCAGAATAGTCATAAAAACCTTCACCAGATTTTACGCCTAATTTTCCTGCACGAACCATATTGACCAATAGTGGGCAAGGTGCGTATTTAGGGTTTTTGAAGCCGTCATACATCACATTCAAAATAGAAAGACAAACGTCCAATCCGATAAAATCTGCCAATTGTAACGGACCCATTGGATGCGCCATTCCTAATTTCATAACGGTATCAATTTCTGTAACACCAGCAACACCATTATATAATGTTTCAATAGACTCATTAAGCATTGGCATAAGGATTCTGTTAGCTACGAAACCTGGATAATCATTGACTTCAACAGGGTCTTTTCCTAATTTTTTAGAAAGGTCCATAATAGTTTTGGTCACTTGATCGCTCGTGTTATACCCACGAATGATTTCTACCAATTTCATAATTGGCACAGGGTTCATAAAGTGCATTCCTATTACCTGTTTAGGTCGTGAAGTTGCCGCCGCAATTTGCGTAATTGAAATAGAGGAGGTGTTCGTGGCCAAAATGGTGTCTGCTGAACAAACCTCGTCCAATTGTTTGAATATTTTAAGTTTCAACTCACTATTTTCAGTGGCTGCTTCTACAACTAAATCTGCGTTTTTAACACCTTCAGTCATATCAGTAAACGTGGTGATATTGCTTAAAGTATCGTTCTTTTGAGTTTCACTAATCTTTTCTTTGGCAACCATACGGTCTAAATTGTTCGTGATGGTGTCAATTCCTCTTTTAAGTGACGCGTCACTGATGTCAATCAGTTGAACGTTAAATCCACTTTGTGCAAAGGTGTGCGCAATACCATTGCCCATGGTTCCTGCGCCAATTACTGCTATATTTTTCATTAAAATTTTATTTTAATTCCCTTGAAAAAGGGAGTCTTGTTTGTTAGTTTATTATTCGGAATTGCGCTTAGCAAGTACGCTCTGAACTTAAAATTGTTCAATAATCATGGTTGCTACACGTAACGCTTCGGTGCCATCGTGAAGAGTAACTACTGGTTTTGTGTTATTGTTTATAGCGTCTGCAAAGGTTTCTAATTCGTCCAAAATTGCATTATTATCAGCAACATCAGGGTTGTCAAAATAGATTTGTTTCTTCACACCTTCAGCATTTTGGAGGATCATATCGAAATCCCCAGGATTAGCTGGCGCATCTTTCATCTTAACCACTTCACACTTTTTCTCTAAAAAGTCTACAGAAATGTAAGCGTCCTTTTGGAAGAAACGTGTCTTACGCATGTTTTTTAAAGAGATTCTACTCGCCGTTAAATTAGCAACACAGCCATTTTCAAATTCAATACGTGCGTTGGCGATATCAGGCGTGTCACTTATAACAGACACACCACTTGCGGATATGTTTTTGACTTTCGATTTTACGACACTCAATATAATATCGATATCATGGATCATTAAATCTAACACCACAGGAACATCGGTTCCGCGTGGATTAAATTCTGCCAATCGATGGGTTTCGATAAACATCGGATTGTGAATTTGATGTTTCACTGCTGTAAAGGCCGGATTGAAACGTTCCACATGTCCCACTTGACCTTTTACATTGTTTTCGGCCACAAGTGTGCGGATGGTTTCTGCTTCTTCAACAGTATTGGTAATCGGTTTTTCAATAAAAATGTGCTTGCCTTTAGAAATGGCCAATTTAGCACAGTCATAATGAGATAAAGTTGGGGTCACAATATCCACAACATCTACAGCGTCTATAAGGCCTTCAATGGTATTAAAATATTTGTATCCCAATTCTGCCTCAATCTTTTTGGCATTGGTTTCATCAGCATCATAAAATCCAACTAAATCATATTTTTCTGATTGATTTAGAAGGCGTAAGTGAATTTTTCCAAGATGACCAGCACCAAGAACTCCTGCTTTTAACATAGGTTGTACGTTTTATACAAAAATAGCTTTTTTTAAGGCAGAAAAAAGAAATAATATACGGAAGTATTCCGCCATTAACGGAACGATTTGGTGATAAACATCTCCTAAAAATCCTTGTAACTTCCTTTTGTTTGGGTTAATTTAGCCAGCAAACACAACCGCTTTGAAAGATACATTTAAACATAAAGGCTTGCGCCAGCAACTTGTTGGCATTGTAAAGGATAAGGGAATTACTGATGAAAAAGTGCTTAAAGCAATCGGTAAAATTCCAAGACATCTATTTATGGATTCTAGCTTTTTGGATCATGCGTATCAAGATAAAGCATTCCCTATTGCGGCTGATCAAACTATCTCGCAACCTTATACTGTAGCCTTTCAAACGGAACTAATGCAGATTAAACCTGGAGATAATGTTCTTGAAATAGGCACAGGAAGTGGCTACCAAACCGCAGTTTTATGCGAGTTGGGCGCGAAGGTCTATAGTATTGAACGTCAATTGGAGTTGTTTAAAATCACGAGTAAATTCTTGCCGAAACTTGGCTATCGTCCTAAAAAACTCATTTTTGGTGATGGTTATAAAGGATTGAAGGAAGAGGCTCCATATGATAGTATTATTGTAACGGCAGGAGCGCCATTTGTTCCAAAACCTTTGATGAGTCAGTTGAAAATTGGTGGCCGATTGGTAATTCCTGTTGGAGATCAGGTGCAAACCATGACTTTGTTTATCAGAAAAGGACCAAAAGATTTTGAGAAACATGAATTTGGTGAGTTCCGATTTGTGCCACTATTGGAAGATAAAAATTAAGCCCTTCATTTAAAATAAATCAAATCATGTCAGTTCGAGTGTTTTGAATAGCTTCAGAATGAAAGCTGTTTAAAGTGTATCGAGGTCAGTTCGAGTGTTTTAAATAGCTTCAGAATGAAAGCTGTTTAAAATGTATCGAGAACCGTGTTCATGTAGATTTTGATTATTTCTTTGTTAGCTTCTCGATACATTTTCCAATCCCTGAGGGTCTTGAAAAACACTCGAAGTGACAAGGTGGGTGACATTTTTCAATCGATACACTCTTGGAATAAACTCGAGGTTGCCAAATTATTCAATAATATTTAGAAACTTCAACCCAAATATCACAGCGTCACCTTGATACCCGTTTTGATAAGAACGCACATAATCAACTCTTAAAAATCTGAATTTCTTAAAACCGATGTTGTCAATACCAATAGAAAACTCCTGATACGGTTTTTGATGTTCTGTTGAAAATGCATGTGCGCCAATTACTAGGTTGTAATTCAATTTGTTGATCAATGGCACCCTGCTTAAAATTAAACCTTTGAAATCATGTTCGGCGTGCATTTCTAAATAAGAATTGTTGGTGCTCAGGGCGTAATACGGCAAATTGTTGAACACGTTTAAATAAGTGCTTGATGTTCCAATGTGGGTTTGATTTCCATTAGGATGGTAATAATCCATGAAACCGATGTCATCTGCGTTAAAAAATGTCCCAGCCTTAACGTTGTATTTAAAATCGCCTTTGTTTCCTATATTAAAACGTTGCGTCAATCGGACTTTAACCTGATCGAAATTATACTGATTTTCTGAAGCAGAAAATCCCTTTTCATACCCTACAAAAAGTGTTGGGTAACTGCTATTTGGAATATTAACCTTACTGTCCGGATAACTCAAATAGTCCTGTCCAAAATTGAAACGCGCATTGAGGTTAAATTTTAGAATATGGTGCGTGTCAAAAGCAGGAATACCAAAAGCGTTCGGGTTTCGAGGATTGTTACTCGAGTAAATGTCGTTCTGATCATTGAGAAACACTTGATCTGTAGTGTTTACCAAGGCTTTGCGTCGCTCATAAGCCAAGTTGCTGTACAAGTTAATGCCATTCGATATTTCTTGAGAGTAGCCCACTTCTGCAAAACTCTTGTCATAGAGCTTCAGATAATTGTTCTCAAAAAACAAGGAACTTACTGAATTTACCAGTGGTGAAATCGGTTGCGCTTCATTAAATTGTTGTGTTTGTACACCGCCTGAAAGAGTCAAAAACGGTTTACTAATGTTGTTGAATTTGTATCTGAAAGATGCTGTAGCTCTTAAACGCTCATCCGATACGCCATATTGAAAGGTTGCATTAGCAGAAAAGTACCGACGGAACTCGTCTTCATTTTTTCGATAATAAAAATTTAATTTTGAATTATAACCCTGAACGGTATTGAACTGAAAATCGGAGAGCGGTGAACTATAGCCCATAGACCAATCTTCAAAAGAATTGCGATGACTATAACCGAATACTATGTTTCGGAGTTTAAAGTGATTGTTCTTGGCATCGATAGAATCGAGATAGGGTTTTGATTCTCTAACCGTCTGAATACTGTCTTTTATTAAATAATCACTGATTTCTTCGTCAGTTAAAGGCACAGGCCGAATGCTTTTCCAATAGGTGGAATCCTTTTTATTGGCTTCATTCGCAAATGATAAAATCTCCTTACCGAATGATTTTTTTGTGAGTTCTGGAGTGAAGTTATAATTGCTATAAACCGCTGTGTAGCGTCCATCGCCTTTAAAACCGAACATGGAATAACTAAAATCAATGCCCTGAGAAATGATGACCCAAAGTTGATCTTTATCAGAGTAAGAGAAATTTTGTGTGATGGTGATCACTTCCGCTGGCGGAATTTGTGCCTGAATCCCTGTAATGTCGAGTTCCAAAGCATAAATAGTCCATTGGTTGTCCACAATATAGATGGTTCCTGAAAAAATACGATCGTTTTCACGTCTCGGAATCACCTTAATTTTGTTGATGAGGTTGCCTTTATCATCATAAAAAACACCTTCCAATTTATACTTGTAATAATTAAAAGCATAATCCGCAATTGGCGAAATGATTTGATTTCCCAATTCAACAGTGTTGTTATAAAAATTGAAATCGACATCACTCGCTGTGTTAAAACTGAAACCGTTATTGTCTCCACTAACTTTTGAAGCGATAATTTTTTCCTTGAGTTTATTTGGGCGTAGGTATTCAATTTCTGAGATGGTTTCAGATAAATATAAAATACCACTTCTTGTCGAATCCAATCCTATTAGAAAATCGTCCATTTCTTGTCCAAAAAACTTTTCAGGCGCATTTTTTATCCGAATCAATCCGCGGGAATAAAAATCTGCTTTAAAGGCATTTATCTTTTCCAGATTTGCTTTCCGAGAAGCGATGGCTTTTTTCATGATGATATCTGCCGGATTTTCATCAGCGTTAATCACCACTTCATTTAGTGAAATTTGCTCTTCACTAAGTGTAGCATTTAATTGATAGGGAAATTGCGTTATCTCGACTTCTTTTTTAACTGTTTTATAGCCTAAAAACTGGAAGACAATGGTGTAAGTGTCAGGTTTGCTGAGGTTGAGTTCATAATAGCCTTCATCATTACTGGTGGTTCCTGTAAAGGAGTTTTCGATATAAACATTCACAAAAGGTAGTGGGCTGTTATTTTGATCGGTAATGCGTCCTTTGAGTTGTGAAAACGCTTGAAAACTGAGAAAAACAAAAAAAAGCGTGAGTAGATTTTTGGTCATTTAGTTAGTTTTAATTGCCTCATTACGTTGATTCTTATGGAATCGCAATTCATAGGTCTTTCAAACTTAACTATAAAAAGGACGCTTGCTTGTTATAACAATCTTAAATTATTGATTCCCATTGTTGTTTAAGGAAACTACTTATTTGTAGATTTTTTTAATCCTGTCCAGGTTGATTTTATTCTCACGATCTCTAATGGTATCTCGCTTATCGTAGAGTTTTTTACCTTTTCCTAAAGCGATTTCTACTTTAGCAAATCCTCTATCATTAATAAATAAGCGTAGTGGAATAATTGCAAACCCTTTCGTTTGAACATCCTTATGTAAGGATTTGAGCTCCCTTTTATTCAACAGAAGTTTGCGCTCAGCTTTTGGCCTGTGGTTGTAGTAATTTCCAAATGCATACTCTTCAATGTTCATGTTGATGACAAAAAGCTCACCTTTTTCATTAAATTCACAAAAACTTTCAGCAATCGAAGCTTTACCGCTTCTAATAGATTTTATTTCTGTACCCGTTAAAACGATGCCAGCTATATATTTATCCATCAGTTCATAGTGGAACCGGGCTTTTCTATTTTGTATGTTAATGTTTTTCTGCATAGGAAGCCAAAGGTAAAACATTTACGATAACTTTTAAAGAAGACCCATCTGTAATCTTTAAATTTGCTAATTCATATAAAAAAAAATAATATGTTACGAAACGCTCTCTTTTTAACCCTACTGTTAACGCTTTTCAATTGTAAGCAAGAGAAAAAGGAAAACATTGCAACTGAATCTGCTGAAGAGATCATTGCAAAATCCATAGAAGTTGCTGGAGGCGATGTTTTTAAGTATTCCAATATTAGTTTTGATTTTAGGGACATCCATTACAAGGCACATCGAAAAGGCGGCAAATTTCAATTGGAACGTTATTTAAAAGATTCAGTATCTCAGATTAAGGATGTGCTGAACAACGACGGATTTGAACGCTATCAACGTGATGTGAAAGTAGAACTATCGGATTCACTGGTGTCACTATATAGCGCTTCAGTCAATTCTGTACATTATTTTTCAGTACTTCCTTATGGTTTAGATGGGAAGGCTGTGCATAAAGAATATTTGGGAACGGAAGCCATAAAAGGTAAAGACTATCATAAAATAAAGGTCACTTTTTCTGAAGACGGCGGGGGTGAAGATTATGAGGATGAGTTTTTATATTGGATTGACAAGACTTCTTATCACGTAGATTATCTGGCCTATTCTTATGAGGAACTTGAGGGAATGGGCTATCGTTTTAGAGAAGCTTATAACGATAGGGTAGTGAATGGCTTGCGTTTTGTGGATTATAACAATTACAAATCAACGCAGTTGGATTTCAATTTTGAAGATATAGGTTTGATGTTTAACAAGGATGAACTTGAACTTCTTTCAAAAATAGAGCTCCAAAATGTAGTTGTAGAGCCGCTTAATTAATTGTGAGCACGATATCATTTACTGTCTCACCAATTAAAGTCACAATATAGAGGTTGCCATTGTTGCCGTCATCTATATGTTCGTATTTCTCTGAACCAATCACAGCGTTAACAAATTCCGGAATGGTATTGCTATGGCCTACCACGAGGACTGTCTTGCCTTTTGTAGCTGATTTGAAATCCTCATCAAAATAAGTATTCGTATTGTAAATGGTGATTTCAAGATTGTTTTTTTCTGCAGTGGGTTGACCTGTTTCTTTGGTGCGATGGTAATTGGTTGAATAGACAGCGTCAAAAGAAATGTGTTGAAAGATTGAACTCCAATTTTGAGCTCTTTGATGACCTACTTCGGTTAAGTGTGGATCTTTCTCAGAAGTGTCACTGCGGTCTTTTTCGGCATGACGAATAAAATAGTAGGTCGTGGTTTCTGTGGCGCTTTTCGATTGGGAAAAACTATTTAAAGAGAACAGTGTAAAGCAAACAATTATAAAAGATCGAAACATAAGAGAAGGTATCAGAGTGTTAATTTACGCTAATTCGAGTGCAATTTCAATCATTTCTTTAAAAGTACTTTCTCTTTCCTCAGCAGTTGTGTGTTCACCCGTGACCAAAGAATCGGAAATGGTCAAAATGC
The DNA here is from genome assembly GCF_947500795.1 of uncultured Gelidibacter sp. Lineage (GTDB taxonomy): Bacteria > Bacteroidota > Bacteroidia > Flavobacteriales > Flavobacteriaceae > Gelidibacter. The sequence continues at coordinate 1,103,476 of NZ_CANMTE010000001.1, read as the reverse complement.
TTAAAGCATTCACTCTGTGCTTGGCAGCCACTGTATAAAGTCCGGAGGTTTCCATTTCTACACATAGCACTCCAAATTCAGACCATTTTTTATAAGCTTCTTCATCATCATTATAAAACTCATCACTGGTTAAGACATTGCCAGCTTTTATGGTGATGTTCTTGGTTTTTGCAACCTCCATAGCTTTATTAAAGAGTGCAAAATTGGCCGTCGGCGCATAATCAGCACCACCAAATCGTAATTTGTTTACGCCTGAGGTAGAAGAAGCCGCCATGGCCAATACGATATCCCTTATTTTGATGTCTTTTTGGTATGATCCTGCGCTGCCAACTCGTATTAAGTTTTTGACACCATATTCAGTAATCAGTTCATGAGCATAAAGGCTAATGCTGGGTACGCCCATTCCTGTGCCCATTGTAGAGATGGGTTTACCTTTATAAGTGCCGGTATAACCGTACATGCCCCTTACATCATTAAAGAGTTTAGGTGATTCAAAATATTCAGTGGCAATCCATTTTGCTCGTAATGGATCTCCTGGGAGAAGAATTGTTTCTGCAATTTCTCCTTTTTTAGCAGCAATATGTATACTCATGGGGTGTGTTAAAACCCTAAAGATATAAATTAATTTTAGGCTTTAACAGTTTTGCCTGTCATCATTGCAACGCCAGAAGAGGTACCGATTCTGTCAGCGCCAGCTTCGATATATTTGATTGCGGTTTCCAAATCTTTAATGCCACCTGAAGCTTTGATTCGGGCTTTATCTTTAACAATCTTTTTGATAATCTTAACTGCAGTAAGTGTGGCGCCGCTTTTAGAAAAACCTGTTGAGGTCTTGATAAAATCTACTTTTGCGTCTACACAAATTTCACACGCTTTTACGATTTCATTTTTAGAAAGATCACTGATCTCAAGAATAACTTTTAGCGGAACATCACCAATAGCCAACTTAACATCAGAAAGGTCTTTAAATACGGCCACATAGTTTTTGCTTCTCAATAGACCGATATTAATAACCATATCGATTTCATCGGCACCATCTTTAATTGCATTTTTAGCCTCAAAAACCTTGGCTTCTGTCGACATAGATCCTAAAGGAAATCCAACGACTGATACAATTTTTACTGCAGATTCCGCAAGTAATTGTTGGGCCAATGAAACATAACAACTACTAACGCAAACCGCGTGAAACTTAAATTTTTCAGCATCATTACAAAGGTCGATGATTTGTCTTTCGGTTGTGCTCGGATTTAGCAGCGTATGTTCAATATGTTTATTGATGTCCATAACAATTTATTAGGTTAAGTGTCGTAAAAGTACGATAAACGGTTATTTTTTCTAAGTTTATTTCAATTTTTTAGATGAACGGTAACAAATAATTTTCTTTAATTTTTTAATTATCTTTTAATGAGGTTTCTAGTGATAATTGTGTGTTCTTAAAAGAATAGATAGATGTTTAATAATAACGTGTCACCACTACAAAAAGAACAAGATTAATTCAGAATTTAGCTACATTTATAATATGTTTAACATTATAAAAATGCTTAAACAGGGTGATTTTGCAATATCAATAACAGGTAAGCTAGGGTCGATTTCTTAATTATTTGGTTGCTTGGATATTTGTCGCTATAGCAATTACAAAATTACCATGGAAGGCTCAATTCTTTAATTTCATCGCAAAAAAAAACAGCACGCATCTTTTTCAAGACTTGTGCTGTTCCTAACCAACCAATCACTAATTATAAAAATCTAATTAGTCTTTTTTATGCCGACAGGTATCTGTCAACATGATGCGTTACTCTACTTCATCAACCAATTGACTCTGATTTCTAAACACCAGTTTGTCATTGAAGGAGTCTAACAGAACAATGCTGTCTGAAGTAATATTCCCAGAAAGAAGTTCCTTACTGAGTTCGTTCAGTACCTCTTTTTGAATAACTCGTTTTACTGGTCGAGCGCCATATTCAGGGTTGTAACCTTTTTCTGCTAAATAGGCCGTTGCCTCATTGGTAGCGTCAAAAGTAATGCCTTGTTGCGCAAGCATGCGAGTCAATCCTTTTAATTGAAGGCCGACAATCTCCACAATATTTTCTTTGGATAAGGGCGTAAACATAATAATGTCGTCAATCCTGTTTAAAAACTCCGGACGTACACTTTGTTTCAGTAATCCTAAAACATCAACTTTGGCCGATTCTATAGCAGTTTCGATATCTTTAATGGCTTCAAAACGCTCTTGAATTATCGAACTTCCCATATTGGAAGTCATAATGATAATCGTGTTTTTAAAATCGGCAACGCGACCCTTATTATCTGTCAAACGACCTTCATCTAATACTTGCAATAAAATGTTGAAGGTATCAGGATGCGCTTTCTCAATTTCGTCCAGCAATACCACAGAATACGGTTTTCTTCTAACGGCTTCAGTTAACTGTCCGCCTTCATCATAGCCTACATATCCTGGAGGCGCACCAACCAAACGGCTCACACTATGACGTTCCTGATATTCACTCATGTCAATACGCGTCATCGAGTTTTCATCGTCAAAAAGATATTCCGCCAAAGCTTTTGCCAACTCCGTTTTACCAACACCGGTAGTTCCTAAAAATAAGAATGTACCAATCGGTTTCTGCGGATTTTGCAGTCCTGCGCGACTTCTTCTAACAGCATCACTAACCGCTGTAATAGCTTCTTCCTGGCCAACCACACGCTTGTGCAATTGCTCTTCTAATTTTAGAAGTTTTTCTCTATCACTTTGTAGCATTTTTGTGACTGGAATTCCGGTCCATTTAGCTACAACTTCTGCAATATCTTCATAGGTAACTTCCTCTTTAATTAAGGAGCTTCCAGATTGATTAGCTTGTAATTCTTTTTGAAGTTTTTCAAGCTGCTCTTGGGCTTCCTTGATTTTTCCATAGCGTATCTCAGCTACTTTACCATAGTCGCCGTCACGTTCCGCACGTTCAGCTTCCATTTTAAATTCTTCAATGCTGGATTTCGCGATTTGAATATTATCTACAACTTCTTTTTCGCTTTTCCATTTTGCATTGATCTCATTGCGTTCTTCTTTAAGATTCGCTAATTCTGAACGTAATATTTTGAGTTTGTTTTCGTCTTTCTCACGCTTTATGGCCTCAATTTCAATTTCCAGCTGCATGACCTTTCTATCCAAAACATCCAATTCTTCTGGTTTGGAATTGATTTCCATACGTAATTTAGACGCTGCCTCGTCCATGAGGTCAATGGCCTTGTCTGGTAAGAATCTGTTGGTAATATAACGTTGCGATAACTCTACAGCACCAATAATAGCTTCGTCTTTAATGCGAACTTTATGATGGGTTTCATATTTTTCCTTAATTCCTCGCAGAATAGAAATGGCGCTTTCGGTATCAGGCTCATCGACCATTACCTTTTGGAAACGACGCTCCAAAGCTTTGTCCTTTTCAAAATATTTTTGATACTCATCAAGCGTGGTCGCTCCTATAGCACGAAGTTCTCCTCTTGCTAAAGCAGGTTTTAAGATGTTCGCCGCGTCCATTGCGCCTTGACCACCACCAGCACCAACAAGAGTGTGGATTTCATCAATAAATAAAACAATATCGCCTTCGCTAGACGTCACTTCTTTGATGACTGCTTTTAGACGCTCCTCAAATTCGCCTTTATATTTAGCACCGGCAATTAAGGCTCCCATATCTAAAGCAAAAACCTGTTTGTCTTTCAAGTTTTCAGGGACGTCGCCATCAATAATACGGTGTGCCAATCCTTCAGCAATAGCAGTTTTACCGGTTCCTGGTTCTCCTACAAGAATTGGGTTGTTTTTTGTACGGCGCGATAAAATCTGAAGAATTCTTCGGATCTCTTCGTCACGACCAATAATAGGGTCCAACTTGCCGCTTTTCGCCATTTCATTAAGATTTTTGGCGTATTTGTTCAATGAATTATAAGTGTCTTCCTGGCTTTGTGATGTTACACGGTCGCCTTGACGCAATTCATCAATGCCTGCAGTAAGTGCTTTCTCAGTGACGCCTTGATCTTTGAGCATTTGTGCAATTTTACTGTTCGATTTAAAAACAGCTAATATCAAATGTTCAATAGACACATAATCATCCTTCATTTTTTTTGCGATGATGGAAGCTTCATTAAGTGCTTTGTTGGCTTCTCTGGACAGCATAATATCGCCTCCAGAAACTTTAGGATAGCTTTCTAATTGCTTGTCTAAGGTTTGTTGTAATAGGTTGATATTGACATTCAATTTTTTAAGAAGGAATGGCAATACGTTTTCGTCAACTTCAAAAATAGCCTTAAAAATATGCTCATTTTCTATTTGTTGGTGGCCAAAACTCTGCGCTAGTTGTTGCGCTTGCTGAATGGCCTCTTGTGATTTTATGGTATAATCGTTAAAATTCATAATTGTATCCCCAATAGCGGGTAATTTTTTTATAGGTTAATAACTATGTTGTATCTTGTTTTTCTCTGTTTAACCACAACTTTTGATTAATTTAGTATGTGATTATACTGGATAAGTCAATTACCTTACCAATTGGAAATGGGGGACAAAAAGTCAGTTAAACTCAGTAATAGCAAGACATTTAGTCAGTTTGTAAGATTTATAATGAGTTGCGACTGATTATTATAAAGGTAGCTAAAATTGGAAAGTTCTTCCGTTGATTTAGTGATAAAATATAACTTTGAAATTAATGTATTCCGATCCTTCGGAATTAAACAAAATAAATTAAAATGGGATTATTTGATAAATTATTTAATGCATCGTCAAGTGCGAATAAAGGTGGAGATGCCGCTAAAAGCTCAGGCGAGTTGTCTTGGATTGACTTGAATACGATGGAACAACTGGAGGAAATAAAAGAACGCTCCAAAACAAAACCACAATTCATTTTTAAACATTCCACACGTTGTGGAATTAGTAGAATGGTGATGAGCCAATTTAAAAAGGACTATCAGCTAGAAGAAACTGCAGCAGATTTGTATTATTTGGACTTGTTGAATCACCGTAATATTTCAAATGCTATTGCGGAACAATTTAACGTGATGCATGAATCGCCTCAATTACTCGTCGTTAAAAATGGAGTAGTGGTAAAACATGATAGTCATGGTGCGATTAATAATTTGAAGCTTGAAACTTATATTTGATACACATTAATTAAAGTTTCACTGCATTTCCAAAATTAGTCGGTTTGCAAGCTTAACTACGTTGATAATAAATAGTATATTGAAAAACAGAATGATATAAAATGTTTGAAAAACTATTTAATATTGACAAAACAAAGTACGCTTCAAACTTGAATGGTGATCATTTAAGACAAAATATTGAAGCGGTCTTTGGGCAAAGTGGCTTAAGCTTTGTTGGAAAATTCACAGCTGAAAATGAGTTTGCAGCCTATGATAAATGGACCTATATCACCTGGAACGTCCCTAATTTTAAAAGGAAAACGGCTTATTTGAAAGGCGAACTTAGAACGTCAGAAAAAGGCACCTTGGTAACGTTAGATCTTAAACCAAATCCTGTGATATCCGTTTTTCCTATTTTAACTGTTTTGCTTGGAGTAATTACCATCATAGTCGCACAATCCACTCACCAAAATAAGAGTACCTTAATTTTTGGAATCATTAGTGTTGCAGTCGGTGTTTTATTTTATCTGTTAGGAATGTTTTTTAAGAATCGGCTGCGCAACAATTTTAAGAAGTCATTGGATTTGCGACAGCTATAATGGAAGAAAATAGTTATTACATCCAATTTATGAACTATAAAAAAATCTTCAGTCGTTTTCGGGCTGAAGATTTTTTAATTGAGATAGATATTGTAATGTGCTGTTAGACAATTGCTAGTTCCGAATTTTATAGGAATTAATAATTTGCTTTAACTGCAGTTTCAAGTCTTCTCCTGTATCATAAACCATATCGGCATCGGATGGGAATGGGAGTTGTTTAAAACGAAGTAAATCAAAATCTGCTTGATTTAATGCTCGTTTATCACCTCTATAAATGGCATAATGGTTTTCAAAAACAAATTCACTTTTAATTGGAAACACATCCAAGGTTCGGTTGTTTTTCAAATCGGCATACACCACATCCGCGAGCACTTGAGTCGATTTTAATTGTCGGTATTCAATGTATCTCGCTCTCGCTTTCACAATTTTATCAATTTTAATATCCTTACCTAAGCTGTCCTTCATCACATTGCCAGCCCGATCTAATTTGTAAGTCCACCCATCCACGAATTCTTTTTCTCTTAGAAATTCTTTTTCATGAAATCGCTCCGGAGAAATATTAATCTGTTTTAGTTGCAATGCCATTGCATAGTCATAATCAATATCAGAAGCAGGATTGGCATGATAAACCGTCCAGAATTGGTTTAAACCATAAGTATCAAAATTCAACAAATCATCTTCCAGTTGCCTCGGAATAATTTGCCTGGTTTGGTTTTCGATGGTTACAATAACGTAATCGGTGCCTCGGTGGTGCGCCTCTTGCATTAATTTGCGGACATCTCTAAATTTCGGATTGATCTGATCTATGTATTTAAAGATTTTATAGGCTTCCTTAATATCGTTTTTATAATGTGAATTAAGTAACGCTAATCCTTGGTTATATGAATAATCAGAAAGGGCTAGGCGAGCGTCAACAATGTCATTGGTATAATCTGTAAAATCCAATTGTATGGTTTTGCCATTTACTTTTAAAGGCAGTACAGGTTTAATGGCTTCTTGACGCGCATCCAGGTTGAGATAAAGATTATAAATGGAATTGTAATGTTCAGGATTACCATCTTTCTTAAGATGTTTAATGCTTTTCAGATCGCGCTCATTAGCCTTTTCATAAGCTGTTTGTAACATTACAACAAAATCTTGCTTACGTTCATTATCCTTGTTGTTTTCAAGTTTTCGTAAGGCATCTTGAATCACTTGGTTATAATTCCCAGAATAAAGCGCCTTTTCCAATTGCTTTTTACTACTGCATGACGCTAATAGTACTATGAAGGCTATAAAGAGTAATTTTGTTTTCATATTTCTGGTCGTTATGAGGTTAAAGTTAACGGGATTCAAAACACATGCCAAATTCAACCATCAAGTTTTTTAGAATGCTTTGATATTATTCCAAATAAAAAGCACGAAGATAGATGGATCCTATGCTTCGTGCTTCACATTTTATATTACGAGTGAATTATTTTTTCTTCGGATTATAAATTGGTAATAATTGTGTTGAAACCTCACCAAAACCAATTCTGGTACCGTCTTTTTCACAATGGCCTCTCATAATCACGGTATCGTAATCATTGATAAATTTACGCTCCGTACCATCTTTCATAGTGATAGGTTTTTCTCCTCTCCAAGTCAATTCTAACATGGATCCATAAGAATCTGGTGTTGGCCCTGAAATGGTGCCACTTCCCATCATGTCTCCAGCGTTTACAGGACATCCGTTAACGGTGTGATGTGCCAATTGTTGCGCCATATTCCAATACATATGTTTGAAATTGGATTTGCTGACAATTGTTTCTTTAGCGTTTTTTGGACGAATAGCTACTTCCAGATTAATATCATAGCCTTTTTTGCCTTTAGACTGTAAATATGGTAAAAGTGGTTTTATAGGTTTTGGACTTTCAACCTTGAAAGGTTCAAGAGCATCTAATGTCACAATCCAAGGCGACATCGATGAAGCGAAGTTTTTAGCCAAGAAGGGTCCTAATGGCACATATTCCCATTTCTGAATATCACGTGCAGACCAATCGTTAAAAAGTACCAATCCAAAAATATATTCTTCTGCTTCGTTTACCGGAATTGGTTCACCCAAATCGTTCGCATCTGTAGTGATGAATGCCATTTCCAATTCGAAATCTACCAATTTTGACGGACCAAAAACAGGTTCTGTAGCACCTTCAGGCATGGTTTGTCCTTGTGGTCTGTGAATTGGAATTCCAGAAGGAATAATCGATGAGCTACGACCGTGGTAACCTACAGGAATATGCAGCCAATTCGGCATCAGCGCATTTTCTGGGTCTCTAAACATGGTCCCCACATTAGTTGCGTGTTCAATGCTCGAGTAGAAATCTGTGTAATCACCTACTTGAACCGGCAATTGCATTTCAATTTCATCCAATCTAAAAAGGACAATTTCCTTATGCTTGGTATTATTTTTTAAAGTGGTGTTATTGCTATCAAAAATCTCAGCGATTCTATCTCTAACGGCACGCCATGTTTTACGGCCATCAGCAATAAAATCGTTTAAAGTATCCTGAAGAAAAATATCGTCAGTAAGTGGTATGCCTTCAAAATATCCTAATTGATGTAAGGCTCCAAGGTCAATGGCGGTATCGCCAATTCGTGTACCAATGGTAATGATGTCATCTCGTGTTAAGAAAACACCAAAAGGGATGTTCTGAATTGGGAAATCAGAATTTTTTCCCACGTGAAGCCACGATGTTCTATCGGGGTTATTAGCTGATAAAGGCATAGAGTTGCGATTAATTAGTTTATGATTAAATCTATTCAAACGTACATATTTTTTTTAATTAAAATCTAAAAAAACACTTAAAATTGCATTGCTGAGGGTCAATTTGAGGTTCTATTAAATTCATATGAAAGTTTCATTTTTTGTCTGAATTAACTATTGTATTTACTATTTTTGGAGAAATTTAAAACATTCATTAAATCCTTATTTTAAAAGGGCTAAAAAACACAACACTTATGCAACGCGACCAACAAATATTTGAGCTTATAGAAGCTGAAAAACAAAGACAATTACACGGTTTAGAACTTATTGCTTCAGAAAATTTTGTGAGCAATCAGGTCATGGAAGCCGCAGGATCAGTTTTGACTAATAAATATGCCGAAGGTTATCCTGGGAAGCGTTATTATGGTGGTTGTGAAATTGTAGATGAGGTAGAGCAATTAGCAATTGATCGTGCTAAAGCATTATTTGGTGCGGCGTATGCTAATGTGCAGCCACATTCAGGAAGTCAGGCTAATACAGCTGTGTATTCCATGTGTTTAAATCCTGGAGATAAAATTCTTGGTTTCGATTTGTCTCATGGTGGACATTTGACCCACGGGTCTCCGGTGAATTTTTCAGGAAAACTTTACCAACCTTCTTTTTATGGCGTAGACAGAGAGACAGGACTTATCGATTGTGATAAATTAGAGGAAACTGCTAAAAAAGAGAAACCAAAATTAATTATTGCGGGAGCTTCGGCATATTCTCGTGATATGGATTTTAAAGCGTTTAGAGAAATTGCTGATAAAGTAGGAGCTGTGCTAATGGCAGATATTTCACACCCTGCAGGATTGATTGCAAAAGGAATTATGAACGATCCAATTCCGCATTGTCATATTGTTACTACAACTACACATAAAACCTTAAGAGGTCCAAGAGGAGGCATGATTTTAATGGGTGAAGATTTTGAAAACCCATTCGGATTGAAAGCTCCAAAAGGCAACTTAAGAATGATGTCTTCTGTATTGGATTCTGGCGTATTCCCAGGAAATCAAGGTGGACCATTAGAACATATTATTGCAGCTAAAGCTATTGCGTTTGGTGAAGCTTTAACTGATGAGTTTATGCATTATATGTTACAAGTTAAAAACAATGCGGCTGCAATGGCAAAAGCATTTGTTGATAGAGATTACCATATTATTTCTGGTGGAACGGACAACCATATGATGTTGATCGACTTGAGAAATAAAAATATTACAGGTAAAGATGCTGAGCAAGCATTGGTAAAAGCTGATATTACCGTGAATAAAAACATGGTTCCATTTGATGATAAATCGCCTTTTGTAACTTCAGGAATCCGTATTGGTACACCTGCAATTACGACTAGAGGTTTAAAGGAAGATGATATGGACACCATTGTAGGCTTGATTGATGAGGTTCTTAACCATCATGATAATGAAGCTACGCTTGATGCTGTAGGTGAAAAAGTAAATGAGATGATGAAAGGAAAACCTTTATTTTCATAACAGATAGACTATCAATAAATTATTAGGCCTCACATGTAATTTCTACAAGTGAGGCCTTTTTATTTGATAATAGTTCAATCGAGCAGCTGCGACAAAAAAATACTACTCTTTAAAAGTAACATGCTGATATGCACCCAAATCGGGTGAAGCCGTTCTAGAAATGTTTAAGAGATCCAATGGCACTCGATTTGAATATATGTTGTTTCCAATCACATTAATTGCAGCAGAATCATCGCCAATCATCAGTTTATTTTTGAAGGGCGCTTCAAAATCAGGATCTTTATTGAATATCACATTGTCATATAAAGCGCTGTTGCTGAAATCGTAATTTGGATCTGCTCCAAAACGATTGTTGGGATCATCAAACTTAATCAGGCAATTGTTGAATTTAAAATTAAAAGCTGCGCCTTCTTCCTGTTCTACAAGCATCTCCGGATTATCATTTCCATAAATGATGCAATTGTTGAAGTTGGCTGCAGTTAAAGCATTTGTGACGACTTTGTTATCCTCCAAAACTTGATAATTACTAATATAGAGAGCCGGGAATTGTCTAAAACTGCTCGACCAATAATTAGCGAGTGTACAATGTGTAAAGTTGTAGTTGCCTCCGTAAATGCCAGCAAATGATGATTGTCCGGCGTTATTGATTACCACATTTTCTGCAGTGATGGAAGTGGCACGTCCTAAAATTCCGAAATTACTGGAATTGTAGATTTTAGAATTCTTAATAGTCAATTTTGGAATGCTGGTATTCGGGTCGTTTTCTGCTAAAATGCCAATAGTGGCGTTTTTAATGGTCGCAAAATTGATGTTATTTTCCTTGCTTCCTTGAAACAACCAAATTGTTCCCCATTGTCCTGGTATGTTTTCAAATAGTGGTTCTAACCGGTCACTTTCAAAAATGACTTCGTTATCAAGTGTAGTTTGATTAGGACTAAACTTCCCATTCACTTTTAAAGACGCATTATTTGTAATGAGTAATCCAGAATTGGAGTGGAAGTGAACGCGCGCACCAGCATTGATGGTCAGCGTTTTATTCTCGCCCACAGCTGCGTAACCATAAATAACATAAGGTTTGTCTTTTGTGAAGGTGAGTTCGGCATCTGATAAAAATCGGCCTTGGATGTTTGTAGAATCGATAACTCCATCGTCATCAACATCAAAACTCAAAGTTTCAACAATGCCTTGCGAATCTTTATTCGGATAAATAAAAACGGCATCCTTCACTAAAGTGACTAATTCTACTTTTTGTAAATGCGATCCACTATCAAATTCGATGGCATCGGTGTATAAAAATTGGTTTTTTGACGCAACAACATTCTGAATATCGAAGGTGGTTTCAATAAAAATGTACATACTATCCTTCGCTAGAATCTCAACATTCTGAAACTCTTTTCCTGCAACACCATCAACATTAAGCCGATAGTTAGATGCTTGACCTTGGCTAAGTCTTAACGTCGGAATGGATATGTCAGTATTTGAACGGTTGTATACCTTTAGATTGTAGGTGCTCGAACCAATATTCGTAAAAACCGTGTCTAAGTACACCGTATCTTTTGAAAACGTAAGAGCGCCTTGACTTGGTTGAAATTCAAAATCCTTTCGGCATGAACTCCAAAAGATCAACATAAGTAAGGTGAGACTAAAGTAAAGGCTTCTTTTCATTGTGATACGCAATATCAAATTACATTCAAAAATATAACTTTTGAAATTATGAAATCACCTGAATCCTTTAATTAATTTAATAGTGCTGTCGTTAGCAATAAAATGCTATTGATTTTGACTCTCCAATAGAATAGCCCTAAACTCTTTGCTGTACTCCAAAAAGTTATCAATAAGATAGATTTTGTTAGCGGGAAGTAACAGAAAAGAGGACATGTCTTTCGTTTCGCAATAGGTAAAAAAGAGATGCTTATAATCTTTAGTGATGTTTAAATCCAATACTAAAAAGGTGTCATTCAAAAAAGGATCAGTTTTAAAAAGGGTGTCAAGATGCGATGCTGTAATAGTTGTTTCAACAATTTTTTCTTCTTTGGGATTTTTCCGTTTGAATAGTTTGACGATACTTTCGCCAATAGCAATAATATCTAAAGCCCCTGTATTTGGTTTTTTATATAGATGCGCATTTTTCTTAAGATCGGCTTTAAATTGTTGGTTTAAGTTGCTCGTAAGTACTTCTTCGTCAATTTCTTTTGAACTTATGGGGCCTTGAATGTCAACTTCATCCAATTCGTTTAGAATTTTTTTAAGTTCAAACACCTGAGTTCCTTCGAGGTGTGATGCCTTAACGACAATTTGTTTTGTATGGTGGAACAAAGAGCTAAAAAGTAGGGTGTCATTCAGTTTTGCATAAATTTCAAAATTGCCTGAGCCATCAGTTGTTGTGATACTTTTTGAGGTCACATTCATGAGTTTGGCGCCAGAAATAGGAGCTTCCGCGTCATAGAGTGTGCCCGAAATACGTTGCGAAAACGTCAGTGTAGTGAATAGACAGAAGAGAATCGTAATTTTGGTCACTAGGCTTTTGGGTTGGTTGTTATCAAATTAAAACAATAAAAGCCTTGAGAGCTGTTTTGTTAAGACACTTTAACAGCGAATTTAATCTAACTTTAACTAAATAACGATCTGATCTCGTCCGTGATGCGTGCTGGTTTCATCTTTTCTTGGGAGATTAAACACCATTTGGTTTCTGAAGTTACTAGAAGTTTCTCAGAATGCTTATCATAAATTTCAACCATCCTTAAGCAAGTAACACCACCAGCCTCTTTGATGTAGGTTTTAAGAGTGAGTTCATCGCCTAAAACTGCTGGATTCTTATATTCAATGGTATGACTTAGAAGCACCCAAAAATAATCCGAAAGGATGTCATCTGTTGCTTTTGCATGCCAATGTTGCTCGGCAATATCTTGAACCCATTGCACGTAGCGTACATTATTAACGTGGTTGAGGTGGTCCAAGTCGTCTTGAGTTACGGTAATCTGTATATCAAATGTTTGCATGTTTAACTTCGAGGTTTGATTAATGGGGGATTTTTGATTTATTTCACAAACACTTCAACTTCAAAAAGTTTGTCCCAATCTTTTCCTGTTACAAATATTGTATTTGTTGTTGGATTATAGGCAATACCATTCAAAACATCTAATTCTGGATGCTGCTTAACTAATTTTTGAAGTGGTGAAAAATCGATAACCCCTTCCACAGCACCATTTTCAGGATTGATGATCAAGACGCCATTACGCTGATAGATATTTGCGTAAATCTTACCATTAATATATTCCAATTCATTTAAACTCTCAATTTTGCCCGCGTTGGTGTAAATTTGAATGTAATCTTCTTCAGCCAACGTTTCTGGATTAAGTTTCCATATTTTGTTGGTGCCATCTGATTTGTAAATCACCTTTCCGTCATTACAAAGGCCCCAGCCTTCTTTACTTTTGCCATAATTGAAGCTACCGGTTTTCTCTAAGGTTTCTGCATTATAGACAAATCCTATGTTTTCTTTCCAAGTGAGCTGGTAAAGCTTGTCGTTCATGATGGTAAGTCCTTCGCCAAAAAACTGATTGCCAATATTGATGCTTTTTAGGACTTCGCCAGTGTCGTGTTTTACTTTACGAAGTTTAGATTCGCCATATTGTCCGGTACTTTCATATAGAAAACCGTTATGAAATTCCAGTCCTTGGGTGTAGGAAGTAATGTCGTGAGGATACTCGTTAATTATTTTATAGCTGTAAATTACCGGAGCTTCATTGTTTAAAATCGTCAAATTTGTTGAAGTCTCCTCAGTCGTATTATCATAGGCTACTTTGGCAGTTAGGGTGTGAATTCCTAACGGAAGATCGGAAGCCGTAAAATTTTCATCAATAGGTTTATCATTTAATTGATAGGTGATGCTATTGACGGTCTTGTTTTTAGGGTTTTCTATAGAGAGTTTAACGGTCTCACCAAGTGCAATTGTGTTGTTTTTTGCATCAGTACGTAAAGAAAAGTTGCTTTTTTTACCATTAGGATTGTCGCCACAAGTCCATAATAAAAGACTTAAAACCGTGATTATAAAAAGTTTACTTGAAGACATAGTTTTTGTGAATTTTAAGGCAAGGTATTTAATTAAATTCAGTTTAAAAAATCATTGCAAAAGTAGTAAAAGATTGTATCTTTGCACCTGGCAAGTCCTACACAACCAGCTCCTGCTGAACCCTCCAGGGCGGGAACGCAGCAAAGGTAAGTGGTCGTAGCGGTGTGATGTAGGTAGCTTGCCTTTTTTTATGCGCTATAGTGAAATCCTTTCTAAAGGAAACTTCTTTTAAATATCTTCTTCATATTTTAGCCTTCCGAAACGTATTAACGTTCAATTTTTCATTTTTTAATTAGTTTTCATACATGTCTAAAGTTGTATTAATCACAGGTGGTTCTTCAGGAATTGGAAAATCTATTGGCGAATTTTTATCCCAAAAAGGGTTTACCGTGTACGGCACCAGCCGAAATCCGGAGCGTTATCCAGAAAGTAAATTCAATCTTGTAAAATTAGACGTATCCGATGCCGTATCAATTGAAGATGCCTTTAAAACTGTATTGGAAAAAAGCGGACGTTTGGACGTATTGATCAATAATGCTGGCGCTGGAATTACGGGGCCAATTGAGGAAATTCCTGATGCTGAAATACAACGAAATTTCGAGACTAATTTTTTCGGACCTATTCGTGTTATTAAAGCGGTTCTGCCACAAATGAGAGCGCAAAAAGGAGGTCTTATTATTAATGTGACATCCATTGCTGGGTATATGGGCTTGCCTTATAGAGGTGTTTACAGTGCCAGTAAAGGCGCTTTGGAATTAATTACTGAAGCGTTCAGAATGGAAATCAAGGATTTCAACATTCACATGACCAATGTTGCACCTGGCGATTTTGCTACAAATATTGCGGCCGGGCGTTACCACGCACCAATTTTGGAGGATTCACCTTATAAAAAACCTTACGGAGATACCTTAAATCTTATGGATGCCCATGTTAGTGGCGGTAAAGATCCGCAGCTCATGGCAAATGCCATCTATAAAGTTATCACGACTGACAATCCAAAAATCCATTATAAAGTAGGGGAGTTCATGCAGAAATTTTCCATCGTCTTAAAACGAATTTTGCCAGATAAAGTCTACGAGAAAATGTTGATGAATCATTATAAGTTATAACTACAAAACCAATGAAAATAGTTCAATTTCTGTTTTTAGGAGTGTTATGTATGTTCTTAAGTTGTGATACGATTGTAGAATGTATCGTAAATAAACGGCCGGAACTACCGGATACGTCGTTCAAAGTAGGGAATGTGAATGGTTATTATTATCAAGAATTAACTGCGGAAATTAAAAACGAACCTCGTGACGATAATTATAGCTATAATTTCGACATCAATGGAAACTTGCCTGACGGTTTAAGCGTCACCACAACTAATAGAACGCTTGTGATAGAAGGGATGCCAAGCGCTCCAGGAACTTTCAACTTTACTATTTATTTGTATGTTGAAGGTCCAGAATATTATGATGAAGAATCTGATAAATATAAAGATGGATTGTGTTCAAAATCTACTTCTAAAAAGTATAGCATTATAATTAATTGATTCCTGTTAATATATTCTAGAAAATTAGTCCTTTCAAAGCTCATTAAAAGTTGTAAATTCGCGCTAAATATAACACAACAAAATTCCCCAATTTAAAAGGGGAATCAAAAACAATATTTCTATGAAATTTTTTATTGATACCGCTAATTTAGAGCAAATTAAAGAAGCCCAAGACATGGGGATTTTAGATGGTGTTACCACTAATCCGTCATTAATGGCTAAAGAAGGCATTACAGGAACTGACAATATCATGAAGCATTATGTCAACATTTGCAAATTGGTAGATGGTGATGTGAGTGCAGAGGTTATTTCTACAGATTACGAAGGCATGGTGAGAGAAGGTGAAGCTTTAGCTGATCTACACAGTCAAATTGTAGTGAAATTACCAATGATTAAAGATGGTGTGAAAGCTTGTAAATATTTCAGCGATAAAGGCATCAAAACAAACATGACATTAGTGTTTTCTGCGGGTCAGGCGTTATTGGCCGCAAAAGCAGGCGCTACTTATGTTTCGCCTTTTATTGGTCGTTTGGATGATATTTCTACAGATGGTTTAAACCTTATTGCTGAAATCAGAATGATTTATGATAACTACGGATTTGATACTGAAATTTTAGCTGCTTCAGTACGTCACACGATGCACGTTATTGATTGTGCTAAATTAGGTGCTGATGTTATGACAGGTCCTTTAAGCTCTATTACTGGCTTATTGAATCACCCATTAACTGATATTGGTTTAGAGAAATTCTTAGCAGATTACAAGAAAGGAAACTAATCCTTTATTCTATATAAATTAAAAAGGCTCCTTATGGGAGCCTTTTTTTTATTTGTTGAGTTCTTTTAAATGATCTTCAAACTTGTGGTGGAACATGTTGTAGTAGGAGTCTACAATGCGCATGTCTTTGTCAATAACAATCATTTTATAAACCGTATTTATGACCAACGTTTGCTTGGCTGTATGCGGATCTTTAAACTGGTATTCATTTGCAGTGGAAAAATTAAATTCATTTAAAGTCTTCTTCCAATATTTTTTATCATTATCGTTGAGATTGATGGCAATGAAATCAATATTTGGATACTTTTTCTTAAGATCCATTATTTTGTGATGGCTATTTTTATAATGGACTTTTAGGTTGGTAGTCCAGAAATAAATTACGGTCGGTTTAGTAACAAGGCTACTTAATTTAAGAACCTCATTGTTAAAATTGACCAATTCCACATCCGGAATAATTTTACCCGGTTTCAGTTTGTTTATTGAGTTTGATAAGCCTTCTATATACGATTTGTCGTCAGGATTCGTACTTTTTTCAAGATAGGAAGCCACGATTTGTTTAACAGCTACAGAATCTTCACACATTGCTATAAAATCGCGCGCTGTATTTTTGAGCAACTTATTTTTGATAGTGTCGTTTGATACGCGGTCGTCCATCAATCTTAGCTTTTCTAGATTGTATTTCACCGAATTTTTATTGAAGATGGCGTCTTCTGGAGCATTCGCATAGAATCCTTCCAATGCCATATTATTGAAATGGGAATATAGGAATCGATTATAAATAAAGAAGTCGCTCAGTGAGCCTATATTGTAATCCACTTCATTTCTAAACGCATAAAATTGCGATGGTAAATTTTTATAATTTCTTAGGTTTCTATAACCGTAATATGCAAAAGGATACATTTCCTTTGTGCTGTAGTAATTATAGTTGATGCTGGTTTCCGCTACCTTGTCAAAAAGGCTGGACAGCTGTCTTTCCTGGGCAAAATCCTTAAGTTCAATCAATCGTTTTGAGCGAAGAGAATCAATATAACTCTCAAATCGTTCAGGTTCCATTTGAGCAGTATTCATGAAGTTGCTTTGATCGGCTTCATTCTCAAGAAATATTTTGACTAGAAAATTATTCTTTTTAGCGCCAGTTCCCGTAAATACTAATGATTCATCAAAATCAATAGTATTTAATCTTAACATAACACTGTCCTGTGGTTCAAGAAGCACCATTTGGTATTGTCCGCCATGAACAAACGTATAAAGTCCAGATTTTAATGGATCTAACTTCGTAGAGAATCGGTTGTTATTGTTTAAGAGTAAGGTGTCAGCGGTTTCTGACTGCGAGTTTGGAGCGTACAACAGCACATAATCATTGGTGGGGTTTATGATTTCTCCCCCAAAATATGCAGAACCATTTGTCTCATTAGTATTTTTTTTGCAACCAAAGAGCGTTGACAAAAGCATTAATGACATAATGTAGATTCTCATAAACTAATAGATTAATGGTGCTGGTTGTGTTGCAAACAAAAATAAAACTTGTTTATACAGTATGTTGTTAAGGCGTTGTTAAATGTTTTATGATGCCGGTATCGAAGTGCGTTTTATCTCAGGTAAATACTGATATTTTTACAAATTGGAGCGTGTTATTTCGGGTCTTAAATATAGGTGTATAAGTTTCATAAAATGGGAGTAATTTTCTACTTTTGCAACTTATTTAAAATCTATAAAATGTTATCAGTTTCTAATCTTTCAGTTCAGTTTGGCAAACGCATCCTTTTTGATGAAGTAAACACTTCTTTCAATCAAGGAAATTGCTATGGTATTATTGGCGCTAATGGTGCAGGGAAGTCAACTTTCTTAAAAATATTAGCGGGAAAAATGGACCCAACATCTGGTCATGTTCATTTGGAAGCTGGAAAACGTATGTCGGTTTTAGGGCAAAACCATAACTTGTATGATGAGCACACAGTTTTGGAAACCATTATTATGGGGAACAAACCATTGTACGAGCTTAAAACGCAAATGGATGCGCTTTATGCTGATTATACTGATGAAAATGCTGACAAGATAGGAGAGTTGCAAGTGCAGTTTGAGGAGATGAACGGTTGGAATGCCGATAGTAATGCTGCAGCAATGTTATCTAACTTGGGTATTAAAGAAGAGTTCCACTATACTTTGATGAAAGATTTAGATGGAAAACAGAAAGTACGTGTGTTGTTGGCACAAGCGTTATTCGGGAATCCTGATGTGTTAATTATGGATGAGCCTACCAACGACTTGGATTATGAAACGATCGCTTGGTTGGAAAACTTCTTGGCAAACTATGAAAACTGTGTGATTGTGGTTTCTCACGATAGACACTTTTTAGATTCAGTTTGTACACACATTTCTGATATTGACTTTGGAAAGATTAATCATTATTCAGGAAACTATACCTTCTGGTATGAATCTTCTCAATTAGCGGCAAGACAACGTTCACAACAAAACAAGAAAGCTGAAGAAAAGAAAAAGGAATTGGAAGAATTTATCCGTCGTTTCTCTGCTAACGTTGCGAAGTCTAAACAGGCTACGAGTAGAAAGAAAATGATTGAGAAATTGAATATTTCTGATATTAAACCATCTAGCCGTCGTTATCCAGCTATTATTTTTGAGCGTGAAAGAGAGGCAGGAGATCAAATTTTAAATATTACTAACCTTGCAGCATCATTGGATGGCGATATCCTTTTTCAAAATGTGGATATCAATTTGGCAAAAGGTGATAAAGTAGTAATCTATTCTAAAGATTCTAGAGCTACCACTGCGTTTTATCAAATCCTTAATGGAAAGGAAAAAGCAGATAAAGGCGAATATAACTGGGGAATTACCACAACACAATCCTATTTACCGTTAGATAACAGTGAGTTTTTTGATAATAACTTAACTCTTGTAGATTGGTTACGTCAATGGGCTACCACAGAAGAAGAGCGTGAAGAAGTACACATTAGAGGCTTCTTGGGTAAAATGATCTTTAGTGGGGAAGAAGCTTTAAAAACTTCAAATGTATTATCTGGAGGAGAAAAAGTACGTTGTATGCTAAGTAGAATGATGATGATGAGAGCTAACGTATTAATGTTGGACGAGCCGACCAACCACTTGGATCTTGAAAGTATTACAGCTTTTAATAATTCCTTAGCTAATTTTAAAGGAACGGTTTTATTTACAACTCATGACCATGAGTTTGCACAAACGGTAGCAAACCGTGTTATTGAGTTGACGCCAAATGGTGCGATAGATCGTTACATGACGTTCGATGAATATATGGACGATAAGAAAATTAAGGAATTAAGAGAGAAGATGTATACGGTAAACGCATAATCGAATTTCTATATAAAGTAAAAAACCCTGAAATTATTCAGGGTTTTTTTGTACTTCTAATTCTGATTTAGCGATTTCAACAATAGGAACGGCCTTTGTCAGTTCGGATTCTGAAACATATACGTCTTGAAAACCCTGAATGGAAGGTGCAAATCCTGCCAATCTTCCAGATTCTGTTTCGTCTTTTACAATAGCTTTAATGCCAGCTTCTTCCAAACGATTTATGATCATTTGCACATAAATGAATGATCCTGAGAAGACTCTTACATAATTATCGTCATGCATATTTAATGTCTTTAAGTGAGATATATTGAACTAGGAAGTTACAAAAAATAACATAATATCCTATTTATGAGCGATTTTTGACATCGCTCGACGACATGACTGCTGATTATTTTGAAAACAGCACTGTTATAATCATGTTGAATATACTGAGATTGTAAAGCAGAATACAACGACATTTGGAACTGTTATAAAACACAAAACCACTTCGATGGAAGTGGTTTTGTGTTTTTAATCCTAGAATGTTTATTTGTCAATCGATCCTAATACACGAGACATAAAACTATTTAATGCTTCTTTTTTAGGGGAGCCTTCTTTTACCATCTTGTGGACTTCTAAAGCGCCGTACATATTAGAGATCAATTCTCCAATAACATCTAGTTCTTCATCTTTTAATGAAGGTACTTCTGTAAGATTTTCAAGAGTTTCAATAGTTTCAACTACGAAATCCTCATCATTTTCCTCAATAAATTGAGTCAAGTGTTTAATTACTGGTAACTTCATTGACTAAATCTTTTAAAACTTCGTATTTGTTGGTCTGGATCTGATTTACAAAAGCTCCATTTTTAAAAATAGCGAACGTAGGTAAATTATCTACAGTTGCTAATTTTCTCGATTCTGGAAACTTCTCAGCATCTGCCATAACAAATGTCATGTTTTCGTTTTCTGATGCTAGCTTTTTGAATTTTGGTTTCATAATTCTACAATTACCACACCAGCTAGCAGAATATTGAACAACTACTGTATCATTATCTGATACCAATTGTTCTAAATTATCTTTTTCTAATTCTTGTACCATAATAAATTTTTTAAAGGTTAATAAAAACAGAGTGAGGCAATCTTAATAGCTAACATAAGATTGCCTCTCTGCACTCTTTATAACAATCTATATTAGTTTAAATGCGCTTTTAAGTACTCAGCTGTACCTTTAGCGTTAGGCTGCATTGCCTCTTTACCTTCTTCCCAGTTTGCAGGACAAACTTCACCTTTTTCTTGTACGTGTGTGTAAGCGTCAATTAAACGTAAAAACTCATTTACGTTTCTACCTAATGGCATATGGTTGATGCTTTCGTGAACAACAGTTCCTTCTTCATCAATGATGTATGTTGCTCTGTAAGTTACGTTGTCACCATCTACAGTTACAATTCCAGTTTCTTCATCATAAGTTTCATTGGTAATGTCCAAAATACCTAATGAAGACGCTAAGTTTCTGTTAGAGTCAGCTAAAATTGGGTAAGTAACACCTTCAATTCCACCGTTATCTTTTGATGTGCTTAACCATGCAAAGTGAACTTCAGCAGTATCACAAGATGCACCAATTACCATTGTGTTACGTTTTTCAAATTCGCCTAAAGCTGCTTGAAATGCATGTAATTCTGTTGGGCATACAAATGTGAAATCTTTTGGATACCAGAATAAAAGTACTTTTTTGTTGTTTTTTTTCGCTTCTTCAAGAACGTTAAGTTTGAATGTATCACCCATTTCGTTCATTGCGTTTACTGATAAATTTGGGAATTTTTTTCCTACAAATGCCATATTATATAATTTAAAGATTACTATTATTTTCTCCTACAAAACTATCGTTTTACTTCAATAAAAGCTATAGTAATTTATGATATAAAGTTATATCGCTATAAGTTTTATCTATAGTGAAGAGATAATAATATGTAAGAGTAATCTTAATTATTTGGCAACTTCTGCATTAGGAGTACTGAGTTGTCTAATTTTGATTCTGAAAGCAGCAAAAAGGAGGGTCATAAATGGACTCAACCAGTTAAAAATAGCGTAACCTGCATAATGCATCGTATCTACACCAAGTACACCACTGTGGTAAGCGCCACAGGTGTTCCATGGCACCAATACAGACGTTACGGTTCCACTGTCTTCTAAGGTTCTAGATAAGTTCTCAGGGGCGAGGCCTTTATCTTTATACGCTTGAGAATACATTTTACCAGGAACAACAATAGCCAAATATTGATCGCTCGCCGTTAAGTTTAGCGCTAAACAGCTGGCAACCGTACTTGCAAAAAGTCCGAAAGTAGTATGAAATAATTTTAAAAGTGCTTTACTGATTACTGCTAAAGCACCAATGCCGTCCATGATTCCGCCAAAAACCATAGCACATAGAATGAGCCATATTGTACCTAACATGCTCGACATGCCTCCAGACGAAAAGAGATCCTTTAAGGCGTCATTATCTGTAGGGATTGCAGTATCTATAGTTATAGCGTCCATAAGTCCTTTATAGCCTGACGCAAAAGTTAAACTGTCTGAACCACCAATTGACGCTACAATATTCGGTTGAAAAATAAGTGCGGCTACAGCGGCTAATAAGGTTCCTATTAAAAGGGCAACCAAAGGCGGTGTTTTCTTTACGATTAAAACAATAACTACGATTGGGACAATAAATAGCCATGGACTCACATTGACCGCTTCATCGACCGATTGAAGTATACTTTGTGTTGTTGCAGATCCCGTGGTATCTAAATTTAATCCAATAATGATAAAGACGATTAAGGTTATAACAAGTGTCGGAATGGTGGTGTATAGCATATATCTGATGTGCGTAAACAAATCCGTCCCAGCCATAGCAGGTGCTAAATTAGTAGTGTCACTCATTGGAGAAATCTTATCTCCAAAATAAGCACCCGATAGAATAGCGCCAGCGGTCATCCCTAAGGACACCCCCAAAGCATCGGCAATTCCTATTAATGCGATACCAACAGTTGCTGAAGTGGTCCAGCTGCTTCCCGTGGCTACAGAAATAATAGCACATATAATCACACAGGCCGCTAAAAATATGGTCGGATTTAATATCTGCAAACCGTAATAAATCATTGTAGGAATAATGCCACTCACGAGCCAAGTTCCTGCAAGTGCACCTACCATAAGAAGGATTAAAATGGCGCCTCCCGTAGATTTGATGTTCTCTGAAACTTCTTCGAGCATCTGATCGAAGGTCACTTTGTTATAGATGCCTACAATCGCGGCAACTGCACCACCCATTAATAATATAAACTGATTGGAGCCAGATAAAGCATCACTTCCGTAGACGTAAACATTGTAAGCGAGCATAGCAATTAGGGCAAACACTGGTATGAGTGCTTCCCAAATGCCTAATTCTCTGTTTTCAACTATTTGTTCGTCTTTAGGTAATTTAGGTTTAATGTCTTGGCTTTCCATTAAGAAGGGGTTAGTCGGTTTGGTTTTTTTCGAATACGTAATGTTACGATTTTAGACAAACCTATGCAAATGAAATTGAAGAGCAACTTCAATAGCACTTGGATTTGAGTAGATTGAGGCTTTCGATTTTATTGAATAATTCGCGGTGAAATTTTGCAGTTCTTGGGGTGTTTTGAGTACACCCGAAGCCTTAAACAAACAAAACCAGTGCGTTAAACACTGGTTTTGAACAAAGTTATTATGTGATGTCGAAATTTCGAGTTGTTTTAAAATTTTGAAATCTTCAAATTTTGTACAACCGTTTCGAAATACTGCAATTAAAAAATGATTTATTTTAGGATCTCAAGTTCCTTCATACACGCGTGCATCATCGTGTATGTGCGCTCAATGTCGGCATCTAAACCGATAGAAAAACGGATTAATCCATCGCTTAAGCCCATTTCTTTTTGTTCATCTGCTGGAATTTCAGAGGATGTTGAACTTCCAGGAGCGCTGAATAATGTTTTGTAAAATCCGAGACTTACAGCTAAGTAGCCAAGGTTTCGTTTTTGCATCAATTCCATTAATGCATTCGCTTTATCCAAAGAGCCCACATCAACTGTTAACATGCCGCCAAATCCGTATTTTTCGTTCATCATAGATTTGAACAATTCGTTGGATGGATGAGATGCTAATCCTGGATAAACTGTTTTTAAACCGTCTTTCTCAAATCTTTCCGCTAAATAGTTTCCATTATAACTGTGTTGTTGCATCCTGATATGTAATGTTCTCAAATTCTTCAAAATTGAAGCCGCTCTTAAACTATCCATTGTTGAGCCCAATAACATACAAGCGCCGTCATTTACGTTTCTTAAGTCGTCAATGAATTCTTGAGTACCACAAACCACACCGCCTACAGTATCACTAGAACCATTGATGAATTTTGTTAAACTGTGGATTACGATATCCGCACCCAATTGTGTTGGAGAAATTGATAATGGTGAGAAGGTGTTGTCGACAACCAATTTCAGATTGTGTTTTTTGGCAAGTTTTGAGAGTCCAGCAATATCAGCGACCTCCAATAATGGGTTGCTGACAGATTCACAATACAAAACCTTTGTTTTTGGCGTTATAGCCGCTTCGACAACATCTAATTTTGTGATGTCTACAAACGATGTTTCAATATTAAATCGTGGTGTAAAGTTTTTTAGAAAGGCATACGTACCGCCGTAAATGGTTCTGCTGGATACGATATGCTCGCCAGCACCACATAATTGCATCAAAACTGCCGTAATCGCGCCCATTCCAGAAGCGGTCACATTAGCGGTTTCAGTACCTTCCATAGCTGCTAAAGCCTGACCTAAATAAAGGTTGGAAGGGGTGGAGTGACGGGAATATAAATAGCAACCATCGGCGTTTCCTTCAAATGTATCGAACATTGTTTTTGCTGAAAGAAAGGTGTAGGTTGACGAGTCAGAAATTGAAGGGTTGACGCCTCCAAATTCTCCGAAATATTGTAAATCTTGTATGTTGTTTGCGGGTTTAAATGCCATTATAATTGTTTTTAAAAGTGAAAAATCTATTCAAATATCTCCTTTTTTAGATGATTTGTCAATGGATGTTGTTGAAGTTAGATTATAAATCTAAATATGATTAAATTTGTAGATAATGAATCTGTTTTTGATTCGATTATTTTGTTTCCCTAGAAAAATTTTCTTTTATGAATTTTGATGCAATCGATAAAAAGCTTTTGAAACTTCTTCAGGCCAATAGTAAACAGACCAACAAGGAACTGTCCAATAAATTGAATCTGTCCGTTACCGCAGTATATGAACGTATAAAGAAGTTGGAGAAGGAAGGCGTGATTTCAAATTATGTTGCCTTAATCCAAAAGGAAAAAGCAAACAAGAATTTTGTGGCGTTTTGTCATATAAAATTAGTGCAACACACACAGGACTATGTGATTAAGTTTGAGAAAGAGGTCGCGAATCTTGCAGAAGTGATGGAATGTTACCATATTAGTGGTGATTATGACTACCTCTTAAAGGTCATTGTATCTGACATGGAAGCTTTCAGGGAATTTATGGTCACTAAATTAACGTCTATTAATCATATTGGCAGCACTCATAGCATGTTTGTCATCAATGAAGTTAAACATACAACAGCTATAAATATGTAAGAAAATGCAATCGGTTACTTACAAGCTCACTGAATTTTTCTTGATTTTTATAATCTTGCCAGTGAGTTTTGTCTTAGAGTACCCATTTCTGATTAAAGCATTTCTGGCCATTTCCGGATTTACCTATGTCGTTTTTGTACTTGTAAAAGTGGAAGGCAACACATTTAAAATTGCGCCCAATCTCCGTTGGAAGTCTTTTTGGATATCGGTTTTTG
Organism: uncultured Gelidibacter sp.; assembly: GCF_947500795.1. Lineage (GTDB taxonomy): Bacteria > Bacteroidota > Bacteroidia > Flavobacteriales > Flavobacteriaceae > Gelidibacter. The sequence goes on along the minus strand of NZ_CANMTE010000001.1, from coordinate 1,077,947 downwards.
TTAAACTGGTTATCATTGCGTTCTTCACCATTGGATATGTGTTACTCACTGCCAAATCCGATTTATTCCATGTGCTCTACCAAAAACCCAAGCTTTGGGTCGTTATCTTGTTTGCCTATGCCATGTTTTCAGTGTATCCACAGGAATTAATTTATCGCACCTTATATTTTCAACGCTACGCCTCTTTTTTTAAAAGTAGAACCCTTTTCGTCTTTATCAATGCCATAGTGTTTTCTATGGCTCATATGTTTTATAGAAATTCTTTGGTATTACTCATGACCTTTCTGGGCGGCATCCTTTTCGCCTTAACTTATGATAAAACAAAATCGACGCTGTTGGTATCCATTGAGCATGCCATTTATGGCTGTTGGTTGTTTACGGTGGGCATGGGGCAGATGTTAGGCTTTCCAGATTGAGGTTTGAACCTCTGCTCAAAGTTTTTTAAAATCGTAGGTCGTAATTCGTAAAACGTAAATCAAAATCGTATTTTTGTGCTTGAATTTAACAAACATCAAAAAACAATTTTTATGAATTCATATGATGTAGCCATTATTGGCTCAGGTCCTGGAGGATATGTAGCCGCAATTCGTTGCGCACAATTAGGCATGAAAACTGCAATTATTGAAAAATATGCAACCCTTGGAGGCACCTGCCTTAACGTTGGATGTATTCCAAGTAAAGCACTTTTAGATTCTTCGCATCATTATGAAGATGCTGTTAAACATTTTGAAGAGCATGGTATTGATATTCCAGGTGAAATTAAAGTGAATTTGAAGCAAATGATTGCTCGTAAACAAGCCGTAGTTGATCAAACTACTGGTGGTATCGATTATTTGATGAACAAAAACAAAATCGATGTTTACCAAGGTTTGGGAGCGTTTAAAGATGCTACCCATATCACTATTACAGGTGAAAAAACTGAAGAAATTGAAGCGAAATATACTATTATCGCTACCGGTAGTAAACCATCAAGTTTACCATTTATCACTTTAGATAAAGAACGTGTTATTACCTCTACTGAAGCTTTAAAACTTAAAGAGATTCCAAAACATCTGATCGTTATTGGTGGTGGTGTTATTGGTTTAGAGCTTGGTCAAGTTTATAGAAGATTAGGTTCAGAAGTAACCGTTATTGAATATATGGACCGTATTATCCCAACAATGGATTCGGGATTGTCTAAAGAGTTGAACAAAGTTTTCAAGAAAGCTAAATTCAACGTTAACGTTTCCCATAAAGTAAAATCTGTTGAACGTAATGGTGATGAAGTTATCGTAAAAGCGGACAACAAAAAAGGTGAGGAAGTTGAGTTTAAAGGCGATTATTGCTTAGTTTCTGTTGGTCGTCGTCCATATACTGATGGTTTGAATGCTGAAGCTGCGGGTGTAAAACTTACAGACAGAGGTCAAATTGAAGTGAATGAGCACTTACAGACTAACGTAAAAAATATTTATGCTATTGGTGATGTTGTTAAAGGTGCAATGTTGGCGCATAAAGCGGAAGAAGAAGGAGTTTTTGTAGCGGAAACCTTAGCAGGACAAAAACCTCATATTGATTATAATTTAATTCCTGGTGTTGTTTATACATGGCCAGAAGTTGCATCTGTTGGTAAAACAGAGGAGGAGTTAAAAGAAGCAGGTGTAGACTATAAAACAGGTCAATTCCCAATGCGTGCACTAGGTAGAAGTAGAGCAAGTATGGATTTGGATGGATTTGTAAAAGTGCTTGCGGATAAAGCTACTGACGAAATCTTAGGAGTTCATATGATTGGCGCGCGTGCGGCAGATATGATTGCTGAAGCGGTTGTTGCTATGGAATTTAGAGCTTCTGCGGAAGATATCTCTAGAATGTCTCATGCACATCCAACATTTACTGAAGCGCTTAAAGAAGCAGCCTTAGCAGCTACTGAAGATAGAGCATTGCATATCTAAAGATTAAAATCTTTAAGGATTATATAAAAAGGCAAACATTAATATGTTTGCCTTTTTTAATTTAGTTCGTGCATTAAATCTTTAATTCGAAGTTTCTTAGTGTAATCCGCCTCATTGACATCTCTTACCAAGCAATAAGCGTTTACCGCCTTGTTTTTAACCTTGTTAAAGAGTTCTTTCATGGTATATGGCCCATATTCCTTAAACCTTTGGATATAATAAAACTGATGCTCTGAAATGAGCTGTGATGCTTTTTTTAAATATTTTTCCTTCAGATACTTTTGAATGTCTTCCTTACTGTCGATAGTAGTATTATAAACACTGGCATTAATGAAAAACGCATAATCGTCTGAAGCTTTCTGATTTAAAACCAACATATCCTTGTCTTTGTAAAATGCTTTTATAAGCACAATTCCATCTGCTGTAGTAATCGAAAGGAAGTTAGAATTTATAAAACTCCACCGTGTTTTGGTGACGTTGTTGTTTTCAGAAATCACCAATTCATTATTTGGCTTAAAGAGATACATCGCCTTGGTATTTTCAATACCATTAATTAATACCCATTCCTGATTTATAAATTGCGTATCGTGATGCAATGAATAATCAAAGGGTTCTAATTTCGGAACAATATGGTATAAAATATCTCTCACTTCAAAAACAGTAGATTAAGATTAACGCGTCAATCAAGGATTTGATTTCTACTTAAAGCTACAAGTTTTATTTTAAATAACCTTATTTGAACGACTTAGGGAAGTTATTTCAGATGAAATGAATAAATCAGGATCATTTATCATCTATTGATCGGAATTTTATAAAAATAACAAAGGGAACAACAATATTTAAATCGTTTGTTCCCTTTGCCTGTTGTATTCCTTTCACTGGCATTATCCAGCAAGTTCAATGGGTATAATCTCAGCTCATAATGAAATGGGCACCCCAATACGTTCTGTAAATTTAATAAAATTTATTTATATAAACGTCTCGTTATTAAAACTTTAACATTTATTTTTCAGTTGCTTTGTCAACAATAATTCGGTCCGCTCTATTGGCCAATTCCCAAGCGGTATAAAACACCAAACGTGTTCTGTTCTCCAATAAATCATATTCAATTTTATCTGGAGTATCAGAAGGTCTGTGGTAATCGTCATGCGTTCCATTAAAATAGAAAATAATTGGCACATTGTTTTTAGCAAAGTTATAATGGTCAGATCTGTAGTAAAAACGATTCGGATCATTGTCATCATTAAACGTGTAGTCTAATTCAATGTTTGTGTATTTCTTGTTTACTTCTTCAGAAATATTGTGAAGCTCCGTACTTAATTTATCAGATCCAATTAAATAGATGTAGTTTCTTTCGCCTTCACGCTTAGGATCAATTCTTCCAATCATGTCAATATTAAGATTGGCAACAGTGTTTTCCAATGGGAATATAGGATCAATATCTGCATAATAGCTAGACCCTAACAACCCTTTTTCTTCACCTGTAACGTGTAAAAATAAAATAGAACGTTTTGGACCATGACCTGCTTCTTGAGCTTTTTTAAATGCTTCTGCAATTTCCAAAATAGCAACAGTTCCAGATCCATCATCATCAGCACCATTATAGATTTCACCATTTTTGATACCCTCATGATCTAAGTGCGCAGAAAGCACAATAATCTCGTCTGGTTTTTCAGAGCCTTTGATAAACGCTACCACGTTTTCTGAATGTACTTCTTCAGAATTGCTGGTCACGTCAATCTTTAAATTTGATTTAATGGATTTTGAAGTATCGTCAGTATCAATAGTAGCTAAAAGCGCTTTTCCTAACTTCTCACTGATTAAGATTTGAAGCATGCCATCTTGCTTGTCTTTAAGCGTAATACGTCCGTCATTACCAGAAGTTGCAGCAGACTTCATATAATTTGCTGCCATTTTCAAATAAGCCTCGTCCATAAAAAGAAGTGCTTTCACGCCTTTTTTGCGTGCAACATCTCTTTTAGAAGCTAGTGCCTGTCTTCCTACTGACCATTTAGTATCTTCTTTAGTTCCTGAAGTCACATAAGTGCCATCCTGATTTTTAGGTTCTCCTTTTTTAACTAAAACGATCTTTCCTTCAACATCTAAACCTTTATAGCTGGAGTATTTTTCATCCTCAATGCCATATCCTGCATATACAATATCTGAAGCATTAATCGTTTGTGTGGCAGAAGCACCAGACATTACTAAATCTTCATAATTCTTGAATGTCACACCATTAACCGTAATTTCTGTTTCAGGCGATTTTTGATTCAATAAAGGCACTTCTTGATAGTAATCATCTTCAGAGATAGGCGATGGAATGCCCAGGGCCACATAGTGTTGTTTTAAATATTCAGCAGCCATTTTCTGACCTTTTTCTCCAGTATGACGGCCTTCAAACTCGTCAGAAGCAAATGTGTATAGCATTTCTTTTAATTCATCAGAAGTGATGCTGTTTGCATACACCGTTGGATCAACAGGTAATATCGTTTTTACGGTCTCTACTTTTGTGGACTGTTGCGGTGAGGTACCACAACTTATTGTGGTCAGGGCAATACCTGCAATAATGAATAGCTTTTTCATTGATATATGATTATGTGTTTTAATGATTTGCGATAATACAAAAAAACGGCACATTTTAACATTTGCCGTCTCTTCATTTAACAAACTTTAACAATAAACACTCTGTAATTATAACTTATTAGGGTTTAATCTGTGTTTACTATTTGCTAAATACCACGCGGTTGCAAAAATAAGTTGGCTTCGCTTTTGAAGTAGCGGATAATTGATTTTGTCCGGTGTGTCTGTCGGTTTATGATAATCTTCATGTTCGCCATTAAAATAGAAGATAACCGGAAGGCCTTTGTAGGCAAAATTATAATGATCTGACCGATAATAGTATCTGTTGGGCTCATCTTCTTTATTATAGCTATAATCAAGATTTAAATTTGTAAACCACGTATTCGCCGCTTCAGAGATGTAATGGAGTTCTGTACTGATTCTATCAGCACCAATAATATAGATGTAGTTGTCGTCCTGAAGTCGGTCATGTTTAGGGTCCACACGGCCTATCATATCTATGTTTAAATTGGCAACAGTATTATTGAGCGAAAATATAGGATGTTTCACATAATAACTAGAGCCTAAAAGTCCAGACTCTTCAGCCGTTAAATGCAAGAATAAAATGCTTCGTTTAGGACCGTAACCTTCCTTTTTTGCAGCGATGAAAGCTTGGGCAATTTCCATAAGTGCCGCTGTGCCTGAAGCATTGTCATCAGCACCATAATAAGTAGTCTCTTCAGATGTACCAAGATGATCTAAATGTCCAGAAAGAATAATGATCTCTTCTGGATGTTCTGAACCTTCAATAAAAGCCACTACATTTTGCGAGGCAAGACTATCTTTCGTAAAATACGATTTTGGGATGCTTTGATAATAGTTATCGCTGCCTAATGGCGACGGCACATCATTACTGATATAGAAGTCTTTTAGATACTTTGAAGCTTTGTGAAATCCGTTGCGGCCTGTTTGTCGCCCTTCAAAATCATTAGATGAAAGTTTATAAACATGTGCACTGAGTTCATCGGGTGTAATGGTATTGCCATATTTGATAACAGCTTCAGGACGTTCAAAAACAATGCTTTCTTTTAAGTTTTCAATTTTCTGAGTGTAACTGGTCGTGGCACAAGAACCAACTAGCGATAGCGCAGAAGCGATGATGAGGGCTTTCATTTGAGATGTATTAATACTCTCAAATAAAACTAAAAAAAAGGAATTAGAGAAGCATTCCTGCTGTTTTGTAGTGTTCTGCTTTATGAATTATCGAGATTAATTCATTAGAGATGCATGAATCTTCAGAAGTTTATATTATTCGTTTAATAAAGGTTCCCTTCCATAATCATAAACTTCTTCTGAATCATCGGATGAGGTATCGTCTTTTAATTCTGTCGCTTCAAGATTCTCGACTTTAATGGGATTAAAAATTGATTTATAAGAAGTCAGTGCTAAGGCGATACAACTCAAAAGGAAAACGAGATGAATGGTTTTTTTTAGAGTGGTCCTGATTTTTGGCGATAAAAAAGGCAACCAGTGCGAAAATCAGTGCCGCAGCTGCAGGTATAAAAGCTAATTGAAATTGAGGCGTAACCGACAAAGTCAAGGCCAAAGCTGCTGAAATCAATCCTAGAATAATAAAAACACGTTTCATATAGTAAATTTTAATCGAGATGTGGGTTTAAGTGTGTTGAAGGGTCAAAATAAAAGCCTAACCGAGATTCAAAAGATTTGACACTTAAAACATACTAAGGCTCAAAGGTATTTATATTCATCCTAACAAGATGATATTTTTTTAAATCTCAACGTATGATGCAATGATCTGTTATTCTGTTTGTTAAACATTTCACAAATTAGTAATCGCATTAATTTTTTGATTTTTAGAGTCAAAGGCGCATAGGTTATCCCTGTAATTTTATCAAACAAATTAATATAAACCATAAAACTAAGATATTATGAATTCAGATCAATTTGCAGGTAAATGGAAACAGATTAAAGGTGATTTTAAAAAGAAATATGGTAAAATCACTGATGATGAATACACGGAAGCTGAAGGAAACTTTGAAAAGTTAGCTGGTAAAATTCAAGAACGCTACGGCAAATCTAAAGAACAATTAAAAGATGAAATCGATAACTGGTAGCAATCCATATCGATTTTTAATGGAAGAGTTCTCAAATACTACGTTTGAGAACTTTTCTTATTTATATTCTTAAGATATCTTTACAAATAGCGGCACCCCATTAACATTGTTTACGGACTTATGATTGAAAATTTGGCGGTGGCGCATTTATTTCAAATTAAAATACATTTAGATGAAAAGTAGTTTTAACACCATAATTGATTCAGAAACACCAGTGCTTGTTGATTTTTTTGCAACTTGGTGCGGACCCTGTAAAACATTGGCGCCTATATTGGAAAATGTCAAGGCAGAAATGGGTGATGCTGTCAAAATAGTAAAAATAGACGTCGATAAAAATCCGTTATTGGCCGCTAATTACCAGGTGAGGGGCGTGCCTACAATGGTGCTTTTTAAGAATGGTAATCCAGTGTGGAGACAATCTGGAGTCCTTCAAAAAGACGATTTGATCAACGTAATCAAATCGCATTAACAATTGAATTACTTTAGTATTAATCAGTTAGCTGATTAATATCATTGTGATGTAGCGCGAATACAATTACCTTGTTCTCTAAACCGTGCAATTATGTATATCAATCTCGACGCTAAGGACAGTAAGTTTGTATTGTCAAACAATTATTTAGGGCATCTGTCCTACATATATCAAAACAAACCTTTTGTAGTTCCGATCACCTATTTTTTTGACGCCAAAAAAAATGTCATCATCTGTTATTCTGGGGAAGGCCATAAAATGAATGCGATGCGTCAAAATAATCAGGTAGCCATGAATGTTATTGATGTGGACGCGCTTACCAAATGGAAGTCTGTATTGGTCCATGGAACCTTTGAGCAGCTTTTTGCTACTGAAGCGAAGTCCTATTTACACGACTTCTCTTTGGGGATTAAAGCATTGGTTGTGAAAAAAGAACAGAAGGAGTTAAGCTTTATAAGTGAATTTTCAAGTAAGGTCATAAACGACAATTTGCCTATGATTTTCATCATTAAGATTGATGATATCACAGGCAAAATGCGTAAAGATTAATATAATAATCTGAAGTCTTTCAGTTTAAACTGACAGCACTATTTCATGATGCGTGTTAGTTGGAAGAATTTCTTGTAGCTTTCAGGAATAGTATTAATATCCAATAACGATCCAGGTTCCATTGGAGGGTAAATCTCGTCGAACGTTTTAACATCCAATAGTCCGATTCTTTTACTAATATGACCACGTGTCAATTCGCTTGGATCATTTAAACCAGCTGCAGCAACAAGTTCCAAGAAACTATGGATTGTTGCCTCATGGTATCTCTTAGCTCTAGGTGCTTTATCATCTACAACCAATCCTTTTGTCAATGATGGATTTTGTGTTGCCACACCTACAGGACACGTATTGGTGTTACACTGTAACGCTTGGATACAACCAACCGCCAACATCATAGCACGTGCACTGTTACAGCCGTCAGCTCCAAATGCTATAGCGCGAGCCATATGGAATCCTGTAATGATTTTTCCTGCAACAATAACTTTGATGTCTTCTCTTAAACCAAAACCAATCAACGTATCGTGAACAAATATCAACCCTTCACGTAATGGCATACCCATAGAGTTTGAGAATTCTACCGGTGCAGCACCTGTACCACCTTCACCACCGTCAATAGTGATAAAGTCAGGACGGATACCTGTATAGATCATGGCTTCACAGAAATCCATGAATTCTTGTTTTCTACCTAAACATAACTTAAATCCGATTGGTTTCCCGTCAGACAGTTCTCTAAGTCGCTTAATAAAATACATGAACTGAATTGGGTCAGCAAAAGCAGAGTGGGATGGTGGCGAATGTACCGCAACACCTGGTTTAATGTGACGTATTCTTGCAATCTCTTCAGTATTTTTAGAAGCAGGTAAGATTCCACCGTGTCCTGGTTTAGCACCTTGAGATAATTTGATTTCAATCATTTTAACCTGCGGACGTAATGCGTTTTCTCTAAACGTCACTTCGTTAAAAGTACCATCGTCGTTTCTACATCCAAAATATCCAGTTCCAATTTGCCAGATAAGGTCACCTCCATGTTCTAAATGGTAATCACTAATTCCACCTTCACCAGTGTTATGGGCAAAATTCCCCATTTTGGCACCTTTATTCAATGCTAAAATCGCGTTCTTACTTAAAGAACCAAAACTCATTGCTGAGATGTTCAATAAACTTGAAGAATAAGGTTGTTTACATTCCTTACCACCAATTAATAGTCGAGGGAATTCTCCAATTTCTTGAGGATTTTGCTTCGCATACATAGAATGTTCCAACCACTCATAACCGGAATGGTACAAATCCATTTGCGTTCCAAAAGGCTCTGTATCATTTTCTCCTTTTGCTCTTCTATAGACTAAAGATCTCAGGATACGATTTAAAGGTCTTCCTTCCGTGTCAGTTTCAACAAAATACTGCATGATTTCTGGACGAATCGACTCTAAAATATATCTGAAACGGCCAATTAAAGGGAAGTTTCTTCGGATGGTATGTTTCTTTTGAAAGATGTCAAAAACACCCAACATTATGAGTGGGAATATCAAAATGAAAGCCCATAATATGGGGCTCCAGACCAATGAGATTCCAACAATGACTACTGTAACAATAATCGAAATTAAAATAAATTTTTCGCGAACTTTCATCTTTTATTTTGATTTAAAAAAGCAAATATACTATTACAAAATTGGATTGCATACTAAAACGAAATAGTTTAAATGATTTTCTGTATTTATTTATGCTATAGTGGGAATTTATCCTTAAAAAATTAACGATAAAAGTGTTTGTTTTTCTTATTTTTTTCAACAAAATCGCGAGTCATTTGAAATATATGTGATAAACGATTTAAAATATGCTACACTATTCAAATTAAGATTTTATTAAGATTTTATTAAAATTTTCTAAAAATTCGGCTATCAGTCACATTAAAATTTGACTCTGTTTAATGATGATTTTAAATTCTATGTGACCCTTTATTAATAGACTCAAATTATGCGTAAATTTAAGTTGATTGAACCTCAGTGAAGTAGGGGTTGTTTCGGGTTTTAAATGGTCAATTTTCTTACTTAGGCATAGTTCTTGAATCAGGTCAGGTTTAATGTCACAAAATCATCGGAATAGCCTTTGATTACTAATAAAGAAAACCAAAGAACGAATCACAATGAAAATAACTGCATTTGCTATCATCGCATTAACCATCATGAGTTGTAATACCGGAAAAACAATTACGGAACCTACAGTAGATAACACTGAAAATAAAGTCAACATGTCAACTATTGAAAATACCAAATGGATCATTAATAGGTTGGAAGGTCAGGATGTGGCCAATAAGGAACAAAACGGAAAAGAGATACACTTTATATTGAATTCAGAAAACAATAGAATCACCGGTTTTTCTGGATGTAATACCTTTATGGGGACTTACAAATTAGAAGAAGGCAACCGAATTTCATTCTCTCAAATGGCTTCAACGCGAATGGCGTGTCCTGATGCGGATTTCAATGAGCAACAACTCTTGAGCATTTTTGAAACTGCGGACAACTTTACAATTGCGGGAGACCAATTAGCACTTAATAAGGCTAAGAGAGCGCCATTGGCAATCTTTAAAAAGGGAGATATGGAGCTTGCGCCAATCGTTGAAAAATATTGGAAACTGAAAACTTTGGAAGGAAAGGATGTTAGGATGGCAGACAATCAGGAGCGTGAAATCTATTTTACCTTAAAATCGCAAGACAATAGAGTGACAGGATTTGCTGGATGTAACCACATCAGTGGAGAATATACATTGGAGGAAGGCAATAGAATCCGTTTTCACAATATGGCAACCACATTAAAAATGTGTCCAGAGGTTGACGTCAACGAATCTGAATTTTTACAAATTTTTGAAATCGCTGATAATTATACAATCGTTGATGATGTGCTAAGTTTAAACGTTGGTAGAAGAGCGCCGTTGGCAGTCTTTGAAGCGATTTATTTCTAAGTAATTATTGCGTAGATCCATTCGCTATTCGGACTTCGGTTAAACAAAAAATTGAAACGAATACTTAAGTGTTTGTTTTAAGTAGTACCTAAAACGATGTTGAAAACGAAAAAACGAATATGGACGCTTGGACATTCCACCAGAACTTTGGATGAGTTTATGGATTTGCTTAAGGCGGATGATATTCAGCATCTTATTGACGTAAGGCGTTTTCCCGGATCGCGAAAATTTCCACAGTTTAACTTGGAGAATCTGCAATCTGCAGTAGTCGCACAAGGACTATTATATACACATTTAGAAACCTTGGGAGGCCGACGAAAGGCTTCCCAAGATTCTAAAAATACAATCTGGAACCATCCTTCATTTAGAGGCTATGCAGATTATATGGAAACTACGGACTTCAAGGAAGCTTACATCAACTTAGAGGTTTTGGCGTCTAAAAAACGTGCTGCCATAATGTGTTCAGAAGCCGTTTGGTGGCGTTGCCATCGCTCCATGATTTCAGATCAGCTTAAAGCAAATGGTTGGGAAGTGATTCATATATTGGGGCCAGACCAACATCAGGAACATCCGTACACAAAACCTGCGCAAATAAAAAACGGAAAGCTGTTCTATCACTCCAACTAAAAAATAGTTTAATCAGTATTTAGTCCTTAATGAAAAAGAAAAATGTTTTATTGACAGGAGCTTCGGGAACCGTAGGTTTTGAAGCCTTAAAGCAGTTGCTCGATGCTAAGCTGTATCATGTGATTGTATTTGACAAAAAAACACCACAATCTGAAGCAAAATTGCTGCCTTTTAAAGATCAGGTAACCTTAATATTTGGTGACATTACCAATCCTAAAGATTTAGAAGAGCTTGCCGATATTGATGCGGTTATCCATTTAGCAGCCATCATTCCGCCATTGGCTGATGATAATCCCGAACTTGCCAAACGCGTAAATGTTAGCGGCACGCAGCATCTAATATCACAATTAGAGCAACAGTCCCCAAATGCATTCTTTATTTATAGTTCCAGTATTTCTGTATATGGAGACCGTATTGAAAATCCGTATATCACTGTAGATGATGCGTTAATTCCAAGTGCAGGTGATGTTTATGCAGAGACGAAAATTTCGGCCGAACAAAGCATCAAAAGCAGCTCCTTAGATTGGACTATATTCAGGTTGGCCGCCATAATGGGAAATCATAAAATGTCGAAATTGATGTTTCATCAGCCATTACATACGGCCTTGGAAATTGCTACTCCGCGAGATACGGCGAGAGCATTTGTCAACGCCATTTCAAAACAGCATGAGCTTTCAAAACAAATATTCAATTTAGGTGGTGGTGAAACTTGTAGAATGCGTTACGACGAATTTTTAGAGCGCTCGTTTGCCATTTTCGGATTGGGTAAATTGAATTTCCCGGAACGTAGTTTTGCAGACAAAAACTTTCATTGTGGTTATTATGCTGATGGAGATAAGCTGGAAGCCATTGTAAAATTTAGACAAGATACTTTAGACGATTATTTTGCGATGGAAGCTGAAAAAGTATCGGCCATCAAGAAAACAGCAGCTTCAATTTTTAAAAGACCTATTAAGTGGTATCTGTTGCAGCAATCAGAGCCGTATCAAGCCTATAAAGACAATAATCAACAATTAATGCAACATTATTTTAATTAAACATAACCTATGAATACTCTCATTCTTTATATAGCATTCACTCTTAGCTTCTTTGCTACTGATAACCCGAAATTGACCTTAAATATTACAGATATTGAATCTGTTAAAGGGAACATTGTAATTGGTGTATTTAACACTGCAGACAATTTTTTGAAAGATGGATCGGCCATAAAAACCTATACTTATAAGGTGGATGCGACATCTAAACAGATCATTATTTCAGATTTACCCAAAGGAGAGTACGCTATTTCAATGTATCATGATGAAAATTCTGATGAGGAATGCAATCGTAATTTCCTCGGAATACCTAAGGAAGGCTATGGTTTTTCGAATAACGTCAAACCTAAATTCGCGGCACCAACCTATAATGAATGTAAATTTGTACTTACTAAAGACACGACTTTGGCCATAAAAATGCTGAATTAAAAACTATATCTGAAACTTTTAAATTTCCATCAAAATCAAACCCCATGATTACCATAAGAAAAGCAACTTTAGAAGATCTTGAAAGCATACATCATATTGAAACCTTAAGTTTTAAGGAGGGCAGTTATCCTCTCTTCGTTTTAAGGCAGCTTTTCGATATCTCTAATGATTATTTTTATGTAGCTGAAGAACATCAGAATGTTGTGGGCTATGCGCTCGGAAACCTAACAAAGCATATGAATCAAGGATGGATGCTGTCTTTAGGAGTGCATCCGGAATATCGTGGAAAACATATTGGCAAACAATTATCTGAAAAGCTTGTGGAAGCGTTGGAATCTAGTTTCAGCTCTGAAATCTGCTTGACCGTTCATCCTGATAATACTTCGGCCATTAGGATATATGAAGCCCTCGGATTTGAAAATTCAAAATTCGATGATGGGTATTACGGCCCAAATGAGCCCCGGTTTCTTATGAAGAAAAAGCTGATTTCCAGACCCTTCAATTCTTAGACTACGTTTTCAAAATGGACAGCGTTACTTTTCCTCCGTAAACGTGTCCAATAGTTCTTGAATTTTTCCAAGTTAAAATTAGGAAAATCACCTGCAAAAGGTTATATTCTTCGCATCACAAATGTGAGGTAAAACTCATGTTTTATGCTCTTAATAGCTAGAGCTACACATTTTTTCTGAAGTTTCAATAACGAAGCTTTTTCCAAAAAAGAATAATTAATAACTGTTTGTGAATTTATCTCACTAGAGATATTTACGCAGGCAAAAATCTTATGGCTATATATGAATAAAAGTAAAAACATGAACAAGAAACGCGTAGGAATAATTGGTTCAGGACCAAGTGGATTGGCACAATTAAGAGCTTTTGAAGCAGCAAAAAATGCTGGATTGGAAGTTCCCGAAATAGTTTGTTTTGAAAAACAAAGCAATTGGGGTGGTATGTGGAACTATTCATGGCGCACAGGAGTAGGTAAATATGAAGAACCAATTCATGGTAGTATGTATAAATACCTGTGGTCTAACGGTCCTAAAGAATGTTTGGAGTTTTCAGATTATTCATTTGATGAACATTTTAAAAAGCCAATTTCATCGTATCCACCACGACCGGTATTGTTCGATTATATTCAAGGACGTATTAAAAAAAGTAAGGTTCGCGATTACATTCGTTTTGATACCACTGTGCGTTGGGTAAATTTTAATGACGAATCAAAAAAGTTTGAAGTCGTTTTAGATGACCTTAAAATCGATAAAACCTATACTGAAGAGTTCGACTATCTTGTTGTGGCCTCTGGTCATTTCTCGACACCAAATATGCCGTATTTTAAAGGAATAGAGCAGTTTCCTGGTCAAGTGATGCATGCGCACGATTTTAGAGGCGCAGATCCTTATAAAGACCAAGATTTGCTGATTATAGGTAGTAGTTATTCTGCTGAAGATATTGGTGTACAGTGCCATAAACATGGTGCAAATTCAGTAACCTTAAGTTATAGAAGCAATCCTATTGGGGTGAATTGGCCTGATGGGATTAAAGAAGTTCCATTGTTGACGCATTTTGAAGGCGATATCGCTCATTTTAAAGACGGTACTTCAGGGAAGTTTGATGCCGTTATTATGTGTACAGGATACCAACATAAGTTTCCATTTTTACCAGACGAACTGCGTTTAAAAACTAAAAATAACCTTTACCCTAATCACCTGTACAAAGGAGTCTTCTTTAATAATTTACCGCAATTGATCTATTTAGGCATGCAAGATCAATATTATACGTTCAATATGTTTGATGCACAGATTTTATGATGAACCGATTGGAATTGCCATCTAAAGGAGAGCGCCGTTTGGATATGGATAAATGGTTAGAGGCCAATGATAAACTGGAGTCTAGTTTTGATCATGTCGATTTTCAGACAGAATACATTAAGGATTTGTTGAAGCTATCCGACTATCCAGATTTCAATGTTGATCAAGTAGCTGTCATGTTTAAAGAGTGGCTTAGAGATAAGGATGAAAATATCTTAACATATCGCGATAAAACATTCCAAAGTGTTGTTACTGGGACCAAAGCAGAAACCCACCATACGGAATGGATGGATGAGTTGGATGACAGTAAAGAGCGTTACTTATACGAAAACGAAAGTGAAGAAGTAGTTGAAGAAACGTTAGAAAAGGAATCAATTTTATAAAAACCTATTTATCTTTATTAGACATCACCGTTTTTAGCAGTAAAATCTAAAAATAGTGAGGTCTTTTTTTATCCGTATTCATCTCAACTTCAAAACGATCCTACGGATAAAAAAAATAAAAAGAGAATACCTTATCTTGCGAAACAGAAATTGATCATAAAGACCCTCTTTTCGATGCGTAAAAACCTGGCTAAATTTAAATATACTCGTAAATGAATTGGTTGCTGCTTGCGGAAATAGCATATGTTTTAGTTATCATTATCGTGATTTTACGGGTGATAAATGATACGCGGAGCAGTGTCAAAGCTTTGGCCTATATTCTTTTTATCATATTTGTTCCCATAATTGGAATGATCTTCTATTTTTCTTTCGGAATAAACTATCGGAAGCGTAAATTATATTCCAAGAAAATTGTTCAAGATGCAGAGATGCGCAATAGTCTGAGAGGACGTTTAAACGCATATTCGCAAAGGGTTGCCGATTCTGGATTGGTGCCTCGGCAATATGATAAATTATCGGCCTACATCCGTCAGGCAGGCAACAGTCCATTAACATCCAATAATTTGGTTAAGTTATTGATTAATGGCGAAGAAAAGTTTCCTGAATTACTTAAGGCATTAGAAAGTGCTACATCGCACATTCATATCGAATATTATATTTTTGAAAATGACGTTACCGGGAATTCTGTGGCTGATATTCTCGTCAGAAAAGCAAAAGAAGGTGTAGAAGTCCGATTTTTATATGATGATTTTGGAAGCCACGGTCTTGGAAAAGCGTTTATACAAAGATTAAAAGATGCAGGTGTTGAAGCTGCGCCTTTTTATAAAATTACATGGTATGCCTTGGCCAATCGTCTAAACTATCGAAACCATCGAAAAATAATCATCATTGATGGAGAAATAGGGTTTGTTGGAGGGATTAACATGAGCGATCGTTACAGAAATGACCTAAGATCAGAAAATCATCTGTTTTGGCGAGATACACATTTAATGATCAAAGGTAGAGGGACGGCCTATCTTCAATATCTCTTTATAGGCGATTGGAATTTTTGTAGCACTGCACATCTCGAATTTAATAAGACCTATTTCCCTGACCAAACGCCACAAGAAACCATAGAAAATGAAGTTGTGCAAATGGTGGCATCAGGCCCCGATAGCGTACAGCCGGTTATCTTTTATTCCTTATTGGAAGCCATCGCAGCTTCAAAAAGAAATATTTACATCACAAGTCCGTATTTTATTCCTGGAGAGAGTTTAATGGACGCTTTAATTATTGCGTGTCAAAGTGGGGTGGATGTTAAAATTTTAGTTCCTGGCATTTCAGATTCAAAAATGGTAAATGCCGCAGCTAGTGCGTATTATACGGAATTATTGCAGTTTGGAGCCGAGATTTATCAATATAATAAAGGCTTTGTACATGCAAAAACCATGGTCATTGATGATAATTTGGCTATTATTGGGTCAGCAAATATGGACTACCGCAGTTTTGATTTGAATTTTGAGGTTAACGCTATGGTTTATAGTTCAAAAATAGCAAAACAGCTCAAAGATGCCTTTGTGAGTGACCTGCAGGAATCTGTTAAAATTAACCCAAATTTGTGGGCAAATCGACCAAAAATTGTTCAATTGCGGGAAAAAATTGTTCGATTACTATCACCTTTTCTTTAACTTTACCGAAAATGAATTATAAATGATTAGAAAGCTATTCCTTACACCATTACAGAAGTTTATTAAAATTGAAAGTTTCAGTGGTATATTGCTGATGCTTAGTACAGTCCTCGCTCTTATATGGGCAAATTCACCGCTTGGAGATTCTTACCGAGAACTTTGGCAATATGATCTCGGAATTGTCACAGAAAGTTTTGAATTCAAAAAACCGTTAATCCTTTGGATAAATGATGGCTTAATGGCCGTGTTCTTTTTCTTAATTGGTCTCGAAATAAAACGAGAACTTTTAATTGGAGAGCTCAATTCTACCAGAAAAATCATGTTTCCTTTAGTTGGTGCTTTAGGAGGGATGGTCATACCTGTTGTTTTCTTTTTAGTATTAAATCAAAATCCAGAAACTGTTAAAGGTTGGGGAATCCCGATGGCTACAGACATTGCGTTCTCCTTGGCCATTTTAAATGTTTTAGGAAAACGTGTGCCTCTGAGTCTTAAAATATTCTTGACGGCATTTGCCATTGTTGATGATATTGGGGCTGTTTTGGTAATTGCTATATTTTATAGTGGCACCATTAATACCACGTTATTATTGATTGCATTGGCCTTATTAGGCTTCTTATATTTCCTATCATATAAAGGGTACTATTCAAAATTTCTAATGTTTTTTGTTGGTGTAGTCATCTGGTTCTTGTTCCTGAAATCCGGAATCCATCCAACGGTAGCAGGTATTTTACTAGCGTTTTCAGTGCCTATCCGTCAAAAAATTGACACTTCAACATTCTTGAGTCATCTTGATGTTGTTTATAATAACATTAAAAATTCAAGTGTTTTACAGACACCTATTTTATCTGACGAGCAAATCAAAAACGTCTATGAATTACAGAATTGGACTTACAAATTCAGATCGCCTTTACAGCATTTAGAGCATAGTCTTCATGGTTGGGTGGCCTACTTTATTATTCCAATATTTGCACTTGCGAATGCCGGTGTATTGATAGATAGTTCGGTAGATTTAGACACCGCCCTGGTAATTAATATTATTATCTGTTTAATTATTGGAAAAGGTGTTGGTGTGTCGTCATTTGTCATGTTGGCCAAAATGGTCGGGATTATTGAAGTGCCAAGTGATATCAATTTCAAGCAAATATTAGGCGTTTCATTTTTAGCAGGTATCGGATTTACAATGGCAATATTCATTGCGAGTTTAGCCTTTGCAACACATCCAGAATATATAGATTCTGCTAAAATTGGTATTCTTATTGGCTCATTTATATCGGCAATAATTGGATATACCATTTTAAGAATGGGATCATCAGATAACGTCAAGAAAGTTTCTTAAAAGTAGGGGAAATTTAAACTATCCTTTAAGTATTTATGAAGTGCTTATTGCATTCTTCGATAAAAGAAGAACTGTAATAAGCACTTTTTTTATTATGATGTCAAGACTGAGATGAATTAAAATTCACTTGAATTTTAGAGTCTAACTTCAATGGCGTTAATAGTTGTCTGAAATACGTCAAATTACACTGTCCAAAAGATTTAACTTCAACCGTCAAGGGTGCAAGGCTGTCATGTTTGCGAAATACGAAAACTACCCAACGGTCTATTTAAGATGCATTTATTTATATTCAATCAAAATGAAAGACAAACAGATTGTTATTATCGGTGGTGGATTTGCAGGTGTCAATATGGCTAAAAAGTTGAGTGGAGAAAACAGTCTGCAAGTGACTTTGGTTGACCGGAATAATTATAATTTTTTTCAACCTTTACTATATCAAGTTGCAACAGGAATGCTCGATGTTGCGAGTATCACCATTCCTTTTCGGACACTTTTTACTAAGAAACAGAATCTACATTTTCGGTTAGGGGAGTTGGAGCGAATAGATGCAGACTCCAATACCATTCACTTGTCAACTGGGTCGCTTCCCTATGATTATTTAGTGATTGCTACGGGTACAAAGACTAATTATTTCGGCATGGAGAATATTGAAAAGAATGCCTTGCCGATGAAGAATGTCAATGATGCCATAAAATTGAGAAACTATCTCATTATGGAAAGCGAAAAATACACGTTTTGTACTGATGAAAATGAAAAACGTAAAATGCGTAACATCGTGATCTCAGGTGCTGGTCCGTCAGGTGTCGAAATTGCAGGGATGATTGCCGAAATGCGTAAGCGAAAACTCAAAGAAATTTATCCGGAATTAAAGAATGAACGCCTCAATATTTACTTGGTAGATGCGGCACCTACAGTTCTTCCGCCTATGAGCGAAAAATCGCAACAATACACACATAAAGCGCTTAAAGATTTACACATCAACCTTAAATTAAACACCATGGTGTCTGATTACAAAGACGATAAGGTATATTTTAAAAATGACGAAACTATTGAGACTAAAACCTTAATATGGACCGCTGGAGTAACCGGTTTTAAGATTAATGGCATTATGGAGGATGCTTATGAAAAAGGTAACCGGCTCACCGTGGACGCCTTTAATAAGGTGGCACACTACAAAAATATATATGCTATAGGCGATGCATGCATTCAAAAAACCGATCCAGAATTTCCAGAGGGACATCCACAATTGGGAAGCGTTGCACAACAGCAAGGCAAAGCATTGGCAGAAAATTTTATTGCCATGACCAAGAATAAAAACTGGGAACCCTTTAAATATAAAGATAAGGGTGCCATGGCCATTATTGGCGATCAGAAAGCGGTGGCCGATATGACCTTTCCAAAAACCACGTTGACCGGTTGGATTGCATGGTTCTCTTGGTTGTTTGTACACTTATTCCTATTGGTAAGTTATAGGAATAAATTCAGGACCTTTTGGAATTGGTTTAACGCCTATTTAGGGGAAGGGCATTCGCAAGGTGTTATGGTAGGTCAAACGGCAACTGATCCTAATGCTCTGGATTAAACAGTATTTAGAAGGTAATTGAACTTGAAACAGTTAATAATGATAGGAATCAAGCACTGAAATACGAATGAAAATTGGTATTATGTGGGAAAGCAAAAATCAGTCGATTTAAAGCTTAAAATCAACACCCATTAGTAAACAATTTAAATTATAATATGAAAACAAACATCGGAATTACAAAAGCAAATAGAGAAAAGGTAACTGAAGTGCTGTCTCAATTATTGGCAGATGAATTCGTACTTTATACCAAAACATTAAGAGCACATTGGAATTTGGAAGGACATGACTTCCATACAAAACATTTATTCTTTGAAGAGCATTACAACGCTATCAAAGTTTTTATTGATACCGTGGCTGAAAGAATTCGAAAAATCGGAAATTATGCACCTGGAACTTTAAAGGAGTTTTTAGACTTGACGCATCTTTCTGAAAAGTACACAGGCACTAATACAAGTCATGATTATTCAGCAGCATTATTGGAAGATCATGACACCATCATCCAGTACATCCGTGACAATATTTCAAAAGTAGAAGACGATTTTAAAGATGCAGGTACTGCTGACTTCTTAACCGGAATTATGATGGAGCACGAAGAAATGGCTTGGATGCTTAGAGCTACAATCGCTAAGTAAACCTCACGTTACATTAATTTTTGAAAGGGCTAAATTCAATAGTAATTTGAATTTAGCCTTTCTTTTTTGCTGAAATAGCCAAATGAACACATCCCAGCACTAAGTGTTGTTATATCCTTCAAATTTGTTCGAACCAAAATAATAAAAAGTGTAATTTCTATATCTTTGAACCCAGATAAACGCTTGTCATCGCTATGAATTTGAATATATGGAACCCTTCCTTTAATTCTTATAGAATTCTATTGGATATTTACATATATTCATTGTGCTAATGGTATTTTAGTGGCATATAATAGCGATCCTAATTAATTAATAATGCAAATGACTGATTTTGTTGAAACTTATAGAGCCCACATTATTTATGGGGCGGTGGTAATTATTACTGTATCCGTACTATTTATTCTTACTAATTTAATAAATAGATGGTTGTTAAAGAAGGAAGCAGAAAAGCAGCCCGGCGTTCCATTAAAGCCATTAAAAATTTTAAAAAAGACACTTAATACATTGTGGGTGGTTTTAGGTGTGATTGCCTTTAGTTTTATTTTTGTTGATAGCGATAAGTCTGACACCTTAAAAGAATATTTTAGATTGGCAGTTCATTTAGGCCTAGTCGCTGTTGCCACCATTGTGTTGGCTACTGTGGCCAATATGTGGTTTAAACGCAAGATCGAGGAAAAAATAGCCTTCCAGTACGACCCAACGAGCTACAAATTCTTACGTTATGTTGCGGTTTTTACCATTTGTTTTGTAGGTGTGCTTTTCGGCCTGTTAGCATTTCCATCGCTCAAGGGTGTTGCGCAAACTGCTTTAGGAGGCGCTGGTGTAATTGCCATTATCGCTGGTGTGGCATCTCAAGAGGCTTTATCCAATTTAGTAGGCGGTGTGTTCATAATTTCCTTTAAGCCTTTTAAAATTGGCGATGTCATCAAATTAAGCGATACCATGGTGGGCACGGTTACGGACATTACCTTACGACATACGGTTATCCGAAATTTCGAAAATAAGATGATTGTTATCCCCAATGCCGTCATCAATAAGGAAAAATTGATCAATTACGATTTGGGCGAACTTAAATGTTGTGAACATATAGAAGTGGGAATTTCCTATGACAGCAATATCGAAGATGCAAAAAGGATTTTGCAAGAAGAATGTGAGAAACATCCATTAATCTACGATAACCGCTCGGAACTTGACAAACAGAATGGAAAACCTATCGTGAGAACGGCGCTTACCAAAATTAATGATTCGTCGTACACTATTAGAGCTTGGGCATGGGGCCGGAATTTTACCGACACGTTCAATTTGAAATGTGATGTTTTCGAAAGTGTGATAAAACGCTATGATGAGTCGAATATCGAAATGGCTTACCCAACCCGCACAATTTATATGGTTAGCGATACCAATGAGAAAGTTAAGGTAGAGGAGAAGCAAAAAGTATAATAGTTTAAAAAAAACGGTGCTACTAAAACAGATTTAGAATCCATTCTAGTAGCACAGCTTTTTTTAATTTTAAGGATTTAATTGTAGTTTGAAAAACCGCCTTCTAAGTCATAAATTTCTTTAAAGCCTAATTCTGTTAGAATTTTTGCAGCTTTACCACTTCTGTTTCCACTTTTACAGTAAATATAGATAGGTTCATCTTTGTCCAAAGTTGTAAATGCAGTTTTAAAATCTTCTCTGAAGAAATCAATATTTACAGCATTTTCAATATGGCCTGCTTCAAATTCTTCCGGGGTTCTCACATCAACTAATTGCACCTTTTTTTCAGCAATAGCAGCTTTATATTCCGTTGCGGTTAAAACTTCAGATTGCGCAGTGGCCTCACTGCCTTGCTCTTTACAGGAAAAGCTTACCAAAACGAGGAGTAGGATTAATTTTTTCATAGTAATTTTATATTTGAGATTATAATTAGATACAATAGATCTTTATCAAAAGTATCAATTTTTTATGAGGACTCTTTTCCTGATCCGTAATATCTTTTAGAAATCGATCATGCTGCCTTATTCGTTACAATCCAAACGACATAATTGTTTCACTTCAGCCAAAACGCGTTGTATCTTTCGGTCTGATAATCCAATATTTTTTAATTTATCCGTAGCGTTAAACAATTCTTTTACTAAAATAACATCCGTTTCTATAAGCAAATGCTTTTCCCTTTTGTTGAGAGTTGTTAGGGCCGTTACTGGATATAAGGCCAAGGAATCAATTTGTGCTTTCAGACCGTTATCTTTTGGGTAATCCCAACTCATCAGCGTTAATCCCACACATTTCCCATAATTCACGGCATCTTCGGTAAATCGGGTATTTGTCACTAGCCATCCTTGTTTTAAATGTGTGGTGTTTTTTGGATTGGAATTCCACTGCTGTTGAATGTCTAAAAACCGCGAATTTATATATAATGGTATTTTTACATTGCTGGTTGCTCTGGCATCAGAATGGAATTTGCATTCTATGGCATAAACATTCCCGTCTTTTTCGGCCAATACATCAATTTCGTGAGTTACACAGGCGCCTTGCAAGGTGACACTTACTTTGGTGTCGAATCCTCTTTCCTTTAATAAGGCCCCAATTAATCTTTCAAAAGGATAACCCGTTGGGCCCAATTCAAAAATAGCGCGTTTTAAACTGTAGCGTGAGGCGGAGGTTTTATTAGTGTCTTTTAATAAGCTAAATGCTTTTCTGTATATCGCGTTAGACGACATGCCATCGTAAATCTGACCTTGTATTTTATCTACAATAGTCTCTATCATATCTTGGTTGGCACCAGCCGATTGTAATGATCTTCGAAGTTTTTTAAAGGAGAACAGTTCCGTGTCTCCATTGCTTTTCTTAATATATACTTGGTTTTCCATAGGTTGTCATTGTGGTTAAATCTAAAAATTTCAATCCTTATACCGAAACAAATCATTACGAAATGCTGATTTAAGCAGATGTTGTTATAATCCATCACATGGTACAACATCCAAATCGTAATAAGCAACCAACATAGGGGTGTAATCCTTAAAAAACCTAAATAATAGCTCAACTTTTATACTTATGAGTGAATTAATTTAGTGCTAACATTTCATGAAATTAGCTATTTGTGTTCTTTTTATGATTAGAATCATTCTTTTTGGAGCCACTTACAATCCTTGAAATAATACCTTTTTGTTCTGTGAATTCAGCTATTAAGACTCCAGAGAAGTGAATGCCAATAAAAGCTACCAGGTAGTAAATACCGAAAATATGGATGTCTTCCATCGGTTTTTTCAATTCTTTTGGTCCTAACTCTATGATCAATCCGGTGACTAATGACACAATCACACAGATATAAAAAATAATATAAGTCCATTTCTGAAATTTCTCCTTTGTGGATAGATTTTTGGCTAACGGATTTTGAATCTTCATTTTTCCGAATGCAGGTAGGATGAATCGAATACCAAATAATCCAACCAATACATAGCCCATGTAAATATGCCAATCCCACATAGGTTGTCTTATCTTCTTAGCTAGGGTAATGAGTTGATCTTCAGATAATACTTGGCCTGTGTTAATAAGAGACTCTTGTATGATTGCTGCCATATTGAATTTGTTCATCCACGTTAACCGTAAGAAAATGGTGATTAATAAGAGCAGAAACGCAATAGCTATCGCCCAATGTATGAGGCGATATGTTTTAGAATAGGGTACTTTTTTCATGATATTTGATTTTATAGGAAAGCATAACTTTGATCAGAGCTTTGCTTTCGATTGATTATTTAATCTGTGTGTATTGATATTGAAATAAACTAAAAGTGAAAAGCCGAGAGTTACTTTTCGGCATTTTTATAGTGGTTGGAATCTTGTGCGAATCATGCAGACGCAAAAACAGTTACACATGGCCCAATAAAATGCATTTTCCAAAAGGCTTTTATAAGGTTGAAAAATACATTAAAAGAAAAACTCAATTCTTTTAAACGTGGAAGAAGACCTCTAACAAATAAAGATTCATCTTTAGATAGCATTATTTTTTTTCAGTCTCCATAAGCATTGTTTTAAGTAGTTTTCTTATAACTCCATACTGCCAAACCATTCATAACAACAGCGTAAACCAAAGTTTTGATCAGTTGCGGCAGAATATCCATTAAATCAGAACCTTTGAGCATCACCATCCGCATCACTTCTACATAATACTTAATGGGATTAAACTCGGTAATTAGTTGTGCCCATCTTGGCATACTTTCAATTGGTGTGAATAACCCGCTCATCAAAATAAAAATCACTACAAAAAACCAGGCAATGAACATGGCTTGTTGTTGGGTGTCCGTGAAATTTGAAATGAACAACCCAATACCTAAAACTACCAAGATATAAATGGAGGTGTAAAGGTACAGAAGAAGTAAACTGCCCACCATGGGGACGTCAAAAACAAGTTTGGAGATGATCAATCCGATGCTCAATAAAGCCATCCCAATCACCCAAAACGGAAAGAGTTTCCCAATTATGAATTGACTTTTCTTTATGGGCGTAACATTAATTTGCTCCAAAGTCCCTATTTCCTTTTCCCGCACAATGTTCATTCCCGAAAGAAAAAGGGTAATCATGGTGACCAACAATACCAGGATACCAGGCACCATAAAGGTTTTGTAATTCAGAGTTTCATTATACCAGAATAATGGAATCGTTTCAATGGTAATGGGTTGAATTTGAGCATCTGAAATTTGAGATAAATCGGTTCTTATACTCTTATTGAAGCTTTTGACGATTTGTGTGATATAGACATTTTCAACACCTGCAGCAGCGCCGTCAATGGCATTAATAATAATGCCTAATGTATTGTGTTGTTCTGTTTGTAAGTTTCTCGAAAAGTGTTGGGGAATTTCCATAACGACATCAACTTCGCCTCGTAACATGGCGGCGCTTGCTTTATTTTGCGTAGGATAATCGGTCAGCACATTAAAATAAGTGGACGCATTGAATTTTTCGATCAACGCCCTCGATGTCGAGCTGCGATCGTTATCAATATAGCCGAACTTAATATTCTTGACTTCAAAGGTGGCGGCATTAGAAAGAATAACCAATTGGAGTAGGGGCAATATAAAAATGATAGGAAGCATACCCTTATTTCTAAAGATTTGCTTGAACTCTTTTTGTATGATGTAAAGGATTGTTTTCATAATATTCCCGCGAAGGCGGGAATCTCTTTTTTAGTTATTAATGTCTTATAATTTCGCAACAGCCCGATAATTATCCAAATCAAAAACGTCTTAATATTGTCTGCCCAGGGCCCACTGCGACTGACCACTGCGTACTGTTTACTGAATACTGCCCACTTTTTCACTCCAATCGTATCTTATATTTCTTCACACTCAACGCCATAAAAAATACCGTCATTCCCAATAAAATCAGGGTTTCTTTCCAGATAAATTCCAAGCCAACACCTTTTAGCATAATAGCCTTTAAAATGATGATGAACCATTTGGCAGGAATAATATGACTAATAATTTGAAGCGGCATGGGCATGCTCGAAATAGGGAAGATAAAGCCCGACAATAATATTACAGGCAACATCAATCCCATTAATGAAATCATCATGGCGGTTTGCTGTGTGGCGGAAATTGTGGATATTAAAATGCCTAAAGCGAGTGAAGTGATGATAAAAAGCACACTCTCCAATCCTAATAGTAAAAGACTTCCTTGAATAGGCATATTGAAAATAAATATGCTCAACATGACAATCACAATGGCATTAATGATGGATAGAAAAATATAAGGAATCACTTTTCCAATAATCACTTGGAACGGCTTTAATGGGGACACCAACAAGATTTCCATGGTACCTAATTCCTTTTCTCTGGTAATCGAAATGGAAGTCATCATGGCCGAAACCAACAACAGAATAATGGTCATCACTCCTGGGACAAACATGTACACACTTTTGAGTTCAGGATTGTAAACCATGCGGGTTTGTGGGATTATTTGATAGGCCACGTTGATGTCTTTGTTCAATTCTTTTTGATACTGCTGAAGGATGGCATTGACATAATTGGTAATCGTATTTGCCGTATTTGGGTCCGTGGCATCCGTAATGATTTGGATGGTTGCCTTGTGGTCTTTAATCAGTTTTTTACTGAAATCTTTCTCAAAGTTCAACACGGCTTTTACGTGGCCTTTTTCAAATACAGAAGCTATATCCACTTCACGAGTGATCACTTGTTTGATGCTAAAATACTTTGAAGCCCCTATTTTATTAATGATTTCTTCTGTAGTACTATCTTTTGAATTGTCCAAAATGGCGATATCCACATTATTGATTTCATTGGTTATGGCAAATCCAAACAATAAAATTTGGGCAATAGGCATCCCGAAGAGAATAAACAATGAGCGTCTATCCCTAAAAATGTGGTAGAATTCCTTTTTTATGAAGCCTATAAATCTTTTCATCGTAAGTCCCTGCGAAGACAGGATCTCTTTTTTTAGTTATTAATTGATTGTTACACAGAGCTACACAGAGAAATCACAGAGAAATCACAGAGATTCACAGAATAACTGTAAAATGTGACAGCGAATGAAAACACTTTTTTAACCGCGCGCCAACTCCAAAAACACATCATTCATGCTCTCCGCCTGAAACTGTTCTTTAAGTTTTTTCGGTGTATCTAAAGCTTCAATTTTACCATTGACCATGATGGAAACTCGATCACAATATTCAGCTTCATCCATATAATGGGTGGTTACAAACACAGTGGTGCCTTGGTTGGCCGCTTTATAAATCATTTCCCAAAATTGACGTCTGGTAATCGGGTCAACGCCTCCTGTGGGCTCATCTAAAAACACGATTTTCGGATCGTGAATCAGGGACACTGAAAAGGATAGTTTCTGTTTCCAACCCAATGGTAAAGATCCAACCAATTGGTTGGTAACGTTTTCAAGTCCGAGTTCTTTAATTAAGGCATCTGATTTTTCTTTAATTATTTTTCGTGGTAATCCATAAATTCCTCCAAAAAAGATGATGTTTTCTTTCACAGTTAAATCGTCATATAAGGCAAACTTCTGACTCATATAACCTATGTTTTTTTTAATGTCTTCTGTTTGAGTATAAACATCAAAACCAGCTACTGTGGCCTTTCCAGAGGTTGGGTGTGAAATACCGATCAGCATTTTTATGGCTGTGGTTTTTCCGGCACCATTGGCGCCCAAAAACCCAAAGATTTCTCCTTTTTCAACCTCAAAAGTGATGGAGTTTACAGCTGCAAAATCGCCAAACATTTTGGTTAAACCTTCTACTTGGATGACTTTGCTTTTGCTCATTTTTTTGTGAATTTTGTTTCATCGAGCGCAGTCGAGATGTGTTGTAGTTCCGACTGCGTCCAAACTGACATTTATATTGCTAATTCCATAAAGGTGTCTTCAATAGTGGCTTCGGTTCTTTCAATATAGATATGGGATAGGTTTTTAGATTTTAAATAGGCATTTAAGTCGGCTGGATTAAAATCGGATCGTTTATCTGTATAATGCACAAACTCGCCAAAAGGATAAACACTATGGTGGTGTTCATAGGCTTTTAAACTTGTGATCAGCTGGTACATGTTTGCTGACCTTACATTATAAATAGACTTATGATAGTGTTTCACAATAGCTTTTGGAGTGTCTATCTGCAAAATTTTACCATCTTGAATTAAAGCTACTCGGTCACACAAAGCGGCTTCATCCATATAAGGTGTAGACACCAAAATGGTGATATTTTTTTGTTGCAGACGCTTTAGCATTTCCCAGAATTCCTTTCTCGAAACAGGATCTACCCCTGTAGTAGGCTCATCCAAAAACAATACTTTGGGCTTATGGATTAACGCACAGCTCAAGGCTAGCTTTTGCTTCATGCCACCAGACAACTTACCTGCACGACGGTCTTTAAAAGGTTCAATTTGAACGTAAATATCCTTAATCAAATCATAATTTTCTTCGATAGTCGTTCCGAAAATTGTCGCAAAGAAATTTAAGTTTTCCTCTACTGTCAAATCTTGATATAGGGAGAATTTACCAGGCATATAACCTACGCTGTTCCTGATTTTTTTGTAATCTTTAACCACATCAAATCCAGCCACAGTTGCTGCGCCCTGGTCAGGAAATAACAGTGTGGTCAAAATTCTGAATAATGTTGTTTTACCGGCACCATCAGGACCAATAATGCCAAAAAGCTCATTCGGTTTCACCTCAAATGAAATGTCCTGCAAGGCTTTTACATTTTTATAGGATTTTGATATGTTATGTATTGAAATGCCCACAAATCATTGGTTTTGAACACTGATTTTAATTTCCATAGTGATTTTTGAGGTAATGGAATTTGAGATTAAACAGGCTTTTTCTGATTTTTTTATAATTCGTTCAGTGCGTTCACGTTTAGATTCGTCAGAAATAACGACTTCAGGGAATAGCAATACTTCACTTATCACAAATTTGCCATCTACATTCTCCAAAATACCTTTTGAGCGACATTTAAAACTGACGAATTCCAATTTTGAATAGTCTGCAATTGCTAAAAAAGTGGTCATTAAGCAACTGCTCACTGCTGCCGTAAACAAATGTTCAGGTGACCAAATATGTGGCATTCCTTTATCAAATTCGGGAGGTGTCGCAACTTCTATGCAATTGGTGTCGTTAGTCTCCTTGTTTTCTAATTCTGGTGAACACATCATCCCTTTTCGGTCTTGTGTCCAATGGATGTTGACGTTATAACTATGTTTTTCCATCGTATTTATATGAATTGTTATTTAAAATAGGTGTCGTACTGGTTAATGTTTTCTTCAATGCTAAGTTTGATTTTTGAAGCATCTTCAATCGTTTCAGCTTTTGAAAGCGCCGCAATTTTTTCAATTAATGGATGTAACCAAACGTGTAAATTGTCATGGGACGGGCCTTCCATCGTACAATTTTTTACCACGTAGTTTTTATCTTCATTAAGTTGTTCGGCCAATTTATGATAGTCTTCCAAGCTGTTTGTGGTCTGGGCATAATAGGTTTGTTGCAATTGTTTAACCCCTTCATTGGTGGTTAAATCTGCTTGCCATTTCTCACCATTGTCCATTGCCATGTCTTTTGTCCAAGCATTGCCATATACGTTGGATGTTTCATCATTATGATGTTCATCATCGGACGCCACGGCGTGGTCAATGGCATCCGTATGCACGGTGGTTTCTGAAGTTTTACTGTCCTTGCAGCTTACGATGGTCAAAAGACCAAGTGCGAAAATTAAATGTTTCATTGGTTCTGTTTTTAATGATTATTATGTTTTAATTAGTATTCGAATTGTAAAACCATAATTCTGCGGGCATGCCAATTTTTAGGCTTCCGTCATTGGTGACGTCCACTTTAACGGCATATACTAGTGCCACGCGTTCTTCTTTGGTTTGAATGATTTTTGGAGTGAACTCCGCTTCCGAAGCAATCCAGCTGATTATGCCCTTGTAAGCCTTCATCGTGTCGGCATCATCAATTTTAACGGTGACTTCTTGCCCAATGTTAATGTTTGCCAACTGAGTTTCACTGATGTAGACTCTCAATTGCATGCTGCCCAAATTGGCTATTTTATACAATGGTCGCCCAAAAGAGGTAATCTCCCCAGGTTCTGAATATTTGGTTAATACAGTGCCGTTGATCGGGTTGACAATTATACTTTTATCAATCTGATCATCAATTTGTTTGAGTTGTATATCCATACTCTTCAATTCGTTGACTACAGGCGCATTCTGGATTTCAACACTACGAATTTGATTTTTTATAACATCTATTTCGCCCTGAACATCATCCAACTGTTTTTGTGTGCCTGCATTATCCTTGATGAGGTTTTCAGATCGTGTTTTGTTGGTGTTAGCGGTTTTTAATTTAGCATTTAACACATTAATTTGAGACAGAACCCCTTTAGATTTTGAACTAATGACGTCTTTTGTTACGAACAATTGTTCACGTTTTAAGGCCAACGGAATGGTATCAATATACCCTATGAATTGGTCCTTCGTAAGTTGGTCGCCTTCATTGACATCAAACTGCATCAGTTTTCCGTTGCTTTCAGCAGAAACTGTGATTTCTGTGGCTTCAAAATTGCCGTAGCCATCTGCTTTTCCGTTGGAGTTGTCGCAGGAGAATAGGATAGTTGCTACTAGGCTTAAACTGATTATATAATTATAGTATGTCATGCTATATGTGTTTGTTTCCCGCTGATTTCGCTGATTTTCGCAGAATTGTTTTTTGATATGCTTTCCATCCTCTGCGTTTATCTGCGCTATCTGCGGGAGGTTATTAATGTCCTTTAATAACATTGTAATTTGCTTTTGCCAATTGTAACTGAATTTTATGTTTGATCAAAGTGCTTTCGTCTTCGTATAAATTAGTGAGTTCGGTAATATATGCCGATGAGGTAATGACCCCATTTTTGAGCTGAGAATCCGCTGATTTAAGTACTTCTTTGCGAAGGTTGATGATCTCTAAATCAGAAGTGATAAACGCCTCAATCCTTTTAATCTCGTTGTGCTGCTGGTTCAGTTCAGTGTTGGTGTTTAGTTTGAAGGTTTCTGTCTTAGTATCAATAATGTCTTTATTGATTGACAGGGCTTCTCGCTGTTTTTTATTGGAATTCCAGTCGAAAACATTCCAATTAAGTTTAAAACCAAGAATATAAAAGGGTTGAAAGGAGTTGTCGAGCATATTTAATCCAGGATTGCCATAGCCACCAGTTGCATACCCTAGCAATTTGGGTGAATTTTGTTTAGCAATTATGGCTTCGTTACGTTTAATTTCTTCTTTTTTAAGTTGAAATAAATCCAGTTCTGGTCGGTTCAATTCAGTGGCTGTTTCGATTTCCAGCAAGGTGTTTTGTAATGTTGTAGAAGCATTTAAGGGTTGCCCAATAATACTCGAAAGTGTTTCAATGAGACTGGTTTTAGTGCTTTTTACTTCAATAAGTTTTTGGTTTATTTTCAGTAATTCAGCTTTCAAAATGTTGTCTGATGTAGGTAAAAGCACACCATATTTAATGCCTGAGGTCACTTCGCTCAATTTGGTTTGTAACTGTTTTTGTTTCGCCTTCAATAATAAATCGGTTTCCTGCAATAATAAAACAGAGAAAAAAAGCTGATTGATCTTTTGTTTGAGTTGATAAAGATTGACTTCAACCTGTTTTTGCTTGGATTTTAGTTGGGATAATTTCAGATCTAAAGAGGCAGTTGTAGCCCCTCCGTTATAAATAAGTTGATTTACTGAAAGTGTTGCACGATATTGGTCTTTATTGATTGGTTTTATGGTTGAATTTGGAATAGGAACAGCAATCACATCAGACTGGTAGGTAGCTTGTGCATCAAAACTAAATTGCGGCAATTTTGATGATAAAACAACTTCCTGCTCCAACTGATGTTGCGTTTCAAATAAGGACAATTGTTTCATTAGAGGATAATTGACAGAGGCTAGATCATAACATTCTTGTAGCGTTAGTGTTTCTTGCGAAACCACAGTGCTTGTTATTAATCCTACGCATATGAAAAAAAACCGTTTCATAGTGTTACTTTTTTATGGACTGGATTATAAAATTGGCAACTTCAATTTTTCTTTTTTCTACAAATGCGATATAAGATGTTTCATCCTTTTTGGTGAGTGCTTTAACCAATGGTTTTCCTAAAAACGGAAAAATGTTTAGTGCTAATATGTTCACGAATAATTGGTCAGCATCAATAGGGCTTAAAACCCCTGCTTTTATTTCATTATCCACTTGAACTTTAAATTTTTTAAGATTGGGGAATCCAGTATTGTTCTTAAGTTTTATTATAAAATCTTCATTTCTGTTTAGTTCATTAATGATGAAATTTGGTAGATATGGGTGCTTCATCATAAATGAGGTATAGTCATTGGTAAAGTGCCTGATTTTTTCCTCAATTGAAGAATCATCGTTGAGTATGGTATTTAACTGAGGGGCCAAGAGTGAAAAAACATTTTTAAATACGGCTTCAAAAAGCAATTGTTTGCTTCTGTAATAATAATGAAGCATCGCCTTGTTGATTCCCGCTTTATCGGCAATTTCCTGCATCCTTGCGCCATCCATACCCTTAGATTGAAATATGTTTTTGGCCGCTTCCAAAATTTGTTGCTCTGTAGACTGTTCTTTTTTCATGTTAACTATAAAGTTTAACCGTATGGTAAACAAATATACAAAAAATATAGGTATGAACTTACTTTTTGTTTAACAATCATATTATGAGTCGGTTATTCGATTATTGTTCAAATTCCAATTGAACAATAATCGAATAACTAATTACTACAATTTACTATTGGATAATTTTTCTAAAAAATTTAACATCATACCTTATTGTTGCTAAATAAGTGTGCCAATCTTATTACTATATTTGCTTGTTAATACGCAGTTTTGCATCGTGATGGCAACTGATGCATTTTCAGCTTTCAATACAAGTGCTAACTATGGATACCATCATCAATCAACTTATAGAAGAATTTCAATTGCCACTTCATAACCCGGTGTTGATTTTCTCATTGATTCTTTTTATCATTTTATTAGCGCCATTAGTGCTCCATAGAATACGGATTCCTGGAATTATCGGATTGATTGTGTCCGGAATTATTATCGGACCTGCCGGCTTGAATATTTTGGAAAAAAGTCTTTTTGTGGATGTGTTTTCAACCATTGGGCTTCTCTATATTATGTTTATTGCAGGTTTAGAATTGGATCTTAACGAATTTAAAGCCAATCGGAATAAGAGTCTTTTATTTGGATTTCTAACCTTCACCATTCCAATAAGTATCGGCTTTCCTGTGTGTTATTACATTCTAGGCTTCGATTTTAACGCCAGTTTGCTCACCTCAAGTATGTTTGCTACACACACGTTGGTAACTTATCCTATTGTTAGCAGACTCGGAATTACAAAAAACATAGCAGTGGCTGTAACAGTTGGTGGAACCATCTTAACGGATACTGCAGTGCTGGTGTTGCTTGCTGTTATTTTAGGATCTCATGAAGGTGGACTGACCTTAGATTTTTGGATGCGTTTAGGAATATCCATGGTGTTATTTTCAGCATTTATGTTTTTGGTAATTCCTAGAATCGCAAAATGGTTCTTTCGGAAATTGGAAAGTGAAAAGCATTCCCATTATATTTTTGTATTATCCGTTGTGTTTTTTTCGGCGTTTTTAGCGGAATTGGCTGGATTGGAATCCATTATTGGGGCGTTTATGGCAGGTTTGGCACTTAATAAGCTTATTCCACATTCATCAGCCTTAATGAATCGTATCGGGTTTATCGGAAATTCACTGTTCATTCCATTTTTCCTTATCAGTGTGGGAATGATCGTAGATGTCAGTGTCATCCTCAGCGGACCCATGGCCTTAATTATTGCAGGAACATTGACATTCGCGGCGATTTTCGGCAAGTGGATGGCAGCATGGATTACCCAAATAGTTTTCAAATTCACCAAAGGGCAACGTCAACTTATTTTCGGATTAAGTAGTGCGCATGCCGCTGCAACGCTAGCGGTTATATTGGTTGGTTATAAAGCAGGAATCCTCGATGCGAATATTCTAAACGGAACGGTAATATTGATTTTGGTGACTTGTGTGATCGCATCATTTGCCACTGAAAGCGCCTCCAAAATGGTGATTCGCAACACTGAAGATGATGAAAGCTTGCATTTGGCCTACAGAGTCCACAAAGAAAACATCCTTATTCCTATTGCTAATTTGATCAATATTGATAAAGTTCTTGATTTTGCAGTGTTGATAAAAGAGAAGAAATCTGTTAATCCGTTGTCAATTTTAACCGTAGTTCCTAATACCAAGGAGGCTGAAAAGACCATCATTAAAGCTAAGGAAGGACTCGAAAGTTATATTAATGAAACAACAGCTTCTGACACCCAGGCTACTGTTATGGCTACTATAGATTATAACGCTGCCAGTGGTATTTCTCGTACGGCGAGAGAAATTATGGCCGATATCATCTTATTGGGATGGCCTCAAAAAACAGGGTTTTTAGATAAATTGATTGGTGATAAAATGGAAAGTATTTTGCAGAATACTGAGAAAACACTCTTCATTTGCGATTTTGTAATCCCCCTTGTAAACCATAAAAAACTCGTATTGATTGTACCTCCAAATGCTGAGCTTGAGGAAGGATTTAGAATTTGGTTACACAAAATTGCGAAGTTGTCTTTGGAACTTTCAATCCCTATAGAATTACATTGTACGGAGGAAACGCGTGATGCCATTTTGAAATTTTCAAAAGAGGATAAAGTCACCTTGAATTTAAACTATTCGCATTTTAACGATTGGGAAAATTTCCTTGCGTTAACCCAAAATATTGGGGATACCGATTGTATCATTTTAGTGTCTTCGCGACGCGGCTATGTGTCACATTTCGGACAATTGGAAAGACTACCGTTAAAACTAGAGCGCCTGTTCCCTAAGGTTAGTAAAATCGTTATTTATCCGCAATAATCCCTTGGTAATAGCTATTTTATGTGATCTTTAAACCCGAATTGTTCAAATTGTTCTGAATAATTTAATACACATTTAACACCTAAGCGTAACAAAGGTTACACAATTAATGGCATCTTTCTATTATGTTTGTAGGATCAGTGAAACCTAAAACTTACATAGCGGTCCTCTTGACATTCATTTTTATGGCAAAATTTGTTGCCATAGATGCACACGCGCTAAATACAGTGTTTAGTGATAGTGCTATTACCTTCGTAAATCCGTTTTGTAAAAAGCAAGCTACTGCTGACGACCACTCAAAAAAGTTGAGTATATCTGATCAGGATCAAAACACTTCAAAAGAGATGTATAATTTGATTGGTCAGTGTACCACATCATTTCATCTAGAATTGCTGTCATGGCAAATCAATCCTTCAGATCCCATAATAGAGTTGGATGACCATCTCCCTTCAAAATTAAATTACCGCTATTTAGAAAGCGTTTCTCCGCCACCACGCTTGGCATAATTTTTCATTCCTGAAAATTTATTCGGTGTGTACACACGTCATTTTGTTAACTCAAATTAACTGAGCTAACCCATTACGTCTACCTACACGTCACATCCATCAATCTTATTTATACATTTTAGTAATGTCGACACACGTTTCAATCAGTCGCCGTTCTATACAAGTCTTACGCATTTTAGTCAGCGGCATATTCTTAGTCGCAGGTTTTAATCACTTGACTAACGTAGAAAAAACGGCACAACGCATAGAGCAAGCGAGCTTTAAAGGCATCGCACACTTTTTTGGCGAACCCCAATGGCTCATCATTCTGTCTGGTATTGCCATGCTGGGCGCAGGCTTTTTATTCCTCATCGGTTATAAAACCAAATGGGCTGCAGTCGTCCTGATGGCTATTTTAATTCCCATCACTTTAACGGTTCAAGTGGGACAAATTACAACACTTGGCCCTTTATTTAAAAATATCGCAATTTTAGGTGGACTTCTCTTTTTTATATTGAACGACACTGATAAACTTTTAAAATAAACTCTTATGAAAACATATATTTTTAGTTCCGTATTATTTATTCTGACCTTATTTACAGCAATTCCTATGACTGCACAGGAAAGTACAGACGGTAAAAATAATTATGTGGTACTTACCAAAAAGGTAGCACAATTACAACCTATAATTTTAACAGCTGAGGCACTAAAGGCTGAAGAAGGCGATGCGTTTGGACATTTTCAAGTCATTATCTGTGGCAAGGAAATTGGAGACATTACCGATCCTGAAAAAATCAATCACTTTATTGAAAAAGCAGAAAAAGCGGGCGTTCAATTAATAGCCTGTGGTTTTTCGCTCAATAAATTTAAAGTAGATAAAACCAAGGTTCCAAGTAAAATGACCACCGTAGAGAATGGTATTCTGTATAATTTCCAACTACAGAAGAAAGGATATAAAAGCATCAGTCTGTAAGTATGAAAGCAATTAAAAAAACACTAGTTAAAGCGGTTGTACTTATTAGCATACTAATGATTTCGGTGGCATGTAAAACAGAAGCCTCCACACCAGTAAACAGTAAGGAGAATACTAAGGACACGTTGAGCATAACCATTCTCCAAACAGCCGATATTCACGGACAATTGGATCCGCATCCTGAGTTGTTTTGGGAGAATGAAGAAGTCGTTTTTAAAAATAGAGGAGGACTCGCGAATATTAAAACACTTTTTGACCAGGAACGACAAAAAAATCCGAACCGTACCATAATTGTGGATGGGGGAGATTTGATTCAAGGGAGTGGTTATACCGCCTTGTCTGAAGGTAAAGTGATGCCAAAAATCATTAAGAATATGGGCTATGACGTCATCATTCCTGGGAATTGGGAAGTGGTTTACGGCAAAGACATTATGATGGATGTGATGCAAAACTACGGGACAAAGGTGATAGTACAGAACATGTACCACGAAGCTAACGAAGAACCTCTGTTTTCAGCCTCTTGGGTGAAGGAAATTGAAGGTATTCGTATCGGATTTGTTGGTGTTAACGACCCAGATGTTCCCGTACGGCAAAATCCTATTTTTAGTAAAGGAATAGGGTTTAGCGGTTTAGATGCGAAATTAAAAAACATGATTGACGAATTTAAAGTGCAGGAGAAAGTTGATGTCCTCTTTTTAGTGACGCATATCGGAATTTTTAAACAAGTGGAGTTGGCCAGTAATCCGATTGCTGAAAACGTCGATTATATTTTAGGTAATGATACGCATGAGCGCGTCCGCGAATTGATTCAAGGGAAATATGCTAAAGTTACCGAGCCCGGTGCCTTCGGTTCATTTGTAGGGAAATTGACGCTACATTTTGTGGACGGTCAATTAGTGGCTGACGATTATGAACTTATGGATGTTGATCCGGAGGTTTATAAAGCCGATGAAACCTTACAAGCCATAATTGACGAAGAGAAAGCACCTTATAAAGCCTATTTAGAAACTGTGGTTGGCCATACAAACACACCAATTTATAGATATCTAACCGTTGAAAATCCAATGGATAACATGATTACCGATGCTGCACGTTGGAAAACAGGTGCCGATATTTCTATCTCCAACGGCTTTCGTTTTGGAAACCCAATTGTGCCTGCAGACGGAAAGCCAGCGCCAATTACGAGAGCGAATTTATGGAATTTGTTGCCGGTGAATGAACCCGTTAAAACCGGAAGGGCTACAGGAAAGCAAATAAAGGACTGGTTGGAAAAGGAAATGCATAATGCGTTTTCTCAAAATCCGACAGAACGTTTTGGAGGTTGGTTGGTGCGATTTTCGGGCATGAAAGTCAGCTTTGCCAGTCAAAATGAGCGAGGGAATCGGATTTCTAGCATCATCGTAAAAGGTGAGGAAATGAAGGATGACGAATATTACACCGTTTCTGCCTGTGTGCGACCTGGAGACCCGCTTGATAATTTATGTCGCATGCCTAACGTCAAGGATGTTAAAGTGATGGACTATACCATTCATGAGGCGGTTGAGGAATACCTTCAGAAAAACTCGCCAGTAGCACCGACTTTGGAAGGAAGAGCCTATTGTGATTATTTGGGCACCTATTCGTTTTCAACAGTACCCGGAACGGCATATAAATTTAATTAATAAAAGAACTCAGATGAAAAAAGATAAGAACAATAAAAACGCCAAGAAAACTTGGATTCAGTACGGCATATTTGCCGCAATAGCCATCGCGCTTTACGCGACGGGCTTACATACGGAAGTGATTGGTTTTGCCCAACGTGGACTCTTGGCCACAGGGTTAATGAATCCGGATGTCAAGGACATCACGGAAGTGCGTCATTCTGAAAACTCTAGTGACGTTGCCACATTACCAACAGCAACCAAAGCCGATTTTAGTCTGAAATTAATGGATAGAGTTGGGAAAGTTACGTCTCTAGCAGATTTAAAAGGCAAGGTCATTTTTATGAACTTTTGGGCTACATGGTGTCCTCCGTGCATTGCAGAAATGCCGAGCATCGATAAACTGCACGAAGAAATGGGCGATGAGGTGGCATTCGTCATCCTGTCTTTAGACCAGGATTTTGAATTGGCCAAGGCTTTTGATAAACGAAAAGGCTACGATCTGCCAATTTATGCGCCAGCGAGTAATTTGCCGCCAATGTATCAATCTTCAGCAATTCCGACAACCTATGTGATTGATGCGGCAGGTAATTTGGCATTAACCCATAAGGGCATGGCAGATTATAGCAACTCAGAATTCAAAGATTTTTTAAGAAGTTTGAAATAACAAATACCCTAAAAAGGGATGGAAATCGAAAGTGAAGGAACCGTCCCTTTTTTAGGAATTAGTCCAAATTTATCCGAACTTGGAAGTAAGAAATACATGGCTGCTATGAAACTGAACATCTTATTTATAAACGACGTCCACGGCTATCTCGCGCCACATCCCGAACTGTTTTACGACGCAACGGGCGAAGTGGTTGAAATGGCGGGTGGATACGCCCATATTGGGGGATTGGTAGAACGTATTCGAAAAGAAAATCCCAATACACTTTTATTTGATGGCGGAGACACCTTGCATGGCACTAAACCTGTGGTCGATTCGCAAGGCGAGGCTATGATTCCAATTTTGAACGCCCTACAACCCGACGCGTTGGTTGGCCATTGGGATTTTGGGTACGGACCCGCACAATTACAGAAGATAAACAACCAGTTGACGTTTCCAATTTTGGGATGTAATGTGTACAGAGAGGATGGTTCCAATTTTTTGCAGCCCACAGCGCTCTATGAAAAAGAAGGGGTTAAGATAGGTGTGATCGGTATTTGTGCGATGATTGTAGATAAGGTCATGCCCGAAAAAATGGGAGAAGGTCTCAGATTCACTTCAGGAGTAGATGAAGTTCCAAAATATATCCGTCAATTAAAATCAGCAGGTGCGGATGTAATTGTGTTGCTGTCACACAACGGATTTCCGCAAGATGTGAAACTTTTAAAACAAGTAGGGGGTATTGACATCTGTTTGAGCGCTCATACCCATAACCGACTCTATAGCTCAATAGAAATTAACGGTGCACAAATTGTTCAATGCGGTTGTCATGGTGCTTTTATGGGGAAATTCAGTCTTGAAATAACAGAACATAAAATTAAAACCTCCACTTATGAGCTCATTAAGATTCATAGTTCATTGCCTAAAAGCGCTACGGTAGAAACTTTGGTGGAGAACGTTTTAGAACCTTATCAAGACATAAGAACGAAAGTTTTGGGCCGTACAGATCGTATTTTACATCGGTACAATACTATCAATTCCACCATGGATAATTTTCTGTTAAAGGCAATAGCCCATGCCACCAAAACGGATATTGCCTTTTCTAACGGATGGCGTTACGGAGCGCCGATTGGAGTAGGAGACATCACAGAAAACGATCTCTATAATATCACGCCAATGAATCCTCCAGTGTCCACAGTGGATGTAACCGGAGCAGAAATCAAGCAAATGCTAGAAGAAAATTTGGAACACACCTTCTGCAAAAATCCATTCAGGCAAATGGGCGGTTATGTGAAACGTGTATTCGGATTGCAGATCAATATGCGGATCGAAAACCCGAAAGGGCATCGCATTCAGGAAATTTATTATAAAGGCGAACATCTTGATTTGGACAAATCGTATACGGTGAGCTTTGTGACTACTCAAGGCGTTTCTAAAAAATACGGCAAAAACAGGAAGGCCCATGATCAAAAAGCCGTGGAAGCCATGAAAGCGTATTTAAATGCGCATCCTGATTTCAGTCCAGATACTATTGAGAGTTTCCGATTGGTGTAATGTTCATTATCTTTGATAATTCACCTTAATTGATGCGCTATGAAGGTTACTCAAAGAATTTTACTATTAATTTTAATGGGATGCTTGCCGTTACAAGGCTGTGGCAACTCAAGCAATACTAAAAGTATGGAACATTCCACACAAGATTCGACTTCTCTATTAAAAGCTGTTTCGGAAAGAAACGTTGAACGCGTTGCAGAAATTTTAAAATCGCAGCCAGACTTGGAAGTGAAGGACCATAAAGGCAGAACGCCATTAATGTTGGCGACTTACAATAACGATAATGCCATTGCTGAAATGCTCATGGCTTCAGGTGCCGATGTCAATGCGCAGGACAATATGCTGAACAGTCCCCACTTATATGCTGGTGCAAGTGGCAACTTAGCAATTTTAAAAATGACACTTTCCCATGGAGCGCGTTTCGATATTTATAATCGGTATGGGGGCACTGCGCTGATCCCCGCAGCAGAAAAACGCCATTTAGAGGTTGTAAAATTACTCACCGAGGTTCCAAAGTATCCTATAGATCATATTAATAATCTGGGATGGACAGCACTTATGGAGGCGATTGTTTTGGGCACAACAGGCGAAACCCAAATTGCCATTGTGGACATGTTGATAAAGGCGGGAGCTGATGTCAATATTCCCGATAATGATGGCATCACGCCACTTCAACACGCTAAAAAGGGAGGGATGAATACCATTGCCCAACTTTTGATTGCTGCAAATGCCCATGACTAAATTTTATGATCAGGAAATCTCGAGACTACTAATGTTAAATGAAGCGTCGCGTGCTTTTTTTATAAGTGTTATACTCTGGATATTTCCGCATCAATAAGGTCTCCTCATATTCGGATTTATAATAAAATAATAGAAGCAGAAATCCGGTGATTAACATTTGGTAAAGTGACAGGTTGTAAAGCGCGTATCCAAATCCTGAAAACAACAGAGCGGTATATATGGGATGCCGAGAAATACGAAAAGCACCTGTGGTAATCAGTTTGCCATCTTCTACCGGCGATGGGAACGGAGAGAGTTTCGTGTTTAACTGCAAGGTTGCCACGATTCCTAATACTACACCTATACTTAAAACAAACAATCCCGAATAGCGCAGCCATTCGGGAAGTTGAATTTCATATAATTTGAGCGGTAAAATATAAGCTACAAAAAGCAGCAGTTGGACCACTACAAAACCATAATCTTTTATGGGAGTTTTTAGACTCAATTTTTAAATTGTTCTACAGCATCACTTAAATCATAGATTGTTGCGCCCTCCAATTTGGTTTCGAGTATGCTACTTCCGGCAGCACTCCTGTAACCACCCGCACAATGCACCACGATAGGTTTATCTGTTGGGATATGCTCCGCGGTATCTCGTAACTCTGGGAGGGGATGGGCTAGCGCATTTTCAAAAAACTTTCCGTTGTTAATTTCGCTTGTATTGCGAACATCAACAATTGTATACTTATCAGGATTGTTTTTAAAATCTTCCAAATCCAATTCCTCAGATTTTTTTAGGTTTTCATCTGCCAAGGTAATGACTTGTTTGACCTGTTTTTCATAACCAATTTTTGCCAAACGATTTAAAAGCTTGTCCTTGTTCTCTTTAGCGTCAATCACCAAGGTGAATGTTTCTTTTGGCTTTACAATGGCACCTAACCAAGTTTCAAATTTGGCTGTGTCTGATGCTGCTTGAATATTAAAACTTCCTTTTAAATGTCCGTTTTTAAAGGCGTCTTCACTTCTCATATCCACTATAAGTCCTTTAACCGTAGTGTTTTCAGTAAACGGAATTTCGGCAATGGAAGGATCTAAGTTATCAGCTCCAACTTTATTAATATCAACATTAAAGCCAAAATACGCTGGAATAAATGGTTGCCCGTCGAGTAGTGTGCTAATAAATTCTTCTTTAGTTTGTTTTTTAAAGGCCCAATTTGATTGTCGCTCCATACCTAATGTACTACTAGCGGCATCGCTCAAACTCTTTCCGCAAAGGGAGCCTGCACCGTGTGCAGGGTATACCACCGCATTATCAGGTAGATCATTAAATTTTGTTGTGATTGTATCATACATCATTTCAGCCAATTCTTCACGTTTGGCCTGTGTTTTTCCGGATTTTTCTCTAAGATCAGGACGGCCTACATCGCCAATAAATAGCGTGTCGCCTGTAAACAAAGCTGTTTTATCACCCTCTGTAGCTACAATGGTAATACTGTCCGGAGAATGTCCAGGTGTATTGATTGCTTTTAAAGTGATACTGCCGAGTGAAATACTATCCCCATTATCAAACGATTGGTGTGGATAATCAGCACCTAATTTTTCGCTATTATAGATCGTAGCGCCTGTCACTTTATGCAATTCGAGATGCGAACTCACAAAATCGGCATGCGGATGGGTTTCAAGTATCGCAACAATTTTGGCATTATTTGATTTTGCGTAATCAAGATATTGTTGTGGATCACGTTCTGGGTCTATAACCGCCATTTTGCCATCACTAATAATTGCATAAGAGTAATGGGAGAGCGGTTTGTATTCAAATTGTTTAATAGTCATAGTGTTATATTTTTTTAAGATCTGTGCGAGATCTTTATTTATTTCTGTCCATTTTGCTTTTTAAAACTACAAAATTGAAAGTTTTGCACGGTATTAAATGGTGTGGTGTGATCAGTAGTGAGACATTCTATATTTTCAAAAGAATCACCGAACACTGTTGTTAATCCTTCCGCATCATATTGGGTGATTTCTAGCCCGCTGCATTTTAGTGGGCCTTGCTTTGAAAAGGTGCCAATAATCACACTGTTGTTTACATAAGTATTCACTAGGTTAACATAGGTTTGAATGTGCTCCTGTGAGGTTAAAAAATGAAAAGCTGCCCGATCATGCCATAAATCATACGTGTGCGTCGGTTTAAAGGTGGTAATATCGCTTACAATCCACTGCACTTTATTGGCTTTTTCTCCTAATCTTGATTTTGCTTTCTCGATAGCTTTGGCTGAAATGTCCAATACGGTAATATCCGTATAACCTTCATCCAATAAAAAATCGACGAGCTTGCTGTCGCCTCCACCAATATCAATGATTTTAGCTGTTTTTGGCAGATTTCTATTGCCGATGAGTTGCAATGAGACCGTAGGTTTAGCTTGGGTCCAGCTTACCTGATCCGGATTTTTAGTTTTGTAAACGGTTTCCCAATGGTCTTTTATATTCATGTACTAGGTTTATATGTGATTTTATGCGCTCTTCTTTTGAGTGCTTTTGATTTGACAGTCAAGCTGAATTGAGAAATGCAATAAATTCAGCTTTCTCGATTAAAGGTACTTCATATTCAATGAAATATCTGTAACCTAAGTTACACAACAGATGAATAATATTATGGATCATCTAAAACCTTGTGAAAATTTTAAATAATCTTAGTCTTTCTTTTGAAGGTTGATAAACAGTTCTTTGCCTGGTCTATTAGGATGTGAATTATATGCTGGCTCCATCTTCAAAATATTAAAATAAGGCTCAAAATACGCTTGATATTCTGCTTTATTTCCTCCAAAAGGTGGTTTATCAGTATTTAGAGGCGCATCAAATAGCAGACCTACTAATTTGCCATTTTTATGTAACAGTTCAGCAGCTTTTGAAACGTATTTGGTTCTTAAAGACGGATCAATAGCGCTGACAAAAGTCTGCTCGATAATCAAATCAAATTTCTGTGTTAAATCGAAGAAATTTTGGTGAATTAAATGCGAGGCAGGAAAGGAAGGCACCCGCTGTTTTATATTGTTTAAAGCGGTTTTAGACAGATCTGCAACATATACATTTGTGAAACCTTGCTGGTGTAAATATTCTGCTTCATAGGAATTGCCACCACCCGGAATTAATATATTCAATTCCTTATCTGTCAATTGATCAAAATATGCTTTAAGCGGTGGTGAAACTTCACCTAAATCCCATCCAATATCATTGGTTTTGTAACGATTGTCCCAAAATTCTTCTGATAATTCCATTCCTTTAAGTTGTTTTAATGTGTGTTGTAGCCAACTAACTATTTATTAAATGTGACACTCCAAAGACCTCTTACTTCATTGACCCCATAACCAATGGCTTTATCTTCTGGGTAAAGTATTTTTAATTTAGATAGTGTTGAAGACGCAATGTTTTTATTCGGTTTTCCGTGACACTGCAAGCACATGGAGTTGGTAAGAATAGGATAATATACCAACACCTTGCCTCCAGATTCACTTATAACTGGGTTTGGTAAC
Organism: uncultured Gelidibacter sp.; assembly: GCF_947500795.1. GTDB lineage: Bacteria > Bacteroidota > Bacteroidia > Flavobacteriales > Flavobacteriaceae > Gelidibacter. The sequence continues at coordinate 1,033,857 of NZ_CANMTE010000001.1, read as the reverse complement.
TCTTGGTTTGCAATAATTTCTTTATATGTTTCAATATGCTCCAATTCTGCAGCATTAGCCTGATTGTCCGGATTTCTGGGTTTATCAGTTATGCGCTTAAGATTGACTTTTTCCAATTTAGCCATACTGTCCGTTAATGGATATGCTTTTATATTACAAAAGGTTAAGGCTCCCGAGGTGCCACTGCTTTCAATTGCCTTCATTAAGTTATTTCCTAAAACAGCTTGAGTGTTCAGAGCGTATTTTAGGCCCCGATCAGCGTAAGATAACGTATCAACATTTGTCAAGGTTGGAATTTTTTCTTGAACTTTTGGTTGCTCTATTTTCTTTTCGACTGAAATATACTTGCTCTTTTTATCCTGATTACAGCTGAAAAATGTCGCTACTACGATGGCAATTAAAACAGTATTTTTCATGATTGGACAGTTTTTATTTTGAAAGTTTACCTGAAGCACAACTCACAAAAGATTTTGCCATTGAAGTTAATGAATTTGAATCTTCCAAGGAAGGATACCCAAGATTTTTTAACCTTTCTTTTACAGCAACAGTGTCAGCATCATCTACATAATTAAAAGAAACTTTATTTTCAATAACATCAACTTGTACATTGGTGATGTTTTTTAAGCTTGATAATTTAGAGGTGATGGTGTTGGCACAACCGCCGCATTTTAAATTCTGTACTGTTATTGAAGTGTTATTCATGATGTTTGTTTTTTAGGTTGAATTTGTGGTTTTTGAGTCACCATTTCCATACAAATCTAAAGCATCTTCTTAAGTTTTAAAGTAACCTAGGTTACATAGTCTACCGTATTTATTGAATATTTCAGCCAAAAATTTGCAAAGTATATTTAAAATGTTATAATGGGGTCGCTTATTTATCAGATCCCAATTCTGTGGCCGCTGATATGTTCATTTTATAAGCATTCAAAGAAATACAGTCATTTTTCAATAAATCAATTTTTATATGTCGATAAAAGTCGCTAGAAAAGAAAGTGCATCTAAATTTTTAGGTCTCGTTGTCAATAAAACCGTGTTTTTAGCCGCCATTGCGGTCATCATTTTTACGGTAGGATTTACCCTGATATTTAAGGAACAGGCCAATTACTATTTTGGGATGGCGCAGACCTTCGTATCTGCTCATGGTGGATGGATTTATACTTTGGTAGTCAACCTGTTTATTGTATTTGGCTTATACATGGCCTTCAGTAAATTTGGAAAAATCCGGATTGGAGGTCATAGTGCGAAACCAGAGTTCAGCTTATGGGCGTGGTTTGCGATGCTTTTTAGTGCAGGTATTGGTAACGGGTTGGTGTTGTTTAGTATTGCCGATCCTGTTCGTGATTACTTGAATCCACCGCGTTTGGCAGGGCATGAACCTGCATTAATTGCTCAGGAAGCCATCAATTTTTCATTTCTACATCACGGAATTCACGGGTGGGCAATCTACTCAGTTGTAGGACTTTCATTAGCGTATTTTACCTTTAATAGAAAAATGCCGCTCACCTTACGCTCCGCATTTTACCCACTTTTAGGAAATAGAATTCATGGGTGGATGGGCGATGTCATAGATATTATGGCGGTTATTACAACACTCTTTGGCCTGGCAACAACTATAGGCTTTGGAGTAGGGCAAATCAACTCAGGATTGACACACGTCTTCGGAATCCCGAGTTCATTATTTTACCAGGTCATCATAATTATAGCAGTGACCTTAGCCGCTACTATTTCAGCCTTTAGTGGTGTGAATAAAGGGGTTCAGATGCTGAGTAAACTCAACGTAAGAGTCGCGTCTGCCATCTTTTTGCTCGTACTTATTTTAGGACCTACAACATTTATCTTTAAATCATACATTCAAAATATAGGAAGTTATCTGGTGCATTTTATTGATATGTCCACATGGACGGAATCCTTACAAGGCACCGATTGGCAAAAAACAAGAACCATTATGTATTGGGGATGGTGGATTTCCTGGTCGCCATTCGTTGGGACTTTTATCGCCCGTATCTCCAAAGGAAGAACGATAAAAGAATTTATTTTATGTGTTTTAATTTTGCCTGCGTTAGTGACGTTCTTGTGGTTTAGTGCCTTTGGCGGAACAACCATGCGCGACATTCTGCTTGGCGATACCGCAATGATTGCTGTGGTTAATGACAATATTTCTACCGCACTTTATGTGTTTTTTGATAAATTCCCATTAGCCATTGTGTTTAAGGTATTGGGCGTTATTTTAATTTGTAGTTTTATTATTACATCGGCCGATTCAGGAGCTATCGTTGTGGATAGTATTACTTCTGGCGGAAAATTAAAAACCCCAAAGTATCAGCGCGTTATTTGGGCCGTTTCCATTGGTGTTATTGCATCTGTTTTAATGTATGGCGGTGGCTTAAATGCGCTGCAGACCGTCGTCACCATTTCCGGATTGCCCTTTGCAATTTTGTTGGCGATGATGTGTTTTTCATTGTATCGAGGCATGAATGAAGATTATGATAAAGCCGAACGGAAAGAAAAGCTTTTGGAGCGTGAAAGCTATAGAAAGAATATTCTCGACTTGGTAAATAAGGAACGTGAAGAGAAAAATTTAAAGCGAATAGATCCAGAAAAAGAACCTAAAAAGAAACCAACTATAAACGATTTGTAAATTGACCATAAGAGAACATAGTCCTCATATAAAAAGTTAAGTTAAAACATGAAAAAGAAAATAAAATTAGAGAACGAACTGATTTTGATGGTAGCTCTAGATCTTACTGAAATGGATCCTATACTCTTGAGATATGTGAGTTTTCTCTGTAAGGTTTGGAATATTGAGCATCTGTATTTTACACATAATATCAAACAGTATAAATTGTATGATCTGTATGATGAATTCTTGGAAGAAGGCATTACTGTTGAAGATATAGTGGACAGAGCATTGAATAAAGCCGTGGAAGAACATTACACGGCATCGGTTCCGTATACGGTGATTATTACTTCTGATGATTACACTGAAAGTATTCTCAGCCATCTTGCCAAAGAGTATAAAATTGACATCATGGTTACGGGCAATAAGGATGAATTACAAGGTACGGGTGCGTTGACTCAAAAATTGGTGCGTATGCTGGATGCTAGCGTGTTATTAGTGCCTGAGGAAGCGCGACGCGGCATGGATAATGTACTAATTCCAACCGATTTTAGTTCGGCTTCGGCAAAGTGTTTTGAAGTAGCCGATAGTCTTGTGGAACGTTCTGGCGGGAAGATTGAAGCGTTGCACGTCTATAATATTCCTTCGTTTTTTTTCCCGTATATCAACACTGAAAAAGCAATTGATAAAACGAAACTCCATTTAAAGGAGAAGGTGGTTCAATTCCGTAAGAAGTTTAAAATTAGAGAGGAGATTCCTTTTAAATATATTGATAGACGCGGGTTATCCGTTGTAGAAGCTATTGAAATTCACGCTGAAAAGGATGATTTTGATATTATTGTGACCTCTGCTCGAGGAAGTAATAACATCACGTCACTATTTGTTGGAAGTGTGACGAATGATTTACTGATTAGAAATAGAAAAATGCCATTATTGGTGATCCATTAAGCTAAATTTTTACTGTTGATATGAGCCTCTCTGAACTATTCTGAGAGGCTTTTTTATGCCAGATAAGGACGCAACTGAAATAGGTTGATTATCAATTTCATTTGATTTCCTTCAGCTGCTTTTCGATGGATGGAACGAACGACTTCTTCAGTTTCGTCAATAATGATGTGATTATTTATTGGAAATTCATCGCACCTTTCTAATATTTACAAAAACAATTCAACAACGATGACTATAATTTCTTGGAATATTAATGGGATACGCGCCATAACGCAAAAGGATTTTTTTGATGATATTTCAAAAATGGATCCAGATATGCTTTGCCTTCAGGAAACCAAAGCTCAAGATAGCGAAGTCGAAAAGGCATTGGCTAAGTTGAGCAATTATCACCATTTTTATAATTCGGCTAATAGAAAAGGATATTCAGGTGTAGCTGTTTTGACTAAGAAAGAACCCATTTCAGTAACTTACGATATGGGCGTGGCTGAACATGATGATGAAGGACGCGTCATCTGCGCAGAATTCGATGGATTTTATGTGGTGAATGTCTATGTGCCTAATTCCGGACAAAAATTGGAACGCCTCGATTATAGACAGCAATGGGACATCGATTTTCGTAATTATCTGAAAAATTTAGAAAAGACAAAACCTGTTATTCTTTGTGGCGATTTAAATGTGGCGCATCGTGCTATCGATCTTAAGAATGATAAGTCTAATTATAACAAAACCGCAGGCTATACTCAAATTGAAATTGACGGAATGGACAACCTTCTCAATGAAGGCTTTGTAGATACTTACAGGCATTTTCATCCTGATACCGTTGCTTACACCTACTGGAGCTATCGCTTTAAAGCCAGAGAGCGCAATACGGGTTGGAGAATCGATTATTTTATAGTGAGTGAAGCGTTGCTTTCTAAAATTGAGAAGGTTGCAATATTGTCAGAATATTATGGTTCAGATCATTGTCCAATCCAACTTAAATTGACCTTGTAATTAGGTTTTATTTTTCTGAATCTTATACTTAAACGAATACTTCAAATTTAAACTGAAATATCACTTAAAAAAGATTGATTTGCGTTAATGGCTTCTATCGTTGTAAGATATCCCATTTCGAAAATAGCGTCGGTATTGCTCAATCCGAAAACGGAATATTCACCCAAGTCTTTAGGGGAAATCAGTAAATCGAATTCTGATGCTTTTTGAAAATATTCAGCAGCTGTTCTTATTTTAAGCGCCCTGTCTGCAACGGTGTATGAGTGATTCAAATCTTTAATGCTGATTTTTTTTAAGGAATTGATGTGGACACCAATCATTTTGTCGCAGTGTTTTTTAAGCGGTTCTATTGGGAAATTATTTAAAATGCCACCATCAATATAATACGAGCCATTGATTTCAGTTGGCGTAAAAACCCCTGGAAATGATGCTGAAGCAATCACTGGTTTTATAAGCTGCCCTTTACTGAAAATTTTTAATTTTCCATTTAAAACGTTCGTAGCGGTTACAAATAATGGTTTCTCTAACGCATCGAAATTATCCACTGGAAAATATACTTTGAGGTCGTCATAAAACTTTTCAGTGTCTAAAAACCCCGGCTTCCTAAAAGCAAATCGCTTTGTATGGAAAATAGAGGTGCTCTTAAAGAATTTTAAAATTTCCGACCAATGCACGCCCGCCGCATATAAGGCACCTATTATGGCGCCAATACTCGTGCCCGAAACATGAGTGGGTACAATACCGTGCTCTTCAAATGCTTTTATTGCTCCAATATGCGCTGCGCCACGTGCGCCACCACCTGAAAGTACTAATCCAATGTTCGCCATTTTCTATAGTAATAAGTAACAAATTTCAGAAAGATAAAGTTAATAAAAGTTGATATAGGTCAAATTCGTGAAATATGATGGTTTCTTAATATGTAAAGATTCATTTAAAGTGACTTTTTAAATGTCTTACAATAGAATGGGCGAATGATACGCAATCTATATTCAGGATTGATTAAACCTATTTAAGGTAAAACGAGCGTCAAATATTACCTCTTTTTAGGTCATAAATATTTTTTATAGAGAACGCTTATGTCGTTGATAATCATCAAATTTAGAATCTTATTTTTTAAAAGAACCTTTATCTGGGTACACAATAGTGTGACATTCTAAAATATAAATCTGATGGCTAAGAAGAAACCTGACAATTTCACTTCTAAAAAAATAGAAGATTTGAAACGCTTTGAAAAAGAAACAGCGGATACTATAATGACCACCAATCAAGGACTCAAAGTCAATGACACCAATAACTCCTTAAAATCAGGTGAACGCGGTTCTACTTTGCTTGAGGACTTTTTATTAAGGGAAAAAATAACCCATTTTGATCATGAGAGAATTCCTGAACGTATTGTACACGCGAGGGGGAGTGGCGCACATGGTTATTTTGAATTGTATGAAAGCATCGCCGAGTATAGTAAAGCAGGTATTTTTACAGATACCGCTAGAAAAACTCCTGTTTTTGTTCGCTTTTCAACGGTTGCAGGATCTAAAGGTTCTACAGATTTGGCTCGTGATGTACGTGGTTTTGCAGTCAAATTTTATACGGATGAAGGTACTTGGGATTTGGTAGGTAATAATATGCCTATTTTCTTTATTCAGGATGCGATGAAATTCCCAGATTTAGTGCATGCCGTAAAACCAGAACCTAACAAGGAAATCCCTCAAGCCGCTTCGGCGCACGATACGTTTTATGATTTTATTTCCCGAACTACAGAAACACTGCACAATCAGATATGGGTGATGAGCGATCGGGCCATTCCGAGAAGTTTACGCATGATGGAAGGTTTCGGGATCCATACCTTCAGACTGATTAATGAGGCAGGCGAATCCCATTTTGTGAAATTCCATTGGAAACCTAAATTGGGCGTGCATTCCGTTACGTGGGATGAAGCAGTTAAAATTAGTGGCGCCGATTCTGACTTTCACCGTCGCGATTGATGGGATGCTATTGAAGCTGGCCATTTTCCGGAATGGGAATTAGGAATTCAAATTGTAGCTCAGGAAGACGAACATAAATTCGACTTCGATTTGTTGGATCCTACCAAGTTAATTCCTGAAGAAATGGTGCCGGTCAAGATTATCGGCAAAATGACCTTGAATAAAAATCCAGAAAACTTTTTTGCCGAAACAGAACAAGTGGCGTTTCTTCCGGGGCATATCATTCCGGGCATAGATTTCACCAATGATCCGCTGCTGCAAGGCCGACTTTTTTCATACCGAGACACACAACTTTCCAGATTGGGATCGCCTAATTTTCATCAAATTCCAATCAACAAACCTGTAGTGCCAACGCATAACAATCAGCGGGATGGGCACATGCAAATGGATATTCCAAAAGGTCAAACTGCCTATTTTCCAAATAGTTTAAGTGGCGGTTGTCCGCATCTTGCTAAAATGTCTGAAGGCGCTTTTACCCATTATGAGGAACGTATTGATGCTCGAAAAATCAGGACGAGAAGTGAAAGTTTTAGCGACCATTTTTCGCAACCTGCCTTGTTTTATAGAAGTTTAGCCGATTGGGAGAAACAGCATGTCACTGACGCTTACATTTTCGAATTGGGGAAATGTATGCACCAATACATTCAAGAACGGATGTTATATGTCGTAGCTCAAATTGACGAAGACCTTTCCCAAAAAGTAGCCAAGGGATTAGGACTTAAAGTGCCTAAATCTGTTGAAGAACCATTGAACCAAGCTATTGGTGCGGATGCTGAGGTTGCTAAATTTCAACCACCTAAAAAGAAAGTGTATTTGGAAAAAGACCCTGCGTTAAGTCAGGCAAACACCAAATTTAATTCCATTGAGACGCGTCAAGTGGCCGTTTTAATAGGCGATGGATTCTCTATGGCTGATTTCAATAAAATGAAGGATGCACTAGAAAAAGAAGGTGCAATGATTAAGGTTGTCGCGCCACATGGAGGGACTGTATCCAGTGAAAATGGTCAGGATCAAAAAGTAGATGCTGCCATTGCTACAACGGAGAGCGTACTTTATGATGCGCTTTATGTTCCTGGCGGAAAGGATTCGGTAAAAGCATTAAAAGGTGAAGCAAAATTTATCAAGTTTATTAATGAAGCTTTAAAACACTGTAAGGCTATTGCGGGAGACCATGAAGGCGTCGAATTGTTAGAAACCACGTATGTGTCGGAATTTAAAGATGACGCTGCTATTTGTTTAAACAGCGAGCCTTCAAAATTTATAAATGCGATGAAGCAACATCGTAATTGGAAGCGTATGGCGCAAGCCAAGAAAATTCCGGTCTAAATTTAAGAATCTGCTTTTATGAACTAAATGAAGCTGATTATAGTTCTGTTCCGGGACATAAAGAACCAAGCGTTGGGAGGTAAAACTATCGATACTTGGTTCTTTTTTATCCAAAATCAGTTCAAATAATACCGTGTAAATGTATCATTTAAAGTCCCAAATCATTAAATAGAACCTTATGACATTGGAAGAAATTATTGGAATTGTTGCGGGCGTGCTTACAACTGTTGCAGTTTTACCTCAAATAATCAAAGCTATTAAAACTAGAGAGGTTGAGGATGTCAGTCCGTATATGTATATTATTCTTTGTGGTGGCGTAGGACTATGGACCGTTTATGGGGTTTTTAAAATGGATTGGCCAATTATAGTCACCAATGGCATTTCCTTTATTCTAAATGGCATCATGCTCTATATTGTTCTAAGGTCATGGAAAAAGAATAGAAAACAACATTAAGTTCATAATGTGAGCCCTCTTATAAATTGGATTCCTTGTCAAATATCTCTTTTGCTGGATACTAGTCTGCAGCGGCTAGATTTTTCATTGTTAATCTCCCATAACTCATAGAGTCCATATTTATGGGTTATGCACTAATGATCTTCTCCCATTCTCTTTAATTTTATAACCATTCAAGACAATCACAGGTTTCGGTGCTATTCCTAAAGCATCAATATGGTTGTCTGTCACAATTTATTTGGACACAAATTATAATTCTAATCAAAAAAATCATCCTATGTCATTAGTAACTATTCTCTTAAATATTTTTTTACCACCCTTAGCAGTTTTTCTAAAGCATGGTGTTGGGACAACGCTTCTCGTAAGTATTATCCTGACCTTAATAGGATGGATTCCCGGTGTTATCCATGCTTTTATCGTCAATGATTAAGTATTTAAACTATGAAGCAGCTTTTGGTCATATCACTACTTTATGGGGAAAATAATTTTGAAAAGGCAATAGAAGATCTCTTTCTATTAAACCAAAAAACCTTCTTTCTTATCCTCCTGTCTACATTTTTAATTTATGTAGCGGTGATTCTTTATACCAGAATTTTTGGAAAAAGGAGTTTTTCTAAAATGTCAAGTTTTGATTTTGCAATGACCGTTGCTGTAGGTTCTATGATTGCAACAACAATATTGTCTGACAGCGTGAGCTTTTTAGAAGGTGCTGTAGCGCTCTTAATTGTGTACAGCCTCCAATTGGTTGCGGCATTTTTAAGACGTTATAAATGGTTTCGAACATTCACTGATAACCAGCCCACATTAGTAATGGATGGTACAACATTATTACTCGACAATATGAAAGCCGTTAGGGTTACAGAAGGCGATATTCGGTCTAAATTAAGAGAAGCGAACGTGGTTAAATTATCAGAAATTAAAGCCGTCATCTTCGAATCTACGGGAGATATGGTTGTTTTACACAAGGATAATAATGACACCATAGATGATTGGTTATTAAAAGATGTACAACGTTAGCTAAACAATTATGGGAACATTGAATTTAAAAGAGCAAGAGAATATTGAACGCGCCTATAAAAATTTTATAATTAAGGATAAACATCCTTGTATTATGGCCAATGCGGTGTTTAAATTGGATAATTATCATATTAAAATTTATGATGATATGACCTCAGATGCGGTGGTTGACCCTATGTTGGAAAACATAGAACATTATTTGAAGCATTATGATTTCGATTCAAACGAATTTGAATCCTTACTCTTTTGCTTTAAGGAAAATGAATTTGATACCGAGCTTGAGTTTGAAAAAGCGCTATGGAATCTCCTGCAGAAATTACTTGACAATGATGATTCAGAGTGGGATGCTGAGGTTAGTGACTACGTTAATAGTCCTAATTTTAGTTTTAGCCTTAAAGGAAAGGCATTTTATATTGTAGGCATGCATCTAAAAAGCTCAAGACTGGCAAGACGCGCACCATATTGCACAGTGGTTATGAATTTACATTGGCAGTTTGAAAAACTGAGAGAAATGGGAACATATCAAACGGTTAAAAAAAGAATAAGACGTCGTGATATAAAATTGCAGGGGTCAATCAATCCCGTTTTACGCGATTTTGGATCTGAAACCGAAGCAAAACAATACAGTGGAAGAGCTGTAGGTGACGCATGGAAATGTCCTTTTCACCAAAAAACGAAATCTTTATGAATACTTTACATATTATCCCTCCACAATCTGGAGCTGCATTTGAACTTAAGAAAGGAAATCAACTGACCATTATTGATCCTATGGGACAGCAGGTAAGTGATATGGTGGCTTTTAATCGGGAAGATCCAAAAGAAAAAATCTCTGCGGGTAAATCTATGGATTTTGAAGAGTCGATCCTTCTGACCACAGGAAATTTTTTATGGAGCAACCGATCCCTAAAAATGATGGAAATTATTGAAGACACTAACGGTCGTAACGATTTTCTTTTAGCGCCCTGTAGTCCAGAAACGTTTCAGATTATGTATGATAATCCTGACTATCATCCGAGCTGTCAGGAAAATCTATATCGAAACTTACTTCCATTCGGTATTGCTGTTGACGACATTCCTACGGCATTTAATGTATTTATGAATGTTCAATTTGACGAAAAAGGAAAATTGAAAGTATTGCCACCAACATCTCAACCTGGAGATTTAGTGCGGTTTCAAGCGGAAATGGACCTTATTGTGGCATTAACCGCATGTTCAGCGGAAGATAGTAATGGCGGGACATTCAAGCCAATCCATTATATCATAACTGAGGGAGTTTGTAAATAAATGGGATTTTAAAACTGCATTTTAACCATACATAAGCGATAAAATAAACACAAATTTATTGGGATGCCGTTAGTAATACTATTAATAATAACGTGGATTGTTGCTGTATTGTGCATGACGTTTTTCAGTGCCATATGGAGTGCGGTTTCAGGGAATGAATTCAGGGAACCAACCCTGCTTTCTATTTTGATGCAAAAACATCCTCGTATCCATGTGTCTGAACAAAGTGCTTATGTATGGGGTTGGGTGATCCATTTCCTGTTTGGAGTTGCATTTTTACTATTTTACCAACTGTTATGGAAATTCACCAATGCTCCGAGAACGCTTGTTTGGAGTGTGATATTTGGAAGTGTTTTAGGTGTTTTGGGTATTTTAGGTTGGAAGATTTTGTTTAGCATCGTGAATTTCTCATCACAATTTAAGTACCAGCAGTATTACGTACATATTTTTCTTGCCCATATTGTTTTTAGCGTTACGGCATTTGTGGTCTATCAATGGTTGACATGAGAATTAATTTGTTTTCATTATCCACATTGTTTTGGCTGACTTTATTCAAAAAAAAATCCCGAACTGTTTTTTCGGGATTTTTATATAAGTTCTAAGCTTTCGCTTTCCTATTAAGACGCTGTTCTGCCATGTCATTAAGCTTGTCATCAGCACCATATTCTTCATCTAAAGTTTTCTTAAGTTTGGTGGCCACGCTTTTATGTCCCAATTCTTTGGCATATCTCACAGCAGTGCCATAACCAGAAATCTCATAATGTTCAATACGTTGTGCATCGGCAATTAATCCTGCATTATTGACATCATCATCCTTTTTTTCTTTTATAAAACTTTCGGCTTCTTTAATAAGGCCTTCCATTCCTTTACAAGTTTCTCCATCCGGATCAATCCCTAATTCATCGCAAACATCTTCCAACCTTTTTTTGTGCTCTTTAGTTTCCTTTAAATGGTCTTCAAATGCTTTTTTTAATTTCGAATCTGTTGCACTTTCCACCATTTTAGGCAACGCTTTTATAAGTTGTTTCTCTGCGCTGTATAAATCTTTTAATTGGTGTTCAAATAAATCTTCTAATGTTTTCATAGTATTTTGAATTTTGGATTAACTAATATTTCTAATTTTTGATATGGTGAAATTAGAAGTTTGCACCAATAAGAAAGATTCCTAAACGTTGTAAAATTGACGTTAAAAAATCCTCTATCTGATACTTAGATGGAAAGCAGTAAAAATAAAAAAAGTGTTTCGGTATAAGTCAAAATACCTGTTAATCAAGACAATGTATTTTATGAATAGATCGTAAATTGAAATCATAGAAATTTTAAAAAGAGGAAATCATGAGCGACAAACAAAAGGATCAGGAAACTGATAGGAAAGATTCCAGTACCAAACATGCCAGAGGCAGTAAAAAAGTGCACAGTGAAAAAGACGATTCCACAGAGGACGGCTTTAAACCAAATAAAACTAAAAAATAAAATATTATGAGTTTAGATAAAGATAATAACAAACATCGCGGTTATACCGAAGACAGTAAATTAAACAATTCAGATGACAGTTTGGAAGGGAGATGGAGTAATATTCAGGCAGATTATCGCAAAAAGAATCCCAACATCACTGACGAAGATTTAGATTTTAAATCGGGTGAATTTGATCATATGATTGCAAGTATCGCAAGGAGGACCAACAGAAGTACAGAAGACATCAAAAACGAAATTCGAAACTGGGATACCTAAGCCTTAATGAAATTGTTATTTTTAATAGCGTGCTAAAAGCCGTGGATTCATTGTGAGTTCATGGCTTTTACATGAATAGTAAAGGCATCATGTAAAACTTAAAACTATAGGTCATTTATCATTTTTTGAGATATTTTTTAATGTTTTACAGTTTATCGGACTGCGTCATCAAAACTATCTTAGTGCAAAACGAAAACGTGAATTATGAAAAAACCGAAGAAATTTCCTGAACAGCAACAATCGCAACCTGGCAAAGAAAACAAAATGCATCCTGAACCAGAAGTCATACGGAAATCTTATAAAGGCTCCGATAAATTGAAAGGAAAAGTGGCGCTTATTACCGGTGGCGATAGTGGTATTGGCCGTAGTGTTGCTGTACATTTTGCAAGGGAAGGTGCTGATGTTGCGATTGTGTATTACAAGGAAACCAAAGATGCTAACGAAACAAAAAAGATGGTCGAAAAGGAGGGTCGAGAGTGTTTATTGATTAAAACCGATTTGAAATTAAGTTCCAACTGTGACAGCAGTGTTGAAAAGTGTCTCAAAAAATTCGACAAACTAAATATATTGGTCAATAACGCCGCGATGCAATTCCCTGAAGATTCTATTCAAGACATTACCAAAAAGCAATTAGAGACGACTTTTGAGACCAATATTTATCCATATTTCTATATGGTAAAAGCCGTATTGCCGCATTTTAAGAAAGGAGATGTGATTATCAATACGGGTTCCGTGACGGCCTATAGAGGGAGTCATCATTTAGTGGACTATTCGAGTACTAAAGGTGCAATTACCAGTTTTACGCGCTCTTTATCAGCGCAACTCGCCAAACAAAATATTCGTGTTAATGGCGTGGCTCCTGGACCTATTTGGACGCCTTTAATTCCGGCAACATTTGATGATGTTTCCGATTTTGGACAAGATACGCCCATGGGTAGAGCAGGGCAGCCTAGTGAAGTGGCGCCAGCTTATGTGTTCTTGGCGTGTGAGGACAGCAGTTATATTACAGGACAGTTTATCCATGTTAACGGAGGGGAAATGACTGGAAGTTAGTGCGATATAAATCGCTTAAATAAAATTCAATTATTGTCCTTCTCATTTTTCAACGGTAAAATTATAACGAATGCTAGCGTATTCACTTGCTAAATTGACCACCTTAAAAGGTAGAAGTATTATAATTTTTTTATAACTTACTTGTATGGAAGTCAAGGTGCAACGCAAATCATTAAAGTTTATTCCCGATTCAAAACGCGTGGTCACCCGCTTTTTTAATAATGGCGATGAACGTACAAAACAACTCATAGGAAGAATATTAGATTTCTCTGATGAAAAAGTAGCGAATGAACTTTCAAAAACCTTGGAAGAATTCAAAGGACGTCACCGCAATCTCAAAAAAACATTTAAAGTGCATTGCGGACATTTTGAAGGTTTGATAAACGCAATGGGAGTGTCTTATGATAATCTGACAGCAAATCAAAAAATGTTGATTGGTTCCTATAGCACCATGGAATATTCCATAGAATCTGCCGCACTTTTTAATCCTTCAATAATAGAAGATTTCAACCAATCCTTTTTAAAGGAAGGAGAGAAAAGAGTTATCATTTCGTTTAGGGCCACTGGGGAAGGGCATTTGTCATCCATCGTTTTTAGACGGGCCATTTTAGACAAAAACAACAATCTTCAAGTTTTAAAAGCTAAAAATCATATTGATCTTCCTGAAATTGGTTTTAAAGTCTCTTATGATAAGCAACGCTTTGTAAATAAAATGCAGGAATTGAAAATTCCAGAAGTATATATTTCTGAAATCATGGATCCTTTGCCGGATCACTTTGGATATTTTGAACTTAAACATGCTGTAAATAAATTATTGGAAGATGACGCGATAGACGATACCAAAAAAATGGCATTGCAAGAAATGACATGGTTAGTCGATTCTTATTATGATTTGAAGTTCCATGAGGAAAGTGATATTACGGAACGCGTTATTTTTCCAAATTCGATAGCTGAAAGTAGGGGGATTGAGGACGCTCGGTTTGTCAGATTTACGGATGATAATGGAGAGGAAACCATTTATGCTACTTATACCGCTTATAACGGGCACACGATTATTCCTAAATTATTGAGCACCCATGATTTTTTGAATTTTAGGATTATGCCAATCCATGGCAATGCGGCTCAAAACAAGAATTTCGCCTTGTTTCCACGTAAAATAAATGGCAAATACGCCATGCTTGCTCGCATAGATGGCTATAATAATTACGTTATGTTTTCTGACCGAATTACGTTGTGGAGCGATCCGATAAAAATCCAAGAACCAAAATTTGCATGGGACCTGACGCAGATAGGCAATTGCGGATCTCCAATTTATACAGACGACGGCTGGCTTATTTTAACCCATGGCGTCGGACCCATGAGACGCTATAGTATTGGCGCTTCATTGCTCGATTTGGAGGATCCTACCAAAGTTATCGGCCGATTAAAAGAACCGTTATTGTCACCAAGCAAGGAGGAGCGTGAAGGTTATGTGCCCAACGTTGTCTATTCTTGTGGAGGAATGATCCATAACGATTCGCTTATTATTCCTTATGCCGTGTCAGACTATGCCTCATCTTATGCTACAGTCCAACTGTCTACACTTTTAAAAGCGCTGAAACAATCTTTAGATTGATGGTTTTTCAAAAGCCAAGCGCGCCATCAAGTAGCTTATGGTCGATTCCGCACCTTGATTAAGATTTACATTCTTGAGTTCCAATCCGTCAAAACATCCCGTGGTACAAGGATTATATACAATTTGATTGAGATGGTTATTGCCTAAAAACCAACTGAATGCCAATTCCATTTTATGATCATAACCTTCGTTTGAAAAGAGCTGGTGGAAATTTTTAAGCGCTAAAATCGTATAGGCTACATCTATCGGTTGCTGTCCACCCAGCGAACATTCTTTTATGCAATCTCCGCGTAAAAACCAGGTTTGGTTGGAAATAACGCTAAACTCATCATTGATAAACAAATGCTCTAACAAAAAGTTGAATGAATCATAGGCTATCACCTTAAATTCCTCGACTTCGGTCAATTTATAAATCTCAAACATTGCTTCTGGCAGCACACTATTGCCATAGGTTAAATACGGTTCAAACCATTTCCAGTTTTTTCGCGATTCGTGTTTGTACATTTTTAGAAGTTTGGTGCCCAATTCGTACATGATATAGCCATAAGTAGAATCGGATGTTGCCATTCCCGAAGCCGCAATACCTTTTATGATAAATGCCATCGCTCTTGGCGAATGCATATGGATTGCGTTGGGAAGAAATTCCTTAAAACATTCCTTAGCTCTAATGCCTAAATAATCCTGATGTTCTGGTAGTAAGTCTGCAATTCCCAAAAGATGTCCAATCGCCCAGATGCCACGTCCATTGGAATCTTCAAGATTTACAACTTCATTTTGAGGAGTAAACTGTGCATTGCTATTTACATAATTAAAAAATCGACCATCATGCCGCTGACAGTTCACTATAAAACTAAAATAAGTAAGTAAAGAAGGGACTAACTCTTCGTCTCGGGTGAGTTTATAAAGTTCACATATCACAATTAAAGCCCTGGCATTATCATCTAAAGTGTACCCAGAACTTATATCAGGATGGTTTAAATGTGAAAATTGGATAATACCTAAATCCGTGGTCATTTTATTAAGATGATCCAGCTTAATCTCAGGTTTAGGATAGTCCAATTTTATTTGAGGAGCATAATTTTGGAATAAATGCCCATGTGCTAAGGCTGAATTTTCCCATGACGTTGCAGCTGAGGCATGGAGTCCGTTAAGGCCTAAATTTTTTCTATACTGTTTATCATTTAGTAGCGTATGTAAATGTTTCGCCAATTGTTTGCTGTCTTCAAAATCGAACATGAGTCCTTTATTTTCTGAAAGAAATTCTTTAGCATGTGGAATTGGCGTAGAAATAATTGGGCAACCACAACTCATCGCATAAGAAAATGTGCCGCTAACTGCCTGATTGGGATCTTTAGAAGTGAACAGATAAATATCGGTAAGTTGAAGGTATTCAAGCAAGGTTTTCAATGGCAGAAATTCGTTGACAAATCTGACATGAGCTTCTAATTTTAAATCTTTAATTTTTTGAACAAGAAACTCTCTATAAAGTTCCCCTTCGTGTTTAACCTGATTTGGATGGGTTTTTCCCAAAACTAAGAACATGATATTCGGAAAGTCTTTTATGATTTCTGGAAGCGCTTCTAAAGTGGTCTCGATACTTTTACCAGGCCCTAAAAGTCCGAAGGTAGAGAGCACGGTTTTGTCTTCAAGATCGTATTTCAACTTCAGTTTCGATTTATTTTTATGTTGTATCAAATGTGTGCCATGCGTAATAACCTTAATTTTAGAAGGTGCTATCCCGTACGTATCCGTTAAGATATTTTTTGAAGTATTGGTCATCACGGTAATACAGGTGACATATTTTGATATGGCCACTACATGATCTATCAATGGTTTATCAGGCTTTGGAATTACCGTATGGAAGGTAACGATAATAGGTTTCTTTACCGATTTTAGAAAGTCAATAAACAACTCCGAATACCCATTGAACAATCCAAATTCATGCTGAATCATCACCACATTTATGGAAGGATCACCATTTATATTTGTCGATAACGCCTCATAGCTCTGATTGCAATCTGTATTTAGGCTGTATGTAACGCTGTGAGGATCTTGTAAAGGGTGTTTTGAATCGTATAAAGCACAAATATCAATGGTACAAGAATCACCAAATATGTTATCAAAACTCTGTTTTAAATCTTTTGAATACGTTGCAATTCCACATTCTCGAGGATGATATGTCGTAAGCATTAATACGGACGCAACAGCCTTAGGTGGGGCTACGGTTTCTGAAGTTTTATGTTTTGCTAAAAGTAATTTTAGTCTGTGAGGTGGATTGAGTTTTTTAATTGTTAAATCGTTCATAATCGGCGTTTTAAATATGGATTATAATTTAAAATTACCGTTATAATGGTGCGATGAAGTGCTTTATTAATCCCAAAAATAACCTTAAAAACTAATTGTGATTTTTTAGATTTTCTGAGTTAAAGTATTGCTAAAAATGATGCAAATAGTGGCTAGAATGTAAGAAAATTTCATCAATTTAAAGATGGGTCAATTTGAGATTGAAATCCAATGAAAGTGATTGTAACTATAAACTCTTTTATTGGTCCAACCGATTTTATTCACTGTCATTTACATTCCACACTTGTTCTTGCGTAGAAGATCCGCCGAGTAATTTATGGAACGAACTGATTTTTTTAAAATCGTCAGAAAGTCCTTCCGATACCGCGACGCCATAGATGCCGGTCTTTAATAGTTCGGAAACATCTTCTAATTGAATATCGCCAAATGCAAAAATGGGTGTCTCTGTGTAAATTGCTTCCATAATTGTGGTGTATTCTGCTAGACTTACTCTTGGCGCTGAGGTTTGTCCCGATGTGGTTAATTTATAAGGTCCTAAGCCAATATAGTCCACTTTTTTATCTAAAAGGCGTTTGCAATCTTCAAGAGTATGTGCTGCGCCTCCAACAATTTGCCATGAAAATAAGTGTTCTCTAATGTCCAATGGGCAAGCCTCTGAATTTTCAAAATATACCCCGTCGGCTTTAACTGTTTTGGCAATGTGATAATAGTCGCTAATAATCAAACGGGTGTGGTACATTCCCGTGATTTCCCTTGTTTGTTCGGCAGTTTTTAAAACTGTAGCCTCATCCATGTTTTGAAGGCGCAATTCCACCAACTCAACGCCAGACGTACACGCTTCTTTTATGTTGCTTAAATGTTGTTCAGGACTATCACCTTGCGAGATGTAATGTAACTTGGGAATGTTGTTCATAATCATAATCTTTTAAGGTGAATGGATGATATTCTTTGAAAATTGCAACATTTAATGATGTTGATTTTTAGTTTTAAGCGACTAATTTTTCTTTGGTAATCTTATCTACGACTAAAGAAATGGCACCATCGCCAGTAACATTACAGGCAGTTCCGAAACTATCCATGGCAATATATAGAGCAATCATTAAACCAATCATTTCTTCATTGAAACCTAACATCGATTGTAGGATGCCGACAGCTGCCATAATTGCGCCTCCAGGAACGCCAGGGGCAGCAACCATTGCGATGGCTAACATAAAAATGAAGCCTGCAAAAAGCGTGAAGCTAAACGGAATACCTTGTAAAATCATTAAAGCCATCGCACAAGCGGTAATTTTCATGATACTTCCAGATAAATGAATGGTCGCACATAAAGGAATAACGAAACCAGCAATTTTTTCTGATACTCCATTTTTTAACGTTTGTTCTAGCGTCACCGGAATTGTTGCAGCGGAAGATTGTGTGCCTAAAGCCGTAAAATAAGCCGGCATCATCGTGGCTAAAAGTTTGATTGGATTTTTCTTGGTAAGTGCTCCTGCAATGGTGTATTGCAGTAATAAGAGTAAAATATGTAAAGCGAATATAACGCCGATAATGCTGACAAACACCTTTAATATGGAGAACACTTGTCCGCTAAAGGCCATGCTTGCAAAAATGCCTAAAATAAAAAGTGGTAAAAGCGGCACAATAACCTTTTCTATGAGTTGCATGATGATCTTTTCGAAATCTTTAACCACCAGTTTTAAGCTTGATTTTTCTTGAAATGATAATCCTAAACCAACCACAAAAGCGAATACCAAAGCCGTCATAACATCTAATAAAGGCGGAATCGTTATACTAAAATACGGGGTAAGCTCACGCCCGGAATCGGTCACTTGGGCAACATCGTTGACATGCGATTCTAAAAGTTGTGGGAATATGCTGGAAGCCGTAAAGTAAGTCATAAACCCAGAAAACAAGGTGGATCCGTAGGCAATGGCAGCAGTAATTAAAAGCAGTTTGCCGGCACCTTTTCCTAAGTCAGAAATGGCAGGCATAATTAATCCCATAATTATTAATGGAATAGAAAAACTTAAAAACTGTCCGAAAAACGCATTAAAGGTGGTGAATATTCGGTTTACGGATTCAGGCAAATACAGCCCGAAAACTATTCCTAATACGATGGCCAAAAAAACTTTAAAGAGTAAGTTCGAAAATAAATGCTTCATTATGAATGTAGGTTATCAAAAGACATGCGCAGTCTTTTTATAGATTATTTTTAAGTTCGCTAATATACAGCCATTGATAAGAATGACCATTTTATGAAACTCATTTTTTTATATAGAGCGCGTGTTGACCTCAACTTAAGAGTGCTTTCACTGAGTCCTTCTATTTACTTAAACACTGATTTCTAGAAGTACTCTTGCATTTTTCTGTAATTTCGCAGTCTCAAATATTTTAAATCACCACAAGACCACGACATGATGCCAATAGAAAACATTCCTGAAATCTATTTTCAGAATCAGAATAAACCGCAAGATCTGTTTGTTTATGATTTTAAAATGACGAGTGATGTGGTTAAGAGTAAGGTTAATTTGAGCATGAATATGTTTAGTTTTCTTCAGGTTGGGAAAAAACAAGTGCATTTTGCAAATACATCAGTAGCGGTAAACAACAAACAGTCGCTATTACTGAAGAAAGGAAATTGGCTATGGACAGAGTTGTTGGATACAGATGCGATTTATTATTGTAAACTCTTTTTCTTTTCTGAAAGTAAACTGACTGAATTTTTGAGTAAATACACTAATAATGTAAAGCCCTATCAAGAGGAAGTGCCTTATTTTGTGATTGAAAATGATGATTATCTTGCTGCTTTTATAACGTCTTTATCTTCAGATACTTTTACAAATCATAGTTTTAGTGATGCGCTGTTAGTATTGAAATTTGAGGAAATTATGCTCTATCTGCTTAATAAATATGGCAGCCATTTTGAACATTATTTGCATTCGTTAATATCGAAAGAAGTCTCTCCCTTTAAAAACATTGTTGAAAGCAATGTGCATTCTAATTTGAAATTGGAAGAAATTGCATTTTTATGCAATATGAGTCTGTCAACTTTTAAACGACACTTTACTAATGAATATAACGAACCACCAGGAAAATGGCTTCAGGATAAACGGCTTCAAAAAGCGAAGGAGCTGTTGCAGGGAGGCGAATTAAAAGCGTCTGATATTTATTTAGATATCGGCTATAACAATCTGTCTAATTTTAGTGTAGCCTTTAAAAACAAGTTTGGATTGAGTCCAACGGAGATTTAGGATATCATCCTTTTTAGTTAATTATTCCCCATGAAAAGACATAAAGCCGCAAGGTTTTTTATGATTATTACTGTTGTGATTGTTCAAATTATATTTTTGACCATGATTGCAAAAGAGAAATATGATGCAGGCAATTTTGCAGCAATTGTATCGCTCGTCCTTATTATATTGACCTTATTGTTTGGCTACAAGTACCTGGATTTGCATCATGAAGATTACGAATATGAACGGTTTTCAGTAGCCATTTGGGTGCCCATTGGAGCCGTGATGTGTTATCTGTTACATAGTTCTACGGATTTGGGAAGTGTCATTTCTGCGACAATGATTGGGGTTTTGGCTTCATTTATCCCGCTTATAAATAAAGAATCTGAATATTTTTCAAAAGTACCCATTGCCATTTACTGTGGTGTTTTTGTGGGCATGTCCAGCTTAGAAATAGCCCCTTCAATTTATCTTGTAATAGCTGGCGGACTTGTATCCGGACTATTTTATATGCTTTCTAAAAATTTATTTGTGGGCATGGGAGGGAAGCTGGGAACCATTGCTTTTGGAGGTGTTGTTGTCGTCGCATTAATCAATTGGATCTCATGAATATTTTCGTAATTGTCATTTTTGGAATCCTTGGGGGCATACTAACCTTTTATGCCAGTCAACAGTTTAAGTGGAGTACCGTAAGATCATCAGCCTTACTATCATTAGTTGTGGCGTTGTTTTTTTATTGGTGTCCGGAGCTGTTAAACGCATATCTAACAAAAAACATTCCTGTAGTGTTTTTCGGGACCTCTTTTATTGGGATGGTTTCTTCTAAACTGAAGGTGGGCTATTTCCGTTTGGCTGTTGCTGGAACTATCTTTAGTTTAATCTATATGAACAAGAGCCATTTCTTCGAAGGTTTTGGTGGAGCACTTGGTGCCTTAGCCTTTATTTCATTGCTTGCAACTATGGGATTCTATGACCTATTGCTGCGTAATGCTAAAATTAAAAGCAGCGTTATGGTATTAAGAAAAAAGATACTAAACACGAAAGCATAATGGTTAATTAAACCTCTGAGCTCCTTTACGATACCGCTCTTTTATTAGTCCACATAAAGTCCATAAAACATCCTTAAATATTTTGCTTATCAATTAAGTATCTGAAAAACAGTATTTTGTATCTATTTCAAGGTAATTTTATTTTGCTTTTATTCACATTGAACTTTTTTCATAAGTTATTGAACCGTATCAATAAATAGAAGGGAGAGAAGCCGACATACATTTGCAGTGTAATTACACAACGGTTGTTTTGCAAGCATAAATCAAGAATTAAAATTAAAACTATATAATTATGGCAAATGTAACAAAACCTGTATTCAAAGAAAGATACGGGAACTTTATTGGTGGTAAGTTCGTAGCACCTGTAAAAGGTCAGTATTTCGATAATGTATCTCCAGTAGACGGTAAAGTATTCACTCAAGCAGCACGCTCAACACAAGAAGATATTGATCTTGCGCTAGATGCAGCTCACGAAGCGTTCCCATCTTGGAGCACCTCTTCCGCTACAGAACGTAGTAATGCGTTATTGAAAATCGCTCAGGTAATGGAAGACAACTTCGAATACCTTGCAACTTTAGAAACTATTGACAACGGTAAACCAATCCGTGAGTCACGTGCAGCAGATATCCCTTACTGTATTGATCACTTCCGTTATTTCGCAGGTGTTATCCGTGCAGACGAAGGATCAATTTCTGAACACGATAAAGATACCGTAAGTATCGTATTGCACGAACCTATTGGTGTGGTTGGTGAAATCATCCCTTGGAATTTCCCAATGTTAATGTTAGCTTGGAAAATTGCTCCAGCATTGGCGGCAGGTTGTACAGCGGTTGTAAAACCAGCAGAGCAAACGCCGACTAGTGTTATTGCTTTAATGGAACTTATTGGTGATATTTTACCAGCAGGTGTATTGAACATCGTCACTGGATTTGGTGCAGAAGCTGGTGCAGCATTAGCTACATCTAAGCGTATTGCTAAACTTTCTTTCACAGGTTCTACAGAAACTGGTCGTAAAGTTTTGCATAACGCAGCAGAAAACATCATTCCTGTAACCATGGAATTGGGTGGTAAATCTCCTAACATTTTCTTCCCATCGGTAGCCGATCAAGACGATGAATTCTATAGCAAAGCTATTGAAGGCGCGTTAATGTTCGCACTTAACCAAGGTGAGATTTGTACAGCCCCAACGCGTATTTTAGTGCACGAAGATATTGCTGACGATTTCATCGTAAGAATGCAAGAACGTTTGAGAAAAATTAAAACAGGAAACCCATTAGATCCTGAAACAATGATTGGTTCTCAAGTGTCGAAAGCACAATACGAAAAAATCTTAGGCTACATCAATATTGGTAAAGAAGAAGGCGCTGAAGTATTAGCTGGTGGTGACGCTGGTAACTACGAAGGTGAACTTTCTGAAGGATATTACATCCAACCTACCGTATTAAAAGGTGATAACAACATGCGTGTGTTCCAGGAAGAAATTTTTGGCCCAGTAGTAGCTTTAACAACATTCAGTTCTACTGAAGAAGCTATCGCTATAGCAAACGATACGCCTTACGGATTAGGTGCTGGTGTTTGGTCTCGTGACGCTCACGAATTATACCAAGTTCCACGTGCTATCCAAGCTGGTAGAGTTTGGGTAAACCAATACCATACGTATCCTGCTCACGCTCCTTTTGGTGGTGTGAAAGAATCAGGATTTGGTCGTGAAAACCATAAAATGGCTTTAGATCATTACCGTGTTGTAAAAAACATGTTGATCTCTTACGACAAGAAACCTATGGGATTCTTTTAGTCAAAACTTGATCAGATAAGTTTATAATACAAAACCCCAGCAGATGCTGGGGTTTTGTTGTTTCATTGATGTTGGTGTCTACCAACCTAAGAAAATCATTCCTGCGCCACAGATGGCAATCGTTGCGCCTGCTATGGCAGTCATATATTTTTCGAAGAAATCTGTTTTTATTAATTTAAATCCATAATGCCCTAAAACCACCATCATTACCATCATTAATAAGGTGAAGAATAAAAAGACCCCAGTAATAAGATAAATGCCATAAGTAGAATTCATAATGGCAGGATAGGTAAGTAGGGGAATCATAGGTTCACAAGGTCCCAACAAAAAGATGATGAACATGACCCATGGCGTTACTTTGCGTCGTTCCGTTGGCATGACTGGTCCCTGACCGTGTTTATGCTCATATACATACACATCGCCACTATCATACACGTCAAAATGTTTGTGTTTTTTATTTCTATAAACTTGATATATTCCAATTAATAGAAAGACAATTCCAAATAGGAATAATGCCCAGGCAGCCCAACCGCCTCTTACTTCTTCAAACCAGGTCAGTTTGTTTAATGAAAATCCTAGAGCCACACCTCCCAAAGCCAAGAGCACGGAACTCATGACATGGCCAGTGCCACAAACGACAGTCCAAAAAATAGTGCGTCTGAGGGTCCAATTTTTAGCTTTTCCTATGGCAATAAAAGGGATATAATGATCTGGCCCTGTTAAGGTATGAAGCACGCTAATGGATATAGCGGCCATTAATAATACATTTAATTCTGATTCCATTCTTATACTAACTTGAGCTCTATTTCCTTTTTGCGTAGAGCGTTTGCGTGTTTGTCTAATTGTTTTTGAATTTTTTTTAAGGCTGAAAAAAGCTGTTCTCCGGAATTACCCAAAACTCTTAAAGCGCAAGCGTCTTCTGAAAGTTGTGATACTCCAAATAGAATATCTTCTTCCTCGGCCAACACTGTGGATATAAATGCCATCCGTTCTTTTGCTGAATGAAAGGGATCAATACTTACAAAATTGGCTTGGTAGGTGAACGTTTCATATTGTCCAAGGGTCTTAAAATCTACGGCAGATGGTTTTAGATATAAATTGTCTTTATAAAATAATTTCCCTTCGCGATAAATTTCCGTCAGACTGCTATATTTCGTAAAAGCGAAGGATTCGCCATTAAGCTTTCGGCCACAGGCCAATATTTCTCCCCAAATAAGCACACTGTTTTTAGCGAGATTAATGTTGTTTTTACTTTCAAAAATAGCGCCTTTATGTGGTACGGAAGGATGTGGCACATGGCTGAAGTAAGCATGTTCTTCAATAACTACCTTCATTTCCTGTCGTGCGCCATCAGGCGTGTCGTACACCCGTTGGTAGGATTGTGTTTGTAGATTTAGCAAGGTATTGGTCTTAACGTTTATTTCAATTTTATAATCATCCAGATTAAAAAAGCCTGGTGAAGAGCTCATAATCATCACTTCCATTAAAGGGTTGGTTTTATCCTCACGAATTTCAACCACGTTAAATGGCGGCGTAAAATAGGTGTCCTTTAAAATGGTGCGCTCTTGGTACAAGCCGGTTTCAATACTGTATTGCCCCATACCTTAATATTGTAATGCTGGTTCTGGAGCTTCTTCTTCAATTAAGGCGTATTTTTTAATCCAATTGATGACATCTTCTAATCCGTCGCCTCTCATCAAATCGGTAAAGACGAAAGGTGCCCCTTGGCGCATTCTGCTGGAATCGGCACGCATTACTTCAAGATCCGCATTGACATATGGTGCTAAATCTGTTTTGTTAATAACCAATAAATCGGAGCGTGTAATTCCGGGGCCTCCTTTTCGTGGAATTTTCTCGCCTTCAGCCACTGAAATCACAAAAATGGTGACATCTGCTAAATTTGGACTGAAGGTTGCCGATAGGTTATCTCCGCCGCTTTCGATAAAAACAATTTCTATTTCTGGGTGACGGTTGACCATCTCATCTACAGCCTCTAAATTCATACTTGCATCTTCCCGAATGGCTGTATGCGGACAGCCACCCGTTTCGACACCAATAATACGATCGGCTGGTAATAAGGAGTTTTTTGTTAAGTATTCCGCATCTTCCTTTGTGTAAATATCATTGGTGATGACACCGATACTATAGTCTTTAGCTATTTTATGGGATAATTTTTCAATTAAAGCGGTTTTCCCTGAGCCTACAGGTCCGGCTACTCCTATTTTTATATATGTTCTCTCTGACATTTTATATTTTGTTTTTATTTACTTTAAAATCCATTTTGTAAATAGTTGTACTTCTTAAATCTTGACCTCATTCCTCATTCCTCATTCCTCATTCCTCATACCTAACACCTAGCACCTCATACCTAATCCCTTTTTTAAGACATATAGAGTCGTGAATACAAGGTTTCGTGTTGCATGCATCTGATGTCAAATGCTGGGTTGCATAAGCCGCGCATCTCTTCGTCTAAGGTTAAGGTGTCGTCCACAAGGGTGGCAATTAAATCGTGCATGTTGTACAAGATTTCCTGTCCATCCATTTGCCCCAAGGGGACCATTTTTACACTATTCGTCACCATATTAACCGCGGCGTTGTAATAAAATGCACTGAGTACCGATTTGATTTCAGCACCTAAAAGAGCGGTAATCATTCCGAAAACTATTGCATAGTGGCCAGGAGTTTCTTTGTTTTTCACTTTTTCGAAAAAGGAATGCATCAATTCATAATCGTGTAGCCGCACGTAAATTTTAAGCAATCGCATGCCTAATTTTGAACTGCCATCACGGACTTCCATAGGTGTTTTTAAGGCGTGCGACTCGTTGTCCAACTCTAAAAGTGCTTCTAGATTTTGTTCTGTTCCGTATTTAAATGCATCACGGACAAAAAGCCCATCATTGTATTTGTAATTATAAATGAGCATATTTTCTACAAATTCACGCGTTGTGTCCACATCCTTCACCACTTTTTGCTGAATATAGGTTTCCAATCCGTTGGAATGCGAATACCCACCAATTGGCAACGTCGGATCTGAAATATGCAGCAACTCCAATAGAACCCTTTGTTTGTTGTGTGTCATATTCATTATTGTTTTGTGGTGAGGTCTAAAATTCTTGAAAATAGGGAAGGTGTATCACTTGCATGCGAATGGCCAACGTTGGCTTTTAACATGTTCAACAGTTTGCAATGTCTCTTCTCTACGATATAACCTGTCGCTTCCAGCAGACGTTCCAAAGGTTTTTCATAAGGAACCAAAACTTTCTCCTCTTGAATAAAAATAGGCAAGTGCTTGTTTCCTATTTCATAACAAACCGTACCCATTTCCACAATATTTCTTGGTGTTACCTGAATGCTATCGCAAGGCAACACATCTACAACCACCACACTTGTATCATCCTCCAAAAGAATATCCCCTTGGTGAAGCCGCTGTCCTTCCTTTAGGAATTTGATCGCCACCTCGCGACCATGTTCTGTTCTTTTCCGCATGATGCGTTTGGTCATTTCAAACCATTCCAGATGTAGTGTGTCTACCGTTTTGTTTCCTATGGGGTAAGATTCTATGTTTCCAATAACTTCTTTACAAAGCATATGAGCATTTCGTTTTAAAATAAAAATACGCAACGATTATGCGACGTTGCGTAGCTTTAAATTCCTATTAAAATAAAAAATAACGTTGTGCTAAAGGCACCACATCAATTGGGTCGCAGGTTACTTTTACGCCATCTACTTTTACTTCGTAGGTTTCTGGATTGACTTCAATTAAAGGTGTTTTATCGTTATGGATTAAATCCTTTTTAGAAATACTTCTGCAATTGGTAACGGCGAATAATTGTTTTTTGAGTCCGTATTTTTCTTTAATATTATTGTTCATTGCGGCTTTAGATACGAAAGTGGCGCAGGTTTTATGTACGGCAGCTCCTAGAGCGCCAAACATTGGGCGCATCATAATAGGTTGTGGTGTAGGGATTGATCCGTTTGGGTCTCCCATTTTACTGGCAATTGCCATACCTCCTTTAACAATCATTTCTGGTTTGGCTCCAAACAAGGCAGGTTTCCATAATACAAAATCGGCCATTTTACCTGGTTCAATAGACCCAACGTGTTGCGAAATACCGTGAGCAATTGCTGGGTTGATGGTGTATTTCGCTACATAACGTTTCGCACGGAAATTATCTGCCTTCATTTTTTTGTCCTCTTCCAAAAAACCTTGTTGAATCTTGTTTTTATGAGCTGTTTGCCAGGTTCTTGAAATGGTTTCACCCACACGTCCCATGGCTTGGGAGTCGGAACTCATAATACTGAAAACGCCCATATCGTGAAGTCGGTCTTCAGCAGCAATAGTTTCTGGTCTAATTCTAGAATCAGCAAAAGCGACATCCTCAGGAATGTTTTTACTTAAATGGTGACACACCATCAGCATATCTAAATGCTCATCAATCGTGTTTTTGGTGAAAGGTCGCGTCGGATTTGTTGATGCTGGCAACACATTCGGATACATTGCTGCTTTAATAATGTCTGGAGCGTGGCCACCGCCTGCGCCCTCGGTATGGAAGGTGTGGATGGTTCTACCGTTTATGGCGTCCATAGTATCTTCTAAAAATCCTGCTTCATTTAAAGTGTCAGAATGCAAAGCAATTTGAATATCATATTCATCTGCTACTTGTAACGATGCGTGAATTACCGATGGTGTTGCTCCCCAGTCTTCATGCACCTTCAACCCTAAAACACCTGCTTCCACCTGTTCTTTTAAAGGTGCTAAAAATGAACAGTTTCCTTTTCCGAAGAAGCCTAAATTCATTGGTAAATCATCTGTAGCTTGTAGCATTCGTTCTATATTCCAAGCGCCAGGTGTTACTGTGGTAGCGTTGGTGCCATCAAAGGGCCCTGTTCCGCCACCAATCATGGTAGTAATTCCGCTAAAAAGCGCGTGTTCAATTTGTTGTGGAGAAAGAAAATGGATGTGTGTATCTATGCCTCCAGGAGTCGCAATAAGATTTTCACCAGCATGCACTTCAGTCGAGGCGCCAATAATCATGTTTGGATCTACATTTTCCATGGTATCTGGGTTTCCAGCTTTACCGACACCCACTATTTTACCATCCTTAATACCAATATCTCCTTTAACAATTCCCCAGTGGTCTAAAACAATGCAGTTTAAAATCACTAAATCCAAAACGCCACTATCACGAGTTGCTGTACTGGATTGCGCCATGCCATCACGAACCGTTTTTCCGCCACCAAATTTATTTTCCTCACCATAGAAAGTATAGTCCTTTTCTATTTCAATAAAAAGTTCGGTGTCTCCCAATCTTATTTTATCGCCAACGGTTGGTCCGTACATATTGGCATACTTAATTCTGTCGATTTTAAAACTCATGACTTTTTGTTTTTGAAGGATTCGCGTTCTACATTTAGCATTGCTCTCTTTAAGTTTTGAGGATTCATGGTGTCTCCAATAGCAAGATTGTTCAGTCCGAAGGAGTTGCGTTTTCCGCCTAAACTGATAAGTTCTATTTTGGTTGCTTCTCCCGGTTCAAAACGAACGGCTGTTCCTGATGGAATATTTAATCGGTAGCCAAACGTCTTTTCACGGTCGAATTCCATCTCTCTATTCACTTCAAAAAAGTGATAGTGGGACCCAACCTGAATCGGTCTATCGCCCTTATTGATAACCTTTAATTTGATAGCTTTTCGGAAGGGATTGCATACAATATCTTCTTTCTTCAATATATATTCACCTGGTATCATAGTTTATAAATTAAGGTTAACGAATAGGATTATGGACGGTTACCAGCTTGGTACCGTCGGGAAATGTTGCTTCAATTTGTACATCGTGAATCATTTCGGGAACGCCTTCCATAACATCATCTCGCGTTAAATAGGTGGCGCCTTCTTGCATTAAAGAGGCAACGGATTTGCCATCTCGTGCAGCTTCCTGTAGTCTGTTGCTGATTAATGCTATAGATTCTGGGTAGTTTAATTTCAGGCCTCGAGCTTTGCGTTTTTCGGCGAGTTCACCCGCCATGAAGATGAGAAGTTTCTCTGTTTCTCTAGCTGTTAAATGCATAGGTGCTATATTTAAGGGTTAATGTGTATTGGTGCTAAATGAATCCTTTTAATCGTATTAGAATCTGAATTAAGCTTTTACTCTTAGTGAGGTCATCGATAAAATGACTTAAGTGTTTATTAGTTGTTTAAGGTGTCATACTGGATCAAGTAAAAATTAACCATATCTAAATATCGATACAGACTACAGCTAATGTGCGAAATCGCAAAGCTGTTTCTTAGGTAGAATTGACAGTAGTGTATGGGTTCGCGTTAGCAACCCAATAAATAGCACTAGTGATATGATTTGAAAGTATGAAATCACAAACCTGTCAATAAACTATTATATTTTGAATGCTGTATTGAAACAAATTTAACACATTTATGAGTGTTATGTGTTCTTATTTATTTAAAATTTAATGATAATGTTAAGTTTACGAATGTTATGTTGAAAGAATTTAACCGTAATTGAATTGTATTTTAGAGGTTTAGATAATAAAAACAATTAATAGGCCTCATAGCGATGGAGGCGTATTGATGGAAATGTAGAGGTTCGGGAATGTTATTTTGGATGATTGAATCAGAATCATGCACCAGAAGTTTGTGGCTATTGTTTTTCTGGAGATGAAAGAAGGAGCGAGGAATAGTAAGCAATCACTTCTTTTTTAGGCGATTCCGTAGCATACATAACACACCAATTTCTTCTTTGGATAGGTTTTCGGCTTTCTTAAGCAATCGAGTGATTTCTGTTTCGAAATATTGCAAGGTTCGGCCTTGCGTATAATCTTCAATTATTCTTGGATCGATATAAGAACTTCGGGCTACGGAAGGCGTATTACCAAGGCGTTCTGATACACGGTTGACGGCCTCTTTTATATTTTTATCTAATGCTTTCTGATCTTTCTTGTCCACAACACCCAATTCGTCCAAAGCAATGGCGGCAATCATAGTCCCGGCCCACGTTCTAAAATCCTTTGCGGAAAAATCCTCGCCCATGACCTCGCGTATATAGGCATTTAAGTCATCACTTTTTACATCTATAATGTTGTCATCATCATCAAGGTATTTGAACACCTCATAGCCCTGCATGTCATCAATTTGTTGTACGATGGCCGCTAACTTTTTATCAATAATGTGTTTTTCTTGTTCTTGGCCAGATTTTCCTCTGTATTTGAATATAATTTCATCCCCATCTATAGTGAGGTGTTTATGCCGTAATGTGGTTAACCCGTAGGTGGCATTTTCTTTGGAATAGGTTTCAGAGCCAGGTCTAAAAAACGCCGATTCTAATAACCTAAGCATCGTAGCCATCACTTTGTCTCGGTTCAGTTTTCGCTTTCTAAGATGTTGGCCCGTAACCCTGCGCATGTGCTCTAATTGATCGGCGAATTCAATAATGCGGTCGAATTTTTTGGAATTCTGCAGTTCTCTGTATTTGGGGTGATAGATGTATTGCTTTCGATCTTTATCATCGCGACCAGTAACCAATAAATCAGCTTTTCTATTTTCTGAAATTTCAACCTTAGTCCAAGCTGGAGGGATCACAAGCGACTTTATCCAATTGCGGGTATCCAAATCTGTAATAGTCTTACCGTTTTGGTCTTGATAAGTGAACCCTTTTCCACGTTTTTTTCTGTAATACATAGCCACGTATTTTAATTTAAAAGTAGCTTAATAAAATCAGGAGTAGATTCTCTATTCAGCTATTTGTTAATCAATATGATAAATGTTACTCATGAAATTCTGTAGGAGATAAAATGGATTTTGGAAAGACACCTTTTTGCTTTAGTGTAGGAAGTTTGAATTATCAACCATCATCTAATAGTTGACATGAGACGCTATAAGATGGTGATAACGGAGTACTATGGACAAATGCAGCTGTAATCTTTAAATTACACAGCCCAATTGAAAAGGATGTGTTTTATTTTGATTAAATTTACTAAAATCAGATTTTTATGAAAAATATACTTGTCGCTGTAGACCGTCCAAAATATGCCAATCAATTAACCGTTCCTGCGGTGCAGCTTGCCAAGCTTACTGGGGGCAAGATTTGGATCATCCATGTTTCGGCAGCCAACCCGACAGATTTACTGAGTCGTGAAGCGGGACCTCAATACATCTATGATAAACGAACAGAAGACAATCAGAAATCCGCTGAATTGATCAAGCAATTAGCATTAGATGTTGTAGCTCAATACAATGTGCAAGCAGAAGGTATCCTGATTGAAGGGTCAATGGTTAAGTCGATAAAAAAGATTGTTAAGGAGCAGAATATTGACCTCATTGTGGCGGGTCATAAAAAGAGAAATTTGATTTTGGAACTGTTCACTGAAAACAAGAAAAAAGATTTGATTGATGAACTTCAAATTCCTTTGTTAGCGATTCCTTTAGTGGAAGTTAAATAGAAGGACAGCCATTCAGAGCCATAAACTCCAATAATGGGTAATATATCAATAGGTTGATAGCGATAGATTAACGACACTTTCAGCTAAATGCAAATGTCAGGTTGAGCGCAGTCGAAACCTTTATAACCTAAAAATTTCAACTGCTCTCAACGACATTATAAATTAGTTGCTTTTGAGGAATCGATTAGTTGACAATTCTCCAAATTGAACCATTTTTCGTAGTCAATTTTTCCAATGCTCCTGTGTTGGATAGTTCGTTTAGTTGTTGTTCGCTTTCGGCTCTAGGAGTTCCAGACAGTTCCGAAAACTCTTTTGCTGTAAGCGAATGGTAGGTGGAGAAGAGTGCTTCCCAGTTTTTACTGTATTCGCTTTTCTTTACATTAGGATTAAGTTTTAGAATGGCCATTTCGTAGTACACATACGGTTTTGTTCCGTAAACGAATTCTTTATTTCCGGCCTCATCCAAGAAGAACATCGTTGGAAATCCTCTCACGCCCAATTCTCTTCCTAATGTCAAATCTTCTTGAAATAATGCCTTTGCAGGACCTTCAAAATCTGACTTAAGTTGGTCTATATTAAGATCTGCTTTTTTAGCGGCATTTTCAATATGTTCCCATTTGGTAATATTTTTCTTTTCTAAAAATACCAATTTTCTAATTTCTCTTAAAAACAGAATTGCTTTGTCCTGATCCTGCATTTGTGCGGCCTTAAATGCAATGGATGGTGGATAAGAGGAGTCCAAAGGATCTTCTAACCATAAATCGCCATCAATAGGCATGTCGTAATAAACACTCACTTCGTCCCAATGGTGTGCTACATCTGAAGGTTTTCCGATGCCGCCACTGTTGTAGCTCCAATCTGGCAATAAACCGCCCATTCTATAATCGATTTCAACCGCATCACCATATTCTAACTTTAGTTTACGCAATTGTGGCTCAATTCCCCAGCAAGAAGAACAGATAGGATCAGTATAGTAAATAATTTTCACTGATTTTTTAGTAGACTTTACAGAGCTTTGAGGTGCTGTGTCTGTAGTGCCTTCTGTTGTTTCACACATTCCGGTTTCTATATCGCATAATAGCGGATTGGTTTGTTTTTCCATTTTATATATCGTTTTAATCTTGGATGTTTAATGATTCTTATAGTGTTTTTAAAAATACATGTAGTGTAATACCTACGTTTTTATAGGTTTACAATGTATTGAAATTTCAACCCCTCAAGATACTGAATTTAGGGTAAGTTTTATAATGATTGCGCCGATTTAAGATTTATTTATGACCTTTCGATGTCCTTAATTTGATAGGTAGAAAGGGCTCGGCAAAGACCTTTAAAAAACCATTGTATAAGGATGATGTTGAGGGTTATATTCTACAATGCCACTATATTTTTAATCGGAGGTTTCTTTTTTCTAAAACGCCTACAAGTAGAATGATGACTAATGAAAATAATAAGGATTTTAGTATGCCCAAGAGGCCATCTGTTAATGGCGTTGGCCACTGAAATCCTGTCAACGCTATAATAGGATAGATGAAAAAAGGCATTAGGTAACATGTTAGTGTGCTTGTTCCCGCTGGCTTTATAGGTTGAGTCCAATTGTAGATTCCTAATACATCAACAAGAAGATATAATGCAACGTAGGAAATTAAACTAATGCCAATACAAATGGATGTCCAGGAAGGTGTCGCTAAGATTTTCGAGATAATAAATTCAGGTCTTAAAAATAAACCAAAGCCTATAAAAAGAAGTCCTAATCCAAAGATTATGGAAAGAAATTGGAATTGAGGAAATGCATGTTTATTAAACTTCAGATAAAATATAGTGCAAAGTACGCCTGACATAATAAGCACATGATTGGAGGCGCTGATGACTAATTTAAATGCCGGAATACTTTCAAAATAGTGGTTTTCTTGGATGTTTAAAAAGAGCAAGCCTAAAAATATTACGATAAGATACCAGACTCTTTGTCCAAGGTAGAGGTAGAGTGCACTGTTGAGCAAATATGCCCAACCGATCAAGCCTAAAATTCCCCACCATCGGACTTGCATGCCTGTTAATTGTGGCGGACGACCACCTTGATAAATCCACGCTAAATACATTAGTAATAGCACGCCAATGGATTTTAAGCCCCAAACCAGACCTTTCTTAAATTTGGGAAGTCGCTTATAATCCATCCAGATGAGAAAGATTCCTAAAGCCATCATCATCTGCCAAATATTTTTATTTATTGGCATGTCGGTATCATAAATCACACCGTAATTAACCATGTAAAATCCCATGATTAGTAAAGCGGCTGTTCGTCCGCAAATATGGGCTAGAATGCTAATTTTGGAATCGCCTTTTTGAAGTCGGATATTGATGGCCAAAGGAATTGATAAGCCAACAATAAATAGGAACAATGGAAATATGACATCGGAAAACCCCATCCCGTCTTCAGTGGCTTCGGTATGGCCTAACCACACCGGGATTCCTGTTAAAGACCAAATGTCGTTTACAAAAATCATTAGGAACATCGTCAATGCTCGCAAGATATCTATAGTGCGGATTCTATTTGATTTCACATTAGTGGTCAAGCCGAAAGTTTAAAGTCGTTATATTTTTTTGTACTACTCTGATAGGGGTTAATGCTAAATATACATATTAGATGTTTCTAATTGTTACCGAGGATGAAGATAATTTTTTACATGGATATAATGATATGAACGTGAAGATTTATATGGCCTTTCACAATTTAATTCCTAATTCTGAACACCTGCTACAAATCTTTTGAGTTAACAAAATAGTTGTGAATCACAATCAAAAGCAAGAATTTTGCAAAATGAAAGCAGCAATTTACATGGAGAGCGAAAAGTTTATTTTCTGTCTCGAAGCCGTTCCGGATGTTGATAGTTCTGATGCCACTGAAGTAGTCAAAATTTTAGAAGACATTGCTATGCGACAAGGTATTGCTAGTATCTACAAAGCTTGTGATACCATCGAAAGTATGGAGGAGAGTTTAAGTACGTTGCTTTATGATGATCATAATTTTAAGGATTATGAAATTATCTACCTTGTATTGCCTGGGGAACCAAACACTATTCGTCTGAATGACTATTATTATAGTATGGAGGAAATCGCTGAACTTTTTGAAGGTAAAATGAAAGGAAAGGTGATTCATTTTGCGAATAGAAAGATGCTGGACCTTACCGATGAAGAATCGCAGTATTTTTTAGATGTTACAGGTGCGCGAGCCATATCGGGTTATGGTGTTGACGTCAGCGAAATTTCTAGTGCAAGTACGTTAGATAGGGTCTTTTTTAGTTTGTATCAAGATAATGATGACCTCAAGGAAGTGGTAGAGGAGTTGTTTCAAAAACATTATAGTCTCTGTAAGTTACTCGATTTTAGATTGTATTATTAATTGTTTCGGATTTCTTAAAGTAATTTTTACAGAAAAGGCACTCGCTTTTTATTGGGCAATTATTACTCCATTTAGGGCCATTCTTCTTTTTGAAGAAGTTATAAATTCGAATAAAGGATTTAATAATTTCTAAAAAAATAAGTTATGAGCACAAACAATGATAACCGTAATTATGATCGTGACTACGATCAGCAAGGAAACGATCGCGATCAAAACCAAAACCAAAGCCAGAATCAAGGCCAAAACCAAAACCAAGATTATTCATCACGTGATGAACACCGTGGCGGAAGGCAAAATGAAGAGCAACGAGACCGCTCAGGTAGCATGGACTCTCGCGATATTGAAAGTCGATGGATGGATATTGAAAGCGATTATAGAAGACGTCATACAAACCTTACGGATATGGATGTCAACTTTCGAGAGGGCGAATTTCATACGCTAACGGACCAGATTGCTAAACGTACCAACAGGACTCAGGATGAGGTTGTGGACGAAATTATAAACTGGCCGAATCATTAATCTAGAATATCAAAGGAATTTACAGTTACCCTGTTAAAGCATTTGCAACCTTTGATATAGAAACCCCATCTGATGAGATGGGGTTTTTTGTTTCTAGGTATTTTGTTCCTACTTTGTTTCGATTGCAAACTATGAAATTAAGGTTAAGGGATTTTATAGATTCAAAATATTAGCAATTGAGTTAATCGGACTGAGGTTTATGTCTTATCTTTTCTCTAAATAAAAAACTGTTATGAGCACAAAACCAAAAGATCCAGATAGAAACGATGATTACCAAACAATCGTCAGTTCAAATAAAGAGCCCGTTGGCGATTTGCAGAAAAAATGGGCGGAAATAAAGGATGACTTTATGCGTAAATACCCCAATGTAACTGAAAGAGATACCGACTACCTTTTAGGTGAATTTGATAAAATGTTATCTCATATTGCCACGCGTACCAAAAGAAGTACTGCAGAAGTCAGAAATGAAATTATGTATTGGGGTGTTTAACACCCCATTTCTCATAGTGCTTGGTATAGAATGCCTTACATTTGCTGGGCAGAAGTGATTTTAACTCTGCCTTCAGCATCCAATATGGAATAGCGGGAAATGTTATCGTTCAAAAAGGTTTTAAATTCATGCACGGGTTCT
The DNA here is from genome assembly GCF_947500795.1 of uncultured Gelidibacter sp. Classification (GTDB taxonomy): domain Bacteria; phylum Bacteroidota; class Bacteroidia; order Flavobacteriales; family Flavobacteriaceae; genus Gelidibacter. Next base: position 997,459 of record NZ_CANMTE010000001.1, on the reverse strand, counting down.
TTGGCAATTAACCAACATTACCTTTTGGATGAGTAAGTATATTGTCAAATTGGTAGGGTATAATGTGATTTCCGTAATGGGAAAAATTATGGGATTAAGCATTGCAACATGGGCACTGGAATGGTTATAGATAACTTTTCAGTCTAAATTATCAGCTAAAGGAGACTTCTAAATTTTTTCAGAAATCGCTAATTGATGTATCTTGCCAACTTATTAAAAGCGGATACTTATGAAAGCAACTGAAATGCTACACTATATAAAGGAGGTTATAGAACATATGCCTTCTGATTGGCTGACATTAACGACACACCGGTTAGATATTTACAATGAAGACTTAGCCAAAACGGAATTTTTAAAGGAATTTGAAAACTTATTTAACCACAATAACTCTCAAACTTCTGCATTAAGCCAACTCCCAACAGCATATGATTATATTCGATTGGGACACCCGTTATCCTGTATTTTGGAGTGGGGGATTGCTAATTTGGATGGGATCGAGGCAAAAAATGTGACCACGTTTTCTTCTCAGACAATGCCTGTGCTAGCCATCTTAAGAACGAATGCATTAGACGGTAAAAGCACCAGAATTTTATATACTGACGCTTTACCACAGGCCTTGGATCTTGATCTTTTGAAATCTGTGTATGGCTACAATTTTCATGTAGAAAGAGTTGATGACGTTGCATCTGTAGATAGTTTTGATGGTAGCACAATTTTTATAGCACAGTACGATAAACTCGGCGTTTTGGCACATTCAGAAGCTATTGACTTTTACATAAGTCTTTATGCTCAACTTGGCAGTATATTGATGGTTAATGGCAGTCAGAATGACAAATATGTTTCAGATATCCAACATGTCAGAAGACGAGAGTCCATTGCCATGACGCCATATAACTGTCTGACAGCATTGAAATTATTCGTTGAGACATCGGAAATGAAAGATGCTCCCGAGCTTCATTTACAGACTAACAAGGCTTTGGTTTTAGAGACGATTAAAGAAGTCACTAATTCACCAACTACCGCTTTGGTAGCATCTAGCGGACTATCGATGCAATATGCAATAATGATGGGTCTCGTCCACGATGCAATGGAGCATCATAAAGGAAAAGCCATTAAGTTTATCGTCCCGCCAAACTGTTATGGCGGTACCAATGATCAGGCTAGACGTGTGGCAGAAGTTCTTGATATTGTAGAGGTGGTAGATTTACCCGTGGATGGCACTAATGATATGGTAAGCAGTATTGAAACCATATTGACTAAGGTTGCTAAGGAAGATGCTGTGCCCTATATCATTGCTGAGATTCCGACCAATCCTAGGGTTGAAGTTCCAAACCTGGAAGCTTTGCAAGCTGCTTTAAGTAAAGTCCGACATACGGCTTCCGGAACTGTAGCAATAGATCCGGTATTTGTCTTGGATCAAACATTTTGCCCTAATATCCATTTTTTAGGTGAAGGTGATATTCTTTCCGAAGTGAGAGCGCTCTCTTATGCGAGTGGTTCTAAATTCCCGAGCGGTGGAAAATGTACTGCTGGCTATTGTGTAGGAAATCAAAAAACTCAAGGGTTGATGGACAAAATAGCAACTCATTTGACGCTTTGTGATAACGAAGCGACACCATTACAATATAAAATCTTAGCAGCAAAGTTGCCATCAATGAATCAACGCATCAAGGATGCTTATGACCATACGCGTGAGTTTGTACACTTTATTAATGAGGTGTTGCCAGAAGCGAAAATTAATTTTGTTTCAGACGACTTAGCATCTCAAGGGTTTACGCCATCAGTGTTTTCACTAGGGCTTCCTACTAAAGGAGCTACAGATGAAGAGCGAGAAGACTACAAACGCGCATTGAACCTGAAATTGATTAATTTAATGATTACAGAAATTCCTGATGAAAGTAAATTTTGTGTGAGTTATGGGCAATTACAAGGAAGTTACTGGACCATACCAGCCACCTCTACACAGGGCACTACTAAAGAAGGGGATAAAGATTATATCGTCCGTGTGTCCTTGTCGCCACAATTGAATTTAGAACGTCATAAGAAGGTGTTCTTGGAGTTTGTTGACGGAATATAAAATATACAATTTATACTGGGACAATGTTTTTTATAAACAAATTCAGCAATTAAACTTGCTTTTATAGATGGCATACTTCGCATGGCAAGGGATTTAATTCACAACCCTATTGTTTTTGTAGTCAGTAAGCTAATTTCAAAAAAGACGTAGTACTCTAATGTCATAAAAAACATCATAAGCGAGGGCTAAATTCTGCTATTTGAAACGCTCATGTCTTAAGCAGTTTTACTTCTAGCTATTTTCGTTTCAATTGTAGGCCCCATAAACCTATTTGCCTTGGACTGTCATCGATGAGGTTGACTTCATTTACCATTTTAACGCCTTCAATGGTGTAGAATGCACTTGGGTGATAGGTGTTAATAGCGTCTGTTAAGTGTTTTAAATTTTCTCTTTTTAATACCAGGAATACCACGTTAACTTTTCCGTTTCTGCCTTCCGCATCCAATATGGAATAACGGTAATTGTTATCATGCAAGAAGGTTATAAATTCATGTACAGGTTCTTTGGTGATTAACCTTAATACCACACGGCCAATGGCCAGTTTCTCTTCAATGTACATCCCCACAAAAGTTCCAACAGCAAAGCCACTCGCATAAGCCACGTAGGAGAACACATTATCTATATTGCTAATAATCTGCCCTATGGCCAACAACCAGATTAATGCTTCAAAGAACCCTAAAAAAGGCGCAATGTTCCTTTTGCCACTCATCACAAATAAGATTCTGATGGTAGAGATGGAAACATCACAAATTCTAGCTAAAAATATTAATAGCGGAATAATGACGTAGTTTAATATATTCTCACTCACGCCGAAATTTTCATAAAAAAACTGTTCCATAATATCTAAATGCTAATCAATGTTGAATCCGACCCTTTAAGACTAGAGTTGTTATAATTGATGCAAAGGTAATTATATCTTTAATGAAAATATTTAGTTGTTGCCCAATCTTTTGCTTTTGATGTGGTTTTGTTAAGATGCTGTATGATAGCGATGTCGAGTGTGGTTTGTAATTTATTTGTAGCTACTAAACTGACCGTATCCATTTCATTTAATGATCAACATTTTTAGAATTATAAAATTTGCAGCAGATTTATTAGAATTGTTCTTGATGACTAAAGGTTTAGGTGTGGTATGGAAAACAAAAACCTGCAACTTTCGTTACAGGTTTCTATTTGCGGAGCAAGAGGATTAATAAATTGATCCCAAAAGGAAATCCTGAGCAAGCATAGAAACCCACGCATCGTCAAAAAAGACGATGCTGTTTTTTTATTGCGGATAAAGAGGGATGAATTCCAAAAGTTGGGGGATTTATATGCTCTCTCATTCCATTCCAATTTGTCATTCCGACGTTAGGAGGAATCCCATTACAGTGGAGGCCCTATGGTAAAAAGATGATGTGATGTCTCATTACATTCGACATGACAAAAATGTGAATGACGTTCATTATCAATCTTGTGGTTTTGTTATTACTGTGTTCAGGAGGTATCCCATATCAGCACCGTTCCGCAGAAAGAGGATTAATAAATTGATCCCAAAAGGAAATCCTGAGCAAGCATAGAAACCCACGCATCGTCAAAAAAGACGATGCTGTTTTTTTATTGGGGATAAAGAGGGATGAATTCCAAAAAGTTGGGGGATTTATATGCTCTCTCATTCCATTCCAATTTGTCATTCCGACGTTAGGAGGAATCCCATTACAGTGGAGGCCCTATGGTAAAAAGATGATGTGATGTCTCATTACATTCGACATGACAAAAATGTGAATGACGTTCATTATCAACCTTGTGGTTTTGTTATTACTGCGTTCAGGAGTTATCCCATGTCAGCACCGTTCCGCAGAAAGAGGATTGATAAATTGATCCCAGAAAAAGTCCTGAGCAAGCAGAGAAACCCTCGCATCGTCAAAAAAAGACGATGCTATTTTTTTATTGCGGATAAAGAGGGATGAATTCCATAAAGTTGGGGGATTTATATGCTCTCTCATTCCATTCCAATTTGTCATTCCGACTTTAGGAGGAATCCCATTACAGTGGAGGCTCTATGGTAAAAAGATGATGTGATGTCTCATTACATTCGACATGACAAAAATGTGAATGACGTTCATTATCAATCTTTTGGGTTTGATATTACTGCGTTCAGGAGGTATCCCATATCAGCACCGTTCCGCAGAAAGAGGATTAATAAATTGAACCCAAAAGGAAATCCTGAGCAAGCATAGAAACCCTCGCATCGTCAAAAAAGACGATGCTATTTTTTTATTTATAGCCACTCCTTCAAGCTAAAGGGGCTTGAGTCGTTGCTATAAATAAAAAACCCACGACTAAAAGTCGTGGGTTTCCTTTTGCGGAGAAAGAGGGATTCGAACCCCCGGAGGTGTGACCCTCAACAGTTTTCAAGACTGCCGCATTCGACCGCTCTGCCATTTCTCCGAGTGTCTCATCAGGTATGCCCTGAATGCGGGTGCAAATATAGAACCCTTTTTTTATTCTTTCAAATAAAATCACAATTTTTTAATCAAATAAATTTCACCATAGAATTTAATGATCAAAATGGACTATAATTGTAAAGCACATCCCTTATTTTTGTCTTAATTTGAAATGATTACCAATGGATATAATAGAACGTTTACAGTGGCGCTATGCAACTAAAAAATTTGACCCTACCAAACTTCTGACCAAACAGAAGTTGCATACCCTTAAACAGGCTTTTAACCTAACCGCGACCTCTTTTGGGTTGCAAACCATTTCAATGCTCATCGTTTCGAACGAAGCATTGCGCACTAAATTGTTGCCGGCGGCTTATGGCCAGCGTCAAATTGTTGAGGCGTCGCATTTATTGGTGCTGTGTATCAAAGACCATATTAACACGGATGATGTGGATGATTTGTTTAATAATGTAAGTGAGCTGAGGAATACACCTGAAACCATCTTAGAGCCTTATAGGAACGACTTAAAATCGATGATGACCAACATGACTCAGGAGCAACAGCAGGAGTGGTCCATTAAACAGGCTTATATTGCGCTTGGGAATTTAATGACTGTTTGTGCTGTAGAACATATCGATTCCTGTCCGATGGAAGGTTTTGATCGCGCGCAATTTGATGCGATATTGCAACTTGAGGAAAAAGAACTAAAATCTGTTTTATTATTGCCAGTAGGGTATAGGGCTGCTGATGATATGTTTTCTGGTTTCAAAAAAGTTAGGAAAAAACTGAATGATGCAGTGTTGGAACTATAGTTCCTAAAACTTAAAGACAGAGTTAAGATTACTAAATTTGATTTAATTATAATATTTGATTGCTATGCCAGGATTTGAATTATTTGGAAGTGCTGAACGTAAAGAAGTAAATGATGTTTTAGAAAGTGGTGTGCTGATGCGCTACGGCTTTGACGGCATGCGTAACGGACATTGGAAGGCCAAGCAACTGGAAGCGGAATTGCAATCAACATTTAAAACCGAATATGTCCAATTGGTATCTAGTGGTACAGCAGCAGTTTCTGTCGCGCTTGCAGCCTCAGGTATTGGTGCAGGTGACGAGGTGATTATGCCGTCGTTCACGTTTGTGGCGAGTTTTGAAGCTATTTTAATGGTAGGAGCGATACCGGTGTTGGTTGATATTGATGATACCTTAGCGCTCGATCCAAAGGCTGTTAAAAATGCCATTACGTCCAAAACCAAAGCCATTATGGTGGTTCAGATGTGTGGTAGTATGGGCGACATGGATGCTTTGCAAAAAATCAGTTCGGAACATGATTTAATTCTAATTGAGGACGCTTGTCAGGCCATTGGTGCTACTTATAAAGGAAAGGCACTTGGTACGATTGGCCATTTAGGGTGTTTTTCATTCGATTTTGTTAAAACCATTACAAGTGGAGAGGGCGGTGCCGTTATCACCAATAATAAGGATTACTATGTTAATGCAGACCACTATTCTGATCACGGACATGACCATGAAGGAAACGATAGAGGTGCTGAAGGGCATCCGTTTTTAGGTTATAATTTTAGGATTTCAGAACTTCATGCCGCTGTTGGGTTGGCGCAAGTAAGACGCTTACCTGACTTTTTAGCCATCCAAAAGAAAAATTATACAGTATTAAGAAATGCACTTTCGGAACTACCAGAAGTAACCTTTAGAACGGTACCTGATGGAGGTGAAGAAAGCTATGCATTTTTGAATTTTTTCCTTCCTGATTTGGAAACTGCACGTATCGCTTCTAAGAATTTAAAAGAAGGTGGGGTTGATGGTTGTTTTCATTATTTTGATAACAATTGGCACTACGTGCGCAAGTGGGACCATCTAAAAAATGTTAAAAGTTTGTTCCCAATTTCAAAAGAAATAAAGGATGGTTTGACGTATCTTGAAACCAAAACTTTCGATCAGTCGGATCACTTTATAGGGCGAAATATTTCGTGTCTCATAAAGCTGTCGTGGACGGAAGAAGAAGTGCTGCAACGCGCTCAAAAGATGGTGGAAATCATTAAATCTTCAATTTAGATAAATACAACCAAGTTGCTGATTGATAAGTATTTGATTTCAATTTTTTATTGATAATAGTTGAAGCTATTTTGCTTTTAGGTTGTGACCTTTTTTCATAACCTATCAGATAAATTATTGAAACTTATAGGGCACAATGAAGCGCTAGTTTGAACTTGCAAAATTGCAAATTCAAACTAGGAATCACTTTTATTTAATACTCGGGTAAGGTATTTTGCACTAAGAATTAGTACGTCATGTAGTCCACAATTTCCAATCCATAACCTATAATCCCAACACGTTTTGTATGTTCGCTATTGGACATTATAAGTAGTTTATGAATGTTTAAATCGTGTAGAATTTGAGCGCCAATTCCAAAATCTTTATTGTCCATGGCAATGCTCGGTGCCTTGATAACATCGGTGTGATTCTGGCCTTGTCTTAACGTTTTTAAACGGTTTAATAAGTCGGTAGATTGGTGTTGCTGATTGATGAAAAGAATGGCGCCTTTGCCTTCCTCATTAATCAACTTGAACATGTTATCCAACTTCTTATCCGCGTTATTGGTTAGTGTCCCTAAAACATCATTGTTTACCAAAGTTGAATTCACTCTGGTTAACACCGGTTCATTCGTTTTCCAAGCACCTTTGGTAAGTGCAATGTGCACCTGGCTATTGGTGGTTTGTTGGTAAGCTCTCAATCTGAATTTTCCAAAACGCGTCACAATTTCAAAATCCTCTTTCTTTTCAATTAAAGAGTCGTGTTGCATTCTATAGGCCACAAGATCTTCAATAGAGACAATCTTAAGGTCAAATTTCTCAGCAACTTTCATTAATTGTGGCAAACGTGCCATTGTACCATCTTCATTCATGATTTCCACAATCACTCCAGCAGGTTTTAAGCCCGCTAATCGTGCGAAATCTATTGCAGCTTCAGTATGTCCTGTACGTCTTAAAACACCGCCTTGTTTTGCTACCAGTGGAAAGATATGGCCAGGGCGACCTAAATCGTGAGGTTTGGTATCTGAATCAATAAGTGCTTTCACTGTTTTAGCTCTATCACTTGCTGATATTCCTGTGGTCACTCCATTTCCTCGTAAATCTACCGAAACGGTAAACGCAGTCTCCATCGGATCTGTATTGTTGTGTACCATCGGATGTAAATCCAACTCCTTACAACGCTTTTCAGTTAGGGGTGTACAAATTAATCCGCGACCATGGGTGGCCATGAAATTGATCATTTCTGGCGTTACCATTTCTGCAGCGGCTACAAAATCACCTTCATTTTCTCTATCGGCATCATCTACAACAATTATGACTTTACCCTTCTTGATATCCTCAATGGCTTCCTCAATGGTATGTAACGTTATTGGTGATGTGTATGTACTTGTAGTCATGTTTTTTTGAAATTATATGCAAAGATATGGCTTATTTTACATTTAGGATAGCGCTTCTATCTAAGTCTTCTTTGATTTTATTTTTGAGTAAAAAGTGGGACACGCCATAAAATGGAAGTCCGATGAGCATTAATAATGGGTTTAAAGGTTTGATGTTTAAGCCAAGATGTTTATAGAATGCCGTGGCTTTAATGAACGTCACAACATAATATAACGCATACACTAAAAGGGAAATGAAGCCTAAATCTTTAGCCGAATTCGCTATTTCAGGAAGTCCATTATTTTTAAGAATAAAGTGTACAACAATCAATGCGATTCCTGTACAATAGAAAGTAACCGCAAACTTAGAATACCCTATAGTGTCTGTCGCTTTTTTTTGGGAGTTGATAAAGGTGTCGTTGATATCGATACCCTGCTTTTGAAGGTCTTCAATACTTTGATTGCGCTTTAATAATTGATTTAAGGCGAATGGTTTTACGCTTTTATCAAAATCCAATGCATCGTGATTCTTGATGATGTCGATTAACTTTTCATTGTTATAACCATCCAGAAAACTATATTGCACCAATTCGCCATCAACCATAACGGAGTTTTTAGGACGTAGATTTAAGAAGTTCTTAATCGGATTGAGATAACTGTCAAAATCGAACAGACCTTTATCGTTAGTGGCACGTGTGGTAAGGTAAACGCCGAGCGGCAGCATAATTAATGTGGAAAGCCAAGTGGCTAATATCGGATTCAAAGTTCCGTCCTCAGCACTGTTTTTGGCAAATATCCCTATAAAATGATAGGTAAGGAATAGGAGGATGGCAATAACCAATGGCAATCCGATTCCGCCTTTGCGTATTAATGCGCCCAAGGGTGCACCCACAAAGAACAATATAAAACAAGCAAAACCTAACACATACTTTTCATGTAATGCGATAAGGTGTTTGTTCAAGTTCTTTTCTGAAACCTCTAAAAATTGCTTTTTGGTGTCAATAATTTGGGAAGTACTATTAACAGTATTCAAAGCCAAATTTATTAATTGCAGCTTGGTCTTAGTGTCATAAAGATCAGTGACGTTACCTTCAAAAGGAACTACTTTAGTTGGAGTTGTGTCCTTGTTCGAAATACTGTCTGATTCTGGGACGGTTTCTGGAATTATCTTTCTATCAGGAAGTAGGTTGGAATTAATCGTGCTGATAGAAGTTCTGGTATACAACGTCTGTGCGAAGTTTTTATATTCAACAGATTTGTTATTATACAAACTATCTATGGTGTAATTAAGTCCGCTAACATCCAACATATTATATCGGGTGGTATAGGTTTTCTCATCTAAATCCACATCATTTAAAGCTTCAAGATCTACATTCATCGTGTAGGTCTCAAAATAGCTCTTGGCATGTGGTTTTTTCTCAATTTCCTTAGGCTTCTTACTGTAGATTTCCTCGTAATAGTTCCCGTTAAACAATACTAATTGAAGAATATTGGAAGTTGGACTACTTTTCAATTCGCCAGAGTCAGCAATAATGACCGTGTAATTTCCTGGTCTGTTACTTTTGGCTTGGTGCATAATCACTTTAGATAAAAACTGCCCGCGGTCGCCACTTTTTTTATCCACCTTAATATTGAAATCGCCAAGTTCATTAAACTGACCTTCGGCAATGGCCATTTGAGGTTTTACCTTAGCAATGTTTTTTCGCAGATTATAGGCATTGAATTCTGCCCACGGAATAACATTATTAGCAAATAAAAAGGTTGTTACGGAAAGTAAAACAATAAAGATACTGAGGCCTCTCATGGCGCGTTGCAATGAAATCCCAGTCGATTTCATAGCGGCAAACTCATAGTTTTCAGCAAAACTGCCGAATACCATAATGGAAACCAATAAGATGGTCAGTGGTAAGATTAATGGGATTAGGGTAGGTGTAATGTAGAGGAGGAATTTGAAGATGACATCTATGTCCAAATCTTTTCCTGCCAATTCTGAAATATAAAGCCAAACAGCTTGTAAAACAAAAATGAGCATGAGTATAATAAACACGCTCAAAAATGTTTTCAAGTAGGTCTTAAGTATATACCTATCCAGTATTTTCATAAAGTGTACGCCTTATCTAGTCGAGCTTATTGATATAATAGCCCTTGTACTTATTGGCGTCAAAAGTAAATAAGGTTTTTGAAATAGGCTCATTAGTTTTAAAACTATTTACAGTTAAAGTAGTTTGTGTGCCGTTTTTGCCTACTTCTATCAAATTATAAATGTGTTTTGTCTGTGCATCAATCCCCAATAACACGTGCTTAATTTCAGATTTTGTATCTATTGGTGTCAATTTTACATACTGAATTTTACGGCCATTTACATTTTGAACAATGTCCATCGCGTAGTTGTAGCCTTCTTTATAAAAGGATAGCATTTTGCTAGGTGTAATGGTGTTCTCGTCTTCTGTGTTGTTCTTCGAAATAGTCACCTCTTCATCCTCAGGATTGACGGTGTAAAGTGTTTTTCCATCATAAATACGTGTCACACCAAGGATATTCAATAAATACTTGTCTCCTTCAATGACCACGTCACCACGGGTTTCTTGATTGATATTCTCGCTCGTATTTTTAAGAACATATTTAAAATCAATTCCGATGTTCTGGTAGCCTTTAACTTTAGCATTCACTTCATTCAACAAGACTTTTGCTTTTGCTGCGTCTTGAGCGTAGGTTGAAAATGTTAATAAGGCAATCGCTAATACAAATAGTTTTTTCATTATTCTGTTTTTTAAAATCCTTTATCTGATTTAATGCTGTTATGAAACGTATTATTGAATTTCATTGGCCAATAGTTGATCTAAAGCTACCAAATCTGGAACCAACACTTGTCGTGCCTTACTGCCTTCAAATTGTCCAACAATTCCGGCAGCTTCCAATTGGTCAATCAATCGACCCGCTCTATTGTACCCTAATTTCAATTTACGTTGCAATAAAGAAGCCGATCCTTGCTGTGCTGTTACGATAACTTCAGCGGCTTCTCTAAACAGTTTATCTCTGTCGGATATGTCTACATCAAGACTTGTGCCATTCTCTTCACCAACATATTCTGGGAGCAAATAAGCGTCTGGATAAGCTTTCTGATTTCCGATATATTCTGTGATTATTTCCACTTCTGGGGTATCAACAAATGCACACTGAATACGAGTCAATTCGTTTCCTTGTGTAAATAACATATCTCCACGACCAATTAATTGATCCGCACCAGAATTATCTAAAATAGTTCTTGAATCGATTTTTGATGTCACCCTAAATGCAAGTCGTGCAGGGAAATTCGCTTTAATAATTCCCGTAATAACGTTTACAGATGGTCTTTGGGTGGCAATAATTAAGTGAATACCAATAGCACGTGCTAATTGCGCCAAACGAGCGATAGGCGTTTCAACTTCTTTCCCCGCCGTCATAATCAAATCAGCAAACTCGTCCACAACAAGTACGATATATGGTAAAAATTGATGCCCTTCTTCAGGATTGAGTTTACGTGCTCTAAATTTATCGTTGTACTCTTTAATGTTACGGCACATGGCATTTTTCAACATCTCATACCTGTTATCCATCTCAATACACAACGAATTCAACGTATTGATCACCTTAGTGTTGTCAGTGATAATTGCATCCTCACTATCTGGTAATTTTGCTAAATAATGGCGCTCAATTTTATTGAATAAAGTAAGCTCCACTTTTTTAGGATCGACCAAAACAAACTTCACTTCTGCAGGATGTTTTTTGTAAAGTAGCGACGTTAATACGGCATTTAAACCTACAGATTTACCTTGACCAGTTGCTCCAGCCATCAATAAATGCGGCATTTTTGCTAAATCGACCACAAAAGTTTCATTGCTAATGGTTTTCCCAAAAGCAATTGGCAATTCCATCTCTGATTTCTGGAATTTTTGTGAGGCGATAACCGAGCGCATCGAAACGATGGTCGAGTTTTTATTAGGGACTTCAATACCAATAGTTCCTTTTCCCGGAATTGGCGCAATAATACGAATCCCCAAAGCGGCTAATGATAAAGCAATATCGTCTTCTAAATTCTTGATTTTTGAGATGCGGACACCAGCATTAGGAACAATCTCATATAAGGTGACTGTTGGGCCAATAGTCGCTTTAATGCTGCTGATACCAATATTGTAATTGTTAAGCGTTTCAACAATTCGATTTTTATTTTCCTCAAGCTCATCTTGATCGATGGTGATGCCTTCAGAATCATATTTTTTAAGGAGATCTAAAGGAGGGAATTGATATTTACTCAATTCAAGCGTCGGATCAAATTTCCCGAAATCGGCCACCAATCTATCGGAAAGATTATCGCTTTCAGAAGCTTCTTCAGCAACATGCTCAACTTCCATAGCCACTTCTTCAATTTCAACAGGCTCTTTTTTGGCTTGCGGAACTTCTATATTAAGACTTGGTACGGTTACAGGAGCTTCAGGTTGCGGCTTGGGCTTAACGGGTTCAACGTATTCCTTTTGTTTTGCTGGTTTTAAATCGAAAGCGGCCTTGATATCTTCTGCTTCTGCAGTTAAATCATTATCTAGAGCGGTATAGGATTCTTTAGATGGTGAATCCGTGTCATAATCCGATGCAATGTCTTTTTTGGCCGATTTGAAAAAATTGACAATCGCTTCGCCCGTCAATTTGAATTTAACAGCAGCGTAAATGATCAATCCGAAAAAGAGTAGGAGGGCGGTGCCTATAATCCCAATATAATCTTGAATAAAGGAATTCATTTCAAAGCCAATCGTACCGCCAAGTGCGTCGTATTTGTGAGCAAAGAAACCGAAGAAAATGGACATCCAAATGGCACTTAATGTTCCCCAAATCCAATTGCTTCTTAGTTTTGCTTTATTGATATCTAAAGTGACATAAATTCCCGAAAGAAATACGAGTCCAGCAAATATAAAGGACCCTACACCGAAGCCTTTCATAATGAAAAAGTCGCTTACCCAAGCGCCTAATTTATTAAGCCAGTTCTCGGCAACAACCTCGCGCGTACCAATTTCTGTAAGTGTACTTTGATCTGCTTTTCCAGTGAAGAAAAATGATAGGAAGGCAATAGAAAGCAAAATGCCAAGAATCATTAACAAGCTACCAAAAATGAGTTTTTGTTGACTTGTAAGTTTGAAGCTTGGTTTTTTAGTTTTGGTTGTAGTGCTGCTTTTAGTCTTGGTTTTCTTCTTCGCCATAGTGCCTTTCCGTGACCACGGAAATCTATTAATTTTTAATTTTACTAGTAAAAAACGTTAGGATGCTTTGTTTGCCTAAGGAAACAAAAATACAAATTACTAACGTTAATCCTAACGGAAATAGTATTAAAAAAGCTTCGGATAATAAATGATGGCAGCCACGATTATCGCTGCTATTGAAGCTATAAATACAGCTCCAGCAGCAACATCTTTTATACGTCCAATACTGGCATGAAGTTCTGGGTGGATAAAGTCGGCAATGTATTCAATAGACGTGTTGACACCTTCAATACTCATGACCAATCCAATCATTGTGACTTGAAATAGCCATTCCGTTTTGGATATGTCAAAGTAAAATCCTGCAATTGTGACAGCAATGGCAATGAAAAATTGAATTTGAATGCTCGATTCAGTCCGCAGTAAAATCCATGCGCCTTTAAATGCCCAACCCACACTTTTTAAGCGATTGACCAGAAAGGAATCTTTTTTATCGGACATAAGTTAAAACTAAGAAAGCGAATTTATGGCAGCTTCATAATCAGGCTCTTCTGTAGTTTCGTCAACCTGTTCAGTATAAATTACTTCGGCATCCTCATTAAGAACAACAACACATCTTGAATGTAAGCCTTCTAAAGGACCATCAACAAATGTTAAGCCATAGGATTTTCCGAAATTACCATCTCTAAAATCAGAAAGACTTTCCACATTTTCTAAACCTTCTGCAGCACAAAAACGTGAGTGTGCGAATGGTAAATCTTTAGAAATGCAAAGTACTTTGGTATTAGGAAGTTCGCTAGCTTTTCTGTTAAATGTTCTTACAGATTGCGCACAAGTTCCTGTGTCGATACTTGGGAATATGTTGAGAACTACTTTATGTCCTAAATAGTTATTTAGTGATTTTGAAGTTAAATCAGAAGCTACTAATTTGAAATTAGGAGCGTTAGCACCTATTTTTGGAAGTTCTCCAGAGGTAGTTATCGGTTTGCCTTTAAGTGTTACAGTAGCCATAGTTAATCGTGTTTGGTTTAAATGTTAAAATTAAGAATAATTTGAATGTGTACTACCAATTAAAACATAATATTAACAATTGTAAAGACCGAAAATGATCTCGATCTTTTGCTTTAAAAAGCCTTTGTTTAGTAATCTATCTTAGCTCCGCACCAAGTTGTTCTTCAAAATTGGATTGTAGCTTGCTCATAATTTTGTCTACTTGCTTGTCAGTTAGTGTGCTGTGTTCATCTTGAAATTTAAAACTCACCGCATAACTTTTTTTGCCTTCTGGAAGGTTTTTACCTTGATACACATCAAATAAATCCACCTCTTTTAATAAGCGTTTTTCAGTTTGGTTAGCGATGGTGTCAATTTCTTCAAAAGTGATGCCTTCGTTAAGCAATAGTGCGAAATCACGACGGATTGATGGGTATTTTGGAAGCTCTTTAAAACTCACACTGTTGTGTTTTGCCATGTCGATTACATGATCCCAATGGAAATCAGCAAATAAAACATCTTGTGAAATATCAAAGTGTTTCATTATTTTTTTATTGATCAACCCAAACTCCACTAAGGTCTTTTTTCCTAATGTTAGGCTAATCCCTTCGCTAAACACATCATTTTGGATAGGTGCAGTCTTCACTTTATTCAAACCTAAACGCTCTAAAATTGCTGTAATAAGACCTTTTAAATAGAAAAAGTCGCTAGGTTGTTCAGGAGAATTCCAACGTTCAGCATTTTTGTTTCCTGTTAAAAACAAAGTCAGATGCTTGTTTTCAACACGGTTGTCAGGATAGCTATGGTACGTTTTACCGAATTCAAATAATTTAAGGTCTGAACGTCTTCTGTTGACATTTCGGCTTACTGCTTCTAATCCTGAGAACAACAAACTCTGACGCATCACGCTTAAATCATTGCTCAACGGATTAAGCATCTCCACATTATGTTCTTCCTTTAAACTGTCTGTTAATTTTACATAATCAGGAGTGGTTAAGGAATTGGATAAGATTTCATAAAATCCTTGGGATACCAATTGATTTCCAACCACATTTTGAAGTTTGAAATCCTCAAATTTAGAGGTGTTGGAAATGGAAGCGTTGAGTTTTTCTGTGGTATTGACATTGTTATACCCGTAAACTCTCAAGATTTCCTCAATTATATCAGCTTCACGCACCACATCATTACGGTAGGCAGGAACTGTAAGTCCTAATCCGGTTTCCGTAACATTGTTGATTTTGATATCTAAGGACATCAAAATTCTTTTGATAATATCTTTAGGGATTTCCTCACCAATCAATTTCTGTGCGTTCTCAAAAGTTAAACGCACCTGAAAATCCTCAATTTTCTTAGGATAAAAGTCCACCAAGTTGCTGGTAACATGACCGCCTGCAACTTCCTGTATCAATAAGGCTGCACGTTTTAGTGCGTATTCTGTAATGTTTGGGTCAATACCTCTCTCAAATCTAAAAGATGCATCGGTATTTAAGCCGTGTCTTTTAGCCGATTTTCTAATGCTCACCGGATTAAAATAAGCACTTTCTAAGAAAATACTGGTGGTATGTTCAGTAACACCTGAAATTTCGCCACCAAATACACCAGCAAGACACATTGGTTTAGAAACGTCACAAATCATTAAATCTTCCTCATGAAGCTCACGTTCAATCCCGTCTAAAGTTTTGAATTTGGTGCCTTTTGGTAATGTTTTAACGATTACTTTATGGCCTTCAATTTTATTGGCATCAAATGCGTGCAACGGTTGTCCCAATTCGTGTAACACATAATTGGTAACGTCAATAATATTGTTTTTTGGCGTTAGGCCTATTGCTTTAAGTCTGTTTTGAAGCCATGCCGGCGATTCGCTTACTTTAACGTCCGAAATGGTAAGTCCGCAGTAGCGTGGCGCCAATTCTTTGTTTTCAACTTCAACATCAACTTTTAATATATTGTTATCTACACGAAAAGCGCTTACTGATGGTGTAATCAACTCCACGTGAATGTCTTTTTGCAACAATCCAGCCTTAAGATCTCTTGCGGTTCCAAAATGACTCATGGCGTCAGCTCTGTTTGGAGTTAAGCCAATTTCGAAAACTTGGTCATTTTCTACTTCGTAAAGGTCCGCCAATAAAGTGCCTACAGCAACATCATCATTTAAAACCAAGATGCCATCGTGAGATTTGCCAAGACCTAATTCGTCTTCTGCGCAAATCATTCCGTGACTTTCTTCGCCTCTGATTTTTCCTTTTTTAATGGTCCAGGCTTCACCTTTATCTGTGTAAAGTGTTGCCCCAATAGTGGCTACAGGTACCTTTTGACCGGCCGCAACATTTGGAGCGCCACATACAATTTGTAAAGGTGCTTCGGTACCAATGTTTACCGTGGTAATTTTAAGACGGTCCGCATTAGGGTGTTGGATGCACGTCAATACTTCGCCCACAACAATGCCCTCTAATCCGCCTTTTACAGATTGAAAAGTTTGGATGCCTTCAACTTCAAGGCCTAAATCTGTTAGGAGTTCCCCCGTTTCTTCAGGAGTCCAATTAATATTGACAAATTGCTTTAACCAATTGTAGGAAATTTTCATTTTTTAATTGTTATGCTTAAGGTAGTTACGGTTAATTCAAATTTTCGCAAACAGAATAATATAAATGGCCTGGTGTTGCGTCTTGTTTTAAATTTGGCGTAAAGATAATAATAGTATATAGTTATGGAAATTGTAAATTATATTATTTTTAGGTTTTTCTAGTTAAATTGGTCCCTCAACATTAGTCCCAAATTCTATATGAAGTACTTTCTAATCATTTTATCTGCATTCACTATGATGTCTTGTAATAAAGATTTTTCAAAAAAAATCCCGCAGGGGCATTGGCTAGGTCAGTTGCAGGTAAATGAGAACTTAAAATTGCCCTTTAATTTTGAGGTGACTTCAGATCGTAGTTTGAAAATCACAAATGCCGACGAAGTCATTTTGGTGGATGATATCACTTATAAAAATGATTCAATTTTCATTAAAATGCCTGTTTTTGACGGTTATTTCGCGGTAAAGTTTACGGATGAAGGTATGGCAGGTCGTTTTATTGATAATACTATGAATAAAAACATTCCTTTTGAAGCTTTACCTAACTCAAAAAAGCGGTTTGTTACTGAAAGAAAGCCATCTGCAGACGTTTCGGGGAATTGGGAAGTCTTGTTTTCTCCTAAATCAGGTGACGATAGTTTTGTAGCGAAAGGTGTTTTTCAGCAAACTGGAGAAAAAGTGACGGGAACTTTTAGAACCAAAACAGGCGATTATAGATATTTGGAGGGTGTTGTTGATGGAGATCAGTTAAAATTATCCACATTTGATGGTGCGCATGCATACTTGTTTGTGGCGACCGTTAAGGACAGCGTGATGAACGGTGTTTTTTATTCCGGAAACACGTGGGAAGCGGCAATGGATGCGAAAAGAAATGAAAACTTTAAATTACCGGATGCCAATACGATGACAACGTTCAACAGTAGTTATGAGCGTTTTGAGTTCGCTTTTCCTGATGAAAACGGTAAGGTCGTGTCTCTAAACGATGCGCGATTTAAAGATAAAGTTGTGGTGGTGCAGTTGATGGGGACGTGGTGTCCTAACTGTTTGGATGAGAGCACATATTTTTCTGAATTTTATAAGAATAATGCTGATAAAGGTGTTGAATTTGTAGCCTTAGCTTTTGAAAATGCCAAAACAGAGGCTTCAGCGTTTGCGGGCATTAAACGTTTAAAAGACAGACTAGGCATAGAGTATCCGGTGTTGTTGGCGCAGCACGGTTCTTCTGATAAGTTGGAGGCGCATAAAAAGTTGCCAATGCTGAGCGAAGTTTTGTCTTATCCTACGACTGTGTTTTTAGATAAAACAGGGGAGGTTAGAAAAATTCATACGGGTTTTAACGGTCCTGCAACCGGAGAAAAATATGTAGCGTTTAAAAAGGAATTCAGCAGCTTTATTGATATGCTTTTAGCGGAATAGTTTGTGTAATTCCGTCTTTAGTTTCGGATGGAGAATTAACCGTGAATACTTTCGCTTTTTCCGTAGCTTTTGATCAATTCGCCTTCAAATTCAACCAACTCTTTCCAGCGTTTATCCACGTTTATGTCTTTGCCGTATTTTCTTGCGTATCCGATAAATAGGGTATAGTGCCCAGCTTCGCTGACCATTAAATCGTAATAGAATTTCGAAAGTTCCGGATCTTTGATGTGTTGCGATAGCATTTTAAAGCGCTCGCAACTTCTTGCTTCAATCATTGCGGAAAACAACAGTCTGTCCACCATGCTTTGCAGGTGATTGCCGCCTTTATTCATGAATTTATACAGTTCGTTAACATAGCTATCCTTTCGCTCTCTCCCTAGAGTGTAGCCTCGTTTTTTGATGATGTCATGTACCATCTGGAAGTGTTCCAGTTCCTCTTTGGCGAGTTCCAATAAATCAGTCACCAAATCTTCATATTGCGAATTGTGCGTAATAATCGTGATGGCATTGGTAGCAGCCTTTTGCTCACACCAAGCGTGGTCCGTTAAGATTTCTTCGATATTCTCTTCAGCAATGGCAGCCCAACGCGGATCTGTTTCTAATTTAAGGTGTAACATAATGTAAAATTAAAGGGTAAGCTTTTAAAAACTAAACGCCGAAGATACTACTATTTTAATAGTTGTGGATAGTGGGCTTGATAGGAAGGATAGTGGGTTTTAAATGATTCTTATGCTTTGTAAGGGTCAATGTGGCTGCTTGGTCAGTGTTTAGATTGAACAATTATCCAAACAGGTCACCTAAATTGATACAGCTTAGGAAATATAGTTCCAGACATTCTTGTACTTGCTTAGTTGAGCGTAAGTATAACGCAAAACTTTGTTTTCTGGAAGCGATAAGGAAGGGTCTGCTTTTAAAATAGCCTTCGCATAATAGCGCGCATGCTGCAGAATATCTTTGTCCTTTATGACATCTGCAATTTTAAGGTTCAATACGCCACTTTGTTGTGTGCCCATTAAATCTCCTGGACCTCGTAAACGTAAGTCGACTTCTGCAATTTCAAACCCATCATTAGTATTGACCATGGTTTGTAGTCTGGTTTTGCTGTCTTCGCTCAATTTATGGCTCGTCATTAAAATACAGTAACTTTGTTCCGCGCCACGACCTACACGGCCTCGTAATTGGTGTAATTGCGATAATCCAAACCGTTCCGCGCTCTCAATAATCATTACCGAGGCGTTTGGAACGTTAACACCTACTTCAATCACTGTTGTGGCGACCATAATTTGGGTTTCCCTTTTAACAAAACGCTGCATCTCATAATCTTTGTCTGCAGGTTTCATTTGTCCGTGAACAATGGAGATTTGGTATTTAGGCATTGGAAATTCCCTTGAGATACTTTCATAGCCATCCATCAAGTCTTTATAATCCATTTTTTCGCTTTCTTGAATCAACGGATAGACGATATAGATCTGTCGTCCTTTCTCAATTTCATCTCGAATAAAACCGAAAACTTTCAACCGATTTTTATCGTACCTGTGGACTGTTTTTATGTCCTTTCTTCCTGGCGGTAATTCGTCAATTACGGACACATCCAAATCGCCATAAACGGACATCGCCAAGGTTCTCGGAATTGGCGTTGCGGTCATGATTAAAATGTGTGGAGGCGAGGTGTTTTTGTGCCATAATTTACTGCGCTGCGCAACGCCAAATCGGTGCTGCTCGTCGATGACCGCGAGTCCCAGATTCTTGAATTTTACCTTATCTTCAAGGAGCGCGTGTGTGCCGATTAGGATGTCTAATTCGCCATTTTCTAGCGCTTCATGAATTTTTCGTCGTTCTGAAGTATTGGTTGAGCCTGTAAGTAGTTTTATACTGATGTTCAGTTCTTTACATAGTGACGTTAATCCATGATAGTGTTGGACTGACAAAATTTCAGTCGGGGCCATTAGGCAGGCCTGAAAACCGTTGTCAAGTGCCATTAACATTGACATGAGCGCTACAATGGTCTTCCCGGAACCTACATCACCTTGCAATAGTCGGTTCATTTGTGCATTGCTTCCTAAATCGGCCCTAATTTCCTTCAAAACCCGTTTTTGGGCATTGGTCAATTCGAAGGGTAAATGCTCTTGAAAAAAGGTATTGAAATAATCGCCTACATGTTCAAAATTGAAACCCTTAATTTTGGATTTATGGATCAGATTTTTGATAATTAATTGCAGCTGGATGTAAAATAATTCTTCAAATTTAAGACGAAATTGCGCCTGCGATAATAGCTCTTGACTTTCCGGAAAATGGATGTTAAAAAGCGCTTTGCTTTTCGGAATTAATTTCAGATTTGTGAGCAGATTTTCGGATAAAGTTTCTTCAAATCGTCCATTGGATTCAAGAAATAATTGCTGCATTATTTTGTTCAAAACCCGATTCGTGACGCCTTTATTTGCAAGTTTTTCTGTGGATGGATAAATGGGCTGCATGGCAGAACGTAAGTTCTTTTCATGTTCTTCAAGCAGTTCCATTTCTGGGTGAGGCATGCTGAAAATGCCGTTAAACCAGTTTGTTTTACCGAAAATCACATACTTTTTCCCGAATTTGATACTGTCTCTAATCCATTTGTGTCCTCTGAACCAAACGAGTTCAAGAATTCCGGTATCGTCTTTAAAGGTTGCTACCAGGCGTTTTCCGCGGCCTTGACCGGCTTCTTTTAAGCTTGTGATTTCTCCAATAATTTGAACATCAGCGTTGTTACGCTGTAATTGGTTGATTTTGTAATATTGGGTTTTATCGATGTAGCGGTTTGGGAATAGGTTGATCAGGTCTTGATAAGTGTGGATGCCAAGTTCTGAACGGAGCAAATCTGCACGATTTGGTCCGACGCCCTTTAAGTAATCTATTGGTGTTTGAAGTTTGGCATTCATTGTTGCGAATTTAACTAATTCCTTTGAATGCGGAAATCCTTATGAAGGTTCAATTGCGTTTTTAATTGACTTATCTCAATGTTGTAAAATGTGCTAATCCTTGGTGAAGTCTCAATTTCTCTAAGCTTAAAGTTTGCTTGGGTGCAATGGGTTATAGCGATTTATTTTTCTTATTTTGGACTCATCTTAGTAATTACCAATCTATGCGCTGTTTTTTATCAGTTTACCTTGTTCTTTTTGCTGTGTTGGCTTCGGCTCAACAGACGGAGATTGTCGATTTTAAAGTGATTAAAGCTGATTTAGGTTTTGAGGCACCTGGCGAGGTTTCAGGCGAATATAGTGCTCGTTTTGAAATTTTAAAGGACACAGGCTCTGTCTATCTTGACGCTGTCAACATGGTTTTTAAAGATTTGAAGTTAAAGAATCTTACAAGTGATTCTCAAGTGAAAGTTGATTTTCGAAATGAAGACAATAAGTTGGTCATCTTGAGCGATTTTATTGAAAACAACAGCTATGAGTTGCATTTTGAATATTCGGCTAAGCCTAATAACGCGCTATATTTTGTAGGAAATCAAATTTGGACGCAAGGTCAAGGGAAATACACTAGTAATTGGTTGCCAAGTCTTGACGACGTAAATGATAAAATCGAATTTGATTTGTCTGTATCTTATGCTGATGGCTATGAGGTTTTGGTTAATGGAAAGCTTGTTGGCAAAGAGTCGGTTGCAGAAAATGTTACGAAATGGCATTATGATATGGAAGCGCCTATGAGTAGTTATCTTGTGGCGTTGGCTATTGGTGATTATCATAAAAAAACTGAAATTTCAGAAAGTGGCATCCCTTTAGAATATTACTATTATCCGAAAGATTCCTCTAAAACCGAGTCCACATACCGTTACAGTAAGCAAATGTTCGATTTTTTGGAAAGAGAAATTGGTGTGCCTTATCCTTGGAAAATTTATAAACAGGCGCCTGTGAAGGATTTTCTGTATTCGGGCATGGAAAACACGGCGTTGACTATTTTTTCCGACGCCTTGGTGGTTGATGCGGTTGGTTTTAACGATCGTAATTATGTTAATGTCAATGCTCATGAGCTCGCGCACCAGTGGTTTGGCAATTTTGTGACTGCCACGAGCAGTAATCATCATTGGCTCCAAGAAGGATTTGCGACCTATTACGCGCTTTTGGCAGAACGTCACGTTTTTGGTGAAGACTATTATTATTGGCGTTTGCATGAGTATGCACAACAGTTGTTGGCGCAGGAGAATGCTGGTAATAGCACCTCGTTGCTCGATCCGAAATCTAGCAGCTTAACTTTTTATCAGAAAGGCTGTTGGGCGCTGCACGTGCTGCGTGAGCAGGTAGGTGATGAAGCCTTTAAATTGGCCGTAAAGAATTATTTGGAAAACTATCAGTTTCAGAATGTTCAAACGTCTGATTTTATAAATGAAGTTGAAAAAACAAGTGGTCAGGATTTGACGGAATTTGTGAAAATATGGCTAGAGGACATCGCGCTTCCTCAAGATGCGATGGTGAAGAGTTTGAAAAAATCTGCTTTTATCCAAGAATATTTGGAGGTGAGCTGTGAGACATATCCTCTAAAATGCCCTGATTATTTGGTGTCTGATATTTCTGATAAAGCGAAAATAAAAATTCTCTTGCAGGATAGTTATGCTGTCAAGCTTGAGGATTTCAACAATAGTGTGGAAGTCAGACAAGCCATCGCTCAGAAATTAATAACCATTCCGTCAGGATTAAAGAAGTCTTATGAAAGCTTGTTGAATGATGCTTCTTATGTGACTATTGAATCGGCATTGTACAATTTATGGGTCAATTTCCCTGAAGATCGCGCTAAGTATTTACAGCAGACGAAAGATGTTTACGGATTTAGCGATTATAATGTCAAGCTGCTGTGGCTGGCTTTGCATTTAAATACCTTGGAATATCAGCCAGATAGGAAACAAGCAGTGTATGATGAGTTAAAAAGCTATACAGGTCCGCAATTTGGCTTTGAATTAAGGATGAATGCCTTTAATTATCTCAAGTTGATTAATGGCTTCGATGTGGGATCTCTGGAGAATTTATTTCAAGCCACAAAGCATCACAATTGGAGGTTTCAGCAGTTTGCAAAAAAAATGCTTGAGGAATTGGAGAGCGTGGAAGCTTATAAAAGTATTATTGAAAATATAAAGAGTTCAATTTAAAACAGGCAACAGGCATTAGATGAGAGCATTGGTGATATCAGGAGGTGGGAGCAAGGGCGCATTTGCAGGGGGCGTAGCGCAATACCTCATTGAGCATAAAAAGTTGAATTACGATCTGTTTATCGGTACTTCTACCGGGAGTTTGTTGGTGTCTCATTTGGCTTTAAATAAAGTTAAGGAAATCAAGGAGATTTATACGAATGTTGATCAGCAGTCTATTTTTAATGTCTGTCCGTTCAATATCAAGCGAAAAAAGGGGATAGAAACCATTAGTATCAATCATTTTAATGTGTTACGAAACCTTTTTAATGGCAGTAAAACCTTCGGCGAAAGCCAAAATCTTAAAAAACTTATTCATTCGCATGTCACTGAGGAGGGTTTTAATGCCTTGAAAAAAATGAAGAAGGATGTTGTTGTAACGGTGTCCAATCTATCTCTAAATCAGGTTGAGTATAAGTCGATTAAAGATTTTGATTATGAAGATTTTATCGATTGGGTGTGGATTTCCTGTAACTTCACGCCGTTTATGTCTTTAGCTAAAAAGAATGGCTGTGAGTATGCTGACGGCGGATTAGGGTCGATGGTGCCAATAGAAGAGGCAATCAAAAGAGGTGCGACCGTTGTGGATGCTATTATTTTGCAGACCGAAGTGGCGCAACTAAATAGGATGCCGTCTTTAAACGCGTTCTCTTTGCTGACCAATATGTTTGCGTTTATGGTGGATAGAATAGAGTTTCAGAACATACGAATAGGAAAGTTTGTAGCAAAGAATCAGGACGCAATTATCAACTTTTACTATACGCCAACGGTCTTGACAACCAATTCTTTGGTATTTAATAAAGAGAAAATGACAGCATGGTGGCAAAGTGGATTTGATTTTGCCAAATACAAGGATGTAGAAACAAGTCCGTTAGAAACGGAGATAACCGAATAGATGAAGAAAGCGTTAGTGATTTCAGGTGGTGGAAGTAAAGGTGCTTTTGCAGGAGGTGTTGCCCAATATTTGATGGAGCATCAAAACAAAAGTTATGATATGTTTTTAGGGACCTCTACGGGCAGTTTACTGGTGCCGCATTTGGCTGTCAATGATATTGGAAAGTTGTATGATATTTTTACCAATGTAAGTCAGAAGGATATTTTTAGTATCAGTCCGTTTGTGCAGCATAAAAAAGATGGGCGCGAATTTGTTTCCATAAATTACTTCAACTCCATAATCCAGTTTATCAAGCGTAAGCGGACTTTTGGAGAGAGTGGTGCGTTGCGAAAGAATATTAAGCGCAATTTCACTCAGTATGAATTCCATAAGATAAAAAGCTCCGGAATTGATGTGGTGGTTACGGTTACCAATCTCACGAAAAGCGCTGTAGAATATAAATCGCTCAGGGATTTTACCTACGATGAATTTTGTGATTGGATTTGGATTTCCTGCAACTACATTCCCTTTATGTCTTTGGCGACTAAAAATGATTGTGAGTATGCTGATGGTGGATTCGGCTGTGTGGTTCCAATCAGGGAGGCTATTTTGCGCGGCGCTACTGAGATTGATGCCGTCATTCTGGAGTCTGAAAACATGGAGGGGCATAAGGTGCTCGGTAAGAACCCGTTCTCATTGATGATCAACTTGTTTTCCTATTTAATGGATCAGGTGGAGAAAAGCGATGTGACCATTGGGCAATTGGCGGCTCTTAATAAAGATGTGAAGCTAAATCTGTATTACACGCCCACATTGTTAACTGAAAATTCACTGATTTTTAGTAAAAAGTTGATGACAACGTGGTGGGAGCAAGGATTTGAATATGCCCGATCAAAGCATGAAGCTACGCAAATAGAAATGGCGCTTTGATGTAATTACCACATCTTGCTGACTTCTTGTTTTATGTAGGATAAAGCAGCGTCGCTTGGGGCGCGTTTGTCCATCATTTCATTTAAAACGACTTCTCTTAATTTGTCAGCAGTGTCGGTTTTTTCTGAAAGACTCGATTTTCTAATAAGTTGAATTGTTGCATTTTTTGCGGCGGTAATAATGCTCCAACACTCATCAGAAATATAGATTTGTTGTGATAAATTATGCTCAAATTCCTGTTCAATGTTTGCTATAAGTAAGCTTTCGTAATTATCTTTATTTGAAGATGTTGGTGAAACTCTAACGATTAGTTTTGAAGGTGTGATGCGTTCTAGAAAAATAGCCATTCGTTCGTAAGCTTGTAGGCGTAAAGGCATGGAATTGACCTGCATATCTTTTTGCAATAAAAAGCGTCTTCTGCCATCTTCATTCTTCGTGTGTTCCTTAAAAAAATAATAAGCAACAAGTCCGGTAATTACTGCAGGAATTGCATAAAGTAGAGCGTCAATTAGTTTTGTTTCTAAATCCATAAGGGCAATTAAGTTTCATCAAACATAAGATGTTTTTTTGAAAATTTCATCAAGAATTTTAAAAAACAGAAATCCTATAAGTAGCAGAATTAAGCCTTGGTGATAAGATTAACTTTTTTCTTACAACAGTTAAAAACATATTGCTAAAATCATATCTTTAACTCATGACTAAACCTTTAAAAATTACATTAATAGCATTGCTAAGCATTTTAGTGATTGGTATTGTGGGCTATTTTGTGGCTGATGCCATGATTTCTTCAAAGCTAGAAGCTTTTCTCGAAAAAGAACTTCCTGAGACCATTAGTGTAGATTACGAAGCGATAGATGTGAATATTTGGAGCGGTAGCGTCATTATGGTACGGCCTAAAATTGTAAGTAAAGGGAGTTATGGCTCAAAAAATGTTGCGAATTTAGAATTAGATACCCTTCTGGTGGATGGTTTTGCCACTTGGAACTATCTACTGAACGATAAAATTGATGTTGA
Organism: uncultured Gelidibacter sp.; assembly: GCF_947500795.1. Lineage (GTDB taxonomy): Bacteria > Bacteroidota > Bacteroidia > Flavobacteriales > Flavobacteriaceae > Gelidibacter. The sequence goes on along the minus strand of NZ_CANMTE010000001.1, from coordinate 971,347 downwards.
AAGTGTACAGCTAAGGAGTCCGAAGCTGCTGTATAACCATAATAGTGCAACGCCTAAGGATGAATATAAATATTCCGCTTTAGAGCAATTGAAGCAAGAGGTTAAGATTGGTCGCTTCAATATTCAAAATGGCGAACTTAATATTAGGAATTACGAAACTGATTCCCTGTTGCTACATACCGAGAAATTTACCGCCAATGTGATGGGGATTCATGTCGACAGTAAAACTGTTAAAAGGCGTATTCCTTTTGATTATGGCGATTATAATCTGTCATTTAATGATCTGTTTTATGTTGTTGGGGAGTATGAGGATTTAAAAATGGCATCGGCACAGGTTACACAGGATAAAGCTGAGTTTAAGCAATTGCATTTATTTACAAAATATTCGAAATCTAAGCTGAATCAAATCATCACTGAGGAGCGTGACCATTTCGATGTTTCGATCCCATCGTTGGTTTTGGAAGGTCAAAAATTTGGTTACGAAAAGGATTCCATCTTCTATTTTAAAAGTCCAAAAGTAATGTTGGAAAGTCCTGAAATGTATCTGTATAGAAATAAATTGGTAGCGGATGATTTTACACGTAAAAACCTGTATAGTAAAACATTAAGAGAATTGACTTTCGATTTAACTTTAAGTGAAATCGAATTAAAAAATGCGACCATTGTTTACTCTGAAAAAGTAAATGCTAACATGGAAGCGGGTAAAATTTCATTCACAAAAATGAATGCTGACATTAAAAATGTGAGCAACACTTATGACCGTTCGGAAAAAACGAGTTTGGATATCGATGCTATTTTTATGGCAAAAACACCCATACATGTACTTTGGACTTTTGATGTCAATGATGTTAATGACGTGTTTGTTTTTAAAGTTGATATTGGCAAACTACCAGCAGCAGATTTAAATCCGTTCTCACAGCCAAATTTGAAGGTGCGCTTTGAAGGTGAACTTTCTAAAACCTATGCCACGATTTCCGGCGATGTCAATACTTCGAGAGTAGATATGAAGGTGAATTATGATGAGTTTAAGGTGAATGTCTTAGATAAAGAAGGAGCGCGTAAAAAGGAGGTGTTATCCGCCATTGCGAATCTTTTTATAAAGAAGGACAGTAAATCGGCATCCGATAATTTTAGAGAAGGTTCAAAAGAAGGTATCGCGAGAGATCACACAAAATCTGTATTTAATTTTCTTTGGTTAAGTGTCCGCTCAGGACTCATCAGCGTTCTGACCGGAGATGGAAAGAAAAAATGAGAGCATTCTGAGCTATCTAAGTTAGCAAACTCCATTTCTTAATTAAAAAGGCAATCGCTAACGGTGATGTTTTTTAACGCCTACTAAAACTCCGATTTCATCAATCGCAAAGACTATCGTATAATGTGGAAAGTCGAAGCTAGAATGTTTTTTGTAATAAAATAACTACGATTATCTTTTAAGTGATTTTCAATTTATTTTGAAGTGTTAAAACAATAGCAATTGTTTATAATTATTGATAAAAACGCTTACTCAAAACAGAAGCTTTGGTTAATTTCACACTCTTAAAAATGGAAGAGATTTGGAAAAGTATTTAAGTCAGTTAAATGAGGCACAACTAGCGCCAACCCTGCAAAAGGATGGTCCTATGATTGTGATTGCAGGCGCCGGTTCGGGCAAAACAAGAGTATTGACATTTAGAATTGCCTATTTAATGAGTCAAGGAGTTGACCCATTTAATATTTTATCATTAACGTTTACCAATAAGGCTGCTCGCGAAATGAAGGGCAGAATTGCTGAAATTGTAGGCGCTAGTGAAGCGAAAAATCTATGGATGGGAACCTTTCACTCCGTTTTCGCAAAAATATTGCGAATTGAAGCGGATAAGTTAGGCTATCCAAGCAATTTCACCATTTATGATTCTCAAGATTCGCAACGCTTGATTTCCGCTATTATTAAGGAAATGGGGCTTGATAAGGATATCTATAAAACCAAACAGATCAGTTCGCGGATTTCATCCTATAAAAACAGCTTGATTACGGTAAAAGCCTATTTTCAGAATGCTGATTTAATTGAGGCTGATACCATGGCCAAGCGCCCAAGAATGGGTGATATATACAAGAATTATGTGGAACGCTGTTTTAAGGCAGGTGCAATGGATTTTGATGATCTATTATTAAAAACCAATGAGTTACTGACGCGTTTCCCTGATGTGTTGGCTAAATATCAGAATCGTTTCCGTTATATCTTGGTGGATGAGTACCAGGATACCAACCATTCCCAGTACTTGATTGTTCGTGCATTATCTGATAAATTCCAAAATATTTGTGTGGTAGGTGATGATGCGCAAAGTATTTATGCCTTTAGGGGTGCCAACATCAACAATATTTTAAACTTCCAGAAGGATTATGATGACGTGAAACTGTTTCGATTAGAGCAGAATTACCGATCCACTAAAAACATTGTCAATGCGGCCAATTCTATAATCGATAAAAACCAGACCAAACTTGAAAAAGTGGTATGGACGGCTAATGACGATGGCCCAAAAATTAAGGTAAACAGACTGATGACGGATGGTGATGAAGGTCGTTATGTGGCGAGTTCCATCTTTGAGAATAAAATGGAACACCAGTTAAATAATAGCGATTTTGCCATTTTATACCGTACCAATGCACAATCTCGTGCCATGGAGGATGCGTTGCGAAAGCGTAATATTCCTTACCGAATTTACGGAGGATTGTCTTTTTACCAGCGTAAGGAGATTAAAGATGTCCTGTCTTATTTGCGATTGATCATCAATCCGGCAGATGAGGAAGCGCTAAAACGTGTCATTAACTTCCCTGGGCGTGGTATTGGTCAAACTACCATCGATCGGTTGGTAGTGGCTGCCAATGGCTATAAACGTTCCATTTTTGAGGTGATGAAACATATTGATAAAGTAGATATCAATATCAATTCAGGAACAAAAAATAAGCTTAAGAACTTTGTCACCATGATTGAAAGCTTTCAGGTGATGAGTCAAACCGCAAATGCCTTTGATTTGGCTGAACATGTTACAAAGGTTACAGGGCTAATCAAGGAATTTAAAAATGATGGCACACCAGAAGGGGTTGCCAAAATGGAGAATATTGAGGAATTGCTTAATGGTATCAAGGATTTCGTTGAAGGTCAGGAAGAATTGGCTGATGCCACAGGATCTTTACCAGAGTTTTTGGAGGACGTAGCATTGGCAACAGATTTGGATGCGAATAAAGGCGATGCAGACCATGTGGCGCTTATGACCATTCACTTGGCTAAAGGTTTGGAGTTCCCATATGTGTATATTGTGGGGATGGAAGAGGATCTTTTCCCAAGTGGGATGAGTATGAACACCCGAAGTGAATTGGAGGAGGAGCGACGCTTATTTTACGTGGCGTTGACAAGAGCAGAAAAGCAAGCCTATTTAACATACACCATGTCTCGTTACCGTTGGGGGAAATTGATTGATGCTGAACCGAGCCGATTTATTGAAGAAATTGACGAAAGCTTCTTGGAGATCTTAACACCAATCGATGAAAAACGTTTCAATCCGATGCTTTCTGCTGATATTTTTGGAGATGTAGAACCTAATAAAATCAGATTCAAAAAGCCTGTTAAGCGGAAATCTGAAGAAAAACCAGCGAAATTCATTCCGCCACCAAAGTTAAAACCTATCGGGAAATCTACAGGAAGTCCTGATGTTAACCTATTTGATGGTAAGCTGACTGTTGGAAATGTGGTAGAACACATGCGATTTGGTAAAGGTGAAGTTTTAAAAATTGAAGGTGTTGGTGCGGATACTAAAGCTGAAATCAATTTTGAACATGGCGGGGTCAAAAAATTATTGTTGCGTTTTGCGAAGTTGGATGTGCTAGGTTAGAAGTATTGAAATCAATATTTAGTATAACCAATTAGGATTTTATCGATTCTATACCTGCCTTTGTGGAGGTGATGCTCATCTGAGGTTATTTTTAATTGCTAAAATGCGTTGAAACAAGCCGTATGCATAGTAACTTTAGTTTTATTGCCCTCATAATAAAATATTTAATTACTTTGTAAGAGATAAAATAAGAGACATAGTATGGCTGAATTTATTAGAATTTACGAAGAGAATCCTAATGCCAAGGAAATAAAAAAGGTAATTAAGGTATTAAAGGCTGGCGGACTTATTATTTATCCGACGGATACGGTTTACGGTCTGGGCTGCGATATCAATAATATTAGGGCTTTGGAGCGGGTTGCACAAATAAAGGGCGTTAAGCTGGAAAAGTCGAACTTCTCATTTATTTGTAGTGATTTGAGTAACCTTAGTGATTATGTTAAGCAAATTGACTCCACAACATTCAAGATCTTAAAACGCGCTCTGCCGGGGCCATATACTTTTATTCTTCCCGGAGCGAAAACGCTACCACATCCTTTTAAAAAGAAAAAAACGGTGGGAATCAGGGTGCCGAATAATAATATTGCTTTAGAAATTGTAAGACAGTTAGGAAGGCCAATTATTTCAACTTCCATTAGAGATGAAGATGAGATTATTGAATACACCACAGATCCTGAATTGATTCTTGAAAAATGGGATGGCCTTGTAGATTTGGTAATTGATGGCGGGTATGGAGACAATCAAGCCTCTACGATTATAGATCTGTCAGAAGAGGAGCCTGTAATCGTTAGGGAAGGAAAAGGAAGTCTCGAAATCTTCTAAGTTAATTCTCGAAGAACACATTTGATTATATAGATATAAAAAAAGCTCAACTTAAGTTGAGCTTTTTAATTTTATAAAGTTTACTGCTTATTTTTTAGCGTCAGCAGCAATCATATTTTTCATTTCTTTTTCAACCATTTCGTAGAATTGGTCAATTTTAGGAAGTACTAAAATACGAGTACGTCTGTTTGTAGATCTGTTTTCTGCAGAATCATTAGGAACTAAAGGTACATATTCACTACGTCCAGCAGCAATAAGTTGTTTAGGGTTAACACCTAAATCTTCCAATACTCTAACAATAGAAGTTGCACGTTTAACACTTAAATCCCAGTTGTCTTCTAAGATACCGCCTTTTTTGTAAGGAACGCTATCAGTATGACCTTCAACCATACATTCGAAATCTGGTTTACCGTTAACAACAGTTGCAACTTTGCTTAAGATTTGCTTAGCTTTAGAAGTAACGTTGTAGCTTCCACTTTGGAATAATAACTTGTCAGCGATAGAGATGTAAACAACACCTTTTTCAACATTAATTTGAATATCTGGATCGTTTAGGCCAACATCTTTCTTTAAACTAGTAACGATTGCAAGGGTAACACTGTCTTTTCTAGTCAATGCATCTTGTAAACGTGTAATTTTAAGATCTTTTTCTTTAAGACTTTCTAGAGATTTCTCAAGGTTTTCAGCACCTTTTTGAGTTAAGGTAGTTAAGTTGCCTTTTGTATCAATTAAATCTTGATTGGTTTTACGCATGTCAGCTAATTGTTCCTGTAAGCCTTGTACACGTGCGTTTGCAGCAGCGTAATCAGACAAACAGCTGTTCAATTTAACAGTTGCAGTGTTTAATAAATCTTGTGTTTCTTTTTGCTTTGCTTGAAGTGCAGAGTATTCTTTTTTAGATACACATGAACTTAAAACTAACATTGAAAACACACTTAATAACATGATTTTTTTCATAATGGTAGCGATTAAAAATTAGAAATTTAACACATCAAAATTATATAAAAAACAGTAGTTACAAGAAGAATTAACAAAAAATTTAACAGATTTATTTAACTGTTAAATATCTTTTTATTTTTTATGAAATATAACCACACAATAGAGTGAATATTGTAATATTTTGAGCTGTTATAAGGGTTTAGATTTTGATTTAACAATTTGCGTTCTTTTAAAAGTTTCGGAAGACGGGCATAAAAACTGACATGGGCTTTAAGAATGGCTAAAATGTGTGAAAATTTAAATCCAAATAAGAATTTTAAACTCGCAAAACCGTCAAGGATGAGTCTAGTGAAAATTATACTAAACAGATTTTTAGGCGTGTTCTTGGTGATAGTGAATAAGCTGTTTCTGAAATTGAGATAGGTTTTTTTAGGATTGCTACTATCCAAAGTCGCTCCGCCAACATGAAAAACCGTAGAAGTACCAACATATTTAGTAACAAATCCCATATTGTGTGCACGCCAGCAGAGATCAATTTCTTCCATATGTGCAAAGAAGGACACGTCAAATCCGTTTAGGGTGTCAAAAACAGATTTTCGGATAAAAAAGCATGCTCCTGAAGCCCAAAAGATTGATGTGGTATCATTATACTGCCCATGATCTTTTTCTATGGTGTCGAAAATGCGTCCTCTGCAATAAGGATAGCCGTATTTATCGATGAATCCGCCACCAGCACCAGCATATTCAAAATGGTCTTTCTTTTTATAATCTAGAATTTTTGGTTGTATTATAGCAGTCTCGGACTGCGATTTAAAAGTATGAAGTATTGGTGTCAACCAACCTTCAGTGACTTCAATATCACTGTTTAAAAGACATAGAAGTTCTTCGTCAACATGTTTTAAAGCCTCATTATAGCCTTTGGCATAGCCGCCGTTTTCTTTATTTTGAATGATTTTTACCGTTGGGTAATGCGTTTCTACGAACTTTATGGAATCGTCCGTTGATGCATTATCTGCTACATAAATGGTGGCATCAGTAGAATGGGCGATTACCGAAGGAAGGAATTCTTCCAACAGCGCTTTACCATTCCAATTTAATATGACTATGGCGATGTCTTTTTTTATCACTAATCTTTAATTTTTATTTTCTGAATAATGTGCAATGAATTGTTTCTAACCTTGATGATATTCCGGAATGTCTTTTAAAAACACATAGGTTTCTGCCTCAAAATCCATTTGGCAGTAATAATGCTCCAAACCGTTGGTGACCATCAAATACGATGCTTTTAAGGTGAGATTATAGCGTGCAATTTGATCAAACGTACTTTGGTCAATCTTGATGCTTGGCGCTTTACATTCCACAATTAAATGGATATCACCCTGCGGATTAAACACTACAATATCGTATCGTTTTTTTAAATTGTTGACCGTCAATTCTTTTTCAACATTAATCAATGAATGCGGGTAATTTTTTGCGGTCATTAGGTAGTGGACGCAGTGTTGGCGCACCCATTCTTCTGGTTGTAGAACGATAAACTTTTTACGAACAGTGTCAAAAATAGATACTTTATTTTCGCTATTTTTGAATCGAAACGAAAACTTTGGAAAATTGAGTGGTTGCAAGGCTTCTTAATTAGACAAACCCAAAGTTAATCTTCAATAGCCAATTACCAAACTTCATAAGGAGAAATTGGAATTTGGCGTTTGAGAATTGGTAAATTTTACAAATTTTGGACGAAGTTAGACAGATAGCCACCGACATTAAGAACCGAAAATTAAAGCCCATTTATTTTTTAATGGGTGAGGAGTCTTATTATATAGATAAGATTTCAGATTTTATTGAAGATAATGTGCTGACGGAAGAAGAGCGCGGATTCAATCAGATGGTGCTTTATGGTCGTGATGTGACGGTTGAAGATATTGTGGGGAATGCAAAGCGTTTTCCGATGATGGCGGAATACCAAGTGATCATTGTAAAAGAAGCGCAGGATCTTTCCAGAAGCATCGAAAAGTTGGTGGATTATGCGAAAAATCCGCAGCCAACTACGATTCTTGTCATGAGCTATAAATACAAGACCATTGATAAACGTAAGTCATTATATAAAACCCTGAATAAAGTGGGTGTGGTTTACGAAAGCAAAAAGCTTTATGACAACCAAGTAGGCGATTGGATTAGAAAGGTGCTCGCTCCAAAAGATTTTACTATTGCGCCAAAAGCAGCGCAAATGCTGGTGGAGTTTTTAGGAACTGATTTGAGTAAGATTAATAACGAGTTGGAAAAACTGCAGATTATCTTACCAAAAGGCACTCAAATTTCGCCAGAACATATTGAAGAGAATATTGGAATTAGTAAAGACTTCAATAATTTCGAATTGCGCAAGGCTATTGGAGAAGGCGATTTTAAAAAGGCCCACCAAATTATAACTTATTTTGCTGAGAATCCGAAGGACAATCCAATGGTGATGACGGTTTCTTTGTTGTTTAATTTTTTCTCGCAGCTGCTCCATTTTCATGGTATGACTGATAAATCGCCCCGTAATGTGGCCGTTGCCTTAAAAATAAATCCCTATTTTGTCAACGAATATATTACTGCAGCGCGTAATTTTCCGATGAGAAAAGTGAGTAGCGTGGTGGCTACCCTGCGCGATTTTGACGTTAAAAGTAAAGGTGTTGGTGCCAATGCTGTATCTCAAGGCGATTTGCTAAAAGAACTCTTGGTGCGTATTATGATGTAGCTTTGAATGTAGATTCAATCGAAAATTCAACCAATAAAAAAAGCGTCATCCATTAATATGTGTGACGCTTTTTATTTAGGTTATAATTCTATTTTATGAAGATAACCTTATAGTTCCAATTCCTCCAATTTCATAGTATAATCATACTGCAAATCTTCATGCAGAGTACTGACTATTTTCTTAATTAGCGCAATTTGACGCTCGTAGATATTGGTCAGAGTGAGGTTATTTTTGATAGATGGCTTGAAATCTTTTAAGACAGCGCAAAAATGGAGTAACAATTCCACTTCAGTTTCTTTTTTTAGAGAATAGCGTGCGTATTTTTTAATGTTCCTTAAAATTTTCCGAACACTCTTTTTGATATAGAAATAACTATTGGTATTGATGGCTTCAAACTGCTCATCAATTTCCGCTTTTACAGTTTCAATATACCCAGTCTCATCGTGAGATTCGAATAATAAATAGGTAAGCAGTTCTTTGTTCTCTTTTTTAAATTTAGAAAGGCGCAAACACAGTTCCAGTAATTCTTCTGAAGACCTATGTTTTAATTCTTTCTTTATGGTAACAACAGAGACTGCTTTCATTAAATTTTATTTTCTACCGTCTACAGAATGTTTCCCAGCACCAACTAAGGCAATCACTATAAATCCGAATAGGTAAAGAAACGCCTTTTCTTTAGTGCCAAAATCGTCGTTAATGTGGATATAAAATCCAGCCACAGCCATTGTAATTATAACTGGAATTGCAGCAATTCTTGTTTTAAAACCGATCAGTACAAAAAATGGTGCTACAACTTCACCGATAACTGCCAATATTAATGATGGCGTACTTCCTATTCCAAAAGGGTCAGGGAATCCTGAAGAGCTCTCAAGAAGTCTGTTAAGTTTTGGAATGCCATGAGTAAGCATCATTGCTGAGAATGATACTCTTAATAATGCAAAAGCTAAATCGTTAAGGTTGTTGTTTTTCATAGGTGTTTGTTAAATTGTGAAGTGGCAAATATAATAAAATATGGAGTTGTCAATGTTTCTAATGTCAGACTTCTACAATTTTAAACTAAAATGGCCAGTGTAGATGTTATCTTCAGACAATTTGTAGGAATACCAATAATCGTCGGGCACCAACAATTGTCCGTTGTATTTGCCATCCCATCCCTTAGATTGTAACGGATTGAAAGTAAATATGAGTTTGCCGAACCTGTTATAAATGAAAATCTTATTATTGGAAGCCAAAGCGGGGTCTAAGCCTTTGATATTCCAATAATCGTGATTCTGATCGTTATTAGGGGTCAAAAACTTAGGAAATCCTATCACATAAATCTCCTTCGATATGGTATTACACTGATTGTTATCTCGGACGTAAACCGTGTGGGTGCCGGGAGGATTATTCAAAAACACATTACTGGTTTGATAGGTTCCAAATTCATCGTCCATTGAAAATTCAAATCCGTCAATCGGTTGATTTAGGTTTATCGTCACATCGTAGTCATTAACAGTAACGTTTTTAATTGAGGCGATTTCATTTTGAACCACAGTTATGGATATGGTGTCTTCACAATAAAGCACCGGATCCTTAACGTTAAGCTGATAGGTGCCAGGTTTATCGACCAAAATACTATTGGTAGCATCACCTGTGCTCCATAAATAAGCATAATGTACGGCTTGTGTTGCGATCAATCCAGAATCAATACGAATTGGAAAATCTGACTGACAAACTAAAATGGTTTGATCTTGAAGTGTTGGAAATGCTTGAACAGAAAGTTCCAATAGTCCATTGCCATAACACACATAATTGCTTTCGGCTCTTATAAATAAGGTGGTGTCTGCAGACATGAAATAATCAGAAACAGGATTCACCCCTATAGCAGCATCCGCTTCGTTTTCGTAAAAATTTACAGTAACATGAGTTGGTAAGTTGAGAGTGTTTATAATATCGGTTCTTGCACTATTCAAATCGAAAGTACCTTTTCCTGTATTGTTAGGATCACAGCCTTCCAATTGAAACACTTTAAAATCAATCGCCCGGGTCGTTTTTAATTTAATTGTCGCCATGCTATAGCAGTCCGTATGCGCCTTAAAAACTTTGGCATGTAGTATCTCGTCTTGCTTAGTATTGGTGTAAATAGGATTTAAGGCTTTGGAATTGATAGTGTCGTCTAGAGCCTCAGTTAAGCTGTGGTAGTAATACACCTTTATTTTATCAGGCGTATTAAAGGTTAGCGGACTATTGGCAAGATCTAAATTAAATGTTGTTTTCCCATCGGTAGAATCAGTATCAAAAGAATCACATTGCGTTAATTCATAAGGCGTTGTCATCACCTTAGGCGCATCAGAAATAGTAATTTGCTTAATTAAAGGATCATTAGTTATTCCGTTAAGCGTCAACGATAAACGGACAGTGTAAGTGCCAGGGTTGGCATATGTATGCAATGGTGCTTCTGAAGTTGATGTTTTTCCATCACCAAAATCCCAAACAACAGTATCATACGGGTCTTCAGACGTGATCATAAAATGAGTTTCATCGCCCAAACAGGTAAATTTATAATCAAACGTATATTTGAAAATGGATTGTACAAAAGGTGGCAACCCAAGTTCAGCAGTACGATAGTTGCCCAGATTTACAGTATTATGAGAATAATTTGATCCTGCCCCAATGACGTTCGGTTTATTGATAACAGACAGTTTTTTCCCGCCCTTTTGAAAAACTTCGTAACCTGCTCTGTATATTTTTCCATCGATTGCCAGTTGCAAAGCACCGGCAACATTTAATGAGGTTTTGACGTCGTATTTTGAACCTGTAATGTTAGAGCTCTCTAAATTGTATTGATACAAATTACTATCAATAAAAATATCCGTCTCTGTGAAATTACTAATTGTTGCATATAACAATTTTGAATTTGGTGAAAACTCAAGGCCATAGGGATACGTGTCCGAGATAAGGGTTTGCTGATTGGAAACTTTGCCTGTACTATTGTTGAAATCATAAAGTAAAACCGTACCAGAGCGTTTGGTGCCAGATTTTGGACTTCCTAAAGATGTTGAGCTATGTGCTATAGCTAATTTTTTTCCGTCGGGGGATAGTTTCATATAGCCAATAGCTGAGATATTCACTCCCAAATTATCAATTCGTGGAAATACACTTTGTGGCACAGTAGAAATTACTGGGGTTTTATTGACGCCATTAGCATCTACCCTAAAGGCATAAAACTTATTGATAAACTGAGTCAATACCCAAATAGTGCTACCGTCACTATGGGTAACCGCTGTGATTTTTTCCGAAGATTTGTATTCGTTCTCAACCGAGTCATTTTGGTTGTAAGTAACTAAGTGGACATTTTTATTAGAGGCGACAATACCACCAAGACCATTGTTTAACGTCATGTCAACCTCTGAATAGTTAACGCCATCAATAGGTTCTCCTGCGGTGAGATAATAACTAGGTTTATCTATCGTGAATATATAATAGGAATCTCGATTTCCAGGTTTTGGAATAATTAAAGCGGACATCGTACTGGAACTATGACCCAAAAGTCCCGTCCCGTTTTGCATGATTTGATGCGTTCTGTCCCAAACGATACTTCCGTCCGTATAGAACAATAAATTTCCTTGAGGATCTGAAATCGTGGCACAGCCTTCACGTGTCACTAATTGCCCATCCATTAACGGAACAGGGCTACCGCTATTAAAATCTAATCCTGCTAAATCTCCAAAATACCAATTTGCCGATTCTTTTTGCGAAAACGCACTGATTTGAAAGAAGAGTGCGACTATGACGCATGCAGTGACGTATCTATAAGAAGGAAATTTCAAGAGGGATATTTTATTATAAAGATACTTTTTTTTTAATAAAAACCCTCTTGATTTCAATGGTTTATCTCAATTTTGGATAATTGCTAGGGCTAGCCTCATGCATCATTGCATACACGCTTTCAAAGATATCCTCTAACGATGGTTTTGAAAAATAATCGCCATCAGTTCCATAAGCAGGTCTATGCGCTCGAGCAGTTAATGTTTGTGGTTGGCTATCTAAAAATTGATAAGCATTTTGTGTGTTTAAAATAGCATTGAGTAAATACGCAGAAGCACCTCCAGGGACATCTTCATCGATGACCATCAAGCGGTTGGTTTTCTCAACACTCTTTGCAATGTCATGGTTGATGTCCAATGGCAATAAAGACTGCACATCAATGACTTCTGCATCTATGCCAACTTCCAATAATTCTTTGGCGGCCTGTTCAACCAAACGCAAGGTAGAACCATAAGAAACAAGGGTAATGTCTTTTCCTTCTTTCATAGTTTCTACAACACCCACTGGCGTTTTGAAATCACCTAAATTGGTTGGTAGTTTTTCTTTTAATCGGTAGCCATTAAGACATTCAATAACAAGCGCTGGTTCATCACTTTCTAAAAGTGTGTTATAGAAACCTGCTGCTTTGGTCATATTTCTTGGCACCAATACATGGATGCCTCTAACTAAGTTTAAAATACCACCTAACTGCGATCCTGAATGCCAAATACCTTCCAATCTGTGACCTCTTGTACGCACAATAACTGGTGCTTTTTGTCGGCCATGGGTTCTGTAATGCAAGGTTGCCAAATCATCACTCATGATTTGTAGCGCATAAAGAATGTAATCTAAGTATTGAATTTCCGCAATAGGGCGTAAGCCACGCATTGCCATTCCTATACCTTGACCCATAATAGTTGCCTCACGGATACCTGCATCGGCTACTCGTAATTCGCCATATTTGTCTTGAAGACCTTCCAAACCTTGATTAACATCACCAATGGTTCCGGCATCTTCACCAAAAATTAAGGATTGTGGATACTTTTTGAAAATAGCATCAAAGTTGTCACGGAGTACCAATCGGCCGTCTACATCATCTGCGGAAGCGTCATAAGTAGGCTTTATCTCCTTAATGTGTAACGCTGATTTTTTAGATTGGCTATATAAATGTGAACTGTATTTAGGTTGAATGCGCTCTAAATACGCATCAATCCATTCGTTAACTGCGTCTTTCTCAACAGAGTCTTCAGTAATAACGTAACGTAAGGATTTTCTAACGGCTGAAGCGATATCTTTTCTAATCGGCTCAGCAACATTTGATAATTCCGTCACAACACGTTCAATAAAAACCTTATTGGCACTAGAATTAGCCAAATTAGTAAGCAATTGTAGGGCTTGTTGTTGCTCTTCCTTAATAGGTGTTTGATAAGCTTCCCAAGCGGCTTTTTTGCCTTCTCTTACTTGTTTTTTGATATTTTTATCGATGGCATCCAATTCAACTTCTGTTGAAATACCATGCGTAATTATCCATTCGCGCATCTTGCGAATACAATCATGTTCTAATTCCCAATCCAAACGCTCCTTATTTTTGTAGCGTTCATGAGAGCCAGACGTAGAATGTCCTTGTGGCTGCGTCAATTCAGTAACATGGATCAATACCGGCACATGTTCTTCTCTTGCAATTTTTGAAGCACGTTGATAGGTTTCTACCAATTCTACATAATCCCAACCTTTAACTCTTAGAATCTCGTAGCCTTTGTTGTTTTTATCTCTTTGGAAACCTTTTAAAATTTCGGAAATGTTCTCTTTTGTAGTTTGATGTTTAGCGTGAACAGAAATGCCGTATTCATCATCCCAAACGCTAATCACCATTGGCACTTGTAAAACACCGGCTGCATTTATGGTTTCAAAAAATAAGCCTTCACTCGTACTTGCATTTCCAATGGTTCCCCAAGCTACTTCATTTCCTTTATCGGAAAACTTCGGACTGTGGATACCGTTTACGTTTCTATAAATTTTTGATGCTTGTGCCAATCCTAAAAGTCGTGGCATTTGGCCCGCAGTAGGAGAGATATCAGCACTTGAGTTTTTTTGTTCTAATAAGTTTTTCCAATCGCCTTTTTCATCCAAACTATGCGTGCCAAAATGACCTCCCATTTGACGGCCTCCTGACATCGGATCGTTGTCAATATTAGCATCGCCATAAAGACCAGCAAAGAACTGTTGTATGCTTAACTCTCCAATAGCCATCATAAAGGTTTGGTCTCTGTAGTATCCTGAACGGAAATCGCCATTCTGAAAAACTTTGGCCCAAGCCAATTGCGGTATTTCTTTACCATCTCCAAAAATTCCAAATTTTGCCTTTCCGGTTAAAACTTCCCTTCTTCCTAGTAGACTACATTCTCTACTGGTCATGGCTATTTTATAATCACTAAGGATTTCTGATTGGAATTCTTCAAAAGATATATCGTTGATTGTTTTTGGACTTGTCTGCATTAATGTACTTTTTAGATATTGCAAAAGTAGTCAAATCAGACAAGTATTGCAATTGATTAACGTGATGATGGGAGGATTTAACGATTAATTATCAGCACTTCACAGGCTATAAGTCTGTGTGTCAAGTGCTGATAATTAAGTTGTTAATGTTTTTAATTGTCTAAAAGTGTGGAATTGAACAGCTTTAAGATGCGTTTGTATTCATCTGTCCAGCTACTTGGTTCCACAAAGCCATGGTCTTCAGCAGGATAAATAGCCATTTCCCAATTGTCTTTACCGAGTTCAATAAGACGTTGTGATAAGCGCACCACATCCTGAAAATGCACATTCACATCTACCACACCGTGGGCGATTAGTAAATTACCTTTTAAGCCTTCCGCAAAATAAATAGGCGAGGAGCGCTCATAGGCAATTGGGTCGTTAAATGGTTCATTCAAAATATTGGAAGTGTAGCCATGATTGTAGTGTGCCCAATCCGTTACCGATCTTAAGGCAGCACCCGATTTAAAGGTTTCAGCTTCTGTAAATAGCGCCATTAACGTGATGAATCCGCCGTAGCTACCACCGTAAATACCGATTTTCTCTTTGTCAATGCCATGGTTTTCTACTAAATATGTAGCACCATCTACATGGTCAGAAAGGTCTTTTCCGCCCATATGTCTGTAAATTCCGGTACGCCAATCTCTACCGTAACCCGCACTTCCTCTATAATCAATATCGATAACGGTGTATCCTAAATCGGTCAATAAATTATGGAACATGTATTCTCTAAAATAAGAAGACCACCATTTATGGACATTTTGTAAATATCCTGCACCATGCACAAAAATTACCGCAGCATTATTTTTAACCGATGCCTCAGGTAAATAAAGTCTAGCCGGAACATTGGCACCATCTTGAGCCTTAAACGTAACGAGTTGTGGATCTCTCCAGGTATACGATTTAAAAGCTTCAGATTGCCCTGAAGTTAATTGTATAGCCTCTGCTTTTGATGAGTTCTTTTTGTAATAAAGCTCCCATGGCTGATTGCTGTACGAATGTAAAATGGCCAAATATTTTTCATCAGGAGAAAGACTGACGTCATTATTACCGGTCATGGATGTCAATTTTTCCATTTTTCCGCCCATCAACGGCATTTTATAGAAGTGTCTTTCGCCAGGCCCAACTTCAGAAGTCGTTAAATACCAACTCTTTTTGTCATTGGACATGAAGGGATCAAAAACTTCATAATTCCCAGATGTCAAGGCTTTTTTATTACCATTTGTAACATTTAAAAGGTATAAATGAGAATACCCTGTGGCTTCCGATTGGAAATAAATGTGTTTATTATCAGGCAACCATCCCATAGTGCCGCCGCTCATGGTCCAACCAATTCCAGGGCCAGCAATCCAAGCTTCATCATGCTGTCTGTCTAAAGTGGTCAATTCGCCAGAGGTTAAATCTATTTTAGCAATCCAACGGTCTTTGTTATCCTTAGAGCGCACATTTACAATAGCGTGCTGCCCATTATCAGAAAAATAAGCCTGCGAACAAATGACCTCACGTTCTTTTTCTTCCCATTCTTTATCTGGATAGTCTTTAACATAATCCGGTAAATCCTTAATACCAGGTAATGTGCTCGTATTAACTGTATAAACGGTGTCTTTTTCAATATTATAAATGGCCAATTCCACCTTAGTTTTATCATCACCCACTTTAGAACGGGTGTTCAAATCTTTAGTATAGCTGGAAGCGTCAATATAATTTGGAACGATGGTGTTCTCGCTTTTACCACGCTCATATAGTGTAAAGGTGACATATTTAACGTCAGGAGAGACTTGCAGATTGAAAAGTTGTCGGTCTCCAGTATAATAGGTGTAGGCGTCTTTTTCTTTACGATTTTCCCTAACTTTTTTTGAAGTTTTACTTTGTTCTTCTCGCTCCTTAACAACCGTCAATAATTTGAGGTTTTCTGCTTCAAGATAGGAGGCTTTTTCTGAAGATTTCGCATCTTTCTTTTTTGGTTCGTCGCCAGATTGTATTTGGGTCAATCTTTTTATGGTACCCGATTTCTGCGAATACAGATAGGCATTGTTGTCCATATTAAAAGCAATCACATCTTCCTCAGCCAAAAATGTCGGATTGCTTATGCTTTCTGATAATTGAAGCAATTCGGTTTCCTTTCCAGATTTGATGTCATAAATGATTAAGGTATTGCCTTTGGTGGATATTTTTTTTGTTTTCGATTTATTGTAAGTGCCTCTTGCAAAATCGGTGTCTTTTTCTTGCGTCCAACTTACCTTTTCGATGGATTTGGTGTTTTTCAAATTGATGCGGTACAGGGAATCTGCAGGATCAGCATCTTTGTTGTAATTGAAGTAAATGGCGCTGCTACTTTGATCCCATTTAACATTGGAAGGGAAGGTGCCCATCCATTTAGGATCTTGCATTATTTTTTCTACGGTAAGATCACTTTGTTGCGCGTAGAGGTTGATAAATAGTACTGAAAACAGAATACTGAAGAAATAGGACTTTGTCATTATTTATAGTTTAAAACACAAAGGGACTAAACTACATAATTTTGAAAATATAAACCCAATGAAATCCTATTAATTAAAATTGGAAATGTGCTGCAGCAGCCGATAAATAAGCTAAAAGGTTAGATTTGGGAATTAATACCATTTACGTCTAAAAAGACCTAAAAGCACTTCCGGGTCTAAAGTGAATTTAATCCGGATACGTTGGCTGTAATTTGGTTCAGCAATTTCCCAGCCTAAGTTGGAATAGATAGGAAAGTAAAGTTCAAAGTAATCTGTTACTAAATTCAGCCGGATTCCCGAATCATACATAAACTGAGGATTGACGGACTTGTTTTTGACCAATCCTATATCACCATAAGCTTCAATATAGCGCCATAAGGTTGTGCTTACGTTAGCTGTGGTCATCCATTGGTTTGCAAAAGGGGTATCTAATTTAGATTTAAATCCACCTTCTGCAATGATAATCTGCTGACTAAATATACCTGAAGCTTCAGAGCGGCCTAAATAGTTGTAATCAAACATATAATCGGTTGGGCGGTCCAACGCAAAACTGAAATAATCTGAATTTTTATCGGTTTTATTATAGAGAAATGTTCCGGCAAAGAAGCGGAAATTAAACTGCCTGTTGTTTTCTGTAAGTTTTCGCCATTCATAATTCACGGAGACTTTCCCAAATTGTTTCGCTGCTTGAAGATCATAATGAAACCTTGAAAAATCAATCAAATCCGTATGTGCATTTACATATCGCACATTAAAAACACTATAATCCGGATTTGTAACGGTTAGCAACGGATTCTTGTTGCTCCTGGAAATGTCCAAGTATCTAAAATTTAAATAACTGGATTTATTGGATCTGAAATGCTCATTATCCCTAAAATAGAAGGAAACACTAGGTCTGATGACCGTTACAAAGGCATTTTCAGCAAAAGAGGAATACCCGGCACTGATGCCATAATTGATCCTAAATAAATTTTTATCTTCAATATGTTGCGTATAAACGGTTTGGATACTTCCTGTTATAGTATTTGAATTGAAGGCATATTTTGGGGATACTTGATAACTCAAATTCTTCATAAGAAGCGTCTTGTTATACATTTTTGCGCCTAGGGTAAATCCGTCGTAAATATTGTTAAACTCTACCAAAGGCATAAAAAACACCTGATTGTAATTTGGGTCTTCAATGTCTTTAAATAATCTAAACTGTAAAGGTTTGTTGTTGAAAAACCAACCTTGTAAAGATTTCCAATTGTCTCTAAGATTGTATTCAGGGATGGTGTTGTCGTAATTCAAGACCAGTTTTGTGGCGTTGTTATGCGGAATTGTCAAAGTTTTAGACCCTCTAACGTTCTCAATCCACTGCTTTGAAAGAATCGAATCATTTTTTAAACTGAAGATGGATACAGGGACATCAGTGTTTCTTTTGTTCTTAATGGTGAAGGTGACGGAGTCCTTCGTTTTGACAACATCCTTGATTCTGAAATCTATTTTTTTTGTGGTATTGATATAGTCCGTAAAAAACCAATCGACATCCTTATCAGTGTTTTGCTTCAGTAAGTTTTCAAAATCTGAAATGGTTGTTGTCTCAGATTTTGACTGTTCAATATACTGATGAATGGTTCTTTCAATCACATCAGCATTTACAAAATCATCTAAATATTTTAGTCCGATACCAGCTTTGTATTTTCCAGCAATATTCGCGTTAAATTTTAATAAACGATCTTTTGGCGTCGTTAATGCTTGATCTCTATTGGTACGCACCATCTGCATGTAATAGAGATTATACTGCTCGTTAAAATTGACATCTGCCGCGTGAAAAGAACGGATGCCCCAAATATTAGATAAGGTGCCCAGCAATTTTAGGTCAGGATATTGTTCTTCCACATATTTCATCAAATAATAAATTTGAATGCCGTCTTTAAGCCAATAGTCTTTTCTCGGATTTAGGCTGAGCGTGTTATCCAAATAATTCTTTAACGCCGTTTTTAAAAGCTTTAATTCATATTGTAGATTCCCTGGAAACGGATTGATGAATTTTGGCAGTTGATTGATGCCGTAAAGAGGGTCTTTTCGATATTCAATATCTGTAACCAATAAGTAATTGTGCGGATACGAGCCTAAGTTGTTAGAAATGAATTGGGTGATTTTATCCGTGATGATCGCACGATCCGTCGGGGCGATACCTTCATTTTCGATATTGGTGATTACGGTGAAATTGTCAGTTTGTACAAAATTGAATTTCGGAAATTTATTGAGATACAGTTTGCTGTCCACGCGGTCTTTTCCATAGAGATGAAAGGTTTGGGTGCTGTCATTCTGTGTAACGTCTACAACATCCAACTCAGAAAACAGACCATAATTCTTCGGAAATTCCAATTTCAAATCAATAGTCGCTTTTGGAACATAGAGATCGTCGAGATTTTTATTGCTGTAGTAATGCCAAGTCCCATCATAAACGGCAGGCGTGATATACCAATATTTTAAATTGAATTCGTTGTTTTCAGTCACGCCATACTCTGTAAACGTATGATCAGGAAACTGTAAATTATAAAACAACTGAATTTGGTAGGACTGGTTTGGAAGTAACGGTTCAGCGAGTTGTACTTCAACAACATCGGGATGCGGTTTTAATCTTGTAAATTCCAGCTCCTCACCATTAGACGATTTAATAGAGGTAATGCTTGTAAAACCACGCATATGACTCTTGGCAAAATGGAATTTGGTGCTGTATTCTTCTGTAAACCGATCAGCTAAAGGGGTGCGCTTTGTAGAGAAACTATTGTTCCAATCGTTGAGATATATGGTTTTTAAAGTATCGTTTGATGTGTTTTGATAACGTATAATTTGGGAAACTTGCGCGCTTCTTTTAGGCATGTTGAATTGGGCATTGATGTTGATCTCATTCTGACCAAACATTAAAGCCGAATACAAAACGATTAAACTAAAAAGAAGGTGCCTTTGCAATATGTTATGACGATTTGAGTGTTTAAAATACCATTTTGGAGCTTCATTCATGCTGTGTTCAACAAAGAATTGCATGCGCTCAACTATATAACGTATGAATTATAGTTACGGTTTTTAAATGTAGTAATTTGTGATAAATTTCAGAAAGTTCCCACTATTATATGAAAAACTTTAGAGCGCATTCAACAGAATTAAAATGCGCTCTAAGTTTTACGTGTGAATTATGTTCTAAAAAGCGATTAGAAATTTGGACTCAATTCGAATTCCTTATAGAAACTGTCAAGGATATCTAAGACTTCATCTGGTGTATCCACCAAATGTACAAGGTCTAAATCCTTAGGGCTAATATTTTCAAAAGAATCCAATAACGTTGATTTAATCCAATCCAACAGGCCAGACCAGAATTCTTTTCCCACAAGAATGATTGGGAATTTTTCTATTTTATTGGTCTGAATCAATGTAATCGCTTCAAATAACTCATCTAAAGTTCCGAAACCACCAGGCATTACAACAAAGCCTTGAGAATATTTAACAAACATCACTTTTCTTACAAAGAAGTAATCGAAATCTAAACTTTTATCGGAATCAATATAAGGATTGTCATGTTGTTCAAAAGGAAGATCGATATTTAATCCTACAGAAGTACCACCCGCTATATGAGCGCCTTTATTTCCAGCTTCCATAATCCCAGGACCACCGCCAGTGATGACACCGTAGCCGTGTTCTACAATCTTCTTGGCAACTTCTTCCGCTAATTTGTAATATTTATGATCTGGCTTGGTACGTGCTGAGCCGAAAATGGAAACACAAGGTCCAATTTTGCTCAATTTCTCATATCCATTAACAAACTCGCCCATTATTTTAAAAATGGCCCACGAATCGTTTGTTTTTATTTCATTCCAAGCTTTACTGTGTTTTTCTAATCTCATGTTTTGTATTATAAGGTTTTTAATTTTTGATTTGTAGAAATGGCTTTTGTCAATCAGAGTGCCTGCCCTGAGATATGCCAAAACACACAAATTTAATAGAAAATACTATAAAAAGACGTATTCGGTTGATTTTTAAAAAGGTTTCGAGGAAAATTGGAAAGCCAGGGGTAGAAGGATTTAGAAGTTGCCACTATATAAAATACAAAAAGGCAAATCTTTCAATTTGCCTTTTTAACAAGTTCTTTTGTGTGTAACACTATTTAAAGTGGTTTACGACCTGATATGATGTTGTACAAAATTACAATAACTGCAATGACTAAAAGAACGTGGATAAGACCACCTGTTCCAATGCCTGGCACAACTCCTAAAAAGCCCAAAAGCCACACTACGATTAAAATTACGGCTACAAGCCAAAGAATACCTCTCATAATTGATTGTTTTTAAGTTATGATACTAAGGTAATAAAGTTTTTGAACTATTGGAGTGCGAATATGATTAAATCTTTAACACTATCCGTAAATAGAATGTAAATAAATATTTAATTATTATTGTTTCATTCCAATTTCAAGCTCTTTTTTTAGGAATTTAGCAGTGTAGCTTTTCTTGTGTTGCGCTACTAGTTCCGGCGTTCCTTCAACAATAATCTGTCCGCCACCTTTACCACCTTCATAACCAACATCGATAATATGGTCCATAGTTTTAATGACATCCATATTGTGTTCAATAATTAAAATAGTATTGCCTTTGTTGACCAATTCATTAAGAACATCCATCAACACCCGAATATCTTCAAAATGCAACCCTGTTGTAGGTTCATCCAAAATGTAAAACGTATTTCCGGTATCGCGTTTGCTCAATTCTGTTGCCAGTTTGATACGTTGTGCTTCACCTCCTGAGAGCGTGGTGCTCTGTTGGCCTAAGGTAAGGTAGCCCAAGCCAACATCCTTAATGGTCTTTAGTTTCTTGTGAATTTTTGGAATGTGCTCGAAAAAATCGACCGCTTCATTGATGGTCATGTCCAACACGTCACTGATGGATTTTCCTTTATAGCGGATTTCTAAGGTCTCTCTATTGAAGCGTTTGCCTTGGCAGGTTTCACATTCTACATAAACGTCTGGCAGAAAATTCATTTCAATAACCCGCAAACCACCACCTTGGCAGGTTTCACAACGCCCACCTTTGACATTAAAACTAAAGCGCCCTGGTTTGTAACCACGGATCATCGCTTCTGGAATTTTTGCAAATAAACTTCTAATTTCATCAAAAGTTTTAGTGTAAGTCGCAGGATTACTACGTGGCGTGCGGCCAATTGGCGATTGGTTAATGTCAATCACTTTATCTATAAGCTCCAAACCTTTAATGCTCTTGTAAGGCATTGGCTTTTTAACGCCATTAAAATAGTAGGCATTAAAAATAGGATAGAGGGTTTCATTGATCAACGTCGATTTGCCACTTCCTGAAACACCAGTAACACCAATCATTTTACCTAAAGGAAACTTTACCGATACGTTTTTTAGATTATTTCCGGTACAGCCTTTCAGCTCAATAAATTTACCGTTGCCTTCACGACGCGTTTGTGGAACTTCAATTTGTTTGGTCCCATTAAGATAGTCTGCTGTTAAGGTATGATGCGTTTTCAATTCTTCCGGCGTGCCTACACTAATGATTTCGCCACCGTATTTACCGGCTTTCGGTCCAATATCAATCACATAATCGGCGCATTCAATCATGTCCTTGTCATGTTCAACAACAATAACGGAATTCCCGATGTCACGCAGCGCAATCAGCGATTTAATTAATTTCTCATTATCGCGTTGGTGCAAACCAATACTTGGTTCATCTAAAATATAAAGTACACCAACCAATTGCGAACCAATTTGCGTGGCAAGTCGGATACGTTGCGCTTCACCACCTGACAGCGATTTTGAGCTTCTATTGAGCGATAAATATTCCAGACCAACATCCAATAAAAACTGTAAGCGCGTTCTGATTTCCTTGATAATTTCTTCCGAAATCTGTAGTTGTTTGTCTGATAAGTGCGACTTTAAACCTGCGAACCAACTCGCTAAGTCAACAATGTCCTTATTAGCCAACTCGGCAATATTGAGTCCGTTGACTTTAAAATAAAGCGATTCTTGACGTAAGCGGGAACCGTGACAAGCGTCACACTCCACTTTATCCATATAGTCTTTCGCCCAACGTTTTAAAGACGTTGTTTCTGCAGTCGTGAACTGGTTTTCAATAAAATTAGCAACCCCTTCAAAATCGATTTTATAATCGCGTGTCACACCTAAGGTCTTACTTTCAATTGAAAACTTCTCGTTTCCACCGTAAAGAATCATTTGTTTGGCTTCCTGAGGAATGTCCTTGTAAGGATCGGTAAGTTGAAAGTTGAAGCGTTGTGCTATCGTTTCAAATTGTTTAAAAATCCAACTGTTTTTATAAGGGCCATGTGGTGCTAATGCGCCTCCTTTGATAGAAAGACTGTCATCAGGAATGATTTTTTTCTCATTCACTTGATACAGTTTTCCTATTCCGTTACATTTAGGACAAGCGCCTTTTGGTGAATTGAAAGAGAAATTATTAGGTTCAGGATTTGGGTAAGAAATCCCAGAGGTCGGACACATTAAACTCCTACTGAAGTAACGTGTTTCATTGGTGTCCTGGTTAAGAACCATAAGTACATCATCTCCATGATACATGGCAGTGTTGATGGTTTCCGTCAGGCGCTTCTCATTGTCAACAGAATCGTCAATTTTAAGACGGTCAATGACAATTTCAATATCGTGCATTTTATAACGATCCAACTTCATGCCCTTCACCAAATCTTTCACCTCGCCATCCGTACGAACTTTTACAAAGCCTTGTTTTGCAATTTGCTCAAACAATTCGCGGTAATGCCCTTTACGAGAACGGACCACCGGCGCCAAAATATTAATGCGCTTGCCGTTAAAACTTTCCTTGATTAAGGTTTTGATTTGCTCATCTGTATAACTCACCATTTTCTCGCCGGTGTTGTAGCTGTAAGCATCACTCGCTCTTGCGTACAACAAACGTAAAAAATCATAAATCTCAGTAATGGTGCCCACGGTAGAACGTGGCGATTTGCTGGTTGTTTTTTGCTCTATGGCGATAACAGGCGAGAGGCCATCAATTTTGTCTACATCAGGACGTTCCAAGCCGCCCAAAAACTGACGCGCATAGGCCGAAAACGTTTCGATATAACGACGCTGACCTTCGGCATAAATAGTATCAAAAGCCAATGAAGATTTCCCGCTTCCCGACAAGCCTGTAATGACTACAAGTTTTTCTCGTGGAATGGTAACGTCTATATTTTTAAGGTTGTGAACGCGTGCGCCTTGGACCTCGATTGTTTCTTCAAATTTACTCATAGTAGTACAATCTTACCTGATTTACAGATAAGTTTGCAAAGGTACTGATAATGACGTTAACTATAAAGAAGTTGCTATTTAGAGTTTTGTTAAAAAGCTGAAAGGGAAGCGTTATAGGGGTTAGCTTATACGGTAAAAAAAATGAAAGTAGAAACGCTATTTCCGTCCGACTAAATCGGTGATTTCTAATCCGAAAAATAGAAACTTATGAAAGGTCGGCAAATGAGCCCCCGATTCGGTAGTGGTCCAATCGCTCCACGACGCTTCCAATCCGCCAATAGGCAAAATATCCACCCACATTTGGAAGCTTTTAGGTTTTCCTGAGTCGTCCAAATGCCATAAAAAAGAATCTCCTGGAGTCGTGCCTCCAGAAGTATAGGTTACCAAAAGCGCTTCAGATCCATCATCTAAGGTTACCACACGGCGCTCCGTTCCGGAATCAAAAACCTTATAAGGCGCTACGACCCAAAAAGAATCGTTGTTAAAATAAGAAATTGCTTTTTCAATGAGTTCTTGAGCTTCCTTGCTATTAACTTTTTGTTCGTTTTGAAAAGCCTCACTTTTGGATGGATTTTTCAAGTCTAAAGTCACCTTGTAATCTTTCCAATAAACCTCGCAGGTGTTCTCGGCTTTGTTCCATTTAAAATGATGACGTTTTTTAAAAGTCCATTCTAAATAATTGGTATTTTGATAGGCTTCGCTATCCAAGGCATTGAGCATTTTGGTTGCTAATTGCTCTGCTTGTGCACCTTTTGTGCCATTTGGTAAATCTTCATCATATTTAAAATAGATAAAACCGAATAGAAGCAAGGTAGGCAACGTCAGGAAAACAATGGTTCCTGCAATTATCTTGAGTATTTTTTTTGGTGTGGCCACTGGTATAAAGTGTTTGGTTTTGTTAATGTGCTATTAAGAAATAAGAACAGAGAACAGAGATTTGCTTTTGAGATCTAAATTATATTCTAAATAGGTTTTGTAATTTTTTTAATATTATGCGTCGGCAACTTATGATGTTTTTTAGAAATAAAAAATTATTCTGAAGCGTACATCTGCTGTAACAGCGTTAGTTTTTCGGTGGAAAAGGCTCGCAATTCTTCGAAAAAAGTGGTGAATTCTTCCTCAAACTCTTCATAAAACTCCTGCAGCTCGTCTGTTGCTTTATGCATTCCAGAAATATTCCTTGTCCGTTGGTTCATGCCATTGAGCACTTTCTGAATGCCTTCAATCTTCGCATAGCTCAACAACCAATTATCTGCAATCATATAAGGCATCATTTTCTGAATGCGTAAAGGCAAGATGGTGAAGTGGGCTTTCAACGTTTCATAAAAATCGTCAATATAAAGCTCCAATGGCGTATTGGAATACCGCGACCAGTTTTTAGCCAAAAAATGATCATATAAAATATCAACAATCACCCCGCTATAATGTCCGTAATTTTCATGAAGTCTTTTGGTGCTCAATCTCACCGTAGGATGCGCATCCGTAAACGTGTCAATTTCACGATGTAGCAGGATGCCAATTTGAATGTCTTTTGGGTATTTTTCATAGCGTTTGCCTTTGATGCCGTCTGCTATAAAATTTCCAATCGTAATGGAAGGGTTGTCTCCTGAGAGATAAATGTGGGCTAAAAAATTCATTGGTCTAATTTACGGAATTGCAATTTAGAATTCCAAAATTGTAATTGTATATTTGCTTTTCACTTTAAAAGACACATATGACACTTATAAAATCAATTTCAGGAATACGAGGGACCATTGGGGGCAATGTTGGCGATAACTTAACGCCGATTGACGCAGTAAAATTTGCATCCGCTTACGGTGTGTGGTTAAAACAACAACGCAACAAGGAAAATTACCGTGTTGTAGTTGGTCGTGATGCTCGTATTTCAGGTGAAATGATTCAAAACTTAGTCATGAACACTTTGGTTGGTTTGGGAATCCACGTAATTGACCTTGGGTTGTCCACAACACCAACGGTTGAGGTGGCTGTACCTATGGAACATGCTGATGGTGGAATTATTTTAACCGCGAGCCATAATCCGAAACAATGGAACGCCTTAAAACTTTTGAATGCTAAAGGTGAATTTTTGAATGGGGAAGAAGGTGCGAAGATTTTAGATATTGCTGAAAACGGTGAAATGATTTTCGCTGAAGTAGACCATCTTGGCGAGATCACAAAAAACGAAGCGTATATTGACATTCATATTGATGAGGTGCTAAAAATGCCTTTAGTTAATAAAGAAGCCATTGCCGACGCACAATTTAGAGTGGTTGTAGATGGGGTTAATTCTACGGGAGGAATCGCCATCCCATTATTATTGGAACGTTTAGGTGTACATACGGTAAAATTATTTTGTGAGCCAAATGGCCAGTTCCCACATAATCCTGAACCTTTAAAGGAACATTTATACGATTTGGCTGCTGAAGTTGTTAAAGAAAATGCCGATTTAGGTATTGTAGTTGACCCGGATGTTGACCGTTTAGCGTTTATGGATGAAAAAGGTGAGATGTTTGGCGAAGAATACACCCTTGTAGCTTGTGCAGATTATGTATTGAGCAAAACTCCAGGAAACACAGTGAGTAATATGAGTTCCACAAGAGCTTTGAGAGATATTACCGAAAAGCATGGTGGTAGTTATGAAGCGAGTGCCGTTGGTGAGGTGAATGTTGTTGAACTGATGAAGAAAAATAACGCCATTATAGGTGGAGAAGGAAATGGCGGAATTATTTATCCTGAACTTCATTACGGACGTGATGCACTTGTTGGTGTAGCGTTGTTTTTAAGTCTGTTGGCTGAAAAGCAAATGACTACCAGCGAACTTAGAGCGACGTATCCTAACTACTTTATGGGTAAAAAGAAAATAGAATTGACGCCAGGAATGGATGTCGATGGCATTTTGGCGAAAATGGAAGATCGTTATCAGAACGAAAATTTAACCACTATTGATGGTGTTAAAATAGATTTTAGTAACAGTTGGGTGCATTTACGTAAGAGTAATACGGAGCCAATTATCAGAATTTATACCGAGGCACCTTCGCAAGAAGAAGCGGATGCACTTGGCGATAAGATTATTTCTGAAATCAAGGCCATTGCTAATATTTAAGACTTATTATTGACTGTAATGGCGATGGATTTTAAATAATGACATCGCTATTACCTAATGAATTTGACCTACTATTTTGTAGGAATTATTGACTTGAAAAATGTAATCCAAATGATTTCAAAACAGACAACAGAAACCACTACAACTGAACTAGAAGCTTATTTCCAGCAATTCAGACAGCATATTATAGGCATTGATCAGGAGTTCATGACGCCTTATGGAAAACAGAAGATCATTTATACGGATTGGACGGCTTCTGGGCGTTTGTACAGGCCAATTGAAGAAAAGTTGATGAATGACTTTGGGCCGTATGTTGCGAACACGCATACGGAGACTACAGTTTCAGGTACGGCAATGACTAAAGCCTATCATAAAGCTAAACACATAATTAAAGATCACGTTAACAGTAATGCGGATGATGTGCTAATTTGCTGTGGCAGCGGGATGACTGAAGCCATCAATAAATTCCAACGTATTTTAGGCTTGAAAGTGCCTGAAAATTTACGAAAACACACTACAGTTCCTGATGAAATGAAACCTGTTGTGTTTATCACGCACATGGAGCATCACTCAAATCAGACGTCTTGGTTGGAAACCATGGCTAAGGTTGAGGTCATTCCTCCAGGGGAAGACGGCTTGTTCTGTATTGAAAATCTGAAAGAGCTTCTTAAGAAACATGAAGACCGACCAATTAAAATTGCTTCGGTAGTTGGTGGCTCTAACGTAACGGGAATCCAAACCCCGTATCACGA
This sequence comes from uncultured Gelidibacter sp., assembly GCF_947500795.1. GTDB lineage: Bacteria > Bacteroidota > Bacteroidia > Flavobacteriales > Flavobacteriaceae > Gelidibacter. The sequence goes on along the minus strand of NZ_CANMTE010000001.1, from coordinate 943,045 downwards.
TATTGCAAAAGTGATGCACCAGCATGGTGGCGTATGTTTTGTTGATTTTGCATGTTCTGCTCCTTATGTAGATATCAATATGCACCCGGATGATGAGGAGGAAGCTTTGGATGCTATTTTCTTTTCACCACACAAGTTCTTGGGCGGCCCTGGGACTTCGGGAGTGTTGATTTTCAATAAGAAATTATATAAAAATATGATTCCTGACAGTCCGGGTGGTGGTACCGTGAGTTGGACCAATCCGTGGGGCGAACATAAGTATATTGACAATATTGAAGATCGTGAAGATGGCGGTACGCCTGGGTTCTTGCAAACCATTAAAACGGCGTTGGCTATTAAGCTGAAAGAGCAAATGGATGTCGCTAAAATTTTGGAACGTGAACATGAACTCATCGACTATATTTTCAGCGAATTGAGTCCAGTTGAAAATATCAATATTCTGGCAGGTCAGCACCAAGAGCGATTGGGTGTTATTTCGTTTTATATTGACGATTTACATTATAATTTGGGAGTTAAACTCTTGAATGATCGTTTTGGAATCCAAACCCGTGGTGGCTGTAGTTGTGCGGGTACATACGGCCATTTCCTATTGCATGTAGATATGGAAACTTCCAACGCTTTAACGCGAGAGATTTCTTTAGGTGAATTGATGCGTAAACCAGGTTGGATCCGTATGTCCATCCATCCAACAACGTCCACTGAGGAGGCTGTTTATTTCTGTGAAAGTTTAAAGGAATTGGCACAGCACCATAAAGAATGGGCTAAGGATTATGATTATATAGCGGCGACTAATGAGTTTGTTCATAAATCGACTGCGGTGGAAAATAAGTTCGAGTTGCCGGTGGATGCTTGGTTTGAGTTGTAGTTTTTGATAAGAATTACACACTATACTTGATTTATATGGAATGCAGACCTTGTCAGGGATGCTGATTGTGCGGATGGGCGCAGATTTTTTGACACGAATTGCGCAAACAATACTTGGCCTAATTTGTATGGAACGCAGACCTTGTTAGGGATGCTGATTGTACAGATGGGCGCATATTTTTTGACACGAATTGCACGAATTGTCACGAATCGCTACTCAAGTTGGAGGTGTCGCTTTTAGACGTTAATTTCACGAATGCGGATAAATGCTTGTGACGTTAGAACTTTGCTTGAAAGTTTTGCCACGAATTACTCGAATTGTCACGAATCACTACTCAAGTTGAGGTGTCGCTTTTAGACATTAATGGGACGAATGTGTATGAATGATTATGGCGTTAGAACTTTGCTTTAGTAAGTTTTAGACACGAATTTCACGAATTAGCACGAACTAGGTCTGAAACATGAATTCATCAGTTTATTTCGCTTAATAACCTTTAGGTGCTTAGGATTATTTAAACTCCTCAGGCACTGAATTTCTATGTTTCCAGCGTCGGTGTGTCCATAAATAATACTCCGGTGCCTCGTAGATTTGCGCTTCTACTTTCTTGGTAAAAAGATCTGAAATTTCGTAATCCTTAAAATCGTGCGGATTAGCCGCAAGGGTTTCAAAAGTAACTTCGTAAAAGCCGCGCTTAATTCGCTTCACGCCAAAAAACACGACGGACATATCCAATCGTTTGGCGAGCATTTCAGCCCCGGTATGGATCGGAACTTTAATTCCCATGAATTCACTCCAATGGAATGTTCTCGACAATTGTGGTGATTGATCTGAAACAAAGCCGTTAATGGTCAGCTCACCATTGAGTTTCGTTCGGGTTAGTGTAGGAACCGTTTCCTTGGTGCTTATTAAAGTACTGTTGTATTTGGCGCGAATCTTCTTTACCAACCTATCAAAATACTTGTTGCTTAATTTGCTATATACAGCGTAACCCTTGTGGATAACGTGTTTTTGTAGAATAAAAATCCATTCCCAACTCCCATAATGCCCACACATTAAAACAATACTTCTATTTTGTCTGCCAAATTCATTAATGAGCTCCACATTCGTGAATTTTAGGCGCTCATTCATTGATTTCTCGCTAATGGTCAACGATTTTATCGCTTCAACCATCATATCACAAAAGTGGTGGTAAAATTTCTCTGTAATGGTTTTTATTTCAGATTCAGGTTTATCAGGGAATACTAATCTAAGGTTGTCCTGTACCACTTTTTTTCGATAGCCTACAAGTTTGTAGATAATAATATAAAGACCATCTGAAAAGGCGTAAAGCAACCGAAAAGGTAAGATTGAAATCAACCAAATTAGTGGATAAACCAAGATGTAAATGAGAAATTGCATTTTTTAATATTAGATTTGCAGGTGCAAAGATATGCTTAAAAATAATTAATACGTTTGGAGTTTATGGGTAATTTAGATTTGGTCACCATTATTGTAATCGCGGCAAATGCCATTATTTCCTACAAAGGTTTTAACGATTATAGTTTTTTTGAACGCTATAAGTTTAATGTTGGTGGCATTGTCCGAGGAGAGAAAATCAGAATGTTCAGTTCTGGCTTTTTGCATGTAGACATGATGCACCTCATTTTTAATATGTTTACCCTTTACTTTTTTGCACCGGTGGTTGTTTTCCATTTAGGTACCTTTCATTTTCTGGTTATTTATGTAGCTAGTTTGTTGTTGGGGAATTTGTTATCCTTTTATTTCCACAAAAACGAGCATTATTACAGTGCAGTAGGAGCGAGTGGTGCGGTTACGGGAGTGTTATATTCTGCCATTTTGTTACAGCCTTCCATGCAGTTAGGTTTGTTGTTCATTCCGTTACCAATTCCTGCGTATGTTTTCGGGATTTTATATTTGATGTATTCCATTTATGGGATGAAAAGTAAAATTGGAAATATTGGTCATGATGCCCATTTTGGAGGTGCGATTGGCGGCTATGTGGCAACCTTGATACTTATGCCATCACTTTTTCAAACAGATTTGTTGATGATTGGCTTATTGGCATTACCGATTATTGTATTATTTGTAATGCACAAAATGGGTAAACTTTAATAGATTGCTATCTGTTGGATGAGACTTTTTTAAAACTAGATTTACTGATAAATCAAAACTTATGATTTTAAATGACACTATAGTAGCATTGGCAACACCATCAGGAAGTGGTGCTATTGCGGTAATACGACTTTCGGGGAAAGAAGCCATAAATATTGGGTCACGATTTTTTAAATCGGTTTCAGGAAAGACGCTTAATTTGCAAAAGTCGCATACCGTTCATTTAGGTCATATTATTGATGGCCCTCGCGTGATTGATGAGGTTTTAGTAACCATTTTTAAAGATCCGCATTCCTATACAGGCGAAAATGTGATTGAGATTTCATGTCACGGCAGTCTCTATATTCAACAAGAAATCATTCAGCTATTCCTTAAAAACGGCTGTCGCATGGCGAATGCGGGCGAGTTTACCTTAAGAGCCTTTTTAAACGGAAAGTTAGATCTTAGTCAGGCGGAAGCCGTTGCCGATTTGATAGCTAGTGATAGCGAAGCATCCCATAAAATAGCGATGCAGCAAATGCGTGGTGGATTCAGTAATGAAATCAAGCACTTACGTGATGAATTGTTGAATTTCGCCAGCTTAATTGAGTTAGAGCTCGATTTTGCTGAAGAAGATGTTGAATTTGCCAATAGAGATGAGTTTTACAAGTTGATCACGAGAATCATTCACGTTTTAAAACGATTGATAGACTCTTTTGCGGTGGGGAACGTCATCAAAAACGGAATTCCTGTCGCCATTGTAGGGGAACCGAATGTGGGGAAATCGACCTTATTAAACGCTTTACTTAATGAAGAACGCGCCATCGTTTCTGAAATAGCGGGAACTACAAGAGATACCATCGAAGACGAAATTGTAATAGGAGGGATGGGCTTCCGATTTATTGACACCGCGGGTATCAGAGAAACCGAAGATGTAGTCGAAAGCATCGGAATCAAAAAGACCTTCGAAAAAATTGAACAGGCACAAGTAGTGATGTTCTTAATCAGCAGTGTTCAGTTGGCAAATGATCCTACAGTCGTGCAATCCTTTACAGTGGAAATAGAAAAAATAAAGAATAAATTTCCACAAAAACAGCTGTTGATTGTTCTCAATAAAATTGATCAAATTTCAGAGAGTGAATTAGAGTCCTTCATAAAAGCGCTCACACCTCATGCCACACACCTCATTCCAATTTCTGCTAAAACAGGAGCTGGTGTAGAGCAATTGACAGATACCTTACTCAATTTAATCAATACTGGAGCGCTTAGAAACAATGAAACTATTGTGACCAACACGCGCCATTATGATGCCTTATTAAAAGCCTTTGAAGAAATTCAGAAAGTGAAATATGGCTTAGATTCCGAACTGTCTGGCGACTTATTAGCCATTGATATCCGACAAGCACTTCTTCATTTTGGGGAAATCACCGGAGAGATCACCAATGATGATTTGCTGGGGAATATTTTTGCTAATTTTTGCATCGGAAAGTAACCATCATTAAACAAAGAATAATAAAAACATAACGAAACACTATAAAGCCCTTTAATTAGGGCTTTTTTATTGCTATTGTTTAATATCTGTTAATAAGTATTATAGGTTTGCAAGGTACAAATTTGTACCTTATTTGTACCTTCGTAGTAGTTGAGGTACAAATGTTATGTTTTTGCCTTTTTATTTGTCGCTTAATGGCACTTAAATTATGCTAAATTACCTTAAAGGTATTTATTGATACTAAATAATGAGCAGTAATATAGAAGTTGTACGAATTTGTGAGTATTGTAAAAATGAGTTTGTTGCAGTAGTAAAGACAAAATGATATAAGGGATCTCCTTGATTGCTTTGTTTTAGAAATGCACCTGGAAAAATGATGTTGGATTCTAATTCTATAGAGATAAATTTATTGATCTCGTAACCTGCAATGGCACCTATTTGATTGGCAATAAAGCGTTCATTGTTGACGGATGGATAATCTAACATTAATGCAGGATTATAAAGTCCGTCATTGGTAGAAAATCGCCAAAATGCCACATAGTCCATTTCGATATTTACCTTACCAATAGTGCTTTTAAAATAGGGGTGGACATCTATTAAGTTGGATGGGCCAAAACGTGCCACACGACCAAAATAGGCGCCTCTTGGGTAAAGTGCATCAAAAGTGTTTAAAGTATGGTCATCAGCATCAGAATCGCCGCTTATAGCTTCTGTTTTGAGACCCAGCGTAAAGGGATGCGACGTATTAAATTCCTTTTCTACAATAAAGGAAATGGTCCATGCGCTAATATCTTCGTCGCCAAAAGACCCCGCTAAATGTGGGGAGTTGGATGCCTACAGAATCAGGTCCGATTAAAACCTCAGAGCTTCTAACGTTTGAGGAGATGCAAAAACAGCATATTATTGAAGTTTTAAAACGCACTGAAGGAAAGGTCAGTGGCGTAAATGGTGCAGCAGGAATTTTGGATATGAATGCCAAAACCCTATTTGCCAAAATGAAGAAATTGGGTATTGAAAAGCAAACTGTTTTTAAAAGTTAAATTTCTAAGTCATCACAGGAGTAGCGTACATATGAAAATGGACATGAGCGTATCATTTAAACAATGTGCTCTGTCCATTACTTATTTCATTACTCAATTCTTAATACTCACATCTAAGTTCTTAATACTCACATCTCACTACTTAATACTAACAGCTCACTACTTAATACTCAAAGCCCCTGACGGACATTTTGAAACCTGATCCAATAATTCTTGCGTGCTTGCATTTTCGGGTTTCACCCACGGTCTTTCTTTTGGATTGTAAACTTGTGGTAATGTTTTTACGCATATTCCAGAATGGATACATTTTTCTGCTTTCCATAAAATGGTGATTTCTCCGTTTGAATATTCTTTTGTGTCCATAATAGCTTTTGTTATCGTTTTGGATTTTTCTGTTAGGGATAATTCACATTATGATGATGTCTCAATAGATTGTTAAATTCAAAATAGTAAAAAAGAATGAAATTACAAACCCTTTAGGGTAGAAGGGTGGGAATCTGATAATGTGTTGTGTGAACTCTATTTTTTTTCTAGCTTAAATTGTAATTTTTCTATATCCCAATCGGCGAGTTTTGCCGCGTGGTCATAACTGCTGCGTAGAAATTCTAATAACGTTTCAGAAGGGTTTTCTGATTTTTGAACATCTTCATATTTCAAAATAAATTCCCCCAAATTGTCGTCATAATAGGCCGTGCTTGGTTTGATGGCCGCTTTTTTAAATCCGTCGGGTGCTGGATAGATGTAGCTATAAAATGCAGCAAAAGGTGTGGATTCATTACCTGGCCAGAAGCCACAGTTCATCACTTCGTGGCTGTAGGCTTCTCGTGTTACCCAATCGGGCAAATTTGGAATGCCACCGGGATGTTGGGGTGCTTTACGTCCTGAAAATCGCGAAATTGCCAAATCAAAACTGCCCCAGAAAAACTGCACATCGCTGCTTTTTCCCATAAATTCCGAACGGTATTGGGTGAAAACCTGATTCACTTTTAGCATGGCTTTATGAAAGTTAATGGCAGCCTCAGTATCATACGTGCCGTCATGATTGTCATGAAATGGGATTGCGCCTTCAATTTCATTCGGAACGGCGTTTATTTTTATGGCTATCCCAATATCTTCAAGATAGGCTAACACCTTTTTATAACAACTGGATACTTTCAGGGTTTCGAGATCAAAGGTTTTCTTTTCATTAGCGCTCGAAATTATTTCCAAACGGTGCTCTAAAAAGTTAAGTATAATTTCAAGTTGTTTATCCTCAGAAAATATCGGGTCACTGGTTAAGCCGTTAGTGGTCACCTTTAATGTAGAGTGCCATGAATGATTGATCCACGGATTTAAGGCCAATTTTATTTTACCAATAATCTGTGTCCATAAGTGTATCGTTTCATAGGTGTCTTTGGAGGATTTAAAAGACAATTCTGGCCATTGCGTATGTTCCATAATCGATAGTTTTAGTTTGATTATTCGCGTTGAATACTGTGAATAATTCTAAAAGTTAATCAAATTACCGCTTTTATACCTGCTTTTTAAATCACTTTTAACTAATTCTGAGGTTTTAGATTGTTGATAATTAGATTTCTATAAGTTTATCTGTAGAGAATTATAATACTCTCAGCGTAATTATCGGATTGTCATTTTTGGCTTCAGAATTGAGGAAATTTATAAAAGAAGGAGGTCGCCTAATTTCTATATAATAGCTACCTCGACGTTAATCTTCTAAATAACCAAATTTTCCACTATTGAAATCATTAAACGCTTCAATCAATTCATCTCGAGTATTCATCACAAAAGGACCTTGGGCTGCAATGGGTTCATTGATAGGCTCCCCGCTTAATACCAATACCAAAGCGTCTTCAGTAGCTTCAATTTTAAAAGCTTCGCCATCATTTGCCATCAGTGCCAAATGGTCTGTAGGAACTTTTTCTTTGTCGTTGACCACGATTGATCCTTCCAATACAAGGAGTGCGGTGTTATAATGCTCAGGAAAGTGAAAATCTGCTGTGCCGCCTTTATGCAACTTGGCATTGAATAAATGTACCGGGGTAAAAGTAGAAGCTGCTCCTGTTGTCCCTTTATAGTCTCCGGCAATGACTTCAATACTTCCAGCATGTTCCGGTAATGTAACTAGAGGAACGTCTGCATTCTTTATAGCTTGATATTTCGGGTCGGATTTCTTGTCCTTGGCCGGAAGATTCACCCAAAGCTGGACCATTTGGAAATCGCCTCCTGTTTTGCTCCATTCTTCTTCGTGATATTCTTTATGAAGTACGCCCTTGGCAGCGGTCATCCACTGGATGTCGCCCTCACCAATAATGCCACCACCGCCGCTGCTGTCATGATGTGCCACTTTACCCTTATAGGCAATGGTTACCGTTTCAAATCCTTTATGTGGATGCACTCCGACGCCTTTCGGTTTGTCGGACGGAGGAAAAGCATAGGTGGAATTATAATCTAGCATCAAAAACGGACTCATGCGTTGCATATTCATTCCATAGCTGCTAGGTATAAAGTTATGAACGCGAAATCCATCGCCAACAAAATGAGGTTGGCCAGGGCTCGCAACTAATTGTACTGTTCTTGTTTTCATGATTTATGTATTTAAAATGATAGGGTATGGGTCTGCCAGATTCAGCTCCATTTCTATGATATTTTGTTACGCTGTTGCATGTGATACAGATCGAAGTTTTTTGCCCAATAGTCTTTTTCGATATGCATCAATTCAAAACCGAATTTTTGATAGTATTTATAAGCGAGTTGCGAGGTGCGAACGTCGATCATATTTACATTTGGATTGTTTTTAACATGGTTTATGCGGAATTCAAGTAATTTTTTACCGATGCCTTTTCCATGCATCTTTGGATCCACCATATCCCATGAAATTCGGGCCAGTTGTTCCTCGGGAAGATAATTGATGCCACCCGCACCCAAAATTTTGGAATGTTCATCATACACAAAATAATCTTCCAAGCCGTTTTTAAGATAATCTATAAAATCCTGTTCCTCAGAAGGATCAAAAGACGCAGGGATATTTTGCCTTAAAAGTTCAATAACCTGAAATTCGTCTTGAAGCGCATAAGGTCTAATGAATTGGTTTTGTGATTGATTTTGCATAGTATTCCAAGATTGAAACAATTATACTAATTTACTATTTTATAGTTATCCGGGAAAGGCAGTGGACTATTAGTTTTCAATAGCTCGCTTCATTTGATATCTAAAGGGAATGCCGATTCTGAAAGTTCAGTGTCATCATTAATCAAATTATTAATATTACTTTTGAAACTTCAAATTAACCTATCAATAATCTTTACATATATGTCATATCAAGCTGTTTTCGACCTTTTCTGGGACCAAGTAATGGAGAGTATCAAAGAGAAGCGCTTTGCGAAATTGACCATGGCAAAAACCATTGGTAAGCCTGACTTGAAAAACATATTCGTCAGACCATTAGATGAAGAGGATGACTCTCAAGTCTTGGTAAAAACACACTACAGGTCCAAAGAAATAGAGGATGAGGAGCAAGAACTTAGTTTAGAGGAAGCTTATCAATTGGTAAAATCGCATCTCATAACTTCTTTTTCATCGGTACTTTTATTCACTACCACAAAGGACGTTACCTTCAAAATTAACAAAAAGGGTGCAGGACGCATTACCGAAAATCTTCCTACATTTCGAGATGTTAAGTACGGGAGGTCTGATAGAGATTAAAGATATTATTAGCGCTTAATACATGTATTTACTGCTATTTTCCTAATATGTCCATCTCGTTATTTATATCTATTCTAAATTGTTATATTTGCAATTCGAAACAGATATCATGAAAAAAATACTATTTGCAGTAGCCACATTTTCCTTATTAGTTGCTTGCGGAAACGAGAGCAAAAAGAAAGACACTACTTCTGAACAAAAGGCAGCCAAAGAACAGGTTGTTAATGTCTACACGCACCGTCATTACGAGCCAGACCAAAATATCTTCAAAATGTTTGAAGAGAAAACGGGAATCAAAGTAAAGGTGATTAATGCCAGTGCCGATGAGTTGATTCAGAAAATGAAAATGGAAGGCAAACAATCGCCTGCTGATGTTTTAATTACCGTAGATGCGGGAAGATTAAGTCGCGCTAAGGAGGAAGGTCTATTGCAATCCATACAATCTGAAATTTTAGAAAACGCCATTCCGTCACATTTACTGGATGTGGATAATCAGTGGTTCGGATTGACAAAAAGAGCGCGAATTATCGCCTATGCAAAAGACCGTGTAAAACCTGAAGATTTATCATCTTATGAAGATTTGGTAAACAAAAAATGGAAAGGTAAAATATTGGTACGTTCATCCTCTAATATTTACAACCAATCTTTAATGGCGTCAATTATTGGCAACAATGGCGAAGCGGCTGCTAAGGAATGGGCTGAAGGAATCGTTGCGAATTTGGCACGTTCTCCAAAAGGTTCAGATAGAGATCAGGTAAAAGCAGTTGTTGCTGGAGAAGGGGATATAGCGATTGTCAATTCCTATTACATCGGTAAAATGTTGAATTCGCCAGATGCGGAAGAAGTAAATACAGCTCAGAAAATAGGATTGTTTTTTCCTAACCAAAACGATAGAGGAACACATATTAATGTCAGCGGTGCTGGTGTTGCTAAATACGCACCTAATAAAGAAAATGCGATTTTATTTATAGAGTATTTAATTAGCGAAGAGGCACAGCAAGTGTTTACCGATGCTAATTACGAGTATCCTGTTTTAGAAAGTGTTGCCCCTGTTGCCGATATTAAAGCTTGGGGAGACTTTAAGGAAGATACATTAGGATTGAACAAATTAGGAGAATTTAACAAGAAAGCAGTTTTGATTTTTGATGCAGCAGGGTGGAAATAAAAATGAAGCGTTCTCATTAAAAACGAGGGTAAAAAGGCTTAAAAGAGATAGTAACAGGTGGTCAGTTTTTACACTGGCCATTGTTTTTTTCTTAGCGTTGCCAATCATATTCATTGGTGTAGAGCTGTTTTCTGGACCAGGTGAAACATGGGGCCACATTGTGGAGTACCTGTTGCCAGAATATATTTGGAACTCCTTATACCTTGTCTTTTTTTGCAGTATTCTTGTTTTGGTTTTTGGCGTGTCTTCAGCGTGGTTTGTATCGCGGTTCGACTTTATGTTCCGGAAACAAATGGAATGGCTATTAATTCTACCCTTGGCCATCCCATCCTACATTGTTGGCTATGCCTATGCCGGAATTTTTGATTACGGCGGCAGTATGGATCTCTTGTTTAGACAACTCGGATTGGAATTTGTCCGCATCGATATTATGAATAGGGCCGGACTTGCCTTCGTCTTAAGTATTTCTCTATTCCCTTACGTATATGTGAGCGCTCGCGCCTTTTTTCTCAATCAAGCGAATAATTTATTGGAAGCTTCAAAAATGTTAGGCGTCAGTGAGCTCAAAACATTTTTTAAATTGATGTTGCCTTTGGCGCGTCCTGCTATTGTTGCCGGTTTGGTGTTGGTGTTGATGGAAGTGCTCAATGATTATGGTGCCGCTAAATACTATGGTGTCAATACGTTTACCACGGGAATTTTCAGATCGTGGTTTTCACTTGAAGAACCACAAACAGCAGTCTATTTATCGGCCTTATTGATCATATTTATTTTTGCCTTAATCTTGTTTGAAAAATGGCAAGTCAGAAAGGTTAAATTCACTTCTTCAAAAACCAATAGTACGCAAATTCAGAGAAAGCAACCTAAAGGAGGCTTGCAATGGCTGATATTTTCGGTGGTATTGTTGCCAATAGTTTTAGGTTTTATGCTGCCCGTAGCACAGTTGGTGTATTGGGCGGTTATCACAGCATCGACTGTTTTTGATATGGAATTTATTATGATTTCACTTCAGAGTTTTGCCATAGCCATTTCATCAGCGCTCATCACTGTGTTTTTCGCTCTTTTGCTCATCTATTTTTCAAAATGGAGCACCTTGAGTTCTATTAAAAATATTTCTAGAATTGGGGTTTTAGGATATGCCATTCCAGGTGCTGTGATTGCCATTGGTATTATGATTCCTACCTTGGCTTTAGACAAATGGCTGATTAATATGTTGGCAAAAGTTGGAATAGATTCTGGTTTAATCATCAATGGCACCTTAATTGCGCTATTGTATGCCTATGCCGTCAGATTCTTGGCAGTGGCTTATAATCCGATAGATTCGACAGCTCTAAAAGTGGATAATTCCATCCCAGATTCCTCGAAGGTTTTGGGCGTTGGAAATTTAAAAACATTTTTTAAAATCGAATTTCCGCTCATAAAAACAGGTGTTTTTAGTGCGGTAATATTGGTTTTTATTGATGTGATGAAAGAATTACCATTAACACTCATCTTAAAACCGTATCATATTGACACTTTAGCAGTAAAGGCGTTTGAATATGCCAGTGATGAGATGGTCATGGAGGCGTCTATCCCTTCACTTTTTATTATCTTTACAGCAATGCTACCAGTGATATTTTTAAATAAATTATTGATCAAGAAATAACCATGTTAACTATAAACGCTCTTTCTAAAAGTTTTGACAAAGGCAGAAATTACGCCATAGAGAATGTGACTTTCAATTTGAAGGCTGGCCAAGTGTGTGCTATTGTTGGAGAGAGTGGGAGTGGAAAAACCACATTGGTGCGCTTAATTGCAGGACTTGAAAGGCCTGATCATGGAAGTATCGTCATGGGGGATAAGGTGATTGCTTCGTTGGATAAGTTTGTGCAACCGGAGAAGCGAAAAATCGGATTGGTTTTTCAGGAATATGCTTTATTTCCGCACTTAACAATTTTGGACAACGTGCTGTACGGGATTTCAAAAATGAAGCATAAAAAGCAAAGAGCACAAGAAATGCTGGAATTGGTTGGCTTGGGCGATTTAGGGAAACGTTACCCGCATCAACTTTCAGGTGGACAGCAGCAGCGTGTGGCCTTGGCAAGAGCGCTTGCGCCAGAACCTTCTTTATTGATTTTAGATGAACCATTTAGTAATTTGGACACCATGTTGCGAACACAGTTGCGCAATGAAGTGTTTGATATTATAAAGAAAACAGGTGTCACTGTGTTATTTGTAACCCACGATACCCAAGATGCATTGTCCGTTGCAGATGAAATTCTAATCTTACAAAAGGGCAGAGTGATTCAAAAAGATGTGGCCACAAACCTTTACGTAAAACCAAATACCTTGTACGTGGCGTCTTTATTTGGTAGCACCATACATATCAATAAAAATTTACAGAATGCATTTAGATGTCCGTTAAAGGAAACCTGTTGCCATGCTATTAGGAATGAAAAGATTATTGTGAGTCCGTCGTCTGCTGAAGCCGATTGTGAATATTTAACTTCAGCTCAAGTCATTAAAAAAATTGAACTTGGCGATTCTATTCAACTGTTATTAAAATTGGAATCAGGCGAGCAATTGACGGTAATGACACAAGACAAAAATATTGCAGACACTATTTTTATCGGATTCAATTCTAAAGATATTTTAGAATTCGAGCAGGAGTAGTAATTAGAAATATCTAATTAGGATTGTCGTGATCGTCTTGATCCACAGAATTTTTTGGTGAATCGTTAGAACAAACTTACTTTTAAAAAAATGCTTAAAAACTAAAACCAGAGGATTCACCTCTGGTTTTCGTGTAACTAGGTCCCTTATAATTAATTACTTCCTAGCAAGTATTTCGTTTACTTTCCGCTGAATGCCGATATCAGCATAAGCCAAAGTGCTTTTAGTTAATCCAAGATCAATCCTGTGGGTGGTAATGTTGTTCGCATTAGCAAGCCAATCTTCCATTCTCATTTTACCTTTAGACTGATTAATAGTTCGTAAGGTCACGGCCACATTTTCTGGGCAGTTGACCACTTCCGCAATTTCAGAATTGGTCAATTGGTCGCAATACTTCATGAATATGGATTCTGAAGAGCGGATATGCTCATAATCATAGCGATCGCCACCACGCAGAATTTTACCTGTGTAGCAATCTCTATAAAGTGCGATACCATCTCCGCCTTGCTTTAAGGCCTCTTGGTGCATTTGTTGCTTTATTTTAGTGAATAGAAGATCTATTTCGGAGCGGTGGTAGGGGCGGGTGGTGGTTTGCATAGTTGTAAATTTAAATTTCAATTATGAAATCATTATAAAAATCAGCAAATGTGTTGTCTTCAAAATCTAATTTCTTATTGGCATTTTTTAAAATAGCTGTATATAAATAAAAATTCCTGATGCTATTGACAACATTATCGCGACTACACTTAAAGTTGTCAGTAATTTTAACCTCTTCTTTACGCTATCAAATCGGTTAGATTCTAAAACTAATTTATTATTTAGTTCTTTTAAAAAATAGATTTGTTCCATAGCGGAATTAAGTTCTTCTATTTTGAGATTAACAGATTTATTAGTTACGTCTAATGCAAAATCAATTTTTTCCATATTTTGGTTAAATAATATCTCTTTTTCTCGTTCATTTTTTGCTCTGTCAAGATGTAGTTTTATAAGTTGGTTTAACTGTGATTGCCCTTTCTCAAGTATCTCTCCATTAACATTAGTTTGTTTTCTGTTATCTTTGATTTCATTAAAACTTTTATTTAAATCTTCATACGTCATACATGATAACTGAGCAAGACCTCTAACCATTTGAGCCAGATCTGCTGTGTTTTGATTAACACTTTTAAATAAGTTAGCGATATCTTTAGTTGTTTTACTATTTGATTCTTGATCGCTTTTGATTAATTTCCACAACTCATTTCTACTTGGACTACTTGAGAACCATTGATCGTCAACGGATTTTTGTGTTTCCCCAATTAAGTCTCTATGTTGTTCTAAATTTTTAGTAAGTCGTTCCAGGTTCTTGCCAGATTCGTTAAGTCTACTTTGAAGTCTTTTTACCTCAGGAACAAGATTTGACGGAATAATTTCTTGTTGAGTATTAGTCATTAGGATAGGGATTTTAATTGAGCTAGTAGATGGTCTGCTTCGTCCTGTGCATTTTCTACGTTAATAGATCTTAAAGTAAATTCATTTTTCATTTCTGATAAATCTTGAATTGCATCGTTTATTTGACTTTTGCAAGATGCAATAATAGGTAGTACTCCTTGAAAAACCGTAATTGATAAACCAACAGATTGTGTCGTCTTGTAATCACTGACACCAACTTGGGCCATATTGACTTTCGATAGTCTTGTTAACTTATCAATATTTTCTCCTTCTAATTTATTAAAAGCAATTTCGTTCTTATACACTTGAAATCCTTGTAAAAGTAATACAGAACTGATTCCAACAATTAAACCAGATAAAACTGGTGAGATGTAACCGGCAAACGGAGCGGTAAAAGGTAAGTAGGTCATCAATGCATTTCCAATAACCTCGTCTAATGCTACGCCTATTAATGTTGCTACTGTAGCACCCATTATTTTCATAGCCTCATTGAGCCTTTCTTCCAAAGTGTACTTATTTGAAAATAAAATTTTAATAGTTTTTAATATTGACATAATTGCCGTTTTAACAAATTTAAAGATGTTCTTCGCTATTTTAAATACCGAATTCAGTAGGGCATCTATAAAGGTTGAGAGAAAACTATTAACTGAATGATGACTAAACGAGCTCAAAATATCTTTTGATTTCGCTTTAATTCTTGCAGTAATATTATTTGCTTTAGTTTTAAAATCAACTTCTTCTTCATTTTTAAATTCATTAATTACTTCAATAACCGTTATTGATAGCAATTTGCCAATTGCAGCTTTAACACCACTTTTGGCAGCGTTCGATACCGCAATTTTAGATTGGGTTTTAAGACCATATATAACTGTTTTGTTTTTTAAGATTTCATTTTCTTTTCTCTTACCTTTTCCATTGCATTATTAATCCGCTCCTCGTCAATTTCAAAAAATTGTTTATTGGTTTTATTTGGATCTTCTTTTGAAGGTGCGTTTAACCATTTTGGAATATCGTCAAGACTTACAGCTCTTTTATGATTATTTAATTTTCCTAAAACAGGAACTAAGTTCTCATTTGAGTTTAGAAAATTTCTTTTTTCTTCTAAACTTAATAAACTTAAGATAGGGTCATTATGTACTTCATAAGCTGATTTGAAGTGATCCCACTCATATGCTTTGTTTTTCTTATCTTTTTCATCGTTCGCAATAAACTTGCCTCTAAACGCATCATAGATACCTCCTTCTTTTTTACTTTCTAACCATTTTTCCTTTTGAGTCTCCGCCTGTGATAGCCCTTTTCCCTTACCAACATATTCCTCTCTATTGTATTTTGGGATTTCTTTATTTAATAATTTTTCAAATTCATCACCATTGGTGAATTTTGGTTTGTACTTTTTGCTTCTTTCAGTTATGGGAGTATTGTCCCATTTTTTTTTATTTTCAAATTCTTTTTTAAAATTAATAGCTTTTGTATGACCTGTTTGTTCTAAAATATCGGAAACACCTAGAGCCATTGTTATTGACTCAATCGATTTTTCTTTAATAGCATCCATTAATTGTCCATTAAGTTTTTTGGGGTCCACCTCATTCATCTTACTTTGGAGTTCTTCTATTTCCGCAAGTAAATTTTGCTCTTCAATTCCTAAATCGATTTCTATTTTCTCTTTATCCATTTTATTGTTTCTTTAAATTATAATTAGTTGATGTAGTCCTAAAATCGTTGATATATTATAGTAACATTAGATAAAATCTCGAATGTTAGCATCGTTATAATCTGATTTAAATTGAATTTGTAAAATCATAATTGTTGAACCCTATCTTTAAAATTTCATCGGATTATGCGGTAACCCACATGTCATCATGAAAAATTAAAAGGTTCATTATCCTTACTTTTCCAAATAAATTAATAGTTTGATTGTTAATGCAACACCAAGTCTTCCTCCGAAAGTTTCTGCCAGTCGTGAAAAACCACGTCGGCGTCCTTTTCAAATGCAGTACAGGTAATACGTGTATTTAACTGGGAAGTTAGCGTGTCGTTCTTGTGGATGCCACATTTTCGACATTTATAGGTAGCCATAGGTTGGTAGATTTGGGGTTTAATATTTTGATTTCAGTTTCAAAGCTATTTCTTAAATGGACAAAATATGTCCGTTTAAAAAAACTTTAATTTTAAACCACAAAAATCTAAGCGTGACTATATAATAGGATTGGAGGAGTAGATGTTATTCGTAATATTTCATGATCATTCCAACATGCTCTTTTACATACGCTTTAACATGTAACGGACTAACAATTCTTACCCAAAGATTATATTTCAAAATCTCCATTAAGAACTCGTAATTAGGCTCTAAAAACACTTTTATTTCGCCCCAAATGTCCGGATTGCTATAATCTAATTCGTGTGAATTTAGAATTTTTGGGTAGGCGACAATTTCCTGGGAATGATGTAGCGGATTGTTTATGGCGTATTTAAAATGATGGTTGGCCACTTCAATATGAATCCATTCTGGTAGTATTCCTGTCTTTAAAATACCTATGGCATTTTTGAAATACTCAAATGCATCGAATTCTATGGGGTGCTTTACTTGCTGTTTGCTGATTTTAAAAGTTTTAATCCTTTCGTCTAAACAAAACGAATAAATTCCATACTGCTCCTTATGCGCTATTAAATACCAAGCCTTGTTGATTTCTTTGAGATGTAAGGGTTGAAAAAAACCAGAAATAGTCTCAAATCCATTATCATCATACCAACCTTGATACTCCAACTCAATTCTGTATTGTTGTTCTATGGCGTGAATTAGGGGCACCAAATCTATTTGATCGCTTAGTGAGTTCCGCGAGGTTGTGACATACGATTTCCATTTATGGGCATGGTGGTGGAGGAGGTAGATTTCCGTTTTCTCATAGACGTCCCTGAGCGATTCACTCACATCAGTTTCTTCCACATAATACCCGTAATTACGCTTGTGTAAGATAATGGTCTGGTAATAGGATTTTATCTTTTGAAGATCACGTTTTATAGTTTTTTGGCCATTTTGACTTAATTTATCATACAGCGGATCATCAATATTATCTAAACGTAATTGATCTAATGCGCGTTGTAAATCGGTTAGAGGAACAAAGCCATTTTTCTCAATCCCATACACTTTTGGGTTTGATATAACGCGTAAAATATAGTAACGACGTAGAAACTCTGGAGTCATAAAGTTGATTAGATAAACGAATGTAATAATTTACTTTCAATCGATTATAGAGAATCGGATTTTATATATTTACCCACCCAAATCCAGTTCATGACAGCGGTTTTTAGTAGAAAAGATTTTATTGCCACCAAGTGGTTTACACTCGAAAAAGTTATACAACTTGTAACTGGTGTTTTTATAGTTCCTAAGATATTTAGCGCTTTAGGAACGGTTGATATAGGGAAACTTAAGTTTGTAGAATCTGTTTTTGGAATGATCACACCTTTGTTTTTCCTGGGTTTATCTGCCATTTGTATTCGGGAACTTATATTTAATCCCAAACGGACGCAGCTGATTTTAGCCACTGCTTTTTATCTCCGACTCATCAGTTGGTTGCTGATTTTTATAGGCATTCTTATCTATTTTAGTTTTACTGATAGCAGTCCGCTACGAGGTTTATACCTGATAATAGCATTTAGTTATTTGTTCAAATTGACGGATGTATTTGAATACTATTTATTGGCAAAAAAATGGACTAAAATCATATTTATAAGTAAAATAGCCAGCTTAATGCTTATTGTGGCGTTGCAGTTTTATGGCGTGCAAAATCAGTTTGATGTGTATTATTTCGCCAAACTTATTGTGCTGGATATGTTCATTCAAGGGCTTATCTATTCTGTGATATTAAGGTATAAGAAGTTGGTTTTCTTTAGCCAATGGAAGTTTTCGTGGAGCTACGCAAAGACCTTATTAAAAATGTCTTTTCCATTGATTATTTCCAATGGATTAATCATGTTCTACATTACTATTGATGAATTGTTTTTAAAATACTATCATGACGATCATGCCATTGGGATTTTTGCAACGGTTCAATTTTTAGTTATTGGATTGAGTTGGAATATCGGATTTTCTATAATTAATGCATTATATCCTTCACTCGCCGAATCCTTTCAGGATGACGTAACGCTCTATAAAATAAAAATAAAGAGACTTCTTAAAATAATGCTATTGCTTGGAGTTGGAATTGGTGGATTCTATACGCTATTTGGAGATGTCATTTTGGATACTTTTTTCACCTCCTCTTATGCCGAAGCAAAATATCCCTTGTTGATTTTTTGTTGGGCGCCACTTTTTGTCTTTGTTGGAATGATTTACGAGAAGCACTTAATTAACGCCAACGATATACAGAAGAATGTGTATCGTTTTATTCTCGGATGTGTTTCAAACTTGTTACTGTGTTATCTGCTGATCCCAATTTGGCAAGTGAACGGTGCTGCTGTTGCAGTTTTGGCCAGTCATTTTATTAGCAACATTGTGTATGTTTTTCTGGATACTAAAAGTAGAAGGGAAGCATTGTCAATGTTCCAATAGAGTGATATCGGAAATTTACATCTTAATTAAAGCCTTTCATCGCCAATAATGTCGTTGTCCAAACAATGGCACATGAAATAAAGATACCGATAGTATTTGCTAAGAACGCGCGTTTACGCTCCACCCCAAATAAATACCCAGCAATAGTACCAGCGTAAACACCCGTTCCCGGAAGTGGAATCAAAACAAAAACAATAAGGCCCCAAAATCCGTATTTCTTCACATTTTCTCCCGCACCAACTTTAGCACGTCGAGCCACATAGAGGGCTGCTTTTTTATAATAGTACCACTTAAAAAAATAAAGATTGATTACTTTAAGGAAGAACATCATCATAGGAAACACCAAAACATTCGCCAAAAAGCAAAACAAGAACGCTATATAAATATTCACACCATTCAATAGGGCATAAGGAATACCAACTTTTGCTTCGCCAAAAGGTGAAATACTCCAAAGCATTGCAATGAATAAATCAGAAACCATTTCTTCAAAATTTAATTTTGCAAAATTAATCTATTCGGAGAGTGTAAGGGTATGGAGTTGTATTAAAGTTTAGCTAAAAAGTGCTTTAATTAAAATTAAACTTTGATAAACGAGTAGGGTTTAGGTGTTTCACCTAAGAAATTCTAATTTGATTTTTCTGATTTTACGTTACTTTTTCCGTCCTGTGAAATGTTCCATAGTGCTGTAGATTCCTAAAACGCTACCTGTAAACCAATCGAAAACATTAACAGACATGATGGCTTGTCCGAAACGTGTTACTCTGTAAATGTATCCGGGAATTGTGACCATTTTTTTATTTTTCTCAATGGCTTTTACAATCGTTAAGGAAGCAGCTTCAGGATCGAGAATTGGAATTTTGGATTGTACACCATCAAACATGCCGGTGTTAATGTAGTAGGGCATAATGGTAGTCACGTTTACATTCTTCTTTAATTTCCTCATTTCAAGTCGTAAACTATCTGACCATCCAATTAACGACCATTTACTGGCAGCATATACTGACATTTTTGGATTCGAAATAAGACCTCCAGAAGACGCAATATTACAGATGTGACCTGAGTTTTGTTGGAGCATTTCCTTTAAAAATTCCGCGGTAATTAACATGGGAGCATTCGCATTGATCTCCATGGTTTTAATGATGTCAGCCGTGGAATGGTCATGAAAATATTCGCCAACAATGATGCCTGCATTATTGATCAGCACATCAACGTTCCCATGGTCTTGCTTTACTTTTATAGCAGTATCTTGGATGTTCTGAATATTGGAAACATCCACTTTATATCCTGAAATGTTACCTAGATTAGAAAAATCGGCTATTGTAGTGTCAATGCCTTCCTGATTAATATCCCAAATAATCACTTTTGCCTGACGTTCCAGCATTAATCGTCCCATAATTTTACCAATGCCTGAAGCGCCACCGGTAATTAAAACTGTCTTATCTTTTAATTGCATCTTTTATAAATATATATTCCCGATTACCATCTTATAGTCTACGTTGTATTCAAGTATACCGAGCAACAACTATAAGGCGTTTTATCCTCTAAAGATATAGTTAATCTGAAGTTTTTTAAAATTGAATTGAATTATTTTTTGTGCATTGTAAAAATATGCCAGGCAATGACATCGCTATTATTAAAAGTTTTAAAAGCTAATGACAATTGAGATGCGCATATTATTTTTATAACTTCTATAAGTTAACTATCGTAAGTATGACGAACATTTAAGAACGCGCATTTAGATGAAGTCTGCAGTTTTAGGGAAAACTACTTCTAAATGTTGTGAGTGAGAACTAAAAAATGTTGTGAATTGGATTAGCCATTGGTTTGAACCTATTGGGTGTGAGCATATTCGTTAAAACGTAAATCTCACATTTTTAAGTTGATGGAGATGGACTCATATATTAACTATGATCACTTCCATAATAGCTAACAAACAAAATATTGCAAGTGCCAACAAGAATGATTTGACTATCTAAAAGCATTTGTAGAAAGTGCCATTCCTTTCTATGGTATCTTTAAGTAAAGGCAGAGGGGAGAACTGTAATAGGTCTACAGTAAATTTAATCCTGCCTTTTTGTACCTCTTAAAATTTTGGTCTTCAGAAGCAAGATCAGTTACAACCGTCCCAATGTCCGCAATATTGCACACATCATAATTTAACGTCGCATTAAACTTATTAGGTGTGACCAAAAACACTGTTTTTTGGGAAGCATTGATCATTGCCTTTTTAATCATGGCCACTTCATAGCCTTCATCAGTAACGCCTTGTTCGATACTTAACGCACTCACGCCAATAAAGCAGATATTGGCTCTAATATTTGAAAGATATTGAATAACATCAATCCCAGTGGTAACCATGGCACTTCTTTGAATTTTACCGCCAATAAAAATCGTTTCAATTAAGGGATGCTCCGTTAATTGCATGGCGATAGGCAAACTATAGGTGTAAACGGTGGCTTTTAAATTTTTAGGCAACAATTTGGCCAAGATTAAATTTGTAGTACCGCCACTCATGATAATAACCATGCCATCCTCAATTAATTTGATGGCTTTTAAGGCTATTCGGACTTTATTTTCTCTATTATAGATAACGTCCTCATTATAATGATATAGTTTTTGAACGGTTGAAATAGCGCCACCATGAACTTTTGCCAATAATCCTTGGTCATGTAATTCTTTAATGTCTCTTCTGATGGTGTCTTCTGAAACATTTAGTTTTTCTGACAAGTAGGTAGAACTGACTTTTCTATTGATACTTACTTCGTCAACTATTTTTTGCTGGCGCTCTTTTTTCTTCATGTGTTTTTTCTGTATTCCGACTCAAGCTAAACTCAATGCAATAATTTTATTAAATGTATGCAAAAAAATGCAAGATTCAACTTTCATCTATGCATTTTATAATAAAAAAGTATACATTTGAGAATGCGTTTATAAAAATTTTGTTAAAATTAAGGAATTATGAGCACTTCTCAGAGGTTAATTTCATTGGATGTCCTGCGAGGCATTACCATTTGTTTTATGATTTTAGTAAACACCCCGGGAAGCTGGAGTTATGTGTATGCGCCCTTACGCCATGCTGCTTGGCATGGGTGTACGCCAACAGACTTGGTATTTCCGTTTTTTCTTTTCATCGTTGGATTGTCGCTCTATTTCTCTTTTAAAAAATATAATGAAGTCGCTTCCAAAGCCGCAACTTTCAAAATTCTAAAGCGGACACTTATCATATTTCTGATAGGATTGCTACTGAATTTATATCCTTATTTCAATTTTGAATCTGTTCGCATTATGGGCGTATTACAACGTATAGCCTTAGCCTACGGTGCGGGCGCGTTGCTTTGTGTGAATTTCAAGAAGCCTAAACTGTTGATTATTTTAGCGGTTATTTTATTAGGATATTGGGCACTTCTGTTTGTTGGTGCGGCTTCAGATCCTTATTCTTTGGAAGAAAATATTGTCAGAAAATTTGATCTTTTCCTGCTTGGTGAGAACCATATTTATAAAGGATTTGGCATTCCGTTTGACCCAGAAGGGTTGCTGTCCTCAATTCCTGCCATTGGCACGGTGATTATTGGTTATCTCGTGGGCGATTTAATGAATAGCACAAAATCCATCACTCTTAAGATGAAAAAACTTGTTATTTATGGGGCTATTATGACGGTGATAGGCGCTTTATGGGCAATTGTATTCCCTATTAATAAACCGTTATGGACAAGTTCTTACGTGTTATATACTGCCGGCTTGGGTACGCTTGTTTTGGCCGCCTTAATTTTTATAATTGATTATAAGAAGTTCAGTTCCTGGTCAAAACCATTTGTCCATTTTGGTTCTAATCCGCTATTCATATTTGTGTTTTCCGGGGTTTATGCCAAAACAATTATCTACCTCATCAAAATGCCTGTTGAAGGCTCTACAAATTCGATGTCGATGTATAACTATTTGTTTTCTAACGTGTTCGCTCCCGTTTTTGGAAATATGAATGGTTCCTTAATGTTCGCAATAACCCACATCATCATATTTTGGTTGATATGCTATATCCTCTATAGAAAGAAAATCTTCATCAAAATCTAGAACGGGTTCTTGAATCCTTGATAAATTCTCATTTTTTCGATTTTTTATTATTAAAAACGCATTATACTGCAAAAAACATGCACGTTTCTGTTATTTTTGACTACTTTTATTTTAAATTAACTAAATATTAACTGTATGAAAAATTATTATGGTCAAGTAATTGCCATCCTATTGTTGTTTGTTGGGCATGCTTCTTTTGCTCAGACCTCAACTGTAACTGGAATGGTGACGGAGGTCGGTAGCGAAATGCCTTTATTGGGTGTGAATGTGATTGTAGAAGGAACATCAACTGGGAGTGTGACAGATTTTGATGGGAAGTTTACTATCAGTAGTGCTACTAATCTACAAGGAAAAAAGCTGGTTTTTAGCTTTGTGGGATACAAAACAGTCACAATGACTATTGCGAGTAACAATCAAGTATTGAATGTTAAGATGCAAGAAGATGCGACGAGTTTAGATGAAGTTGTGGTTACGGCATTAGGGATTAAACGTGAGGCTAAGGCTTTAGGATATTCCTTGACTACTGTGGATGGAGATGATATTTCTCAAGTAAAATCTACAAGTGCTGTCAATTCATTACAAGGTAGAGTAGCGGGGGTGAATGTTTCTACTACCAGTGCAGGTGCTTCTGGTTCTAGTAGAATTGTGATTCGTGGTGCCAGTTCTTTAACAGGAAACAACCAACCACTTTATGTTGTGGATGGAATACCGGTTATTAACCAAACAAAAAGTTCAGTTGTTGGTCCAACCAATGATGGTACAGGTGATGGTGGTGACGATATTTCATCGCTTAACCCTGATGATATTGAATCAATTTCTGTATTAAAAGGAAGTTCTGCAGCTGCATTGTATGGTTCATTAGCATCCAATGGGGTTATTATGATTACTACCAAATCCGGTAAAGGAAAACAAAGCTTAGGCATTGAATATTCTAGCTCTTTTACATTTGATAGAATTAATACGGATCTTCAGGATATCCAAACTACGTATGGGCAAGGTGACAACAGATTGAAACCTGGTTTTGAGTACGATGAAGCTGGTAATCCGAGAGAAATCGGAACTATGGAAAAAGCCGTTGACGATTCTTACGTAAGCACATTACAATCTTGGGGTGCAAGAATGGACGGATCAATGGTTTACAATTGGGATGGTGTTAAGCGTCCGTATTCTTACACAGGTAATAATTTAGATAAATTTTATCAAACGGGAACGACGGCCATCAACACATTGGCCTTATCAAAAGGAGGAGACGATTATAATTATCGTTTTTCAATGTCCAATTTAGATAACAAGGATATTTTTCCAAATTCAACTTTAAATAGAAAATCACTTTCTTTAAATGCAACGGCGAAGATCAATTCTAAATTGACTTCAACCGTTAATGCAAAGTACATTATTGAAAAGGTTCATAACCGTATCAATATTGGTGATACTCCAGGAAATGCGAATACTGTAGCCTATGTGTTGCCAAGCAGTTTGGATATTTATGATTTAAAACCAGGATCGAACGAACAAGGTACTGAGCTTAGATTTCAACCTAGCGAGTTTATCTCAAATCCATATTGGGCGGTAAATGATTTCAATAATGATGACAAAAAGAACCGACTAACGGCGTCTACAACGTTGCGTTATGACATCACCGATTGGTTATATGCTACGGGTCGTGCAGGTATAGACACTTATGATTTTGCGAGAAGAGCGGTAACGCCTTATGGAACTTCATACCGCCCAGGTGGTGAGTTGAGCCAAGCAAAATCTACTTACACGTCTTTTGATGCCGATTTTATGTTGGGTATTTCAAAAAACCTCACAAGTAGTATAGGAACAAATTCAATTATTGGAGCCAATACGCGTTCTTCAACTTTTGAACAGTTAAGTGCATTAGGAAGAGGTTTTATCGTTATAGGATTGGAAGATTTGAACAACACAACCTTACCTGAACCTAAAAACGACTACTTTAAAACAAAGACCAATTCACTTTACGGGTCTTTTGAAGTGGACTATAACAAATTTTTATATGTGACTTTCACAGGTAGAAATGACTGGTTCTCTACACTTTCTTATCCAGGTAAAAAAACACCAAATAATGATTTCTACTGGTCTTTAAGTGGAAGTTTACTACTTAGTGAAGCTTTCGATCTTCCTGAAGCTATTGATTATTTAAAATTAAGATCTAGTTACGCACAGGTAGCGGGTGGAGCACAAAATGCTTACGCCTTAAACTTAGATTATGCGGTTACTGGAAGTTTTCAAGGCCAATCTTTTGGTCAGTTAAACGGGAATTCTATTCCGAATCCTAACTTGGTGCCTTTCCAAAAGGACGAAATTGAATTTGGTTTAGAAGGACGTTTCTTTCAAAACCGTTTGAATTTAGACGTAGCGTATTACCATAACGAAACTACAAATGATATTGTTAGAGCAGCAGCGTCTCAATCGTCAGGCTTTACATCTTCAATCTTAAATATTGGAGCCTTACAAAATAAAGGTCTTGAATTTTTAATTGGTGGAACGCCTATTTTAACTGACGATTTCTCTTGGAACACTTCGCTTAACCTTGGTTATAATGACAGTAAGATTCTTCAAACTGATGACGAGGACACACCAATAAATGTTGATGGTAGCCAAACGCGTTCTAGAACAGCAATTATTTCTCATATTGTTGGAGAACACTACGGGGTTATCTATGGTTCTTCTTATAAGAGAGATGCATCAGGTAATATTATGTATGATGTTACGGGTAGCATTCCAAAACCAATCCAAGGGCCAAATAAAATTTTAGGTCAAGGTGTAGCGCCTTATACTGTTGGTTTCCATAACTCCTTCAGATATAAAAATGTGACTTTAGGATTTTTGATTGATGCTAAATATGGCGGAAGTGTACACTCTGGTACAAACAGAGAGCTTTTGTTAAGAGGTTTGCACAAGAAGACATTAGAAGGTCGTGAAACAGGATTGGTAGTGTCAGGTGTAGACAATGCAACCGGAAACCCATTCACAATGACGGTAGCGCCAGAAAACTTAAGAACTTATTATGGCGTGATGTTGGAAGAGAGTAGAGGTATTTCTGAGGAAGTTGTGTACAGCACAGATTTCATCAAATTCCGTGAACTAAGCTTGTCTTATAGTCTTCCAAGTTCTGTTCTTAAAAACTTTTTCATCAACGATTTAAGATTATCTGTAATTGGTAGAAACCTGTTTTTTATCAAAAAGGATATTGATAACGTGGATCCAGAAGCTGCACTTAACAACTTGAATTCTCAAGGTATTGAAAGATTTGGGATCCCATCAACCAAAAGCTATGGGTTTTCTGTAAACATGAAATTTTAAAAAATATAGAAATGAAAAAAATACTTATTTTACTAGCTATAGTTGTGATGTTTGGATCATGCGATGAAGGCTTTGAGGAGCTAAACGTAAATCCTACAAAACCAACGCAACTAGATCCATCAACAAAGTTAACCTTCATCCAATTATATACGGGTGGAAGTAGCTATGTGGCGACTTTGTTTTACAATGTGATCCATATGATGCAGAATGTTCAGCATCTTAACAACACGTCTTATGCTTCATTCTTGTACAAAGAAGGAAATACGCACCAGTTGTTTGAAGAACAATTTTCAAATACCGTTAAAAACGTTGTCGATTTAGAAGAGCAATTAAAAGCAAGCACTAGTCCAACTGCTGAAACTGATTTGGCCATTGCAAGAATCCAAAAGGTGTTAATCTTTAGTAGACTTACGGATGCTTATGGCGATATTCCATACAGTGAAGCAGGAAAAGGTTTTATTGAAGGCATTCGTTTTCCTAAATATGACAAGCAAAGTGATATTTATAAAGGCATGTTGGAGACCTTGGAAACATCTGCTGCAGTTTTAAGCACAGGAACTCCTAGTTCTTATGGATCTGCCGATTTATTATTTGCGGGTGATACTCAAAAATGGAAAAAGTTTGCCAATTCTCTAATGTTACGTTTGGCAATGAGAATGGTAAAAGTTGACAATGCTGGCGCTCAAGCTTGGGCTGCTAAAGCTATTGAAGGTGGTGTAATGACCAGCAATGCTGATATTGCATTTACTAAATATGAAAACTCTGCAAGTGATGGTGGACCTAACGTTAACCCGCTTACAAAAAGTTTTACATCGAGAGCGGCTACACAAGTGAAGATCTCTAAAACGCTTATGGATTATATGAAAGACAGAAATGATCCTAGAGTTTCAGTGTTATTCTCCACAGTAGATGGCAACACTGATTTCGCATTGCAATCAGGTCAGGACATTAATGATCCATCAAGAGGGAACGCTAATTCTAAGCCAAACATTAATATTTTTGGAGGTTCAGGAAACATTGTTTACGATGCACCGTTATTCTTCCAAACTTATGCTGAAGTTGAATTTATGCTTGCTGAAGCTGCACATCGTTGGGGATTAGCCGGTGGTGATGCTGAAGCACATTATAATGCTGGGGTTACTGCTGCAATGCAATACCTTTCACTTTATGGAAATGGCGTGAACATTACAACCGCTCAAATAAATGCATATTTGGCTGCAAATCCATTTAAGCCAACGGAAGCTTTAAAAATGATTAATGAACAATATTGGGTAGCTACTTTTGGAAACGGATTGGAAACATTCTCAAACTGGAAAAGATCTGGATATCCTGAGTTAGTTCCTGCAAATGTTGCAGCTCTGCTAACCGATGGTAAAATACCAAGAAGATTACCTTATCCTGGTTCTGAAAAGTTAAACAATCCTGACATGCTTGCTGCTGGAATTGAGCAACAAGGTGGCGACGGCCTTCTGACAAGAATGTGGTGGGATAAAGAATAAATTGAATTATTTAAATTAGTCAATTATTAGAGGTGAGGGAATTAAACATTTCACGAGACATTTAATCCTCTCACCTCTTTTTTTTATTGAAAATCATTTCATAAAACAACCAGATCAACCATTTTAAAATAAAAACCAAATAAACAAATGAGCGCAACTTTAATTCTAATAATCATAGCCTGCTATTTTGGAGTATTAATGTTGATTTCCCACGTTGTTTCCAGAAACACAAGTGAGGATTCTTATTATACTGGAGATAGAAAATCGCCTTGGCAAATTGTTGCCTTCGGGATGATAGGTGCCGTATTATCAGGGGTCACCTTCGTGTCTATTCCTGGTATGGTGGGCAATAACTATTTTTATTATTTACAGTTTGTCTTCGGGAATGTAGTAGGCTATGTATTTATAACCTACGTTTTGGTTCCAATCTATTACGATTTAAAATTAGTATCAATCTATAGTTATTTAGAAACACGATTTGGGATCAAAACCTATAAAACGGGTTCTATGTTTTTCCTTATTTCACAGTCTTTTGGTGCCGCACTACGATTGATGCTGGCAGCAAAAATTTTACAATATGCCGTTTTTGATGCCTTCAACATTCCGTTTTATGTTACGGTCATCCTTATCCTGGTGCTTATTTGGTTATACACCAATAAATCTGGGATTAAAACTATTGTGTGGACGGACACTTTACAAACATTTTTCCTGCTTTCAGCGGTAGGTATATCAATTTATGTAGTGAAGACTTCATTAGATTTAAGTGTGGCAGAAACAATCACATCCGTAACCAATCACGAGTACTTTAAAGTATTTGATTGGGATTTCAATTCAGGAAACAACTTTTTTAAGCAGTTTATTTCCGGTGTTTTAATTGCAGTAGCCATGGTTGGGTTGGATCAGAATATGATGCAAAAAACCTTAACATGTAAAACTAAAGGTGAGGCTCAAAAAAATATTTTGACCTTCAGCATCTTTTTGGCGGTTACTCAATTTCTATTTTTAGGCTTAGGTGTGATGTTGTATTTATACGCTGAGAAATTTGGCGTTCAATTAGATATTGAAAATGGGAATTTCATCAATACCGATAATTTATTCCCAATGCTGTCCTTAAATCATTTTGGAATATTCGCAGGGGTTAGTTTTATTTTGGGAATTACGGCAGCTTCATTTTCTAGCGCCGATTCTGCGCTAACCGCACTCACCACATCGTTTACACATGATTTTTTAAATATTAAATCGAAGAGTACAAAGAAAAAACTGCAACTTAAAAATCGCACATTGTTTGGGTTTTCAGCATTTCTTTTTCTAATTATTATGGCCTTTTCAGAAAGTAAAGGCGATGTGATTTCAACCATTTTTAAGGTAGCAGGTTACACCTACGGACCATTATTGGGCTTGTATTTGTTAGGAATTTTCACAAAAGTGAAGGTTTATGATGCGGCAGTGCCGTATATATGTATTGCGATGCCTTTGGTGACTTACTTTTTAAATTACTTTTTTATAAACTGGTATAACTTTGATTTCGGGTTCATGAACATTTTTGTGAATGCCTTTTTAACAATTGTGTGCTTACTACTTGTAAAGAAAAAGCCACTTCAATCTTAAATTTTATCATAATAGCAAATTAAATATCAAATCCTATGGAAGGTAAATTAACAACAGAACAAGCGTCGGATTATAATGACCTAGAGAAAATGAACACATTTGAGTTGCTCTCAAATATGAATACTGAAGATAAAACGGTTCCTCTTGCCCTCGAAAAAGCCATTCCTCAAATTGAAAGCTTAGTAGATGCCATATATTCTAAAATGAAAGATGGCGGACGCTTATTTTATATAGGCGCCGGCACGAGTGGGCGTTTGGGTGTGTTGGATGCTTCCGAATGCCCGCCAACATATGGTGTGCCGGATACTATGGTAGTTGGTATCATTGCTGGAGGTGATGGTGCACTTCGAAAAGCTGTTGAAAACGCTGAAGATAATGCTGAACTGGCATGGGAAGATCTCAAAAAACACAACATTACTTCAAAAGATGCGCTTGTCGGGATTGCCGCTTCCGGTACCACGCCTTATGTGATTGGTGGTGTAAAAGCAGCAAGAGATCAAGGTATTATTACTGGGTGTATCACGTGTAATGCAGATTCGCCATTGTCACAAGCAGTAGATTTTCCTATTGAATTGGTTGTAGGTCCTGAATTTGTTACAGGAAGCACGCGAATGAAAGCAGGAACCGCCCAAAAATTAGCCTTAAACATGATTTCTACAACGGTCATGATCAAGTTAGGAAGGGTAAGAGGTAATAAAATGGTGGACATGCAATTGTCTAACAAAAAGTTGGTCACCCGAGGCGTTCAAATGATTATGAATGAAGCGCATGTGGATGAGGCTACGGCAAAAGCCCTGTTAGCAGAACATAAAAGTGTCCGTAAAGCAGTTGATACCTATAAATTGAATAAGAAATGAAAAAGATTTTACCAATAGTCACTGTTGCCATGCTTGTGTTGGCTTCTTGTGCTAAAACGTCCAATAAACGTCCTGTAGAGGTGGATCATAGAGGGCAATGGGTGGACAGTGTGTACAACCAAATGTCACTTCAAGAAAAAGTAGGGCAGTTGTTTATGGTGAGCGCATATTCCAACCGTGTGGATTCCCATAATGATTCTATTCAGAAACTTATTAATGACTATCAAATTGGCGGACTGATATTTTTTCAGGGCGGACCAATTCGTCAAGCAAATCTGACCAATACTTATCAAGCCTTATCTAAAGTCCCAATGTTTATTGGTGTTGATGGCGAATGGGGATTGAATATGCGATTAGATAGTACAGCGAGATATCCATACAATATGACCTTGGGTGCGATAAACAATACTAAAATTATTGAAAGAATTGGTCAGCAAATTGGTAAAGACTGCAACCGTATGGGCATTCATATCAATTTTGCGCCTGTGGTGGATATCAATACAAATTCTAAAAACCCGGTGATTGGTGTGCGTTCATACGGTGAGGATAAATTCAACGTTACCAAAAAAGCGTGGGCATTTACCAAAGGCATGGAAAGTACCGGCGTCATTGGTTCTGCCAAACATTTCCCTGGCCATGGCGATACCGATACGGATTCGCATAAAACATTGCCAACAGTTGCTTTTTCAGAACAAAGAATTGATTCGGTAGAATTGTATCCGTATAAAGAATTGTTCAAAAAAGGTGTTGGCGGCGTGATGGTGGCCCATTTAAACGTGCCTAATTTAGAACCTCAAGCGGGTTTACCATCATCGTTATCTTATAAAATTGTGACTGAACTCCTTAAAGAAAAATTAGGATACGAAGGTCTTATTTTTACCGATGCATTAAATATGAAAGGTGCAGCCGATTATGGGCAACCTGGCGATATAGATTTAGCCGCATTTAAAGCAGGAAATGATGTGCTTCTTTTTTCTGAGGATGCACCAAAAGCCATCACTAAAATTGTAGAAGCTTACACCAATAAGGAGATTACGGAAGCGCGTTTAGCGTTTTCTGTAAAGAAAATCCTTGCCGCCAAATTCGATGCCGGATTGAATAACTATCAACCAATAGAAACAAAAAATCTTATCAAGGATTTAAACGGCGATATCAATGCGAATCTCTATGAAGAAGCCATCAGACAGGCGGTTACTTTGATTAAAAATGAGGGTCAAATTCTGCCATTGAATAAAAATGCAAATGAGAAAATCGCTTTTGTGAAATTAGGTGAGGGTCCTTCCGATACGTTTTTAAAGGCTTTAAAAACGAGAGCTACTGTGACTGAAGTTTCTCATAAAAATCTGCTGGAAGACCTTAAAAATTATGATAAAGTTATTATTGGGTACCATCGAAAAAACAGTCGATTAACCTATGCCATTTCAGAGGACGATAAGAAAGTAATTGAATCGATAGCTAAAGCACATAAAACCATTCTTACAGTTTTCGCAAGTCAGTATAGTTTAAAAGAGACCAATTTAGAGCACGTGGAAGGCATTCTGATTTCTTATGAGAATTCGGAGATAGCCAATAAAGTGTCGGCAGAAGTGATTTTTGGAGAAGCAGAAGCGAAAGGAACCTTGCCTGCATCCATTTCTAATGCTTTTCCTGTGCATTCAGGAATTATAACGACACAGTAACATTTTTATTAATCTTTAAACCGACTCATATGCAAAAAACTTTACTTACCAGATTGCAGTTCGTGTTGTGTTGTTTAATGGTTCAAACCATGACCTCACAAGAGCTTATTTTGGAAGGGCCTCACCAAAAGCAAAAACATGAGTTCGGAAAGATTGATAATTACAGCATTCAACTCAATGCAAGTCAACGGACCGAAGACATTATAGGTCTAAACACTTCGAAAGTAACCACTTTAAATAAAAAAGTATTCGGCTTCCTGCCGTATTGGGAGCAAAGTTCTGGGGCTCATGAGAATATTCGATATGACCTATTGACTCATTTGGCATGCTTTGATTTTTTAGTGCAATTGGATGCTTCTATCGCCACACCTCAAGGTTGGCCGTGGACGAATGAAATTAATGCTGCGCATGCACAGGGCGTTAAAGTGATCATGACCGTAGTTAATTTTGGAGGTGCTAATGGCGCAGATGCTGTGGTTTGGGAATTGGTTACCAATCCTGCCAAAAAAGCATTGTTCTTTACGAACGTCAAAAACTTAATTGAAACCTACAAATTGGATGGGGTGAATATTGATTTTGAAGGCATGTCTACCGCGCACCGAGGTGCAGAATTGAACGAATTCTTGGCAGATTTAACCACATTTATCCATGCTGAACTTCCTGGCAAAGAAGTGTCTTTTGACGGACCTGCTGTAAATTGGGGCGGATGGGATATTGATGGCTTGGTAGATAGTGTGGATTACGTTGTTATTATGGCTTACGATTACACTTCTGCAAGCGGCGCGAATTCAGGGCCAGTTGCACCACTGACGCATCATACGTCTTGGAAACGTTCTGTTAAACGTACAATTGAAACAGGAACTTATGCTGTGCCGACCACAAAGAATCCGGAGAAATTAATAATGGCGGTGCCATATTACGGGCAGCATTGGAAAACAGCTACAGATGCACCGGAATCTACGACGGTGGCGCATGTAAAATCTACACGCTATAAAAACACGGTTACGGAAGCGGATTCCCATGGTGGATTTATTTGGAATTCAGATTTTGAATACCCATGGTATAAATGGAACGATGGTACCAATTGGAACCAGGTTTGGACCGATAATGAATTGAGTATTTCAAAGAAATTTGATTTGGCTATCGCCAATGAATTGGGCGGCGTGGGCATGTGGGCTTTAAATTATGATGGTGGCCGTCCAGAACTTTGGGAGCTCATCCAATCTAAATTTGGTGCAACGGCTTCAGTGAAAGATTCAGATTTGGGAACTATCAGAATTCACCCAAATCCAACAGCTGATTACATTCAAATTTCAAGTAATAGCCCTGTAAAATTTTCTAAAATGGAACTGTTCAATGTTTTAGGCGCCTCTGTTTTAAAAGTGACCTCAGATCTTGAAATGATCAATATGTCGCATTTAAAAAACGGGATTTATTTTTTAGAAATTGAAGATGAGCGGGGAGCGCAGGGGACGTTTAAAATCTTGAAATCCAATTAATTTATTTAAAATTGTTAAGTTGGTTACGAGTTGTTTCCAACCTATATGAATAAAAACCATTTACTAATCACGAATTAAAATTGAAAATTATGAAATATCTGTTCCTATGTTTTATGACCCTTTTAGCTTGTAATTCTTCGCCTAAGAAAAACCAAGCTAACAATGATACTTCTGAAAACACTCCGGTTGAAAAACCTTCGATTATTACAGGTGCTAATCAAACAGAAGCCTACCTGAAATTGTTAGAAGGCAAAAAAGTGGGTGTTGTGGCCAATCAAACAAGTGTCATTTTTAAAGATGCTAGTGAAGAAAGCCATACGCATATTGTCGATTCGTTAATTGCGATGAACGTTAACGTAACCACAGTTTTTGCTCCTGAACATGGGTTTCGCGGTACTGCTGATGCTGGCGAATATATAGAGGATGGTGTGGATGAGAAAACAGGCTTGCCTGTATTTTCACTTTATGGTAAAAACCGAAAGGCACCACCAGAATTTATGGAAAATATCGACGTCATGCTTTTTGATGTTCAAGATGTTGGTGTTCGTTTTTACACCTATATTTCCACATTGCACTATGTGATGGAAATTGCGGCGGAACTGAATATTCCAGTAATCGTTTTAGACCGTCCAAATCCTAACGGACATTATATTGATGGACCAATTTTAGAGAGCGACGTTAAAAGTTTCGTGGGCATGCATCCGGTGCCAATTGTTTATGGGATGACCATCGGCGAATATGGAAAGATGATCAATGGCGAAAAATGGTTGGAAAATGGGATTCAATGCGATTTAACTGTAGTGCCATTGAAGAACTATACCTATGCTTCAGAATACGATTTACCGATATTACCATCGCCAAATCTTCCAAATGCCAAATCGATTAATTTATATCCGAGTGTGTGCTTTTTTGAAGGTACAA
This sequence comes from uncultured Gelidibacter sp., assembly GCF_947500795.1. Lineage (GTDB taxonomy): Bacteria > Bacteroidota > Bacteroidia > Flavobacteriales > Flavobacteriaceae > Gelidibacter. The sequence continues at coordinate 908,600 of NZ_CANMTE010000001.1, read as the reverse complement.
CTGTAAGCTGTGGACGTGGTACAGAAATGCAATTTCAAATTTTTGGAGCACCATATTTACCAAAAGATCAATTCGATTTCAGCTTTACACCACAACCTAATTTTGGTGCTAAAACTCCTAAACATCAAGGTGAGCTTTGCTACGGAAAAGATTTGAGGGAAGTGGAAACGCTTAATGAACTTCGTTTAGATTGGTTAATTGATGCTTATAATGGCGCACCAGATAAAAAAACATTCTTTAATGATTTCTTCAAGAAACTGGCAGGAACCACCAAATTACAAGCACAAATAGAACAAGGCATGTCCATTGAAGCGATAAAAGAAACTTGGCAACCAGGATTGGAATCTTTTAAAGAAACGAGAGCAAAGTACTTGCTGTATAACTAATCGAAGAGAACACGGTCGCCTCTGCACTTGAATAAACTTTTCAGTGACAGATGGAGGAATGAAACTCTTCAATTCATAAAAATCAATGGATGCGACTGCTTACGGAACATTTTCTTAAGCATTGGAGCATCCATTTTTTCTAAATCAAATAACCTAAACAGATGAAAAAAATTGTCTTATTTCTTAGTCTGATACTATTTACTTCTCTTGTTAGCGCAATGGCGTTACAAACTGAAGAAAATGCTGTAATTCGGGTCAATCAATTAGGATACACACCAAATTCGATTAAAGTTGCTGTTTTCGGTGCCCTTGAAGCCGAAACGCTTAGTGCGTTCTCTTTACATGATGCGCAATCACATAAAGTTGTATTTAGTTCGAAATCGCCCGTAGCTAAGGGTGCATATGGCCCTTTTAAATCGTCTTACCGCTTAAACTTTAGTGCATTTAATACGCCTGGCAACTATTATCTTTCTGCGAATGGGGTCAAATCGCCTGAATTCCGAATCAATGCTGATGTTTATGACCATACAGCCGATTTCCTATTAGAATATATGCGTCAGCAACGATGTGGTTACAATCCTTTTTTAACGGCATCTTGCCATTTAGATGACGGATTTATTGTCTATAATCCGGAGCGAGAAGGAGAGCGTATTGATGCAACCGGAGGGTGGCATGACGCTTCCGATTATTTGCAATATACGGCCACTTCAGCGAATGCCGTGTTTCAATTGCTTTTCGCATACCGAGATAATCCTGAGTCGTTCGGCGATGCTTATGACTCCGCCGGATTGCCAGGTCCGAACGGTATTCCTGATGTGATTGACGAAGCTAAATTTGGAATGGATTGGCTGAAACGAATGAATCCTTCCGATTCAGAATATTATAACCAAATTGCTGATGATCGTGATCATTCCGGGTACCGCTTGCCAAATAAGGATTCGGTAGTTTATGATCCTAATAGAAAAGGCCGACCTGTATATATGGCAAGTGGTGAAAAACAAGGAATTCTTAAATATAAAAACAGATCTACAGGCGCCGCATCTACTGCCGGAAAATTTGCTTCAGCATTTGCTATTGGGGCGGAAGTGCTGAGTGAATTTTATCCTGAATATTCTAAACATTTGACCAAGCGTGCAGAAGAAGCTTATATCTATGGGGAACTACATCCAGGGGTAAGCCAAACGGCTCCCGGACGGTCACCTTATTTTTACGAAGAGGACAATTGGGTTGATGACATGGAATTGGCAGCAAGTAGTCTTTATAAGCTGACAGGAAATGAGACCTATAAAAAAAGTGCTCTAAAATATGCGTCCGAAGAAAAGGTAACGCCTTGGATTGGCCGAGACACAATCTTACATTATCAATATTATCCATTTTTAAACGCAGGACATCACGAATTGGCATCTGCACTCGCATCCGAAGAAAAAAAGGAAGTGGCGTCTTATTATCAAAAAGGATTAGAAATGCTTCACCAACGGGGTAAGGACAATCCATTTTATATCGGAATTCCTTTTGTGTGGTGTTCCAACAATTTTGTAACTGCCGCTGTGACGCAAAGTAAATTGTATCATAATTTGACAGATGATGCAACGTATTTAGAAATGGAAGCCGCACTTCGGGATTGGCTTTTTGGATGTAATATTTGGGGAACATCAATGATTGTTGGACTACCAAGTTTTGGAGACACCCCTGTTGATCCGCATTCTTCGTTAACACTTTTGGAAGGTTATCCAACTAACGGCGGATTGATAGACGGGCCGGTATATGGCTCCATTGCTAACAGTTTGATAGGCGTGGAACTTCATAATGACGATGAGTATGCCCGATTCCAATCGGATTTGGTCGTGTACCAGGACGATGTGGGGAGTTATGCCACCAACGAACCTACCATGGATGGTACGGCTTCTTTAGTCTATTATCTAGCGTCTCTTGAAAGTGAAAGTAGAGCGAAAGGGCATCAAAAAAAGAATTATAGCTTTGATGAAACCGGTGCCATTGTTAGAGGTGATACTTCAAAAAAGTCAATAAGCTTACTATTTTCTGCAGATGAATATGCTGACGGAGCAGACGACATATTACGCGTTCTTCAAAAGCACGGTATTAAAGGAGCATTCTTTTTAACAGGTGATTTCTACCGAAATGAGAACTTTTCATCTTTTATTAAAAATGCAAAAAAAGTAGGACATTATCTTGGCGCACATTCTGATAAACACTTGTTGTATAATGATTGGACAGCCGATAAAAAACGTTTGGTCACTCAAGAGGAATTTAAAAATGATCTCAAAGCCAACTATGCTGAAATGGAGAAATTCGGCATTTTAAAAGAAGAGGCGCCCTATTTTTTACCACCATTCGAATGGAACGACAACATCATCACTCAATGGGCAGATCAAATGGGTATTACGTTAATCAATTATACTAAAGGCACCTTATCTCATGCTGATTATACAACACCAGATATGAAGAATTATAGAAGTTCTGAGGACATCATGAACTCTATTTTAGGCTACGAAGAAACCAATGACATGAATGGGTTTATGTTGCTCTCCCATTTAGGAACGCATCCTGATCGTACTGATAAATTTTATAAAAAATTGGATGACCTCATTATGATCTTAAAAAAGCGTGGGTATGCGTTTGAAAGTTTGGAGGGTATTTTGGATTTGAAGGAATAAAATATGGAATAAATCCTTTCTGAAAAGTAATTTATCAAAACCCTGACTTGCTGTACAACTTACTATTAGTATGTAGCATTGTCAGGGTTTATTTTTATAAGCGCAATTAATATAAATTATCTCCCTATCTTTGACCCCTTCCTAATAATCCACAAGTAGAGCGTTATACAAGCGCTAATGGTTATAGTGAGTAACCAAACAAAAAATAATGTCACCCTTATTATGAGTCAAAGATTATATTCCAACATTGAAATTCAAGAGAAAATTTCAAACGCCCTTCAAAATTTATCCGATGCTGATTTAGACAAGTTCTGCAGAAAGTCGCATTCAAAAGTAGTTTTTGATATAAAGAATCCACTATTATTAAAAGTACCAACACATTTTACAGCAACAGAGAAAGCTGATGCCATAAAAGATGAAAAAGGTATGGACCGATACACGTGGGACTATGAATTTGAGAGAAACGGTTTTCTATATGCCATCCATACACAATGGCATGCCAGAAATGATGCGTATGTACAACGTTGGTTGACTGAAGTAGCATAGTCACACATATTCAATTAGCTATTTTATAATGGCCTTCTAAAATAACAAAGCGACCCAATTGGAGTCGCTTTGTTATTTTTTATAAGTGTGGTATTCAATTTCGATGCAGAAAATATCAGTGTTTCCTTAATCAATTCTAGGGATAATCATGAAAGGAATTTTAGAATGGAATCCTAATTTTTTAATCACAGGCTCCTTAACTAAATTTTCGATAAAGCTATGCTCATAATTAATCATCGTGAGGATATTGATATTGTTATCCTTTATAAAATCAGTTATGGCTTCGGCTTTTGAGTTGTAATCAGGCATCCAATTGAAATTAAAATCAAAGTCTGCTAATTCTGCTGTTAAACTTTCCAAATTGGAATTTTGGATGTCTGTTAGGGTTTCTTTTTTGTTAATATGAAGAATGTCAATAGACGATTGGTGCAGTTCCGCTAATTGCTTTACGCGCTTTATTTCTTCGCCAAAAAACCTGTTAAAAGCTGTTGGGAACAAAATCTTTTTAGGGGTTTCAAATTTACTTTTCTTAGGAACCAACAATAGGGGAGCGCGTCTTACTCTATTAACTACCGTTACGGCATTACTTCCTAGAAATATCTTTTTGGCACCAGTAGCGCCTTTTGTACCCATTACTACAAGATCAATATTGTGTTCTTTATTGGCAAATTCAACAGAATCCATTAATGAGCCATAACTAAAGATGGTTTCAAACTGATGCTCGCTATTGGTACTTTCCTTTTTAGCTTTTTCCTTTACTTCTTCAAGTTGTTCTTTCGCTTTTTCAATTAATGGATCAATATAGCTTTGCGAAATATGAGTTCTTGAGCCAGAATTCAAAAACGTCCAAGCATGCGAAAAATAAAATGTACACGGTTTATTGGCATACAATTTTAAGGCGTAAAGCGCAGCGCTCCATGCGTTATCTGAAAAATCTGTTGGTACTAAAATGTGATGTCTCATGCTTTTATTGAATTGATTCTCTGAAATAAAGTTAAGGTTAATTAGAAGTGTAAAATTAAGGTTTTAAATGTAATAGCAAAATGACATATATCAGACTTATATTTTCTGATGATTTATAAACCTATCTCTTTTAGACTTCGAATCCATTGATAGAGAATAAATTGAATGTATTGTATCTATGTGGTTGATAATCAATATTTAAATTGATTGATCTTGGTTTTATATCAGATTGTTGAAGCGTGAATGCAATCTCGATATTTACATTTGATTAATTTAGAAACTCAAGATGCAGTATCGAATTTTTAGTTCAATTTTCTACCTAAAAAACTTTTTTAAGTTAATCGATCAGTTAAAGTCGATGGGTTAATGCTAAAATTAAATTCCTAAATTGCCGTTATATAATACCAGTTGTCCGAATGAGGTTGCTGTTTTAATGATATTTAAAAACTCACAAATGAAGTACAAAATCGTATTACTTATGTTAGGGATGATCCTCTTGAACGCATGTTCAACAGATGATGCCTTAACAACAGATGACAATGGCGTTAATCAATCGGCAAACAGACAATCTACCGGAAAGTCGGCAAAAGATCTACTATCTGCTGATAAATATACCAGTATGATTTTAGAGATTGTGTATGTTGAAGGCTTTGAACCTTCTCAAAGTTCTATAAATAATTTGAAGTCGTTTATAGAGAAGCGAACATTCAAGCCTCAAGGAATTGTTATAGAAAAACGCGCCATCCCATCACCAAACAAAACCAAATACAGTATTAATGACATTTCGGAAATAGAGAAGAAGCACCGAAAATATTATAATACGGACAATAGAATCGCCGTATGGGCTTACTTTTCTGACGGGAAATCTGATAAAGACTCTGCCGCAGATGAAACTGTAGTGTTGGGTACGGCCTATTGGAACACGTCCTTTGTTATATTTCAAGAAACTTTAAATAATTATAGCAATAGCCCATTAGAGCCAAATCGTTCTTTGTTGGAAACCACTGTAATGACGCATGAATTTGGTCATATTTTCGGACTTACAAACTTAGGAAGTCCAATGCAAACAAATCATGAAGATGGTGCACACGCAAAACATTGCAATAATAAGGACTGTTTGATGTTCTGGAAATCCGAATCCGGTGCTGGAATTTTGGACATGGCCAACATGAGTGCTGCGCCTAGTCTAGATGCGAATTGTATGGCAGATTTAAGAGCTAATGGTGGTAAATAGCTTGTTGATTAGTGAACAGAGGTTTTATTTAGATTAAGGTAAAACAGTTTGATTTTTTAATTTCCTTTAATTCGCTTCCATAAATCGCCCATCAACTTTTTGGCATCACGCTGGGTTTTTTCCTCCTCTACAAAATGCACATTGCCTTGCTCATCACTTACAATTTCATATTGAAACACAAAATCTTGAGATCCTTTATCCATAGTTAACAATCCGAAACGTAAATCATTAAAGAGTAGCTTGCCGTCTTTCTCAATGATGGTATACCAACCATTCGTAATGTCAATCATGCGTTGCACTTTTTCATGTTTAACAAGGTCGCCGAGTAACTCATGATTCTTCTCGTAAGTTTCGAACGTTATGGGTTGGGTGTCCAAGAAAGAATAATATCCTAATAAATAAGCGTCGTCAGTCTCAACATTGGCACTCCAGAGAATCGTATTAAGAGGTGCGGGTCTTGTGTCAATTTGATTATAAGCGATATTTTGATGGTCTAGAGCCGATTCAAATTTTGTAAATGCCATCCATTTTAGAAAGAATGTCAACAGTAAATACGAACTACTTAAAATCAGCCCGGTAGTGTTGTAAAAACGACGTTTTTTAGAAGTCCTGTTTTGGAACATCGCTAAAATCAAGAACACCAGAAAAGGTAAGGTGTATAGTGGATCGATGACAAAAATAGTTTTAAAAGCAAGGCGTTCTTCTAAAGGCCAAAACAATTGCGTACCCCAAGTGGTGTGTGCGTCTAAAATAGGATGCGTCACAAAAGCCCAGAAAAATAACCAGCCCCATCCTTTAAAATCTTTATAACGTTCATACCGCGATACCAGCCATCCAAAAATGGGAGCGAAGAGTGCAGAAAACACAATAGAATGTGTAAAACCTCTATGAATCTGTAAAGCAGAAACGGTGTCTGTAAAATGAGAGGAAAAAATATCCAAATCTGGAATCGTACCAGCTATGGCGCCGTAAAGCATCGCTTTATTGCCGACTTTTTTTCCTAAAACCGCTTCGCCAACAGCGGCACCTAAAATGATTTGAGTAAGTGAATCCATACGTTTTGCAAAAGTAAGGCAAATAAAACATTAAACCATCCCGAGTTTAGTTATCAAAAAGGGATTTTTAGGCGTGCATCGAAAGGCTTTTGTAGCACGATCTGAATATTAATGTTATTTTTTACCTACAATTTTCTCATAGGGATGGTTATTGAGTTTTAATTGATATTTTTATGCTGTGAAATTTTAGAACATCAAAAAGGTGTTGATTCACTCCTATAGAATTCGTTATGAATTTGCTTATAAAAACAACCGGTTTTTCCATGAAAAAATACATTTTTTACATTTTTATTTTCATTACAAGTATTGCTTTTTCCCAAACTAACGTAACCACTTACACCTATGCTATTAAAGGTTTTGATACGTTACGTATGGATGTTTACAGTCCGAAAAACATGAAAAATAATGATTCGCTACCAGTCATGTTATGGATGCATGGCGGCGGATTTGTGGGTGGCGCAAGGAATTATCCAAGTGAGGTTAAATTTGGCGAATTGGCTGCGGAAAAAGGCTATTTAGGCGTGCTTATTTCATACCGATTAACTCGAAAAGGGCAAGCAACAGGATTTGGATGTGATTGTCCAAAAGGCGAAAAACTATCCACCTTTAAAAATGCGGCCATCGATTTTCTAGACGCTGCCAAGTTTATTTATGACAATAAAAAATTATTAGGGGCTGATGTCACCAAAATGATTGCGGGTGGCAGTAGCGCTGGAGCAGAAGGCATGCTGAACGCAGTATATATGCGTGAATATTTTATAGAAAACTTGAAAAAGTATGAGAAGGTAAAGTTTGCAGGCGTGTTTTCATTGGCAGGTGCAATGGTCAATGCTGATTATATGACCAAAGAGAATGCTTTGCCGTCTGCATTTTTTCATGGCACTGCTGATAATATCGTGCCTTTTGGAAGTGCGGCGCACCATATGTGCAAACCGGAAAAGAAAGGCTACATCATGTTGGACGGGTCGGCAACTATTGTGGAAAGGTTGCTGGAATTGGAAATGCCATATTATTTGTATAAGGTGATTGGTGGTAAACATGAGTTGTCCAACATTCCTTTTGATCAATTGGATGGTGTATTCGAATTTTTCAATCAAACCATCGTAAAAAAGGAGATTGTACAAACGATAAGAATAATCAAGAAAACCACATAAATGGTTCAAGAAATAGGTTCTAATAATTTTATAGGTTTAGCACTTTTATCCTGAAAAGGCAGTACTTTTATCTTTTACACTCGTTTTAATTTTAAATGTCTATGGTAACGCTCAAACAATTAGCTGAACAATTAAATGTATCTGTATCAACAGTTTCTAAGGCCTTGCATAATAGCGAAGAAATAAGCAAAGACACTATTCAGCGGGTTAAAGAATTGGCTAAACATCTTAACTATCAACCTAATAGAATGGCGTTAAGTTTAAAGAGCAATAAGACGAAAACCTTGGGCGTGATTATTCCAAACGTGCTCAATCATTTTTTTGCAAAAGCGTTGTATGCCATTGAAATGGAAGCGACAAAACAAGGCTACAACATTATCACATGTCTTTCCAATGAGCTCCTGTCTAAGGAAAAAGAGAGCCTATTATTGTTGTCTAATGGTAGCGTAGACGGATTTATTATGTCCATTGCCGAAGAGACGCAAGTCGAAAATAATATGGAACATATTTCGGCTATTTTAAACAAAGATATTCCAGTGGTTTTATTTGATAGAGTGGCGGAGGACCTTGATTGTGACAAGGTAATTATCGATGATTTTGGAGCATCTTATGAAGCCACAAAACATTTATTGAAGGAAGGACGGAAGCACATTGTTCATATTAGCGATATTGATGAATTGAGTGTAGGTAAATTAAGAAAAAACGGCTATCTGAAAGCTATTGAAGAAGATGCCAACTACAAAAACGATCCTATTTTTATTAATATCGGTAAGGAGGATGATTTGGAAGTTGTTATCGATGATCTATTCAAGTCACATAAAAATGTAGACGGCATTATTTCCAGTGATAATACTTCTGGCGTCGTAGCACAACATAAAGCATTGAAATTAGGTTATAATATTCCTGAAAAGTTATCGATTATTGGGTTTTCTGATGATAATGTCCTCGCTTTTACCGATCCAAAACTGTCTACAATTTCCCAGCACACGATGGATATTGGAAAAGCTACCGTTGAGCTTATGATAGAGCGTTTAAATCAGAAAAACAGCACGAAACACGAGACAAAAACCATCAAAACGAAATTGATTTTAAGAGGGACTACAAAGTAATGCATTGCTTTTTTCACAATATTGCGTTGAGATGGTATAAAATAGGCAAATTTAGATGTCGTCTAATTTAGAAGGACATTTTTAAGACAAATTACATTAAGATGAAATCTTTAAAGATACAGGCGGTTATGATATTCATGACCGTTTTTTTTAATCTACTAAATGCTCAAAACACCACGGGTATTGTTACATCTGAACAAAATATACCTATTTCTGATGTCTCTGTGATTTTTGAAAATAGCCTTATTTCAAAAACCGATAGTAAGGGTGTTTTTGTGCTTCCTAACAATTTAACTCTTCCTATAGACATTCAATTGGAACATCCGAAATATCAACCTGGGTCGTTTCGGTTTTCAGAAGCCAATCAATTATTTACTTTGAAAGAAAATCCTGGTATTGAGGAACTGAGTACCGTCGTAGTTATGGCCTCTTCAGAAATTAAGAGCGAGGTCCTGCTCCCTACAAGCTTTGTTACCAGCGAAGCCATCGCACAACAAAGTCCCGTGGCGCTTGTTGATGCCTTGAATCAAACCGCTGGGGCCTATATTCAAAGTGGTGCCATTAATACCAACCGCATCACCATTAGAGGTGTGGGATCCCGTACACTTTATGGTACCAATAAAATTAAGGCGTATTTCAATGGCATCCCGATTACTAATGGCGTTGGGGAAACTGCTTTGGATGTTTATGATCCGGAAGATTTGCAATCTATAGAAATCATTAAAGGGCCTAAAGCCACATTGTACGGGACTAATTTGGGTGGGACCATACTATTGAATTCCAAAAACACCAAATCGCCAGGATTTTCCTTTAAAAACAACACCTCTGTAGGATCTTTTGGAATGTTTAAAAATAGTATTTCCACAGATTATTCTGATAAAAACATCACGATTCATCTGGCGTACGACCATTTAGAACTGGATGGTTTTCGTGATAACGGCGGGTATAACAGAAACTCTTATTTTCTAAATTCGAGTTATCAAATAAACGAGAACACCCAACTGTCACTCGTATTAAATCATACCAATTATCAAGCGCAAATTCCGAGTTCCATAGGAAAGACGGATTATTTGGAGCAACCTTCCAAAGCAGCATTTACTTGGGCTAAAGCCAAAGGATATGAAGCGGATAAACAAAATTTGGCTGGTGTAAGTCTGAAGCACAAATTCTCTGACACATTTGAAAACACGACGAGCATTTTTTATACCTATTCAGACCATTATGAACCAAGACCTTTTAATATTCTGGATGAATCTACTGAAGGCGTTGGTTTACGTTCGGTATTCACAAACACTTTTGACTTTTTAGAAAAAAGGGCCAAATGGGACTTTGGAACCGAGGTTTTTAAAGATGACTATCAGTGGAAAACCATTGAGAATTTGTATGCTTCAAATAATGGCATGGGAAGTTTGGAAGGGGAGTTGCTGAGTGAAAATCAAGAAAAGAGAAACAATTTGAATCTCTTTTCAAGTGTCACACTTCCTGTTTCAGACAAATTGAACCTTCAGTTTGGGGTGAATTTCAACAAAACATCCTACGACTTTAAAGACCAGTTTAATTCGGCTGAAGCAGATAAAAGCGCCACCAGAAACTTTGATCCTATCATCGCTCCAAATGTCAATGTGTCCTATCATCTTAATCCACAGCAACAGCTTTTTGCCAATGTGAGTTATGGATTTAACTATCCGAGTTTAGAGGAAACCTTAACCCCAGACGGTGTCATTAATCCTGAAATTAGCCCGGAAAAAGGTTATAATTACGAATTAGGAACTGAAGCCTATTTCTTTGGGAAACGCTTGCATGTATTTTCTTCCTATTACATATTAGATATCAAGGATTTGTTGGTAGCCCAACGCGTAGGAGATGATCAATATATTGGTAGAAATGCTGGACGCACGTTACACAAAGGTTTGGAGATTGCAACGGATTATAAAATTCAAGTGACTGAAGCTCTAAGTGTTTCACCTTTTATAAACGCATCCTTTAATTGGCACAGGTTTAAAGAGTTTATCAATGAGGATATCGATTATTCAGGCAATGACCTCACAGGGGTTCCTAATGTAACCTTGGCTTCGGGAATTGCTTTTAAAATGAATCAGCTGTCTTTATTTGTAAATCACTTATATGTTGGAGAGATGCCTATGAATGACGCCAATAGTTTGTACAGAGACGCTTACAATCTCTTAAATGTGAAACTCAACTACGGCGGTCAGCTTTTTAAAAAGATAGGGTATCAATTACACTTTGGCGTGAACAATTTAGCCGATACAACCTACGCGTCGTCCATCCTGATCAATGCCACTGGATTTAATAATTCTGAACCGCGTTATTACTATCCGGGTAATCCACGTCATTACTACGGAGGCCTTTCAATAGACTATCGCTTTTAAGGTGTTGTAACATTTTTGATTTTTGCACGTCATATAAATACATCAATCATCAAAAATCAATCAACATGAGAGAAGACAAACAATTAATCGTCATTACACATTTAAGTCAATTAGTGACCTTGGTGTTAGGTTTTGGGAGTTTAATTCTGCCATTAATTATTTGGATCACACAAAAAGAGAAAGTGTATGAAATGGAGCAACATGGTAAGAATATTATCAATTTTCAATTAAGCTTAATCGTCTATTGCATCATTTGTGTACCGCTAATTTTAATTTGCGGATTAGGATTTATTGGATTTTTAGTTTTAGGACTATTTTCTATTGTATTTCCTGTCATCAATGCCATTAAAGCCAGCAATGGCGAAACACCAAAATACCCTTTATCTTTTAATTTTATTAGTTAAACAATCATTAGATAAAGCAAAAACGCCTACTTTTTTAGAGTAGGCGTTTTTTATATAAAATAGGGTCGTTCTAATTATTTAACATCACAGGCATCACTAACATAGTTACGCGCTCACCTTCGTCTAAACCATCAATTGGGGTCAAAATTCCAGCTCTGTTTGGCAAACTCATTTCCAATTGTACTTCACTAGCACCAAGATTGTTCAACATTTCTGTTAAGAATCGGGAGTTAAAGCCAATTTGCATATCATCACCTTGGTAATCACATGTTAAACGCTCTTCAGCTTTGTTGCTGTAGTCGATATCTTCTGCAGAAATATTCAATTCAGCACCAGCAATTTTTAAGCGGATTTGGTGTGTTGTTTTGTTAGAGAAAATGCTCACACGTTTAACAGAATTCAAGAATTGGTTTCTGTCAATCGTCAATTTATTCGGGTTCTCCTTAGGGATTACCGCTTCGTAGTTAGGATATTTTCCATCAATTAAACGACAAACCAACACAGAATTTTCAAAAGTAAATTTCGCGTTAGAATCGTTATATTCAATAGTTACCGCATCATCATTACCAGCTAAAATTCCTTTTAAAAGATTTAAAGGTTTTTTAGGCATAATGAATTCAGCAACTTGATTGGCAGTTACATCTTCACGGGTATATTTTACTAATTTATGCGCATCAGTGGCAACAAACGTAAGGCCTTCAGTAGAAAACTGAAAGAACACACCGCTCATTACTGGGCGTAAATCGTCATTTCCTGCTGCAAAAATTGTTTTACTGATTGCTGTTGCTAAAATATCTCCCATAACCGTTGTAGTACTAGGATCTTCTAGCGCTACTGCTTTTGGAAACTCGTTGCCGTCAACATAAGCCAAGGCGTATTTACCATGGTTAGAGCTGATTTCAACAGTATTGTTATCTTCTACAACAAACGTAAGGGGTTGCTCAGGAAACGTTTTAAGGGTGTCCAATAGTAAACGCGCAGGTAAGGCAATGCTACCAACACTTGTACTTTCAACATCAATAATTGAAGACATTGTAGTCTCTAAATCACTTGCAGAAACAGTGAGTTTTGAATCATTAAGTTCAAACAAGAAATTATCCAGAATAGGTAAGGTGTTTGAGTTGTTGATGACCCCACCCAACACTTGCAATTGTTTGAGTAAATAGGTACTTGATACGATAAACTTCATGTATGTGTTTATTTTGTATGTTAGATATTAGACAAAGCAAATATATTTGTTTAAAATGATACTCGTAGGCCTAACTTATACAATTTTATTAACAGTTTGTGCATAGGTTCAGCTTATTTGAAGCTTTCAATGCTTAATCTGTAAAGCGATTATAAACCCCTGAATTTGCTGGGTGTTTAGCGTGAATGGCATCTCGTTTGAAGCCTCTAAATGGACCGAAATATCACCGCAAAATTGTGAATAATGCGCGTTCCAAGATTGAAGCTTGACGATGATGACCGCCGAATTTAATTATGCGTATTTTTTACGTCTGATAAAATTAAACACTAAGCCAAAAATTGCAAGAATTACCAATGGAAGCGCAATAGTAATAATCTGCCATTGTGACTTGTTTTCTACCGTAGTTTCAGGGTCTAAAAAAGCAATGTTAATATCTTTTGTTCTCACTTCCAACAATCCGTCGTCATTTAAGAGATAGTTCACGGCATTTGTCAAAAACTCCTTATTGCCAAAACTTTGTCCCGTCCAACGGTCAAATCCTAATTCTTGAGGCTTGTTTTTGATGACATCGTTTTTAATCACATCGCCATCAGCAATCACAATCATTTTTGTGTTAGGACTGTTGTCTTTATAGGATGCCATGTTGAATGGCTTGATCCTGTTTTTATAGGCCGATGTAAATTCACCTTCCAATAATACCGCTAACGTCTGTGGTCCTTTAGTAAATGACGTAGGATCTTGATCTTGCGTTACAATTTCCAAAGAAATCTCCTTAGGAACACCTTCCAATTTGGTGTGCTTCGAACTCTGTAAAAGGATTGTTTTTTTAGTACTACTTTTTAACGTGTCCAATTGACTCGCAAAATCAAATTTTACCAAGTTTAAATTGCTCGTAATTGGGTGTTCAGGATTTCCTGCCGCCAATGGCGAATAAGGCCATTTTAAAGGTTGAAATTGTGCATTACTACCTTCGCCTATAGCAATTGTTATAGGAGCAGAGTAGAGGTCATTCACAATTACTGGGTTGATGCGCACGCCATATGGGAAGAAAAAATCATTTAAATTAAGATCATTCCTCATGGCAATGCCACGGCCTTCATCATTATAAAGGCTGTCCTTGTCCATTAAAATACTTTCCGTGAGCCATAAACTTTTACCGCCATTCATAGTGTATTGGTCTAAAACCAATTTTTCTTCATCTGAAAACGGCTGCGAAGGTTTTGCCGAAATGATCAAGTCATAGGTCTTCAGTTTTTCTAAAGTGCCTTGCGCATTTCTGGCCACACTATCTAAGGTGAATGGTGCAATAAAATAATGTTCTTTTATGGTTTGAAGAAAATCAGCCAGATAGGCGTCGCCCAACTGTCCATTGCCTTTTAAAATGGCAATTTTCTTACTCTTCGGAGTGACCAATTTTTGAAACCCTTCCGCAAATGCATATTCTAAATGTTGAACGGAATTCGTAACCAATTCTTGCTGAGAAGCCCCAATTTTATTCTTTATCAGTGGAATTTTAACGGTTTGGTCATTGTAACTTGCCAAAGCCCAAGGAAATATCAGCTCTTGCGACGTTTTGCCATTGGTATTGACACTTAATTGCAAAGGTTCCAGTCCGCGTTGTACCAACTGTTCAATGTTGTTGTCGCGCGATTTTTCATCTTCTAACGGATTGATGAAATTGAAGATGATGTGGTCATTATCTAAGGCAAACTCTTCCAACAATTGCTCGGTTTCATTTCTTAGCCGTCTAAATTCAGAAGGGAAATTCCCTTCCAAAAACACGTCTACAACCAAAGGTGAATTGACATCCTTAACTGTTGCCAAAGCCGATTCAGATAGTGTATACCTTTGGTTTTGGGTCAGGTCAAACCGTTTGTAAACCTTAGAGCCAACCCAATTAAGAGCCACTAACGCAACAAGGATTACAGCAATTTTTGTAATATTTGATTTATTTTTTAGCATCTACTTTGAGGGTAATTTTATAGGTGTTTATCTGACTTACAGTGTCATTATCAAATACAACTTCCATAGCTTCAGATTGACTATTGAACGCCCCTGGTAAAATACCAATGCCGTAATTCCAACGGTCCTGGTTGTGTGCGTTTTTAGCATCATCCCAAGATAACCATTCATAGGTGCCCAAAAGTTCTTTTATTTTTGGCTTGGAGATGCCTATCAACGTATCTGTTTCTATGATGTTATCATACATTTCATAACGGAACGAAGGATTTTTATGCCACAGTTTGGCATCGAAATATTTTTCATGATGATAGCTGCTGAAGATATTCAACATCGGGTAAAACGCATAGAAATAGATAAAAGGCGTTAAAATAATGCTTAGCGGAATGGTAATCCACTTGCGATCATCAATTGTATTCACAAATAGAAAAGTTAAAGCAAATACAATAACTGAAAAAAGGATAAGTAAGGGCGTAATGATCATATTATTTTTTTTGAATGTTGAACTGGGTCAGGGCAATAAAAAAGACTGAAATAGTAATAAAATAAAGTAAATCTCTAGTGTCTAAAACACCTCTGCTAATGCTGTTAAAATGCGCTTCCATACCTAATTTTTCTAATGGCCATGCACTTAAATTTGAAAGACCTTCAAATCCGAAGTAAAAGAAAAAGCAAAGAAAAACAGCACTAATAAAAGCTACAATTTGGTTGTCAGATATGGTAGAGGCAAAAAGTCCGATGGCCGTATATGCCGCCACTAAAAAGAATAGTCCAAGGTAGGAGCCAATAATACTCCCGTAATCTAGGATATTAGTGCTCATTTTCAAGTTGTCCAGCGCCACAACATAAAGAAGTGTTGGCAACAATGCGAAAACAATCAGTATAAGTGCGCCAATGTATTTCCCTAATACGATTTGTAAATGGGATAGGGGTTTGGTGACCAAAAGTTCTAAGGTGCCTTGCTTTTTTTCATCAGAAAAGCTTCGCATGGTAACCGCAGGAACTAAGAAGATGAGAATCCAAGGCGCCAAAAGGAAAAATGGTGTCAACTCCGCAAAACCACTTTCTAAAATATTGAAATCGCCTTTAAATAACCACAGAAAAAGTCCGTTGAGCACCAAAAACAATGCAATCACCAAATAACCGATTGGCGATGCAAAGAAGGAATTGATTTCTTTTTTAAGTATTGCAAACATGTATTTATGTTCTAAATTATTTAAGTGATACTAATTTATCCACGCTCCATGCTTCTGGCTTGGCATTAAAAGCCTGCTTGGTTGTTGCCCAAACACTTTTAAATAAATCAGAGTTTCTGTAATTTTCCAAATCTGACTCTGCATTCCAATAACTATAGGTGAAAAATATATTCGTATCGTTTTTATCTCTGTAAAGTTCTAAAAATTGGCAGCCTTCAAAGCCTCTGATAAGCTCCTTTTTAGTTTCGAAAAAGTCCAAAAACGCCTCAATCTTTGAAGGTTCAAAACTCATTTTTACAATTCTTACAAACATCTTTTTTGTTTAATTTTTATCAGTCTTCAGTCTTCAGTCTTCAGTCTTCAGTCTTCAGTCTTCAGTATTCAGTATTCAGTTCTCAGTCTTCAGTTCTCAGTCTTCAGTTTGCTTATTTTTAGTTTTAGTTAATCAACAATCAACAATCAACAATCAACAATCCTCAATCGTCAATCAACAATCATCAAGCCTTCAAAAAATTCACCGTCACCGTATCACGCATTTGCAAGCCCATTAAGCTCGATGCACTGCCCACCGTTGCAAGATCACTTTTATAAATGGCAATTTCTAAATAATCGGACGAATTGAAAACCACTAATCCGCGGCCTTCATCCTGACGGTCTTCTTCCGGCATGTCAAAATTGACAATATCACTGTATTTTGTATGAATTTCCTTAAACTTATAACTCCTTGCTGAAATTTCAAAAGCACGTCCTTTTTGGACTTGTTCAAAATATTTGCGACGGATGTTGGTAATCACGTTGCCGTAATTATCAATATATATAACGCTCCCTATAATTTGAGATTGATCTTCGTTAACAAACGGATTCAGGTTTTTAATCGGTTTAATCTCTGATATTATCTTTCCTACTACCTCTAAAGTCCCACCACGTGCAATATGACAGGCCACTCTAACAAAAACATCCAATACCGGGAAATTGGTCTCTATCTTGTCATGAATATTAATTTCCACGATCTTTTCTGGAGTAATTTCATTACAAATCATACTCATAATGCCATTATTGGCACATATAAAATAATGATCGTTCAATTTTAGCGCAATATGTTTGTTTTCAGGATTCAATTCAGAATCAATACCTATTAAATGGATGGACCCTTTGGGAAAACTGCTGTAGGCATTTTGTATAATATAGGCAGCTTCCATAACGTTGAACGGAGAAATAGCATGAGAGATATCCACAATCTTTACATCTTCAAGTTCACTATAAATAGAGCCTTTAATAGCGCCAACAAAGTGATCCTTTTCTCCAAAATCAGTAGTTAATGTGATGATTGCCATGTACTTTTAAATGTTCTTCTTTAGGTTGCTTACTATGGTGATGATACTTTCTTTTATCTATTTAAAAAAAATATATTAATTGTATGTTTTGATAAAACTTTTCTATATTTTTCAACTAGATTTGTATAGTAGCGTGAAAATTTATGAGACTTTTTTTGTCCACACAAAACTAATAAAACTTAAGAGATTAATTTATTAAATCCGATAGCTTTTGAATGAACTTATATTAGAACTGGAAGAAATTGCTCCAAAAGAATTTTTTGGACCACATAACGTTAATATTGAACTACTTAAAAAATATTTTCCAAAATTAAAAATTGTCGCAAGAGGCAATAGAATTAAAGCTTACGGCGAACAAGACGTGCTTGAGGAATTTGACAAGCGCATGACCATGCTCGTTGCACATTATGGAAAGTATAATAAAATTGATGAAAATGCCATTGAGCAGGTTTTAACCAGCGTTAAAAGTGAGGACTATACTACCACTGAGAAAAGTGGCGAAGTGATCGTTCACGGTGTTGGCGGTAAAATTATTAAGGCACAGACGGTCAATCAACGAAAATTGGTTGAAAGTATGCGACAAAATGATATGGTTTTTGCTATTGGTCCTGCCGGAACAGGAAAAACCTATACAGGTGTGGCTTTGGCAGTTAAAGCTCTAAAAAATAAAGAAGTAAAAAGAATAATTTTAACGCGACCTGCAGTTGAAGCTGGAGAGAACTTAGGATTTCTTCCGGGCGATTTAAAAGAAAAGCTAGATCCTTATATGCAGCCTTTATATGATGCGTTAAGAGATATGATTCCCGCTGAAAAATTAGCGCAACTTATTGAAAATGGTACGATTCAAATTGCACCATTAGCGTTTATGCGTGGACGTACATTAGACAACGCTTTCGTGATTTTGGATGAAGGCCAGAATACCACTCATAATCAGATGAAGATGTTCTTGACCAGAATGGGCAAAAACGCGAAGTTTTTACTGACCGGAGATCCGGGCCAAGTTGATTTACCAAGACGTACCACATCAGGGTTAAAAGAAGCACTTTTAATTCTGAAAAATGTAGAAGGTGTTGGTATGATTTATTTGGATGAAACTGACGTCATTCGTCACAAATTGGTCCGTAAAATTATTGAAGCTTATAAGAGTAGTGAAAACATGGAGTAGTAGGAGCGAATGGACTGCCAATTACTCGAAGTTCTCTTATATGACGTGACCTGACAAGCATGACAAATTTTATTTGTTGTTAATAATTTCACCTTCAACCCATTGCTATTTTTTTTGAATAGTTCCCATTTTAAAACTCAAAAGTGGTACATATTTTGACTACTGAGTTTTTATAAACTTAAAACTATTTAAAAAAAATGAAGAAGCTTATTTTAGTATTTGCGTTGTTTATGGGATTAACAACTTTCGCGCAGGAAGTACAAGTAAAAGACATTACTTCCAAAAATTCATGGTTAAAGGTCGGATTGAATACAGGTTTGCCAGTGGGTGACACTGATGACTTTGCTTCATTCGCCCTTGGATTGGATGTGAAAGGACAATTTTTGGTAACACCAAATTTTGGTATTGGTATTGCAACTGGTTACACCCATATGTTTGGTAAAGATAATGGTGAAGATTTTGGCGTTATTCCAGCAGCTGGTTTTGCGAGATATTATTTTGCGAAAAAAGGCTTGTTTGTAGGTGCTGATTTCGGTTACGGATTCTTAACTAATAGTGATAACAATGATGGAGGTCT
This sequence comes from uncultured Gelidibacter sp., assembly GCF_947500795.1. GTDB lineage: Bacteria > Bacteroidota > Bacteroidia > Flavobacteriales > Flavobacteriaceae > Gelidibacter. The sequence goes on along the minus strand of NZ_CANMTE010000001.1, from coordinate 889,264 downwards.
TTATTTAAACCCTCAAATTGGATACCATAACAACGATTGGAATTTCTTCGCTTATTACCAAAACACATTTGCTGAAAATGATTTGGATATTAAAGTCCTTGGGATTGGAGCAACCTATAACTTGAGATTTTAATAAGAAATTTTAAAATTTTTAGAAAGAGCAGTTTTTACTGCTCTTTTTTTTTGCATTCTAATGAGCAATACCCTTACTTTTGTGTTACATAAAACAGCTTAAATTTCAGCCAAAATGAATACCATAATAGACACCAACTTTAATTTTCCAGGACAAAAAGGACTTTACAAAGGCAAGGTCAGAGAGGTTTACAATATTAATGACAATTTGTTAGTCATGATTGCAACGGATCGTTTGAGTGCATTTGACGTGGTGATGCCAAAAGGTATTCCTTATAAAGGTCAAATCCTTAATCAAATTGCGACCAAGTTCATGAAGCAAACTGAAGATTTGGTTCCGAATTGGCTGATTGCTACGCCAGATCCTAATGTGGCTGTAGGTCATTTATGTGAGCCTTTTAAAGTTGAAATGGTGATTCGTGGCTATATGTCGGGTCATGCGGCACGCGAGTATAAAGCAGGAAAGCGTATGTTATGTGGTGTTGCCCTTCCAGAAGGCATGAAAGAAAATGGCAAATTTCCTGAGCCTATCATAACGCCTGCTACCAAAGCTGAAATGGGAGATCATGATGAAGATATTTCAAGAGAAGACATCCTAAAACGCGGTATTGTTAGTGAAGCTGATTATGTGGTGTTAGAAGATTACACCCGAAAACTTTTTCAAAGAGGTTCTGAAATCGCAGCAAGTAGAGGCCTGATTTTAGTGGATACTAAATATGAATTCGGAAAAACGAAAGATGGCAAGATTGTATTGATTGATGAAATCCACACGCCAGATTCTTCAAGATATTTTTATGCAGATGGTTATCAAGACCGTCAAGATAGTGGTGAGCAACAGAAACAACTATCTAAGGAGTTTGTGCGCCAATGGTTGATTACTAATGGTTTTCAAGGTTTGGAAGGACAATCGGTTCCTGAAATGAGTGACGCTTATATTGAAGCCGTTTCGGACCGTTATATTGAGCTTTACGAAAATATTATGGGTGAAGCTTTTGTAAAGGCTGATGTTAATCACATTCAAGAGCGCATAAAAACCAATGTTGAACGCTTTTTAGCTGATCATAAATAACCTAGAGGTCTTCCTCTGACTCATTCGCTGTTGCATCTGATGGTTTTATCAGGTGCAATAGTTTTCTTAGGTATTTGTAGATAAACGCATTGGTTTTTCCAATATGGAACACAATAATACATACCGCTACAATAAATGCTAAGGCTCCAAAAACGGCTTCCCAAGGTTCTAATGCTTTGTAGTAAAAGTGTTTAAGGCCAATCCCAGTGAAACTTCCATAGATAATAATAAAGTGGACCACATATATATTCAAGGTGGTTTCTCCAATTCTGGTAACAATGGACTGCTTCATAAAGCGCTCTAAGGCGTAGAAAAAGGTGAAATACAACAGTACATTCCCTAATCTTAAGAAGAGGTAATTATAGTTTGCCGCTCTTTCAAACAATTCTACATTCGTAATTACATATAATTGTTGTAAAATCTGCGTAGAATAGAATAGCAGGATCAAACTCAAGATAAAAAATGCAGACACCGTTATCTGTTTGAAATGTTTTTTATGTGAATACTTAAAAAATAAGGTGGCGAAAAATCCTCCGAACGCCACATAGCCAAACCATGGTAAAATCGTAAACACACTTCCATTAGACTTACTTAAATAATTAGCAAAAACCAACGGTACATTTTCTAAAGTCAATGTGCGATACAACGGCTCCGTGACAAATATGACGCACCCGATAATCAATAATACAATAGAAAGTATGGTACTGTTTCGTCTGCAGAGTAAATAAAGTCCGATTAATAAGAGTAGCGACAATCCAATACATTGGAGGACATCAATAACCAAAAAGTAGGTATCAAAATCGCCCTTAAACCAAGAAAAAAATGGAATTCTGAGCGCATAACCAATACCAAGTAACATCACACCCCGAGTAGCACCTTTCCGCAAACGCTGTTTGTCACTTCCTTTGGCATGCGCTTTCAACAGTAAATATAGAAAGACTAAACCTGAAATGGTGAAAAATGTAGGTGCGGTAATTCCTCTAAAATAAGACCAAACTGTGTAGGCCACATAGGAGTCATCGCGATAAATTGGATTCAATAGGGTATCCACAAAGTGGCCTTGAAGCATCATTAAAATGGCAAACGCTCTTACAGCGTCAATAAAATAAAGTCGGTTTGCTTTCAATGAGGTTTTGGCTAGTAAATGTAAATATAATGTTAAAAATCAAAATTAATAACTTTTACGAGGATTCGAGATTTTTTCTATGACATTCTTAAAAATTATAAAACGAAAACTATATCTTTAAAATCGCTAACCAAATTTTACAAATGAAGACTTTAGATTCAATTTTTCAAGCCTACGCTGACTACGCATGGGGTTTACCTTTATTGATTTTACTAATTGGAGGAGGATTGTACTTATTGGTACGATCCCAATTTTTACCTTTTCGCTATTTCTTTCACGCTTTAAATGTCCTAAGAGGCAAGTATGATGACCCTAATGCACCAGGAGAAATTACTCATTTCCAGGCACTTTCAACGGCTTTAGCTTCAACTATCGGGATGGGAAATATCGCGGGTGTAGCGGTAGCCATTCATATTGGTGGTCCTGGAGCAATGTTTTGGATGTGGATGAGCGCCATAATTGGCATGTCTACAAAATTTTTCACCTGTACCTTAGCTATTATGTATAGAGGAAAAGACAGTAATGGCGATATTCAAGGTGGACCAATGTACTTTATTATGGAAGGCTTAGGGAAATCTTGGAAACCATTAGCGGTGTTTTTTAGTATTTGCGGACTGATAGGCGCATTGCCGGTTTTTAACGTGAACCAATTAAAGCAAGCCATCAACTTTGTCCTTTTGGAACCAAATGGTATTGAAGTGACCAACACTTCAAATATCATTATCGGGATAATACTTGTTATAATTACAGCAGTTGTTATTTTAGGTGGATTGGACAGAATTAGTAAAACAGCTTCCAAGCTAGTGCCAAGTATGGTGCTCTTATATTTCGTTTTGGTCCTAATCATATTGGGAGTATATATTGAAGAAGTGCCTCGTTATTTGGCATTGATGTTTACGGATGCCTTTGCTGGTGATTTCTTTAAAGGCGACTCGTTCTTGGGAGGTGTTGTTGGCGGATTGATACTATTAGGCGTGAGACGTGGTGCATTTTCTAATGAAGCTGGTATTGGTACCGCACCAATGGCACATGGCGCGTCAAAAACAAATGAGCCTGTTCGCGAAGGTTTGGTCGCAATGTTAGGGCCTGCAATAGATACGCTTGTGGTGTGTACTTTAACTGCACTCGCAATTTTGGTTACTGGCGTATGGCAAACTAGTGAGGCCAATGGCGTCAGCTTAACGGCGGCGGCGTTTAATGATGCGATGCCGGGCTATGGGAATTATCTGTTGTTGATTTGTATTGCAACTTTTAGTATTTCGTCCTTGTTTACCTATTCTTATTATGGCACAAAATGCATGTCCTTCTTATTTGGGGCACATAACAAACATTATTACAATTATTTCTATATCGCGAGTATCATTCTGGGTGCAGTAACACCATTAAGTATGATGCTTAATTTGATTGATGGAACATTTGCGTTGATGGCAATTCCTACCATGACGGCGACTATTATTTTAGCACCGAAGGTGATAAAGGAAATGAAAGCCTATTCTAAAAGAATGCAGCTATAACGCAGCTATTAGAGACAGTTTAAAATAGGTTTCATTCTTAATAATATGAATTGTTACAGGTAGTGTTCAAGTTCCGCCGATTTTAAAAATTATTTGATATTTTTGAGAGAACGCGCCTTCGTTCCTACATAATAAAGAAACCAACATAACAGAAAGTAAATTTACAACACGACAAAGAATATTTAATTATGAGTAATTACAGCATTAAAAACCTAGAGGAGTATTACCAAGTCTATAGAAAATCAGTACGTGAGCCTGAAAATTTTTGGGAAGAAATCGCTGAAGAGCATTTCTTATGGCGAAAAAAATGGGACAAAGTACTCACCTGGGATTTTAAAAAACCAGAAATCAAATGGTTTGAAGGCGCGAAATTGAACATTACAGAAAATTGTCTAGACAGGCATTTACTCAATCGTGGCGATAAAACAGCCATAATATTTGAACCGAATAGTCCGGATGAAGCTGCCCAACACATCACTTATAAACAGCTTCATGAGCGCGTATGTAAAATGGCCAACGTTTTAAAAGATCAAGGAGTTAAAAAAGGCGATCGCGTTTGTGTGTATTTGCCTATGATTCCTGAATTGGCAGTCACTTTATTGGCATGTGCTCGAATTGGCGCAATCCATAACGTAGTTTTCGCTGGATTCTCATCAACCGCACTATCCACACGTATAAAAGACAGCGACTGTAAAATTGTGATTACGGCAGATGGTTCCTATAGAGGTAATAAAAGTATCGACTTAAAAGGAATTGTTGATGAGGCATTACAACAATGTGAAGTAGATAAAGTATTGGTGGTAAATCGTACCAATTCTGACATACAAATGGTCGAAAATCGTGATATATGGTTACAGCCGTTAATGGATAAGGCTTCGGCAGTTTTTGAAGCCGAAATTATGGATGCCGAAGATCCGTTGTTCATTTTATATACTTCTGGTTCTACAGGAAAGCCGAAAGGAATGGTGCATACCACGGGCGGATATATGGTGTACACCGCGTATACTTTTAAGAATGTGTTCCAGTATAAAGAAAACGATGTCTATTGGTGTACGGCAGATATTGGTTGGATTACTGGCCATAGTTATATCGTTTATGGACCCTTGGCCAATGGTGCGACTACATTAATGTTTGAAGGCGTGCCGCATTATCCAGACTTTGGAAGATTCTGGCAGATTGTCGAAAAACATAAAGTGAACCAGTTTTATACAGCACCAACTGCTATTCGTGCCTTAGCAAAGCAGAATTTATCATTTGCTGAAAATGTAGATTTATCGTCCATTAAGGTGCTCGGTTCAGTAGGTGAACCAATTAATGAGGAAGCATGGCACTGGTATAATGACATTATTGGAAAAGGTAAAAACCCAATTGTTGATACGTGGTGGCAAACAGAAACCGGAGGCATTATGATTACGCCTTTGCCATATGTAACGCCAACAAAACCTACCTACGCCACCTTGCCTTTCTTAGGAGTGCAACCTGCATTAGTTGATGAGTCTGGCGAAGAATTAGTCGGGAATCAGGTAGAAGGCCGTTTGTGCATAAAATTCCCTTGGCCAGGAATGGCACGAACTATTTGGAATAACCACCAGCGTTATAAAGACACCTATTTTTCTACTTACGAGAATAAATACTTTACGGGTGACGGTGCGTTGCGTGATGAAGTTGGATATTACAGAATTACAGGAAGGGTAGATGATGTCGTGATTGTTTCAGGACATAATTTAGGAACAGGACCTTTGGAAGATGCCATTAATGAGCATCCAGCAGTTTCAGAAAGTGCAATTGTAGGATTCCCACATGACATTAAAGGAAACGCACTTTATGGCTATATATCTTTAAAGGAAACAGGAGAAAGCAGGCTCCATGATAATTTGCGCAAAGAAATCAACCAATTGATATCAGAACGTATTGGGCCAATCGCAAAACTTGATAAGATTCAGTTTACGGAGGCTTTGCCGAAAACAAGAAGTGGAAAAATTATGCGTCGTATTTTACGTAAGATTGCAGAAAATGACATGAGCAACTTGGGGGATACAAGTACCTTGTTGAATCCGGAAGTTGTACAGGAGATTATCGATAAAAGGCTGTAAGCATTAAAATGAGAACCCGTGTTTCAACAGAAGATAAATTAAAAGAACGCATTAAGGAGCTGACTTGTCTGTACAATGTCAGCTCCTATATTGCCAATTGTAATCTTTATGATTTAGATCCGACCTTTAAAGCCATTGCTGCCAGTTTGAAGGAAGCTATACTTTATAGTGAGGAAGCTTTTGTTGAATTAAAGTTGGGAGATCAGCATGTGTATGCAGGCCAAAGGTTAGAAGATCAAGTGTTTATTCTCTCGGCAATTAAGGTGTTCAACTTGCCTTATGGTGCTATTAAAATCGGCTATCCGAAGGAAAAATATAATGAGAATGTGTTCTTGGAAGAAGAGAAAAAACTCTTAAAAACCTTGGCGGCCGAAATTGGCAATCTCATAGAACGCAAACAGATTATTGATAAAGAAGAACGGACCAAGCGTCAAATGGAGCGTGCTGATAGACTCGCAATTTTAGGTGAAATTACAGCAGGCATCGCGCATGAATTGAATACGCCATTGGCGAATATTTTAGGGTTTTCTGAATTATTAAAAGAACGTTTTGCTAAGGATAAGGTTGCCCTTCAGGATTTAGACAAAATAATGAATAGCGCCATTTTCTCAAGGGAAGTGGTGAAAAAATTAATGTTCTTTTCCTGTGAAATGCCTCATCAAATGGAATTGGTGAACATTAATCCGATAATCACTGAGGCCATAAATTTGTTGCAGCCTAGTTTCAGTAAAAAAGGATTGGACTGTCAGTTGCAGTTTAGTGAAGAAGATATTTCATTTAAAGTCGATGCCATTCAACTCACACAAGTTGTTTTTAACTTAGTAATCAATGCCATTTATTTCTCTCCTCAAAACGGAAAAATTGTGGTGGATATTAGCAACCATGCTAAGGAAGTGGTTATGATTATAAGTGATGAGGGCGTAGGTATTCCAAAAGAAATTTCTGAACACATTTTCAATCCTTTTTATACCACCAAACCTGTTGGTGAAGGTTCAGGTTTAGGGTTGAGTGTGGTTCATGGTATAATGAAAAGCCATAGAGGAACCATAAAACATAGTGCGAATAAACCGCAAGGAACCATTTTTACATTAACATTTCCCAAATTGTAAAACATGCCATTGGAAAAGGAAAACATATTGATTGTGGATGATGATGTGCACATTTTAGAACTTATCCAAAGGCATCTGCAGTCCTTAAATTATCATACCTATAAAGCTATTTCTGTAAAAGAAGCAATTGCTATTTTACAGGATCAATCCATTGATTTATTAATTACCGATCTCCAAATGCCAGGCGTTGATGGGTTGCAATTGGTAAAATACGTATCTGAACATTTTCCCGAAATTCCAAAATTGGCGGTAACGGGCTATCCTTCTATTGATGGCGCATTAGCAGCAATGAAGTCTGGAGTTATGGACTACTTAACCAAGCCTTTCACCAAAGATGAACTCAAGAATGCGGTAGAGAAATCATTTGCGTTACGCCCACGAACACATTCAAAACCTAAAAAAGCTACCTCGCAGCATCCCGTTTTTGGGGAACTTATTGGGCAATCTGAAGCGTTTAAGAACGTATCAAATATTATTGATAGAGTAAAGGATAATAAGGCTACAGTTTTCATTAAAGGCGAAAGTGGAACCGGAAAAGAGCTTGTGGCGCGTGCCATTCACTATATGGGGAAATTTGCGGCAGCACCATTTGTGGCGGTCAATTGTGGCGCTATTCCTGAAAATCTTTTAGAAGCGGAATTGTTTGGCTACACGAAAGGCGCGTTTACGGGTGCTAATGAAGATCGGAGTGGCTTCTTTCAAGCGGCAAATAAAGGCACTCTATTTTTAGATGAAATTGGAAATGCCTCCATGGCCACACAGCTGAGTTTGCTTAGGGTGCTGCAGGAAAAGGAAATCATGAGGGTCGGTTCCCAAAAAGTGGAGAAAATTGACGTTCGGGTGATTGCAGCAACAAATGTTGATTTAAAAGAACTTATTGAAAAAGGACGTTTTAGGGAAGATTTATATTACCGATTGACTGTGGTCCAAATAGATGTGCCACCTTTACGGGATCGTAAATCTGATATTCCACTTTTAGTTGATAAATTTCTATTCAAATATGGGGTAGAGTATAAGGACCGCATCGTTAAAATATCAGAAGAGGCTTTGTTGGCGCTAGAACGTTATGATTGGCCAGGAAATATTAGGGAGCTGGAAAATAGTATTCAGCGCGCGGTGATTATGTGCGATAAGCAAGTGGAAATTGAAAATTTACCGCAACACCTTAAATATCAAATTGAGTTCCCAAAACAGGATATCTTTTTATCGCTCAAGGAAGTAGAAAAAAAACACATTCTTAAAGTGTTGGAGGCTATGGGGAATAATAAATCGAAGGCGGCAGAAATCCTTCAGATTGATCGTAAAACCTTGAGAGACAAAATAAAATAGCGTTTTTAAGTGCGTAATAATTCCTCAGTGAGGAGAATTTACCCAGTCTGAAAACATAGAAACATTAAACATAATAATTTAAATTACTGATTGCCAATAGTTTACAAGAGTGAACGAACTTCTTATTGTTTAACGGCACATCAATTGCTTTTAGGAGCTTGGCTATAAACATTAAGTTATGAAAACTCTCGAAAACAGTTTATGTGCATCATGTGAGCATCTCGCTTACTGCTGTTTAACAAATGATAAAAGTTCAATTTGGTCATGCAGCGAACATGAGGTCTCGGCGGATTACGATCAGGAGTTTCAACAAAAAATAATTAATGAGGCCAATAGTTTATCTGCTTCCGGCAGTAAAGTAGAGGTTTTACTTTAAATACGAAGCGATGACTTTAACAAAAAAGAAAGTAGTAAAAGAAGCACCCAAACAAGGGATGCTTCAAAACGTGATGAAGCAATTTGATGCGGCATCCGAACTTATAAACTTAAATCCGAACATTAAGAAAATCCTTTCGGTAACCAATAATGAACTCATCATTCATTTTCCGGTGCGAATGGATAACGGTGATGTGGAGATTTTTAAAGGCTACCGCGTGCAGCATAATAATGCGCTTGGTCCCTATAAAGGTGGTTTACGTTATCATCCAACCATTGATATTGACTCCGTTAAGGCGTTGGCAATGTGGATGACCTGGAAAACATCTTTGGCAGGGTTGCCATATGGTGGTGCCAAGGGAGGTATCCAAATGGATCCTACCAAATATTCCGATTCAGAATTGGAACGTATAACAAGACGTTTCACTTATGCATTGGGAGATAATATTGGGCCTGAACATGATATTCCGGCGCCAGATGTTAATACGAATGCGCAAACTATGGCATGGATTGCGGACACTTACATGTCTACAAAACCGCCAGCAGAGCGTTCTAAAAATCAACATGTGGTCACGGGAAAGCCAGTAGGCTCTGGAGGTCTTGAAGGACGTGACAGAGCAACAGGATTTGGAGTGTTTTTGACCATTAAGTATTGGGCAGAATACAAAAATATTGATTTGAAGGATAAAACCTTCATCGTGCAAGGGTTTGGAAATGTCGGGTATTGGGCCTCTCACTTTTTACAGGAAGTAGGCGCAAAATTAATAGGTGTGCAAGACGCATTCGGAACCATTGTGAATCCTAACGGATTGGAAGTTGAGTCCCTATTTAATTACACCACCTCTAATAAAGGTAGTGTCGTAGGATTTCCAGGATCGGAAGCTATGGATAAAGATGCGTTTTTTGAATTGGAATGCGACATCTGCATTCCAGCAGCCTTAGGCAATCAAATTACTGAAGATCGCGCGTCGAAAATTAAAGCGTTTTTGATTGCTGAAGGTGCTAACGGACCAACAACAGTTGAAGCTGAAAAGATTTTACAGGAGCGCGGTATCGACGTGATTCCTGATATTCTTTGTAATTCAGGCGGTGTGGTTGGTAGTTATTTTGAATGGCTACAAAATCGGAACGGGGAATTGTGGGATCTTGATGAAATCATGGTCAAACTAGAAAAAAGAATAAAAGAGGTGTTTAAAAAAGTATATGAAACCTCTAAGTTAAAAAATCTTGATATGCGCTCAACGGCGTATATAATTGCTATTGAGCGTATTGAAAGAGCGTATATACAACGTGGTATTTTTCCTTAATTATTAATAAATATGTAAACATGAAGTACGGTAATTTGATTTTAGAAAAGAAAGAGTATGTGGCGATAAAACGTTTGTTGACGCTCACCAATGATTATAAAGATTCAACCCAAAAAGTCTCGCTGACCAAATTCGCCAAAGAAATGGAAAGCGCTGAAATTTTGGATGACGATAAAATGCCTGATGATGTTGTAAGAATCAATTCAGAAATTACCATTGCTACTCAAGATGGCTGGTCTTATACTTTCCAGGTGGTGTTACCTGCTGAAAGTAATAATGCGCAAAAGAAAATTTCATTGTTATTACCAATGGGAGCTGCTGTTATGGGCTATGCAAAAAACGATAGTATTAGTTGGACGTTTCCTGGTGGAGATAAGGACATCACCATTTTGGATGTCAAACAAAATAATATCACAAAATTAAATATTGCGTAATGAAACCTTTAGTTAATTACGGACATGAAACGGACGACGAAATTGTTAAAAGACATATGCGTCGTGAACTTCAGTCTTGGATATCGCACTTGGACGCCTTGAACGTAGAAGCGGATCAACTTGCAAAAATTGTTGCTCATAAAATTGGCGACAAGGAGCTGCGTGATGCATTGTTGGATGATATTAATGAAAATATCAATCTGTTGAATGAATTCTATTCTTATAGAAATCTATTTAATAATGTTAGGGAGTGCAATGACACCGAATGTGATCAGTTTTACATTCAGAAGCATGACTATGTATTTGAAAAATATGCAGCATGTGTTGCGCAAAACCAGGCCATAAAAGATAAAGTATATCAAAAATTGCTCGTTTAGTTTTTCTTATTAGTTGAATGCTATAATATTTGGTTGAGCAAGAAACCATAGCCTTTTTGGCTATGGTTTCATTTTTTTAGGGAGTCATTAAAGTCAGTATCCCCAATACATTTCCTAATTAATTGGTATATTTAACTTTTAAAATATTTATAAATTCGAAATAATTACAACACGACATAATGGATATAAAACTTGCAGTATTAATAGATGGGGATAATATCCCTTCAGCCTATGTAAAGGAAATGATGGAGGAAATTGCCAAATATGGAAATCCTACCATTAAGCGTATTTATGGCGATTGGACCAAGCCTCATCTTTCAAAATGGAAGAATATGCTCTTGGAAAACGCCATTACGCCAATTCAGCAATATGGGTATACGGTAGGTAAAAACGCTACAGATTCGGCCATGATTATTGATGCGATGGACATTCTCTACACAGCAAAAGTAGATGGTTTTTGTATCGTTTCAAGTGATAGCGATTTCACCCGATTGGCAACACGACTGCGTGAAGCAGGGATGAAAGTGTATGGGATAGGTGAAAAGAAAACACCAAATCCTTTTATTGTTGCCTGTGATAAGTTCATCTATATTGAAATTCTTAAGAATCAAAGTTCAGACGAAGAAGTTGTTTCTACAGAAGAGTCAAAAACGGCTAAGAGCAATGTCGATAAAATCACCCAGAAGGAAATTAAGTTTATTGCCGCTACTATTGATGATGTTGCGGATGAAGACGGCTGGGCCTTCTTAGGTGATGTTGGCGGATTGATGCAAAAGAAGCAGCCTAATTTTGATTCTCGTAATTATGGTTTCCAGAAATTAACGCCGTTAATTAAGTCTTTAAAAGAGTTTGAAATTGAGCGTCGCGAAGATTCAAAAGGGCACTATAAACTCATTTATGTGCGAATTAAAGCAGAGCAGGCTAAACCTAGCAAGCAGTCGCGAAACAAAAAGAAATTGATCTCAAAAACCTAATTAGGATTTGAGTATTACCATAAAAAAAATGACTTCATGTAAATTGAAGTCATTTTTTTGTTTCTATAGGTTGCTTATAATGGAATATTTCCATGTTTTCGTTTTGGAGTTTCCACTTTTTTGTCTTTTAACATCGCAAAGGCCTTGATTAATTTGCGTCGCGTATCCTTTGGAAGGATTACTTCGTCAACAAAACCACGTTCCGCAGCGCTATAAGGATTAGCGAAAAGACGTGCATATTCCGCTTCTTTTTCTTTCAGTTTAGCATCTTTATCCTCAGCCTTATTGATTTCTTTCTTAAAAATAATTTCTGCCGCACCTTTTGCGCCCATAACTGCAATCTCAGCACTTGGCCACGCAAAATTCATGTCAGAACCTATGTGTTTCGAATTCATAACATCATAAGCGCCGCCATAGGCTTTTCTGGTAATCACGGTAATTCTTGGTACGGTGGCTTCACTAAAAGCATAGAGTAGTTTAGCGCCATGAACGATAATGCCGCGCCATTCTTGGTCCGTTCCTGGTAAAAAGCCTGGCACATCTTCTAAAACTAATAATGGAATGTTGAAACAATCACAGAAACGTACAAAACGTGCCGCTTTTTTAGAGCTATTTACATCTAAAACGCCCGCCAAATACATGGGTTGATTGGCTACAATGCCAATGCTTCTGCCGCCTAATCTTGCAAATCCTACAATAATGTTTTCAGCATAGTCCTTATGGATTTCATAAAAGGAATCGGTATCAATGATCCCATTGATCACGCTGTGCATGTCATACGGCTTATTGGCATTGTCAGGTATGATATCAGAGAGCACGTCTCTAACTTCATCTTTCAATTCAAAAGGCAAAAGGGGAGTGGTTTCTGTATTATTTTGGGGTAGATAGCTAATGAGTTTCTTAATATCCTCCAAACATTCTATATCATTGGAAGCGGTGATATGTGCCACGCCAGATTTTGTGGAATGCGTACTGGCACCTCCCAATTCTTCTGAGGTCACATTCTCATTCGTAACCGTTTTTACCACATTAGGACCGGTAACAAACATATAACTGGTGTCTTGTACCATGATCGTGAAATCGGTCATTGCTGGACTGTAAACAGCGCCACCCGCGCAAGGTCCCATGATGGCAGAGATCTGTGGAATCACGCCAGATGCTTGGACATTACGATAAAAGATATCTGCATAACCTCCCAAGCTTCTTACGCCTTCCTGAATCCGTGCGCCGCCAGAATCATTTAAGCCAATAATTGGAGCCCCAACTTTAACGGCTAAATCCATCACCTTGCAAATTTTCTCCGCGTGGGTTTCGGATAATGAACCTCCGAAAACCGTAAAATCCTGTGCAAATACATACACCAATTTACCATGCACCGTGCCGTAGCCTGTCACCACGCCATCCCCATAGAATTGCTGATCGGCCATTCCGAAATCCTTGGCACGATGGGTAACTAAGGCGCCAATTTCTTCAAAAGAACCTTCGTCCAATAAATATTCCACCCGTTCTCTTGCAGTGAGTTTCTTTTTTTCGTGTTGTTTGTCAATACGATCTTGCCCACCGCCGAGATAAGCCAGCGCAAGTTTTTCGTTAAGGTCTTTTATTTTTGATTCCATATATTTTTTGTTTCACTTAAAATGCAAACGAATTTTCAGCAGACAACACATGTTAGCATTCTCTTTTTTTTATCTTTTTTTTGAACAGTTCCGTTATCCCATTTAGTTGCTGATGGTTTTAACGCAATCAAGTATTATATTAATCGTTGTCAGGGATACGCAGCACTTTTTGATCTTCTAAATACTGTTTTACAGCGATTAATGCTGCCAAATGCGCTTCTTCTTCACGACGGGCTTTAATGCTTTCTGGTGAAAAGTATTTCTTTACAAAATGGGTGTCAAAATTACCAGAACGAAACGCCTCGTGTTCAAATACAAAAGTTCCGAAAGGAAGTGTTGTTTCAATGCCTTCAATATGGTAATTAGAGATGGCTTTCAGCATTTCCTCAATAGCCTCGGCTCTTGTAGCGCCATACGTGATCAGTTTAGCCAGCATCGGATCATAATAAATAGGAATGTCCATACCTTCCTCAAAACCGTTATCAACCCTGATATTGTCGCCTATTGGCAAGCGGTACACTTCTAAGTTTCCAACGCTAGGCAAGAAATCATTTAAAGGATCTTCCGCATAAACACGCAACTCTAAAGCATGCCCTTTAATTTTAAGATCTTTTTGTTTTATAGGTAGTACTTCGCCACGAGCTACACGAATTTGGAGTTCTACCAAGTCTGTATTGGTAATAAGTTCCGTTACTGGATGTTCCACTTGCAGTCGGGTGTTCATTTCTAAAAAGTAGAAATTGAGATGTTCGTCCAATAAAAATTCTACTGTTCCTGCGCCTGCATAATCACAGGCTTGCGCCACTTTAATGGCCGCTTCACCCATTTTAGAGCGCAATTCAGGGGTTAGGACAGAAGAAGGCGCTTCCTCAACAACCTTTTGATGACGGCGCTGAATACTGCATTCCCTTTCAAAAAGATGAATGGTATTGCCGTGGGTGTCCGCCATCACTTGAATTTCAATATGACGTGGCGAACTCACATATTTTTCAATAAAAACAGAGCCGTCACCAAAAGCAGAAGTGGCCTCACTAATAGCGCGCTTCATTTGCGATTCCAATTCGGAAGCTTTTTCAACCACCCGCATGCCCTTACCACCGCCACCAGCGGAAGCTTTTATAAGGATAGGAAATCCGATATCATTCGCGATAGACTTGGCTTTTTCAACATCGGTAATGGCTTCGTCTATTCCTGGGACCATTGGGATGTCATAATGTTTAACAGCTTCTTTAGCTGCTAATTTGCTCCCCATAATTCTAATGGCCTTCGATTTTGGACCAATAAAGATGATATTATTGGCTTCACAAGCTTCAGCAAAATCGGCATTTTCACTTAAAAAACCGTAGCCTGGGTGAATTGCGTCCACATTCAAGCTTTTTGCGACTTCTATAATTTTGTTTCCTAATAAATAGGACTGATTGGAAGGTGCTTCACCAATTAAAACGGCTTCATCTGCAAATTTGACGTGAGGCGAATTACGATCGGCAGTAGAATACACCGCGACCGTTTTAATGCCCATTCTTTTTGCTGTTTTCATCACGCGAATGGCGATTTCTCCTCGATTTGCAATTAGTATTTTTTTCATTGAAAAATGTATTTCTGTTCCTGCGAAAGCGGGAATCTTATGTTTGGTTACGGAAAGCTGCTTTAGAGAAGCTTCCGTGATTGATTTTCATTGTAAAAGACTTGGCTTATTCAAACTCCACCAACAACTGATTTTTATCAACCGCTTCGCCTTTTTTAATAGCAATAGATTTGATAATGCCTTCTCGTGGAGACGTGATAACATTCTCCATTTTCATCGCCTCTAAAATTAATAGAGGGTCATTTTCTTTGACTTCATCACCAATATTGACATTGATTTCCAAAATTAACCCAGGCATAGGAGCGGTTATTTTATCCACTTTTTTAGAGCTTCCAATTTCAAAACCTAAATCCTTTATTAATTGATGTAAACTATTGTTTATATTTATGTTATAACTGTTATTGTTAATCTTTACTTTATATGACCTTTCGTTAAACTTGCTGTCTATTATTTCAGCGTTGTAAGACTTACCACCATGAAGTATATGGTATTTTGTGTCAGATGTCTTGATAGCATCTAAAGATTTTATATCCTTATCGGATAGGGATAGTTCCAACTCTTCATTGACCAGAACTTGGTGTTGTTTATTCATAGGGTTTTATCATTAATGGTGGAAAAGTTACGAATATTATGAGGGATATTAAAACATATTTGGTTTAAGAAAATAGCGCTCCAACTTAAATGATTTCGATTTTTTGAGAAGCGCTGTGGTCTTAAGGAATATGATTGCGGCAATTAGCGCATCACCAGGCGCGGTATGCCGATCCATCAAATTAATGGCATAGGCCTCTGCAATATGGTCGAGTGAGTAATGGGCACGTTTATCAATAAAATTTGATTTGATTCGCGTGTTGGCATAGAGGTTCATCGTATCAATAACTTTATTTTTCAAATTGGGTAAACCCATTCGGTTCAATGCGGCATTGATCATTTGAATATCAAAGCTAGCATGATGGGCAATCAATACGGCATCTTCAATATAGTTGAGAAATTGCTTTATAGCCTCTTCTTCAGAAAGTTTCGGCAACATATCATGTTGGAGAATACCGTGGATAGGAACGCTATCTGGATTAAAATGGGACTGTTTTAAATAGATTTCAAAGGAATCGGCAACAGCAATTTCATTCTTAGAAATGGACACTGCACCGATAGACAATATCCTGTCAATAAAGAAATCGAATCCAGTGGTTTCACAATCGAAGGCAACAAACCGTGAAGAATCTAAGGTCTTTTTTTCCTTTTTTTCAAAGTGATGCAAATACGCTTCCCAATAGTCGGGGTAAGTCTTTTTTTTGAAGTTCCAGAGCATCATTTAAAATTACTTAGATTATACTTCAGTTTGATTGATTCTTGAACCCTTGCTATGGTGTTAAAGCACCGTTTCAATTTCATTTTCTCTTCTTTGGTCAATGCGGCAATTTCAATAAATCGACCGTTATCGTTATGGAGCAAGCCATGTTTTGTGCGGAATTTGAGAAGGGCTTTTGAGGCGTAGGAACAGGATAGGTAGAGTTCTTTATTCGCGGGAAATAATTCGGCCATTTTTTCAAACCGCTCCGCCGTGTTATTAATATTTTTAATTTGGTTTGAAAGCGCAAACAGTCGTCCGGCATCTACAATTGGCATGATGGCGCGTTTTTTAATGTCGAAAAAATCTTTATACTCACCGTCCTTTTCTACCAAAAATCGCCTAAAGAATCCAAGTGGAGAAGCGCTTCTCAGGGCGCTCGCGGCCAGTTTGGTTAGAAACATGTGATTGTTTTTAGTGATGTCGAAGATGTGATCCGAGAGTTGGTTTGTGAGGCTGGCATCGCCAAAAGTGATGTCGAAGTCGAAAAAAATGGAGGATAATAATATTTCATCATCACCCGTGTTGGAGGTCCATTGGTTAAACTGATTTTTCCATTCATCCAAACTTAAGCACCATTTTGGGTTTTTCGCCATAATGTCGGCCGGGCAAAAGTCAAAGCCCACTTCATTCAACCGTTTATTCACTTTTTTTGAGAGCAATAGGAAATAGGCTCTTACATCTTCCAACTCATCTGCCTCAACATTCTCAAACACGATGGCATTGTCCTGATCTGTTTGCAATAATTGCTCTTTTCGCCCTTGGCTGCCCATAGACATCCAAGCAAACTTCACAGGAGGCTGTTTCCCCATCTTTACAATACAGCGCTCAATAATCCGCTTAATGGTGGCGTCATTCAGTTCAAAAATGATCTTACTGGTTTGGGTTAAAGGGATGTCCTGTTTCATAAAACCCTTTAAAAGCACCATCATCTTTTTGCGGATATGCTTCAGTTGTTTTGTGGATTGGGAGCGCTTGATGGCTTTCATTAAAACCGTTGGATTGCTGCCCCGCATCACATTGATGTCGTTTTGTGAGATGACCCCAATAATTTTTGAATTTGGAGTACCATCCGCAGTGACACATAAATGACTAATGTTATGTTTCATCATTGTGAGTTGTGCTTGACTAATGGATACCCCTTTTGGGTAGCACAACACCGGTGCGCTCATAATGTGCTTGACTTCAGCATCAATGGTATATTCACCAGTAATAACTTTATTTCGTAAATCCACATTGGTGACAATCCCAATGGGAATATCATCAGCTTCTATAATTATCGAGCCAATATGGTGTTTCTGCATGAGCAGTGCGATGTCCTTGATTTTAGCGTTCGCCTTGGCGGTAATCACTTTTTTGATATAGCGGACAGGCTGCAGTTCAAAAAGCTCTTTATCGTTTGCCAAAACCTCTAAACGATTGTCGTATAGTGAGCCGTGTATCTCTTTTGAAAAGGGGTTTTCAGTATTGGAAGCGAAGCTTTCTATCAGGAAGTCAACCACATCTTTGTTTTGGCTTATTAATGGCTTGAACGTGGCTAAAGGAATTCCGTAGAGAATGCTTTCTTCTTCAGTAACGGCATTTGTGGCATAGTTTTCTTTAGCAAAAAGTGGTCGAAGTCCAAAAACATCACCTTCATCAAAACGATCGACCGTTTCCAATTTAGCGTTGATTTCTTTAGTCAGTGCAATGGCGCCTTTGTGGATCATGTAGAATTTGTCGTGCAGCGCATCGCCGGCAGCATAAACCATTTTATCCTTTTCGAGATAGGTAATCGTTACGACTTGTGCAATAGCGTATAAATCCTCTTTTGAAAGTTGGTCAAAAGGAGGGAAGCTTTTGATAAAATCGGCAATTCTTTCGGCTATAGTATTTTTCATTCCGATAAAATTAATCAAAGTTTAGTGTTTCACCCTTTTTTCTGAGTGTTGAATTGAGAATTGAATTGATGTCTCTTGATTGCTTTCTGTGCTAAGACAATTCCAATAAATAAAGAGATAAAAGCGCCTATCCAGATGCCTGGAATAAAATCGATAAATAGGAAGAAGTCGTAAGCGCCATGAAACAAGGTCGCGAGAAAAAGGCCTGTCAAATTTAATATCTTCCGATTTTTAGAAAATTTTGCTTTCCCCATAAAATAGCCCATCAATATGGCGAACGTAGCATGTGCAGGGACTGCGGTAAATGCTCTAATGATGGCCACTTCCACGCCACCTTGCATTACATACATCACGTTTTCTGTGGCTGCAAAACCCATGGAAACCATTACGGCATATACGATACCGTCAAACGGCTCATTGTATTCCTTGTGTGGTTGTGCATAATAGCGCACAATAACATATTTGCTGAATTCTTCCGTAAGGCCAACAACAAAAAAGGCCTTGACGAATTGCTCAAAAATACTGGTGTGGTTTTCAAGTTTTAATGGGATATCGATAATCATGTACAGCATCGTAGTAATAATGATGCTGACAATGGCGCCAAGAATAAAGTTGAAGACCAATAATCGCTTCGGTTCCTTTTCGTAGTTGTCTTTTATAAAAATATAAAAGATGATGATGAGTACCGGGGAAATGGCTAAAAGTAATAAGGTCATGCTTTTTTGTTTACGATTCTTTTTTCGATGGCCTTAATGACCTCAAGGTAGTAGGGCGTATTGCTGGCGACGAAATGACTGTTGTTTTCGCTATTCTCCAAAAGTTCCTTAAACTCTGGTATACTCAAAAGCTTCGCCTGTTCAACTTCTTCTGGATCTGTGGTAAGATCACTTAGTGAACAATTGATTTCTGAAATAAATGTATGGTGGAATTCATTGTCGATAATACCGTTAGGGTAGCTTTGAAAGCACTCATATACGCCAATTTTATGAAGAGCATCTTCAGTAATTTCAATTCCAATTTCCTCTCGTGTTTCCCTAATAGCTGCTTGTTCAATGGTTTCGCCGGCGTCAACATGGCCAGCCACAGAGATGTCCCACAACAAGGGGTAAATTGTTTTTGAAGCTGCGCGTTGTGCTAAAAGTATTTCGGCATTGGCATTATAATACCAGACATGTGAAGTGTTGTGATAATGGCCTTTTTTGTGGATTTCAGATTTGAGCGCGGTTTTACCTGTTGGCGATCCATCTGCGTCTAAAATTGCGATATATTCTTCGGTTTCCATTTAAGTTGTTATAGATATCAAACGCGCCTATTATTTTTTAAAATCCTGCATCTAATGGAATTTATATAGATTTATTTGTTTTTTAAGATGCTTAATATTAGTAAGATATAAATACTATTTAAATCTTTACTTTAAGTACGTTATCTTTAAATAAAATTATAACCAATCTAATTCTTAATGAAGAAAAACAGTTAATGGTGTTCATTTTACTGCTTAAAACAACGGCGAATTTTCCGCCGTTGTTTCTTTTGCAGCTAACTTAAAAATATCAATTTGATGATTTTATGTTGAAAAAGTGATTAGTCTTCAAAATAACTAAACGTATCGTTTTCTTTAATATTCAACAGCGTTTCATAGATTAATCTAATCACGTTTTCGACATCTTCTTTATGCACCATTTCTACCGTGGTATGCATATATCGCAATGGCAGGGAAATAAGAGCACTTGCAACGCCCATACCGCTGTATGCAAACGCATCAGTGTCTGTACCCGTTGCTCGTGAACAAGCGGAACGTTGGAAAGGTATCTTTTTGTTTTCAGCTGTTTCTGTAATTAAATCGCGTAATTTTTGTTGAACAGCAGGCGCATAGGCAACCACAGGGCCTAATCCAAGCTCTAAATGACCTTCTTTTTTCTTGTCGATCATTGGCGTGGTCGTGTCGTGCGTTACGTCCGTAACAATGGCTACGTTAGGTTTGATGCGTTCTGCAATCATCTCAGCACCGCGCAATCCAATTTCTTCCTGAACTGAATTAGTGATGTAAAGTCCGAAAGGCAAGGTCTTTTTATTCTCTTTCAATAATCGGGCAACTTGGGCAATCATGAAGCCGCCAATACGATTATCGATAGCGCGACATACAAATTTATCATTGTTTAAAATGTGGAAGGTGTCTGGGTACGTGATGACGCATCCTACGTGAACGCCCATTTTCTCAACTTCCTCCTTGTTTTTTGCACCAACATCAATGGTGATATTTTCTGGTTTTGGCGCTTCTTCCTTTGCTTTGTCTCTTGTGTGGATTGCTGGCCATCCAAATACACCTTTTACAATACCGTTTTTGGTATGGATGTTTACAATCTTACTTGGTGCAATTTGATGGTCGCTACCGCCATTTCTGATGACATAAATAAGACCGTTATCTGATATATAATTGACATACCATGAAATTTCATCGGCATGACCTTCAATGACGACCTTGTATTTTGCATCTGGATTGATGACACCCACCGCAGTTCCGTAAGTATCTGTAATAAATTCATCAACATAAGGTTTTAGGTAATCCATCCATAATTTTTGGCCGGTCCATTCATACCCTGTCGGTGAAGCGTTATTTAAATAAGTCTCTAAAAATTCTAATGATTTTTTGTCTAAAATGTTCTTTTCTGGCATGAGTTAATATTTTTTCTAAAATTAGTAATATTAATAGAATTTTAAGGGTAATGCATCTCTAAATTCTTAATTTTGGTATGATTTTAGAGCTCTTGCACCACATGAAATTAGCGACCTACATTTTTATATTTTTCCCTGTTCTGCTCTTTGCTCAAACACTTCCCGTTGAGAAAGATTCAACCACTGTAGAGTATTATTATATTGATGGCGATTCAATTCCCGTGACTACCATTGACTTGGATGAAGTTGTGGTTTTAAACAGGTTGCAATTTGATAATAAAGAAGCCCGAATACGGTATTTGATTTTAAAACGAAAAACCATCAAAGTGTATCCTTATGCAAAATTGGCAGCAGAGCGCTTGGTGGAATTGACGGATCGTTTGGAAACTTTAGAGCGTAACAGTCAAAAACGTAAGTATGCCAAAATTATTCAAAATTATATTGAAGAGGAATTTGCTGCTGAACTTAAAAAATTGACGCGTACTGAAGGGCAGATTCTAGTAAAACTGATTCACCGCCAAACAGGAAAAACTACTTTTGATTTGATTAAGGAATTGCGCAGTGGTTGGCGTGCCTTCTGGTTTAACAATACGGCGAAAGTATTTGATATTTCTCTAAAAAAAGAGTTTAATCCGTTAGAGGTGAGTGAAGATTATTTAATTGAAGATATTTTGGAGCGCGCGTTTCAAAATGGACAATTAGAGCGACAAAAATCGGCGTTTCCAATTGATTATTTTGAACTTAAATCTAAATGGGCGGCTAAACAGGTTAAAAATTAATGCGGAAACAATCTGAATTCGAAGAAAAATTAAACGCTTGGACGCACGGGTTTGGGGCACTCTTGGGAGTTGCAGGATTGGCGCTGCTTGTAAGCTATAAAGAACACGCTTCCGATTGGAGTTTAATTAGCGTCATTATTTACGGCCTCTCCATAATTATTCTTTTTTCAGCTTCTGCCATTTATCATTCTGTTTCAGACGAAAGAAAAAAACACTATTTCAGAATTGTAGACCATATCAGCATTTATCTGTTAATTGCTGGAACTTATACGCCGGTAACCTTAATTGCCCTCAACAACAGCTTAGGTTGGCCACTCTTTTGGAGTGTTTGGGCCATCGCGGGATTCGGATTGATTTTAAAATTGTTTTTTACGGGCAGATTTGAAACCGTGTCCACGTTACTCTATCTAGTCATGGGCTGGCTCATCATTTTTGATTTCAGTACGCTATCAAATCTGATTGGGCCTAATGGTGTTGCTTTGTTATTTGCCGGTGGTGCGTTTTATAGTATTGGCATTATCTTTTATGCGGTACATAGAATCCCCTATAATCACGTTATTTGGCATCTGTTTGTACTAGGAGGCGCCATTTGCCACTATCTACTGATTTTCCTATATATTTTGTAAGGCTATTTTTTAAACTTACTCACATCAATCTTAAAAAGATCAGCGGCGTTTTGCCATAGGATCAATTCCTTTTTATCATCCGCCAAATCCAATTGGTCCATGAATTTGAGATATGAATTCATATTGCTGATAGGCCAGTCCGTTCCGTACAATAAATACTTCGGATCGCCAGCGTAGGTAATCATTTCTTCGATTTCCTTTTTCATGTAGCGCTCAAACTTTTCATTAAAATCGCCTAAAACCAGGCCGGAAATATCAGCATGCACATTCTTGTTTTTATAAACCACTTCCATACAATCTTTAATCCACGGATTTCCTACATGGCAAATCACGATTTTTAAATCAGGATAATCAACCGCCAAATCATCAATGTGAATAGGGTGGGAGAACTTGATTTTTCCATTAGGAGCATAGGTGTCACCCGAATGGAACATGACAGGCACATCAAACTCGATGGCCATATCGTACATCACCTTAAACCGAATGTCATTAGGGTAAAACGGTTCATAACCAGGGTAAAATTTTAGCCCTTTAATGAGTCCAGCGTCAAGAAATTCGCTTAGTTCACGCAAATCCTTATAATTGTAATTCAAGTAGCTCACGCCGGCAACTACGCCAAGATTATCTCTATGGCTAATGGCTTCGACCACTTTTTTGGTGCTAGGTCTGTGCTCATTCACTTTATATGACGATAAAACCAATGAATAATCAACGTTATTTTCCGCCATCGTATCTGTCAGTTTGTTGAGACTGTCTTCTATGGACACCACGCGGTCTTCATGGTAATTATTGATATGGGTGTGAACGTCTATAATCATAATGGATTTTAATTTTTTGGGTAAGCTAACAATATCGAACTATTTCAGGAAAAGAGCAAGGTTTGGGAGGGTTTTCAGTAGTTCAGTAGTTCAGTTGGCAGTCTTCAGTATTCAGTCTTCAGTAATGAGTATTAGGAATTAAGTAATTAGTAATTGAATTTATTGACAGAGAACTGCCAACTGCGTACTATTATCTAGTATTAAGAATTAAGTATTGAGTCTGCAGTCCTCAGTATTCAGTAAGCAGTATTGAGTATTAAGATTTTAGGATTAAGAATTATGCAATAAGTTTTTGAATTCTTGGTAGAGCACTGCTAACTGGGCTACTGCCAACTGCGTACTGCCAACTGAATACTGCCAACTGATCACTGCCAACTACATTTCTACGCTTCAATAAAATCCTTGTATTCTTCAAAAAACGCTTCAAAGAGACTCATTTTTTCTACAAAAAACTCCATGACATCTCTCCAGGTGTTTTTATTGTGAATGGATACTTTTTGATCTAAGGGAACATAGATTCTTGAAATTTCCTTACCGTTGTCTAAGAAATACATTTCTTCATAAATCACTTCAGGTAGAAATTCCTCGGTTAGAATGGCTTTTAGCGATAGTAATCTATCCCAATATTTGATACGGTTTTCCAAATCGTCTTCAAGGTCTAAAGTGACCATGGCCGACTTGGTGTCAAAATGAAATTTGAAGGCAAACCCTTTTAGTTTGGTATCATAAAGAATCCATTTTCTAGGAAATGACTTTCCGAAACTGATCCAGAATTCTTCTCTTAATTTTCTTGATTCTTCTTTACTAAACATATCATTTCTCGCGAAAGCGGGAATCTTTTTAATGAAATTTATATTTTCTCTATTCTCTATTCTCTATTCTCAAACCTCAAACCTTAAACCTCAAACCTTAAACCTCAAACCTCAAACCTCAAACCTCAAACCTCACACCTCAAACCTATATCACATAGGCCACCAAAATCCCCAGGATAATGACCACAAGTTTTGAGAGATTAAATTTATGACCTTCACTGCTTTCAAACAAAATGACCGTTGAAATATGGAAGAATATTCCAATAACAATGGCATTGATATAAAACACATAGTCTTCAACTAACGTAACGGTATTCGAAATGAGTGTTCCAATAGGCGTCATCGCTGCAAAAACCACCAAAAACCCAATGACTTTAAGTTTAGAAAATTTAGATTGTACCAAATAGGTTGTAATCAGTGCTGCAATGGGAATTTTATGAATCAAAACCCCATAAACCATATCATTATGTTGGTGAATTGGGAACCCTTCCAAAAAACTATGAATGCTTAAGCTGATAAACAACACCCACGGGAATGCGGTATCATTTTCATTGACATGTAAATGTCCATGTTCAGCACCTTTAGAGAAAAACTCCAAAAGAATCTGGATAAGAATACCAAACATGATGAACAATCCGGTTTCTTTCGCATCCAAATGATCATACACATCAGGGAGCAAATCAAAAAGCGTCAAAGCCAATAAGAATGCACCACTAAACGATAAAAGTAATTTTGTGTAACTGGATTTACGCTGCTTGAATATCAAGACTAATAAAACACCAAAAACAACGGCAAAAATTGGTAAGAGATAGTGCATCATTTAAAAATCATTATTAAACGCTCTGAAGTGTTTTTATGATATTTTCGCAATTTATAATCACCAAAAACATCCAATAAATACACGCCTGCTTCTTCAAAAAGAGCTTCAAAATCGGCTAAATTCTTTGCTTTAACACGTTCTTGGTAATGAAAGTCCTCACCCTTATCAGTAAAACGAATGTCTTTAATGATATAGCCATCTTCAACATATCTTTTTTGATGAAAATCGATACCGTCAACAGTTTTAACATCTTCGGGCACCAAATTGTCAATCACAAAATCACTGTTCATAAAGTCAATCACGCCAAAACCGGACTCGTTTAGGTCGTCTCTAATTGCTTTAATCGTATTTAAGTTGTCTTCTGATCTGTCAAAATACCCAAAACTGGTAAACAGATTAAATACGGCGTCAAATTGGTCATTGAACGGTCGGCACATATCATGGACCTCAAAATGAAGTTTCTCATTCTCATATTTTTTGGCATACGCAATGCTGTTTACTGAGAGGTCAACGCCC
Source organism: uncultured Gelidibacter sp. (assembly GCF_947500795.1). Classification (GTDB taxonomy): domain Bacteria; phylum Bacteroidota; class Bacteroidia; order Flavobacteriales; family Flavobacteriaceae; genus Gelidibacter. Next base: position 863,952 of record NZ_CANMTE010000001.1, on the reverse strand, counting down.
GTAACATCATAGCCTAAAGAGTTGAGATATATGGAATGGCGTCCTTTTCCGCAAGCAAGATCAAGTATTTTACCATCTTCTGGTAGATTTAAATACGAGGTCAAATTATCCATAAAATGATGCGCTTCGGTATAATCTCTGTCTTGGTAAAGTATGTGATAATACGGTGTATCAAACCAAGAAGCGTACCACTGAGTTGTGTCTTTTGTCATTATAAATTCGTCTGACTGCAAAAATACTTTATTTTTGTAATCTATATGATGAGAATAATGGATAATAATTTTAGTATGGTTGCCAAAACCTTATTTGGTTTTGAAGAATTGCTTGCAAAAGAATTGACTCAGTTGGGTGCAAGAGACGTTAAAGTGGGAGTGAGAAATGTGAGTTTTGAAGGTGATAAAGGATTTATGTATAAAGCGAATTTAGCGCTGAGAACTGCCATTAAAATCCTGAAGCCTATCAATAGTTTTAGAGTGAATAATGAGAAGGATTTGTATGATCAAATCTATAAAATGGATTGGTCACAATATGTAAAACCTACAGGAACAATCGCTGTTGATGCCACTGTGCACTCGCATTTGTTTACGCACTCATTATATATAGCGCAAAAGACGAAGGATGCTGTTGTTGATAAATTTAGAGACACGGTAGGCGATAGGCCTAACGTCGATTTGAAGTTTCCTGACTTAAAAATCAACGTTCATATTGATCGTAACACCTGTAATATTTCACTGGATTCTTCAGGAGATTCTCTGCATAAACGTGGGTATAAAACAGCGACGAACATTGCGCCAATTAACGAGGTATTAGCTGCAGGCTTGATTATGTTATCAGGTTGGGATGGTCAATCGGATTTTATGGACCCCATGTGTGGTAGTGGCACCATTTTGGCTGAAGCGGCTATGATTGCTTGTAATATTCCACCAAACTTAATGCGTAAAGAGTTCGCTTTTGAGCGTTGGCAAGATTGGGATGTCGATTTATTTGAAAAAATAGAAGAATCGTTATTGAGTAAAACTAGAGATTTCCATCATAAAATTATCGGTTATGACAAATCGCCAAGTGCGGTTACCAAAGCCAAAGAAAATATTAAAAATGCACAGTTGGAAGACTTTGTAGAAGTGCGTCACGAAGATTTCTTCAAAACTCAAAAGGCCGGAAACGGCAAGCTCCATATGGTATTCAATCCGCCGTATGGTGAGCGTTTGGATATTGAAATGGAATCTTTTTACAAGAATATTGGCGATACCTTAAAACAGAATTATCCAGGTACCGATGCTTGGTTTATCACTTCAAACCTCGATGCTTTAAAACATGTTGGCTTAAGACCTTCTCGTAAAATCCATTTAGTGAATGCTAAATTGGAAGCACGTTTAGTGAAATATGTAATGTACGAAGGCAGTAAAAAAGGAAAATATATGGACTAAATTGTAGTTTAGAACTTTTTCAACTACAATTTGAGATTTCAATACTTATCATTAATGGCAACTTCAATACTTCTGTTGAAGTTGCTTTAAGTGATGTTCTACATGATAAGCATTCAACATCAAGATTTCTCTAATTGCCATTTTACCCATAATAGGGTGGGGAAGCACCAAAGTATCTAAATTTTTATCTGAGATGCGTCGGATTTTGTACTGCAACTTTTTGCTTTCCACCTGCAACCGCGTCAAAATATAGTTTTTATCTTTAATTTTCGGGACCCTGAGTTTCTTGGAGGCCTTTCCTGGACTCGTTTTTAACGCTTCCAATTGGTCGAGATAGCGATTTACCACTGTGTCATAGTCCTGTAACTCGTATTTATTTGTACCGAAGGCATATTTGAACCAAAAGCGAGGCATGCTTAAAACATCATTCAACGGTTTGATGCTTTTTAATAAATGTAAAGCTTGCTGACCTGTAGTCCATTTGCCTTCAGGACCTTGTATCCATTTCTCATCTTCTTGCTCTTCTAGCCAATTCAGAAGGGAATGGTAATTTTTCTCCAATAAATCGGCAATCTTATCTTTATGCATACGTAAGTAATTATACGCAAAAGTTAAGCAAAATTCTTAAACTAACGGAGCAAAAAATAGATGTATTACTAAGGAATTAATCGGTGATGGAGATCTTCTTGTCTTTCTTGTAGATAGGAATCAAATACGATAGATTATAACCGAATCCGAAGCCAAATCGGCCACTATCAAACGTTCGATTAAAACCAGGTACATATAAGTTTTCAAAATTTGTAGGCTGATCTTGAGTGATCATACCTTTAACTTGCACATTAACACCAATAAAAAGATTGGTTACGAGCTCGGCTTTGGCGCCAATTACCATTTCAACCCAAATGGCTGACAAGCCTTTGTATTCTTGTAAATCTGAAGACGTAAACGGCGTGTCGTAATATTGGTCTGTTGTGTAAACGGTAAAACTGTTCAAATTTTGGCTGAATGTGCTCGCGCCAACTCGCAATCCTGTATAGATAAGGTTTTCCATATCTAACCAGTTTTTGTAAAGGTTATAATCTACACCAGCTTTAAAGTAGCTGCCTTTTGCAGTAACATCCAAATAGTCATTTCTAACGGTATTTTCTTCAGAACCTAATTCGCCTGCAAGGTATAATTTTCGAGTAAGTCTATAATCGGCGCCAATTTCAAATCCGGTATAGTCGTCGTCAATAAATGATCTTGCCAATTTGCCAATATCACCACCCAAACGCAAACCATATTTTTGTTTGACAACAATGGTATCGTTAGTGTTATTTTCTTCCTGAGCGAATGATGTTAGGGGCAACACCATCAAAAAAATCAGGCTAATGATAAATATTGATATGCGCTGCATCTTCATTGTTTATGGTGGTGTTTATAACTTCAACATCAATAATCCAGTTGCTTCCATCAGCTTCGCGATTGGCGTCAACGTTGTTAAAAATACTTTTGTAACCGCAAGCGCGGGACACGTAGATGAGTTCTGGCGTGTAATTAATTTCGAGGATGTCTATATTGGAAATCGTGTTAGGATCTTCATCCGTAGCGTAATCAATATCTCTTTCTATTACAAATCGTGTGGTGTTTGTATTATCCAAAGCATCAATTCTTAGCGGTAATACAAGTTTGTCTAACGTTTTATCAAAGACGATATATTTAGAACTGTTTTCTTCATGAACACTCATCCGCCTTACGGTTTTAGCCTCTGTTCTATCATTGATATTATAGAAATTGATAATTAAATGAGGAGTCGTAGGGGTTGCAGCAGCACAAATATCATCACGCTCACAACTCCAAAGACTGGCAATCATGACGAACGAAAATATAATTTTTGTGTACTTATAGAAGGTGTTCTGTTTCAAGTGTTCGTAATTTTCTATTAAATCAGTGGTATTTCAATAAAATGTGAATCAACAATCAACAATCATCATTCAACAATCATAAATCGTAACGCTTCTTATCTTTTTTCCAAAAGTACAACATTTTCTACGTGATGTGTTTGTGGAAACATGTCAACAGGTTGCACTTTGGTCACTTTGTACATGGCATCCATAAGCTCCAAATCTCTTGCTTGTGTAGCACTGTTACAACTTACGTAAACCACTTTTGATGGCGCAATGTTTAAGATTTGTTGTACCACATCTTTATGCATTCCGTCTCTTGGTGGATCTGTAATAATCACATCTGGATGACCATGTTGACTGATGAAATCAGCATTAAACACATTTTTCATATCGCCAACATAAAACTCAACGTTGTCAATGCCGTTTAATTGTGCGTTTTCTTTCGCAGCGGAAATAGCATCAGCAACCGCTTCAACGCCAACTACTTTTTTAGCGTTTTTAGCGACAAATTGCGCAATGGTTCCTGTGCCGGTGTATAAATCATAAACAAGTTCATCACCTTTTAAATCGGCAAAGTCACGTGTTATTTTGTAAAGCTCATAGGCTTGATCAGAATTGGTCTGGTAAAAGGATTTCGCATTAATCTTGAATTTCAAACCTTCCATTTCCTCAAAAATATGATCTTCACCTTTATAGCAAATCACTTCTTGATCATAAATGGTATCGTTTCCTTTTCCATTAATTACATATTGTAGCGAAGTAATTTCTGGGAATTTATCGCCAATATAATTCAATAGCAACTCACGGTTGGCCTTATCTTCTTTAAAAAATTGGAAAAGCACCATAATATCACCAGTAGAAGAGGTGCGGAGCATCATCGTTCTTAAAAATCCGGTTTGGTTGCGGGTATTATAGAATTCCATGCCGTGTTTCACAGCAAATTCCTTCACAGAATTTCTAATAGCATTAGAAGGATCTTCTTGCAACCAACATTTTTCGATGTCTAGAATTTTATCCCACATTCCCGGAATATGGAACCCGAGCGCATTTTTATCGCCAAAATTCTCATCAGAATTAATTTCTTCTAATGTTAACCAACGGCTATCACTAAATGAAAATTCCATCTTATTTCTATAAAAATAATCTTTGGCTGAACCTAAAATTGGTGTGATTGGAGGAAGTTCCAAATGCCCAATACGTTTTAGGTTTTCTTCAACTTCTTTTTGCTTGTAGAACAATTGGTGTTCATAAGCCATATCCTGCCACTTGCAACCGCCGCAAACGCCAAAATGCTGACATCTTGGTTCGGTACGTTTATCAGAATATTCGTGAAATTTTATAGCTTTCCCTTCGTAATAAGACTTGCGCTTTTTAAAAGTTTCTACATCAACAACATCACCCGGAACTACATTTTGCATAAAAATGACAGCACCTTCTGGCGATTTTGCCACTGATTTTCCTTTTGCACCAGCATCAACTACTAGGACATTTTCAAAGATTTGTTTTTTATTTCGTCTTCCCATGCGGCAAAAATAGTGAAACCAATTGCGATTTACGAATTACAATTTGTCATTTTATCAAGGAAATGATGTCAACAATTCACATTTAAATGAGTAAGGTCACTTCAAGCCACTTTTTTAAAGTGATTTGTAGTCCTAAACGAGTTATGTGACGTTGTGCTGCGCTATCTTTTTTGCTAATGAAACCCTTTAATTATACTGCTTTAGTCAGTTGACACAATAAAGTTAGAAAACGAAGCCTTAAAACAGCGCTAAAAATTTTCTAGAGGTTTAATAATTTCATAATTTGCAGGCCCTAGGGATGATTTCTCTCCCACGCTGCTTTTTCGTCCCGATAACTATCGGGATATCGAAAGAATAAAGGTACAGTAGGAATGGTTATTTTCCTCGCTTAGCGAGATTTAATTATTAATGTTTACCTCTTCAAAAGTGGTTAAACAGTGTCTTTTTAGACATTAAACCTTAAATTCTTATTAAAAATGGCTGTTTTAGACCAATTAACTTCGCAACAAGCGATAGATTTAGAAAACAAGTATGGTGCACACAATTACCATCCGTTACCTGTAGTATTGAGTAAAGGAGAAGGTGTGTATGTTTGGGATGTTGAAGGAAAAAAATATTATGATTTTCTTTCTGCCTATTCTGCTGTCAACCAAGGACATTGTCATCCGAAAATTGTCAATGCTATGGTTGAACAAGCAAAAACCTTAACCTTAACGTCTCGTGCGTTTCACAATGATATGTTGGGCAAGTATGAAGCCTACGCGGCCAAATATTTTGGTTTTGACAAGGTGTTGCCGATGAATACAGGTGCCGAGGCTGTAGAAACAGCACTTAAAATCTGTAGAAAATGGGCATATGAAGTGAAAGGTATTGCCAACCACCAAGCTGAAATTATTGTTTGTAAGAACAATTTCCATGGGCGTACAACGACGATCATTTCATTTTCAAATGATCCTGTAGCGCGTGAGCATTTTGGACCTTTTACTGAAGGATTTATTAAAATTGAGTACGATAATCTGCAGGAATTGGAAGCGACATTAAAGTCAAATCCAAATATTGCAGGGTTTTTAGTGGAACCAATTCAAGGTGAAGCTGGTGTTTATGTGCCAAGTGAAAATTATCTTTCAAAAGCCAAAGCCTTATGTGAACAATATAACGTGTTGTTTATTGCTGATGAAGTCCAAACCGGAATTGCAAGAACTGGTAAACTTTTGGCCGTTGACCATGAAAATGTGAAGCCAGATATTTTAATCTTAGGTAAAGCCTTAAGTGGTGGAGCTTACCCGGTAAGTGCTGTGTTGGCGAATGATGCAATTATGAACGTCATTCAACCAGGAAACCACGGTAGTACATTCGGCGGAAATCCTGTGGCAGCTGCAGTTGCAATGGCGGCATTGGAAGTTGTTGAAGAAGAAAATTTAGCTGATAACGCTGAAAAATTAGGTCAACTTTTTAGAAGTGAGTTGGATAAATTCATTGAAACGAGTGCCATTACAAAATTAGTTCGTGGTAAAGGTTTGCTTAACGCTATTGTAATTAATGATAGTGAAGATGGCGAGACCGCTTGGAACATTTGTTTGGCATTGCGTGATAATGGACTATTAGCAAAACCTACACATGGTAACATCATTCGTTTTGCGCCACCTTTGGTAATTAATGAAGAACAGTTGTTAGACTGTGTGCGCATCATTATCAAAACTTTAAAACAATTTGAACCTAATTCATAATGATAGAAGAAAAATCGGCTTTTGATAATTTTGAACTGAATTTGCCACCAGCAGTAGTGGGGTTTTTAAAAGAAACCTCTAGTTGGACTTATTTTCTATCAATTTTAGGATTTATAGGAATCGGGTTAATGGTTCTTTTTGGCGCGTTTTTTAGCGTGGTCATGGGCTTAATGCCTGGTGGAAATCCTTATGAGTCCATGGGTATGAATATGTCTTATTTTGGACTTATTTATGTGGTTATGGCTTTTGTTTACTTTTTCCCTGTGCTTTATCTTTTCAATTTTTCACGAAAGATGAAGAGTGCTTTAGCCACCAACAATACCGACGATTTAACGGCAGCATTTTCAAACTTAAAATCGCATTATAAGTATTTAGGCATTTTCATTATTGCCATTATCAGTTTATACATTTTGATTTTTGTAGGAGCCCTATTTACAGGACTGATGTAGTTGTAAATTATCAATAAGATTATTTTTTCAGATGATATGAAATAAAAAAGCGGCCTTTAAGCCGCTTTTTTGATATTTAAAATGTGTTTGTTTATTGTTCCATTCCTTCATTCATCCCTCTCATCAATTCCTCTGACATTTGTTGAATGCCTTCACTTCCTAAGGTTGCAAACATATAAATCACATAAAGCAGGAAAATCGAGTTTAATACAATACCAATAATAGCAAGTATTTTACCTGTTTTAACATTCTGAAATCCTGTATACAACTCAGGGTTTGATGCATAAAGAGCAGTCGCTTTGTTAGCCATTACTAACGCGATGATGCCTAATGGCAAACCGATAACGCCATAACAGCAACAGGTGACAATTGAAATGATACCGAAGACTAGAATGAGCGTTGAATTTGGTAATTGTTGTTTTTCCATGTGATTGGTTTTAGTTGATTATTTTAATTAGAAAACTGACGACAATGATGATCACGTTGAGACTGATTAAGCCTATTTTGATGCCGTAATCATACTTGAATCTGATAAACAGGTTAAATATAAGGAAAAGCGCCAATAAAATAAGGGTGTAAATAGCAGGATACGTTTTAAAAGCCAGTACAAATTCGCCTTTAAAAACTAAGAGTGAAGCACGTTGAATGCCACAGCCCAAACACTCCAAGCCAAATAGTTGCTTGTTTAAACACGGCAGCATATAATTTTCAGGCTTAATAAAATTGATCAACGTCATACGCAAATGTATAAAAAGATAGCAAGTGATTCTCGGAATTTTTAAGATTAGATTTGTATGCAACAACGGAATATTTTAGAACTAAATGTGTAATTTCGTCGTCTAAGAATAAACTACAAAACTTATGAATACGTCCCGGATTATCAGTGTTTTACTCATTATTATTGGCGGAATTGTGGCTATTTATGCCAAGGCAGGAACGGAGCAGAATCAATATATCCTTATTGGAGGCATCGTTATTTTAATGATTGGTGTGTATCGCATTTCAAAAAATATTCCTAGTAAGAACGATCAAGAATCTTCTTCTGACACTAATGAGAACTCATGAATTTCAAAGTAGGCGATAAGGTAACGGTTTTGGATGAGGCCATTTCTGGAACAATCTCAAAAATTGATGGAACAACGATTTTCATTGATACGGTAGATGGTTTTTTGATGGATTATCAAGCGCATGAATTGCTGAAGATGGCGGAAAAGGATACGTTGAAATCGTGCATTTTTTCTGAACATTCTTTCCAAGAAGTACTATCAGAGAAAGAGCAAAATGCAAAGCGAAAATCTGTAAGGGTAAAACCTAAGGAACGCAGCCAGCCTACGATGGAGGTGGATTTACATATTCATAATCTCACTGAAAACGAGCGTCATTTATCAAACTATGATATGTTGATGCTGCAATTGACTACGGCCGAACGCAAATTGGAATTTGCCATTAAAAAACGCATTCAGAAAGTAGTATTTATTCATGGTGTAGGCGAGGGCGTGCTTAAAATGGAGCTGGAAACACTATTTAGACGCTATGATAACGTCAAATTTTATGCTGCCGATTTTCAAAAATATGGATTGGGGGCGACTGAAGTTTACATTTATCTGAATATGTAGAAGGATTTGTCATGTTTTCAAATAAGCAACATTTGATTAGAGTAGAGTTGCGATTAAAGAAACATTGGTGATTAATTATGGCCGATGTAAAATGCGATTTGTTTAAATTTTTGATCGTTCAAAAATCAATTTATAATTATCTTTTATTATCTGTCTTTTATTTTCTAATACTGCGAAATCTTTATATCCTTTTGCAAAATATACTCTAAAACTGTCCATGTCTTTATTTGATAAATTAAATAAAGTTTCTTCGATGTCAGATAAGGATTTACCCAAATAATATTCAATATCGAGGTTGTCATCACATTTAATATCCGAAGCTTGTTCTAAGGTCAATTTGCTGTTATCGGTAAATAATATTATAATTTTCCCCTCGTTTGGATTTCTACAAACAGCTGTGCCAAGCTGAAAATTTAAGTTAGTTAAAGCTGAAATTTTACTTTGGTTTGAAACTAATTTGGTTGAAAGGAAAATGTTGTTATAAAGCCCTTTGACGATTTTATCGGATGCTTTCCAATTTCCACTTTTTGATGCATCAACCTTAAATATAGAATTGTCGGTAAACTTGTCAATACCATCAATCGCAATCCTTTGTGCCAAAACTGCATTTGAACATAATTGTGAGAATTATAATTATTTGTTGCATGTTGTTATGTTTTGATATTGAATGAGTTAATATAATAATTACAAATTTTATAATTCTGCTTTATACAGATTTTCTATATTTACTAACGGTCTGCCCAGTAGTTTTTCAGCGTCTTGCTGTCCGTTAGCTATTTGACCAGAAGTCAATTGAGTTTCTAACGCTTCAATTTCCTTTACAATTTGTTGCTGTTGCATATACGAGAAGTCCTTTTTGAATTCATTGTAAATTAAAAACCACTGATAACTCTTAAATAGGTCTTTTTCCAGTTCAGAACCATCTCTATACATATATGCAAGTTGTAGCCTAACGGATGTTATATAACCACTTTTAGTCAAATCTTCTGGATTCTCAAGTGTTCCAAGACGCGTTGCCCATTCGAGCATTTTATCCATGTTTTTCTCAACGCCCATGCCAGAATAATAGCAATTAATAACATTCCACATGCAAGTTCCGTCTCCGTTTTCAGCGCATTTTAAACCAAATTCAAAAGCTTTGGTGTAGTCTTGCGCAATACCATCTCCATTGCCATAAGCCATCATCATTTGATAAAGCCCATCATTAAAACCTTGTTCCGCCGATTTAGCAAACCAATAAATGCCTTTTTCGATATCTTGGTCAATTCCAGTTCCAGCACGATAGGAGTAGCCTAAATTATATTGTGATTCTGCATTACCTAATTCCGCTGCTTGTTTTAAAATAGGAATAGCTTCTTCAAATTTCTGCTGTTCTATCAATTGTTTTGCCTGATCATTCAATGCATCGGCGTTCTGTGCTGTCACGTTAATGCTAATGAAAGTCAGAATCAAGAGGAAGATTTGTTTTGTCATATGGGGTATATAAAAGACTACTAATATTCTAGCTTAAAGATAGTTTATTTATTATTCTTGGATTTATTTTAACCAAATCTTCTGCAAACTGATACTTGTCTTTAGGCGAAAGGATAACCGAATTAGTTGTTCCATAGTTGATTTTAATTCGGTCAAATGAAGCCGCAGGAGAGGACAATACACTGTTAGTCTTTGATATTTCTTTAATGTCGTCAATGATAATTGGTTGATAGGAAAATGCGCCAGATTTAATTTTGAGTTTACGATGATCAATCGTATAATGTGTATTGAAAAATAGATGCACAATAAAGCCAAAAACAACTGACAGGAACCCTATTAATCCAATCATTTTCCCATTGAGTTCTCCATTAAGCAAATCGGGAAGCAATGGTCCATAAAACATCAAGAATACAAAAATGAGTAAGCCGTAAGATATTTTTGATGGATATTTTTTAGCCATATTATTCAAGTTTTTTTGTTTTTTAAGTAATATCCGCTAGGTTTTGTAATGAGAACGGACCAAATAACAGAGTAGAAAGTCAATATTAGGATTTTGTTTAAAAGTCACATTTTTATTTATTCTAAATTTGTTCGATTAGTTTTTAACTTGCTCACAATCTCTAAATATCGTCATTATTAAGCACAAAAAATAAAAGCCATAACTTATTTAGGTTATGGCTTTTAAAGAAGTGAAATAAAATTGTAATTACTTACTTTCTATCGTAAAAGTCTGGGTGTACGTCCCAAAATCAATATCGGTTAAACTAATAATGTCTAAGTTGACATTCTTAACTTGAAATTTTACCGTGATAATACGTTGGTATGTATTTTTGTTAAATTGTTTGTATTCAAAAACGTCTTTTGCCACTTTGTCCAAATACCTTGCAACAGTTGGAGTAGGAGAGCTTTCATCACGATCGTCCATCGGATTTCCATTAAGATTTTCATCTTCAAAACGCGTTAAAACACCATCGCCATCATCATCAGTGTCTAGATAGTCAGGAATACCATCGCCGTCCGTATCTTGAGCTTTAGACAAGCCATCCGCTTCGGTGTAGTTGTGGCCTTCGTTTTTGGTCAGTACATTGTCATTATCATCATCAGCATCAAGATAATCAGGAATACCATCGCCGTCAGAATCTGTCGGGTTGGTTGCAGGATTATTATCGCCATCGAGATTTTTATCTTCAATTGCTGACGGAATCCCATCACCATCATCATCAATAAATGTAGTCAGCGTGGTCACCGAGCCCGACGTTGCTGCATAATCCTTAAGAATATGGGTATTGGCGTCAGGTAATAAATTACAGATTAAGTTTTCAGGCTTCCCATCATAAGTTCTATAATTGAACTTGGTCGTGGATCCGTTAATCTCAAATGAACTGGTGTAATTATTAGTCTCCGGATTGAATATAAGTCGGGTAGCGGAGTTCTTTGGGAAAATTAAACTCAAAGATTCAGAAGGATCCGTTTTGGTTTCATATAAGAAATACACTTCCGGATTCAACTCGCACATGGCAAGTTGCTTGTCAAAATCCAATTCTACTTCAATAATATCGCCATCGTCACAGGCAGTGAGCAATACGCATAAACTTAAAAGGTAAAATATTTTCTGCATTTCTAAGGTTTAAGCAACAAAAATAAGGCATTCTCTAATTTATAACGTACCATCTTTAAAATAATTTTATTTGGAGTATTTTTGCAATTTGGAAGCGATTCTTATTGAAACCCGGTTGTAAAATACCGTTTGTTAACTATCGAAATTCCTAAGAACGTCTTAGAAAACAGGTTGATTCCAAAACAATTATTCACTACAAAAAACAGCTATGAAACAGGTTTATTTTGATAATGCAGCAACAACACCAATGCGAGATGCGGTTATAGAACGTATGACTGATGTGATGCGTCAAAACTTTGGTAACGCATCTTCTACACATGGGATGGGACGTTCAGCAAAATCTTTAATGGAAACTTCAAGAAAAACCATTGCTTCATTTTTCAATGTACATGCTTCAGAAATCGTTTTTACTGCTGGAGGGACAGAAGCGGATAATTTGGTACTGCGCAGTGCTGTAAGAGATTTAGGCGTAACAGAAATCATTACTAGTAAATTGGAACATCATGCGGTGTTACATACCGTGGAACAGCTTCAAAAAGAATACGACATTACGGTGAGTTATGTAAAACTCCTTGAAAATGGGGTCATTGATTTAAATCATCTGGAGCAATTGTTACAATCGCCATCCAAAAAGTTGGTCAGTTTGATGCATGTGAATAATGAGATTGGCAACAAACTCGATATTCAGAAAGTAGCAACACTTTGTAAAGCGCATCAAGCCCTTTTTCATAGTGATACCGTACAATCTGTAGGACATTACCATTTAGATTTGCAAACTATTCCTGTCGATTTTATAGCGGCAAGCGCCCATAAATTCCACGGCCCAAAAGGTGTTGGTTTTGCATTTATTAGAAAAGGATCAGGCATTAAAGCGTTAATTTTTGGTGGTGAGCAGGAACGTGGCTATCGTGCAGGTACCGAAGCTATCCACAATATTGCAGGTATGGAAACCGCCTTGAAATTGAGTTATGATAATCTTGATGCTGAACGCAAGCACATTTCAGAGCTTAAAGCATATTTTATTGAGCAGTTGAAAAACATGTCTCCTGACATCACTTTTAATGGGAATTGTGACGATTCAGAAAATAGTACCTACACTGTAATTAATGTGTGTTTGCCAATTACTCCAGAAAAAGGAGGAATGCTACATTTTCAACTCGATTTAAAAGGAATTGCCTGTTCAAGAGGATCTGCTTGCCAAAGTGGAAGCAATCAAAACTCGCATGTGCTTTCTGAGATTTTAATCCCTGAACACTTAATGAAACCCTCGGTCAGATTTTCATTCTCTAGTTTTAATACGAAAGCCGAAGTGGATTATGTGATTGAAGTGTTGAAGGAATTCGTCTAAACTAAGTTACAGCTTCATCGACAGTCGCACATTCAAAACCCGCGGACTTAAATAATTTGGAATTGCATATTGGCGTTTGCTATACACATCTCTTACCCACGTATTGGTAATGGAATTTTGCACATCGAACATGTTAAAAACTTCCACGCCAATGGTAAGTTCCTTCAAAGCATTTTTCCACTTAGAGGTGTATGTTCTATCTCTATCCACTAGGGCATAAGAAAAACCGATGTCAGCGCGTTTATACGCACGCAATCTGTTTTGGTAGTCATAAGGATCAACATAACTTGGAGAACCGCCAGGAACGCCAGTGTTGTATACCAAATTAAGATAGACTTTCAATTCCGGAATGTTTGGGACATAATCTTGGAACAACACGCCAAATTTCAAACGTTGGTCAGTTGGTCTTGCAATATATCCGCGATCTTCAATATTTTCTTCCGTTTTTAAATAACCAAAACTAAACCAGGATTCTGTACCCGGAACAAATTCGCCGTTCAATCTTAAGTCCAATCCATACGCATAAGCCGTCGCATTATTGTTAGCGCTATATCTAATTCGGACGTTTTCTAAAGTATACGGATTGACATCAGTCAGGTGTTTGTAATAGGCCTCAGAAACTAATTTGAACGGGCGGTCCCACATTTTAAAGCTGTATTCATTGCCCAAAACGAGGTGAATGGATTTTTGAGCCTTCACTTCAGGCCTTACAGTGCCCGATGAATCGCGAAGTTCTCTGTAAAAAGGCGGTTGGTAATACAATCCGCCGGCAATCCTGAACAACATGTCTTTATCCCAATCGGGCTTAATGGCAAATTGTGCTCTTGGGCTAAAAACTGTTTGCGAATTGCTTTCAATACCTTCACCATTAACCGTCCAATGGTGTGCTCTCACGCCAAAATTGTAAAACACATCACTCGTTCCTAATTCTGAACGTTTGCTCCACTGCGCATAGGCTTGAAAACGGTCAATTTGAACAGCATTTGTCGCTCTTATATTTTGAAACGCCTCTAACGGTCCATGATAAGGTTGGTAGGGCTGATCTTTTAAAATTTTGGAATATGGAGGTGTTATGGAAAAGCCTGCCGAATCAATCACTTCCCATTCTACCAAACGGTCGCGAATGTCTTCATGGGTATATTTTAAGGACCACTCAAAAATGTTATCGTCCAGCTTGTAATCGCCTTTGTGTTCAACGGTTGTAATTAATGCATCCAAATCATTTCTGGCGTGCGTCAGTTGAGAGCCAATGCCTTCACTAAATTCGACCTCACCAAAATTTTCATCACCAATATTGCTGTTCACTTCACCCATACGGTATTGCGCCAAGATATCAAAATGCTCGGCTTCAGTGGTGTGGTAGGTAGACGCAATAAGTCTAAGGGTCAGGTCTTCATTTGCAAAATAGTTGGCTTTAAAAGCTCCAAAATAAGTATTGTAATCATCTTTTTCCTGACCTTCATAATACACCAATAAAGCCATCGGATTGTCTACTGTTCCGAAATTAGTTTGTCTGTTTTGTGGCTGAAACGTGTACTTGTTTCTTGAAATATTACCTAAAAAATTGACATATAACTTATCTGTAAATTTATACGTTACGTAGGTCTGAACGTCTGCAAATACAGGTTTTACCATGCCTTCCGTTTCCAAGGAATTTAAGACTAAGCTATTGTCTCTATATCGTAATCCTATGATGCCTGATAATTTGGAGTCTTTGGATATCGCTTCCGCAGATACGCTAGCACCCATTAACGATACATCGGCGTTTAAACCGAATGTTATCGGGGTTTTGTAGGTAATATCTAAAACCGACGATAGTTTATCGCCATATTTTGCTTGGAATCCTCCAGCTGAAAAATCCACATTCTGTACCAAATCTGTATTCACGAAACTTAAGCCTTCTTGTTGTCCCGAACGCACCAAAAATGGTCGGTACACTTCAATATCATTGACATAGACTAAGTTTTCATCAAAATTGCCACCACGCACGGAATATTGTGTGCTTAATTCATTGGAAATATTGACGCCAGGCAAGGTTTTTAGAATGTTTTCTACTCCAGGTTGTGCGCCTTTAATAGTCCTAAGGATTTCGGGCGCAATAGTAGTGACACCTGTTACATTTTGACGCTGATTACTCCTGATGACAACAGTTGCAATTTGTTCAACTTTTAAGTTCATCACGGGATTAAACTCAATTTCTTGACCATTTTTGAGATTAAAGGTTGCAACGATGCGTTTGTGCAGAATATGGGTAAACTCCAGGACTACCTCACTATTCGCAGGGATTTTTATCTCATAGAAACCATTTTCATTAGTCGTGGTTCCTGAAGTATTTGAGGTAATATTTGCATTGGCAATAGGCATATGGGCATCGTCCATAAGGATTCCCTTAATGGTAGCGGATTGGGACCATCCCCAAAAAGGCAACACAAATATGGCAAAGCGGAACAGGTATAAATGTGGTTTCAAAGAGTGTGTTTTATTTTCTAAAAAATGTAGCTTCAAATGTAGAACTATTTCCTACGTTATCAGTAACTATAAGTTTCAATTCATTTTTGGTATCTGTCACAACATTATCATTAAAATCGAAAGTCAGCGTATTGGTTTTATACTCGTATTCCATCAAGATAAATTTACCATTTATTGTGGCACGATAATTACTGATCCCAGAAAGATTATCGGTGATTTTGAATTTAAGATAACGGAAATTGCTTAACCATTTGCCATCCTGAAAATTTGTAGGGGTGATTTTTGGACCTTGGGTATCTAAAACCAACGCATAAGTTCCCAACGCGTTTGAAGATGCCGTTAATATATTGCCACTACGCTTTGTATTGAGATAGCTCGGATAATTTCTAGATCCAATAAGTTCTGCAATATATAATTTGTCCTTATCAGCATCTTTATAATTGCTGACATCATAAGTGATGGTTATATTTTTTTGAAGCGGAATGATGTCCTTGTGCAAATAGAGCGTGTCATTACTCACTTTAAAATCGATAGATGTATCTTCATAAAAGCTGTTGGAAGGGATATAAACGGTCACATTTTTGTCGTTCAAATTGGTAGGCTGGTCATAAAAAATATAAGTTTGGGCTGTTGTAACCGTCTCTTTGGGAGTGGTTGTTGCCTTTTTTCCATTGATGGGAATCGTTACCCAAGATTCATTCCCGTGGAAATCCTTAATTCGAACTTTATAAACGGAAGCAGTGCTATCTTCAACAACAACATAGCCGTCATTATCGAGATTTTGATAGAGGCTAAGCACATTGCCTTGTTCTACAAATAACTTTTGGATACGGCTTCGCTTCGTTTTAAAGTAGTCATAATCTATGAATCTATTAATATGTCTGGTTTCAGAGAAGGCAAATCGGTTAAAATCCATTTCAAACTTTTTGTGTCCATTATAAAAAGTTTCCAGTCCGTTAATTCCATTCTGATTAACCGCTAAATCTTGCGAGTCATAACTGACAATTCCAAAACCAATAGTCCCATGGGCACTAATACTTTCTGTAACATAATCTTTAGTTTTAGTCGGAATTAGGCGCAGTTCCACACGTCCAGTTTTCCCGTTAACAGAAGAGGCATCATCCTTGGTGTAGGCGTAAACGCCATTAACAAAAGGTGTTTTCTTATCTTGCACCTCCAAACCAAACAACAACGGATTAATGGTGCGTTCTTGTTGATCTCGAATTTCAAAATGGAGGTGCGGACCGCCAGAACTTCCAGTATTTCCGGAATAGGCAATGATTTCATCCTTTTTTACTTTCAACTCGTCAACCGCAGGAAACATTTCAACTTCATAAGATTCCTGTTTGTACTGTTCAGCTTTTACATAAGCCTCAATGATGGGTGCATAACTCGATAAATGCCCATAAACACTAGTATAGCCATTAGGATGCGTTATGTAAATTACTTTCCCATAACCATAATGTGATACTTTAATACGGCTTATATAACCTTCAGCAACCGTGTACACATTGTGGCCTTCTCTCTGTTGGGTTTTGATGTCCAGACCGGCGTGGAAATGATTGGTTCGTAATTCGCCAAAAGTTCCAGATGGGATGATCGGAATGTCCAAAGGACTTCTAAAATAATCTGTTGGATATTCAACTTGAGAAAACGCAAAAGTGGATAGTAGAAGAGGGATAAATAGAAATTTCATAGCTAGATTTAAAAGTCTAAAAATATTAAAAAAAGTTAGGAGTGCCTAAAGTTATAGGGTTTATCGTTTTGTACGTTTTAACCCATAATAACTACTATTGTTGGCAGATATTATACGATATTTCAATATATAATTTTAAGCTAAAGCTAGCATCACGTAGGTACGGCGACTTTATGACATGGATTAATGTAATGATTTATAAAAAGGTGTAATGCTTAGTTAAGTTTAGATGCGCTAAGTGCTTTAAAATTATTACTTTAAAAATTTTCAAAATTTATGACAAAACAATTGTGATTTTTGACAAGGTATGTTAACTTTGTTACATCAGTATTGAAATTTGTAAATGAGTAAAGTTGAAGATATTGTTGATTCTTTAGAGAATAAAATCAGCAAAGTTTTACATAAGCAAGAGGTTTTAAAACAGACCAATGCAAAGCTTTCTGAAGAATTAGCTATTTATCAGCAAAAAATAATTCAGCAGCAAGAAGCATTGAGCTCTTGGGTTGAAAAATATGAAGCCCTCAAAGTTGCGAATTCAATGTTGGGCAGTGATGAAAATAAACGAGAGACAAAGCTCAAGATAAATACATTAATAAAAGATATAGATCATTGTATAGCACAATTATCTGAATAATGTAAGCATAGTATTTTAATGTCAGAACAGCTAAAAATTAAGCTATCCATAGCGAACAGAGTGTATCCATTGACGATTGCACCAGATCAGGAGGAAGGATTGCGTAAAGCCGCGAAGAAAATTGAAACTATGATCAGTCAATTTGAGCAAAATTATTCCGTGAGAGATAAACAAGATGTTTTGGCCATGTGTGCTTTACAATTTGCATCTCAAGTGGAACAGAAAATGATAGATAAAGACAATGTAAGTGAAGATGTCAAAAATAGATTAACCGCTTTGGATGATCTTCTTCAGTCGCATTTAAGCTCTTAACGTTCTTTTTAAAATAAATAGGTTACTGCCTACATTAGTTATTTTATTTGATAAACTCAACATTATTTCTTTAAAAAGGGTGAGTTTAAGTTGTAAAACCGTGCTGCCTTTGAGCAGATTTTTGATCAGCTTGTTAGCCCTAAACTTGTTTTTAAGGAGTTTATACAAAATTCGAAGCTGATGTAGGCTTTTTTTTTGGCTATGGGTTGCACTTTAAAGTGGATGCTGTAGCTATTCTAAATCTGAGTGTAGTCGGAGATTTAGATGAGATCAATTTTTTTATTAAACTAAACTAAACATGGAAACAAACACAATTTTACTAATTGTTGGAGGCGTAGTATTAGGCGTAGTACTTGGATATATTGTTGCAAAGACCCTAGAAAAGAACAATGCATCAAAACTTATCCAAAACGCAAAAGAAGAATCAAATTCAATTATAAGACAGGCAAATGCCGAAGGAGAGTCTATTAAAAAGGACAAGCTTTTACAAGCAAAGGAGAAATTTATTGAATTAAAATCTGAGCACGAAAAAATCATTCTTTCCCGAGATAAGAAAATAGCAGAAGCAGAAAAGAGAACCCGCGATAAAGAATCACAAATATCAAATGAATTAGCTAAAAACAAAAAGCTATCTCAAGAAATAGAAGAGAAAATTAAGGACTACGACTTCCGTTTAGAATTCTTGGAAAAGAAGAAGGAAGAAGTAGAAAAAGCACATAAAAGCCAAATTAAGCAGCTTGAAGTTATTTCAGGACTATCTGCTGAGGAAGCAAAAAGACAGCTTGTGGAGTCTCTTAAAAATGAGGCTAAGGCTGATGCCATGGCTTACATACAAGACACTTTAGAAGAAGCAAAACTTACCGCACAACAGGACGCTAAGAAAATCATTATCAATACCATTCAGCGTATTGGTACTGAAGAAGCTATTGACAACTGTGTATCGGTATTCAATATCGAATCTGACGATGTTAAAGGTCGAATCATTGGTAGAGAAGGTAGAAATATCCGTGCCATTGAAGCGGCAACCGGTGTTGAAATTATTGTAGATGATACGCCAGAAGCGATTATCCTATCTTGTTTTGACTCTGTAAGACGTGAAGTTGCACGTTTATCGCTTCATAAATTAGTGACGGATGGAAGAATCCACCCAGCTAAAATTGAAGAAGTAGTTCAAAAAACACAGAAACAAATAGAGCAGGAGATTATTGAAGTAGGAAAACGTACGGTTATCGATTTAGGTATTCACGGATTGCATCCAGAATTGATCAAATTGGTAGGACGTATGAAATACCGTTCTTCTTATGGTCAAAACTTGTTGCAACATTCACGTGAAGTTGCAAAACTTTGTGGTGTGATGGCTGCGGAATTAGGTTTAAATCCAAAAATCGCAAAACGTGCCGGATTACTTCATGATATTGGTAAAGTGCCAGATTCTGAAGCAGACATGGAAACGCCTCACGCGATCTTGGGTATGCAATGGGCTGAGAAATACGGTGAAAAACCAGAAGTTTGTAACGCCATTGGAGCCCATCATGATGAGATTGAAATGACCACATTGTTGGCGCCAATCATTCAGGTGTGTGATGCGATATCAGGTGCGAGACCAGGCGCAAGACGTCAGGTTTTAGATTCTTACATCCAACGTTTAAAAGATTTGGAAGATGTAGCCTTCGGATTTAATGGTGTAAATAAAGCTTATGCTATTCAAGCAGGACGTGAGTTACGTGTAATGGTAGAAAGTGATCGTGTTTCTGACGAGCAAGCCGCTAATCTATCTTTCGAAATTTCACAGAAAATCCAAACGGATATGACCTATCCAGGTCAAGTAAAAGTTACCGTAATACGTGAAACGAGAGCGGTAAACATCGCAAAATAGAAATAAATTTTAGTGATATATAAAAGTCTAGCAGGTTGCTAGACTTTTTTGTTTTGACCAATAATGGTAAACGTGGTTCCTACATTGACTTTACTATTTACTTTAATAGAGCCACCGTAACTTTCAATCTGATTTTTGATCAAATATAAACCGACGCCTTCCGCATCAGAGTTGCGATGAAATGTTTTATACAGGCCGAAAATATCGTCTCCAAATTTTTCTAAATCGATGCCAATACCATTATCGGTGATAGAAAGTTCAAATTCATCTTGGTTGAATTCAAAATCAATTGAAATAATTGGGTCTCTATCTGGATGCTTATATTTTATGGCGTTGGATAGTAAATTCTGTATGATACTTTCAAAATAAGAGCAATTATAATACAGGAATAATTTCTTTGGGATGTTATTGTAAATGGTGGCATTATTCTCTGTAATGAAAATGTCGAGCACCTCCAATACACGGTCAATGGCGTCTGCAATATAAATCTTCTTGGTTGATTGCGATTTATTACTCTGCACATTTACAATCTCATGCAAATTACTAATGGTTTGGGTTAAAGAAGTAGATAGGGTTCTTAAATGAGACATTATTTCCTCTTTCTCAATCGGATTATTGGTGTCATCATAAAACTCCAATAAACTTTCAAAATTGGCGGTATGCTGCCTCAGATTGTGGGTTACAATATGAGCGAAATTTTTGAGCTTGTTATTGTGTTCCGTCGCAACCAATAAGGATTCA
Organism: uncultured Gelidibacter sp.; assembly: GCF_947500795.1. GTDB lineage: Bacteria > Bacteroidota > Bacteroidia > Flavobacteriales > Flavobacteriaceae > Gelidibacter. The sequence continues at coordinate 843,157 of NZ_CANMTE010000001.1, read as the reverse complement.
TTGATTTTATTTTCAAATTGTTTTTGCTTGGTGATATCGGTATGCGTCCCGATAATCCGCATTGGATTATTGTTGGCGTCCCACTCCACAATTTTACCTCTATCGCGTATCCATTTATAAGAACCGTCCTCACACCGCACCCGATGTTCATTTTCGTACATCTCAACTTTCCCTGTTAAATGGTCTTGAAAGTTACTGAAGTAACGTAAACGGTCTTCGGGATGAACACGTTCATTCCAAGCGTCTACATTGGAACCAAATAATGGATCAGTAACACCAATAATTTTTTTTGAACCTTCAGAGAAATAGACGCGATTGGCGGCTGCATCATATTCCCACATGCCAATGCCAGAGTATTCTAATGCTAGTTGCCATTTGCGCGTATCCACGGGCGTAGAATTTAAGTTAAGTTTTAATAGTCCTGATCTAAGTGAGGTCATAGCTTTTAAATTAGAAATGAGAGTTAGTTTCTCAAAGTGATTTTAGGGAATCATTTATCTTTTTAAAATGCTATTAATCTAAAAATGTGGGAATTAGAGGCAAGTTAGGGAATATCTAACATAAATTAAAATTTATTTTAGGTAGATTCACTATCGTGTAGCTATTTAATAAACCCATAATCAGATTATTTGTGTGATAATTACTACAAGTAGAAACGAAAATCCGGAGATTTACAAGTGTTTGAAATTTCTGAAAATAGGCCTCTTTATTTTCTCGGATGGAATCTTAACAGCACCTCTTTTAAATGACTTCTATCTACATGCATATAAATTTCTGTCGTAGTGATGCTCTCATGGCCCAACATGAGCTGAATGGCTCTTAAATCGGCGCCATTTTGAAGTAAATGCGTAGCAAATGAATGTCTAAACGTATGCGGCGAAATGGTCTTATTGAGGTCTATTTTTTCGGCCAGTCTTTTAATCATCGTAAAAATCATTGCTCGCGTAAGCTGTTTGCCTTTATGATTTAAGAAAAGTGTATCCTTATATTCCTTTTGAACATTTATTTTAGTGCGGACTTCATCCTTATAAATCGTAATATATTTTTGGGTTGATGGTCCAATCGGCACAAATCGCTGTTTATCACCTTTTCCTGTTACTTTGATAAAGCCTTCCTCAAAAAATAGATCTGATATTTTAAGATGTGTCAATTCGCTTACCCGCAGTCCACAGCTGTAAAGGGTTTCCAATATGGTGCGGTCACGTTCCCCAATACGAACACCATTATATTCCTTGGTCAGATCTATAGCATCTATGAGATTGTTGATGTCCTCCAAACTCAAAGTGTCTGGCAGCTTGCGTCCAATTTTTGGTGATTCAATATGATCTAACGGATTGTTATTTATATAATCTTCAAATACTAAGTAGCTAAAAAAGCTGCGCAAGCCTGAAATAATCCGTGCCTGAGATCTCGCATTAAGCGTTTTGGAAACTTCATATATAAACTGCTGTAGGGTAGTGTGGTCAATTGTAGTAGGAGAGACGGCAGTTTTATTTTCTTCTAAAAAACCAATCAGCTTTTGAATGTCAAAAGTATAATTGGCAATCGAATTTGGAGACAGTCCACGTTCAATTTTTAAATACAATTGAAAGTCGTTAAGTGCATCATTCCATTTCATTAGAGAAGGAGTATTATTGCTTTTGTTGGATAGAACAATGATAAACTTTTTAAAGTAATTTCAATAATTCTCGTTTTAAATAATCCATAATTTTGACGCTCTTTCCAGTGTCCACCTATTAAATACTGTAAGGTCAGAGGATTAAGGATATTTGTTTCAATGTTCAATAATTGACGGTCTACTTGTACGAATTATGAATAAACTGTTAAATAAATCTTTTTAACGTTAAAATCTGTTAAGACGAAATCTTGTAGGTGCTTTCTTAACGTATATCCTTCTGAACTTAAAAACAACAGACTTATGAAAAATTTATTTTTTGCAACTTTAGTAACTGTTTTCGGCTTTACCGCTGCAAATGCACAATCAGATGATACGACAACACAATTTGGTGTAAAAGGTGGTGTTAACATCGCAAACATTACTGGAGACGACATTGGCGATCTTGATGCCAGAACTAGTTTTAACTTAGGGTTATTCATGGAAATCCCGATGAGTGAGCGTTTCTCTTTTCAACCAGAGGTGCTGTATTCAGGGCAAGGTTTTACATTAGTAACTAGAGATCAGGATAATGTTTTTGATACCGATGAAAATGTAGAATATCAATTAAATTATATCCAAGTGCCTTTAATGGCTAAAGTGTATTTGGTTAAAGGATTATTTGCTGAAGCTGGTCCTCAATTTGGATTTAAGGTTAGTGAAGAAGTCGATTTTAAACCAGGTGCAGAAGGTGGCGATACTGTAATTGATTCGGATGATTCTCAAATTAAAAATTTTGACACTAGTGTAGCGCTAGGTGCAGGATACAAATTTGACAACGGATTATCTCTTTCTGCAAGATTTACGCACGGATTGACAAATATTTACAAAGACAACACCATAATGGGCGATGTTGATGCGAAAAACGCTGTGTGGCAGTTTGGAGTAGGGTTTTCTTTCTAAGAAAAATCAAAAAACAATTATTTAGTAGTCTTAAAAAGGAAGCCACGTGGCTTCCTTTTTTTATTCTTATGTGTTCAATTTTTAATACATTTAACTTATGAAAAAATTGATGATCATTAATGGCCCCAATTTGAATTTATTGGGAACTAGAGAGCCAGATATTTACGGAAGTCTATCGCTTCATGAATTTTTGGATACTGTAAAAGAGAAATATCCAACCGTCGAAATTTTCCATTTCCAATCGAATATTGAAGGGGAATTGATTTCTAAAATTCAAGAAGTGGGATTTAGTTTTGATGGCATTATACTGAATGCAGCCGCGTATACGCATACTTCCGTCGGAATTGGCGATGCTGTCAAGGCTATAAAAACGCCCGTTGTGGAAGTTCATATTTCAAATACGTTTGCGCGTGAGGAATTCAGGCATCAGTCTTATATCGCGCCGAATGCTAAAGGCGTGATTCTTGGGTTTGGATTACAGAGTTATGAATTGGCAATTCAAAGTTTTTTAAGTGAATAAGGATGACGTATTCTAGATTGATTTTAGTCGCTTTTCTTATAGCCTTTACAAATTATGTAAATGGCCAAAATTTGGATACCACGTTTGGAGTTAAAGGTGGATTGAATCTAACGTTCTTTACTGTTGATCAGCAAAATTTAGGAGCTTATTCAACTACTGAAACTGGATTTTATGGTGGTGTATTTGTAGCGTTTCCTATTGACGATTTCTTAACCATTCAACCGGAGGCGTTATATATTTCTGTGGGCGACTTTAATTTTTTGAATGTCCCTGTTTACGCCAAATATGAAGTGGCAAATAAATTGCATTTATTGGCAGGGCCAAGTGTGAATTACTTCTTCGATTTTTATACAAGTAAAGTCAAGATAGGTGCAGATATTGGTTCCAGTTACGACCTCTCTGACGCTTTAGATGTCCATGTTAAATTCGCATTGGGTATAGACGAATTGGCTCCAAACGGCCTATTTTTTGGTTTAGGCTTGAAACTTTAAGTTAACCAGAAATTATAGAAATTCGGCATATTCAGTTTTCTAAGCATAAAAAAAGCGATTCAAATTTTGAATCGCTTTTTTATTATAAACTCTATTCCTAAATAAAGGAACAAACTGTTTTTATAAATGAATAACTTCACCATAAGCCGCTGCAACAGCTTCCATAACTGCTTCACTCATGGTTGGGTGTGGATGTACAGCTTTTAAAACTTCGTGTCCTGTTGTTTCCAATTTACGACCTAAGACAGCTTCAGCAATCATATCCGTTACACCAGCACCAATCATGTGGCAGCCTAACCATTCGCCGTATTTAGCATCAAAAATAACTTTTACGAAACCATCTTTTGCGCCAGAAGCACTTGCTTTACCTGATGCAGAGAATGGAAATTTACCAACTTTAATGTCATATCCTTTTTCTATCGCTTGTTTTTCAGTCAATCCAACACTTGCAATTTCTGGAGAAGCGTAAGTACAACCTGGGATGTTGCCATAATCTAACGCTTCAACATGTTGTCCTGCAATTTTCTCTACACATAATATACCTTCTGCGGAAGCGACATGCGCTAAAGCTTGACCAGGAGTAACGTCTCCAATAGCATAATATCCAGGAATATTGGTTTGGTAGTAATTGTTGACTAAAATCTTGTCTCTATCAACAGCAATACCTACATCTTCCAAACCGATGTTTTCAATGTTAGATTTGATGCCAACAGCTGAAAGAATGATATCTGCTTCAAGAGTTTCTTCACCTTTTGCAGTTTTAACAGTAGCAACAACGCCTTCTCCAGAAGTATCAACTTTAGTTACTTCAGAAGAGGTCATGATTTTAATGCCACTTTTCTTGAATGATTTTTCCAATTGTTTAGAAACATCTTCATCTTCAACAGGAACAACGTTTGGTAAAAACTCAACAATAGTCACATCCGTGCCCATTGAGTTGTAGAAATAAGCAAATTCAACACCAATAGCGCCAGAACCTACTACAATCATCTTTTTAGGTTGTTCTTTTAAAGTCATCGCTTCTCTATAACCGATCACTTTTTTACCATCTTGTTTTAAGCTTGGCAATTCTCTTGAACGTGCACCCGTTGCAATAATAATGTGGTCTGCACTGTATTCTTTTCCATCAACGTCAACTTTCTTTCCAGGTTTTAATTTTCCAAACCCTTCAATAACGTCGATTTTGTTTTTCTTCATCAAAAACTGAACGCCTTTGCTCATGCCTTCAGCAACACCACGACTGCGCTTTACAACCGCATCAAAATCTTTGTCGGCTTCCTTTACAGATAGACCATAATCTTCAGCATGTTTAAGATATTCAAAAACTTGTGCTGATTTTAATAAGGCTTTTGTTGGGATACAACCCCAGTTTAAACAAACGCCACCAAGGCTTTCTTTTTCAATAACAGCAGTTTTGAATCCTAATTGTGATGCTCTAATAGCAGTAACGTAGCCACCAGGACCACTTCCAAGAACAATGATATCGTATTTACTCATGAGTATTTTTTAATCGTGATTAGAAGCCACGAAGTTACAAAAAGTATATTTCAAATTGCAAATTACCAATTCCTAAAATACCATTAGTTATTAATAATTGTTGGTAATTGGTGATTGTTATGAGGATTGATGCTAAATGTCAGATTCAGAAAACTCTAAACAATGTCAGAATAATTAAAAATAATCAGAGGAAATTTAGAGTATCTGTAGAAATATTGTAAATGTTACAAGATAATTACAGATTATCAGTAAAATGACGCGTGCCTTTATCTTTGTCCATTTTCTCCTGGTTATAAGTTGAAGAATTCCCTTTTGGAATGGATAAATTCACCCATTGATCGCCTTTTAGTAATTTACCAATATAGGCCATCTGCCCAATATGATAAGGATAATGTCCCAATTGTCTGAAAATGGCTTCCGCAACAGTATGGCCTTCATTTCTGATATAAACGATGGTCTGCATGTCGCTTTCCTTAAGTGGAGCAATCGCATTAAACAAACACTCCCAACCTTTATCCCAAGCCTCTTGGAGCTCTTCTTTAGTAGTATAGGACGCTTCAAATTCCTGATCACGTTGGCGCCATTCCTTCTCGCCATCTTCCATTAAAAAGTTGGTCCAACGACTCAACATATTGCCAACCATGTGCTTTACAATAACGGAAATGCTGTTGGAAGCTTCGTTGGGTTGATAATTCATGTCCTCAAAAGACAATTGTGCTATTGTTTTATCGCCTACAGTTTTGTAATAAATAAACTGTTTTATAATGCCAGACATGTATGAAGTTTCCATAATGTAAAGTTACTTAACAGCGCTCACATCATGAATATCAAAACCCATAAAAAATGAAACTTAAAGCAAAATAATCATTGAATAAGTGTTGAAATGTAAAAGTTTGATTTTTATTGCTTTGCAGGTACAAATTCCAAGGCAACACCGTTGATACAATGGCGCTTTCCCGTGGTATTTCTCGGACCGTCATCAAAAACATGGCCTAAATGTCCGCCGCAAGTGGCGCAGTGCTCCTCGTTGCGCATATAACCGATTTTAGTATCCGTAGAAAAAGCGACGTTACCTTCAATTACGCGATCAAAACTTGGCCATCCGGTGCCAGAATCAAACTTGTGTTCACTTTTAAACAACGGTGTTTTACACGCTGCACAAACATAAGTGCCTTTTTCATGATTGTTGTTCAACGGACTTGAAAACGGGCGTTCTGTGCCAGCTTTTCTCAAAACATTATATTGATCGGCAGTCAGTTGAGCTTTCCATTCTGCATCAGTTTTAGTGATTTTAAAAGTGGGTTTGGGTGCTGATTTTTCGTCTTTCTTTTGTGCAGAGCTATTGCAGCTAAATACAAGGCTAAACAAGAGTATTAATGGTAGTGTTTTCATTTTAATTGAGTTATGGTTATAAATTTAAGTCGAAGGTAATTCTATTTCCTTTCTTCCTGCGGCGTTAAGATAATCACAAGGATTTAAAAGTCGCGCCGTCCTACCATTTGTACGAAATTTTACTACTTTAGGTTTTTATTTTATCCTATCTTAACAACTTTAATCCTTTTATCCTTTAAATATGGCAGAAGTTAAGCCTTGTAGTCGTTTCACCGATTTTGATATCAATCTGTTTCTGGCAGGAAAACATTTTAGGCTTTATGAAAAATTTGGATCCCACATTATGGAGCATGAGGGTGTAAAAGGCACCTATTTTGCTGTATGGGCACCAAGTGCCAAAAAGGTTTCTGTAATTGGCGATTTTAACCATTGGAATGAAAATGAGAATGTCTTGAATGTTCGTTGGGATAAAAGTGGCGTTTGGGAAGGGTTTATTCCGAACGTTGGTCAAGGAAATATCTACAAATATAAAATTACAAGTCATCATAACGATATCAAAACTGAAAAAGCAGATCCTTATGCGCGCCGGGCTGAACATCCACCAAAAACGGCATCTATTGTTTGGGAAGATGACTATGAGTGGAAGGATAAAAATTGGATGTCCAAGCGTAAAAAGAACAATGCTTTAGATGCGCCACATTCCGTTTATGAAGTGCATTTAGGGTCCTGGAAACGCCATGCCACAGAAGACCGTTTTTTGTCTTATGTGGAATTGGCTGATGATCTTGTGGCCTATGTCAAAAAAATGAAATTCACCCATGTAGAGTTGATGCCTATTATGGAATTTCCATATGACCCGAGTTGGGGCTACCAAATTACCGGGTATTTTGCACCGACCTCACGTTTTGGGTATCCAGAGGAGTTTAAATATTTAGTCGATACGCTTCATAAAAATGACATTGGTGTTTTATTGGATTGGGTACCGTCCCATTTTCCAGAGGATGCGCACGGTCTTGGTTATTTTGATGGTTCTTGTTTGTACGAGCATCCGGATAGACGCAAAGGCTATCACCACGATTGGAAAAGTTTGATTTTTAATTACGGTCGTAACGAAGTCAAATCATTTTTAATCAGTAATGCGCTATTTTGGCTTGATCAATACCATGCTGATGGATTGCGTGTGGATGCTGTAGCCTCCATGTTATTCTTAGATTATTCAAGAAAAGAAGGCGAATGGGAACCGAATATTCATGGTGGACGTGAGAATTTAGATGCCGTTGCATTCATAAAAGAGATGAATGAAGCGGTATATGCTAACTATCCTGATGTTCAGAATATTGCTGAAGAATCCACTGCATTTCCAATGGTGTCACGTCCTACGTTTTCCGGCGGACTTGGTTTTGGGATGAAATGGATGATGGGATGGATGCACGATACCTTGGATTATTTTAGTAAACCCCCAATTTATAGGCAATACCATCAAAATGATTTGACCTTTTCCATGACCTATGCGTTTTCAGAGAACTTTATGTTGCCTCTAAGTCATGATGAAGTCGTCTATGGTAAAAAGTCTATTTTAGGACGCATGCCGGGCGATGATTGGCAGCGTTTTGCCAATTTAAGATTGTTGTACAGTTATATGTTTACACACCCAGGAGGTAAATTGTTGTTTATGGGATGTGAATTTGGACAGCAAAATGAATGGAATTTTAGTCAAGGACTAGATTGGCATCTGTTAGATTCAGAATACCATCAGGGAATTCAACGTTTGATAACGGATTTGAATGGCTTGTATCAATCTGAACCTGCACTTTATGAAAAGCAGTTTTCTGGTGAAAGTTTTGAGTGGATTGCTTATGACGATCATCAAAATTCAGTTTTGGTGTATACGAGAAAGGGGAACGACCCGAAAGATCAGGTGGTTATCGCGTGTAATATGACGCCTACACCAATGGTCAACTACGGAATTGGGGTGCCTAAAAAAGGGAAATTGCAGGAGATTTTTAACAGTGATGCAACCATATATAATGGAACAGGCGATTTTATCAATAAAGTCATCACTACCAAAAATGTTGAAATGCACAGCCGCGAACATTCTGCAGAAATTATAATTCCTCCATTAGGGATGGTAGTGTTCAAGTATACTGCAGAAGCTAAATTATCTAATAAGTGTTTAGCAAAAGGGGAGGCACAGGAGAAGAAATTAAAGGCAAAATCTATCCGCGAGAAATCAACTTTGGATGCTGTTAAAAAGAAGAAATAAGTATCGATTTAAGAGCATCAAATAGTCAAAACGTAATCGATATCGTTAATAAGTGCTCTTAACTTAAATTTTATTTTACTAAACTAATGCGTTTTTTTGTGAACTATATAATAAAATTATGATTGTAAATACCGAATTAGAACACAAAGGGAATTTGTTTCCATCAAAAATAGTTTCTTATAAAAAAGATGTAGATACGTTCTTTTTTACAACTGAGAATGATGTCGTTCTGGCAATGACTATTTTGAGAGACAGTGTGATCCGTTTCAGGTATACTACAACCGGAACATTTGAAATGGATTTTTCTTATGGGATTTCAAAACATGCCAGTAAAGGTTATAATCTTCTAGAAATTGAAGACGAGGCGGAATCTTATAAAGTGACAACCTCAAAACTGATCTGCCATATCAGAAAAGACAATCTCAAGGTCCATATTTTTGATGCTAAAGACCATAAGCTCATCAATGAAGATGAACTGGGTTTCCATTGGGAAGAAAGCTATGAGTACGGCGGAGACATCGTGAAAGTGAGCAAAACGTCTCATGATGGCGATAGTTTTTTCGGACTTGGAGATAAGCCCGTAGAACTTAATTTAAAAGGCAAGCGCTTTGAAAATTGGGTGACGGATAGTTACGCGTACGGAAAAGGCACAGATCCTATTTATAAAGCCATTCCGTTTTATACAGGTTTGCACAATAAGAAAGCCTACGGGGTTTTCTTCGATAACAGTTTTAGAACTTATTTCGACTTTTGTCAGGAACGACGGAACGTGACCAGTTTTTGGGCACAAGGAGGTGAAATGAATTACTATTTTATCTACGGTCCTAAAATGGAAGATGTCGTTTCTAATTATACTGACCTTACAGGGAAACCACAGCAATTGCCACCGTTATGGGCATTGGGCTTTCACCAATGTAAATGGAGTTACTATCCAGAATCTAAAGTAAAAGAAATCACCTCAAAATTCAGGGAATTGAAAATTCCTTGTGATGCCATTTACCTCGATATTGATTATATGGATGGTTTTAGATGTTTTACATGGGATAAAAATCATTTCCCTGATCCAAAACGTATGGTTAAGGAATTGTTGGATGATGGCTTTAAAACCGTGGTCATTATTGATCCGGGAATTAAAATTGACAAAGACTATTCGGTGTTTAGAGAAGCTTTAGAAAATGATTATTTCTGTAAGCGTGCTGATGGCCCATATATGAAAGGAAAAGTGTGGCCTGGCGAATGTTATTTCCCAGATTTCACTAATAAAGAAGTACGCGATTGGTGGTCTGAACTTTACAGGGAATTGATTGAAGATATTGGTGTTAAGGGCGTTTGGAATGACATGAACGAGCCTGCGGTAATGGAAGTACCTAATAAAACCTTCCCTGATGATGTGCGTCATGAGTATGACGGTAACCGTTGTAGCCATAGAAAGGCTCATAATGTGTACGGCATGCAAATGGCGAGAGCAACCTATCAAGGCGTTAAGAAATTCGCTTACCCAAAACGTCCGTTTGTAATTACGCGGGCGGCGTATTCAGGGACGCAACGTTACACATCCACTTGGACGGGAGATAACGTCGCCACTTGGGAGCATCTATGGATTGCCAACATTCAAGCGCAACGTTTAGCGATGTCTGGTTTTTCTTTTGCGGGGAGTGATATTGGCGGATTTGCTGAGCAACCGCACGGCGAATTGTTTACGCGTTGGATCCAATTGGGCGTTTTCCATCCGTTTTTTAGAGTGCATTCTTCGGGAGATCATGGCAATCAGGAACCTTGGACTTTTGATGAAGACGTGACCAATATCGTACGTAAATTTATCGAGTTGCGCTATCAGTTACTTCCATATTTATACACCACTTTCTGGAAATATGTGGAAGAAGGCATTCCAATGCTGAAATCGCTCGTTATTTTCGACCAGGATGATGAACACACCCATTATAGATCGGATGAATTTATCTTTGGAGATCATATCCTGGTTTGTCCAATTTTAGAACCTAATGCGCGCGGTAGACGTATGTTTATTCCGCGTGGCGAATGGTTTAATATGTGGACCGACCAACTGGTTTCAGGCGGAAAGGAAATGTGGGTAGATGCTGATATTGAAACGATTCCTATTTTTGTAAAAGCAGGTGCTATCATTCCAAAATATCCAGTCCAACAATATGTGGGAGAATTGGATATTGAGGAAGTCACGCTAGACGTGTATTATAAACATGGAAAGGAATCTTCAACCTTATTTGATGATGCACATGATGGCTATGATTACACTAAAGGACGTTATAGTCTAAGAACCTACAAATTAACGGGGAAAACGAATGAATTAATCATCCAACAGCATAAAGAAGGAAAGTTTGACGCCGGATACCAAAGGTTTAAAGTGAAATTCCATGGACTTCCGTTTTCAGTGAGCAGAATTCAAATTGATAATGAAGAAATTTCTCTGAGTGATGTTAAAATGAATGGAGATAATACCATGATAATCGATAAGAGTTTCTCACAGTTACATATTTTTGAACACTAATAAAATCAACATAAAATTTATAAGCAAAAACTAATTCTAAATGAGTTCATCAAATTAGGAACGGTTTTTGTATTTTAGATACCATAACCAAAGACTTAATAAAATGAAACATAAAAATTCAATAATCGCATTAGGAGCTTTAACGCTTTTTCTGTCTTGCGCTACAAATCCATTTACTGGAAATAAAACATTAGCGCTTATGCCTAATTCCCAGATTTTCCCAACTGCTTTTGCTCAGTATGATCAATTTTTAACCGAAAATAAAGTGGTTACTGGTACTAAAGACGCTGAAATGGTGAAGCGTATCGGTCAGAAAATTGCAGTAGCGGCTGAACGTTGGTTGGATGCCAATGGTTATCAGGGGTATTTAAAGGACTATCAATGGGAATATAATTTAATTGATGACAAAACCGTGAACGCATGGGCTATGCCAGGCGGTAAAATTGTAGTGTATACAGGTATTTTACCTATTGCAAATGGCGAAGCTGGTTTAGCTGCCATTATGGGGCATGAGGTATCTCACGCACTTGCAAATCACGGACAGCAACGTATGAGTGCAGGTATGCTGCAACAATTGGGTGCTGTAGCAGGAAATGTGGCCATTAAGGATCCACAAACCTTAAATCTATTTAACCAAGCTTATGGCGTCGGATCTACAGTAGGTGTTATGTTACCTTTTAGTAGAAGTCATGAAACTCAAGCTGATGAAATCGGACTTTACTTAATGGCAATCGCAGGTTATGAGCCTTTAGAAGCGGCTAACTTATGGAGACGTATGAATGCTCAGAGTGGAGGACAAGCACCACCAGAATTTTTAAGCACTCACCCTGCAAATGAAACACGTATTAGAAACATTGAATCACTTGCTGCTAAAGCAAGGTTGGAGGCTAATAAATTTGGAACTACCACATTTAAAAAATAAGATCCTCTTGTTTTAAATAAAAACTCTATTTTTAAAAGCTGTTTGCTACAACATTGTGGCAGACAGCTTTTTTTCTTTTTTAGGCATTTGACATAGTGCTTATGCAAGACCAACAGATCTAAATGATTTTTGAAAACACCAACCTACACCAATGAAACAACTTGAAAAAGGAAGCAAGAAATTGCTGAATGCATGGGCTTTTTATGATTGGGCGAATTCTGTTTACACGCTCACGATCGCGTCTTCAATTTTCCCGATTTTCTATTCTGCGTTATTTATGTCAGAAGTCAAAAAAGTCACCGCCTTTGGTTTTGAGTTTAAAAGCACGGCATTGATAACTTTTGTCACGGCATTTACATTTCTAATAGTTGCGCTTACTTCACCAATTTTATCAGGTATAGCCGATTATGTAGGCAATAAGAAAAATTTTATGAAGTTTTTCTGTTATGTAGGTGGACTCGGGTGCATTGGACTTTATTGGTTTAGCTTAGAACATATTCATATCAGCCTTTTATTTTACTTCATGGGTTTGATTGGTTATTGGGGAAGCTTGGTGTTTTATAACTCTTACCTGCCTGATATTGCATTTCCGGAACAACAGGATAAAGTGAGTGCTAGAGGTTTTTCAATGGGGTACATTGGAAGCGTCTTATTATTGGTTTTCAATTTGGCTATGGTCATGAAGCCTGAGTTCTTCGGATTTGATGTGTCCATAGCACCAGAAATTCTAGCAAGCGGTAATGCATCAGAAATTGCATCGGCAACAGAAGCGGCAAATAATGCTGCATCAATGAACGCTATGAGAGTGTCTTTTATAACTGTTGGTCTATGGTGGATTTTGTTTAGCCAATACACTTTTTATATTTTACCAAAAGGGGTTTCTTCAGGGCAGAAAGTGACCAAGGCTATTGTGTTTAATGGGTTTAGGGAATTGAAGTTAGTTTGGAAAGATTTGACTGAAAATCTAAGATTGAAACGATACCTATTAGCATTTTTCGTATTCAGTATGGCGGTGCAAACCATTATGTTGGTGGCTGTTTATTTTGGAGAAGAAGAAATTGCTTGGGGCGATAGTGGAGAGAAAACCATGGGCTTAATAACCAGTATTCTAATCATTCAATTGGTGGCTGTAGCTGGCGCAACGTTAACCTCCAAAGCTTCCTATAAATTCGGAAATATAAAAACCCTGATTGTAGTTAATTGTATTTGGATGGCACTGTGTTTTTATGCGTATTTCATGATTACGCCAAAAGACTTTTACATAGCCGCTGCCTTTGTTGGTTTTGTTATGGGCGGTATTCAATCTTTAGCACGTTCAACATACTCTAAATTTTTACCTGAAACGAAGGACACTACGTCCTATTTTAGCTTTTTTGATGTGGCCGAAAAAATTGGTATCGTCATAGGAATGGTCATTTTCGCAACGATTGATCAAATTACAGGCAGCATGCGCAATGCCATTTTATTCTTGTTTATCTTCTTTTTAGTCGGAATTATTTTGCTTTTGAGAGTGCCTAAAACCAATTAATAGGTGTTGATTTAGATATCGTCTAATATGTAGGCGAATTTTAATTGCTGATGCTTCCTGAGCCCGTAACTTTAGTGTCTTCGGTTTTTGGATTGCCGTTATATCTAATATCTCCAGATCCGGTTACACGTGCTTTTAAATGGCCATGGCAGACCAGATCAATACTTCCTGAGCCTGCCACGGTTACATCGGCATCATCCGTTTCTAAATGAAATCCTTTAAACTCTCCTGATCCCGCCAAATCAACTTCGAGTTTAATTGTTTTCCCTGTTAATTCTAGTTCTCCTGATCCGGCCACATTCACTTTTGTGTTGGTAGCAGCAACATCTAATTTCGCATCGCCAGAACCTGCAAGAGACACTTTTAAATTCTTTCCAGAAATCTTATGTTCAGTCCATAGGTTCCCTGATCCTGCAAGTGCAACGGCATTAAGGTCTTTAAATGGTACTGTTATTTTAATAGTGTTGTTTCTAGTGGTCTGTAAATTGACTTTATTATCGGTTTTAACCACCAAAGTGCCATTTTTTACTTCCGTAATTATATGTTCTAAGAGGTTTTCTTCACCTTCCAGAACAATTTCACCCTCAGTTCCGGCAACTAAAACATAATCAAAAGGTCCTGCAAAACTTACAGCTTCATAATCTGCGGTTGATCTGGTAATGGTGGTTTCATTACCATTTCCTTTAATTTTATTTTGAGCATGGATTGTGCTTACCATCAATAAGGGCACAAGTAATACAAGTGATTTTTTCATGATTTATATGTTTTTTAGTTTCTCTTAAAGGTCACGCTTCCGTAATCAGAGGTTATTTTAATTAAATTATTGGTATTTGAACCGCCACTATAACCTTGGTAGTTTTTGCTGGAAGAACCTTCTTTTTTGCTGGAGAATTGAAAATTGTCAGCGCCTCTCAATGATGCATAGTCAAGGTCAATATCAAACTTAAATTGATAATCCGTATCGTAACCAATTGTAATGCCCGTGTAATCGGAATCTATAGTAACATTCCCAGCATTAGCTGTCATTTTGTCAATTTTAATAGAACCGTAATCGGAAGACAATTGAATGCTTTTGTAAACTTCTCCAAAGCGAGCGGTTATATAATCGCCGTCTCCTTTTATATGGTTTGCTTTTTCAATAGTTATCGAACCATAATCACAGGTATAAGTGACGTTTTCCGCAATTTCAACTACTGACTTGGTATAGTCGGCTTCAATGTCTAGATTCTTAGTTTTAGCAACTGTAAATCCGCTGTAATCGGCACTAATTTTCCCGCTTTTGATGTATTCAAAAAAACTGTTATTGGTGTAATCAAAACTGATCGAATTATTATCGGCCATTAATTCTTTGGTCGTTATTTTACCATAATCACAATTGATTTTTGCATGGCCTTCCAATCGGTCCAAATTAATGCTCCCATAGTTATTGTTCAAATCGACGCTATTGGTGATTGGTAATTTTATAAGGTAATTGATTTCCATGTTGACGTTGGAAGTTCGTCCCCAATTCCACCAATTATTGGATCTGCTTTTACTGAAAATTGTTTTGGCTGATACGCGGTTGGATGAAGCTTGGAACTCGACAGTAATATCATTCAATTTTTCTTCAACCTTTTCCAGATTATTGCCACTGGTTTTGATTTTGACTTCAATACTGACAGTTTTTCCAGAATAGGTGATGATATTGATGTTTCCATAACTATTGTCAATTTTTAGTAAGGCATCACTATTAACGGCATATTCCTTCTTTATGGTTTTTTCTTTAGTGTGTTTATCTTTCTTTACAGGTCCTGCAAATGAAACTTGAAAGAGGATTAGGGTTATAGCGATAAAAAAGTGTTTAGTTTTCATGATTCTGTTATTAAAGTGTCAATTGTTGTTGTGATTGTAGTTGTTTCAAATTTTCTATGGAGGCCAACACAGTTTGCAGTAAGTCAATACGGCTTTGCAGATTGTTGATCATGGCATATATCACACGTTGATCATTACCACTTACTTTTAGGTCGACTTTGAGTCGCTCATAATTTTTTTCCAAAAGCTCCATTTGCTTTAAAGCATCTGAAACGAGGGCTTCATTTTCTGGCGTTCTTACGGTTTTAATCTTGTTCAATTCCAAAGTTATGGCCGTGGTAAAAAAATCTTGTGTTTGTGATAATTGTTCCGATACACTCGCCAAATCATTCACTTTAGGTTCTTGTTTTAGAACAGTGAAAAATCCAAAGCAAATCACTAAAACTGCTGCTACTGCCATTAAAGACTTGTAAAATAGTGGTCGTGATGATTTCACGACTTTACGTTTCTGTGGTGATTGCAACTTCTTTAAAAATCGTTGTTCATGACCTTCTTCTGGAATTTCCATATCGAATTCATTTCGTAAATCTTCAAAAAGTTGGTCTATCGTATCCTTTTTCATAAGTGTTGTATTAACTACCCATTAGAGGTTTTAATTTTTGTCTCAAACTGTCTTTTGCTCTGGAAATCATCGTTCTGCAGTTAGCATAACTGATATTCATAATCTCACAGATTTCTTCATAATCATAACCTTCAATCAAATACAAAGTCAAGCCTATTTGATAATTATCTTTTAAGGTCTTCATGCACGCTAGTATTTGTGCAGCTTTGACATTTGTAAAATGATAATCTTCTTCAATACCTTGATCGTCCTCAACTTTATAAAGTACATCCTCTAAAGGCACCTCGCTGTTTTTCTGATTCTTATTGAATTCACTAATACTGTTATTGATTATGATCCGCTTCAGCCATGGTCCAAATAAGGTTAAATCGTTCAGCGTTTCGAGTTTAGTAAAAGCCGTCAAAAATGATTCTTGCATGATGTCTTCCGCCTTAAATCTGTCCTTAACAATTCTAAAACTCGTATTATACATGGCATGGTAATACCTGGTATAAATTTCCATCTGGGCACGTTGATTGCCAGATTTGCACTGTTCCAGCAAGTCATTAATATTTGGAAGGATTGGATTCAAAAAACAATTGCTTTGTTATAATGATGAAGTTACTTAAACAATGTTACAGTTTTAATAAAAAATAATTGTAAAATAGATTGAGGCTTCCAAAATCTGTTATTTTTGGCGGTAAGATCTTAGCAAGAAACATCCCTTAAATACATCACTATGGCATAACTATTGAAAACATAGGGTGTCTATATTAGTGTATAACCTAGCAAGGCATTGGTTATCAGAGATTAATTAAGATAATTTACTAATTGAAAAAACAATATTATGTCGGTTTTATGACATAATGACCTTTGAAAATATATGAAAGAATCTAAATTTTTAAGTCTTGACAGTTTGTCATTTCAGGAGTTTGATGAAAACTCGGAATTAATTCCTTTAATGACGCCAGAAGATGAAGCACAAATAAACAACGAAGAATTACCAGCAACATTGCCAATTTTACCATTGCGTAATACGGTATTGTTTCCTGGAGTGGTGATTCCGATTACCGCCGGTAGGGATAAATCTATAAAATTGATCAACGATTCCAACAAAGGAAGCAAGGTGATTGGTGTGGTTTCCCAAAAGGATGGTAGTATTGAAGACCCTGAAGGAAAGGATATTTACAAAACAGGAACTGTAGCGCGTATTCTTCGCGTGTTGAAAATGCCTGATGGAAATACAACGATCATTATTCAAGGGAAAAAACGCTTTGAAATTGATCAAGTAACTACCGAAGAGCCATACATGACGGCAACGGTAAAAGATGTTGCTGAAGCGAAACCTGCTGAAGATAATGTGGAGTTTTCAGCTATTATTGAGTCTATCAAAGATTTGGCGCTTCAAATTATCAAGGACAGTCCAAACATTCCAACGGAAGCAACTTTTGCAATTAAGAATATTGAAAGCAATTCATTCCTAGTGAATTTTGTGTCTTCTAACATGAATCTTTCTGTTGAGGAGAAACAAAATCTGTTAGAGATCAATGATTTGAAGGAGCGTGCATTAGCGACTTTAAAATATATGAATGTCGAATTCCAAAAATTGGAGCTTAAAAATGACATTCAATCTAAGGTTCAGAGTGATATGAACCAACAGCAGCGTGAATATTTCTTACATCAACAAATGAAAACCATTCAAGAAGAATTGGGTGGCGTGTCATATGACGAAGAGATTGATGAAATGAAAACGCGCGCAAAATCCAAAAAATGGGATGAGAAAGTAGATACGCATTTCCAAAAGGAATTGATGAAGTTGCAACGCATGAATCCGCAAGTTGCAGAATATTCAATTCAGAGAAATTATTTAGATCTTTTCTTGGAATTACCTTGGAATGAGTTCAGTAAGGATAAATTCGATTTAAAACGCGCTAAACGAATCTTAGATCGTGATCATTATGGATTGGACGATGTTAAAAAGAGAATCATAGAGTATCTCGCAGTTTTAAAATTGCGTAATGATATGAAATCGCCAATACTTTGTTTATACGGACCTCCAGGAGTAGGTAAAACCTCTTTAGGAAAGTCGGTTGCTGAAGCTTTGGGCCGCGAGTACGTGCGTATGTCCTTAGGTGGATTGCGTGATGAAGCTGAAATCCGCGGACATAGAAAAACATATATAGGTGCAATGCCAGGGCGAATCCTTCAAAGTTTGAAGAAGGCAGGAACGTCAAACCCTGTTTTTGTATTGGACGAGATCGATAAACTGTCTAACAGCAATCAAGGAGATCCGTCTTCTGCAATGTTGGAAGTGTTGGATCCAGAACAAAATGGCGATTTTCATGATAACTTCTTAGAAATGGGCTTTGACCTTTCTAAAGTTATGTTTATTGCTACTGCTAATAGCTTAAGCACCATACAGCCAGCGTTATTGGACCGTATGGAAATTATTGATGTTACAGGTTATACCATTGAAGAGAAAGTGGAAATTGCCAAACGTCATTTATTGCCAAAGCAACTTAAGGAACACGGATTGACAGAGGACGATTTGAAAATAGCGAAACCACAGTTAGAAAAAATTGTTGAAGGCTATACTAGAGAATCAGGTGTTAGAGGCTTGGAAAAACAATTGGCTAAAATGGTCCGTTATGCTGCCAAAAACATTGCCATGGAAGAACCTTATAATAAGAAGGTTTCTAACGAAGATGTGATGGAAGTGTTAGGATCGCCAAGAATGGAGCGCGACAAATATGAAAATAATAATGTTGCTGGTGTTGTCACCGGATTGGCTTGGACAAGGGTAGGAGGCGATATATTATTTATTGAATCCATCCTTTCTAAAGGAAAAGGGACCTTAACGATTACCGGTAATTTAGGAACGGTGATGAAGGAATCTGCTACCATTGCTATGGAGTATATAAAATCTAATGCCGATGAATTTGGTATTGACCCTGAAGTATTTGAAAAATATAACGTTCACATTCACGTACCAGAAGGTGCAACGCCTAAAGATGGGCCAAGTGCAGGTGTGACGATGTTAACGTCATTGGTGTCTCTATTTACGCAGCGAAAAGTTAAAAACAACTTGGCGATGACAGGAGAAATCACTTTAAGAGGTAAAGTATTGCCTGTTGGCGGCATCAAAGAAAAGATTTTAGCCGCAAAACGTGCTAAAATCAAGGAAATCCTGCTTTGTGAAGATAACCGACGTGATATTCACGAAATAAAACCAGAATATTTAAAAGGTTTAACCTTCCATTATGTCACCGATATGAGTGATGTTTTAAAATTAGCCTTGACAGAGGAAAAAGTCAAGAACGCTAAAACCTTATAACTTTAACGGCAACAATTTGTTGCCGTTTTTTTTTTGGTTTAAAATAAAGTAAACATACAACGGCATTACCTAAGAAATCTTACTTTTGTTCCTGTATGATTAAGAGGATTGCCGCCATATTCTTTATTGTCTCGAACGTTTCAGTTTTCGCGCAACTTGGCGGTGAATCTACCTATCAATTTTTGAATTTGGTGTCCTCACCCCGTCAAGCTGCGTTAGGAGGGAAGGTCATTACCAATTTTGATTATGACGTTACCGGAGGCTTGTATAATCCGGCAACCATCAATCCTGAAATGGATAATCAACTCGCTCTAAATTATTCGAGTTATTTGGGTGGCATTAGTTACGGGACTGGCGCTTATGCTTATACCTGGGACCGCCACGTGCAGACTTTTCATGTTGGGATGACTTACATTAATTATGGCGAGTTTGATGGCTATGATCAAAACGGCGAATCTACAGTTACTTTTTCTGGAAACGAAGCCGCATTGTCTTTTGGATATTCATATAAGATTCCGTATTCTGATTTTTATGTTGGTGCCAATGCGAAGTTGATTACTTCAAAATTGGAACAGTATAATTCGGTGGGTGGTGCACTAGATGTCGGCGTGATTTACATCAATGAAAAGCTCGATTTTCATGCAGCGGTGACCGTTCGGAATTTAGGTACACAATTTACGACCTATGCCGATCTTAATGAAAAATTACCGTTAGAGGTAAATTTAGGATTGTCTCAAACTTTGCAACATGTACCTATTAGATGGCACTTAACTTTTGATAATTTACAACAATGGCCTATCGGATTTTCAAACCCTGCGCGGGCTTCAACCGATTTAGATGGCAATCAAACCGAAGAAAAAGTTGGGTTTTTAAATGAACTGATGCGTCACACTATTATTGGTGCGGAGTTGTTTCCTGATAAAGGATTTAATGTGAGATTAGGTTACAATTTTAGGCGCGCAGAAGAACTTCGGATTGTGGACCAGCGTAACTTTTCAGGTCTTTCCTTTGGGATTGGCATCAAACTTAATAAATTGCGTTTCAGTTATACGCATGCACGTTATACTGGTGCATCAAACACCAGTTTTTTCGGATTACAAATAGACTTAAGATAATTAAAAAGATTCCCGTTTTAACGGACATATATATGAAGAAGATTACAATTACTATAGACGGATTTTCATCCACAGGAAAAAGTACTGTTGCCAAACAATTGGCTAAAGCCTTAGGGTATGTGTATGTAGATTCAGGCGCTATGTATCGTGCGGTTACATTATACGCGATGCAACACCAGATCATTACCAAAGATTCTTTTGATATTGACCGATTGATTTCAGAATTGGACAATGTAAAAGTCAGCTTTACATATAATGACGATTTAGGCTTTGCTGAAGTGTATTTAAATGGTAAGAATGTTGAAAATGATATCAGAACTTTAGAAGTTTCACAAAATGTCAGTCAAGTGGCTGAAATTTCAGAAGTCCGCAGAATGTTAGTCCTGCAACAACAGCAAATGGGCAAGGAAAAAGGTGTGGTAATGGATGGCCGTGATATAGGAACTGTGGTTTTTCCTGATGCCGAATTAAAGTTTTTCATGACCGCTTCCGCAGAAACGAGAGCGAAACGACGTTATAAAGAATTATTGGAACGCAACGAAGTTGTCAGTTATGACGATGTATTGAAAAATGTGGAATCAAGGGATTTAATAGATTCTACACGGGAAGATTCGCCATTAATGAAAGCTGAAGACGCTATAGAAATTGATAACTCTAATTTATCATTGGTAGCGCAATTTGAAACCCTTCATGAATTGGCGCAGACTATCATCAACCAATAATAATTTAAGAAATAGGAGTGACGTCCATTTCAACTATAAGACAAAAAAAAGAACGACCTTTTCAGATCGTTCTTTTTTATTCAGTCAATTTGCAAACTATTCGTTAGGAATAATAAGTTCTTGATCTGGATGGATCATATCTGGATTTTTCAAAATATCAGTATTAGCTGAAAATATCTTTTGGTATTTTGATGCATCACCGTAATACTGTTTCGCTATTTTACCAAGAGTTTCACCAGATTTAACAGTGTGTCGTGCATAAACGGAAGTGTCAGCTACTTTAATGTCAGCACTTATATCTGAAGGATTTTCGCCACCAACAGCTTTGATTTTATCCCATAATAAATTCTTCTCATATTGGTTTTTAGCTGTTCCTTTAATTTTCAATACACCATTTTCCTCAGAAACATCACCATTTTGAATGTTTAGTTCTTGACCAAGATCTAAAACACTTTGATACTTAGATTTTACCATAATAATTGATTTTTTATAATATAAATTAATGTAATTGTAAATATACCAAATTTGGCCCTAATTTGGTAACCCATTGCGCATCAATTTTAACTCCATTGCCATTGAGAAATTGATTGGTAAATAATGCAACTTTAAATAATTTGTAAATGAGAGAATTATATTGTATTTTTGCACTCCTTTTAGCGATACCCATTGGAAGATAAGAGGAATGAAAACAAAAAGCAAATAACACTTCTGTGTGTTGATCGCATAAAACTTCCAAGAACACCCAGAATACAAATTTAGTATTCAGCACATGTCTGAAAAAGAAACAAACCAAGCGGAAGTAGATGCTACTAACGCTACAGCAAACGCAGCTCCTGTAGTTTCAGAAGCGCAAGCAAATCCTGAGAAATTCTTAAACGATTTTAACTGGCACAATTACGAAGAAGGAATTGAGCAAGTTGACGAAAAGAAACTTCAGGAATTCGAAAAGTTAGTATCAGAAAATTTCGTGGACACCCTTGATGATGAAGTTGTTGAAGGTGTAGTGATCCATATCTCTGATCGTGACGCTATTATTGATATCAATGCAAAATCTGAAGGTGTAATTTCTCTTAACGAGTTCCGTTACAACCCAAATTTAAAAGTTGGTGACAAAGTAGAAGTATTAATTGACGTACGTGAAGATGCTAACGGACAGTTGGTATTATCTCACCGTAAAGCTAGAGTAATCAAAGCTTGGGATCGTGTAAACAATGCACATGACACTGGCGAAATCGTAAACGGTTTTGTTAAATGTCGTACTAAAGGTGGTATGATCGTTGACGTATTTGGTATTGAAGCTTTCTTACCAGGTTCTCAAATTGACGTGAAACCTATTAGAGATTACGATCAGTATGTTAATAAAACAATGGAATTTAAAGTTGTTAAAATCAACCACGAATTCAAAAACATTGTAGTTTCTCATAAAGCTCTTATTGAAGCTGATATCGAAGAACAGAAAAAAGAAATCATTGGTCAATTAGAAAAAGGTCAAGTATTAGAAGGTGTTGTTAAAAACATTACTTCTTACGGTGTCTTTATTGATCTTGGTGGTGTAGATGGTTTAGTTCATATTACTGACCTTTCTTGGTCACGTATCAACCATCCAAACGAGATTGTTGAATTGGATCAAAAACTTAACGTGGTAATCCTTGATTTTGATGAAGATAAATCAAGAATCCAATTAGGTCTTAAACAATTAAGCAAACATCCTTGGGAAGCTTTAGGCGAAAACGTAAAAGTTGGAGACAAAGTAAAAGGAAAAGTTGTTGTTATTGCTGATTACGGTGCATTCATTGAAGTAGAAGAAGGTGTAGAAGGATTAGTTCACGTAAGTGAAATGTCTTGGTCAACACATTTACGTTCTGCTCAAGATTTCGTAAAAGTAGGTGATGAAATTGAAGCGGTTATCTTAACTCTTGATAGAGAAGACCGTAAAATGTCATTAGGTATCAAACAATTGACTCCAGATCCATGGACTGACATTACTACTAAATACCCAGTTGGTTCAAACCATACAGGTATTGTACGTAACTTCACAAACTTTGGTGTGTTCGTAGAATTAGAAGAAGGTATTGACGGATTGATTTACATCTCTGACTTATCTTGGACTAAGAAAATCAAACATCCAAGTGAGTTCTGTAACGTAGGTGATAAATTAGATGTTGTTGTATTAGAATTGGATGTTGAAGGACGTAAATTATCTTTAGGTCACAAACAAACAACGACTAACCCTTGGGATAAATACGAAACTGATTTCGCTCTAGGTACAACACATAAAGCTGAAATTTCTGAAATGGTTGACAAAGGTGCAACAGTAGAGTTTAACGAAGATATCGTTGCTTTCGTTCCTTCACGTCATTTAGAAATGGAAGATGGTAAGAAATTGAAAAAAGGTGATACTGCTGAATTCAAAATTATTGAGTTCAATAAAGAGTTCAAACGTGTTGTCGCTTCTCATACTGCTATCTTTAAACAAGAAGAAATTGCTAACGTAAAAGCTGCTGTTGCTAAAGCAGAAGCTTCTGCAGCAGAAGCAAAACCAACACTTGGTGATGCTAATGATGCTTTACAAGCTCTTAAAGATAAAATGGACGGGAAGAAGTAATCTTTCAAAACATTTGTAAATCAAAGCCTTCAACATATGTTGAAGGCTTTTTTTATATTATTGCTCCAGACTTTATGTCTTAGTGCAGAAAAGCATTGCACACACAAATATTTATCCTAAATTTGTAAACCAAATACGTTTGGAAAACTATGAGCCAAAAAGTTCTACTTAACGCAAAAGAGATCAACATCATTCTCCATAGATTGGCTTGTCAACTGATTGAAAAACATAACGATTTTACTAATACCGTTCTTATAGGCATTCAACCCAGAGGGAAATACCTTGCGGATAGACTTGCTCAAATTTTAAAGGACGATTATAAAATTAAGCACATTCAATTAGGACATTTAGACATTACATTTTTTAGAGACGATTTCCGTCGTGGTGAAAAACCTTTAGAGGCCAATACCACTAAAATCGATTTTATTGTCGAGAACAAGAATATTGTCTTTATTGATGACGTGCTCTATACGGGACGAAGTATCCGGTCAGCTTTAACAGCTATTCAATCTTTTGGACGCCCTAATGAAATTGAACTCCTTACTTTAATTGACAGACGCTTTAGCAGACATTTACCTATCCAACCCAATTATAGAGGCCGACAAGTAGATGCCATAAATAAAGAAAAGGTGAAAGTGAATTGGGTAGAGAATGAAGGAGAAGATGCGGTTTATTTAGTTGAAGCGTAACTATGCAAGGAATAACTAATAGTATATAAATACAGCAAACAATGAGCGAATTAAGTGTCAATCACTTATTGGGAATTAAATATCTTAACTCAAAAGATATCCAACTTATTTTTGAAACTGCCGATCATTTTAAGGAAGTCATTAACAGACCCATCAAAAAAGTACCTTCGCTCCGAGATATTACCATTGCCAATTTATTTTTCGAAAACTCTACGCGTACAAAACTCTCTTTTGAATTAGCAGAAAAACGACTCTCAGCCGACGTAATTAATTTTTCAGCTTCACAATCGTCCGTTAAAAAAGGAGAAACTCTCATTGATACCGTCAACAATATCCTGTCTATGAAAGTAGATATGGTAGTCATGAGACATCCAAATCCTGGCGCTAGCGTGTTTTTATCACAACATGTTAACGCAAGTATCATAAATGCAGGAGATGGTGCACATGAGCATCCTACACAGGCGTTATTGGATAGTTACTCTATTAGAGAACGTTTGGGTGAAGTTAAAGGTAAAAACGTGGTTATTGTAGGCGATATTTTGCACAGTCGCGTGGCATTGTCTAATATTTTTGCTCTGCAATTGCAAGGTGCCAATGTTATGGTTTGCGGACCTAAAACTTTATTGCCAAAGTACATTGACAAACTTGGCGTAAAAGTAGAAACCAATCTTAAAAAAGCGCTCGAATGGTGTGATGTTGCCAATATGCTTCGTGTACAGAATGAACGCATGGATATGACTTATTTTCCGTCTACCAGAGAATATACGCAACAATATGGCGTTAATATGGCGTTGCTTAACTCGTTGGATAAAGAAATTACCATCATGCACCCAGGACCAATTAACCGTGGGGTAGAGATTACCAGTGACGTTGCAGATTCAGATCAGGCTATAATTTTGGACCAAGTTCAAAACGGTGTGGCTATTAGAATGGCCGTCATATACTTGTTAGCTTCTAAAATTAAACGTTAAAACCTAGAGATATGCTTTTCGATAAAAACAACAATATTACCCTCATTACGCAGGAAAAAAGTACCATCGTTGAATTGGTAAAAAAACTTCAAGCGACCTATCCAAAATTTAAAAATGATGATGTCATCATTAACTTATCTGTAATCCGCGAGGTAACATTACAGGATATTGTTGAGTTTTTGGAAATCTCAAATACCCACCGACGTGCTAAGCATTCGTTCGTTATTGTAACCAATCAAGCTAATTTAGATGAAGTACCAGATGAAATTGTGGTAGTTCCAACACTTAAAGAAGCTTATGACGTTATTGAAATGGAGGAGATGGAGCGCGACTTGGGAATCTAAAAATTAGTTTTTAAGTTGAGGAGTTTGAAGTTTAGATGTACTTAGTGTAAAGTCCTCAAAAGTTCTTTTGGACATTTACTGAATTCCTAAACGAAAAACTTCTAAACGCATACTATGAAACTTACCATACTTGGTTGCTTCAGTGCAACGCCACGAAAGGATACCAATCCTACCGCTCAGGTTTTGGAGATTAATAACCATCTGTTCCTGATTGATTGTGGTGAAGGTACCCAAGTGGAATTACGACGCAATAAAATCAAATTTGCGCGCATCAAGCACATTTTTATTTCACATTTACATGGCGATCATTTCTTTGGATTGGTAGGTTTGATTTCTACTTTTCGATTACTGACGCGCGAGACAGAATTGCATATTCACTGCCCAAAAGGCTTAAAGGAAGTGATAACGCTTCAAATGAAATTGGCCGATTCCTGGACCAATTATCCGTTGTTTTTTCACGAATTGACTTCGGATGAATCAGAACTTATTTTTGAAGATGATAAAGTAGAGGTGTGGACCATTCCTTTGGATCATCGCGTGTATACCAACGGCTTTTTATTCAGAGAGAAAGAAGGCGAACGTCACTTGAATATGCCGTCCGTTATAGAAGCCAATATCGATATTGCGTATTACAACAAATTAAAACAAGGTCATGATGTCGTCAATAATGACGGTGTACTCATTGATCATAAAAAAGTGACTTCACCACCACATCCACCAAAAAGCTATGCATTTTGTAGTGATACGGCCTATAAGGAAAGCATAGTTCCTATTATTAAGGATGTAGATGTGCTCTATCATGAATCTACTTTCTTAGATAAGCATGCGCATTTAGCGCCAAAAACGAAACATTCTACAGCCAAGGAAGCAGCGCAAATAGCAAAATTAGCCAATGTAAAAACCCTCATTTTAGGGCATTATTCTACACGTTATGACGATTTGAATGAATTTAAACGTGAGGCCGAGACTATTTTTAAACCGGTCAAGCTGGCCAAAGATGGGAAATCTTTTAATTTTGGATAATTATTGAGGTCCGCGGGTGTTTTAATACTTGATATTTAGGATCCTCAAATAAGATGTAAAGCAAAATATGCTTAAATTTATAGGATGCGAAGCTCTAAAAATTCCTTTAACGCACAGAAAGAGATAATGAATACAGACTTAGGTAATTATAGAAAATCTTACGAGAAACAAGAGTTGTTAGAAGCTAATATTAGTGATAATCCACTTGAAGTTTTTCAGAAATGGTTTCACGAAGTAGATGCCAACTTTGATGAAGGCGAAACCAATGCCATGACTATTTCTACAATTGGTTTGGATGGTTTTCCTAAAAGTAGGGTAGTGCTGCTAAAGAAATTCACCCATGAAGGCTTTATTTTTTATACCAATTATGAAAGCGAAAAAGGTAAAGCTATCCTAAATAACCCAAACGTTTGTTTATCCTTTTTTTGGCCTAAGGCAGAACGACAAGTCATTATAAAAGGCGTTGCTGAAAAAATCGCACCTAATATGAGCGATGGTTACTTTGAATCGCGCCCGCATGGCAGTCAATTAGGAGCTTTGGTGTCCCATCAAAGTGAAGTGGTAAAGAACAGAGATGTTCTTGAAGCTAATTTGCGCCAACTGGAAGAAGACTATAAAGAGAAGGCAATTCCGAGACCTGCCTATTGGGGTGGATTTATAGTGAAACCAGTGTCGATGGAGTTTTGGCAAGGGCGTCCTAATAGATTGCATGACCGTATCAGATTTACGTTAAATGAAGAGTTTGATTGGGTTATGGAGCGACTTTCCCCATGATATAATAATCCATATTTAGAAATTTTATTTTCCTTCTTTAAACCCCAGCGTGGCTCCGCCTTATTTGGGTTTCTCATGATTTACGTCAGTATTATTATTGCTTCGGTTACTACCTAATCTTCATCAGTTTTACTCTTAGTCACTGTTGACTTGGATTCCTTATTTGTTCCATAATTTATGTTTTACGGTAAAGTAGCATCGATCTCCACTGCTATTTATAGGATTTTTTGGATTTTAAATTATTAGAAATCAGGCGTTAATCATTTTTATGATTTTTATGCAAGAAATAGCCGATTTTGTGTCCGATTAAAGGCGAAATTAATCGGTGTAATCAATATGTGTTACTTAAAAACGTGTATTTCATCGGTGATTGACTTATAAAATCGATAAAGTGTGTGTTTTTCATCGATTTTAACATTTCTTTAACAGTTTTTTTGGATTAGTCTTCTAATTTAGCTCCACCAAATCTAATTAACCGACTATGAAACCTACATTATTACTGCCAATGATGGCTTTAATTGCCATGTTCACGTTCTCTTGTTCCTCTGAGGATATAGATGATCAAAAGTTAGATCCTTCTGCAATTCATACGCCAGCAACTAAGGCAATTGAAGTTGAAATTTTAGAATTGATCAATGCTCATAGAATAGGAATGGATTTACAACCATTGAACAATTTGAGTATCATTAAATCTGTTGCATTCACACACACCGATTATATGGTTACCGTTAACCAAGTAAACCATGATAATTTTTTCAAGCGTAAAGAGAGCTTAGTAAATAATGCTGATGCTTTAAAAGTATCTGAAAACGTAGCATACTCTTATACAACTGCTGAAACAGTCGTAAAAGCTTGGTTAAATAGCCCAGGTCATAAAGCAAATATTGAAGGAGATTTCACTGATTTTGATATCTCTGCAGAAAAGAATTCTGAAGGTAAATGGTACTTTACTAATATATTTATTAAACGTTAGAATAATATTGATTTTTAAGTTTAGTTAGTTATTCTAAAGCCACTCCTGAAGTGGCTTTTTTTTATGCTCAATGTTGTCGATTAAACTAAATACATTCTCTTGTACCATGCAGAAATCAGCGTGTGATTGTCCCTAATGCCTTTCCACAAATTTGATTTTGAGGATGCCTCACGAATCTTCAAAAGCTCTCAACACACCTTTTTTAAATATCAATTTTTGATCACTTGGGAAGGCATTTGAATTACTAGCTTTTTTGAACATAGCTCATTCGAAACTTGATTTGATATACATATTATCATACATTAAGAATGAACTCAACTAGGCCATCCGGTTTCTTGTACATCAGAAGATACAGTTCCTCTCATTAAACTTTATCTTCTACGCTGCAATTCTCATCGATCAAAATTCAGCTTCCTATATGCATTATTCCAATTTGCGTACGAAGGAATAGTGTCAAAGCAAACGCTGTTTTCCCTGACTAATTCTGTAAAATTAATACTGTTTACTCAAGTTGAATCATAAACTATAAGGACAAAAAAAAGCAGACTCTAAAGTCTGCTTTTCCAATTCAAATATGTGTTATAATTAATCTTTCAAAATATAGAAGTAAGAACGTCTGTTCATTTGGTGCTCTTCTGAGCTACATTTAACCCCATTAGAACATTTGTTCAATAATTGAGTTTCACCATAGCCAATTGCACTTTCTATGCGCTCTGCAGCTATTCCACGAGAGATGATATAATCTCTTGTAGATTTTGCTCTTCGGTCAGATAACTTCATGTTGTAGCTATCACTTCCTCTACTGTCTGTATGCGATTCAATTTTGATCACCATTTCTGGATGCGCTCTCATCACATCAACAATATTCTCCAATTCATACTCAGCATCTGTTCTGATATTCCATTTATCAAAATCAAAGAAAATAGGATTGATTACAATTTGGTTATTATCAATTAACGGTGTTAAGAATAGATCAGCATTGTTGACTTTTCCGTTTTCGAAATTAGTAGCCACCTGTTTAAGATCATCTTTATAATCTTTCTTGCTGCCTAAAACTGTATAAGTCTTGTCACAATCAGCATCAAATGCAAACGCTCCAGTTTCAGTAGTCATTACCGTAGCAATGATTTTCCCAGCTTTATTGATCAATTTCACCTCAACATTGGCAAGAACTTCATTTGTTTTGATATCTCTAGCAATACCTTCAATTTTTTGTTTGCAAGGTTCTGCATTAAAACTATAAATATCATCACCACCTTTGCCACCTGGTCTGTTTGAAGAGAAGTAGCCTGTTTTGGTGCTGTCATTCATAAAGAATGCAAAATCATCATAACCACTATTGTAAGGCGCTCCAAGATTTTCTGGTTCGGCATTTTCATCTTTTAGGATGTTGGATTTATAAATATCCAAAAGACCTAAATTTAAGTACCCATCAGAAGAAAAGTAGAAGGTGCTATCCTTCGCTATAAAAGGAAACATTTCGCGTCCTGCAGTGTTTACTTTAGGACCTAAATTTTGAGGTGTACCGTACTTTCCATTGTCTAAAATGTCTACGACGTAAATATCAGTTTGACCAAATCCGCCTTCGCGATCAGACACAAAATACAACTTCGAGTTATCTGGACTTAACGCAGGGTGACCGTTAGAAAAGTAAGTGTCATTAAAAGGAAGTTCAACTATAGATCCCCATTGCCCATCTTCTAAAGTAGCTTTATACAGTTTAAGATGTGAAGTCCCTTTACGGTCATAACCTAACTTGTTTCTTTTGTTTAGATTATCTCTAGTGAAGTACATTGTTTTTCCATCCTTTGTAATGGCAACTGAAGCTTCATGATAAGGAGAGTTAATTTTCTCTGAACTGATAAATTCAGGATCTCCATATTCTTTTTTACCTTCTTTTTCTGTAACCGCTAGTGTATATAAATCTAAGAACGGTTCATCATTCCATCCGTAATTCTTCTTCAAATCTTTATGTCTTGCAGATGCAAAATAGAGTGTTCCATTAGCGATATATCCGCCAAAATCAGAGAATTCAGAATTAAAAGGCAAGTTTTCAATTTGAACAACCGCATCATCCGTAGAAGCTAATTCTTCATACATATCGAGGTTATTGGCATCAAAATCCTTAACTCGGGTATCGCCACTTTGAATCTCCTTAAACTTCACCATCCACTTATCAGCTTCAACATAATTGCCAATACTTCTTAAACTTTGAATGTATTTAAAAATATATTCTGGATTGACTTTGTTGTATTTGTTAACAGCTTTCCCGTACCACAGTGCAGCTTCTTGAGACTTGGAGTTGTTATAGTAACAATCGCCCAATCTGGTTAAAACATGCTCGCTGCTGTCGCCTTTTTTTACTGCCTCTTCATAGAGTTCCGTTGCTTTTACGTAGGCATAATTCTCGAAGAATTTATCTGCCAGTTTCTTTTGAGCAACCATGAACGTGCTACTAAGCGCAAAAAGAAATATAAATAATTTTGTTTTCATAGTCATAAGTTTTAGAAGTATCGAGGCGATTTAATACGTTTACTTTTAAAGATTTCGAACATCAAGAGGATTTCGTGAGTTCCACTTGTATAAGGTCTTAGATCTGAGAATGGATACTCATAAGCGTAACCGATACGTAATTGTTTCGTCACTTGAAAATCAGCAATTCCACTTAAAGCAGACGTTCTTTCATCAATTCTGTAACCACCACCAATCCACAATACTTCGTTGAAAAGGAAATTGGCCGTAAGATCTAAAGATAGGGGAGCACCGTTGGTGGCTTTCACCATAAATGCAGGTTTAAATTTGGTTGTTGCACCAAGATCAAACACATAACCTCCAGTAAAGTAGTAGCTTAAGCGCTCTAAAGCTTCAAACTCTTGTTCTCCGTTATAATCAGAGTTCAATAATCGAGGCGCTGAAAGCCCTAAGTACCATCTGTTAGAATGCCAATACGCACCAGCACCAATATTAGGTTTCCATCTGTTTTCATAACCATAGATTACAGGATCATCAAACTCAGCTTCTCTAAATTCTGAATCAAGACTAAATCCGGTG
This sequence comes from uncultured Gelidibacter sp., assembly GCF_947500795.1. Lineage (GTDB taxonomy): Bacteria > Bacteroidota > Bacteroidia > Flavobacteriales > Flavobacteriaceae > Gelidibacter. Next base: position 811,530 of record NZ_CANMTE010000001.1, on the reverse strand, counting down.
AATCCAGCTTTTAATCCAAATGCCAACTTAGTGTTTTGACTTGTTTGAATTGTGTATGAAAAGTCAGCGTAGAGGTATTGGAAATTTTGGTATCCTAGTTCGTCATTAATAAATGACATCCCAAGACCAATCTTTTCATTACGCAATGGTGCATGTACAGAGATTGTTTGGGTTGTAGGTGCTCCTTCAAGTCCTACCCATTGGCTCCTGTGCAGACCTACCATACTCAACGTCTCGCGACTACCAGCATACGCCGGGTTAATGGAGATGGTATTGTACATATACTGTGTAAACTGTGGTAATTGTTGTGCAACTCCCATCCAGCTAGTGAACAGTATGAAAACGATAATGTTAAACTTTAAAAATTTCATAGGTTAATAGTTATTTGGTTGCAACGTAGATTGGACCTGTAAAAGGTTTTAATCCACTGTTTTTTAGGTTAACGATGTAGTAATATGTTCCTGTTGGTACATAGTTTGAATTACCAACGGATGCTTTTGATGATGTTCCATTCCAATCATTTTGATAGTTTTTAGACTCATAGATCAATGCACCCCAACGGTTGAATATTTGAAGTTCTACAGTAAATCCACAAGTTTCAACACCAGTAACTGTAAAGAAATCATTCTTTCCGTCAGCATAAGTAGTTACCGCTCTAGAAATCACTACATCTTCAGCGCCACATGGTAATACCACACAATCATCATTCAAGGTAATGTTTACCAAAGTTTCAGAAGTACAGTAGTCATCAGCTAATGTGTATTTAAAGGTGTAAGTACCTATTTCCAATTGGTATGGATTAAATAAACTACCATCCAATGAGGTGTTTCCTGCAACAACTGACCAAGTTCCATTAGTGTCATAAGTGCCACTTAATAAATCGAAGAGGTCAAAGTTTAGGTCATCACCATTACAAAGTTCTGTATCAGTAACAGTAATTGCAGCAGCTGGATTCACATTTATAGTTTGTGTGTAAGCAGCTTCATTGCCACACGTATCAGATACTGTCCAAGTTCTTGTGATGACATAGCTAGAAGCACTATCAGTAGCAGTAGACGTTTCAGTGAACGCTACATTGATGTTGCTTGAACAAGAATCTTCAAAAACCAATTCTGGAGCGGCAGGAATATTGTCGCACGAAATTGTGATTTCTGTATCGTATTCAGTAACTAGGCTAGGAGCGGTCATATCCTGAACGTTGATTGTTTGAGATGCTGTTGAAGCATTTCCACAAGCATCAGTCGCAGTCCAAGTTCTAGTGATAGAATATGCACCAGCACATTCGCCATCCGTAGTAACATCTTCAAAAGTCAATGTGACGTCAGATCCACAGGCATCCGTTGCCGTTGCTTGAGCAAAGTTTGGTGTTACACCACAATCTACTGTAGATTCAGCAGGTAATGCAGCAATAACAGGCGCAGTCATATCCTGAACGTTGATTGTTTGTGATGCTGTAGAAGCATTCCCACAAGCATCAGTCGCTGTCCAAGTTCTAGTGATAGAATATGCACCAGCACACTCGCCATCCGTAGTAACATCTTCAAAAGTCAATGTGACGTCAGATCCACAAGCATCCGTTGCCGTTGCTTGAGCGAAGTTTGGAGTTACACCACAATCTACTGTAGATTCAGCAGGTAATGCAGCAATAACAGGCGCAGTCATATCCTGAACGTTTATAGTTTGTGATGCTGTTGAAGCGTTTCCACAAGCATCAGTCGCTGTCCAAGTTCTAGTGATAGAATATGCACCAGCACACTCGCCGTCAGTTGTTACATCTTCAAAAGTCAATGTCACGTCAGATCCACAAGCATCCGTTGCCGTTGCTTGAGCGAAGTTTGGAGTTACACCACAATCTACTGTAGACTCAGCAGGTAACGCAGCAATTACTGGAGCAGTCATATCCTGAACGTTGATAGTTTGAGATGCTGTTGAAGCATTTCCACAAGCATCAGTCGCTGTCCATGTTCTAGTGATAGAATATGCACCAGCACACTCACCATCCGTAGTAACATCTTCGAAAGTCAATGTCACGTCAGATCCACATGCATCCGTTGCACTTGCTTGAGCGAAGTTTGGCGTTACACCACATTCAATTGTTGATGCTGCAGGTAAAGCGGCAAAAACAGGAGCTGTGTTATCTTGAACGTTTATAGTTTGTGATGCTGTTGAAGCATTTCCACAAGAATCAGTCGCAGTCCAAGTTCTAGTGATAGAATATGCACCAGCACACTCGCCATCAGTAGTAACATCTTCAAAAGTTAATGTTACATCAGATCCACAAGCATCCGTTGCCGTTGCTTGAGCGAAGTTTGGCGTTACACCACATTCTATTGTTGATTCTGCAGGTAAAGCAGCAATCACAGGTGCAGTCATATCCTGAACGTTTATTGTTTGAGATGCAGTAGAAGCATTTCCACAAGCATCAGTCGCTGTCCATGTTCTAGTGATGGAGTACGCACCAGCACACTCGCCATCCGTAGTAACATCTTCGAAAGTTAATGTTACGTCAGCGCCACATGCATCAGTGGCCGTTGCTTGAGCAAAGTTTGGCGTTACACCACATTCTATTGTTGATTCTGCAGGTAATGCTGCAAAAACGGGAGCTGTAGTATCTTGAACGTTGATAGTTTGTGATGCAGTAGAAGCATTTCCACAAGCGTCAGTCGCAGTCCATGTTCTAGTGATGGCGTATGAACCAGCACACTCGCCATCAGTAGTAACATCTTCAAAAGTCAATGTTACTTCAGAGCCACATGCATCAGTAGCACTTGCTTGAGCGAAGTTTGGTGTTACACCACATTCTATTGTTGATTCTGCAGGTAATGCTGCAAAAACGGGAGCTGTAGTATCTTGAACGTTGATAGTTTGTGATGCAGTAGAAGCATTTCCATAAGCATCAGTCGCTGTCCAAGTTCTTGTAATCGAATATGTACCTTCACAATCACCAGCAGTAGTCACGTCTTCAAAAGTTAAGGTAACGTCAGAACTACAAACATCAGTAGCCGATGCTTGAGCAAAGTTTGGCGTTTCACCACATTCAATGGTCGATTCTGCAGGTAATGCTGCAAATACAGGAGCTGTGTTATCTTGAACGTTGATAGTTTGAGATGCAGTAGAAGAATTACCACATGTGTCCGTTGCTGTCCAAGTTCTTGTGATCGCGCTAACACCTGCAGTTGAACCTGTGGTTGTAACGTCTTCAAAAGTTAAAGTAACTTCAGATCCACAAGCATCCGTTGCAGTCGCTTGAGCAAAGTTTGGCGTTTCACCACATTCAATTGTGGATTCCGCAGGTAATGCTGCAAATACTGGAGCTGTGTTATCTTCTACGTTGATAGTTTGTGATGCTGTAGACACATTTCCACAAGAATCCGTCGCTGTCCAAGTTCTAGTGATTGCATAAGCACCAGCACATTCGCCGTCAGTTGTAATATCTTCAAAAGTTAATGTTACTTCAGATCCACAAGCATCAGTTACACTTGCCTGAGCGAAGTTTGGTGTTTCACCACATTCGATAGTTGATTCTGCAGGTAAGGCCGCAAAAACAGGAGCTGTAGTATCTTGAACGTTGATTGTTTGTGATGCTGTTGAAGCATTTCCACATGAATCAGTAGCAGTCCATGTTCTAGTGATAGCGTAAGCACCAGCACATTCGCCGTCAGTTGTAATATCTTCAAAAGTTAATGTTACTTCAGTTCCACAAGCATCCGTTACACTTGCCTGAGCGAAGTTTGGTGTTTCACCACATTCAATAGTTGATTCTGCAGGTAATGCTGCAAAAACAGGAGCTGTAGTATCTTGAACGTTGATTGTTTGTAATGCTGTTGAAGCATTTCCACATGAATCAGTTGCTGTCCAAGTTCTCGTGATTGAGTAAGCACCTGCACATTCGCCATCCGTTGTAACATCTTCGTAAGTCAATGTCACTTCAGATCCACAAGCATCAGTAGCGTTTGCTTGAGCAAAGTTTGGAGTTTCTGAACACTCAATAGTCGATTCCGCAGGCAATGCTGCAAAAACAGGAGCTGTTGTATCTTCAACGTTGATTGTTTGCGATGCCGTTGTAGCATTCCCACAAAAATCAGTTGCAGTCCATGTTCTTGTTATAGAATATGTATTATCGCATTCTCCTGGAGTCGTAACATCTTGGAAAGATAATGTTACTGGAGATCCACAAGAATCAATAGCCGTTACCGGAGCAAAGTTTGGTGTTTCTGTACACTCAATTGTTGTTACATCTGGTAATGGTGATATAATTGGTGCTGTAGTATCTACAATTGTAAATGTAGCCGTTGTACTGTCTGAGTTTCCACAAGCGTCAGTTGCCGTAAAAGTTACAGTAGCAGCACCTGTTGCCCCACATAAGTCAGATAAGCTTGTAAAGTTATTAGACCATGAGATAGCAGAACAGTCATCTGTTGCAGTAGCACCACCGTTATTCTCTAACCACGTTTGTAAGTCACTTTTATTTCCTTTTCCATCAGATTCAACCGTTACATCAGCTGCAGCAGTAATGACAGGAGGATGAGAATCTTGAATGGTATAGGTTGCTGTAGTTGAACAAGCGTTTCCACATTCATCAATTACCGTAAAAGTAACAACAACTGGTTTAGAACAATCAGAAGTTGAGCCGTCATAGTTGTTTGACCATGTTAAGTTAGTTGAGCACGCATCTGTTGCAGTAGCACCACCGTTTGAATTCAACCAAGCATCAAAAGCACCACTGTTGCCATTTCCATCACATTCAACTACAAGATCAGTTGCTATTGTGTTTATTACTGGAGCTGTATTATCTTGAACATTTATTGTTTGTGATGCCGTAGAGGTATTTCCACATGTATCAGTTGCTGTCCAGGTTCTAGTGATTGCGTAAGCACCACCACATTCGCCATCAGTCGTTACATCTTCAAAAGTCAATGTCACGTCAGATCCACAAGCATCAGTTACACTGGCTTGCGCAAAGTTTGGAGTTTCTGAACATTCAATAGTTGATGGAGCAGGTAATGCTGCAAAAACAGGTGCCGTGATATCCTGAACATTGATAGTTTGTGATGCCGTTGAAGCATTACCACAAGCATCAGTTGCTGTCCAAGTTCTAGTGATAGTATAAGCACCAGCACATTCACCATCAGTAGTCACATCTTCAAAAGTTAATGTTACTTCAGATCCACAAGCATCAGTTGCGCTTGCTTGAGCGAAGTTTGGCGTTTCACCACATTCGATAGTTGATGGTGCAGGCAATGCAGCAAATACTGGAGCTGTATTATCCTGAACAGTTATTGTTTGGGATGCTGTTGAAGCATTTCCATTAGCGTCAGTCGCTGTCCAAGTTCTTGTAATTGCGTAAGAACCTTCACATTCGCCAGGAGTAGTAACATCTTCAAAAGTCAATGTTACTTCTGATCCACATTCGTCCGTCGCAGTTGCTTGAGCAAATTCTGGAGTTTCGCCACATTCGATAGTTGATGGCGCAGGCAATGCAGCAAATACTGGAGCTGTATTATCTTGAACGTTTATTGTTTGAGATGCTGTAGAAGCATTTCCACATGCATCAGTCGCAGTCCAAGTTCTTGTGATTACGTTAACACCTGCAGTTGAACCAGGAGTTGTTACATCTTCAAATGTCAATGTTACTTCAGATCCACATGCATCAGTCGCGCTTGCTTGAGCGAAGTTTGGTGTTTCACCACATTCAATAGTTGATGGCGCAGGTAATGCTGCAAATACTGGAGCGGTGTTATCTTCAACGTTGATGATTTGGGATGCTGTTGAAGCATTTCCATAAGCATCAGTTGCGGTCCATGTTCTTGTAATCGTGTAAGAACCTTCACATTCGCCAGGAGTAGTGACGTCTTCAAAAGTTAAGGTGACTTCCAAGCTACATGCATCCGTAGCAGTTGCTTGAGCAAAATTAGGAGTTTCTGAACACTCGATAGTTGATGGCGTAGGTAATGCAGCAAAAACTGGAGCTGTATTATCTTGAACGTTGATCGTTTGAGAGGCAGTAGAAGTATTTCCACAAGCATCTGTTGCTGTCCAAGTTCTTGTGATCGCGCTAACACCCGAAGTAGAGCCAGGAGCGGTAACATCTTCAAAAGTCAAGGTCACTTCTGATCCACAAGCATCCGTTGCGCTTGCTTGAGCGAAGTTTGGTGTTACACCACATTCTATTGTAGACTCCGCAGGTAATGCTGCGAATACTGGAGCTGTATTATCTTCAACGTTGATGGTTTGGGATGCTGTTGAAGCATTTCCATAAGCATCAGTCGCTGTCCAAGTTCTTGTAATTGCGTATGAACCTTCACATTCGCCAGGAGTAGTAACATCTTCAAAAGTTAAGGTTACTTCAGCACCACATGCATCCGTTGTGCTTGCTTGAGCGAAGTTTGGCGTTTCGCCACATTCGATAGTTGATGGCGCAGGTAACGCGGCAAAAACTGGAGCTGTACTATCTTGAACGTTTATTGTTTGAGATGCTGTTGAAGAATTTCCACATGCATCAGTCGCTGTCCAAGTTCTTGTGATCACGTTGACACCTGCAGTTGAACCAGGAGTTGTAACATCTTCAAAAGTCAATGTTACTTCAGATCCACATGCATCAATTGCGCTTGCTTGAGCGAAGTTTGGTGTTTCACCACATTCAATTGTTGATTCGGCTGGTAATGCTGCAAATACTGGAGCAGTGTTGTCTTCAACGTTGATAGTTTGAAAAGCAGTAGAAGTATTACCACAAGCATCAGTTGCAGTCCAAGTTCTAGTGATGGCATAGGCACCTTCACACTCGCCATCAGTTGTTACATCTTCAAATGTCAATGTTAGGTCTGAACCACATGCATCTGAAACGCTTGCTTGAGCAAAGTTTGGTGTTACACCACATTCAATAGTTGATGGCGCAGGTAATGCTGCAAAAACAGGCGCGACAGAATCAGCAATGTTTATAGTTTGCGTTGCAGTAGCAGATAAGCCACAATCATTTGTAATAGTAAACGTTCTGGTTATTACTATAGGACATGAACCAGATGCAGTATCTTGGTAAGTAATTGTATCAACATTCTCTTCAACAAAGGTTCCACCTTCTGTTTCAAATTGTGCTGTACTAATGCTTATAGGAGTTGCACTAAAATCTAAAGCCGTAGTCTCATTGTTTTTAATATCAGCAATTGAACAACCTTCCACACTTAGGTTTGCAGGTGCAGTTATTGCAGGTGTTGTGCCTTCCGTCATTGTAATTGTGGCAGTCGCACTAACTGAGCAACCACTGCCATCTGTAACAGTTACAGTATAAGTACCCGCTGATAAGTTTGTGAATTGAGCACCATTTTGAATATAGCCAGTTGGTACAGGGCTAATTGAATAGGTGTAGTTGCCGTCACCACCAGTAACACCACTAGCTGTAATTGCACCAGTATTGCTAGCATTACAAGCAATGTTAGTAGTTGTCAAGCTTAAATTCTGTAATAATGAATTTACCGTTATTGAATAGATTTGTGAATCTACTTTACCGGCATAATCGTTTACTGTAAGTTTAACAGAATAAGTTCCCGGGCCAGGGAACGTGTGACTAGGATTGGCAGTTGTGTATTCAACACTTCCATTATTATTAATGTCCCACTTATAAGTGTAAGGGTGATCAGTATCTCCACCAGTTGTGGTGCTTGTAAAATCTACCTTATAAGAATCACATGTAGTAGTAGATGAGAAATTAGCGATTAATGGCGCATCTACATGGTAACCTTCTCCGTTAAAATAACATTTAGAAGGATGAGTAGAACATGGTTTTCCAGGTGTGGTTTGCCAAGCCATATAAAAGTTCTTTAACTCAACTCGGTCACCACATTGCCAAGATATATCTGTTAATTTTAAATTTTGTCGAATAGGGACAACTTGTCCTGTATATAAACAAGTATTAACATGAGAACTGTACACGCCGTTGATATAGATATCATAGTCCATATATAGACTATATCTATCTGCATTTGTTGGCCCATCGAAATAGGCATATATAGAAGCGGCAACAGTAGACCCTGGAGTACATGAGTTCCCCAACGGCGCTCCATTCGCATCTCCCAAATACAATTTTTCTAGGATGAAATCCTTCGCACTACAACTAGCTTGAGTGTCTTTAGAAAGAATTTCATCTCCATTGACGGTAATAACACTAGAATCTATAGAACTAGATTCTAATATGTTCGTTTGTGTTTGCGAAAACACAAAACTTTGAATAAGGAAAACCATCAAAAACAGGCAACGTTTTATAATGATTTCATGAGTAATTGTTTTCATAAGCCCTAATTTTTAAATTATGGAATTAGTTGGTGTGACTAATTTTGTTGTGTTACTGTTATTAAATTTCTATTTACTTGCGAAGTCCTCTTATAAGTATTTAACTTTACGTTGTTTATAGAACATTTCTAGTTGTGATGTAATAATTAAAGCCATAAATTGATTAATTAATCGCATAGCGAATGTTTTAATTAAATTGATTTAATTACCTTATAGAAGTTTAGTCAAGAATTGACGTGATACGTCAAATCAAAATCTGTAACTTCTTAAATGTATATCTTGAGGGAAGACCGACGCTGGAGACCAGAGCCGAAAATTATGGATCTATTAACATGTTTTTGATTTTGGGGTCAACATTAATTTACTGTAACAAAACAACATATAACTCATTTAGTAAACAAATTTACGTGTTGAAGGGACTAAAATAATCGTTCAAACGGATATAAACAACACTTTATCGATAAAAAATGCATTTAATCGAATGAAAATATGAAGACTATAGTATTTATAAGGCATGCAAAATCCTCTTGGGAGCACAATATCACTGATTTACAGCGTCCTTTGAGCAAGAAGGGCATCTCTGATGCGAATTTACTGTCAGAGATCTTTAAAGATTACAATTTTCAGCCTGACGTTATATTTTCAAGTCCAGCACTCAGAGCTTCAAGTACTTGTGAAATATTTATGAGAAATTTAAATTCTCCAAAATCGTTGCTGTTTATCGATGAGCAGATTTATGACTTTGGTGGCAATCGTGTTTTGAGATTTCTGAAGCATATGGACGATGCGTTTAATGAGGTCATGATTTTTGGGCATAACCACGCTTTTACAGAATTGACCAACAGTCTAGGGGACAAGCCGCTCGATAATTTACCAACTTCAGGTATCGCAATGATTCAATTTGACATTGATCAGTGGAAAGACTTAAAGAAGGGCACTACCAAAATGATCCTAAAACCGAAAGACTTTAGGTAGGTAATTGGTTCACAATGGTTTTAATCAAGCGTTGCCTTGTGAGCTTCTCGCAATGTTAACAAATAACTATTCCTTATCTACTCCCTTTATTTTGAGTTATAAATAGAATATATTTGTCAGAGATTAACTTCAGTTTGCATTTAATGGTTACAGATATAAATTCCAATACATACATCAATAGAGAGTTGAGCTGGTTACAGTTTAACGAGCGTGTTTTACAAGAAGCTGAAGACGAAGGCGTGCCCCTCATTGAGCGACTTCGGTTTTTAGGTATTTTCTCCAATAACTTAGACGAATTTTTTAAGGTGAGATATGCCACAGTCAAGCGTATTTATGAAGCCGGAAAAACAGGTAAAAGTGAATTGGGCGGAATTTCTGCAGGTGAATTGTTAGAGATCATCACCCAAATTGTTATCAAGCAACAAAGTGATAGTCTCGAGATTTTAGCAACCATCCACAAACGGTTGGAAGATGAAAATATTCATATTGTCAACGAAACACAAATCGATGACTCCCAACATAAGTATATAAAAAAATACTTTATTCAACATGTAAGTCCAGCGCTGGTGACGATTATCTTGAGCGATTTGGTAAAGGTGCCAACCTTAAAGGATAACGCCGCTTATTTGGCTGTTAAAATGGAGTTGGGCAATAATCAAAAGCAATATGGGCTTATTGAAATCCCGAAAACAATGGACCGTTTTGTTGTGCTTCCAAAAAAAGGACAGGACAATTACATCATCATGTTGGACGATTTGTTGCGCTATTGCTTGGATGACATCTTCAATATTTTTGAATATAAATCGGCATCTGCCCACATGATTAAAATTACGCGTGATGGCGAATTGGATTTTGAAAGTGATTTGAGTAAGAGTTTCATCGAGAAAATCTCTGATAGTGTCAAGCATCGCCAAACGGGTGAACCGGTGAGATTTGTGTACGATAAAACCATCGATCAGGAAACGTTACTTTTCCTATTAAATATGATGGGAATTGATTCGAAGGATAGTGTTATTCCTGGCGGCCGATACCATAATAGACGCGACTACATGGATTTCCCAAGTTTGGGAAGAACAGATTTATTATATGAAAAAATAAGTCCTTTACCAGTTAAGGGGTTAAGTTTGGAGACCAGTATTTTCAAAAATATCGCAAAAAAAGATTATTTACTCCACACGCCATATCACACGTTTTCATACATCGTTAAGTTTTTAAGGGAAGCAGCCTTAGATCCGCAGGTAAAACATATAAAGATTACCATTTACCGATTGGCACAAATATCCCACGTTGCCAGTGCATTAATAAATGCAGCTAAAAACGGTAAAAAAGTGACCGTGGCTATTGAATTACAGGCACGTTTTGATGAACAGGCCAATATCGACTATGCGGAACAGATGGAATCCGATGGTATAAATTTGCTATTTGGCGTAAAAGGCTTGAAAGTGCATAGTAAAATGTGCGTCATTGAGCGTGAAGAGAATAAAAGAATAAAACGCTACGGCTTTTTGAGTACGGGGAATTTTAACGAATCGACCGCCAAACTTTATACGGATTTCACTTTGTTTACATCCGATCAGAAGATTTTAAAGGATGTTGTAAAGGTGTTTGACTTCTTCGAAACCAATTACAAGATTTTCAGGTATAAGCACATTATCGTTTCTCCTCATTATACAAAGACGAAGCTTTTTAAACTGATTGATACCGAAATTGATAATGCCAAAAATGGCAAACCTGCCTATATTAAGTTGAAGCTCAATAGCATTTCAAGCTATATGATGGTAGATAAACTTTATGAAGCGAGTAGGGCCGGTGTTAAAATTCAGATGATTGTAAGAGGCATCTGCTGTTTAGTGCCAGGAATCAAGGGAATGAGTGAAAACATTGAGGTTGTGAGTATTATTGATAAGTTTTTGGAACATACCAGATTATTGGTATTTTGCAACAATAATGATCCAAAAGTGTTTATTTCATCAGCAGATTGGATGTCTCGAAATATCGAAAATAGAGTAGAAGTTACCTGTCCTATTTTTGATAAGGATATCAAGAATGAATTGATGGATATTTTTGAAATCACTTGGAAGGATAACGTAAAAGCCCGTTTGTTGTGTGGCTCACACGAAAATAAATACCGACATAATAACTTGCCAAAGGTAAGGGCACAGTTTGCCATTTATGATTATTATGTCAATAAATTACAGGAATAGACTATGTTGACTATCAAAAAATATGCGGCAATAGATATTGGCTCCAATGCGGTGCGCTTGCTGATTTCAAATATTATTGAACAGAAAGGAAAACCAACCCTTTTCAAAAAGAGTTCTTTGGTACGTGTACCTATTCGTTTGGGAGCTGATGTGTTTTTAAATCAGCAAATTTCTCCGGAAAATGAACAACGCTTGATAGACACTATGAATGCGTTTAAACTGCTCATGAAATCACATAAAGTTGTGGCTTATAAAGCGTGTGCAACTTCGGCAATGCGTGAAGCTATAAATGGCGATGCTATTGTGAAAAACATTAAAAAGCACTCCAAGATAAAGATTGATGTTATTGATGGTGAAGAAGAAGCTGCGATTATTGCTGCTACAGATTTGAATAGTTTTATCGACAAAAGTAAAACCTATTTATATGTAGATGTTGGTGGTGGTAGTTCAGAATTTTCAGTGATTGATAAAGGCATTACGACGGCTTCCAAATCGTTCAAAATTGGTACGGTAAGATTGTTAAATGATATTGTTCAAAAAGAAGTTTGGCAAGAACTGGAACTATGGATCAAGCAGAATACAAAAGATTTTGAAAAAATTGATCTTTTAGGTTCTGGAGGGAATATCAATAAAATATTCAAAATCTCAGGAAAAGCGATGGGTAAACCCCTAACGTATTTCTATTTGACATCTTATTATAACATGCTTCAAACGTATAGTTATGAAGAGCGTATTACGGAATTGGACTTAAATCAGGATAGGGCAGACGTTATTATTCCGGCGACGAGAATTTATCTTTCTGCTATGAAATGGAGCGATGCCAAATATATATATGTACCGAAAATCGGACTTTCAGATGGGATTATTAAGAGTGTTTATTTTGGCTCCGTTTCCAGTGTAAATATGCTTTAAACAGTTTGTTTTATTTCGATTTACTATCGATTTCTATTTAGTATAACTCATGAAAAAAGCTCCAATACTGTTGGAGCTTTTTTATTTTAAATATTTAAATCTGATTATGAATTCTACATGAATTAGCCGTGAATCGTTTCACTTTTGCTTAAGTTTTTCATGATTTCAGCTTCAAATTCTAAAAGGGTATTCCATTTTTTATCGACCTCTTTCCTGTCGCCATATTGTCTTGCGAATCCTAAAAACATGGTGTAATGGTTGGCTTCACTTACCATTAATTTTCTGTAAAACTCTGCCAATTCTTTATCTTCTAATTCTTCAGATAACAAACGGAAACGCTCACAGCTTCGTGCTTCAATTAAAGCGGCGTAGAGCAGTCTATGAACCAACTGCGTCGTTCTACTGCCTCCTTTAGGGAAGAAGGTAAGGAGTTGAATAACATACTCATCCTTTCTATCTCTTCCTAACGTCCAACCTTTTTCAAGAATCTTATCATGTACCATTTTAAAATGACTGATTTCTTCCTTAACTAACGCCACCATTTCTTGAACCAACTCGGTATATTCAGGAAAACTAACGATTAATGAAATTGCGGTACTGGTGGCTTTTTGCTCGCAATACGCATGATCAGTTAAGATCTCTTCAATATTTTTTTCAACGATATTGACCCAACGTGGATCAGTAGGTAATTTTAATCCGAGCATAATTTTAAGTTTATTTTGATATCAATCGTTTATAAAAACGAACGATTTTTAAAGTATTAATCTTTGAATTTAACTGCGTTCTTCAATTAAATTAAGTGTTTGTTGACCATCAATAGCAATGGACATTCTGAAAAGTTTGTACGCTGTCGTATTCGGGTTGATGAATGAAATATCCAATTTTATGTCATCCGAGGAAGACAGTTCCTGATTTACCCAAGCATGTTGCAGGGTCGCATTCTTCCAAAACGGATCGGTGTCTAAACCTTGAAATTGTTTTGCAGAAATATGCGTGTTTAGAATGTCCTTAGTAGCCGTAGAAATGGTTACTTCTGACTCAAATACCCGTTGATAATTTATGCTTTTTGTATGATCACTTGAAGTCTTTGAAATCAGAATTTGATCATCCATAAGCGCATAGTTCTTAATCCTGACCTTTACAAAATTTGCAATTATTGTATCAGTGACTATTTCTACATACGATTCCGGATTATAAGTAACCACCTGAATCGGCGTAGCTTTTAGATTAAACTCGGCTACCGCTTGTTCCAAAGCTTCTTTCTTGGTCTTCCGCCCATCACAGCTAACAAATGCTATAGACATTAAAGCTACTAACAGTAAAATGTGTTTCATAGTCAAGCTATTTAATCAAAATCAATCCTGAAAAATATTGCGACAAACGATTTATATATCCAAACCAAAGGTCTTTCTCAAAAGCTCAATGTTTGGATTTTTCTCTTTGAATTTTTCGTATTTCTCAATGGGAGTAAAGGCATATTTTTTAGAGATTTCCTCATTCACATGAATCTCTAAAGATAAATTAAAATTCCGAAGTGATTTTCTCAGATGTTCCATCAACGGAAATTGCGAGCGTTCCAATTCAATCTTAAGAGATTCATTTGGGAACTCAACGTGAATTTCAGTGCCTTTTAAAACGGGCTTGCTCATTTCTAAAATGGACATCATAATCTTTTCACCTTTTGAGTTTAAAGAATTGATGTATGTTGTCCACGCCTCATCGAAAGCCTCCTTTGTAAAATCCTCGGATGGTAAGTCATTGGGATCAATGACCACTTCCATTTGTCTGATGAGATGTTCCTTTTTTGCTTTAATACTTTTTAATGATAAGCCTGAAGTCCGCTTGCTATCAAGTTTTAAATCAATTTTAGGAATCGTTTGCTGCGCATACGGATTCTGCGTTGCCAGTGGTTTAGAAGGTTGTGGTGTTACGGGTGTAGGTTCAGCGACCGTATTGGTAACTGGTACTTCTTTTTTTGGAACCGTTACGGGAACGGGTTTTATACCTTTTGCCTTAAAGTAAGAGGCAGGAATTATGTAATGTTTGCTATTTTTTTTTTCTCCATCAAAAGTGATAGAGGCAAGCTGCATTAAAGTCAGTTCAACGAGTAAGCGTTGATTCTTACTACTTTTAAATTTGAGATCACAGTCGTTGGCCAACTCTATGCCCTTCATCAGGAATTCATAGGAAGCTTTTCTACACTGCTCCATATATTTAAGTTTGGTGTCCTCACCAACCTCAAGAAGTTCTATGGTATGCTCATTTTTACAAACCATTAAATCTCTAAAATGAGATGCCAATCCGGCAATATAATGGTGCCCGTCAAAACCTTTAGATAAGGTGTCATTAAATTGAATGAGCAATTCCGGGATTTTATTCTCTAAAATTAAATCGGTACTTGTAAAATAGGTTTCGTAATCAAGAACATTCAAGTTCTCAGTTACCGCTTGTCTTGTTAAGTTTTTGCCAGAAAAACTGACTACTCTATCAAAAATGGAAAGCGCATCACGCATGGCACCATCAGCTTTTTGAGCTATAATATGGAGCGCATCATCTTCAGCATCAATTCCTTGTTCTTCAGCAATATATTTTAAATAGTGTTTAGCGTCCTTAACAGTGATGCGTTTGAAATCGAAAATCTGACAACGGGATAAAATCGTTGGAATGATTTTGTGCTTTTCTGTAGTTGCTAAAATAAAAATACAATGTTTTGGTGGCTCTTCTAAAGTCTTCAAAAATGCATTAAAAGCGGCTTGAGAGAGCATATGCACCTCATCAATAATATAGACTTTATACTTTCCAACTTGTGGCGGAATCCTAACTTGATCCGTTAAATTTCTGATATCATCTACCGAGTTGTTAGACGCGGCATCCAATTCAAAAATATTAAAAGCGAAATCCTCATCTTCCTGTTCAGAACCATCACTATTAATCATTTTTGCCAAAATACGTGCGCAGGTTGTTTTACCAACACCACGCGGACCCGTAAAGAGTAGGGCTTGGGCTAAATGGTTATGTTCAATGGCATTCAGTAACGTATTGGTAATAGCCTGCTGGCCCACAACATCCTTGAATGTTTGAGGTCTATACTTGCGTGCCGATACGATGAAATGTTCCATTGATAAATCTGAATTTAGTACAACATCATGGATGCTAAACTAGAAGTAACAAAGTTATAAAATCAGTTCTAAATACGTAGTCACAACGGCCGATTTTAGTATTAGTTATTAACAAAAAATGTTAGATGTTGACGCTCTTCAAAAAATTTCGGTTTAACGAAAGCGAGATTTTGGATTTAGAGTCAACTTTAGGCATTTAAAACTTTAAGTAGTTAAAACTTTAAAGTAACTTTGACCCCAAGTAAGTCGCCTTATCGCTGAATGCTCAACTAGCTTGGACATTTGGAGGAAAGTCCGAACACCGTAGTGCAACATAATGGTTAATGGCCATCGGTCGTGAGATCAGGAAAAGTGCAACAGAAAGTATGTACAGGTAATGCTGTAGTGAAACCAGGTAAACTCTATGTGGTGCAATGTCATGTATACCAACGTTTGAGGGCGGCACGCTCGATTGTTGGAGGGTAGACAGCTAAAGTGTGCTGGTAACAGTACACTCAGATAAATGATAAGGGCTTTTTCTTTTTATAATTTATTTTATACTGAAGAAGTACAGAATTCGGCTTATAGATTTACTTAAATAAACAAGCCCTTTGGAGTGATCTAAAGGGCTTTGTTTTATTTATTGATGAATGTATATGGTCTAGGTTATAGTCAATTCAGGTCTTTCGAAGTAACTAAATACGCTGCTTCCATAATGCTTTGAGTAACTAAAATAAGGAAGTTCAGAAAGATCCATCTGTTTAGCGTGTTCCACAATTAAAATGCCATCGTCTTCCAAAAGGTTATTTTGAAAAACCAACTCCGGAATTTTCGAAAACAATTCCATGCTAATTCCATAAGGCGGATCAGCGAAAATCACCGTTGCTTGTAGTTTTGCAGTTTCTAAGAATTTAAAGACATCGCTTCTAACAGTTTTGATGTCCATTACAAATTCTTCAGCAGTTTTATTGATGAATTTAATACAACCTGCATCTTCATCCACACAAGTAATATCTTCTGTGCCTCGAGATGCAAATTCATAGCTGATGCTTCCTGTTCCCGCAAATAAATCTAAAACGGAAATCTCGTCAAAATAATAATTATTGTTGATCACATTAAAAAGCGCTTCCTTGGCCATATCCGTGGTTGGACGCACTGGTAGTTTTTTTGGCGGCGTAATGCGTCTTCCTTTAAATTTACCTGAGATTATTCGCATGAGTTAAAACTGTTTAAAATAAGGGTGTGTTGATGTTTGGATGCATTGATGTCAATACTATCAAACGTAAATGATTGTGATGGTTTATCAAACTCTACAAATCGAATATAGGTATAAAGCATATTAAAGAGTGCATCATCCT
The DNA here is from genome assembly GCF_947500795.1 of uncultured Gelidibacter sp. Lineage (GTDB taxonomy): Bacteria > Bacteroidota > Bacteroidia > Flavobacteriales > Flavobacteriaceae > Gelidibacter. Next base: position 794,700 of record NZ_CANMTE010000001.1, on the reverse strand, counting down.
TCTCAATAATCCCTGTTAATTTAACAATAAGGGTTTCCGGATCCAACTGCAGCTGCTCAATTGCAAAGAGTATAAAGTAGATAAAATCTTCTTTGGTGTCGTATTCAAACGTATTGTAAAGTTGCAGTTGTCCTTTTTTGACCACGACCATCTCATAATGAAACGGTGCCACATTAATATACATTTTGTCATCCTCAGCGCCTTGTTCTTCTTTTAATGCATGTTCCATTAAAATGGTGGAGGCGTGTTTGTATTCAAATTCCCCATAGACATCAAAAACATAATTATTGATGTTCACATAAGGTACAAAAACATTCACACTATTATTGGCCGCAATGGTATCGTGGGAAATGAAATCGGTTTTGATAATTTTAGAACTGAACTTTAAATAGTCGGCTGAATGTTCTTCGTTAAAATATTCTGCCGGAACTAAGTTGGACAGGTCATTTTGGAAAATTACCAAAACGCTATCAAAGTGCTCTCTTAAAAGCGATTCTTCAGCAATGGCTTTTTTGAGATGGTCCAAAACAGCTTCTGGTGTAAGTTTATTTTTAAAGTCGATGCGCTTTAAATAGTCCACTTTAGTGTCAGCACTGTTTAGTATACAAAAAGAAAGTCCACTCAAACTAATTTGAATGGACAGTTTTTTTAAGATATGTGATTCCAATTTAATCTCTCGTTGAGTAGTTTTTCGGCCAGTTTCCGTTAGTTTTAACTTCATCCATTGAACCTACCATAAGTTTTGGTCCGTTAACGCCATCAACAGAAACCACTTGCTTTTCTTTAGCAATTAAGTTTTTGTCTTCGCCATCTAAGATGAGAGCTTTATCAACGCTAGCTTCAAAAACAGGAATGTTTTCTAATTTACCAGCTTTCAATGAGAACTTTGTACCTGGTTTACCTACAGGCACATTCATCATTGTTTTATAACGTGTATCAGCTCCAAATAAAGAATCCTTAACAGATACAAAAGCTAAAGTATCAATAAGTACAATGTCTTTCATTATTGTAACGCCTCCAAAAAGTTTTGTAGCTTCCGCATCTACAATAGAAGAATCTCTTCGTTGTGTGATTACATATTTACCTGTATCAACAAATTTTATTAAAGCATCAAAGTTATCAGTGAATTTGCCGTTTACTTGTTTGTATGCTAATTCAGCATCTCTAATATCGATTAGTTTTTCAATAACAGCAGCATAACGCTTTTCTTTAAGTTGATTGAATTGGATTTCTCCATATACTGACATAAAGGTAGAATAGCCTAGAAAAGCAATAGCCACCCATAGAACAATATGTAAGATTGGCTTAAAGTTTTTAGGAACAAATTTGTCAATCAACCAAACGATTCCAATCGTAAGAAGGATAACAATTACAATAGCAAGAATTACTGTTAGCATAGTTTGTGAGTTTATTTTTATAAATGGTCTAACGCAAATCTACAATTTTTTTTTATTCACGAAAACCAATCCCTATAAAAATGACAAAATTAAAAAATGTGAGGTCTTATATATTGTAGAAAGCTTACAAATATTGAGGTATAAAGTTACAACAATCCCTTATAAACCTTATCTTTCGGCTTTAAGAAAAATGAACGACAGAAATATGAATGCCTCCGATTTTTATAAACTTTTAAAACAAAAATTTCCTTTTGAACCCACATTAAAACAGAATATTGTACTAGATCAGCTTTCTAATTTTGTTTTTGATACCAATAATAACCAAATCTATCTCCTAAAAGGATTCGCAGGTACCGGAAAAACTAGTATTATTGGAACATTAGTATCCAATTTATGGCATATTAAGAAAAGTGCGGTATTAATGGCTCCAACTGGAAGAGCTGCTAAAGTGATTTCTAATTACTCGGGCAAAGAAGCCTTTACCATACATAAGAAAATTTACTTTCCTAAAAAAGACAAAGGCGGTGGGGTGAAGTTTGTGATGCAGCCCAACAAACATCGCAATACCATATTTATTGTTGATGAAGCCTCGATGATTCCTGATGCACCTTCGGATTCCAAATTGTTTGAAAACGGCTCTTTATTGGATGATTTGATGCAATACGTCTATTCTGGACACAATTGCAAACTCTTACTTATTGGAGATAAAGCGCAGTTGCCACCTGTAAAGTCTGATTTAAGTCCGGCGTTAGATAGTGTGCAACTAAATCTTAATTATAACAAAAGCGTCATTTCCATGGAATTGGACGAGGTGATGCGTCAAGCAGAGGGTTCAGGTATTTTGATGAATGCCACCAACCTCCGCGATGTTTTGGAAGGTGAATTTTATGAGTCTTTTAAAATTAATCTGAAAGGCTATTCAGATATTGTCAGGCTTGTGGATGGCTATGAGATTATGGATGCTATCAATGATGGATATTCCGATCAAGGAAATGAAGAGACGGCCATCATTGTAAGGAGTAATAAACGTGCCAATTTGTACAACAAGCAAATTAGGGAGCGTATTTTAAATAATGAGAATGAGCTTACCGTAGGCGATTTTCTAATGGTCGTAAAGAATAATTATTTTTGGGTAAAACCAACTTCAGAAGCCGGTTTTATTGCTAATGGCGATATTATTCAGGTGTTGGAAATCTTTAGCATTCAGGATTTATATGGATTTAGATTTGCAGAAGTGAAAGTGCAAATGGTCGATTATCCAAAAATGGCACCTTTTGAAACGGTTTTACTTTTAGATACTATTGAAGCGGAATCCCCATCCTTACCTTATGAAGAATCTAACAAATTGTACCTTGAAGTGCAAAAAGATTACGAAGAGGAAACTTCCAATTATAAAAAATTTCTAAAGATTAAGAACAATAAGCATTTCAACGCTTTACAGGTAAAATTTTCTTACGCCATTACTTGTCATAAATCGCAAGGTGGACAGTGGCACACGGTTTTTGTGGAACAACCTTATTTGCCAAACGGTATTGATAAAGATTATTTGAGATGGCTTTATACCGCAATGACCCGTGCAAAAGAGAAATTATATTTGATAGGGTTTCCCGATGAGTTTTTCGAATCTTAATATAATATATCTATCTAGAATAGCTGCCCATGTTTTCTATGCTAAATTTTTAGCCTACATCCGAATGAAATTTATAACTTTAAGGAATAGTTAATGGATACAATATCCTTTTCTAAGATTTCCGGATTTATATGACTGAAACACTTATAAGCATCTTTTTGGGTATCGGATTGGCCGCATCGGTGGGTTTTAGGGTGTTCTTGCCTTTATTCGCCCTCAGTTTAGCATCCTACTTTAATATATGGGAATTGAATTCTTCATGGGTTTGGATTGGCAGTCTCACTGCAGTAATCACATTAGGTGTGGCCACATTCATTGAAATTTTAGCCTACTACATTCCTGTGGTCGATAATTCATTGGACACCATTGCAATTCCATTGGCAGCAATTGCAGGCACAGCGGTAATGGTATCTACTGTTGCCGATTTAAGTCCTGTCATTACCTGGGCACTGGCAATTATTGCAGGAGGCGGTACAGCAGCAACCATTAAAAGTGCTGCGGGAGCTTCGCGGGTGACCTCAACTGTGTCTACTGCAGGATTTGGAAATCCGTTGGTATCTACCGTTGAAACAGGCACTTCCATTGTCATGTCCATCTTTTCAATTTTCTTACCAATCATCGCTTTCGTCTTGGTCATTTTTGTACTGTTTATCATTTTCAAACTTTATAAAAAGATTAAACCTTCCAAGCCCTGAAATACCTTAAAAAGTTTTATTTTTGATTAGAATTCAAGGTCAACTATGAAGATAATTTCAATGATTCCGGCGCGTTATAGCGCATCACGATTTCCAGGTAAATTAATGAAGGATTTGGCGGGTAAAACCGTAATTCTTAGAACTTATGAAGCCACTGTTGCAACCAACTTGTTTGATGACGTTTATGTGGTAACTGATAGTCCTATTATTTATGACGAAATTGTAAATAATGGTGGAAAAGCCATCATGAGCAAAAAAGAACATGAATCTGGTAGCGATAGGATTGCAGAGGCTGTTGAAGATTTAGATGTCGATATTGTTGTCAATGTACAAGGTGATGAACCGTTTACTGAACGTGAAAGTTTAGAAAAGGTACTCAATGCCTTTAAAGACGACCATGACAAACAAATTGACTTGGCATCGTTAATGGTAGAAATCCATGATTGGGAGGATATCAGCAATCCTAATACGGTAAAAGTTATTGTTGATCAAAACAATTTCGCACTCTATTTCTCAAGAAGCCCGATTCCTTATCCACGAGATAAAGAAGCAGGCGCCCGTTATTTTAAACATAAAGGAATTTATGCATTTAGAAAACAGGCCCTTCTCGATTTTTACAAGTTACCAATGCAATTTATTGAAGCGACTGAAAAGATAGAATGCATCCGTTATTTGGAATATGGCAAACGAATTAAAATGGTCGAAACGCACGTAGAAGGTGTTGAAATTGATACACCAGAAGACTTGGAACGCGCAAAACGTTTATGGAAATAGACTATAAGAACATAAAAGTAATTGGTTTTGATGCTGATGACACGTTGTGGGTTAATGAAACCTATTTCAGGGACGCTGAACTCGAGTTTGCAAAACTGTTGGCTCCTTATGAAACAGCAAACAAAATAGATCAAGAACTGTTTAAACGCCAAATAGAGAATTTACCATTATACGGCTACGGCATTAAAGGCTTCATCCTTTCGATGGTTGAAATAGCGCTGGAACTTTCAAACAATTCCATTAGCAACACAACAATAGAAGCTATCCTAAATGTAGGCAAGGACATGCTCAATAAACCTGTCGAATTATTGGAAGGTGTAGAGGAGGTGCTTCATACATTATCTGAAGATTATCGGTTGATAGTGGTTACTAAAGGCGATTTGTTAGATCAGGAACGGAAGTTGGAAAAATCAGGTTTAATGGATTATTTTCATCATATTGAAGTTCTGAGTGAAAAGAAAGAAGCTAATTATTCTAAATTATTGAACCATTTAGACATTAAACCTTCTGAATTTTTAATGATTGGCAATTCATTAAAATCAGATATATTGCCTTTGATAAATATTAAGGCCCACGCCATTCATGTGCCATTTCATACCACATGGATTCATGAACTAGTGGTGCCCAATGAAAAGGATCATAAGAAATATAAAACCTTATCGAGTTTATTGGACGTTCTTCCAATGCTGAAGAAAAACTCTAAATCTAAAGTTTAAGACGATACATAATGACTTATAAAAATCATCCAATGGTGTCCAGAGTAGTTTTTGGGCGAGGCAGTTTTAGCCAATTGAGCGATATTTTAGCACCAAAGCGATTAAACGTTAAGGCGCCATTTATCTATTTAGTGGATGATGTTTTTAAAGGAAATGCATGGTTGACTTCTAGAATTTCGTTAGCATATGAAGATCAACTTCTTTTTATTTCTGCCGATAAAGAACCTTCAACATCACAAGTGGATGAATTGGTGGAACAAATTATTTTGAACCATAAAGATCATCCGTCAGGGATTATAGGTATTGGCGGCGGAACAATTTTAGATTTAGCGAAAGCAGTAGCCATTATGCTCACCAATGAAGGCGGAGCTAAAGATTATCAAGGTTGGGATTTGGTAAAATCTCCCGCAATCTATCATGTTGGCGTACCTACAATTTCAGGAACTGGCGCAGAAGTTTCTCGTACAACCGTATTGACAGGCCCTGATAGAAAACTCGGCATTAACTCAGATTTTACGCCATTCGATCAAGTTATATTAGATCCGGAATTGACAAAAGACGTTCCTAAAGACCAATGGTTCTACACAGGGATGGATTGTTTTATCCATTGTGTGGAATCTTTAAATGGTACCTACTTGAATGCATTTAGTCAAAGTTATGGTGAGAAAGCTTACGACCTGTGTAAGGAAATATTCATGGACGGAAACGGTTCAGCTGAAGAGATGCAAGACAAACTAATGATGGCGTCATGGCACGGCGGAATGAGTATTGCCTATTCTCAAGTAGGTGTGGCACATGCTATGAGCTACGGATTGGGTTATCATTTAGGAGTAAAACACGGCATCGGAAATTGTATTGTGTTTGACCATCTTGAAGAGTTTTACCCAAAGGACGTCGCTATTTTTAAAGAAATGAAGAAAATACATGGCATTAATCTTCCACAAGGGATTTGTGCTCAATTAACTGACGACGAATTTAACATCATGATTGATGTTGCTTTAGGATTGGAGCCCTTATGGGAAAATGCCCTTGGTAAAAAATGGAAACAAATCATCACCAGGGAAAAATTGAGAACCTTATACGAGAAAATGTAATATGAGATGGTTATCGAAGTTTATTTATTCTAAAGTGTTAGGATGGAAAGTGGTGGGAAATGTCACAATGTCTAAGGACACTATTAAAAAAGCAGTCATTATTGGCGCTCCACATACCAGCTGGGAAGATTTTTATATCGCCCTTTTAATGCGACAGGTTATTGGTGTAAAATCAAATTTTATCGCTAAAAAAGAACTTTTCAAATGGCCATTTAGCTATTATTTTAAAGCGATAGGAGGCGCACCGTTAGACAGACGCCCGGGACAAAATAAAGTAGAAGCCATTGCAAAACTATTCGAAAATAGAGACGAATTCCGATTGGCCTTATCGCCAGAAGGGACACGAAAGAAAGTAGAGGAGTGGAAAACCGGATTTTACTATATCGCAAAAAAGGCAAATGTGCCTATTATCATGTTTACTTTTGATTTTGAACATAAACAAAATAAAATCTCTGAACCGTTTTATCCAACGGACGATTTAGAAGCCGATTTTAAATATATGAAGAGTTTCTTTCACGGGGTTAAAGGGAAAGTTCATGCATACTCTTAATTATGAAATATTTAGAATTATAATGTTGCAAAACGGCATGAAATTTGAATTATAATTAATAGTGTTGATTGCTGAAACATACAGTAAACATTTTATGTCCCTAAAGAGAAACAATAATCAATTCTGCAATGCAAAAAGCCGTCTTCTACTGAGATGGCTTTTTTCATATCAAATTGTCAAAAGTGAGTAAAACCCGGTGTTCACATTAGGTTTACCGCCCATAACAAGTTTAAAATTTTGTTAAATCACAAAAAGTTGTAAACCTTTTCCTATGGTGTGGCGTATATAATATAGAGCAGATCAAATTTGATGATTTTCAGGCTCAACTACATGAAAGAAATATCGTGTTTGTTATTGTGAAATCATTGCTATGAAAAAGAGAAAGGCCAACATCATTGTTGGCCTTTTTAATATAAATAAGAATTGTAATCTATTCTTCTGTGCTTTCTTCCATAGTGTGATACACGTTCTGCACGTCATCATCTTCTTCTAATTTTTCTAAAAGTTTCTCAACATCTTCAGCTTCTTCAGGTGTCAATTTTTTAGTCACTTGCGGAATACGTTCAAATCCTGAAGATAATATTTCAATTTTACGTTTTTCCAATTCAGATTGTATAGCACCAAAACTTTCAAATGGTGCGTAAATTAGAATATCATCTTCATCTTTAAATACCTCTTCAGCACCAAAATCAATGAACTCTAATTCTAACTCTTCAGGATCTAAACCTTCAGCAGCAATTCTGAAGTTGCAAGTGTGGTCAAACATAAACACCACAGAACCTGAAGTCCCTAAACTTCCATCACATTTATTAAAATAACTACGCACATTAGCAACTGTTCTCGTGTTGTTGTCTGTAGCCGTTTCGACCAAAATGGCAATCCCATGAGGTGCGTAACCTTCAAAAAGGACCTCTTTAAAATCGCCCAAACTTTTATCAGAAGCACGCTTAATAGCACGTTCCACATTATCCTTAGGCATATTCACAGCCTTAGCATTTTGGATAACAGCTCTCAACCTTGCATTGGTGTCAGGATCAGGACCGCCATCTTTAACGGCCATTACAATGTCCTTACCAATACGCGTAAAGGCCTTGCTCATTGCTGACCAGCGTTTCATTTTACGTGCTTTACGAAATTCAAAAGCTCTTCCCATTTTAAGTTCTAAGTTTAAAGTTTAAAATTCTAAGTCTGAGATGTTTCTCAGGCCACAGTTATTAGTAATCAGATCAGCCTTGCATCATCCCAAATTCTAAGCAAATTTAAAAAAATCCATTTATGAGTAGGTATTTGCGTGCTTAAAATTATGTATAAAACCAGATTATTTGAGTAGCTGTTACACAATGACTATGTTCTTTAATAGTACTATCAAAAAACAGCCTTGTAGGAGGCTGTTTTAATCTGTAAAATGCAAGGGTTTTTATGTGAAATTAATCTTGAACTTCAACAATGGCTTCAATTGCCTCAGCCAATTTAAAGTCTTTTTCTGTCACACCTTTCGCGCTGTGTGTTGTTAATGAAATGGTGAGCAGGTTATAGACATTCTTCCAATCTGGATGATGATTTTGCGCTTCACATTCAAAAGCAATTCTGCTCATGGCACTAAAGCAATCCTTGAAATTATCAAATTCAAATTCTGCATGTAGTGCGTTGTCATAATATTCCCAATCAGGAAAATGCAATAATTTTTTTTCAATGGTTTCTTCAGATAGTGGAGACATAATTTATAATTTAAAGTTTCCTAAAATTATCAATTATAATTGACAATTTCTAAGACTACGGATTATAATTGATGTAATTGTCCAATTCTTCAAGAAGTTCTGTGCTGCTAATTTGAAGATGCTTAGGTAAGGTATTCAATTTAGGCATCACGGCTAAATAACGATCTTCATTGGTGGTATACACTTGTTTGTAATACACCGTTTCTGATGTGATTAAAGATACCATTTCCTTTATAAAATCGTCGTGGTGCACTAAATCAGAACTTCCTAAATGAAACACGCCGAATTTATCCCTGTTGATGATGTAATGAATTTGCTGCGTCAACTTAAAATCTGTCGTTACATTCATGATCAAATTAGGAAACAACTCAATGGCTGTTTTATCAGCAATATGCTGCTTGAGTTCCTTAACTCTGGGAGATTGTGTACCGAAAATCATCGGAAGTCTGACAATCACCACTTTCTTCTTAGGCAATCGCATCAGCATGTTTTCGATCTTTATCTTGAAATGGCCATAAATACTGCCACTCAATGTTTTGTCATCTTCATAGCTCGGGTATTGGCTATAGGCATCAAAGACATTAGCTGAAGAAAAGAAAATAATTTTACAATCATGATTTACTACATACTCGGCCATATGCTGATGTGCAATAGCCTGAGCGTGAAAATCGCCTCGTAAACAAGAAATAATTATTGATGGTTTGACCGCTTCCAGAATCTCAAAAACATCATCTTCTTCCACACGGTATTGAAAAAAGTGTTTATTGTTCTCAAAAGTTGCGTTTGTTAGATGATACGTACCAAAGGTTTTAAAATAAGAACACAGCTCCTTGTACAGGGCATTGCCTATAAAGCCACTGGCTCCAAGGATAAGGATGCGGTGTTTGTTGTCTGGTGTCATCATGATTTTGGGGCACTTTCTTTAAAAAATAGAGTGTTTGGTCATGGTTGTAAACTGTTCTAAAGCTTTCATTCCCAATAGAGAATTACCTCTTTTATTTAATCCTGGCGACCACACTGAAATGGTAAATTGATTTGGTAAAAGGGCTACAATTCCGCCACCAACACCACTTTTTCCTGGCAATCCAACTTCAAAAGCAAACTCTCCAGCTTCATCATAAAATCCGCAGGTGAGCATGAGCGCATTTATCCGTTTGGCTTGACTTGCAGAAATAAGTACATTTTCTTGACAACAAGCGCCATGATTTGCAAACATAAAAAATGCTTTGGTGAGTTGTTCGCAGGTCATTTCAATAGCGCATTGATGAAAATAAAAATCCAACACCGTATCTACATCATTATGCAAGTTGCCGTAAGCCTTTAATAAATTTGCCGCCGCAAAATTATTATACCCCGTCATACGTTCAGAATTGGCAACAGTCTCGTTAAAATTGATGGTAGGATCATCAACTACAGAACGGACATAATTTAAAAACTCTTCTTTAGGATTGTCCAGAAGCGTTACCAGAATATCGGCAATAACAATTGCGCCCGCATTAATCAGCGGATTTCTAGGAATTCCCTTTTCCAATTCTAAAAGCGATAAATGGTTAAAAGGATTTCCTGAAGGCTCAACGTCTACACGCTGCCATAAATTTTCCGGATACATAGGTAATGCCATGGCGAGTGTCAGAACTTTTGAAATACTCTGAATGGACAATTTCTTATCCCAATCGCCAGTAGCATATGTTTCCCCGTTGATAAGCCTCAGATGAATACCAAAATTATTAATATCAACACCAGCCAATTCCGGGATATAAGAAGCAACAACGCCTCTATTGACCTCGTCTTTTAAATTTTGATGTATGGTATTGATGACATTTTGGTAATCTATCATGTATTAGACTTTATAAAATGGCGTTTTCACAACAGTTGCTGGAACGGCATTTTTACGAATTTGAATATTAATTTTACTACCTGCTTCGGCAAAAATGGCTGGTACGTATCCTAGACCAATTCCTTTATTTAATGATGGCGACATGGTACCAGAAGTAACGACTCCAATTTTGTTGCCATTACCATCTACAATATCGTAACCGTGACGAGGAATACCGCGTTCATCTAACTCAAAACCGACCAATTTATTTTCTGGACTGTGTTCTTTTTCTGATTTTAACGCTTCACTATTGGTAAACTCTTTGGTGAATTTTGTTACCCAACCTAAACCAGCAGCAATAGGAGAGGTGTTTTCATCAATATCATTCCCGTACAAGCAATAGCCCATTTCTAAACGCAAGGTGTCACGTGCAGCCAAGCCAATTGGTTTGATGCCGTAAGAAGCACCTGCTTCAAATACCTTGTCCCAAATTTGTTTTACTTCTGAATTCTTGCAGTAGATTTCAAATCCGCCACTACCTGTATAACCTGTTGCAGAAATGATAACATTCTCGATACCTGCAAAATCGCCCACCACAAAATTGTAGAATTTAATTGCAGACAAATCATGGCTTGTTAAGCTTTGCATAGCTTCCACAGCTTTTGGACCTTGAATAGCCAGTAAAGAATACTCAGGAGAAAGGTCTCTCATAGTGGCACCTACATCATTTTTAGCACTGATCCAGTTCCAATCTTTTTCGATATTTCCAGCATTGACGACCAATAAATAGGTCTCTTCCTCAATTTTATAAACAATCAAATCATCTACAATACCACCAGTTTCATTTGGCAAATAACTGTATTGCGCCTTCCCAATGGTGAGTTTGGAAGCGTCATTGCTACACACTTTTTGGATCAATTCCAACGCATGTGGACCTTCAATTAAAAATTCACCCATGTGCGATACATCGAACACACCTACACCTTGTCTGACGGTTTCGTGTTCAATGCTGACACCTTCATATTGAACAGGCATGTTGAAACCTGCGTAAGGGACTAATTTTGCTCCTAGAGCTTCATGTGTAGATGTTAATGCTGTGTTTTTCATAAATTGTTTGTTTAATTTCCGTGTAACTGTTTATCACAATTCAGTTGCAGAAAGTTTATTTAAAAATTCTTTGTTAGATAGTAAACGATGGCGAAACATATGGCGAGAATTAAGAATGCATAAAAAAGTCCTTTTTTTTAAACTTAGGCCTGAAACCACGTTTTCGATGGTATTGCCGAAAAACTTCAATATTCCTACTAAAAAATCTTCCATAGTTGCAGCACAAAAGTATCGAAAATTATCTGTTTTAAAAATGAATAGAGACGATTAAAAGGATGATTTTAATAGCATATAATCCTTTTGCTGTAGTGATAAACTTAAGTTAAAGCGGGTCTCAAAATTGGTCATGATGGAAATTCTATTAGATTGTAGTTATGGAAAACGTATTAGTAGCCGGTGCAAATGGCACCACTGGAAAACAAATTGTTCAATTATTATCAGAAACGCAGTATTTCAAGCCTGTGGCGATGGTGAGATCGAAAGATCAGGCCCGTCAATTTGAGAAGGATGGGATACAAACTGTTTTGGGCGATTTAGAAAAGGATGTCTCACATACACTCGAAAATATAGATAAAGTTATTTTTGCTGCTGGTTCTGGCGGTAAAAATGTGATAGGCGTAGATCAAGAAGGTGCAAAACGCTTGATTGACTCTTCAAAAAATGCGAAGATTAAAAAATTCGTAATGTTGAGTTCCATGGGGGCAGATGCTCCAGAGGAAGCGGAACAACTGCAAGACTATTTAAAAGCAAAGCAAAATGCTGATGAACACTTAATAAGTAGTGGCCTCAATTATGCGATTGTAAGACCTGGAAGTCTCAACAATGAAAAACCAACAAATCATATCCAGCTACAACCTAAATTATCGCAACAGGGCGAAATAAGTAGGGGAGATGTTGCACAAACACTGGTACGTGTGCTTAATGATGATACTGCAAATAAGGTCTCATTTGAGATTTTAAATGGAGATACTTTGATAGGTAGAGCCCTTGAAAATGTTTGATTTTTAAGAATATTAAGTTTTAATATAAGAAAAGAGGCATTTGCCTCTTTTTTTTATGATATGGTGTTTAAAAGCACCGATTTTAAATCATCATAATTTCCAATTGAAATGGATTCTTTCTTCTTGTCCATTACAGCTTCAATCTGTGGCGGTAATTCTATATCCTTGTTGATGACAGATGTAACAACATCCAAAAACTTTGTAGGGTGAGCGGTTTCCAAAAATACACAATGCGCATTGTCTTGCTTTTTTAGATAGGCTTTACAACCTAAATAGCCGACAGCGCCATGCGGATCAGCAACATATTCAAAATTCTCATAAAGTTCTTTTAAAGCTTCGCGAGTTTCATCATCGGTAAAACTATAAGAAGACAGATTCGATTTTAAGGACTCAAAATCATTCTTGTAGATTTCCTGAATTCGGATAAAGTTACTCGGATTACCAACATCCATGGCATTGCTAATGGTTTGTACAGATTGTTTTGGTTGGTATAATTTTGTGGTGAGGTATTCCGTGACCACGTTATTTTGGTTGTTAGACGCCACAAAATGATGGATTGGCAAGCCTAATTGTTGCGCCATCATTCCTGCGCATATATTTCCAAAGTTGCCACTTGGCACCGAAAACACAATGTTTTGATGTGTTTTATGTAATTGTTTATATGCGAAAAAGAAATAAAACATTTGAGGCAACCAACGGGCGACATTAATGGAGTTTGCTGATGTTAGTTGCATTTTAGAAGTCAAGTCTTCGTCTAAAAACGCTCGTTTCACCATGTCTTGACAATCGTCAAAAACACCATCTACTTCTAAAGCTGTGATGTTTTGCTTTAAAGTGGTCAACTGCTTTTCTTGAATGTCACTCACTTTTCCACTAGGATATAGAATGACCACATTCACGCCTTTCACGCCGAGAAATCCATTTGCCACAGCACCGCCAGTATCGCCTGAAGTGGCAACCAATACAGTAACTTCTTTAGTGTTATTCTGATTGAAATACCCTAAACAACGCGCCATGAATCTTGCACCAACATCTTTAAATGCCATGGTTGGACCATGGAATAATTCTAAGGTAGAAATCTTCTCGTTGATGTTGACCACGGGGAAATCAAATGACAAGGTTTCCGCAATAATCGTTTTTAACACAGCTTCAGGAATATCAGGACTAACGAATTGTTTGATAGCTTCAAAAGCAATCTCCTCGTAAGATAAATCGTCAATACTTTCAAAAAACGATGACGGTAAAGGGGTGATGCTTTCCGGGAAATACAAGCCTTTATCCGGAGCAATTCCTCTAATAACGGCGTCTTTAAAGCTTGTATTTGCTGCTTTTTTATTAAGTGATCTGTAGTTCATTTTCAATTTTATTTTTTCGTTACGAATTCACGAATATTTTACACATTTCTCTGTGAAACTCCGCGACCTAACTTCACAATTTAAATTTCTCTTATGCCTTCTGTATTAATTTTAGATACATGTGTTTCAAACGCAATATTTGTTTCGGAATATACGGCTCGCATCGCTTTCTCAACGTTTTTCGCATTCTCAATCCCTTTTGATAACGCATAAATTGAAGGTCCAGCACCAGAAATCCCCGCACCTAAGGCACCATTATTGAGCGCTGCAGATTTTACCTCTTTAAAAAATGGAATCAATTGACTACGGTGTGGTTCTACGATAACGTCTTGCAATGCTCTTTTCAGCAATTCATAGTCGTTGGTGTGTAGAGCATGTACAAAACTCCCCACATTAGCCCATTGTGTAATCGCATCTTTCAACGCAAACTCTTTGGGTAAAATGGCTCTTGCATCAGCAGTTTTGATTTCTATTTGCGGATGGATAATGGTGGCATAAATATCATTGGGCGTAGGTAATTGTAACACTTCTAAGGGAAATGTGCTTTTTACGAGGGTAAAGCCTCCAAAAATCCCAGGTGCTAAATTATCAGCATGCTCACTTCCGCTAGCTAATGCTTCACCTTTCATTGCAAAATCAGTTACTTGTGTTTTATTATAAGGTCGTCCTAAAAGCTCGTTAATGGCAAACACACTTCCTGAAGCACTGGCGCTACTGCTTCCAATTCCACTTCCGGGTTTAATACGTTTATAAATTTCGATTTCAAATCCGAAATCGGGTTTCGCATCGGCAATCATGGCCAAAGCAGAAACACCAGCCACATTCTTTTCAGCTTCAAAAGGGAGATCAAACCCTTCAATTTTCGTGATGAATATGCCTTTTTTGTCTGTTTTTCGGATGATCATCTCATCACCAATGGTATCTAAGCAAAATCCGAGGACGTCAAATCCGCAGGACACATTGGCTACCGTTGCCGGGGAAAATATTTTGATTTCGTTTTTTATCACAAGTACTTTATTTGAATTTATATTCTATCTTTTTTGACACGAATGGCACGAATTATCACTAAATCTTTCTACTAAATTTTCAACTTCCAACTGCAGACTGAAAACTGCTTACTGAAAACTGCAGACTGAAGACTGCCCACTGAATCCTAATTCCCAATCCTGATAATATCCGCAAATAATCCTGAGGCGGTAACATCTGCACCGGCTCCAGCACCTTTAATAATCATTGGTTGTTCTGGATAACGTTGCGTATAGAACATGACGATATTATCTTTGCCTTGTAAGTTGTAAAATGGATGGTCTTTAGGGATCTCTTTCAATCCAACTTTTGCTTTTCCATCATTGAATTCGGCTACATATTTCAATTGGCAGTCGTTCTTTTTAGCAGACGCATATAATTGCTGAAAATGGGCTTCATCATCGATTAGGGTTTGATAAAAATCATCCACCGAACCACTATTAAGATTCGCCTCAGTTAAAAATGACGAGTTTT
The DNA here is from genome assembly GCF_947500795.1 of uncultured Gelidibacter sp. Taxonomy (GTDB): domain Bacteria; phylum Bacteroidota; class Bacteroidia; order Flavobacteriales; family Flavobacteriaceae; genus Gelidibacter. The sequence continues at coordinate 779,347 of NZ_CANMTE010000001.1, read as the reverse complement.
CGATGTCCTCCAAATTCATTTCAGTGCCACTTTCTCTCGCTAGAATTAGAATTTTACGAGCCACATCTACACCGCTCAAATCGATTCTTGGATCGGGTTCAGTATAACCTTCCTTTTGAGCTTGTTTTACAACGTCATGGAATTTTGTTTGGTCATTAAAATTGTTGAATACAAAATTCAAACTTCCTGAAAGTACCGCTTGAATGGAAGTTATCTGATCGCCAGAAGCAATTAAATGGTTCAGGGTATCAATGATAGGTAAACCCGCACCCACATTGGTTTCGAATAAATAAGGCGCGTTATATTTTACCGATAGTCTTTTAAGAGTACTGTAATTTTCATAGGCGCTAGAACATGCAATTTTATTACACGCTACCACGGCAATACTTTCTTTTAGATAATCGGCGTAAATTTTTGAAACGTCTTCATTTGCAGTAACATCCACAAAAATACTATTGCGAAGGTTTAAGGTTTTATTACGTTCTAAAAATCCTTCTAACGACGCTTTTTCTCCCGAAGTCAATTGTTCCTTCCAGTTTTTTAGAGAGAGTCCAGATTCATCAAAAATCATGTTTTTAGAATTGGATAGTCCAATAACTCTCAAGTTGATTTTCAGTTGTTCCTTAAGATATTTTCGTTGCTGTTTGATTTGTTCAACAAGGCGTTCACCAACATTTCCAACACCAGTAATATAAACGTTCAACTGTTTAGTTTGATCTTCAAAAAAGCGTTCATGAATTGTATTTAGCGCTTTTTTAACGTCCTTCTGAGCAATAACTGTCGATATGTTTTTCTCAGAAGCACCTTGGGCAATCGCTCGGATGTTTATATTATTTTTCCCTAAAGCACTGAACATTCTCCCGCTAATTCCTTGGTGATTTTTCATGTTATCGCCTACAAGCGCCACGATGGACAAGTCTTTCTCTACAATAATCGGATCTATCTTCTTTAACGCAATTTCATTTTCGAAGGTCTGATTGATACTCGTTGCTGCAAGATTGGCATCGCTTTCATCAATACCAAAACAAATAGAGTGTTCCGAGGATGCTTGGGTGATAAAAATCACATTAATTTTCTCATGGGCCAAAGTTTCAAACAATCGTTTAGAAAAACCTGGAATCCCAACCATTCCGTGGCCTTGTAGCGTTAGAAGTGCTATGTTGCTAATATTGGTGATGCCTTTAGCAGCTTTTGAGAACCCATTGCTCTTGTCGTTAGTGATAATAGTGCCTTGAGCTTCAGGCTCCGTAGTGTTTTTAATATGAATTGGGATGCCCAAATTTAACACAGGCTGAACAGAAGGTGGATAGAGCACTTTAGCGCCAAAATGTGACAACTCCATAGCTTCCTGATACGACAGTTTTTCGATAGGATAGGCTTGTTTAACAAGTTTAGGGTTGGCCGTAAACATGCCGCTAACGTCAGTCCAAATTTCCAATCGGTTTACTTTTAAAGCAGCGGCAACAATGGCAGCCGTAAAATCAGAACCGCCACGTCCCAATGTTGTAATCTCTCCTGATTCCGATTTCGAAATAAAGCCAGGGAGTATCGTAATATTCTGGTTGGCAGAATTGAAATACTCTCGAATATTTTCGTTCGTAATGCTGTAATTAACTTCCGCTTTTGTAAAATTAGCATTGGTAACCACAAGATCTTGACTGTTCTTTCGAACCACATTCAAGCCTTTACTTTTCATTGATTCAGCTATAATATAGGAGGATAGAAGTTCTCCAAAACTCACAAGCTTATCGGTTGTTTTAGGAGATAGTTCATTTATAAGATAAATACCATCCAATAGGTTTTTTAAGCTAGATAATGTGCTTTCAACATAGTCTTTTGCCGTATCATTCTGTGTTGGAATAAGTTCAGACAAAAGATTTAAATGAATTGTTTTAATTGATTTAAATTCAGATAGATAGCTTTCGTTTTTTTGCTGAGCCAATTCACCTGCTTTTAACAATTTATCGGTGATGCCACCAACAGCCGAAACAATGCAAATAACGGATTCAGTTTGTGAATAATCTTCTAGAATTTGGATAACCTTCTTTATGTTCTCTGAGGAACCAACTGATGTTCCTCCAAATTTTAATACGTTCATGGTTGGATATATAATGAGTTAAAGTAAGTACTTTAAAAAAATGAAAATGGAATATAGAGACGAGTAGAAAAGATAGTATTAACCCCAAGGGGTAATACCAATAATAGACGTAGTGCCTTTAGTAGAAATAAAGGTGCTAAAAAGATTTTTAATGTAATGTATGCTATACATATCTTGGTCTATACCTCTCAAATGTATTATTTTTACTTTAATAAAAAAATAAACAGCTTCATTTTTGAAGCTAATCACTGAATTAATAAATATATCTTAAAAAAAGACTCTAAATATGAAGATATTCTCAAAAGAACAAATTTATAAAGGCGATCAAGTCACTGCAAAGCGGCAAAAAATCAGCTCCACCGAATTAATGGAACGTGCTGGGGTGCAGATTTTCAATTGGATCCACCAACGTATGCAGGGCGCGCAAGTGCCAATTCATGTGTTTTGCGGAATTGGCAATAACGGAGGTGACGGATTGGTAGTCGCCCGTCATTTGATAATTTACGGTTATAATGTGCACACCTACGTCGTTAACTGTAGTGACAAACGCACGGAAGATTTTTTGGTTAATTATGATCGCATTAAACAAACCACAAAAAAGTGGCCTATAATGCTAAATTGTGAAGCTGATTTTCCTGAAATCGGCCCTGATGATATCATTGTAGATGCCGTTTTTGGTATTGGTCTTAACCGACCAGCTAACGAGTGGGTGAAAGGACTGTTCCAACATTTTAGAGCTTCAAAAGCTTTTACATTGGCTATAGACCTTCCTTCAGGACTTTATGCAGATCAAATACCTGAAGATGAAAATGGTGTGGTTTGGGCAGATTACACCTTGAGTTTTCAATCGCCTAAATTGGTATTCTTTCTGCCTCAAACATCAAAATATACCGTACAGTGGGAAGCCATTGACATTGGTATTGACCCTGGTTTTTTGCAGGAAACAGAAACCGAAGTAGAGTTAATGGGCAAATTGGAAATGCTGCCTATTTACCAGCCTCGAGACAAATTTTCCAATAAGGGAAGTTATGGACACGCACTTATTATTGGTGGCAGTTATGGAAAAATAGGAGCGGTGATGCTATCAGGAAGAGCCGCATTGGCTTCAGGAGCTGGTTTGGTAACTACTTACACTCCTAAATGTGGCTATATTCCATTACAATCGGCTTTTCCAGAAGCAATGACCATTACTGACCAAGACGAAAACAAACTCACTAACATCGATTTTGATATTGAACCTACAGCCATTGGTATCGGAATGGGCATGGGGACTGATAAAGCAACACATGAGGCTTTTCAAGATTTTTTGAAAACGAATTCCTCAGCATTGGTTATAGATGCTGATGCCATCAATTTACTCTCCAAACATAAGGATGATCTTAAGTTGTTAAAACCGCAAACGGTGTTAACGCCACATCCAAAAGAATTGGAACGTCTTATAGGGAAGTGGAAAAATGATTTTGATAAGCTGAAAAAAGCTAAAGCATTTTCTAAGAAGTACAAATGTATCTTGGTGATTAAAGGTGCGCATACAATTATCGTTTTTGATGGCAAACTGTATGTCAATTCAACTGGTAACCCAGGATTGGCAACCGCTGGCACTGGAGATGTGCTGACAGGTATTATCACAGGCCTTATTTGTCAAGGATATGCGCCGTTAACCGCAAGTGTTTTTGGAGTGTATCTTCACGGGAAATCAGCTGATATTGCAGTTGAAGATTATGGGTATCAAAGTTTGACCGCAAGTCATGTGATTGAGGATTTAGGCAGAGCATATCTCAGTCTCTTTGAAAAACCACAAATTCCACAAGTAGCCAATGAGCAGAACGAACAGGACAATTCATAACTAAAAAAACCGCACTTTAAATAAGTGCGGTTTTAGTTTTAGTATATTTTTCTAGTATTAGATGCCTAAACTATCAAATAATTCTGTAAGTTTTTTATTAGAAGGTCTTGGAGCATTGGCATCCACTACATTTCCTTTTGGATCGATTAAGATGAATCTCGGGATGCCCGTAATCTTATAACCTAATATAAAGTCTGACTGCCAGTTTTTATCAGAAAACAATTGGATTCCGCCAAGATTTTTTTCCTGAATCATCGTTTTCCATTTTGTTTTAGCCACTTCCAAATCTCCGCCACCGCTTCTCATAGCGTCATCAATTGAAATGCTTACAAAGTGAATATTTTTATCAGCATAATCAGCTTCCAATTTTTTCAAAGAAGGAATTTCAGCAATACAAGGTCCACACCAGGTCGCCCACACATCGACGTATACAAATTTCCCTTCCAAATCCTTTAGTGACGTCGTTCCACCTTTGAAATTTTCATAATTATTGAATGTTGGAGAAGGGGAGCCTACAGGAAATGCCTCTCTTATGGCGATAATTTCAGAAAAGTGATTGTAAAACATATTCAACATCGGATTCAAATCGCCTTTAGCCATTTCCACAACCGTGCTATCTATGGTTTTGTCATGATCATAAAAAGTAAGGAGCTCTTTTCTAATAGTGTTCATTTCCTCTCTCAGTTCTTCAGAGCTTAAATTGGTCAGTTTTTCCTGATCCAATAATTTTCGTTCTAAGCGCACACGCTCAATTAAAAAGTTGTTATGCTCAGATCCATCTCCTGAAAATTCTGCGGTATCCTCAAAATTTTCGCCATCCGCATTAATAGTAATATCAAATCCGTTCTTCAAGAAAATTGGAGCCGCTATTCGGCCATTAAAAAAACCAAATACTTCAGGTTGGTCGATTTTAATCGTGTCAGAAAAAGTGCCGTCAGATGCTAACGCAATTGTTTTGATCATCGATCTATTTCTCAACAAAATCGAATCGCTGGTTTTATTTGTAATTTTTCCTGATAAAGTCACATAATCCTTAGGTTTTTCTTCACAAGAAATGATAGCTAATGCAAATAAGAAAATAAATATTTTTTTCATTTTTATAATTTTAAGTAGCCAAAAATAAGAGATTGGAGATATATAATAGAATCTTTTATTAATTATTAACATTTGTTGCATAATGCAAAGGTATTGTTGATTTTTGGGCCTTTAAACAACAATAATGAATTTAGTACATACCATTTCTTCAGAGACTTTAGAATTATCTACAATAAGCGATATTCTGTTCTATAACAAAACCTTGGAACTTTCAGAGGAATCGATTTCCAAAATAAATACGTGTAGAGACTATCTAAATAACCGAATGCTTGAGCAGGATGATCCTATTTATGGTATCAATACCGGATTTGGATCTTTATATAATGTGAAAATTTCTAAAGATAAATTAACACAACTACAAGAAAACTTGGTCATGTCTCATGCGTGTGGCATTGGAGATCAGGTGCCAAATGCAGTTGTTAAGTTGATGTTATTGTTAAAAATTCAGTCGTTAAGTTATGGCCATAGCGGTGTACAGCTTGAAACGGTACAGCGTTTGGTCGATTTTTATAATAATGATATCCTGCCAATAATATATACTCAAGGTTCATTAGGCGCCTCTGGAGACCTTGCACCTTTGGCTCACTTAGCGTTGCCATTGATAGGGAAGGGTGAAGTCTTTCACGACGGTAAAGTAAAGCCAGCTTCTGAAATTATGGAGCAATTTAATTGGCAACCTATTACTTTGTTGTCTAAAGAAGGGTTGGCCTTATTAAATGGAACGCAATTTATGAGTGCGTATGGTGTGCACTTATTATTGAAATCATATAAACTTTCTTATTTAGCCGATTTAATTGGCAGTATTTCTTTGGATGCTTTTGACGGAAGAATCGAGCCATTTAATGAATTGGTACATTTAGTACGACCTCATAATGGGCAACTAAAAACGGCAGAACGCGTTCGGGAATTTTTGGACGGCAGTCAGTTGATTTCTCAGCAAAAGCAACATGTTCAAGATCCGTATTCGTTTAGATGCATTCCACAGGTGCATGGCGCAACCAAGGATACTTTGGAGTTTATCCATAAAACCATAAAAACTGAAATCAATTCAGTCACCGATAATCCAAATGTGTTTGTTGGAGAGAACGAAATTATATCTGGTGGTAATTTCCACGGTCAACCATTAGCCTTAGCTTTAGATTACTTAAAGATTGCAATGGCAGAACTTGGAAACATTTCCGAAAGACGAATCTACCAACTCATTTCAGGCTTGCGTGGATTGCCAACATTCTTGGTTGATAATCCTGGATTAAATTCCGGATTTATGATTCCGCAATATACTGCTGCAAGTATTGTCAGTGCCAATAAGCAATTGGCAACGCCTGCAAGTGTAGATTCTATTGTGTCCTCTAACGGGCAAGAAGACCATGTGAGCATGGGTGCCAACTCTGCAACTCAAGCCTATACCTTAGTGTATAATGTAGAAAAGATTTTGGCAATCGAATTGCTGAATGCTTCACAGGCCATCACATTCAGAAAACCAACAACATCTTCACCATTAATAGAAGCGTTTTTAAATAGTTATCAAAGTGAAGTGCAATTTGTGACTCAGGATTTAATTTTTCATGATCTCATGAAGAAATCGGTGCAGTTTATCACTGATTTTTCAATAGAAAATGAGTTGTTGTTTGATTAATTAACATTCTTGTTTACCACTGACATTGTCAGTTCGAGTGATTTTTGAGGGACGAAAAAATTGTATCAAGAACCGTGCAATAATCGAGATGGATTCTCGATACAAATTTCACTCATTACAATCGTGAAATTCACTCGAATTGACAAAGGCTGTGCAATGTCAGTTCAAGTGATTTTTGAGGGACGAAAAAATCGTATCGAGAACCGTTCAAAAAGCGCAATAAATTCTCGATACAAATTCCACTCATTTCAATCGTGAAATTCACTCGAATTGACAAACTGAAGAAGCTAATTGTGGGTTTTAGAAAATCACACCAGTACAATAGATTTTGTCCAAGACACAGCATCTTCCAAATTGTCAAATATTTTAAATGGTTTTGAAGAAAATAACATCTCCACTTCAGCATTTGATTTGGCTTTATAATCATTGGACACCACTACAAAAGCTCGGAGATTCTTGATTTTTGAAGTTTCAAAATAGACAGAGGGATCTACGGCATAAGAATTAATGCGATGCGTGATGTACACAAATTCGCGATTCCTAAAATAAGTATCTACAATATTCACCAGTACAGTGTTATGTTTCGGCATAACTGTAATACCAGCATCAATAGTTACAATAACATAACTCTCGTGGATTTGAATTTCGCAAAAGTCTAATTTTAAAAAATCAATCATATCTGAAGTTAAGAAATAATTGGGCAAAACCAAAAAAAAAGCATCTATAATTTATAGATGCTTTTTTATAATGGAATAAAGACTATTCCGATTTTGTCTCTTCCTCAGGCTTTTCAATAGATATTACTAACTCATTGGTTTTTGCATCCAAATCCATAGTAATAGTGTCGCCTTCATTGATGTGAGCGGTAATGATTTCTTCTGCCAAAGTGTCTTCAACATACTTCTGAATAGCACGCTTTAATGGTCGTGCACCATATTGTTTGTCGAATCCTTTCTCTGCAATATAATCCTTAGCCGCTGGCGTTAATTTAAGAGCGTATCCTAAATCTTTAATACGCAATATCAATTGTGCCAACTCAATATCAATAATCTTATCGATATCTTCTTTCTCTAAAGCGTTAAATACCATCACATCGTCAATACGGTTCAGGAACTCAGGAGCAAATGCTTTTTTAAGGGCATTTTCAATGATGCTTCTTGAGTTGTCATCGGCTTGGGCAACTTTAGCTGCTGTTCCAAATCCGACGCCCTGACCGAAGTCTTTCAATTTACGAGCTCCAATGTTGGAAGTCATGATGATAATGGTGTTTCTAAAGTCAATCTTTCTACCAAGACTATCAGTTAAATAACCATCATCCAACACTTGCAACAACATATTGAACACATCAGGATGCGCTTTTTCAATCTCATCCAATAAGACAACAGCGTAAGGTTTACGTCTGATCTTTTCCGTTAATTGTCCGCCTTCTTCATAGCCTACATATCCTGGAGGTGCACCTACAAGTCTTGAAATAGCAAATTTTTCCATGTATTCACTCATATCAATTCTGACGAGTGCATCTTCACTATCAAAAAGTTGCCTTGCCAACACTTTGGCCAACTGCGTTTTACCAACACCTGTTTGACCTAAAAAGATAAACGAACCAATTGGCTTGTTAGGATCTTTAAGTCCGGCACGATTACGCTGAATGGCTTTCACCACTTTGGCAACAGCTTCATCTTGGCCAATTACTTTTCCTTTGATGAGTTCTGGTAATTTTGCCAGTTTATTACTTTCAGTTTGTGCAATTCTATTTACCGGAATTCCAGTCATCATAGACACTACATCAGCAACATTATCTTCAGTAACCGTTTCTTTATGAAGCTTGGTTTCTTCTTCCCATTTTTCTTGGGCTGTAGCCAATTCTTTTTCTAAACGTTTTTCATCATCACGCAATTTGGCGGCCTCTTCATATTTCTGCTTCTTAACCACAGAGTTCTTGGTCTCTTTAACATCCTCTAACTGCTTTTCGAGCTCCAGGATTTTCTTAGGAACATCAATATTGGTAATATGGACTCGAGAACCTGCTTCATCTAAAGCATCAATAGCTTTGTCCGGCAAGAAACGCTCGGTCATATACCTATTGGTCAGTTTTACACAGGCTTCAATAGCTTCTGGCGTATACTGCACGTTGTGATGTTCTTCGTATTTTCCTTTAATGTTATTAAGAATTTCAATGGTTTCTTCAACAGTTGTCGGTTCCACGATTACTTTTTGGAAACGACGTTCTAAAGCACCATCTTTCTCAATATACTGTCTGTATTCATCCAACGTTGTTGCACCAATACATTGAATTTCGCCTCTTGCTAAAGCAGGTTTGAACATGTTTGAAGCATCCAAACTTCCTGTAGCACCACCAGCGCCAACAATGGTATGGATCTCATCGATAAAAAGAATAATGTCATCATTCTTTTCCAACTCGTTCATTACAGCTTTCATACGCTCTTCAAACTGTCCTCGGTACTTGGTTCCGGCTACTAAACTTGCCAAATCCAAAGTGACAACCCTTTTATTGAAAAGGATTCTGGACACTTTACGTTTGATGATTCTAAGCGCTAAACCTTCAGCAATGGCAGATTTACCAACACCAGGTTCTCCAATTAGTAATGGGTTATTTTTTTTACGTCGACTCAAAATCTGTGAGACGCGTTGTATTTCTTTTTCTCTTCCTACAACAGGGTCAAGTTTCCCTTCTTCGGCCATAACTGTTAAATCACGACCAAAGTTGTCTAAAACGGGTGTTTTAGATTTCTTCGCACCTTTCGAGGTGGATTGACCGAATGGATTCTGTTTTGAAACATCATCCTCATTCATGTCATCATCTGAAAACGACTCTGCTTTAGGAGATTCCGTATAGTCATCATTATTAGTTATCATAGACTTGAATTGTTCTTTTACGTTATCATAATCCACTTTAAGCTTATTTAAAAGCTTGGTAGTAGGATCATTTTCATTCCTTAAGATGCACAATAATAGGTGTGCCGTATTAATAGCGGTGCTCTGGAATAACTTCGCTTCTAGGAAGGTCGTTTTCAGTGCACGCTCTGCTTGCCTGGTAAGATGCAAGTTTTTCTTTTCGTTTGATAGGGCAATATTGCTAAGGTTTGCCGGACTTAAGATCTCCACTTTACGTCGTAAGTGGTTTAAATCGATTTCTAGCGCGCTTAATATGTCAATAGCTTTACCATTGCCATCTCTTAGCAATCCTAGCATTAAATGTTCTGTTCCAATAAAATCATGTCCTAACCTTAAGGCTTCTTCCTTGCTGTAGGCTATAACATCTTTGACTCTTGGGGAAAAATTATCATCCATAGTAAAATCCTTTCTGCATTAAAAATAGTAAAAACAACCGTATTAGGGCAAAAACTATTCCTTAAATGTTTTATAGTTGCTAAGTGACAAAAAAAACTTCACAATTTCAAAATATTTAACGAGATACTTATCAAATATAAAAGATACGGATTTGTTAATAAAAAACACCAAAAATCCCTCATTAAAGTGGCATTATAACTCATGAAATGGTTATCTTAGCACGATTTGAAAACCTAGAAAAATCTAATTAATTTATATATGGCAGAAGGAGAAAAATTGATTCCTATCAACATTGAAGATGAAATGAAATCGGCCTACATTGATTATTCAATGTCGGTCATTGTGTCACGTGCGTTACCAGATGTTAGAGATGGACTGAAACCAGTACACAGACGTGTGCTTTTTGGCATGCATGAACTTGGAATAAGGTCTAACACAGCTCATAAAAAATCAGCAAGAATTGTTGGTGAAGTATTAGGTAAGTACCATCCACATGGAGATACCTCAGTTTATGACGCAATGGTACGTATGGCTCAAGAGTGGAGTTTGCGTTACATGTTAGTTGATGGGCAAGGGAATTTTGGTTCAGTAGATGGCGATAGTCCTGCAGCAATGCGTTATACGGAAGCACGTATGCGTAAGATTTCAGAGGACATGTTGGCAGATATAGAAAAGGAAACTGTTGATCATAAGTTAAACTTTGATGACACCTTACATGAGCCAACGGTTTTACCAACAAGAATCCCTGGACTGTTAGTTAATGGTGCATCTGGTATTGCTGTAGGTATGGCTACCAATATGCCTCCTCATAATTTAAGTGAGGTTGTTGATGGTATTATTGCTTACATCGATAATAAAGATATTGAAATCGACGAATTGATCACCCATATTAAAGCACCTGATTTCCCTACAGGTGGAACCATTTATGGTTATGACGGGGTTATTGAAGCCTTTAAAACTGGTCGTGGTCGAATTGTAGTTAGAGGAAAAGCCAATATTGAAGAGATTCAAGGGAAAGAGTCCATTGTTGTGACTGAAATCCCTTATCAAGTCAATAAAGCCGACATGATTAAGAAAACGGCTGATTTGGTAAATGAAAAGAAAATTGATGGTATTTCAATGATTCGTGATGAGTCAGATAGAAACGGGATGCGTATCGTTTATGTTTTGAAACGTGATGCGATTCCTAATATCGTTTTAAATACCTTATATAAATACACCGCTTTACAGACTTCTTTTAGTGTTAATAATATCGCCTTGGTTAATGGGCGTCCACAATTATTGAATTTAAAAGAGCTGATTCACTATTTTGTGGAGCACAGACATGAAGTTGTTGTAAGAAGAACTACTTACGAACTTCGTAAAGCTGAAGAGCGTGCTCATATTTTAGAAGGTTTAATTATTGCTTCTGATAATATTGACGAAGTCATTGCGTTAATCCGTGCGTCTTCTAATGCAGATGAAGCTCGCGAGAAATTAATTGAACGTTTTAAACTTTCTGAAATTCAAGCGAAAGCTATTGTTGAGATGCGTTTGCGTCAATTGACAGGTCTGGAGCAAGATAAATTACGTTCAGAGTACGAAGAGTTAATGAAAACTATTGAAGATTTGAAAGACATTCTTGATAAGAAAGAACGTCGTATGCAAATCATTAAAGATGAATTAGCTGTTATAAAAGATAAATATGGTGATGAGCGTCGTTCTTTAATTGAGTATGCTGGAGGCGATTTGAGCATTGAGGATATGATTCCTGATGAGCAAGTGGTTATTACAATCTCTCATGCTGGTTACATTAAACGTACCTCATTAACAGAATACAAAACTCAAAATAGAGGAGGCGTAGGTCAAAAAGCGTCGACTACTCGTAATGAGGATTTCTTAGAGCATTTATTTGTTGGTACCAATCACCAATACATGTTGTTCTTCACCCAAAAAGGAAAATGTTTCTGGATGCGTGTTTATGAAATTCCAGAAGGGACTAAAACATCTAAAGGTAGAGCCATCCAAAACTTGATCAATATTGAACAAGATGATAAGGTGAAAGCGTTTATTTGTACTGAAGACCTTAAGAATGAAGAGTACATAAACAGTCACTATGTTATTATGGCGACTAAACAAGGTCAGGTTAAGAAAACATCTTTAGAGCAATATTCTCGTCCAAGAACAAATGGTATCAACGCCATTACTATTAAGGATGACGATATTTTATTAGAAGCAAAATTAACTACTGGAAACAGTCAGGTGATGTTGGCTCTTAAATCTGGTAAAGCAATTCGTTTTGAGGAAGCAAAAACGCGTCCAATGGGAAGAAATGCTTCTGGTGTAAGAGGTATAACTTTAGCGCATGATAAAGACGAAGTAATTGGAATGGTTACCATTGAAAACCCACAGGAAGAATCTGTGTTGGTAGTGTCTGAAAACGGATACGGTAAGCGTACCTATATTGACGATCCAGAAGATGGGGAAGCAGTTTATAGAATTACCAACAGGGGTGGAAAAGGTGTGAAGACCATTTCTATTACTGAGAAAACTGGAAGTCTTGTAGCAATCAAATCGGTGAGTGATGATAATGATTTAATGATTATCAATAAATCAGGTATTGCTATCCGTTTAGCTGTTCAGGATTTACGGGTCATGGGTCGTGCGACACAAGGTGTGAAATTGATTAATTTAAAAGGAAACGATTCAATCGCAGCAGTTGCTAAAGTGATGAAAGATGAAGAGGATCCATTAATTGAGGAAGCCTTGGATGAGCTATCAGAAAATGATGGTGCTACAGATAATGGCACAACTCTTGATAATACAGAAGACGAAATCAATAATTAACAATTAATCCTAATATTTAAACAACTAAAAATGAAAAAACAAGTCACAGTCGCTTTAGCACTTTTAGTAGGTTCTTTTTCCTTCGCGCAAAAGAGTGAACTAAAAGATGCCGAAAAAGCAATAAAGAAAAACAATTATGCAGAAGCGAAATCTGCAATAAACGCTGCAGAAGCTTTAATAGCTAATGCTGACGATAAGTTAAAAGCAAACTTTTACATCTTAAAAGGACAAGCGCTTTATGCTAACGGTACAGGATCAAACGCTGATATTGATGCCGCTATTGAAAGCATTGAAATGGTAGAGAAAGTAGAAGGAGCTAATGGTAAATATGCTAAAGATGTTGCCGATTTAAAGCAACAAATGTTAGCGAGCTTTGTATCTAAAGGAACTACAGCTTTAGAAAACAAAAACTACGCTGCATCTTCTAGCGGATTTGAAAAAGCTTACAGATTGTCAAGTAAAGACACTGTTTATCTTTACTATGCAGCTGCAACAGCTGTAAATGGTCAAGATTATGACAATGCTTTGAAACATTATGAGAAGCTTAAAGAATTAGGCTATGTTGGTGTTGAAACTGAATATGTAGCTGTTAACAAAGAAACTGGTGTAGAAGAGCCATTTCCTTCAAAAAGCTTAATGGATATTTCTGTAAAAGCTGGGTCGCATATCACGCCAATGGTTAGAAAAACAGATTCTAAGAAAGGAGAGATTGTTAAGAATATCGCTCTTATCTATATGACTCAAGGTAAAGATGAAAAAGCAATCGCAGCAATGAAAGATGCGAGAAAAGCTAATCCTGATGATGCAAGTTTGATTATTTCTGAAGCTAACATGCAATTGAAAATGGGTAACAAAGATGAGTTTAAAAAACTTATTGAAGAAGCTTTGGTAAATGATCCTAACAACCCTGAATTGTTATTCAACTTAGGTATTGTTTCTGCTGAAGCTGGAGATACTGCTGCAGCTAAAGGTTATTATGAAAAAGCATTACAACTTAAGCCAGATTATACTGACGTTCATAACAACATGGCAGTTTTAATCTTGAGTAAAGAGCAAGCTCTTATTGAGGAAATGAATGCACTTGGTAGTTCAGCAGCTGATAACAAAAAATACGATGAGTTAAAAGCGGAAAGATCTAAGTTATATGCAGAGGCTGTTCCTTATTTGGAAACAACTTTAAAGTTACGTCCAACAGATTTACAAGCGGCTAAAACATTAGTAAACATTTATAGCGCTTTGGGTGATACTGCAAAGATGAAAGAAATGAAACTTAAAGTGGATGCTTTAGAAGGTGGTCAATAAGACACTGAAAATTATAAGTAAAGAAAAAGGCTATCTGAATTAGATAGCCTTTTTTTTATATGATTTTTTTAATGACGCGCAGCTTATGGGTGTGCATTTTAGTATCTACATTATAAATACCTGAATGATCTATACGGTCAATGCGGACTTTACCGTAGGCATGGATAATATAATTGTCCTGCATGATAATTCCAACGTGGATAATCTGTCCTTCGTTATCGTCAAAAAACGCCAAATCGCCAACTTCACTTTCTTCAATAAAACTTAATGCTTCACCTTGCTTTGCTTGTTGCTCGACCGCACGAGACAATGTATAGCCATTCAGTTTATAGACCATCTGCGTAAAACCTGCAGCATCAATACCAAACGGTGTTTTGCCTCCCCATAAATAAGGTGCATTACGATACATAAAAGCCGTATTTATGACATTCGATTTTGGTAGGACACCAATTATCGTTTCCCCGTCATAAGAATGGTTTAAAAAATTGAGAGCAGCCAGGGAAGATCCTAGCGGAATTGTGATTAATTGGTTTTGATTATCCTGTACAAATTCAAGTAAATCAGCAGAAAGCTGTGAAGGCTTTTCTACTAAAGATTCATAATCTGTTTCAGAGATTTCTAAATATTGGTTATTGTCAATCCAACCTTCAAATTGATCAAACGTTAAACGGATTTTACTCCACTTTTTTCGTTGTTCAACAACCTTAAAAATTTCGCCATAAAGTACCTGGGATAAAAGTTCAGCAGTATCAGCAGGTTCAATTCTTAAAGGGACGATGCTTAAATTGGCAATTCCGTATTGCATAAAGGTGAAATGGTCTTTTGACTATTTTGATGGATTATTCTGTTGTTTGTAAAAAGTGTTCCTAATTAAAAATCACTTTTAAGCACGTTCAATAACAATCGCTGAAGCACCACCACCACCATTACAAATGGCTGCTGCACCAAGCTTAGCATTGTTTTGCTCTAATACATTCAACAATGTAATAATAATCCTAACGCCAGAACACCCTAATGGATGGCCTAAAGAAACGGCACCTCCATTAACATTCACATTACTATCATTAAGTCCTAAAAGTTTCATGTTCGCTAAACCAACTACAGCAAAAGCTTCATTAAACTCAAAGAAATCGATATCATCTATAGAAACTCCAGCTTTATCAAGCGCTTTTGGTAAGGCTTTAGCAGGAGCAGTAGTAAACCATTTTGGTTCATGGGCCGCATCAGCATATCCTTTTATAGTAGCCAATGGTTTTAAGCCTAATTCATCAGCTTTTTCTCTGCTCATTAAAACAACAGCGCCAGCACCATCATTAATAGTTGAAGCATTAGCAGCCGTCACAGTACCATCTTTTGTGAACGCAGGTCTTAATGACGGAATTTTATCCATCCTTACATTGGTATACTCTTCATCTTTTGAAACTACAATAGCATCTCCACGACGTTGAGGAACCTCTACAGGTACAACTTCATTATCAAATTTTCCTGCTTCCCAAGCTGCAGAAGATCTTTCATAAGATTGAATGGCAAACGCATCCTGATCTTCTCTGCTAAAATTATATTCGGTAGCACATGCATCGGCACAAACGCCCATCGCATTTTCATCATAAGCATCCACCAATCCGTCTTTTTGCATGCCATCTATTAACGTAGCAGGACCAAATTTAGAACCCGTTCTTGCATGTAAATAATGAGGAATCAAACTCATGTTTTCCATACCACCGGCAACAATTATATCAGCATCTCCCAACGCAATTGCTTGGGCAGCTTGCATAACCGCTTTCATACCAGAAGCACATACTTTATTGACTGTTGTACAAGGTACGGTATCTGGAATTCCGGCATAAAGAGCCGCCTGGCGGGCAGGTGCTTGTCCTGTTCCTGCTTGTACAACATTACCCATAATCACTTCTTGTACCAACTCCGGATTTAAATTGATTTTATCCAATGCGCCTTTAATGGCTACGGCTCCTAATCTGGGTGCTGTAACTGTTGATAAGGCTCCTAAAAAACTGCCAATTGGAGTTCTTGCTGCTGATACAATAACGACTTCTTTACTCATTTTAAATGGGTTTTGATTTGATTAACGCAAAATTAAACATTTTTTAATTGATTTGGGAATGAAACCTCACGTTAAACCCACAAATCCTTTAATATTTTATTACTTTTGAAGGACAATTGAGACGACTTTGATGAAAAATCTTATTAGTAAGTGGTACAAGAATCATGCGCTTATTTACAAAATCCTCCTTTTTATAGGAACTACTTTTTTGATTGTTTATCTCTTTCCCAAGAGTGGTAAATTCAAATATAATTTTGATAAAAATAAACCGTGGCAATCTGAAAATCTTTATGCGCCATTCGATTTTGCGATTCAAAAATCACCCGAAGAGTTAGAAAAGGAAAAATCTGCTGTTGTAGAAAACAGTACGGTCTATTTTGATCTCATTGAAGAGGTGAAGGATTTTGTGTATGAAGATTACAATAAAAAGTTCAATGCAACCTTTGATGATTCACTAGGAAGGAAAAAGACCGAGCTCTATAGGATTGGAAAATTGGTTTTGGATGACATTTATAAAAACGGTGTTCTCGAAGAAGACTATAACTATCCTAATGACAAGAACGTCATTTTATTAGATGGCCAAAATCAAGTTGCATCAACCACTTATTCCGAACTCTCTAAAATTGAAGCTTTCAGGGTACTTTTGGAAAAGCAGTTGGAAGATAAGAAGAACGCTAATTTTAGTCCCGTTTTTGTATCCCTGTTTTTTGATCTGATAGAACCTAATCTAAAGATCAACAAATCGATAACCGAGAAAGCCTTAAATGAAGAACTCGATAAGATTTCCGAAACGCGCGGAAATATAGAACGTGAAACGCTCATCATTGCTAAGGGCGAATTGGTTGAAGGCCATAAATATGACGTTTTAAAATCGCTGGAATCAGAGTACCAGTCGCAAGTTTGGAGTTCTTCCAATTACACTTGGGTAGTAATTTCCTATTCAATTTTAGTAGCGTTAACGCTGTTAATGCTGTTGTTATTTCTAAAGAAATACCGGACAGATGTCTTTTTAGACAACACGAAGGTCACCTTTATATTTTTCAATATTTTTTTAATGGTATTGCTTACAACACTTATAGTAAAATACAATGCCAAATATGTATATGTGGTGCCGTTATGTGTGTTGCCATTGGTGTTAAAGGCGTTTTTTGATGCGCGATTGGGCTTGTTTTCGCACGTATTGACCGTACTCTTATTAGGATTTGTTGTTCCTAATAGCTATGAATATATGTTTTTGCAGATTACCGCTGGGATTGTGACCATTCTTACAGTGTCAGAATTGTATAAACGTGCCAATTTATTTATATCTGTAGGACAGATTACGCTCATTTATATCATTACTTATTTTGCATTTTTCGTGATCCACGAAGGCAGTATTATTGACCTCAATTTTGAAGCTTTTGGGATGTTCATTTTATGTGGATTGGCGATGTTGTTCGTGCAACCGTTGATTTATATTTATGAAAAACTCTTCGGATTGGTGTCGGATGTATCGCTATTAGAACTTTCAGATACGAATGCAAAGCTTTTAAAGGAATTGTCCAATAAGGCTCCGGGCACTTTTCACCATAGCTTAAACGTAGCCAATTTAGCGGAAGCGTCAGCTAATGAAATTGGAGCGAACGCCATGTTGGTTAGGGTGGGAGCGCTGTATCATGATATTGGGAAAATGAAAAATCCAACTTATTTTACAGAAAACCAATCGACGGGACTGAATCCACACGATGAATTATCAGCACAAGAAAGTGCCTCCATTATTTTCTCGCATGTGTTGGATGGCATTGAAATTGCTAAAAAGAACAATTTACCAGACCGCGTTATCGATTTTATTAGAACGCATCACGGCACGAGCCTCGTGTATTATTTCTATATGAAAGAAAAGGAAATTGACACAGCCACGGATGCGGCCGATTTTAGATATCCTGGTCCAAAACCTTTCAGTAAGGAGACTGCGATTTTGATGATGTGCGATAGTGTAGAGGCAGCTTCAAAAAGTTTAAAAGACCCGTCATCGACAAAAATCAATCTATTTGTGGAGAATATTATTAACAAACAAATGGAGGATGGACAGTTTTTAAATGCCAATATTACCTTTAAAGAGATCGAATCCATCAAGAAAATTTTAAAAAATAAATTAGCTAACATCTTCCATCTCAGGATAGAATATCCGGAATAAAAAAATTTCTTTAAAATTTTTAAAAAATAGTTGTTTTCTTTGGAATGATGGGCTACATTTGCATCCGCATTTAAGGATGTTCTTTAACAAAATAGGAGAGGTGCCAGAGTGGTAATGGAGCAGATTGCTAATCTGTCGACGGGAAACTGTCGCCAGGGTTCGAGTCCCTGTCTCTCCGCAAGATTTGCTAATAGTACCGGATAGCAAGTTTAAAAGAATTCAACTTTAATAGTTGATTTCGGGGTGTAGCGTAGCCCGGTTATCGCGCCGCGTTTGGGACGCGGAGGTCGCAGGTTCGAATCCTGCCACCCCGACCAGTAAAAGCCTAACAGATCATGAGATTTGTTAGGCTTTTTTCATTTGTAGCGTTGCCAACGCAGTTAATCCAGCCGCCACAAGAAAATATCACTGGAAAACATTAAAAATCTCAAATTTCCTTGTCGTACGATTTCCTGATTAATTCAGCTTTACTGTTAATTTCTAAGGTTTTGTAAATGTTCTTGATATGACTACGTACGGTATCTATCGATACAAATAAATCATCTGCAATCATTTTATAGCTTTTTCCATCTACGATACCTGTCACGATTTCTTGTTGTCGTGGTGTAAGCAAATGATTTTTTATAGATTTTGGAGCATAATGATTTGCGATTTTTCTGGCAATGGAAGGCGACATATAAGAACCACCGTCAACTACTATTTCAACAGCTTCCTGAATTTTTTTCAAAGACGTTTTTTTAGACAAATAGGAACACGCACCTGCACATAAAGCTTTAAAGATACTATCGCTATCTTCAAATGTGGTTAGCATGATGATATCAGTATTTGGTAATTCATTCTTAAGTAATGGAATGCCATCAATGCCTGACATTCCTAATAAATTAATATCCAATAGGATGATATGTGGTGATTTTCTAAAGTCGGTAAATCAATAAGAAAGGATTCAATGGAAGACGCTACCAATACACAATCGGTATGTGAAATAGCATCAAAAAATGCACATAAGCTCTCCTGTACCAAGGTATCATCTTCAATAATGGCTAGCCTAATGTTGTTCATAATCTCCTGCAATTCATTGTTAATGTAAATTAGTAATATTAAAGCGCTTGTACAATCACATTATGATGTGGTATTACAAATGAAAAGGTAAGTGCAAATGCACCCGAAAACCATCGTCTTTCTTAAACCTGATTTTGCCCTTTAGTTTTTCCGCTCTCATTACCATATTTGTCAATCCGAACCCTGTGGATTTATGTGGCATTTTTATGCTACCATTGTCTATAATGTTTATATCACAGCCTTTAGGTTGATTTATAATATTAGTAACGACACGTGTAGCATTAGAGTGCCTAAGAATATTGGTAATTGCTTCCTTATAGATCATAAAGAGATGTTGTTTTGTTTGCGCTGACAGTTTTCTATTAGGGTGTTTTACACTCGAACTATCTATTTGAAATGAGATGTTCTTTGGCAGTAGCAACTCTTCAGCAAGTTCCTGCATGCGCTCAATCAAATCTTTAACAGTTTCGCGTCTGCTGTCTATACTCCAAACCAAGTCGCGCATTTGCGAAATGGCATTTCTACTGATACTAGCAATTTTTTGAAGTTTAAATTTATCGGTGTCACTGGCATTCATTTCCATTAATTCTGTTTGCATTGCCAACCCCGAGAGTAAGGAGCCAACATCATCATGTAAATCGCTTGATATTTTAGTACGCAAACGTTCCATGGCCAACGCTTGTTGAAATCGGTAGCGAAATATGAGATACATCAAACCAATAATGAGAAGCATGACAAGAATTATAAACCACCATTTTTTATAGAATATTTTGTGTACCTGAATGGGAATCGCTAGTATTTCTGCACTTTCATTACCACGCGAATCTTTGCCTTTAATTTTTAGGACATAATTACCAGCCGGTAATTGATTGTAACGAATAGACGCCACGTTGCCCCGATTAAACCATTGGTCTTCGAATCCCTCTAATTTGGTACTATAGGAGTTTTTTTGATTTTGAAAGTAGCTTGGCATGGTCCAATTAATCTCAAAATATTGATCGTAAGGCGACAAATCTAAAGTGGCAAAATCTGTTTGGGTATAGTCTTTAAAAAAGTTCGTCTTTGTTTTGTTATTGTATCCTGAAACACCTAATAAACGCAAGGTTGGAGGTTCTGAATACTTTAAAACTTCACCAGGTTTAAATTGGTTAAGGCCATTCATCCCTCCAAAGTAAAAATTACCGTGACTATCTTTAAAGAATGAGGTGTAATTAAACCCATAATGCGACAGACCATCTTCAGGATAAAAATTTTGAAAGATTTCAGTTGTTTTATTGAAATGTGATAAGCCATTGTAGGTGCTGATCCATAGGTTGTCTTGATCGTCAGTTAAAATTCCAACAATATTCTCATCAGGCAACCCCTGATATTTATTATAAAACTTTACTGTTTTGCCATCTGCAGAAATATGGTTCAAGCCACCGCCGTAAGTACCTACCCACAAACTGCCATTGGGTTCTTCCTCAATAACAAGCACAAAATTTCGAGAAATATTGGGCGATGTATTGGTGGTGTAGGCAGCTTCAATCTTACCGCCGAGATGCACTTTTAAAAGGCCATCATTACGGGTGCCAATCCAAAAAACACTGTCCGTTACACTTTCTTTAAAATACGTAAAGTCAGTGATATCAGTGTCGCCATTAAAGTTTTTAAAGATGGGTTCACTCGTTTCGGTTTCAGGATTAAAAAGTACCAATCGGGAAAGACTTTGTCCGAAAAGTAGTCTTCCATCCTTAAGTTTAATTAAGGGGTTATGCTCCTTAAAGGTGACATTCGGCCTAAATTCATTATAGCTTTTTGTAGAGCCGTCTTTTAAATTTATTTTTAAGAGGTTTTCTCCCAAAGTAAAGACGTGTTGCTTTTTAGCATCTAACACATAAAAATTTGCAGTGTATTGAAATCCTTCTAAAGACAAGCTCTCCAATTGAATGGTGAGCGTATCAATTTTTCCTGTTTTTGTTCTATAAATAAGCTTATTTCTATTTTCACATTTTGCAAAAATAGTACCGTTGGCATCTTCAAATACCCCACGCATGGTATTGCCCCAACCATCCGTATTCGATTTAAATAATGGTGAAAATAAGGTTTTACCAATGCGAATTTTAAACAATCCGTTATCCGTTGCTACCCACAGCAATTTGTTGGTGTCGATAAAGAGCGCGTTGATTTTAGTGTATTCAAACCGGGATTGTAATTGATTTGTATAGTCCGTAAAAACACCATCGGGACTCATCCGAAATAGTTCCTTATTGCCAGCAAACCACAAATGTTTTTGATGGTCTTCTATGCCATAATAAAATTGATGCACGATATCAAACACGCGTTTTGAAGTTAAATCTGTTTCGTTTAAACTAAAAACGCCACGTTCCTTCTGCGGAAAGTAATAGTGTGTATTCTGACTATCATAAAAGGATACAGTAAATTGTAGTTCATTGCCATGCCATAGAAAAGAGGTAAAATGAAACGTTTGTAATAGATTGCCGTCAGGATCAAATTTTAAACTTGCCATTGGCGAACTCCATAAAATATTGCCATTATTATCATGGGTCAATCTGCTATAGGGGTGTCTGTTTCTGGGTATGGCGTACTTCACGACAAATTCACCGTTGACTAATTTTTGCAGATATTGTTTAGCTTGGCCACTTTTTGCGGTTAAAAAATCATCGGTAATAACCCAAATTCCGCCTTTCAGACCTTTTAATAAGCGCAATACGGTTCCCTTTAAATGATGTGACTTGTCAAACGAAGTGACCTCATCCGTAGACAATTGGATTTTGAATAGACTTTCATTCGCCATAAACCAAAGTTCATTGGTGGCATCATCAAAAACCAATTCCCCTGTAATTAATTCCTTTTCAATATAAAACGGATTGTTTTTATCGGCGTTATAAACCTTAAAATCATAACCATCATACCGTACCAATCCTAAGTCCGTTCCAAACCACATCATCTCATTACTGTCTTGAGTAATAGATGTGATATCTCTAAAGATTAAACCTTGTTCAGTAGTAAGGACGTCAATTTGTGAGGGATTCTGTGCATTTAGCACATTATTTACAAGAAGCAAATAAATAAGGGTAACAAAAGCTATTTTCTTTACGAGAGGGTTCAAAGCTTTTTAAGGGTGCGGATTAGGTAACTATCAAATATACAAAAAGTTAGACTTAAAAACCACATTAATATGTGATTGACAATGAAGACCATACCTCGTAATTTAGTGGTCATTAAAACAGTTGCCAGAAATCGCACTTTTTAATTAAGCGAACCCACTTCCCCTAGAAACTGATTCGGCTTATAGTAATTGATAGCACACAACACTCAAAATTCTATAAAACATAGATTTTTGAAGTTTGTACCCATCCATACAATTATTATGAAGCACACTGCTCAAACCTATTTAGTTACAACAAACATTAAAATACCAGGACTATGAAAACAGTTGGCGTTATTGGCGGTTCCGGATTTATAGGAAGTCATATTACGAAGCAATTTTTGGATAACGGATTCGAAGTAAAAGTTTCTGCGACCGATCTGTCCAAAAAAGAAAAATACACCCATTTAGAAAAACTTGACCATTCAGACCATTTGCACATCAGTCAATTGGATGTTAAAAACAAAGCGCAATTAAAATCCTTCATTAAAGATTGTGAGATCGTTATCCATGGTGGTACATCGTTTCAATTGGATGTAACCGACCCGCAAAAGGAACTTATTGACCCTACCATTAAAGGGACGGAAAATTTTTTGGAAGTGATATCAAAATCGCACAAAGTAAAAAAGATCATCTTTATTGCATCCGTCGCTGCATGGAACACCAATTTTCCATTGCCAGCAGAAGGAAAATCAGCATCAGATATTTTTAGTGAAGTTGATACACCTTTTATCAACAAAGAAAGCCATCCGTATGCTCAGGCAAAATTTATGGCCAATCAAACCGTAAATGAGTTTATAAAAAGCCATCCAAATCTCGACATTGAAATTACAAGTGTTTCACCTGTGGCTGTTTTTGGAAAGTCCATGTCAGAGCGAGATGATTCTACCTCAACCGGGCTGCAGTTTTTAATTAAAAATAATCTTGCGCCAAATCGGTTCGTAAAAATGCTTTTTGACACCAATGCAGAATTCGCTGTTGTGGACGTAGAGGATGTAGCAAAGGGCATATATAATGCCGCTACAATTTCCGGATTGCATGGCAAGAATTATTTACTCTCTAGCGAAAGCTATCCTGTTTCTGATTTGAGTTTGATGTTGAATGGAAAACAGCCTAAAAATCAACCTAAAATAATTTATCAGAATAGTATGGCTCAGGGTGAATTGGGCATTCCGTTCCGACCAGTCAAATCCACGTTGGGCGATTTTTAAAATTTAATATGTATGAAAACTTTGATAAATCAAGCGTAGTTATAAGACTTGATTTTTGAAGCGAAAACATCAAAATATTACGAACCCGTTCGCATATAGCGGACACAAAAC
Organism: uncultured Gelidibacter sp.; assembly: GCF_947500795.1. GTDB lineage: Bacteria > Bacteroidota > Bacteroidia > Flavobacteriales > Flavobacteriaceae > Gelidibacter. The sequence goes on along the minus strand of NZ_CANMTE010000001.1, from coordinate 755,462 downwards.
CAAATATTATGAAAAAAATGATCCTAGTAGTACTGATGCTATCCGCGTTTGTGAATTACGCCCAAAAAAACAATGGAACCGTGTATATGGAACATCCTACAATTGATGTTGTGCAGGAATTTGTAAAAGCTTCCGTTGCTGGAGACAGAACTAAAATGGCGAGTTATTTAACAGAAGATTTTAAAGCTTATAACGGCATGTCTACCAAACAAACCGACAAGGGGAGAGACAAAGAAGCCTTCCTCGACAATCAAATGGTGTATCATGACCAACTTGATTATTATGCCATAGAAACTTATCCAGGATCATATCCTGACGCCATTGAATACAAAAAGGACAATCCAAACAAAGAAGTGTGGGTTCAAACTTGGGATTTACTAAAAGGTGTGCACAAAAAAACTGGAGTAAAACTTGATGCCGCATCGCATAGACTTTATGCGCTTACTAAAGACCATAAGATTAAAACTATTATTAATTACGGCAATGAAGGGGTTATCAGTGAAATCATGGCAAGCTTCGCCGATAGAACAAATGGAACTATTTACAACCATCACGAAAACATCAATACCGTTAGGAAAATGATGTATGCCATTGAGAAAAATGATTGGGAAAAAGTGTATAGTTTTTATGATGAAGGCGTACGATTCCTAGATTCTAGTTCTCCTTCGTTTGAGGGGATTTCGTTAACCGAACAAAAAGTAATTGACAAACAAATTATGGATAAGTATGATATTGGAAGTATCGATATGGTAGGCTATCCGGATTATTTACACTACGAAATGGGCGATGCTCGTGTGGTGCAATCTTGGTGGAATATCAACCTGGTCCGTAAAGCTGATAAAAAAGCCATTGTCTTGCCAATTCACTATTTGATGGATTTCAATAAAGACGGAAAAATCACAACAGAAACCGCTTATTACAACGCCAAATTATTGGACTAATCATCAATTAGTTTCGTAGTTATCTCACTCTTAAATGAGCAAAATAATACAAATCAGTTCATCACTGATGAACACAAAATTGAACATTATGAATATTATTAATAAAAATCAGCATACCCATGACAAGTCACTTTTGGGCTTTGTAAAAAAAATAATTTTAATCATGCTTTTTGTACCGTTTTTGGCGCTATCACAAAATAGTACCGAATACGGTGTATTTGAAAACGCACTATTAACAGTCAATCCACATCAAATAACACAATTCGAAAAAGGACTTACGGCACACAACAAGAAATTCCATGGCAATGGGGCCTATGGCGCTCGTGTATATTGGATTTCTAATGGTCCAAATACGGGAAGTTATATTTGGACGATGGGGCCATTTCCTTGGAGTTCCTTAGATAACAGACCTGCCCAAAAGGACGGGCACGATACCGATTGGAATACAAATGTAGCGCCTTACACCACAACTGGAAGTGGTTATACAAGTTATTGGCGATTTGCGGCTGACCTCTCTAGGTTTCCTAAAGATTTTGCCATTAAAAACTTAGAAGTCAATTTCTGGGATGTTAAACGTGGAAAAATGAGTGACGCTAAGAAATTGGTGGAGAAAATTAACAAAGTTTATACTGAACAAAGTCCTGACGACACTTATGGTATTTACACCAATGAGTTTTCAAGTACAAAAGAAGGTCGTGACTTGGCAGTAATTTCATTTTTTGAAAAATCAGCTTGGTTAAGTAGGGAGAACACTTTTGTTACAAAATATGAAACAGTGTACGGCAAAAATAGCTGGAGCACATTTATAAATGATTGGATGGCCGTTACCGATGGTCTTGAAACAGAATTATGGATATTTCGTCCAGATTTGAGTGGCATGAACGGCGATGTAAAAGTTGCTGAAAGAAAATAAATAGAGATTTATATGTGCGATATGTACAAATTGTATCGCACATTTTTAGTTTTTATGATAGTGGGATGGGCACTTGAAAATCCATCAAAATGAACCATTAAATTAAATTCAAAATGGAAACACTACAAGCTACGCCGGCTGCAATTCTTCAAGTAGGGATGGGGTTTTGGGCATCAAAAACCTTACTTACCGCAGTAAATATGGAGGTATTTACTTTTTTGTCTGAAGGTGAAAAATCAGGACTAGAAATTCAACATAAATTAGGTCTGCATTCAAGAAGTCTCTATGACTTTTTGGATACATTAGTGGCCTTGGGGTTTTTAAACCGCTCAGGAATAAAAGAATCTGCTGTTTATGAGAATACGGTAGAGACAGATCTCTTTCTCGACAAGAACAAACCGTCATATATTGGTGGTATTTTAGAAATGACCAATAATCGATTGTATCCTTTTTGGAACGATTTGGAAATTGGACTTAAAACTGGGTTGCCACAAAATGAAACCAAACATAATGGTCAACCTTTATTTGAGGTCATTTATAATGATCCTCATAAATTGCGTGAATTTATTCAGGCTATGGCAGGTGTGCAAACGGGAAATTTCATGGCTTTTTCTGAAAAATTTGATTTTTCAGAATACACCACACTTTGTGATATAGGTGGTTGTGGGGGCCATTTATCCGCACATGTGGTTTTGAAAAATCCTCATATGAAGTGTAGTTCTTTTGATTTACCTCAAGTGGAGCCAATTGCGAAAGAGGTTATCACTAAGATGAATTTGAATACTAACATCACGCTTATTTCTGGCGATTTCTTTACTGATGATTTTCCACAATCTGATATCATTACTATGGGCAACGTTTTACATGATTGGGGAGAAGAGGACAAAATCAAGCTTATCAACAAAGCTTATAAGGCATTGCCAAGTGGAGGTGCATTGGTGGTCATAGAAAACATTATTGACGATGCCAGACGTGAAAATGCTTTTGGATTATTAATGTCCTTGAATATGCTAATTGAAACCGAAAATGGCTTTGATTTCACTTTTGAAGATTTCAATAAGTGGACAAAACAAGCGGGATTTACATCCACCGAGTTGATGCCTTTAACAGGAGCGACTAGTGCTGCGATAGCCTATAAATAAAAACAGGTATTTAGAATTGTTGTTTTACTAGCAAGTTAATCAGCATTTAAAACCTTTACGCAAACAACCGATAATGCTCAATATTTGTCATGAAAATACTCATTAACGCGTGTTTCTTTTTGCTGTTTACTGAGCGCTTCTTGAGCGCGAAGTTCAACTCTTCTAATTTTTCCTGAAATGGTTTTAGGAAGGTCTGTTGTAAACTCAATAATTCTTGGAATCTTATAGCGGGACAAATGCTGTTCAGAATAATCGAATAATTCCTTAGCTAATTCTTGTGAAGCAGTTGCGCCACTTGCTAATACCACAAAAGCTTTTACAGCATTGCTTCGCAATTCATGCGGACTAGCAACTACTGCAGTTTCTAAAACTTTTGGATGCTCTAAAAGCACACTTTCAACTTCAAAAGGCCCCACTCTAAAGTCTGAAGCTTTTATAACATCATCATCACGACCCACAAACCAATAATATCCTTCTTCATCTTTGTAAGCCTTATCTCCCGTATAATATAGCCCATTTTTAAAGACCAAATCATTACGTTCAGTATCGATTAAATAGGTTTTAAAAACGCCGGTTACTAAATTAACATCATGCTTTAAGCAAATATTTCCTTCTTCTGATGTTACAACCTCATTGCCATCATCATCCGCAATTACCACATCATACATAAACGTTGGTTTCCCCATAGAACCGAATTTTACTTTTTTGCCTGGTAAATTCCCAACCAAGGCAGTCGCTTCAGTTTGTCCGTAACCGTCACGGATAAGGATGCCGGTAGCTTTTTTCCAGACTTCAATGATTTCCGGGTTTAAAGGCTCACCAGCAGCAACACATTCGCGGAGTGAAAACTTATAGGAGTTTAAATCTTCCTGAATTAACATGCGCAACGAAGTAGGAGGTGAGCAAAAGGTATTCACTTTAAAATCTTGTATAGTTTGTAATTGTTCTTTCGCTACAAAGCGATCAATGTGATAGCCCAAAATTGTGGCACCCACATTCCAAGGACCGAAAAAACTACTCCAAGAGAATTTAGCCCACCCAGGTTGCGAAATATTATAATGGACGTCACCACGCTGCAAGCCAATCCAGCAGCTGGTAGTTAAATGACCTGTAGGATAGCCAAAATGGGTGTGGACCACAATTTTTGGCATGCCCGTAGTTCCTGAGGTAAAAAAGTAAAACAAGTCGTCATCAGATCCTGTTTTAGCGCCTTTAGATTCGGTCGATTCTCTAAGAATTTCATGAATGGAAACCCAGCCTTTTCTGCTGCCTTCAGTTATAATTTTTAATTTGATTTCTTGACCAATATTTTTTTCGGCAGCATCAATTTTTACAGCATTTTCAGCATCGGCAAGCGCTACTTGGGGCAAAACGGATTTAAAACGAAATTCCAAATCACGAATTTCCAAACTCGTTGCTGCAGGGATAATCACAATTCCGCCTTTAATACCTGCCAAATAACTATACCAATTGGGCGCTAAAAGTGGCAGTTGAATAAACATTTTATCGCCTTTTTCAATGCCATGTTTTCTCATTAAATTCAAAAACTGATTGCAGCGTGCGGAAATTTCAGCAAAAGTAAAATCTTCTCGGTCATCATTATACTTCCATATTAAAGCCTTGACATTGGGGTGTTCATTTACATTAAGTGGCTCAAAAATATCGGTGACCCAATTAAAATACTCTGGTTTTTCGGGAATGAGAGCTTTCAGGTTATCAAAATCTTTCTCTTTAATTGCTTGAGCTACGCGTTGGTATAATTCTAATGTTCCCATAATTAATTACTTTGATTTACTAAAATTATGCATATAAATTATAAATGTAACAAGCTGAGCATAAAAAGTTATTGATTAGCAAATAGATGAGCAGTTCACAATTAATTTATCATGACACTGTATTTTGCATTTCAAACAATTCAAATCGATTTTAAACAAAAATTGATGGACTCTTCTGAAATTGTGAAAAAATAACTTCTGAACAATGACAAAAGTCATATGAAACTGTCCTTGGTTTACTGAATGAAATCAGTATTTTTGTCATAATACCTACTAGAAATATAACACTATAGTTGTGTAATCCTATGACAAAAAAAGCAACCAATAAAGGCATTTATATTGCCACAACTGAACCAAACATTGGTAAATCTATAATCTCCCTCGGATTGATGCAATCCTTATTGGGAAAGGCAGCTAAAGTCGCCTATTTTAGGCCAATCATCGACAACTTTGCACCGGGAGAGATTGATAACCATATCAATACCGTCACCACTTATTTTAATTTAGACATTAAGTTTGAAGATGCTTATGCTTTTACAAGAAGCGAAGTGATCAAAAAAATAAATGAAAATAAGGATGATGAGATTATAGGCAACATCATTGAAAAATATAAAGCGCTTGAAAATCGTTTCGATTTCGTATTGGTAGAAGGGTCAAGTTTTATTGGTGAAGGCTCCATAATGGAGTTTGACATGAATGTCTTAATTGCTAAAAATTTGGGTGTTCCTGCATTAATCGTTGGCGGTGGCGTAGGTAAAACTTTGGACGAATTTGTCGGCAACTTACAAATGGCGTTCGATTCCTTTAAAGATAAAGGTGTTGAAGTGTTATCAGTCATCGCCAATAAAATAGAAGAAAAGAACCTGAAACTGGTCACTACCGAGTTAGAAAAATATTTGCCTAAAGATGTTCTGGTAAGCGCCATTCCGTTAAATTATAGTCTGGCACATCCATCCATCAAGGAAATTGTGGAGACTTTGGATGCTAAAGTTCTTTTTGGTGAAGAATTCATAAACAATCAAGCGGGTAATTTTAGTGTAGGTGCTATGCAACTGCGTAATTACCTTATTCATTTAAAAGAAAACGCTTTGGTGATCACTCCAGGCGATAGGGCTGATATCATTTTAGGAGCACTACAAGCACATATTTCGCATAATTATCCATCCATTTCTGGTATTGTGCTAACTGGCGGATTAATGCCTGAAGAGCCAATTCTTAAGCTCATTGAAGGTCTTTCTGATGTTGTACCGATTATTTTGGTAGAAGGAGGGACGTTCTCGGTGACCAATAGACTTGGGAATATCAAATCGAGAATTTACGCAGAAAACACAGAAAAGATAACAACTTCCATTAAGGAATTTGAAAAATACGTTAATGTGGAATCGCTAATAGAACGCCTCATTACTTTCGAAACAAGCGGCGTTACGCCTCGAATGTTTCAGTACAATCTGTTCCAAAGAGCAAAAACGAACAAAAAACATATTGTGTTGCCAGAAGGATTGGATGAGCGCATTTTAAGAGCCACAAAACGACTTGTGGACCTCGATGTCGTTACAATTACACTATTAGGCGACAGAAAACAGATAGATGATAAAATAACGGCATTGGATATTGGATTGGATTTAGAAAAAGTCAATATCATCAACCCAATTGAATCTCCTAATTTTGAATCGTATGCAGAAACTTTATTTGAGCTGAGAAAGCATAAGAATGTCAATTTAGCGATGGCAAAAGATTTAATGGAAGACGTGTCCTATTTTGGTACCATGATGGTTTATAAAGGCGATGCCGACGGGATGGTTTCCGGAGCAGTGCATACAACCCAACACACCATTCTGCCTGCGCTCCAATTTATTAAAACCAAACCTGAAGCGCCTATTGTATCTTCTGTGTTTTTTATGTGTTTGGATGATCGTGTTTCTGTTTATGGCGATTGTGCCATTAACCCCAATCCGACTTCATTTCAGTTGGCTGATATCGCTATTTCATCGGCAGGGACAAGTACGATTTTTGGAATAGACCCTAAAATTGCGATGCTCTCTTATTCTTCGGGTACTTCAGGTGTAGGTGAGGATGTAGAACGTGTGCGTGAAGCCACTAAAATTGTTAAGGAAAAGCGACCTGATCTTAAAGTTGAAGGTCCAATTCAATACGATGCTGCGGTAGATGCTAAGGTTGGGAAGTTAAAGCTTCCAGATTCTGAAGTTGCAGGACAAGCAAATGTCTTTATTTTCCCTGATCTCAATACTGGAAATAACACCTATAAAGCAGTTCAACGCGAAACAAAAGCATTGGCTATCGGACCTATAATTCAAGGGTTAAATAAGCCGGTTAACGATTTAAGTAGGGGTTGTACGATAGACGATATTTATAACACGGTAATTGTGACTGCCATTCAAGCACAAGGCATTTAAATTTAATTTATAATGAAGATTTTAATAATTAATTCCGGAAGCTCTTCCATCAAATTCCAACTCATGGATATGCCTTCTGAAAGATTGATATGTAGTGGACTTGTAGAGCGTATTGGTTATGACGATGCCATAATAAACTATAAACCGAATGGTGATAGCTATAAACAGACTTATCCTATAAAGTCGCACAAAGACGGATTGAATAAAATTGTAGAATTATTGCTGGATGCGGATAAGGGTGTTATTAATAATACTAATGAAATTGAAGTGGTAGGACATCGCGTTGTTCATGGCGGAAATTCTTTTTCCAATACCACCTTGATCACTGCTGAAGTTAAGGAAAAGATACACGAATACGCTGCGTTGGCACCTTTGCACAATCCGGGGAATCTGGAAGGGATTTTAGTCTCTGAAGAAATTTTCCCTTCGGCAAAACAGGTCGCAATTTTTGATACTGCATTTCATCAAACAATTCCGGAAAAGGCTAAAAAGTATGCCATTCCTAACGAATTGTATGAAAAACATGGCATTCAGGTGTATGGTTTCCACGGTACTAGTCACCAATATGTAACTGAAAAAGCTGTTGCATATCTCGGTATGGGATCCTCTAAAATTATTACCATTCATTTGGGTAATGGGTGTAGTATGACCGCTGTTAAAGATGGCAAAAGTATCGATACGAGCTTAGGTTTTACGCCTTCAAATGGTTTGGTTATGGGATCAAGAAGTGGTGATATTGATCATGCCGTTATTTTTCATTTGGTTAATAACTTGAAGTATTCTCTTGATGAGGTCAAAACACTACTTACAAATAAAAGCGGCATGCTGGGGCTTACCGGAAAAATGGATTTAAGAGATATTGAGGCAGAAGCAGAAAAGGGAAATAAAGAATGCATATTAGCATTGGCAATAAGCACTTACCGCATTAAGAAATATATTGGCGCTTATATTGCAGCGATGAATGGTTTGGATGCCATTGTATTTAGCGCTGGAATAGGGGAGAATTCAAGTGTAATCAGAGGATTAGTGTGTTCCGATTTGGAAGTCTTCGGAATCTACTTGGATGCGGCCAAAAATGAAGTAAAATCAAGTGAGTTACGAGAAATTAATAAATCGGAATCAAAAGTGAAAATTTTGGTCATTCCAACCAACGAGGAATTAGAGATTGCAAAACAAGCTTTTGATTTGCTGAATTAATGCTCTCGATGTTTTGTGTTAATTAGGAGTAGCATCAGTTTTTGATGCTACTTTTTTTTTAATCAAGTCCCTCACCATAAAATTGGTATATTTATTTAGGACTGTTTAACAGGTAAAATTGAAGTCAATAATGAACCTTAAGGAGTATTATAATCTACTTTATAGAGAATCCATTGAAAGGATTACCTCAGACACCTATGAAATCGACACTTTGATTCATTCTAATAATGACCTGAGGTTTGGTTTGTCACTGATTATAAGACCTCCTGAAGATATCAAAAACAACATACAGGGCTTCTTAAATGAACTTAAAAATGTTGCTCCAAATCAATATTATTATCCAAGCACTGACATTCATGTTACGGTCATTTCCATCATATCTTGTTATGAAGGATTTGATATTTCAAAAATTAACGTTCAAGACTATATTACGTTGGTTGACCAAAGTGTAGAGTTTATGCAAAACCGAAATATCAGTTTTAAAGGCCTTACAGCATCTCCCTCTTGCGTGATGGTGCAAGGATATTATTACGGTACTTGGTTAAATGAGTTGCGAGACAACCTCAGAGCTACATTTAAAAGTGTTGACGTGGAACAGAGCATGGATGAACGCTATCTCATTAAAACTGCACACAGTACCGTTTGTCGTTTTAGTGACAAACTACAACAAAAGGACAAATTTTTAGAAATTTTAGAGAAGTATAGAGATTTTGATTTCGGCACCTTTGCAGTGGATAAGCTAGAGTTAGTTCATAATGATTGGTACCACCGAGAAGAATTTTCAAAAACACTTCATCATTTCGATATGGTGAATAAGGTGAAAAGCACTTAATCTCTACATGAATTTAATGTGTTTTCAAAAAAAGTTGAATTTTAGATCAAACACAATAAAAAGAAACGTTGCTCGTAACTAATTCATAATTAAGTCATTTTATTTTGTGTTTTTGCAGGACTGAAAAACATTAAAATTAATCTGCATTTTTTTTACATTTTATTTATGATGTTTTAATAGAAATTGTATATTTGCCGACCGTAAGACAAATGAAATTCATTTTTTATCGTCTTACCATTTCAGAACACTAGTTCTTGAATGGGCTCGTAGCTCAGCTGGATAGAGCACCTCCCTTCTAAGGAGGCGGTCATAGGTTCGAATCCTATCGGGCTCACATCAACAAAAGCGCACTTTATAGTGCGCTTTTTTTTATTTCTTATAGATTGAAGTCAAAATAATCCAATTCAAACTTTAGTAAATGAGCATCCCGACTTTAGTCGGGACGGTCATAGGTTCGAATCCTATCGGGCTCACATTAACAAAGCGCACTTTATAGTGCGCTTTTATTATTTCTTGTAGATTGAAGTCAAAACAATCAGTTCAAACTTTAGTAAAAGAGCATCCCGACTTAGGTCGGGACAGTCATAGGTTCGAATCCTATCGGGCTCACATTACAAAAGCGCACTTTATAGTGCGCTTTTTGCGTTTTATATGGTTACCCTAACATTTGTAAACTTGGCGAATATTAAAAATTATAGTAACCCGATATTCACTAATAAAAAAAGCCACCCCTAAAGATGGCCTTTACAATATCAATCTGGTTATAATTGATTTTTTAAGAATTACAATGCACCTCCAATTATGCTTGGTAACTTTTCAATAAATGCATCGTGTATTGCTTGCGGTTCAGAGATATGACCAGCTTTTTGTTGACTTGCGGCCAATATATAGCCTTGTCTTGCTGCTTCTAAACGTTGAAGAGGTGTTCCATGATGACCTGAACTTTCAAAACCACAATCCCCTATATTATAAAAGGATAGCAATACATCCTCAACTCTCTTCCAGTTATAGGTTCCTCCGCGCTTATGAGTTAAATAATACCCAGTAAGAAAATCAGCTTCCAATTCTGTCATACGTGTTGATTCTGGAGTCCCAATAAACGCTGGTACTGGATACTCCCAATTCCCATAATTTTGGAATTGAATTTGATGACCCCACTCATGCGCAAGAATGCCTGACCAAACCACCTTAGGATCTAGACCAGTTTCAGCTAACATAGATACGATACCATCGCCAATGACTATTACTCCTGAAGAAGTTGCAAATCCATCAGAAGCGTAAAATGGGTTTTCTGGGATTTGATCACTTGTGGTATTGAAATGATTTGCAATGCCTACTAAGTAATCAACTTGATCTGGGGTAGCTTCAGAAAAATTCTCATAGATAAAACGGATAAAATCCAAATCCTCCAATGTAGAAGTATGCTGACCTCTAACACTTATCAAATCGGACATGTTCCAAAATTTCTCAAGACTTCTTACTCTATTTTGTACGTATGCAGTATACTCTCCTTCTGCACCAAACGTATCTGTATTCTTCCCTATTAGAGCAGCAATTTGATTGATTGTAAAATAGTCTTCCAGAATGACACCAATAGCATCCCTGTTGAAATCCCAACTAGATATAAACCCTTCGATAAGTGCATTGTTATAATAAGCAGTCACGCTATTAAATGGTGTAGCACCACATTCGCTTGGTTCGACTAGATTGTTGTACTTAAAAGAAAAGTCTTGCGCTTTAAGTCCTGGAATTTCCCACGTGATGTTGCCTTCAGTTGTAGCTGGCAATGCACTTCTAGAATATACCGCATTTTCATTCATGTCTGCTGATGCAGGATCTGCGGAGATAGCTTCATCTTTACTACAGGACGCCAGCGTTAGTCCTAATGTTAAAGCAACCAGAAAATGTTTTGTTTGTTTCATAATTACAATTGATTTTAAGTTAGAATTAGTTGTTATTTTGAGTTTTATAAATGACATTTTAAAAGGTAATGAAGTTAAGCAATTATAAATCATTTCAAAAAATAATTGACCCCATTATTCAAAAACAGCTCTTGTAAGGAGCTAAAGATTAATTAATTGAAGTTCTTAACTGGATTTATAAACCATGTTTTGTAGGAGGTCATTTAACTATTTAATAGGTTGTCGTCTTCAGATTTTCCCCATAACTTGTAGAATCATTATTTAAATAAAAAATGCCTAGTAGAAAATCTACAGGCATTATTTTATATGAAAGTGTTTTTAGAATCACTCCGGTTTATCCATTGAAGCATCTCGAGCTAACGGCACATCATCTGGCGACTCGCCAATAAATCGGTCTAGATTGAATAAGGACTCGCTCGTCGCGTTATCACCTCCAGCAATTTTAAGTTTATCCAATAAGTCCATCACCAGTTTTTCTTCCTCTATTTGTTCTTTCACAAACCATTGTGCAAAATTGTAAGTGGCCCAATCACGTTCCTCATGCGCTAAATTGACGATTTCGTAAATGGCAGTCGTATTGTCCACTTCGTGCTGAAAAGTCTTTTCAAAACAATCCTTCAAGCTTGTAGGGTCTTCTGGCGGCGCTTTAATTGCAGTAATCTTTACTTTGCCACCGCGTTCCATAATATATTGCATCACTTTCATCATATGGTCACGCTCTTCACCCACATGTCTGAAAAAGAAATTAGCAATACCACCATAGCCTTGAGAATCTGCCCAACAGCCATAACTCAGAAATACTTGTGCAGCTTCCGCTTCCTTGGCTACTTGGTTGTTTAACATATTTTGAATCTTATCTGATAATCTATTTGTATTCATAATTTCAAATTTTTAATGAATGATAAAGTAAGGGTTTTTAGCGTAGTTTGATTACCTCAATCACAAAAAATAAGTGTGTTAGAAATGATAAGGGCCAAGAGAGCTGTTTGTTATTAGGCTATTATTTTATTGGATTGAACTATTCACTTCATAATTTACAGTGTAGTTTTAGCTAGATATTAAATAGATTAATTACTATAATTTTGTTTTATGAGCAATGAAAATTTATACAACGAAGATGCCAGGAAAAAGATAAAAGAGATGGCAGAAGATATTGACTTCACGATGATGGCCACCAATTTGAAACAAGCGCCACTCCATATGATTCCGATGAGCACTAAGAAGGTGGATGATCATGGTAATATTTGGTTTTTGAGCAATAAAGATAGCACGCACAATCAAAATATCATGAATGACGCCAACTTGCACCTCATTTATGCCGATAAAAGCGACATGCAGTTTTTAAACGTTTATGGTATGGCCACTATTACTACGGATAGAGCTATTATTGATGAACTTTACGGAAGTGCGGATGATATGTGGTTTGAAGGAAAGGATGACCCGAACATTACCGCAATTTCAGTACAACCGACGGAAGCTTTTTACTGGGATCCTAAGAATGGAAAATTGGTTTCATTAGTGAAAATGGGGATTGGTGCCATCACAGGCAATCAACCGGACACGATGGATACAGGAAAACTAAAACCGTAATTAAAACCAATAGATAGATTATTCGGGCGTCAGTTCGAGTCTTTGATTAATTCTGCTTATTTTTAAGAGAAGGAACAGCACATTTGAAACTCGTTAAATTCACAAAAAAAGGTATTTATTGCATCCCTGGGAAATTTTATTTAGATCCGTGGTTGCCGGTAGATTATGCCATTATTTCTCACGGACATGCCGATCATGCGCGACGTGGAAATAAATTCTATTTGTGTCAAACAGATTCCAAAGCCATTCTTAAGCATCGTTTGGGTGCTGATATTCACGTGGAATCATTAAATTATAATGAGCCTAGAATAATCAATGGGGTTCAGGTGAGCTTTTTCCCTGCCGGACACGTTATAGGTTCAGCCCAAATTAGATTGGAATACAAAGGATTTGTTGTGGTTTTTACGGGCGATTATAAAGTGAAGGATGATTATATAACCGTTCCGTTTGAACCTATTAAATGTCACGAATTTATTACCGAAAGCACCTTCGGACTTCCCATTTATAATTGGCTAAGTGAAGCGCAATTACAACAACAGATGCATGATTGGGTGCAGAAAAATCAAGCGCATAATAGAACTAGTGTATTTTTAGGGTATTCTCTGGGTAAAGCCCAACGGCTGATGAAACTTATGGAAGGTGTGGATAAAATATTTGTGCACTCCGCCATCCATAATTTAAATACTGCCATTCAAGGTTCCGGCATTCCGCTTCCGGAAACAGAACTCCTGAACTATGACTTTAAGAAGGAGGACGTTCAAAATAAAATAGTCATCTTACCCCCAGGTTTATTGGGATCAAAATTAATCAAGAAAATACCTAATGCGGCTACCGCTATTTGCTCTGGTTGGATGCAAATTAGAGGCAATAGACGTTGGCAAGCTGTAGATGCAGGTTTTGCAGTAAGTGATCATGCAGATTGGAATGGACTTCTATCTGCAGTGAAAGCAACTGAAGCTGAAAAAGTCTATGTCACCCATGGCAGTCAAGCCACATTTTCCAAATATTTAAATGAAATAGGGATTTCATCTGCGGAAGTGAAAACAGAATACGGCACGGAAGAAGAAGAGGCAGAACTAATCACAGAAAAAACCGTTAGCCCATGAAGCATTTTTCTGACCTTATTAGCGCCATTGAAATCACTAATAAAACCAATGCAAAAATTGATGCCTTGGTCGATTATTTAAAAATTGCTCCCGAAAAGGATAAATTATGGCTGATTACTTTGTTTACTGGCAAGCGCCCACCGCGTCCCGTTAAAACGACGCTCATGCGTCAATGGTGCTTAGAAATTACGGGACTTCCGGAATGGTTGTTTTTGGAAAGCTATAGCAGTGTGGGCGATTTAGGCGAAACTATTGCCTTAATGTTACCCGATCCCAATCATCATATCGATAAATCCTTAAGCGATTGGATGACCGAACTAAAAGCTCTTAAGCCAAAATCTGATGCAGAAAAAAAAATATATGTGCGCCATGCTTGGTCTGGATTGCAAGTGCAAGAACGGCTTATTTTCAACAAGTTGATTGGGGGAAGTTTTAGAATTGGGGTGTCTAAAAAAACTTTAGTAAATGCCTTGTCGAAATATTCAGGTATTGATGCCAACCAACTCATGCATAGTATTATTGGTCACTGGGATATTGATACCATTAGCTTTGACGACCTCGTTAATGGGGAGCATATTAATTATGACAATTCCAAACCGTATCCATTTTGCTTGGCCTATTCCTTAGAAAAAGAATTGGCAGAATTGGGACAACCTGAGGAGTGGCAAGTGGAATATAAATGGGACGGCATTAGAGGGCAAATCGTTAAACGCAACACTGAGATTTTTATCTGGTCTAGAGGTGAAGAGTTGGTGACAAGTCAATTTCCTGAACTTGTAGCGCTATTGGAAAACTTTAAGGAAGACTTTGTTATTGATGGTGAAATTCTTGCGCTCAAGGATAACGCTGTATTGTTATTTAACGATTTACAAAAACGTCTCAACCGGAAAAATGTCAGTAAAAAGATGCTTGAGGAGGTGCCGGTCGGATTTTATGTGTATGATGTTTTGGAATGGAATGGCGATGACATTCGTATGCAACCCTTACAGTACCGGAGGCAATTATTGGAGCAGCTATTAACTTCGAATAGCGCCCATGACACCCTTGTTATATCAGAAATTATAGAATTTACACATTGGAATGAACTGGATGCTATACGCAATAAAGCTCGAGAATTTAACAGCGAGGGCTTGATGCTAAAGCAGAAAAACTCGCCCTACCATACCGGCAGAAAAAAAGGCGATTGGTGGAAATGGAAAGTAGATCCGCTGACCATTGATGCCGTGATGATATATGCGCAAAAGGGGAGTGGCCGCCGCAGTAGCAAATACACCGATTATACCTTTGCGGTTAAAAAAGATGACGGTTTAGTAACCGTAGCGAAAGCGTATTCGGGCTTAACCGATAAAGAAATCACAGAAATTTCGAGATTCGTCAATAAGAATGCTATTGAGAAATTTGGACCCGTACGAACGGTCAAACCGGAGCTTGTGTTTGAAATCGCTTTTGAAGGGATTGCGTTTAGCAACCGCCATAAATCTGGCGTAGCCTTACGGTTTCCACGTATCTTAAGGTGGCGCCGTGATAAATTAGTAGAGGAGATAGATACCATTGAACAAGTTAAACTTTTAATCACCAATCCAAATTGAAAAACGTTCAGGATTCACAAGGCTATCAGATTATTGCGGATTGGATGCACGAGAAAGGGCAGAAGCCGTTCGATTTTCAATTGCAAACTTGGAACCAATATCATAATGGCTATAGCGGTATGGTGGTGGCACCAACGGGTTTTGGGAAAACATTTTCAGTGTTTTTAGCCGTTGTGATTGATTATTTAAACCAACCTGAAGCCTATAAAAAAGGGATGAAACTGTTATGGGTAAGTCCATTGCGCTCCTTGGCAAAAGATTTGGCCAAAGCTATGACCACTGCTGTGGAAGAAATTGGCTTGGATTGGGAAGTTGAGGTCCGAAATGGCGACACCCCACAAAAAGACCGTCGGCGTCAGGAACGTTTGATGCCGGATGTATTGTTGACCACTCCCGAAACGTTACACATACTTTTTTCTCAAAAAAACAATTCACGATTCTTTAAAAACCTCAATTGCATTGCCATTGATGAATGGCATGAACTTTTAGGTTCCAAACGGGGCGTGTTAACTGAATTGGCGATTTCAAGATTATTGACGCTATCTCCAAAAATTCTTATTTACGGCATCACCGCCACCATAGGAAATTTGGACGAAGCACAAAAGGTCTTGATTCCCTATGAGCATATAAAAACTAAACGCATCGTTGCCAAGGAAAAAAAGAAAATAGAAATCGTCTCAGTTTTGCCGGATGAAATTGAAGTCTTGCCTTGGGCAGGGCATATGGGTGTGAAAATGGCCGCCAAAATAATTCCCATAATATATGAGAATAACACCACGCTTATATTTACGAATACCCGAAATCAGTCGGAGATTTGGTACCAACAAATTTTAAAAATTGAACCCGATCTGGCGGGTCAAATTGCCATTCACCACGGGTCTATTGACGCAGAGTTGCGGAATTGGATTGAAGACGCTATTTCTGAAGGACTTTTAAGGGCTGTGGTCTGTACATCATCATTAGATTTGGGCGTCGATTTTAAACCTGTAGATTGTGTCATCCAAATTGGATCGCCAAAAGGCATTGCCCGATTTATGCAACGTGCCGGTCGTAGTGGGCATTCGCCATATGAAACTTCAAAAATCTATTTTGTGCCCACGCATTCATTAGAATTGATTGAAGCTGCAGCTCTAAAACAAGCGGTAAAAGACAGACGTATTGAAGCACGGGAACCCATGGTGCTCACTTTTGATGTGCTGATTCAATATATGGTGTCTTTGGCGGTTGGTGAAGGATTCAATGAAAAAGAGTTGTTCGCTGCCATCCAAAAAGTGCATGCCTTTCATTATATGACCGAAGAGGATTGGCGCTGGGCCTTACATTTTATCACCGAAGGTGGGAACACCTTGAAATCTTATGAAGAATACCATAAAGTCATCATTGACGATGATGGATTATACAAAGTGAAAAGCAGACGTATTGCGATGTTGCACCGTATGAATATTAGTGCCATTGTCAGCGATGCCATGTTAAAAGTAAAATTTTTCTCCGGAGGTTATATTGGGATGGTGGAAGAGTATTTTATTTCCAAATTAAAACCTAATGATCATTTCATTTTGGCGGGGCGTGTTTTAGAAATTGTCACCATCAAGGACATGACGGTTTTAGTAAAACGCAGCAAACGGAAATCGGCCGTAACGCCAAGTTGGTTGGGCGGACGCTTGCCTTTGTCGTCTTATTTAAGCCATTATTTACGCGAGAAACTGTCAGAATCCTTACATCCTAAAACAACTGAAAAGGAACTTAAATTTTTACATCCGCTGATTTCGCAACAAGAAAAGTATTCGCACATTCCTGAAAAAGATGAGTTTTTAATTGAACTGATTGAAACGAAGGATGGACATCATGTATTCATGTATCCTTTTGAAGGACGCTTGGTTCACGAAGTGATGGCGGCATTAATCGCTTATCGATTAAGTTTGATAAAACCGTTGACCTTTACCATCGCTATGAACGATTATGGTTTTGAATTGTTGAGTGACCAATCCATTCCCATTGATGAACACACTATAAAAGCAATTCTGTCAAAGGAAAATTTGATGGAAGATGTTATTGGAAGTATCAACGCTTCAGAAATGGCCTCGCGAAAATTCCGTGACATTGCGGTCATTTCAGGACTCGTTGTGCAAAGTCAGCCCGGAAATCGGAAAAACAATAAAAGTTTACAGTCGTCTTCGGGACTTATTTTTAGAGTATTGGAAGACTATGAACCTCAAAATTTACTGTTGCGACAAGCTTATACTGAAGTCTTTAATCAGCAGTTGGAAGAAGTGCGTTTAAAAGAAGCATTTGAACGGATCTCTAAAAGCAAACTTATTCTTAAATTTGCAAAATCTTTTTCACCTTTAAGCTTCCCTATAAAAGTGGATAGTTTACGTCAATCGCTTACCAGTGAAGATCTGGATGCACGAATCCGACGTATCCGTGATGAGGTGATGAAGCAAACCCAGCTATGACCATTATTACCAAAGACATTTCGGTTCAACATACCACCTTAACACTTACCAATCAGCGCGCGCTATATTGGGAAACTGAGGCTACATTAGTGGTTTCTGATTTGCATATCGGTAAGACTGCACATTTTAGAAAAGCAGGCATCGCTATCCCGTCCGCAGTTTTGGATACAGATTTAAAGCGTTTGCAAGCATTGATTGACCGTTTTAATGTGCGTACCATCTTGGTGGTTGGCGATCTTTTTCATGCGGAAAACAATACTGATATTGATCAATTTCAGACTTTTATCCAAAAGAATGCCTCCATCACTATTGAGCTTATCAAAGGTAATCACGACCGACTAAAAGATAGTTTTTATGAGGCTTTGGGAATTTCTGTTTTTAAAACGCATAAAGATGTTGGGGAAATCAGGTTTGTTCATGATGAACAGCATTGTGAACCAACCGTTTTTTGTGTTTCAGGACATACGCATCCTGGTGTTACCATTAAAGGCCGAGGGAAGGTATTTATTAAACTGCCCTGTTTTGAAGTTTCTGAACAGCGCTTAATCTTGCCAGCATTTAGTGAATTTACAGGACTCAATACTAAACGTACCGTGGAGGCTTCCGTATGCTATGGATTTACTGAAAAATCATTATTTGAGCTATGATTTCTATTTAATGCGCTCCCTATTAATCTCATTTTTAGCTATCTTTAATCTTTAAAATTTATAAAGATGAAAAATATTCTTAGAGCGCTTCTTGCAGGTTGGGGAGCAAAAAAAGTTGGCGGTGGAAAATGCGGTTGCATTGGTACCATTGTAGTGTTTATAATTATCTATGTTCTACTAGGACCAGTATTTAATTTGTTCTAAGTCGAAGTAGGCTTAAATAACACTACAACTTTTCAATATAGCATCAGCTGAATGGCCTTAAATGTAGAAATGCATTTATCAGATCATTCAGCTTGATTCGTTTTACTCAATTTTTTTACAGACTATCAAAATTTTCTCATTATCATCATTCGTGGTAAAGAAAAGATACTGATTTCCACCATCTTTGATTTTAAACGTTTTGCGAATATTTTGCACCGTTTCAGGGAAATTACGCGTGGTTATATTCGCCTTTCCAATGGCTAATGCTTTGATCTGTTTTTTGTTGTAAGGTACTATTTGAAGTATTTCAAAAGCTCTCCCAGGAAATTCAACTAAAGTATCGCTGGTATAGAGATGCGAATGTTTATGAAGTTTTTTAACAGGTAATCTTTTCGTTAACGCATTGAAGCCTCCCGATTTAAGAATGGCTGAATTTGGTTCATATAGATAGGCAAGCGGTTCACTCAATTCCGCTTCTACGTCAGATTCTTCATGCATAAAGAAATTGAAATGTTCAGCATCTTGTGTTTTCAAATTAGTGGTTGCTATTTCAATTTCGGCCTGAAAACCGTGCTCTAAAATCCACAATAATTCTTTAACCTCATTATTTACCGCTACTACGTGAATGGTTTTAACAAACTCCAGTTCATTTAAACCTACTGTAAGATCTAATAAGGGTGAAGTTTTAATCATTACATTTTTGGAACGGGACCAAAGCAATTTAAGATGTTCCGGAATATTTGGTAAACAATCTTTTAGAAAGAACACCTTTCCTTTACTATCATGACGTCTTGATGGATCAACATAAATCCAATCATAAGTCGATTTGGAGTTTTGTAGCTGCGATAATCCATCGTTTGCGATGCAATTAACATTAGACACGTTTAATGTCTCAAAATTATAGCGAACGATGCTACTTAGCGCTTCATTCCATTCACAATGCGTCACGTCTTGAAAATGATTTGCAAAAAAATAAGCGTCCACACCAAAGCCTCCAGTGAGGTCAATAAGGGTGTTCCCTTCAATTAATTTCGATTTATAATCTGCCGTAACTTCAGAGGAAGTCTGTTCAATATTTAATTTATTGGGAAAATAGATTTTAGGTGTTTGAAACCATGTTAGTAGCTTCTTTTCGCATTTATTCTTTGCCTCAATCTGCTCAACCACTTCCTGAACCGATACTTTTGTGAATGGAACACCTTTTAAAATCAGTGCAGTGGCATCAGTTTTAAGGTTGTTATTGATGAATTCTTGAACATCAAGATCTAAAATAGCTGCATTCATTAAAATCGGTTTACCGCGAAATTATCAAAAAGAAACTACAGGTCCTTCGTTAAATGCTTTACAATTTTATATTCTGACAAAAATTCTTTGGAAATTACCTTCAGCGTGGTATAAACAGGAACAGCTAAAATCATTCCTGGAATATTGAACAAGAGACCACCGCAAATAATTACGATAAACACTTCTAAAGGATGCGACCGAACACTATGGCTAAAAATAATAGGCTGGGATACAAGATTATCAATGAGTTGAGCAACGCCAACACCAATCAATACTTTTACAAGTAGCGGCAATAAATCTGATGAAAAATCCGCTCCTAAATTATTCGAAACTACAACCAAAATCATAACAACACCGCCAAGAAGTGGTCCTAAATAAGGAATAATGTTAAGCATGGCACAAATGATAGCAATGGCGAGTGCATTTTTAACATCCAAAATCATGAGTAATATCAGGTAGAAAACGGCCATTATTGTGGTTTGAATCATCAGGCCAATAAAATATCGCGATAATAATTCTTTCGATTTCTCTAAAACTCTCAAAAAACGACGTTCTTTTCCTTCCGCTGCAAATACGGCCACTGCATTGGAAATCATCCGTTCATCTTTCAATAGAAAGAACGATATAAACAACACTGAAAAAAGCCCAACTATAAAAGAGGTGATGTTGTTTACAAAAATATCTACAAAACTTTCTATGAATTCAGAATCAAATTCCTTGACAGAATCCGTTCGTTTTATGGCTTCAATAATATTTATCTTCTCAACACCTATATATTCACTGGCTTGAATGTTCAACTCATTCAAATCCTTTTTAACCATCTCAAAGTCAATTTCTGAAATATTCTTGCTCTGTTCTAATATAATCGGAACAAAAATCCATAAAATGAGAGTGAAAATCCCTCCAATTAATAATAAGGTAATAAAGGACGAGAGGTTTTTACCCAGCTTGAGTGTGTTTTTAAAAAAGTAGACAACAGGTCTGAAAACAAGTGAAATAACGCCCGCTATAAAGAGGTAGAGTATGAGCGACTTTATCTGATAAAGAAAATATAAGAGTAAAATAATGCCGAATACAACGACAATTGTTTGTAAAAGCCCCTTAGATATAGTGTTCGATTTCATGTTTTAAATTTAACCAAATTTAGGATGTATTTGCAATAAACTTTAACGGTTTCCAAAATATTGCTATAGCATATCAACCCAAATTATGCGCCGTGCATTTGCCTTGTAATTTCATAAAGCGCGATGCTCGTTGCCTGCGCAACATTCATACTACTATTTTGCCCGAACATTTCTATGTGCGTGATGTGGTCAGATAGCTCTAAACAAGCGTCAGAAATCCCAAAATTTTCATCGCCCACAAGTAAAGCAATTGGCTGATTAACCTCGAATTTCATGTTGTCAATTGGTGTACTATTCGATGTGATTTCTAAAACTACGATTTGATAGCCTGCATTTTTGAGTGTATTTAAGGTGTCCAACGTGTCCTCCTGATTTTCATAATTCACGTATTTTTCGGTAGCACGTGATGTTTTTGTCATTTTCCTCCCCAGTGGAATCGGACTACCGCAAAATATAATCTTATCTATCCCAAAGGCATCCGCGGTTCTAAACAGACTTCCAATATTGGGTGCATTGGTCACATTATCACAGACTAGAATAATCGGAAACGATTTTTGGTTAAATTTAGAGGTGTAATGGGTGAGTTGCATGGGATTTACGATTGTTGATTGATGATTGAAGATTGTTGAATTATTATGATGGCTAAACAGTTATACCGAATCAGTTTTCAAAAACGTACTTTATTATGTTAGCGCCCATTTTCAAAGCTTTTTCTCTAACTTCTAAAGGGTCATTGTGGACTTCTTCATCTTCCCAGCCATTCCCTAAATCGCTTTCATAGGTAAATAATAAGACGAGTCTTTCGTTTTCAAAAATCCCAAATGCTTGTGGTCTTTTGCCATCATGTTCATGAATTTTTGGAAGACCTTCAGGAAATCTATATGCGGCGCTAAAAATAGGATGTGTTTTTGGCAATTCAATCAGTTCCTTATTTGGGAATACTTTTTTAAGTTCTTTTACGATATAAGGTTCCATCCCATAATTATCGTCAATATGTAGGAATCCGCCGGAAATGAGATAATTTCTGAGGTTCTCAGCATCATTTTCGTTGAAAAATACATTGCCATGACCTGTCATATGAATGAATGGGTATTGAAAAATATCTGGACTATCAGACTCGACGGTTTGAGGTCTAGGATTTATTTTAGTGTTGATTGTTGTGTTGCAATACGAAATCAAATTGGGTAACGACGTGGGGTTTGCATACCAATCGCCACCACCTTTATACTTTAACACAGCAATGTCTTGAGCGTCCATTAGCATAACTGAACACATGCTAAAAAGGAATATAGTAAAAAAGCGTTTAGACATGTTGAGGCTCATTTTCATATTTTCAAAAATAGAAATAAAAATGGTGTAAAGGTTGCTTATGTTCCTAATAAAAAGGATTTCTAATTATGAATTTCAATATCGAGAATGTGCGAATAGATAGTCGATAATAATCTATTTTAATTCAAAATATAAACTGTCAATATATTGAATTACAATAGTTTATATGAATTAATCTAAACTATTTATTCATTAGAAAACACAACACTATGACATGCTACAATTGCTGCCGTTTCGGTCCGTAAACGTGTATTTCCTAACATTACCGGTTTAAATCCTGAAGCTATAGCGGAAGAAATTTCCTTAGTACTGAAATCGCCTTCAGGACCTATTAAAATAAGGACATCTCTCTTTGGTTCTAAACTTGTTTTAAGTGATTTTCGATCCGTTTCTTCACAATGCGCAATGAATTTTTGTCCGATAAAATCTGTGGTTATAAATTCATTAAACGGAATAGCTTCATGTAGTTCCGGCAAATAGTTGTGTAAAGATTGTTTCATTGCCGATTGTAAGATTTTTTCAAATCGGTCAATTTTGATCACTTTACGCTCACTATGGTCACAGATAATAGGAGTGATGGTGTCGATCCCGATTTCGGTCGCCTTTTCCAAAAACCACTCGTAACGATCGTTCATTTTTGTAGGCGCGACAGCCAAATGGATTTTATAATCGCGTGGCGGTTCAAAAGATTTGGATAAAATGGTCGCCAAGCATTTTTTCATATCTGCTACAGTAATTTCAGCAACAAACAACCAGCCTTTGCCATTGGTGATTTGAAGCTGATCGCCACCATTTTTACGGAGTACTTTTACAATATGCTTGCTTTCTTCCTTAGAAAAGGAAATCTCAGTGGTATTTTCGTCAATAGTCGGATTGTAAAACAGCTGCATAAAGTAATTTATAGAATTTTATATTTTGAGACGTGATGAAGCCGTCACACTTTGCTCGGCAAAATCACCTTCCAAATATTTCAAATAGCCTACAATTGCAATCATTGCGGCGTTATCTGTAGTAAATTCAAATTTAGGTACATAAGTAGTCCACCCAAATTTGGATTCCCCATTTTTTAAAGCCTGTCTGATGCCTGAATTCGCTGAAACACCACCACCAATAGCAATATGGGTGATACCGGTTTCTTTAGTTGCAAGTTTCAACTTATCAATCAAAATACCGATAATGGTATATTGAATGGAAGCACAAATATCATTTAAATGCTCTTCAATAAAATTAGGGTTGGCTTTTGTCTCTTTCTGAATAAAATAAAGAATGGCCGTTTTTAGACCTGAAAAACTAAAATTAAGCCCATCAACCTTAGGTTTAGTAAACTTAAAGGCTTTTG
Source organism: uncultured Gelidibacter sp. (assembly GCF_947500795.1). GTDB lineage: Bacteria > Bacteroidota > Bacteroidia > Flavobacteriales > Flavobacteriaceae > Gelidibacter. The sequence goes on along the minus strand of NZ_CANMTE010000001.1, from coordinate 731,658 downwards.
GATTTCCTAATTTAGCACGTCTATCTATTTCTGGTCCTGCAGGATAACCAAGTCCGAGTATTTTTCCGCTTTTATCAAAGGCTTCACCAACGGCATCATCAATAGTTTCGCCAATCACCTCCATATCAAAATAGGAATTCACCTTAACAATTTGAGTGTGTCCTCCAGAAATGGTCATCGCCAAAAACGGAAAAGGAGGTTTTTCAAATCCTTCTTCATCAATAAAATGTGCCAAAATATGGGCTTGCATATGGTTCACATCAATCAGAGGGACATTAAGACCATATGCCAAAGACTTAGCGAAGGAAGTACCAACTAACAACGATCCCATCAATCCTGGGCCGCGTGTAAAAGCAATGGCCTTCAGTTGATTTTTATCAATATTAGCCCTTTTTAAAGCCTGATCTACAACAGGTACAATGTTTTGCTGATGTGCCCGAGACGCCAATTCTGGAACCACCCCACCGTAAGCTTCATGAATACTTTGGCCCGCCACAACATTGCTCAGGATTTTGCCGTTAAGCATTACAGAGGCTGCTGTATCATCACAGGAAGACTCAATAGCAAGAATATAAATATTTTGTGTAGCCATTAGTTAGAATTGGGCACAATAATTGTTAATTTTGGCTTCAAAGTTATAACTTTTAAAACGTATCAAAAAACTTTTAAAAATAGCATCTAAAATTGTAGCGATATTTCTATTGCTATTCATCATTTTGGTGCTGATTCTCTCTATCCCACCAGTTCAAACTTTCCTTGGAAAAAAGGTCACCCAGCGGATTAACGATACTTACGGAACACATATTTACATTCAAAAAGTGGCGCTTCAATTAAACGGCGATGTAGAACTTAAAGGTGTTTTTATTGAAGATTACAAACAAGACACCTTAATTGGTATTGACGAGCTGAATACTTCCATCCGCAGTTACAGGAATCTTATCAATGGAAAATTGGTTTTTGGCGATATTGATGTTCATGGTTTAACTTTTAATGTCAGAACGTATTTAGGGGAAAATGAGACCAATTTAGATGTGTTTGTAGAGCGTTTTGCGGAAGATAATCCATCTAAAACAAGTGATTTTTTATTGTCGTCCAGCGATGTTTCCATTTATAATAGTGTCTTCAGAATGATTGATGACAATAAGGAGACTCCAAAAATCCTTGAGTTTAACAAGCTTAATCTTAATGCCACAAATTTCCTGATTAATGGCAGTAACGTCAGTGCGCGTATCAACACGTTGACGTTTAGGGATAGTAGAGGATTGACGATTCAGAATATGATGACCGATTTTGAATACACATTGGAGTATATGACCTTTGCAAATCTGTCCATAAAAACACCGAAGTCCTTTTTGAATGGTGAATTGACCTTTAAATATAAGAGGGAAGATTTTATAGACTTTACCGATAAAGTTGAAGTCATAGCCACTTTTAGGGATTCTAATGTAATGCTGAACGAATTGAATACGTTTTACAACGAGTTTGGTAAAGAAGATCATGCACAGTTTAGTGTCAATTTAACGGGAACACTGAATAATTTGAACATGAATAACCTCAGACTCAATACCAGCAGTCAGACTAAAATTTATGGGGATATCAATTTCAAAAACTTATTCAACAGTGAGGAAAATACGTTTGCAATGGATGGCAATTTCAGTAATCTATCTTCCAATTACTACGATTTAAAATCCCTTATGCCTAATGTACTCGGCGCTTCAATGCCAAGTATTTTTTCAAAATTGGGTGGATTTACAATTTACGGGCATACTAAAATTACCTCTACTGATATTTTTGCTGATTTAAAGATTAATACGGCGCTCGGTCATATTGATTCTAGGTTGAATTTATTACGCTTTAATGATATTGATAATGCAAGTTATAAAGGAAATATCATCGTTGAGAATTTCAATGTAGGCGAGCTATTAAATGATCCTAATGTAAAAGAAACCAGTTTTGATTTAGATGTCGATGGGAAAGGCTTTACGCTCGAAAACTTAAAAACGAACGTTCAAGGTCAGGTATTCAACATCAATTACAACAACTACAATTATAGAAACATTGACGTTGCAGGCCAATTAGGGAATAAGGTGTTTAACGGGAACTTGGTATCACACGACGAAAATTTCAAGTTTAGGTTTAATGGGTTAGCAGACATGTCCAAGAAAGTCAGCTCTTTAGATTTTACGGCTGATGTAGAATATGCCAACCTTAAAGAGATGAATTTTGTGCAAAAGGATAGCATGTCCGTATTTATGGGTACCATCACCATGGATATGGATGGTTCAACCATTGACGATGCTTACGGAAAGCTCACCTTTAGTAACACAACATATATTAACGAACACGACTATTACTACTTTGAGGATTTTGAAATCGTATCTCGTTTTGAAGAAAAGGAACGCATTATTGAAATCAATTCCCCAGATATTGTTCAAGGAACCGTTAGCGGCATCTTTAAGTTTAAGGATATTGGCAAGTTGGTAGAAAATTCAATAGGTAGCATTTACACCAACTATGTGCCGCATAAAGTGTTGTCTGAACAGTATTTGGACTTCAATTTTACCATTTACAACAAGATTGTAGAGGTCTTTTATCCTGACTTGGAACTCGGCAAAAACACATCGCTAAAAGGCCGAATTGAAAGTGATGAGCGCGGATTTGATTTAACCTTCAATTCGCCTCAAATAAAATTACTGGATTATTTTGCCAATGATATTCAGATTACTGTAGATAATAGCAATCCATTATATAACACCTATATAGAAGTTGATTCCATAAATACTAACTTTTATAATATTTCAAAATTCAGCTTGATTAATGTGACCGTTAGAGATACGCTGTTTATCAAATCTGAATTTAATGGTGGAAAGGAAAATAAGGACCAATTCAACTTGAGTTTGTTTTATACCATAGATAAGGACAACAAATCGGTAGTTGGTTTTAAAAAATCTGATGTCATCATAAAAGACAACAAATGGTTTATCAACGAGCAAAAGAATCAGCTTAATAAAGTCGCTTTCGACAGACAATTTAGAGAGTTTAATATTTCAGAGGTTATATTTAGTCATCAGGATGAAGAAATTCAGTTATCTGGAGCGTTAAGGGATTCCACATACAAAGACCTCAAGTTAAGCTTTAAGGACGTTGATCTCTATAAAATTACACCAACCATAGACAGCCTATCTTTTGGCGGAATTCTGAATGGGAATTTAGATGTGCTCCAACAGAATGGTGTTTACGTCCCGAATTCCAATGTAACCATCGAAAATTTCCAATTTAATGAGTATTTATTGGGTGATTTGAAAGCAGATATCCTAGGGAACCAATCACTTACAAATTATGAAGTCGATCTATTTTTACGAAATGACAACTTAAAATCATTAGATGCAAAAGGAAATATCGATGTTAGTGCCAATAACTCAAGTATCAATTTGGATATTGATTTTGACGAGTTCGATTTAGAGCCACTAAATGTTTTTGGAGCCGATGTCATCAATAATATAAGAGGGCTGGCGTCAGGAAATGTGCAGGTTACTGGTGATTTGAAAAAACCACAAATAGAAGGTAAATTAATCTTAGACAATGCCGGGATAGCAATTCCATACTTAAATGTGGATTATGCCTTCGACTTTGATACGGAAGTCACCCTGAAAGACCAACGTTTTATTTTAGATGACGTTGTATTTACCGATTCAGAATTCTTTTCAAAAGCGACCTTGAATGGGTATATGTCCCATCAAAATTTCTCTGATTGGAAGCTTGGTTTAGACATTGCCACCAACAGATTACTGGTGCTAAACACTGATGATGCTGAAGACGCACTCTATTATGGTACCGCTTTTATGAATGGTACAGCACGAATTTTTGGACCAACAGACCAATTGGTTATTGAAGTAGATGGTAGCACATCTCAAGGTACGGTGTTCAAGATTCCTTTAAATGATGTGGAAAGTTTTGGAGACAACTCTTACATCCATTTCTTAAGTCCTGAGGAGAAAGCAGCGCGATTGAACGGAGAAATTATTACTGAAACCCAAGTAAAAGGCCTGGAGCTTAAGTTTGATTTAGATGTGAACCAGAATGCAGATATCGAGATTGTAATTGACAGAAGTTCAGGAAGTACCATTCGTGGAAACGGAGAAGGAAACCTTCTGTTTGAAATCAATACGAATGGGAAGTTTAAGATGTGGGGCGATTTTTCTGTCTTTAAAGGTATTTACAACTTCTCCTATGGTGGGTTGATTCAAAAGGATCTTGTCGTGGAGCCAGGCGGAAGTATTATTTGGGAAGGCGATGCCTTAAAAGCACAAATCAATCTGAAGGCTGTTTATAAAACGGAAGCCAATCCTTCCATATTATTAGACAATCCTATCAACAGAAGTATTCCTGTAAATGTAGAAATCAGTCTGACAGGGCAATTGGAACAACCTACGCCAGATTTCGCCGTAACCTTTCCTAATGCGAGTTCAACCGTAAGATCAGAATTGGAATACCGATTGGAAACTAAAGAAAGTAGAGAGAATCAAGCATTATTTTTACTGGCTACCGGATCATTTGCAAGTGAGCTAAGTTTAGGACAACAAGCTTATGGAACCATCGCAGATCGTGTGAATAGTTTGTTTAACAGTTTGCTGTCCAGTGATGATGATAAGCTTAAATTGGGCTTGAATTTTCAGGCAGGAGAACAAACACCTGACTATAGAACTGATGACCGTTTAGGGTTGACCTTAAGCACTAAAATTAGCGATCGTGTGTTGTTTAATGGGAAAGTGGGAGTGCCAATTGGTGGCGTCAATGAAACGGTGATTGCTGGTGATGCTGAGATAGAACTCTTATTAAACGAAGACGGAACTTTATCGGCTAAGTTTTTCAACCGAGAAAATAACATTCGGAATTTCGGTGAAGAAATTGGCTATACACAAGGAGTAGGTTTATCCTATAACGTAGAATTTGACACCTTTAGGGAGTTGCTGAAAATAATATTCTCTGGGAAGAATAGAAAAAAAGAAGCGCTCATTGAAGAGGAAAAATCGACCGTTACTGAAGAAAACCCACTTTCTGATTTCATTAAAATGAAGGTCAGAAAGGAAGAAGAAGAGAATTAGTCCCGATTTTTTTCTTACAATTTCCAATTAGTTATTAACGAAAACGATTGAATTTCAGTCGCTCGTTGAAAATATGACTAATCCTGCCTTTTTTATAATATATGTTTAGTAGTTTTACTATTCTAACAAATAAATAAATGTCAAATAGCATAAAAAAAATTGGGGTAATGACCTCAGGAGGTGACTCTCCTGGAATGAATGCAGCCATTCGTTCCGTTGTCAGAACCTGCGCTTATCATAACGTTGAATGTGTTGGAATCTATCGTGGTTACGAGGGTGTAATGGAAGGCGATTTCAAACCGATGGATGCACGTAGTGTAAAAGACATCATCAATAAAGGCGGCACGATTCTTAAATCTGCTCGTTCAAAGGAATTCAGAACCCCTGAAGGACGTAAAATCGCTCATCAAAAGCTCACAGATGCCGGCATACAGGCGTTAGTTGTTATTGGTGGAGACGGTACCTTTAACGGTGGATTGGTTTTTAATGCAGAATATAATTTTCCAATTATAGGAATTCCAGGAACTATTGATAATGATATTTTTGGAACCTCACATACGCTTGGTTTTGATACCGCTTTAAATACTGTTGTAGAGTGTATCGATAAAATCAGGGATACAGCAAGTTCACATAACCGTTTATTTTTTGTGGAGGTTATGGGACGTGACGTTGGCCACATTGCATTGAATGCAGGTGTTGGTGCTGGTGCCGAAGAGATTTTGATTCCTGAAGAAAATTTAGGTCTTGAGCGTCTTTTGGAATCGTTACAACGTAGTAAACGTTCTGGAAAATCATCAAGTATTGTGGTGGTTGCAGAAGGTGATAAAATTGGTAAAAACGTTTTCGAACTTAAAGATTATGTGGAAGCCAACTTAGACGAGTATGACGTAAGGGTTTCCGTTTTAGGCCATATGCAACGTGGTGGGCCTCCATCATGTTTTGATCGTGTATTAGCCAGTAGAATGGGAGTAAAGGCTGTAGAAAGTCTGTTGGAAGGCAAATCCAATTTTATGGTAGGTCTTCTCAACAACAAAATGACCTTAACGCCATTAGAGCAAGCGGTTAAAGGTAAATCTCAAATCAATAGAGAATTATTGCGCGTTTCTGAGATTATGTCAACGTAATATTTATCAAACAGGAATAAGCAACAAAAGGAGTTTCAGAACTCAAACAAAAAATAATAATAGTAATAAATAATAAAAAGAACATGTCAAATTTAAAATTAGGAATTAACGGTTTTGGAAGAATTGGAAGAATCGTTTTCAGAGCAACATTAAAAAAACCAAATGTAGATATCGTAGCAATCAATGACTTGTTAGATGTAGAGCATTTAGCTTACTTATTAAAATACGATTCTGTACACGGAAGATTTGACGGAGAAATTGAAGTAAAAGATGGTCATTTGGTAGTAGACGGAAAAAAGATTCGTGTAACTGCTGAAAGAGATCCACGCAACCTAAAATGGGATGAAGTAGGAGCTGATGTTGTTGCGGATTGTACTGGAATTTTCACTACTATGGAATCTGCACATTATCATATTGAAGCAGGTGCTAAAAAAGTAGTTATTTCTGCACCAAGTAAAGATGCGCCAATGTTTGTAATGGGTGTTAACCATACTGAAGTAAAAGCTACTGACAAGATTGTATCTAACGCATCTTGTACAACCAACTGTTTAGCGCCAATGGCAAAAATTATTGATGACAACTTTGGTATTGAAGAAGCATTAATGACTACAGTCCATGCAACTACTGCAACGCAATTAACGGTTGATGGCCCATCAAAAAAAGATTATAGAGGTGGAAGAAGTGCTTTAATGAACATCATTCCGGCATCTACTGGCGCTGCTAAAGCTGTAGGTAAAGTAATTCCTAAGTTAGACGGGAAATTAACAGGGATGGCATTCCGTGTTCCAACTGCTGATGTATCTGTTGTAGATTTAACAGTGAGAACAGTTAAAGAAACGTCTTTGGAAGAAATCAAAAAAGCGTTTAAAGATGCTTCTGAAGGAGCCTTAAAAGGTATTGTTGGATACACTGAAGAATTAGTAGTTTCTCAAGATTTTGTTGGAGAAACAAACACTTGTGTTTTTGATGCTGATGCTTCAATTGAATTGAACTCAAGATTTTTCAAAGTTGTAGGTTGGTATGATAACGAATTTGCATATTCTACAAAATTGGTAGAATTGGCACAACATATCCACTCAATTAAGTAATTCCATATAATCCGTATGTGTTTTATATTTATAGCTTAACATATACGGATTTTCTTATTAAATAAACACATGATATTAATAGTTGATAGTGGTTCTACAAAATGCGATTGGATTTCAGTAGACAATAATGGGAAACAACTTCTGGAAAAAATCCGCACAAGTGGCTTAAATCCTGAAATTCTCAAGGAAAAAAAACTTTATAAAACCATTCGTAAGAGTGAGGAGTTGATGAAGCACAAGCGTGAGGTGACGCACATCTTCTTCTACGGCGCAGGTTGTGGTACAGAAAGCCCAAGATTACTTTTAAAAGGTGTTTTGGAAGATATTTTCGTAAACGCAGAAGTGGAGGTTACAGAAGATACAATGGCTGCTGTAAGAGCAACATTAAATCATGACGATGAAGCTGCAATTGTGTGTATTTTGGGCACCGGTTCTAACTGTAGTTATTATGATGGTGAACGTATAGACCAACGTGTTCAATCGTTAGGATACTCGCTAATGGATGACGCTTCAGGTAATTTTTATGGGAAACAAATGATACGTGATTATTATTTTAATCATATGCCAGAAGCCATAAAAGTATCTTTTGCTGACAAGTACAATATGGATGCAGATTATATCAAATATAACCTTTACAAAAATCCGACGCCTAATGCGTATTTGGCAAGTTTTGCAGAATTTATGTTTTTAAATATAGATTCGCCATATATCCAAGATATGATTAAAGATGGGATTCGACTATTCGCGAAAAACATGATTTTCCAGTATAAAAATGAAGTAGAAAAAGTACCAGTACATTTTGCGGGCTCTATTGCGTTTTTTGCTGAAACGCAAATAAAGGAAGTTGCGGAAGAAATGGGATTCACTGTAGGAAACGTTGTCCGCCGACCTATTGAAGGTTTGGTGGCCTATCATACTAAAAAGCTCAAATAAACCTCAGGTTTTGTTCAATAAAAAAAAGCAGTGTTCTAATTAAGGCCACTGCTTTTTTTAGTTGATAACTTAAAGAAATTTATTTTACAGCGATCATGCTGATTTCAACATTCACAAATTTAGGCAAGTTTGCTACTTCAACAGTTTCTCTTGCTGGAGCAGTTTCTGAATTAAAATAAGTGCCGTAAACCTCGTTGATCTGACCAAAGTTATTCATGTCGCTGATAAAAATTGACGACTTAATTACGTTTTCAAAAGTCATATCAGCAGCTTCTAAAACCGCTTTAAGGTTTTCCATAACTTGCTTTGTTTCTGCTTGAATAGAATCCAAAACCAATTCATTAGTCTTCGGGTCAAAAGCAATCTGCCCTGAAGTATATAATGTATTACCAGTTAAAACCGCTTGATTATATGGCCCGATAGGAGCAGGAGCATTTGGTGTATTGATGATTTTTTTCATAATGTATAAGTTTACTTTTTAGAAGTTTTTATTTTGAAATGGGCACTTAACTATAACCTTTTGTCTGGTTCACGTTGCTTGTCGTACTTAATGTCTTTCAATAAGCTCGATTTAATTCCGATAAAGAAGTTCCATGAACTACGTTGACTGAATGGAATCCAACTGAAATTCATACGCCAGCTCATCAAATCACGCTCAAAACGGAGTTGAGTATACGTGAACCCTTGATTTTTAAAATCGTAACCAGAAGACACACCAACGGTCCAGCGTGGTGATAAATCGATATCTCCAGAAAACATCAATGAATTTGATGAAATTTCATTCTGTCTTGCATTATTGGAGTAATTTACTGCATACGCAATTCGTAAGCTCCAAGGTATTGTAAAGTTATAATATTCAGAATCAACTTCTTTGTCCTTGTCTTTTGTGTCGTCACCCAAACGATCATCAGCAAAGTTTTGTGGCTTCCCAAATAAATCATCGGCACGGCCACCACTTCGTACAGATTCGTCAATAGCACGTTGATCTGGTTCCTTCTTTCCAGAGAAACTAGAACTGCTCAAACTGTAGCTTAAATTCATACTGGCTGAAGTCATACGAAACAAACTTCCCCCATTACTAACATTAAATTTATCTACACGACGGTTATTATTGTCAAGTGCATATGGATCTAAAGTCATCCCAAAATTCACACTCATTTTATTGTCGAAAAACTGAGTACCTCCTGAAACTCTAACCGGACTCCATTGTAAGGAATCGCCAGCAAAGTTATAAGACGTGGAGAAGTTAAGGTTATTCAATAAAATGATTTTCTTAGGCTCCGTTTTGGTGGAATCGCGATCTCTAACTTTCGCTTCAAAGTTATTTCCTAAACTCAAGCCTAAAGAACTTGAAAAGTTTTTATTTGGTGCACCATAAAGTGATTCTTCAAACCTACTGTACTCAGCACGGGTAATATCACCGTTAGCTGTAATATAGTCGAACGTGTCATAATATTCATCAAACGCAGGATTGATATTATAACTGATAGACGGCCTCATAATGTGTCTTATTGCCTTAATTTTGGTGTCTTTGCCTTTCTTTTCAAAATTGAACATCCCATAAACCGTAGTTCCTACACTTGTACTGAAATTGTAGGTTCTAAAGCCATCAAATCCGGTGAGATCTTGGGTTAAAATCTGATTGGTTTCCTCATCATAATATTTACGAACCGTATTCAGCGTCCAATTTTCTTCAAAATTTGTGTTCGCACTCACACTAAAATATTTAAAAACCTTAAAGTTGGTAGAGATTGGAATGCTTTGCTGAACGCCAATTCTAGCTTCATCAAACATTTCCTTTTTGAAAAACAGCGAATCAGTAGTGTTTATCCTGTTCTGTGCGTTGATGTTATACTGAAAGTTGATGTTATCAATAATCCCTTTTTTGGTGCCCACTTTTGGAGCGAACGGGTAAACTCTGCTCACACTACCTTGAAACGTCGGCAATGTCATATCTATTTGTTGCGTTCTTGTGTTTTGTGAATGTGTAGCCGTCACACTCATATTAACTTGTGGTTCTCCTGTAAACGATTTAGAATAAGAAACAGAAGATGACAAGGTGTTGTTCAAGAAATTGGAAGCGTTAATTTGGTTCACGGATTCTTGATAGTATTTACTACTTCCTAAGTTGACAGAAGCAGAAAAGCGAGAACTCGGGTTCGCTTTTGAATCTTGAGAATGTGACCATCTAATGTTATAGATTGACGATTTTGAATAGTCAGGGAAACCGCGTTCACTATTGATTAAATTCTCATATCTTAATCCGAAATTCCCTCTAAACTTATAACGAACGGCATAACTACTTTCTGTACGTAACCCGTAACTCCCGTTGGTATAATAATCGGCATATGCTGCCAAATCTACATAATCACTAATGGCAAAATAATACCCACCATTTTGCAAGTTATAACCACGTCTGCTATCCTGACCAAAAGTAGGGAAGAGGATGCCTGACGTTTGTTTTTTTGTCAATGGAAAATAGGCAAAAGGCAACCCAATAGGCGTCGGTACATTATAGATGTACATATTGGTCAGACCGGTAACCACTTTTTTATTAGGAACAATCTTAGCTTTTCGCATTAAGAAATAGAATTCCGGATCTTCTCTGTTTTCAGAAGTGGTGAATTTCCCGCGATTAATAAAGTAAACCGAGTCATTCTCTTTTTTAGTGATATCTGCAATAATATATCCGCCACTTTGTTCTGTTCTCGAATTATAGATCAGCGCTTTTTTGGTTTCTGTATTGAATATAATAGAATCAGGTTCCACCAAATTGGCACCTTGTTTAAAAGTAGGCGCTTGCGAATAAACCCCTGCCGAATCCTTTAAACGCCCAGCATATACCAAGTTTTTATTATGATCAATCACAATAATTCCAGACTTGATTTCCATGTCCTGATAATTGACTTCCGCTTGATCATATAAAGTGGTTTGCTTCAACTTTTCGTTAAGAGACACATAGCCTAAAGCTTTATAATTGACAACATCGGTTAAAAATTCCTTCTTTTTAGGAAGTGTGTCTTGTAGTGTAGAATCGGTTTCTTTGAGATTGACCGTTGGCTGTAATAGAGAATCGACGTTAACCGTCACCCTCATAGAATCATTTTCTGTTTTTGGTAGTATTGGAGTTTGTTTTTTAGGAAGCTCTTGGGAGAACCCCAAAGTGTTAACAAACACTGTAAAACTCAGAAAAAAAAGAATATGAAAGCTATTTGTATGCAATGCTTTTAAGTGTATTTTTGTAAAAGTATGGCTCGGTTTTTGAAAAGTCAAAATTACATATATTTTTTTGTGATTAATTATTATTCATTTAAAATTTAAAATTAAAATAAACCGAGATTTTTATTCGTTAAGACCTTTATGAGAACGCACCTACATTACATTTTCGTATTACAGCTATTTTTATTCGCCAGTTTTATTTCCTCTGCACACGCCTTTCAAAAAAACAAGGGCAAATTTGTTGTAGTGCTTGATGCTGGCCATGGTGGTAACGACCCAGGAAACACTGGGAATGGCTATAAAGAAAAAGATATTGCACTCAATATTGTTTTAACCGTGGGGAAAGCTTTAGAAAAGCATCCCAATATTAAGGTGGTTTACACACGTAAAACGGATGAGTTTGTAACCTTAAGAGGCCGCGCCAAAATAGCAAATGATGCAGATGCTGATTTATTCGTATCCGTACATTGTAACGCTCATAACTCCAATGCGCACGGTACCGAAACTTTTGTTTTGGGATTGCATGCCAACCAACGCAACTTTGAAGTTGCCAAAAAAGAGAACGAGGTAATCTTTTTGGAGGAAGACTATAAATCGCACTACGATGGTTTCGATCCAAATGCTCCAGAATCTTTTATTGGCTTAACCTTGATGCAAGAAGATTATCTGGATCAAAGTACGCAGTTGGCACGATTGGTTCAGGATAATTTTACTAAAAGTTTAAAACGTACTGATAGAGGTGTAAAACAAGCAGGTTTTTGGGTGTTGCACAACACTTATATGCCTAGTGTTTTAATTGAAACTGGATTCCTAACGTACCAACCTGAAGGCGCTTACCTAAATTCATCTAAAGGACAGAATGAAATGTCTTTATCTATTTACAAAGGCATCATGGATTATAAAATGATCTTGGATAGAAACGTAGGAGAAAACGTTTATAAAGATGTTCCTAATATAGAAAGCATTAAAGATGCGGTCACTGAAGAAATCAAACCTGAAGAGACTTCTAAACTTATTTATCCAAATACCGTTTTTAAAGTCCAATTAGCGGCAAGCAGTAATAAGATAGAACCAAAACCTTTTAATTTTAAAGGCTTAACTGATATATCAAGAGAAAAAGAAGGTAAATTATTTAAATATTTTTACGGATATACTTCTGATTATAATGAAGCTAAAAAACTGGCAGAAATTGCAAAATCAAAAGGTTATCCGTCGTCTTTTATAGTTGCCTATAGAAATGGTGAGCGCGAAGACCTTTCTAAGGTTCTGAAATCTCAGGCAAATTAAAAAGATTCTTAATATATTTATACCTAATTTTGTGCAACTAAACCTCAAAGACTTTGAAAATAACAAGAGAAGTTAAAACTGCGATACTCGTAATCTGTGGGATTCTCCTAATGGTTTTTACGATCAACTACTTAAAGGGTATCAATATCCTTAAAAAACACAATCGCTACCAAACACAATTTGATTACAATGCTTTAAATTCCTCTTCTTTAGTTACAATCAAAGGAAACAATATTGGTAAAATTGAAACCATCGCTTATGATGACAAAACAGGTAAAACCATTGTCACATTCGTGATTACTGAAGATGTAAAGTTTTCTACAAACAGTAAAATACGCATGTATGAAACTGGACTTATGGGTGGAAATGCTTTAGCAATTGTACCTATGCCTGGGCCAGAACTTGCTAAGGATGGCGATTTTCTAGAATCAGAAATAGAGGAAGGCCTAATTACCAGTTTAACTAAGAACTTTTCTGGGATCAGCAGTAATTTAGGGGTGACCTTAAAAACGGCCGATTCATTGATGACCAACTTCAACTCATTAATTATTAACGATGGTGAAGATGGACTTAAAGCTGCCATTGCTGAATTGAATAGAACCATTATTTCTTTCAGAAACATGTCTGCCGCAATGAATACCTTGGTAGTTAAAAATGATGCGGCCTTATCTTCAGCTATCAATAATTTTGACACCTTATCTGGTAACCTTGCGGAAATTACTACCGAGTTTAAACAAGTTGAAATATCAAAAACCTTCGAAAACCTCGATAAAACACTTCAAGAAGTTAACACTTTATTGGCTAGTGTGAAGGATGGCAAAGGCTCATTAGGTAAAATGCTAAATGACGACAAACTTTACGTGAATCTAGAAGGGGCGTCTTTACAGCTCGAACAACTCTTACAAGACTTTAAATTGAACCCTAAACGTTATGTGCATTTTTCTGTTTTCGGAAAGAAACCAAAACGTTTTGACGCAGAAGGCAATATCATTGAAGATGAGAAAACCCAACCAGAAGCGATTCATATAGAATTAGAAAATAACTAACCAACTCCATAATGAATTACATTCCAAATATCCTTTTTGCTATAGCACTAATTGTTGGCATTGGTTATTTTGCAAAAAATGTAAAAAAGCTGATCCGCAATATTAAATTAGGCCACGATGTTGATGTGAGCGATAACACCTCGCAACGTTGGAAAAATATGGCAATGATCGCTTTAGGTCAGAGCAAGATGGTAAAACGACCAATTGCAGGTTTTCTACACATTATCGTTTATGTAGGATTTATCATTATAAACATTGAGGTTTTAGAAATTATTATTGATGGTCTTGCAGGTACACATCGAATCTTTTCTGGCATTGGCCCATTATATGGCGTACTAATTGGCGCATTTGAAGTCTTGGCACTTCTCGTATTCGTTTCGGTAATCATCTTTTGGTTAAGACGAAATGCTATTAAAATCAAACGTTTTTGGTCTAAAGAAATGACTGCTTGGCCAAAAAATGACGCCAACTACATTCTTTATATTGAAATGGCGCTGATGCTTTTGTTCTTAGTAATGAATGCTACAGATTTGAAATTTCAAGCCATGAATAATGGTAATGTAATCAGTCAATTTATTGCACCACTATTTAGCGGACTTTCAGAAGGCACAATTCATATTATTGAACGTAGCGCTTGGTGGATGCATATTTTAGGGATCTTAGGATTCTTAAACTACCTGTATTTCTCGAAACATTTACATATCCTTTTGGCATTCCCAAATACATATTACGGAAAAGTGAAGCCTAAAGGTGAATTAGACAATTTGGCATCAGTAACCGCAGAAGTGAAATTGATGATGGATCCTAATGTTGATCCCTTTGCAGCGCAGCCAGAAAGCACTGAAGCCCCAGCAAAGTTTGGCGCGAGTGATGTTCAAGATCTCAATTGGGTACAATTGCTAAATGCTTATACCTGTACGGAATGCGGACGTTGTACAAGTGAATGTCCTGCAAACCAAACCGGCAAGAAATTGTCGCCTCGTAAAATCATGATGGATACCAGAGACCGTCTTGAAGAAGTAGGTAAAAATATTGATGCTAACGGCGGAACGTTTAAGGAAGATGGCAAACAGCTATTGGACGACTATATTACGAGAGAAGAACTTTGGGCGTGTACTACGTGTAATGCGTGTACAGAAGCTTGTCCAGTTAGTATTGATCCGTTATCTATTATTATGGATATGCGTCGCTACTTGGTGATGGAGCAATCTGCAGCACCAATGGAGTTGAACAATATGATGACCAATGTTGAGAATAATGGCGCTCCATGGCCTTATAATCAAATGGATAGATTGAACTGGAAAAACGAATAGATTTTAAAATGAGGTGATTTCTCAATTACTAAAAATCATTCTAATATTTAAACATAACTCAACAGATAGCGTTGTTTTTTGAGTAATATTGAAAAAGCTGATAATTAAACCGCTACCAACGACTTTTTGAAAGAATAATATTAGTTTTAAGCTTGAATTGATTAAAATCAAGTGTATAATTAATAAAAAAATCCCTAAGATGACAAGGGTAAACATTTATGAAAAGAGAAGAGGCAGATAAGTTTTTACATGACAAAGTAGAAAAAGGAGAGAAGGTGAGTCCAGTGCTTCCTGAAGGCGTAAAAAATTACTTAATTGATATTGATGGTACCATTTGCGATGATATCCCTAATGAGGAACCAGAACGTATGCTTACCGCTGAAGTGTATCCTGATGCCTTAATTACGTGTAACAAATGGTATGATGAAGGTCATATGATTTGTTTCTTTACATCGCGTATGGAAGAACACCGTGAGTATACTGAAACATGGTTAAAAAAACATGGTTTTAAATACCATACTTTATTAATGGGAAAACCACGTGGCGGTAATTACCATTGGATAGACAATCACTTAGTAAAAGCAACACAATATAAAGGCAAGTTTACTGAACTTGTAGATAAAAATGTGACCATCCAAGTTTTTGATGACGGTCATCATGATTAGACCAATCTCTTGCTTAGGCAAGATGAATAAGATATAAAAGATTACAATATGAGCAACACATTGAAAGTGCCTACAATGGCAGAATATATGGCAGAAGGAAAGCAACCAGAAGTCCTGTTTTGGGTAGGTTGTATGGGAAGTTTTGATGATAGAGCAAAGAAAGTAACCAAAGCTTTTGTAAGGTTATTGAACAGAGCCAATGTAGATTTTGCTGTTTTAGGAACTGAAGAAAGTTGTACGGGAGATCCTGCAAAACGCGCAGGAAACGAATTTCTTTTTCAAATGCAGGCAGTTACCAATATTGAGGTGCTGAATGCTTATGAAATCAAGAAAATTGTTACAGCTTGCCCACATTGTTTCAATACTATAAAAAATGAATATCCAGGACTTGGTGGTAATTACCAAGTGATGCACCATACGCAGTTTTTAAAATCGCTTTTAGATGAAGGACGCCTCACAATTGAAGGTGGCCAATTTAAAGGAAAGCGCATTACTTTCCACGATCCTTGTTATTTAGGTCGTGCTAACAATGTTTATGAAGCTCCAAGAGATCTTATCAGAAAATTGGATGCCGAGTTGGTCGAAATGAAAAGCTGCAAGTCTCGCGGATTATGTTGTGGTGCTGGTGGAGCTCAAATGTTTAAGGAAGCTGAACCAGGAAATAAAGAAGTGAACGTTGCACGTACCGAGCAAGCTGTTGACGTAAAACCTGAAATTATTGCTGCAGGGTGTCCGTTTTGTAATACCATGATGACTGATGGCGTAAAAGCTAAGGATAAAGAGTCTGAAATTGCTGTGATGGATATTGCTGAATTGATTGCCAACGCTCAAGATTTGTAAAAATGGCTGAAGTCAATAAAAAGAGGGTACTGGTAGCAGCGCTTGTTGGTGGTACCATCTTTTGTGTCGTCGTGTTGATTTTCGATTATATTTTAGGCCGCGGATTACGTTGGGAACGCTTGGCATTTTATTTCCCTTTTGCGGTGGTTGTCTACGGATTTTTGAGCTATCGTAATTTTAAAAAACAAAATAAAAAGTAAGACACTTCCTAAATAACAAACCATACATCTATGTTCACCAATCAGCAAATTAATTTAGATACTTTGCCTTCTATTGATGACGTAGATTTCAAACCCATTTCAAAACAGTATCTCAGCATCATTATTTTAAATAGAAGTTTGGTTTTCACGCTGGTCATTATAGCGTTGTTTGTTGCCAAATCCATGGTTAATGATGTTAATTTCCGAATGCTGTTTTGGTATGTATTTGGTGCATTTGTTCTTTTCGCTATCCTAAATTTGGTATTTACCATCCTTGCGTTTAAAACCCGCAAATACGCCATTAGGGAGCAGGATGTTATTTATACCAAAGGAGTATTGGTGAATTCCATTGCAGCGGTACCTATTTCGCGTATTCAACATATAGAAATCTCAAGGAGTTGGTTAGCTCGGAAATTTAATTTGGCAACTTTAAACATCTTTACTGCAGGCGAAGCGGGGATTGACTTGAGCATTGAAGGTTTAAACTACAGTGAGGCCAAGAAAATCAATGATTTTTTAAGTAAAAAAGTCAATGGAACCGATTGATTTCTCCCAACCTGCAAGGCAATCTCCAAAAGGGATTCTTATCATCTTTGCACTCAACACCTACAAATTTATTACGCGTTTTTTTGTGCTTATTTTAGCATTGGGATTATCACTCTCTAAAAAGGAATCTTTTTCATTTTTAACCACAACCAATATCACGCTCATTATTCTAGGAATTTTTCTAGTCATTTTAGTTTTCGCAGTTCTTAAGTACCTCAATTTTAAATTCCATTTAGAAAAGGACGAGTTTCATCTATCCACAGGAATTATAAATAAGGAGGCAACCATCCTTCCAAAATCAAAAATTCAAAACGTTTACATCAAACAAAATTTCATCCAGCAATTGATTAATGTGGTTTCGCTAACTATTGAAACCGCTGGTGATGATAAGGCTGAAATTGAAATTAATGCTTTAGATCGGCATACCGCTCTAGAACTCAAAGATCAATTATTCAGTAAAAAGCAAGCTGAAGTAGCGTCGTTAGATGAAACACCCAAAGAAAGAACGGTGTATTTTAAAGCCTCAATAAGCAGATTGTTTTTAGAAGGCATCTCACAAAACCATATCAAAAGTCTTTTGGTCATTGTTTCCTTTGTTGTTGGGTTATATAGTGAATTTGAAAAATATCTTCAAGAATTAGGGATTGCTGACCGACTTAAATCAACCATCAATATAGAAACCGGAAGCATCCTCAATTTTTTGTTAGCCAATTTGTTTCTTGTGGCAATCGGTATTTTAGGATCGATGCTGTTTTCAGTACTACAAACATTTGTTTCTAATTTCAATTTGGAAGTTGTTGAAAATGATGATACCATTGAAATCAACAAAGGGCTTTTCAATAAGATGTCTTTGATATTAACACCGGTTAAGATTCAAAATCTGGTGATTAAAACCAACCGATTAAAAGCTTATTTAGGTTTGCACACGCTCTCCATCAAACAAGCGATGGTCAATAAAAAACAGCAGAAACATTTCAAAATAGTAGCTTTAGAAAAACATCAGGTGGCTCACTTAGTTCAGAAAATTTTCTCTGAATATGACGGCCTTGGTGAAAACCATAAACCAGAAGCCTACTACAAACGAGTGCTTATGCTGCGATCAATGTTTATTGGAGCTCTGATTAATATTCCTGCCTATTTTATCTTAGGAGATTATTTTTGGCTGATAAATCTTCTCATTATAACCTGGATTGTATTATTTGTACATTATACTTATAAGAATGCGAGCTTTCAAATTACCGATGAATACCTGACCATAAACAGTGGATTTATAGATCGGGTGCGGAATATTAGCGAACTTCATAAAATTCAGTCCGTAGTACTGAAACAGACCATATTTCAAAAGCAACGACATATCGCGTCGGTATACATTGCTACAGCTTCAAATACGGTAAGAATCCCATATATTACAGAAGAAAACGCAAGTTCCATTTATGATTATCTGTTATTTAAGGTGGAATCTCAAGACAGAAATTGGATGTAAAAGTGTATTTTTGTAACAGAAAAAAAATAGAATTATGCTAGTTGATTTTAATACATTACCAGAAGAATCCAGAATTTGGATTTATCAAGCCAATCGTTCATTTACCGATGAAGAAATAGTGGAATTGGAATCTAAATTAGAGACTTTTATTTCCAATTGGACAGCCCACGGCACTGATTTAGAAGCAGGTTATACCATAAAATACAAACGATTTATAGTGTTTGCTTTAAATCAAAGTCTTACCAAAGCAACAGGTTGCAGTATTGATGCTTCCGTGCGCTTTATCCAACAATTGGAAAAAGATTATAATGTCGATTTAATGGATAAGATGAATGTTTCCTACAAACAAGGAGATTTCATTGCCTATAAGACGCTTCTAGATTTCAAAAAAATGGCCAAGGAAAAAGCCGTGTCCAAAAACACAATTGTCTTTAATAATTTAGTCAATAATATTGCCGAATTCAATGAAAATTGGGAAGTTCCGGCAAGTGAAAGCTGGCACAGCCGTTTTCTGAAATAATAGTGCATCCTAATTTGTGGCATCCAAATTGATTTCAAATCTTTGAACTTTTTGGATGCCATTTTGCATTTATAACAAGCTTTCTTTTAGGTCATACTAATTGATAGCTTTGTCCGTTATAAATCTATCTTAAAATTTTATTCACTTAAGTGAAAAGTGGTATTTTGCCATCTTTACATAACCCAACATCTAGTTATAAGACCTAAATTTCTATGCGATTAATAGTTTCCCTCATTTTATGTTTCTTTATTTTTAAAAGTTCCGCCCAGAACTCGAAAAATCCATTGGTAACAAAGGATGCGGCAGCGCAACAAAAATGGGTAGACGATATCTATAACAACATGGATCTTCGTCAGCGTATTGGCCAATTGTTTATGGCAAGAGCGGTATCTAACAACAATAGAGCTAATGAAGCTGAAGTTGCCAAACTTATTAATGACTATCACATTGGCGGACTCATTTATTCTACAGGAGGTCCGGTAAAACAAGCCAAATTAAACAATAGATATCAAGCAATTTCTAAAGTGCCATTGTTAATTGGTATGGATGCAGAGTGGGGTTTGAGCATGCGCTTAGATTCTACCTATGCATTCCCATATAACATGACGCTTGGCGCCATTACCGATAATAACTTAGTGGAGCAAATGGGCAGACAGCTTGGTGAGCATTGCAAACGTATTGGTGTCCATTTTAATTTTGCACCTGATGTAGATATTAACACCAATCCTAAGAATCCAATTATTGGTAACCGGTCTTTTGGTGAAGATCGAGATAATGTAACTGCGAAATCCTTAGCATTTATGAGAGGAATTCAGAGCGCTGGAGTCTTGGCAAATGCGAAACATTTTCCCGGCCATGGGGACACGGATACGGACAGTCATAAAACGCTACCTACAATAAACTTTAATGAAAGACGTATTGATTCCATTGAGCTTTACCCATATAAACGACTGATTCAAGAAGGCTTGTCTAGTGTTATGGTGGCGCATTTAAATGTACCAAGCTTAGAACCTAAAGTGGGCACGCCATCATCCTTATCAAAACGTATAGTCACCGATTTATTAAAGGAACGCTTGCAGTTTGAAGGCTTGATTTTTACTGATGCTTTAGAAATGAAAGGTGTTTCTAATTTTAGTAAGCCAGGAGATATAGATTTAGCGGCTTTTATGGCAGGTAATGATGTGCTTTTAATTTCTGAAAATATACCCTTAGCCATTGAAAAAATGGTGGAAGCTTATGAGAATAAAGTGTATACAGAAGAACGATTGGCACATTCAGTAAAGAAAATTTTAATGGCCAAATATAAAGTGGGCCTTAATAAATATGTTCCAATTGGCACGAAGAATCTCGTGGCTGATCTTAACAGATTGAAAGATGATTTGCTTTATGAGCAACTTATGGAAAATGCCATTACCGTTGTCCGAAATCAGAAGCAAATTCTTCCTTTGAGAAATTTGGAGACGAAGAAAATCGCCTATGTAGAAATGGGTGATGCTGTAGATAATTCGGCATACTTAGAGGAATTAAGAAAATACACGAAAGTCCACGAAATTAAAGCAGATAAGCTAGATGAATTATTGACGAAACTTCAGAATTACAATACCGTTATTGTTGGTTTTCATAAATCGAATGTCAATCCGTGGAAACCGTATCAGTTTTCGCAAAAGGAAATGACTTGGCTCTATGAAATTGCCCGGACCAATACTGTCATATTAGATGTTTTTGCGCGTCCATACGCCCTTATCGATTTGCATTCAGTAGAAAATATTGAAGGGATTGTGGTGAGTTATCAAAATAGTGATATCTCTATGCGTAAATCGGCACAACTCATTTTTGGTGCCATTCCAGCAAAAGGGACTTTGCCAGTTTCCAGCGGAGAGAATTTTAAAGTTGGCCAAGGCTATCTTTACAACAGCATCCAGTCTTTAAGTTATGGACTTCCAGAATCTGTAGGAATGAGTTCAGAAAAGCTTAAAAAATTGGACTCTATGGCCAAGCTAACAATTTCTCGTAAAGCTGCACCAGGGTTACAACTTTTAGTGGCGCGACGAGGAAAAGTGATTTACAACAAAGCCTTCGGAAAACATACGTATAAGGGCAACGAAATGGTTGATTTGGATGACATGTATGATGTTGCTTCCCTTACCAAAATATTAGCAACCTTGCCGTTGCTCATGGAATTGGAAGAAAAAGGCGTGGTCTCTATGGATACCAAATTATCACAGATTTTGCCTGAATACAGAGAGTCCAACAAAAGGAATATCACATTAAAACAAATGTTGTCGCATTATGCGCGACTAAAACCATGGATTCCATTTTATACGGCAACTTTAGATGCCGCGAAGAAACCAGATCCAAAATATTACAGAAGAACGTCTAGCCCTAAGTTTAATATTAAAGTGGCGGAAGAAATGTATTTGAGACATGACTACCCTGATAGCATCCAAAAAATCATTAGGGATTCTGATTTATTGCCAAGTTTACGTTACAGATATAGTGATTTCCCATTTTTCATTCTAAAAAAATATATTGAACGTCATTATGACAAAGGCTTGGATGAGTTGGTACAGGAACATTTTTACCAATCGTTGGGAGCAAATCATACAACTTACAATCCGTCGTCTCAATTTAGCAATTCGCAATTGGTGCCTTCTGAGGAAGATGATTATTACAGATATCAAACCGTTCAAGGCTATGTGCACGACATGGGAGCCGCCATGCAAAATGGTGTAGGAGGTCATGCCGGAATATTTAGCACGAGCAATGATGTTGCGAAAATTATGCAGATGTACCTTCAAAAAGGATTTTATGGCGGGAAACGGTATTTAAAAGCCGAAACTTTAGACACGTTTAATACCTGTTATTATTGTGAAAGTGGTGTGAGACGTGGTGTCGGATTTGATAAACCGCAATTAGGAACCGCAGGACCAACGTGTGGATGCGTGTCTCTTGCTAGCTTTGGCCATTCAGGATTTACAGGAACTTACGCTTGGGCAGATCCTGAGCAGGAAATTGTATACGTGTTTTTATCAAACAGAACCTATCCAAGCGCTTCTAATAATACCCTGATTAAGGATGGCATCAGAACTGAAATTCAGAGATTAATTTACGAGGCAATTATCGATTAAACAGACCACCATTGTAAGCTCTTTAAATTTGGAGCGACAATCTTAACGGGTTTTTAAAATTTAATTTTAAAATCTATAACTTTACATCAAAACCATAAGTGCCTTTTGGTACTTATCCCTTAAAACTAAAACATGAAAATAGGAATTGTATGTTATCCAACTTTTGGAGGCAGTGGCGTGGTGGCAACCGAGTTGGGTCTCGCATTATCTAAACGTGGTCACGAAATCCATTTTATCACCTATAGCCAGCCTGTACGATTGGATTTGTTGGGTAACAATGTTCATTTTCATGAGGTTACAGTTCCTGAATATCCATTATTTTTGTACCAACCTTATGAGTTAGCATTGTCGAGCAAACTCGTAGACATGGTAAAATTGCACGGAATTGAAATTTTACACGTGCATTATGCCATTCCGCATGCCTATGCAGCGTATATGGCAAAAAAGATGTTGCAGGAAGAAGGCATTTATGTACCTATTGTGACAACGCTTCACGGCACAGATATTACCCTTGTTGGCAGCCATCCGTTCTATAAACCTGCAGTGACCTTTAGCATCAATAAATCTGATGCTGTAACGTCTGTTTCTCAAAGTTTGAAGGACGATACGATGCGTCTTTTCAATATTAAACGAGAGATTGATGTTGTGCCTAATTTCATCGATTTCAGTAGACATAAAATAGAATTTACGGACTGCCAGAGAAGCCTGATGGCAAATGACGATGAAAAAATCATTACCCATATCAGTAACTTTAGAAAAGTAAAACAGATTCCTGATGTTGTTAAGATTTTCTATAACATTCAGAAACAAATGCCCGCAAAGTTAATGATGGTAGGTGAGGGACCTGAAAAAATGGAAGCTGAACGTCTTTGCGAACAATTGGGAATTGAAGACAAAGTGGTTTTCTTTGGCAATAGTAATGAAATTGATAAAATTCTTTGTTTTAGTGATTTGTTCCTTCTGCCTTCTCAAACCGAAAGTTTTGGTTTGGCTGCTTTAGAAGCGATGGCTTCAGGAGTACCCGTAATTTCTAGTAATACTGGTGGAATTCCTGAAGTAAATGTTGAAGGCGTCACTGGATTTTTGAGTGATGTCAATGATGTTGACGACATGTCTAAAAATGCCATTTACATTTTAAGTGATGACGAACGCTTAGAAACTTTTAAGCTAAATGCAACAAAAGAAGCTGCGAAATTTGGAATTGAAAAAGTGGTTCCACAATATGAATCCATCTATCTTAGAACACTAAACGAGTGTGCATTAGCAAAATAGTATTATATTTATAGTCTTCCTTTATCTAAGTTTTGGAAGTGAAAATCTCTAGCACATGGTAACTCTTAAAGTGAATTCTTTGCCTGTAGATTTGGTCATTCAAGATTTGGCTGCAGCTTTGCAAATCCCATACCAACTCAATTGTAAGGAGTATCACTTAGAACTGACCAGCGACATAGGCGACGGTTTTATAAAAGCCATGATGCTTGAATCTGGTTTGGGAATCATCGAATATAACTGCCAATTTAACAAGGATGTGGAAATCCAGTTTGTTAAAGATCTCACCCATCCATTAAAATTTTTATACTGTACAAAGGGCAATTTTGATCACCGTTTTTCAAATGAGGAACAACTCCACGAATTGCAGGAATACCAACAAGCTATTGTTGCCAGTAAGGACAATAATGGGCATGTGCTTAGATTCAAAAAGGATAAGGCAATTCATCTTTACAGTTTAGAAATGGATAGAGAGCGTTTTTTATTAAATGATGACTGCGCTTCAGAACTGATTACGTCTGATCTTCATGATCTATTTGGCGACATTAAAGCTGCTAAGAGCTTTTACCATGAAGGCTATTACAGTTTGGCGCTTGCCGAAATTTTTGAGGATATCAAGTCTTTTAAGGACAACTTCTTCTTAAGGCGTATCTTCATGATTAGTTCCGGATATCAATTATTGGGGAATCATATTGTGCAATACCAGGATGATTTAAATAATGAGGACAAACAGCACGTATTAAGGCAGAACGAAGTGTTTAAAATAAAACAGGCCGTGCAGTTTATTAAACTCAACTTAGAAAAAACTTATAATATTAGTGACATTGCGAAAGAAGTAGGACTGACCGAAGCCAAACTTCAGGAGGGTTTTAAAATTCTGTTTAATACCACTGTCAACAATTACATTACTGATATACGCTTGGATATTGCATCAACATTGTTAAGAGATAAAAACTTCAACATTTCAGAAGTGGTCTATAAAATTGGCTTAACAAGTCGCAGTTACTTTTCGAAAATCTTTAAGGATAATTATCAGATGACACCCACGGAATATCGCAATAGACATCTAAAATAGACATAAAAAAAACCATCATTGTTTAAATGATGGTTTTCTAATTTATAAACTTCAAAAAGAAGCAATGCATTTACTAGAATTGGAATCTGATCCCTAAAGCGATATCAAAATCTAAATCATTGTTGTCGAAATCTTCATTACCAAAACCAAATTCTGGTCTGAAATCCAATGATAACATTAATGGGATATCAAAATTGTATTCGATACCTACTTGACCTGCAAGAAATACAAAAGTTTCACTATCATCACGACGGAAATCTTTGTCTTTATAATCGTAGCTATAACTTGCAAGACCAGCACCAGGACCAGCGTACCAGTTAAATCCACCATCAATATTCCAAACCCATTGGTAAATACCAGCTAGTTTAAATCCGTCATAGTGTTTTCCATTTCTAATTCCTAAATCCAATTCTAAACGATTCTCTGATCCTAACGCACGTTGGTAAGATACTTCTGCGCCAAATCCGTCACTATCTCCTAGACGTAGACCAATAGCGTTGTCAGCAATATCCTGAGCATTCACCATCATAGAGCCGCCAATAAAAGCAACTGCAATTAAAAATAATCTTTTCATAATGTTAGTTTTTAAGTTTTAACAAAAATACATTTTGAATTGTTATGATTCTTAAAAAAATTGGCCAACTTTATGTTAAAATTGGTTTAATAAAACCTAATTTTAACTCCTATTTTTAACAACGTACCTGAATTTCACAAATACCGATGGTTAAAGACTTAAACATCCCATTCCAAGAGCTTAAAAATCAATTGGAAGGACAATTTTTTACGGACGATTTAATGAAGGCGCTGTATGCTACAGATGCTTCTGTTTACAGGAAATTGCCTCTTGCTGTGGCCTATCCAAAGTCCATAAAAGATTTGAAAGTATTGATCAATTTTGCAAAAACACACCAAACCTCTTTGATTCCGCGTACAGCAGGTACGTCTTTAGCGGGGCAGTGTGTTGGTGAAGGCATTGTTGTGGACGTTTCTAAACATTTTACAAAAATTTTAGACGTTAATGAAAAGGCCCGAACAGTGACTGTTCAACCAGGTGTGGTGCGTGACGAACTTAATAACTATTTGAAACCCTTCGGGTTGTTTTTCGGACCTAACACGTCTACATCCAATCGCTGTATGATTGGTGGGATGGTAGGGAACAACTCCTCTGGAACAACTTCAATTCAGTATGGTGTTACCCGAGATAAGGTTCTCAGAATGAAAACTATTTTAAGCGATGGAAGTGAAGCTATTTTCACAAACATTACTAAGGATGATTTCTTTGAAAAAACCAAGCTCAGCACTTTAGAAGGCCAAATTTATCAAACAGTTTATAAGGAACTCCAACCAGAACATGTTCAACAACGCATTGCTGACAAGTTCCCAAAACCTGAAATCCATAGACGGAATACAGGTTACGCAGTTGATGAGCTTTTAAAGAATGAAATTTTCAGTACAAATGCGGAGCAGTTCAACATGTGCAAATTATTATCGGGGAGTGAAGGTACTTTAGCGTTTACCACTGAGATCACCTTGCAATTGGATGTACTTCCACCAAGCGAAAGCATGATGGTAGCAGCACATTTCCATAGTATTGAGGCCTGTTTGCAAAGTGTTGAAATGACCATGCAACACCATTTGTTTACCTGTGAAATGATGGATAAAACCATCTTGGATTGTACCAAACAAAATAAAACTCAAGCAGAAAACAGAGCTTTTATTGTTGATGATCCTGAAGCAATTTTAATGTGTGAAGTGCGAGCAACAACCTATGAAGCTGTAGAAAAACAAACCGAAGCGCTTGTTAAAGCCATTCAAGATTCTGGATTAAGCTATGCTGTGCCTGTTTTAATAGGCGATGAAATTGATAAAGCAGTAGAACTTAGAAAAGCCGGATTGGGACTTTTAGGTAATATGATTGGCGATAAGAAATCGGCAGCATGTATTGAAGACACCGCAGTTGCACTACCAGATTTGGCCAATTATATCAGTGAGTTTACACAATTGATGAAAGGTCATGGTCAAAAAGCCATTTATTATGCACATGCGGGCGCGGGAGAATTACATTTAAGACCGATACTTAATCTTAAAAAGAGTGAAGATGTAGCGCTTTTCAGGCAAATTACCACTGATGTGGCGCATCTTGTTAAAAAGTATCAAGGTTCAATGAGTGGTGAGCACGGCGACGGCATTGTTAGGGCTGAATTTATTCCATTGATGATTGGTGATGAAAATTATCAGTTATTAAAACGCATTAAAAGTGTCTTCGATCCGCACAATATTTTCAATCCAGGCAAAATTGTTGATGCTTACCCAATGGATGAAAATTTACGCTATCAACCGGACAGAACGGAACCAAAAATAGAAACATTATTAGACTTTTCAGCATCATTAGGGATTTTACGCGAAGCTGAAAAATGTAATGGCTCTGGCGATTGTAGAAAGCTTCCTGAATTTGGAGGCACGATGTGTCCGAGCTTTAGAGCTACCAGAAATGAAAAAGACACTACCCGTGGTAGAGCAAATGCGTTACGTGAATTTTTAACCAATTCAGAGAAGGCTAACAAATTTGATCATCAAGAATTAAAGGATGCGTTTGATCTGTGCTTAAGCTGTAAAGCTTGTGCAAGTGAATGTCCAAGCAGTGTTGATGTGGCGAGTTTAAAAGCAGAATTCCAATACCAATATCAGAAGGCAAATGGTGTCTCTTTAAGAACAAAACTGTTTGCTTATAACAACGATTTGAACAACGTTGCAAGCAAGGTGCCTCAGCTCACGAATTTCTTTTTCACCAACACATTGACGTCATCAATTATAAAAAGCGCATTCAAAATAGCCAAAGAACGGACCTTGCCTTTAGTATCAACTAAAAGTTTAAGCAACTACATTAAAAACAATGTAAATCAATCAGTTGAAAAAAAATATATTAAAACAGTTTACTTCTTTAATGATGAATTCACCAATCATTTAGATGCGAGCATCGGCCAAGATGCTATCGATTTATTATTGGGTTTAAACTACAAAATCAAGTTCGTTTCCCACTCAGAATCCGGGCGTGCATTTTTATCAAAAGGATTGTTGGAGCAGGCTAAAAAAGTAGCCAATGAAAATGTCACTATTTTTAAGGATCTCATTACTGCGGAAACGCCGTTAATTGGTATTGAGCCTTCCGCAATTTTGACTTTTACAGATGAATATCCAAAATTGGCCGATAATAAAGAAGCCGCAAAAAACATTGCAAAACACACCTTACTGATAGAGGAATTTATCCAAAGAGAAATAGCGTCCAACAACATTACTGCTTCACAATTTAGCAAAGAAGCCAAAACCATAAAATTCCATGGCCACTGCCATCAAAAAGCGCTTCGTAATCAAATGTCGAGTTTTGCGGTATTGAATCTGCCAGAAAACTATAAAGTGACTATAATTCCGAGTGGATGCTGCGGCATGGCAGGAAGTTTTGGTTACGAAAAAGAGCATTATGAAGTGAGTATGAATGTAGGTGAGCAAACCTTATTCCCTGCAGTGAGAATGGCCGATGAGAATACGGTGATTTCAGCAAATGGAACGAGCTGCAGACATCAAATTAAGGATGGCACAGACAGAGAAGCATTTCATCCAATTACCATTTTGAGACGCGCTCTTTTGTAAGCTGCTCTTTATTTGAGCTTGGTGGATGTTGTTTTAGGATGGTATGCGAATTATTTTATCTTTGGGTCGATAATCGTTATGGCCGCAATCAAAGCGTTGATGTCCAAATCTTTTAAATCTTCATCGCCAAAGAACGGAGTCAGTTTATCTTGCTGGTAATTATAGATTTTCCAACGTTTAAATTGATATTCCAAGGCGGTGTAGTTTTCAACCCAGTCGCCTGAATTTAAATACATCGTTTTACCTAATTTGTTTTCTTTCAACAACATGTTGGGCTGATGGATATGTCCACAGATCACGTAATCATACCCTTTTTCAATAGCGAGGTCTGATACAACGTTTTCAAAATCGTTGATGTATTTTAAAGCACTTTTAACGCTGTTTTTTATCTTTTTGGATAGCGAATACCGCTCTCTCCCGGTTTTTTCTAAGCACCAGTTAATAAGCCCATTTAGCACAATCAGCAAATCATAACCATAACCACCAAGCTTGGCGAGCCATTTGGCGTTT
Source organism: uncultured Gelidibacter sp. (assembly GCF_947500795.1). Lineage (GTDB taxonomy): Bacteria > Bacteroidota > Bacteroidia > Flavobacteriales > Flavobacteriaceae > Gelidibacter. The sequence goes on along the minus strand of NZ_CANMTE010000001.1, from coordinate 702,659 downwards.
TGAATAGACATATCAAACACATCCCCATGAAAAATCCATGCTTTCTTGCCATCTAATTCCAATGCCACCTTGTCTACAATAGAAATATTTCCAATGGAAGTGCCGCTAAATTTTCGCAGCATTTCATCATGGTTGCCTGTAATGTAAATTACTTCAACACCATCAGAAGCCATATCGATAAGCTTCTTAATCACTTTTAAATGCGATTTCGGGAAATAGTGTTTACTAAACTGCCAGACATCCATAATATCACCATTCAAGACCAATGTCTTTGGGTCAATACTGTTCAGATAGGTCAGTAATTCCTTTGCACGGCAGCCGTAGGCTCCCAAATGCACATCTGAGATGACTGCAACTTCTACTTTTCGTTTTAATTTCAATAGTTTCGATTCTAGTTATATAGACAAATTAAAAAATTAAATATATTCTGAAGGTTACCACACAATTAATTAATTATGAGGTTTTTATTAAGTAATTGTTACCTTTCTGCAATTAAAAAAACCAAAAAGGTTTTAAAATTCTATTTTTGTTTCTCTCAGAATACAATTACATTAGCATAAAATAAGATATATGGCAGGGAATTCCTTCGGAAAATTATTCAAGCTCACCACATTTGGCGAGTCTCACGGAGCCGCTCTTGGTGGCGTAATTGATGGTTGTCCATCAGGAATACAATTAGATTTTGATGCCATTCAATTGGAAATGGACCGTCGCAAACCGGGCCAATCTGACATTGTAACACAACGGAAAGAATCGGACGTTGTTGAATTCCTATCGGGAATTTTTGAAGGTAAAACCACAGGAACGCCTATTGGTTTTATCATTAAAAACACGAATCAAAAATCAAACGATTATTCACATATAAAAGACGTTTACCGCCCAAGTCACGCCGATTACACTTATGATCAAAAATATGGTATACGGGATTATAGAGGTGGTGGAAGAAGTTCTGCAAGAGAAACGGCTTGTAGAGTTGTAGCGGGAGCCATTGCAAAACAAATGCTCAAAGACGTTAAAATCCACGCGTATACATCATCAGTTGGCGACTTGTTTTTAGAGAAACCTTACCAAGATTTAGACTTCTCAAAGATTGAAAGTAATACTGTACGTTGCCCTGATGAAAATATTGCAAATCAGATGATTGAGCGTATTAGAGAAATCAGAAAAGAAGGTGATACGATTGGCGGAACTGTGACCTGCGTGATTCAAAATTTACCTGTCGGACTTGGAGAACCTGTCTTCGATAAATTGCATGCAGAACTCGGTAAAGCAATGCTTTCTATCAACGCTGTAAAAGGTTTTGAATACGGCAGCGGTTTCTGTGGCGCTAAAATGAAGGGCAGTGATCATAACGATCAATTTAATCCTAACGGCAGCACCAAAACTAATTTATCTGGAGGAATTCAAGGCGGAATCAGTAATGGTATGGATATCTATTTCAGAGTTGCTTTCAAACCTGTTGCAACAGTTATTCAAAAACAAAACACACTCGATAATAAAGGTAATATTGTAGAAATGCAAGGCAAAGGTCGTCATGATCCATGCGTGGTGCCAAGAGCGATCCCTATAGTGGAAGCCATGGCCGCCTTAGTTTTGGCTGATTACCAACTTTTGCGCAGACAAGAGATCAATACGTAGAAACGAAACTTTTAGCATTCTAAATTATTGAGTTAGAATTGAAAATATTCCGGTATTATCGGGAATAAAATTATATTTATTTACATGAAGAAATTAGCACTACACTGGAAAATCATCATCGGAATGGTCCTTGGTATCATTTGGGCATTAGTTTCTAGCTCAATGGGTTGGAGCGCTTTTACCATAAATTGGATTGATCCGTTTGGAACTATTTTTATCAATTTATTAAAGTTGATTGCGGTTCCATTAGTATTGTTTTCCATCATCAGTGGTGTTGCTAATATTGGAGACCCAAAAAGTTTGGGACGCATGGGAGGGAAGACTTTAGGTATTTATTTACTGACAACGGTTTTTGCAATTTCCCTGGGACTTATTTTAGTTAACACCATAAAACCAGGTAAACTTATTGACGAACAAAGCCGAATAGATAACCGTATCAACTATGAAATTTGGGCGGATTCACAAGGCTATGAAATTAAAGACGGAATCAGTTATTTAAAAGATCCTGAATATTTTAAGCGTGCTCAAGAAATTTCTGATTTAACAAAACAAGACTTAAAGGAGGCGTCGTTATCAGATAAACTTGAAACGGCAGGTAAACGCAAGAAATCTACACCGTTGCAACCATTAGTTGATATTGTACCTGACAACTTCTTTCATTCCCTTTCCAATAACGGATTGATGTTACAAATCATCTTTTTCGCGATATTCTTTGGTGTTTCTTTACTGTTTATCCCTAATGACAAATCTGCACCTGTATTAAGTTTGGTAGACGGCATCAATGAAGTTTTCCTTAAAATGGTGGACTTGGTTATGCAGGCAGCGCCATTTTTTGTATTTGCATTATTGGCCGGTGTCGTTAGTAAAATGGCAGGCGATGACATTGGGAAAGTCATGGAAATCTTCAAAGGATTAAGCTGGTATTCTTTAACGGTTATGATTGGTCTCCTTACCATGATATTTGTAACCTACCCTTTAATTTTGAAGGGCTTCGTCAAACGGATTCCTTATGCAGGTTTCTTTAAGGCGATGAGTCCGGCACAAACCCTAGCGTTTTCCACGTCTAGTAGTGCAGCGACGCTTCCTGTGACTATGGAATGTGTGGAGCAAAACCTTGGTGTCAACAAGAAAATAAGCAGTTTCGTACTCCCAATTGGAGCGACGGTTAATATGGATGGAACAAGTCTTTATCAAGCTGTAGCCGTTATCTTTTTGGCGCAATTGCACATGATTGACTTAACCATAGGTCAACAATTAACGGTAGTTATGACAACCACGTTGGCGTCTATCGGATCGGCGGCGGTACCGAGCGCAGGTTTGGTTATGTTGATTATTGTATTGGATTCGGTAGGACTTAATCCGGCTTGGATTGCTATTATTTTTCCTGTAGATCGAATTTTGGACATGTTCAGAACCGTAGTTAACGTTACTGGTGATGCTACAGTGTGTTCCATCATCGCCGATGGTGAAAACATGTTGGATTATGAAGACAAGAAAAGTCCAACGGAAACATTCGACTTAGATTCCTAAACTTAAATATGTGCGGCTCGCCTTCTGTTAATTCTGTTTTTTATCGCTGCAAAATTAAAGATGACGATAGAAATAACAATCAGGATATAGCATATCGCTTCTAACAGACTAATTTCTTCTTTAAAATAGAAAATGGCGAGCACAAAGTTGATCAGCGGATTTAAATAGATAAATACGCCCACCACAGAAGAGTTTAAACCTCTCAGTGCATAGATATTAAGAAACATAGGGATGATGGTGAATACCACTGCAATCAGTGCCAACATACCATAGAAAAATGGCGTTTTTTCATTCGGTGAATCGTAGGTCACAAGAAATGGGAGCAGAAAAACAACTGCAAAGAACACTTGGCACGTCAATACTAAAAACCGATCCATTTCTTGATTTTTTCGCTGCAGGACTAAATACAGCGCGTAAGTGAGTGCAATGATCATACTGTAAAACAAGTCCGTAAAATTCCCTAAAGAAAGCAACAAACATCCTATTAAACTCAATATTACAGCTACCCATTGTAATTTAAGAAGCTTTTCCTTCAGAATGAGATACGCCAAAACCATGGTTAAGATAGGGCAAATGAGGTACGCTAAAGACGTTGCGCTGACACTCACATTATTCATCACATAAATGAAGATGTACCAGTTAAGCGCGAGGAACAAACCACTTAGGATATTGACAATAACAATTCTGCGCTTGTCAAGTTTCCCCAACGACTTAAATATGCTTAGATTAGCTTTCAACGCTTTTGGCCGTAGCACTAACGACACAAAAAGCATAATAACCACCGATCCAAGCGTGCGATAACTCAAAATATCAAATGCAGTAAAATCGTCTAGCGACTTTAGCACTACACTAAAAAAGCCCCATATTGTAAAGGCCGTGATAACTGCAACATAATATTTAGTGTTCATCGCTATGGTTTTGAAATAAGTTTGCAAAGGTATTTTAAAAAACCATGCCTATAATATTATAATTTAAAGAAGTTTTAGGTCTACGAAAGAATGGTTTAGCTGCATAATTTCATAAGGTTTTCTTAATACGGTGCTCATTTTCAGAAATCGATACAATTGTTATGATATGAGTCCACCCTTCAGTTTTTAAAGCTTTAATTTCATTTTTAATGATATTTTTAAAAGGAAATGCAAAGATTAACACTTGAAGATATACTCTCAAAAATAGAAGCACATGACTCATTTCATGCCGTGGCTTCAGATTATTCCTTCACCATTAAAATTGACGAATATGTACCTTATGCCTGCGCTGCTGTACATAACGGACATCAATTCAGGAAAGAACTATGGCAAAAGTGTTCACATTCAGAATATGAACGTTGGTACGAAGAGGATCCTGAGACTAAAACAATGGTAAATGACTTTCCAATTGTCATTTCGGGCTTGGATTCTAGATTTGAATATGATTTAAATCGTGATCCTGACAATGCCATTTATGATGATGCATGGGGCAAACAATTGTGGAAAGAATCTTTAACGGCTGATGAGAAAGCATTAAGTTTAGAGAAACACCGTAATTTTTATAAGGTTGTTCATGCACTCATTAAAACCCTCGAAAAAAAGTTTGGCTGCTGTATTGTTTATGACATGCACAGTTACAATTGGAAACGTTGGGATAGGGAAGTTCCAACTTGGAATTTAGGAACGTCCAATGTCGACAATGAACGTTTTAAAAATTCGATAGAAGATTGGAGACACGAGCTCTCTGAGATTAAATTGCCAAATGGCATCCCGACTACAGCTAAAATAAACGACACGTTCCAGGGCAATGGTTATTTTTTGAAGTATATCACCAATAATTTTAATAACACCCTTGTTGTAGCGACTGAAGTGGCAAAAATTTACTGTGATGAAGAAGGACAAATAGTCTATCCGGAAGTTGTTTCTGCGATCAGAAAAGGACTCCGAAAAAGATTGCCTGAACACGCTGCTAATTTTTATAATATATATTCCATTTAAATGACTGAAGATTATCATATAGAAGCTGATGTAGTTGAAACAATTTGTAAAAATGTTACAGAAAATGTTCCTGTAACTGTGGAGTTCCCCAATAAAGGACTCTTACATATTGATAAACTGCTGCCCTATATTTGCGTCTATCGGTATAAAAAGCGCGATGTTTATTTTTCCAGATTATTGAAAACTCAAGCATCTTACCTTATCGTAGATGAGGACATTGATATTTCCCATCTTCTGGAAGCCATCAGATTAATTACTTCAGAAAGGTTTGATACATTTTTAATTCTAGAATTATGGCCAAATAATGATTCCTTAAAACATCAGTTTCAAATTTATGGACCGAAAACTAAATCGTTAGAGACACTTAATGCCTTACGTGAAGGGTTTAGTGAAATTAGAAAAACATTGTCTTATGTAGATTCTAAAATTATTCATACAGAATTCAGACATCCAAAACACCTCACACCTTTATTAGGTGTTGAGCAGTCTAAAAAACAAGGCACACTGATTATTGGGGTATCAATACCTACTGTTTATGAAAACACCGCTACCAATCAGTTGTTTTCGTTGTTTTTTAGGAAATTCTACACCATATTTTCTGAAACGATTAAAAGAGCAGTACACGAATTTATAAGAGTACAAACCACCGATGCCTTTGAAAATTATTTAATGCTGGGCAAAACCCATATTGATGCAATTACCTTATCTGCTGACAGTAAATTGGCTGAAATTAGTGAAGGCATGTCCTTTTTACTGCGTGTCACGCCTGTAAACAGTAATGAAGAATGGGATAAATTTGAGCAGAATAACTTCGAAAAGCCTCCTTCTTTTAAATACCGACTGCTTGCCGTTGATCCTGAGCTTGAAAAACGGAAACTATTCAATATCCCCATAGATCTTATAGAAGATCCTACTATCGCCTTTATTTTAAGGGGAAAACGTCTTGAAATTGAAAAGCAACTCATCATGTTGGAAGAGCGTGGTACAGAAAATTTCAGATTTATAGGCGAAAGCCTGTATGGCGTCATTAGGGAAGACATTTTGCAAGTAGCAAAACACATTTTGCAAGTGTATCCTGAAGGCGAAACTATAAGAAGTTCAAAGCGCTACAATGGGGTAGAGTTTGCCGAATTTGCGCAACGAGAAATGGACTATTATACCCAACTGTTTCCCGAAGTGGATTTGGGTATAGAAATACGCGATGATGTCGCGGGAATTATGGTATCCAAATCGAAATTACTTATTAATGAAGAAATGAATTTAGATGTCAATAGGTGTGATGCCCTCATACAGCACGAAATTGGCACTCATATTTTAACCTATTGTAACGGAAAAAGTCAACCCCTAAAGCAAATGCACGAAGGTTTTGAGGGCTATGACCAGTTGCAGGAAGGTTTAGCTGTAATCGCAGAATACCTCGTAGGCGGTTTAACTATAAACAGACTGCGCTTATTGGCCGGAAGAGTCATTGCTGTACAATCTATGGTTGATAATGCCAGTTTTATTGAGACTTTTAATCTGTTGAGATCATCATACGCATTTCCTGCTCGTGTGGCCTATTACATTAGCATGCGCGTTTATAGAGGTGGTGGACTTACCAAAGATGCCGTGTATTTAGCTGGCCTTATAGACTTAATGGCTTATTTAAAAAATGGAGGCAAACTTGAACCGCTTTATACAGGCAAGTTTAATGTAACCCATATTAAATTAATAGAAGAATTACTTTATCGAGAGGTATTAAAACAGCCCGTTTTACCTCGATTTTTAAAGCGTGACGATGTAAAAATACGATTACAAAAATTACGTGAGGGCATCAATATTGTTGAACTTGTTAATTAAAATTATATAAAAATGAAAATAGCGTTTATAATAAATGATCATGCCACAGAGAAGTGGAATTATACAACACCTGCTTTAGGCTTTGCTGCCTATAAAAGAGGGCACGAAGTTTATTTTATTGGCGTTGGCGAATTGTCTTACGCCTCACAAGGCCATCTTTCCGTACGTTGTAAAACGATAAAAGAGCGCACATTTAAGAGCGAAGAAACCTATTTTAAAGCGCTACAAAAGGAAGAGTTTACAACCTTGTCATCGGAAGATTTAGATGTGCTTTTTTTAAGAAACAATCCTGCTGATGAGATCAATGAACGTGATTGGGCTTATAATGCAGCATTTATATTTGGTGAAATCGCCATGAGAAATGGTGTGATTGTACTCAACCACCCAAGTAGTTTAGCGGGTGCCGTTAATAAGATGTATTTCCAGCATTTCCCAGAAATTATTCGCCCAAAAACAATTATAACAAGAGATCATAATGAAATAAAAGAGTTCTTCAAAGAGCAAAAGCAGAAGATGATTCTGAAGCCTTTACAAGGCTCTGGAGGAACAAACGTTTTTATGATGGATAAGAAAAACGAACACAATCTCAGCCAAACCATTGATGCCATTTGTAGAGATGGCTTTGTGATAGCTCAAGAATATCTCACGGAAGCTACTGGAGGTGATACGAGATTATTTATAATGAATGGGGAACCGCTGAAGGTTAATGGGCAATATGCCTTAATGCAAAGGGTGAATGCCTCTGGAGATATCCGAAGCAATATTCACGCGGGTGGAAAACCTCAAAAAGTCAAAATGACTGACCAAATTATGGAATTGGCGGATATCGTAAAACCTAAGCTTGTTCAAGATGGAATGTTCTTGGTAGGGATTGATATTGTAGGCTCCAAATTAATGGAGATTAATGTTTTTAGTCCAGGTGGCTTAAACGTGATGGGGCAGATGTATGAAGCCGATTTTGCAACCCCAGTAATTGAATCCATAGAACGAAAAGTATACTACAAAAGCATGTACAACGACTATCTTTACAATAGCCGATTGGCAACATTATAGTCGGTTAGAGTTTATTAAACTGAATTCACTATTGAATTCTAAATATAAAAGTCCTCATTTGAGGACTTTTTGTTTTACTAATATGTTATAGAAATTTCGATTTTAATTCCGCCGTCGGAATCATACATTCATCTTTCTTACCGTACCATTTGTATCTGTTTTTAGCGATAAAATCATACACCCAATTTCTAATGAATGCAGGAACTATCAAAAAAACGGCAATAAGATTTCTTGGAAAACCCAATTTTGAAGCTATTTTTAATGCGGCAGTAGATTTATAGGAGATTCCATTTTCTTCAGAATACAGGAGAATAGAATCTGTTTTTTTAGTGTCGATCTTAAATTGTTTCAATAATTCTTGCCCAACCTCACTTTGCAACGCGGTGTACCGAAACACATCATTTTGATCATGCTTGATGACGTATTGGACGGAGGTATTGCACAAATTGCAAACACCATCAAAAAGGATCAGTTGTTTATTTTTTTCTAATGGTATGGACATCGGTTCTATTTAAACTATTCTAATAATTCACTTTACAAGTTCACTTCAGTTATCAGTATAAACACGTACTATTTCATGCGTTCCACTAATTCCAACTGTTCCATATCTACACTTGTCGTAAACATGCCGTAATCTATAAACGCCTTGTTTTTCTCAATTTTATCAATACTTCCTACAGCTTTTCCATCTTGTAATCGTACGCGATCTCCAATTTTAAACGTTGGTTTTGGTTTTGGTGACGCTTCCACTTTTTGCTTGGCGGCTTTCTTTTTCTGACGAATCACTTCAACAGTTTTTTCAGCTTCTTTAATGACTTTTTGTTCTTTCGCTTTTTGAACTTTCTTCACTTTAGCCGAAACTTTTTTACGTTTGGAATTCTCAATCTGCACCAATTTGAACAATTCATCCATCAGCTCACGTTTTTTCTTGTTCTCAAAATAACGTTCAGACAGATCATTCATTTTCTGACCTAAATAAATCAAGCGTTGGTTGCTATCATACAATTCTTGATAGCTTTCAAGTTTCTTCTGGATTTTAAGATTGATCTCTTCTAATTTTTCAGCTTCAGATTGCGTTTTACGTTCGTTAATCTTTAAAGATTGTTCGGTTTTTTCAAGCTTACTGCGTTCTTTCTGTAGTTTTGCGATAGTCGCATCAAAACGTACTTTGCCACGTTCAATTTTCTTTTTCGCACGGTTGATCAAACTGTATGGAATACCATTTTTTTGTGCCACTTCAAAAGTAAAGGAGCTTCCCGCTTGGCCTAAAGCCAATTTGAACATAGGTTCCAAACTCTTTTCATCAAACATCATATTGGCATTTTGCATAAACGGTAATTCGTTCGCCAAAACTTTGAGGTTGGAGTAGTGGGTGGTTATAATCCCAAAGGCTTCCCTATGATAAAACTCTTCTAAAAACGTTTCTGCTAACGCACCACCCAACTCAGGATCACTCCCAGTACCAAACTCATCGATCAAAAAGAGTGTGTTTTTATTGCACTTTTTAAGAAAGTAGTTCATCTGTTTTAAGCGGTAGCTATACGTACTTAAATGATTCTCTATCGATTGATTATCACCAATATCTGTCAATATCCTATCAAATAAACATACTTTACTGCGCTCATGCACAGGAATCAACAATCCGCTTTGCAACATCACCTGCAACAAACCGACCGTTTTTAGGGTGATACTTTTTCCACCAGCATTTGGCCCGGAAATAACGATTATTCTGTTTTCGGGATGCAATTCAATGGATTGAGGAAACGTGGGTTTATTCTTCTTTTTATTTGAAATAAATAATAAAGGGTGAATGGCATCTCGTAAGACGAAATCTTTGCTTTCAGTAATTTCCGGTAAAATTCCATTGATGGATTGTGCATATTTTGCCTTTGCGAAAATAACATCAATTTCGGTTAAAAAGCGTTGATACTCCTTTAACAAAGGCTGAAATGGTCGGATGTAATTGGTAAGCTGTTTTAAAATTCGTGTGACTTCCTCTTTTTCTTCAAACTCAAGATTATGGAGCTCACGTGTATATTTAAAAGTCGCTTCTGGTTCAATATAAACGATACTCCCCGTTTTACTTCCACCTAAAATAGCACCTTTTACTTTTCGCCTGTACATTGCCTTTACGGCTAAAACACGTTTATTTTCAACGACAGACTCTCTAATATCATCCAAATAATCCATCGCACTATATGAATTTAGTGCAGATCCAAAACTTTGGTTGATTTTACCTCTCACATTATTAATCTCCTGACGCAGTCTAAAAAGCTCGTCGGAAGCATTGTCCTTCACATCTCCAAAACGATCAATAATAGCATCAATCTGCGTAATTAACTCCGTTGTGACCGTAATATTTGAGGAATACTCGAACAGGCTTGGGTAGTATTCTTTAAACTTTTTTAGAAAATTGATGATCTCATTACTCGCAATGGAAATGGCTTTAATCTTTCTAAAACTTATGGTTTCAAGAAACGAATTTTCAATTTTTAAAAGTTTGATTTCATTGGTAATAGGTTCAAACCCATGATTTGGGATACGATTATCGTTTTCAAACGATGCCAAATAATCGTTGGTAAGCGCTAAAGCGGTCAACAAATCCTCCTTTTTTGAATATGGAGTAACTTGTAATGCCTTTTCTGTTCCTAAATGTGTAATGCAATGCGCCGCCATCTGATCGAGGACGGTATAGAATTCAATATCTTTAAGGGTTTTCTCGTGAATGTGCATTCGCTTGATGTGGGTCTTTTAATTATGTTCAAATTTAAGGAAATTTAAAGTTTTGGAATATAAATTTTATCACAACCGAAAATCACCTTATTTTTATTCCAAATGAAAATGCATATATGGACTTCAACCTACACCACAGTTGGAAAAAACAGTTACAATCAGAGTTCGAAAAACCTTATTTTCAAGAATTAACCAAATTCGTTAAGGCAGAATATGAAACACATACCTGTTATCCAGAAGCGGAAGCTATTTTCAACGCATTTGAATGGTGTCCATTTGATGACGTCAAAGTTGTCATCATAGGGCAAGATCCCTATCACGGTCCAGGTCAAGCCAACGGATTGTGTTTTTCTGTCAATGACGGCATTGCGCATCCGCCATCGCTTAGAAATATTTTTAAAGAGTTGGAAGCCGATTTAGATAAACCGTATCCGATATCTGGAAATTTAGAGCCTTGGGCAAAACAAGGCGTACTTTTACTCAATGCGACCTTAACAGTAAGGGCAGGCGCAGCAGGCAGTCACCAAAAAAAAGGGTGGGAAACCTTCACCGACTCAGTTATAAAAGCGATTAGCGCGCAAAAACAAGAGATCATTTTCTTGCTTTGGGGCGGATTTGCAAAACAAAAAGCAAAATTTATTGATCAATCAAAACATACCATTATCACCTCCGGCCATCCATCGCCGTTAAGTGCAAACAGAGGGTATTGGTTTGGAAACAACTGCTTCAGTAAAACCAACATGGAATTGGAACAGGTTGGCAAAGCTCCAATTCTTTGGTAAATCTCTAAAAATCTTTCAGTAGTACACTATTAAGTTGTTGCAACTCGAAACCTGCAATCTAAATATTCTTTACAATTTGCTTGTATGGTAGTTGTTTCGAAAGGATATCAAGTTTCAATAGTTTTTGCTGTACTTTAGTTACTGTCGATTCGTCCAAATGGCGTTGCGACCATTCGGTTAGCGATAACCATTCTTGAACGTCTTCTAATTCCAATGCATAGCGATTGGCGATCATTCGGTCAATACTTGGGATGTCCTTAAAATCGATAGTGGTATTGTTAATGATTTCCAATATAATCTTTACAATATTCTCATTGGCTTCCAGAAACTCATTCCTTACGGCAATAACAAAACACGGCCAAGGTGTTGGACAATTGGCAACACGTCTAAAAACTCCCGAATCTACATGAGGTTTCGTCATAAATTTCTCCCACATAAAGTAATCTGCATCACCATTACTTAATGCCTTAACCGCACCTTCCAAATCTTGAACGACTTCAAATTTCAGGTCAGTTTCTAAATCCCAACCATTATTCTCAGCGTTGATATACGCCATGAGGTGAGACCCTGATCCATATCTACTGATGGCGCAACGTTTCCCTTTTAGATCTTCAATGGACTTAAATTCAGAGCCATTGGCAACATGAATCCCCCAAATAAGCGGCGTTTCAACAAAAACCTGAACAATTTTACTAGGATTTCCTTCAGCAATATCCTTAACGATACCTTCAGTAAGAATAACGGCCATATCAATATCACCATTTCTCAAGGCTTCCGTCATAGCGCCTGTACCACCATGATAATCTTGCCAACGCAAATTGATATCTTCATCTTTATATTCACCATTCTTAAGCGTTAAATACCACGCCAAGTTAAAATGCTCTGGGACACCACCAATTTTTACTGTCTTCATCAAGAATAATATATTTCACCTCCCAAATTTGCTAGGAAGTGTGTTGATTTCGTTTTCGTTTTTAAGTGCAATTTACTTACTGCACTAATTTATCTAATGTATAGGTTATAAGCTCATTGACCACCTCTGCAGGATCATCACTAAATTCCCCTGTGGCTCTATTGGCAATAATCGCATTCATAGACAACGCTTTATGACCTAAAAGAGCTGAAAGCGCATAAATTCCAGCGGTTTCCATTTCAAGATTTGTAATCGGCATGTTGTTGTATCTAAAGCTTGCCAATTTATCATTTAGCGTACCATCTTCCACAGGAAGTCTCAAAACTCGGCCTTGAGGCCCGTAAAAACCTACGTTTGTTGCTGTAAAGCCCTTTACGGTTTTATCAGAACTAAATCTATTAAACAACTCGTCATTACACTTAACAATATACTGTTTAGATTTTAAAGTACTCCAATTGGTATGCTTTACAAGCGCATCTGAAATGTCGTGATCCTGAATGTCTTCATTCTTATAAAAATGCAACAAACTATCAAACCCCACTGCATAATTGCTGATTAAAAAAGAATCTACGGGAATTTCCTTTTGAATAGAGCCCGAAGTGCCAACCCTGATGATTTCCAATGTAGTCAACGTCTCTTTAATGGTGCGTGTTTGCAGGTCTATATTGACTAACGCGTCCAATTCATTCAACACAATATCGATGTTATCCGTACCAATTCCTGTAGAAATCACGGTGATGCGTTTGCCTTTATAAATACCAGTTTGCGTGTGAAATTCTCTTTTTCGAGTTTGAAATTCTACAGTATCAAAATGCTCCGTAATACTATCCACTCGGTCAGGATCACCTACAGTTATAACGGTATTGGCCAAGTGTTCTGGCCTTAAATTTAAATGATAAACGCTGCCGTCTGGGTTTAATATAAGTTCTGATGCCGCTAGTGCCATTAAATTGATTTTATAAGTTTATTTTCAGCTTTGCTAAACTGAAAATCTAATTTTTTAACGCCTCCAAATATCATTGGAGATTTAATTTCTGATGAAAAATCGCGTACACCTTCAATAGCCTCAAATCCTTTTCTGTTAAGGACTAACCGCTCATCTTCCTGGTCATAAAAGATATCTAACAAATCAATCATTCGACTAATTTGAAGGTCTCCAAATCCATAATAGCCTTGGAAATTAAGAATATAGCCTAACAAATGACGTTTCGATTTTATGTTATGGTCTTCAATCATTTGAAGGGTGTGTGTTTCTAATGTTGAAAGTCCCGTTTTTGAATCTGGAAAGCGTTCCAAATGCGCTTTTAAACAACTACTCAAATACGGAAAAGACGATTTTTGGACAATATAAGGTTTAAAAAGATTATGATCTTTACCACAATACACGCGCCACAAGGATTTCATCAATTCAGCATCTTCTGAGGTCAACTTAATCCGGGTTTCATAATGCTGAAGAAGTTGCTCAGGATTTAATTCGGTCAATGCCTTAAATTCCTTTTCTCCTTTTATACGACCACTACACACCAAAGAGAGTGGGAGCGTAATGTGTTTTTGCTGAATCAGCGTTATTATTGCGATGAGATTGATATGACAGAATAAATCATATTCAAACCATAGTACAATTTCATCGAATTTCTCTGTATGGTTTAAAATATCAATTTCATGAATCAGTTCATCTTCATTTATCTCAATATCATAAAACTCCTGCAGAAACTCTTTTCTAAGATTATAGAACTCTACGGTAGTAATGCGCTCGGTAGTTGGCCCTTCGCACAACATTTCTTGCCAGGTTAAAAAGTGGCCTTTATAACGCAGTTCCTTTAAATAATTGGTCAGATTATTTCCATTAGTGATATGTAGAATTTTAGATGCCATTAGCCACCTACACGTTTTACAGCAAAACCTTTTTCTTTTAATATTGCCATAATTTTATCTCTATAATCACCTTGAATAATAATTTTGTCATCCTTAAAACTGCCGCCAACACTGAGTTTGGTCTTGAGTTCTTTGGCCAATAATTTAAAATCTTCCGTAGCTCCAGTATAGCCTTCTAAAATGGTAATTGGCTTGCCTTTTCGCTTTTCATATTTGCAAATGATAGGATCATCTTGCAACCAAATATTGGAGGCTTCTTCTTCGGGAGTTTCTTCGGGTGTATGTTCTGGGAACAACTTTTTGAGTTGGTCTTCTAAATCCATAGTCTTCAGTCTTCAATCAGAAATTGCTATGAGTTACAAAGAAACCCATAGCAATTACCAACTACTTTTTATTTTTTAATTAATCCGAGTTCAATCAAGCGTTCCGTCAAAAATTCGCCAGCAGTGATATCATCAAACTGCTTCGGATTCTCATCATCAATACAACCTTCTAAAACGTCCAGTTTCATTTCACTTATAGGATGCATAAAAAATGGGATGGAATAACGCGACGTTCCCCATAATTCCCTTGGCGGATTGACCACACGGTGAATGGTAGATTTCAATTTGTTATTGGTGTGTCTTGAAAGCATGTCCCCAACATTAATCATCAATTCATCAGGCTCAGCAATAGCATCAATCCATTCGCCTTTATGATTTTGTACTTGCAATCCACGACCTTGTGCACCCATCAAAAGCGTTATCAAATTGATATCGCCATGCGCTGCCGCACGAACCGCATCTTTAGGCTCTTCTTTAATTGGCGGATAATGAATAGGTCTTAATATAGAATTACCATTATGAATATAGTTATCAAAATAGGTTTCCTCTAAATTTAAATGCAACGCCAATGCTCTAAGCACATATTTTGCAGTCTTTTCTAGCATGGCATAGGCTTCCTTACCAATTTCATTAAATCTTGGCAATTCCGCAACCTGAACATTTTCAGGATATTCTTTAGCGCGAACAGGATCATCTTCAACATACTGTCCAAAATGCCAAAACTCTTTTAAATCGCCTTGCTTTTGGCCTTTTGCACTTTCTTTTCCAAAAGACACATAGCCTCGCTGACCACCAATTCCTGGAATCTCATATTTTTGTTTGACGTCTGTAGGCAACGAAAAGAAATTCTTTACCTCTTCATAAAGATCATCCACCAAGGCATCATCTAAAAAGTGACCTTTTAGGGCAACAAAACCTATCTCTTCATAGGCTTTCCCAATTTCGTCAATAAACTTTTGTTTCCTAACGGGATCTCCTGAGACAAAATCCTGAAGGTTTACACTTGGAATCACATTCATTGCTATATCTGTTTTTATATTTAACTGTGTTATCACAAAAGTAACGAAAATACTGTAAAAGGAAGTCGCTTTATTACGCTAAAAAAACTAGGGTTTAGAGTCATTCTCTCTATTTTTATTTACATTTGGAATTTAAAACGCTAACCTTATGTTGACATCTACCAAAAGCGCGATTCAATACGATAAAAAGAATCTCGATAACAAGACACTTCTTCAGCTATACAAGACTATGCTTAAGCCTAGATTGATAGAAGAAAAGATGTTAATCCTACTTCGTCAGGGTAAAGTATCAAAATGGTTTTCAGGCATTGGCCAGGAAGCTATTTCTGTGGGGGTGACCATGGCTTTACAATCTGACGAATATATTTTACCAATGCACCGTAATCTTGGAGTTTTCACCACGCGAGATATTCCTTTAGAACGACTTTTTAGCCAATGGCAAGGTAAAGCCAATGGGTTTACAAAAGGGCGCGACCGCTCGTTCCATTTTGGTACTCAAGAGTTTCATATTGTAGGGATGATTTCCCATTTAGGGCCACAATTGGGTGTAGCTGATGGGATTGCACTTGCAAGTAAGCTCCAAAACAAAAATCAAGTAACAGCAGTGTTTACAGGAGAAGGCGGCACAAGTGAAGGCGATTTTCATGAAGCTTTAAATGTGGCTGCAGTTTGGCAATTACCTGTCATATTCTGTATTGAAAATAACGGTTATGGGCTATCCACGCCAACTTCTGAGCAATACTTTTGTAAAGATTTAGCAGATAGAGGCAAGGGCTATGGCATTGACTCCTTTATTTTAGATGGAAATAATATTCTTGAAGTCTACGGCAAAGTTTTAAAGCTTGCCGAAAGCATCCGTAAACGTCCACGTCCAATTTTAATCGAATTTAAGACCTTTAGAATGCGTGGCCATGAAGAAGCCAGTGGTACAAAATATGTTCCTAGCGAATTAATAAAGGAATGGGAAGCAAAAGATCCTATCAATAACTATAGAAATTACCTGCTTAATTTAGGCGTTTTAACAACGGCTCAAGATGAGCAATTTCAAATGGCAATTAAAGCTGAAATTGATCAAGCATTGCAAGCTGCAGGCGCAGAAGAAGCAATTAAAGCAGATGAAAGTGTTGAATTAGGTGATGTGTATGCACCATTTGATTATCAGAATGTTGAGCCGAAATCAAATACCGAAGATATTCGTTTTATTGACGCTATTTCCCAAGGTTTAAGACAAAGTATGCAACGTCATAAAAACCTTGTCATCATGGGTCAGGATATTGCAGAATACGGTGGTGCATTTAAAATCACAGAAGGTTTTGTAGCTGAATTTGGTAAAGACCGTGTTCGCAACACACCAATTTGTGAATCTGCCATTGTCGAGACTGGAATGGGACTTTCTATTGCTGGAATGAAATCGGTTGTAGAAATGCAATTTGCCGACTTTGTAAGTTCAGGTTTTAATCCAATTGTTAACTATTTAGCGAAATCCCATTACCGTTGGAGCGAAAAAGCAGATGTTGTAGTCAGAATGCCTTGTGGCGCTGGTGTTGCTGCCGGACCTTTCCATTCGCAGACCAATGAAGCTTGGTTTACCAAAACTCCTGGATTAAAAGTGGTTTATCCTGCGTTTCCTTATGATGCAAAAGGATTGTTGGCAACTGCCATCAATGATCCAAATCCGGTGTTGTTTTTTGAGCATAAAGCGTTGTACAGAAGTATACGTCAAGAAGTTCCTACTGATTATTTCACAATTCCATTTGGTGAAGCTGCCTTGTTAAAGGAAGGTAGTGATATTACCATTATTACTTATGGCGCTGGTGTACATTGGGCGTTGGATACTTTAGCTAAAAACGAAGACATTAATGCTGACCTTATCGATTTAAGAACCCTCCAGCCATTAGATGTTGAAGCAATTTATAAATCGGTCAAGAAAACGGGACGTGCTATAATTCTTCAAGAAGACTCCATGTTCGGTGGAATTGCGAGCGATTTAAGCGCGATGATTATGGAGAACTGTTTCGAGTATTTGGATGCACCAGTAAAACGTGTGGCAAGTATGGAAACTCCAATTCCTTTTATCAATCAATTGGAAGAACAATACTTAGCAAAAGGCAAGTTTGAAGAAGCGTTGCGAGGAGTTTTAGAATATTAATCGTTAGTGATTATTACTGAATCCTGAAATTCAGATAAAATAAATTGATCTAAACCAGTGTTTGTAAGTACTTCAAGCACTGGTTTTATTTTTAGTGGGAAATCTAATTTTCAAAATCATGAGATTTTAATATCGTCATTCTTAAGTCGCTTTTTTTCATTATCTTAGAAAGATAAACCTCACTTTTAAATTCTAGCATTATGAGCGACGTAAAAATATATTCAGGGACTTCTCAGGTTAGGGTCATGGAAATCAAAAACCTTTTGGAAAACGAAAACATCGAATACCAAGTATTGAATAAATCAGATTCATCTTTTCTTGTTATTGATGGAGACATAGAAATATACGTAGCGGATGCTGATGCCGAAAAGGCACAGATGCTTTTAGAAAGCACCACATCCTAAAATGGTAATAATTATAAAATGAAAAAGTCCGCATATAGCGGACTTTTTTAATAACTGATATATCTTGTTAGCTTTTCTGTACGCTTTTCGCATAAGCTTGCACATCATCTAGCACACGTAGTAAATTACCACTCCAAAGAAATCCAATCTGTTCTTCGGTATAACCGCGTTTCACAAGTTCTAAAGTCACATTAAAGGTTTCTGAAGCATCGTTCCAGCCATCAATTCCACCTCCGCCATCAAAATCGCTACTGATGCCAACATGCTCAATTCCAATTTTGTTCACCATATAATCAATATGATCTACAAAATCAGCAACATTTACTGCTTTTGGAGCATTTTTCATACCCTTAATTTTTGCATCAACAATAGGTCTTACCTTTTCTAAAACAGAATAATAAGCGTCACGCTCTTCGCTAGACAATTCCTTAAGATCACTGCGTTCTAAATAGGCCACATTCATAGAATCCATCACTTTTAAGCCCACTTCTTTTTGAAAAGCAGCATATTTCTCAGCCTTTTCCGTATTTAAATATGCAGCAAAAGCAACGGTTTGCACAACGCCACCGTTTTTCTTTAACCACTCTAATTGTTCATCATCTAAATTTCTACTATGATCACACAAAGCTCTTGCTGAAGAATGAGAAGCTATAATTGGAGCTTCTGATAATTCAATCATCTGCTTCATCGCTTCCTTACTTGGGTGAGACACATCAATCATCATCCCTAAACGATTCATCTCTTTTACAACTTTCTTCCCTAATTCGCTCAGTCCATTATTCAACCAAACAGAATCTTCTTCCCCAGTATTGCTATCACTTAATTGGCTGTGTCCGTTGTGCGACAAAGACATGTATCGACCACCTAAGTTGTAAAACTTCTCAACATTTGCGAGGTCTTTACCAACAGGATAGCCATTTTCAATACCAATCATAGCCACTTTTTTTCCGGCTTTCACGATACGTCTCACATCATCAGAAGTAACCGCCAATTCAATTTGTTCTGGAGCAATGTCATCTACCAATTTGTGAATGGCATTAAACTTCCCCATAGCAGTTTCATGAGCCTTTTTGAAACCAGCATCCGTTAATTCCTCTTGCCCTGTATACACTATAAACCATGCAACATCCAAGCCGCCTTGGTCCATTTTAGGCAAGGTAACCTGCGATGACAAATCTTGCGTATAGTTGGTTTCATCTGTAAAATTAGCAACATTAAAATCACAATGCGTATCTAGCGTAATGACACGTTCGTGAATGGCTTTTGCACGTTCTATAAGCGCAATGGAATCTTGTTTTGAATCAGGTTCAGCCATTTTTTTAGTGTCGTCTTTACAGCTCATAAAAAGCGTTAATAAACTTAAAGAGAGAATAGTTTTTTTCATAGGTTTCAATAATATATTTGTGACGTGACAAGTTACAAAAATGAATTAATGTTTCTATAAGTTGTATATTTATTTCATGCAAATACGTTTTTTATTGTTATTCTTAATAGTAACAGGTTGTAAGAAATCCCCTAAAGAAGAGCCTTTAGAAATATGGGATTCTGTTACTGTTATCGCAAGTGCCTATAATTCCACTGTCGATCAAACAAGTAGTAGGCCTCACCTTACAGCATTTGGTGATAGTCTAAAACCAGGAATGAGATATATTGCCGTTTCCCCTGATTTGTTACGCAAGGGCTTTAAACATAATACACCGGTCATGATTGAAGGTTTTGACGATGTGTATTTGGTAAAGGATAAAATGCATCGCAAATGGCGTAATCATATTGATATTTATATGGGTGATGATATTGAGGCAGCAAGAGAATGGGGGCGACGCCAAGTCTGTATCGATTACAAACTATCAAAAGAAACTATAAAAAAAGCATCAAAGTAAACTTTCTTCGCTAATACTTTTAATTCCTAAAAACTGTCATTTTGTTAGTATTTAGACGATTAACTATGTCAAAATGACGGTTTTAAGGTAAAAATTCAACCGAATTCACACAAATTTAGCTTTGGTATCGATTTTGAAATAGAGGTATCGAAAATGAAGTTTAACTTAAAAATTTGATGAACCATGAGTAGTTTAGCAACAATTCAGAAAAATAGAAATGATGTTTCTACACAAAGAAATACAGCTTCAAGACATACCTCTTCTTTACCAACATTTTCATCTTGGATAGAGGATATGTTTGACAATGGAAGGGGCACAGGTTTTTTGTCTAATTTCAATACAGGAATGACGCTTCCAGCAGTGAATATTAAAGAAAATGCTGAGGAATTCTTTTTGGAAATTGCAGTTCCTGGAATGAAAAAATCTGATTTTAATATTGATGTCGATAATAAAGTGCTTTCCATTTCTTCAGAGCGTAAGGAAGAAAACGAAGTTAAAGAAGAAACTTACACACGTCGTGAATTTGGATATGCGTCTTTCAAAAGAACGTTTACTTTACCAGACACCATTGAGTCTGATAACATTAGCGCCAAATATACCGATGGTATTTTAACGGTGCATTTACCAAAGAAAGAAGAAGCCAAAGAGAAACCTGCGAAACGTATTACCGTTTCTTAAGCTAATTATAAGAATCAAACCTTAAAAAAGAGGACCTAATTGGTTCTCTTTTTTGTTGTAGTAAAATGCATCTATGCTTATGTGCAGGCAACTATCTATAAGAAAGACATGTTACTAGAGTCTAGCCTTTCTAAAATCTTTTCATGAATACCTCTTTATAACTCTTATAATGTCTTAATTTTGTGCAAATTTTCTCCGAACGCCCTTATTTTATGTTAGAAACGTCCGAAAACATTAACGAAACCAAAACCAAGAAGAATCTTTATGATTATCAGCTCGCTGATTTGAACAAGATTTTTGAGGTATTGGAAACGTCTCCAGATAATTTTAATTTGTTGTACCAACTTCCAACGGGAGGAGGGAAGACGGTTATTTTCTCAGAGATTGTTAGACGTTACATAAAAAACCATAATAAGAAAGTGGTCATTTTGACCCATCGGATTGAGTTGTGCAAGCAGACTTCAAAAATGTTGACCAATTTTGATGTTCATAACAAGATCATCAACAGTAAAGTTAAGGAGCTGCCAGACCAAGATCAGTATCAATGTTTCGTAGCGATGGTTGAGACGCTGAACAACCGTCTGAATGATAAGAAACTGCGTTTGGAAGATATCGGCTTGGTGATTATTGATGAAGCACATTACAACTCCTTTAGAAAGCTTTTTAAATTCTTTGAAAACTGTTTTATCCTTGGTGTTACAGCAACGCCATTGAGTTCGAATATCAAATTGCCAATGAAAGATAATTACCAAAAACTGATTGTTGGTGATGACATTTCAACCTTGATAAAAAATGGTTTCTTGGCGAAAGCAGAGTTGTACAATTTTGATGTGGAATTGAACACTTTGAAAATTGGGATTAATGGCGATTACACCGTAAAATCTTCAGAAGCGCTTTATACCAACTCGCATATGTTGAGTAAGCTGATTTTTGCTTACGAAGAAATGTCGAAAGGCAAGAAGACACTGATTTTCAATAACGGAATTCAAACTTCAAAAGAAGTGTGTTATTCGTTCCAACGTGCGGGCTATAACGTGAGACATTTAGATAATACCTGCAGCAAGCAAGAACGTAAGGACATTTTGAAGTGGTTCAAAAATACGCCTGATGGAATTTTGACATCGGTGAGTATTTTAACCACCGGATTTGATGAGCCAAGCGTGGAATCAGTGATATTAAATCGCGCCACTCGATCATTGACACTATATTTCCAAATGATAGGTCGTGGGTCCCGTATTCTTGAAAACAAAAAATCGTTTACTGTTTTAGATTTAGGTAATAATGCAATCCGTTTCGGTCCGTGGGATCAAGCCGTAGATTGGCAACATATCTTTAAATATCCTGATCTTTATCTTGAAAATCTTAGGAATGATGAAGATATTGAACGCGACTTTGTATATGTGATGCCAGACTCCATACGCGCACGTTTCAGCAATACTGAAAATATCGAATTTGACGTTAAGGAAGCTTATGAAAAAGCCATTTTGGATGGTCAGAAATCGATAAGTGCTATTGAAAAATCTATAGAGCAACACTCGAAGATGATTATTGAAAACGTCGATACTATTTTTGATGCCCGCGATATGATCAAATATTTGCAAGATGATATTTCATATCGCATCAAACAATATTCGTATTGTATGATGAACAGCACCAAAAATTATAAAGACTGGCTTATGGAAGAGTATATTAGAAAGTTAAGGCTGAGTTTTAACGGGAAGTTTTAACGTTTTCTTTAAAATTATAGTGAAAATTAATTGTTAGTTTCGCTAATAGGTACAGTTATTGATTAAAGTATCCGAAATAGTTTTCAAACTTATGGCATCCTACAAATACAACCTTTTGGGCATATTCTTTCTCGTTGCGATTTTTCAAGTGAACGCACAAGAATTTCCAATTAGAAGCATTCCAATTCCTGCCGTAGAAAAAAAGGATGAAAAGAAAGAACCGGCCCCTGAACCAGTAAAAATCGAGCCCGTTAAAAAGGAAGAAACCGCTCCTGTTGAATATCCTATCACCATCAATAAAAAGAAAAAGGAATTTTCAATGTTTGATGATTCCAACCTAAAAGATCCGGGAGAAATTTTCGATAAAAAATGGAACAGTCAAGCTGTGGAACAAGGTTTTAAAATGCCAACCATGGAAGATCAGTTCTTGGGGAGTTTTAGAATGACTGGAAACAAAGCCAATATTAGCTGTAGAGACCACGAATATCCTGATGGCGACCGGGTACGTGTTTTTGTAAACGGTGTCGTTTTTATTCCAAATCTGTTACTGACTGGTACTTTCAAGTCTTTTGATGTGCCGTTAGTAGAAGGCATCAATAAAATAGAATTTGTGGCACTCAACCAAGGTGAGTCTGGCCCGAACACTGCCGAATTTCATGTTTTTGATGATAATGGCGTGCTTGTATCTTCCAAAAAATGGAATCTCTTAACTGGCGTGACCGCTAGCGTTATTATTGTAAAAGAAGGAGAGTAATTTTAAAACAACGGAAAGAACGGTTCTTTAGCAATCACGTGACATTTTAACGCCTTCGCTTTATCCTGTATCTCGCTAACGTGTACCACCTGATCTGTATGAATAGTGAACACTAACGGGTAAACGTTCTCCTCGAAAATCACTTTTGTAACGCCTTCAACTTCCAAAATAGCAGCTTCGAGTTTTGATTTTTCTGAGGCATCGTCAACATCTGTCGTGAATTTTTTGCCGTAATTCCCAGGGATTATATTTTCAGTGATGTATGTCATTTTATGTGTGTTTTATTGTAATGCTTCCTATAAATTTAGATAATTAATTACACTTCACCTAACAGAATTTCGCTTTCTATGAGTTTTATATCTTGGAATAACTCCTATGGACACTATAGAATAGATTATCATTTATAATTTGTGAAGCAGATGAAATTACGGATCTAAATAGTCCGTTTTTTAAAACCGACATATAAAATATCCTAAAACACCTTTAAGAAAGCAGACGTTCTCTTAATAAAACAAGAACTCTAAAGGCATTTTTAACGTATTGAGCATCGCTTTTAAAAACAATAACTACGGATAGCTTTCCGGAACTCAATAATCAAAAATTTAAGCTACAACAAGGCTTAGAGGGTTGAAACAAACAACTCAAATGCAAATAATAACCCATGGATAGATGGCTAATTGAAATCAATATCTTATATTTGTAAGGTATCTAGATATTTAGAGACTTAGAACTCTACAATATTTACTTACATTGTAATCACTACATTAATCTTTAGACATTTCAATTTCCCGAAAATTGCCTATCTTCAGTATTGATTGGTATTTCAAGTATAATCCTTAAAACATATTTAAAAAAAAGAATGGCTAAGTCGCAACAGACCTTTAACAAAATTGAAAAAGAAAAAGCACGTGCTAAAAAACGTGAAGATAAAAGAAAGAAAAAAGAAGCCCGTAAAGCTGAAGGAGGAACCGATGGTATCCAATTTGCTTACGTTGATGCTTACGGCAATTTAACAGATACACCACCAAATCCTGCAGACAAGATTAAAGTTGAAGCTGAGGATATTGTCTTAGGTGTGCCTAAAAAAGAAGAAGGCGAAGAAGAAGATCCAATCAGACAAGGAAAAGTGTCTTTCTACGATAGTTCTAAAGGCTTCGGATTTATAATTGACCTAGAAAATAATGAAAAGTATTTCTGTCACGTTAGCGGACTCTTAGATGATATCGCTGAGAATGACAAAGTAACTTTTGAGTTAGAACGCGGAATGAAAGGCATGAATGCCGTAAGAGTTAAGCGCGTTTAATCTACCTATAATTCATCCAATTTTATAACATCACCTGGTGCCATTCTGTTTAAATGAATGGTGCCTATACGTATACGTACCAATCTCAGGGTAGGAAAACCAACCGCAGAAGTCATTTTGCGTACTTGTCTAAATTTCCCTTCGTTTATTGTAATCGACAACCATGAGGTTGGGCCATGACGTGGATCTCTTATTTTTTTTGACCGTTCTGGAAAATCAGGCGGACTCTCCAATTTGAAAACTTTACAGGGTTTTGTATCATATTTGATGCCTTTAAATCCGATATTGACACTGCCTTGCAGTTCTTCAATAGCTGACGATGTGATGTCGCCATCTACTTGAACATAATATTCCTTTTCAACTTGGCGGCTGTTTATTTCATTACTCAAGAATCCATCGGTGGTTAAGAGTAACAGTCCTTCCGAATTTTTATCCAAACGTCCCACAGGCATCACGCCTTCAGGAAAGTCATAGAGTTCTCCCAAAAACTTTTTATTGCGCTCATGCTTGGCGTTACTCATAAATTGGCTCAGATAGCCGAAAGGTTTATGAAGCGCATAATACACATGCTGATTCAATTTAGATGTCTCCATTTAAAATCTTAAATACCAACTCTTTACTCATGGTTTTTCCTTCCGATTTCTTACGTACGTCATCAAACGTAAACCTGAAATCACAACCCGCTTTATAGTCGCTACACCCATAAGCAGAATTGCCTTTTATAACGGTTCCTTTCTTACATTTTGGACATGTTAACGTATCTGGAAGCTCTTTTTTGGCCGATTTTTTCGGTTCTAAAACCAATTGATACTCCTCATTAAAACGGATCAGTCCTTCCAATTCTCCAGACTCAGTTTTAAAACCTTTTAAGTTGACCGTTGAACCTTTTTGAAGTAACCTTAAGTATTGTTTTTCAGAAATCTTTTTATCCTTAAACTTAAAGGGCAAAACAAAACGACATCCATTCTTAAAATCGCTACATCCATAGGCCGATTTCCCTTTAATTAAGTAACCTTGTTTGCATTTAGGGCATTGTTCAGACGTGATGCCTGCTTTCTTTTTTGCTTCTTTCTTGGCAACCGCCTTTTGCTCCACCTTGGTATGCGAAATGTTTGCACGTGTTGATTCACTGCGGACCTCGTACACCAACGCATCGACCATCTTTTTCATGTTGGCGATAAACTGTGCAGCGCTATAAGTGCCTTTTTCAATATCCTTCAACTGTTTTTCCCACATTCCAGTCAGCTCAGCCGATTTCAACAATTCATTCTGAATGGTATCGATCAGTTGAATTCCGATTTGTGTAGGCAACACCTGTTTTTTATTCCGCTCGATGTATTTTCGCTTAAATAAGGTCTCAATAATATTCGCACGGGTTGACGGACGACCAATTCCGTTCTCTTTCATCAATTCGCGCATTTCATCATCATCAACCTGTTTCCCCGCAGTTTCCATAGCACGTAGGAGGGAGGCTTCCGTAAATTGATTAGGTGGTTTGGTCTGTTTTTCTAAAAAGGAAGGCTCGTGAGGTCCTTTTTCCCCTTTCACAAAACTTGGTAATAAGTTTTCTTTTGAACCACTATTACTGCCGTCAGCACTTTCAAAAACCACACGCCAACCTTTGCTCAAAATTTCTTTTCCAGTAGCTTTAAAATTGACATCTGCTGCCTTACCAATCACCGTGGTGTTAGAGACATTACAATCGTCATAAAAAACGGCTATAAATCGCTTAGTGATAATGTCATAAACCTGTTGCTGATTGTATTGCAACTGACTTTCCACACCAGTAGGAATGATGGCATGGTGATCTGTAACTTTCTTATCGTTAAAGACTTTTGGTGATTTTTTAATCTTTTTATCTAAAATTGGCGCGGTTAAATGCGCATATTTTGATAGGTTTTTTAAAATTCCAGGAACTTTAGGATAAATATCAGTTGGAAGAAACGTCGTATCAACTCTTGGATAGGTGACCACTTTCTGTTCATATAATTTTTGAACAATCTTTAGTGTTTCATCAGCTGAAAATCCGAATTTAGTATTGCAATACACCTGTAATCCGGTAAGGTCAAACAATTTTGGTGCGTAATCCTTGCCTTTTTTCTTGGTAATAGAAACAATTTCAAACTCGTGTTCCTTTACTTTATTGGCCAATACTTCACCATCTTCCATTTTGGTGAATCGGCCTTCTTCATAACTAAAAAGAGTGTCACGATACAGTGTTTGCAATTCCCAATAGGGTTGAGGCACAAAATTTTCAATCTCCTTAAAACGATTCACCACCATAGCCAACGTTGGAGTTTGCACACGGCCAACGGACAATACTTGCTTATAACCACCATGTTTTAAGGTGTATAAACGGGTAGCGTTCATCCCTAATAGCCAATCGCCAATGGCTCTGGAAAATCCAGCATAAAAGAGATTGTCATACTGCTCAGAGGGTTTCAAGTTTTCAAAACCTTCTTTAATAGCTTCAGACGTTAATGACGAAATCCACAAACGCTGCACTTTGCCTTTATAATTGGCCTGATCCAGAACCCAACGTTGAATCAATTCTCCTTCTTGGCCAGCATCCCCGCAGTTTATCACGAGTTCTGCATTTTCGAATAATTTCTTTACAATTTTAAATTGCTTCTGAATGCCAGAATTACTCACCACCTTAGTTTTAAACTTCTCAGGCAGCATGGGCAAATTATTCAGATCCCAGCTCTTCCAATGCGGTTTATAATCGTTTGGCTCCATCAAAGTACACAAATGTCCAAACGTATAGGTTACTGCATAACCATTACCTTCATAGTAACCATCATGTTTACTATTGGCTCCTAAAATAGCCGCAATTTCTCGGGCTACACTTGGTTTTTCGGCAATACAGACTTTCAAAATAAGAGTTTAGTTTTTAATGAATGGTTTATGGATTGTAAAGTATTTCAACGCGTTAGATGGCAACATAACATCCAAACCAACTGAAATTCTTGAAACATTGGATGATCATAGCTTCTCCAATTTTCATTTTAAAATTGCGTGTGCAAAGTAAAACTTTTTGAGGACATTTGGCAAGGAATCCAACTAAACCCGCAATGTGTTTGGAGATGAAATGGTTACGGAAATCACCACCAAACGACAAATATTTTTTGGGTTTTAGTTCCCTCTTTCATCCAACATAAAGGCGACCGATTGTCATCAAGCCAAGGTGACACTTCAGCAACAAAATTATGATAAGTCATCCATTCAACGGAATCGTGGGCATCCATAATCCAATCTTGTTTTTGAGGAATGTAAAATTCGGCCGTTCTAAAACGGATAAGTTCATCTTTCTTAAGATAAAACCCGTTTACACATGCAGGATTCAATTGCGAAAAGGCATCATCCGAGAAATCTAAAGGCAAAAATAACTGCGCTTTAAAGAACACGTATTGTTTTATATCATCACTTTTGAGCGACAAACGCTCCAACATGGTTTGTGTTTTGGGATGATAGAGTAGTGGTAACTGCTTTTCTTTAAGTTTGGTCAGTTTTTGTAGCAACGCATCTTTTCTATTCGGACCAATCCAATGTGCTAATTCAGTTTCACCTTCATCAGGATCATACAGGTAAAATTTATAGATAATTTCCAAATGAACAGGTCCAACTTCCGTCAAAAGGAGCGTGTCCAATTCGCCAATGGTGCGTTTGCCATCCTGTATCTGAATATTTTTTGCCAGAATAGTAATCGACGGATCTGTTGCCAATTGATGGAACACAAAATGCTCGATCATTTTCCCTAACCTGAGCCGATTAACAGTTTCATCTGTAAAATGTTGATTGCTTATCGGCTTAAAAATATAAGGTGATAATCCATAAACAGGAGCATCAGTCCATAATAGAGGTGTATTTACATACCCTTCAAAATTCCGTTGTAAATTAGCTTTATCCATAATTATTCGTTGCAAATTACAAATATCTTTTAGACAAATATTGCAATACCCCTCTAATACACTTACCTTTGCAGCTTCTTATTAATCCAAACGCCTAAGCTACATTACGCATGTCTGTAAAAACTCTTTCAGAAAATTTAGAACGTCAAACCGGAAAAGATTTATACCACTATCAGAAGAAAGCTATCGATAAGGTTTTTAAAGCTTTTGATGAAGCACCTGAAGATTATCATTTACTTTACCAATTGCCTACTGGTGGTGGAAAAACGGTTATCTTCTCTGAATTTGTAAGACAGTATTTGAAGAATCACGATAAAAAAGTTGTGATTTTAACCCACCGTATTGAGTTGTTGAAACAAACCTCAAAAATGTTGACAGAATTTAATGTCAGCAACAAGGTGGTAGACAGCAAGGCCAATTTAGATGACCAAGCAGAATATAGCTGTTTTGTGGCTATGGTGGAAACGCTGAACAATAGGCTCCAGGAAGACATGTTAGATATTTCTGATGTTGGATTGGTGATTATTGATGAGGCGCATTACAACTCTTTCACTAAACTGTTCAAATATTTTGAAAAATCGTTTATTCTTGGTGTAACGGCAACCCCGTTAAGTTCAAATAAAGATTTGCCAATGAAGGATAATTACAATGAGCTGATTACGGGAGAAACTATCGAATCGCTTATTGAAAATAAATTCCTTTCACCGGCTGAAACATACCAATATAATGTGGGATTGACGTCTTTGGAAGTCGGATCGAACGGTGATTATACCGTAAAATCTTCAGAAGATCTTTACACCAATACAGACATGCTGAAAAAAGTAGTGTATGCTTACGAGCAGCACTCTTTAGGCAAGAAAACATTGATTTTCAACAACGGAATCAACACGTCTTTACATGTTTATGACACGTTTAAAAGAGCAGGGTATACCATTGCGCATTTAGACAATACCGCTTCTAAAAAAGAACGTAGAGCCATTTTGAAATGGTTTAAGGAAACACCAAATGCCATATTAACATCTGTAAGTATTTTGACCACAGGTTTTGATGAGCCATCTGTAGATACAATTATTCTTAATAGAGCTACCAAATCATTAGCATTGTATTACCAAATGGTAGGTCGTGGATCTCGTATTTATGAAGGTAAAGAGGTATTTAAAATTATCGATTTAGGTAATAATATGCATCGTTTCGGGCCTTGGGGTGCGGATATTGATTGGCAGAAAATCTTCGGATCTCCAAATTACTACTTGGATAGCATTATAAATGATCATGATATTGAGTCCAATTTCAGATATGAAATGCCGGATGCCATCCGTAAGGAATTCGCCAATTCTGAGGAAGTATATTTTGATATGAAACAAGCTTATATTGACTCGGTTAATAAAGGGGATTCCTCAAAGGTTTTGTTAGAGCAATCTATTGCACATCACACAAAAATTTGTGTTGAAAACAGTGAAGATGTTTATGATGCTTTAGCGCTGATGAAATTATTGGAAGACGATATCAATCACAGATTGGAGCGTTACACCCAATGCATCAGTAAAAGTACTTTCAATTTTGTGAAATGGTTGCATGAGGATTATCGTATGAAATTACGTGCTTATATCAGAGAAAACTTCGATACCGTTTTTGAAGAAATCCACGGATATCCACCAGAAGAATAAAAGACTGGCTACTGAATCAATAAGCTTTATCATTTACATCTGTTTACTTTCTCCAATGTACTAATTGGATAGGGTCAATAATTTGTGCTATTCAACCAAATTTCCTGTTTTATTCAGATTAACTTACAATTATCAATCTTGAACTCCAAGATGACTATTGCTAACGGCAATACATTATAATAACAGTTAAAATCAAAAACAGATGAAAATAGGAGTAATAGGAAGCGGAAATATAGGTGGAAACTTAGGAAAACATTGGGCGAAAGCAGGACATGAAGTGCTCTTCAGTTCGCGCCATCCAGAACAGTTAAATGATTTGGTGAGAGATAGCGGCAGCAATGCAAAGGCGGTAAGTGTTGAAAAAGCCTTTGAAGCCAATGCTGACGTGTACTTGTTAGCAGTTCCATTTAAAGCGATAGATGAATTGGCTGAACTTTATGCAGGAGAATATGGGAATCGCGTGATCATTGACGCGACAAACCCTTATCCGGAACGCGATGGTGCTTTGGCACAGGAGGTAAGAGACAGCAATAGAAATGCCTCGGAATATACGGCCATGAAATTTGGTACGGCAAGAACAGGCAAGGCCTTTAATACTATTAAAGCTGACCATTTAAAAACGAAAGCTTGGCGTGATCAGGATCGTGTAGCGGTGCCTTTTGCTGCACAGGATGAAGAAAGCAAGCGCGTTACCCAACAACTCATTGAGGATATTGGATTTGATGCCGTATATGTAGGCGATTTAAGTAAAACGAAAATCATGGATCCAGAACAAAAAATATATGGAAAATCTGTGAATAGAGCAGAACTCGAATCGTTAATGTAAACTCATTATTTGGATAGTATAAATAAGACCTTATCTGTAATTGGATAGGGTCTTTTTAATTCGTGCAAATTTTTTAAAACCACCTCTATTTTTTTGACACGAGTTACACTAATGACACGAATGATGCCGGATAAAAGAGTATAATGGTGAAATGACAATAATGCCCAATGCTTTACAAGACCAAATCTTGAGTCTTTATAAATTATAAATTCTTGTGAATTCGTGTGAATTCGTGTAATTCGTGTCTCTATTTTTTGTTTTGACACGACGAATTACCACAGAGATCCACGGAGAGAATGTCAATTAATTAGTGCAAATTCGTGAAATTCGTGTCTCTATTTCTTTTGACACGAATTACACTAATGACACGAATGATGCCGGAAAAACAGGTATAATATGGAGTAAACACATTAATGCGCGGTGGTTTATAAAAGTAAATCTTGAGAATTTATAGATCAAAAATTCGTGTGAATTCGTGTAATTCGTGTCTCTATTTTTTGTTTTGACACGACGAATTACCACAGAGATACACGGAGAGAATGTCAATTAATTAGTGCTAATTCGTGAAATTCGGGTCTCTCTATTCAAAAAAAATCGTAAATTAATGTCTATGAAAAACTTATTCCTATTTAGCGCACTTTTTCTGATGTTAATGGCTTGTGGTTCATCCAAAGAATTTACAGCACAGGATGATTTAGCATATCAAAATTTAAAGGATTTAGTTGATTCACAATCCCTTGTAATTATTTCCAATAGCGCGTCACCATTTGCATCTGCAGCATTTTCAAGAGTTGCGAATTCAAATATTCTAGGACCAGGAAACAACGCCAATAATATTGACATTACCACAAATGCTAATAAGTTGACTATCAAGGGCGATAGTATTCAGGGCTATTTGCCATATTTTGGAGAACAGAATTTTGGAAGCGGTGGCTATGGTAGCAACAAAACGAGTATTGAATTTGATGATATTCCAAAAGATTATGTAGTAACACATGATGATCAAAAACATGCGGTTGAAATCAGATTAAAGATAGACGACAAATATCGTAACAGCGAACATTACGATATGATGATTACATTATATCCAAATATGAAAAGCATCATCCGAGTACAGTCGACAACAAGGACTTCAATTGAATATACAGGACGTGTAAGTAGATTGGAAGACAAAGGAGAATAGTGGCCGTTCTTTCTGCTATAAAATTCTATTTTACATAATATAAATTATAGAGCAAAATTACATATCAAATGTCACCTGAATAGTCAATCATTAATAATTCTGTCATTATTGGTTCAATACTTCGTCAAACAATTTTTCATCAAACAATTATTTTTAACGATATCATTTAATCAGAACTTATAGAAGATTAACTCGAATATATTTTGGCAAAAAGATCCTGATATCTTTCCTTAATGACCTTGCGTTTCAATTTCATCGTCGGTGTTAAATGCCCAGCTTCAATAGTCCATTCATCCGGTGTGATTTCAAATTTTTTGATTCTTTCCCATTTCCCTAAATTTTGATTGTATAAATCAATATCTTCTTGAATTCTGGCTATAAGAACTTTGTCGTTAGAAATATCCGTGATTTTGTGATTTTCTCGTTTTGCCCAATCGTTAACAAATTCATAGTTTACTTGTAGGAGTGCTGTTGGCATTTTATAACCTTCTCCAATAACCATAATTTGCTCTATAAAAGACGACTGTTTCATAACGTTTTCGATGATGGCTGGCGCAATGTATTTGCCTCCTGAAGTTTTAAACATTTCTTTCTTTCGGTCTGTAATCTTTAAAAACCCATCTTTACAAATTTCGCCTATATCACCTGTATGAAAAAAACCATTTTTTATAGCTTCATATGTTTTTTCTTCATTTTTATAATACCCTTTTAAAATATTTTTCCCTTTAACGAGAATTTCGCCATCTTCTGCAATTTTAAGCTCTAATCCTGGCATAATTTTTCCAACCGCTCCCATTTTTACACCACCTTTTTTATAGCTATTTAAAGAGATCACTCCAGAGGTTTCTGTCATACCATAACCCTCATAAATTGGTAATCCTGCTGCCGTAAACACTTTTATTAAGCGTTCTTGTAAAGGTGCTGAACCAGATATAAAAAATCGTAAATCGCCACCAAATATGGCACGCCATTTACTATAAATTAATTTATCTGCTATCTTGTGTTGTAATCCTCTTTTTTGTCCAATTTCTGTGTTTTCGGCTAGCCTTACTGCCCAGAAAAACAGGCTTTTTTTTACACCAGTTAGCGCATTGCCTTTTGCTATGATCTTATCAAATATTTTTTCTAATAAGCGAGGCACAATAGGTAAAAATGCTGGTTTTACTTCTTGAAAGTTATCAACCAGTTTTTCTAGAGATTCAGCAAAATAGATCTCCATTCCCATGTATTGGTAATAATACGTTACTAGTCGCTCAAAAACATGGCTAATTGGTAAATAGCTAAGCATTGGAAGGTATGGCTCATGGAGATTAATAAGATCCTTACACGTAGTTGCAGTATGTAGTAATTCTTCATGCGCAATCATAACACCTTTAGGAACTCCTGTGGTTCCGGAAGTATAAGCAATAGTTGCAAGGTCTTTTGGTGAAACACTTGCTTTTCTTTCTTCAATTTCTTTGTGATTATCCGATAGTCGCCCTAATGTCATCAGCCCTTGCCAATTGTCTTTGC
Organism: uncultured Gelidibacter sp.; assembly: GCF_947500795.1. Taxonomy (GTDB): domain Bacteria; phylum Bacteroidota; class Bacteroidia; order Flavobacteriales; family Flavobacteriaceae; genus Gelidibacter. Next base: position 668,993 of record NZ_CANMTE010000001.1, on the reverse strand, counting down.
AAACAGTGTTATCAAAAGAAAAAATTGTAGCTACTGTTGTGTTTTTTTTAACGGATTGTACTCTTTCATATAAATCCTTATTGGAAACAAAACAAAATTTTGAATCAGAATGGTTTAAAATAAATTCATAATCGTTTGTGGACAAGGTTGCATATAAGGGCACATTAATTGCACCAACTTGTAAAATTGCCATGTCTAAAATATGCCATTCTACACAGTTTATTTCTGTTACAATAGCAATTTTATCGCCTACTTTAACACCCAATTCAATCAAAGCATTACTTATAATATCTATTTGATTACAGTAGTCTTGTGTGCTTAAAGACAGCCACTTGCCTCCTACCTTTGTGTTAAAGGCTTTTTCTTGTGGTGTATGTTTTAATTGATATGTTGCTAAATCGAATAAACGTGTTAAGTTTTGTGGCATAATACAGATTGTTAGAGATTAACTGTAGGTTTTATAAGGCGAAGCAAAGGTTTTTATGGTGCTATCTTTTATGGTAGCTTTTTTGAAGACATTTCGTTCTTTTATGTGTTGATGTTCTGTTACTTCTTCTATCTCTAAAACTGGAGACAAACAAGTATCTTGATCGACACTTAAGCTTGTCCATTCATCTCTCGTTTTGGTTTTAAAAAGTGCTTCTAAATCTTTCTTCGGAAAAACACCATTGATTAATTCTAGTTCCGATTTACGCTTCCAATCAGGTTTATCTACCAGGTCACAGAAGCCGTTCCAAAATTTCATTTCTAATGCACCCAAAGCCATCCATTTTCCGTCGGAAGTTTCATATACATTATAGTTTACAAGCATACCACTTAAAATAGGTGTTTGCTTATACGAAGCGCCACCTTGAAGCATACTATGTGCAATAGCATTTAAAGGGATAGTTGCATCCAACAAACTCAAATCTATATACTGTGGTTTATTCTGCAATTTTTGAGCTAACAGTCCAGATGTACAAGCTGAAAGTAACATATAAGAACCACCTGCAATATCCGCAATTTGAAAACCAGGAATTACAGGTTTTCCTTTCTCGTCTCTATTTAAATCTAATAAACCAGCAGTAGCCAAATAATTAAGATCATGACCTGCTTTGGTGTGTAATTCTCCTGTTTGACCATAACCTGTAACTGAAACATAAACAATGTTTGGGTTTATTAATTTTACAGTTTCAAAATCTAATTTGAAACTTTTCATGGCGCCAGGACGAAATTGCTCTATCAACAAATCAGCAGAAGCTATTAAATCCCGAACTTTATTATAACCTTCCTCCGTTTCGTAATCAACTATAAGCTGATCTTTTGAATGATTCATGGCATAAAACATATAAGAACTATCGTCAATTTTAGGTTCGTAAAAACGCGTATAATCTAAACGTTTTGGGCTTTCAATCTTAATTACTTTTGCACCTAACTGACTTAATAAATGCGTGCCTAAAGGCCCTGGCAGTAATCGTGTAAAATCAACAACTGTAAGACCTTCTAATGGTTTTTTTTGTTGCATTAATTTTCTATTTGATGAATAAAATCTATAATTTCTTCTGGCAAAGCTATTTTTTGTTGCTTGTTATAATCAACAATTATAACTTCATGTGTTTTTATTGCCACCAATCGGTTTTGTTGGGTACTAAAAAAATAAGATTTTAAAATAAAGCGATCGTCTTTAATCTCATCAGTCTTTGTACCAATAATAATAGTATCAGGATAAACAACGGGTGAAATATATTTAACAGATTGAAATCCTAAAATAGGGGCATATTTCATTTTCTTAGGTTCTTCATTTAGAAAAAAACCCATTGCTTTAAAATAATCAATTCGAGCTGTTTCTCCCCAACGCACATAACTCACATTATTTACATGTTGAAAAGCATCCATTTCTCCCCATTGCACATTAATAGTAGTTTGCACCTTAAAATCTGCTATAGTTACTTGCCTCATTATTTCTTTTGTTGCTTACGCATGGCTTTCATTTGAGCAAACAACTCTCTAAACAAGCCTCTAGCCACTACTAATTTCATAATTTCATTGGTACCAGCGTAAATACGTGCTACTCTATTATCGGCATATTGTCTTGCAATAGGATATTCCCACATATAACCATAGCCACCGAATAATTGTAGACATTCATCCACCACTTTACTATGCATATCTGTTGCAGAAAATTTTGCCATAGAAGCACTTTCAGCAGAAAGTTTACCTTCAATTAAATCTTCTGTACAACGGTCTATAAAAGCTTGATGAATTTGTAACATTGTTGCAGCCTCAGCTAGTTTAAATTGGGTATTTTGAAAGCCGGCAATGGGTTGCTTAAATGCTGTTCTTACAGAAGTATACTCAATAGTGTCTTCAATTGCACCTTGTGCACCACCGATTGCTGCTATAGCAACTGTTAATCGCTCACGTGCTAACTCTGTCATCATTATTTTGAAACCGTAGCCTTCTTTACCTAGCAAGTTTTCTTTGGGAACTTTTACGTTATCAAAAAACAGCTCGCAAGTATCTTGTGCTTTCATTCCAATTTTTTTGAAAGGAACGCCTTTTTCAAAACCTTCCATTGAACTTTCCATAATTAATAATGAAACGCCCTCCTCAGGTGTACCGGAATTTGTTTTTACAGCCACAATTGACATATCTGACAAATAACCATTAGTAATGAATGTTTTTTGACCATTAACTATATAATGATCTCCTGCGTCTTTGGCTGTTGTACGAAGTGCTTGTAAATCTGAACCACAGTTAGGCTCTGTCATTCCAATAGACGTAATCATCTCACCAGTAGCCATAAGTGGCAAGTATTTCTCTTTTTGAACATCTGTTCCCCATTTTAGGATATACGGTGCTACAATATCTGAATGCAATGAGTAACCAGGGCCACTGATTCCTTTTTTGGCCAATTCTTCCATAAATAAGGCACTAAAACTAAAATCGAGTCCAGAACCTCCATATTGTTCTGGCATATCGATACAAAGCAAACCTAATTCGCCTGCTCTTTTCCAAATTTCACGACTTACCATACCTTTTTCTTCCCATTCTTCCATTTGAGGCGCAAGCTCATTAGCAATAAAATCTTGAATCATGCCTTGCATCATTTTATGCTCTTCTGATGCATATATTTTTCTTTCTAATAATACGTTTTGTAACATCTGTGCTTATTTTTTTTGTTAATACTAACTTAGTTTTTATAAAAAACACGCTTGTTTCCCGCATTTTCTATACGTTCTAAAAGTGAGTCTGGTAATTGAAAACGCTCGCCATATTTTTTAGCTAAACCAGCTGCATAGTTTTTGAATTCTTGTGCACCTATATAATCGATATAAGACATCACACCTCCTGTATGAATTGGGAAACCAAGTCCTAAGATAGAACCAATATCAGCATCTCTAGGCTCACGCAATACACCACTATCTAAACACTTATAAGAATCTATAACCATGGCGAATAGTAATCGCTTGCCAACTTCTTCTTTATCATATTCGGTTTGCTGCTCAAAAATAATTGGCCATTCTTCCCATAAATATTTCTTTCCGCCTTCTGGATATTCGTAAAATCCTTTACCAGATTTTTTACTTACTCTACCATGTTTATTCACAATAGTGTCAATGGTATCTTTTAATTCTTTTTCAAATTCAGTTAAATCAGGACTTTCGTTCATGATATCTAACATCAATTTTAGAGTGACTTCATCTGAAATAGCTAAAGGACCAACTGGCATACCAATTTTCTTGGCTACATTTTCTATCACTGCTGGTGGAATTCCTTCTGCTAACATCTTAATACCTTCGTTTACAAATTTTCCGAATACACGAGAGGTAAAGAATCCACGTCCGTCATTAACAACAATAGGTACTTTTTTAATTTTTGTGACATAGTCAATAGCAGCCGCAACCGTTTCATCGGATGTTTTTTTTCCTACGATAACTTCTACTAAAGGCATTTTATCAACTGGTGAGAAAAAATGTAAACCAATAAATTTTTCTGGTTTTTTTGATGCTTTTGCCAATGCTGTAATAGGCAATGTAGAGGTATTGCTTGCGTAAATTACTGCATCTGCAATCAGTGCTTCGGTTTCTTGAGTTACCTTATATTTAAGGTCTAAATTTTCAAAAACGGCTTCAATAATTAAATCACAATCCTTTAAATCTTCAACTGAAGCTGTAGGTTGAATTTTATCTAATAATAGCTTCGATTTGTCTTCGGTGCTTCTTCCTTTTGCAATCCTATCGTGTTCTATTTTTGAAGAATAGCTTTTTCCTTTTTCGGCACCTTCCATAGAAACATCTTTAAGAACGACATCTAATCCAGCTTTTGCAGAAACATAGGCAATGCCTGCCCCCATCATTCCAGCACCTATGACACCAACCTTTTTATAGGTCGTATTTTCAAAACCTTTCGGTTTGGCTTTTCCTTTGGCTGCATCACCTATAAAAATAAAAGCAGCTCTAATAATATTTTTCGTTTCTTTAGTGAATAAAGTGTCTACAAAATAACGTGTTTCAACTTCTAAAGCTTTATCGATTCCTGTAGAACTTCCATGATAAATTGCGCTTAACACATTTTTAATATGTGGCATATTACCATGAGTAGTTTTATATGCCATAGCATTGGATACCGAATAAAACTCCGTAAAACCAGATACTTGACCTATTCCATTTGGTGTTCCAGGCACTACAAAGCGCTTATAGTCCCAAGGTTGTTGCACTTCTGGATTTTGCAATATCCAATCTTTAGCTAAAGCGTTAATATCGTCTTCAGGACTGCATATTTGATTAACTAAGGTGTCTTTTAAGGCTTGCTCTGCTGTTAGTTTACGGGATTGTGTAATATATTCAATCGTTTTTCTGGGACCTAATAGTCTTAAAAAACGCTGTGTACCACCTGCTCCAGGAAATAAACCTACAGAACATTCTACCAATCCTATTCTATTTGCTGGATGATTAAGCATAATACGATGATTACAGGCCAAGGCAATCTCTAAACCACCACCTAAAGCCAATCCGCTTATTGCAGCAACAATGGGTTTAGACGATAATTCCATTTGCCGCATGTTTTGATGCGTTTTTGCTAGCATATCATAGCAATCTTGTTTAGTACCGTCAAAGTTTAAAAACCATTTTAGATCACCTCCAGCAATAAAATCTCTTTTGGCTGAATTGATAACAATACCTTTTACAGTAGCGTCATTAATGGCTTTATCGGTTGTTGCAAAAAACTCTGAGATGGTTTCTGCATTCATAATATTCACTGGCGAGTTTGCCACGTCCCAAGTAATAAAAGCAATCCCGTCTGTATCTATTGTATATTTTATATGTTGCATTTTCTTTTCATTTTTAGCGATTAAACACGTTCTATTATAGTTGCTATTCCCATTCCTCCACCAACACATAGTGTTGCTAAAGCAGTGCTTTTATCTTGCTGCTCTAATTCATCTAAAGCAGTACCAAGAATCATACACCCTGTTGCTCCTAAAGGATGTCCCATAGCGATTGCTCCTCCATTTACATTCACAATAGAGTGGTCAATTTTCATGTTTTCCATCAATCGCATTGGTACAACAGCAAAGGCTTCATTTACTTCCCATAAATCGATGTCTGAAGCTGTCATCCCTGCTTTTTTCAATGCTTTTTTTGTTGCTGGTGTTGGACCTTCCAACATAATTAAGGGTTCTGAACCTATGATACTTCCCATTTTAATTATTGCTCTTGGTGTGAGTCCTAATTTTTCTCCAATTTCTTTAGAGCCAATTAGCATCAAAGCCGCACCATCTACAAGTCCAGAAGAATTACCAGCATGGTGTACATGCTTAATCCGTTCTATCTCAATATATGTATCTAAAGCCGTTTGGTTGAATAGCATCTCGCCCATTTTCTCAAACGACGGATTTAATTTGCCTAATGCTTCTAAGGTGGTGTTGGCACGAATATATTCGTCAATTGCTAAAATTTCCATACCATTTACATCAGTAACAGGGATTATGGATTTTTTGAATGCATTTTTAGCCCAAGCAGCATTGGCTCTATTTTGAGATGCGACTGCAAAACTATCCACATCGTTACGTGAGTAACCATATTTTGTAGCGATTAAATCGGCCGAAATTCCTTGTGGTACAAACTTTCCGAAAGCAGCATCAGGTTCCATTACCCAGGCAGAACCGTCAATTCCCATAGGCACTCGCGACATAGATTCTACGCCTCCAGCAATAATTAAATCTGACCAACCTGATCTTACTCGAGCAGCTGCTTGATTTACTGCTTCTAAGCCAGAAGCACAATAACGGTTTAAAGAAACTGCTGCTAAATGATCGCCATAATCGGCTACCTGTGCAGCAACTTTTGCAATATTCCCACCTTGCTCTCCTGCTTGAGTAACGCAACCCAGGACTAAATCTTCAACATAGGAGGTATTTAAATTGTTTCGTTCTTTCAGTGCTGACAGCAACGTGGTTACTAATTGAACTGGGCTTACTTGAGATAAACTTCCTGTTTTTTTTCCGATTCCTCTAGGTGTTCTTACAGAATCATAAATATATGCATCCATTCCTTTTAATTTTTTAAAGTTGCTAGTGATACCATATAGTATAAAAAATATGTGACCACATGGTTACAAACTTAGACTAAAGAATTATATTTGTCAAAAAAAAGACTTTATTTTTATTAACATACTATTAAATCACCTTTACTGTTGCCGATTTAATCATAGAAATCAGTAAAAGATAACGAATATGACATATTTAGAAGCCAATTATAATTTTGATTATTCGTCAGCGACTATTCAAAAACTGATTGAAAAAATAAGTGATGGCAACACAGAAGACACACCATTAGAATTTGCATTAAAAGCCTATTATTATATTAGAGATGCATGGCATTACAATCCGTACCGCTTTAGTTTAATAGAAACCGATTGGATAGCGTCTGAAATTTGTACACATAACAGTGGACATTGTTTGGATAAAGCCATTTTATTAATCTCTGTTTTACGTGCTAAAAACATTCCAGCCCGATTAGGATTAGCCAAAGTCAAAAATCATATTGCGGTTGATGAAATTGTTGCAAAATTTGGTAACGATGTGCTTGTGCCACATGGTTATGTTGAAATGTACCTAGATGGCAAATGGGTAAAAGCCACGCCAGCTTTTAATAAAACGTTATGTGAAAAATTGAACGTTGAACCCTTAGATTTTGATGGGAAAAATGATTCGTTGTTTCAATATTATGATAATTCGGGCACGACAGAATTTATGGAGTATTTAGAAGATTATGGTACATTTGACCACGTGCCATTACCCTATATGCTCGATTTAATGAAGGAAACCTATCCGTTATTACGAGAAAAAAATATTGAATTGGGAATGGTGCTAAACCTTAATGAATTGTAATGAAGAAAGACAGAGCTGCAACAAAAGAAAAAATTTATGAAAGTTTTTTAAGCCTATTAGAGGAAAAAGGACCTCAAGCCGTAGGCATTAATGCTATTGCTAAAAAAGCTGGTGTTTCTAAGGAACTTATTTACCGCTATTACGGCGGATTAGAAGGTCTGCTCCTGCATTTGGCTAAAAAAGGTGATTTTTTTAAATCTATGCTATCCTTGCAAGACAGAGAGATAAATTCCACGGAAGATCTAAAAGATTTTGCTAAAGCTGGAACACAAGAACTACGTAAAAATAAACTCACGCAAGAAATTCTGCGCTGGCAATTACTCGAAAACAATGAAGCTACTCGCGATTTGTTTAAGTATAGCAATAAAGAAATGGCTAAAATGTTTGCTATTTCAGATAAGGACACCTCCTTAAATCATGCCTTTCAACTCATGATAGGCGGCTACATTTACTTTACATTGTTGTCTAAATTCAATAAAAAGTTTATCACAACAGATTTATCTTCTCAAGAGTCTTGGGACAAATTTGATAAAGCGATTGAAAAGACGATTGATTTATTTAATAAGTAAAGGCTGAGCTATCTTGTGATATACACTTCAGCAAAGTCTAATAACTTCATTCCGATAGCGTTGCTACATGCTAATTATCTAACCTAAAACTTTATTAAAATTCTTCAGTTTTAAAAATAAAAACCACTATTTTTGCCCACTTAATTATCAAGAATCTCAAAGAGAGATAGCAACCTGCATTAACGAGCAAGGTGCTAAATAGATAAGCCAAATACTTTGGAACAAACGTTATCCCATGTCCTCATTATTTGCTATCCTCCTCCCGTTGCAATTCTGTAAAGACAGACTCATGACCAGTACAGTGACCCCCAGTTTTAAAGCTTTAATCCCATTTTTTGTATTTATCATCACCTTTTTAAGTGTTGGCATCATCCAAGATGATTTTTATGCCCTCCCCGCGCCTATTGCCGTCATTGCCGGAATTTTCGTGGCGTTTTTACTGTTTAGACAATCCGTAGCAGTTAAGATCAAGACACTTTTAGAAGGTTGTGGCGATCCTAAGATCCTCACGATGTGTTTGATTTACCTCCTGGCGGGAGCTTTCGCCGCGGTCACCAAAGCCACCGGAAGTGTAGATACTATTGTGCATCTGGGTATGGACCTGATCAGTAGCCAGTATATTTATTTTGGGGTGTTTGTGATTGCCGCATTTTTATCTGTGTCTACCGGAACGTCCGTGGGCGCCATCGTCGCTTTGGCACCTATCGTCATTGGCTTTGCGGATACGGGCGACTTCTCATTGGGTATCCTTTCTGGCGCCTTATTGGGCGGGGCTATGTTTGGCGATAACTTATCAGTCATTTCCGATACCACTATTGCGGCCACCCAATCTTTAGGCGTCAAAATGAGCGACAAATTTAAAGCCAATATCAAAATTGCTATCCCCGCAGCCGTGGCGACCATCGGTATTCTTATCTACCAAGGCATACATTTAGAGACCAATACTTCTGAATCTGCAAACTATACTTATTCACTTTTAAAAATTGTACCTTATTTAATCGTGATTGGCTTGTCGGTTATCGGGGTGAATGTATTTGTCACTTTGGTATTAGGCGTACTTACGGCAGGTATTTTAGGTCTATTTTATGGGGATTTCTCAATCATCGAATTCACGCGTATCGCCTATACAGGTTTTACCGATATGACAGAAATATTTTTACTCTCCTTACTAACGGGTGGTTTGGCAGCGCTGGTAGCCTTTAATGGTGGCATCGAGTTTATTCTAGTGAAAATAAAAACCTTGATACGAAATCAAAAATCTGCACAATTCGGAATTGCCGCATTAGTATCGAGCGTCAATCTCGCCATTGCCAATAATACAGTTGCTATTATAATTTCGGGCTCTATTGCAAAATCTATCAATGACGAGTATGGCTTAGATAACAAGCAAACGGCCTCTACTTTGGATATTTTCGCTTGTATTACACAAGGAATCTTGCCTTATGGCGCACAAGTATTGATGATTTTAAGTTTCGCCAAGGGTTCTATTACCTATGTCGATTTGATTTCTAATACATGGTATTTACTATTGCTTTTGATTTCAACAATATTATTTATTGTCCTCAAGAGAAACCATAAAATATTGTAATTATCTTGAATACAATAGCTTAACTAAGCTAATCTACCGCTAATCTCATCACCTTAATTTGCATACAAACACAAAACCGTGTTAAAAAAAGAATGAACATTCATTTTATTGTATCTTTGTACCATAATTAAATTAAACATGGCAACACTTCAAAAAAGTATAGACAAACGTAACGCACTAATCAAGGCCACCATTGAGTTGGTGAATAACAATGGTTTTCACGCTACACCAATGAGTAAGATTGCGAAAATGGCCAACGTCTCTCCTGCTACCATTTATTTGTATTTTGAAAATAAGCAAGACTTAGTCAATAAAACCTATATCGACGTTAAAGCACAATACACGCGATTTGCATTCGACACATATTCTGAGGATATGAGTGTTGAAAAGGGTTTTGAGGTGATCTGGAAACGCATAGCCGATTTCAAACTCAACGAGTCTGAAAACGCTATGTTTCTTGCACAATGCGATAACACCCCAATTATAGACGAACCGAGTTTACAGGAAGGGATTAAACATTTACAACCCCTACTCGACCTTTGGGAACGCGGTAAAAAGGAAGGGCTGATAAAAAATATGTCCAACTATTTATTGTATGCGTATGCCATCAATCCGCTGTCGTTTTTAATGATGGCCCAAAAACGTGGCGCATTTCAATTGGATGCATCACAACTTGAAGATGCCTACCAATCGGCTTGGAGCAGTATTAAGAATTGAGTATTAAGATTTAAGTATAAAGTATAAAGATTCACGATCTGGTGTATTGCAAATAGGCAATGTGTAACAGAATTAAACTTTTAAAAGAAGCTTTTATTAGAGCTGAAATTATTAACAAATAGTACGATAATATAGATATGGAATTATTGGATAAATTAAACTGGCGCTATGCGGCCAAAGCAATGAACGGCAAAAGTGTCCCTGAAGATAAAATTGAACGCATTTTAGAAGCGGCACGTTTAGCCCCAACCTCAAGTGGGTTACAGCCTTTTGAAATTTTGGTCATAAAAAATCAGGATATTAAAGAGCAAATCAGTCCGGTGGCTTGGAACCAATCGGTGATTACCGACTGTTCACACCTTCTTGTTTTTGCGGCTTGGGATACTTATACTGAAGATCGCATCAATTATATGTTCGATTTGACCAATGAAATTCGTGGGTTTAAAAATGAAGGTTGGGAAAATTACCGTCAGATGTTACTCGGTTCCTATCCTCAAAAAGATTCCGAAGAAAATTATCACCATGCTGCAAAGCAAGCCTATATCGCATTCTCTCAAGCCATATCAGCGGCTGCTTTTGAAGGTGTAGACGCCACACCTTTGGAAGGTTTTGATCCAGATGCCGTGGATGCCATTTTAGGCCTTCGCGAAAAAGGTTTACGTAGTGCAGTGTTATTACCATTAGGCTATAGAAAAGAAGAGGAAGATTGGTTGGTAAATTTGGTAAAGGTGAGAAAACCTATGTCCGATTTAGTAACTGTAATTCAGTAAAAAAAAACATTATGACAAAGACAATCCTATTAAAAAACAGACCAAAAGGAACTCCGACACTTGCAGATTTCGAATTTGTGACTGAAGATGCACAGCTAACTGTTGCTGATGGCGAGTTACTTTTAGAAACAGTGTATGTTTCTGTAGATCCTTATCTAAGAGGCCGCATGAGCGATGCCAAATCCTATGTGCCTCCTTTTGAACTCAATAAACCGATCCATTCTGGCGTCATTGCCAAAGTCATCGATTCTAAAAATAATAATTTTAAGGAAGGCGATTATGTTTCGGGAATGCTCGATTGGAAAACCCAACAGATTTCAACTGGTGAAGGGCTTCTAAAAGTCGATCCGTCGAAAGCATCATTAAGTGCCTACTTAGGAATTTTAGGAATGACCGGCTTGACCGCTTATTTAGGTTTAACTCAAATAGGCAAACCTGTTGCAAAAGAAACACTTGTAGTTTCTGGCGCTGCTGGAGCCGTTGGATCTGTAGTAGGACAAATTGGAAAATCCTTGGACTACGAGTGATTGGAATTGCAGGTACGGACGAAAAGCTTGAGATGCTAAAATCGAAATTTGGTTTTGACGCAGGCATCAATTACAATACCACGGAAAATATGGTAGCAGCGATCAAAGAAGCCGCACCAAACGGGGTTGATATTTATTTTGATAACGTTGGCGGATCCATTTCAGATGCTGTGTTATTTAGCATCAACAAATTTGCAAGAATGGTCATCTGTGGCGCCATCTCAGCGTATAACAACACCGAATTGCCAAAGGGCTTAAGCGTGCAGCCATTTTTAGTCAAAAATAGTGCGCTCATGCAAGGGTTTATCGTATCAAACTACGCTGAAAAATTCCCAGAAGCCATGAAACAACTATCGGAATGGTTGGCTGAAGACAAACTCACCTACACTGAAACTGTTGTAGAAGGTTTTGACAATATCCCAACGGCTTTTATCGACTTATTTGAAGGTAAAAACACTGGGAAAATGATTGTCAAAATATAGTTAACTAAAAAAATAAAACACAAAACGATGAACAATTTTGAATTTAAAAACCCGACCAAAATTATTTTTGGAAAGGACACCATAGCAAAACTAGAAAATGAAATCCCTCAAAACGCCAAAGTATTATTACTTTATGGTGGTGGAAGTATTAAGAAAAACGGGATTTATGATCAAGTGAAATCTGCCTTAAAAAACAGCAATATTATTGAGTTTGGAGGTATTCCTGCCAATCCAGAATATGCTGTATTAATGGAAGCCTTAAAGATTATCAAAGATGAAAAAATCACATATTTACTTGCTGTAGGTGGCGGATCAGTGATTGATGGTACCAAGTTTTTATCGGCTGCTGCCCTATTTAATGGAGATACGCCTTGGGATATTTTAACCCAAAATATTAAAACTGAAAAAGGAATGCCATTTGGAACGGTCTTAACGTTACCTGCAACAGGCTCTGAAATGAATTCGGGCGCTGTAATTACCAGAGCAGAAACCCAAGAAAAACTCGCCATGGGAGGTCCTGGATTATTCCCTGAGTTTTCTATTTTAGATCCGCAAGTTATCAGTTCAATTCCTCAACGTCAATTGGCTAACGGATTAACAGATGCTTTTACACATGTATTGGAACAATATATGACCTATCCTAACGGTGCTCTTTTACAAGATCGTTTTGCGGAAAGCGTTTTACAAACCATTATTGAAGTGGCTCCAAAAGTATTAAAGGATCCTACAGATTATAAAGCTGCTGCAGACTTTATGTGGAGTTGTACCATGGCTTTAAACGGATTGCTACAAAAAGGAGTTCCTACAGATTGGGCAGTACATGCTATGGGCCATGAATTAACGGCACTATTCGGAATTGACCATGCCCGAACTTTAGCAGTCATTGCTCCAAGCCATTACAAGTATAATTTTGAAGCTAAGAAAGAAAAATTGGCACAATATGGTGAACGTGTTTGGAATATCACTGAAGGAAGTACCGATGATAAAGCTTATGCAGCTATTGAACGTACGGTGGCATTTTTCCACGAATTGGGAATAGACACGAAACTATCTGATTATACTAAAGATTACGAAGGTACCGCCGAAACCATTTCGAAACGTTTTACAGAACGTGGATGGTTAGGATTAGGAGAACACCAAACCCTGTCGCCAGACAAGGTAGAGAAGATTGTTAAAATGGCTTACTAATTTAAGATATGAAGTTATTACAATCGTTAGCAGTGATTTTGACTATCGTTACGGCGTCAAGTTGTAAGGATAGTACAAACGAAGGAACTTCTGAAATCGTTTCAGAAGCACAAACAGACATTAAAAAAGACAAAAAGATGAACATTTTATTTGTATTAACATCTCACGATCAATTAGGAGATACAGGAAAGAAAACAGGTTTTTGGGTTGAAGAATTTGCAAACCCATATTACACTTTATTAGACAAAGGTGCCAACATTACTCTTGCCACGCCAAAAGGCGGTGCTGCACCAATTGACCCAAGTAGTGATGCTCCAGATGCAGCTACTGAAGCCACAAAACGTTTTGATAAGGATGAAGAAGCGCAAAAATTAATTGCAAACACCAAAGTATTGGCGGACATGAATCCCGACGATTTTGACGCGGTATTTTATCCAGGTGGTCACGGTCCATTATGGGATTTAGCAAATGATAAAACATCTGTAGCTCTAATTGAAAAATTCAACAGTCAGAAGAAACCTATTGCTTTTGTATGTCATGCACCTGCGGCATTAAAAGACGTTAAAGATGCTGAAGGCAATCCATTAGTCAAAGGCAAAAAAGTAACTGGTTTTACAAATACTGAAGAAGCTGCAGTTCAATTAACTGATATCGTGCCATTTTTAGTGGAAGATATGCTGACTAAAAACGGTGGTATTTACTCGAAAAAAGATGACTGGGCAGCTTATGCCATTCAAGATGGGAATTTGATTACAGGTCAAAATCCAGCGTCTTCTGAATTGGTAGCAGAAAAGTTATTGGAAAGTTTGAAATAGAACCCTCAATTCTTTTGAATATCAAAAAAGGCTGTCTTTTCAATAGGACAGCCTTTTTTAATTTCTTGTACCTTAACACTTAGAATGTTTATAGTGTAATTTGTACTTTTTTAGAGGTTTTCCCTTTTTTTAATATGACTTCATAAACAAAGTTTGGCGTTTCATTTATAGCGTAATCTATCGTGTAATGAATTTTGTGAAACTCCCAACCTGGATATTCTTTCGCCAATCCGCTGCTGAGCTCGTAGGGCATTCTTACATTATCGTAAAACTCGTCACATTTAATAATGGTCCCATCATTGTCGTAGATAGCTATAATATAATTCTCAGCCGATTTAAATACTACTGAATAGGTTTGTGAGGTCTTCGCATTATAAATAGACAGTGCACTAATGTCATAGTTGGCGGCTATAGATTGTAATTTTGTGGCTATAGATTGTAATTTTGTGACGCGCACAGCTTCTGGTTGTAAGGTCATTTCCGATAAATACTGTCCATTTTTGATTGCGGTTTTTTCAGAGGTTTCGCTGTGGCTATATTCAGGTGTAACCATTGCGAAATCATTTTGTGCGGACATCAGGCTGGTCATTCCTAAAAATATTAGACCGAGGATACATGTTTTCATGAGTGTAAGGTTTTAAAATTAAACGATTGTGTGACGCTATAAACACTTAGGAAATTTGAGGTATTAATTCCGATTTTAGGACATTACTAAATTAGATGAGATAGGCTTATATACCATATAATTGGTATAGACAGCTGATGCACAAACTATAGACAATTAATAGACACAGGGTGATTTATACCTTTAAATAGCTGTTTTATAGCGGATTACAAATTTTGAATAAAAGTATCCAAATCCACATCTTCGGAAAGATCAAGTTTTTTTCTTAGCCGGTAACGGCTTGTATTGAGTGAAGCCATTGTTATATTTTGGAGCGTAGCAATATTTCTACTTTCAATTTTCAGACGAATTAAAGAAGACAATCTAATTTCATTTTTGCTTAGGTTAGGATACATCGTCGTAAGTTTACTGTAAAAAGCATCACTTAATTTGTCTAACCGCTCAAAGAATTCCTGAGAATCACTGTCAAAAGTTATTTTATTCTTAATGTCCTGATTTAAGGATTCCAAAAGCGCTTCGTGATCTTCAGGACGGGCTGTTTTGATCGCTTCCAATTGATCTGCAAGGTGTTTGGTCCAGTCTTGATTTTGGGTCAAACTAATAGCAAAATCTGACAAATCGCGTTCTTTAGATTTAATTTCAGAATGTAGCTGCTTCACCTTTAAGGCTGCGTTTTCCAATTGTTGTTCTGCCAGCAATTGTTTGTTCTTGGCATTGATCAAATGTTGGCGTCTGCTTAAAAATAGAATCAATAAGATTAAAATAAACACAGAGGAGACCAACCCTATTAATCTTAATTTTCCGCGCTGACTTTTAACTTTATCCTCCTTTTCCAATTGATCAATCTTAAAATTAAGCGCAATCCTATCAATGGTGACGTCATTAAACTCCTTTTGCCAACGCTTATCGGTTATGGCCGCAACTTTATAAATACTATCTGCATAAGCATTGATGCGCCTTGCAGTGGCATAAGCAGCGTCAATTTTATGTTGTTCCTGTAATAGAAGCTGCTTCGCATTCAAAAATTCCAAGTATGATTCAGGATTTATTAAGTTTGAATTTTCCTGATTTGTTACAATCCGTTCCAATGCTGTAAAAGCCTGCTGAGCTTCGTCTAGCCTGTTTAGATGTATGTTGCTGGTTACTAATTGCGCCCCTGCACTGATTAAACGCGGAATGTCCTTTTCTAAGGTTCTTTCATTGATAGTGGTATTATAAAAATCAAAATTGAGTGCATATAGCGGTTGCGCTTTTTCATGAAGATTTTGATCAACATAAACATCGGCAATATTATCGCGAATACTCCCGATCAACGTATGCGTAGGGAATTTGGATTCTGTAATCTGATAAGCTTTTTGAAAATAATGAAGCGCTGAATCCAATTCTTTTTTATGCCAATATAAGAGCAATCCATAGTTGTTAATCGCAGAAGGATAATAGAAGTTATCAAGATTTCTGGTGAAGTCCATGTTCAGTTGATGCTGTTTTTCCGCGCTATCCAGTTGTCGAAGATTCGCATAATTTTCAGCAAGAACACTACGTGCATAGAACCGCATCACGTTATAACCTTCCTGATCCTCCGGTGATAGTTCATGTTCTACCAACTTATAGTGGCGAAAGAAGGCTTTATAGGATTTAATAGATTCTTTCGGAAAACCAATGTCTTTAAACCAATTGCCCGAATGCAGATAACTATTCAGTACAAATACGTGATGACCTTCAATCTGAGTTAAGAGGTCCATACGCTTAAAATGCATGGACAAATAATTTTGCAATTGGGTTTCATTAAATGACGTGCGCCTAAAAGTTTTTATATCATCTTCAGGAAATGAAATCGCCATGGAATCACTGATGGCTTTATATTGAATGAATGCTTCATCACTGGACAATGTCGCATTCTGTGCACATAAATGAGCATTTGAAAACCATAGCCACAGCAACACTGATAAATAATACTGTTTCAACTTAGATGACGTATAAACATTAGTTCCTCTAAAGATAAATATTTATAAGCACTAAATAATTGATAATCAACAATATTACATTAAGCACAATACCAAATTGATGGATTTCTAATACCTCCTTTTATAGCCTTGTCAGTTAAATAACTACGTCATCACACTTTAATATTCTGATTCACCCTAAATAGATTCTCAGGATCAAAAACTCGTTTTATTTTGACCAATCGCTCATAATTATGTTTATAACTGGCCTTTACTCGGTCTTCACCCTCCTCCATCATAAAATTGGAATACGCACCACCAGCAGAATAAGGATGTAATGCATTATAATAGTCTTTACACCAATCTGTTATTTTACTTGCATTTGCCTGATCAGGATCTACGCCAACATATACGCCTGCATATTTGGCATCTCTATAGGCCCATGGCGTTTCGTCCGCTCCTACTCTACTTGCAGCTCCGGATATAGGGTAGAGATGCATTTGAGATAACGGTGTTGGAATTTTAGATCCGAATTTTAAATGCTGGGCTCTTACTTCTGGGCCTAATTCATTAAAAAAGTCTGCTCTCCAATACCATTGAAGGCCTTTTGGCATTAACCCGTCAAATAGGGTTTGTAAGGCAGGATAAGGGATTTCTCCCACATGTGAAAAGACCGGATTTTGATCTAATACTGGCTTAAATATTTCGTCGAATTTATCGGGATCTCCCACATAACACCATACAATTCCACAGAACATTTTATTGTGTAAATGTTCAGGAAATGGCGATTTCGGAATAATCATCGTGGCAATAAATCCGTTTAAATCTTCTGTAACGTTTTTGATGAAACTATCATACCACGACATGACTTCTTCAACCTTTTCAATTGGCCATAAGGTTGGACCGCCCATTATCATTTTAACAGGGTGTGCTTGGAATTTAAAGGAAATCACCACACCAAAATTCCCGCCGCCACCGCGAATGGCCCAAAATAAATCGGTATTTTCTTTAGCGTTAACGGTCACAAATTTACCATCTGCCAATACCATATCGGCTTCCAATAAATTATCAATCGTCAATCCGTATTTTCGTGTCAAATATCCTATTCCACCGCCAAGAGTAAGGCCGCCAACACCAGTTGTGGAAACCATTCCTGAAGGAATTGCCAGGCCAAACTCATGAGTCACCTGATCTACTTCGTTCCAAATATTGCCACCTCCAACTTTTACAGTGCTATCGGATGTATTTACTTCAACGAATTTAATTCCTGATAAATCGATGACCAATCCGTCATTACATAATCCTAATCCTGCACCATTATGGCCGCCGCCTCTTATGGCAACCAACAGATTATTAACTCGACCAAAATTTACAGCGGCTATAACGTCCTCAACGTTTTCACACATCGCAATCAATCCAGGTCGTTTATCTATCATCGCATTATACACTTTCCGCATCTCGTTATAATCCGAATCTTCGGGAAGTACAACGCGACCATTTAATTGTTCCACAAAGGCTTTTATCGTATTTGGTGTAATTTCTTTTATCGTAGTTTTCATCTTATTTGGTTTTAAAACTGTTCCTCTTTTTATTTGGTTCATAACAAATGTAGATGAGAATAACCATCTTTAAATCAACATATTGACCAAATAAAAAGACTTTTAGACCAAGACGATCTTACAATCCACGAGAGAGGTAAAAGGAGTTAAAAGGAAAGTATATAGCGTCAAAACCGTTTAGTATTTGTCTAAATAGAAACTGGAATTGCGTAAATGAATTATTCTGGGAGGTATTGAAAAAAAAATGGCGAAAGCTATACCTTTCTATCTTTTCCAACATCAATGCCCATAACAAGTTTGATAACGGAAACGGCTACCAATAAGGCCAAAGCATAATTCCACGTCTCAGTAAGGTCATAAATTAAACCGACAATAAAAGGTCCTGTTGCCGCTATTAAATATCCGATTGATTGAACAATTCCTGAAAGTTCAGCAGCAGTTTCGGCATCTTTAGATCTTAAAACGATGAGCAATAACGCTAATCCGAATGTGCCGCCAAGGACCATTCCAATCAGGCCTACCCAAAGCTCAACCATTCCCAGTTCGGGTATCATTAACCCGATTAACGCGAAAACCTCAATGATAATTAAAGAAACAATAATCAAGCGTTGATCCTTTCTTGAACCGGCCCATACAGGAATAGCAATGGCACCGATAATTCCTGTTGCTTGTGATAAGGATAGCATCCAACCTGCATAAGAAGCATCAAATCCTCTATCAATCAAGATTGCTGGCAACCACGCTAAAATCACATAAAACGCCCACGACTGAAGCCCCATGTAGAGTGCCATTTTCCAAACCAACATGGAACCACTCAATTTCTTCATGGCCTCCTTGAAACTTCTACTTGGTACAGTACGGTTGATGCGTTTGATATTAGGAATCCAAATAATTAAGGCAATTACCGCCAAAACCGCCCAAACACTTAAAGATCCACGCCAACCTAAATTAAACTCAACAGCCAAAGGAAAACTCAAACCCGCAGCAATAGCAGCTCCAAGCGACATAATACCGGAGTATAAACTTGTAACAAATCCGGCTTTGTGAGGAAAATTTCTCTTAATTAACGCAGGAAGCAACACATTCCCAAAAGCAATGGCTATCCCCAACATTATTGTCCCTAAATACAATCCAAAGATGCCACCTAAGGAACGAATTATGATGCCCAGCGCCAGTAAAATTAAAGCAGATAAAAGGGTGTTCCCAATACCAAAACGCTTGGTAAATAACGGCGTAATTGTAGAAACGATACCGAAAGCTATTAACGGCAAGGTGGTGAGCAATCCTAATAAGGTTTCAGAAAGGCCAACATCAGCACGAATCATATCAACCAAAGGTCCAATACTTGAAAGTGCTGGTCTTAAATTAATAGCCACAAATAAAACCCCTACAAGCAATAGCGTTCGTGAAGCTTTGTTTAATCTGTTTGAATCCTGTGTTCCCATATCCATCAAAAATAAAGGACATATAAATGTCCTAGTTGTCTATGTTTCGCATTTGTTTTAAAAATTCAACCTTTACTTCTGTCTTATAAATAAAAATGCACCAACACCATGTGATGCTTTTACATTCCATTTTCTGATTGAAGTGCAAAAGGACATGCTAACAAAAAGATTACAAAATTAGGCTTTTGTTTTTAGAAGATCGAGAGATTATGATTATTGTGGTTACAAACGGGGCAGATAAATTAACTGCAAAGGTTTGAAGGAAGAATTCCATATTTTTTGTAGAAACACTTTGAAAAGTAAGCAGGCGAACTAAATCCCGTTTGATATGCGATTTCAGAAATGTTGGCAGATTGTTTTTCTAATAATAGTAGTGCTTTTTTTAAGCGATAATCTCTTAAAAACAAGTTGGGAGATTGGCCGACAACGTCAACAATTGTTCTGTAGAATTTAGATTTACTGTAACCAAGGTGTCGTTCGAAGTCATGCACATTTATAGAAGAATGCGCCCAAACAGCTTCTGTATATGCCATCAAATGGGTTATAAAATTTTCTTCAGAACTGTTTACAATCTGAAGAGCATTTCCATTTGGGATTGGCCTATTTTGGTTCTCCCCTTCGTAAAGATCTTTTAGAGCTCTTGTGATTGAAAAATCACCTTTTGCAATATCACTTAAATAATCAGAAGTTCTGATGGTGTCTTCAAAAATAGCTAGCTTGTCGGTTACAGGAACGCCAGCGCTGATCCCGATTTTCAATTCCAAATTAGGATTAATAGTTCTCTGAAACTCTTGAATTTTGATGCCGCATGTAATGGCATCGGTAACAGATTTAAAGGATATTAAAAAACTGTCTGCCTTATGTTTCACAATTCGGCCATTGCAGATTGCCGTAATTCTCTTTATAGTTCGTGAGCAATTTTTAATGGTAGTTTTTAAGAGGCTCGTATCGGTCGGAATTAAGTTTTTGCGATTCAATTTCACTACCATAATCGACCTAAATGCCGGCTCGTTGATGATGTTTAAACTGACGTCTTTTGATTTTTCAGGATCTTCTATCCGACCTAAAAAAGATTCCACTATAGCATCGTTCACCTGAATAATTCGCATCGGAATGGCACCATGGGCGTTTTTGTGCAAATTAATGACCGCTTGCTCATTGGGTGCATCAATTAAGCAAAAAGCAGTTTTTCGTTTTTCATCACACCAGTAGGTAAGTCCTCTACAATTGAATTTATGCTCTATACTCAAATCTGCCTGATGCATTTCAGCTACGTGTTGGGCCGAAATACCTTCAGGAAGTTCATGCAAATCCATAAATAAAGGCATAGTATTGATAATGAGACTGTAAGTTACAGTAATTAAATTAAAATGTGGCGTTTTAGCAGACGGTTTTCCAGCTGTACTCTATTATAATTAGGTGAACTATATAAAAAATCTACTTACAAATGCTTGATGGCTTTTAACTTAAACTATAAAAAAAAGCCCACCATTAATGATGAGCTCTCCTATAAAATTTACCTCAAATTCGAACATGTGTGAATCGATTTTAAAGGTATTCTTAAAAACTTAATTCATTTAATTATCGATAGCGATACCAATAGGCATAAGAATCTCTTCCATTTCCGCTATATTCAAACCTTGATTACCTGGTGTTCCAGACGCAATAACTTCAACCCCTTTGGTACCACGTGGCAATTCATATGATTCTCCAACAGACGAGGAACCATAGCCAAGATCTCTCATAGAACCTGCGGTAATTCTACTTAATGGATTTTCTCCTAAATTAAGATAACCTGTCATCAATTCGTTTCTTAAGACAGATTCACGCCAGTGACCTCCTGCAGTACCTGGACCACCGCTATTTTCTATAGGCAATTCAAACTTGCCACCTTCTGCGTTCCAGAAAACGTTGGCTTTGTCGCCTGTAAAATATGGATTGCTTGCAGGACCTGCTCTTAAAGATCTTCTGAAATTCCAAAGTGTACCTACACCCAAAACATGCCCCATTTCATGAACTATCACTTCTTCAAATAAATCTATCTCATCTAAAAATGCTAAATCAGCCACATCAAACTGCATCACTCCAGATAAGGTCAAATTATCACTATTACGCACATATCTTGGTCCAGCTGATCCAAGAATCCCACCTCTTCCGTCAATATTGACAAGAGCAACTTCAATAATGATATCATCGATGGTTCCCTCTATGGGCGGTACGCCAAGAAAAGCTGACGGAAGTGTCCCTGTAAAGGAAGGCACATCAGCAATGATAATGCGCTCCCAACGCGCAACAGCTTGAGCAAAAACTTCGCGTTGTCTTTCTGTTGTTGGTGTTAGATATCTCAATGTGATATCAAAGCGTCCTCTGTCATCAGGACTTCCATTTGCCTCTCCCTTGTAGTTTGGCCCAAAGCCATTTACGACCAAAAGTTCACTAGGATCCGGAATCAAGGTTAATACCTTGTTTTCAGCTGGGTCAATTTCTGAGTCAATAGCCGAGTTGGAGCACGAGGGAAATAAAAAAACGGAGGACATTAAACCAAGCGCAATAAGCCCTCGATAATTTTTTCTTAATGTGTTCTTCATAAACATGGATTGATTAATTGTTATTAATAATAAGTTTTTTTTTGATAGTCTTCTATCTTGCCTTCTAAAATAGTAAATATAACATTGCATTTTACAAGAATATTTACAGAATTAACAATGAATTTGTTAAATTTTATCACTTCAGTTATTTTTGGTAAAAATACTTCCTT
Source organism: uncultured Gelidibacter sp. (assembly GCF_947500795.1). Lineage (GTDB taxonomy): Bacteria > Bacteroidota > Bacteroidia > Flavobacteriales > Flavobacteriaceae > Gelidibacter. Next base: position 646,632 of record NZ_CANMTE010000001.1, on the reverse strand, counting down.
TAAACACATCGTTGAGGCCATTTTTTACCATTCCGAAGCGAGTTAACCTGCTCATAAAAATCTGTTATTTTGATTTTACCGATTGTTTGCACTTAACAATTTTACTTATCTTGTCGCTCAGTGGTAAAAACAATCACGATACTACCAAAACACATGAGTATAACTGAATTTTTAAGCTCCATAGTACCTTTTACACAAGACGAATTGAATGACATCCAAAGTCATTTCAAAAAAGAATTAGTTCCCAAAAATCAGATTCTTGTCCATCAAGGTGATATTTGTAAAACCTTGTATTTTATGGAACAAGGTATGGGCAGAAGTTTCTACACTAATGAAAACGGAAAGGAAATTACCCAATGGTTTTTTGGGATTGGAAAATTTATGACCAGTGCCGATAGTTTTTTTCAACAAACACCGAGCTTGTACAATTTGGAAGTCTTGGTAGATTCCGTGGTATTTAGCATATCAAAAGAAGACATAGACCAACTCTTTGCGAAATACCACAAAATGGAAAAATTAGGACGATTGGTGACTACAGAAATGCTCACCAAAATTGTGAATAAACTGAACGCCATTCAATTTCAAACCGCCAAAGAACGGTATGATTATATGCTCGCTGAATTCCCTCAGATAGCCTATCAAGTGCCACTTGGCCATATCGCTTCTTATCTGGGTATGTCTCAGGAAACCCTCAGCCGCATCCGTAAGTAGAGCACACACTATTCACCATTTTGAAATCCACCTCACACCTACAATTTAAACCTAACTCCGTCATTTTTTGACATAGGTCAAAGGAAATCAAGATATTGATCCGTAAATTTGTCTGTACTTAAAACAAAGTAGCAATGAATTTACTCAAAAGTGTCTTAAAACTATTTTTGATGGTCGTGGCAATCGCAGTGCCAACGTCTCTATCAGCACAGCAATTGGATCCTGTGTTGCAAGAATTGATTCAGAAAGGCATCAATAAGAATCATCAGCTTAATTCCAACCGAATTGATGCCGCGCAAGCGCAAGTAGATCAGCAATTGGCGAAGTCTGTTTTCTTGCCAAAAATCACTCTTAACGGGAGCTACACAAGGCTGAATGACGACATTACATTTGATGAAAACACGCAAAATTTATTGATTGGGACTCAGAAATTGGTCATAAAGGATGCTATTGGGATTCCATTTAACACACCATTTCCTGACAATATTCCTTTAACGGAGGTTCCCAATCTTCAGAATAAAAACATTTTAAAATCGTCGGTGGATTTAGATTGGGTATTGTTTAGTGGTTTCGAAGCCACAAATGCCCTAAAAGCAAGTCAACATAAAGAATCGTCCCTAAAATATGTAGGACTGGCCGAAAAAGATAAAGTCGCTTTACAAATTATTGAAGCTTATGACAAATTAGCCTTGGTAAAAGCCTCTAAAAAAGTTCTTTCGGCATCTGAAGACTATTTAAAAGAACAGGTGTTTTATGTGAAAAAAGCGATTGAAAATGGCTTAGCGACACCTATCAGCAGGAAAAAAATTGAATTGGCGCAACAGCAATTGGCAGGTAAACAATTAGAGTTTGAACACAACAACATTTTACTGATTGAACTTCTACACCAATTGACAGGCGAAACGAAAGAAAATTTAAGATTGTTAGATCCAGAATTGCAATCCTTTGCAGTTTCAGAAGCCGCTAATGCTGAAAAGCGCAACGAAATTAAGGCTTTGGAAGAAGCTGAAAAAGCGACGCTTTATAAAGCTAAAATGGAGAAAAGCAGTTTTATTCCGAAAATTGCAGTGAAAGGTCATTATGAATTTATTGAAGACGATTTATCGCTCCTAGATCCTAAGTGGTTTATTGGCGCAGGTGTGCGATGGACTATTTTTGATGGTAACCAATCCCGATTGAACAGCAAAAAAACGCTTTTGGAAAGTCAAAGATACCGTGACCAAATAGAAGATGCTGAAGAGATGGTTGCTTTAAGTATTACAAAAGCAGAATTAACATATCAGGCAGCATTGCAAAACACCACAATTGTGCAGAAAGAAATTGAATTGGCAAATGACACTTACGAAATGATCAACAAACAATATAAAAACAATTTAGCGTCCATTAACGATGTGCTAGATGTATTAAATGATGTTGAAAAAGCCAATTTCAAACTACAAGAATCCTATTTTAACGAACGCCGTGCTGTAGCCGATTTGTTACACGCCAAAGGCATCCTCACTTACTAACCTTACAACAACTTAAGACATGAAAACATATACACACATACTTTTAGGCGCTTTTGCCCTACTCTCTTTAAACGCTTGTAAAAACGATAAAATCACTTCCAACCGCGGGAAAGTGAAATTTGAAACCATTGCAGTTAGCAGCAAAATTGGTGGACGAATTGAAAAAATTTACGTTGAAGAAGGTCAAACGGTTAAAAAAGGTGATACTCTAGCATTGATGAATACCCCTGAAGTCAATGCAAAACTTGCACAGGCTGAAGGAGCTATAACGGCTGCCAAAGGTCAATTAAATCTGGCTACTAACGGCGCTACAATTGAACAGTTGAACCAAATTGAAGGCCAATTAAACTCTGGTAAAGCGCAATTGGAGTTTGCCCAAGAGTCGTATAACAGATTGCAAAACATGTATCAGGATTCGCTGGTAAGCCAACAGCAATTTGATGAGGTACGTATGAAACTCAATATGGCTAAAGCTCAAGTAAAAGCTTTGGAAGCCAAGCGTGATGAGGTTAGAAAAGGAGCGCGTTCAGAACAAATCGCACAGGCACAAGGCCAATTGGACCGTGCCGTAGGTGCTAAGGAAGAAGTTCTGTCAGCCTCTGATGAACAATATATGATTGCCCCAGCAGATATGACTGTGGAGACCATCAGTTTAGAGGAAGGCGAATTGTTAACGCCGGGCTATACCATGTTTAATGGCTATAAAACCAACAGTCTCTATTTCAGATTTACCATTCCAGAATCTAAAATTTACGACTTCAAATTGGGTCAGGAATTGACCTTAATCAATCCTTATACAAAAGATGAGACAAGCGCTAAAATTGTCGCTATTAAACAAATGGCACAGTATGCTGACATTACCAGTACGGCGCCTTTATACAACTTGTCTGAGTCTATCTATGAATTGAAAGTGGTGCCAACATCAGATGTATCCAAACAAAAGTTTTATACTAACGCAACCATTCTTATCAAATAGTAACCCATGAAAGATTTCAAAAGCTTACTTAAGGTAGAATTCAAGCGTATTTTTTCAAATAGCGTATTGATGGCTATCTTTTTCGGAGCCCCAATTGGGTACGGAATTTTGTTCGGCTTTGTATACCAACAGGCCAAGGTTAAAGATTTACCGATTGTTATTGTAGATCAAGACCGCAGCCCGGTAACCGATCAAATTATTGATGCGTTTATAGCAAATGAAGGTTTGCTTGTAAAGGATGTGCGCCCAACTTCTGGGAATATTGTTGCCGAAATGCCTACCGAGCAATATGCGGCTGTTATTACCTTTCCTACCGATTTTGAAAAGAATGTGCTACAAAAAAAGCACCCTGAAATCCGCGTAGATTTGAACATGGCCAACATCGTTAACGCCAACACGGCGAGCAATCACATTAATACCGTGTTGATGACGATGAATGCAGGGATTGAAATTGAAGGATTAAAAAAACAAGGAATGCATCCAGACCAGGCCAAAGCTTCCTTTGAAAGTTTTAAAATCAACTTTAATAAGCTCTATAATTCTACCGGAAACTATGTGACGTTTATGTTGCCAGGGATTTTGGCTGCAATCATGCAACAAATTATATTCTTAGCAATGGCACTGGCGTTTTCAAGAGATTTTGAAGATGGGTATTTTGCTAATTTGGTAAAAAATCACAAGTCGTCGTTATACCTTATTTTCCTAAAAGCAACACCATTTTTAATCATGTTGCCTTTTATTTGGGGAATTGTTAGCTCATTTTTCCCATTTTTTAGAATTACGGCAGATATTTTTAATTTCCCAATGTTGGTCCTAACCATTCTGTTGACCTTGGCGTCTATGGCTATTGGAATGTTATTTTCTATCGCCATCCCAAGTCAGTTAAAAGCAACCGAATTATTGATGGTCATCTCTACGCCTGCATTTATTTTGAGCGGATTTACCTGGCCAACCGCTGCAATTCCTGAGGTTATTGCAAGTGTGGCGCAGTTTATTCCGGTGACGCAATTTTTGAGTGCATTTCGTAAAATCGCTTTTTATGGTGGCGATTTTGCCTCCGTATCTTCAGAAATCACAATGTTATTGCTCATTTTTGGAGTGGCATTTATAGCGATGGTGTTTTTGTTGCAATTAAAAATTAATAAAACGGCGAAAAAGGAAACTGTGGTTTTGGATGCTTAATCAATAACAATTAAAATGTTCCTGGTTGAAAGCGAACAACGAAGTGTGCGTTATTAAAGCCTTAAAAAAGGGAATGTGTCACATTTTGGTTACTTTTGACCGAATTAATTTACGTGTTAATATGAAGTTGAAGTACCTAATCATTTCCTTTTTAATCCTGACCCTCACCTATTCCTGTGGACAAAAACAAGAAAACGTCATCGCTATTGATGTGCTTCTCACGCTTCCCCAAGATGTATATAATCAAGCGGTCGATTTGAACAAATCGGTGCTTGAAAACAATCCAAACAATTTTACTTTAGACGCCCAACATATTCCCCACATCACCCTAATACAGGCCTATGTTAATGAAAGTGATGTACCTGAAATAGAAAAAGTACTCGTGGGGCTTTATGAAACCATAGAAAATGACACCCTTTTGGTGGACAAACTCCAATATAATAAGGGCAAACAAGCCAGTTTCGCTTCTATGGGAATTGAAAAAAGTGAAGCGCTCATGCGACTACATGAAAAGGTGATTAAAATTTTAGAACCGTTCAGTGTGAGCAATGGTTCCCAAGCATCGTATGTGCAAAATGAGGATGGAACGCCTATTGACGATTTTACAATTGCCTACGTACCGAAGTTTGTGAGTGATCACAGCTATGAAAACTATAATCCGCACATCAGTTTAGGCGTAGCAGATACGTCCGTTTTAGACAGTTTAGAGACCCACCATTTCCATCCCACTAAATTTAAGGCCCCTACTTTAGCGCTGTATCAATTAGGGAACTATGGGACGGCCAGAAAATTACTTTGGGAATCGAAATAATCGTCTAGTCCAACATAATAATTTGGCTTTTTAGTGCCCATTTGCCATCTTGCTCCACACTGCGGGTAACCGTAATTTTATTGACACCTGATTTCTTAAAAACATCAATAAGCTTTAAGCCTTTATGCACTGTGGTGTTAATGAAAATTGGTTCGGTAAGTAAGGCGCCATTGGTGGCATTAAACACGTATAAGGTCTTGGATGTGGGCTTGATATCCCAAAAACCAATCTCATCAGCACCATCTCTATTCAGGTCCTTGAGGTTTTCTAGCTCCGATTTATACGCGCCTTTTATGGTGATATTCTCTAAGTCGCTACTACTAAAAACGATAATGCTATCACACCCACCTTTACATTTTACGGCATCGTTATTTTGACCTTCAATAGTCTCTGATGCGATTATTTCCGGGGAAATGACCGTGGCGTAATCTGATAATCCATCACCATTAAAATCGCCAAAAAGCTGCCTTTTATTAGCTATAATGCGATTATTTTCCCGTGCCTTCGGAAAAATAGGAGCATCCAAATCGTTAACTGATTCAGCCACGCCTTCTCGTAGGATTCTAAAATCGCCGTTTTTGATGGTTACTGAAAGATAAGAATCGTAATCAGCTTCTATTCCGTTATACCTAACGTGTGTGGTAAAGGTCACCAAATATTTTCCTGCTTCTTCCGTAACTTCAATTTCATCGTTTAAAATACTTTGGGTATAGTCAGGAAATTGTTCAAATAGCATCTTTTTGTCCTGCATGACTTGTGCTCTGGTGCGTTGTTTCCCATAATAGGAGACCACATTCATGTAATTAGGCGCTAAGTAAGGCGATTTTAAAAGTGTATGCGCCTCATTCCATTGTTCTACAAATTTTCGTAGTTTATTTTCGTCATTAGAATTCACTTCTTTGCAGCCAAATAATAAGACGACAAACAGTAAGGAGATCACATACTTCATAAATTCATTGGGATTTTTGCTTATATAGGAATGCTAAAGATACGTGATTTTTTGATGAGCTGAAGCTAGAATTCATGTTTCTAACGCATCTACTTTGAGAAAATACAAGAAACATACAGTTACGAAACTCCAATTTTAAAACATCTTTAATGAGGTGCGCGTTTTTTTGACACGAATTTCACGAATTTCACGAAATTTTAAATCTAAAATTAAAACATAAACATTTCCACCAACCAAGTCTTGATTCTTGATTCTAACAGCGAAGCGGTCTTGATTCTCTATTCTAACAGCGAAGCGGTCCTAATTCTATTGGACACGAATTTCACGAATTCCACGAATTTTAAATCTAAAATTAAAACATATACACTACATCCCATCCAAATCTTGATTCTTGATTCTAACAGCGAAGCGGTCTTAATTCTTAATTCTATCAGCGAAGCGATCTTAATTCTTAATTCTATCAGCGAAGCGGTCTAGATTCTTGCTTAATCTTCTCAAACACTTCCTTAAACAAGCCACGTGCAATCAATATTTTCATGATCTCGTTGGTTCCAGCGTAAATTCTGGCCACACGGTTATCGGCATACATCCGCGCGATTGGGTAATCCCACATATAACCATAACCTCCAAACAGTTGTAGACATTCGTCCACCACTTTACTGTGCATATCGGTGGCGGAATATTTTGCCATAGAAGCGCTTTCAGCAGTGAGTTGATGTGTCGATAACAATTCGGTACAGCGGTCTAAAAAGGCTTGATGTAATTGTAGTTGCGTGGCACATTCGGCCAACTTGAATTGGGTGTTCTGGAAACCGGCAATAGGTTGTTTAAACGCCGTTCTGGTAGAGGTATAAGCAATGGTTTTTTCTATGGCACCTTCTGCCCCACCAATGGCGTTTAGTGCTACTGTTAAGCGTTCTCTGGCCAATTCAGTCATCATGATTTTAAAGCCTAAACCTTCTTCTCCCAATAAATTTTCTTTGGGGACTTTGACATTGTCAAAAAACAGCTCGCAGGTATCTTGAGCTTTCATGCCTATTTTCTTAAACGGAATGCCCTTTTCAAATCCATCCCAAGCACTTTCCATAATCAATAAGGACACGCCTTCTTTTTCTGTCCCAGGATGGGTTTTTACAGCAACAATAGACATGTCGCACATATACCCATTGGTGATAAAAGTTTTCTGTCCGTTTACCAAATAATGGTCGCCTTTGTCAACAGCGGTGGTTCTTATGGCTTTTAAGTCGCTTCCACAATTGGGCTCGGTCATGCCTATGGACGTGATCATTTTACCGGAAGCCATTTTTGAGAGGTATTTCTCTTTTTGAGCCTCCGTCCCATATTTTAAAAGGTAAGGTGCTACAATATCTGAATGCAATGAAAACCCTGGGCCGTTAACTCCTTCTTTGCCTAATTCTTCAATAAAGAGCGCACTAAAACTAAAATCCAGTCCACTGCCACCATACTGCTCGGGCATGTCAATGCACAACAAGCCCAATTCGCCAGCACGTTCCCAAATCTCGCGACTGACCATGCCATTTTTTTCCCATTCGTCTATATGATCCATGATCTCATTTTTTATGAAATCTTGAATCATTTGTTGCATCATTTTATGTTCTTCTGAAGCATAAATTTGACGTTCTATTAAAACATTTTGTAACATGGAAAGGTTATTGTTAGTGGATTAATTCAAGTCTTAAACAGATTCTAGTCTCTATGGCGTCTTTTGCTCCTTCTCCATAATATATAAAAGATGATCAATAGAATGGGCAGAATGATATAGACGATCAGATCAAAGGGGTTGGAAAAATCCATAGGACTGTTATCATCTGGGTTTCGAGTTCCTTGAGGTAATTGGATGAGTAATGAATATAGTAAGTTTAGCATTTTTTATGAATAAATGATTAGCACTCAATTTACGGAATAAATCAGTGAATATGAATTAAATAGTAGCCGATTAAGTGCGGCTATAAAATAAAAAACCGTCCCGAAGAATTCGGAACGGTTAGATTTTAATAATTAGTTGTGTTTATGCTTCGCGCCGCAACACCTCTAACGGTGAGCTTCTCAACACGGTTTGAATGTTACTCAAGCCAATGGCCACCACCAATAAGGTAATACCTGGTAGAAACACTACAAACGGAATTAGTGAGGGTATAAAAGGTTCTTTAAATACGAAAAGTGCCAAACACAAACTGCTGATGAGGGCAAGGATAATCCCTACCAAACTTCCCAACAACCCTAAAAACACATATTCAAAAGCTGAAATTTGTAAAATCTGTGAATTTTTTGCACCCAAGGTTCGGAGTAATACACTTTCTTTAATCCGTTGGTATTTGCTGGTTCTTACGGAGCCAATCAAGACAATAATTCCCGTAATGATACTGAAAAAGGCCATAAAGTTGATCACCCAAGAAACCTGATCTAAAATATCCTCCACAAGTGTATATACCTGGCGCAAGTCAATGATGGTGACATTGGGGAAATTGGACACCAAATTCTGTTGCAGCGCTGCCGAACTGGCATCGTCAGGTACAGATGTGGTCAGCACATTAAATTGTGGTGCCTGTTCCAATACACCTGCAGGAAAAACAATGGTAAAATTGAGTTGCATTTGTGCCCAATCTACTTTACGGATACTGCCTACGGTGGTTTCCATCAATACACCTTGAACATTAAAAACTACAGGATCGCCTACACTCAGTTTGGCATCATCAGCTAAATTCTCTGAAATTGAAATGGCTATAGGATCATTGGCATTGATTTGGGAAACCCACTCGCCTTCTACCACTTCCTCGGATGGCGTCAAGGCATCCCGATAGGTCGTTCTAAACTCATGGTTTAAGACCCAACCTCGAATTTGGAGAGTGGTATCTTGACGCAATTCATTCACCAATTTTCCATTAAGGCTGTGCATTCGCATGGTGACCAACGGAATGTTATTAAGAACAGATAAACTGTTAGCCGTAATAGTTTGAGCTACCGAATCCAATTGCGGCGGTTGCACATCTAAAACAATGATGTTGGCATTTTCTGAAGTCTGCCCTACTTCTGTCTTTGACAACAGAATGCCTTTAGTGAAATACAGGGTGCTGATTAAAAATGTTCCCAAGCCAATCGCAACCACTAAAACTACAGTTTGATTGTTGGGGCGGAATAAATTTAGCAAACTTTGACGCGCGGTGAAATTCCAGTGCTTAGGAAAAAAGCGTTTTACGGCTCTGATAAATCCTAAGGCGACTCCGGCCAAAATCATAAAAGTAATCACGGTACCGGCCACGAATGCCAAGGCATAAAGTGGCTCCTTTATCAACCACAATGAAAATAAATACAAGAACACCAATATGGCTCCAAATACAAGAAGTCGGATTTTAGTAGGTTCTTGAGAGGCTTTTTCATCCACGCGCAGCACATCCAAAGGTGATACATACCAAGTGCGCAATAAGGGCAACAGCGCAAATAATACGGACATGAACAGCCCTAAAAACACCCCAATCAAAATAGGTGCTGGCGTAATATTGATGACCAGTGTGAACGGTAAAAAGTCTTTAAGCAGATATGGAAATAATTGTTGAAGTCCCACACCAATCAGCGAGCCTACCAGTCCGCCAACAATTCCGATACCCGCAATTTGAATCAAGAAAATCAGAAAACTTTGAAGTCGGGATGCACCCATACATTTTAAAACAGCGATGGCCCGTAATTTTTCTTTAATATAAATATGTACGGAGCTGGCAATACCAATACACCCTAATAACAAGGCAATAAAAGCGGCTAAATTTAAGAATTTGCCCACGTTGTCGTAACGCCTTCCTAAGCGGTTGGTAGTACTGGTATGTGTGTCTAAATCGGCATTCTCCAAATCGAGTTGCGGCTCTAAGTGATCTTGAAGTTGTTTCAGATTAACAGTATCTGAAACTTTATAATAATATTGGTATTCCTTTCGGCTTCCAAATTGCAATAATTGTGTGGCTTCTATAAATCGATACGGAACAACCACTGGCGGCGCTACAGAACTCGAAAACGCAGAACTTCCCGGAATCGATTTTAATGCGCCGGCAATTGGAAGTGTCAGTTCTCCAATCTTGATGGAATCTCCAGGGTTTACGTTAAACTGCAACATTAAAGTGGCATCCACCAGCACGCCACCAGATTCTTGGTAGGTTCTGGAAACAGCAGATGGCTCTGTATCGAGGCTTCCATAAAATGGAAAACCACCTTCAAGGCCACGCACCTGTACCAATTTTGTGCCGCCATTTTTTGGAAACGCAATCATCGATACAAACTTGACTTCAGAAGCGTCAGGCTGTAAAGAATCGATAATGGCTTGCGCACGTGCAGTAGGTACTTGTCGAGAATCAATGATAAAATCAGCACCAATCAAGTTTTTTGACTGACGCTGAATATTGTCTTTTAAATTCGTACTAAATAATTGAATCGATACCACGGCAGCAATGCCCAAAATAATGGACGCCATAAATAAAAGTAATCGTACTTTACTGGCTTTGGCATCACGCCAAGCCATTTTAAAAAGCCAAGGTATTTGTAAGGAAGTGTTGTTATCGGAATTATTCACAGTTCAGTAGTCAGTTGATTGGTTACTATTTTGCCGCCTTTAAGTTTTAGGATTTGTTGGGTTCGGTTGGCCAATTCTAAATCGTGCGTGATGATCACCAAGGTGGTGCCATTTTCTTTATTGAGGTCAAATAATAATTGAATAACCTTCTCTCCTGTTTCTTCATCTAAATTCCCTGTTGGTTCATCAGCAAATAAAATGGATGGTGAATTTGCAAACGCGCGCGCTAGGGCCACACGCTGTTGTTCGCCACCCGAGAGTTGCGACGGATAATGGTGCACTCGATCACCGAGTCCTACTTTTTCCAATAAAGTCCTACTTTTCTGGGTGGCATCTTTCGCGCCCTGTAATTCTAAAGGCACACTTACATTTTCGAGGGCGGTAAGGGTTGGTAACAACTGAAAATTTTGAAAAATAAATCCAACGTTTTTATTCCGCAATTGTGCGCGTTGGTCTTCATTTAAGCTATTTAAATTCTGTCCACATAACTCCACATTGCCGGCATTAGGTTGGTCTAAACCAGCACAAATTCCTAACAAGGTGGTCTTTCCACTACCGGAAGGTCCGACAATTGAAAAGGTTTGGCCCTTCTCAACCTCAAAAGAGATGTCGTGTAAGACCGTCAATTGTTTGTTACCACTGGTATATGTTTTTTCCAACCCGGTTATCTTTAATATCTTTGACATTTAATTTTAATTTAAATAGCGATTTATGTTCGAGGCTCAAAATAAACAATTGCAATTACATCTACCAACGTCCAGCGGGCATAAACTCATAAAGTTTTGTTATTTTATCTTACCATTATTGTTGTTTTCCTGTGGTGAATCTGATACAAAAAAAACTACAAATAACGAACAGACCGACACCCAAGTTGAGGAATCAACAACGCCAACAACTGCCACAAAAACTATTTTATGTTTTGGGGATAGTATTACGGCAGGTTATGGATTGGATGATACGACTGAAGCTTATCCGGCATTGGTGCAACAAAAAATTGATTCTTTAAACTTGAATTATACGGTTATCAATTCAGGCGTCAGCGGCGAAACGACTGCCGGTGGAAAAAGTAGGATCGACTGGGTCATCAAGCAACCTATTGATATCTTTTTGTTAGAATTAGGTGCCAACGACGGTCTACGTGGTGTGGCCTTGTCTGAAACGCGCGCTAATTTACAAGCGATAATTGACGTGGTAAAGTCAAAAAGTCCAGAAACGACCATTATACTTGCAGGAATGGAACTACCTCCAAATATGGGTAAAGCATACACTACTGAATTTAGAGAATTGTATGCTAATCTTGCCGAAAAAAATAACCTAGAATTTATTCCATTTATATTGAAGGATGTTGGTGGAATTGCTGCTTTAAATCAAGGTGATGGCATTCACCCGAATGTGGAAGGTCATAAGATTTTGGCAGAAACAGTTTGGGAAACATTGGGGCCTTTGGTGAAGTAAGGTAGGAGGTTTTAGGGGTTAGGATTGAGGAATGAGGTTTGATTCTGCTTCAGAACCACCTCGTCTTCTGCTTCTCTGCGGAATCAGAAGCCACTCCTCCTTAGAAAGGAGGAGAATTATTGGTTCTGATGTATTTCACAAATTTTCAGTGTTAACAAAAATCCATATTATTCCTCTTGATACGGTACCAAAACATAGCCATCTCGTTCTTGACCTTTTTCAAATTTAAAGACACTGATCTGTCCGGGAATTTCTAAATAGGCATATTCTACTTCGCCCATATTGCGAATTCCTTCCAAGCGTAATGAACTATAAACTTCAGCTTTAGTAAGATTCTCTGTATTCATTCCGTCATCTACAAATTTGCCGTTTTTTATAATTAACGTTGGTTTAGAATCTACAAACTTATCAAAATGCGGGAATCTCCTTTTGAATTTCTCTATAATGAGTTGGAGGATTAAAATCGTCAGCATGACGATAACAGTATATAAAATAGCCACACTCGGGTAAAACATGACATCGCCTACAGCTGAGCCTAAAGCAATGACCAACAATAACTCCAACGTAGTAAGCTGCTGCCGAGAACGCTTCCCAGCAAGTCGCAACAGAAGCAAAGCCATGATATAAATAACGACTACACGTAAAAACAATTCCCCAATAAAAAATAAAGGTTGCTCCCCTACAAAAATTCGAGCCCAATCAAAAGACGTCACCTGATCCATTGTGTATAAATTTAGATCCCTACAATTTACGAAAATTGGGAATGTGAAATCAAGTGAGAATAATTTTAAAAACCACCTCGTCTTCTGCTTCTCTACGGAAGCAGAAGCCACTCCTCCTTAAAAAGGAGGAGAATTTAGGGATACGATTAATTTTATAAATTCATTCAATACAGACTTAAATTGAAATAACCATTATGTAAACATCATTAAACACAAAACCCGAAGGCGTAACCTTCGGGGCATTGAGAACTCAACTATTAAAATTAAATTAGCAGCAGTATTATTGGGCACTCCAACCGCCATCTAGGGCGAATGAAGTTCCTGTAATTGTTGTTGAAGACTCTTTGGCTAACAAAATTGCCATATCTGCAATGGCTTTAGCTGGAACAAATTGTTTCACGGCTTGCTTTTTAAGCATGACTTTTTCAACCACTTCTTCTTCCGTCATGTTATGAGCTTTGGCCTGATCTTTAATCTGACCTTCTACCAAAGGTGTTTTGACGTAGCCAGGACAAATGGCATTACAGGTAATATTAAAGGGCGCGCCTTCTAAAGCCATCACTTTAGTCATCCCAATGACGCCGTGTTTGGCCGCCACGTAAGCCGATTTAAATTCGGATGCTCTTAATCCGTGGACGGAAGAAATATTGATAATCCTACCAAATTTCTGCTGTTTCATCTGACCCCAAGCCGCCTTAGAAGCATAAAATACCGCATTCATATTGATTGCAATGATGTTTTCATACTTATTATTTGGAAAGTCTTCGATTGGCGACACATGTTGAATTCCGGCGTTATTCACTAATACATGCAACTCCCCAAGTTTTTTTATTGTCTCCGCAATCAAGCCTTCAACAGCTTCAGATTGTAATAAATTCGCATTAGAAAAAGCTACTTTCACGTTATGCTTCTGACCTACTTTTTCTGCAATTTCCGCACCGTTAGCTTCTAAACCATGAAACATAATATCATAGCCTTTTTTGGCAAATCTCTTTGCAATAGCCAAACCAATACCACTGGTACTTCCTGTAATGAGTACGATTTTATTCATCTTCTAAAAATTTTTCGAGGACTTTGTTAAACCCCTCCGGTTGATCGATGACCACACCATGTCTTGAGTTTTTGATCACAGTCAAACTAGCGTTTTGCATCCGATCGACATATTCCTGTTTAAAAGCTACCGGTGTATAATCCATATCTGACGCCACCACAAGTGTTCTGGCTTTAATTGTTTCTAATTGGTCTCCCAATCCCCAGTTCATCAAAGTCACGAAAGATTGGTAATACGCATTATAATCATTGTTTTTACAACGTTCTTCAAAGGCCTTTCTCAATTCCAATTGATCATCCTCAGGAAACATATTATAAGAAATCTCTTTCGCTAAAAGCTTCAAGCCTTTAGTTTCCAAAAATTGCGTTCTACTTCTTAGCAATTCTTCGCCAATGGTTCCCATATTATTAAAATCTGGTCCACTATTTACAATCACCAAATTATTTACATATTCAGGATAACTTGCAGCCATTTGAAAAGCGATGGCACCACCCATAGAAAACCCTACAAACGTGGCCTTATCAATCTTTAAATGATCAAGAAATGCTTTGACATCTTCAGTCATCACCATTACGCCATAAGCATCTGTTGGTATGCTAGAGTTGCCATGTCCTCTCAAGTCTAAAGCAATGACACGGTATTTTTTAGAAAAGAAAGGGACTTGAGCGTCCCAATCTTTTTTTGTTGATCCTAATCCGTGAAGCAATAGAAGCACTTTTCCGTTTCCATGGTCTTCATAATCAAGTTCAATGTTGTTCACTTGTATCTTTGGCATGTTTTAGAAACTTAGTTGGTTGCTACTGCCTGATTTTTAAAAAAGTTGATTTTGTATTTCAACTCAAATGAAATCAACGTATTGATTACTGGTGATGCCACAAATTCTCTTACTTCAGCATTGAATAAGTTTGTAATGCTCATCCCTAAAGACAAATTATCTGTAAAGTTGTAACCCGCATTAGCATCTACTGTAAAACCTCCCAACTGACCGTAGTTCCAAGTTCTACCTACTCTAGCATTTTCAACAATTTCATTCACGCCATCTCCATCCATGTCTTGTGTTTTGGCAGCGACATTAATTCCTGAGAAGAAATCATATTTTTGTACAAAACGCCCAAAGATAGAACCGTAAAATTTCCCTTGATTATAGTGGAATCCTAAGCTAAATTTATGGTTTGGTGTATTGATAGGCAACTCACTTTCAAGAACTTTACCATCTAAATTACCGTCGTTGGCCATATCAGTTAAGTCAAGATCACGATCAAAATAAGAGTAATTGAACGCCGCTCTAAAACTGTCGCTAAAATAGTAGTTTAAGCCAACATCAAGTCCGTAAGTATCTACATGGCCAAAGTTTAAATAGGTTAATATAAATGCACCGTTAGACCCTTGAACAACCTCTCCAATTGGCGTGTCTCCAACATGCGTCACAAAGTTTCCTGTCGCCGTACCAGCAACATTCACTAATGGACTAATAAAATTATCCGACTGATTATAATACGCATTCGTGTCAATAAATAATTTGTCTGATAGTTTTCCTTTAAACCCAATTTCATAAGAGTTGATGGTTTCTACATCCAATTTGGCAATTTTAGTTCCATCTTTCAAAGTAAATCCTTCGCCATTACCTAATACCAAGCCGCCAAACAAGTTGCCTTTAAGGTTTAGAATAGATGGTACAGCAATTCCTTTACCATAAGTTACTCTAAAAGTACCGTTATTCACTTTTTTAGTAATTGCCGCTTTAGGGATAAAGTTAGACCCATACAAATCGTGGTTATCCAAACGTCCACCTAGTAAAAAGCCCCATCCAGAATCTTCCATTTTATACTCCAACTGCGTATACACACCAGTTTGTGCCAAATCAATTCCGCCTTCATCCAATAGATACGTACCATCAGAATCCGCCATATCTTTTTGATATTGCGCACCGAATGTCAAATAGAATTCATCCCAATTGTTATTGTATTGCGCTTCAGCATTAAATCGTTTTGAAGCGTCTTTAAAAAGTGCTCCACGAGGCAATGAAAACCCTGTGCCTTCACCTGTAGGAACCCATTGCTCTAATAAAGAACGCTCACGGGCTTCTTGTTCAGTAAATCCATTATTAATAAAAGATACATAGTTTTGTGTACGCTGGTTCATGGCATAGGTGTCATCTGTTTTACTCCAAGTATAGTACGTATTTGCAAAGAAGTTTTTAGAAACAAATTTTATCTGAGCTTCATCAATACTCCAATCTTTAATCTGGTTACGACCTGCATTAGTTGCACCAATATTATTACTATTGCTGTGTCCATAATATCCAATCAATTCAGATCCTGCGCTTGGTTTGTAGTAAAGAGACGCACCATATTTTTGAGAATCGAAATCACGATCCAAATCAAGTTCTTTGTAAGCTTTTGTGCCTACATATACACTATCTACATAATCATATTCAGTTCCTTGAGATCTTTCAAAATGAAATTTATATGCAAATTTGTCGTCAATTACTTGAGCATGTCTCAATCTTGCAGTTAAAACACTTTGGTTACCTGCGCCAATTGCAAAAGTTGTGCCTTCAGAAGTTCTAGGATTTTTTGTAATGGTACTCACAAGCCCGTTATGTGCATTAGGTCCGTAAAGTGTTCCATTAGGTCCTAACAGAATTTCAACACGTTCAATATCATCTTTAGTTACCGTAGAAAAAGAGCCTAATGGCAATCCGGTGGCAATCAGAGAAGACAAACGATCATCAGTGACTTGTAAGTTTTTTGAGTTGAAAGCAGAATTGAAACCTCTTATGTTAATTCCGGTTCCTAAAACACCACTTCTTACAAAATCTACACCTTTCTGTCTTGCAGCCAACTCACCAATATTAAAACTTGGAAATTCTTCAATTTCTTTAGCTGTAATAACGTTTACCGTAGCAGGTACATCCGTAATTTTTTGTGGTTTTTTGTTTGCCGTTAAAATGATTTCATCTAAAACTGTATCGGACTCTTTTAAGGACACATCTACTTGAGTTGTTTGACCAGCAGTCACCAAAATATTTTTGGAACTCGTCTCATAACCGATAAAGGAAATAGATATAATATAAGTACCAACATTAACATTCTCAATGGTATATTGTCCATCAAAACCAGTCATTGCGCCTTTATTGATAATTTTAATAGACACTGATGCACCAGGTAAAGGCACGCCTTTCGCATCTGTAATTAATCCGCTAATGGTTCCTGTATCTTGGGCGTTAACCACAAAAGAACCAATTAAGGTTAGTAAAAAGAGTAGTTTTTTCATAATTGTGAATATGGATTGAGTTCGTTTAGGTGGCAATCTATTATGAATTACAAAACAAAGTCTTGAGAAAACGGAAGGTTTAGAGTGTGACTATTAAATAAAAAAACACTTTGATGCTAGTAAAGCCAATTACAACTACAGTAATTACTGTAAAACATTATATATGTGACTTTAGTTTTAAAAAGGCTTCAGGTAAGTTTTTTGAAAGCCGATCAATCACCTTAATCATCAATTGTTTTTGATTTGTGGTGGGTTTGATATCTATGAGTGGTGACTTTATTTCGTCCAATAAACGCGTGGAATTGATCTTGCCTTCCATATAGCGCGACAAGGAAATACTCCAGGAAATATTTGGCACATAATTCTTTTGTTTCTGTCGTTCTTCCTCCTTTTCCGTAAGTCCGAATTTTGTGGAGAGTTTTAAAACGTCTTCATATTTTTCCTGCGCGATTAAGGTTCCAATATAGGAGGTAAAAAAATGGTGCCAACGATGTTTTAAGACTTCGTTTTTATACTTTCTCAAGAAAGTTTTGGCGGTAGCTTCCGCAAGTTCATTTTTATGAAGTTCAGATAATACGCGAATTTGGTAGGAACAATACCCTATTTTTTGATGGTAATTATGGGTTTCCTTATAAAGATCTTTATGTTTCTCCAATAACAGATATGCCTTATCAGGTTTGTTATTACGCAACAAAATGGCAACCAGATTATTCAAATACATCAGGGTGTCATTGTTGTTTTGACGGATGGAGAGATAGCCATAATATTCAGCTTCTTTCAATTCATCTTGTTTGGAATGCAGAAGTACACGACTCGCATAATAATTGGATAACAAACGTCTTGAATACATTTTTCCTTGACTGAAGTAAAAGTCAATTTGATCGAATAACACTTTTAACTTATCATTTTCATTGTAATTGGTATACATGAAGGCGAGTAACACAAAGGCCTGATACCTGTTTTTACCGCTAATGAAATCATCATTAAAAACTTCCAATAACCACGCTTCCAGATGCTTCGTTTCGTTATTATTGAGGGTGTATTGATTGGTGATTTCAGTTGTGGCGGTGTATAATTTTTCCTTTATAGTGATGGCTTTTGAATAGGAAGGATTGAATTCCTTAATAAAATCAGCCACGACTTGATGGTCCTTATACCGCATCCTCACCAATAGAAATGACTTATATTCTTTGGCTAATTCATATAAATTCTGAAAATTAAAATCGACTGCCTTATAACCACTGATATAGTTCAGGAATTGCTTTTCTTCATTTGATGATATGGCATCCGTTAGGATTTTCTGATTCAATGACATGATCCAACCAATAGTGGCATCAACGTCTATGCTTAGTAATTTCCGTTCAATCCAATCTTTTATGTAAGAATATTTTCGCTTATCTATGGCATCGTCAAAATCCTTTCTTGTGGATTGAGACAGTGCATTGGCAATAACCAATTGGATAATTTGAAGCTTTTCTTCATCGACAAATTGATATTGTCCCTGAAGGTATTTTGCTTCGTTTGGCAATATCGTTTTGCTGAATTCAGTGAATTTTTTAAGCTTCGTCTTCATGGTCTCAAATATAGCAGAAACTTTAGGTTATAAGGCACCGTACTTGTGATTCTAAAAAAATAGAATGATGTTAAATTTAAAATTGATTTAGTATCCAGACACAAATTCTTGAATGAGTGCGTTAACCTCAGATGGCTTTTCAAATTGTACAAAATGACCTGCATTTTCAATACATTCCAAACGAGCATTTGGAATATGCTTTAACGCGATTTCACCAACCGCTTTAGTAGTGAGCGTTGGATTAAAATAACGGTTTGGAATCAACATATCCTTATCTCCAAAAATAACCAATGTGGGCTGCGAAATAGATTTGAGGTCGTTGTGAATTGGATCATTCAACATACCAGAAACACTGTTGACAATGGCATTGCAATGGGCATCAAAATCTGAAGCTTCTTTAATTCGGATTCTGTCCGCTATCATTTTTGAAACCTCTTCAGGCTGATCATGAAAATTTAAGGCGTAGTTTTTTACAATCTGTTCATCCGTGGTGTTTTTAACAGATTCCGGTGTTAAAAAGGATTTCATAAGGTTACCGCTAGCTTCAGAAAACTGCTCTAAACCTGCTGGTGCCACAAGAATCAGTTTTTCTATAGTTTCAGGATGATGTACAGCCAATTTAACACTTGCTTGCCCACCCATTGAATGACCTACCAAAATAATGTTTTTCAAGGCTAACTTTTCAATAAATTTGTATACAACTTCAGCAAAATATGATGCTGTGTAATCTGCCTCAGGTTTAGATGATTTTCCATAACCAGGTAAATCTAAAGCCACACAGGTATACTCATTTTTAAGAACATCAATATTTTTAGACCATGCATCAGCATTACTGCTCAACCCATGTACAAAAAGCAATGTTTTTTCTCCTGAACCTTCTTTGATATAACTGATTTCCAAATCGTCCACTGTAACCATTTGGCTTTTAAAATCATAATCAGAAAGTAGCTCTTTCATAGGTTTTTGAGAATATACACAAGCGTTAATAAGAATAAATGCGAAAAGGAAGCTTAGCTGTTTCATGGGTTGGCTGTGATTGTATTATAGTACGTTAAGAGTTGTTTTCGGGATACTTTCCCTAAACTTGTCTGCGGAATGTCGTTTAATATAAAGATATACTTAGGATGTTTAAATGCGACGAGATTGGGTTTTAAAAATGTCCTGATCTCAGCTACAGAGAGTTGTTCGTCTGATGAGGCTACAAAGGCAATGCCACATTGGCCCCATTTTTCATCTTTTACACTTAACACTACCGCCTTATCAATAGCTTCCATAGCTTCCAATTGGGTTTCTATTTCCTGCGGATAAATATTTTCGCCACCTGAAATATACATGTCATTTTTTCGGCCTTTCATATACAAAAACCCTTCTGCATCACTATAGGCGAAGTCGCCCGTAAAAAGCCATCCTTTTTTTATTTTGTTATTTGTTTTTACCGAATTATTCCAATATCCAGGGGTAACAATATCGCCTTTAATGCACAGTTCCCCTACTTCAGTTGGCGGCACCACATCTCCTTTTTTATTGACGATTTTTATACTTAAATAA
The DNA here is from genome assembly GCF_947500795.1 of uncultured Gelidibacter sp. GTDB lineage: Bacteria > Bacteroidota > Bacteroidia > Flavobacteriales > Flavobacteriaceae > Gelidibacter. Next base: position 626,294 of record NZ_CANMTE010000001.1, on the reverse strand, counting down.
AAGTTGGGTTTCCCAATGGAATTTGGTTTAAGATGCGCCATTTTATGATGTAACGAGGTAATGCTTGGTCCGGCTTCCGTTAAACCATAGCCTGGCCTGATGTAAATGTTTTTTTCTTCTTTCCAATAGGCAACGAGTTCTGAAGGGACTTTCTCGCCTCCTGAAATGATATAACGTAATTTGCGGAGGTTAACATTTTTAAAAATAGGTGCTTTTTGCATCATCAAGAGCATTGTTGGAAGCGCCATAAACAAGGTGGTCTTGTTAAGTTCTAACAAACACAAGGTTTTTTCAGCATCAAATTTCTCTAACATGCCTATATGAGCACCTTTGTGCAATAAAGGTGTGATAAATACATTCCACCCAGAAGTGTGGTAAGGAGGCAAAATGTTAATGGTAGAATCCCTAAAAGTGATTCCGAGTTGCATAGACGTGTTGAGACTGTTCCAAAATAACATCTTATTGGTGTAAATAACGCCTTTTGGAGTACCCGTGGTGCCGGAAGTGTAAAATATAAATAAAGGATTATCCTCTTTAATCTCGAAGTTTTTTACTGGAGTAGCACTAGGGGATTCATAGTAATCTCTTAAGGCATCAAACGAAATTGTTTTTAAATTTTGATTGGCGAGTTGTGCTACTTTAGGTTGATGGTTATGATTATAAATAAGTAAACTTGGCGTACAGTCGGCAATGAGCTTTGAAATCTCACGTTGCGACAGTCGGTAATTTAGAGGCACCATAATCACGCCCATTCTCTGACACGCCACAAACAGTACAATATATTCCAAACCGTGCTCAGATAACACAGCTATTCTGTCACCTTCTTCTATATGGAGTGCAGCAAATTTTTTAGTTAATTGATTGGCATAGTTGTGTAAGTCGCTATACGTATAACTTTTATTCGAGTCATACGAAGTGATTGCAATTTTTTCAGGCGTATAATCCGCCCATTTAGCTATCCAATCTAATGTGTCCACGTTGTTTCTTTTCGTCTAATTTATAAAATATATACCCTACAATGAGTGATACTACAATTCCAATTGCTGCAGATACTCCAGGATTGTTAACCGGCTCTTGCATATACGGGGTTAATCTGCCATAATAAATTCCAAAATGAACCACAATAGCGGTGATACTGGCAATAAAGACAGACCTTGTAGAAACGTTTTTCAAGAATGTTCCGAATAACACCGGTACAAAAGCAGCGGCAAAATAGGCATACACACCGTTTTGCGCGAAAATAGCCACACTAATATCCGGATTTTTAATTTGGTTCCAGCTCAACAGGAAACTCACAATTCCTAGTACTACGATTACCGCTTTATTGATAGAAATGGTGTTTTTAGTAAACTTATCCTTAAACAGCGGATTAATAATATCTGATGTAATGGTGATGGATAAGGATTGTATCAAACTCTCCAAGGTAGATAATCCTGCGGAAATTAGCCCCACCACAATTACTAGTCCAACACCTACGGAGAATTTTGTGACTACATAAGTTGGAATGATTTCATCCATTTTTAAGGTTGTGCCGTTGACGGTGAAATCCGGAAAACTGATACGGGCGTAAAGCCCAACAATAACCACCAAAAAGAAGATGACCATAAACGATATTCCACTAATAAGATACGTGTTTACTTTAGTTGAATCTTTTAATAATAAGGATTTGGTGATGATGTGCGGTTGACAAACAATAGCGACACCTATGACAATTTGGGTGACGATAATTTCAAAATAATCACGAAAAAGGAAACTTGATGGATTGGTTGGCTTAGTTAAATTAGGGTCGATAGCATTTAATTTTTGCATAAAACCATCTATCCCGTCCGTAAAATATTCCGCACCAGAGCCAATTAAAATGATGGCCACAATACACATGATTATTGCTTGAATAGTATTGGTATATACCATAGAGTTTGCACCGCCAAACATCATATATCCAAATACAAACGTGGTAATCCCCATCAACACGTAAAAAGGTTCTGCATTCAGAGATTTTGAAATGACTTGGGTAAGTCCAACATTAATCAATACAATAAATGTCATTAATAAGAGCGCGACAAACGCGAAGAAAATAGCATAGTTTTTACTTTCATAACGCTTTCCAATCCATTGTGCCATTGTAGTGGCTTTAACGGCTTTCCCTTGTTTGGCAAAACCTTTGGTAAACACAATCAACGAAATAAACGCTGCAATGGGCAGTACTAATGCAAAAGAAATCACACCTGAAATACCGTATAGCGCTATAAATCCTGGATTGATGATAAAGGTTGCCGCACTGGTCATAGATGCTGCTAAAGATAATCCGACTACCCAAGCAGGGAACCCAATATTCCCAACCGCATAATCCTGAAGATCTTTATTTTTCCGTGCACCTCTAATCACAAAAAATAAAATGACCGCTGCGTAAACAGCCAATAAAATCCACATATAAGTCACTAAGGTTTCTGATGCAATCATTACTTTAAAATGTTTGAAAACAAATAACAAACTTTATGTTTTGATTGTTATCTTTTTTTTCAATTCTTAGGGTACGACTTTTATGTAATATGGTATAAATTCTGATGAATCGTAAACATAGCGCATTTTTTTCAAAGTATGACTTTTTAAATAACTAATCTATAATAGCAATTTGAGTTGACTTTTATGTAGTATAATTTATTGGCATTCAACCACATAAATCAATATAGAAAATACTAGTAATTTTATATAGGATAAAATTGTCCTTTATTGATTTTTGATTTACTTTTGCAGACTAATTCACTACTATGTTTTCTAAGTCTTGTGAGTACGGATTAAGAGCCGTCATTTTTAGAGCAACATTAACTTTTTTTGGAGAAAAAATGAATGTAATAACTATTTTAAAAGCGGAAGACTTCCCTCCTGCTTTTAAAGCTGAAATTTTGGATCAGTTGGCAGAGTGCAATCTCTTCGAATCTCCAAAAAGTTCATATGGCAGTTCTTTTATAGTACGTGAAACTTTGAAGGAAATATTTGCAGGAATTAGAGAAGGATTTGAAAATATGTTACACAACACCACATCAATACTGTTGGCCAATGACACAAAATCACAGCCATTCCACTTAAAAATTTAAATTATTTACACCAATAAAGGATAAAAAGACCTTTTTATATTAATTAATAATAATACACTTATAATTTATGAAAACAGCATCACTTACAGACCAATTGGTCTATAAAACGGACAAGCCTGCCATCAGCGTTTTATTGGAAAGCGACCACAGTAAGGAAATTAGAATTACGATGCGCAAAGGCCATCAAATGAAAGAACACAAAGCCCCCTCTTCTATTGTTGTAGAAATTTTTGAAGGATCTATAGATTTTGGCGTAGAGGGCAAAACACTACAGCTTAAAAAAGGGGATCTAATCGCTTTAGACCCGAATGTGCCTCACGATTTACACTGTACCCAAGACGCCATTGTACGCTTATCGCTATCAAAAAATGACAGTGTTGAACGCGTTAATAATGTTGTAGACTAACCCCAAACCTATTAGAAAACATGAGAAAAATTTGGATCGCCTTTATTAGCGTAGTTGTATTGTCATTTGTCGTCCTCATATGGATTGGTACTGAGGTATATCAAACCCAACCTCCCATCCCTGAACAGGTCATTATTAAAGAAACCAACACAGTAGTTTACACCAAAGCCGATATTCAGATTGGACAAAATGTATGGGAGTCTATCGGAGGTATGGAAGTTGGATCTATTTGGGGTCACGGAAGTTATGTGGCTCCTGATTGGACGGCAGATTGGATACATAAAGAAGCGGTATATATGCTTGAGCATTGGGCACAAACGGATTACAATACCGCTTATGACGACCTTGATGTAGAAAAAAAAGCAGCCATCAAGGCCCGTTTAATTAAAGATGTTAAAACAAACACCTTTGATCCAACTACCAAAACCATCACTATATCTCAGGTACGCTGGGATGCTATTTCAAAAAACATCAACCATTACAGTTCTATTTTTTCTGATGGACATGAGCAATATGCCATTCCGAAAGGTGCTTTAACTGATACCGTAAAATTAGGACAACTTAATGCCTTTTTGTTTTGGACGTCTTGGGCAGCTAGTACCAATCGACCGGAAAAAGATTATACCTATACGTCTAACTGGCCACATGAGCCTTTAATTGACAATTTAATCACTGATGACTCCCTTATTTGGTCCGGTTTATCTATTGTATTACTGTTATTATTCATCGGAATCTTAACGTATTATTATTTAAGAAATCACGAAAAGGGCGAGATTTTAGAAAAACCAGATTTTGATCCATTGTCAAACTTGCAATTAGTTGGCTCGCAAAAAGCGGTGTTAAAATATTTTATAGTCATTTCCTTGCTAATTGCCTTACAAGTGGTGTTAGGGGCACTCACCGTGCATTATACTGTAGAAGGGCAAGCCTTCTTTGGATATGATCTGTCACGATTTTTACCCTATTCCATCACCAGAACCTGGCATACGCAGCTGGCTATCTTTTGGATTGCCGCAACTTGGTTAGCTACTGGACTCTTCTTGGCCCCGATGATTTCAGGGAAAGAGATGAAATATCAGGTTTTTGGCATCAACTTCCTGTTCTTCGCCTTAATAATTATTGTGTTAGGCTCTATGCTTGGAGAATGGTTGGGAGTACATCAGTTCCTAGATTTAACCACCAATTTCTTCTTTGGGCACCAAGGCTATGAGTATATGGATTTAGGTCGTTTTTGGCAATATTTCTTAGCCATTGGCCTTGTATTATGGGTGATAATGGTGGGAAGACATTTAATGTACGCCATTAATAAGAAAGATGAATCTAGAGATCTTATAATTATCTTACTCGTTTCAGTCGTGGCCATAGGTCTGTTCTTTTTCTCTGGTTTAATGTATGGTGAAAATAGTAGTCTACCGGTTATAAATTATTGGAGATGGTGGTTAGTTCACCTGTGGGTTGAAGGCTTCTTTGAAGTGTTTGCCACCGTAGTAATCGCCTTTATATTTTCGAGAATGAAAGTGATTTCTACAAAAACTGCTGGTCGTGTCTCTGTAGCTTCGGCAGCCATATTTTTGGCAGGAGGTATTATTGGGACCTTACACCATTTGTACTATTCTGGGACCCCAGTTCAGGCCATCGCACTAGGCGCCACATTTAGTGCGCTAGAAGTTGTGCCTTTAACCTTAATGGGCTTTGAAATTAGAGAAAACTGGAACCTATTAAAAAGTAAAGATTGGATTCAGAAATACAAATGGCCGATCTTTTTCTTTATTGCCGTTGCCTTCTGGAATTTTATTGGTGCCGGTGTCTTCGGATTCTTGATCAATCCGCCCATTGCACTGTATTATATTCAAGGTTTAAATACCACGGCAGTCCATGCACATACCGCTTTATTCGGAGTATATGGCATGTTAGGTATGGGCTTTATTATTATTTGCCTCCGCTTTTATTCTGATCGTGTATGGCAAAACACAAAATTGAAACGTGCTTTCTGGTTGTTAAACATCGGATTGGTGGCCATGGTTGTATTTAGTTTATTACCAATTGGGATTATTCAAGCGTACACTTCCATAACCCAAGGCTATTCATTTGCGAGAGATTCGGAATTACTATACTCTCCTGTTGTCCAAACCTTAAAATGGTTACGCATGATTGGAGATGTTATTTTCTCAGTGGGAATTTTTTACTTCTGCTGGTTTACTATAGATGAAACACTTTATAACTTCAAAAGAAAAAAAGTTGGACATTAATTACTTTTAATATGAATATAAGAGGTCAGTAGTATATACTGGCCTCTTTTTTATTTAACCTTAACTACTCTTATAATTTCAAGGTGTTGAATGCTCTTTTATTCACCATAAATCTTGTGACACAATACTTCTGCTTACATCTTCTATGTCAAACTGATTCGATCGAAATTGCTAAACCGAGCCAAATACTTATCTTTGCACTTTTCATAAAACCCTCATAACATCACCGTGAATCAAATCAGAGCATATCTTGATCAAATTGCAACCATATCTAACGAAGATTGGGATTTTTTCACTTCAAAATTGCACCGTCGTGTTATTCCTAAGAAGACTATTTTTTTAAAAGTCAACGAGATTGAAAATCATATTTCGTTTATAGAATCGGGTGTCGTGCGTTTGTTTATTCCTAAAGACAATCCAGAAAAAGAAATCACTTTTGGCTTTAGTTTTAAAGATCAGTTTGTAAGTGCTTACGATTCATTCCTAACCCAAACGCCATCTGCATATCACGTACAAGCACTGACGGAGACCACACTTTTAAGCATTTCTTATAATGATTTGCAAGAAATTTATAAAACCACACAAATTGGTAACCTTATCGGCCGATTAACAGCAGAACGTCTTTTCTTAATCAAATCTAAACGCGAACAGAATCTATTGAATCTTAGTGCTGAAGAACGGTATATGAAACTTTTTAAAGAACGTCCAGAACTCTTAAAAGTGATTCCATTAAAATACATCAGCTCTTACATTGGCATTACAGCTCAGGCACTTAGCCGAATTAGAAGGCGCTTGTAGCACTAATACTTGACCTAGGTTCATTGTTTTGAACCTAGTATCAGTTTATCTTTGTAAAAAAATTATTATGGTTATTGTTATTTTCGTTTTAGTACTTTGGTACGGCGGCCTTTTCTTTCAGTCTTTCTTTCTACATCGCTATGCAGCACATCAGGTGTTTACGATGTCTAAAACTATGGAGCGTATTACGTTTGTCCTTACTTGGATTTTTCAAGGTTCCAGTTACCTAAGTGCGTATGGTTACGGTATTATGCACCGTATGCACCACGCTTATACAGACACTGAAAAAGACCCACACTCCCCTTCTTACGACGATAATTTATTTGCGATGATGTGGAAAACAAAAACTATTTACCAAGATATTAATGATCAGCGTGTAGAGGTAGATCAGAAATTCACCAAAAATGTTCCACAATGGGCTGCCTTTGATAAATTTGCAGGCTCTCGTTTGTCAAGATTACTTTGGATTGCTATTTATGTTTTAGTGTTTGTATACTTTGCTACGGCATGGTGGCAATGGCTTTTATTGCCTATTACTTTTTTAATGGCACCGATTCACGGGGTGATCATCAATTGGTTTGGTCATATTTATGGATATGTCAATTATCAGATGAAAAACACCAGCAAGAATCTATTCCGTTTTGACTTTTTAATGATGGGTGAAGGCTATCACAATAACCACCACCGACACGCCAGTAGAGCGAACTTTGGCGTGAAATGGTATGAAATTGACATGACTTATTTAGTCATTAAAGTCCTTGATGCTGTTGGTCTAATTCAGTTAAAACCAATTAGGATAAAGGAATAAGGATTTATATTTCAAATTACAAAACCCTTATTCTTACTTTTTTCTTTTTCAATCGTGTATTATCCAAAAGATTAACGATGCGTTTCGCTTCGTTGATTGGCACTGCAATAAATGCACAGTCTTGTTTAAGCTCGATAGTTCCCAATTGTTCCTGTGTCAGTCCTCCTTGTTTCATAAAAAGCCCCACAATATCACCTTTTGAGATTTTGTCTTTTCGGCCGCCAGAAATAAACAGAGTTTCCCATTTTGGTGCTGAAACTGGAGCCTTTTTTGAAATATTGACACCTTGCGCATCTTTGACAAAATCTGGCAGCGTTTCATCGCTACCTTTTAAAATGTAAGCGGTGCCTTTACTATTCACTCTCGCAGTTCTACCGTTTCTATGGATGAATTCTTCCTTATGTTTCGGTAATTCGTAATGAATGATAAAGTTGAGCTCAGGAATGTCAATCCCTCTAGAGGCTAAATCCGTTGCCAACAATATTTGACTGGTTCCATTTCTGAAAGTGATGAGAGATCGTTCTCTGTCCTGCTGTTCCATTCCTCCAGAAAAAGCAGAGTGACTGATTTTGTTGCGTTTTAGAAAGTGACTCAATCGGTCAATATTCTCTCTTAAATTACAAAATATAATCCCTTGCTCATTACCAATATGTTGTAATAACTCTAGCAAAATTGGCAATTTATTTGGCTTTTGAGACACCACCGTTTTAATGGCCAAAGTTGATTTGCGTTTTACATTAAGATAATTAACTGTCACGGGTTTATCCAAACGCACAAATCCGGGAATCTTTTCGAGCTCAGTGGCACTCGTTAGAATTCGCTTATTAATACTTGGCAACTGACCAATAATTTGCTTCATTTCATCTTCAAATCCATCTTCAAGAGATTTGTCGAACTCATCCAAAATAAGGGTTTTGATACTTTTCTTCGAGAATCGGTCGGCATCAAAATGATCTAAAATCCGACCAGGTGTACCAATTAAAACCGCTGGCGTATGCTTCAACTCAATTTTATCTTTAGCCATTGGCCTTCCACCGTAAACTGCATTGATTTTAAATCCGGAACCCATATTTCGAGCAACTTGCTCAATTTGAATGGCGAGTTCTCGCGATGGCACAATGATGAGTGCCTGAACATCACTTTCTGTTGGATCTAGTGTATCTAATAATGGTAATAAAAACGCCAATGTTTTTCCTGTACCTGTTGGGGACAATAAAATGGTGTTGACATTTTCTGAAATTACGGAAATGGCCTCCTCCTGCATTGGGTGCAAGGTTTGGATATTTAATTTGTCTAAAATATCCTGTTGGTCTTTGATTGTATTTGCCATTATTTTTTGTTCTTTTTAGGTGACTTAGAAACTGCCGGTTTAGGCGTTTCAATATGAGATTGCGCCAAGTAATTCGCTAGAATTTTATCCACCAACTCCTCTTTGGTTAAATGATGAAAAATGGTTTTAATCTTCGATTTTAGATCTTCTGAAACGTCTCGATTAGGCTTGGTCTTAAATATTTTTTTGGCCCATAATAGGGTGTTATTCTCTTCAATACTTTGGGCATCTGCTTTCTTGAATTTACTAAAAACGATGCCTAGTTCATTTTCAAAATCGACAATATCTTCAACTTCTTCCTGTTGCAAAATGGTTAATGATAATCCTTTAGCACCTGCCCTTGCCGTACGCCCACTTCTATGCACATAAGCTTCATAAGTATCAGGCAAATGATAATTGACAACATAGGACACTTCTTTAACGTCTATACCACGAGCTGCCAGATCCGTAGCTACTAAAATATCTATATAACCTTCTCTAAATTGTCCCATAATTCGATCGCGAATCCCCTGAGTCAGACTCCCGTGAAGCGCACCGGAAGGAAATTTATTGATGGCTAAATTTTTAGCCAGTTTATTAACGGCTGCTTTCGTTTTACAAAAGATAATACCACGTTCACCTTCTTTTGAATTTAAAAAATGAAGTAACACTTCTAATTTCTCAATAGGTTCCACCACCACATATTGGTGATCTATACCCTGATGTCCAACAGATGCCATATCAGCCTCTATATGCACCACATGTTTTGACATGTAATTTTGAACCAATTGTTTGATGGCTCCAGGCATGGTAGCGGTGAACAATAAGGTCCGTCTCGATTTTGGGATGCTTTTAATAATGGTGTCGACCTCCTCTTTTAAGGCGCTGACCATTTCATCTGCTTCATCCAATATTAAATACTGAACATGTTTGATATCAATGGCGCCACGATTTACCAAGTCAAGTAATCTTCCTGGAGTTGCAATTACAATATGAGTGGTCGATTTTAAACGTTCTATTTGAGGTTTAATAGGGATTCCGCCACACACCGATGCAATTGAAAGCTGTGGATTTTCTCCAGCAAATGACGTAATATTATTAAAAATTTGTTGTCCTAACTCTCTCGTCGGCGCTAAAACTAACGCTTGGACAGTCGTGTTTTCAGCATCAATTAATTGTAACAAAGGCAAACCAAAAGCTGCGGTTTTTCCTGTCCCAGTTTTTGCCAATACCACAACATCTTCTTTCTGATTTAGGACAACAGGAATGGTCTTTTTTTGAATTTCTGTAGGTACAGAAATGTTTAAAGTTTCTAAACTTTTTTGCAATTGATCATTAATTCCTAAATCTGAAAACTGTTGTGACATAAACTATATTTTTTGCAAAGATAACCACACTTTTGCAGAGAATAACCCCCTTTGGGGTATTAATGGTGTGGGAAGTCTTACAATAGAGCGGAAATAATCTTAAATGCGACACAATTTACTCATCATTCAACTCCTCCATAATCTCCGCAAACAATTCGTAAGAACGAATTCGATCTTGAATGTCATAAATGTTGGTTACCGCAATAAGCTCATCTACTTTGTGAGTCTCTAAGAAATCCTTCACTTGAGCTTTAACGGTTGCCTTGCTACCTATAAAAGAATATTTCAACATTTGATGCACTTGCGGATGCGCCATGATTTCTCTATACTCCTGAGTCATGGCAGTTGGTGGCTGCATATAATCGCGCTTCCCTGTAAATATGCCTAAAAACATTCGGATTAAAGACGTGGCAAAACTTTCTGCTTCAGCATCGGTTTCTCCAATAATAATATTTACTCCCGCCATTACATACGGCGCAGCTAAGGCTTCTGATGGCTGAAATTCCTTTCTATAAATCGCTATGGCTTCTTCCAAATGTCGAGTCGCAAAATGACTGGCAAAAGCATAAGGCAATCCTTTTCGTGCTGCCAAGTGCGCGCTGTCGGTGCTAGAACCTAAAATATAAATAGGTACTTCTACGCCTTCTGCGACAGTAGCCCTAATTTTAGATTTTGCGTTATCCATTGAAAAATACTGTTGTATGGCTTCCAAATCCTCAGGGAAGGAATGTGCAGCTTGCATAAAGTCTGATCTTATTGCTTCCGCCGTTTCTCTATCAGTTCCTGGTGCTCTCCCCAGTCCTAAGTCGATACGGTTGGGATATAATGAACCTAAGGTTCCAAATTGTTCAGCCACAATTAATGGCGAATGGTTAGGTAGCATTATTCCTCCAGAACCTATTCGTAACGTGTTTGTTCCTTCCGCAATATATCCAATGAGCACGGAGGTGGCGCTACTACCAATATTAACGGCATTATGATGTTCAGCCAGCCAAAAACGTGTGTAATCATAACGTTCCGCATGTTGTGCCAATAAAAGTGAATTATTAAATGTTTGCTTAAGACTATGGCCTTCTGAAACTAAGGCCAAATCTAAAATTGAATATGCTGTATGTATGGGTTTCATAGGATGTTTTGATATGTATATCTTTTAAAAGGCGTAGAATTCACCGAAAACCACTAAAATACAAGATTATATTCAGTCGCTTTGTTATGATTTTGTTAATCCTAAACCATTCTATAATTATGATAAAAAATTGTTTCCATCAGTAATTGAAAAACTTACTTTAAATTAGCACGCTATATCAGAAATTAATAATAAAAAAAGTAGTGCTATGAGTAAAACAACCCTAAAAGTAAACAACAACGGTTCTTTAAGAATAGAAGGTGATTTTGAAATAGTTGATAAGAATGGAAATGCTTACGATCTTGGTGGTCGTGATGTGATCTCTCTTTGCAGATGCGGATTGTCAGCTAATAAACCTTTTTGCGATGGCGCACACCGTAATCATTTTGAACATGATGCTGTGGCCTTTGCTTTACCTCCAAAGAATGTTTAATTCATAAGGATTATTGGAGCGTTTTTTAATACGAATCATTTGATGAATTATTATCAAGTGGGACCTTTAAGAAACGCTCCATTTTATTACAAATCCCTATTTTCTTTGCAATTGTTTGACGTCGTCGTTTGCTATCACTAAATCATTAATAAGTGACGTTAAATGAACAGTTGCATTGGTAAGTGCTACGGCATTTGCCTCAATCAATTTATTGATCTCCAATAATTGCTCTTCCTTTTCAGCATCGGTACGACCTAATTTAAAGCTTTGAATTTCAGTTAACTGCGTATTCAGCCGTCTCTTTTCTTTTTTCAATTGATCGAGTTTTACCCGATGATTTCTAATCGTGTTTTCTATTGTACATACTTTATGTACCGTAGTCAAGCTATCTAACTGCCTTTTGTAATCAACTTGTGCGACTGATCCTATTGAAAATAGCATAAGAATCAATACTGTATATGGTTTCATTTTAACTGAGTTTTAAGACGTTGCAAAATTATACAATTCCCATATCTAAAAGCAGATTTCAATACAAATTTAGAGCCTGAAATGAAACATTTTTTAACCCATTACCTAATAGCGTGATTTTACTAGGAAACACTGACAAATATCATATTTTGAAAGGCGGCTAAAGTATATTTTTATCGAAATAATAATACCAAATATTATGTTTCAACTCTTTTTTTTAAATTCCAACTGGAACAATGGCGTCATCATGATCGGCATTTTCGCAATAGTTTGTATCACTTTAGTGAGCATTATTATAAACTTTATGATGAACAGCAAAAAGGAAAATAAACCGGATAATCATGAGTAATATTCTTTTGAAGTTATTTGAGTAATACTAGAAAAGGCATTTTATCATAATTGGTTTTCATTTATAAATATAATATCATATTATATAAGTTGCTCTAAACTTGATCGGTAGTCATTATATTTACCTTTCTTAAAAGCCGTTAAAATTGTATTAAATAAATACTAATTGTACCCAGATTTTTAGCAATTTAAGTTTTATCATGGAACTTTGTACCACAAATCTTAAATAATGAAAAGATCAGCTATATATGTAGCAGTATTTAGTGCTGTTTTAGTAGGAATTGCAATAATTGGGTTTTCAAAAGTTAGCAAGGCAAATGAGCAAATGGTTGAAGCTAGCAAACATTATCGCATTACTGAAACATGGGAACTTCCCAAAGAACTTGAAGAAATTAGTGGTATAACTTGGCTTGGCAACAACACTTTAGCCTGCATACAAGATGAGGATGGTATAGTGTACATCTATAATTTAGACCAGAAATCAATAGTTGAAGAAATTCCGTTTGCTGGTAATGGCGATTATGAAGGAATTGCACTTAATGGTGATACTTTATATGTCATGCAAAGTGATGGATTACTTTATGAAATCAAGAATTGGAACGATGCTAATCGAGTTGTTAGTTCTCATCAAACTGGTTTTAAATCTTCCAATAATATGGAATCGCTCACCTATTCGTCAAATGATGCTGCGTTGCTAACAGTTCCAAAGGACAAGGACTCGCAAGAGGATTATAAAGGCGTCTACAAGATATCCTTGCCTATTAAAAATTTAGACACGGATTCACCAGCGTATAAAATCGACATGAATTCCGACGTATTAGCACCTTATAGAGAAAAGAAGGCCCGCAAAACTTTTTTCCCATCCGAAATAGCAATTCATCCTAAATCTCATGATATGTATATTTTGGAAGGAAAGCATCCTAAATTACTGATTATGGATTCAGCTGGAACAGCAAAATCAGTTTATAAATTAGACGAAGTCAATTTCCCACAACCCGAAGGAATGACGTTTAACGAGAATGGTGATCTCTATATTTCCAATGAATCTGTTGGGGGCGCCGCAAACATACATTTGGTTGAGTTGAACAACTAAATTTCGAACAATAATTTACAATCAAAATTATCTTATAAAATTATCTTAAAGTTCTCACAATCAATCACAAAATCTTCCGTTTGGTTTAAAATTATCTTACCTTTAAATCAGAGAATTTAAACTAAAAAAACTTAGAACATGAAAAAACAACAAGGAAAAGGTCTTTTAGCCTTATTAGGACTTGGAGCAGGTGTTTTTGCCTGGTATAAATACAAAAACTTATCTCCTGAAAAGAAGGAACAACTTCACTCAAAAGTTAATGAAGTTGGGCAAAAAGTTAAAGACACATACACTGAAGTTGAGTCTTCTGTAAAATCAAACTTGGACAGTTTAAAAAATAGTGCTCAAGAGATCAAGACTGAGGCGAGTGAGTTAGCCAATAAAAGCTAAAGAAAGCATCAATAAACAAGAAACCCACTAACTGTGGGTTATTTTATGGATTATATTGAAATTTTCTATGAAAATTTAATGTTTTCCAAATCCACATTTCCACCAGACAAAATGATGCCCACCAATTTATCCTTAAAATAAGCCTTGTTTTTTAAGACCGCTGCAAAAGCCACTGCGCTTGAAGGTTCAACAACAATTTTTAAACGTTCCCAAAGTAACCTCATAGCTTGAATAATCTCCGCTTCCTCAACACAAATTATATGATCTACATACTGTTGAATGATTGGGAAATTGATATCGCCTAAATTCGTTCTTAATCCGTCAGCGATGGTGTTAGGCGCCATATTTGTCTCGATTTGACCACTTATTAATGATCTAAATGCATCATCAGCAACCTTAGGTTCACCACCAATAACCTTACAATCCGTTCCAAAAATATGTGACGCCAAGGCGGTACCTGCAACCAATCCGCCACCACCTACTGGTGTGACAATCATATCAAGATCAGGGTGTGCATTTAAAAGCTCCATTCCAACAGTTGCATTGCCTAAAATAACATTCAAATCATTAGAAGGATGAATAAACGTAGCTCCCTTTTTAGCTACAATCTTTGCTGCAGCCTCTTCTCTAGCGGCAATAGTAGATTTACATTCCGTTATAATTCCGCCGTAACCCAAAACCGCATCTTTTTTTACTTTAGGCGCATTATCAGGCATCACAATGTACGCGGGAACATTCAAGTTTTTGGCTGCTAATGCTAATGCTTGGGCAAAATTCCCAGAAGAATGCGTCACCACGCCTCGCTCCTGTTGCGCTGCGGTCAGTTGTAAAATGGCATTGACGGCGCCTCGCATTTTGAAAGCACCCATTTTCTGAAAGTTTTCACACTTAAAGAATAGTTTTGCATCAGCCATCTCATCCAGTAATTGCGATGTAAAAATTGGTGTACTATGAATGTATGGGGAAATCCGTTGACTAGTATCGAGTAGCGTTTGTTTGTCCATGGCACATTAAAACTTAAAGATATTTAAATTCTATTACGAAACCTTGCAAAGAGGACCAGTTTTTTCTTCGTATTAATAAAATAAACACCTGTTAATAAGACTATAGCAGCAATTATGGATTGGGTGGTTATCACTTCGTTTAAGAAATACCACCCTAACAATAAAGCGATAATTGGATTGACATATGTGGAGGTTGCTACTTTTTCTGGCGACACCCTTTTCAATAAGAAATTAAATGAGGTGAATGCGACGATACTTCCGAAAACCACAAGTAACAGCATAGACCATTGTACTTTTTCGCTCCATACGTGCGGTGAACTCCAGGATTCTCCAAATAGCAAACTTAGTACAAGAAGCATTACGCCTCCCATGAGCATTTGGTAGCCAGTATTCACGAAATAATTAGATGGTAAATCTGCTTTCCCTACAAATAAGCTGCCTGTAGCCCAACTTACCATACACACAAAAATCATAATCATTCCCAGAACTGATCCTTCTTTGCTGACCACCTCGTTTTGGCTCACCAACAAATAGATGCCAATAATCCCTAAAATCACTCCTAAAACAGACATGGCTTTAATCTTTTTACCTTGAAAAACTCGCATCAAAATTAAAACGACCAATGGCTGCGCAGAGATTTCCAACGCTGCAAAACCACTATCTACATATTTAAGTGCCCAAACCACGATGCCGTTGCCAAAAGTCAAAAATAAAAACCCAGCAATTGCGGTATTTATTAACTGTCTTTTAGTAATTGCCAATGGCTTGCCCATGAGTTTAGCAATTATAAAAATCAGAACACCTGCTGTAATAAATCGCATCGAAGCCAACATAAATGGTGGCAGTTCTGTAACGGCAATTTTATTCAATAAATAGGTAGAACCCCAAATAACATAAATGGAGAAAAAAGCAAGGATAATAAGAATTGTATTTTTTGAACTGCTCATGGTTTATTTATAGCGGGGAGTCATAAAAAGTAATAGGCAAAAATAAGAAAAGAGGCGCTGAAACGCCTCTTTAAAAGTTTTATATTTCTCAATAATCTATTAGTTTTTCAACGACGCCATATCGATTACAAATCGGTATTTGACATCCGCAGCAATAATTCGTTCATAGGCAGTATTAATATCTTTCATATCAATCAGCTCAATGTCTGACACTATATTATGCTTTCCACAAAAATCTAACATTTCTTGAGTTTCTTTAATGCCACCGATTAAAGACCCCGCAATTCGCTTACGACCAAGTATAATTCCACCACCATGAAATGGTTTCAGCGGTTCTACTGCGCCGACAAGAACCATCGTAGCATCACGCTTTAACAGTCCAATATACGGATCCATTTCGTGACCAACAGGAATCGTGTTTAAAATAAAATCGAAACTGTTTCGATGCTTTTTCATGTCGTCCGTATTTTTAGAAATGAGAACTTCATGTGCCCCAAGAGCTTTCGCATCATTAGCTTTGTCTGGCGATGTGGTAATCATAACCACATGTGCGCCTAGTGCATTAGCAAATTTCACACCCATATGTCCAAGTCCGCCTAATCCTATTACGCCTACTTTATCACCCTTTTTAACGTTCCATGTGCGTAGTGGCGACCACGTTGTAATGCCAGCACACAACAAAGGTGCCGCTCCTTTTTCGTCAATATTTTCAGGAATGCTTAAAACAAACTTTTTATCGACAACAACTGACGTAGCATATCCGCCAAAAGTATGACCACCCAAATGTTTATCCCTGCCGTTATATGTGGCGACCATTTCAACTTCACAATATTGTTCTAAATCTTCCTTGCACGATGCGCACTCCTGACAAGAATCGACCATACAGCCAACACCTACCAAATCGCCTTCCTTAAACTTGCTCACGTTTTTCCCAACTTCAACCACGCGACCTATAATCTCATGACCAGGAACAACTGGATATTTAGAGTTTTTCCAATCATTTCTAACGGTATGGATATCACTATGGCAAACCCCGCAATAGGTAATATCAATTTTCACATCATCATCACCGCAAGCCCTACGATCGATATTCATTGGTTTTAAATCGGCTTTAGCATCCTCTGCTCCGTAAGCTTTGATAGTTGTTTTCATAATTTTATGTTTTGTACTCATTAATGGCGGAGGTAAGCAAAGTGATGAGATGGGTGATTTTTAGTTATCAAAAGTGGTTGTTAGCGTAATATCGGCATTCAACAATTTTGATACCGGACAGTTTTCTTTAGATTTTGTAGCCAGCTCCTTAAATTTACTTTCGTCCATCCCTGGAACTTTCCCTGTTAATTCCAACTCTATTTTAGGAATGCTCCCATCTTCGAAATGAACCCTCGCTTGCGTATCTAAACGTTCTGCCGTAAAGCCTTCCTCAACTATATAGAAGCTCAATTGCATTGTAAAACAGCCTGCATGCGCTGCTCCAATTAACTCTTCCGGATTGGTTCCTACCGCATCTTCAAATCGTGTTTTGAAGGCATACGGAGATTCCTTCAACACGCCACTTTCCGTAGTTAATGATCCTTTTCCGTCTTTTCCGCCACCTTCCCAGTGGGCTTTTGCTGTTCGATTAAATTTCATAATTTTTATATTTATAGTTAACTCTTTGTTCTACTAAATTACTTATTCTTAATTACTACATGGTTCATATTAAAGTCTAATTTTTCTTCGGAATAAAAATAGATTTAGCATTCACAAACTCACGAATTCCGAATCCGCCGTGTTCTCTACCAAAACCTGAATTTTTAATTCCACCAAAAGGCATATTTGGTCTTGCCAGTCCGTAAGAATTGATGTTAATCATTCCGGTATCAAAATGTTGTCTCGCCAATTCGATAGCCTTATCCTCATCTTTGGAAAAAATACCACCACCAAGTCCGAACTCACTATCATTGGCAATTCTTATAGCGTCTTCATTATCTTTGGCTTTAATCAATGAGGCTACCGGCCCAAACAACTCATCATCATATGCGGGTTGTCCTGGAGTAACGTTTTCTAAGACTGTAGCCGGATAATAATAACCTTTCCCTTCAGGCATTACGCCACCTAAGCTGATTTTGGCACCTTTTTTCACACTTTCTTCAACTTGCTCATGGAGTGTTTCGCGTAAATCTTTACGTGCTAGAGGTCCCATTTTAGAAGATTTTTCAGTGGGATCTCCAGCGACGATAGTTTTCATGCCTTCAATAAATGCCGCTCTAAATTGATCGTAAACTTTTTCTGTTACGATAAAACGCTTTGCGGAAACGCACGTTTCACCGTTGTTATAAACTCGGCCTTGTACACAAGTTTTTGCAGCAAGCACCACGTCAGCATCATCTAACACAAGATAGGCATCATTACTTCCTAATTCGAGAACCGTTTTCTTTAACTCCGCACCTGCCTTTTTTCCGATAATTCGGCCAGCACCAGAGCTTCCGGTTAAGGTAACTCCACGCACCAATTCATGTTCAATAATTTTATCCGACAATTCATGGTCAATAATGAGAACCTTAAAGAGGTCTTTTGGAAGTCCTGCCGCTTCATAAATTTCTTGCAACAACAAGGCTGAGCCAGTTACATTTTTAGCATGTTTAAGTAAGATGCCATTACCTGCCATTAAATTGGCTATAGAATATCTGATGACCTGATAGGTTGGAAAATTCCAAGGCTGAATACCATAAATGACACCTATTGGAGCATAGGTAATTATTCCTTTTCCGCCTTCTGCAAGCTCTCTCTCTTCATCCTTAAGGTAATTTATGCCTTCAGTACATGTAAATTCGCAAATTCCTGCACAAAGGTCAATTTCTTGATGCCCCTGCCTTAAGAGTTTCCCCATTTCTGCAGTCATCAATCCCGCCAATTTATCCTTTTGGTTGACCAATTCCTTTCCAATAGCTCTAATAATTTTTGCGCGATCTTCAATTGGAGTCTTACGCCATTCCAAGTAAGCGTTATGGCAATCCGTCACCGCTTTGAATGCGTTCTCGCTGCTCATATATGTATATGATGCAATCTCCTCTTCTGTAGCAGGATTAACTGTAGAAAACGTCTTTTTATCTGTATTCATAATTTATAAATTTGAAATTATTGCTCAAACCAGAGCTGCAAAAAACTGATTTAAAATATTTTAAATTGAAAATTTTTTCTGGTCAGCTACAACGGTTTTTGTCTTGAATTCCGGTGGTCCAAACTGTTACTTTTTACTATACCCTATAGATATTGAACTGCACGCTTTAGCACCTCTGCCATGAAAACGGCATGAGCCATTCTATATCATCTTAGCAATCCATAATACATTCGAGGTAACTATTGAATTCGTTAAAGGTTTGAGTCAATCTTTAATAACTGATTTTCATTAGCGTGTGATTTCAACACTAAACTCAAAAATATAACCTCATTGCCTAATTAATTGATGCAACCCATTTAAAACTGGACTCATTTCGAACTTACTATATATAAGTGATTCTTAATGGATTAAGATTACTATCGAACCGGTTAAATGTTAAAATATAACTGATGTACCTTAGGAATATTAAATTATAAATACAATAACTATGGATCATAAGGATAAGGATAAGAAAACATACAACCCAAACATCACTGAACATGACAAAGAGATTCTTGGTGAAAAGCGCAAAAATCTCAGGACCGATGGCGGTGACGACACGCTACTGGATGATGCAAATAGAACTGCGCCTGTAGATTTTGAAGGTAAGGACTTAGATATTCCCGGTAGGAATCTACCAGATGATAACCCTAAAAGAAAATTGAAAGATGAAGAGAATCAGCTATACAGTCAAGGCGGTCCCGGCAATGAACATTTAGAGGAAACGGATCCGACAGAGATCGATTAAGTTGTCATGTTAGTGCCGACTGAACAAACCTATGTAATACGAAACATGGGCTGTTACACATCGCTCATTAACCTTTACAATAATTTTTATGATCAACTCCAGGTATCGGGGTGTATGGTGACGAGATAGGATTCCTGTGAGATTAAAAAAAGGACACTTTTAAAACACCTAAAACAAGGATGCAGCAAGGTCATTCAAGAAAATCTCGCGCAATTTGTATTAAATAGTTTAACATAAAACAAAAAATGTTAAATGACAGAAAATACTTAACTATCAGATTCTGTTGCATTAACAGATCAAAATGTTAAAATAATCAAAAATATGAGAAACGATAACGTCTATAAGGCATAGATGATCGTACATATACTAAACCAATAAATTTATAATTATGAAAAAAATTTCAATTGCATTATTCACCGTTATAATGTTTACGTCTTGTGTTTCTAAAAAGAAATACGTTGCTCTTGAGCAAGAAAATGGTCAAATTAAGAGTGAACTAACTAAGACAAGAGTTGAAAAAGAAGATCTTGAAGCTAAGTTTGATGCTATTCAAGCAAGAGTGGACAGCTACAATAAAAAAATCAATTCACTTACCGAAGAAAATAACGCAATGCTTGTCAATGTAGACAATATTGCAGTGATTTCTAACGACACTAAAAAAGCAATGCGCAAAACATTGCAAAATGTAGATGCAGCAAAACTTGCAGAAGCTAAAACATTAAAAGATTCAATGAATCTTGCATTGTCATACAACTTGAACAAATCTTTGGATAATAGTACTCTTAACGAAGACGAAGATATTTCAATTGACATCAACGAAACTGTTGTTATGATTTCAATTTCTGACAAGATGTTATTCAATACAGCTAGTTATAAAGTAAGTAACAAAGCAAACGATATCTTACAGAAAATTGCTAATGTGATCAATTCTGAGCCTAGCGTTGAAGTTATGGTTGAAGGTCATACTGACGCAAGAAGCATCCGTACAAGTAAAATCGCAGACAACTGGGATTTAAGTGTGTTACGTGCCACTTCTGTAGTAAGAAAATTACAAGATGAGTATGGTGTTGCTCCTGAAAAAATGATTGCTTCAGGTAGAAGTTCTTATAAGCCACTTGCTGATAATGACACTAAAGATAATAGAGCTAAAAACAGAAGAACACGTATCGTGATCCTTCCAAACTTAGATAAATTCTTTGCCTTAATGGGTACTGAAGAATAAGCATCACTTTTTAATTAATTACTTCAAAAAAGACCGTTAGAAATAACGGTCTTTTTTATTTTTAAAATGATTTTAAAGACGAAAATTTAATTAATTTCGTTGCACATAACTCATCTTGTACACACCTTGAAAAAGCAAAATTACTTACCTAAAAAATTCTTATTCATTTCCCGTTGGGGAGAAATTCTTGACATTGCCTACGCGACGCAAAATGAAGGTAACGATGTCAAATTATATATTGAAGACAAGCCTTCCAGAGAGATCGGAACCGGGTTTGTAAAGAAAGTAAAAGATTGGAAGAAATATATAGATTGGGCTGATATCCTGATTTTTGACTATACAGGCTTTGGCAAGGAATGTGCCGATTTAAGAGCTGCCGGAAAGATTGTTTTTGGTGGAAGTGAATATACAGATCTGCTAGAATTAGATCGGAATTTTGGGCAAAAGGAACTTCAAAAACATAAGATTAAAACCTTACCGTTTAAAGAATTCGTAAGTTTTCAGGAGGCCATTACATATGTTGAAAAGAATCCAGATTCTTACGTTATTAAACCTTCGGGCGAAACTCAAGAACTGAAACAACTATTGTTTGTTGGTAGTGATGATGAAGGTTTGGATGTTATTCGCGTTTTGAAAGCCTACGACAAATCTTGGGGAGACGATTTTGGAAATTTCCAATTACAGAAAAAAGTAAAAGGGGTTGAAATTTCAGTTTCTGCTTTTTTTAATGGAAAAGAGTTTATAAAACCTATCAACGTCACCTTTGAGCATAAAAAGCTATTCCCTAAGGAATTAGGTGTCTCTACCGGAGAAATGGGTTCTAGCATGTTTTGGGTCAACCAATCTCCTATTTTTAATGCTACTTTACATAAGTTTGAGCCTTCATTGGCCAAGCATAAATTTATTGGTCACATAGACATTAATTGCATCGTCAATGGTAACGGAATTTATCCGTTAGAATTCACCTCCCGTTTCGGTTTTCCACAAATATTCATTCAACGCGCGGGCATTAACGAACCAATTGGAGAAATGCTTTATAAAGTGGCTTCTGGTCAAAAATTCAAGATTGCAACTAAAAAAGGCTTTCAAGTTGGTGCCTTTATGGTTGTGCCTCCATTTCCTTATGACGATAAAAAAACATTTGAATTATTTTCTAAAGATGCCGTTGTTGTATTCAGGAAAGATTTAAAGGAAGGCATCCACCCGATGCACCTGAAAAAAGTGAATGAAGAATGGCTAATTACTGGAAATACGGGAATTGCTCTCATGGTTAGCGGGACTGGGATTACAATGAAGGATGCCCAAAAAATGATGAACAACAGGATCAGCAATGTGATTCTCAATAACGGCTATTATAGAACCGATATTGGCGATAGATGGTTTGAAGATTCTGACCGTTTATGGTCTTGGGGACTTTTATAACCGATTTGTCCACAAAATTTCTAAATTTACACCCAATATTAATTCCCTTAAATACATATTATGGAATCCCTAACTTTCAGACAGCTGACTACAGAAGTACAACAGTTTTTTGATATGCTCCCATCGGAATGGCAGAAAGAAATCGCACCTTTTTGGAAAGATTACGAATCTGTTGCCAAAATTTACGTTATTGAAGAAGATAACGTCATTATTGGTAGTGGCATCATGTTTTCTGCTTGCCCTCCTAATTTCACCTATTTTGAAGATGAAGCGAATTATTGGTTTAGTAAGGGTTATCTCTACCTTGGTTTTATTTGGATTGCAAAACACAAACGCAGTAATAACCTAGGATCCTATTGGCTTACAGAATTGAAGAAAGCCGAAAATCATGATAAGTACTTCCTACTTACTGAAGAAAATAGATTGCATAAGTTTTATGTAAAAAATGGGTTTACGCGAATTAAATCGCTCAAAAATGAGGATCACTTTGAATGGTTGTATTTATCAGATTATGAATCTTAACGGGATTTTGATTTTTAGCTTCATTTAAAGAAATTAGTAGTAAAACCGCCATTTTCTTTACATAAAATCGCTTCAAAAAATTAGCTAATACAGTATAACATAGGTATTTTTGCATAAAAATTAAAGACCCATGTTTAAACTATTAAAGAGCTTCAAACTTGTTGCCGTTTTAGAAGGCATTTCCTATTTAGTGCTGTTTGGTAACATGTTACTTGTTAAACCATTCCAGCCAGAAATCTACAAAACCCTCCTCTACCCAATTGGGATGAGTCACGGATTATTATTCATTGCCTACGTGCTTTTGGCGCTTTTAGTAGGTTCTAAATTAAAATGGTCGTTTAAGACTTTAGGAATTGTTCTTTTGGCATCCTTAATTCCATTTGCTACGTTTTACATTGAACGGAAATATTTAAATACCACGGCATAATGTCCGAATACAGTCATATTTTTTGCAATTATTTTTTAAATCTTGGTTTCACCGATAAATGGGCCACGTTTTTAAATATGCTCGCACTTCTCTTAATTTTATGTGTGATCATATTTATTTCAGATTATTTGACGCGAAAAATATTGGTGGAGGCGTTTAATAGGTTTGCAAAGCGTTCTAAAACTCAATTTGATGATTTTTTAGTCGGTCATAAAGCCCCTCGAAATATTGCACATGTAGTGCCTTTGTTTATTACCATCAAATTATTTCCGATTGTCTTTTATGATTATCCTCATTTTGAGTCTTTTATCCTTATGGCTCTCAAGGTGTATGGTATTTTACTCGCCATTTGGATTGTAAGAAGTGTCCTCAGAAGTCTAGAATCCTATTTTAAAACCCTTCCTCGTTTAAGAGACAAACCAATTGACAGCTACATTCAAGTGGTTATGCTTTTTGTTTGGGTTATTGGGATTGCTTCATGTCTTGCAGCAATTATCAATTTATCCTTTTTAAAGTTTTTCACAACTCTTGGTGCCGCATCAGCAGTGCTTTTGTTGATTTTTAAAGATACTATCTTAGGATTTGTAGCAAGTATTCAAGTAGCCATCAACGATACGTTAAGAATTGGAGATTGGATAACGATGGAAAAATATGGTGCCGATGGTGATGTGATAGAAATCAACCTTTCTACCGTGCAAGTGCAAAACTTTGACATGACCATTACAAATATTCCTACCTATGCGATTATTTCTGAATCGTTCAAAAATTGGCGCGGAATGCAGTCTTCTGGTGGACGACGAATTAAAAGATCTATTTTAATTAGATCTAAAAGTATCCATTATCTTACAGATGCTGAAATTGAAGAGTTAAAGAAAATTGAGTTGATTACAGCTTATCTGACAACCAAACAAACTGAATTATTAGAGTACAACACGGCTAATAACGTGAATAAATCCACGTTAATCAACGGGCGAAATCTTACCAATTTAGGGGTGTTTAGAAAATATGTCCAAACGTATATTGAAGGTCATTCCGGTATTAATAAGGACATGACCATTATGGTCAGACAATTGGCACCAACATCTCAAGGGATTCCTTTAGAGATCTATGCATTTAGCAGCGATAAACGCTGGGTGAATTATGAATACATTATGTCTGATATCTTTGATCATATTCTGTCAGCCATTTCATATTTCGATTTGGAACTTTTCGAATTGACACCTTCACTTTTCCCTGCAGACAAAAAATAGCGCATAAAAAAACAGCCTTATTTCAACTGAAATAAGGCTGCATTGCTATAAAAAAACTACTGTTTAATTTCCAGCTTTTTCCATCGCTTCTTTTTTCATTTTGTCATTAGCAATAATCGCTAACTCAACACGTCTGTTTTTCGCTCTTCCTTCTACAGTAGAGTTGTCGTATTTAGGCTGATTAGGACCATACCAATTGGTAGTAAAACGACCAGAAGAAAGACCTTGACTTGACAAGAAAGACGTTACTGCATTAGCACGTTGCTTAGAAAGCGTCATGTTAAAATCCATCGGACCAGTACTATCTGTATGACCTTCAACTAAAATATTAGTATCAGGATATTCCTTAAAAATAGCCGCCAATTTATTTAACGTTGCTGAAGATGCGCTGTTGATATTGTATTTGTTGGTATCAAAATAAACACCACTACTTTCATCAAAAACGACATTAATACCTTCACCTACACGTTCCACTTGAGCTCCAGGAATCTCCTGCTCAATACGTTCGGCCTGTCTGTCCATACGGTCTCCAATATAATTACCGGCAACACCACCAACTACAGCACCAATAATAGCGCCTAAAGCCGTGTTGTTCTTGTTACCTACATTATTGCCTATAACGCCGCCAATTACAGCACCACTAGAAGCTCCAATGACCGTTCCTTTTTGTTTGTTATTAGCATTTCTAGTTGCCTCACAACTTACTAATGCGACTACCATAAATAGTAATGCGAATGTTTTTATTGTATTTTTCATGTGTTTATGTTTATAAAGTTGTTCTTGTAAAATTTAAATTGATATTAAAAGGTTTGCCTTCAAACTGAATGGTTTGAGTGATTTGCATACTGTTTTCATCTAAGTATTTCAAATTCATTCTATAACCGGCATCTTCTTGCAAGTCCTTGTTTTTTCCATCAGTAAACTTCATTGTAAAATCGAAGTTCCCAGTGTCTTTACCTATTTCATTCGCGGCCCATCTAAAGTTTCTTACGCCAGTTGAACAGTCGGTATTTATAATATTAAAAGTACCCGTACTGTTATTGGATCTAAAAAACCACTGACTGTCCTTAAAGCAGGATGCAGTAGCATCGTTGAATAAAACGGTGTTAAAAACGCCCGGTGTGTCATAAGTAACTGAATTCAGAACCCAGTTGCCATCAACGGTTTTCCGCGCCGATTTTTCTACTTTTGATAAAGAGCACGACACAAAAAGTGTCGAGATAAGTAGTAATATTCCTAATTTTTTCATTTTGATAAGTATAAATTGGTTTGTATTAAATATACGAATTCTACTACATATTGGTTGTTAAGGAATTCCCATTATTTGTTAATGAAATAAAAATAACCAATTACTTTAACCGATTCTTTACGAATTCTATCTCGGTTTTGCCATGAGGCACTGGCTTTCCATCTTTGTCCAAATTCACCATAATAATGTTGTCTACGGTAAGAATGGTCTCCCGTGTCATTTTATTACGAGCCTCACACTTTAGAGTAATAGATGTGGCTCCAAACTTCACTACGTCCATTCCAATTTCAATAATATCGCCTTGCTTAGCTGAACTCATAAAATTGATTTCAGAAATATATTTGGTGACAATTTTGGAATTTTCGAGTTGGATGACGGTATAGAGTGCCGCCTCTTCATCAATCCAAGCCAGCAATTGACCTCCAAATAAGGTGCCGTTAGGATTTAAATCTTCAGGTTTAACCCATTTACGTGTGTGAAATCTCATTTAATGATTTAGGTTTTTGTGTTTTAGGAATATCGCCTCCTTAATTATTCAAATATTGGACGATACTCTTTTAAAAATTTACTGATTAGCTACAAAGGTAGCTCACTTGCACTGGCATCATTAATGATATTGATATTTTTACTGACTTCAATGCGATTATACCATTGTAGAGCACATTTCAATTTTACCTGACCTAAAAACAAGTGTTCAAAATGCATGGTTGTTAATAAAGCGGTTAACAACATCTTACGGCTTTTCCTTCTAAGAAATCCATTATCCCTACATTTAATAAAACCTAAAGCCATGATAAACAGAACAGAAGCTCTTAACCAAATAAGACCAATCATTTCCAGTGCTTTAATGTATGATACTATGAGTAGCGATGAACGTTTTCAAAACGGCACTTTGAGACCCATACTCAAGCTTCAAAATGACCTTATAATTGTAGTATTTAAAAATTATATTACCAAACATAAAAATATGTTTTATAACCTATCTTTGCCGAAACAATTGGACTATATTGAAAGTGCTATTAACAAGGATATAAAGTTCAGAAATTCAATTAAAGGAATGATCATTGGTCATTTTACCATTGAAGAGTATGAGATTTATATGGAAAATTCATCAGCCTTAAACAAACGCATGATGAATCTTGTAAAAGAGCGTTTGGTTAGCCACATCCAACTATTTAGGCCAGAGATGGCAACTGTTATATGAAAATAAAAAGTGATGTTCTGCAAGCTTGTTATGACTATGCTAACAAGCGGATTGCCAATTACAAAAATGAAATCGAAACCATCAAGGATTCTCTTGAAAGCAATGATAAGGGCAACGGAGATGATGACGATTCAGGAAATGGAAAGCTCTTTAACGATCTGGAAAAAAATTCGCTGCATTTAATTGATGCCCAAAAAATGTTGGACAGTTTAAAAGCCATCAATCCGAAAATGGCGAATAGTACTGTGACGCTAGGGAGTTTGGTTAAAACAACTACCAATACCTTTTTTATTTCCATCAGTGCGGGCAAAATTGATATTGACGACTTAACGGTGTATGCAATTTCATCTGGTTCGCCAATTGGGATGCTGCTTAACAACAAAACCGTGGGAGATCGTATTGAATTTAATGGCAACACTTTCACCATTACGGAAGTTATATAAGTAACTCTCCATTGATATTGGTATTTAAAACATCAGACATATAATCAAAATAAGGCCTGATGACTTTAAATGATGTATTTACATCCTCTAAAAAATTAGTGGACACAACTTCTGCATCTGTATATTTCTTGGTAAAAATGAATTGCTTTTTACGAATCATATCAATTGCCTTATGCTCTTTGTCGAATCCTTTCGGAGCTGTTTTAAGTTCATCTCCAATTAAATCGCCCCAAACATCACGAAGCTTTTTATCGCTAATTATAGCACGTATATCTTCATCATCCATTTCAAATTCCTTTCGGATTCTTAACAAATCTTCTTTTGATGGATCCCAAAAACCCACTGCAATAAAAGATTCATTATTTGGTTGGATATGCAGATAATAACCGCCTCTGAGTTCTGGTTTCCTTCTATGGAATGACCCGCTAAAATGTGTTTTATAAGGTGCCTTGTTTTTTGAAAATCGGACATCGCGATAAATTCGAAAAATCTTCACTCGATCAACATCATCATGCATTTTGAGCGCTTCGAATAGTGAATTGAAGTTTCGTTTTGCAGCAGATTGGAGTTTTGTGAATTCTGCCTTATGTTCATTAAACCAATCTCTATCGTTATTGTCTTCTAATAGTTTAAGAAATTCCAATAAGTCCTTCGAAAATGTAGATGATGTTGTCATTTTTTAAAATATGCTGTTGAAATGAAGTTCTTTAAAAGCTATCGTAATGTTAATCCTCGTTTTCAACCGTAGGGTTATCCAAAGTCAATTTATTTTTAAATTGCACCGTTCTGATTGGGAATGGGATGTTGATTCCTTCTGCATCAAATGCTTTCTTAATAGCGATAATCGCCTTATTGGTAGCAGTTAATTTATGGACGTTTTTGGTGCCTTCAATCCAGAAACGGCATTTAAAATTAATGGAACTGTCTCCAAATTCTGTAAAGAAAAACTCCACAGGTTTCAGGTTGTCAATTTTTTCAAAGGTTTGTTCCAACGTCTTTTTAGTTAAGGCTTCTACAAATTCTAAATCTGACTCATACCCCACGCCACAGGATAAATCCACTCTAATATAGGGTGTCAGCGAATAGTTTTTCATTGGAGTTTCCAAAATGGTCTTATTGGGAATAAACACCAAATTATTGTCCGATTCCTTTAAAGTAAAATTCTTAAGATTGATATCGACAATTTCTCCAGCAAAATCATTGGTTTCAACCCAGTGGCCAATCTGTATTTTATCTCTAAACGAGATTACAATCCCCGAAATAGTGTTGGACAGCGTGCCCTGTAAAGCCAGACCAATGACCAACCCTAACACACCCGCACCTGTAATAAGCGAGGTTAATGTTTGCGAAAGATTTAAAATTCCGAGGGCTAAAAACAAACCTAAGAACACCACAAATATGGCGGTTAGTCTCGAAATAACATTGCCTACAGATTTTTGCTTAACGCGACTTCCAACGAGGCGGAGCATTAATCTACTCACATATTTTGCTAATATGTAGGCAATAACCATGACCATACAGGCCAAGGCAAGGTTTGGAAGATTTTCAATAATGGAATTCATCCAACCCAATAATTTCTCAACTAAGCGTTCAAATGATCTGTTTAATTCGTCTTTCATATATAAATTTTAGAATGGCTATTCTATTATTAATTAGGTAATTGCAGCGCTCGATAATGGTCTGATCACTATTTTATTGGAATAGAAATTCCACTAAAAATAGTTCTGTAGAAAATTACGCTAGGGAATTATCACAAGAGATAATTGCAAATGGTTAAAATTAATGGCTTAAACCTCTTAAAGCCATTTCTTTCTTCTGAAATAGATTAACATCATCAAGAAAATAAAAATCATGACGCCCCACAAGATATAATAAGCATTTTTATAATGTAATTCTGGAATGTTATCAAAATTCATCCCATAAATCCCAGCTATAAAAGTCAACGGAATAAAAATAGTGGCGATGATAGTCAGCACTTTCATGACTTCGTTCATCTTATTGCTGATGAGCGACATATGCATTTCCAACAAACTCCACACCATCTCTCTATAAACCTCAATACTTTCATTAACTTGAACGATATGATCGTATAAATCCCTCAAGAAATTTCGGGTTTTATCATCAATAATTGGATGCTCCATTTTTTCCAGTCGATTAATGGCTTCACGCAAAGGAAACACTGAGCGTCTAATTTTAAGAACCTCTCGTTTTAACCCCTGAATGGTGCTCGCCGTTTGACTATCTTCAGTGGTTGCATCAAAAATGTGATCTTCAATGTCCTCAATTTTATCTCCAAAAGCTTCAATAACGGTCAAATAATTATCCACTACGGCATCAATAATGGTGTACATCAAATAATCAGCACCCATATTGCGACCGCGACCTTTACCGGCTTCAATGCGCTCTCTCAAATCGTCAAAGACATCGCCATCAGCTTCCTGAAACGTCAAGACATACCCTTCACCCACAATAATACTCATCTGTTCATAGACAAGTTCCTCATCGTTTTTGAAATAGAGCATCTTTAAAACAAGAAACAAATAATTATCAAACTCGTCCAATTTAGGTCGATGGTTGGTGTTTAAAATATCCTCTAAAGTAAGTGGATGCAATCCGTAATGACTGCCTAATTTTTCAATTTCAGACGTGTTATTAAGGCCGTTAACATTAATCCAAGTCACCGTATCTTTCCCCTTAAAATGAAAGGCATCCGCTACATTTTGAGTTTCAATTTTTGAATAGGATTCCTTACTATAATTAATGATATCTATAGCGGTAACAGTAGACTGTTTCTTACCTCGATAAAGGATCGAACCCGGCGAACGATTGACAGTTTTATAGGATTTTTTCTTCTTTTTAGATCTCATTTTTTATGGAATTCTCGTAGTCATCTATGCTTTAAAAGTAAATATTTTTTCCGTATAGTATGGCTCAATTAATGAATATATAATTACTATCAGATTAAAAAGGATTTGAAAGGAAAGCGGCCTATATTTGAAAAGTTCAATTAACGTTTGCTTTTTGACATAATTTTGTTTAATATGCGAGTTATATACATCAAACAATTAAATTCATGGGAAGACCACCTACAAGACCGATCAAATTTAGAGACGGTTTTTATATAGAAATAAGAAATAAAGGTAAAACAACAGGTATTAAAATTCATAGAGACACTAAAGAACACATGCTTCGTACGATTAAAGAGTATGAACAGACAAAAGAAGTTTACATTTTAGGTGAATCTAAAAACGGAAAATGGGTCAACAAAACCCCAGTACTTCATGTTGTAGATGAGAAATAATTCATTCCACAAAGCAGTCATTTAAGATTAAATCACTGTTACTAATTAAAAAATTCATAAATTGTTGTGTTTTAGATCTCTAAAAACCTTCCGTTTATGAATTTTTCTGCTTCAAACAAACCTCCAGTCTATTTTTGGGTCATCAGCATTATTGCTGTGTTATGGAACGCTTTTGGTGTTTTTAATTACCTTATGCAAGCCTATATGACCCAGGAAGATCTTGATCAACTCTCAAAAACAGATCAAAATTTATACGCTAACCTCCCTTCATGGTATATTGGAGCGTTCGCCATTGCTGTATTTGCAGGATTATTGGGCGCTATTTCATTAGTATTACGCAAACGATGGGCGTATTCCTTTTTTGTTGTCTCCCTTTTAGCCGTAGGTCTGCAACAATTATATATTGTAACGGAAATCTATCCGCGTGATATCTTTTTAAGTCTCACCATTATTGTAGTCTCTACATTTCTAGTTTGGTTTTCAAGACGTGCATTGGCGCGACAATGGCTTAAATGAGTTGTCTATTGAAACTCCACCAAATTTAAAATCAAACCCGAAGCTGGTGCTATATAATCCATTGTAGTGGTGCTTTCTGGCTTTAAACTCTCAGAAATATCTGTTAAGGTGATTTCATGTTTGCCAAGTTGCACTAAAGCGCCCATCATTGTTCTAATTTGATTATAGCCAAATCCTTCACCTTTCACCTTTAGTATATAAGATTTCTCAGGAAAGAAACTGGCGCTAATCGTCGTGTTTTCAACCAAATCACAGGACACAATTTCTCGTGTATACAATCCAATATCTGTAACCTTAGAACAATAGCCTTTGAAATTATGGGTGCCTTCAAAAAGCTTAGCGCCTCGGGTCATTAAATCAATGTCAAGCTCGTCCCTAAAAGTGGTCATAAGTGACGCGCAAAACGGATGTGCCTTCTGCCCATGAGCAAACAAATAGTTGTATTCTTTGAGTTTTGCGTTTTGGATGACGTTAAATTCCTTATCAACTTCTTTCATGGATAAGGCTTTAATATCTTGAGGCAAATAATAATTAAAATGCTCTAGAAATATGTCAGCATTTAAAATTGGGGTTTCGACAAATAGCTCAAATGCAGTTTCATTCGCTGACACCATAGCATCAGTTCTACCAACTGCCAAGGTTTTGAACTTAAGGACACCTCCAAAAACGTAATTCAATGTTTTATCAATCATTAAATGGACCGTTTTAAGCTTCGGTTGCTTCTGCCAACCATGGTAACGAAAACCCAAATATTGAATATGGATAAGATAAAAATAGTTCATAATTACTTTTTCTCACGGTTTTTAAGGACGCGCTCAATGTCTTCCAATTTAAAACCTTTGGCCTGAAGTAACATTAAGTAATGAAATAACAAATCTGCGCTTTCATTTAAAAATAGCTCATCGTTATTGTCTTTCGCCTCAATAACCACTTCAACAGCCTCCTCACCTACTTTTTGTGCTAATTTATTAACCCCTTTCGCAAAAAGCGATGCTACGTACGATTCTTCCGGATTGGAATTACTACGGCGCTCTTCAATAGTGTGCTCCAATTGAGAAATAAAACCAAAATTGGATGTATTTTGCTCATTCCAACAGGTGTCAGAACCTTTATGACAGGTTGGACCTTCTGGGTTGACCTGAATCAATAAGGTATCATTGTCACAATCAACCTTAATATCTACCAAATTTAGAACATTTCCACTTTCTTCCCCTTTAGTCCATAACCGCTGCTTGCTCCTACTGAAGAACGTGACTTTTTTAAGCTCTTTGGTCTGCTTAAACGCTTCTTTATTCATATAGCCGAGCATCAGTACGTTTTTAGTTGTAGCGTCTTGAATTATTGCGGGAATCAATCCATCTGAATTATATTTTAAATCCATTATTTCTTTTTTTGATAAGCGAAGATTTATAATCTAAATTATCGCTTACATTTTACATCGTTAGTTATATGAACATTGAGAGCTCAATTTTAAAGTCTAACTTTAATATTATTTTTCTTCAAATTTTCTTTTAATTCTTTGATTTCAATTTCGCCAAAATGAAAAACACTTGCCGCAAGCGCTGCATCAGATTTTCCTTTTTGGAACGTGTCCACAAAATGCTGAATAGTTCCTGCGCCACCAGAGGCGATTATGGGAATATTCAACGCTGTTGACAATCTTGCCAAAGCTTCATTTGCAAATCCGTCTTTAGTGCCATCATGATCCATGGAGGTGAACAATATTTCTCCAGCACCACGCATTTCCACTTCTTTAGCCCAATCAAAAAGATCTAATTCTGTAGGAATACTTCCACCTGCCAAGTGCACAATCCACTGTCCGTTAATTTGTTTTGCATCAATTGCAACGACCACACATTGGCTTCCAAATTTATTTGACAATTCATCAATAAGCTCAGGACGATTTATGGCGGAAGAATTTATAGAGACTTTATCAGCGCCCGATTTTAAAAGTAAATCAACATCTTCAACTGAAGATATGCCACCACCAACTGTAAACGGAATATTAACTTGTTCAGCGACTTTCAAAACCATTTCCAAGGTAGTTTTCCTACCTTCCAAGGTTGCTGAAATATCCAGAAACACCAATTCGTCAGCGCCTTTTTCAGCATATTGTTTTGCCAAAACCACAGGATCTCCCGCATCTATAAGATTAACGAAATTCACACCTTTTACGGTTCTGCCATTTTTTATATCCAAACACGGAATTATTCGTTTTGTAAGCATTGTATAGTTTGTTACTTCATTAGATTTTAGTTGCCCCCTATAATTCTGCTTTCTAGTAGTACTTTTCTAAATCTTGAAGGCTGATTTTGTTTTCATAAATGGCCTTTCCAATTATCACAGCTTCACAGCCAAGCTCTTTTAGTTTAGGCAATTCATCGATATGTGAAATTCCACCAGAAGCAATCAATTTTATGGATTGGTCTGAACTGTTATTAGTACATTCTTGAATAATTTCGTTGTATAAGTCGAATGAAGGTCCCTCCAACATGCCGTCTTTCGCAATGTCAGTACAAATAACGTATTGCACATTTCGGCGTTGGTAGTTTTTAATAAACGGAATCACTTCTAAGCTGCTTTCTTCCTGCCAACCACTAATGGCTATTTTGCCATTGTTGCAATCTGCTCCTAAAATAATTTTAGCGGATCCATATTTATCCAACCAAGACTCAAAAGTTCTATGGTCGTTAACCGCAATACTTCCTCCTGTGATTTGTTTGGCACCCGAATTAAAAGCGATGTGAAGATCCTCATTAGATTTAAGTCCGCCACCAAAATCGATTTTCAAACTGGTTTTTGAAGCTATCTGCTCCAAAACCTTATAGTTCACAATATGTTGTGCCTTAGCACCATCCAAATCCACCAAGTGTAAATATTCAATTCCTGAAGCCTCAAACTGTTTGGCCACTTCTAACGGATTTTCATTGTAAATTTTCTTTGTATTATAATCTCCCTTTGTCAAACGCACACATTTGCCGTCTATAACATCTATTGCTGGTATTATCCTCATCTTATAATTTTAAAAAATTTCTTAATATCTGAGCGCCTTCAGTGCTACTTTTTTCCGGATGGAATTGCACCCCATAAAAGTTGTCTTTCTTAAGCGCAGAACTGTAATTTAAATCGTAATTTGTCTGTGCAATGGTATGTTCACACACTTCTGCATAATAACTATGCACAAGGTACATATAAGCTTCGTTTTTTATGCCTTCAAAAAGATCTGATTCAAGATTAAAAATCGAATTCCAGCCCATCTGCGGCACTTTTACATTATTTGAAAATCGTTTTACGGACACATCAAACACTCCCAAACCTTTTGCATTACCTTCTTCCGTGCTATTACATAATAATTGCATTCCCAAACAAATACCCAAAACAGGTTGTTTTAGCGAGGGAATCACAGCATCTAACCCGGATTCTATCAACATGTCCATAGCATTGCTTGCTTGACCCACACCAGGAAATATCACTTTATCAGCATCTTGTATAACCTGCGAATCCTTACTCAATACAGGGTCAAAACCCAATCGATTACAAGCAAATTGTACGCTTTTGGTGTTTCCGGCACCATAATCTATTACAACGATATTCATGTTTGAATTCAATTTTTAAATGTTATAGCACTCCTTTTGTTGACGGCAGAATCATTTTATCCATATCACGTTTGATTGCCATTTTAATCGATTTAGCAAAGGCTTTAAAAATAGCCTCTATTTTATGGTGCTCATTGCTGCCTTCCGCCTTAATGTTCAAATTACATTTTGCACCATCAGTAAACGATTTAAAAAAATGGAAAAACATTTCGGTCGGCATCTTCCCTATCATTTCACGCTTAAATTCAGCATCCCAAACCAACCAATTTCGTCCTCCAAAATCAATTGCCGCTTGTGCTAAACAGTCGTCCATTGGCAAACAAAATCCGTAACGCTCAACACCTAATTTATCCCCCAAAGCCTTCGCAAAAACTTCACCCAAGGCAATCCCAGTGTCCTCAATGGTATGGTGTTCATCCACTTCTAGGTCACCTTTTACTTTAATATCCAAATCCAACTGCCCATGACGCGAAATTTGATCTAACATATGGTCAAAAAAGGCAATGCCAGTATCAATATTACTTTTTCCGGTACCATCGAGATTCAATTGGATAGCGATTTTGGTTTCATTGGTGTTTCGTTCCAAAGTAGCAGTTCGATCTTCAGTTTTAAGGAAATTATATATCGTTTCCCAATCTGTGGATGTAAGTGCGATATAGTTACGTAATTCTTCCGTAGAGGGTTTGTTTTCAGGAAACGCATTCATAAAAATCCCTTTTGCCCCTAGGTTTTTGGCCAATTCCACATCTGTCAACCGATCTCCAATAACGAAGGAGTTTTCCAAATCATAGTCCTCAGAGAAATATTGATTCAAGAGACCAGTTCGAGGTTTTCGTGTTGGTGCGTTATCTTCTTCAAATGAACGATCAATAAACTGCTCTTTGAATTCAATCCCTTCTGATTGAAAGGTATTCACCATAAAATTATGAACTGGCCAAAACGTATCTTCAGGAAAAGATTCGGTTCCTAAACCATCTTGGTTGGTGACCATCACAAGTTCATAATCCAATTCGCGCGCTATTTTACCTAAATACTGAAACACTTTTGGATAAAACTGCAGCTTACCAAAACTATCAATTTGATAATCTTCAGGCTCAATAATAATAGTACCATCACGATCTATAAATAATACTTTTTTCTTCATGTTCTAATTCTTTATAAAGTTTTCAATATTTCAATCAAGCGCAAATTTTCTTCCTTTGTCCCTATAGTCAGTCGCAAGCAATTTTCACAAAGTGGCTGCGAAGTTCTGTTGCGGATAACAACACCCTTTTCAATCAACTGTTGATAGCGCTTGTTAGCGTCATCTACTTTAATCATGACGAAATTCGCATCAGACGGATAAATATTTTGAACAAATTTCACTTCATCCAAAGCTTTAACTAAAACCTCTTTTTCCTTTAACAGAGAGTCAATTTGACAATTAATTTTAGAATTATTCATTAACCCTTCAATAGCTTTCTTCTGAGTAAGCTCATTGATATTATAAGGTGCCTTAATTTTGTTTAACGTAGCAATTATTTCTGTTGAAGCGAAACACATTCCCAAACGAATTCCCGCCATTCCGTAGGCTTTTGATAAGGTTTGTGTCACCACCAGATTAGGAAATTCCTCAAGTCGCGCCAACCAACTTTCGACACTAGAAAAGTCGATGTAAGCTTCATCAATTAGAACAATACCTTTAAAGTTTTTTAATAACTTTTCTATAGTTGACGCTTCAAAACTATTGCCTGTTGGATTATTTGGTGAGCATAAAAACAGAATTTTACTATGCTCATTTGCTGCTTCCAAAATTGTCGTTGTCTTTGGTTGAAATTGTTCAGCAGATAAATTCACTTTTAGCGTTTCCACCGCATTGATATCTGCTAAAACCTCATACATCCCATAGGTTGGAGGCAATATGATTACATTATCTTTATTTGGCTCACAGAACATTCTAATCAACAAATCCAACACTTCATCACTTCCGTTTCCTAAGAGTATATTTTCTATAGGAACATGTTTTAAATCAGAAATTATAGACTTTAATTCGCGCTGCTGAGGATCTGGGTACCGATTAATACCATTCTCAAACGGATTCTCATTAGCATCAAGGAAAATCAGATCGTCTTTGGCTCCTTTAAATTCGTCTCGTGCGGACGAATATGGTTTTAAGGCCTTTATTGTGGGCCGTATTAAGTGCTGTATACTCATTTTGCTAAATCATTTAATCGAATGGACACTGCATTTTTATGAGCTTGCAACCCTTCAGCTTCCGCCATCAGCTCAATGGATTTCCCAATATTTTGCAAACCTTCTTTAGTGATTCTCTGAAACGTCATGCTTTTTGAAAAACTATCCAAATTAACTCCAGAATACGCTTTGCTATAGCCGTTAGTCGGAAGGGTGTGATTAGTGCCCGATGCGTAATCGCCAGCGCTTTCAGGGGTATAATCACCAACAAAAACAGACCCGGCATTACTAATCCCGTTTAAAAATAATTCTTCATTTTTCGAACAAATAATAAAATGCTCTGGCCCATAGGCGTTGATAAAATCCAAAGCCTCCTGATCATCACTAATCAATATTAATTTCGAATTATCTATGGCTTTTTGCGCCATTGACTTTCTTGGCAATACTGCAATCTGTTTGCTGATCTCGGTTTCAACAGCAGTTAAAAACAACTCTGAATTGGAAACCAAAATCACTTGGCTATCGGCGCCATGTTCGGCTTGACTTAACAAATCAGAAGCTACATACGCTGCATTGGCGCTATCATCAGCAACCACCAATAATTCGCTAGGACCCGCAGGCATGTCGATTGCTACGCCGTATTTAGTGGCTAATTGTTTTGCAACCGTGACAAATTGATTCCCGGGTCCGAAAATTTTATAAACTTGTGGAATCGTTTCCGTTCCGAAAGTCATGGCCGCAATTGCTTGTATCCCGCCAACTTTATAAATTTTGGTAACTCCACATAATTGCGCTGCAAATAATATTTCATTGGCAATAACTCCATTTTTATTTGGTGGTGTACAGAGAATAATTTCCTTACATCCAGCAATTTTAGCAGGAGCTGCCAACATGAGTACAGTGGAAAATAACGGGGCTGTACCGCCTGGAATATACAAACCAATTTTTTCTATCGGGCGTTTTTCTTGCCAACAATTAACGCCCGGCATGGTTTCGACCTCAATTTTTTCAGTTTTTTGAGCTTTATGAAAGCTTTCAATGTTCTGCTTCGCCTGTTGAATGGCCGCTTTTAATTCTTGAGGCACATTTTGAGCTGCCGCTTTAATTTCTTCTTCAGAAACTACAGATACTTGCGCATCAATACCGTCGAAAAGTGAAGTGTACTTTTGAACTGCTATGTCGCCATTTCTACTGACATCATCAAAGATTTGAACGACAGTTTCTTCAATGCTTTCCACAGATTGCGTTGGCCTTTTAATCAATTCGGACCAAGCGTTTTTATTTGGATTTTTTATGATTTGCATACTCCTGATTTTAAAAACTTTTATATGCTATTATTAAATCAATACTTTTAATAATGAACAACAAAAAGTGACTTAGATTTTTATATTTAAACGACCATATTTTCAATTGGACAGACTAAAATTCCTTCTGCTCCATTTGCTTTCAACTCATCAATCACATCCCAAAATTCATTTTTACTAATCACGGAATGAATTGAGCTCCAGCCCTCTTGAGCTAAAGGTAAAACTGTTGGACTCCTCATTCCGGGAAGAACACTGATAATTTTATCGAGTTTATCATTAGGAGCATTTAAAAGCACATATTTCGACTGTCGCCCTTTTAAAACCGACTGAAATCTAAACTGTAAACGCTTAAGAACAGCTTCTTTTTCAGCAGATATTAAAGGTGACGCAGCCAAAACAGCTTCAGACTTCAACAACACTTCAACTTCCTTCAAATTATTCTTGAATAACGTACTTCCGCTCGAAACTATATCCACGATAGCATCTGCGAGACCTATATTTGGCGCAATTTCTACAGAACCGTTAATGATGTGTAATTGAGCTGAAATTTTGTGTTTCTCTAAGAATTGGTTCACCGTATTTGGATATGAGGTCGCTATACGCTTCCCTTCCAAATCACTGACATCTTTGTATTTAAATGATTTTGGAACCGCAATAGACACTTTACATGACGAAAACCCCAGTTTTTCAATCACAGAAATATCCGTACCTTTTTCTATCAGAATGTTTTCGCCTATAATTGCCGCATCTACTACACCATCACGGAGATATTGTGGAATATCGCCATTTCGAAGATAAAATACTTCTAAAGGAAAATTTTTGGCAGATGCCTTGAGTTGATCCTTACCATTGTCTATTGAAATTCCTACATCGTTGAGGAGTTTCATGGAGTCGTCGTGTAAACGCCCCGATTTTTGTACTGCTATTTTTAATTTACTCATCTTAGTGCCCAATGATGGGTAGTTTTAAGTTTAACTTAAATTTTGTCTGAGTAAATCTTCTGGAGAGGAATTCCTAAATATATAGAAACAAAAAAACCGCTTGATTTACTCAAACGGTTTTAAAATATGTTGACTTTATTCAATACATCTTCAGTTCGCTTGAGTGCAAATATGATGATGGTGATGATGTGATTGAATAAACTTCATGTTCTTATTTTGTGTTACAAAGATTGGGAATTATATTTTACAATTCCTAATCTTAGCAGATTATTTTTTTTATTAAGCTTATTGGTTGCCTAAGATAATTGGTAATCCAGTATCTCCAGAACCTATCACAATAACCTTACTATTAGTGGATTGAGACAATTTAACTGTTGCTTCAATACCTTTATCTTGAAGAATTTTGTCCGTTAAAGAAGCGCTCAAAATTTTATTCGCGTCTGCTTTACCTTGAGCTTCAATAATTACTTTTTCAGCTTCTTTTGCCGCTGTAACCAGTCTAAACTCATATTCTAAAGATTCTTGCTCTTGTTTTAATTTACGTTCAATAGCGTCTTTAATAGTTGGTGGTAAAGTGACGTCACGTACTAAAATATCAATAAGTTGAATGTATTGATCATCTACATAATTCTTAGTTTCTTCAAAAATTTCAGACTGAATTGCATCTCTTTTACTAGAATACAACTGTTCAGGTGTATAACGCCCTACAACGCTCCTCGCTGCCGATCTAACTGCAGGCAATAAAATACGTTCTTTGTACATTTCACTTTTTTCTTGATGCAATTTTCCGAGATTTTCATATTCTGGTTGAAACCAAATTGACGCATCCAATTTAATGTCCAATCCGTTTGAAGATAAAGCACTCATTTTTTCAAAGATCTCTTGCTGTCTTACTTCATAAATAAACACTTTATTCCAAGGTGCAACAATATGAAAGCCCTCTCCTAGAGCGGGTTCATCTGTAACAACACCACCTCCAAAGGTTTTATATAACACTCCTGCTTTTCCAGAATCGACTGTAACTGCTGATTTAGCAATGATAATAATTAAGATGATTGCACCAATAATAATAGGCAATGCGACTTTAGGTAATTTTTCCATAAATAATAAATAGTTTGTTTTTAAATTAATCCGTTGTATTTTCTAATGAACCATTCCGAAGAAAGGCTTAACGCGATTAATGCGAGTAGAAATTTCCAATCTATCAAAGGTACAACTTTTTTAGTGCTTTTCTGAAGGGTAGCGAACCTTTCGTCCTTTAAAAGCTGATCAACAAGGCGGTTGCTATCATCAATAAAATAAGCAGCACCTTGACTACTAGAGGCCAAATTTTGTAATTTTGAGACATTCGCATTTAAAAACTGCTGCTCAACATTATAGTCTAAAATTTTAAACTCTCCAGATTTCAAAATGTTTTCACTTTTGGCATTCACAGTAAACTGATAATCGCCAGCAGGCAAACCACTCAAATCAACTTGATAATTGGTTTGCTTTAAAAGGAATGGAAGCGTTTGAGACTGTTTTGATTCCTTGTTTGTAATTAAAATTTCAAGATTTGCGGCATTGTCAAATTCATAGTTCTTATTGAAAAATTGAGCTGAAATCACCACATTATCGTTGCCGTCATAAAATGATTCATAAGACACGTTAAGCCTATTTCTCTTTTGATTAGAATCTAAATACTGAATAATTTTCCCGATGAAGCTGTCAAAATTGAGGAATGACTTTTCATTTAGATAACTCTGTGCTCGCCACCTCCAAATTCCTTCGCCATTTAAAACTGCCGCCCGCTTCTGATTAACTTCATATGTCAAGAGCAAAGGTTCCTTCAACTGAATGCCATTAACAGTTTTGTACAATATTGTTTCTGTTGGCGATGAAAATTCGAGAGGTCCAAACTCGGTCTGCAAAGGTGGAAATTCAGCAAAATTTAAATCATCTACAATAAAATCGTTGTAATTTAAATTCAATGCAGACTGATAATCTTCATACTGCTTTGTGACCGTTTGCTTGAAATCAGCTTGAAGTTTATTCAGCTCAGACCAGTTTGTTTTCGTTCCGAGAACAGTAAACGTATTGATCTTAAGATTGTCTAAAACATCATAAACAGACTTAAAGCTATTGTTTGGCTGATAGAGGATTACTTGTTGAAAATCAACGCTTAAATTTATAAATTCTGAAGGCTTAATAATAGAAGCTTGGCGCTGCTCATTACTTTCAATTGCCTTTTTTAAAGCACCTAAATCAGGATGCAGCATATCAGAAATAATGGCCACATTAGTCTTTCTGTCAATGACTTCAACCGCGAAATTTTTAATATTATTGACGGTGTTTTTTTCGTTTGACAATGGTTTTAATTCCGCTTTGTAAGTGTGAACTCCAGAAGTATTGGCTGGTAAAGTCAGCGCTACAACCCTACTCGATTGTTCTTGATTGAAAGTTAGATTCTGAGTAAAAACAGGAGTGTTTCCGGAAGAAATGATTAATTGTGTATCTACGTCTTCTTTACCATTATAAACGGCAATGATCTCTACAGGAAATTTATTTTTGAAGTAAGCGTATTTGTTGACGTTAAGCTGTTCAATCTTTAAATCGATATAACGCGTGGTATCTCCTAAAATCAAAGGAAAAATAGGTTGTTTGTACTTCTGACTTACAAACTCGTAATCATTTCCGTAGGTTTGATTGCCGTCAGTTACCAAAACTAAAGGCGTAATAGCATTCCCATATACTTGAGAAACTTGGTCAAAGACTATCGTAGGATTGGTTTGTTTTTCGTCAAACGTTAATGTTTCTAAGGAATTAACGTCCTTTCCGAAACTATAAAACTCCAAATCAAAACGATCGTTCAGTTCCTCATGATTTTTCAGCAGCGCTAAGAAATCGTTGGTATTTTGATTCTGATTTAAAAAACCAATGGATTCTGAATTATCTACAGCGACAATCAGGTTTGGCTTTTCGTTGTAGTAGGTGGTTTTATCAAATTTTGGGTTGATCAGTAAAAGAAATACAGCAAACAAGGTAATGAAACGTAAGAACGTCAACAATAACGTGACCTTAGTCCGTTTTTTCGATTTATATATATACTGAAAAAGCGCTAATGAAAGCGCTATAATTCCAGCCAATATAATGTATAGAATCGTTTCTGTCTGCATTATAGAATTATGAATTGCGAATTACAATTTACGAAAATTAAGATTCGTAAAATCGTAATTCGCAATTCAAAAGGAGAAACTATTAGGTAAGCATACCGCCATCCACATTTATGGTCTGACCGGTAACATATGCACTCATGTCACTACCTAAAAATACGCATACATTTGCGATATCTTCAGGCGTTCCACCACGTTTTAAAGGAATAGCATCTCTCCAAGATTTAACCGTATTTTCATCTAACTTAGCAGTCATTTCAGTTTCGATAAATCCTGGCGCGATGACGTTGCTTCTGATATTACGGGATCCAAGTTCTAATGCTACAGATTTAGAGAAACCAATAATTCCTGCCTTAGAAGCCGCGTAGTTTGCTTGACCAGCATTTCCTTTAACACCAACAACAGAACTCATATTAATGATAGAGCC
Source organism: uncultured Gelidibacter sp. (assembly GCF_947500795.1). Classification (GTDB taxonomy): domain Bacteria; phylum Bacteroidota; class Bacteroidia; order Flavobacteriales; family Flavobacteriaceae; genus Gelidibacter. Next base: position 583,412 of record NZ_CANMTE010000001.1, on the reverse strand, counting down.
TTTACGTTGTTTAAGCATGGTGCGCTGAACAGCTTTGGTCATGTTGAAAACAGATTTAAGGTTGACTTCAATCACTTTATCAAAATCTTCCTCACCCATTCTCATTAAGAGATTATCTTTAGTGATTCCTGCGTTGTTCACCAAAATATCGATGCTTCCAAATTCGGCTAGAACTTCTTCAGCCAACTTTTGTGCCGCATCAAAATCGGCCGCATTACTTTGATAGCCTTTAGCTTTGATACCCAATTGATTCAATTCGTCTTCAAGAGCTTTAGCTGATTCAGCCGAAGAGCTGTATGTAAATGCTACATTCGCGCCATGTTCTGCAAAAGCCTGAGCTATACCTTTTCCTATACCTCTACTGGCTCCAGTTATGATGGCTGTTTTTCCTTGTAATAATTTCATAAATATAAATTTAGTAGTGAATGCTGACATTAATGAATTTCTGCACTCTCACTAGGTTGTTGATTCGCATTTCAAATATAAGGATTAGATGCTGTACCAAATAAAAAAACCCCACAAAAATGTGAGGTTCTTAATAATTTATAGGTGCTAATTAAGCCATAACTTCGGCTACTTTTTTACCAATTTCAGCAGGAGAATCTACTACGTGAATTCCGCAAGCTCTCATAATTGCTTTTTTAGCTTGAGCAGTATCATCACTTCCTCCAACAATTGCTCCAGCGTGACCCATTGTACGTCCTGCAGGTGCAGTTTCGCCAGCGATAAATCCAATAATTGGTTTTTTACTACCACTTTCTTTATACCAGTTTGCAGCATCAGCTTCCAATTGTCCACCAATCTCACCAATCATTACTACACATTCTGTTTCTGGATCGTTGATCAATAATTCAACAGCTTCTTTAGTAGTTGTTCCAATAATTGGATCTCCACCAATACCAATAGCAGTTGTAATACCTAAACCTTGTTTTACCACTTGGTCAGCCGCTTCATAAGTTAAAGTTCCTGATTTAGAAACAATACCTACAGTCCCTTTTTTGAAAACGAAACCTGGCATAATACCAACTTTAGCTTCACCTGGAGTAATAACTCCTGGACAGTTAGGACCGATTAAACGGCAATCTTTATTTTTAATATAATTTGAAGCTGTAATCATATCTGCAACAGGAATTCCTTCCGTAATACAAATAATCACTTTAATACCAGCATCAGCAGCTTCCATAATAGCATCAGCAGCAAAAGCTGGTGGTACAAAAATAATAGACGTATCTGCATTTGCTTCTTTTACTGCGTCTTCTACAGTATTGAAAACAGGTCTGTCCAAGTGGGTTTGTCCACCTTTGCCAGGTGTAACACCACCAACCACATTTGTTCCGTATTCTATCATTTGTTCAGCGTGAAAAGTTCCTTCACTGCCTGTAAAACCTTGAACAATTATCTTTGAATCTTTATTTACTAAAACGCTCATTTATATTATTTTTTAAATTTTAAGACTTCGCAAAAGTAATCTATTTAACAGCACTTAGGAAGTCTTTGTTAAACTTTTATTTCTGAAAATGATTTGTAACTTTCTATATTATCATCGGCTATTTGACTTATTTCATAGCGTTTATAAAGTTTATCATCCTTTATTTCCCAAATACTAATAAAATTGGCCAAAGGCAACTCATTATCAGGGTCGTCTATGGTGCTGGCAAACAAGGTATAACGTATGGTTACATGGTTGCCATCTTCCAACAAATGACTCATTTGGGTTCTTATACATTGATAAGATGCCTTGATGTTTTCGAAAAACTTTACTACACCATCATAATCCATAACACTGTAGCCTGTGGAGCCATTCCAATGTAATTCGCATTCTGGATGGAAATATTCAGGAACTAGCTCGATACCATTAGCTAAATTGGACTCATAAAACGACTTTACAATTTCTTTTGGAGACATTACTTCTTTTTTAATTGTTCTATGATTTCAGGTATTCTCTTAATATATACCTTGTCTTTCAATTCTGCTTTGGCTTCTTGAGCTGGTCTACCCCAATACGTTTTTCCTCCTTCTAAAGACTTACTAATTCCTGCTTGCGCATGAACAACAGCTTTACTGCCTATTGTGATTCCGCTCGTACTTCCTACTTGACCCCAAATTGTCACTTCATCTTCAATAACAACACAACCTGCAATTCCGGCTTGAGAAGCAATTAAACACTTTCTACCAATTACGGTATCGTGTCCGATTTGAATTTGATTATCGAGTTTTGATCCTTCACCAATAATCGTATCTCCAGTAACACCTCTATCAATAGTACAAAGTGCACCGATATGAACATTATCTTTAACCACTACACGACCTCCAGAAATCAGCTGATCATAGCCTTCAGGACGTTTTTTATAATAAAAAGCACTTGCTCCTAAAACTGTACCAGCATGAATTGTAACATTATTACCTATAATAGTGTCATCGTAAATTATAACATTTGGATGAATTAAGCAATTGTCACCAATAACCACATTATGACCAATAAAACAATTTGGTTGGATAATGGTATTATATCCAATTTTAGCAGAATCAGAAATACTCTGACTCGCGCTTTTAAAAGGTTTAAAATGTTGGGTCAATTTATTAAAATCCCTAAACGGATCATCGCTTATAAGAAGCGCTTTCCCCTCAGGACACTCCACTTCCTTATTGATCAATACAATGGTAGCGGCCGATTTTAATGCTTTATCGTAATATTTTGGATGGTCTACAAACACAATATCTCCAGGTTCCACAACATGGATTTCGTTCATACCCAAAACAGGAAAATCATCATTCCCAACATAAGTGGTGTTTATGATTTCTGCAATTTGCTTTAATGTATGTGGTTTTGGAAATTTCATTTTTGTTAGTTGGTGTGTGTTGGGGTTTGAGTTGAGGAGTTTATTGGTTTATTAGTTGAGGAGTTTAAATGTTTAGGGGTTTAGGGGTTTAGAGATGAAATATTATGTTTTGTTTAGAATTCAAATTATCTAGTGTTTTCACTAAGCACATCTTCCCTTCTTTCCCATCAACTCTATTAATCTTTATAAACTCCTAAACTTTTAAACTATTTCTAAACTTTTTTAAACTTAATAAACTCCTTAACTTTTTTTATAAACTTAAAAGCCTACTCTTTTACACGCTCTTTATAAGTTCCTTTTTCTGTTTCAATTTTAATTTTATCACCTTCATTAATAAACAACGGCACATTTACTTCGGCTCCAGTTTCAACAGTTGCAGGTTTTGTTGCATTAGTTGCTGTATTTCCTTTAACGCCAGGCTCAGTCGCAGTCACTTCCAAAGTTACTGTAGCAGGCAACTCAACTGAAAGCGGCATATTGTCTTCTGTATTGATTTGAATGGTAACTACTTCACCTTCTTTCATCAAGTCTGGTCTATCTAAAGCACTTTCCAATAATCTGATTTGCGTATAATCTTCTTGGTTCATGAAATGATAGTACTCACCATCGTTATACAAAAATTGGAATTTATGAGTTTCAACTCTTACTTCATCAATTTTATGTCCGGCAGAAAAAGTGTTTTCCAAAACTTTACCGTTAGAAACACTCTTCATCTTTGTTCTTACAAATGCTGGTCCTTTTCCTGGTTTTACGTGTAAAAACTCTATAATTTTATAAATATCATTATTGTACCTAATGCACAATCCATTTCTTATATCTGATGTAGTTGCCATTTTTAATTGTGTTTGTTGTTATGCTTAATATATTGGTCGTTGATTTAATTAGACTTAAAGTAGCCTTTCATAATTCCTCTATGAGAGTTCTTTATGAATTGTAAGATTTCATCACGTTCAGGCGTAGCCTCCATTTCAGCTTCAATAATCTCTGAAGCTTGCGTGTTATTGTAGTTTTTCTGATACAGAATACGATAGATATCCTGTACCTCTCTGATTTTGTCTGTAGAAAACCCACGTCTTCTTAATCCAACAGAATTAATTCCGACGTAAGAAAGCGGCTCTCTCGCTGCTTTCACAAAAGGTGGTACATCTTTACGCACCAAAGATCCTCCTGTAACAAACGCATGGTTACCAATAGAACAAAATTGGTGTACTGCAGTCATTCCTGCTAAAACCACATAGTCTCCCACAGTAATATGACCTGCAAGGGTACTGTTATTAGAGAAAATGCAATTGTTACCCACAATACAATCGTGTGCAATATGACAGTAGGCCATGATAAGACAATTGTCCCCAATAACGGTTTTCATTCTGTCAGTGGTTCCTCTATTAATAGTAACACACTCTCTAATAGTGACGTTATTACCAATTTCGGTGGTCGTATCTTCGTCTTTAAACTTTAAATCTTGTGGGACAGCTGAAATTACAGCTCCAGGGAAAATATTACAATTTTTCCCAATGCGAGCACCTTCCATAATGGTCACGTTACTCCCTATCCAAGTACCTTCTCCAATCACCACATTATTGTGTATGGTTGTAAAAGGATCAATCACAACATTCTTTGCTATTTTAGCTCCAGGGTGTACATATGCGAGTGGCTGGTTCATTTACTTTTGTTTATTTGTTACAGATTCCATTACATGACTTTAAATAATTGTCATTAACAGATAACTTACTTTATTATTATTTAACTTTTGAAATTTGAGCCATCAACTCGGCCTCCGCACAAAGTTTTCCATTTGCATAGGCATAACCTTGCATATGACAAATACCTCTACGTATTGGGGTAATTAAATCGCATTTGAAGATTAATGTATCTCCAGGAACTACTTTTTGCTTGAACTTAACTTTATCGATTTTCATGAAGAACGTCAAGTAATTTTCAGGATCTGGAACGGTACTTAACACCAAAATTCCTCCTGTTTGCGCCATTGCTTCTACAAGTAGAACGCCTGGCATAACTGGTGCACCAGGAAAATGTCCTGCGAAGAACGGTTCATTCATAGTGACATTCTTCACACCAATAACGCCAGAATCTGTCAATTCAAAAATCTTATCAATCAACAAAAACGGCTGTCTGTGTGGCAACATGTCCATGATTTGGTTGATGTCCATTAAAGGTTCCTGATTCAAATCGATTACAGGAACATTGCTCCTTCTTTCGATTTTAATCATTTTAGACATTTTCTTCGCAAACTGCGTGTTGATATAATGTCCAGGTTTATTTGCAATAACCTTACCTTTTAATCGCACACCGACAAGTGCCAAATCGCCAATAACATCCAATAATTTATGACGCGCCGCCTCATTTGGGTGATGCAGCGTCAAATTATCTAAAATGCCATTTGGTTTTACTGCAATATTATCTTTTTTGAAAGCTACCTTCAACTTTTCCATTGTTTCAGCAGACAATTCCTTGTCAACATAAACAATAGCGTTGTTTAAGTCGCCTCCTTTTATTAATCCGTGCTCAAGAAGCATTTCAATTTCGTGAAGGAAACTAAACGTTCTTGAATCTGATATATCTTCTTTAAAATCTGAAATCGTATTTAAAGTTGCATTTTGAGTGCCTAGGACCTTAGTACCAAAATCGACCATTGTAGTGACTTGGTATTCTTTAGCAGGCATAATGATGATCTCACTTCCTGAGTTTTCATCAATATAAGAAACCACTTCCGTAATGACGTATTCCTCTCTAAACTCATCTTGTTCAGCAACTCCAGCTTTTTCAAGAGCCTCAACAAAAAACTTAGAAGAACCATCCATAATAGGTGGTTCAGAAGCATTCATTTCTATTAAAACATTGTCGAGATCCATCCCTACAAGCGCTGCCAAAACATGCTCTGAGGTTTGAATAACAACACCATTTTTCTCTAAACAAGTACCACGTTGTGTATTTGTTACAAAACTAGCATCTGCTTCAATAATTGGCGTGCCTTCGAGATCTAAACGTTTGAATGAAAATCCAGAATTAACTGGTGCAGGTGAAAATGTCATTGTTACATCTTTACCTGTATGCAACCCAACACCCGTAAGAGATACGCTCTCTTTAATGGTTTTCTGCTTGATATTAGTCTTAACTATTCCCATTTACTTTTTTATCAATAACATTAATTTCTTTCATGATTTTTGGTAGGTTCTTAAAATACACGTAAGATTTATTAAAATCAGAATAAGAAAAAGCTGGTGAACCTTGAATAGCTTCATCATCTTTAATATTTCTTCCCACTCCTGACTGTGCTTGTATTTTTACATTATTACCAATTACAATATGTCCGGCAATGCCAACTTGACCTCCAATAATACAATGTTCTCCAATTTTGGTAGAACCAGCAACGCCAGTTTGCGCTGCAATAACTGTATTTTTACCTATTTCCACATTATGTGCAATTTGGATTTGATTGTCAAGTTTTACTCCTTTTCTAATAATAGTTGAGCCCAATGTAGCTCTATCTATTGTAGTTGCCGCTCCTACATCTACAAAGTCTTCTAAAATAACGTTTCCTGTTTGGGGAACTTTAGAGTATTCTCCATTTTCATTCGGCGCAAATCCAAATCCGTCAGCACCAAGGATAACGCCCGAATTAATAACACAATTGTTACCAATAACACAGTCATAATACACCTTAGCACCAGCAAACACTACTGTATTATCGCCAATGGTAACATTTTCTCCAATGTAAACATTAGGATAAATCTTTACGTTTTGACCGATTTTTACATTTTCACCTATATAACTAAAGGCTCCAATATATACATCTTCTCCATAGGTAGCGCTGTCTGCAATAAAAGACGGTTGCTCAATTCCGAATTTATTGAGTTTTACTTGATTGTAATACTCCAATAATTTTGAAAAGGATTTGTAGGCATCTTCAACTTTTATAAGTGTTGTACTTATGGCGTTCTCCGCTTCAAAAGTTTTACTAACGATAGTAATAGATGCTTTTGTAGAATAGATATACGGTTTATACTTGGGGTTAGCCAAAAAAGTCAACGACCCTTCAGTCCCCTCTTCTATCTTGGAAAGTTTAGAGACCTCAACATCAGGATTGCCCACGATATCGCCATCTAAAATTTCTGCTATTTGTAATGCTGTAAATTTCATCAGTCGCAAAAATAGAAAAAATGTACCATATATTCTCGTTTGTTGTAGAGTTGTTTATAACGGAGTTATTAACGGCCCAAAGATACCATTTCGCTAATAAGTTCCTTTAAAATTAAGCGTTTTACGAAATAGACTCAGGCTTCGGATAGCAGATATAGTATTTAGTGACTGGTTTAGAGAGCGCTTTTAGATTTAATTGATCAGATGCTTTTACAATATCCTGAATCTTCCCAGACTTGTGCAAAATATTTATATTCTGACTTTTAAGTTGATAAGCTTGATTTGTGATTTGACCCGTAAACACGAAATAATCGGCTTCTTGAGACGTAATATTATAGCGCTGCATCAGCACATCTTTATGTTCTCTTACTTTCTCAATCTTTCGTTTTTTGTCTTTTAACTTTACTTTTAAAAGATCTCTATTGATAATCATATCGCACAGATTCTTCAGAACAAAATCATCATGATATTGCCATTCTTTCATTGCTGATACAATATCATAGTCGTCTAAATGAGCAAAAACATCCAATGTTTCATCATTAAAATTAGTGCTGTTGGTTTCATTCATCAAGAAATAAGTCAATGCCCTACTCGCTTTTAAATGGACACCTTTATCTGTAAGTTCTTTGGCACGTTTTAAAACACGCATCAATAATTGTTCAGCAACAACACTGGTTTTATGCAAATAAACTTGCCAATACATGAGCCTTCTGGCTACAAGGAATTTCTCAACACTATAAATTCCCTTTTCTTCCACTACTAATTCATCATCCACAACATTAAGCATGGTGATTAAGCGTTCAGCATTGATATTGCCTTCGGCGACTCCGGTATAAAAGCTATCACGTTTTAAATAATCGGCTCTATCCATGTCGAGCTGACCAGAAATAAGCTGACACATAAAGTTTCTCTCATATTCACCTTTGAAAATTTGAATGGCCAGCGTTAAACTTCCGTTAAATTCAGCATTTAAATGTTCCATAAAACGAAGCGAAATAGCTTCATGAGAGATACCTGTTACGATACTATGTTCCATGGCGTGACTAAACGGTCCGTGGCCAATATCATGTAGAAGAATAGCGATTAACAATCCATTTTCTTCTTCTTCAGAAATATCAACACCCTTAAAACGAAGTACATTCACAGCTTTCTGCATTAAATGCATACTTCCCATTGCATGATGAAACCGTGTATGATGAGCGCCAGGATATACTAAATACGACATCCCCATTTGAGAAATGCGGCGGAGTCTTTGGAAGTACTTGTGGGCAATCAAATCGAAGATTAACGAATTAGGTATGGTAATAAATCCGTAAATTGGGTCGTTAAATATTTTGAGTTTGTTTACTTTATTCAAACTTGAGATTTTAATTTAATTATAAACAAATATACATGAACCGTATAAATATTCTTTGGGTTGACGACGAAATTGATTTACTAAAACCACACATTCTATTTTTAGAAAAAAAGAATTACAATGTGACGACTTGCAAAAGCGGTACTGAAGCTTTGGAAATAATTGATGACACCAACTTTGACATTCTTTTTTTAGATGAAAATATGCCAGGCTTAACAGGTTTGGAAACACTAAATGAAATTAAGGAACGTCGCGCCAATCTTCCCGTGGTGATGATCACCAAAAGTGAAGAGGAATTTATAATGGAAGAAGCTATTGGCAATAAAATAGCTGATTATCTCATAAAACCGGTTAATCCGAATCAAATATTACTGAGTTTAAAAAAGAATTTGGATCATTCACGACTAATCTCAGAAAAAACGACGTCCAATTATCAACAAGAGTTCAGAAAGATAGCAATGGACATGTCTATGGTGAACAGTTATGAGGAATGGGCAGATTTATATCAGAAATTAATTTATTGGGAACTGCAATTGGAAGATATTGAGGATGCAGGGATGACAGAAATTTTAGAATCCCAAAAAACCGAAGCCAATGCACAGTTTGGGAAATTTATCGAGAAAAACTATACCAGTTGGTTTGATAAAAATGCCGATGCGCCAACAATGTCGCATAATTTATTTAAAAACAAGATTGTACCCGAGCTTACGGATAATCAACCTACATTATTAATTGTGATTGACAATTTACGTTATGACCAATGGAAAGCTTTTGAACCCATTGTAAGCAATTATTACAAAAAGACTTCAGAAAGTTCCTTCTACAGCATCCTCCCTACGGCCACACAGTATGCACGTAACGCAATTTTCTCAGGCTTAATGCCGATAGAAATGGAAAAACGTCATCCAGAATATTGGAAAAATGATGTCGATGATGGCGGAAAAAACCTGTTTGAAGCCGAATTTATGGAAGCACAATTGAAACGATTGGGACTTCAGAATCTCAAAACCGAATATCATAAAATCACTAACCTTCAATCTGGAAAAAAATTAGTTGACAATTTTAAATCCTTAAAAAACAACGATTTGTCGGTTGTGGTCTATAATTTTGTGGACATGCTCTCCCACTCTAAAACGGAAATGGAAGTAGTTAAAGAGTTGGCTTCTAATGACAAGGCTTATCGCTCTTTAACCTTAAGCTGGTTTAAGAACTCGCCACTCTTAGAAATGATTCAGAAAGCACAGCAAATGGGGTTTAAATTAATTCTAACCACTGATCATGGCACCATTAACGTTAACAACCCGTCCAAAGTAATTGGAGATAGAGAAACGAGTTTGAATTTACGTTACAAAACCGGGAGAAGCTTAACTTATGAAGCTAAAGATGTATTTGTTGTGAAAGATCCCAAAGATATCCATTTACCTTCGATAACAATGAGTAGCTCCTTTATTTTTGCTAAAAATGATATGTTTTTAGCATATCCAAACAATTACAATCATTATGTGAGTTACTTCAGAAACACGTATCAACACGGAGGTGTTTCATTGGAAGAAATGATTATTCCATTTGTGGTACTAAATCCGAAATAAATCCATGTAATACACAAAAAACCCGATGAAATACGTTTTTATTAGTAGATTTCATTAAAAATCTGTAATATTGCTTAATAAAGCAATTAAGATATACATGGAACTCACATATCCACTAGAAAATATTGAATCGGTTGCAGATGCTGTTTTAAAACATGCCACTTCTAAAACTTTTTTATTTTACGGAGATATGGGTGTTGGCAAGACAACCTTAATTAAAGCGTTGTCAAAACAATTAGGAAGTTCCACGACTGTGAATAGTCCTACATTCTCCATTGTTAACGAATACGAAATCGACAACGACCTCATCTATCATTTTGATTTGTATAGAATAAAAAATGAAGAAGAAGCACTGAATTTTGGAATAGAAGACTATCTATTTTCGAATCATTATATTTTTATTGAATGGCCAGAAAGGATAGTAGATTTACTTCCAGAGGATGCTAATAAAGTTGACATCACATTGAATAATGATGGGTCTAGAACTTTAAAATTTGGTTAAAGGAACTAAAGCGAATATATTTCAAACAAAAAAGCAGAAAATTTTGTAAAAAATTTACCAACTACACCCCGCGTCATTTTTGAAGAGTACGGGAAAACCGTAATGTTTACAAGGGTTAAGCAATTAATTTTAACATTTATTTAACATTTTATTAGAGGTGTTCTATTAAATTTGAATCAATTAATTAATTAAATCCCTTGAATTATGAAAACAAAAAAGTACGTAATTGCACTAGCAATTTTCGGAGGTGCATTGTTCACTGCACAAGCAACAAATCTTATTGATTTACATGGACAACAAACAACCAATGTCGACAGAGCATCTATTAAAATCCCAAGAAGCGGATAAAATTACAATAAAGAAAAAATTTCTTATTGGGAGTATCCTTGCAACATTACTGGCAGGATCTCCCTTTTTGTTTTACCTATATGAATATGTTCCTCCAACTGCAGAATGGGATACATTATTATTTACCTATCATAGTGGTATTTATGAGAATGCCCAAACTGCAATGTGGATTCTCACGGGAAAAGTTATAACTCTTTTCTTTTTAACTATCTGGTTCTTCACTTGCAGACATTGGTGGTATCATTCGCTGTTAGTCCCCATAGTCATGTATATATATCAAATAATTGACGCTATTCTCCAAGACAACACTCCTCTTGATAAGTTTAATATTATTTATATGCTTCCTATAATGGCATTAATAATTCCATCAATTTATTTAGTTAGAGCTAAGGTTTTCAGCAAAATAAATGATGTTGGGAAAACAATGCAGGAATTAGAGGATGAATTTAAAATCAAACCGAAAAGTATTTTTGAAAAACTTGGTGATTATTTCTAATAATTTATTACCTATTTATTAAAAAAAATATTTGTAATTTGAGTTCTTATTTCAAATACAAATGAGCAAATCCATTTCCCCTTTTACTAGAGCACAATTGCTACCTCAAGAAGAGACTCTAGAAATCTATAAAAAAAAAGGAAATCTTTTTATTGGCATCCCCAAAGAAACTTATTTTCAAGAAAAACGGGTCTGTCTAACGCCTGATGCGGTATCCGCTATTGTCTCTAATGGCCATCGGGTTATGATTGAAGCTGGCGCTGGTGATGGTGCAAATTTCAAAGATAAAAGTTATAGTGAAGCCGGTGCCGAAATTACGAGAGACACCGCAAAAGTGTTCTCTTGCCCTATCATTTTAAAAGTAGAGCCGCCATCTCTGGATGAAATTAAGATGATCAATCCGCAGACATTATTAATTTCAGCGCTTCAATTAAAAACACAGAACAAAAAATATTTTGAAACTTTAGCTTCCAAGCGAATTACCGCTTTGGCATTTGAGTTTATAAAAGATGAGGACGGCTCCTACCCTGCTGTCAGAGCTTTAAGCGAGATTGCAGGAACAGCATCCATTCTTATTGCGTCGGAATTATTGTCGAACATGAATGGTGGCAACGGATTAATGTTCGGCAACATTAGCGGCGTTCCACCAACGGAAGTTGTTATTATTGGTGCTGGTACCGTAGGTGAATTTGCTGCACGCTCCGCCATTGGTCTAGGTGCAAACGTGAAAATTTTTGATAATTCCATCACCAAGTTAAGAAGAGTTCAAGCCAATCTAGGACGAACACTTTACACCTCAACATTACAACCAAAAAATTTAGTAAAGGCTTTAAAACGATGTGATGTTGCCATTGGCGCCGTAAGAGGGTCGAATAGAGCTCCTGTTGTGGTTACTGAAGCGATGGTAGACTATATGAAAGCAGGCGCTGTAATTATCGATGTGAGCATTGATATGGGCGGTTGTTTTGAGACGAGTGAGGTTACCACACATGACAAACCTACATTTGAGCATAATGGCGTTGTTCATTATTGCGTGCCTAATATTCCTGCGCGCTATTCCCGATCAGCCTCAGTAACAATCAGTAACATGTTTACGCCTTATCTTTTAAAAATTGCTGAAGACGGCGGAATCGAAAATGCGCTGCGTTTTGATAGAGGTTTAAAAAATGGATTGTACTTTTACCACGGTATTTTAACTAATAAATCGGTTGCCGATTGGTTCGATTTAAAATACAGTGACGTCAATCTCTTAATTTTTTAAAATGAAATTCATTCATCGCTTGGGCTATTATTTAGGTGGCTTTTCTATAGGTTTAATTATTCTAGCATTTTTTTTAAGTGGAAAAAAAACTTCTTGCGCTTACGGTCCAAATGCTAGAACTACCAAAACGATCTCTCTAAAAAAGAAATCTTATTCAGAAGAAGCAATGTACGCCATGCAATCTTTTGAAATGGATACCACAATTGTTTCTGAAATGATCAAACATGGTTCTGTTAATTTTTCTGAAAGTGATACTAAATCTGAACCTTGCAAAACTTACGTCATCGAAAACAGTTTTAAAAAGCAGGATTTTAGGCTGCAAATTAAAAACTGTGACTCGCTGGCAACAATTGAATCTATCGTTCCTTATAAAAACAATTAAGCCACCGTTTTTCAACAGTGGCTTATTTGATTAATTAGATTCTATTAAGGACTTACCTCAATATAATCTTTTTGGTAAGCACGCGGTAATCATCAACCAATTGCAACAAATAAACTCCAGATGGATAATCGGAAAGGTTTAATGTTTTTGCGTAATTCTGGTCGTTACCTTCATTAATTGTTTCTGTATATAATAATTTTCCTGACAAATCGTACAAGTGAATACTTGACAGATTGGTAAGCCCTGAAATCTTAATATTAACATCTCCATGCGTAGGATTTGGATAAATTGTGAAATCCAGTTCTTTCGGCTCTTTTATCTCATCAGAAGTAGGCTGAATAGCTATATTAGGATTTTTACAGTTGACAACCTTAACTAGGACATTATCAGTATCTGAATCTAAGTCATGATACACCTTCACAGAATATTCTGTGTCCTTTTTCGGATCTACCGTAATACTCTTAGTAGTCTCACCTGTACTCCACAAGAATTTACTGTTTTGAGGACCTTCAGCAGTTAACGTTGTGCTTTCTCCTTTACAAATTGTAACGTCTGTACCCGCATTAGCAACAATCGTTTCAAATACATTAACCGTAATCGATTTTTGAGCAACGCAATTGTTTACAAATCCAGTAACCTCGAAAGATGTTGTCGATTTAGGACTAACAGCGATATTTGGTTCTGTTGCACCATTACTCCATTTATAAGTCTTAGCTCCAGTAGCAGATAAAGTGATAAATTCTCCTTTTAGTATGCTAGCCTCTGATCCATTGGTTATGGTCACAATAGGTTTAGCATCTACATAAACAATTACCTCATCAGTATCAGCTGCCTCTCCTTTATAGGCGGTAACCGTATACTTGGTAGTTACCGTAGGATTCACACTTATACTTGGCGTGGTGTCTCCAGTATTCCATAGATAAGTATCTCCGCCTGTGGCTGTCAAGATTGTACTTGAACCATTACAGATATTCTGATCTGGACCAGCATTAGCCCTTACTGCTACTTTATCAGTACTTCCTACATTTACAGTGACGGTATCCGTCGCTTCACAACCATTTGATGTTCCAGTGACAGTATAAGTCTGCGTTACAGTAGGATTTACTGTAATACTCGCGCCGGTAGCGCCGTTACTCCATTTATAACTTTCTGCTCCAGTAGCGGTCAAGGTGACACTCTCGCCTGAATTGATAGATACATCATTTCCTGCATCAACCGTTGGAAGTGTGTTTACTGTTACAATTACATCGTCAGTATCAGAATTCTTCCCTGATGCATTATACGCTGTAACAGTGTAGGTAGTGGTTTCAGTTGGTGATACTTCGATGCTTGCCGTAGTTGCACCTGTACTCCAAAGATAGGTTGAACCCCCTGTGGCGGTTAAGGTCGCACTACTACCGACACATATAGTTTGATCGGTTCCGGCATTAGCAACAACTTCAGTAGAATTTAGAATCGTAACAGTAACTGTATCCGTTGCCTCACATCCATTTGATGTTCCGGTGACAGTATAAGTCTGCGTTGCCGTTGGATTCACGGTAATACTTGCGCCGGTTGCGCCGTTACTCCATGTATAAGTGTCTGCCCCAGTAGCCGTCAAAGTGACGCTCTCGCCTGAATTGACAGACACATCTTTTCCTGCATCAACCGTTGGTAATGGGTTTACCGTAACAATTACATCATCAGTATCAGATTTGTTTCCTGTAGCATCATACGCTGTAACAGTGAAGGTCGCGGTGTCGCTTGGTGATACTTCAATGCTTGCTGTGGTTGCACCTGTATTCCAAAGGTAGGTGGAACCTCCTGTGGCGGTTAAGGTCGCACTAGTACCTTCACATATAGTTTGATCGGTTCCGGCATTAGCAACAACTTCTGTTGAATTTTGAACCGTAACGGTTACAGTATCCGTCGCTTCACAACCATTTGATGTTCCAATTACGGTATAAGTCTGTGTTGCCGTAGGATTCACGGTAATACTTGCGCCGGTTGCGCCGTTACTCCATGTATAAGTTTCTGCTCCGGTAGCGGTCAATGTGACGCTCTCGCCTGAATTGACAGACACATCTTTTCCTGCATGAACCGTTGGTAATGGGTTTACCGTAACCATTACATCATCAGTATCAAATTTGTTTCCTGTAGCATCATACGCTGTAACAGTGAAGGTCGCGGTTTCGCTTGGTGATACTTCGATGCTTGCCGTAGTTGCACCTGTATTCCAAAGGTAGGTGGAACCTCCTGTGGCGGTTAAGGTCGCACTAGTGCCTTCACATATAGTTTGATCGGTTCCGGCATTGGCAACAACTTCAGTAGAATTTAGAATCGTAACAGTAACGGTATCCGTTGCCTCACATCCATTTGATGTTCCGGTGACAGTATAGGTCTGCGCGGCAGTTGGATTTACTGTTATACTTGCGCCGGTTGCTCCGTTACTCCATCTATAAGTTTCTGCTCCGGTAGCGGTCAATGTGACACTCTCGCCTGAATTGATAGACACATCCTTTCCTGCATCAACTGTTGGTAGTGGGCTTACCGTAATAATTACATCATCTGTATCAGAGTTGTTTCCTGAAGCATCATATGCTGTAACTGTGTAGGTAGTGGTCTCGCTTGGCGACACCTTGATACTTGCCGTAGTCGCACCTGTACTCCAAAGATAGGTTGAACCTCCTGTGGCGGTTAAGGTCGCACTAGTACCTTCACATATAGTTTGATCGGTTCCGGCATTAGCAACAACTTCTGTTGAATTTTGAACCGTAACGGTTACAGTGTCCGTCGCCTCACAACCGTTTGATGTACCAATGACAGTATAAGTCTGTGTTGCTGTAGGATTCACGGTAATACTCGCACCTGTAGCTCCGTTACTCCATTTATAAGTTTCTGCTCCGGTAGCGGTCAATGTGACACTCTCGCCTGAATTTACAGACACATCCTGTCCTGCATCGACTGTAGGTAGTGGGTTTATTGTTACGATAACATCGTCTGTATCAGAGTTGTTTCCTGAAGCATCATATGCTGTAACAGTGTAGGTAGTGGTTTCGCTTGGGGACACTTTGATACTTGCCGTAGTCGCACCTGTACTCCAAAGGTAGGTCGAACCTCCTGTGGCGGTTAAGGTAGTGGTTGTACCTTGGCAAATCTCAGTGTCTTGGCCAGCGTTGGCCTTAACGCTGGCGTCTACCGAAAAAACGGTGACGGTATCGGAGGCTTCGCAATTATTTTTCGTTCCTACAACTGTGTATTCGGTGGTGGTTTGCGGGCTCACTTTTATGGTTGGCGTAGTTTCGCCCGTACTCCATACATAAGAATCTGCGCCTGATGCGGTTAAAGTAATCGTTTCTCCCGTATTTATAGTTACATCCTGTCCCGCATTAACTGTGGGCAATGGATTTACAGTTACAATTACATCATCGGTATCAGAATTGTTTCCTGAAGCATCATATGCTGTAACAGTGTAGGTAGTGGTCTCGCTTGGCGACACCTTGATACTTGCCGTTTTAGCCCCGGTACTCCAAAGGTAGGTTGAACCTCCAGTAGCGGTGAGTGTGACGCTTGCTCCTTTACAAAGATCTAAATCTTGTCCTGCATTAGCCTCCACTTTTGCTGCTCCATTAGTTTTATGTCGAAAATCAACAACATAGGTTTGGATAGGTACTCCACCACTACCCCAATCTGACGCATACATAATACGACTTCCACTAGGTGATGGACAAGCTTGTGCTTGATTATCATAAACGGACCACACTCCCCTTGTATGAGTAATTCGTTCAACCCTAGAACCATCCATTTTAACTGCAATGATTTCATCTAAGTAAGGTAACCAACTTGTAGATTTTGAGGTGTTCGTTATAATCCAACCAGGCCTATTTATACTTCTAGCAGAAGCGTGACTTCCATATCCACCAGAAGTTAACACAGTTACCTGACCATCTCGCATCCTTCTTTTTATAATACGACCGTCATCAGGTTTGGACTTCGATGTCCCAACAACAAACTCCTCTCCATTCTGATCAACAGCAACGTCAAAATGACTTGGCCTTCCATACTCACTCCAAAATGGTCCTACTTGATTACCATTTAAATCATAAATTTTTGTTCGATCAGACCCGGTTCCAAAATCAGCATTTACGACAATATAATTACCTAATGGAGACATTGTTATAAAATCAACTTTTACTCCACTCAAATCCAAATCATTATATTTTTTACCGTTGCTAACATCGACGGCAAAAGCAACTGTTTTCCCATCTGAGTTTCTTGTTCCTAGTACACCCACTTTCGATCCGTCCTTAGAAAAGTTCCCTGTATAGGATCCAAAAGTTGTGTTTGAATATCCAGAAAAAGATATTAATGTATTTTGCTGACCATTCACATGATTCCATGTTTTAATCGAACTATTCGTAAGAAGGTACATCAGGTTAGGATTTGTTGGATGCCATCTCTTTTCATTTGAACTTGGCACATTTGCTTTTCCAATAACCTGGTATGTTTGCCCATCTAAAAACAAACTTGAGCCCCAACCACCTCCGGAAGTTTTATTTTGTTCTAAATAAATAAGACTTTCATCGGCATTCCAAGGCTGTCTAACAGAATATCCATGTCGCGCTATATTCCGCCAGACTTCATTAGTGTTAGGGATGCTTGTTCCAACATCTCCACTAATTCTTGTTATTTTAGTATCAAAGACGGGGTCAACAACAGTTTTTAAATATTCTGGTTTTGGCATACTGGGAATAGGCCAGTGTAATTCACTAGAGGTATCTAACTGATAATCTTGTGACTGAGAATTTAACGTATTCAAAAGGCACACAAGCATAATTACCAAAGCAAGTTTGGTTCGTAGGATTGTAATCATTTGCTATTAATTTGAGGCATTATGTGGCGAAATTAATGTAAACACCTTAAAACGACGTTAAAAGCCATTATTTTTCGATAACATGTTATGATATGAAAAATAATTCTTACAAAATCGATTGGATTCACATTGAAAAGACCACTTAAAATTTACTTTCATCGTATATACGTGCATTTCATCGATTTAGATCATCTCAAAATAAATAGTATTTTATATCCTTATATATTTGATAGAACAAATCCCAATCAGCCGAACTATACCCGTGAATTTTAGCTTAAAAAAATATTTTAGATTTATTGAGAATTTTATTTCATTTTCTCTTATTAAAGCTATTGACGCTGTTATTCCATTAATAATTATCCCATACTTAATTTCAGTTGTTGGCACAAAAAATTATGGCATTTATGCATTTGCTTTTGCATTAGTTTTCTATTTAATGAATATTATTCAATATGGATTCACACTATCTGCTGTCAGACTGATTGCAACTAATAGAGATGACAAAAATGAATTAAACCAGATTTACAACAAGGTGTTTACAACCCAGATTTACCTTACTATAGCGGTATTGTTACTTTTAGCAGGGTTAGTAGTTTTTATTGATATATTCAACCGAGATTATATTATCTACTTATTCTTTGTAATTTTAATTATTGGAGAACTTATGACCCCGATATGGTTCTTTTTAGGAGTTGAAAAAATGAGGTATATTACGATGATTAATCTTTTATCTAAATCAACTTTTGCTGTATTGACATTTATTTTTATTCAAAAGGAATCAGATTACATTTTTATTTCATTATTCCAATCTATTGGGTATATCATTTCAGGTATTGCTGCCCAAATCATTATTTTTAAAAGTTTTAAATTAAGTTTTTATATAGCAAAAATCACAGATGTAAAATATATGCTTAAGGATGGCATAAGCGCATTTTTAACACTAATAACTCCAACAATCTATACTAACACTTCAATCTTTTTAATTGGTTTTTTTGGAGTCCCACAATATGTAAGTTATATGCAAATTGGCTCTAAAGTATCTGGAGCGTTTAGTGTACTTAATACGATATTGACCAATATTTTCTTTCCAATTTTAAATAGAAATAAAGGCATATTTAACAAGGTAAAGTACATTTTCCTCTCTATGGGTTTTCTATTATCCTTGATTATGTTTTTCTGCTCTGAATATTTAATTAGCCTGTGGATTCAAGAGGATTATTCTGAGATAGTTTTGGTTGTTAAATTGTTGAGTCCCACACCTCTTTTATCTTCAATTATTTCTATATTTGGTGTAAACGGTCTGTTAATACATAAGAAAGATAGATTATATATGATTATTGTTGCAATAGGTTCAATTTCGGGCCTTTTGTCAGCTTTAATCTTAATTCCTAAATATTTTTATATAGGCGGCGCTATATCCATTGTCACAGCACTAAGTATCAAGGCTGTCTTATCCTTTATATACAATAATCGGGTAGTAAAAGAATTAATCGAACCTAATGAAATTTAGCTTTTATATTTGGTCTCTTTATTTAATCTTATT
Organism: uncultured Gelidibacter sp.; assembly: GCF_947500795.1. Taxonomy (GTDB): domain Bacteria; phylum Bacteroidota; class Bacteroidia; order Flavobacteriales; family Flavobacteriaceae; genus Gelidibacter. Next base: position 564,081 of record NZ_CANMTE010000001.1, on the reverse strand, counting down.
TCCTTTCTATTTTTTTTCAGAAGGAAATCCTCAAATTGCTGATATTCTAGGTTCTTTATTCATCATACTCAATGGCAAGTCAATTTTAGAAAATCTAACGTCCAACATTTTTACCAAATATTTGTTATATTTTGTCATTTACAGTTTTTTAGTGAATACAACCTTCATGTTGATCCTGGGAAACTTTTATATTTTTAAAAGCAGTATTTTTTATCTATACAGTTTTTTATTTATGATGGCTGTTCTCCAAAAAATTCAACAAAAAGGTTTTATTAAGTTCACAAGAATAGCAATTTTCATAAGCATGCTAACCCAATTAATTGTATGGCAAACTATCCCTGATCAAGGCGTACGGCTTCAACTCCTTTTTAATAATCCGAATCAATTAGCCTTATGGGGACTTTGCATTTTAATTATTATTAATGGCATTTATAGTATAACAAAAGAAAAATATAATTTAACCTTGGCGATTTCTTTTTTGGCTACTTTATTTATTTTCTTATCGGCATCAAGATCTGCAACTGTATGTAGTTTAATATTTTGGCTATTTTTCCTATTCCAATCTAAAAAGAACTTTATTCTCATTTCTTCTGTGGTTACGATTATGTTATTATTGGTGATATCAACCGGAAGTTTCAGTTTAGATAATTTAACCCAAATTAATTATATTTATGAAAGAATTTCAAGTGGAGGAGATAGTGATGGTGGGTTAGGTGAACGAGGGTTTGATCGGATCATTAGATTCCCTCAATATCTTGTTTTTGGTGCTGGAGAAGGTTTTGACTCTCGATTTAATGCCAATTTGGAACTACATTCCACTTTTCTTAATTTGATTTTTAGTTATGGTATTATTGGGTTTTATTTTTATATGAGGTCAATTGCAACGTTATTGTTTAATTCCTATCGGGATATCATTATCCTATTTTTGATACTTAGCATATTTGCTAATGTACATATGACCTTAAGAATTCCATTATTCTGGATTTCATTAGGGGTGTTATTTTATGCAAAAAGGATTAAAAACAACCCTATAGAACCTGAAATTACAATTGAAAAGATTGAGTAATATTTCATCTAAAACTCAAGTCTTTATAAGACTTTACAGGTGTAACTTCATGCACATTCTAACTGAGTTTTAGCTTAAATCTTCATTATTTTTCCTTGAAATTTTAAAGTAATTACTAATATTTAACTCAAACTGCATAATACATTGAAAAACATTTAAATATATAAAATAGATTCATACATTTATAGGTAACACGAACTAAAACAAAAACATAACTTAAAAAGTCAGCTCATCAATGTGTGGAATAAACGGAATAGTAAGCAAGAACAGTAATGATGTTGATTTACTAATGAGTAAATTAACCAAAATGAATCAGCTTATACTTCACCGTGGACCAGATGATGACGGATTTCACGTCGATTCTTGTGATTCCGGCACCGTTGCATTGGCCATGCGTCGTCTATCAATTATTGATTTAAGTACAGGAAAACAACCCATGTATTCTGAAGACAATAAAATTATAATCGTTTTCAACGGAGAGATATACAATTATAAAGCTTTAAAAAAAGAATTAGAAAATGGTGGTGTAACTTTTAAAACAACTAGTGACACAGAGGTTGTCCTTAAACTTTATGAGCAAAAAGGCGTTTTAGCATTTAAAGAATTAGACGGAATGTTCGCTATGTGTATCTATGATAAGACAAAAGATAAAATTCTTATTGCTAGGGATTTTTTTGGTGAAAAACCATTATACTACACAAAGAATAAATCTGATTTTATTTTCGGTTCTGAGTTAAAATCTATAATAAATATCCTTCCTAATAAACCTGAAATTTCAACAGAGGGCCTAAACCTTTACTTTCGATTAACTTATATTCCTGCACCCCATTCTATATATAAGAACATTTTTAAATTACCAAGCAATCACTATATTGATTATGATTTAATTACAGGTACATTTTCTATCCTTGAAATTGAAAAAATAAAAGCTGTTAAAAAGTTAGACATCTCTTTTGAATCTGCGAAAAAAGAAGTGTACAACAAAGTAATGGAAAGTGTTGACAGTAGATCTGTTGCTGATGTATCCATTGGTACATTTTTATCTGGGGGTGTAGATTCTTCAGTAGTCACACATTGTTTGGCAGAACTTTCAGATAAGAAGATAAAAACATTCTCAATTGGTTTTGAAAAAAAGGCATTTGATGAGACTGATAAATCTAAAATAGTAGCCAAACTTGTCAACAGTGATCATCGCGAATTTATAGTAGGAGAAGCGGACTTTAAAAATAGTATCGATGAGATTTTATTAAACTTCGATGAACCTTTTGCAGACTCTTCTGCCCTTCCTACATATTTGGTCTCCAAACATGCTCGAAATCATGTAAAAGTGGCACTAACCGGAGATGGTGGCGACGAAGTATTTGGTGGATACAACAAGTATTATATGGGTAAGTTAAATAATAACTACACCTCTATTGTGCCTGAATTTGCACATAATCAGATCCTTAAATTATCATCTACTGTGCTCAATACTAAGGATGACAACCGAGGGAACAGATTTAAAATAAATAGACTATTAAAAGCATTTAATTACAATGGAAATCAATATTGGAACATTATCTCATTAGCATTTAGCGATTTAGAAAAAAATCAATTATTAAAATCCAATAAAATAATAAACGATGTATTTGCGGAATATAAAGAACTGCTGAATCAGTTCCATCCGAAAAGCTTAACCGACTTCAGAATGGTGGATAAGGAAATTAGCTTAGAAGGAGATATGCTAGTAAAAGTAGATCGAACCAGTATGCTTAATTCTCTCGAATGTAGAGCCCCTTTTCTCAACAAGAACTTATGGCATTTTACTAATTCGTTACCTGAAAACTTCTTATTAAAAGGCTGGAATAAAAAACATATTCTTAAGGAAGCTTTTTCGAATAAGTTCCCGCCTGGTTTTTTGGATAAAACAAAGCAGGGGTTCGGAATTCCTGTTGGTGATTGGCTTAGAGGAAGCTTAAGACCTGAATTGGAGTCGTATATAGAACCTAAATTTATAGAAACTCAAGGTTTATTTAATTATAATTACATTTCTAATTTGGTAAATAATCATATTTCCAGAAAGGAAGACAGAAGTATGCAATTATGGGCTTTCTATGCATTCCAAAAATGGTATTTAAACACCTACGTTATGATTTATCAATAATGAAAAAAATCATACGCATATCAACAGTAGCACAATCTTTAGGCACACTATTGAAAGGACAGTTACGCTTCATGAACAACCATTATGAAATAATTGGAATTGCTAATAAAGCCGATATGCTAGATATTGTTGGCAAAGATGAAGGGATCAGAACAATTGCTGTAGACATGTCTAGAACCATCACCCCTTTCAGGGACCTTAAAAACCTTTATCAACTTTATCTAATTTTTAAAAAAGAAAAACCATTTATTATTCATACTCATACTCCAAAGGCCGGCACCTTAGGCATGTTAGCTGCCCGTTTGGCAGGAGTTCCAAATCGGCTCCATACTGTTGCCGGTCTGCCCCTACTTGAAGCAACCGGTCTAAAGCGTCAATTATTAAACCTAGTTGAAAAAATCACATACGCAAACGCAACCCTTATCTTACCAAATTCATATGGTTTACAATTTATTATTAAGGAGCATAAATTCACTTCTGATAAAAAATTAAAAATAATTGGAAAAGGAAGTTCAAATGGAATTAACACAAATTATTTCAACAAAATCAATATAAGTGCTAGCCTGCAAAATGAATTAAAACAAACTTTAAATATTTCTGATGATGATTTCGTGTTTATCTTCGTTGGAAGACTTGTTGCAGATAAAGGCATCAACGAGTTAATTAGCGCCTTCAAAAGAATTTTTATAAATTACAAAAAAATAAAACTATTATTAGTAGGTTCAACAGAGTCAGAGTTAGACCCTTTGAGCTCTAGAACAATAAAAGAAATTAAATTAAATAAAAACATTATTGCATTAGGGTGGCAAGAAGACGTAAGGCCCTATTTTGCAATTTCAAACGCATTAGTTTTTCCAAGTTACAGAGAGGGTTTTCCTAATGCGGTCTTACAAGCGTGCGCTATGGAGTTAGCTTGTATAGCAACAGACATCAATGGTTGCAACGAAATAATAACTCATAATAAAAATGGTCTTTTAATTAGACCTAAAGACGAAGAATCCCTACTTCAAGCAATGCAATATCTCATAAACAACCCTGACAAAACTAAAGTTTTTGCGAATTCTTCCAGGACAGTAATTTTAAAAAATTATAAAAATGAGATCGTTTGGAAAGAATTATTAGATTTATATCGATCATTAGAAACATAATTATGTATTCCAAATTTATCAAACCATTTATAGATGTCACAGCAACCTTAATAGGTTTAATCTTGATTTCCCCATTATTGATTTTATTAATTATTATATTAAGCATCTCTAATCATGGGAAACCATTTTTCTACCAAACCCGAACTGGCAAAAACTGTAGACCTTTTACAATTATTAAATTCAAAACCATGAATGATAAAACCAATTCTAATGGAGAGCTGTTGCCTGCGCTACAACGTGTAACAAAAATTGGAAATCTTTGTAGAAAATTTTCGTTAGATGAATTACCTCAATTAATTAACATCCTTAAAGGGGACATGAGTTTAATTGGTCCACGTCCACTCTTGCCAAAATATTTACCATATTATAATAAAGAGCAAATTAGGAGACATGAAGTGATGCCGGGAATTACTGGTTGGGCACAAGTTAATGGAAGAAACGCCATAGGATGGGATAAAAAATTTGAGTATGATGTCTATTATGTGGAGCACCAATCATTTCTTCTTGATTTAAAAATAATGCTTAAAACGATCCAAAAGGTGTTGGGAAGAAATGATATTAATAATTCTGAAAATATAAATATGCCAGAGTTCACAGGTTCCAATCAATAGGTTCCTTAATTATTAAATGATTTTTAAATCACTAAAATCAACTATAAAATTTATAGGCAATTCTAATAAATCCATGTATTTATAAGAGTCATGATGAATATTTTTCCCATTATCAACTACAGCAATACATGTCCAACCTAAAAAGTGAGGTCCAATAAAATCTTTCTTTAAATTGTCTGCGATATAATAATACTCCAATCCAGATAAACAAGCTTCAATAGCTTTAAAGTTCTCCACATTTGGTTTTTCAGAACCAAATTCTTCAGAGATAATTATTTTATCAATATATTTCAATATATCTAAACTTTTTAGTTTAGAACTTTGGGTTATAACTCTCCCATCAGTTACAACTCCTATCCTACCCTTATTTGATTTTATTGCCTCTAAAACTTCAATCACACCATTAAACAATTGAATATCTGGATAATGGTTCTGATACATTGAAATCAAACTCTCCTTACTAACTTCATATCGACTAATGAGAAACTCAAAAACATTGATTTTAGATCGGTAAAGAGAAAACATTCTTGAATATAATTGTTTCCAATCTTTAGGTTCCAAGAATAAGGCAATAGACCTATATGCTGATTTTAAAAAATCCAACTCATTATATAAAGTATCGTCCAAATCGAAGACAATTACTGTATTTTCGTTAACCTTTATATCCATGAACTAAAACTTCATCATCATATCGAATCATTAATAAGTCACTCTCCCAGACATCAAATTTGTCGTCAATTGTATTTCCTAATAAATACTCTTCAATGATCCACTGTGAGAAATTAGCACCAGACAAATATGTTAAGGGATACCCACCGCCAAATCGTGGATTAATTTCAATTCCGTAAATTTTTTTATCATTTCTTTTATGAACGAAGAACTGAGAAGTAAGACAACCAACAGCCCCTTCAATGTAACTGAAATTTTCCTTTATAAAGGAATTCAAATAACATCTATCAGTCAAAGCTTTATAAACTTCACCATCCCTAACTTCAATTCTCTTCCTTGGAACAACACATTTTAATTTATGATCTCTACTATAATATAAATCGCATGTATATTCATTGAATTCATTATGATCCAAATATTCTAGGAACATCAATGAAGTATTATTGAGATGATATTCTGTTAATTCACCTCTTGAACGTACTATATAAGTATTCACACTTCGACTCCCATCAAATGGTTTAATAAAAAGTGGAAATTCACAATCCTCTTTAGTATATTCTTTCGCAACGGTTACATTATGTTCTAAAAAGAAATTATGAATCAATCGTTTATCTCTACACTTAACAACAAATTCAACAGAAGAAATAACAACCTCGATTCCCTCGACATTAAAACGTTCTTTACTTTTTGCAAGATGAAGAAGTTCTGTATCAATTGTTGGAATAACTAAGGAAATATCGTGGAATAAACAAAGGTTTATGAGATCATCAATATAATTTGGAGAATCCAAATGAGGCACCTCAAAAAATGCATCTGCAACTTGACATGCAGCAGATAAAATTGGGCTCGCATCTGCCGCAAACACTTTAACTTTTAAACCCGTTTTTTTAATCTCTGATTGAAATGATCTTACAAGAGAAACTCTACGTCCCGCGGACGTTATCAAAATATTCATTCCCATAGTTTATACTACCAATTTATTAAAAATTTAATTATAAATGAGATTTTAACGATATACAACTTAAAATCAGGACATAATAAAAATTAAACAAGTCAAGCATAAGAATCATGGTTCATGTTGTGAATTTATTAATGTAACGATTTCCTTAAATATGCCTATTATATAATATAGTTAATTTTAAACTGCTATAAAAAATTTTGTAACCATAATAACCCAAATCAATAAGGTCACCATAAATTATGCGCAAATACCAAACTAATGTCATTTCAAGCTATTTAGTTTATGTATATTTCATTTTCATAGATAAAATTCCATATGATCTGAACGAAAATTAATTTTTTAAAAGGAAGACTATCAATTTTTATTCCTTACACAATACATAATTAGTTCAGGAACAGGATTTGTTGTTTTTAAAATTTCGAATACATACAACAACGTAAATATCTGCTTCTCATCGTTTTAATTGGGGTTTTATAACATATTAACGCATATTTAACTATACGTTAAAGCATCGTACTAGACCCCTCTATTTACATTAAATGAAATAGCAAATAAACTAATTAAGAAATAGTTATTACTTATGAATCCTAAAATTTGGCTATCATCACCACACATGAGTGGCAATGAGCAATCTTATATAAAAGAAGCTTTTGACACAAACTGGATTGCTCCTTTAGGTCCAAATGTTACTGGTTTTGAAAACGATATTAAAGGCTATCTTGGAGAAGAGACATTTGTATCAGCATTGAGTTCTGGAACCGCTGCTCTTCATCTAGCCCTAATTTTATTAGATGTTAAAGTTGGCGATGAAGTTATTTGTCAGAGTAAAACTTTTTCAGCTTCGGCAAATCCAATTGTTTATCTCGGCGCAACCCCTGTTTTTGTGGATAGTGAAAGAGAGACTTGGAATATATGCCCTATTCAATTGGAAATTGCAATAAAGGACAGGATAGATAAAGGCAACAAGCCTAAAGCTATTATTGCTGTACACCTCTACGGTATGCCATATAACGTTGATAAGGTAATGGAAATAGCATTAAAATATAATATTCCAGTTGTTGAAGATAGTGCCGAGGCGTTAGGAAGTCAATATAATGGTAAGAAATGCGGAACCTTTGGTGATCTTTCAATATTATCTTTTAATGGCAATAAAATAATCACAACTTCAGGTGGTGGCGCATTAGTAACAAAGTCATTGAAAGATAAAGATAAGGCAGTTTTTTTAGCTACACAAGCTAGAGACAACGCTCCTCATTACCTACATTCTAATATTGGTTACAATTACAGAATGTCAAATATCCTTGCAGGAATTGGTCGAGGGCAAATGACTGTTTTAGATAACCATGTTGCCAAAAGGAGATCTAATTATCAATTTTATTCAGACGCTTTTGAAAATAATAGAAACATCACATTTTTAAATGAACCAAAGGGATACTTCTCTAACCGTTGGCTATCATGTATATTACTTAGTTCCAAAAGCATACGAGAAGATTTAAGACTCGCTTTGGATAAAGTGAACATAGAATCCAGACCACTATGGAAACCAATGCATCAACAGCCTATTTTTAAAAATTCGCCCAGCTACATTAATGGAGTTTCAGACGAATTGTTTGACAAAGGCCTCTGTTTACCGAGTGGATCAAATTTGTCCGATGCTGAACTTGAAAGAGTTTTTAAAACGATAAACAAGTTTTTTAATTAATGAAAAATAAAATTTTACATAACATATCTCAAAAGTACGCCTCCAGATGGTTGGTGCTATCAATAGATTTATTGATTGTAACAATTACCTTCTTCATTTCTTATTTTATTAGGTTTAATTTCAAATTTGAATTTGACTTCAATTCGATGTTGATTCAAATTCCTTTTGTGGTCTTTGCAGCAATAGTGAGTTTTATAGCTGTAGGATCTCACAAGGGCGTCGTTAGATTCACAGGTTTTAAGGATATCATAAACATCATAATTGGCGTCAATATTTTGGCTACACTCTTGATTGTTTCGACTTTCTTTAGCCGGAAGTATATTCAAAATGAAATATTTAACGTCCCTGGATCTATCATATATATACATCTCTTACTAAATATTTTTTTTCTAATAGGTTTTAAATTGTTCATAAAGTCTATGTATAATGCACTAAGTAGTGATTTCGTTGACACTAAGAAAATCATGATTTATGGAGCAGGAAATAATGGTATGATAACCTATGACGCGATTAGTAATGACCCTAAAAAAAGTTATATAGTTATTGGGTTTATAGATGACAATGAAAGCAAGGTTGGAAAAAAAATAGACCTTCTCCCTGTCTATAATCTCAAAAGTATAACACCAGAACTGGTTTCAAAAAACCATCTGGAGGAGGTTATTGTCTCAATTCAAACTATTGATCCTCCTCGTTTGCTAAATATAACTGGATATTTATTTGATTTGGGACTACATGTAAAAATAGTACCTCCAGTGCAACATTGGATCGATGGCGATTTAAGTATTGGTCAAATTAAAAATATTAAAATTGAAGATTTATTAGGCAGAGAACCAATATCCATAATTAATCCTACACTTATAAATGAATACGAGAATAAAGTCATACTCATTACAGGAGCTGCAGGTTCCATTGGAAGTGAAATTAGCAGAAAAGTAAGCTTATATAACTATAAAAGGTTGATTCTAGTAGATAATGCAGAATCGGCACTGTATGATGTTCAGCAAGAATTTAATTCAAAAGGCATTTCAAACATTGAAATCGTTGTAGCCGATGTCAGAAACAAACTAAGAATTGATCAAATATTTAATCAACACAAACCCAATGTCGTGTTCCACGCTGCAGCTTACAAGCATGTACCTTTGATGGAAAATAATCCATATGAGGCCGTGAGCGTAAATGTTGGAGGGACTAAAAACGTGACAGACATAGCCGTGAAACATGGTGTAGAAAAATTTGTTTTAATTTCTACAGACAAAGCAGTTAACCCGACAAATGTAATGGGAGCCACTAAACGAACGGCTGAGCTATATGTCACCTGTTTGGGTGAAAAAGGAAAAACTAGGTTTATCACTACAAGGTTCGGGAATGTTCTAGGATCCAACGGATCTGTAATACCTTTATTTAAAAAACAGATTGAAAAAGGTGGCCCTATTACGGTTACTCATAAAGATATTACACGCTATTTTATGACCATTCCTGAAGCCTGTCAACTTGTTTTAGAGGCCGCTGCTATGGGAACTGGTGGTGAAATTTTTGTCTTTGATATGGGAGAACCTATTAAAATATTCACTCTCGCCACAAATATGATCATACTGTCAGGATTACGCTATCCAGATGATATAGAAATCAAAATAACAGGGTTAAGACCAGGTGAAAAGATTTATGAAGAACTTCTGGCCGATGGAGAAAACACTAAGCGTACATATCATGAAAAAATAATGATTGCGAAAACCAGGAATATTGATTCGCATAATTTAGAAGAGCAAATCAATAAGCTCACTTCCATAAATTCCGCGACCCAGCCTTTAGAGATCGTATCTACGTTGAAAGCATTAATTCCAGAATACATCTCAAACAACTCTACTTTTGAAGTTCTTGATGATAAAAAAAATAAAAACCGAATTAATAATTAAAAAATTATAAAATGATATTAAACATAAAATCTAACCGAAGCATTAAACTATTTTATCTTATTATGATTGTCTTAATTTCCTCTTGTGCACCGAGAGAAGAAATAATTTATTTTCAAGATAAAATTGCTACTCCTTCTGATGATATAATTTATGCTCCTGATCTGATCTATAAAACTGGAGACATGTTAACAATTGATATTTCAGGCCCCGACCCTGAGGCAATTAGACCTTTCAATTTACCTGCCGTATCTTACTCCGGGTCAGCAATTAGCGCTCAAGGTGCACTAAAAATGCAAACTTATTTAATTAAAAATGATGGCACGATTGAGTTTCCTGTACTTGGCACCCTAAAGCTTGAAGGATTAAATAGTATTCAAGCTACAGAAATGATTAAGTTAAAACTCTCTGAATATTTAAAAAATCCGATTGTCAACATTAGATTAGCAAATTTTACGATTTCGGTTATTGGAGAGGTTAATAAACCTGGAACCTTTACAATTGATGATGAGCGCGTATCGCTAACGGAAGCCATAGCACTTGCCGGCGATTTGACTATATACGGAAGAAGAGACAATGTTTTTTTAATTAGGGATATTAATGGCAAAAAACAATATAAAAAATTAGACTTAACATCAATAAGAATTCTCAACTCCCCTCTTTATTATCTAACTCAGAATGATGTTATCTATGTTGAGCCTAATAACGCTAAAGTAAGACAGTCCTCTTTTAACCCTAATAATGGCGTACTTATTTCTGCTATTGCAACATTAGCAACTATTGTCGCAATATTAATTAAATAACGTAAAATGAATAATCCTACACCAAACAAAGACCTAATAAGAGAACAGTTTGACAAATATCTTAATAATAAAAACTGGTTTTTAATTAGTATTGTAATCTGTTTTTCATTAGTTTTTCTTTACTTAAGATATGCCACTAATCAATATACAGTAAAGGCTAATATCAAAATAGCTAATGACGATAAAAACAAGAATCCGTTAAGTGAATTAAATGCCGTTAACACCTATGGTTTTTTTGGGAAAAGTTTTAGTAAAGTTGATGATGAAATTCAAGTTATTAAATCTAAAACTTTAATGACTGAAGTTGTAAATAAACTACAACTCAATGTGCAGTATTTCATAAAGGGCAAAGTAAAATCTCTTGAAATATATAAAAACCCACCCCTTTCTATTAGTTTCTTGAGTAATGATTCTATTGTTCGACACACCAATACCTCAATGGTTTTGAATGTTAAATCAAAAAGTGAATTCACTTTTGAAAACGATAGTAAAACATACAATTTCGGTCATAAAATTAAGACTTCCTTTGGTGAAATAATTATTACCCCAAATTTTGAACAAAAGGAAATGGCTGTTGGCAAAGATATTATCATCAAACTTTCGGATATAAATCAAGTAACCAACTATTACAAACAAAAAGTGGAAGTTGTACCTGCTGACAAGGAATCTAGCGTCGTATCTATTTCTCTAAAAGATCCAGTTGTTGCAAAGGCAGAGGATATCATAAATACATTAATTGATGAGTATAACGGTTATGTTAATGACAATAAACAACAAGTCGTTGAACTCACTTCTGAGTTTATCAATAATAGATTATTAGTCATTTCCAAAGAATTATCAGAAGTAGATTTAACCGCAGAAACTATAAAGAAAGATAACAAATTAACTGATTTATCATCACAAGCCAATATTTTTCTGCAAAGTGAAAAAGAAATTGAGAATCAACAAGTCAATACAGCAACACAACTGCAGCTTATCGATTATATGAAGGGTTATCTTGAGAAAAATAATTCGAATAGTGATATGATACCTGCAAACATGTCTTTTGAAGATAATTCTATAAACGATTTGACTCGAAGACACAATGAATTAGTTGCGCAACGTAATAGGATATTAAAATCCTCAACTGAAAACAACCCAGTTATCATTAATTTAGATCAAGAAATCAATAGTTTGAAGACAGCCCTAAGTGCTGGTCTATCCAACTCAAAATCTACAAATGAAATTAGATTGAATGCTTTAAATCGACAAGATTCCAAAATATCTTCTCAATTGTACGCCGCTCCAAAAAAGGAGCGACAATTTAGAGATTTACAACGTCAACAGAGCATCAAAGAATCTCTATATCTGTATCTTCTCGAAAAACGTGAGGAGGCAGCGATTGCGAACGGTATATCCAATCCTAACGCTATTATTATTGACAAAGCATACGCTTCATCTGTACCGGTTTGGCCAATTAAAGAAATCTTGTTTTTAGGAGCTTTAGTACTTGGCTTCTTAATACCATTAATTACAATTTATATATCAAGCATACTTGATACTAAATTACACAACAAACAAGATGTAATGGATATATTATCAATTCCTTACTTGGGAGATATACCAATGTCTAAGGGCAAAAGTAATGTCATAAAAAAGGTGGATTACACACCTAAGGCGGAAGCTTTTAGAATAATTCGATCCAACATTGATTTCATGCTAAAAGGTCAAAACACCAATGGCAAGACTATTTTTGTAACTTCTACTACAAGCCAAGAAGGTAAATCCCACACGTCAATTAATTTAGCACACTCCCTCTCTTTTTCACAAAAACGTGTGCTTCTAATTGAAACAGACATTAGGGTTCCAAAAGTAGAAAAATACTTAAAAATGGACACTAGAATTGGATTAACTGACTATATTTCTGATCCATCTTTAAGACTGGAAGATGTTATAATTCAAGTAGAAAATAACCCTTATCTTAATATCATCCTTTCTGGCACCATCCCCCCTAACCCTGCAGAATTATTAATGAACGAAAGAATTCGAACAGTTTTTGAACAAGTTAGAGATGAGTATGATTATATAATTGTCGACACTGCTGCTGTAGGACTTGTTACAGACACTTTATTGATATCAAAATATGCTGATATGGTAATTTATGTTATTAGCGCTAACAATATTGACAAACGTCAACTCCATATAGCGCAAACAATGTATAATGAAAAAAGGTTACCAAATATGACTGTCTTATTAAATGGTACTATTTCGAAGAGTGGATATGGCTATGGGTATGGTAATGACCCTAATATTAATAGAAAGAAAAAATGGTATGAATTTCGACCATTTTAAAATAAAAACTCCGATGCATTTGCATCGGAGTTTTTTTTATAACTTTCTTCTCTGTTTTTCTGTTTTAAGCAACATGAGCTCCCTACTAGTCTGCCCTGCAACGGACGTGTTCTCTTCTGCTCTTCTAATCAAATAAGGCATCACATCTTTTACGGGTCCAAAAGGCACATATTTGGCAACATTATAGCCATGAGCTGCCAAATTAAAACTGATATGATCACTCATTCCATATAATTGACCAAACCAAACACGGTTATCACTTTTATCAATTTTTAAATCTTCCATCATCTGCATAGCCAAATAACTGCTACGCTCATTATGGGTTCCAATAAACAATGAAATTGTATCTAAATTTTTTAAAATGTATTCTAAAGTCTCATCAAAATTTAAATCAGTAGCTTCCTTTGTAGCACAAATCGGCGAATCATAGCCATTTTCCTGGGCTCTATCACGCTCTTTCTCCATATAAGCACCACGTACAATTTTCACGCCTATTTTGAAGCCGTCTTTTTTTGCACGTTCATGTAGTTTTTTTAGATAGTCCAATCGGTCCCATCTGTATAACTGCAAAGTGTTGTAAACAATAGGAACACCTATATTGTATTTACGCATCATTGCTTCACACAAATCATCTGCCGCATCTTGCATCCAGCTTTCTTCGCCGTCAATTAAAATCTCAACATCCTTTTCTTTCGCTAATTTACATACGGTATCAAACCTAGCCACCACTCTATCCCATTCTTCCTGCTCCTTTGCAGTAAATGGTTTTCCTTCACCTTTTTTCTGATACAAATAAAAACGACCAAATCCTGTTGGTTTAAAAACAGCAATTGGCATCGATTTCTTCTCATCAGCAAAATTGATGATCTTGAGCGTTTTTTCCATAGCCGCATCAAAATGTGACTCTGTTTCCTTTCCTTCAACAGAAAAATCTAAAACTGAACTCACGTTTTTCTCATACATGCTATCAATAACAGGTAAACAATCCTCTTCATTGACGCCCCCGCAAAAATGGTCAAAAACGGTTGAACGGATCAGACCTTCTACAGGCAAATGTGCTTTTAAAGCAAAATTGGTAGCAGCTGTGCCAATCTTCACCAAAGGTTCATAAGATATCATCTTAAAAAGAAAGTAAGCACGCTCTAGTTCTGAGTCGCTTTTAAGACTAAAAGCAACTTCTGTATTTTCAAAAATTTTAGGTATAGCCATTGTGGAAAAATAATGGCAAATATATTTATTCATTCGCTATAATTTAATTAAAAACTGCTTAATTTCATCCTTTATTAAAAGCCTTATTTATAATGACCTCAATTACCAATGACACCTATACCGTTCACTTTAATGCTAATGCATACGAAAAACTCAACAACTACCTGAAAGACAATCGGTTTTCTAAAATATTTATCATTGTAGACACCAATACACATACACATTGCCTACCTCATTTCATGTCTAAATTGGAAACTAATTTAGAGTGCGAAATAATCGAAATTGAAGCTGGAGAAATCAACAAAAATATTGACACTTGCGTAGGGGTATGGAATGCATTGTCCGATTTAGGTGCTGACAGGAAAGCTCTTGTCATTAATGTTGGCGGCGGCGTTGTTACTGATCTTGGCGGATTTATAGCCTGCACCTTTAAGCGCGGCTTGAAGTATATTAATATCCCTACCTCACTTTTAGCAATGGTTGATGCTTCTGTAGGTGGAAAAACCGGTGTCGACCTTGGAGCTCTAAAAAATCAGGTAGGCGTGATTTCTTCTGGGGATATGGTTTTGGTGGACACAGGCTTCCTGGACACGCTACCGAAAAATCATTTAAAAAGCGGATTGGCAGAAATGCTCAAACACGGACTTATTTACGACGAAGCTTATTGGAACAAGTTTTTAGATTTAGATAGCTTAACCTTAAATGATTTAGATGATTTAATTCATCAATCAGTTCAAATAAAAAACACCATAGTTACTGAAGATCCTTTTGAAAACGGATTGCGTAAAACGCTTAATTTCGGACATACTCTAGGGCACGCTATCGAATCTTATTTTTTAAGTCAAACTGATAAACCGGAATTACTGCACGGCGAAGCGATTGCTATTGGAATGATTATGGAATCATACATTTCATCTGAGCTATTAGAATTTCCTAAAACTGACTTAGAAATCATAAAAAAAGCATTCCTTGACATTTTTGACAAAGTACAGATCGATAATTCAGACCACGAGGCCATTATAGATCTTTTGAAATATGACAAGAAGAATGAGCATGGCAATATCAACTTTGTACTGTTAGAGCAAATTGGGAAGCCAAAAATTGACTGCTTGGTAGAAAATAAATTAATTATTAAAGCTTTTGACTATTACAAATTATAAATAGCGCGATTTAATGATGTCCAGATGATGATTTTCATGTCCGACAATAATAAACGCAATAGCCCTAACAGAAAGCTGACTATTACTAGCATAGCCTGTTTGTAATAGCGCTTCATCATTGAAACTTTCAAATAGAGATATCGTAGCCGATCGAACGTTTTTATATTCCAATAAGAGACTTTCCACACTTCTCTCATTAGCTTGACTATTTGCGACGTAATCATCTTGATCAAAGCCCGAGAATTTGGTTTGATCCTTTCTTGCAATACATAATGCACGGTATGCAAACACCCGTTCTGTATCAATTAAATGTAGAAGCACTTCTTTTATGGTCCATTTTCCTTCGGCATATCTAAAAGCGAACTTTTCCTCTTTTATACCTTCCAAAAATGAAGAAACAATATTGCGGCTTCCCTTTAAAATTTCCAATGCGCCACCTTCCCCAACTTTATCTAGGTAAGGCTGATAATACACATTATACTCGTCAGAACTTAAATTTCGTACACTCATAGGGAAACATTTAAATATTGATCATAAAAATACCCTTTATCGATTGCTCAACAAAGGGTATAGATTTATAAATGCAAAAAATATTATAGTTCGTTAAAAATAGAATGCATAAGACGCTTTTTGTCGTTTATACTTTCTTCCAACGAAATCATGGTCTCCGTTCTGTAAATTCCTTCAATATCGTCTAACATAAAGATAATATCCTTAGCGTGGGACGTATTTCTAGCCCTCACCTTGCAAAAGATATTAAATTTACCTGTAGTAATATGCGCCACAGTTACAAATGGAATTTCATTGATACGCTCCAAAACAAACTTGGTTTGGGAGGTATTATTAAGAAAGACACCAACATATGCAATAAAGGAATACCCCAGTTTTTTATAATCCAAAGTCAATGAAGAGCCTTGAATAATCCCTGCCTCTTCCATTTTTTTAACTCTCACGTGAACTGTTCCTGCAGAAATCACTAATTTTTTAGCAATATCGGTAAACGGAATTCGCGTATTATCAATTAACATGTCTAAAATTTGATGATCAATTTCATCCAATTTGAACTTTCCCATTTTTAGTGTATTATTAAATTTTTTACAAAAATAATAGAAATTTACTGAAGATAATACATTAAAACCTACTTTATTTCTACATTAAAGGAGTGTTTTTCGTTATTTATCATTACGAAATCGATTTCGATACCCGCTTTCAACTGTTTCATTTCATCCAAAATCACAAGCGTACCTTTAGCATCAATTTCTTTATGTCCATAAAAATGAGATAAGTCTGAAATTTTTTCAATTTTAGGAATAAATTCCACCTCATTTTGTTTTAATTTCTCCTCGTATTGAACTGCAAAGTCTAAAATTTCATAGCCGTTCTCTGTTTTTAACTTTGCATTTCTTACAATTATGTCAAAAAATAACTTTTCGTTTCCTGGGATTTGGAAATAATCAGATTCATGAATTCCTTGAACGTCTTCAAAACCGATTTTCAAAAGCGCTGTCCATATGGATTTAAAAATGAGACCTCTCACCTTCTCCCTTGCATAATCATTTGCAAAATGCCCAGCCTCAAACAAAACAGTGGGCACATTTAACGTCTGAAAGGTATCACCAACACAATTTATATTAAAGGCGTCATCATACGTACCAATTTGGCCCGGAATGTACTCCTGAAGCATTTTATTCATTGCAACAATAACATCCATAGCCTTTCTTCGTGTGTCGGTCACAGCACAAGCTGCATCTTGTGCAGGAGAAAGAAAAGACACCGTTGCTGACTTATTTGTAGTGCCCGCGCTAAAAATAGTCCGTTGCCCATGAAGGTTAAAACAGAAATCAGGTATAAAACTATCAAAACAAGATCTCAGCACCCTGCTTTCTGGCTGCGTTAAATCCTGAGCATCCCGATTTAAGTCTACTTGATTCGCATTTAGGCGTGTATAAGCCCTTGAGCCATCAGGATTCAACATTGGAATAATACCAATCGTAATATTTTTTAAAAGATTACGGACAGCTTCATGCTGCTGTTCAGACAACACGTTCAATAAATCGAATATGGCTTTCGTGGTTGTGCTTTCATTTCCGTGCATTTGAGACCACATCAAAATCTTTGTTCTGCCAGTGCCGATTTTTATAAAATAAATGTCTTCACCTAAAACTGACTTTCCAAGAATTGCAGTTTCAAAAGTCCTACTATGTTTTTTGAGCAGAGGTTGAATATGGTCTAAATTAATATAGCGCCCAAAAAGAGAGGACTCATAATAGTGTTTATAAGGATGTGATAAGCGTGCTATTTCCATATTCAATTTATTGTGATGACAAATGTAAACAAATGATATTTTACATTTGTAAACAAGAAATCCCTAACACTTTGTTTACATTTATATACAGTTTGATATCTCACACCTTAATACATCATACGTTTTAGTGTGCTGAATTTAAGGTGCTTGCTGAATTACATTTAAATTACTTTAAATTAGTTAATTATGTCTAACGACTTAAAACTAAACTTTAATAAAATTAAACAATATTTAGTAATTAATATGGCTATATTGATTGTATTCGTTACATTTGTAACGCCTATATTTTCAAATGCTAGTTTACAATGATCAACAGTGATGATTTTTCAAAACGACTTCAAAAAGTCATCGATTACTACTCTGAAAGCGCCTCATCTTTCTCTGAAAAAATAGGTGTTCAGCGTTCTAGTATTTCACATATTTTATCTGGTAGAAATAAACCTAGTCTGGATTTTGTGTTGAAAGTTTTGTCCTCCTATCCGGAAGTTGAACTCTATTGGCTCCTAAATGGTAAAGGTGAATTCCCTTCACAATCCAATCCAATTTCTCCTTCACAAGTTCATACACCAGAAAATATCCCGGAAAAAAAGGTTGAAAAAACACCCCTACCAACAATTGACACTTCAGACAAAAGCATCGAGAAAATTGTGATTTTTTATAAAGACGGAACTTTTAAGGATTTTGTCAAGATGTAAGTATTGACAGCTTTAATCACCGTGCCTTCTATCAGGATTTAAGTTCCAGAATAGTTTACTTTTGACTAATTTTGCATTTAAACCTTTTACACATGAAATTGCTTTTACCCCTTATTTTTTTAGTTCTATTAACCAGTTGTTATAATAAAGAACGAAACTGTCAAGATTTTAAAACTGGAACATTTGAATTTAAGTACACTACTGATGGCGTTGAAAAAATCGGACGTTTTGTGAGAACTGAAGATTTAAATATCGACTATTATGAAAACAAGATTGATACCGCCTCCATACGTTGGATTAATGACTGTGAGTTTATCATGAAACATATCAATCCGAAAAACATGAGTGAAGAAAAAGCAATCCATATGAAAATTCTAACTACTTCAGAGGATTCCTATACATTTGAATACAGCTTGGCAGTACAACCAGGGAGTCAAAAGAAACGTGTTGAACAAGGTACTGCAACCAAAGTAAAATAGATCGTAAAAGCTTATAGCCAGAACTATTTTTGAGATTTCTATAGGGAAAGTGATATATGCTTCTTTATAAGGATTCAAGATCTGCTTTCTACGCTTCGGTCAAGAAAATTCGACAGTAACTACAGATAAAAATAAAACCAAAAAAAGCACTTACATCAAATGATATAAGTGCTTTTTTAAGTTTTATTGAAGCTATGATAACGTTTTAATCCTCATAGTTATAATCAGCTAAATGATCAAAACAGCTTTACCTGTCCATTTTCATCCAATTGATCGTCATCATTCTGCTCTGCATCCTTATTAGTTTTTCCATCTGAAACTTCATCCTCATCAACAACTTCAATATCTTGCGCAGGCAC
Organism: uncultured Gelidibacter sp.; assembly: GCF_947500795.1. Classification (GTDB taxonomy): domain Bacteria; phylum Bacteroidota; class Bacteroidia; order Flavobacteriales; family Flavobacteriaceae; genus Gelidibacter. The sequence goes on along the minus strand of NZ_CANMTE010000001.1, from coordinate 544,530 downwards.
TTCCTCCGGAGCCTCATACGGCAACGGCTCTAACAAGTTTATTTGGTTCACCTTCTCCTTGGTTAACTGATTCCCTAAAGCGGTAATTCCTTTTACACTGATAAATTCTTCTAAATTGACTTCTAAATTATCTTTTCTGTCTTTACCGCGTTCCTTCGTGAATTCTACTTCCACCATTGGCTTCCAATCTGTAGAAACAATTTCGAGGTGCGATTTAGGATGATCAGAGATAAATGATTCTTCTTTGCCTTCTTGTTCAATAAAGAAGCGCTTCACATAATACCGTTCTTTTTCACCGTCAAAATAAATGGCTGAAATAGGTTTTTTGGGAACCCATTTTTCCAAAACGATCATATCATTATCAAAATGCGTGGTCAATTCTGGTAATATTGTTTTTACAGTACCAGATTGGTTAATAATCAGCAAGCGGTCTTCGCCTCTAAATTCGCCAATCAGCTCACCTCTACCATCAACATTTAAACGCTGAACGGTATCATCAAACCATATTTTGCGAGGTTTTAAGGTTGAAATACCTTTCTCTTTAAGTTCAATTTTCTTGATAGCATATTTTGTGACACGATTTCCTTTTGAGTTTCGTCCTTTAATAAGGATGTCCGCAAAATCAAGATCCCATTTCAGTTTTTTGACACTTCCTACTTGTCGTAAAAAGATAGTGATAACTTCTGCCTCGCCATTAGGATTTGAAGAGAAGTACCAAACCATAGAACCTTTACTACCATTGGTCAAATCATATTCCTTGTCGCGCGTAATTCCAGTTACAGCAAAACGTTTTACGTATGAAGGACCTTTGGCGCCATCTCGGTAAATCATATTGTAAATGGTGCGCTTGTCTTTTTTAATGAATACTTCAACATGGATAATATCCTTGCCTATAAACGTTTTGGCATCTACTTTAGTGACCACCATTTTGCCGTCTCTAGTAAAGACGATAATATCATCAATATCACTACAATCGCAGACGTATTCATCTCTTTTTAGTGATGTCCCTACAAAACCTTCTTCACGATTTACATAAAGTTTGGTGTTTCTGATAATCACTTTTGTAGCATCTACATCATCAAACAAACGAATTTCGGTTAAACGCTCACGCCCTTTCCCGTACTCATTTTTAAGTCTTGTAAAATATGCAATCGCATAATCTACCAGATTTGCCAAGTCATGTTTCACTTGAGCAATTTGATCTTCGAGCGAATCAATTTTTTGCTGCGCCTTATCAATGTCAAATTTAGAAATACGCTTGATCCGGATTTCAGTTAAACGCTCAATATCTTCAGTAGTAATCGTGCGTTTTAAATGTTTGATGTGAGGCAGTAACCCTTTATCAATGGCTGTAATAACGCCATCCCAAGTTTCTTCTTCCTCAATATCACGATAAATTCTATTCTCAATAAAAATACGTTCCAAAGATGCAAAATGCCACTGCTCTTCAAGCTCATCAAGTTTAATCTCAAGATTCTGCTTTAACAGTTGCACCGTATTGTCAGTAGAACGACGCAACATTTCAGTAACACCAACAAATAATGGTTTATTATCTTCAATAACGCAACCCAAAGGTGAAATGGAAACTTCACAATTGGTAAAAGCATACAATGCATCAATCGTTTTATCAGGTGAAATTCCTGTAGGTAAATGCACTAATATCTCTACTGAAGATGAGGTGTTATCCTCTATTTTCTTAATTCTGATCTTCCCTTTTTCATTCGCTTTAAGGATTGAATCGATTAATGACGAAGTATTGGTACTAAATGGTATTTCAGTAATCACCAAAGTACTTTTGTCCAACTGAGAAATTTTAGCCCTAACGCGCACCTTTCCGCCGCGCATTCCGTCTTTATAATCGGTAACATCTATAATCCCAGCCGTTGGGAAATCAGGATAAATAGTAAATTTCTTTCCACTCAGATGTTTGATTGACGCATCAATCAATTCAATAAAATTATGAGGTAATATTTTTGTAGAAAGCCCTACCGCAATCCCTTCTCCTCCTTGCGCTAACAATAAAGGAAACATGACCGGAAGATTGACAGGTTCTTTTCGTCTCCCATCATATGAGGCCTGCCAAGATGTGATTTTCGGATTAAAAACAACATCCAACGCAAATTTTGACAACCGCGCTTCAATATAACGAGACGCTGCGGCACTATCTCCCGTAAGAATATTTCCCCAGTTTCCTTGGGTGTCAATCAAAATATCCTTTTGACCAATTTGCACCATGGCATCTGCAATACTCGCATCCCCATGAGGATGGTACTGCATGGTATGCCCCACAATATTCGCCACTTTATTATAACGTCCGTCATCCAAATCTTTCATGGATTGCATAATACGGCGTTGCACAGGTTTAAATCCGTCCTCTATAGCCGGAACAGCACGTTCAAGAATAACATAGGAAGCATAGTCTAGAAACCAATCCTTAAACATTCCGGTAACCCTTGTAATGGTTTCATTACTAGAATGCTCCTGAATATTCTCATCATCATTTTGTAGGTGATCTTCTTCCAATTTCGCGGGTATTAGTTAGTAGGTTTTGTATTGTTTTTAACGATCTTGCTTAAGGATTGTCCAATAAAGCGTCTTTTCTTTTTAGTAACCAAAGTCACATTAAAAGTTTCCTTTTTGATTTTATCTCTCGAATTTTTAATATAAAAAGTCAGGCTCTTATAAAAAATATAATTTTTGAATTTAAAAGCCATTAATCTGTCTTTATCAAATTCTAATTTGTGCTCCCTGTAATTCAAATATTCCGTCAGTAAAAGTCCTTTGTTTATGACGACTACTTTTACACCATCACTATCATATTCAAAATATTTTGAAATGGCGTGAACTGAAAAAAATAGGACTAAAAATCCAACCAAAAGAATTACAAAAGTGAGAAATGGATTGGAAGTTAGATGACTGAAGGCACTAAAAATCGTAGCTAGCACTATGGCAAGCACAATCAGAATAAAGTAGACTGATACAATGATATTTTTTACTCTCCCATTATTAGTTCTCATGAACTTCCTCTACGATATCTAATTCTACTTTAAGATTATCAATTATAAATTCTTGTCGGTCTGGTGTGTTTTTGCCCATGTAAAATTCTAGAAGTGCTTCAATGGACATGTCTTTATCTAACATAATAGGATCCAATCGAATACTTTCTCCAATGAAATTAACAAACTCATCTGGCGAAATCTCACCCAAACCTTTAAATCGGGTGATTTCTGGTTTAGGTTTTAATTTTTCGATGGCATCACGACGTTCCTGCTCAGAATAACAATAGATAGTTTCCTTTTTATTCCTCACCCTAAACAACGGTGTTTGCAAGATATACAAATGGCCTTCTTTAATTAATTCTGGGAAGAATTGTAAAAAGAACGTAATCAACAACAACCTGATATGCATCCCGTCCACATCGGCATCGGTAGCGATTACAATATTGTTGTAACGTAGGTCTTCTATAGTTTCTTCAATATTTAGAGCAGCTTGCAACAAGTTGAACTCTTCATTTTCATAAACAATTTTCTTGCTCATGCCATAAGAATTCAAAGGCTTACCACGTAAACTGAACACTGCTTGTGTGTTTACATCTCGTGATTTTGTGATACTTCCTGATGCAGAATCACCCTCAGTAATAAACAAGGTAGATTCTAAGTAACGAGGATTTTTTGTGTCTCCAAAATGCACACGACAATCACGTAGTTTTTTATTATGTAAACTGGCTTTCTTCGCTCTGTCTTTAGCCAGTTTTCTAATGCCTGATAATTCCTTTCGCTCACGTTCTGCTTGAAGGATTTTGCGTTGGATTTTATCAGCCGTTTCAGGATTTTTATGTAGATAATTATCTAAATGTGTCTTTACAAAGTCGTTAACAAATGTTCTTACAGTTGGCAAATCGCCTCCCATATCTGTAGAACCCAACTTGGTCTTCGTTTGACTTTCAAATACAGGTTCCATTACCTTAATGGCAACTGCAGTTACAACAGATTTACGAACATCAGAAGCATCAAAATTTTTGCCGTAAAACTCACGAATGGTTTTTACAAGCGCTTCACGGAATGCCGCTAAATGTGTCCCACCTTGGGTTGTGTTTTGACCATTCACGAAAGAATGGTATTCTTCGCTATATTGTGTTTTACTGTGAGTTAACGCTATTTCAATATCGTCAGCTTTAAGATGAATGATTGGATAAACCATATCAGATTCGTTGATGTTTTCTTCCAACAAATCTTTCAATCCATGCTCACTATAATATTTTTCGCCGTTGAAAACAATGGTCAAACCTGTGTTGAGATACACATAGTTCTTGAGCATTTTTTCAACATATTCGTTGCGAAACTTATATTTTTTGAAGATAGTTTCATCCGGAACAAAAGACACCTTAGTCCCTTTTCTTCTGGATGTGTCATCCAACAATTCTTGATTGATGAGATTTCCTTGCGAAAATTCTGCGGAAGCGGACTTATTGTCACGCGTAGATTCTACACGGAAAAAATGAGACAATGCATTTACCGCCTTTGTACCAACACCATTAAGACCTACCGATTTCTTAAAGGCTCGAGAATCGTACTTTCCACCAGTATTCATCTTAGAAACCACGTCCACAACCTTCCCTAATGGAATACCACGACCGTAATCTCGGACAATGACTTTGTTGCCTTGGATGGAAACTTCAATAGTTTTTCCAGCCCCCATAACATATTCGTCAATGGAGTTGTCCAAAACTTCTTTTAGAAGAATGTAAATACCATCATCTGGTGAAGAACCATCACCAAGCTTACCAATATACATCCCAGGACGCATACGGATATGCTCTTTCCAATCGAGCGAACGTATATTATCTTCGGTATAGTCGGTTTCTTGAGACATAAAAGCGTGAAAAATTTAGATAGGTTGCTAATATAACATTTCGCTATAAAACTTAAAACCGCAATGGTCTAAAGTAATTAACAAAGTGTTAAAAATAGTGTGTAAATGCTAAAAAAAGCAAAAGCAACAGTACTATTAGCTTTTCCCTTTAAATGTAAAATACAAAATGGGTATGATAAGAATTGCAAGCGCAATAATTAAAGAGGTAATAAATACGAATTTAAAAACGTAAAAAAGCACCACGAAGAAGATGATTGCTGCAGCGATCCATAGTATAATTTTCATAAAACTTAAATTTTTTATCTGTTTTAAAGATAAGCATTTAATTATCGTTAAATGAAATATTGTTAATCCAGATGCTCTACAAGCTCATTTCATAGCCTAAACTGCACTAATCGAGATTTTAGAAAAAGTGGGGCATTGCTGCTGAAGAAACTGTTTTCAAAGATTTCATCAACAGCAACGTCCTGTTTTTTTATGTTACTATACGTTAAATAGGAAATGCATCACATCGCCATCCTTAACAACATAGTTTTTCCCTTCCACGCGCATTTTTCCTGCTTCTTTTACTTTAGCTTCACTTCCTAATTCTGAAAAATCCTCATAAGCAATAACTTCTGCTCTAATAAATCCTTTTTCAAAATCAGTATGGATAACGCCTGCTGCTTGAGGAGCTGTTGCGCCAACATCAATTGTCCAAGCACGCACTTCTTTAACACCCGCTGTAAAATAGGTTTGTTGCTTTAAAAGCTTATATGCTGATCTGATTAATTTTGAAGATCCTGGCTCTTCCAATCCAATATCTTGAAGAAACATTTGACGCTCTTCATAACTGTCCAATTCGTTGATATCCGCTTCTGTACCGACTGCCAACACTAAAATTTCAGCGTTTTCATCTTTAACAGCCTCTCTTACTTTCTCAACATATGCGTTCCCAGTAGCGGCAGAACCTTCATCTACATTACAAACATACATCACCGGTTTATCTGTGATGAACTGCGCAGGATTCACAAATTCTTCATAATCTTCCTTGTCAAACTCTAAAGCTCTTACAGAAATCCCCGCTTCTAGTGCTGATTTTATCTTCAACAATACCGCTTCTTCTTTCTGTGCTTCTTTATTCCCGGTTTTTGCAGCACGTTTTACTTTTTCAAGTTTTTTATCTACAGTCTCCAAATCTTTCAATTGAAGCTCCATATCAATAGTTTCCTTGTCTCTGATAGGATTCACACTTCCGTCAACGTGCACAATATTGTCATTATCAAAACAACGCAATACGTGAAGAATAGCGTCAGTCTCACGGATATTTGCCAAGAATTGATTTCCCAATCCTTCACCTTTACTCGCTCCTTTTACCAAGCCTGCAATATCAACAATCTCTACCGTAGCAGGTTGCACACGTACCGGTTTTACCAACGCCTCCAAACGCTCTAATCGCGGGTCTGGAACGTTTACAATACCAATATTTGGTTCAATGGTACAAAACGGAAAGTTTGCACTTTGCGCTTTTGCGTTAGATAAACAATTGAATAAGGTTGATTTTCCTACGTTTGGTAATCCTACAATTCCGGCTTTCATGTTATAGTGGTATTAAGTATCAAGAATCAGGTATAAAGTGTGTTCTTGAATTTCAGGGTGCAAATTTAGTCAATTATCTGAATAAATCGCACGAAAAAAATTGAAGACCATCAGATGACAATAATCTTGAATTTTTACCATCAATTTAAATTTAATTAAATTTTTTAAGCATTTTATTACAGATTTTCATCGCTTTAACATATTTTCTTATATTTATGTTAACTAATACATAACAACTTAACTATGAAATACATCTTTACTTTAATGCTAACCGTGTTTAGCATGTCTTTATGTTTAGCCCAGAACGTCTCAGGAACCGTAAAGGATTCTGATGGCAATCCAATGGCTGGCGTAAAATGTTATTGAAAAAGGAACCACAAATGGTGTGCAAACTGATTTTGAAGGGCGCTACAGCATTTCCGTGAGCGGCACGGCCACATTGGTCTTTAGCTATGTGGGCTCAAACACCCAAGAAATTCCTGTAAACAACCGCACCACCATCGATGTCACACTCGGAGATGGCGTCAGCTTAGAAGAAGTTGTTTTAGTAGGCTCCAGAAGTCCTAAACGCACCTCCTTGGATACCGCGGTAGCCATTGACGTTATTGATGTTTCTGAAGTTACGACGCAGCTTGGAAAGGTAGAAATCAATGAATTGCTGCAATATGCCGCGCCTTCATTTAATGCCAATAAGCAATCTGGTAGTGATGGTGCTGACCATATCGATCCAGCATCGTTGCGTGGTTTGGGTCCTGACCAGACACTTGTTTTAATCAACGGAAAAAGACGTCACCAATCGTCATTAATCAATTTATTTGGAACCCGTGGTCGTGGGAATACTGGAACAGACTTGAACGCCATTCCTGCTTCGTCCATTAAGCGTATTGAAATTTTACGTGATGGTGCTTCCGCTCAATATGGTTCAGATGCGATTGCTGGTGTTATTAATATTGTGTTGAAAAATGATACCGATGTGGCCACAGGTAGTGTTAACTATGGTTTTTACAGCACTAATGCTGACGTTGACACAAGTGCTTTTCAAGAAGATAATTATGGGCTTTGGAATACTGACGGTTTCTTTTTAGACACCGAAAGAGATGGTAATGCCATTGGAAAAAACAAAAACTTTGATGGAGGCTCTCTTAAAGTAACGGCCAATTATGGCGTTAAAGTTGGCAACAAGGGCGGTTATGCTAATTTCACAACGGAATATTTAAGCAAAAATCACACGTTACGCCCTACGTTTGATTTTAGAAAAGGTTTTGGAGAAGCCGCTATTGATGGCTTTAATTTCTTTGGAAATATAGCAGTCCCAGTATCTGACAAAACAGAAGTTTATGCGTTTGGCGGACGAAATTATAGAGACACCAATGCCTACGCATTCACCAGGAATGACGGTGAGCGTGTAGTGGAATCCATTTACCCTAATGGTTACACACCACGAATCACATCTATTATTATTGACAATTCTGTTGTTGCCGGTGTGCGCACTGAAACTGCGAGCGGTTGGAAAGTGGATATAAGTAACACCTACGGTATTAACAAATTCAACTACTATATAAAGGGAACGCTCAATGCTTCCTTGGTAGATGTTTCTCCAACTGATTTTGATGCGGGCGGACATAGTTTGAGTCAAAATACAATCAATTTTGATGTTTCTAAATATTATGATGATGTGTTAAGCGGCATGAACTTGGCGTTTGGTGCGGAATACAGAACTGAAAACTTCCTAATTTTTGCCGGTGAAGAAGGCTCATGGGCCACTTATGATATAAATGGCGTCCCTTTTAATGCCAACACACCTGATTCTTCAACCGTAAATTATATGGATGCCAATGGCGATCTTATTTTAGATGATGATGGAAACGCTATTCCACGTCCAAGAGGCTCTCAAGGGTTCCCTGGTTATGCGCCAGCCAATGAGGTTGATAGAAGCAGAAGCAACATCAGTTTGTATGCAGATGGCGAATTTGATATTACCGATGCCTTTTTAGTTAGTTTGGCTGCTCGTTTTGAAAACTACAGCGATTTTGGAAGCACGATCAATGGAAAGTTAGCTGCCCGCTTAAAAGCCACAGATAACATCAACATTCGTGGTTCCGTTAGCACGGGGTTCAGAGCACCATCCTTAGCGCAGATTTATTACAACTTAAGATTCACCAATTTTATTGGCGGTGTTGCCAGTGATCAATTGCTATCACCAAACAACAGTCCGGTGACTGCTGCCTTCGGAATAGGTCCGTTACATGAAGAAAAAGCTTTTAATGCAGCTTTAGGTTTCACTGCAAATTTCGGGCAGTTTTCCGCTACTATTGATGGGTACCATATTAATGTAAAAGACAGAATCGTTTTAACAGGTACGTTTGAAGCGCCAGATATTGAAGGCGTAGACACCGCACAATTCTTCACAAATGGTGTGGACACCAAAACTACCGGATTGGATGTCATCTTATCTTGGAAAGCTAATCTTGGCGAAGACAGCTCATTTGGAGCAACCTTTTTAGGTAACTTTAACGATATGAAAATTGACAAAGTGCTCAATGGCAGTTTAGACGAACAAACCTTCTTTGGCGAACGCGATAAAGCCTTTTTATTGGCCTCTGCACCGGATAATAAGTTGAGTCTATCCCTTAATTACAATAAAAAATGGTTTGATGCAGGCTTGAGCTTTACCCGCTTTAGTGAAGTGCACTTGCTGGATTTTCAAACATTTGAAGACGCGGCAGATTATGGTGGGTTCGCACAGCAAATTATAGCTGCAACTGATACTTATGGCGCAAAGATGGTGACCGACCTTAATTTAGGTTTTAAAATTTCTGACAACCTTAAATTGAATGTTGGAAGCAATAATTTATTCAATGTGTACCCTGACCAACAAGATGATTGGACGGAAGGCGGTGGCTATTGGGATGCTGTACAGATGGGCTTTGGTGGTTCATACTATTATGCTAAAATAAACTACAGGTTCTAATTTCAATTAGTTATTAAAACTAAAAAACCGAGCAATTTGCTCGGTTTTTTTTATTTCTGATATTTTTATTTTTATCCTTCAGGATGCATAAAACGTTGTTTAGCCAACAACTGTTCCTCTGTTTCCATATGGTCGTCATCCGGAACACAACAATCTACAGGACATACTGCCGCACATTGTGGTTCTTCATGAAACCCTTTACACTCCGTACATTTATCCGGAACTATATAGTAAATTTCATCACTAATCGGCTCTTGAGACTCCTCAGCATCCACTTCCTTTCCATCAGGAAGCACAACAGTGCCATTTAAACTCGTACCGTCCTTATATCTCCAATCGTCAGCACCTTCATAAATAGCAGTATTTGGACACTCTGGTTCACAAGCACCGCAGTTAATACATTCATCTGTTATTATAATTGCCATAACTTCTTTTCATTAAAATTTTTACTTTAGAAAAACTGATGAGATTTTATAGGTTTTTAACCGATTCTGTAGATTTTTAAACCCTTTTAGAAAAAGTGGGACTTAAACAAATCTCCTTCATTTCATTTTTCTAACTTTGCGAAGCAAAAATAACGCCAAAACAATTCATAACCAAATACAGAATGGATTTACAGCAAAGAATTAATGCTTTTGTAAAATTAGGAGAATTTATAGGACAATTCTCAAGACAAGGCTTTCAGAAGAACGACAACACCAATGCTAATGACTTATTCTTTGATGGTTTCAAACATCAAATTACATTGGCTCATGAGCACAATGCATGGTTTACAAAAGAAAACATCGCCTTTGCTTTAGAAGGTTGGTCTAACTCACTAAAAGACAATACACTTAACCAATGGTTGAGCACTTATAACTTTAACGATATATCTGCTAAAAAAGTAGCCATTATTATGGCTGGAAACATTCCTTTGGTAGGTTTTCATGACTTCTTATCTGTGCTTATTTCGGGGTATGATGTTATTGTAAAGCAATCCTCTAACGACAAACAACTTCTACCCTATTTAGCAAAATATTTAGAACATGTAGAGCCAGGCTTTAAAGGTAAAATCACTTTTACAGAAGAAAAACTAACCGCTTTTGACGCTGTTATTGCAACTGGCAGCGATAATACCGCGCGGTATTTTGAACATTATTTTAAAGGGAAACCGTCCATTATTAGAAAGAACAGGAACTCTGTAGCCGTTTTGACTGGTGAAGAAAGCGATGAAGAACTCAAGGCACTGTCAGAAGATATTTTTAGGTATTATGGATTAGGTTGCAGAAACGTGTCAAAACTCTTTGTACCTAAAGATTACAGCTTTGATGGATTCTTCAAAGGGCTGTATGATTGGCATCCTATCATCAATCAACATAAATATGCCAATAATTACGATTACAATAAGGCGGTGTATCTAATGAGCGAATTTGATCTCTTAGAAAATGGATTTTTAATGATTAAGGAAGATGCGAGCTACGGATCTCCAATTGCCACTATTTTCTATGAATATTATAACGATTTAGACGACCTAAAATCGATCTTAAATAATAACGAAAAAAACATTCAATGTGTAGTGTCTAAAGGCGTCATAGAAAATTCTGTAGCATTTGGACAGTCGCAACATCCAAAGCTATGGGACTATGCTGACAATGTAGACACAATTGCATTTTTGACAAAAATATAGTGGATAAATTATTATATTATTAACCACTTTTCTTTATGAATTTAGCACCTTTGTAACTTTCCAAAACCAAAAACCTATGAAAATACACAATTTTAGCGCTGGCCCATCAATATTACCTCAAGAAGTCTTACAAAAAGCCTCAGAGGCTGTTGTGGAATTCGATAATATAGGATTATCCTTATTGGAAATTTCGCATCGAAGCAAACATTTTGTGGACGTGATGGAGAATGCCAGAGCATTGGTATTAGAGCTTTTGGGTCTTGAAGGAAAAGGCTATAAAGCTTTATTCCTTCAAGGTGGTGCAAGCATGCAATTTATCATGGTTGCTCAAAATTTACTCGAAAAGCGTGCCGGTTATCTTAACACTGGAACTTGGAGTGATAACGCGATTAAAGAAGCTCGTATTTACGATGACATTCATGAAGTAGCCTCGTCAAAAGATGCAGGATTTAATTACATTCCTAAAGGGTACACAATCCCTGAAGATTATGATTATTTTCACTGCACTTCCAACAATACCATTTTCGGAACTCAAATAAAACAATTCCCGAATTCGCCAATCCCTATGGTTTGTGACATGAGTAGCGATATTTTTTCGCGTGAATTGGATTTTTCTAAGTTTGATCTTATTTATGCTGGTGCTCAAAAAAACATGGGCCCTGCCGGAACAACACTTGTGGTGGTAAAAGAAGAAATTTTAGGTAAAGTATCCCGTAAAATTCCTTCCATCTTAGACTACCAAGTTCATATTGCAAAAAGCAGCATGTTCAACACTCCTCCTGTTTTTGCTGTATATACTTCAATGTTGACGTTGGAATGGATTAAAAAAATGGGCGGCATTAAAGCAATGGAAAAATTGAATGAAATGAAGGCTCGCGTAATTTATTCAGAAATCGATCTTAATCCGCTATTTAAAGGATATGCTGCAAAAGAGGACCGCTCCATGATGAACGCAACCTTTACACTTGCTAACGACGATTTAAAAGACACTTTTGACACCATGCTTAAAGAGGCTGGAATCAGTGGATTAAATGGTCACAGAAGTGTTGGTGGCTATAGAGCTTCCATGTATAACGCCTTGTCTTTGGATAGTGTTAAGGCACTTGTTGAAGTGATGAGCGAATTGGAAACAAAAGCATAAATCGAAATCTATTGATTACCAAAACATCAGTAGAACTAGTCAAAACAAAATATAAAAATGTTCCCTCCCGATTTTAATCCAGGGGATAAAAAATAAAAATTTTATGAAAGTATTAGCAAACGACGGAATTTCTCAAAGCGGACAAGATGCGTTAAAAGAAGCTGGATTTGAAGTAATCACTACTACAGTAGCCCAAGAACAACTTGCAAACTACATCAACAACAAAGCTATTGATGTATTATTGGTAAGAAGTGCTACAACTGTGAGAAAAGAACTTATTGACAGCTGCCCAAGCCTTAAAGTAATTGGGCGTGGTGGCGTAGGGATGGATAATATTGATGTAGACTATGCACGCAGCAAAGGATTACATGTGATCAACACACCCGCTGCTTCCTCACAATCGGTTGCGGAATTAGTATTTGCTCACTTATTTGGTGGCGTTAGGTTTTTACATGATGCCAACAGAAACATGCCTTTAGATGGCGATTCCAGATTTAACAATCTGAAGAAAAATTATGCTAAAGGATCAGAATTAAGAGGAAAAACCTTAGGAATTATCGGTTTTGGACGTATTGGTCGCGAAGTTGCTAAAATAGCACTTGGTGTTGGGATGCGAGTTATTGCTAGCGATAAATTTGTAGGTAAAGCGACTATAAAAGTGGAATTCTATAACGGCCAGTTTATCAATGTTGAAATTGAGACTGAACCGATGAAAGAGATTTTGAAGCACTCTGATTTTATCACTTTACATGTGCCTGCCCAAGAAGGCTATGTTATTGGAGAAAAGCAATTTGAGGCAATGAAAGATGGCGTAGGCATCGTGAACGCAGCGAGAGGCGGTGTAATTGATGAAGTTGCACTTGTTAAAGCAATCGAAAGTGGTAAAGTTGCATTTGCAGGATTAGATACTTTTGAAAGTGAGCCAACACCAGCGGTTCAGGTTTTAATGAATGGTAGTATTTCATTAACGCCACATATTGGTGCTGCGACTAACGAGGCACAGGATAGAATTGGCACCGAATTGGCTGCTCAAATCATCAGTATTTTAAAAACTGAAGCAGTTTAAAGATATCAACATTACACAACTTATAATGCTTACATAAATCTTATTGTAAGCATTTTTTGTATTTTTAAGGTTGTGAAACTTAATAATAAAAATTATGTCTGGAATTTTAGATCTATTAAATAGTGATATTGGAAAATCTATTGTCAACGGTGTGGCTGGTCAAACCAATCAACCGGAAAGTAAAACACAAGATGTTTTAATGATGGCGATGCCGCTTTTAATGGCCGCAATGAAGCGTAATGCATCTTCTCCTCAAGGAGCTGAAGGCTTATTAAATGCTATAAATAGTAAACACGACGGAAGCATTTTAAATAACTTAGGCAGTTTATTTGGTGGCGGTGTTGATGATAGCGTAATGAATGACGGCAGCAAAATTTTAGGTCATGTGCTAGGGAACAAACAACACACTGTTGAAAGTGCTATTAGTGCAAAATCAGGGATTGATGCAGGATCTGTATCTCAAATCTTAAAAGTTGCTGCGCCAATCTTAATGGGGATGTTGGGTAGCCAAGCCAAACAGCAAAATGTGAATAGCCCAAGTGGTTTAGAAGGTATGTTAGGAGGTTTGTTACAAGGTAATTCAACGCAAGGTCGTGGCGATCAAAGCTTTTTAGAATCAATTCTTGACGCTGACGGCGATGGTAGTATTATGGATGATATTGCAGGAATGGCCATGGGCGGAAATAAAAAGAAAGGTGGACTAGGCGGATTGCTTGGCGGTTTGTTTGGTGGAAATAAATAAAATCACCACAAAAAAAATCTTTATAATTCAGAAAGTCATGCTTTTAAAAGCATGACTTTTTTTTTTGTTAAAAACAATTCAATCTCAGACTTTTAGGTATAATTATTGTAATTTAAATAGCAAATTAAATCGCTATGAAAACCATTGTAACCTTTATTTTGCTGTTAGGATTTTTCACTATCTCTTGTAATAGCACAAAATCAACTAACAAGACGAATTCCATGAGCAATAGCACCGCTCAAGATACGGTCAGGATTGCCAACGATTCGTTAGAATATGAGATCCTCATCATCGAACCTGGTTTTAACTCCTGGCTTGCTTCGAGAGCAAAACCCGAAGGCTTTTACTCTCAAGAATATTTGGAAAGAAGAAACAGAATATATGTTATAGAATGGAACCAACGTGTAACGCAACCACAACGTTATAATGGTAATTTATATGAACTTCAGATTGACTATCAGCCGAATATCAATTATGGGTATGACGTGAATTACAAACTTTACAACTATTTCATTTACTTCCAATTAACCTACAAACAAAGATTAGGCCCATTTGAACCTCGAATTTAGAGGAATTACAGTATCTTTGCCCGGCAAAATGGCGCAATGGAAAATTTTAAAAAAAATTGGCAAATACAACATAACTGGCAGCTACTTTTTCCGGTTTTAGGTGTCCTAATACTAGGTTATTCCTCCTATAGATTGGCTGATGTTGTAGTTGGTGGCATCAATTTATTTATGGTAATCATACTTACCATTGTCTTGTTTTTTGGATTTTTAAAACTGACCTTGTTCCTATTTGATAAATTTGAACGCAAATGGTCTGTGGATTACCGTTGGGAAATGATCCGCGTGTTTATAGTTTTTGCAATTACAGGTTCCTCGTCAGTTTTTATTGGAAGACCTATTATAGCATTAATCGGTATAACCAAAGACAACCTTAATATTGTGTTGTATTGGATTTTGTATATTATTGTAGGCATCATCTTTTATCAAATTTTATTGGTTGCTTACGGATGGCTGTTTGGCCAGTTCAAATTCTTCTGGGAATTTGAAAAGAAAATGTTACGTAGATTCGGTTTGGAACGATTTTTAAATTAATGAATACAATAAGGCTACATATTTTTTTCAAAGGACTGACACTTGTTTTAGTGTTGGCTTTTTTGTTGCCTTCTGCAGCCAAATTCATGCATATTTTTGAAGAGCATCATCATGAAGTATGTTTGGGTGAATCTAACGCACATTTCCATACACAGGATGTTGAATGTGAATTTTATAAATTCAAATTAAACACTCCTTTTACCATTCCTGAAAACAATGTGGTAGTCCTTGAATTTCCACACATTGAAAGTATAATCCCTACACATTATTCGTTTCTAAGTGAATTTCAAACCCTTCATTTTTCACTTCGAGGTCCCCCTTCAATTAATTTAATCTAGGATTACTGAATTTAATTCAGTCGCAATTCACATTAAATTAATTAAAATACATCTATGAAATACATATGCTATTTGTTGCTATTTTTAGCAATACCAGCCGTTTACGCACAAAACACACTACAAGGAAATGTAGTGGACAAAAACACAAATGAACCTTTAACTTTTGCCAATATTTACGTTCCACAATTGGAAAAAGGCGCTACCACTGATGAAAATGGCAGCTACCTTATTTCTAATATTCCAAATGGCACCTATAAGATTATTGTCTCCATCATTGGTTACGAAACCTTTTCCCAAAGTATTACGTTTCCGTACACAACACCTTTTGATATTAATTTAATCCCTTCTGCTATTGAAATGGAAGAAATTATTATCTCCACGCCTTTTCACAAACTACAAAGTGAAAACGTTATGAAGGTTGAACGCGCCACTATCGCAAATTTAAAAACTAAAGGCGCTGTAACCTTAGCTGATGGCATCACGTCCATTGCGGGAGTTGAAAGTGTTACCACCGGTGTGAGTATCGGAAAACCAGTAATTAGAGGCTTAAGTTCCAATCGCGTATTGGTGTATGCACAAGGTGTACGCTTAGAAAATCAGCAATTTGGCGATGAACACGGACTTGGTTTGAGCGATTCAGGCATCGAGAGCATTGAGGTCATTAAAGGACCTGCTTCCCTACTCTATGGAAGCGATGCCTTGGGTGGTGTATTGTATTTAAATCCTGAAAGATTTGCACAATCTCATACCAATCAAGCGGATGCCAGCTATAATTATTTTAGCAACACCAAAGGTTTTAATACAAACGTAGGCTATAAAGCTTCTGGCGATCAATTCAAGTTTTTATTTAGAGGTAGTATTGCAGAACACGCTGATTACAATACGGCCGACTACAGGGTGACAAATACGCGCTTTAGAGAACAAGACCTGAAGGCTGGTTTAGGGTATCAAATTGCAAACTTTAAGACAGAATTACGTTATAATGTAAATAATTCCAAACTCGGCATTCCTGAAACAGTTGGTGCACAATCTACCAACAAAACACCTTTACTTCCGTTTCAAGAAGTGACTAATCACGTATTGAGTTCAAAATCTACCGTATTTTTCAACAACTCGAGTTTAGACGTCAATTTAGGCCTGCTTTATAATGACCGAAAAGAATTCGAAGAACACCACCATCATCATGACGAGGACGACGACCATGAGGAACATGACGATGATGAAGCTGAACATTTAGAGGCAGCACTCCAAATGAAATTAAAAACGCTTAACTATGATGTCAAATATAACTTGCCAACAATTGGAAGATTTGAAACTATCGTAGGCGTTCAAGGAATGAGCCAAAGCAACACCAATTATGGTGAAGAGCAATTAATCCCAGATGCTACTACTAACGATTTTGGGATATTGGCAACATCGCACATCCACTTTGACAAATCTGACATTCAAATTGGTGCACGTTATGACTATCGCAATATCGACGTGCTATCAGGTATCAACAAGAATTTTTTAAGTTTTAATGGCGCTATTGGAGTCAAAACTAATCTGGCTCAAAATATTACAACCAGATTAAATTTAGCTTCTGGTTATAGAGCTCCAAATTTAGCTGAATTGACATCAAACGGTACTCATGAAGGCACTAACAGGTACGAAATTGGAAATGATCAGTTAGAGAATGAGCAGAATTTTCAAGCTGATTTGGCTATAGAATTCAAGAATGAGCATGTTGAAGTATTTGTGAATGCGTTCTATAATAAAGTGAACAACTATATTTTCCTTTCACCAAATGGCGAATTAATTCAAAATACACCTGTATATAATTATTTACAGGCAGACGCCAATTTATATGGTGGCGAAATAGGATTGCACTTCCACCCTCACCCTTTAGATTGGTTGCATATTGAGAGTAGTTTTGAGACGGTTACTGGAAAACAAAATAACGACAGCTATTTACCGCTTATTCCCGCTAATAGCCTGACAAATACCTTACGTGTAGAATTTAATCCAAAATCCATTCAAAAGTTTTATGGATTTGTAAGGCTTAAATCTACTTTTAAACAAAATAATTTGGGTGATTTTGAGACGTCAACCGATGGGTACAACCTTTTGGGCGCTGGCTTGGGTGGTGTTGTAAAAGTATTCAATAATGATTTGGACGTTAAAATCTCAGGAAGTAACCTGACCGATAAAAAATACATCAATCATTTATCCCGATTAAAATCGGAAGGTATTTTTAATATGGGCCGTAATATCAATATAGGATTGACTTACACGCTTTAAAAACTAAAAATCCCTTTCAAATTTGAAAGGGATTTTTTTTATTTGACTTGAATTGTTTTCGGTTTCTTTGCAAACACATAGGTGTAAAACCACATAATGGTGAATGACGGAATAACATCAAAGCCTGGTAGAATTTCCTCAATAAATGAAAACATACCTGCTACCCTACCTTTTCGTCCTGCGTACATTTTTGTCATAAGGAACCCTGAAAGAGGCGCCCATATAATATCAATAAAAGTGATCATTCCAATGGCATCAAAAAGGATCCCGAGAACTAACTTTTGATTTTTACTTAAGTTATCTAAATTCATGGTATAAATATTAATTCGATTAATTATTACAAAAAATATACCAAAAAAATATTATGAGAATTTATCGCTAATCAATTTCAAAAACTCATTACGAGTTTCTATTTTTTCGAATTGCCCTCTAAATCCTGAGGTTGTAGTGACAGAGTTCTGCTTCTGAACTCCTCTCATCATCATGCACATGTGCGAAGCTTCAATGACAACGGCCACTCCTTTTGGTTTAATCGTATCATTGATACAATCCAATATTTGTTTCGTTAAACGCTCCTGAACTTGTAAGCGCCTTGCAAACACATCCACAATGCGGGGCAGTTTGCTCAAACCAACAATTTTCCCATTCGGAATGTAGGCAATATGAGCTTTTCCGAAAAAGGGCAAAATATGATGTTCACAAAGTGAATACACCTCAATATCCTTAACAATTACCATTTCATTATAAGAGTCTTCGAACATGGCACTCTTTAAAATCTCTTCAGCATTCTGATGATACCCTTGCGTCAAAAACTGCATGGCTTTAGAAGCACGCTCGGGTGTTTTCAGCAACCCATCCCTCGTTACATCTTCACCTAAATCTGTAATAATATGTTCAAAGCGCTCTTTAATAGCTTCTGTAACCTGAATATCATATTCTTCAAAATGTTGGTAAGGCATTACTTTCTTGTTTTAGTTATGATAAAAATACACGATATTATTGAAAATCAAACCTTAAAAATCAGTAACAATCATCAGAATTCGAATTGAAAAAATAATAGATCGAAATTTATTAAAAAAAAAATCGGAATGACACTGCTTAGGCAACAGAAAATTTCACCTAATAAATTGAAAATACAGTTTTTGAAGAATACCGTTTCATAATTGTACAGCAAGAAACAAAATGCTAAATTGCCTTTCATTTTTTAAGTCTATGATTAAAGCTACCAATATCCATAAATATTACACTGACCTACACGTTTTAAAAGGCGTCGATCTTAATATTCAAAAAGGAGAAATTGTATCTATTGTTGGGGCTTCCGGAGCAGGAAAAACCACCCTCTTGCATATTTTAGGTACGTTGGACAGAGCGTCAACCAAAGATCAAGGCACATTATTTATTAATGATGTGGACATAATGGCGCTATCCGATAAAAATTTGGCCAAATTTAGAAATGAACATATAGGTTTCATTTTTCAATTTCACCAATTATTGCCAGAATTTACAGCGTTAGAAAACGTGTGTCTTCCTGCCTTTATTAAAAAAACAGCTAAAGAAGACGCTGAAAAACGCGCTAAAGAATTGTTGGATTTCTTAGGATTGAGTCATCGTTACCATCATAAACCAGGCGAATTATCAGGCGGTGAGCAACAACGTGTTGCTGTGGCTAGAGCTTTGATCAATAACCCTGAATTAATATTTGCCGATGAGCCATCGGGGAATTTAGATAGTGAAAGTGCTGAAAACCTTCACAATCTATTTTTTAAACTCCGTGACCAATTCGGCCAAACCTTCGTTATAGTGACCCATAACGAAGAATTGGCAGACATGGCCGACCGGAAATTAGTCATGGTGGATGGGAAAATAGTCTAGATTTCTTGTTTGTTTCCTGGAATATTATCCACGATACGATCAATCAACCGACTTATAGCCCCACCCATTTGGTGGCCACTTTTGTACAAAGGCACGTGGCCTAAAACATTATCGAAATTGGTTATAGAATTACTTACAACATTTAAAGTTGAATCTACAATATCATCTGTGTTCTCCATCATTTACTTGTTTACGGTTATCTTGAAAATCTTTTAAGTCGTCAATAGCATCCTTGCCCAACTTGGTACCAATACCAATGACAAAAAGCGCTATAGCTGATTTTAATCCAAATTTTATAAGAGATTTCATTAGCATTTTATTTGAATGATTTGATCTAAATTAACCAATTTAAATCACTCGAGAAACATAAAACTGTAATGAGTCTAAAATTTCACTTATTGCGTTAAACCTTAAATCGCCCCAATAAAAACGGATTGAATAAAATCTAATAATGGCAAGGAAATTGCTAACTCATATACTGTTTTAAATTACAATGTAAAAGCCCTATTCCCATTGAACAAACAAGACCTTAAAGAATTTTTAGACGCTAAAGTCATTACCTATAATCATCCGCGATTTATTGAAAGTGATCCTATTCAAATTCCGCATCAATTTTCTAAAAAGGAAGACATTGAAATCGCTGGATTTTTGACTGCTACCATTTCTTGGGGCAACAGAAAAAGCATCATTACCAATGCCAATAAAATGATGAACATGCTGGAGCATTCTCCCTACGACTTTATAATGCATCATGAGTCTACCGATTTGGAGAAACTACAAGGTTTTGTTCATAGAACCTTCAATGAGGACGATTTTATACAATTCGTTAAAAGTCTAAAGCATATTTATAAGGAACACGGCGGATTGGAAGCTGTTTTTTCGCAACATTCAGAAGCATTCTCAACCCAAAATGCGATTCATAAATTTAAAAAACTTTTCTTTGAAATTGACCATATGCCACGAACACAAAAACACGTCAGCGATCCCTTAAAGAATTCTGCAGCCAAGCGCATTAATATGTTTTTAAGATGGATGGTGAGAAATGACAACAATGGCGTCGACTTCGGAATTTGGCAAACCCTTACTCCTGCTCAATTATCTTGCCCATTAGATGTACACTCTGGCAATGTGGCGCGCTCATTAGGATTGTTAAAAAGAACACAGAATGACGCAAAGGCGTTGACGGAACTTGATAATAACTTAAGGTCTTTGGATAAAGATGATCCTGTAAAATATGATTTTGCATTATTTGGATTGGGCGTTTTTGAAAACTTTTCAAAATAATAAAACCAATAAAAATCAGTTTTCGTACCTTATTAAACTAATATAACACCATGATCATCCCCAAATTGCCTGCAAATGAACTACAACGATTAGAGGTTCTTAAAGAATACCGCCTACTAGACACAATTCCTGAAGGCGATTATGATAATATAACGAAGCTTATTTCTACAATTTGTGAAGTTCCTATCTCTTTAATTACCATTCTTGATCGTGATCGTAATTTTTTTAAGGCGCATTACGGTGTACCCTTTCAAGAATCACCGAGAGATATTTCGTTCTGCGGACATGCTATTCTCACTGAAGATCCAATTTTCATTATCAAAGATGCCAGAATGGATGAGCGGTTTATTGACAATCCGCTTGTAAATACTGCAGATGCGGTCTTTTATGCCGGCGTACCATTGGTCAACCCGGAAGGCTATGCGTTGGGAACCTTGTGCATATTTGACCATCAACCGAGAACTTTAAGCGACACTCAAAAAGACGCGCTTATAATTCTAGCAAAACAGGTGGTTAATTCGATGGAGTTAAGACGTCAGAACATGAAGTTGGAAACTGCTAAAAAGCAACTGACTTTGCATAATGTAGAACTTAAAAAGTTTGCAAGCCATGTGTCCCACGATTTGAAATCGCCTTTGGCTAATATCATTTCGTTGACGCAGCTTTTAAAAGATGATTTGTCGGAGAAAATATCAAGTTCATCTTTAGAATACTTAGATTACATCAACGACTCCGCCTTAATTCTTAAAGATTATATTGACGGAATTCTACTCCATTATAAAGCTGATGAGTTATTAAAAGCAGCACATCAAGATGTTCAGTTATCAGAACTTTGCGAAGATTTAAAGCAACTTTTATTAACGAAATCAGATGTTTTAAACTGTCACGCGACAGAAGCAATTCAAAATATTAACAAATCGGTATTAACTCAAATACTTATTAATTTAGTGGATAATGCTTTAAAATATAATGACAAAGACGAACGCATAATTGATGTTTCTTACACATCACTACCAGAATACCATGAATTTTCGGTTTCGGATAATGGCATTGGTATTGCAAAAAACAAACAAGAGTTAATCTTTCAGCTATTCACTTCCATTCCTCATAAAAATGATACAAAACCTAGTACAGGCATCGGGCTGAGCACCATTAAAAATTTGGTGATCAAATTAGGAGGTGATATCCATGTGAGTTCAAAACTAGGAAAAGGAAGTGTGTTCACGTTTACAATTGCTAAATAAATCAACCGCTTTTGATAAACTCTTCATACATAATATTGTAAGACGCGATATAAATTTTTTTAAGTATCAATATACATTTCGCAACTATCCAATAGAAGCTTTTAGCATATAAAAAAAGGATGTATTTCATCAATTTTTAACAGATTTTAAAACGGCATTTAAGAAATCGTTTTATCTTTAAAGGTTAAAATTCCAACAACATGAAAAACCTCTTTTTACTAATTGCTACATTTTCTACAAGCCTGCTGTTTTCGCAGGTTAAAAAAATTCCTTTAGACACCATGGTTGTCACCAATCATTCTATTAACATTAATGGTCAAAATTTGGCCTACCAAGCTATCGCGGGAACGCAACCCGTATGGAATGACAAAGGTGAACCTACAGCGACCTTATTTTATACGTACTATAGAAAAAGCAACAGTGAAAAAGAAAAACGACCAATCATTTTTTCATTTAATGGCGGACCAGGTTCCGCATCTGCATGGATGCATATTGCCTATACGGGTCCTGTAATTCTGAATATGGACGAGGAAGGTTACCCTGTACAACCATACGGTGTAAAAGACAATCCTAATTCCATTTTAGATGTTGCGGACATTGTTTTTATCGATCCTGTAAATACTGGTTATTCACGTATGGTTGAAGATAAAGACGGAAAACTTCCTGACCGAAAATCATTTTTTGGAATCAATGCGGATATTAGATATTTGGCAGAATGGATGAACACATTTGTGACTCGAAACAATCGTTGGGAATCTCCAAAATATTTAATTGGCGAGAGTTACGGCGGACCAAGAGTGATGGGCTTGTCTCGCGAACTGCAAAATAGCCAATGGATGTATTTAAACGGCGTTATTTTAGTTTCTCCAGCCGATTATAAAATATATTCTACAGATCAGCCGATTTATTCCGCTTTAAATTTACCTTATTTTACCGCTGCAGCTTGGTACCAAAAAGCGTTATCACCTGCGTTACAACAAAAAGATTTATTAGAAATCCTGCCTGAAGTGGAATCCTATACCATTGATAAAGTGATGCCAGCAATTGCAAAAGGAGGCTTTATTTCTGATGCAGAAAGAAACGAAGTGGCTGAAAAAATGAGTTTGTATTCTGGATTGAGCAAAACCTCAATTATTGATCATAATTTGAATGTTCCGACCAATTTTTTCTGGAAAGAATTACTTCGTAAAGATGGCTACACCATTGGAAGATTGGATTCACGCTATTTAGGTATTGATAAAATGACCGCTGGCGATAGACCAGATTATAACGCAGAATTAACGTCATGGCTTCACTCCTTCACTCCTGCAATCAATTATTATATCAGGGAAAAGCTAAAATTTAAAACCGACATTAAATACAATATGTTTGGCGATGTACATCCTTGGGACAGACAGAATGATAACACAAGAGATGGCTTACGTCAGGCAATGGCCCAAAATCCATTTTTAAAAGTATTGGTTCAGTCTGGTTATTATGATGGTGCAACCACTTATTTTGCCGCCAAATATACTGTAGGCCAAATGGATCCTAGTGGACGAATGAAAGACCGCGTGTCCTTTAAAGGCTATCGCAGTGGCCACATGATGTATTTGAGAAAAGAAGATTTGAAATTGGCAACGGATGATATCAGACAATTTATTAAGGATTCTGATTCTAAAGGAAAACCTGCCAAATATTAAGACACTAGTTACCTTTAAAAAAAGCCTGATGACACCAATCATCAGGCTTTTTTATATTTTAGCAGTATGTCATCACCTTTAATCAGCATTTTAACACCTTTTAGAAACAGTTCTTTATATCTAGAAGACTGTCTCAACTCCATAATCTATCAAACCTATCCCCATTGGGAATTACTAATTGTGGATGACCACTCTACAGATGACAGTTATAACATTGTAGCGGGGTTTGCTCAAAAGGACGACCGAATTAAACTGTTTAAAAATTCCGGCAGTGGTATTATTGATGCCTTAAGATTGGCTTTTAAAAACAGTTCAGGCGCTTATGTTACACGTATGGATAGTGACGACCTAATGGCGCCCATTAAGTTAGAAGTCATGTTAGAGGATTTAAAAACAGAAGGCAGAGGCCATGTCGCACTGGGTTTGGTCAACTATTTTTCTGATGAAGCGCTTGGTGAAGGCTATCAGAATTATGAAAAATGGCTCAACGGATTGACATTAGAAGGAACTAACTACACTGACATTTACAAAGAATGCGTTATCCCCTCACCTTGCTGGATGGTCCATCGGGAAGATTTAATTGCCTGTGGTGCTTTTGAAAGCGATATGTATCCTGAAGATTATGATTTGGCGTTTCGGTTTTATAAACACGGTTTAAAATGTATTCCCAGTGACTCAACGCTTCATCATTGGCGGGATTACACTACAAGAACCTCTAGAACAGATGACAATTATGCGGCAAATCATTTTTTGAAATTAAAGTTAGATTACTTTTTGGAGCTCGACAGACGTCCAGGTCAACCCTTAGTGATTTGGGGCGCCGGATTTAAAGGTAAGTTTTGTGCTAGATTCTTAAAAAAACGCAAGATTCCATTTGTATGGATTTGCAATAATCCGAAGAAGATTGGCCATATCATCTATCATATTGAACTGCAGGCGGTATCCGTTCTAAACGAATTAGAACATCCTCAGGTAATCGTAACGGTAGCCAATAAAACTTCTCAAAAAAGAATCACATCAGTATTAGAAAATCTTGGGTTGGCAAAAGCAGAAGATTATTTCTTTTTTTGTTAGTAAACTCAGTATATTACGGTTAAAATTCTCAAAACTAGAGGGCGTTTATCCTGACGTATTTTTTATATTTGACACGCGTCTTCAACAGCTAAAAATCAGAAAAAGGAATGCAGTTTAAAAATCCAGAAATTCTTTATGCGCTTCTACTGCTTGTCATTCCTATCATTATTCATTTATTTCAACTCAGACGTTTTGAAAAAGTAGCGTTTACCAACGTTCAGCTCCTTAAAAACATCACCATACAAACACGCAAAAGTTCGCAAATTAAAAAATGGCTCACTTTATTGACGCGTTTACTTCTTTTAGCCTGTATAGTTATCGCATTTGCGCAACCTTATCAGACCAATACAAGCGCTTTCAACACTAAGAATGAAACGGTTATTTATTTGGATAACTCGTTTAGCATGCAAGCTAAGGGCGCTAATGGAACGCTTTTAAATACAGCCGTTCAAGATTTATTAGAACATGTTGACGAGAATGAAACCATCAGCATTTTCACCAATGATCTCCAGTTTATCAATACAAGCATCAAGGCTATTAGAAATGATTTAATCGAATTATCCTATACTCCCAACCAGTTAGATTACGAAGCCATCCTCTTAAAAGGAGAAAAGACTTTTTCTAAAGACAAAGGAAGCACCAAAAACTTTGTTCTAATTTCTGATTTTCAACACAATAAAGATGATTTATCAATTAAAAACGATAGTCTCATCAATTATTGCTTGGTGCAATTAAAACCTACAAAAAGCGCTAATGTCAGCATCGATTCTTTGTACATCTCAAAAAAAGGGGTAGAAACACTCGAATTAACAGTGCTTCTCAGCAATCAAGGGGAACCGATTGAAACGTTGCCAGTGTCGTTATTTCAAGATGATCAACTCATGTCGAAAAGCGCAGTGAATATCAATTCATCAGCTGAAACCGTTTTTACCATCCCCAACAATCAAGCTTTTAAAGGGAAAATCACCATAGACGATGCACAACTCACCTATGATAATACCTTCTATTTCAATCTGGATTCGAATGAACGCATCAAAGTTTTAGCAATCAACGAAGCGGACGCTGAGTTCTTGAAAAAATTATATACAAAAGATGAATTCGACTTGACTTTAGTCAATTCTAATGCACTTAATTATAATAGTATCGTCAACCAAAATTTGATTATCCTCAATCAATTAAAAAGTATCCCTGCAAGCTTAACAACCTCCTTAAAATCGTTTTCAGAAGATGGCGGAAGTGTTTTAATCATTCCTTCAAATGAATCTGATTTAACATCTTACAATCAATTACATAACAATTTTTTATTACCTAATCTATCGCCAAAAAAAGCACTAGAAAAACGTATTACAAAAATCAACTTTTCTCACCCACTTTTAGACAATGTATTCGACAAAAAAGTGGATAATTTCCAATATCCAAAAGTCAATTCCTATTATGGTTTTACTAATTCAGGGATTTCAATTTTAAGTTATGAAGACAACACGCCATTTTTAATACAGTCAAATAATACATATGCTTTTTCCGCAGCTTTGGATGACGGCAACTCAAATTTTAAAAATTCGCCTTTAATTGTTCCTGTACTTTACAATATTGGAAAGCAAAGTTTAAAATTACCGCGCTTATATTATACTGTGGGGACCCAAAACACCATTGATATTAACACCACACTGCAACAGGACGCGATTTTAAAATTAGAACAAGGAGAAACCTCTATTATTCCACAACAAAAAACATATACTCATAAAGTTCAGATGGTTACAGATGAGTTTCCAAATACTGCTGGCATTTTTGAAGTCAAGAACAAGGAGAATGTGGTGCAACACCTCAGTTATAACTACGACAGAACAGAAAGCGCGCTTAGTTATATGAATCTTGCTGACGTAAAACACAGTGCAAAAAACACTTCTGTTGCTACCGCAATTGAGGATATAAAAAGTATGACAAATGTTAATGAGCTATGGAAATGGTTTGTTATTTTTGCAGTAGCTTTTTTAATTATTGAAATGCTCATCTTAAAATTTCTTAAATGAACGTACTCATAAAATCGGCTACGATAGTAGATTCCAAAAGCGATTTTCACAATGAAACCTGCGATATCCTTATAGAAAAGGGCATCATTACCCAAATTCAGAAAGACATTCAAGCCCCTTCTAAATTCAAAGAGATTACTTTGGATAACCTACACGTTTCCCAAGGCTGGTTTGATAGTAGTGTGAGTTTCGGTGAGCCAGGTTATGAAGAACGCGAAACCATCGCTAACGGACTTAAAACCGCTGCATTGTCAGGTTTTACAGATGTCGCGATGAATTCAAACTCCAATCCGGCAATTGATTGTAATGCTGATATTTCATTTGTAAAAGGAAAAGCACAGGGCAATGCGGTCAACTTGTTCCCTGTGGGTGCATTAACCAAAAACAGTGAAGGCGAAGACCTTGCAGAGCTTTATGATATGAAGAATGCTGGTGCCATTGCCTTTTATGATTACCAAAAGCCTGTCCGAAATCCGAATTTGATGAAATTAGCCCTGCAGTACGCAAGCAATTTTGATGGCTTAGTGTATTCATTTCCTCAGGAATCTAAAATTTCAGGCTTAGGCGTGATGAATGAGAATGTCATGAGTACATCTCTCGGTTTAAAAGGAAATCCGACATTGGCGGAAGAATTGCAAATTGTACGTGATTTGTTTTTATTGGAATATACTGGCGGAAAACTCCATATCCCAACCATATCTACTGCGAAATCTGTTGAGCTCATCAGAAATGCGAAAGCTAAAAAGCTTGATGTGAGTTGTAGCGTTGCAATTCATAATTTAATATTGACAGATGAAGAGTTAAAAACCTTCAATACACGCTTTAAGGTTTTGCCTCCATTACGCACACAATCAGACTGTGATGCGCTTATTGAAGGGTTAAAAGATGGCACAATTGACATGGTCACATCTGATCATAATCCGATAGATATTGAGCATAAAAAAGTTGAATTTGATTACGCTAAATATGGCACGGTTGGTTTAGAATCCGCTTTTGGAGCTTTAAATACAGTGTTCACTTTAAAGAAAACCATTGATTTATTGACCAAAGGAAAAGAGCGTTACGGCATAAATTCCAATTCAATTTCAGTTGGAGAAAAAGCAAAATTGACCTTGTTCAATCCTACAGAAAATTACACTTTTACTAAGAAAATACTTCATTCCACTTCAAAAAACACAATTTTTGAGGACTTTAAATTAAAAGGTAAGGTTTACGGTATTTATTCAAACAATCAATTAGTTCTAAATTAAGATGCAAAATTCCACCGTAAAAGAAGGCAAAACACTGGCCATTGTTAGCTATTTCACATTTGTAGGCCTCATTATTGCCATCATCATGAATTTGGAAAAGCGCAATCCATTTACATCATTCCATATCCGTCAAATGTTGGGGTTGATTATAATGCTCCTTGTTTCAAACATGGTCGAAAAATACATCAATAGTTTTTTGGGAACTGCATTTTGGACCATTACCTTCGTGGCTTGGCTTTTTGGGCTGTATCATGCCATTAAAGAACAATACAAACCGATTCCTGTTCTAGGTGAAAAATTCCAAGAATGGTTTAAAAATATCAATTAATTATGTCTGATCTTTCATTACATCACGTTACAAGACCATCAATTTTAACAGAAAACGCACCTGTACTTATCATGCTTCATGGATATGGAAGTGATGAAAACGACCTTTTCGGATTCGCTTCAGAATTGCCAGAAGAGTTGTTCATTATTTCTGCAAGAGCGCCTTACCCAATCCAACCTTACGGAAATGCGTGGTATGCCATTAATTTTGATGCAGAAATGAACAAATGGAATGATAATGAGCAGGCCATTAAATCGAGAGATTTGATTTCAAAATTTATTGATGAAGTTAAAGAGACGTATCCTATTGATAAAAATACAGTTTCGCTTTTAGGTTTTAGCCAAGGCACCATATTGAGTTACGCCGTGGCACTCACCTATCCTGAAAAAGTTAAAAATGTTATTGCATTAAGTGGCTATATCAGTCCTGAGATGTTGCCGGACGATATTGAAACTAAAGATTATTCACGTTTGGCATTCTATTGTTCGCACGGAAGTCAAGACCAGGTAATTCCTGTTGAATGGGCAAGAAAAGTACCGCAGTTTTTAAATTCGCTAAGCGTAAAACACACGTATAGTGAATTTCCCACAGGTCATGGCGTAGCGCCACAAAATTTCTACGAATTTAGAAGCTGGTTGAATCAGCGATTAGAAAAGTAAGCGCTATAATTGGATTTTTACGCTACTGCGTTATTCCGGTTGGGACTTATATTTCTGTAATTCCTTATTTAATTGTGCGATAGAATCTTTGAGAATTGCTTCGCGCTCAATCAGCTTTGTCATTTTCTCTTGGTATGATTCAAAGATATTTTTGGAATTTACATATTGAAATACCATTAATAGTAATGCAAAGATGAATGCATACGTAAAGATTTTACCTTTCATAAGTTTTACAGTTTAATTTGTAGGTTGTCATAAGCCAAAAAGACATTTTTAGGCAGCTTCTTTTCAACTTCATCATGAAACCCAAGCATATGGCTTATATGCGTCAGGTAAGCGCGTTCTGGCTTAACTTTATCAATCACCTCTAACGCTTCCTCTAAATTGAAGTGAGAAATATGTTCCGTTTCCCGCAATGCATTTACCACAAGAACCTTAACGCCCTTCAATTTTTTAATCTCTTCCTCCTTAATTGATTTCATATCGGTTAAATAGGCAAAATCATTAAATCGGAAGCCAAATACTTGAAGCTTATAGTGCATTCCATTAATAGGAACAACGGTTAAATTTCCAACTTCAAAAGGCTTGTTTTCAATCTTAATTGGCGTAACTCCAGGAGCTCCAGCATATTTATTCTCGGTTTCAAATATATAACCAAAGCGTTCTTTAAGGGATTTTAAAACGCGCGTATGGGCATAAATTGGAATATCTCCTTGTTTAAAATAAAATGGCCTTATATCATCCAAACCTGCAGTATGATCAGCATGCTCGTGTGTAAAAATAATTCCATCCAATCGCGTGCACTGCGCATTCAACATTTGTTGCCTGAAATCAGGACCACAATCGATCACATAAGTAAACCGATCACATTCAATTAATACTGAAACACGTAGCCGTTTGTCCTTCGGATTTTCACTTAAACATACGGGATGAGTGCTTCCTATAACTGGAATTCCTTGAGATGTACCGGTTCCTAAAAATGTTACTTTCAAAGGTGATTAGTTTAGAACAAAAGTAAGTTTATTTTTTCTTTTAAGATAGCAATTCGATACCTTTGTGCCTGACAAAACTCAATCTATAACATGGAGATTACCTTAAAGGGCGACAAGGAATTCGAAGATATTCCGTCGCTTAAAACTAAAGCACTTCGTATTAATCTCAATGAGAATATATACGGAACTTTTGCAGAAATTGGCGCAGGACAGGAAACTGTTCGTCAATTCTTTAGAGCTGGTGGAGGTTCAGGTACCATCGCTAAGGCAATGTCAGCTTATGATAAAGATTTTAGTGACTCTATTTACGGTATAGAAAGTGACGGCCGTTATGTAACAGAAGCGCGTTTGCGTAAAATGTTAGATCACGAAATCAACTTGATTGAAGAACGTCTTTCGAGAGATAAACATCCAAATAAGATGTTCTTTTCTTATGCAAATACGGTAGCCACTATCGATTTTGCAAAACAGTACAAAGGCCATGGCTGGGTAGGAATCAGATATCAAATTGAGCAGGACAAACCTTACAATGAAATCATTCTGCATTTGCGTTTTAAAGAGAATGACGCCAGACTACAGCAAGAAACCCTCGGAATTTTAGGGACGAACCTTATATACGGTGCCTACTATAAATACAATGAGCCTAAAAAGTTATTGCGCTATTTATATGACCATTTAGATAAGGATCAAATAGAAATTGACACCATTAACTTTGCAGGTCCTGTATTTGAAAATGTCGACAACCGTTTGATGAGTTTACAATTGGTAAAAAACGGCATGACGGATGCGGTTATGTTTGCTCCTGATGGAAATAACGTTCTTCCTGCAAAAATACTTTATAAGAAAAACATTTTGGCTTTACGCGGTAGTTTCAGACCCGTTACCAAGGTCAATATTGACATGTTTGAGAAATCTTATGAAATGTTCGTCAAAGAAAACAAGGTTGACCCTAATAACACCCAAGTTGTTTTTGAGATTACGCTTTCCAACTTAAGAGCTGAAGGAGAAATTGACGAACAGGACTTTATGGACAGAGCAAAATTACTGTGTTCATTGGGCCATACCGTTTTAATTTCCAACTTTCAGGAGTATTATAAATTGGTGGAATATTTTTCTCAATATTCTAAAAACAGAATGGGGCTTGCCATGGGTGTCAACAATTTAGTGGACATTTTTGATGAGAAATATTACCGTCATTTAAGTGGTGGTATTTTGGAAGCTTTTGGTAAGCTGTTCTTTAAGGATTTACGAGTGTATCTTTACCCGATGGTAAATGAAGATGGCACGTTGACGGATAGCGAAACCTTAAAAGTACATCCGCGAATGAAGGAATTATATAAATTCTTTAAGTATAATGGCAAAGTGGTGGATATCACAGATTTCGATCCGAGCATCCTCACTATTTTCTCAAGATCGGTACTTAAAGCAATTGCTTCAGGAGATGAAGGTTGGGAGTCAATGCTTCCACCGGGTGTTGCAAAAATCATAAAAGAAAAGAGCCTCTTCGGGTATGAAGCTGAAGAAGTTTTTAGAGAGGAATAAAAAAAAGACCTTAGAATAACATCTAAGGTCTTTTTTTTATGATTCTATATGACTACTTATTCCGCCAAAATCTGTTCTGTATGTATTTTGGCCTTTACTTTATCAATCACTTTTTCTATAATGCCATTTTCATCAATTACAAAGGTGACACGGTGAATTCCATCAAAGGTGCGTCCCATAAATTTCTTTTCTCCCCACACATCAAACGCTTTAATAACCTCTTTGTCTTCATCTGCCAACAGAGGATAAGGAAAATCGTATTTCTCTTTAAAATTGGATTGCCTTTTTTGGCTGTCAGCACTCACACCCAAAATTTCATATCCCTGCTCTTTTAATTCCTTGTAATGATCTCTTAGGTTACATGCCTCGGTTGTACAGGTTGGCGTATTAGCTTTTGGATAGAAAAAAACGACTAATTTCTTCCCTTTATAATCTGATAACGAAATCGTATTTCCTTGTTCATCTTTTGCCGAAAAATTTGGCGCCTTGTCTCCTGCTTTTAATTTGGTCATAACTGTTTTAAATTTGATATTTGTAAAAATACAACTTATGACCAAACAAGAAAAGGTAGATTTTGTTATAAATACGTTAAAGCAACTGTATCCAACAATCCCTGTACCTTTAGACCATAAAGATCTTTATACCCTTTTAATCGCCGTATTGTTATCCGCACAAAGTACAGATGTTCGGGTGAATCAGATTACACCACTCCTTTTCGAAAAAGCTGATAATCCGTATGACATGATTAAGCTTTCGGTTGAAGAAATACGTGAAATTATAAAACCTGTTGGTCTTTCCCCGATGAAGAGCAAAGGGATTCATGGCTTATCCCATATCCTTATTGACAAGCACAATGGTGAAGTACCTAAAACATACGAAGCGTTGGAAGAACTTCCAGCTGTAGGACATAAAACGGCAGCTGTGGTACTGTCTCAGGCTTTCGGTATTCCTGCTTTTCCTGTAGATACGCATATTCACAGACTAATGTACCGTTGGAATTTTACAAACGGGAAAAATGTGGTGCAAACAGAACGGGATGCCAAACGCCTTTTCCCGAAAGAATTATGGAATGACTTACACCTTCAAATTATTTGGTATGGAAGGGAATATTCTCCGGCGCGTGGCTGGGATTTAGAAAAAGACATCATCACCAAAACAATTGGGAGAGCAAGTGTTATTAAAGACTATTATAAAAAGAATCCAAAATTCATCCTATAATCTTCTAAGCAAACTCTAAGAATATCGCATTTATGGCGCATAAAAAAAGTCCCGTTAAGCTAATTCTCGGGACTTTTTAAATCTTAGTTTAGAAGTGCTTCAAACTTCCATTTATTACAATGTATAACAGTTAAAGCCTTAGAATAATTCAAAAGAAAATCAACAGTTTCTTCTTTTGGATTCAGGTTGTTGTTTTTTTGGGGACACTCAGAGTAAAGTTTTGCCATTATAGGAGAGTTTGTTTGATTATAAACCTATAAACGCAGCAAATTTAACTTTAGTATAACTAATTTGTCAAAATTATGTTTTTCTCCTCAATAACTTTTCTCAAATTGATTAAAGCATAGCGCATTCTCCCTAATGCTGTGTTGATGCTCACACCTGTTTTTTCTGATATTTCCTTAAAACTCATGTCGTTGTACATGCGCATCACAAGCACATCCTTTTGATCTTCTGGCAATTCCTGAATTAAGCGTCTTAAATCAGATTCAATCTGCTCTTTAATCATTCCTTTTTCCGCATCTAATGAAGCATCGCTCAACACAGAAAAAATGCTAAATTCCCCAGTATTGTCGAATTTAGGCATACGGTTGCTTTTTCTGAAGTGGTCAATTACCAAGTTGTGCGCAATACGCATCACCCAAGGTAAAAACTTACCTTCTTCATTGTATTTTCCTAGTTTAAGGGTTTTGATGACCTTGATAAACGTATCCTGAAAAATATCTTCAGTGATATCTCTATCGTAAACTTTAGAGTAGATAAAACTATAAATTTTTTGCTTGTGCCTGGTGATCAATACTGAGAGCGCATTCTCTTCTCCCTTGATATAATTGTTCACTAAAACAGCGTCTGTGATAAGTTCGAGTTCCATAATAATTACTTTAAATGCCAGGAAATTTCCTTGCTTGGGGTTAATCTATATAAAGTAATTGTATGGTATAGGCGTCTGTTTTATTTGGATGTATGGCGTCAAATATAACAATATTCAAATCAAAAAAACAAAAAAACAACTGAAACTTTAACAATTTATTGCACAATAACTTTATTTTATGACTGATTTAGAAGTAGTATCTTTGCATTCTTATATGCCAAAATGACTATGTACGTTAATCTTTCCGAAGTAAATCCGAAGCAAAACATCATTATTAAAGGGGCCAATCTCCACAATCTGAAGAACATGGATGTGGTGATTCCTCGTAATAAATTGGTGGTGATAACTGGGCTGTCAGGTTCAGGAAAGTCGAGTTTGGCATTTGATACCTTATATGCTGAAGGACAACGGCGCTATGTTGAAAGCTTGTCCAGTTATGCGCGTCAGTTTTTAGGGCGACTTAACAAACCAAAGGTAGATTACATTAAAGGGATTGCTCCAGCAATTGCGATAGAGCAAAAGGTCAATTCCACCAACCCGAGATCTACGGTTGGAACTACTACTGAAATCTACGATTATTTAAAATTATTGTTCGCCAGAATTGGCAAGACCTACTCTCCTATTTCTGGGGAATTAGTAAAAAAACATACTACTGCTGATGTTCTCAATTTGGTGAAATCTTTTGAGGATGGCGAAAAATTACTGCTCCTCGCTCCTATTTCTTTAGAAGAAGGCCGTACAATGGTTGATAAACTAAAGGTGCTTCAGCAACAAGGTTATGCCCGCGTACAGTACAAGAATGAAGTGTTGCGTATTGAAGATGCTTTAGAAAAAGATCTTAAAAAAGAAGTCTTTTTAGTGGTTGACAGGATTGTTGTGAAACATGAGGAAGATTTTTACAACCGCTTGGCAGACGCTATTGAAACTGCTTTTTTTGAAGGGAAAGGCACCACTATTATAGAGTCGCTTTCCAATAACAAACAAACCGAATTCAATAATAAGTTTGAGTTAGACGGGATGACGTTTTTGGAACCTAATGTGCATTTGTTCAGTTTCAACAATCCTTATGGTGCATGTCCCAAATGTGAAGGTTATGGAGATGTTATTGGAATTGATGAAGATTTGGTCATCCCAAATACGGCATTATCAGTTTATGAAAACGCCATTTTCCCTTGGCGTGGTGAAAGCATGAGCTGGTATAAAGATCAACTGGTCAACAGTTCCCATAAATTTGATTTCCCTATCCATAAACCGTATTTCCAATTAACAGATGCTCAAAAAGAATTAATTTGGGAAGGCAATTCTCATTTTGAAGGCTTGAACAGTTTCTTTGCAGAATTGGAATCGAAGGCTTATAAAATCCAGAATCGGGTGATGCTTTCGCGTTACAGAGGCAAAACTAAATGCAGCAAATGCCATGGAAAACGCTTGAGACCGGAAGCCAATTATGTAAAAGTTGGAGGTGTTACAATTACCGATTTGGTAACCTTACCTTTAGATAAACTGATTGTATTTTTTAAGAACCTTGAGCTGAATGAACATGATACCACCATTGCCAAGCGCCTATTAAAGGAAATTTCCAACAGGCTCGAGTTTTTATCTAATGTGGGACTCGATTATTTAACGCTTAACAGAAAGTCCAATACGTTATCGGGCGGTGAAAGTCAGCGTATTAATCTGGCAACTTCATTAGGCAGTAGTTTAGTAGGCTCTATGTATATTTTGGATGAACCAAGTATCGGCCTGCATCCAAAAGACACCGAAAAACTGATTATGGTTCTTAAAGCCTTACGCGATTTAGGAAACACTGTTATAGTGGTAGAACATGATGAAGATATTATGCAGGCGGCCGATGAAATTATCGATATTGGACCCGAAGCTGGAACGCTTGGTGGTGAAGTTGTTGCTGCAGGCACCTATGATGATATTCTGAAATCTGAGTCTTTAACTGCAAAATACTTAAACGGCAAACTCAAGATAGAAGTACCAAAAAAGCGACGCACATCCAAATATCATATTGATATTGTTGGAGCAAGAGAACATAATTTACAAAATGTTGATGTTACGCTTCCTTTAGAGATGCTGACCGTTATAACTGGCGTTTCTGGAAGTGGAAAAAGTACATTGGTTAAAAAAATTCTATTTCCGGCCATTCAGAAAGAATTAACCGGTTTTGGTGATAAGCCAGGACAATTTTCTGAATTGAAAGGCAATTATAAAAACATCAAACATATTGAGTTTGTTGATCAAAATCCAATTGGTCGTTCTTCACGATCCAATCCTGTTACTTACGTGAAGGCTTATGACGATATTAGAGCTCTTTTTGCGAGTCAAAAACTGAGTAAAATCAGAAATTATCAGGCTAAACATTTTAGTTTTAATGTGGATGGTGGCCGCTGCGAAACATGTAAAGGAGATGGTGAAGTTACCATCGAAATGCAATTTATGGCCGATGTACATTTAACATGTGAAGCTTGTAATGGTAAGCGTTTCAAAAAAGAAGTTTTAGAAGTAACTTTTGAAGGCAAAAACATAGATGATGTGTTGAGCATGACTATTGATGATGCCATTGCGTTTTTTGAAGAACACCAGGAGACTAGAATACAAAGCAAATTACAGCCTTTACAAGATGTTGGTTTAGGCTATGTGACCTTAGGACAAAGCTCCTCTACACTTTCTGGTGGTGAAGCACAACGTATTAAATTGGCAACTTTTCTCGGAAAAGGATCAAAAAGCGATAATGCCTTATTTATTTTTGATGAACCTACCACAGGACTTCATTTTCATGACATCAAAAAACTTTTGAAATCCTTTCAAGCATTAATCGGACAAGGACATTCCATCATAGTGATTGAACACAATCTCGAATTAATCAAATGTGCTGATTACATTATTGATTTAGGTCCGGAAGGCGGAGAAAGAGGTGGAAAAGTGATTGCTGTAGGCACGCCGGAAGAATTGGTGAAAAACAAAAAATCAGTGATTGGTAAATATTTGAAGGAAAAACTATAACAATAAACAGTTTATCAATAGAATAAGAACGCCATCAATCCCATTATAACGATGGCCAAAGGTAAAACGAACGATAAAAACACAAAAGTGATCATGGTGGTTTTAACAAAACTCAAAAACCATCCTTGATTATAAAATCGTTTTACGCCTATAATCAAGTAAATAAAAATAGATAGCATCATTAACGTCACAATCCCGCCTGGGAAATCAGCCCATATTAAATTGGCAATGACAATGAGCGTGAGCATCGCAAAAATAAACGCAAAAAAGTAGAAACTGAAGACCAAGTGATGCGCAAACCTCCCCTTTTTATAATAAAAGACTTTTAAAATCAGCGCGAAAATTGGCAGTAAAATAAACATTGCCAAAGGGATACTGTCCGTAAAGGCATTTAGAATGGAGCCTCCACTTTTACTTTTAAAGAACTTAAGCGCTTGTTTATAAGCCCGTTTTGTAATAAAACCATCGTCCGCCGTCATCCCCATTTTTCTGTAAATGACTTCGTCAGAGGTTCCAGCTCTTAGCATGGAATCTATTTCCATTTCATTAAAACTATCGAAAAATCCGCCACTGCTTTTTTTCTTTTTCGGTTGAATTATACTATCCGTTTTAGGCGCTTGTGTTAAGGCAGTTAATGAATCATCACTCATCAACGTGAAGTTTTTATTCGCTTCAACACTCTTATTAATTGAATCTTTATAACGATGACTACGTTCAATATCTTTCTTGATTTCACTATCAATATATTCTACCTGGTTTCGACTGATAAAAGAAAACAAGAAGAAAAACACGATGGAGATAAACAAATACATCTGCGCAGGATGCAAGTATAGCAAGCGTCGGCCTTGCACAAATTGCTCTGCAAGATATCCTGGCTTAATCATTAAGGGAATGAAGCTCTTAAAGAATCGCGCGTCTACTGAAAAATAATTGCTTAATGTATTATTGAATAGAACACCTAAAGTTAATTGATGACCTGATTTTTGTCCGCAGTATGGACAGTAAGGATAATGACTCTTAAACCGTTGTAAACAATTTTTACATTCCGTTAAAGATCTCGACATACGTTTCTATTAGAGCTCTAAATGTAGTGAAAAATGCC
This sequence comes from uncultured Gelidibacter sp., assembly GCF_947500795.1. GTDB lineage: Bacteria > Bacteroidota > Bacteroidia > Flavobacteriales > Flavobacteriaceae > Gelidibacter. The sequence goes on along the minus strand of NZ_CANMTE010000001.1, from coordinate 506,616 downwards.
TAATCCCATCTTTGACAGGCAGGGATTCCTACAGAAAATTCACAACTGGGTACGAGACACCAAAACTTCAGATTCCGGTTCCTCTTGAAGGTCTTGTTACATGGCCATCTCTTGCCTGATCTGCTTTACAGTTTTTGTACTCCCATCATGACTCCAGCCTGGAGGTCCAAAAACGTACATAAACTTATGATAAAGATTTTTTGACTTCTTCATGTCGTTCCAAATATCGGTATATTCGTGCGTCAAAATCACCCATAAATTATAGGATTCAGGTGGTTTAGTAACGCCATACGTGATATCGATGCTTTCGTCCAGAGGTTTCCACGTTCCAAAAATTCGGTCGAAAACATTTAAAATCCCACCATGATTTTTATCCATATACTCAAGGTTACAGGCGTGATGCACCTGATGCATAGTGTGGGTGTTCAGAAATTTATCGAGAAAGCCCAATTTCGGAACAAATACCGTATGCAATTGAAACTGCCAAAGCGCCTCAATACCTAAACATACTACGAGCATTTCTGGAGGAAAACCAATGGCTACAATCCAGACATAAAATAAAGGTTTATAGAATATGGTAAACCAACCGTTTCTTACGGCAGTACCTAAATTAAAATTATCGGACGAATGATGTACAATGTGTGCAGCCCAAAAGAACCTTACCATATGATTCTGTCGGTGAAACCAATAATAGGAGAAATCATCGCACAACATACATAAAACCCAAATATACCAAGCATATCCAAATGATTCATATCCCATAATATTGGTGCGAACACCATCTACCAAGGGATTGAAAAAGTCATACACTAAATTAAATAGAAGAATGACCGTAACAGTTTTAACAAGTGGCGCTATAACTGCTGAACCTACGCCCATGCCGAGACTAGAGACGAGATCTTTCCATTTGTATAATTCTTTGTGATTATGTGTTTTGCTGTAGGTGAGCTCTAATAAAATCAACCCTAAAAAGAAAGGAACCCCATATACCAGGGGATTTGTAAAATCCATATAAATAATTAAAATAGCCTAAATATATAGACTTTATTGTTAAATCGGAAAAGATAAGCATTTAAAACCGGGTTCACGAAGAGACGTTCGCATAATTGATAAAAACAGGTTAATAAGAATGATTTTATAGTATTTAGGTTTCATTACGGTTTACAGAACGCAATTTCATGAAGTATTAGAGTAAACACTTCTAAAAGCCTTTTTATCAAGTTTGTCTGCCAATGTTTTAAGGGCTATGTGAATGTGGACCATCACTTGACTTTATTATAGATACTTAATAAAATCACAAAATCACACCTGAATTTTGTCTTTTTTAATTCAAATATTAGGCGCTTGACGCTTTAATATCCCTCTTTATAACCAGTCTTCAAACACATAACTGCCTGTAATCCAATATCATAATATTATCTTAAAGTTTTTGGCACATTGTTTGTGTTGCCTATAGCGTATAAATACTTAAAAACAAACATTCATGAAAAAGTTAGCTTTACTTTTTACTGCAATGTTCCTTATTGGGATGTCAGTAAACGCAACAACCACCACAACAGCTAAAGATAATTCATACAGTAAAAAACACCCTAAGGGTAAAAAAGGGTATGGCAATTCCTTTATTTTCACTGAAGGTGGTATTGAATTTTCTGTGTTCCCAGATGGTCAATTTGACTTCTATGCTCCAAATTATGGTCCTAATACTCATGTTACTATAAACACACCAAACGTGTCATTTAGTTTCAATAATGGTTACGACTATAGCCCTTATCTGCAATATGACGACTATGGTGCCATCATACAAATTGAAAATGTTCCAATTTACTATGATTACTACGGACGTATAACACAAGCAGGAAATGTTAATATCCATTATAATCATAACGGCTATGTGAGTCGTGTAGGTGGCTTACAGGTGTTTTATGACCGTCACCATAGATTTACGCACTATTCCGGGTATATCAACGTCTATAACCGTGTGTATGTACACCGTCCATGGCATAATTATTATGTCGTACCTGCGCGTGAATACCGTGTAGTTTACGTAAAACCTTATAGACAACATTACAAACCTATAAGACACCATTATTACAGACCATACGCAAATAACTATAGAACACCTGTAAGATATACGCCGCAACCACGTCAATATTCTAACAGTTCTGGCAGAAGAAATGCAGTTGCTACTAATTCCCGCATCAGTGATCGTTACAGACAAGATGCTGTGTCTCATAGAAGTAATGCGTCATCTTCACGAGGAAGCAATGCGAGAGTAAACAGTTCGGCAACACGTTCTCAAAGTTCACAAAGAAGTGTTGAGAGTTCGAGAGGTAATGCAAGTGCGCCAAGAACTATGAACAGAGAAACATCAGGTAGAACACAAGGCCAACGTAATGTGCAGGCAACAAGAGGCAATGAACGTCCTGCCAATACGAATGTTTCAAGGTCTGGCGAAAGAAGTGCGGATAGCAGAAATGCAGCTCGTGCCCCTAGAAATGAAAACACAAGTAAAGGTGCAGTAGGAAGAGACAGCAGAAGACAGAACACAGCATCTGCTCCTTCTAGACCTGCAAACACGAGAGTAGAACAAAAAAAATCGGTTGAAAGAAAACCAAACGCAGCGCCGTCGCGTACATATAATAAAGCAGAAAGCACTAGTAGAAATACCCGTGCAAGGCAAAACAACAGTAGAGCAAACACCAAAATGGACAGACAAGCGTCTAACACTAGGTCAAGATCTACGCAAGGTAGAGATAATTAACTCTCTATAAAATAATTGGTTGGTTAGTGGGAATGTCCTGCAAGTAGTATGCCTCAAAGCACCTTGCGGGATTTTCCTTTTTTTATACCTACCGAAATGGAGGGATTGATATTAACTGAAATCCAACATATCTGATCTTCACTCCTATTTCAATTTCAAATACTTCCGAATCAGCGCGCTAATATCATCTGACACCTCCATTTTTAAAATCACAACGATATACACTATCGCAATTAAACCCGATTTTAAAGCAATATTTACCAATGGATGAAATGGGAATTCCCAGAAATAGAACAGTCCAATCATTACAATTAACACGAGCACCACTTTTCCTGTGTCCATGGTGAAAGGCATCATATTGAATTTCCGTTTTACGAAATAGATTTTAATGGAGTTGTATACTGAGACGGCCAAGAAGGTCGCAAATGCCGATCCGTTGATGCCATACTTCGGAATAAATATCATGTTGAGAACCACGGTAAGGATGGTCAAGATAACACCAAATAGCAACACTACTCTGTAATAATCACTATTAAACAGTACCACGTTATTACACCCCATTAAACAGTCATATAGCTTGGCTAAACTCACCAAAAACACCACAATTAATCCACCGCTGAACTGAGCTGGAATCGTTTCATAAAGTGAATTGATATTCAATATAATCAGCAAGAAAATAAGTCCACCAATAATAAATAAAGTCTGCGAGCTCCTTACATACAAATCTTCCAAAGCCACTTTATTTTTCTCATTGAGGTATTTTGCCGTTAACGGCTGAAGGATTTGCTGCATGGATCTTGAAGGCACAACAATTACTGTAGCGATGTAAATAGCAACGCCATAATAGGCTACCTTTTCAATAGGAATATACATTCCCAACATAAAACTGTCAATATCTAAAATGACAGTTGCGATAGAGCCAGCAATAATGATTAGAAACGTATATTTTAAAATTGAGCTTAACTTATCAATTCTGTTGAACCTAAAAACAGGTAAACGGATACTAAACGCATAGAACATCATAATCAACATGCGTAAGGCATATACCCCAATTACTCCAGCTATAAAGGTGTCCACCGAGATCCATTCAAAATAGACACAAAAAAGCAGCACCATAATACCTATGCGATGGAAGACTTCTTTTAAAAAATTCCCAAAAACAGTTTGCATTTGGGTTTTTGCCCATGCAAAAAACACCTCAAAATAAGCCATAACTATGGCGGCAAAATATATATACCACACATAATCGCCAATAATTGGGTTCTTTTGCGACAATAAACTAGCGATGTTTTCATAAGCCAGCGCACCAATTAACCCCGTAGGAATGATAAGGGCTAAGGGCAAAAACAGCATCAGTGTTAAGAAACTATTGAGTGAGTTCTTGGTTTTAAATGTGGAATAGAATTTTACAATGGTATTGTGCACACCAAAAGCCATTAAAGGCATCATGATAGTAGCGGTAGATAACATAAAGGAAATCAAGCCATAGTGCACATCAGAAATAAAGAACGCATACAAATACAAAGTATTCAAAGCGCCAATGGCAAACCCTAAATACGTGGTGATGGTATTCTTAAAAGATTGGTTGGTGACTATTCCCATAGAATATTAAAACCCGAAGATAAGAATTTTGAGTTGCAAGACAAGTGTCAGATGAGTTCTGCCAATTTTTGGGTTAAGGCCTTTCTGCTGTATTGCTGCAAACCTATCGGGTGCGTGGCGAGGGTTGAATTTTTATAAGCTTCGTAACAAGATAAAAGATGGGCTTTTAATTCCGGCTCTGAGTGATAACCAAAATATCGACCTGTATTTGTAGACTTTATAATACCTTCAACATCAGAATCTGGCGGACCTACCGCAACTATAGGAGTTTCAGCCACCATATATTCGAACAATTTTCCAGGAATAATGGCTTTGGTATCTTCGGAATCTATTTCAATCAATAATAACAATTGAGATTGTCTTTGATGCACTAAAGCTTCCTTATGAGTGACATAGCCCACAATATCAATATTATTTTCCGGTATGAATTGTCGGATTGTATTAAGCACATCGTCACTTACCACACCGATTAATTTTAGAATAAAGGTATCTTTAAAATGGTCGTGTTCCTGAATGAGTTCACCTAAAACTTTCCACAATGCTTTTGGATTACGTTCAGACAATAAGGATCCAATGTGCGCTACAGAAAACCTTTGGTCTTTTTCTGTCTTAGGGAGTTGTTGGTAATCATAACCATTGGTAATTACGGTGACAGGCCGGTTTGATTTTGCTGCAAATTCCGTTTTGGTATTCCCACTAGTAACAATTATATGATCAGCGGTAGTGAGCACCTGCTTTTCCATATGCTCATGTTTTTTAGCGGCACTTGCACTGAGTTTTAATTTTTTATGATAACCAATTGTGGTCCACGGATCTCTAAAATCGGCAATCCATTTTATCCCTAACCGCGCTTTAAGTTGTAAGCCAATTAAATGTAAACTATGCGGCGGACCGGTCGTGATTACTGTTTCAATTTGATGTTCTTTAATGTAGTAAGATAAATAGCTCACGGAAGGTTTTACCCATTCTTTTCTGGCATCTGGAATAAAATAATTACCACGCACATAGAGCATTAATTTCTGAATAGCCGTTTGTTTCTTCTCTTTGGGAATGACACCAGAACTAATGGTTTTCGAAGCTTGTTTTGAAAAGATCTCTGCTAATCTATAGGGCTCGGTTATGGGTTGTTTTAGAATAGTGACCTCTTTTGGGATGTCATCCAACAAGGTTTGATCCAATAAAGGATAACTAGGGTTTTCCGGAATATATACTATTGGATGTATGCCGAAATCAGGAAGATATTTTACGAATTTCAACCAACGCTGCACTCCAGGCCCACCTGCTGGGGGCCAATAATACGTAATGATAAGTGCTTTTTTTGGCATAATCTTTATTCCAACGAAGGCGGGAATCTTTTGATATAATTATCGTTTATAAATTCTAAAGGGCCTATTTATGAGATGGTGTCACCTTTCTCACGAATCTGCTTTCGCATATATACAATCCCAACCAAAATTAACAGTCCAACCAATGCACTACTCGCTAAGGCAATTGTACTTCCAGTTTTAACAACCTGCGGTTCAAATTTAAATTCGATGGTGTGCTGTCCTTTCGGAATTGGCATTCCGCGTAACACGTAGTTGACTCGGTAATGTGGTTGCAACTTTCCATCTACATATGCGTTCCAACCATCGCCATAATAGATCTCAGAAAACACTGCAAATCCATCGTTACTATTGTTAGAGCTATACTTTAAGTAATTCGGTTTATATTCTGATAATGATAGTGTTGCAGTTGAATCTATCTTGAATTTAGCAGCAGCCAAATCTTGCGTAGTTACAGCCTTAATTTTAGTATCTAAATTTTCTAAAGCAGTCATTTCTGCATTAGCAGAATTCACTTTTTCTATCTCAGAAATAAACCAAGCATTGCCATTGGCGTCCTCATTTTCATAAGGAAAAATTCCGCCTTGTTCATCATCAGCAATAATGTATTTCGTATTGAGCATATTCAATACATTGATATTATTTTTAGCGATATAGAAATTAAATAACTCATTATAGCGACCTAATTTTGCGGCATGATAACCACTAAGCGAATTGTGGAAATAAGATGCTCGAGCCCCACTTGAAGCCACATCAAACACCCTAAAATGGCCATCATCCTTTAGGATTTCCAAATCTGCAGCATTGGCCTGATAAGGTTTGCTCACCTGAAGTGCCGATACAAAATTCTCATTGTTAACATAACGCCTATCAACATTGACCAAATCAAAAAGTATGAGTACTGCAAATACAACAACTAATGCATTTTGAGATAACTTCTTTTGTAAATACAACCAAATACCACCAGCAGAAAGCAATACCAACATTAAGGTCCGCAATGTATCTGTAGTATACATTGACTTTCTATCCGCTTTTAAGGCGTCTACAAAGCTCTGTCCATATTCGCCATAAGCCTGTCTAAAATACCCATCATTAACGCCTACAAAGTCGAAGGAGCCCTTAAACAGTAAGAATAAAATAGCAAGTCCTCCAGAAATTCCAGCAGCAATCTTTAACGCCTTCAACTTGCCTTCATTCTTTTCAAAATCATTGAACAGATGCACTAATCCAAATATTGCCAACACAGGAATACAAAGCTCCAAAATGACCTGAATAGAACTTACAGCCCTGAACTTATCGTACATCGGCACATAATCAATAAAGAAGTCTGTTAAAAAGCCGAGGTTCTTCCCATAAGACAATAATAAAGACACAATGGTACCACCAACGAGCCACCATTTTAAACGGCCTTTTACAACAATAAGTGCAAATACAAAAAGGAATAATACCACGGCGCCAACATAGGCAGGTGCTTCTACAATTGGTTGGTCTCCCCAATACGTTGGTGTGTGTTTCACTTCGCGCATAGCCTCTACCGGACTTGCACCAATTCCCGTATAAAACTTATACATTTCAGAATCCTTACCAACATCTTCTCCGTTACCACCACCCAAAAGTCTTGGAATAAAAAGATTGAAAGTTTCTAAAAAGCCATAACTATACTCTGTAATGTACTCTTTGTCCAACCCAGAGGTTATTTCTTTAGGAGTGCCATCCGGATTGATGGTCAATTCGCTTTTGCCACGGGTACTTTCTTTTACATACTCCTGAGTTGCCAAAATATTTGTGGCGTTCATGCCAATGGCAAGAACAACCGCTATAAACATAATGCCCACCGATTTAAAGAAGTGAGGCAATAGGTTCTTTTTATAGGCATCAAATAAATAGACCGCTCCCATTATCAGTACCAACAACAATAAATAATAGGTCATTTGATAATGATTAGCACCAAGTTCAAGCGCCATCGCAACAGTAGTCAATAAAAACCCGAAAATATATTTTTTTTGAAAGACCAGTAATATCCCACTTAATACCAAAGGCATATAGGCAATAGCATGTGCTTTACTGTTGTGTCCAACGCCAAGAATGATAATAAGATAAGTAGAAAACCCAAAGGCCAATGCGCCCAGTGCAGCCAATTTATAATTGACTTTTAGCGTTAGTAATAGAATATAAAAGCCGATGAAGTATAAAAACAAGTAATCTGCCGGCCTTGGTAGAAAACGTAAAACCGAATCTAATTTTTTTATGTAATTGTGCGGATATTTGGCTCCTAATTGATATGTAGGCATGCCTCCAAATGCACTGTTGGTCCAATAGGTTTCTTCGCCAGTGGCAGCTCTAAAATCGGTTTGCTGCTTAGACATTCCAATATACTGCATGATGTCACTCTGGAATATTTGCTTCCCACTCAAAACCGGGCTAAAATAAGCCAGTGACAGTGCGATAAAACCAATAATTATTAAGAAATGTGGTAGGAATCTTTTTAGTGACGAAGCCATGAAGTATTGCGATTGTTTGATTGCGGAAAATTAATCAATTTCTTCGTAATCCACGTACTCCCCTACTTTTTTATCAGAAGTTCGGCGTTGCTCAGGTATTTTGTCAATAACGGTCTCACCTTCTTTAGGACGATTTCTGTCCTGCTGCTGTTGCTGAAACTGACCACCAAAACGCTCTTCTACTTTCTTGGACATATAGCGCACAAAATACGGAGCGAAAAGTCTCATAAGAATCTTAACGCCATACCAAACCAATAAAATAATCAAAATGGTTCTTAAAAAACCCGTGAAGGACGCCATTTGCATAGTCAAATAATTTTTCTCCAAAAGTACGATTCTTCGCCTTTATAATCCGTTTTAAATACTTAAAAAAAATATAAAATACCGCTGTTTGGTGGAGTTTGCTCACTTGTGACAAAAATTTATATGTTAAAACAATCCTCCTTTCCATCGATTAAAAGCAATTCAAAATCAAAAAAAATATGTAGTTTTGAGCCTAATCGATTCGAAAATGAAATCCATCAAAATATCCTTAATATTTTTAATTTTCACGTTCACCAATTTCGCAGTAGCTCAATATACTGAAGTCATCAATTCCAACAGGCCCGGCGTTTCACAAAGCGCCTTTTCAGTTGGCACTAATGTCCTTCAATTTGAGGCTGGCCCTTATCTTCTTAAGGAAGAGCATTCGCTTTTAAATTATGAGGTTTCAGGGTTTGGAGCCGATTTTGCAGCACGTTACGGATTGCTTTTTGAAGAATTGGAATTGAACATCCAGGGCACCTATCAAAACGATACCCAAACTTATAATTCCTCAGGCACCCCAACCGAATATGATCGTGGTAATTTCAAAAATTTGACAATTGGTGCGAAATACATGATTTATGATCCGTACCGAAAAGCAGGAGAAGAAAAACCAAATTTATACAGTTGGAAAGCCAACCGACAGTTTAAATGGAAATCATTAATACCAGCAGTGGCTATTTACGCTGGTGCCAATTTTGATACAAAAGACAATCCTTATACAGCTCCAGGAATTGAAGGATTCAGCCCGAAAGTTGCCTTAATTTCGCAAAATAATTTTGTGGGTGGATGGGTTTTTGTTATCAATTTAATTGCCGATAGAATTGGAACAGACCAATCAGATTATCAATATATCTTCACCTTAACGCATTCATTCAACCCAAAATGGGCAGTTTTCGGGGAGGCGCAAGGTATTATCAGCGACTTTTATGCCGATGAATTATTCCGTTTTGGAGGTGCTTACCTTTGGAATAAGAATTTTCAGTTGGATACCGCTTTAACGTTTAATACAAAAGACACGCCATCTGTTCTTGGAGTGAATTTCGGAATGTCCTACCGCTTTGATTTTCATAAGGACAAGGAAATTGACAACGGCATCCCTGCTAGAGATGAACTAAGAATGCAAGAACGCGATATCCAAAGAAAAAAAGAAACTGACTTTAACAGTAACGGCAATTTTTAAGACCACTTTATGATTACAATTAAACAAGTAAGTTCCCCAAAGGAATTAAAGGCTTTTGTTAAATTCCCTTTTGAACTTTATAAAGACTCATCACAGTGGGTGCCTCCTATCATTAAACAGGAACTGGAAACTTTTAACAAGAAGAAAAACCCAATCTTTAATGATGCTGAAGCGACGTTCTTTTTAGCGTATAAAAACAATAACATTGTTGGAAGAGTTGCAGCTATTATCAATTGGTTGGAAGTGAAAAATCAGAACCAAAGAAAAATGCGTTTCGGTTGGTTCGATGTGATTGATGATATTGAAGTGACCAAAGCTCTTTTAGAGAAAGTCCATGAGATTGGTAAGGCAAATAACTTAGAATATGTTGAAGGCCCTGTAGGATTTTCAAATTTAGACAAAGTTGGTGTCATGACCGAAGGCTATGAACATATGGGCAATATGATTACCTGGTACAACTATCCTTATTATGTAGACCATTTTAAAGAATTAGGGTATAAGGATGAAAAATTATATTCTGAAAGCCGCTTCCCATTTTCAAATGTGAAAATTGAGCAGTTTCATAAGGCCCAAGAACTGATTAAAAGACGTTATGAACTAAAGGCTTTAGGATTTACTAAAACAGAGGAAGTTATGCCTTATGTTGACAAGATGTTTGATCTTTTCAATAAATCTTACGCCTCTTTATCTTCATTTGTTGCCATTACGGATATTCAAAAAGAGTATTTCAAGAAAAAGTTTATCAGTTTTGTCAATCCTGAGTATATCAAATTTGTTGTTGATAAAAATGATGAATTAGTAGCATTTGCTATTGTCATGCCTTCGTTTGCAAAAGCGTTACAAAAAACTAAAGGAAAGTTATTTCCATTCGGTTTCACCCATATCCTTCATGCTAAGAAGCACAGTAAGGAAGTTGTATTCTATTTGATAGGGATTCAGCCGGAATACCAAAACAAAGGGGTTACAGCTGTTATTTTCAATGAATACTACAAGGTGTTTACTGAAAAAGGAATTGAAAACTGTATCAGAACTCCAGAATTGGAAGACAATTTAGCGATCCATCAAATTTGGAAGCATTTCAACCCTGAAGTTTTTAAAAGAAGAAAGACGGTTAGAAAGCCCATTGAATAATCAAATGCGAATTATAAATCGGATGGTTTCCAAAAAAAGCACCATTCATTTAATCGCTTTATAAAACAAAAAAAATCCCAATATGATATTGGGATTTTTTATTTTATGTTATTGGATCTTATGAATTACTCACCCATCGCAGCTGCTACAGAAGCGGATAATCTTTTATAAGTACCATTTTCTAAACGCGTTCTGATAGATTCAAACGCATCTAAAGTTTCATTAATATCAACTAAAGTATGTGTTGCTGTTGGAATCATTCTCAGTAAGATCAATCCTTTAGGAATCACTGGATACACAACAATAGAACAGAAAATTCCGTGATTTTCACGTAAATCCTTCACTAAAGCCATTGCTTCAGGAATACTTCCTTTTAAATATACTGGCGTCACACAACTTTGTGTTGTACCAATATCGAAACCACGAGATTTAAGTCCAGATTGTAAAGCGTTTGTGTTTTCCCAAAGCTTAGCTTTCAATTCCGGCATGGTTTTCAACATTTCCAAACGTTTACGCGCTCCAACTACCAATTGCATTTGTAGTGATTTCGCGAACATTTGTGAACGTAAGTTGTATTTTAAGTAATCGATGATTTCTTGGTCTGCTGCAATAAATGCACCAGTACTAGCCAACGATTTTGCAAAGGTTGCAAAATACACATCAATACCATCTTGAACACCTTGCTCCTCACCTGCACCAGCACCTGTTTTACCAAGCGTACCAAAACCGTGAGCATCATCCACTAAAAAGCGGAAGTTATATTTTTCTTTAAGTGCAACAATTTCTCTTAAACGACCTTGTTCACCACGCATTCCAAACACACCTTCAGAAATTACAAGAATTCCTCCACCTGTTTGTTCTGCCATTTTAGTAGCACGGTCTAAGTTTTTCTCTAAACTTTCAACATCATTGTGCTTATAAGTAAAACGTTTCCCCATATGTAAACGCACACCGTCAATAATACATGCGTGAGCATCTACGTCATAAACAATAATATCATCTTTAGATACCAACGCATCAATTGTAGACACCATTCCTTGGTAACCAAAATTTAAAAGATATGCTGCTTCCTTATTAACAAATTCTGCCAATTCCTTCTGTAAGACTTCGTGAAGATCTGTATGACCAGACATCATTCGCGCGCCCATTGGGTACGCTGAACCATAATCTGCACCAGCTTGAGCATCCGTTTTCCTGACTTCAGGATGGTTTGCCAATCCTAAGTAATCATTGATACTCCAAGTAATAACATCTTTACCACGGAATTTCATACGGTTAGAGATCTGACCTTCCAATTTTGGAAATACAAAATAGCCTTCAGCTTGTGAAGCCCATTTACCTAGAGGGCCTTTATCTCTGTAAATTTTATCAAATAAGTCTTTCATGTAATATTAGTATTATTCGGACATAAGCAGCCAAGTTTTTCAACCTTTATATGGGTTAAAGCACTTTGACGTCATCATCTTCAATTAGTCTAATTAGTTCGCGCAAAATTAACTAAATTACTTTTCATAGCATAATTTAGTTATAAACCGCTGTTTATAACATTTCAATCCATAAAAAACCCTATAACAAATGGGATTGTTACAGGATTAAGTTATAGATATTCAATTACTTAACGTATTGTATAGATTCCAATGCAGCCGCTTTCTTACTATCAAAAAAGCCTTGCTCTTCCATCCATTTATCACTATAAACCTTGCTCATGTAACGCGATCCATGGTCTGGAAAAATCACAACTACCTTGTCTCCGGCTTTAAATTCGCCTTCTTCCTGAAGTTGTTTAATAGCTTGCATTGCTGCGCCGCTCGTATACCCTACAAATAAACCTTCAGTACGGGAGATTTCACGTGCTGTATGTGCACTTTCCTCATCTGTTACTTTCACAAACTCGTCAATCATATCAAAATCTGTAGCTGTAGGAATCAAATTTTTCCCCAAACCTTCAATTCTATATGGATAAATCTCATTGTGATCAAACTCACGCGTTTCATGATATTTTTTCAGAACCGAGCCATAAGCATCAACACCTATCACTTTTATTTTTGGGTTTTGCTCTTTCAAGTATTTAGCGGTTCCGGAGATTGTTCCTCCTGTACCACTACAAGCGATTAAATGCGTGATTTGGCCTTCTGTTTGTTCCCAAATTTCAGGACCTGTACTACTATAATGAGCATCAATATTTAACTGATTAAAATACTGATTGATATAAATTGATCCTTTAGTTTCTTGGTGTAAACGTTTTGCAACTTCATAATACGATCTCGGATCATCAGCGCTAACGTGAGCAGGACACACATAAACTTGTGCTCCCATTGATTTTAGCATGTCAATTTTATCCGGAGAAGATTTAGAACTTACTGCAAGAATACATTTATAACCTTTAACGATACTCACCATAGCAATACTAAAACCTGTATTACCTGAAGTAGTTTCAATAATGGTATCTCCTGGAGTTAAAATGCCTTGCCTTTCAGCTTCCTCTATAATATGTAGTGCAATACGATCTTTTGAAGAATGACCTGGATTAAATGCTTCTACTTTAGCGTAAAATTCGCCTTCATAGTTAGCCGTCATTTTGCTTAATTTGATAAGGGGTGTATTACCAATAAGTTGTAATACGTTATCAAATACCTGGATGTTTTTTTTCATACGTGTTTCTTATTCGTTTCAATAGTACGTACTGTATCGCGATTGTTATCCTTAATAGTATTTCTAAAAACTATGAAATACCATCGCGATTTCATAAATGCTATTCACCGATTACAATTTAGAAAATTGTAACCTAAAACGTTGCAAAAGTACGATTTTTTTTCAATTAGGCATGAATGTTCTCCAAGTCTAATAAAAACGCGTATTCTTCAGCATCTTCTTTTAAAGCTTCAAAACGTCCAGAAGCACCTCCATGACCAGCTTTCATGTTGGTTTTTAAAAGCAATTTGTTGTTGTCCGTTTTATAGGTTCTTAATTTAGCCACCCATTTTGCAGGCTCCCAATATTGCACCTGAGAATCATGCAACCCCGTTGTAATTAAAATATGCGGATAATCCTGCTTCTTCACATTGTCATAAGGCGAATAGGATTTCATATATTCATAATATTCCGGATCATTTGGATTGCCCCATTCGTCATACTCCCCTGTTGTTAACGGAATCGAATCATCCAACATAGTCGTCAACACATCCACAAAAGGAACAGCCGCAATAACGCCATTATAAAGCTCAGGCGCCTCATTGATTACTGCACCTATCAACAGTCCACCAGCACTTCCCCCTAACGCATATAAGTGTTTTGGAGAGGTATAGTTTTCAGCGATTAAAAATTTGGAGCATTCAATAAAATCCGTAAATGTGTTTTTCTTTTGAAGTAATTTTCCATTTTCATACCACATACGACCCAAATATTCACCACCTCTGACGTGCGCAATAGCATAAATGAAACCTCTATCCAATAAACTCAAACGGATACTTGAAAAATAAGGATCTATAGTATGACCATAAGATCCGTAAGCGTATAACAACACCGGATTGGAGCCGTCTTTTTTGATTCCTTTTTTATAAACCATGGAAATTGGCACTTTAACACCATCGTGGGACGTTGCCCAAACTCTTTCCGAGGTATAGTTATCCTTATCAAAATTAGGATCTAAAACTTGTTGTTCCTTCAGAATAGTTTTCTCCTTTGTGACCATATTAAAGTCAATACTTGAAGAAGGTGTTGTCATGGAATTGTAGCCATACCTTAAGATGTCGGTATCAAACTCAACATTGGTGGATGTATAGGCTGTATACGTTTCATTATCAAATGGCAGATAATAATCGGCGGTGCCATCCCATCGTTTGATACGGATATGATTCAGTCCATTGGAACGTTCACTTATAACCAAGAAATCCTTGAAAATATCAATATCTTCAAGTAAGACCTCTTCTCTATGCGGAATAACTTCTATCCAATTGTTGAATTTAGTTTCATTTTCTGGCGTTTTCATCAACTTAAAATTGATGGCACCATCTGCATTTGTAACAACGTAAAATTGATCGCCATAATGCGAAATACTATATTCCAATCCTCTTACACGCTCTTGAAAAACAGTAAATTCTTCATCTGGAATATCAGCGTTTAGAATATGATACTCATTTGTGAGTGTACTGTAGCACGCTATAATTAGATACTTTTTTGATTTCGATTTATAAACTGCCACGCCAAACGTATCATCATCCTCATGAAAAATAAGGGTGTCAGTAGCAGAAGCACTTCCTAATTTATGTTTATAAATTTTATCTGAACGCAATGTTTTTTCGTCCTTTACGGTGTAGAACAAGGTTTTGTTATCATTAGCCCATGTTGCTGAACCTGTCGTGTTTTGAATGGCATCAGAGAACACCTCATCAGTGACTAAACTTTTAATATGTAACGTATAATTACGTCTTCCAACCGTATCAATACCATAGGCAATCATTGAGTTATCAGGACTCACGCTCAACCCAACTAATTTAAAATAATCGTGACCTTCAGCCATTTTGTTACAATCAAAAAGCAGCTCGTCAGGATTATCCATCGTGTCTTTTTTTCTGATATAAATAGGGTAATCTTTCCCTACTTCATATTTAACAATATACCAATACCCATTGTATTTGTACGGCACAGACTCGTCATCTTCCTTTATTCGGGCTTTCATTTCCTTAAAAAGCGAATGTTCAAAATCTTTATATTTTGAAGTCATCGCTTCATAATATTCGTTTTCCGCATTCAGGTAATCGATAACCTCTTCGTTTTCGCGTTCATTTAGCCAAAAATACTCGTCGTGGCGTTCGTCGTCATGAATACTCAATGTTTTAAGTACTTTGTTTGCTTTTGGAGGCTGAATATGATGTGTCATTAGATATGTTTTTTACAGATTGCAAAAGTACTCATTTATAAGAAGTGATAATAAAAGACCGCCCTATAGAATTGATAAAAAAGTTAACACAACATATTACCTCATCTATTTTCGAGGGTTTTGTGAGATTTATAACATATCAGACTTAGAAGGAATCTAATCTTTTATTAATTTTGTCCTACTAATTTTAAAATTGAAGAATATGTTTGGAGATATGATGGGCATGATGAATAAACTCAAAGAGACCCAAAAAAAAGTTGAGGAAACAAAAGCACGTTTAAACCATGTGTTGGTTGATGAACAAAGTACGGACGGGAAGTTGAAAGTGTCTTTAACTGCTAACAGAACAATAAAATCGATTGCTATTGATGATGAATTGCTTGAAGATAAAGAAATGCTTGAAGACTATTTAATCATGACCTTAAATAAAGCAATTGAGAAAGCAACGCAGGTGAACGAAGCTGAATTGGCTGCAGTAGCCAAGGATGGGATGCCAAACATTCCTGGTTTGGATATGTTTAAATAAACATGCGATAAATAGTATATAAATAGCGGTCGTCATTTAATTTAAGTGACGACCGCTTTCTTTTTAAAATTATACGGGTTTCAAAAACTTATACCTCAGCTTAAAAATAGGATTTAGAAGTTTAAAGATGAAATAAAACCTGCCTTTGCTATTCAAAAGGATACTTAACATTTGATAAGGCACCCCATTATAATCCTTTCCCAAAAAGGAAGTTAAAGGATACGCTTTGATTTGGACCATGTCATTCATCCGTTGTTTAACTTCATCAAAACTCATGGTCGATTCAATCATCCGTAACATTGAAAAAAACACAAAAGACTGTTGCCTGGCTTTTATGCGCGTTATAGCTTCTGGATGGGCATTGGTGTTCTCCAATTTTTCAATAATTGGCACATGTACAACCGCTGCATTATGAAGATCTCTTATCACTTTAAGGAAATGTTTAGGTTCCCTACTCGACATTGCTGTTCCTGGCGCATACCGATGTCTGTGGGCATTCAGTTTAAGATGTGCCATTTTTTTTGCTTCCAACATAAGCTGCAAGGTAAAAATAGCATCCTCCATCCAACCTGTTTCTATAAACCGAATTTTGGAATTCACTAGAAATTCCCGGTTTATAATAAACCACCAAATTTCACCCCTATACTTAACGTTCGCTAAATACTCTTCACCGTTTACAATGGGAGATAGTTTGTCGGGACCAAAGGACGGTTTAAAGGGTTTATTCTTTAATACTATTTCCTTATTTGAATCTGAAGTCGTAAAAGCAGTCGACACGAACGTCAAGATGTCCAGATCATGCTGCTCACAGGTACTCACAATTGTTTTTAGACACTTTGAAATGAGATAATCGTCAGAGTCAATAAAATATATGTACTTACCTACCGCTTGGCCCATTCCGCAGTTTCTAGCACTACCAACGCCTCCATTCTCTTTGTCTATAACTATAATGTTGGAGTGTTTACCCGCATAGCTATGCGCAATTGCAGAACTACTATCCGTAGAGCCATCATTGACCAAGATAATTTCATACTCATCAGGACCTAAATCTTGATCTAGCATGCTATCTAAACATTGAGCAATGTATTTTTCAACATTGTACACCGGAATGATGATACTTAATTTCATTAACTGCGATAAGCTTATTTATACACTAAGATATTCAAAACTTAATAAACCAACGCATCCATATTAGTTTTTTCAGGAATTATCTTTTTGATTACAAAGGATTTAAAGACCACCATTCACCATTACACATTATACCTATAAAATCTACAATGATTCTTATTTTACTTGGATTTAAAATCCTGAAAAAAACTAAATGCTTTTCAAGAGTGAAAGAAATTTATCGTGCATTTCATCTGTATAATCTAAATGGGTTACGATTCGTAGTTTACCGCCGCCCATATTGCTCAAACGAACATGTTTAGCCGCAAGGTTATTTATAAAGCTGGTATCATTCTTCTTATCGGTCAACTCAAAAATTATTATGTTGGTTTCTACAGGTTCTACATTTTTAATGATGTCCAACCCAGATAAGACTTTTTCAATGTCTTTCGCTTTTTGATGATCCTCCTTAAGTCTGTCCATATGGTTATCTAACGCATACAATCCAGCTGCTGCCAAATAACCAGCTTGCCGCATTCCGCCACCAAGAATCTTCCGAATTCGCAATGCATTCTGCATAATGGCTTCATCACCAATCAATACTGAACCGATAGGACAGCCCAATCCTTTACTTAAACACACAGACATCGTATCAAACAACTGTCCGTAATCTCGCGCAGTTTCCGGTTTTGCAACCAATGCATTCCAAATACGAGCGCCATCCAAATGGTATCCTAAATTATGATCATCACAGACCTGTCTTATTTTTTTTAACTCTTGAAAATCCCAACATGAACCTCCGCCTCTATTGGCCGTGTTTTCCACTTCCACCATCGCCGTAAGCGGACTGTGATAAAAATCCGGTGGATTAATGGCCTCAACGACTTGTTCAGCTGTAAACATCCCACGGTTTCCTTCTAACAATTTGCAGGAAATACCACTGTTAAATGAGGCACCACCGCCTTCATAATGATAAATATGGGCATTAGAATCACAAATAACCTGATCTCCAGGATTGGTGTGCAGTTTTAAAGCTGTTTGATTAGCCATGGTTCCGGTTGGAAAAAACAAAGCTTTTGGCTTCCCAAACATATCGGCTAATCGCTCTTCTAATGCATTTACCGTAGGATCTTCTTTATATACATCATCACCAACCTCAGCACTCATCATGGCATCCAACATACCCGGTGTGGGTTTGGTAACGGTATCACTTCTTAAATCTATAATCATTGCTTTTATTTTGTAGTATAATTACACGCATCGGTGCCTATTGGTGCTCCATCAGGAATTCTCGGAGCGGCTTCAATTTTAAATTTATCAGGGTACTCACGCAACTGAGCTATGAGTCGCCCATATTGTGCCGCATAAGATTTTGCGCCATAGTTCTTGTCATATATGCGTTTGGATATATGGTCTATGGCATCATTAGCAATCGCCTGCACCTGAAATGTAGACGCATCAGCCACAGATAGATTCATAATATATTTAAGGACGTTCACGTTAATTGAATGTTGCACCTCAGATAAATAATCATCTTTATGGGATTTGGCAAATGTACTTTCCACAAGTTGATGAAGCACATCTTGGAGACCCAATTGTTTTTTATCCAGACTTTTTTGCTGTACGAGTCTATTTGCGCGCTGCGGATTCAACAACAGTTCCAACACCATATCACTAGCTGTTACAGGGGCGCTTAAGGCATCAAAAGAAACGCCGGTTTTACCTGAAAACGATTCGCGCGACTTACCATAACCGAACGCCCTCGGAGGAAACAAGGCTAATTTATCTCTTGGTATTGCTAATGTTTCCGCAGCTATAGATTTTAGTAAAGCGCTTAAAGCATCGTTTTGAAGTGCTACATCTATAGTTTTTGAAATTAATTGTCCGTCGCCTTTAACGGCATAATTATAGTCCAATCCACCTATTAATTTTGAAGTAGCTTCAGCTTGATATCTGTGGAAAAAATACAAGGGAACAAAAACATCTTCTAATACTGAATACGGTTCGTAAGTTCTTATGTTGTCTTTAGAAAAGTTTGAAATGGCTTGAGCGCGAACTTCCAATACACGCTGCAATTCTTCAGAAGCACTGTTGCCATTATCCCATAAATGCGCATAAGCGTGTGCTCCTCCTGAAGCGCGCGCATCGTAATCTGATATAAAACGTAATCCTTTGTCTTGGGCTTGTTTCAAAATATCACGTAAGGCTTCCTGCTCACTCATCTTTTCATCAAACTCAGAATAACTGTAAGCCACCGTGACTTTATCCCAAACCCCAATGCCGTCGGTATAGGCGTTTTCTAAACTAATTTCTCCGTCTTTCAAAGTAATTTTAGGGTGTGGATAATCCATAACGGAAGCATCCGCCGTACTACTTGCCGCAAAATTATGAGCGAATCCAAGCGTATGGCCAATTTCATGTGCACTTAGTTGTCGGATTCTAGACAAAGCCATTTTTAACATGGGTTCGTTATTAGTATCAGAATTGGCAAAAGGTTGGTTCAACAAAGCCTGAGCGATCATAAAATCCTGCCGAATGCGCAAACTCCCCAAGCTTACATGACCTTTTATGATTTCTCCTGTCCGAGGATCGACAACTGAGGCGCCGTAACTCCATCCTCTTGTAGAACGGTGGACCCATTGAATCACATTATATCGACAGTCCATAGGATCAGCATCATCTGGCAACATTTTTACCTGGAACGCATCTTTATAACCAATGGCTTCATAAGCTTCATTCCACCAGCGCGCACCTTCCAACAATGCCGAACGCACAGGTTCAGGTGTTCCAGGATCCAAATAGTAAATAATTGGTTCAACAGCCTCACTCATTGCTAATTCTGGGTGTTTTTTTTGTAACCGATGTCTGATGGCAAACCGTTTTACAATTGGCGCTTCAATAGGCGTGGCATAATCCATATAGGATATTGATATGGCACCACTTCGCGGATCAAAAGCACGAGGCTTATAATTATTGTCTGGAAGCTCTACAAACGAATGGTGCTGAATCACACTAATCAATGATGCTGTAGGTGCAACGCTTCTTATGTTTCTACCTTTTGCTTCACCATCAAAAGTTAATAAGGCTTCAAACTCAACATTCTTTGGGAATGCTTTGGTACGTTCTAAGGATAGTGCACTTTTTGAAAGATCTAATTTATAAGTGCCTTCGTTTTGAAATTTTAATCGTTCCGCCACCCCATGCGTATCCTGTAATAAAAAGGGCGTGAGGTCTATCACATACTTTCCTGCAATCGTATCTTCAATTTTAAACCCATATAGTACAGAGGTTGCAAATGCCTGCTCTATACTTTTTTTCTCTAGAGAATTATCTGTAATTGCTCTAAAATTCTGATTGGGTTGCACCAACAATATTTTATTGCCGGCCTTAATGAATTTAACAAGTCGATCAGAACCCAACTGTCCTCTATCAAGCCCGATATCATTAGAGCCAATGCCGCTGGCTAAACTATTCACGTAAAGAAACTCCTTATCCAACTCGGCTACCTCAAGATAAATTTTATCTTGTTTCGCTTCGTAATAGAAGTTAAAAAAACCCTTATAATTTTCGAGCTTTTTATTTTTTAATACTTGTGAGTATGAACTGGTTGCAAATAAAACTAAAATGAGAAGTAGACTGTAATTTTTCATAATTGTTAATTAGCTTATAAAACTACACAAATAAACTGAAAAAATTATCTGATAAATTCTATAACTGTCCTCCGTTTTAATGATATATTTGTGAAAAATTCACACTATTATGACTACATCTGATCAAATTAAGGGTCTTGTAGAACGCCTTGGAGCGTTGAGGAGGTATCTTTGACATAGATGCCAAAACTATTGAGATAACAAACGAAGAAGAACAAACTTTTGATCCTAATTTCTGGAACGATTCTAAAGCTGCAGAGCTGGTGATGCGCTCCATTAGAGAGAAAAAAAGTTGGGTTCAAGATTATAATACTGCCAAAACTCTAATTGAGGATTTGGAGGTGTTTTATGAATTCTACAAAGCCGAAGAACTTTCAGCACAAGAATTAGAAGACCATTTCAACAAAACTTTAGCACACGTTGAGAAGCTAGAGTTTAAAAACATGCTTTCTGAGGAAGGTGATAGTTTAAGTGCAGTCCTCCAAATTACTGCCGGCGCTGGCGGTACGGAATCCTGTGATTGGGCAAGTATGCTCATGCGCATGTACCTGATGTATGCTGAAAATAGCGGATTTAAGGTTAAGGAACTGAACTTTCAGGAAGGCGATGTTGCAGGTATCAAAACAGTAACCTTTGAGATTGAAGGCGCTTTTGCCTTTGGTTGGTTAAAGGGTGAAAACGGTGTCCATAGATTGGTCCGAATTTCTCCGTTTGATAGTAATGCCAAACGCCATACCAGTTTCGCTTCTGTATATGTCTACCCTCTTGTTGACGATACCATTGAAATAGAGATAAACCCTGCTGATATTGAAATTACTACCGCACGCTCCAGTGGCGCTGGTGGACAGAACGTCAACAAGGTAGAAACTAAGGTGCAGTTGACCCATAAACCGACGGGAATTCAAATTTCCTGTTCTGAAACGCGCTCTCAACACGATAACAGGGCTAGAGCTATGCAAATGCTTAGATCGCAATTGTACGAGATTGAACTGCAAAAACAGTTGGCACAGCGTGAAGATATTGAGGCTGGAAAAATGAAGATCGAATGGGGAAGCCAGATTCGCAACTATGTCATGCATCCTTATAAATTAGTGAAGGATGTGAGAACTGGGCATGAAACTGGAAACGTGGACAATGTAATGGATGGCGAGATTGACGAGTTCCTGAAAGCTTATTTGATGATGATGGGACAAAAGGATGACAATCCGAATGAATTATAGCGTATCTTGATTAAGTTTCAATCAAGATTATGGTTCTTTTTGCCAAATTCATCCTTATTTTATTCGGGCTATTTTTAATTGGCGTGGGCTTCCTCATGTTATTAAAACCCGAAATTGCCAGAGGCCTATTGAATAAAGCGGCAAGCACTACCATTATCAATTATACTGAAATCGGTTTAAGAATGGTTCCCGCAATAGCGCTCATTATTTATGCTGCACATTCCAAATATCCAATGGCATTATCCATTATAGGATGGTTTATGGCACTAACCTCGGTTGTGTTATTTTTAATACCGAGGCAATGGCATTATAACTATTCTCAAAAATGGACACGGATGCTAAAACCTCTATATTTTCAAATAATTTCACCATTTTCAATACTCTTAGGAGCATTATTAATTTACAGCATTATCTAAATGAAAACAATTGACACGATTATTTTTGACCTCGGTGGCGTTCTTATTGACTGGAATCCTGAGTATGTATATTTAGACGTTTTTAATGGCGATCGCGAAAAAATGCAATGGTTTTTCGATAATGTATGTACGCATGAGTGGAACGAGAATCAAGATGCAGGCTATCCGTTAGCCAAAGCAACTGAAGAACGTGTGGCGCTTTTTCCTGAACATGAAGAATTAATCAGGATGTTTTACGGGCGTTGGGAAGAGATGTTAGGAGAAGCAATTGAGGGAACTGTGGCCATTTTAAAAAAGTTAATTGACCATGAAGATTATAAAGTGGTAGCACTAACAAATTGGAGCCACGAAACCTTTCCTATTGCACTTGAGCGATTTGATTTTTTACATTGGTTTGAGGGTATTGTAGTATCTGGCGAAGAAAAAACAAGAAAACCATTTAAGGACATCTACGAGTTGACATTGAATCGTTTTAATATCGAGGCACAACGCGCTATTTTTATTGATGACAATCTGCGGAATATCATTGCTGCCAAAGACATGGGCATTAATACCATTCTTTTTAATACTCCTGAAAAATTAGAAGAAGAATTAAAAGCGTTCAACATCCAACTTTAATCCTAGAGACATGATGAATTGCTTGATGCTGGCAAATTTCTTAACTTTGCCGGATCTTTAAAACCATTACTAATGATTTCTATTTATCACAATCCACGTTGTAGCAAATCAAGGGAAGCCTTGGAAATACTTGAAACCAAAACCAATGATTTTAAGGTTATCAAATATCTTGACGATGTTTTAGATGAAAAAGCTCTAGAAGAAATCATCAACTTATTAAAAATCAAACCTATTGAACTCGTCAGAAAAAATGAATCCATTTGGAAAGATGAGTATAAAGGTTTAGACTTGACCGATAAAGAAATTATCGCCGCCATGGCAAAGCATCCTAAACTTATTGAACGTCCAATTGTCATTAATGGCAATAAAGCTACTATTGGCCGACCTCCACAAAAAATCCTCGACATCCTTTAAGGGGACCTTTAACACAACTTTAACCAAACACCATTAAACCAAGTTCTATTTTTGCACTCTCAATAATAAAACCGATTTATTATGGTTGCAAAAGTAGTTAAGGTTATTGTTTTGATGCTCATTTTAGGCGTCACTCCGTCCTATGCCCAACGGAAAGAAGCGCATGAAAGAGAGCAGGAACAATATATGGAAAAACAAATGGAGCAGTACAGAGAACGTGTTTCCACATTTGTCAAACTTTTAGACATAGACGATTTTAAAGGTGAAATTCTCAAGCAAAAAATTGATGATTTCTACCAAAAACGGAATCAAATTGCCATGTCTGAACTCCACCAAATTTTCGAAAAAGAAACCTTAATTGAAGAGTTAAAGACATCACATTTTGCTGATGTTAAAGAACTTTATACGGAAGAGACGATTGCCTCAGTCCAACGTTTTGTAGAAGATAATAAATCGGAAATAAAAAAATTGCAAAAAACTAAAACCAAGAAAAACAACTAAATTAAAATGAAACTAATTCCCTACGTATTTACCCTTCTTTTTTTATTGACATCAAATCTCATTTCCGCCCAAGAGGTGAGCATTACTGGTGTTGTAATGGACAAAGATGTTAACCAACCACTGGAATATGCAACTATTGCATTTTTCAGTAAAGCAGAAAATAGAATTGTAACAGGTGGTATTACTGATATTGATGGAAAATTCGATATTAAAGTTCCTAAAGGCACCTATGATATTTCTGTTGAATATATTTCATATACAACATATAAAATCCCAAATAAGACCTTAAATAAAGACACAAATTTAGGTGTTGTAGGCATTGCTATTGATGCACAATCTTTAGGTGAAGTTTCCATTATTGCGGAACGTACCACTGTGGAAATCAAATTAGACAAAAAAATCTATAATGTTGGCCAAGATCTTACTGTAAGAGGTGGAACTGTGAGCGACGTTCTAGATAACGTTCCTTCAGTATCAGTAGACGTTGAAGGTAATGTATCGTTAAGAGGAAATGAAAACGTGACCATTTTAATCAACGGTAAACCATCTGGTTTGGTTGGTCTTAATTCAACAGATGCCTTACGCCAATTGCCAGCGGAGTCTATTGAACGTGTTGAAGTCATCACCTCACCTTCTGCACGCTACGATGCTGAAGGTACTGCAGGTATCTTAAATATCATCTTAAGAAGAAGTAAACTTCAAGGTTTAAATGGTGCCATCACTGCAAACGCAGGTCATCCAACCAATGCTGGTGTTTCTGGTAACATTAATTACAGAACTGGCGACTTCAACTTTTTCAACACAACAGGTTACAGCTATAGAGAATCTCCAGGTAAATCATTTACTGAGACGCAATATTTCAACAGACAGTTTGATGAAAACGGCAATCTTTTAATAGATAATCCTGATACGTTTTTAAATGAAAATCGTGAAACGGACAGACAAAACAAAAACTTTACAACCAATTTAGGTTTGGAATGGTACATTACCGATTCAGCTTCTTTAACAACCTCTGTAGTTTATAGAAAAAGTGATGAAGAAAACAACACTTCAAACTATATCAAAGAATTTAACGCGGCTGGCGATATTTTAAATGAATCTATGCGTTATGATCCAGAATTGGAAGACGATAAAACCATTCAATATTCATTAAACTTTGACAAGCAGTTTGGTGGCAACAGCCAACATAAATTGACATTCGATTTTCAATATGAAACGAGTGATGAAAACGAACGCTCTTTAATTTCTCAAGATGGAGATGCTGCTGAGCGCGTTGGGACTCTAAGATCTCAAGATGAAATTTTACTTCAATCAGATTACGTTTTACCATTAGGTGAAAACAGTCAATTTGAATTTGGATACCGTGGTAATTTTAATGAATTGGATACGGACTATAGTTTAGAATTCAATGATAACGGTGAGTTTGTATTAGATACTGACGTGAGCAACAACCTTATTTATAGAGAATACATCAATTCTGTATACTCTCAATTTGGTAGTAAAATAAAAAGCAAATTCTCTTATTTGTTAGGTCTTCGTATGGAATCTACAAGATTGACGATTGATCAATTAACAAGTAATGACTTTCAAAGAAAAAATTATGCAGACTTATTCCCTACTGTTAATTTAGGGTATGAAATAAATGATAAACAAAGTTTACAATTAGGCTACAACCGCAGAATTAGCCGTCCAAGATCTAGATTTATCAATCCATTCCCATCAAGAAGTAGTGCTACTAACCTATTTCAAGGAAATCCAGACATCAACCCTAGTTATTCTAACAAAGTTGACTTAGGTTATTTAAACAGATTTGGAAAATTCACCTTAAATAGCTCTATTTATTATGAGCGTGCTACTGATGTTTTCACTTTTATTAGTGAAGATACTGGCGAGGTTGCAATTATTAACGGAACTGAATTCCCAATTATTCGTCGTACACCTATCAACTTAGCGACAAATGACCGTTACGGTTTTGAGTTCACAGTGTCTTACAGACCGTCAAAAGTTTGGAACATTAATGGTAACTTCAACTTGTTCCAATCGAACACAGAAGGATTCTATAACGGATTTGATTACGGTGCAGAAAACTTAAGCTGGTTTGCAAGATTAAACAACAAATACACATTACCAGGAAATATTGATTGGCAAACACGTGTGTTCTATATGGGACCAAGTGAAGATGCTCAGAACAAAAGAAAAGGCATGTTCTCTACAGATATGGCATTTAGCAAAGATTTATTTGATGACCGCGCTTCACTCGCTTTCAACGTAAGTGATTTGTTCAATACCAGAAAACGTAGCATGGAATCTACAACACCTACATTCAACAGTAGTGCTGAATTCCAATGGAGACAACGTAGCTTCAACGTGTCATTCACTTACCGTTTCAACCAACAAAAGAAACAGCAACGTGATATGGAGCGTCGTAATGGTGGAGATGATATGGATTTTGAAGGATAAAATCTACACACCAAGGCATAAAAAAAGCGGTTTCAAATTGAAACCGCTTTTTTTTATATAAGAAATAAAATAATTATTGATTTAAGGTAGTACCTTCTCTTTTAGCTTTACGCTCCGCTTGAATTTCTTTAAAACGTTCTATTGAAGAACCAAAAATCCAGTAAGGGATTACGAAAGTCATCAAAAATATCATTAACCAAAACCCAATGGTTAAAATGGTCAAAAACGCTAAAAATCCTAAATATTGTTCAAATTCAAACATGCCGAGAGTTATTTTTAATAATTAAAGCAAAGATATAAGAAAGCATTGTGTTATACAATACCAAAATTAACTTTTATTAACAAGGTTGTTAAGACCTTAATTCTTGTTTGGTTGTGGCGTCATTCTTAAATATGAGCGCACTTCGTCATAACCTTTTGGAAACAGTTTTGTGGCTTCTTCATTACTTACCGCAGGAACAATTACACAGTCATCGCCATCATTCCAATTAGCAGGCGTTGCAACTTTATGATAGGCAGTCAATTGCAAGGAATCAATGACACGTAGCAATTCGTCAAAATTTCTACCCGTAGATGCTGGATAGGTAATGGTCAATTTCACCGTTTTATCAGGAGCAATTAAAAATACTGATCTTACAGTATGTTTGCTATCGGCATTAGGGTGAATCATATCGTATAAACGAGCGACCTTATGGTCTTCATCAGCAATAATTGGAAAGTTGACAGTGGTTTGTTGGGTCTCATTAATATCTTTTATCCAATCTTTATGAGATTCCAATCCGTCAACACTTAGTGCAATAACCTTGGTGTTGCGCTTGTCAAATTCTTCTTTATACTTGGCAACAGTGCCTAGTTCTGTAGTACATACAGGTGTAAAATCTGCAGGATGCGAAAATAAAATTCCCCAGCTATCCCCTAACCATTCATGAAAATTAATATCTCCTTCTGTAGTTTGCGCATTGAAATTGGGTGCTTCATCACCTAATCGAATCGTTTTCATAAATACATTATTTTGAATTAATTAATAGTACTAAGATAAGGAAACTAATCGTGATTCATATACGAATCAATCCTTTGGTAATTTACTTATATCGGAGAATAGAATCTCCCATTGGTGACCATCTAAGTCTTCAAAACTATGCTGATACATCCAACCATAATCTTGAGGCGCCCTATATAGTTTACCTCCTGCAGATACTGCCTTTTGGACCATCTCATCAACTTTATCTTTGCTTTCTACATCTATTGCAATCAACACTTCAGTGAATTTTTTAGCATCAACGACAGGCTTATTTGTAAAGGATTCAAACATTGGCTTGGAGAGTAACATACTATATATATTGTCGCCCAAAACCAAGCAGGCTGCTTTATCATCTGTAAATTGCATATTGAAAGTGAATCCAAGTTGCTTAAAAAAGGTTATGGATTTTTCTAAGTCATTTACAGGAAGGTTTATAAAAATTTCTGTTGCCATAATATTGTATTCTTTATGCCATTGAATGGAGTCCAACCATATTCCCTTCCGTATCGTAAAACAAGGTGATAAATCCGTATTCACCAATGGACATCTTTGGCTTAAAAACTGTTCCTCGAGCGTTCTCCACACGCGCCTCTTCAATGCTGCAATCTTCGCTTGCAAAATATACCAAAGTTGAATTACCTCCTGCCTTCACGCCTTCCATCTTAACTAGGGCTCCAGAGGCTCCCGCACCATTCATATCCATCGGAAATGCAATCATTTTGAATCCGCTATCATCTTCACTCATTTCTGGTGATTGCAGTGTTGTTAGTTTTATATCTAAAACTGTTTCGTAGAATTTTTGGGCCCTATTCAGGTCGTCAACATATATTTCAAACCATACTATTGGATTTTTCGCCTCCATAATTGATTAATTTTGAGATTATTATCCTAATAAAATTAATCATTACTATTGAATACATCATCACCATTATGCAATAAAACTTTTCAACGAAGCCCATCAATTGAATACTCTCGATATAAATTAAAGCGCCTCACAACAAAATTTAGACAATCACATATCACTTTTTTAGTTTAATGGAGGATTAGAGAGAACCTTAAAAATTAAACCTCAAAAACTATTCTTTAATCTTCCTCAAAATCTTAACTTTGTGTGGTAATTAATCATCAAAAAAATTATGGAATACAGAATTGAAAAAGACACAATGGGCGATGTTAAGGTCCCTGCAGATAAACTTTGGGGCGCACAAACTGAACGTTCCCGAAATAATTTCAAAATTGGTGCTCCTGCATCCATGCCTTTAGAAATCATTCATGGTTTTGCATATCTTAAAAAAGCAGCGGCTTATACAAACTGCGAATTAGGGGTTTTACCTGAGGAAAAGCGCGATTTGATAGCTCAGGTGTGCGACGAAATTTTAGAAGGTAAGCATGATGACCAATTTCCATTAGTTATTTGGCAAACGGGTTCTGGTACACAGAGCAACATGAACGTTAATGAAGTGATTGCTAATAGAGCGCAGCAATTAGCGGGCAAAAAGATTGGTGAAGACGAGCCTGTTATTAAAGCTAATGATGATGTTAACAAATCTCAATCCTCAAATGACACATTCCCAACAGGAATGCACATTGCCATTTATAAAAAAGTAGTTCAGAATACTATTAACGGTGTGATTCAATTACGCAACACACTCCACAATAAAGCTGGCGAGTTTAAGGATGTCGTAAAAATTGGTCGTACACATTTAATGGATGCTACTCCTATTACATTGGGTCAAGAGATTTCAGGCTATGTAGCGCAATTGGACTATGGCTTAAAAGCATTACAAAACACTTTACCACATTTGAGCGAAGTAGCTTTAGGTGGGACTGCAGTTGGTACTGGATTAAACACTCCAAAAGGCTATAGCAAACTCGTTGCTGAATATATAGCAAAATTCACGGATTTACCTTTCGTTACGGCTCCTAACAAGTTTGAAGCATTAGCTGCTCATGACGCTTTGGTGGAAACGCATGGCGCCTTAAAACAATTAGCTGTAAGCTTAAACAAAATAGCGAATGACATTCGTATGATGGCTTCTGGTCCAAGAAGTGGTATTGGTGAAATCATCATTCCTGCAAATGAGCCTGGAAGTTCTATCATGCCTGGAAAAGCAAATCCTACGCAATGTGAGGCTTTAACTATGGTTTGTGCTCAGGTTATGGGGAATGATGTTGCCGTAACTGTAGGTGGTACGCAAGGACATTATGAATTAAACGTTTTTAAACCGATGATGGCTGCTAACGTTTTGCAATCTGCTCAACTCTTAGGTGACGCATGTAGAAGTTTTGACGAGCATTGTGCACAAGGTATTGAACCTAACCACGATGTCATTAAACACCTTTTAAATAATTCTTTAATGTTGGTGACGGCGTTAAACACAAAAATTGGATACTATAAAGCAGCTGAAATTGCTAACACAGCTCATAAAAACGGTACAACTTTAAAAGAAGAAGCTGTTAATTTAGGCTATGTGACTGCAGAAGAATATGATGAATGGGTAAAACCAGAAGATATGGTTGGCGGACTTAAATAAGCCACACCAAATAGAGGTTTCAAAAATCATAAAGCCTTAGATATTTACCAAAAAAGCAAGTTAAATTTAATAACTTGCTTTTTTTTATTTCAATTTCAAATTTAGATTCATACTATGTCCATACTCATCAAAAATATTAAAGAACTGCTTCAGGTAAGGGAAACCAACGTGACCATTGTTAAAGGTGAAGACATGAAAACCTTGCCAACCCTCAAAAATGCCTATCTAATTATTGAACATGACACCATAGTTGAATATGGACTTATGTCAGATTATTTAGAATATGAAGCAGATGAAGTTATTGATGCTACAGGGAAAATCGTGCTTCCTGCATGGTGTGATTCCCATACACATATTGTATATGCGGGAGACCGCTCTCAGGAATTTGTAGATAGAATAAACGGATTAACCTATGAACAAATAGCGGAACGTGGTGGTGGAATTTTAAATTCTGCTGAAGTACTACAAAATACGTCTGAAGAGGAACTGTATCAACAATCCTTGAAACGATTAAACAGCGTGATGAAATTGGGTACAGGTGCTATTGAAATAAAATCTGGTTACGGTCTGACTGTGGAAGCCGAATTAAAAATGCTCCGCGTCATAAAACGATTGAAAAAAGAATCATTAGCATTTATAAAAACAACCTTACTTGCTGCGCATGCAGTACCTAAAGAGTTTAAGGACGATAAAACAAAATATGTAGATCTTGTAGTTTCTGAAATGATTCCAGAAGTTGGAAAATCTAAACTAGCCGATTATATTGACGTGTTTTGTGAAAAAGGCTATTTCGATCTGGAAGACACGGAACGTATTATGGTTGCTGGAGCAGCACACGGGATGACGCCAAAAATCCATGTCAACCAATTCAATGCTTTTGGTGGTGTAGCGCTTGCCGTAAAGCACAACGCGCGCTCTGTAGATCATTTGGAGGAAATGAGACCGGAAGATATTGATGCTTTAAAAGATAGCAGTACGATGCCTGTAGCGCTTCCCTCCTGTTCCTATTTCTTAAGTATTCCTTACTCTCCAGCACGCCAAATGATAGATGCTGGACTGCCATTAGCATTAGCAACCGATTACAACCCAGGATCAACGCCAAGCGGGAATATGAATTTTGTAGTGAGTACGGCATGTATTAAATTAAGAATGACTCCTGAAGAAGCTATCAATGCAGCAACCATCAATGGTGCGTATGCTATGGGCATCTCCAATCAATATGGAAGCATCTGTAGAGGAAAAAAGGCTAATATTATCATCACAAAAGAAATTCCGAGCTACAACAACCTGCCTTATAATTTTGGTGATAACCTGATCGATACGGTAATTGTAAGTGGAAAAATTTTAGATAAATAAACTTCACATTAAACTATAGAGCATAAAAAAACCCGAAAATCCATTGATTTTCGGGTTTTTTCATTTTATAATTTTTAAAGCCTATTCCAAAGTGAATTCAGTTGTAGAAACTATTTCTTTCTTGTTGTAAACATTAACAGTATAGCGTCCTTCAGCAAACTCACCTCTTGGAGAAACAAACTCACAAATGTTTAAGTTTCTGTTTTCATAATTGAATTTACTCACAATACTATAATTTAATACTTTATCACCAAACTGAATCTGCTCATTCGCTCCTAAAACATTATCCTTAGGATCTAATACCTGAACATATAATTCTTTGTCACCAGCACCCACTAAAGTGTTTTTTGCAACGGTATAACAAATTCTGATTTTATCGCTACGACGTGCTCTTTCTGTAGGAATTAATTTCCCTGAGCTTCTTTCGATCACACCAAAGGCTTTTAAACCTACAGTCTGTAAAACGGCAGCACTTTCAACTACGGATGCCAATTCTGTATTTTGAACCAATAATGAATCGGTAAACATATTACGCTCTCTCAACTTTACATTGGTACTATCCAATGAGCTCGCTAACAAAGAGTTTTCGACTTTCAACTTATCATTTTCAGCTAAAAGCACATTCATTTCTTCTTGAAGTGATAAATATTTCTTTTTATAATTCCATAAGCTGTTGACACTGTTTTGAG
Organism: uncultured Gelidibacter sp.; assembly: GCF_947500795.1. Classification (GTDB taxonomy): domain Bacteria; phylum Bacteroidota; class Bacteroidia; order Flavobacteriales; family Flavobacteriaceae; genus Gelidibacter. The sequence continues at coordinate 474,419 of NZ_CANMTE010000001.1, read as the reverse complement.
AGATTTTTAAAGAATCCATTAAATTTTGAATTCTATTTCTAGCATCTACTAAATCTTCATTAGCCACTTTATTCTCACTAATCGCAATATCATATTGTTTGGCCATATTATTTAAATCTGTCATGACCAATTGTTTCTCTTTAATCAGGGTAGCCTCATTTTCTTTTTTCTCATTGTATAATTTGGAGGTATAGAAACCTGTTCCAATAAATAAGGCCAATAAGATACCTAAAGCAATTTTTAATCCGGTATTTTTGTTACTACTTGAACTTTCCATAAGTTTTCTTTTTAGTTAATAAGGTTAAATTAACACTGGTTTTACTCTGTTTTTAATTGTAGAATTAAATATTAATGTATTTTTAATACTTCAAATTTAAAATTAAACTCCACAATGAACAAACTTGTTCTATTTAATATAAACGATTTAGACACGTTCTTAAAAAAAAGACCAAATGAATCCAAATTTGGAGAACACATTAAATTACTTTCCGACACTACCAATATATACGAATCTTTAACAACTTTAGACGTTGAGTATGTAATATTTGGACTACCTGAAGATATAGGTGTGTTTGCCAACTATGGAAATCGAGGTACGGCCAAAGCATGGAATGCAACTTTAAAGGTTCTGTTAAATATACAAAGTAACAGCCATACTAAAGCAAGTAAAGTACTAATTTTAGGACATTTAGATTTTAGCAAGGAGATGGAAAAGATCGATCACCTTGATACCTCTGACAAGAATATTGCAAAAGCCAGAAAGCTCACAGAAAAAATTGACCGACATGTTACGGATTTGGTGCATTTAATTGTGAGTGCAGGTAAAAAACCAATAGTTATTGGAGGTGGCCACAACAATGCTTATGGCAATATCAAAGGCACATCATTAGCTTATAAAAAACCAATCAACGTTGTTAATTTTGATGCCCATTCTGATTTTAGAAAAGAAGAAGGTCGACATAGTGGCAACGGATTTAGTTATGCCTATGCCGAAGGGTTTTTAAAAAACTATTTCATTTTCGGGCTACATGAAAATTACACATCAGAATTAATTTTTAAAACGTTGGACAAATTCAAAGCTTTAAAGTATAATACATTTGAAGCCTTAACTGTCCGAAAGGATAAAAAGTTCAAATCAGAATTGGAACGCGCTGCGAAGCACGTTGCTGAGAAACCTTTTGGTGTGGAAGTAGACTGTGATGCTATTAAGTTCATTCCTAGTAGCGCTATTACGCCGAGTGGATTCAGTGTTAAAAAAGCGAGAGCTTTTGTTACCTATTTTGGAAATCAAAACAAGGCCGCGTATTTACATATTTGTGAAGCAGCACCAACGCCAGAAACTGAAGTTATCGTTGGAAAGCTCATCACCTATCTCATTACCGATTTTATAAGGGCTAATCAATCCATTTATGAAACTAAATAGACAATATCGCATCGATTTATGGTTATTTATTGGGAGTGTTATTGTGCTGCTATATCTTTTATTGATGAATGTTATGTTTGATGGAGAAAATAGCAACACAGCATTAAAGTCGCTCATGGAAGTGATTACGGTTCCAGTTTTTAGTGTTGGCGCTGTCATTCCAATAATTGTGATTTTTAGGGGAATATCTAAAAAAACCGAACAAAAAAGCTTGGCCATTTTAACGATGCTGTTCTCTTTATTAACCGCCTTTATGATAGGTTATACCATGTTATTGTAATGATTGAAATTATTCCCTTTAAAAATAAATATGCGAAAGATTTTTACGCATTAAATATAGAGTGGCTTCAGAAATTCTTTAGTGTAGAACCTTTTGATGAAGAAGTGTTGAGCAAGCCTGAAGGATACGTCATTGAAAAGGGTGGTTATATTTTCTTCGCAAAACTTCATGAGGAAATTGTCGGAACCGTAGCCTTAATGCCAACTGAGGATGCTGATGTTTTTGAACTTACAAAAATGGCCGTATCTCCGGAACATAGAGGCTATAAAATAGGACAGCAATTGATGCAGCATTGTATTGACTTTGCTAAAGCGAACAGATTAATCTCGCTTCTCCTCTATTCCAGCACCAAGCTTGAAAACGCTATTTACATTTATAAAAAATATGGTTTTATCGAAGTTCCTATGGAGCCCAATTGCGTTTACAAACGTAGTGATATTAAAATGATACTAAAATTGAATGAGCAATAAGGATTAATAAAAATTCAGATTTTACTTAAATCAAAAAACTCCAGAAATTAATCTGGAGTCTTTTATGATCGTATTTAGTAGTGATTTGTTATTAAGCGACAACACTTAAGGGTTGCTCAACAGCAGCATCTTCCGCAATGCCTTCAAACTGATTTGACGTATTCTTTTCGCCATCCGCTTTTAAAGCCTTGTCACCAGCAAAAAATGTTTTATGATCGTCTCCAAGGTTAGATCCTGCCATACGTTGGTGCTTTACACAAGCAACACCTTTACGGATTTCTTGCCTCTGAACGCCTCTTACATACGCCAACATGCCTTCTTCTCCAAAGTATCCTTCAGTTAAATCATTCATATGCAATGCTGTTGTATGATAGGTAGGTAACGTAATCAAATGGTGGAAAATACCGGCCTCTTTAGCGCTATCTATCTGAAAGGTTTTTATTTTCTGATCTGCACGATAGCACAATTCTGAACCATCATAGGCCACATCCATTAAATTATTTCTGTCATAACTAGTCATGTTTTCGCCTTCCGCAAGCATTTCATCATAAGCTTGGTTACGGAAATTTAAAGTCCAGTTAAATGAAGGCGAATTGTTATATACCAATTTCGCATTTGGCACCACCGCTCTTATCCTGTTCACCATATGTGCAATTTGCTTCACGTTTGGCGTTGGCGTTTCAATCCATAATAAATCAGCTCCATTTTGAAGACTCGTTACACAATCTAACACCACACGATCAATATTAGAACCGTCCTTAAATTGGTATAAACCATTTGGCAATCGCACAGGGCGCACCAATTTCCCGTCTCTTTTTAAAAGCACATCATCTTCTTTCGCATCATTAATATCAATTTCTTCAGCTTCAACAAACGCTAAATATTGCGAAGCCAAATCGCCAGGTTCCTTACTAACCGGTAATTTCTGGGTCAGACTTGCACCTTCTGAATCTGTACGTGCTACGATAATACCGTCATCCACACCTAATTCTAAAAATGCATATCTGATAGCGTTTAATTTGGCTATAAAATCTTCATGAGGCACTGTCACTTTTCCATCCTGATGGCCACATTGTTTAGCATCAGACACCTGATTTTCAATCTGAATTGCACAAGCGCCAGCTTCAATCATTTTCTTGGTCAATAAATAAGTAGCTTCTTCATTACCAAAACCAGCATCAATATCTGCTATGATAGGAACAATATGTGTTTCAAAATTATCGATTTTATCCTGAACATCCTCGCCATTTTCAAGTCTGCGGAATAAATCATTCAATTCGATGGCATCCGCCTGTCTCAAGAAATCATAAATCTCAGCAATCAAAGATGGAACAGCGGTTTTTTCGTGCATGGATTGATCTGGCAAGGGTCCGAATTCTGAACGAAGCGCGGCCACCATCCAACCTGAAAGATATAAGTATCGTTTATTGGTTGTTTTATGATGTTTCTTAACCGCAATCATATTTTGCTGCGCCACAAACCCATGCCAGCAACCTAAAGACTGCGTATAATTTGAAGCATCTGCATCATAATCAGCCATATCCTGTCTCATAATAGCCGCGGTATATTTAGCGATATCCAAACCGGTTTTAAAACGGTTTTGAGTGACCATTCTCGCAGCGTTTTCAGGATTTATAGCATTCCAGGTTGTCCCATACTTTGCTTTAAGGTTCCTTACAGTTTCTAAAGCTGAACTATAATTACTTTGTGCTAAATTTTTCATAATTTTGTGTTTGATTATTAAGGTTTTCTAGATTTTGATAATTACGTCTCGTACACTATTCCCGTAGTTGCGAGACATTTTTTTTTATTTTTTTAGATGTATTGATATGCTGGCAAGGTTAAAAACTCTTCAAATTCTTCATTCGTAACCAACCTATCAAACAGTTCAATCGCTAAATTGAATTTGGTGTTTTTAATATTTTCCTCTCCATATTCTCTGATGATTTTTTCAACTTCATCATCAAAAATAGAAGTGTAAAGTGCCTTCGTAAAGTTGCGCCCATCTTCTAATACCACTTCATTCTTCAGCCATTGCCAAACCTGACTTCTAGAAATTTCAGCGGTGGCTGCATCTTCCATTAAATTATAGAGCGCAACGGCACCATGGCCTCGCAACCAAGCTTCAGTATATAAAAGTCCCACGTTGATGTTTTTTCTCACCCCTTCTTCAGTTACAGTCCCTTTTGGAAGCTCTACTAAATCTTCTTTGGTTATTGAAACATCGTCTCGGGTCACATGATATTGATGAGGCGTTGGCATATGTTTGTCAAATTCTTTCATCGCCACTTCTACCAATGCTGGATGTGCCACCCAAGTGCCGTCATGACCGTTTTTCACTTCGAGTTCCTTATCCACTCGAACTTTTTCTAATGCTGCTTTATTAGCTTCAGGATTGTTCTTTATCGGGATTTGAGCCGCCATTCCGCCAATGGCATGGATGCCACGTTTATGGCAACGCTGAATCACCAATTTTGAATACGCGGCCATAAATGGCGTTGCCATGGTAACCTGATCGCGATTGGGCACGATAAAATTCTCGTGATTTCTAAATTTCTTGATATAGGAAAAGATATAATCCCAACGACCACAGTTTAGGCCAACAATATGATCCTTTAGTTCGTAGATGATTTCATCCAACTGAAAACTTGCAGTGATGGTTTCGATCAAAACCGTTGCTTTAAAGGTTCCCTTTGGAACTCCTAAATACTCTTGAGCAAACTCAAAAACATCGTTCCACCATCTAGCTTCCGTATAATGTTCCAATTTTGGTAGGTAGAAATAGGGCGCTGTATTATTATCCAATAGCGTTCTTGTATTGTGAAATACATACAATCCAAAATCAACTAAACTTCCAGAGGTTACTTCCTTATTGATTAAAATGTGGCGTTCGTTAAGGTGCAAACCTCGAGGACGTACTAAAAGCACCGCCGGATTGTCATTCAATTGATACGATTTGTTGCGTTTAGCATCGTGAAGCGAAATGGTTCTTTTATTGGCATCAATCAGATTTTGTTGCCCTTCAATAGCATTTTTCCAAGTTGGTGCATTGCTATCTTCTAAATCGGCCATAAATGTTTTCGCTCCAGAATTAAGTGCATTGATCACCATTTTTCTGTCTACAGGACCTGTAATCTCCACACGTCTATCCAATAAATCTTGCGGAATAGAGCCCGCTGTCCAATCGCCTTCTCTGATAGCTTTAGTTTCTGCAGGGAAATCCGGAAAGGCACCTGTATCAAATACGTGTTGCTGTGCTTCTCTCGATTTTAGCAATTCTAAGCGACGATGGTTAAACTCTTCGTGCAAAGCGGACAAAAACTCAAGGGCTTTATCGGTTAAGATTTCAGGATAGTAGTTTTTTACCTCCTTTGAATATTGAATTTTCGGTGCGCTTAAAATGTTGTTTTCCATGATGTTGTCGTTTTGATAGTACAATGATAAAAATAACTTTTTTAAAAAACAAGCGAACGTTCGCTAAATTAATAAATTCGCTAAAAATAGTTATTCGCAAAAAACGATTATATTTGTGATTATGGAAGAAGACTACATTAAACTTATATTCGGGTTAAAACTCAAGCAGATCAGGACAGAAAAGAATTTGTCCCTATTTGGCTTGTCTAAATTATCGGGCTTATCGAAGTCCTATTTGAACGAAATTGAAAAGGGCAAAAAATATCCGAAACCGGATAAAATTTCGATGCTTTCAGACAAATTGGAAGTGCCATATGACCAAATGGTATCTTTAAAACTGGATAAAAACTTGGCCCCTATTGGCGATATTTTAAAATCTAAAATTTTAAAAGAAATTCCATTAGACCTTTTTGGAATCCAAGAAAGCACCCTCATTGATATCGTTTCCAATGCGCCAGCAAAGGTGAATGCCTTTATAAGTACTATTATTGAAATCGCGCAGAATTACAATTTCAGTCGTGAGAGTTTTTACTTAGCTTCCGTAAGATCCTTCCAACAGGCGAACCATAATTATTTTGAAGAAATTGAACAGGCCGTTTTGAAATTCGCTAAGGCTTATCAAATTGATTTAACCAAACCAATCGATTCTGATGAATTAAAGGAAATTCTAATTGAGGAATACGGTTATGTGTTTAATGAAACTGAATTAGACAAACATCAGGCATTAGATTCGTTACGTTCTGTATTTGTACCAAAAACAAAGACACTTTTGCTTGCTAACCAAATGGATGATGCTCAGCGGACGTTCATTTATGCCAAAGAGCTGGCATATAATTTTCTGCAATACAAAGAACGACTTTACACCTTTTCATGGATTAAATTTGAAAACTTTGATCAGGTATTGAATAATTTTTATGCCTCGTATTTTGCTGGCGCTTTAATTTTACCTAAAGCCAGCATAACCGAACAACTCACTACGTTATTTGAAAAAGAGACGTTTGATGAGCACTTGTTTTTAGAAATATTAAATTCCTATAACGCGTCACCAGAATCCTTCTATCAACGCTTGACCAATGTGCTCCCAAAAGAGTTTAATATTCAAGATTTATTCTTTTTACGCTTTACACATCGTGCAGGAAGTGAACGTTTTCACCTCAAAAAAGAATTGCATTTATCGCACCAACACTCACCACGCGCCAATGAAACTAATGAACATTACTGTCGCCGTTGGGTATCTTTAAGAGTTTTAAAAACCATCAGCAGCACCAAAGAAGATCATGTTTTTGATCTTCAGATATCGGATTATCCTGATGATGATATGAAATATTTACTGTTATCATCCGCTACAAAAGACCCTTTTAGAGACAATCAATACAGAAGTATAAGCATCGGTTTATTGATTAACAAACAACTGCAACGCAAAATAGCCTTTTTAGATGACCCTAAAATTAAGACTACAAAGGTTGGCGTAACTTGTGAACGTTGTGCGATTGCTGATTGTGAGGTGAGACAAGCGCCACCAATTTTACTTGAGCGGAAAAACAAAAATGCGCAGATTGAGACGGTCGTAGCGGATTTACAGAAGCGGTTTGGGTAGTGTGTTTTTGGTTTTGTGATGAATGGAATGAGGTCTTATTTTGTCATGTCGAATGCAATGAGACATCGCATAAAGCAAGTAAACTGGTGATTACTGTTATGGGATTCCTCCTGACGTCGGAATGACAAAGCCCAGTCGGAATGACAATGAAACTGGTTTGTCATGTCGAATGTAATGAGACATCTCATAATCATAATCCGCGGTTACACTGTTATGGGATTCCTCCTAGCGTCGGAATGACAAAACTGGGTGGGAATGACAATGCGAGCTTTTGTCATGTCGAATGCAATGAGACATCGCATAAAGCAAGTAAACTGATGATTAGTGCTATGGGATTCCTCCTGACGTCGGAATGACAAACTCGTCGTTGGAATGACGAATAATCATTTTGTCATGTCGAATGCAATGAGACATCTCATAATCATAATCCAAGGCTATTAGGATGCGCCGTTATGGGATTCCTCCTATCGTCGGAATGACAAAATTGTGTCGGAATGACAATAAAATTGTTTTGTCATGTCGAATGCAATGAGACATCTCATAATCATATTCCACGGTTTCACTGTTATGGGATTCCTCCTGACGTCGGAATGACAAACCTAAGCCGGAATGACAATGAAACTGGTTTGTCATGTCGAATGTAATGAGACATCTCATAATCAGAATCCAAGGCTACTTGGATGCGCCGTTATGGGATTCCTCCTATCGTCGGAATGACAAAAAGTAAGTTGGAATGATAAATTCCTTATTAATTCCCAGCGGAATTCAACGAGTCTATTTTACGTTGTAACTTTTCTATTTCTTGAGCATTAGCATTAATCTTTGGAATAGATCGTATTGAATCCATTTCCCGTTGCATCAAGTCTAAATCGGAAGTTCGGTTTTCTTCTTCATAAAAATATCCTATCCCTTCACTTGCTCTCCAAGCTTCATTGAGCTGATCGTATACGGTTTCATCCCATGTGCTTGGTCGTTTGACATCAATCCAAATCACGTCGCGATACTCGCTATCAACCAACGCCAAGTCCGGGGTTGCTGATCCGTCAAATTTTGCAGAACCATCTTTAACGGCGGATACTGTTCCTAAGAAAAACATCCGTCTGCGACCTGCGATATCTTTTATATAAGGTCTGAACTCTACTGGCTTATTAACCGACCAATCATATTCTTTACGAGACTCAATTATTTTTAAAGGCATTGCTGAAACTCCCGCATAGCCTTGTTTCTTGGCGGCATGATCATAATAAAACAACTTATCAGTACCATCTGCAGGTACAAAAACACTATAGGTCAAACTCGTGCGCTCTTCTCCAATAGGCTCCAATCCAAACCAGTGGTATAAGCCGTTATATGCTTTGGCATCAACCGATGAAAAATCAAAATCGGTAACAAAAGGCTGCTGATTTTGGTCTTCTGGTAAGTCTGGTATTTTCACAGCAGTTTCCATTTTCCATGGTAATGGGTCCGTAAATCCACCTAAAAATTTTAAAGACTCGGCTTGTAATCGAGATACTTTTTCAGATAGCGTGTTTTGTCTGGTTAAAAACGGGTAATTTTTCATATTCTCGGGACTGACATACGTGCCTTTTCCAATTAAAACCCGCTCTATATAGTCGTTAAAATCGTGTTCCCCACTATCGATTATCATTACGCCACCAAAGGTTGGATAAGGAAAAAAGAAGCCTTTCCATTTGATTAAGCTCACCACTTCCACCCATTTACCGGAATCATTTTTCATATAAAACGTATCGCCAGGTTCCATGGTAAACAATTGCCAAATATTGAAACGTTGCACCACAGCATTATAGGTGTTTCTGCTGAATTTTAGAGATTCGCCAATTGAAAAGGTCACTGGAATACGGTTTTCATTAGAAAACCTAGGAAATGGCGATGTACTGGATACCGCAAATACCTCCTCCGTATTTTCACTGATTTGCTGCATGGTATATTTTTCGGAAGGTTGGATGGCCATAGTCCATTTGTTTTCACCATCAACCCTTACCAAGTGTGGTAGAGACACATCTTTGGTCTCCCCAACCGATTCATTCGCCATTGAAAAGATATTACGCAACGGCTGAATACGCTCATTTTGGGTGAGCGGCAATTCGTTAATTTGAACCTTATTCAAGTTATTGAACACATTGTAGGTTTTCACATAATCGTACATTTTAAAGTGTCCGCCAATGACATACAGCATCCCGAAAAAGAGTAATAGAAAGACAAGAATCATGATGCGACGTCCTACGCTTGCCGAGTTTCTAAAGCTTCGCAACCCGAAAAACATGACCAAACCGATTACCAGAATGAGGAAGATATACTTTCTTATCCATAGTAAAAACGGTTGGTAATCATCTCGAAGAAAAAACAATAACAACATCAAAACCAAGGTAACAACGATGGTGATTGTTTTTTGTCTACTGCCTCTATTCCAATAATTCTTTATCATAATTACGCTGTTCTATTATTAAACTTATTACAACATCAAACTCAAACCTCAGTCCTCAAACCTCACACCTATCTACATCAGCCCTTTATCCTTCAATCGCTCTCGGGCGCTCTTCTTAGGCTCAACAGGATTTTCTTCGATTTCCTTTTTAGCTTCTTCCACCACTTTTGGTTCTCTAGACGTGATATCCTGAATAAAATCGCGCCCTTGATCTATAGCATTATCAAATTTTTCTTCTATGGTATCACTATGGGCATCGATTACTTTTTCAGATTTCAGCACAAAACCTCCAATATAAGTCCCAATAAGCGTCCCTACAATACTAGAAGCGAATACTGAAATTGTTGCTATATCTATCGGAATTAAAAATCGAGCGATTAAAATACCAACCAAAAAAATCATCGTGATGAATACCAGACGTAATAGAAATTTTTGTTGGTATACAAAACCCGTTGGATTGTCCGGTGACATTTGTAGCTTTTTGGAATACATCAACTTATTTATAAAGCGATAGAGTCGGTTGCCTGTTGATTCCCGCCAATACAGCAAGATTCCGAATAAAATGGAGCCGATGAAAACAATGATTTCTAATGTCATGATGTCGAGTTTTTAATGCTTAAAAGTTTAATAATTCTATAACCCTTCCGTCTTTAGGCTCTTTGTGGAGCCTAAATCCACCTTCCCTTATAAAGGGAAGGAACTTTTGTGATAGTTATTAATTGCGTTTTTTAAAAAGCTTAAAACTTCTCCTCCTTTTTAAGGAGGAGTGGATTCAGTTTCAGTAAAGAAACTGAAGACGAGGTGGTTAATTCAGCCTTTCCTCAATTAAACATTCCGCCTCCCTTAAAATTAGTCTATAATACTTAAATATTGTTACGAATCGTCGCAATTACCCAATCTTTCAAGGAATCATCCCAAGTGTCATAGTTTTTATAAAACAGCTCTTTATCATACCAATACAGAAATAAAACATCCAATGGAGCTATATTGACCAACAATTTCCAGATTAAATCCTGATGTTTGACATTCAATGACGAATGTGGTTCATTTAATGCTTCAAATAATTCTACATCAACAATATCCGCCAATTTATGCTGATTGCTGATTTCCATTTTCTCCAAATAGAGCTCAACACTCATTACATTTTTCCGGTCTTCAATACTTAGTTTATTCAAATACCCCTTAAATAACACATTATCCTCCAAAATATCTTGAATAGGGTGTGGTGTATCCTTTAAATACTGAGCGAACATAAATTTTTTGATTCGGTTATACCGTGGTGTTTTTACAGCAGCATCTAAATCGTATCCGACGATTAAATGATCGCGCAATTTATCCATCAATTCTGGCTGAGAAATATGATAGATTAACACATCATAAGTGATATCCTTAATAGCTTCCTTATGCCACTTTTCGTCTTGAAAAACAACGATTGGAGAAATAAAATCGCGCAACACAAACACACCGCCAAAGGCTTTGGTATAAAACGAGTCTGTGGTGTAATACAATTGTGGGAGCTCAAGATTCCGATGTCTTAAATCGCCATACGTTTTAGCCGATTCCAACAACTGTTGGTGCAAACCTTCGTCAATAAAATTATGGCCTTGTTTAAACTTATCTATTAACCCAAACTGCTGTTTTTGGACTTTATCCAGATTATTGATCAGTTTAAACGTCATAGAAATATCGCCATATTTCAAGACATCCAAAGGCTCATAAAACGCATCAATATGTTGATCAAAGTGCACGCAAATGGCGCAATCTCTGGTAATATCGTTGATTTTATCACCATGAGTTCTAAACACATGCTGCATCATTTCCCGATCGAACGTATGGAAAGGCACATAGACTGGTTTTCCTTTTTGCAACGGGGTAATGATAATGGCATTCGGATTGGCTTCACCGTTATTCAAATAATGGATTTCCTGCTTCTCTTCAGCAATTTCAGGGCTCCAACCAATACCATCGATAGAAAAATTAGTAAGTTTCGTTTCAGTAAACCCTAATATTTTAAGGCACTGATTGTAACGCTCAACCAATTTCCCACTAATGGGAATGAGTTCGTCTCTATATAATTGTGCTGCTTTTAATTTTTCCATTAAAAAATGTCAATAATTTTATCTCAATGAATTGTGTCTCATCTCTCTACTCTCTTCTCTCTTTTCTATTTTCTATTCTCTACCCCAAACAATCCATGTATCTGTGCATATTGTAACAACATAATCGTTTTCGCATCACGAATTTCAGTCGATGCAATCATTTGTAAAGCTTTTGAGAACGATAGTTCTATCACTTCAATTTCTTCGAGTTCCCCTGCAACTCCTCCGCCTTCATGTACTTTCATAGTGTCGGAATACGGTGCGACGAATAAGTACATTTTTTCGGTCAAGGCTCCAGGTGAAGTATAGGCTTCCATCACTTTTTTAACATCGGTGATTCTGTAGCCGACTTCCTCTTCCACTTCTCTTATAATTGTAACTTCCGGCGAGTCGTTATCATCGATGGCTCCAGCGCAGACTTCAATAGACATGCCTTCGTTCTTATTGGTTTGAAAAATTGGCATCCGAAATTGCCGGGTTAAAATAACCGTTCCTTTTTCTGAATTGTATAATAAAATTCCGGTGCCGTGCCCACGATCATAACTTTCGCGTGAGACGCGCTTCCAAGAGCCATTTTTAAATTGGTAATCATAATTGATTTCTGACAAGGTTGCCCAAGCTTTAGAAAGCGTTTTAATAGTAATATTTTTGATGTTTTCTGACATTCTATAAATTTTGTCTGATTTAGATTTTATTTTTAACTATCGAATTGACGACGTGCTGCCAATTCAATATTAAGGTCGTTAACTCTAGAATCCACCTGGCGTTTGAAATCGGTATCCGCAATTGTGGCCACATTATCTAGATACCGCACCACTTCCTGACGCCGTATTTCAGAAAAATCGAGGCCTTTCATATTGGCGCGCATCAATTCTTGAAGCATATTAAACTTGGTGTCGTAATCTTGCTTAAAATACACTTCAGGATTATCAAACCACGAGCTCTCCAAATCAAAATCAGTAAGTCGCAATGAAATGGCCGATTGGATATTCCGAACATCCCTGGACGAAAAGAATGGAAACACGCGCTGCATTTCTTTATACAGATTGGCGTAAAATTGATGTTCGTTGGTTTGGAATTGACTTTCTACCTTGTCATAAACCGCATGGACGCGCTCTTCTGAAGGTTTACCGACCGATTTGAGAATCTCTCCCATATTTTTAGCCACACCTTGATCTTGAAGATATTGGTATTGCTCCGGATTTTTCATATTGATAAAATCTGGCATCGTATGTTGCAACTTTCGCCACCATAAATGATCCTGATCTAAAAAATCGTGTTCCGTCTGTGCGCCGTCAATTTTGAATCGGCCTTGCACACGCGAAATCACCGCCTTATCCAACATTTCAGGTAAATTAGTGAACAAACCGATAGCACTATTTCCGTAATTTACCGCATAAGCGCCTTCAGTATATCTTAAAAACACACCGATAACTTCCTTTACGCCTGCCGACACACCTTGCGCGGTACGTTCTTGTAAATTGTTTTCAGCATCATCTATTGGTGCAAAAATCAGTTTTGTAGGATCTTGCATGGGTTTCATCCATTCTACCATCTTTTCTGCAGAACCTCCCTGAAATGTAGAGATTAAAGTGTCCGGCATAGGATGAAATAAAAACGGGAGCTCCAAATGCTCACAGTGTTCTTTTAACCGCGTCGCAATGGCTGCGATGAGCATACTTTTTCCTGTTCCTGGAATTCCGTAACCCATAAATACGGGCATAAAGCCGCCCAATTCTTGAAACGGATTTTTCTTTGCCGTAAAATCATAACTCAACATACGCTCGGTCAATCGTCGGGCGAAATGCTTAGCATCTTTATTACCAACAATCTGTTCAAATTGGATTTTATTAAACTCGACGTTTTTAGCGGCTCCAGCAAACACATTATTCCATCCAGAAATTGCGAAATCTGAATGCTCCAATTTATAGGTTCTGTCCAAAATGGTTTCTTGGTGTTCCAAAGTGGCTTTTCGCATTTGGATTTCGTCGATCAGCGCTTCAAAAAACACGACTGTAAAATCGGCCACATCCTTATCACTTTTGATAATATCGGGATGTCCTAAATACTTGTCGTAATAAAACAGGATACACGCCACACCTTTCAAAGGTGATAAAAGTGAAATCTCAGGAATCCCCGCGAACTTTTGTTTCATGACGCTTAAATCGTCAGAAGCATACGGTTTTAGATGATGCAGAATATAATAAGCAGCTGAAAATAACATGAACGCCGTTGCCGTGTGCATTTTGCTTTCGTATTCCCGTTTTCCCATACTATCTAAGGACGCTTTCCGCTCATTTAAGCTGGACAAACCGGAGGCATCATAATAACTATCCTTTATCCATACGCCAAGCGTCAACCCTTCCTGAACCGCATATAAGGTTTGATTGAGCAATACTGGGATTGCAATAGAATCCGGCAACAACCGTTTTTTAAGCTCTAAAATGGTCTTAGAAACAGATGTTGTTTCTGCAACATTAGAGCCGTTGTTGGCACGAGAAAGATACAGGAGAATCGATTCGTCTTTCGCCTCCTTATCTTTGTTTTTGGCGCGCTGCCCTTGCTCCCATTGAATGCTTTTTAGGTATGATGCTGCTTCATCGCGAAGCATATCGAGTTCGTTTTGTTTTATGGGAAATGTGGAGTTTTGTTGCATAGTTTTTATAAGTCCTCAGTTGGCAGTCTTCAGTCTTCAGTCTTCAATCTTCAGTTTTTAGATTGCCGTTATTAATTAGATCCAAACTTTTCTGGATGATTTATCATATAATTCAAGAGTTTTCCAATTTCTTCACTTTTCAATTGTAACGCTGCTCTCTTTTGCACATCAATATAATGACAAGCGAATGCAAAATCCAACCATAACTGTGTTTCGGAATTCTCACTGTCAGCATCAGTCAATTTGCTTTTGAAATGCTTTTCATATGGTCTCTTCCGGTAAGCTTCAGCAATCGCCGAACATACCGCTCTACTCGATCGCACCATTTGAGATGTCAACATGAACTGCTTTGAATTAGGAAAGCCTTTGGTCAGATGAAAAATTTCCATCGCTAAATCAAATCCTTTTTGATATGCCATTAGCTTTTTAAAACTCATTTTATTTTGTAAAATTTTCAGTCTTCAGTCTTCAGTGTTCAGTCTTCAGTCTTCAGTGTTCAGTGTTCAGTGTTCAGTGTTCAGTGTTCAGTATTTGGTTTTCAATCTATAGTGTTCATCATAAGTTTAATCTTCTTTCTTTACAAACTGTTTACTGCCTACTGTATACTGCCTACTGCCTACTGAAGACTGCCTGCTGCCTACTCAATTTTTCATATCCGCAATCTGAATAGGCGGTTTTGCCAATCCATTCATAATTTCTGGTCTTTTACTATATAGCAATTGAATGATGCGATGCGGGGCCAATACGTAACTTTTATTGTCGGGTTGGTTCCATCGTTGTAAGGTTTGCTTTGAAAAATAACCGCCTTCTGAGAATTCGCCTCCGGACGACACTTCATCAATTTTTAATGATAAAACATACGATTCTAAAGGCACATCTTTTGCTGCAATACTTTCTAATATGGTATGAGTAATCAGGTTTTCATCTTTAGCAAACACGTTATGGAAAGGCCCTAAATCGATACGTTTGATGTGTTTTGGTTTGATGTCTTTTAATTTTCTATCAATGCCGTAGGCCATTACATCCAGATTCATTTCTCTATCTGCAGTGGTTTTAAGCACTTCATATACCAGTTCTTTGACGGAATCTATGTTACTACCCTCAAAATCGAAATACATATAGCACACAAATGGACGGTTGCAACCCACATCAAAGAAACTCCAACTGGTCATAAATGCGCCTTCAGAACCTTCAGGCGCCTTAATGATCTTACCTTGAACAAACCGATTGAAAATAAATTTTTGTTCTACAGATGTGTAATACACAATTGAAGCCGCTTGGAACAATTTGGTTCTGCTCACGGGTTCTTTTTTCCTCAATAAGGTGTCTAAAAATTCTTCCTGAAGTTCACTAACATCTTTGAGTTTATTGACGTAATTCTCTTTTAAAGACAAATCGTTAAAAAGATAACGGAACTCTAAATAATTAGGAAAACCAGACTCCGTTAAATCCACTCTCATATGTTCCTCTTCGTCATACATGTATTTGACACGCATGGCTTCAATAGAATACAACAGCAAATCAGCATATTGTTTAAAGAAAATTATCTCTTGCGTGGTACACAACTGATTTTGTTGCGCAGTTACAATTAATTCCTTTAAAGCAAAATCGACCATTTTATGATAGAATACATACTGCGACTTAGAATCGAGGTAGGCAGAATCTAATGGTGTTACAATGTGATTTATGGACACTTTAGTATGGTTAAAATGAATATTGAAGGTTTAGTATTGTAAGCCTAAATTGCATTTTCAATCTGGAGTTGCGTTAAGTGTTGCAGCGGCATCCTTTTTTCTATTTCAGAAAAAAGATACAGCGGAAAACCTGACCACGCTTTTTTGCGTGGGAACGCCCAAATTAAACATCAACCCTATTCAGCTTTACTATTAAGATAACAACTCGTCGCCTGAATTTTCAGGTTTAGGCGTTGGTTTGCTAGGCTCCGGAGTTCCTGAAGGTTTGGTAGCATCTGCCTTATAGTAATCTTCAAAAATCTCTTTCATGTCGATGCCATAACGCTCCGCAAAATTCTTTTGAATGTCGCTGTCTTTAGCGCGAATTTCCTGTAAAGCCTCAGCATAACTGCTGTATACACCTTGCATCACTTTTTCGTGCACCGGAATGTTTTCCATCATTTCCTGACGTGCTTTAGCACTTGCGGTATGCATTGAGGCTAAAGTTTCGCCAATATGCTCATCGGTCTTAACTCCCAAATGTTCTAAAATAGCGGCAAATTCCTGATCGGTACGCGCTTTTAAAGCCACCACATAACCGTCATAATATTTTAGACGCTCTTCCGTATCACTTTTTAATTTGGCACGGTGGGTTTGTAAATTGCTGCGTAAAGAGGTCAACACTTTAATGGTCAGATTATGCTTGTGCACAAAACTGTCTTTACTGGCCGCCAGCGTGGTGTAGGCATTTTTAAGACCTTCCAACTCCTCAATTTTTTGCTCTAGCGTGGTTACTTTACCTACGGCTTGGGCGTAATCAGCAGATTGTTTATCTACAATTTCTTCCAATTCCTGACGTGCCTGTCTCAACAACGCATAGTCTTCATCGAGCTTTCCTTCTACTTCCTTCTTTTTTTCTAAGGCGCGGGTATGATTTTTAGTCGCTTCAACAATCGCCACTTGAAGTTTATCTTCCACTTCTTTGATTTCAACTTCTCTATTTTTTAAGCGAGAAACTGCAGCTTGACTCTTAAATGATAATTCGCTTAACAAGGTTTGTACATCGGCGCTTTCAATACGCTCCTGAAACATTGCCTTGGCTTTATTATCAGCTCCTGCGCGTACTTTTTCGGCTTCTTTAAATTCTTGTTCTTCTTTTTTAATTCTGCTTTTACGTCCCCACAGGTTATTCCACCAAGTATCCGGTTTGTTTCGTGCATCTTCCAATTCAATACGGGCACGTTCTAAAGCTTTCTGAGCCTCGTCTATTACGCGTTGTTCATCGGCATTTAGAGACGAGAACTTTTCGAATATGATACCAACTTCATCCTGATAATCGGTTAAATCCTTAATGGCGTCCAACAAGGTAGTTCTGTCTTTTTCGGCCATATGTACCACATCATCCAACGTGGCATTCAGAATTTTTTGACGCGATTGCGGATCTTCTTCTTGAGCCAATTTAGATTTCATGGTATCAATTGCTTTTCCCCAATTGACATCTACTTTTCCTGTTTTTTCGTTGGAATTGGTTTCTAATAAATCAAAATCATCAGACATAGGGTAACTTGTTTTAGTGCGTTGGACATATTTTAGTAAGTAGCAATTTCGTTAAAAAATATCGGTTTCAAAATTATTACTCCTTAAATTATTGGTAGTGATTATTAGTAAATTGTTACACTCTTTTCAAATATGTTGAAAAGTCAGTATATTTAAGGAAATAAATTTCCATAAAATGAAACGAGCACTCTTTATTGCCGCACTTAATATCTTACTCCTTTGTAGTTGCAAAAACAGCACTGAAAAAGTTGTTGAAATGGCTTCAGAGACGGCCAATGACATGCATAAAACTACGGCGCCAGACTCCATAAACATCATTCCGATAAATCACGCAACGATGATTTTGGCCCATAAGGATGTTGTTATTTATGTGGATCCTGTTGGAGGAACGGAAGCATTTGCTGAACAGGAAAAGCCAAATTACATTTTGATTACGGATATTCACGGCGATCATTTTGATGTTAAAACTTTACAGGCCATGACTTTGGACTCGACAATTCTAGTGGTTCCGAAAGCGGTAAAAGTTAAATTGCCTGAACTTAAGGTTAAGAATTTGGTGGTGATGAAAAATGGCGATACAAAAAAATTTGAGGACTACGCCATTGAAGCGATTCCGATGTATAATTTAAGACCTGAAGCCTTAAAATTTCATGAAAAAGGGAGAGGTAATGGTTATGTATTAACTCTTGGCGGACAAAGAATTTATATTTCTGGTGATACTGAAGATATTCCGGAAATGCGACAACTTAAAAATATTGATATCGCCTTTGTATGTATGAACTTACCGTACACAATGACTGTTGAAAGTGCTGCAAGCGCTGTACTAGATTTTAAGCCGAATAAAGTATACCCTTACCACTTTAGAGGCACCGAAGGCATGAGCGATGTGAACCAGTTTAAATCGCTCGTAAAGAAGGAAAATTCCGATATAGAAGTGGTGCAATTGGAGTGGTATAAATAGCAGATTATCGATTAATTCTATCGATTAAAAACACACTGACTTCATAACTTTTTTAGGATGAAATAGTTACCGAATAAATTAAAAGTGTATATTTGGTACCCTAACCAAATCTAATTGCATTGAACCATGTTCGCTATTGACTATAAATTAAATACACTTCTGATGGTCAGCACAGAACAACTTACAGTAGTCTTACTCATTACTGCAGCTATTTTTTTGTTTTTTATTGCCATAGCTGTGATCAAAATGTACAAACTTAAGGCTGAAAATAAACGTCTGACAGAAAGCGATGCTTTTAAAGCTAAAGTTGATGAAGGCTATAAAGATTTTACTGAAGGTCATTTATATGACAACAAGTAAATTTTAGGAAGCTTCACTAATTCGACTAAGGAATAGAATAATTTAAAATAAAAAAAAAGCCGCTCAATGAGCGGCATTTTCTGTATTAGCGTACTAACTTTTTATACTTAATTCGCTTAGGCGTCAAATCGCCACCCAAACGTTTTTTCTTATTTTCTTCGTATTCACTAAAACTTCCTTCAAAGAAATAGACTTGCGAGTCACCTTCAAATGCTAGAATATGCGTACAAATTCTGTCTAAGAACCATCTGTCGTGACTAATCACTACCGCACAACCAGCGAAGTTTTCAAGACCTTCCTCTAACGCTCTTAATGTATTAACATCCAAGTCGTTAGTAGGCTCATCTAAAAGCAATACGTTACCTTCTTCCCTTAGCGTCATCGCTAAATGCAAACGGTTACGCTCACCACCAGAAAGCAATTTTACTTTTTTGTTTTGCTCACTTCCCGAGAAATTGAAACGGCTTAAATATGCTCTTGAATTGACTTGCTTACCTCCCATCAAAATCAACTCTTGCTCATCACTAAAGTTTTGCCAGATTGACTTTTCAGGATCAATATTGGAATGTTTTTGATCTACGTAAGCCAATTTTGCAGTTTCGCCTACAATAAATTCGCCTTTATCTGGAGTTTCCTCACCCATGATCATTTTGAAAATTGTGGTTTTACCAGCACCATTTGGACCAATAACACCAACAATTCCTGCCTGAGGCAAGTTGAAATTTAAATCTTCATAAAGCAATTTATCTTCAAAACCTTTACTGACGCCAACGGCTTCAATAACATTTGTTCCCAAACGTGGTCCATTAGGGATGTAGATCTCTAATTTTTCGTCCAGTTGTTTTTGATCCTGATTCATCAGTTTGTCGTAGTTGTTCAAACGCGCTTTTTGTTTCGTTTGACGTCCTTTAGCACCTTGACGCACCCACTCCAACTCACGCTCAAGTGTTTTTTGACGTTTAGAAGCTGTTTTGCTTTCTTGCGCCATACGTGTAGACTTTTGATCTAACCAAGAAGAATAGTTTCCTTTCCACGGAATACCTTCACCTCTATCCAATTCTAAAATCCAACCGGCAACGTTATCTAAGAAATACCTATCGTGCGTTACGGCAATAATAGTACCTTTATATTGAGATAAATGTTGCTCTAACCAATGCACAGACTCTGCGTCCAAGTGGTTGGTAGGCTCATCTAAGAGCAATACATCTGGCTCTTGCAACAGTAAACGACATAAAGCCACACGGCGACGCTCACCACCAGAAAGGACACCAATTTTCTTATCGCCATCTGGAGTTCTTAAGGCATCCATGGCAATTTCCAACTTGGTATCCAATTCCCACGCATCAGAAGCATCAATTTTATCTTGCAATTCGGCCTGACGGTTCATCAATTTCTCCATCTTGTCCGGATCAGAATACACTTCTTCCAAACCAAACATATCGTTGATTTTATTGTACTCATCAAGAATAGCAACGGTTTCAGCTGCACCTTCACGTACCACTTCCATTACCGTTTTATCATCATCCAATTGCGGCTCTTGCTCTAAGAATCCTACAGAATAATCCTGAAGAAACGTGACGTCTCCTTGATAGTTTTTATCCTGTCCAGCAATAATTTTTAAAAGAGTGGATTTTCCTGAACCGTTAAGTCCTAAAATTCCAATTTTTGCTCCGTAGAAGAAGCTCAAGTGAATATTTTTCAAGACTGGCGTATCAGCGCCTTTAAAGGTCTTTGTAAGACCTCGCATCGAGAAAATTATTTTTTTGTCGTCGCTCATTTCGAAAATAAGTTAGTTGTTATTATACAATTATAATTCAAGCATAACACTAGCTTGAATGCTTGGTATGGACTGCAGATGATAACCGTGAATTAGTTATACCCGTCCTTTAAGTGCGTTGAAAACCCAGGCAATGGCGAAGAAACCAATACCCACTGATGCAAAGCCGTACCCAGCGACATCATCATATCTGAATGCGCCAAGAGCGATTAATGCTACTCCAACTATAATCATGATTGTTGTGGCCCAAGCCAACACAGTATTTTTATTCATTGACATAAATCTTCATTTTTAAGGGAATTACAAATATCGATTATTTTAACATAAAATCGCCCCTAAAGAGGGATTTTAAAAGGATTTTTATAAAAAACCGATCTTCTTTAAAGTTATACTTATTAAATGCTTTTTAGCTTATTAAAAATAACATATATTTAAAATATCAGCTATTTTACTGTGTTTCCCATAATTTAATCAACCTAATATTACCAACTCTCAAATTAACTTTTAATTATCAGGAATTGTGCTTCCAACAACAAGCAAGACCTTAATTTTGCCGCTTATTTTTTTCAGCATAAAAATTTTTTACGACATGAATAAAGCTTTATTATCATTAGCTATTGGTGGGTTTGGAATAGGACTAACGGAATTTGTCATCATGGGTATTTTACCCGATGTCGCCAATGCATTCCATATTAGCATTCCCGAAGCTGGACATTTCATTTCAGCCTACGCTTTAGGTGTCGTCGTTGGTGCGCCAATACTTACCGGATTTGGAAGTAAATGGCCTGCTAACAAAGTTTTATTGGTGCTCATGTTGTGGTTTACCGTTTTTAATACGCTTTCAGCTTTTGCCACAGGATATAACTCTTTTATGGCATTACGCTTTTTATCAGGGTTACCTCATGGTGCATTTTTTGGAATAGGTGCAGTAGTCGCTGGGAAATTATCCAAAAAAGGTAAAGAAGCACAGGGTATTGCCATAATGTTTAGCGGACTGACCTTTGCGAACCTTCTCGGTGTACCTTTAGGCACGTATTTGGGTAAAAATCTCGATTGGAGCATGTCATTCCTATTAGTTGGTGCCGTGGGTGTTGCGGCCGTTTTAGGCGTTAAATTCTGGATGCCTTTATTAGAGAAATCGTCAGAAACTAAATTTTTAAGCGAATTAAAAATATTTAAACGCTTAGAGCTATGGCTCATCATATTACTAACAACCATTGGTACGGGGGGATTTTTCGCATGGTACAGCTATATCTCACCTTTAATAACAGAAGTTGCAGGACATGCTGAAAACGTAGTGGCCTATGCGATGATTTTAGCAGGTTTAGGAATGGTCATCGGTAATTTTGTTGGCGCCAAACTAACTGAAAAGTTTTCACCATTACATACCGTTACACTTGTCTTGGTTTGTATGGCCATTTCCCTATCGCTCAATGCCTACTTGGCTTCCGACAAAATAATGGTATTGGTAATGACCTTTATTATAGGAATTGTAACGTTTTCAATTTCCACGCCTATACAGATGTTGATCATAAAAGCGTCGAAAGGATCGGAAACATTGGGTTCTTCACTAAACCAAAGCGCTTTTAATATAGGAAATGCCTCCGGCGCCTATTTTGCAGGATTACCTATCGCGATGGGTTACGGCTACACATCAGCAGATTGGGTTGGAGCGGCCATGGCTGGCACAGGCGTATTGATAGCTATAGGCATTTTAATGTTGAAAAAACGGCAGACTAAAAACGTAGAAAAGCACTCATTTTCATAAGTGCTTTTCTATACGATCTGAAGTTTATGATTATGCCATAGGCACTTCAATAAAGACTATTTCTGACGCTTCAGTTGTTGATCCTGCATCTTATTACTAACGCATCTTATCTAATAAATCACTCAGAATCTGTGCTTCTTCTTCTGTGATATTTTCTACCAATTCATCATTAAAATCCTCAGAAATTGAATCCAACAGAGCCTTTCCTGTATCGGTAATTTCAATATAAACCACACGCCTGTCGGTTGGTGAAGGTAAACGAACAATGCACTCTTTTGCACACAATTTATCCATTAAACGTGTTACATTGGGCGACCGGTCGATCATCCGATCTTTAATAGTCTGAACTCTTAACGGTTCATTGGCGCCTCTCAATATTTTAAGAATATTGTACTGCTGTGGAGAAATTCCATAGGGTTTGAAAAACTCATTTTGAAAACTCGTAATCCAATTGGCGGTGTACAACACGTTGATCAGAGCCTTAATTTTAGCATTGGCAAATTTAGATTTTATGTCTTTTGATAAATCTCCCATAGTTCAGTTGCTACTATTCAAATTTTCATTCTTCATATTATTACACAAAAAACACGCAATCACTTTAGCGTTACTATTGCAATTTATGAAAGCCTTTTTCAGGGATCTACTGGTCGGCTTCGGTCTGTTCCAATTCCTTTGCAAAGACTGCCTGATGTAAAGTTTTGATGGCTGATTCCAATTCGGAATTTAACGCAGGTTCAACGAGCTCACCATTCTTAAAATTATCGGCAAAATTTGGTAATGAAAACGTTGCAACAATATCTGCATTATGTCTCGGAAATCTATCTTTTGCCATTCCTAACACTGAAGCTCCTCCTCTTCCGCCAGGGGAAGCGGCCATTAACAACATAGGTTTGCCCATAAATGTTTTTTGTTCTGCGCGTGACATCCAATCAAATATATTTTTGAAAACTGTTGCATAGGCACCATTGTGCTCAGCAAGAGAGATGATAATTCCGTCAGACTTTCTTATATATTCTAGAAATCTTTGAGCATTCTCAGGAATTCCTATCTCCTTTTCTAAATCGACGCCAAAAATTGGCAATTCAAAATCATTAAGATCAAGAATGGTGGTTTGAACGTCTTTTACCAAGCTGGCAGCATAGGTAGCCAATTGCTTATTAATCGATTTTGAGCTGTTACTTCCTGCAAATGCGATGATATTCTTCATATTATTGGGTTATTTTTTTGTTGTAAATATAAGAAACCGTCAATAAAACAAGCGCAATTAAAGCTGCCATTTGCTCTCCATCCCCAATCATATAGTGTGCGAAGAAAGCCAAAATGAATGCAAAAAAGTAGCCTGCATACGCCCATTCCTTTAAAATTTTAAAACCAAGGCTCCACAGTGCAATCAATCCTAATAGCTTTAATACAGCATAAGGATAGATAAGATATGTTGGGTAACCGAATTGTGTAAACATTACAGATACTTCATCATAATTAAAAAAATACATACCTGCCGAAAAAAGCAGCAATAGTGTCAACAATCCTGTTGAGGCGTAATAAACAATTTTATTTGTCTTCATGAACGATATAATTTATATTCCATGGCAAATATATAACAATAATTATTATCTTCCAAGGAAACTATATCCATGGCAGGTTATTAAATAAATAATTCTGTTTTAACCTAATTTCCTACTTTTCTATAACTTTTAAAGTTCGTATTTTAGCGTCAACTAAAATATTTGTAATGGACCTTAACTTCAATAAAAACGAAGATCACAATAAACTTCTACTCTCTGCTTTACGTCAACGCCTTGCCAAAGTAAAATTAGGTGGCGGACAAAAAGGAATCGATAAACATCATGAAAAAGGTAAAATGACCGCTCGCGAGCGCATAAATTATCTTTTAGACCCTAAAGCGAAATCGATTGAAATTGCTGCTTTTGCTGGCGAAGGCATGTATGAAGAACATGGTGGCTGCCCTTCTGGAGGTGTGGTTATCAAAATCGGCTACGTTAGAGGCAAGCAATGTATGGTTGTGGCTAATGATGCGACGGTTAAGGCGGGCGCTTGGTTTCCTATTACGGCAAAGAAGAATTTGAGAGCTCAGGAAATTGCTATCGAAAACCGATTACCAATTATTTATTTAGTGGATTCTGCAGGTGTTTATCTGCCAATGCAGGATGAAATTTTCCCTGATAAAGAACACTTCGGACGTATTTTTAGAAATAACGCCATTATGAGCAGCATGGGCATTACTCAAATTGCTGCGGTCATGGGCAGTTGCGTTGCCGGTGGTGCCTATTTACCAATCATGAGCGATGAAGCCCTTATTGTTGACAAAACTGGAAGTATCTTTCTTGCGGGTAGTTATTTAGTGAAGGCGGCAATTGGCGAAACCATAGACAACGAAACGCTAGGTGGTGCAACGACACACTGTGAAATTTCTGGTGTTACTGATTATAAGGCCAAAGATGATAAGGATGCGTTAGACACTATCAAAAATATTATAGATAAGATTGGCGATTATGACAAAGCCGGATTTAACCGCGCCAAAGCCGTAAAACCAAAGGAAAATCCTGAAGATATTTACGGAATTCTTCCTAAAAGCCGCGCTGAACAGTACGATATGTATGAGATTATCAAACGTTTGGTTGATAATTCAGAGTATGATGAATATAAAGCAGGCTACGGACAAACCATCATTACAGCTTATGCAAGGATTGATGGTTGGGCAGTTGGGATTGTTGCCAATCAACGTCAACTAGTGAAAACTGCAAAAGGCGAAATGCAATTTGGTGGTGTCATTTATAACGACTCTGCTGATAAAGCCACGCGTTTTATAGCGAATTGTAACCAGAAAAAAATTCCGTTAGTCTTTTTGCAAGATGTGACTGGATTTATGGTGGGCAGTAAAAGTGAACACGGCGGAATTATTAAAGATGGCGCTAAAATGGTAAATGCGGTGAGTAATTCTGTTGTTCCAAAATTTACTATTGTAATTGGTAACAGTTATGGTGCCGGAAACTATGCGATGTGTGGCAAAGCTTATGATCCACGATTGATTGTGGCATGGCCAAGTGCTGAATTAGCCGTGATGAGCGGAAACAGTGCCGCAAAAGTATTGTTACAAATTGAGACCGCTTCTCTTAAAAAGAAAGGCGAAACCATAACCAAAGAAAAAGAAGACGAACTTTTCAAGAAAATCAAAGACCGTTATGATGACCAAGTGTCGCCTTATTACGCAGCGGCCCGAATTTGGACCGACGGCATTATCGATCCTTTAGATACTCGAACTTGGATCAGTATGGGAATTGAAGCTGCCAACCACGCTCCTATTGAGAAGAAATTCAATATGGGGGTACTACAGGTTTAATGGAGGCTAAAAAACCAAAACATTCACTATTTATTATCCTATTATTAATATTAGCAGGGGAGGCCATATTTGTGCTTCCCTTTGTTTTGGCACGAATATTTAGACCTACATTTCTAGAGATTTTTAATATTAACAACTATGAATTGGGCAGTTGCTTCTCAATTTATGGAATCGTAGCTTTACTTTCTTACTTTTTCGGGGGTTCATTAGCCGATAAGTATGCGCCAAGAACCTTAATGGCTGTTGCACTATTGATGACTGCACTGGGCGGGTTCTATATGGCGACATTTCCATCTTATACTGCATTAAAACTACTTTTTGGTTATTATGGTTTTACCACCATTTTTTTGTTTTGGGCACCTATGATTAAAGCCACAAGGGTTTGGGGCGGACAGGACAAGCAAGGGATGGCCTTCGGATTTCTAGATGGTGGCAGGGGCCTTGTTGCTGCAAGTTTTGGATCTCTTAGCGTTTTAGTATTTTCATATATGCTTACAGTAGATGTTTCAGAAGCCTCGCTGCCAGAACGGCAAGATGCTTTTAAATATGTTATTTGGATTTCTTCTGGAATAGTTACTCTGATTGGAATTCTTGTTTTTTATTTTCTTAAACCATTATCTGACAATGCCGAAACCAGCATTACAAAACGTAAGGTTTATACGCTTGAAAATTTTAAAGCAGTACTAAAATATCCTACTGTTTGGCTGATGATGCTTATTATTTTATGTGCTTACGTAGGCTATAAAATCACAGATATTTTTAGTTTGTACGCTAAAGACGTGTTAGGGTTTGATGCCATAAAATCAGCTGAAATTGGCACATATTTACTTTACATACGACCTGTGACTGGAGTTGCCATTGGATTTCTGGCGGATAGAACACGGGCTTCCCTATGGATTGTTATTGGTTTTGTCATCATGTTGCTCAGCAGTTTACTTTTTGCTTCGGGAATTATTTCAGATCATACTATTGGTCTTTTTACCGTATCCATTATTTTTATGGCGATTGGAGTTTATGCCACCAGAGTTCTTTATTTTGCCATCATGGAAGAAGCCAATTTACCTTTGGTTATTACGGGAACTGCTGTCGGATTTATTTCAGTAGTGGGTTACACTCCAGATGTTTTTGCTGGCCCCTTGATTGGCTTGTTGTTAGATAATTCACCAGGAGAGTTAGGACATCAGCACGTATTTTTAGGGATGGCAGCTTTCTCAATTATCGGTTTTGCAGCAGCGCTTGCATTCTCGTTGTTGACCAGAAAAAAAACTAAAAGCGCTAATTCAATTTAGTGAACTAACTAACTAACTAACTAACTAACTAACTAAAACCTATTAATGAAACAGTCTATAATCTTAATCGCCATATTATTATTTACTTCCGTTGTTCTTGCCCAAACTCCTACTGAGTCTATCGTGAGACGTTACATGCCTATCAAAATGTACAAGGCTAAGTTCAATAAGCCACTGACTAAAAAAGATTCATTGAATATTAGAATTATAGACAATGACACTTTGGTAATGTTAGAAGACCAAACACTACCAAAGGGCGTTAAAGTGCCTTATGAACCAAAAGATTCTACATTTTTATCCTATTACAGAAAAGTAGCTTTCCAACATAGGAATGGCATTTACAGTAACAAAACCTCAATGAAATATTGGAAAAATGACATCAGTATCTTCTTTTCAAAGAGTGTCTCCAAAAAATCGAAAAAGGAGTTTATGTCCTTTTTAAAACAGATTGACAATGCAGTGGATTCCTTACGGATTAAGGAAGTAAAAAAATTAGAGGATTCAAATTACACCATTTATTATGCTGGTGATTATGAATACGATCCGCGACTGTATAATTCTAAGACTTCCAATTATTACATTTCATGGAATCACAATAAGATTTATAAAGGTGCAATAAGGTTAGATAAAAACGAGCTTTCAAGTGATGACTTGTTGCAATTTAAAATGCGAGAATTCTTTATTAAATCCCTTGGGTATTTTAAATTTATCCGTGACTTTGACTGTGATAGTTATTTTTCAAATTGTTACTCACCAAATAAAAAGTTGACCCCGATGGACCTGGAACTTTTAAAATATCATTATTCTTATGGCATATGTAAAGGGACCGATCTCAAAACTTTTGACGAACAACATGCAAGAGCGCAAGAAGTATTAAAAAAAACAGGACAACGTATGTATTTTCTTCATACTACTGACAATGAAGCTGGCGAATAATCAACAGCGTTCATAAGTTTAGACCTTAGATTATCAATTAAAGAATAAAACAAAAGGAACGAAAACATATAGTCTTCGCTCCTTTTTTTATATTCTATATCTAGGATTTACGTGTTAGAGCACATCGTTTCCTAACAATTTAAGAGTGCCTTTACGCTGAATCTTTCCTGTGGCAGTTTCTTTAAATTGAGGTGTAACATAAATTTCTTTAGGAACCTCAAACTTATCCAAACCGTTAAACACTTTATTGTCGATTGTATTTTTATCGCTTTCCAAAACAAGAATCAGTTTTTCGCCCAAGTCTTGATCAGGTTTAGAAGCGATTATAAAGCGTTCCTTAATTTTATCTGCAAGTTTTGCTTCTATCTGTTCTGGAAACAATTTTACTCCTCCAGAATTAATCATATTATCCACACGACCAATCAACTCAAACTCTGTTTCAGAATGGATGTTAACCACATCATTGGTCACCAACTGTCCAGAAGCTACTTTTGGAGCATCAATTACCAAGCAACCTCTTTTATCTTGAGAAATGGTAACATCAGGAAACACTGTAAAGTAGTTCATCTTGTCTTTACCATTCATTGCTTTTACAGCCACATGACTCACCGTTTCAGTCATCCCGTAAGTGGCATAAATTTTAGTTTCTAACCCCTGAATAGCATCTTCCAATGGTTTTGAGATGGAAGCACCTCCAATGATCAACGTCTTGATATTGTAAATATAATCGATGGTATTTTTTAATTGTAGCGGAATCATCGCTGAAAAATCATAAGTCTGACCATAGTCAAAAATAGGCTGCGACGTAGGATCAACAAAATCGAGTTCCAATCCTAAAATCATAGCTCTTACCAACATCATTTTACCGGCAATGTAGTGGGTAGGCAAACAAAGTAATGCGCGTTGTCCCGGTTCCATATTAAAATAATTACCGGTCGCAATTGCTGAATTGACCATGGCTTGTTTACTCACCATCATCAATTTTGGTTTGCCTGTAGAGCCTGAAGTACGCACTTTAATATAGTCCTTTGCATCTAACCAATCCATGAGGAAATCACCCATAACTTGCTCATAATAGGCGCCCTCTTTAACCAAACTATACGCTACCTCTTTAAGTTCCTCAGTATCGTAGGCATTACCGTTTAGTTTAAATTTATTATGGATTTTATCAAAAGTTGGCGTCATTTTTATGTTATTTTAGAATGGTAATCTAATTATTTTAAGTGAACCAAGGTAATTGATTCCGACGAAAACAAAGTAAGTAATTTCAATAAATCAGCTATTGTTCAGTGCCGATAGTGTCAATTTCTTCTAACACTTTATAATTTTCTTTTGGTGGTTCAACTACCTTGCCGAATAATTTCCCTTTCCAATCCGTCCAATTGTACATTTTTGAAAGGATAAATAGTAAGACTGGGAACAGCACAAACACAGGGATAAAAACATCCGTAAAACCTGCTGCTTCAGGATCAGACAAATCTTTTAATATGGAGTGTGTTTGAAATGCAGTCCAATCTGCAGTCACCAACAAAGCGGTAAATAAATTGTTGGCGGCATGAAAACCTAAAGCTAATTCCAAACCATCATCCATTAAGGTCATAATTCCTAAAAACAATCCAGTCCCAATATAATATACCATAATCACAGGTCCGAGTTTGTCAACTTCAGGGTTGGCAATGTGCAATAATCCGAAAACTACCGAGGTAAAAATCAATGGGATTACTTTGTACTTTGTAACTACACCAAGGCCTTGCATGATGTACCCTCTAAATAAATATTCTTCAAAACTCGTTTGTAATGGCACCAAAATAATGGCAATCACACAGAGGATTAAAAACGGTTGTAAGTTAAAATTAAAGACATAATCTTCAGGAGACATGAAGTAATCTACCAACACCAAACCCGAGGACAAAACCCCCCAAGCGAAAAAGATGACCCAAAAGCGTTTCCAATCAATTTTTGGCCTTGCCGTTGTAAGCGATGTAATGGACTGTTTATGCAACCATCTTACTGCTCCAAATAAAAACAACAACCCACCCGCAAAAGGAAGCAGAATAAACACCAAATTCAGGTTTGGCTCAAATAAGCCCATAAGATACGCTGTATCGTCCATTTTGGACGGATCAAGCTCCCCACCTTGCATGGTTTTCATTAATACTCCCAATGCATGAGGAATCGAAAATATAGTGACGCCTACTACAGCAATTATGACACCTACAATATATCGCCACCAATCATGTAATCCTTTATAAGCTTGAGCTATGTACATATGTATTTATAAATTAAAATTCCAATTAATTGTATTATCGTACTCCAATCCGCCATTCTTCACTACGAGTGGACTTTCAAAATTATTGGTAAACAGACTTCCTGTTCCAAGACCTTGCGGCATGGCATTTTGTAGCGTATATGTCCATTGTGCGATGGCATTTAAACCTATATTACTTTCTAAGGCACTGGTAATCCAATTGCCTATGTTATTGGCATTGGCAGCTTCAATCCATTCGTTACTTCCTTTAATACCGCCCACTAACGTTGGTTTTAAAATGATGTATTGTGGTTTTATGGTCTGTAATAAATCTTGCTTATCTGTAACGTCAAAAACACCGATTAATTCTTCATCCAATGCAATATCCAATGGAGTAATGTCGCACAGTTTAGCCATCTCCTCCACTTGCCCCTGTTTGATAGGCTGCTCAATAGAATGCAAATCGTAGTCAGATAGACGTTTTAATTTCTCTAAAGCGTCTTCGGGCGTGAATGCGCCATTAGCATCCACACGCAATTCGATGTCTTTTGCGGAAAAATGTGTTCGGATAGACTTAAGAAGATCGAGTTCCGTTTGAAAATCTATAGCACCTATTTTAAGCTTGATGCAGTTAAAACCGGCATCGATTTTAGAAGTGATTTGCTCTTTCATAAACCCTTCAGTTCCCATCCAGATCAATCCATTAATGGGAATAGCCGCTTCACCTTTTGTAAATTTAGATGGAAACAACTCAAAAGGCGCTTCAGCTTCAAGATCTAAAAATGCCATTTCCAATCCAAATTGAATGCTTGGAAACTCTTTCAACTTAGAGAGCAGCACCTCTTTTCCTAAAAAAATATTCTTACAGGTCCAACGCAATACAGATTCAAAATCTGGCCGATCGTCAACAGACAAACCTCTAAACATGCCACATTCTCCAATCCCTTTTTTACCGTCAGACTCAATAGTAATGAACCACGTATCCTTGGTTTTCAGAACGCCACGGGAAGTGCCACTAGGTTGTTTAAAGTTGAGGGTGTATTTTTGGTAGGTCGCTATCATATTCTTGTCAAAAATAGTCAAAAAATGTTGTATTTTTAAGAAATGAAAAGCGGGTATTTCCATGAATTTCATTCTTTAGAAAGAAACATCGTAAATTAACGACACCCTATATAAATACTCACTGTTTAGAACACGTAAGTCATCATGCCTGAATTTCCAAATATCATT
Source organism: uncultured Gelidibacter sp. (assembly GCF_947500795.1). Classification (GTDB taxonomy): domain Bacteria; phylum Bacteroidota; class Bacteroidia; order Flavobacteriales; family Flavobacteriaceae; genus Gelidibacter. The sequence goes on along the minus strand of NZ_CANMTE010000001.1, from coordinate 442,874 downwards.
CTTTATGCCATCCCATTTTTCGTTATTTCTATCGGGTTGGAAATCTACGGCAGCATCAAAGAAAACAAGAAATCATACAACACGAAAGATGCAGTTACCTCAATTACCATGGGATTGGGAAATGTCATGTTGGGCTTTTTAAGTAAAGGAATTGTGTTGTTTGCATTTATGCTGATTTACGAAAACTTCCGAATTTTCACCATCCCGTTCGCGTGGTGGAGTTTTATTCTGCTATTATTTGCTGACGATTTCGCCTATTATTGGTTCCATCGTATTTCTCATGAAAACCGATTATTTTGGGCCTCGCATGTGGTGCATCATTCTTCAGAACATTATAATTTAAGTACCGCGTTGCGTCAAACCTGGTCTGGCGGCTTTTACACCTTTATTTTTTGGCTATGGCTGCCCTTGATTGGGTTTCATCCCGGAATGATCATTTTACAGATGTCGGTGAGTTTATTATATCAATTTTGGATTCATACTGAAGCGATTGACAAAATGCCAAAATGGTTTGAGGCCGTCATGAATACACCATCCCACCATCGTGTGCACCATGGGAGTAATCCGCTATATTTAGATAGAAATCATGCAGGAATCTTTATTATTTGGGATAAGTTGTTTGGGACGTTTCAACCGGAACTCAAAGAAGAAAAAGTTGTATATGGCTTAGTTACAAATATTGGCACCCATAACCCGTTAAAAGTAGCATTCCATGAATGGATGGCCATGGGAAAGGATGTGTTTACTGGTAAAAAATCATTGCGAGATCGTGTAAAATATATTGTAAAACCCCCAGGATGGAAACACGATGGTACAGGAAAATCAAGTGACGATTTACGGAGGGAATGGCGGTCTTCAGTTGGCGGTGTTCAGTCTTCAGTTGGCAGTAAACAGTTCTCAGTTGACAGGGGGCAGTCGGCAGTGAGTGAATGATTTGTGATACTTTGATGAGTCCAACTTATTCACTCTGTTCGTTTCAACATCAACTTCAACTTCAACTTCAACTTCATAAATGAATTTCAACACTAAAGTTATTTGGATTACGGGCGCTTCAAGTGGGATTGGCAAAGCATTGGCTTTAGCGTTGTCTCAGCAGGATTGCCATTTGATATTATCTTCGCGACGCAAAGAAGCGCTTGAAGACGTCCAAAATCAATGTCAACATCCAGAGAAAGTTGCCATTTTACCATTCGATTTATCAGACTATGAGCAGATGAAACCTGTAGTTATCAACGCAATCAACATTTTTGGTAAAATTGATATCCTTATCAATAATGGTGGCATAAGTCAACGGTCGTTAGTTATCGATACGGATATTAGTGTGGATGAGAAATTGATGGCAGTTGATTATTTAGGTCCTGTGGCCCTTTCTAAAGCATTGTTGCCGCATTTTATAGAACGCCAATGTGGACATTTTGTAACGGTAACGAGCTTAATGGGAAAATTCAGCAGTCCTTACCGTTCAGGTTATTGTGGTGCCAAACACGCTTTACACGGATTTTTTGATGCTCTACGTTTAGAGCATGATAAAGACAACATCAAAGTGACCATGATTTGTCCCGGATTTGTGAATACTGACGTTGCTAAAAACGCCTTAACTGGTGATGGTAGCCAACAAAACTATCAAGATGAAGCTACAGAAAATGGCTTGCATGTAGATGAATTTGCAAAGCGCATGTTGAAAGCGATTGATCAGGAAAAGTTTGAAGCTTATATTGGCAAAAAAGAAATCTTAGGCGTATACCTAAAACGGTTTTTCCCTAAAATTTTGCATTGGTACGTGCTGAGGAGTGCTGTGAGGTAATATATCAGTAAAACCTGATTAGAACTCGGTTTTGCTATTGTTCAATTTACTGATAAAACTTTTCAGATAGCCTTTCAGCAGTCATTATGCTTTTTAAAATGTTTTTTGCACTTCTATTTTTCAATAGTATTTCTATTTGATGGGTGTGGTCCATTTTATCTGTAATCTGCAAAAAATTCTTATTACCATAAATTGAATGGTTGCACCAACTCCCATATCCTGTATATTTTAGAATAATTTCTTCCAATTGATTAAAAGGTATGGTTTCGTGCGTTTTATCGAATTTTAAATGAATTGCATCATTAAAAATTTCAAAGGTTCCTACCGATTTAGGTTTCAAAAAAGACTGTCCAAACATATAGTAGATTCCAACTACCAGGATAGCTGCAGAGGCGTATTTTAAAATTACGTTTGGATAGTCACTGATTAATAAAAAGCTATATAAGCCTGCCATCACATAAAATATCGAAAACACAATAATAAAAGTTTTATTATAGGTTTTTGTTTTGACAATTTCAGTACTAAATTTATTCATCAATCAGTTGTAAAAGCAATGACAATTTCTCTAGGAATGGATTATTACAATTCAATATCGTCACCGATTTGTAATAACATTAAATCCTTATTCTTATCAAAGAATTTACGTTTCGCTTCTTCGTGATCAATTTCGATATAGCCAAAAGTGTCATAATGATACCCCATAATCTTATCGCATTGGATAAAATCGCTGGCAATTATGGCATCGTCAATACCCATTGTAAAATTATCGCCGATTGGTAAAATAGCCAAATCGAGCTTTACGTACATCGGAATCAATTTCATATCCATGGTCAACGCGGTATCTCCAGCAATATAGATGTTCTTGCGCTCGCCTTCAATCACAAAACCGCCTGGCTGACCGCCATAAGATCCATCTGGAAATGACGACGTGTGGATGGCGTTCACATATTTCACATTTCCAAATTCAAAATCCCAAGATCCACCGTGGTTCATAGGGTGCACTTCAAAACCCATCGCTTCAAAATGACTCGCTATTTCAAAATTAGAAACTATCACTGCATTGGTACGTTTAGCAATGGCTTCCACATCTAAAATATGATCTTGATGTGCATGCGTCAGCAGAATATAATCAGCTTTTAACGTATTGATGTCTATATGCGACGCTTTTTCATTTGCTGAAATAAAAGGATCTACTAAAATGTTAACCTCATTAACTTCAATACCTAAACTTGCGTGACCGTAATATGTGATTTTCATGTGGTTGGAAATTTGATGTGTTAATTTTTATAAGACTTAAATATATTCAAAATATTTGGTGTACTCTATCTGAACATTACAAAAATGGGAACGTTTACGAGAACAACTCGCCGAATTTTACGATGTCAATGATATAGCCGAGGCCTAATAATAAAGAGAATAAAAATGTAGACAAGGCCAATACTTTGAGCTGCGGATCAAAATCAGAGGAACTTTCTGCTTTTCTGATTTTTAAGACATGGATGGTCAACGGAATATATGACAGTAAAAATAAAAAATTCCAAAGTGAGTGATAGTACAAAACCGCGAAGACAACTCCTAAAATCATGGCCGTTATTACCAATAGCAATTGGTAGCGTTTTGATTTTTCTTTCCCCATTCTCACCGCCATGGTTATTTTATTAGAAAGTGTGTCAGATTCAATGTCTCTAATATTATTAAGATTAAGAACACCAACACTCAATAAACCAACAGCTATAGATGGCAGTATAACAATGTGATCAAATTGTTTAGTGAATAAAAAATAACTTCCCACGACGCTTACCAATCCGAAGAAAATAAACACAAAAATATCACCCAAACCTTTGTAGCCATAAGCAGAATCGCCCATAGTATATTTTAGCGCCGCATAAACCGCAAGTCCACCTAAAACAAAAAAGAATAATGAATATAAGAAATAACCATGCCCGAATGCGAAGTAAATAAGTAGCACAGTTAAAAAGATAACAATAAGGACATTGATCTTTAGCCCATCAAACATCTGTTCTGGTGTGATTTTACCACTCTGAATGGCACGCATTGGCCCTACTCTGTTTTCATTATCTGTCCCTTTCACCCCATCGCCATAATCATTGGCCAAATTAGAAAGCACTTGCAACGCCACCGTAACCAATAACGCTAAAGCAAACACGAAAGGATCAAAAGCACCTTCGTAGGCCGCAAAGCAGCCGCCTATGATAATTCCTGAAATAGATAATGGCAGCGTCCGTAGTCTGAACGCTGATAACCAGAGTTTTAAATTGCTCATTCTATGATTCTGATTGGATTATGGAATCCATTTTTTCTCGAAGTTAGGCTTCCTTTTTTCCAAAAAGGCGTTACGCCCTTCAGTAGCTTCATCAGTCATATATGCCAAACGTGTAGCTTCGCCTGCAAAAACTTGCTGGCCAACCATTCCATCATCAGTCATGTTCATGGCAAACTTCAGCATTTTTATAGAGGTTGGCGATTTTGCCAATATTTCTTGAGCCCACTCGTAAGCAGTATCTTCTAATTCAGCATGTGGAATAACCGCATTGACCATGCCCATTTCAAAAGCTTCCTGTGCAGAATAGTTTCTTCCCAAGAAAAAGATTTCTCGAGCTTTCTTCTGACCTACCATTTTAGCCAAATACGCTGAACCGTAACCTCCGTCAAAACTCGTTACGTCAGCATCAGTTTGCTTAAAAATGGCATGTTCCTTACTTGCCAAAGTCAAATCGCAAACCACATGTAAACTGTGGCCGCCACCGACTGCCCATCCCGGAACAACCGCAATAACGGCCTTAGGCATGAATCTAATTAAACGTTGCACTTCTAAAATATTCAATCGGTGATAACCATCTTCGCCAACATAGCCTTGATGTCCTCTGGCTTTTTGATCGCCACCACTGCAAAATGAATATACGCCGTCTTTAGATGAAGGCCCTTCTGCAGATAACAACACCACGCCAATGTTCACATCTTCATTAGCATTGTAAAATGCATCGTATAATTCGCTTGTCGTTTTAGGTCTGAAGGCATTTCTAACGTCAGGTCTATTGAATGCAATTCTGGCAACGCCGTTACATTTTTTATAGGTGATATCTTCGTACTCTTTTACCGTTTCCCACTTAATTTGACTCATGTCGTATATTTTTTTACGATTTAAATAAGGTAGATTCCGTCGTCCTTAATTTCAATTAATCGCTGTTTGTATAATGTTCCGACGGCTTTTTTAAAGGTTTTTTTACTCATTTGTAAAACCGCTTTAATATCCTCCGGATCTGACTTATCGGTTAAGTTGAGATACCCTCCATTGTCTTCCAACTCATACATGATGGCATCTGCATTTGGCTCGATTTTTCTATAGCCAATCTGCTCTAAGGTGATATCAAGTTTATTGTCAGGTCTGATTTTCTTAACGATACCTTTCATACGGTCACCGATACTCAATTCCTTATAAATATCATCCTGAAAAATCAATCCCGCATGGCGATTATTGACAATAACATTCATACCAATTTCTGAAGGATGGGAAATGATAACATCTACCTCTTCAAATTGGGTAACCGTCAATTCTTTATTGTCAAGAAAATGATTGGTTTTACTAGAAGCTGCCAAGCGTCCGGTTTTTTCATCTAAATAACAATGTACCAAATACCAACCGCCAGCTTTCATTTTGAAGGCTTGTTCTTTAAACGGACAGAACAGCTCTTTAACAAGGCCCCAATCTAAAAAAGCACCATGACCAGTAACTTGATTACAACGTAACATAGCAAATTCGCCACGCGTAATGTAAGGTCTATCAGTTACAGCAACAAGGCGTTCTTCGTTGTCTAAATACACGAAAACTTCAATTTTGTCCCAAATTTGATAGGTTTCAGGAACATATCTGTTTGGCAACAGCACTTCATTGCCTTCAGTGTCCGCAATATAAAGGCCTTGCTCAGCTTCTCGTAGTATTTCTAGGGTGTTAAATTCTCCAATATGTATCATGATGCAAATGTAAGAATATTAGTGTTTATCACATAAAAAAAAAGCGATACAGTTCTGAGAGTACAGATGTATCGCTTTCTAAACTTAAAGTGTTAAAATCTTATTTGTAAACGGATTCTTTTTTGAAATGTTTTGTCAATAAGTAATACACTACAGCTCTATATTTGTTTCTGTTAGATTTACCGTAAGTTTCGATAACCGCTTCGATGCCTTTATCCAATTCTTCACTGTCTTTCAACCCTAATTTTTTGATCAAAAAGTTGTTTTTTACAGTTGCTAATTCACCAGCATCAGAACCAGAAACTGTAGATGCATCTGCATTATAAATAGACGGACCACAACCAATAACTACTTTGGTCAATAAATCCATATCAGCATTAACACCGCATTTTTCTTTTAAGTCTGCTGCGTATTTGGTAATTAATTCATCTCTTTTGCTCATTTCTAAATTTTTATAGTTAATTATTAATTTATTTCGAATCAAGTTTCAAGATAATAAAATTTAACATACTTGCACAAAAATTGTGAAAATTATTGCCAACTATTTAACGTGTTTAAAATAATTGAGCAATATCTCGTCATTAGGCTGACCAGCAGTGTTGATTTCCAGGATTTTTGGCTGATTACTTTCCTTGAAAAATGAATTTAAGGCATTGCTCAAATCACTTTGGCTAGACACTCTTTTATATTTAAAATTATACATTTCAGCCAAATGTTGTGCTGTTAAGGTATGCTTGGTTTCAAAATAAGTATCAAAATTTTCAGTATCCTTATGTCCCGGAAGAATTCTGAAAATGCCACCACCACCATTATTAATGATGATGATTCTAAACGATGCCGGAATGTAATTGTTCCAAAGTGCATTACTATCATAGAAGAAACTCAAATCTCCCGTTATAAAAGTCGTCGGACGTTTATTGGCCACAGCACAGCCAATTGCGGTAGATGTGCTTCCATCAATCCCACTCGTGCCTCGGTTACAAAAGACTTCTATTGATTTATGAATGTCGAATAACTGCGCATACCTAATGGCAGAACTGTTGCCAACTTGTAAAATAGAATCATTTGGCAAGTTTTTAAAAAGGATATCGAACGCTTTAAAATCTGAAAACGGAAGGTCTTCAACATACGTAAGGTGCTTTTTGGCGCGGTCCAATTTAATTCCTGTCCAATAGTTTTTATAGGAGGTTTTTACCTGTTTAGCTTTCGGTAAGAATTCGCTAAAAAAGTAATTTGGTGTTTCCTTAATATGTTGGGTTAAACAGAAAAATGTGTCGTAAGCTCTAGTTTCACTAATATGCCAATGCTCTTTAGGTTGATATTCCCTTAAAAATGCTTTTATCTTTTTAGAAACGATCATTCCACCAAACGTGATGAGGATTTCAGGTTGTAATTTTTTGAAATCGTCCTTTTTTAGTGGCGCAATGAGCTTATCGATACTTGTAATAAAGGTACCATGATCTAAATTTGAAGTGGTTTCAGTAAGTACGATAACACTTTCATCTTTCGCCAATAAATTTAACCACTTTTGATCAATCTTGTTAGGTGCATACTCCCCTACCAAAATCATTTTTCGCTTGGCTTTACGCCAATCATTCAAACATTGATCTAAAATATAAGTATCTATTTTGGGTTCATCCAGTTCAATAGGAATATTTTTTGGGGCCACCTTTAAAGCATCAACCATATCATATAAAGGCTCGTCAAATGGCACGTTAATGTGCACCGGGCCTTTTTTAATAACAGCCTTGTTAAGGGCGTCATTCAACTCTTGCTCATTATGTTTTTGAATATCCTTTTGCAACCCTAATAAGCGTTCCAATTTATCTTCTAAATTCTTGAAAATAGGAATGTCTTCAGTGACGGGAATATTCAATTCATCTTTTAAATCCAGCTTTAAATTGGCAGAATGTAAAATGTGATTCTCAAAAACATTCTTCTGATTGATGGTTTGTCCATCACCAATATTTTGAAGGTGTTTTGGTCGATCAGCAGAAAGAACAATTAATGGAATTTCACTGTAAAACGCTTCCGCTACAGCCGGATAATAGTTAAGCAGCGCACTACCAGAAGTACAAGCTACCAGAACAGGCGCTTCTATTTGTTGCGCAATTCCTAAAGCAAAAAACGCCGCACAACGCTCATCTACAATACTGTAGCATTTAAAAAACGGATCATTGGTAAACCCAATGGTCAGCGGTGCATTTCTACTTCCTGGAGAAATAACAATATGTTTAATGTTTTTTGCTTTACAAAGCTGAATTACGGTTTGTGCAAGGGGAATTTTAGGATATTTCATTCATAGCTAATCTTGAAACAAAAATACAAAATTAGGTGCGCTAAATGAAGCTATTTAGATTGAAAAATTGATGGTTTAAGATGAAAATCGATGATGCTTAATAGGATTGAAATTATTGAGATTGTTATTTAAAGCATCCTATTAATTTATTTCAATACCTCTACACTATCTTTTCTACAAAAGCACGCGTTTTATAATTTGAGATTTATGAACCGTTTCCTCCCATTCTTGTTCTGCATCGGAATCTCTGGTGATTCCTCCACCAACATAAATATGAACCTTTTCATCTTTAATTTGCATGCAACGCAAATTCACATACAGATTAGAAACAGTTTTTGAAACTCCGTAGGCATTATTCTCAACGTTACGTCTGTTGGTGTTTCTGGTGATGGTTTCTTTGAGGTTCAATTCGCCTAAAAATCCAGCATAGAACTCCCGTGGATAACCTTCATGCTCTAGAATAAAAGCTTTGGCTTCATCTTTTGGAAACCCACAAACTGCAGGGGTTGGATGCAACGCGTCTATAATAGGTTTTAGGGTTTTAGTTCCGGGAGTTAAATTAAGTTGGATGTCCGTTTTTAGATGCCATAAATTACCAGCTCTTACGGTATGTTGCTCTGAAACCTCAATATGTTGAGTATTAGAATCCACTTGGCCAACAGAATCACGTAAACTATCTACGATAAAATCAGTGACAATTTGCTGTTCCTCTTTCTCTTTTTCTTTCCAAACAACGGCTGTTTTCCCTTTATAGGCTTGCGTTCCTGCCAATGACATCGTTTTTAAGCGGTTACCTCTGATGCTCAATAAGGTTTCAGGAGTGGCGCCCAACCATAATCCCACTTTTGGATGGTACCAACAATACACAAAGGCTGTTGGATAGGTATTCAATAATTTTTTAAATAAATGAATTGGATTATTATCTGACGTTTCGACAGCTTCACGACGCGACAGCACTACTTTTTTAAAATAATCCTTAGCAATGGCATCGATTCCTTTCTGAACAAGGTTGACATGAAAGTCCTTCTGAGTGCTAATACTCTGGATTGAATTTTGCGACAATTCCAAATCTTCCGTCTTTACAAAATCATGGGTAATAATTGCAGCGTTTTCAAAAGGAAGTAAAAACGCATCGTTTTCTGCGTCGAATGGTGCAAAAACAAATCCGCTTTCGGTAAAATCACGAGAATAATGAAGCTCCTTATCCTTTTGAAGCACGCCTTTTACAACTAATGTATCTGGTTTTTTGTAGGCAACAAAAGGCAATTCCTGTTCAAACTGCACTTCTATTTGCTCAAAAAAGTCGTCTGCAAGCATTCTATTTATTTTTAGGCAGCGTGATGGTCGATAATCTACAAATGGACACTAAATTATCATGGTCGTCCGTAATTCTGATGTCTAATAGCTGTGTAGTTCGCCCTTTGTGAAGAAACGTTGCTTTGGCATACACATGGCCCTCTTTTACAGATTTTAAATGGTTGGCTGTAATTTCAAGTCCGCGCACAAATAAATGTTCTGTATCTAAAAAAATATGAGACGCAAAGCTTCCTACGCTTTCCGCGAGAGCAGCAGTAGCACCACCATGAAGCACTCCATCTGGTTGGTAAACTCTAGAATTGACCGGCATTTTAGCGACTAAAAAATCAGGACCATAATCAATCATTTCAATATTGAGTGTTTCCATCAGTGTGTTTTTACTGGCTGCATTTGCTTTAGCCAATAAATCTTCTTTAGTTAATTGCATAGATATTTCATGTTTTTTAAACCAAAGGTAAAGGTACAAAACAATATGAGATGTGACCAATATTCATATGAATGGGTAGCTGTCATTATAGAAATTCAAAAATTTTATGATTCTATTTAGTTCTCATTACCTTTACACTTAAGATAAATAAGCAGCATGACTTCAAACGAAAAAGAAATAGCATACCAAACTACAAACACCTACTCCACCTTAAATAAGATATCGGATAAGACTAAAAATGTTTGGTTTGTGTGTCATGGCATGGGTTATTTGAGTCGGTATTTTCTAAAATATTTTACCGATTTAAATCCTGAGGAGAACTTTATCATTGCCCCACAAGCACCAAGTAAATATTATACGCCACCAAAATTTAGGCATGTTGGTGCAAGTTGGTTGACCAAGGAAAATACCGTAAAAGAAACAGAAAATGTACTCCGGTATTTTGACGCCGTCTTTGAGGCTGAAGCTATCTCCAAAGATTTAAATTTAATCGTTTTAGGATATTCCCAAGGCGTATCAGTAGCCTTACGATACATTGCAAAAAGGCAATTAAAATGTGCTCAAATTGTAATGATGTCGGGCGGAATTCCAAAAGAACTTGTTGCTACAGATTTTCAATTTTTAAATTCAAATACCAAAGTCTCTTTAATTTATGGGACTTCTGATGAGTATTTGGATGAAGATCGTCTCGTCTCAGAAAAAAATAGAGCTTTTGAATTATTTGGGCATTGCAATTTACAAATCACTCCTTTTGAAGGTGGACATGTGGTCAACAAAACACTTCTAAACGATTTGGTATAAATAAAAAGCGACCATTTTTTAGATGGTCGCTTTTGTTTTAAGTTATTAGATTAATTATCGTTTGGCATCAGAGGAAATTACTTTCTTAATTTCAACCCCCTTATTAGTGGTAAACTGTACAAATAACATATGTTTTACAGCTTTAGTCAAATCAAATTTCACTTTGACCTTTTGACCTTTCTTATAGGAATTGTTTATGTAAGAATCAATTAACAGACCTCTAATATCTCTAATCTCGATTGAAACATCAGTATCATAATCATATTTATATGATACATCCACTTTATCAACAAATGGGTTTGGTGAAATTAGGATATCTCCAGATTTTTGCAGACTTACATTGCTGTCCACAGATGCCATACTTGGCGTTGCGCATTTCACAGAGGCTCGTTTATTAAACGATATGCCATTCTCATTACCATCTACAACTCCTGAAGAACAAGCTACACCATGAACAATAAGATAGAATGAACCACCAGACACATTAACTGGTCCAACTTGATAGTTTTGAACACCACCACCTAAGTTAGGATTAAAGTTGTATTGACCTGGCGCTACTGTAGCTTGGGTTTTCTTACCTTTTGTTACCATTGGTACAGGCGTACATCCAATATACACATGGGCTTCACTTAACACGCTGCCTCCAGTCATTTCATAATAGACTGTCACATCGCCATTGTCAGCATAAACCACTCTCGCATTGCCATAATTATGACCTTTATCGATATCGCAGTGTGCTGCGCCACCATATAAGGTGAAATTATAAGTACCTGGTGCAGTAATCTCATTTGTCCAGCCCCAACGATTGTTGTTTTTAAGCTCTGAAATTTCTGAGAAACACGTGGAGGTTTCACTATTGTAAGCAAATACAGTGTCGCATTCCGGTTCTGCTTGGCAGGTAATTACTGAAATATCAATTGTTGCCTTTCCTTCACAACCATTTGAACTATTATAAGTGTAAGTCACTGTATGTGTACCGTTACCAGCAATCATCGGATCAAATAAACCTGTAATTGGATTAATCGCAGCAGAACCACTAAATGTTCCACCCGATGGACTTGCCATAATTTGAACTAGTCCATTCTCAATACATACTGGTTCCAATGGTGTAATTGTAACTGTTGGCAATGGATTCACCTCCAATCTTGCCGTTGCACTGTTGCTGCAGTTATCGCCATCACTATAGCTATAGGTCAACGTCTGCGTGCCCATTGAGGTGTCAAAGTTGAACGTGCCGTCGCCATTGTCGGTAACTCCTGTTCCACTATAGGTACCGCCCAATGGCATTCCTGAACCTGCTATATTTTGTACAAGTCCAGCATCTGTACACCAGGAGCCGCCGGAGACGGTCACTGTTGGAAGATCGTTGATCTTTAACGAAGCTGTTGCTGAGTTTTCACAACCATTTCCATCGGAATAGGTATAGGTCAGTGTCTGTGTGCCCACCGAAGTATCAAAGTTGAACGTACCGTCGCCGTTGTCGGTAACGCCGGTTCCACTGTATGTACCGCCCAAAGGCATACCCGAACCTGGAATGTTCTGTACAAGTCCAGCATCCGTACACCAAGAGCCGCCCGAAACGGTCACTGTTGGCAATGCATTTACGTCCAATGTTGCCGTTGCACTGTTGCTGCAGTTATCGCCATCACTATAGGTATAGGTCAGCGTCTGTGTGCCCATTGAGGTATCAAAGTTGAACGTACCGTCACCATTGTCGGTAACCCCTGTTCCACTATAGGTACCGCCCAATGGCATTCCTGAACCTGCTATATTTTGAACAAGTCCAGCATCCGTACACCAAGAGCCGCCCGAGACGGTTACTGTTGGAAGATCGTTGATCTCTAGAATCGCTGTAGCTGAGTTTTCACATCCATTTCCATCGGAATAGGTATAAGTCAGCGTCTGTGTGCCCATTGAGGTATCAAAGTTGAACGTACCGTCACCATTATCGGTAACCCCTGTTCCACTATAGGTACCGCCCAATGGCATTCCAGAACCTGCAATGTTCTGTACAAGTCCAGCATCCGTACACCAGGATCCGCCCGAAACGGTCACTGTTGGAAGGTCGTTGATCTCTAAAGAAGCTGTTGCTGAGTTTTCACAACCATTTCCGTCCGAATAGGTATAGGTCAGTGTCTGCGTGCCCATTGAGGTGTCAAAGTTGAACGTGCCGTCACCATTGTCGGTAACGCCGGTTCCACTATAGGTACCGCCCAAAGGCATTCCAGAACCTGCAATGTTCTGTACAAGTCCAGCATCAGTACACCAGGATCCGCCGGAAACGGTCACTGTTGGCAATGCATTTACGTCCAATGTTGCCGTTGCACTGTTGCTGCAGTTATCGCCATCACTATAGGTATAGGTCAGCGTTTGCGTGCCCACCGAAGTATCAAAGTTGAACGTGCCGTCACCATTGTCTGTAACGCCCGTTCCACTGTAGGTACCGCCCAAAGGCATTCCAGAACCTGCAATGTTCTGTACAAGTCCAGCATCTGTACACCAAGAGCCACCCGAAACGGTTACTGTTGGAAGATCGTTGATCTCTAGAATCGCTGTAGCTGAGTTTTCACATCCATTTCCATCGGAATAGGTATAGGTCAGTGTCTGTGTGCCCATTGAGGTATCAAAGTTGAACGTACCGTCACCATTATCGGTAACCCCTGTTCCACTATAGGTACCGCCCAATGGCATTCCAGAACCTGCAATGTTCTGTACAAGTCCAGCATCAGTACACCAGGATCCGCCGGAGACGGTCACTGTTGGAAGATCGTTGATCTCTAGCGAAGCTGTTGCTGAGTTTTCACATCCATTTCCATCGGAATAGCTATAGGTCAGTGTCTGTGTGCCCATTGAGGTATCAAAGTTGAACGTGCCGTCACCATTGTCGGTAACCCCGGTTCCACTATAAGTACCACCTGCTGGCATTCCTGAACCTGCAATGTTCTGCACAAGTCCAGCATCCGTACACCAAGAGCCGCCCGAAACGGTCACTATTGGAAGATCATTGATCTCTAACGAAGCTGTTGCTGAGTTTTCACAACCATTTCCATCGGAATAGGTATAGGTCAACGTCTGCGTGCCCATTGAGGTATCAAAGTTGAACGTGCCGTCACCGTTGTCGGTAACGCCGGTTCCACTGTAGATACCACCTACTGGCATTCCTGAACCTGCTATATTTTGAACGAGTCCAGCATCTGTACACCAAGAGCCACCCGAAACGGTCACTGTTGGCAATGGATTTACGTCCAATGTTGCTGTTGCACTGTTGCTGCAGTCATCGCCATCACTATAGGTATAGGTCAGTGTCTGCGTGCCCATTGAGGTATCAAAGTTGAACGTACCGTCACCATTGTCGGTAACGCCGGTTCCACTATAGGTACCGCCCAATGGCATACCCGAACCTGCTATATTTTGAACAAGTCCAGCATCTGTACACCAGGATCCGCCCGAAACGGTCACTGTTGGAAGATCGTTGATCTCTAAACTCGCTGTAGCTGAGTTTTCACAACCATTACCATCCGAATAGGTATAGGTAAGCGTCTGTGTGCCCATTGAGGTATCAAAGTTGAACGTACCGTCACCGTTGTCGGTAACGCCGGTTCCACTATAGGTACCACCTGCTGGCATTCCAGAACCTGCTATATTTTGAACAAGTCCAGCATCTGTACACCAAGAGCCACCCGAAACGGTCACTGTTGGCAATGGATTTACGTCCAAGGTTGCCATTGCACTGTTGCTACAGTTATCGCCATCACTATAGGTATAGGTCAGCGTCTGCGTGCCCATTGAAGTATCAAAGTTGAACGTGCCGTCACCGTTGTCGGTAACTCCTGTTCCACTATAGGTACCGCCTGCTGGCATACCGGAACCTGCTATATTTTGAACAATTCCAGCATCTGTACACCAAGAGCCACCCGAAACGGTCACTGTTGGAAGATCGTTGATCTCTAAAGAAGCTGTTGCTGAGTTTTCACATCCATTTCCATCACTATAGGTATAGGTAAGCGTCTGCGTGCCCATTGAGGTATCAAAGTTGAACGTGCCGTCACCGTTGTCGGTAACCCCGGTTCCACTGTAGGTACCACCTGCTGGCATTCCCGAACCTGCTATATTCTGAACAAGTCCAGCATCCGTACACCAGGAGCCGCCGGAGACGGTCACTGTTGGCAATGCATTTACGTCCAATGTTGCCGTTGCACTGTTGCTGCAGTCGTCGCCATCACTATAGGTATAGGTCAGTGTCTGTGTGCCCATTGAGGTATCAAAGTTGAACGTGCCATCACCATTGTCGGTAACGCCTGTTCCACTATAGGTACCGCCTGCTGGCATTCCAGAACCTGCTATATTCTGAACAAGTCCAGCATCTGCACACCATGAGCCGCCGGAGACGGTCACTGTTGGAAGATCATTGATCTCTAAAGAAGCTGTTGCGGAGTTTTCACATCCATTTCCATCACTATAGGTATAGGTCAACGTCTGCGTGCCCACCGAAGTGTCAAAGTTGAACGTGCCGTCACCGTTGTCAGTAACGCCGGTTCCACTGTATGTACCGCCCAATGGCATACCCGAACCTGGAATGTTCTGTACAAGTCCAGCATCCGTACACCAGGATCCGCCCGAAACGGTCACTATTGGAAGATCGTTGATCTCTAACGAAGCTGTTGCTGAGTTTTCACAACCATTTCCATCGGAATAGGTATAGGTCAACGTCTGCGTGCCCATTGAGGTATCAAAGTTGAACGTGCCATCTCCGTTGTCGGTGACTCCTGTTCCACTATAGATACCGCCCAATGGCATTCCAGAACCTGCTATATTTTGAACGAGTCCAGCATCTGTACACCAGGCTCCGCCCGAAACGGTCACTGTTGGAAGATCGTTGATCTCTAGACTTGCTGTTGCTGAGTTTTCACAACCATTTCCATCACTATAGGTATAGGTCAACGTCTGCGTGCCCATTGAGGTATCAAAGTTGAACGTGCCATCACCGTTGTCGGTAACGCCCGTTCCACTGTATGTACCGCCCAATGGCATTCCCGAACCTGCTATATTTTGAACAAGTCCAGCATCCGTACACCAGGATCCGCCCGAAACGGTTACTGTTGGAAGATCGTTGATCTCTAGACTCGCTGTAGCTGAGTTTTCACATCCATTTCCATCGGAATAGGTATAGGTCAGCGTCTGTGTGCCCATTGAGGTATCAAAGTTGAACGTACCGTCACCATTATCGGTAACCCCTGTTCCACTATAGGTACCGCCCAAAGGCATTCCAGAACCTGCTATATTTTGTACGAGTCCCGCATCTGTACACCAGGAGCCGCCGGAGACGGTCACTGTTGGTAGGTCGTTGATCTCTAAAGAAGCTGTTGCTGAGTTTTCACAACCATTTCCATCGGAATAGGTATAGGTCAGTGTCTGTGCGCCCATTGAGGTATCAAAGTTGAACGTACCGTCACCGTTGTCGGTAACCCCGGTTCCACTATAAGTCCCGCCCAAAGGCATTCCAGAACCTGCTATATTTTGAACAAGTCCAGCATCTGTACACCAGGATCCGCCGGAGACGGTCACCGTTGGAAGATCGTTGATTTCCAACGAAGCTGTTGCTGAGTTTTCACATCCATTTCCATCGGAATAGGTATAGGTCAGTGTCTGCGTGCCCATCGAAGTGTCAAAGTTGAACGTACCGTCACCGTTGTCGGTAACCCCGGTTCCACTATAAGTACCGCCCAAAGGCATTCCAGAACCTGCTATATTTTGAACAAGTCCAGCATCTGTACACCAGGAGCCGCCGGAGACGGTCACTGTTGGAAGATCGTTGATCTCTAGCGAAGCTGTTGCTGAGTTTTCACAACCATTTCCGTCCGAATAGGTATAGGTCAGCGTCTGTGTGCCCATTGAGGTATCAAAGTTGAACGTACCGTCACCATTGTCGGTAACGCCGGTTCCACTATAGGTACCGCCCAATGGCATTCCAGAACCTGCTATATTTTGCACAAGTCCAGCATCTGTACACCAGGATCCGCCCGAAACGGTCACCGTTGGAAGATCGTTGATCTCTAAAGAAGCTGTTGCTGAGTTTTCACAACCATTTCCATCACTATAGGTATAGGTCAGCGTCTGTGTGCCCATTGAGGTGTCAAAGTTGAACGTGCCGTCGCCGTTGTCGGTAACGCCGGTTCCACTATAAGTACCGCCCAAAGGCATTCCAGAACCTGCAATGTTCTGTACAAGTCCCGCATCTGTACACCATGATCCACCTGAAACGGTCACTGTTGGAAGATCGTTGATCTCTAGACTTGCTGTTGCTGAATTTTCACAACCATTTCCATCGGAATAGGTATAGGTCAGCGTCTGTGTGCCCATTGAGGTGTCAAAGTTGAACGTGCCGTCACCATTGTCGGTAACGCCGGTTCCACTATAGGTACCGCCCAAAGGCATTCCCGAACCTGCAATGTTCTGTACAAGTCCAGCATCTGTACACCAGGATCCGCCCGAAACGGTCACCGTTGGTAGATCATTGATCTCTAGACTTGCTGTTGCTGAGTTTTCACAACCATTACCATCACTATAGGTATAGGTAAGTGTCTGCGTGCCCATTGAGGTATCAAAGTTGAACGTGCCGTCACCGTTGTCGGTAACTCCCGTTCCACTGTAGGTACCGCCCAAAGGCATTCCGGAACCTGCAATGTTCTGTACAAGTCCAGCATCCGTACACCAAGAGCCGCCCGAAACGGTCACTGTTGGAAGATCGTTGATCTCTAGCGAAGCTGTTGCTGAGTTTTCACAGCCATTTCCATCACTATAGGTATAGGTCAGCGTCTGCGTACCCATTGAGGTATCAAAATTGAACGTGCCGTCACCGTTGTCGGTAACGCCGGTTCCACTGTATGTACCGCCCAAAGGCATTCCAGAACCTGCTATATTTTGAACAAGTCCAGCATCCGTACACCAGGAGCCGCCCGAAACGGTCACTGTTGGTAATGGATCAATACTGATTTCTATTATAGCTGTCACAAAGCAATATGCATCAACTTCACTTCTGACATAATATGTTTTGGGCGCTAGTGGACTTACTGTCGAGTTGATTGGATTGGACTTGGAATTTGCCTCAGCTTGAGTTTCATGAAAACTGACAATTCCATTAGAAGTAACCAACGTCGTTAAGTCAATATCAGATTGCGATTCTGCACACACCGAGCCGTTAGCTGTTACTAATGTAGGTGCTACGCAACACTCCGGTGCCGTACCGGTAACTGTTGCCACACAACTATCTGCGTTTCCATTATTAGGATCTCCAGGATAAGGATCTGGATGATCACAACCTGCACTTGGTATTACAGGTGTTGGTGGGTTAGAATTAGTCGTTTCAAAAATTTGAATATTATAATCAACCCCTTGATCGTAGGTTAAGGAAATGACACCTGACGTACTCCCTGCTTCACCGGAATTGGTCAAACAAACTCTATTTGATAAGCCGCCATTTTTAGCATTAGCGTCATATCCAATATATTCTCCATTAATTCCTTCTATCGGCACATTAATAGTAAAAGTGCCGTCATTATTACACACTTCTTCTGGTGTCCCACTACTTAATGAGCAGGTTTCAAAATCTGCATCACCACAGCCATACCGTGCTTTAAAATTATTAATAGATAAATTGCCATCTGCATTTTGATCCCAAATGGCGAGGTAGAAATTGGTAGCTTCAATAAAATCGGCCCCATCAATGGGTATGGTATTCCACATACTTGAACTTTCAACACCACATGCTACTTTTGTTAAATTGGAACAATCGCCACTCAATATATTTCCATTGGCAGCTAAAGTAGTTCCTGTTTGATGAACATTAGAAACATAAAGTGCCCACCCTACTTTATCGCCTGAATTATCGTTCAATTGAATTTCAAAGCTGCCCGCTTTAGGTCTTACGTCAAAATTCAACCAAATGATAGGTTGCCCATTAGTAGGATTTTTAACATTGACAGGCTGACCATTACTTGGATCTATACAGGCATTTGAGCCTTCAACATTAATGGCGAATTGACTGGAATTATAAACTGAATTATTAAAGGGGACGAGTTGCGACTGAGTTTCAGCAGAACTCCCGCAACGTATGATACCGTTGGGAGAGGGTGCTTGATTAGAATCATTAATGGATCCATTTTGATTCCAAGAAGCTCCTCTTGTCCACCTCTGTGCACCTTCACAAGGTGTGTCATTTTGTGCAAAAAGTTCTGGACTTGACTGGACAGAAAAGAACAAAACTAACGCACAACAAATCAGATTCATAATAGACCTCTCGAGTCTACCGTTTTTGGTAACGTAGAATAATAGCATAGCATTTGATTTAATTAATAAATTCATTTACATGAACATATAAATAAGTCGCACACCAGTAAATTTGGATTGGGCAATTAAAAAATAAAAGGCATAGTTAGGATACCTTGATTTTTGAAAATGCTATTAATCAAAAAATCTGCTATTAATCTATTTAAAAGATTGATTATTAAATTTCTAGGAGGAAAAATCAAATATATAAAATATATCAACAGAATCAACAGACAATTAACACAATTGACTGATTATTAATAAATAACTACACTAATTTGAAATAAAATTATGATCAAAACATCACAAATTGCCTTAATTTATCAATGCTTGGCGAAAATGACAATTGCTTTAAATTTTTATTGTTTTTTTTCAAATAATTAAACAAAGCATCGAAACGACAACATCAAATAATACATTAAAAGCCTTAAAACCAATTAATTTCATCTCTGAAGAACGAGAAATAAGAAGCATGACTTCGTCAAGAAGTTCCATCTTCAAAATGTAATTATGATCTATTGTGTCGTATTGTAATCGAAGAATATTCAGGCTTATCGTCTACCTCCCAAACTTAAAATACTTGGAGAGCTCGTGCGTTTTGCCATGTAACATAGCTGAAACCATATCCATACCAATGACAGAAAAAGTAATGCCGTTACCGCCGAAACCTAAAACAAAATAGGCATTTTTAAAGTCGGGATGTTTACCTATATAAGGTAGACCATCCTTAGTTTCACCAAAAGTGCCTGCCCAACCAAAATCGATTCTAAAATCATAATTTGGAAGGATTTTTTCTACTGTTTTTTCCAATTTGGCAGACTTCTTTTTGATAAGAGCATCCCTTTTATCGGCGTTTACAAAATCTTCATCCTCGCCACCAATAAGCAGCCTGTTATCATCAGTAGTTCTCATATAGTTGTAAGGATCTGCAGTATTCCAAAACAAAGTAGTATTAAGATGAGATAGGTCGTCCTCTTTTTGTTCACCTACAACGGCATAAGTGGATAACAGGTCTACAAATTTTTCGGGAATAATCTCAGTGCTTTCAAATCCGTTACAGAAAATTACTTTTTTGGCTTTTATGGACTTTTTGAATTCAGTATGAATGATAACGTCTTTACTGCGGTATTCAATAGTAACAACATCAGTTTTATCGAAAATCTGCAGCCCTTTTTTGTGATTATAGTGTAAAAGATCATGAGCCAACTGAAAGGCATCAATACTGCCACCTTGACCGGACAGAATGCCGCCATAGGTATGTTCAAGCTGGTAGTTTTTTGAAATCGTTTTGGGTTCTAACCATTTCACAGGAAATCCATGCTCTTTAAGGGCTTCAAATTCTTTTTTCAGCCAAGTCACATCTTTTTTTCTTGATGCAAAATAGAGTGATTCCTTTTTTTTAAATCCGCAGGTAGACTTTATCTGATTTGAAATGGATTGAAGTTGATCTATAGAATCAAAACAAGCTTTATAACTGAGCACGGCGCCTTCTTCACCAATCAGATCAATCAGTTCATATAAAGGTTTGTCAATCTCATATTGCAGCATTGAAGTCGTGGCTGATGTACTCCCATGGCAAACTTCCCGTTTATCAACAATAACAGTATTATAACCATCGGCAATACATTGGTGCGCAATAAGACTCCCGGTAATTCCGGCACCTATAATTACAATATCGGTATCAATATCTTCATTTAATGAAGGGTACGAGTGAATGATACCATTTTTAACCAACCAAAAAGGTTCCGAAGATGTTAAGCGCATAGTGTTATATTTTAAACACTGATAAAGTTAAACCGTTTAACTTAACCATTTGCCCAAAACATTAATCCAATTCCAAAATCTTAGACAGTTAAATTTTGAACAATTGTTCTTACCGGAAGGATTTGTGTAGTGTATTCAATGCTCGGCCCGGCCACCCATACGGTTTTATAAGTTGCTTCCTTGGCCGCTTTTTCTGTGGCTTTCATACCGATTGAAAAACGGATCATCTTCACCCACTTCTTAAGCTTTTTATTCTTGTTCAGCACAGATTCCAACCACGACTCCTTGGTTCCAATTTTTTGGACATAAGGCGTATTAATGACCGTACATGGTGTACCCGAAATACGTTGTGTCATCACAATATCATCAGCGCCATAGTCTACACAAGCTTGTTTATATTCCTCCGTCACCCCAGCTTCAACAGATGCGATAAATGGGCTGCCAATAGAAACGCCATCTGCACCATAAGCCAACATTTTATCCAAATCGGCTTTTGTCCCAACACCACCAGCTGAAATAATAGGAATATTACAATTGCTTTTTAAAAGATCTATGAGGTCTTTAGGCGAAATCTCTCCGCGGTGCCCACCTGCTTCATTATTAACCGCTATAATAGCGTCCGCACCCAAGGCTTCCACTTTTTGCGCAAATTTTAAATCTGTGACATCACAAAACACTTTAATGCCCGCTTTGTGAGCTTGATTTATTGTTTCTTCAGGACTGCCTAATGAGGTGATGATAAAATCACAGCCTTCTTCACACAATACGCGTAACTGCTCTTTGTATTTGATATTAGATTTGTTAACTATCAAATTAAATCCAAAAGAACCACCTTCTACCTTTGCCGCCTTCAGTTCGTGAATGGCAGATTTCAATTCGGGCAAGGTTCTATAATTTAAAGCAGGAATACACCCTGCAATACCTGACTTCATAGCCTCAATAACCATAGCGGTATTTGAAACCAAAAACATTGGCGCTTGAATAATTGGGTATTTTATATTGAGAAGTTGGTTAAGTTTTGACATATATATACGTGCTGTTTTTACAAATATAGGAAATATTATGCATGCATAGTATTTTGAAGTTAACAAACATAATTCTCTAATTACAAATTAATATCGTAACTTCATTGGCATTTTTACCCCTTTATACTATGGGCTGCCTGCACAATTTTTTATAATGGCTGCAGACCAAAACAAATGCGATTTATACATACACCTGTTAAGAAACAATTCAATTTTCGAGACTACTACTGAACACTCACTTTTAAGTTTGGTAAATAGTTGTACTTTGAAACATCTTATCAAAGGAGAACACACTATTGATAAAGAATGTACGCTCTACAAATTTCATTTTATTGTTAAAGGCAAAATAAAAGTCTACAATTTAAACCAGTCAGATAAACATTTCACGCTATTTATACTCACCAAAAATGATGTTTTTGATGTCTTTACACTAATCAATACCATTCAACATGATGTCTGTTATGAACTATTGGAAGATTTAGATCTATTAGTGGTTCCAATGGATATTATGAGAGACTGGTTAAAAACCAATCCTGACACTTTAAAGGCTTTTTTCACATACACCATTCAACAATTTAAATTACTCGAGTCGCATATTTTAGATATTGGTACAAATACCGTTACTGCTCGATTGGCAAATTTATTATTGCGACACTATAATGAGAGTACCGGTAAAATAGAACACATTGATAATTTAGCCCATGAGCAGTTGGCAGAATTAATTGGCACTTCACGTGCTGTTTTTAATCGCCACATACAACTATTTAAAAAAGAAGGAATTATCGATGTCAGTCGCAAACACATTAAAATATTAGACCTTCAATTGTTAAAAGAACAAAGTGACACAAAAGATCCTTTCCTTTAAACCTTCCGATTAAATCACAAATTAAACCGTATAAAAAATCGCCATAATTTTAGAGAAATGGCAACACCAGCACACGCTCCGAAGTTAGTATGAGGTTGCGTTTTTAACATTGGAATGCCATCATAATTTGCATGGTTTCCGAATGTTAAAAAACAAAAAATTTTGTTAAAACGCCCTGAGTGCTATATAAGTAGCAAAGTCGCCTTAGTGATTATCTTACCTTTACATCATTAAACTTCCCCGCGCACCAAATCAAATTCTTAGCAATATAAATTCCCACAGTTAATTTATTTCCCTAGTTAGAACCCTAATAGCCATTATTAAAATTGAGTTAGCGACATCACGCTTTTTGTGAACTTGCTACACCACAATAATGTCCCAAATTTAGTATTGAACCGTTGACGAATGAGCGATAATGCATGAGTTGCTTTGCGATTATTTCTCATTAAGAGATCACCTGCTTCAAAACAAATATATTATGAAAACTTTAATGATTGGTCTATTTTTAGGTCTGACCACCCTTATGTACTCCCAAACTCCGAACGCTTCGGTAAATGTAGAAGAAGTTGCCCTGAACGAGGTAATAGTATCGCCCGTAATCCACACCAAATACTTTAATTTAGTAAATGATCCTAATGCGCCAAGCCAGGCCAAACAACTTGAACATGAAGTTGGTAAATATGACATTAAAACTGCAACAGTATACTCAAAAAATCACAATAGCTATGAAGTCTTATTTGAGTCTAACTACGGAAGTATTGTGGCGTCATTTAGTGGCGAAGGAGAACTATTAAATTCTAACGAAAAATTTGAAGGTATTCGATTACCGGAAACTGTAAGACTTTCGCTTAGAGACACCTATCCAGATTGGAGACTTAATACAACTGAATACCGAGTAAAATACAATTTGAACAAGGATATCAAACGGATGTATGAAGTACAACTTACAAAAGATGATAAAAAAATGAATTTGAAAATTGATTGTAACGGGGTAATAATGAATCCTAAAAACCTTTAATTTCAACATAAGCAACTAATCAAATCAAGAACGTAATCTTATAAAAAGACTGCGTTCTTGATTTGCGTTCATCTCCAAGAAACCCTTATAAAGCCATACACAACAACGATTTGACAACGTTAAAAAAAGCAAAAAAATCAGTTAAAATAACATTTTATGCTATTTAAATAGCAAAACCAACTTCAAGTATTTTTTACCTTTATCCTATAAAACTTCCCCCACGAAACCCAAGTCAGAAATAGTTCCAATTTAGAATCAAAAACTCGTATAAAATTAAGTTAGCAGAGTCATGTCATAAATCTGCTACTTCACACTACTGCCCTAATTCTCGTACTGAACGGTGCACCTCTGAGCGCTAATCCTTAGTAGCTTTTAGTTATCTCTCATTGGGAACAACCTGCTTCTAAATACAATAATATGAAAAACTCACTGAATGGTCTTTTCTAGGTCCGACCAGCCTTAGGCACACCCGAACCTTAACATACATAAGTGAAGTGGTCTTAAATGAAGTTTGTCTAAACGCCTTTAAAAACACTGCTTATTTTGATGTAATCCAATAAAAAATGAAATTAAATTGACCGTAATCGCGTCATTCCAAATCCTAAATAACAGCTAGTAATAAAATTAAAATTCAATGTTAAACACCTAGAAATCATGAAAACGATGAAAACAATATTAATTGGGTTGGCTTTTATAAGCTTTTCCAATTTTGTTCACTCTCAGACCCCTGAAACTTCTACAAATAGAGTAAAATTAGATGAAGTTATTATTTCGCCAATCAAAAACGTAAGCTATTATAAAGCCGTTTATGATCCATATGCCGCAAAAGGTGTAAAAGATCTTGAAACTATAGTCGCTAAACACGATGTCTCCGCTTCAGATGTATACGGCAACTATGACTCCTACATGTTCATATTCAAAAATAGTGTAGGGAAAATTGTGACCATGTACGATAAAGATGGAGAGCTTCTTACTTCTATAGAAAAATTTAAAGACATCCAATTGCCAGAAAAAGTAAGATTAGCACTTTTAAGCAAATATCCTGGATGGGGACTTAATTCAACTGTGTTCCGTGTAAAGTATGCCCACAATAAAGATGTTGAAAAAGCATATTACTTACAAATTCAAAAAGGCACAGATAAATTGAATGTAAAAGTAAATTGTGATGGAGATGTATTAAAATCAGGTTGTTTCGCCTCACTATAATTAATTAAATAATGTCATCCTTAAAGAGCGCAACCTATAAAAAGGTTGCGTTTTTATATGACAGCTAATTACAACCTTCAAAAGCCCCAAACCACACAACTCTATGATTTACAACCAATACCAAAAATAAAACATAAGAAAAAGCATACTAAAAACTACTATAGTAGCATAGCCTTCTTTAAGTTTTACCTACCTTTATATCATTACACTTCCCCTCGGCTCCCAAGTCATCAACATTACCTTTTAGGTATCAAAAAAAATCATTTTAAGATATTCAAGTACTAGCATTTTGTCAATAGCAACACGATTTACGTGAAGGTGCTACTGCAAGCTAATGTCCCAATTTTAGTGTAGACCTTTTTAAGACTGAGCGT
Source organism: uncultured Gelidibacter sp. (assembly GCF_947500795.1). Taxonomy (GTDB): domain Bacteria; phylum Bacteroidota; class Bacteroidia; order Flavobacteriales; family Flavobacteriaceae; genus Gelidibacter. The sequence continues at coordinate 417,656 of NZ_CANMTE010000001.1, read as the reverse complement.
TTTAATCGCATCTAACTATTTTATAATTCTCAAGGTTGATCGTACCTGCTCCTAAATATAAATATTATGAAAACTTTACTGATTGGTCTCTTTTTAGGTCTGACCAGCCTGATGATGAACTCTCAAATTGTTACCACAATGGTAAGTGAAGAGAAACTGGACGAGGTTGTTGTTTCACCTTATAAGAATGCAAAATACTTCGACTTAGTTAATGATCCAAATGCTCCTAAACGAGCTATAAAATTAGAAAAGCTAGTTGCCAAATATGATATTACAACGGCAACGGTATTTTCTAAAGAGAATTCTAATTATGAAGTGTTATTTGAATCTGAACATGGCAAAGTTTGGGCGCTATTTAATCGTGATGGTGAAATCACTTATTCAAATGAAAAGTTTGAAGGTATCATTTTGCCACAAATTGTAGTCGCGACACTCAAGAACACCTATCCGGACTGGCGACTTAATACTACAAAATATCGGGTAAATTATTGGTTGAACAAAGATATCAAACGGGTATACGAGGTACAACTGATTAAAGACAACAAAAGAATGAATCTAAAGATTGATAATAATGGAGTTCTTTTAAATCCTAAATAAATCCAACTATTCAATCTGTAACTTAAACACCTAGAAATCATGAAAACTATAAAAAAAGTAAAACTAATGCTTGTTGGGCTAGCAATTATAGGCCTAAGTAACTTGGTTAATGCACAGGATCCTGAAACTACGATAGCTTATGTAGATTTAGATGAAATTATTTTATCACCTATTAAAAATGTAACCTATTATGATGCTGTTTACGATCCAACTGCATCCACAGCAGTAAAGGGACTTGAAACGGCAGCTGCTAAGTACGACATTACCAGCTCTGACTTGTATGGTAAATATGAATCCTATTTAATTATATTTAAAAATCATGCAGGTAAAATTAGAGCGGTATATAATAATGATGGAGAGTTGTTAAAATCTATAGAAAGATTTGAGAATGTGCAACTGACTGAAAAAGTGAGATTATCGCTTTTAGACAAGTATCCTAATTGGAAACTGAACTCAACGGTATTTCGTGTGAAGTTTGCGAGCAATAGAGATCTTGAAAGAACCTATCATCTGCAAATTTCAAAAGGCAGTGAAAAGATGAACATTAAAGTAGATGGTGATGGCGAGGTTTTAAGTGCTAAGCAATAACAGTCTCTCTAAAAATCAACCAAATAAAAAACGCAACCTTAATTTAAGGTTGCGTTTTTATTAGTATTCCAAGTCTAGCTCGGAATTAGCTATTCACTTTATTATGATTATCAAAATAAGGTTTCAGCTTATTTTACTTCTTCAAAGTCTACGTCCTCAACGTCGCTACCTTCATTAGACTGACCACCTTGAGCTCCGTTTCCAGCATCAGGTCCTTGTTGTCCACCTTGAGCCTCTGCTTGTGCTTTGTACATTTCTTCACTAGCAACTTTCCAAGCTTCGTTGATTTTCTCAAGAGCTGGGTCGATTACTGCGATATCTTTAGATTCGAAAGCTGTTTTCAATTCTTCAAGCGCTTCTTCAATTGGTTTTTTCTTATCATCAGATAATTTATCACCAAACTCTTTCAATTGACTTTCTGTTTGGAAAATCATTGCATCAGCAGCATTTAATTTCTCTGCTTTTTCTTTCGCTTGCTTATCAGCTTCAGCATTTGCTTCAGCATCAGCTTTCATTCTCTTAATTTCTTCTTCAGTCAATCCAGAAGACGCCTCAATACGGATGTCTTGTGTTTTTCCTGTAGCTTTATCTCCAGCCGTTACGTGAATGATACCATTGGCATCAATATCAAACGTTACTTCAATTTGAGGAGTTCCACGTTTTGCTGGTGGAATACCATCTAAATGGAAACGTCCAATTGTTTTGTTATCGGCTGCCATAGCACGCTCACCTTGTAATACGTGGATTTCCACTGAAGGTTGATTGTCTGCAGCTGTTGAGAATATTTGCGATTTCTTAGTTGGAATTGTAGTGTTAGCTTCAATCAACTTCGTCATCACGTTACCCATTGTTTCAATACCTAAAGACAACGGCGTCACATCAAGAAGCAATACATCTTTAACATCTCCAGTTAATACACCACCTTGAATTGCAGCACCTACGGCAACAACTTCATCAGCGTTTACACCTTTACTAGGTTTTTTACCGAAGAATTTTTCAACAGCTTCTTGTACAGCTGGGATACGTGTTGATCCACCTACCAAGATAACTTCGTCAATATCAGATATTGAAAGACCTGCAGCTTTCATTGCATTCTTACAAGGCTCGATAGTACGTTTTACTAAATCGTCAATCAATTGCTCAAATTTCGCTTTAGTTAACGTTCTTACCAAGTGCTTTGGTCCGCTAGCTGTAGCTGTTACATATGGCAAGTTGATTTCAGTTTGTCCTGAAGATGACAATTCAATTTTCGCTTTCTCTGATGCTTCTTTTAAACGTTGAAGCGCCATAGGATCTTTACGTAAATCGATACCTTCTTCTTTATTGAATTCGTCAGCTAACCAATCGATGATTTTTTCATCAACATCATCACCACCTAAGTGTGTATCTCCTTCTGTAGACAATACTTCAAAAACACCATCACCTAACTCAAGGATAGAAACGTCATGCGTTCCACCTCCAAAGTCAAAAACAACAATTTTTTGGTCTGTTCCTTTTTTGTCCAATCCGTAAGCTAAAGCAGCAGCAGTTGGTTCGTTAATGATACGACGTACCTTTAAACCTGCAATCTCACCAGCTTCTTTTGTAGCTTGACGTTGAGAGTCATTAAAGTAAGCTGGTACTGTAATTACAGCCTCAGATACTGTTTGACCTAAATAATCTTCTGCAGTTTTCTTCATTTTTTGAAGAATCATTGCTGATAATTCTTGTGGTGTATATAAACGACCGTCAATATCTACTCTTGGCGTATCATTATCACCTTTTACCACTTTATATGGTACACGTTCTGCTTCGTTTTTAGACTCAGAATACTTGTTACCCATGAAACGTTTAATGGAAGAAACCGTTTTTGTAGGGTTTGTTACCGCTTGACGTTTTGCTGGATCACCAACTTTAATTTCACCACCTTCTACGAAAGCAATGACAGATGGTGTAGTTCTTTTACCTTCTGCATTAGGAATTACAACTGGCTCGTTACCTTCCATTACCGAAACGCAAGAGTTGGTTGTACCTAAATCGATTCCAATTATTTTACTCATAATATATGTTTTGTGTTGAATTATTAATTTTTTAATTTCTCTTTCTATATGTCAATCATTGTGCCATGACAGAAAATCTGACAAGGTGTCATTTTTATGCTTTGTTTTGACATAGTTATACCATATATAGATAAGGATTCGTAAATTTACAAATCACTTAAAAACGAATTCATATGAAAAAGATCGCAACCTTATTATTTGTATTAGCTATAACACTGACGGCCTGTACAGGCGACCAAGGACCAATGGGACCTCCTGGTTTTGACGGCATTGATGGTGTAGATGGTGCTGACGGCGGAATTATTGTCTCCTCGGCATTTGAAATTGATGTCAATTTCACAGCTGACAATAATTATTCGTACACAGAAAATTATGGCTTTGAAGTTTTACCTTCTGACGTGACCTTAGTTTATATTTTATGGGAAACTAATAACGGCACAGACATTTGGCGTATGTTACCACAAAGTGTCTATTTTGATGATGGCACTTTAGTATACAACTACGATTTTACCCGAACCGATGTGCGTTTCTTTTTAGATGGCACTAAAAAATTCAACACCTTAGATGCTGAATGGACACAAAACCAAACTTTTAGAGTGGTTGTCGTTCCTGCAGATAATGTAGATGGTGTAGACATTTCTAATCTTAACGAAGTGATGCAAGCCACTAATATTACACATTTTGATATAAAATAGTAGATTTTCTACGTTTCATTTAAATTTAAAAAAGGATGTTGTTGTCACGATTACTTGTGATATGAACGTCCTTTCTTTATTTAGTTATGGAAAGATGTTTATTCGTTTTTTGAAGTATAAACAATCGTAATTAATAGGGTCTCAGGCAGATATTCCGATAATTTATTTCTAGGTGATTGCAATTCCATTTTGAAATAAAAAGAGGCTATATTTGTAGCTCTAAATCGTTTGCGTTAATGGAGTGTATTTCTATATTTGATATGTTAAAGATTGGCGTTGGCCCATCAAGTTCCCACACTTTAGGACCTTGGCGTGCTGCTGAACGCTGGATTAAAGAGTTAAAGGATAGCAATAAATTTGATAAGGTTACAAGCATTACCGTAGATCTTTATGGTTCTCTATCACTTACCGGTAAAGGCCATGCTACAGATTATGCGGTAATTTTAGGGCTTTATGGCGCAGATCCTGAAAGAATTCCAATAGATTCTCTTGAATCTATTATTGCGACGGTTAAAAGCACCAACACCTTACTGTTTAACAATGAAATACCAATCACTTTTGATCCAAAAGCTGATATTGTTTTCAATAGAAAATTCTTACCGTTTCACGCCAACGGCATGAAATTCACCGCAATGATTGATGGCAGAAGATCCAGTTCTACCTTCTACTCCATTGGCGGCGGATTCGTAGTTAAAGAAGAGCGAAAAGTGTCGAAGAAGAATTGTAAAATTTTCGAAAACACTTTCCCTTACCCTATCCGATTAGGTACTGAACTTCTCGCGTATTGTAAGGAGTTAGACTTGCCAATTTCTAGTGTGGTATTGGAAAATGAGAAATCGATCAGGGATATGGAAACCATCGATTTTGAATTGCACCGTATTTGGGACACCATGTTAGAATGTATGTACACGGGCTGTCATACCGAAGGTAATTTACCTGGCGGATTAAATGTCAGACGTCGTGCGTATGACATGTACGAGAATTTAAAAGGTGACCTTCCTTATAACAATCCAAAGGAATGGTTAGAAACCATCCGAAAAACAGAAGTCAAATTCAGACAGATCCTAAAATGGGTAAGCTGTTTTGCGCTGAGTGTCAATGAAGTAAATGCGGCTTTAGGGCGCGTAGTTACTGCACCTACCAATGGCAGTGCTGGCGTTATTCCGTCAGTTTTGATGTATTATTTAGTGATTGAAAATCATGACGCTGGCTTTGAGGAAATCAAGAAATTCTTATTGGTTGCAGGAGAAATTGGCAGTATTTTCAAGAAAAATGCGACCATCTCTGCCGCAATGGGTGGCTGTCAGGCAGAAATTGGCGTGTCATCGTCAATGGCAGCAGCTGCGTTATGTGAATTGATGGGAGGTTCCCCTGAACAAGTATTGATTGCCGCTGAAATTGCCATGGAACACCATCTCGGACTGACTTGCGACCCTATTGCGGGACTGGTTCAAATTCCGTGTATAGAACGTAACGCCATGGGTGCGCTTAAAGCTATTAATGCTGCAGAATTGGCGCTAAATACAGATCCTAAAAACGTAAAAGTTCCTTTGGATAAAGTGGTTCAAACCATGTGGGAAACCGCCAAGGACATGAATACGAAGTATAAAGAAACCTCTGAAGGTGGTTTAGCCGTTGGCGTACATTTGTCAGATTGTTAAAATAAAAATTTATAATTAATACATACGGAATTCTAAAATCTAGATGATTTTGGAATTTTGTCATTGAACTAAGTGCTTTTAAATTCAAAAACCATCATTTATTTAAAAACACTTATTTTTACACCACTAAATTATTACACATGTCAGTAGCTAAAAAAGATTACAAAAGAATTACCGTAAAAACATTGGTGGATATGAAAGCCAATGGTGAAAAAATATCCATGCTTACCGCCTACGATTATACAATGGCTAAAATTGTAGATGGCGCTGGTGTAGATGTAATTTTGGTAGGTGATTCTGCAAGTAATGTAATGGCCGGTCATGAAACGACGCTGCCAATAACTTTAGATCAAATGATTTATCATGCTGCAGGTGTCGTTCGTGCTATTGAGCGCTCATTAGTGGTGGTCGATTTGCCTTTTGGAAGTTACCAAAGTGATCCAAAAGAAGCCTTACGATCTGCCATCAGAATCATGAAGGAAAGTGGCGGACATGCTGTAAAATTAGAAGGTGGAAAAGAAGTAAAGGAATCTATCAAACGTATTTTAAATGCGGGAATTCCTGTGATGGGCCATTTAGGACTCACTCCACAATCTATCTATAAATTTGGAACCTACACTGTTAGAGCCAAGGAAGAGCAAGAAGCAGAAAAACTAAAAGAAGACGCACTGATGTTGGAACGCATAGGCTGTTTCGCCATTGTTTTAGAAAAAATCCCGGCAAAATTAGCTCAAGAAGTGGCAGAAAGCATCTCTATTCCGGTTATTGGAATTGGCGCTGGTAATGGCGTTGACGGACAAGTGCTTGTCCTACATGATATGTTGGGAATGACGCATGAGTTCCATCCGCGATTCTTACGCCGATACATGAATTTGTATGAAGACATGACCAATTCAATCTCACAATATGTGAAAGATGTGAAGGATTTGGATTTTCCGAATGAGGAAGAACAGTATTAGGGTTCAGTTGGCAGTATTCAGTAGGCAGTATTCAGTAAGCAGTATTCAGTTGGCAGTTAGCAGTAAGACAGTTGGCAGTCTGGGGTTAATTAAAATGACTGTAATTCGGTGTCTTTTGTAAACGTAGTGCAATTCTTATCCAAAAACTTATCTAAAAAAATCCGTGGCTAAAGTACTCTCAAATAAAGACAACTTACAGGTCTTATACGAAGACAACCATATTATCATCATCAATAAACGTGCTGGTGATATTGTTCAAGGTGATAAAACCGGGGACGAACCCTTAAGTGAAGTTGTTAAATCGTACATCAAGGAAAAATACAATAAACCTGGAAACGTGTACCTGGGTGTAGCGCATCGGTTAGACCGACCAACTACAGGGGTAATCGTATTCTCAAAAACGAGTAAAGCCTTACCACGTCTCAATAAATTATTCGCTGAAAAGGACGCTAAAAAAACCTATTGGGCACTCGTTAAGCAGATGCCTCCTAAAACAGAAGACACCCTAATTCATTGGCTTAAAAAGAATCCGAAGATTAACAAATCGACTGCCTACACCAAAGAAATAGCTGACGGCAAAAAAGCCATTCTACATTATAAAGTCCTTAAGAATTTAGACAATTATTACTTGATTGAAGTCGCTTTGGAAACAGGTAGACATCATCAAATTCGTTCGCAACTATCGAGTATTGGATGCCCTATTAAAGGCGATTTAAAATATGGTTTTGATAGAAGCAATCCGGATGCAAGCATTAGTTTACATGCCCGCTCCTTATCGTTTGTCCATCCTGTTTCTAATGAGAATATTCATGTTGAAGCACCTTTGCCTAGTGCCCCACTTTGGGATGCTTGTTTGTAGGAACAGTTTTTAACATTCTAAGAAGAGAGAAAAGAGAGAAGAGAAAAGAGAGAAGAGACTTGTTGAAAGGTCTAATTACAAAATTTAGAAAGGATCAATATTTACTCATTTTTTTTGCAAATGGTTTATGGCTTAAAACAGAATATTGGGCTTACTATTATAAAAATTCACTGTCCTTTAAAACACGTTTCGAAATTGGATACGCTATACTAAGCTTTGTACCCTGATTTGGTTGAGAAGTCAACTTGAAAACGGATTCTACCAGCTCTGCCCTATTTTTCATATTTAACAATCCTGAACTGTCCTTAACCTCATCTATCGCAAACCCTACACCATCATCCGACGCTTCAATTAGCAATTCATTTGGCGAAAAATCTAATGCTATCGTAAGCTTTGATGCCCTAGAATGTCTTACAGAATTGGAAATAAATTCCTGCAAAATACGAAACAAGATGGTACTATCTTTAGTGTTTTTAAAAGGGATAACGTCACCTGTAATAACAAAATCCGCTGTCATTAATTTCAACTTATTGAGACGTGCAATTTCAAATTTAATGGATTCAACAAATCCTCTATTTTGAATGACTTCGGTATTTAAGGACTTAGAAAGCGCTCTCACTTCACCCAAACTCTCTTTGATTATACTTTGGGTCTCAACATATGGCTCTTTAATATCCGCTCCAATTTTAACGCCTAACATTCCCATTTGCATACTGGCCAAAGAAAGTAATTGACCGATATTATCGTGAAGTTCTTGGCCAATATATTTAAGTGTTTGCTCCTGAATTTCCTCTTTGGTTTTAGAAACCGTTTCTTCAAATTGCTTTTGCTGCTTTATTTTATCTATTAACAGCTTGTTCTTTCGCTTCTGAAAAACGATAAAAAACACAATAATAAGCGTTGTCACAATTACTAAAACAGCAATCATATAAAGCAACAGATACCTTTGGGCATCAGTACTAATCAGTTGTTCTCCGGTTTGCACCATAATAAAGCAATTGTAAAGGATACATACATAAACATATTGGCAGCTAAATAAAGTTGCCATTTTAAAAAAACAAAATTCCAATCGGCAGTGGAAAAATAAGTCTCATAAAACAATAATGGTGTTGTAATTAAGAACCATATCAAGATGACTGAACTTATCCAGAAGTAAATCGACTTGTAGAAGGTCAACACTTTATCACTCTCCAAAACTTCTATAAAATAAAAACAAACACAAAGTAAAATGAGGAATGAACCCCATACAAATATCGGGATATAGAACTTGTGGTTGAGCAACTGAGCATTCAGCGCCAAGTAAATTACAGATCCGACAAAAAACAAGAGCGTTGCAAAGAATAAAAATCGCTTTCTAACCGAATCTGAAAGGATTTTCCTATAAAAAAACGGAAAAAACACTGCTGTTCCAATTCCCCAAAACACAGCATAATAGAAATAATTTTTTTCAAACACCGTATTTTCAATAAGGTGTAAGGCATTAAAACGTGCAAAAAATGTTGGATAACCACCCAAATAATCCCCTAGAGCGGCATAGACTAAAAACAGGATAAAATATTTAACTGCCGTTTTTCTATACTTATAGAAACAAATTAATCCAGTAGCAGCCGCTAGAAACTCAACTGAACGCGTGATTATGAAATAATTTTGCCTCAAAAATTCGTCCATTTCCTTTAGCCTATTGAGGATAATTAGCACTTGGAGGATACCCATGACCGCCCATGTCTAAGCCCTCACCATCAGGGATGTCACTGCTTCCATTTTGCAAAGAAAAATTAAGCATGGAGGCTTCAGTTTTGACAAGTTTTCCTGTCGGCACAAAAAACATCGTGGTATAGCCTGCTTTACCATCCTGATCAGGATGTGCCCCCAAATAAATACGAACGCCATCCATGGTGTAACCACGTTGTTTAGCTTCGTCTTCTGCATAATTGAGATAGTCCCGAACTTGATCTAATCCGTACCATGATGAACGGTTATCGCCGCCTTCCCTGGTCACGATGGAATCACTGATTAATTTGTAACGCGGGTTATAGGCGTTATCCAAGGTTTTGATTTGCTCAGGAGAAATGAGTCCTTTGGGTGCGTTTATAGCAAAATCCGCATCGGTTTTAGAAAAATAGAAATACGTAATAAATGCGCCAATAAGGATTCCTAAAATGAGTAGTAATAGATTTTTCATATTTGGTTGGTATAAGTTGGTTATGTATTGAAGGTGATATAATTCTGAATATCAACCCCTAAACTATCAAGATTTATGGTTTTATCCTATTAATACAGCATCTTAAATGTAAATTTTTTCTCACGTTAGTCCGTGACCTATAGTTTTAAACCATTTTTTTTCAATCACGCGCTACGGTGTTTAAGGCATAAATGGCAAAACTGCCTAACCAATGCCCACCTTCATAACTATCTCCTACAATACTTGGCAGGGAATAGTTGATATGTGCATTTGCGGTGTTTTCCAGATGTACATATTCTGGTAAATCTTTAGCTATTTCATATAAGCTCCACGCTCTTGAAAAATTGACGCCATCTAAATGCACCAATTTCCCATCAGTTCTATCGCTCACTATCCCAGGTTCCAACTTAAAGTTCTTATCTTTTAATTGTGGCAGAAAATCGGCAAGCCAAGTTTTAAATTCCTCTTTTGGCAACACCCGTTTCATTAATGCCGCTTCTTCAAAACATGGCGATAAAAAGTCAAATCCACTTGGCTCCCACGACAATGGACAATTAGCATCTTTTAAATAAAAATCTTTTGCGCGTTGTGCAATAACTGATGATAATGTTTCATTACCTACCGTTACAGCATAATCATAAGCAAAGGATAGTCCGAAAGCGGTATTAGGATGCTCGCCAACACGAATAGGATAATTAAGCTTTGGTAAAAATTCGATGTATTTTTCTACAATAAGATCTGTTAGTGGTTGCAAATTGGTCTCCAATTCTCTTGCCAACGGGGCATCCCAAGTATGCAATTCTTCAGCAAGTTTCAATAGCCACGCCCAACCATAAGTGCGCTCGTAACTCGTATTATGTTTCCCGAAAAAATATTCGACTTCCTTTTGAATATTTTCTTTTGAGATGTTTTGCTGAAGCATTTGTTTGATCTCTTCTGCATTCTCAAGTTCAGGAAATTGCTTTAATAAACTCACCAAACTCCAATGGCCATGTACTGCGGAATGCCAATCAAAACACCCGTAAAATGCTGGGTGAAGTGTCTTTGGCTCTTGTAAATCGTCCTTACCTCCTATAGTTTGCCCAAGCTTGTTAGGATATTCTGTCTGGATGCAATGGATGGGCAATTGGGCCAACCGATTGGCCTCTTCCAAATGAAGTGTAGGTGCAGTTACCTGTGCTACTTCTGTAGTAGTTTGTATGGGGGTTTTAGCTTTCTTTTCTTCGGATTGGTTACAACTTAAGACTAATAAAAATGGAATGCTGAGTAGTAGTGATTTCATTAAGGTGGTGTAATTTTTAATATATGGTACTTCTATTTTGATTCATTAAATATGATATTTTCTAATAGTGAACACGATTAACCCAACCAACCTTCTCTGTCTAAGCTTCGGTATTGAATGGCTTCACTTATATGCGCGCCACTTACCTCAACCACACCTTCTAAATCGGCAATAGTTCTTGAGACTTTTAATATGCGATCATAGGCTCGCGCCGAAAGATTTAAGCGCTCCATGGCTGTTTTTAAGAGATTTTTGGAGGCGTCATCCAAAATGCAGTGTTGCCGGATTTGTTTGGTATTCATTTGCGCATTGTAATGCACATTCTGATTGTCTGAAAATCGCTCGGTTTGTCGTTCTCTGGCAGCTGTAACTCGTTTTCTGATGTCAATAGATGCTTCGCCCTTACGCTCGTCAGATAATTTTTCAAAAGGGACAGGTGTTACTTCAATATGAATGTCAATCCGATCTAAAAGTGGTCCCGAGATTTTACTTAAATAGCGTTGCATTTCAGCAGGAGATGAAGTTACGGGCGCATTAGGATCGTTGAAATAACCGCCGGGACTCGGATTCATACTCGCCACCAACATAAATGATGATGGGTAAGTTACTGTGAATTTTGCTCTAGAGATGGTCACTTCCCGATCTTCTAAAGGTTGTCGCATCACCTCCAGGACATCGCGTTTAAATTCTGGTAATTCGTCTAAAAATAAAACCCCATTGTGAGATAATGAGATTTCTCCTGGCTGCGGATAACTCCCACCACCAACCAAGGCAACGTTCGATATGGTATGATGTGGGCTCCTAAACGGTCGTTGCGACATTAAGCCTGTGTTGTCCTTAACGCGTCCAGCAACAGAATGAATTTTAGTTGTTTCTAATGCTTCCCGCATGGTCATGGGTGGCAAAATACTGGGTAATCGTTTTGCCAACATTGTTTTACCAGCTCCTGGAGGTCCAATCAAGATGATATTATGTCCGCCCGCCGCTGCAATTTCCATGCAGCGTTTGATGGATTCTTGGCCTTTCACATCGGAAAAATCAAATTCGGGAAAATCCAAATTCTTATAAAACTCTTCCTGAACGTTAATGACGGTACGTTCAATCGGTTCGTTTTTATCAAAAAAATCGATGACTTGCCTTATATTATCTACACCATAAACTTCCAAATCTGAAACAATGGCAGCCTCTTTGGCATTTTGCAGCGGAAGAATAAATCCTTTATAACCTTCTTCTTGAGCCTTTATAGCGATTGGCAATGATCCTTTTATGGGTTGCAAATTGCCATCCAAAGCCAATTCGCCCATAATTAAGTACTCGCCTAAATTATCAGCTTCAATTTGACCTGTTGCCGCTAAAATCCCGATGGCTAAAGTCAAATCATAACTGGAACCTTCTTTTCGTAAATCGGCAGGCGACATGTTAATGATGATCTTTTTACCTGGAATTTTATACCCATTATTCTGAAGAGCAGCAGCAATACGGTAGTTGCTTTCTTTAATGGCATTATCGGGAAGCCCAACGAGATGATATCCTACGCCATTATCTACATTAACCTCAACAGTAATTGTTGTGGCCTCAACACCAAAAACGGCACTACCAAAAACTTTCTTGAGCATAATGCATACAATTTGTTAAATGTAGGAAGAATGCCTTCAACTACAAAGGGGAAAATTAGGATCGCAGGAATTAACTGAAAAACGATACTGTTTTGTCGAATTATGTTGTCATTAATCAGAAGAAGAGTTTTTAAAATATCGCATGTTCAACTAATTACACATAAGTTTATATCGTAGAAGATTTCGTATTTCCAACTATAGATGAATAAGAATTAGTGCTGACTAGTATTGATATTTTCAACTAATTGGCGAAAAGAATTAACCATGATTATCACCGTAAAGTATCAGTATAAATATACAAAGAAGCACCGTACCAAACATTATTTGGACAGGAGATTTGAAAACAACATCGCTTAAAATTTTCTATTTAATATTAATTAAAAACATCTGCCATTAAGATTAATCTTTCTACTTTGATACAAAATTATAGTCAATGAATAATACAGATTTAAAAATCGAATTTTGGAAAGAGTTATGGACTGATCTAATTAGTAATTTTCTTAAACGATCCTATGGGTTTAACTTGTATTCTCCTCAAATCTTAATTGAGGATATCATCACTGAAATTGAAGATAATAAGTTTAAAAATGCCGATAATAAAAGATATTTTTCTGCAAAAGTTGCAGAATACAAGAACAATGATGAAGTTATCAAAACTATTTTAAAATCTGAATTCTCCTTACTTCAAAAAGCAATAAACACTACAAAAGATGGATACACTCTTTCTCTGTGTAAGCAAATAAAAACAATACTGGAAAAAGGCTTATATTTTAAACACACATTAGAATTAGTTGAAAATATAATCTTATCTGATGACGAAATTAATTTGAATTTCGTAAATAAAATTAATTATTATTCGCAAAGCTTAATCGTTGATTTCATTAAGAAGACCTACGTATTAGAGGATATTGAAAATTTCCTAACTAATATCTTTGATAATTATTCTTATTACAGAAATTCTACCTTATTAAATACAAAATTCCCTGTAGAGATAAATCATAATGACTACAAAAATGAATTTGGAGAACTAGATAAGGAAAAGTATACTCAAGTTAAAAAAGAAAAAATAGACAATCTTAGTTTAAGGGATAGAATTAATGCACTTGGCTACTACTACAACAAGGAAACGGAAAAAGTTAAATATATTTTTGTGATCCGCGGTTTAAAAAGTGAAAATATTATAAATAAAAATGTTTTAGGTGTTACTTTCTATACTCCTGATATTGATACACCAAACGATTTGGACTATTGGGAAAATCTACAAAGAGATAGTGAGCCTAGTGAGAAATACCTTCAAGCCAAAGTAGAAGTTGATTATCTAATGCCTAAATCATCATCGAAAATTGCCAAACGAAAATTAGAGACAGCTATTGACGTACTTCATTGCTATTTCAATATAAAATCACCTCTATCATACAATGAATATGGTTATATAATTTATGACGAGAACGGAAAAATGATTTTTTCAAAAGGAGGTGATAAATATCCCGATGAAAATATAATGCATTTTAATTCTTTAGACATTTCACAGAATGAAAAACAAATAGATAATATTCAAGAATTTAGTTTTATATGGAACGATAGTAATAATAACGAGACATTATCCAAAATTAAAAATGCATTAAGATGGCATCGAAAGGCTGAACAATCACATCGAGATGAAGATAGAATTCTCAATTATTGGATTGCACTTGAGACATTATGTAATATGGAAAGTAACTTAATAGAAAACATATTGGATAAGCCTAGAATCGGAAAAGCACATATAGTTCAAGAAATTGTTGCATCGAGAGAGGTCTATAATTTTGTATATGATTATGGATGGGAGCTATATTGGTATTATAGAAATAAAAATTATTATAAAAGTAAGTTACCACATGAACTTATAAAGAAAGCCCAAATTAAGGTAGAAGCAGGCGATGAAATATATCTAAAAAACTTTATCGACTGTCTAGATGAAATCAAAAAACACGAAACCAATGTATTTATATTAGATAAAATTAATGCCGCTTCAAAATTTTATGAAGATTTAGATTATACAAAGTCAATTATCAATCAACATATCTCCAACATAAAAACTGATATATTAATGATTGCTAGAATTCGAAATTTAATTGTCCATAATGCTCATTATGACAATACTCTTCTACCATACTATGCTTGGAAAGCAAAATCATATTGCGGTGGCCTTCTTAGGAAATTTATTAATGAATTTGACGAAGAAAAAACTCTCAGCACAATAATTTTTGATATTTATATTAATAAGGAAAAGTTCCTTATGGATTTTGACGATGGTAAAGTAAATCTTTTTGATAAAAAATAAATTTATTATTATCATTAAGCAACTTGTTCCATTCTCAATTTTACTGCTTTAACAGTTACAAAAGATTTTTCAGTACACTTCGATGTTTTGTTCAATGACAAACCGTCTTTTAAGGAGTTCTAAAACATCTTTACGACGATTCAAGCAATCAGTATCAGACTACATTGCCCCTATCTTACGACCTCTTGTAAGTGCCTTTTGCTTTTGCGATTTTGATACCATGGTTTTGTCCAAAAACGGCACTACCAAAAAATTTCTTGAGCATAATGCATACAATTTGTTAAATGTAGGAAGAATGCCTTCAACTACAAAGGGGAAAATAGAGATCAACGATAATATACTTAAAGAATGATGAATTTAATGCATCAGCCGAGATACTCACATTTTCATCAATCATTGCGCTAAAAAACATATCTTAGTTGCACCAACCAAACACTATGAGCACTATTAAACGCATCGGTTTTATCTTAGGACCACTAGCTTTTATCCTGATTTTATTATTTTTTAAACCCGAAGGACTTTCCACAGAAGCCAGAGCCATATTGGCTTCCACAGCTTGGGTGGCTATTTGGTGGATTACTGAAGCAATTCCTATTGCAGCCACAGCCTTGTTACCCATTGTGCTCTTTCCCTTATCTGGAGGGTTAGATTTGAGCACAACAACGGCTTCATTCGGCCATAAGTACATCTTCTTATACATTGGCGGATTTATCATTGCAATTGCCATTGAAAAATGGAACCTCCATAAACGAATAGCCCTCAACATCATCAATTTTATTGGATCGGACATTAAAAAAATCATCCTCGGATTTATGGTGGCCACCGCTTTTTTGAGCATGTGGATTTCAAATACCGCAACGGCTGTCATGATGCTACCTATTGGCATTGCTATTATTACACAACTTAAAGACAATCCAAATACCATTGAAAACGAAACTAATTTATTTGGAAAAGCCTTAATGCTGGCCATAGCCTACAGCGCCTCTATTGGTGGCATTGCGACCTTAATCGGCACTCCGCCAAACTTGATTTTAGTGGGTGTCGTTTCAAATATTTATGACTACGAAATCACCTTCTTACAATGGTTTATGTTCGGATTGCCAATTTCCCTTGTGCTCCTTCTTATTTGTTGGAAATATTTAACCTCCTACGCATTTAATTTTACTCAAAAAGAATTTCCTGGAGGAAAGACAGAAATCAAACGACTGCTAAAATTGCTCGGTAACATAAGTTATGAAGAAAAAATGGTAGCGATTGTTTTTGGAACAACAGCCTTCTTTTGGATAACCCGTTCCCTCCTATTTGACAAATTGATTCCGAAATTAGATGACACCATTATTGCCATCATTTTTACAATAGTCCTATTCCTCATCCCTTCAAAAAATAAAAAAGAAAAATTAATGACTTGGGAAGATGCCGTTAAACTCCCTTGGGGTGTAATCCTATTATTTGGCGGTGGATTAGCCATTGCAAGCGGATTTGAATCGAGCGGATTAGCGGTGTTTATCGGCAATCAAATGACCACGTTTGCTGGTTTATCTACCATCATTTTAATTCTTTTACTGATTGCATCCATCAACTTTTTAACGGAAATCACTTCCAATACCGCAACTACGGCCATGTTGTTACCTGTACTGGCTCCCATGGCGGTTATTGTAGACATTCATCCATTTATCCTAATGGTGGGCGCCGCGGTGGCTGCGTCGTGTGCGTTTATGTTACCCGTAGCTACACCTCCAAATGCCGTGGTTTTCGGCTCTGGGTATTTGCGCATTCCTGATATGGTAAGTAAAGGTGTTGTGATGAATGTTATATCTATCGTCATTCTGACCTTGTTTGTCTATTTTATGTTGCCAATGCTATGGGATTTGACGGTGGAAGGCTTTCCTGAGGCTTTGAAACGATGAGATTTTAGAGACACGAATTTCACGAATTGACGCGAAACGGTCATTGTTTTACGAGTCCTTAGTCGAGTGCTCCTTTACAAATTCCAAGGCACGTTTCTCCGTATAATAAAATCCGCCGCGTTGCACAAAACCAACGTGCCCACCATGTTTTGGCATTTCTAAATAGAGGTTGGGATTATTTTTGGCTGCTTTTACTGGGAAACATTCTGGGGTTAAAAATGAGTCGTTGAGCGCATTGATGATTAAACTTGGGACTTTAACAGAAGGTAAAAATTGCAGACAACTGCTTTTTTCATAATAATCTTGAGCGTTTTCAAATCCGTGAGCTTTTGCAGTGTATACCTCATCAAATTCAGTTAAGGTTTTTATGGAATTCACCTCTTCCAGCGATAAATGCTCAGGGAATAACGCCTGCTTAAGCTTTAAACTGTCCACTAATTTGTTTTTAAATCGGTCGTGAAATAATTTATTCTCCAAACTGTGCAAACGTTTGGCGGAATGCTTTAAACTACATGGCACGGAGATTCCAATACCCGCTTTCACTTCTGATGGAACATCGCGTTCCCCTAAATATTTTAATGCTAAATTCCCTCCTAAACTGATCCCATAAATAAAAACCTCAGCATAGTTTTTATCCTCAATGGCGTGCATTACAATGTCGTGCAAATCGTCCGTTGCTCCAGAATGATAGGCATAATATTTTCGGTTAGGCTCGCCACTACAGCCTCTAAAATTTACGCTGATGGCATCAATCCCATTCTGATTGAATAATTTTGCCGTTCCCGTTAAATACGGACGTTGGCCATTGCCTTCCAATCCATGAAGTAAAATGATCACTTTATCAGATTTTTGCTCGGCATAACTCCAATCTAAGTCAATAAAATCGCCATCTGCCAACTCTAAACGTTCACGTTTTTGCTCTAATTTGACTGTTCTGAACAATCCAGAATAAACGGTAGCAACAAATCCCTTTCGGAATAAAAATGGTGCTTTAAATGAAGATTCTATAATGGGCATTTTTGATTGTAAATTAACTGGTTAATTGAAATTTTAATCGACGGCAACAGTAGTAAACTTAAATTCTTTCCCGTTAAAAAGGCCTTTATCACTGAGTTTTAATGCAGGAATAACTAAAAGCGCCATAAATGATAGCGTCATGTACGGTGCATTTAAAGTGCTCCCCAATTGTTTCGCCATTTTATCTAATTGAGCATACGCTTTGCCTACAGTTTCACCATCCTTATCGCTCATAATTCCGGCAACTGGCAAAGGTAAGATCTGTTCATCTGCATTTGAAACTGCGCAAATTCCGCCCTTATGTTCTATCACCAAATTGACCGCTTTACAAATCATTTCATCAGAAACACCAACGGCAATAATATTATGCGAATCGTGCCCCACGGAACTTGCAATAGCACCTTCTTTTAAACCAAAATTTTTGATAAATGCGATAGCTGGCGGTAGATTTTGATATCGATTTACAACAGTCATTTTAAGAACGTCAGTTTTTATATTTGAAACCACATTCCCATTTTCAACCAAACTTTCTTCGATAACTTCATTGGTGACCAATTGACCTTCCAGAGCTTCAATGACACGAATGTGTTTGGAGTTGGATGGGAATCTAAATTCGCTGATTTCTTTTGTCGACGTATTGAAATTATTTAGATTTTGGAATGTTACTTTTTTAAGCAATGACTCTCCTTGATCAAAAACCAACTCGCCATCAATATATGTTTGCAGGGTTTTAAATGCTTTCAAATCTTCAACTACAATTAGATCGGCAGCATCTCCACTATTTAATGTACCCACATCCAATCCGTAATGTTTTACAGGGTTAAGACATGCCACTTGTAAGACTTTAAAAACATCCATGCCCTTTGCGACAGCTCTTGCACAAAGATCATTGATATGATGCAACAGCAAATCGTCAGGATGTTTATCGTCACTACAAAACATCATGTTTTCAAAATGTTCCGGTAAAAGATCGATAAGGGCTTCAAAGTTTTTGGCTGCACTTCCTTCCCGAATCAAGATTTTCATCCCTTTTTGAAGTTTTTCGAGTGCTTCATCGTAGGTAAAACATTCGTGATCTGTAGTAATACCTGCCTTGATATATTTGGTGATATCGTCTCCTACAACACCTGGCGCATGGCCGTCTACCGGTTTGTTATAATGTTTTGCCCACTCGATTTTTTTCATCACTTCAGGATCATCAAACAATACGCCGGGATAATTCATCATCTCCGCCAGATATTTGATGTCGGGGCTCTCTAGCAGTTCCTTGATGCCGTCAGCATCGATAATGGCACCCGCCGATTCAAAATCAGTAGCTGGCACACATGAAGGCGCCCCGAAATTAAATTTAAAGGGTACTTTCTTTCCGTTGGCAATCATAAATTCAACGCCTTCTACACCTAGCACATTGGCAATTTCATGCGGATCAGAAACGGTGGCAACGGTACCATGGGCAACTGCCAAATGGGCAAACTCACTCGGCACCAACATTGAACTTTCTATATGGATATGCGCATCTACAAAACCCGGGAGAATATAATGTTCAATGCTGTGGTACTTCTCGGTAATATTGGTGATTTTCCCATGTGCAATGGTGACTTCTCCTTTATAAATGCGTCTATTTTGAATATCGACGATCTGTCCTTGTAACTTCATTTACTGTACTTCTATTTTTAAAATATTAGTGGTGTTCTCGGTGACTTTAAATCGGTCATCTGCACGTTTCCCCACAATCCAAACCACATCTCCAGCAGATTCTATAATCCACACTTGCTCTTTTTCAATCAAGGAGAATTTCTCATCCTTAAAATATTTGCTCAACTTCTTTTTTCCTTTCATTCCTAAAGGATAAAACACATCGCCTTCCTCCCATTTTCTTAAGGTTAACGGAAATATCAATTTTTCAGCATCAACATAAAGAATGTTTGGAGCTGTTTCTGAAATTGTATCCACCTTGTCAAAAGCTAATGTTCCAAAAGGCAGTGCAATTTCTTTCTCGTTTTCTTCAATAGATATAGGCTGTGCTGCAGTTTCAGAGTCAATTTCACTCAACAACAAAAAATCCCGGTCCTTGAGCAGTCTGTGGGTGGATGAAAACACCTGTTTCCCCGATTGTGCATCCAATAGATTCACCACATCAGTCCACGCCGTAAAATTAAAATCCTTTAAAAGTTGGTAGAGATATGCTTTAGGATTAGAGAGCTTTTTAAGTTTATGAACATCCAATTTAATCTGATCGTCTTCAACTTTAGTGAATTTCTTCTGAATGCGTACAACACTGTCGTCAATAAGATCTTGACTATCCTGCAGATTTGAAATAGTGGTTTGAAAATTCTGAAGCAATTGCGGATTCATTTGTTTCAATACCGGAATGATATCGTGTCGCAATTTATTTCTCAAGTATTTTGTGGAGGCATTACTACTATCTTCACGCCATGACATTCCCTGTCCAATAGCATACACCTCTAACGTTTCTCTAGAAAATGGCAATAAAGGTCTGACAATATTACCCGCCATTTCTGGAATTCCGGTCAAGCCTTCCAAGCCCGTTCCACGAGTTAAGTTGATTAAAAAGGTTTCCAGATTGTCATCCGCATGGTGTGCAGTGAGGATATAATCAAATTTCAGTTGTTCAGCCAGTTCATGAAACCATGTGTAACGCAATTCGCGAGCAGCCATTTGGATGGAAAGTCCCTCTTCTTTAGCGTAGGTTTCGGTATCAAAACTTTCAATAAATACTTCCATATCCAAATCTTCAGCCAACTGCAATACAAAATCTTCATCAGCATCACTTTCATCACCTCTCAAATTGAAATTACAATGTGCCAAGGACACTTTTAAATGTAATTGATGGCATAAATGTGCTAAAACCACACTGTCAAGACCTCCAGAAATTGCCAGCAACAATCGGCTGTCATGAAGCATATTTAAATTAGTCCCAAGATGTTTTTGAAAAGTTTCTAGCATAAGTTTTGTATTAGGCGTTTAAAGACTGGAATGGCGGAACTCAGCATTTTCTCTTCGCCACGGTTGTCTTTAAATATAATTAATTTTCCAGCACTTCCTTCATTGCTTTCGCCTTAATCAAGCACTCCTCATATTCTTTAAGAGGATCACTTTTTGAAGTAATGGCGCTGCCTACAGAATAGGAAACATAGTTGTTATCGGCATTATAAAGAATACTTCTGATAACCACATTAAAATCAAAATCGCCCGAAGGTGTAAAATAACCGATGCTCCCAGAATATAATCCGCGCTTATTTTCTTCCAGGTCCTCAATAATTTGCATGGCAGAAATTTTTGGTGCTCCCGTCATACTTCCCATAGGAAACGTAGTTTTTAAAATATGAACCGGCGGAATTGTAGCTTCTACTTCAGACGTAATTGTCGATATCATTTGGTGTACTTGTTCAAAGGTATAGATGGCGCACAATTCTTCAACGGTGACACTTCCTTTTTTCGCGGTGTGTGACAAATCATTACGTACCAAATCAACAATCATGATGTTCTCACTTCGCTCTTTTGGATTGTTTTGAAGTTCGTTTTTTAAATTTTCATCTAACAATTGATCTTTTGATCGCGAAGCCGTCCCTTTAATAGGCTGAGAAATTACCTTGTTCCCAATTTTCTTTAGATATCTTTCCGGAGAGGCAGACAATAGAAAGTGATCATGGTTCCTGAAATACGCCGCAAAGGGTGCTTTAGAAATGGCATTCAGTTTTTTATAGGTCGTTAGAGGATCAATCTGGGCCTTATCAGCATAAAATTCGTGACAAAAATTAGCTTCATAAATATCGCCTCTATGAATATGGTCCAACATGGTATTGACTTTAGCAACATACTGCTCTTTAGTCAATCGCATTTGAATGTTTACAGGTTTTCTCGGTTTTGTTGGTTCATCGAAGTCAATTGCGGCAATTTCTTTTAGATCAGATTCAAATTCGTCATCCACCATTTTTAGATAGTCCATTTCGACAATATCACCCTTAATTAAGAAAATCTTTTTAGGTTGAAAAAAGAAAAGTTCTGGAAACTCTAAACCGTCAAAATGCTCCGATTTTAGGTTTTCAAGATCATTTTTCAAATCGTAGGTTAAGTAGCCAAAAATCCAGTCTTTAGTGATGGCTTGATATTCTTGCAATTGATCGAATCCCTGATGACTATCCGTAGAAATACATGTAAAAGCATCTACCGCCAAAACGACATCATAGGTGCTGTAGTTTTGCTGATAATTATTGGAATCTAACCAAACTACTTCCTCAAATTGTTGGCTCCACTGTAAAAGTTGTGCTTTAAAATCTGGGTTCGCTATCGTAAAAGTATGTCGTGTTCTCAAGGCTCAATTTTCCGAAGTAAAGTTAATCACATTCTGCAAACTTATTAAGAACTTTGTACTTTAGTTGAAAATATATTGCTCATGTTTAGCTTAAAAAATGGACTTTTAGAACTCGCCATTCATCCAACTGGCGCGGAATTACAAAAAATATCCGCCGTAAAAAATAATATGGAATTCATGTGGGATGGCAATCCTGAGTTTTGGACTGGACATGCACCCAATTTATTTCCAATTGTAGGTGCTTTAAAAGAAAACACGTTCATTCATGACAACAAATCATACACTTTACCAAAACATGGCTTCGTTAGGCACAACACTTCCTTTTCGGTTGAAGAAAAATGTGACCAACAACTGACTTTAAAATTAGTATCATCAGAAGAAACACTTAAAAACTATCCATTCGAATTTGAATATTTGGTCAGTTATGAGTTGCTGGACAATCGCATTAAGATCACCTATACCGTAAAAAACAAGGACGAAAAAACCATGTATTTCTCGGTTGGTGGACATCCTGCATTTAAATGTCCGCTATATTCTGATGAAGATTATTCTAATTATACTCTAGAGTTTAATCAAGCAGAAAACAGCTTAACACATCTCATCAATATGGAGAATGGTCTCTTAAACTTAAACACTGAACCTATTTTTTCGACACCAAACACCATCAATTTACATGAACATTTATTTGATAAGGATGCGCTTGTATTTAAAGATCTTAAATCGGATAAAATCACCTTAACCAGTAAAAAATATGGCGAAATTCTTAACGTCCGCTTTGCTGATTTTCCTTTTATGGGAATTTGGGCCAAGCCAAAAGCCCATTTTGTCTGTATAGAACCTTGGCAAGGTGTTGCCGATTCTGAAAACAGTACACAACTTTTAAAAGACAAAGAAGGTATTATTGCATTAGACAAGAGCAAGACTTACAGCGCCTCCTACACCATTGAAATACATAAAACGCATTTAGCATAAGTTATTAATTAGCATTAACTTTGCCAATTGTGTAAAAAAGCCATGTAGTTACTTAAAACTGAAGCTTCAACACAACATATTAAACATCATTTAAAATTAAATACCTTGAGCTTTAAAAACCTGAACTTAAATACCCCATTATATAACGCCCTAGACGATTTAGGGTTTACCACTCCTACACCTATTCAGGAAGAAGCCTTTAATGTGGTGGCTTCAGGAAAAGACATGGTGGGAATTGCACAAACAGGAACGGGAAAAACCTATGCTTATATGTTGCCGATTCTTAGGAATCTGCCATATTCCAAACAAAACAATCCACGCGTCCTTGTATTGGTACCAACGCGAGAGTTGGTTGTTCAGGTTGTAGATGAGATTGAAAAACTTACCAAATACATCAATGTAAGAGTACTTGGCGTTTATGGAGGTGTCAATATCAACACCCAAAAACATGCTGTTGCCCAAGGTTTAGATATCGTAGTAGCCACTCCTGGACGTTTGTTCGATTTGGCGGTGAGTCACGTGCTGCAACTTAAATCCATTCAAAAAATGGTGATTGATGAAGTAGATGTGATGCTCGATTTAGGGTTTAGACATCAACTTTTGAACATTTTTGACATTCTTCCGGAGCGCAGACAAAACATCATGTTTTCAGCAACTATGACTGAGGATGTGGATGAATTGATTACTAATTTTTTCATTAAACCTGAAAAAGTAACGATTGCTGTGTCTGGAACGCCATTAGAAAATATTAGTCAAGAACGCTATAATGTGCCTAACTTTTATTCAAAGGTGAATGTTTTAAAACATTTATTGGCAGATAAAGAAACCTATAATAAGGTGTTGATTTTTGTCGCCTATAAAAAAATGGCAGATTTATTATTTGACAAAATAGAAGAACACTTTCGTGATGAAAGTTGCGTTATTCACTCCAACAAAACACAAAATTACCGACTTAGGAGTATTGAACAATTTAGAGAAGGCAGCAATCGCATCTTAATTGCTACAGATGTGATGGCACGTGGACTCGATATTGATCATATCAGCCATGTTATCAATTTTGACACGCCAAGTTTCCCTGAGAATTATATGCACCGAATTGGACGTACCGGTCGTGCAGAACGCGAAGGACATTCCTTACTTTTTTCAACAGAAGCTGAACAGGAAATGGTGACAGGCATTGAAGAATTGATGCAGATGGAAATTCCGCTAAAAGAAATCCCTGAAGGCGTTGAAATGTCTACAGAACTTCTTGAAGAAGAACGCCCACAATACAAGGAACGCTATAATCCGATAAAACGACGCGACGAAGATGCTCCAGGACCTGCTTTTCATGAGAAAAAGGAGAAAAACCAAAAGGAAAATTTGGGAGGTTCCTACAGGCGAGAAATCGTAAAAAAATACAAAAAGCCTAAAACACGTGGCGACAAAAACTACAACAGACGTAACAAAAAATAATACGATATTAAATTTTATGAGACCAATTCCAGTACTTCTATTACTCCTTGCTTTACTTTTTAATACACAGAGTTTCGCTACTAAAAAATGGGGCGCCACAGGACATCGTGTGGTGGGTGCTATTGCTGATCAACATACAACCAACAAAACCAAACGTAAGCTCAAAAAGCTATTAAACCACCAATCTTTAGCGTTGGTATCTACGTTTAGCGATGAAATAAAATCTGATCCACGCTACAGGGAATTTGGCGTTTGGCATTACGTTAATATGTCTTTTGAGGACACCTATGAAACGTCTACAAAAAATCCAGAAGGCGATTTAGTGACAGGAATAGCAAAATGCAAAAGCATCATCACAGATGAAAATGCGTCCGATGACGATAAAGCATTTTACTTAAAAATGCTCATTCATTTGATTGGCGATTTACATCAGCCGTTGCATGTTGGTCGTGAGGAAGACAAAGGCGGTAATGATGTTAGGGTAAAATGGTTCAATAAAGACACAAACCTTCATAGAGTATGGGACAGTCAAATGCTGGAATCCTACGGCATGACCTATAGTGAACTATCAGCAAATGCTGACCAGTTATCAAAAGCCCAAGTGAAATATTTGCAACAAGGTTCTATCGTTGATTGGGTGAATGAAACACAAGTTCTTGCAAAAGACGTTTACAATGCTACTGAAGCAGGTGAAAATTTACGTTATGAATATTCTTATAAATATTTAAATACGGCGCGTACACAAATGCAAATTGCAGGTATTAGACTCGCTAAGGTCTTGAATGATTTGTTTTAATTAACATTTTTGTCATGTCGAATGTAATGAGACATCACATCATCTTTGTACCATAGAATCACCACTGTCATGGGATTCCTCCTGACGTCGGAATGACACTTCCCAGGTTTGTCATGTCGAATGTAATGAGACATCACATGATCTTTGTACCATAGAACTTCCACGGATATGGGATTCCTCCTAACGTCGGAATGACAAAACCACAACGGCGATAGGGAATGACACTTCCCGTTTTTGTCATGTTGAATGTAATGAGACATCACATCATCTTTGTACCATAGAGTCGCCATGGTTATGGGATTCCTCCTGACGTCGGAATGACAAATTTGAATGGAATGACAGGGCGTAGAAATCCCACAATTTTTCGACTTCGTCCCATTTTTGTCATGTCGAATGTAATGAGACATCGCATCATCTTTGTCCCATAGTGCCTCCACGGTTATGGGATTCCTCCTGACGTCGGAATGACAAATTGGAATGGAATGACAGAGCATAGAAATCCCACAACTTTTGAGAATTATCCCTTACTTCGACTGCGCTCAGTACAGATTCTTCGACCGCGCTCAGTACAGGTTCTTCGACTACGCTCAGTACGTGTTCTTCAACTGCGCTCAGTACAGGTTCTTCGACTGCGCTCAGTACAGGTTCTTCGACTACGCTCAGTACAAGCTTTCTCGCCCTAGACGTGTTTAGTTCAGCGTTGGGCACAAAAAAAGCCCTCAAATTGCTTTGAAGGCTTATATTTTGGGTGGAAGACCGGGCTCGAACCGGCGACCCTCGGTACCACAAACCGATGCTCTAACCAACTGAGCTACAACCACCATGTAGCCACATCTTGCGATGCGATCCAACCTGTATTGGTTGGGAGGTGCAAATGTATATTATTTACTAATGTTTACAAAGTCTTTTTGAAAAAAAATTACACTAAATCGAATAAACTTTTCACAGCAGGGTAACGTTCTACCGTAAACCCCTCAGCGTGTTCAGTTCCGATTAATCTTCCTAAATCCCGCGCTCTATAATCTATGCTATCTGTAAAGTTTTTACTACTGATAGGTGTTTGTGGCGCTTCACTCTCAGGATCAAAGAATTGCGTTTTATAAGCGTGGACCGCTGCAATTTTTATATCCATAAATCCAGAAACATCCACTACCACATCTGGCTCAATATTTTTCCATTGAATGTAATGGTAAACAAATTTTGGACGCCATTGTTCTTGCATTTTGCCATCCAATTCTGTTTCAATTTTCATCAATCCGCTTAAAAAACAAGCGTCGCTTACCAATTTACTGCCTTTAGCATGATCAATATGACGATCATCAATGGCGTTGCATAACACAATTTCAGGCTGATATTTTCTGATCATTTTAATAATTTGCAATTGGTGTTCTTTATCATTGACAAAAAAACCATCCGCAAACCCTAAATTTTCCCGTACGGCAACTCCTAAAATTTTGGCGCCTTCTTCAGCTTCAGATTTTCTTGTTTCTGCCGTACCGCGTGTTCCTAATTCGCCTCGAGTAAGATCAATAATGCCTACTTTTTTCCCGTTATGTACTTCTTTTGCTATGGTTCCGCCGCAACCCAATTCTACATCATCAGGATGTGCTCCGATAGCCAAAATATCTAATTTCATGTATTTAATTTTTATTCCACTCGTTTTGTTCTTGCTTGGTTAAAAAACTCCAAGCCACTATTCTACTCACTTTATTGCCTTGAATCATATCTACAACCTGAAACTCTGTAGCGCCCAATTTCTTTAAAGATGCTTTCATAGATTCGACGTGGTTAACGTTAGACACCAAACTTGTATACCAAAAACACTGTTGTTTATACTGTGAGCTTTCGTATAGATAATTATGTAAAAAAGCCTTCTCGCCTCCTGCATAACACAACTCTGTTGGCGTACCACTAAAGTTTCTAACCACTTTGTCCCCTTCCCTACCTAATCCTTTCAATTTCGTTTTGGTAGCTTCAAAAGCATCTGCTTGACTTTTGAAAAATGGCGGATTACACACTGAAGCGGTAAACTTATCTGATGGTTTGATGATTCCTTTTAATATCTGCTGATAGTCCGGCTGCAATCGCACTTCAATAGCTTCCGATAAATTATTTTTATCAATGATTTTTTGAGCGATTTGAAGTGATTTTTTATCAATATCAGTCCCTACAAAATTCCAGTTATAAAGCGCATTGCCCAATAACGGATAAATGCATGTGGCGCCCGTTCCCACATCCAGTACAGTAACGTTGTCTTCTAGATTACTTCGTCTTAAAACATCCGCTAAATGATGCATGTAATCAGCACGACTCGGAATGGGCGGACATAAATTTTCATCAGGAAACTCCCAGTACTTTACACCATAATATGTGGCCAAGAGCGCCGTATTTAAAGCTTTTACGGCTGCTGGATTTGAAAAATCTATCGTTTGGGTTTGATAATCGTTTACAAACACATGCGGTTTTAAAGCCTCGTGATGTTTAACGAGTTCATCAAAATTGTATTTATTATTATGAAGTGATTTTTTATGCAAATTATTTAATTTTTGATGGTTTGAAATTTTTAATGAAAATGTTAAGACACATATGATGCGTTTTTCACCTTGTTGATGGCTTGCTCAATATCATCAATCAAATCTTTTTTAGATTCGATTCCCACAGAAAAACGAATTAAATTATCACTCACCCCCATAGCATCACGTTCAGCTTGGGTCAGCAATGAATGTGATGTTTTATGTGGCGACAATACCGTACTTTCCACACCTGCCAAACTCATAGACGATTTGATCAATTTTAATGCCTTTTGAAAAGCCATGGCATCCAATCCGTCAGCCAATTCAAAGGACATCATTCCTCCAAATCCTTTCATCTGAGATTTTGCCAATTCGTATTGCGGATGGGTTTTAAGACCAGGATAGAAAACCTGTTTCACATCCTCGTGCTTCTCTAAATATTTTGCCAACTTTTTAGCATTTCTATTTTGAGCATTAACGCGTAAAGCCAATGTTTTCATACTGCGCTCCAACATCCAAACGGTCATATCACTCAAACTACCGCCTAAATTTTTGGCAACATTCCAAATGATCTTCATATGCGCATCACTACAGGCAATGGCACCCGCTAAAATATCAGAATGTCCACCCAAATATTTTGTGGCGGAATGCATGACAATATCAATTCCAAAATCGATTGGATTTTGATTGACGGGACTTGCAAAGGTATTATCGATGGTTGTGATCAGATTCTTGGATTTCGCTAAATCAGCAACACCTTTAATATCTGTAATGGTTAACAACGGATTGGATGGTGTCTCAATATGAATAAGTTTGGTATTTGGACGAATTGCCGCTTCAAAATCGGAAACTTCATAGCCGTCCGTAAACGTGAATTCGATTCCATATTTTGGAAATTCCTCCCTAATAAAATTACTCGTGCCACCATAAAGCGTATTTTGAACAACAATATGATCGCCATGTTTTAAAAATGCCAAGAAAACAGTGCTAATGGCAGCCATTCCGCTTCCAAAAAGCATTCCTGCTTCAGCATGCTCCAACGCAGCGATTTTTTTAGAGGTGAACTCCTGATTTGGCGTATTGAAATAGCGTGGATAACGTTTTACATCCACATCTTCAAACTCATAGGACGTAGACATATAAATTGGTGACACTGCACCTTTAAACTGTTGATCCTTAATTTCGCCAACATGCGTGCAAATGGTATTTAATCCGTATTTTGATATAGACATTAGATCTGACATTTAGTAAGCTTTAAAATTACAAATAATTGACAACACCTGCACTCATTAGAAGAGTCCTTTTTATAAGAAATAACAATTCCGTTACATCCCAGAATTTTTATTCCATCTACCGGTTTTAGTTTAATTAAAGCTTATTTATAACTCCTAAAGGCCTTGATAAATCGATAACGTTTGAGAAATAATAAAAAGTTTAAACCATTTTTTATGGATTGAAGTCCAATTCCCTTATATTCGTAGAGCTATTAATTAATTACTCTCCAAATGCTTAAAGCCGTATTGTTTGACATGGACGGTGTTATCGTAAACACTGAACCGCTACACCACAAAGCGTATCATCTCATGTTTAGGGATGTTAACATTAATGTTTCAGAATCACTCTATGCCTCGTTCACGGGTCAAGCCACGAGAGCCATTTGTGAAGAATTGGTAGAACATTTTAATCTGCCTTTAGGTCCGCAAACCTTGGTAGATCTCAAACGTGATCATTTTAAATATTTATTTGAAAACGATGACGAATTGGATCTTTTGCCTGGTGTTCTGGACTTAATTCAAGATTACCACAATAACGGATTGACCTTAGTTTTGGCTTCTTCGGCCTCAATGGACAACATCAACAATATCTTTGATCGCTTCCATTTGAACCCTTATTTTGTGGCTAAATTG
Organism: uncultured Gelidibacter sp.; assembly: GCF_947500795.1. Taxonomy (GTDB): domain Bacteria; phylum Bacteroidota; class Bacteroidia; order Flavobacteriales; family Flavobacteriaceae; genus Gelidibacter. Next base: position 387,952 of record NZ_CANMTE010000001.1, on the reverse strand, counting down.
AGTGGTGCCGATTTAAAAGCATCTAAACCACATCCTGAAATTTTTGAAAAAGCAGCCATGGCTTCAGGGTATAAGCCTCATGAATGTATCGTTATTGAAGATTCCACTAACGGAATTAGAGCCGCTAAAGATGCAGGTATTTTTTGTGTGGGTTATGATAGTCTACATTCCCATGACCAAGATTATGGCCTTGCAGATTTAGTAGTCAGCAATTTTAAAGACATCGCCTACGCGAAAATAGCACAGCATTTTAATGCTATGGTTCCTCAGAAATAAAACTATTCTTTTTTTTTAGTTTTTCTAACTTCTTGAAAACAGCAGATTACTTCTGTTGTTTTTTAAGCAACTGATTTTGCTCTTCCATCAACTCGGTAAGATGCGATAACAGTTCAATATCCTTAGGTGTTTGAACCGTTTTATCTTTGGGATCCTGCGCTTTGTTTTTAAGGCCATTTAGGAATCTGACAAGGATAAAAACAGTGAATCCAATAATTAAAAAGTCAAGGAAAGTTTCGAAAAGTTCGCCATACCCGATGGCTACTTCGTCTGTAATTAGCTTTCCAGTAGCATCTACAATTTTCTCTCTTAAAACAAATCGCTTGTCCTGAAAATTTAAACCATCGGTCATTAAGGATAATGGTGGCATCAACACTTTTTTCACCAACACGTCAATCACTTTATTAAAAGACGCGCCAATAATAATCCCGATGGCCATGTCCATCATATTCCCTTTAACAGCAAATTCCTTGAATTCTTTAAATATTTTCATCTATTCTTAAGATTTAGTCTTCAAACGATACTCTAATTTTTACGCCATAAATGGCAAAAGCCATAAACAAAAAATGCTTATGGCTGATGTATTATAGTAGGTATTTAGTTCTTATTTTTTATAATATATAACATATTTACGGTAAGCTAAAATTGCTATCACAGCAACAATAGCCGCTGTTATTGCAATAAACTTCAAGCTCACAATTTGATCTCCACTTGCATAGGCATGAAGTCCTGAAAGATAGAAATTTACCCCGAAATACGTCATCATAATACTCGCAAATGCAATAATAGAAGCCAAGTTAAAACCAAAACGACCTCGAAGTCCAGGAACCAATCTCATGTGGATTACAAATGCGTAAACCATAATACTGATCAATGCCCAAGTTTCCTTAGGGTCCCAACCCCAATAACGACCCCAACTCTCATTGGCCCACATACCTCCTAAGAAGTTACCAATGGTCAATAGGATTAAACCGGTAGTCAAAGCCATTTCGTTAATAATGGTCAACTCTTTAATATTAAGCAACATCTTGCTGCGATTCTTTTTAGTAGTAACAATCATTAAGATTAAACATACCAATCCTAAAATCAAACCGAGCGCAAACGGACCATAACTCATCACGATTACCGCAACGTGTATCATCAACCAATAACTATCCAATACAGGCTCTAAGGTTGATATTGCAGGATCCATCCAATTCCAATGCGCTACCATCAAAATAATTGCAGTTACAAATGCTGTTGCCGCAATGGTTAAATCACTCTTTCTACCAAATGCCAATCCAAAGAACATTGTAGCCCACGCCACATAAATCATGGATTCATACGCATCACTCCAAGGTGCATGCCCAGCAAGGTACCAACGTACCCCGAGTCCGGCCGTATGTAAAAGGAATAAACCTAAGATGATAAAGGCAAACACCTTTACACTGATGTTGATTATTTTATTGTTGCCGTTAAAAATCTGCATGATTAACACAATAAACATCAATGTTCCGGCATACATATACCAACTGAACAGGTTTTTGAAAATGTCATATTTGTTATAGGCGATTTCAGTCTTGACTTTTTCATCAGACAGCATCACTTCACTTCCGTACTTTTGTTGAGTCTTTTTGATGCCATTCAGCACATCTTCCGCTTTTGAAAAATCGCCGTCATGCTTAGCTTTATTTAACGTTAATAAATACGCGCTAAATCCATTGTTCATGAAATTCCCTAAAAGGGAATCTTCAATTTTTTCTCTATAATTTCCATCACGAAACTCTTTCGAAGAAATCCATTTATTATTATCATCATTAGGTACCGGGAAGATTTTCATTGCGCGGCCCTCAAGTGCATTGTGCATCAAATTGACACGCTGATCAGCTTCTTTTAATTCCTTTTGAGTTCCGTTTGGAACTTGAGCTCTGTACGCATCATTAAGATAAGGCTCCAATTTATAAGTACCATCAGGTTTGAAAAAGTCAACAAAAGCGACGTGTTTTCTATCCATTGGCACCCCAATAATTTTTCTAATGGTATCCGCCTTTTGTGGTGCTAAATAAATAACCGGCACATTGTACCATAACAATGGGCTTTCCTGAATAGATAGCATAATTTGGTTAGCGTCAAACTCCTCATAAGTATCACTCTTGCTCAGTTTTCGTAAAATCTCTGACGCATAGGTATCCATTGGCATCATACGGCCACTGTAATCCTGGACTACAAGATGTGCAAATTTATCAGCATGTTCCTTTGGGGTAATATTGGCCCTCAACACAGAGTCAATTTGCGCTTTTGTTGGTAGACCATGGTTATGGCCATCATCTGCAGAATGTGTTTGTGAGAAACCAAAAGTGGTAAATCCTAAAAGGAAAATCGTGGTGATTTTTCGCTTTTGCTTTTTAACTTTTTCAAGCATCTTATTTAAATCTGCAAAACGTGTATTCTTATCAAACCAAATCGCCATCAACCCAATATAAAGGAGGAAGTAGCCAATATAAGTGATCCAAGTTCCCCAGAAATCATGATTTACAGAAAGAATTGTTCCTTTCTCATCTGGATCAAAACTTGCTTGGAAAAATCGGTATCCTCGGTGATCTAAAATATTATTCATATAAATGTGGTAATCAAAATCGCCCTGCTCTTTATCCAAAACAGTCACTTTACTTTCATAAGAAGAATAACTCTTTTCTGTTCCTGGGAATTTTTGAGCGATAAAATCGTTCAGTTTCACTTCAAACGGTAGATCAATCAATTTAGAACCATATTTTAAAGACACAATAATATTCCCGAATTCAACCTGTTCAAATGGGTTGTTTTTATAAGGACCGCCCAACAGATTAACACGTTTTGTTTCACCATTAACGGTTACTTTCATCACCACTCCATCTTCATCACCTTTAAGCATTTCTGATTTTTTAACCACATCAAAAACACCTTTCACCATAGGTTTTGGGAATACCATAGACATATTGGCAATTTGGTAACGTGAGCGCAACACCAATGGCTGCACACTATCTTTTACTACAACTCCTGTAGCACGTGTGGCCATCGTCATATAATCGCCTTCATAAGGAGACTCAATGGTTAGTCCATCAGGAGTGCTGGTAATATTAATTGCACCTGGTGTTGGTTTATCTAAGGCGATTAAAACATTATGCAAGTTTTGTACTTCGCCAGATTTTAAAAAGTGATTATGAGGTAGTCCATCTCCGGCTTCAACAATTTTTAAATAGGTTTCTCCAGATTCGTCAGGAATCACATCAATTTCAGCTGATTTAATATATTTTTCAAGTTCAATAGAAACTGGGATGTTATTATAGTCGGTTTCAGCCTTGAATTTATTGTTCAATCGGTATGAAAAGTCAACTTCACGCTCAACAATCTTTCGTTGTGCCATGCCATCCACCATATAATCACCATCAATATAAGCGGTGACATAGGTTTTTTGGGATAAAAACTGCTTTTCGGTTTCGCCTTCTCTAATGGCAATCATTCCTTCGTATCCGATATATCGCGTTACAAAAGCACCAAATATGATTAATACGAAAGCTAAGTGTAAAGTTAAGGTGGCCCATTTTTCCCATCGCAATAAACGGTAGCGATACATATTACCAATAAAATTGATCATGAAAATACCCATAATAGCCTCAAACCACCACGCATTGTAAATTAAATGTCGTGTGTACGGTGTTGGAGAGGTGTCTTGATTGGCATCTAAAAATGTACCGATTGCCATAGCTAAGGCAAAAACAACAAATAAAATGGCTGTTAATCGGGTGGAGAAAAGAATGTTAGCGAGTCTTTTTTGCATGATATAAGGTCGGTTTTCTGGGCTTTCCTTGAAGCAGTGCAAAATTAGCCAATTTTGTTGATTGAGGAAGAGTTAAAAGATGTTAAAGTTGATATATTTTAGAGATCAGGAAATTACAATCAGAAAAAGCCAAAAACCCACTGACTTCTTCATAAAAAGTCGGTTTATGACTGCCTTGCTTGAAAAATATTCATAAACATAAAAGTCCCCATTTTACGCGCACGATTTTTTGCGTTATCGGCATACTCACCCTCAAAAAGTTGGTCTAGAGTTTCAAACCACAGATTGAGCCACAAGCCAAAATGCTCTGAAGTTATGGTGTTATTATTCTCTTCATCCACCTTAATATGGACCTCTAAAGGATTACCATGGTAGCGTTGCTCCAATTTTTTGGACATAAACAAACTACTTTCCCAAAAGGTGGTCAAGCGTTCAATATGCGCATCCCAATCTGTAATCACGCGATTGAAAAAAGGGCCTAAAACCTTATCTTTTCTAACTTTTTTGTAAAATTCTGAAACGAGTAGAAATACATCTTCCCTACTTTGAATATCTTTTTTTTCCATTCTATCTTATGCCATTCGCAACAAATTTATGACAATAAATGTAATGTGTACCAAAACGGTCACAATCAATAAATTGAAAATCACCTTTGGTTTCATTTGGGCATACAGCGAACCATTATAGGCCATCGCAAAAATAACCACCATAGTCAAATCGAGAAAATGAAAGGTGTCGCTACTGTTCATTAAAATCAGCATTGCCGCTATAGAGCCAATGCAGCTTTGAAAAATGATGCTCAATGGTACATATAATGTAAGGTGCTCTTTGAAGTCGAATAAGCCTTTATTGTATAATGTCATGATCTTTCTTTTTAGGTTATTACAAAGTTCCTAAATGATTATCCGTATTTTTATGACTCAAATCATAAGACCATGATTCCAGAACAGATCATTCAATCTTTTGGAGGCACTTTGAAAACCTATTCAAAAGACCGCACCATTTTTAACGAAGGAGAGCACGCCGATTTTTATTACCAGATAAAAACCGGACATGTAAAAATGTTTAACCTCACGGAAGATGGAAAAGAATTTGTGCAGGGATTCTTTAAAAATGATGATTCATTTGGAGAGCCGCCTCTATTTGGAGATTATAAATATCCTGCGACAGCGCAGACGTTAGAGGATACTGAACTTTATCTACTTTCAAAATCCGCCTTTTTTGAGCTGTTGAAAATGCATCCTGACATTCATCTCACATTCACCAAAATGATATGTAAGCGCATGATCTACAAAGCGAAAATAGCCCGGGAAGTGTCTATTTACCCGCCGGAACATCGGATTCTAACCTTGTTGAATCATTTAAAATCCAATGCCAAAGTAGAAACCGATTTTGAAGTGCCACTAACGCGACAACAAATATCAGAATTGACAGGACTACGCGTGGAAACCGTAATCAGAGCCATAAAAAAGCTTGAAAAATCAAAAGCCTTGGCTATTATTGACCGGAAAGTAGTCATTTAAAGTCTGTTACCATTAAAAGATTTTAAAGACAAATCACTCTAAGGCGTTATCATCAGCATGAAAATTCAAAATTCATAATTCCTATGTCTTATTTCTTCATTAATTTAGCGGCATGATATCAGTAATTATTCTTGGCGCGGGCAATGTTGCCACCCATTTGTTCAATGCTTTTGAGAAAGCAGAACAAGTAGAGGTTAAACAATGGTATAACAGATCTATCAAAAGCATCCAATCTTACAAAAACAAAGTTGCCATTACAGATAACCTTTCTGAATTGGTGGACGCTGACGTTTATATTATTGCAGTAAGTGATGATGCTATTGCTAATTTCTCTACCCAATTGTCCTTTGAAAACAAATTGGTTGTGCACACCTCAGGATCTGTGAATGTCCATGATTTGGACAAGAAAAACAGACGCGGCGTATTTTATCCTTTACAAACCTTTAGCAAAGCGGCAACGTTAGATTTTGCTACCGTACCTATTTGTTTGGAGGTGTTGGATAAGGCGGATTTGAAGACTTTAAAGTCGTTGGCAAAAGCAATTGGCTGCAATGCGCACAAAGTGAACACACAACAGCGTAAAGCGTTGCATTTAGCTGCTGTTTACGTGAATAATTTCACCAATCAGCTGTATCGTGTGGCACATGAAATCACCGAATCAAAAGGTGTCGAATTTGACATTTTAAAGCCATTAATACTTGAAACCGCGAAAAAAGTGCAAGACATGTCCCCGTATATGGCGCAAACAGGTCCTGCTAAACGCAACGATAAAAAAACGATTAAAAAACATTTAAAATTGCTAGAAAACGAGCAACATAAAGCTATTTATGAACTCATGACAGCAAGCATCCAAAAAACACATGGAAGAAAAAAGTTATAAAGAATACCTAGGACATATCACCACTTTTATTTTTGACGTTGATGGCGTATTGACAGACGGCACCATTACCTTGACTACCTCTGGCGAAATGTTGCGCACGATGCACACTAAAGATGGTTTCGCCATGAAAACCGCGCTACTGGAAGGCTTTAATGTTTGCATTATTTCTGGAGGCAGCAATGAAGGTGTTCGTAAACGATTAGAAGGTTTGGGCGTTAACGCGATCTATTTAGGTGCACATAACAAAATTGAGCAGATGGAGGAGTATTTAGCGCTTCATAATATCAAACCTGAAAACGTGTTGTATATGGGCGACGACATTCCTGATTATCCGGTGATGAAACGTGTGGGCTTACCAACGTGTCCGCAAGATGCCGTACCAGAAATTAAGGCCATTTCTAAATACATTTCCCATAAAAACGGTGGCCAAGGTTGCGTAAGAGACGTTATTGAACAAGTCTTAAAAGTACAGGACAAATGGAATGGAAACTTTAGCGCGAAATATGACTAGAGGGATTGAGGATTGAGGATTGTTGATTGATGATTGACGATTGCTGATTGATGATTGGTGATTGGTGATTGTTGATTGTTGATTGATGATGAAAAATTCACAACTGAACACTGAATACTGAATACTGAACACTGAACACTGAAGACTGCAAACTGAATACTGCCTACTGAATACTGAACACTGAACACTGAATACTGAATACTGAACACTGAATACTGAACACTGAATACTGCCAACTATAAAACTAACCAACACATAGCCACCCATTGCATATCCTAAACTTAATCCGCTGGAAAAATTTATTGCTGATTGCCCTTGTGCAATTACTTATAAAATACGCGCTTTTTGAGCCGTTTTTAGAAACCACAAATCTGACCATCACACTCAATGGGTTTGGTTTTGGATTATTGGTGTTTTCCACACTCTGCATTGCGGCGGCCGGGAACATCATTAATGATATTTATGATGTCGAAACCGATCTGGTGAATAAACCTTCAAAAGTGATTGTAGGTTCTAAAATTTCTGAAAAAACAGCAAACATTCTGTTTATCACCTTTAATGTTATTGGTGTTCTTATTGGGTTCTACCTCTCCAATTTAGTGGGCCGCAGCGGGTTTTTCGCCCTTTTTGTGATTATTTCTGCATTGCTCTATGTCTATGCTTCCTATTTAAAACCAACACTTTTAATAGGAAATATTATCATTTCCGTCTTGGTGGCTCTGAGTATTTTGATTGTGGGTGTCTTCGAATTGATTCCTGTTATTACCGAACAAAATAAAGCAACACAGCTCACCTTTTTTAAAATCTTATTGGACTATGCCCTTTTTGCATTTTTAATCAATTTGGTGCGGGAACTCATCAAAGATTTGGAAGACGTAGATGGCGATTATAAAGCCGGGATGAACACTTTGCCTATCGCCATCGGGCGAGACAGAGCTGCTAAAATTGCATTAGTTGTAACGTTAGTGCCTCTTTTGGGTTCTATTTATTATGTGGTCACATACCTTTTTAAATATGAACTGTTTATCGGATATTTTCTAATATTCATCATTGCACCACTCATTTATATTGCCATTAGAATCTTTAGCGCAAAATCTAAAAAAGACTATTCCCATATCAGTAATATGTTTAAATTAGTAATGCTTTTTGGGATGCTGTCGCTGTTATTATATCCGATAGTTTTGAAATAACAGCCCATATATCACTTAAAGTTTATCCAAATCGAGACTGAAAATTAGATACCATGCTTAACGACACCTTAAAAGACTACCATGTTATTTTAGCCTCTAATTCACCAAGGCGACAACAGTTTTTTAAAGATTTAGGATTGGATGTTGAAATCCGTATAAAGCCTGTTTTGGAAGATTACCCACAACGGTTGGTACATTTTGAAATCAGCGATTATTTAGCACAGCTCAAAGCACTGCCTTACAAAAACGAACTTCGCCCCAAAGATATTCTCATTACCAGCGACACCATTGTGTGGCACAACACAAAAGCATTGGGCAAACCAAGGGACGCTGCAGAAGCTTTTGAGCTTATTAAATCCTTGAGCAATGCCACGCACGAAGTCATTACATCTGTTTGTTTTACAACTACAAGTATTGAAAAAACGGTGAATTCGGTCACAAAAGTCACCTTTAAAAATTTGACCGATGAGGAGATCAACTACTACATAAACACCTTCAAACCTTTTGATAAAGCGGGTGCCTATGGCATTCAAGAATGGATAGGCCAAATTGGTGTTACCAAAATTGAAGGGTCTTATTTTAATGTCATGGGTTTGCCGACACACCTCGTATATCAAACGTTAAATGACATTGTTAAAAGCAATTAACTTTGTATTTTTATACAAATTTTATCGCTATGAAATCGTCAATTACCTTAGTGTTTAGTGCTTGTTTTCTTTTGATGTTCTCTTCATGTAAAGATGAAAACAAACCAATTCAAAACACTGATTTACAAGAACATAAAACTTCAGGAGAGAAACTAAAAAAAGCACAACCTTTATCGCAAGATTTTAAGGACTACTGGTATCAGGGCGAGGCGGAAATCACTTCCTATGCTTTAGAGCAAGCACGTTATGGCGAAATCCGTAAAGGCACCGCTGTATTAGTTTATGTCACCGAGCCTTTTTTGAAATCCGAACAAGTAAAAGCAGACCAAGCGTCCTCCAATAGTATTCCGGTATTAAAATTGAATGCCACTAAAAATTTCAATACCGGCATTTACCCCTATAGCATCATGCAAAGTGTGTTTTATCCCGCAGCGAACAATCAGCATGCTTTAAAGGTTACGTGTTCCGTGCAGGAGTGGTGTGGTCAAGTGTACATCCAACTCAACAACCGCTCAGATTTTGAGGTGCGATCTCATTCTTATTTTGAAGGCGAAGCTGATGAAGAGTTTGATTTCAATAAAAACATCCTCGAAAACGAACTATGGACACAATTACGTATCGACCCTAAAAGTTTACCTACCGGCAATGTGGAGATCATTCCGGCTTTCGAATTTTTACGTTTAAGACACATTCCTTTTAAGGCTTATAACGCTTCCGCAGAATTGACACAGGACCGATACACGCTATCGTATCCAGAATTAAACCGAAGCATTAGCATCTCCTTCAATCCAAAATCCCCATTTGACATCATTTCTTGGGAAGAGACCTTTATTAGTGGTCAGGGGGAAAAAGCTAAAGAATTGACCACAAAAGCGACAAGGATGAAGTCTATCAAATCCGATTATTGGAACAAAAATTCCAATGCAGATGCAAGCCTCAGAGAAAGCCTTGGTTTAAAACAGAAACAATAGATTTGTATGTATCTTTGCTATTAATCAAATTTTAAAAAAAATCTATGTTTTTTAAAGACTATCAGGACGGTTTTATCTATACCGGTTTTTTACTTCTGTTTCTACTGATCATACGATTTTTCGTTAACAAGGTTATTGCTAAAGTTTCAAAAAAACAAGGCATTAACATTGCGCGCATTCACTTAATGCAACGCTATGTTAGTGTTGCACTATTTATTGTTGCACTGTTGATTATTCCTTTTATTTTTGGAACAGAGGCCAAAGATTTGATTCTGCTGTTTTCATCGGTATTTGCCGTTATTGGTATCGGTCTGTTCGCTATCTGGTCCATTCTCAGCAATATCACCTCAGGCATCATTATGTTTTTCTCATTTCCCTATAAAGTAGGTGATAAAATACAAATTCATGATAAAGACTTTCCGCTTGAAGGTATTATAGAAGATATTAGAGCCTTTCAACTGCATTTACGCATTGAAAATGGCGATTTGGTAACCTATCCCAATAACTTAATGCTACAAAAAGCAGTCACACTAATTAAAAAAGATGCTATTGACGAATTATTTGAAGATAATACGGACATGATTTAAGCACAATTTGAAGCGCCATCATTAAAATCTTATTATTAAAAGTTTAAAATTTCCATACTTCTCAAAATCGCCTGAAATCTCAGTAAAATTCAAGTTAAATAAAATCTAAAAGTTAAAATTACGTCCCATCTTTTTTATATTTGAAGTTCAAGCTAATGCACTTCAAATGTTCAGACGTCAGTTATTACTTTTAATTATTTTAATGTCTTGTATTTCGATACAAGCCCAGCAGCCAAAAAAACCAACGAGTTCAGAATTATATGAAGCCATAGAAAAACTCAATTTTATAGGTTCTGTATTGTATGTTGCAGCGCATCCTGATGACGAAAACACGCGACTCATTTCACACATGTCGAATGCCGTTAAGGCAAGAACCGCTTACCTCTCGTTAACCCGTGGCGACGGTGGCCAAAACCTTATCGGACCTGAACTCAGAGAGCTTTTAGGAGTGATCAGAACCCAAGAATTGGTTGCAGCACGACAAATTGACGGAGGTGAACAATTCTTTACCCGAGCTAATGATTTTGGATATTCTAAACATCCGGATGAAACTTTGGCCATTTGGAACAAAGATGAGGTTATGAGTGATGTGGTTTGGGCCATTCGTAAATTTCAGCCAGATATTATCATCAACCGTTTTGACCACCGTAGTCCTGGGTCTACCCACGGACATCATACCAGTTCCGCCATGTTAAGCATGGAAGCTTTTGATGCAGCGGCTGACCCTACAAAATATCCTGAGCAGCTTAAACATGTAAAAGTGTGGCAACCAAAACGTGAATTTTTCAATCCGTCGTGGTGGTTTTATGGCAGTCAAGAAAAATTTGATGCCGCCGATAAAACAAACTTTTACGAATTGGAAGTGGGCAACTTCTACCCTGCCCTCGGACTCTCCAATGCCGAGATTGCAGCGTTAAGTAGAAGCTCTCATCAATCGCAAGGCTTTGGAAATACCGGCTCTCGTGGTAGTGAAACCGAATATTTGGAATTGATAAAAGGCAACAAACCAACCGATAAAACAAATATTTTTGAAGGAATTGATACGAGTTGGAATCGCGTAAAAGGAGGAAAACCTATCGGTGAACTACTTAAAAGCGTTCAAGAAAATTATGATTTCAACAATCCTTCAGCCTCTATTCAAAAATTAGTTGAAGCCTACAAATTGATTCAGAAATTAGAGGACAACCATTGGAAAACCGTGAAATCTGAAGCTATCAAAGAGGTAATTGCAGGATGTGCCGGCCTGTATCTTGAAGTTGCAGCCGCATCTAATACTGCTTCACCAAAAAGCGTCATAAATTTAAGTTTAGAAGCCATCAACAGAAGTCCGCAAAACATCAAATTATTATCTGTAGTATTTTCGGATGGTTCCAGAATTCAAAAAAATACCGATTTACAAAATAATGACTCCCATCGCTTTAAATCTGAGATGACAATTGCTCCAACTACGTCCTACTCTACTCCATATTGGTTGGACTCCAAGGGGAGTTTGGGCATGTACAAGGTGGACGATCAACAACTTATCGGCTTACCGGAAACCCCTAGAAATGTAACGGCAACCTTCAATATTTCCATTAACGGTGTAGTGATTCCATACGTCAGACCTGTAATTTACAAAACCAACGACCCTGTAAAAGGTGAGGTCTACAAACCGTTTGAAATCGTTCCGCAGGTTTCAGCACATATCGCGGAACCAGTCATCATTTTCGCCGATGATCAGCAAAAGGATATTCAAGTTATCGTCAAAGCACAGCGAGAAAACTTAGAAGGTTTTGTACAATTAGCCCATCCTAAAGGCTGGAATGTATATCCTGAGAAGCAAAAAGTATCGCTCCTTCATAAAGGTGAAGAAAAAACCTTAGTATTTACGGTGATTCCGCCTAAAAATCAAAGTGAAGGACTTTTATCGCCAATGGTTCATATCGGCAATGAGGTCTACACAAAACAGCTGATTGAAATGGACTATAATCACATTCCCTTTCAAACCATATTAATGCCAAGCGAGAGCAAAATTGTACGTTTGGACATAAAGAAAAAGGGTGAAAATATCGGATATATTGAAGGCGCAGGAGATGTGGTCCCAGAAAGTCTAAGGCAAATTGGCTACAACGTTGTGATCATAAAACCTGAAGATATTACTACAGACAATCTTAATCGATTTGACGCTATTGTAGTCGGAATCAGAGCTTACAATACTATAGACGCACTGAAATTTAAACAACACCAATTGTTCGAATTTGTTAATCAGGGCGGCAATTTAATTGTGCAGTACAATACAAGCGGAGGACTTGTGGTAGATGATTTAGCGCCATATCCAATGAAACTTTCAAGAGACCGTGTAACGGATGAAAATTCTGAGGTAACGTTTCTCAATCCGCAACACGAATTGCTCAACTATCCCAACAAAATCACCCAAACCGATTTTGAAGGTTGGACTCAAGAACGCGGACTCTATTTTCCTGATACGTGGTCAGAGGCCTTCACTCCCGTATTATCCATGCACGATACCGGTGAAACCCCAAAAGAAGGGAGCTTATTAGTGGCCAAATACGGAAAAGGACATTATATTTATACGGGATTGAGCTTTTTTAGAGAATTCCCAGAAGGGGTTGCAGGAGCGTTTCGATTATTTGCAAATATGCTTTCTATCGGAAAAGAAAATATCAAAGCCAATCAACAATTAAAACAATAAATTTATTCATGAAACTACAACAACCACCAAAAGAGCGCTGGAAAAAATCGTACACCTTAGTCCTTGTGGCTAATGCGCTTTATATTGTTTTGTTTTATTTTATCATGAAATCCTTCTAACATGCAGCTATTAGATTGGATTGTACTCATCGGAACGCTATTGGCCATTGTTATTTATGGCACTTGGAAAACGCGCGGCAGCAAAAATGTTGAGGATTATTTAAAAGGCGGCAATGAAGCTAAATGGTGGACCATAGGCTTAAGTGTGATGGCCACCCAAGCCAGTGCGATTACATTTTTATCCACGCCTGGACAAGCATTTCACGACGGGATGGGCTTTGTGCAATTCTACTTTGGATTGCCCATTGCCATGATCATCATTTGTTTGGTGTTTATTCCGCTGTATTACCGACTCAAAGTCTACACCGCTTATGAATTTTTGGAAAATCGATTCGATTTAAAAACCAGAAGCTTGACCGCTATTTTATTTTTAATCCAACGCGGCTTGGCTGCAGGGATTACCATTTACGCACCTGCCATTATCCTCTCTGCGGTATTGGGTTGGAATCTGAACTTACTGATTATCATTATTGGAATTTTGGTAATTATTTATACAGTATCAGGAGGTACGAAAGCGGTCAGCATCACCCAAAAACAGCAAATGGCGGTTATTTTTACGGGCATGTTCATTGCGTTTTTTCTCATTGTCAGCTACCTTCCAGAAAACATCACGTTTACCAAAGCCTTAGAAATTGCTGGGGCAAGCGGAAAAATGGAAATTCTGGATTTTTCCTTTGATTTCAATAACCGTTACACCTTTTGGAGTGGGGTTATTGGAGGTTCATTTTTGGCGCTCTCCTATTTTGGGACAGATCAAAGTCAGGTGCAGCGTTACCTGTCAGGGAAATCAGTTAAGGAAATGCAAATGGGACTGATTTTTAATGGGCTCTTAAAAGTACCGATGCAGTTTTTTATTCTGTTGGTCGGGGTGATGGTCTTTGTGTTTTACCAATTTAACACCTCGCCTATCAATTTTAATCCGGCCGCCACAGAAACCGTGATGAATTCCTCATATGCTGAAGATTACACCAAATTGCAACAACAACAAAATGACATTTTTGAGGAGAAAAAGGAAGTCATGATGCAGTATGCGGGTAACAAAAGTGAGCTCTTAGCAACGCAAATTGCACTCTATAATGATGAAGATAGAGCCAATAGAGAGGCTGCAAAAGAATTGATCAGCAAAGCCAATACAGAACGCGTACTTTCTGTAGAAACAAACGATAAAGATTATGTGTTTATCCATTTCATCTTAAACAACCTACCACGCGGATTGATCGGCTTGCTACTGGCAGTAATTTTAAGCGCTGCCATGTCGAGCACTGCGAGTGAGCTTAATGCCTTGTCTTCAACCACGACTATGGATTTGTACAAGCGCAGCTACGCTCAAGATAAAAGTCCACAGCACTACTTACAAGCCTCTAAATGGTTTACCCTGGCTTGGGGCGTTTTAGCTATTATTTTTGCTTCAGCAGCCTATTTGGCGGATAATTTAATTCAGTTGGTCAATATCATTGGCTCCATTTTTTATGGCAATATTTTGGGCATTTTCCTGTTGGCCTTTTTCTTTAAACATGTTAGAGGCAATGCGGTATTTATTTCCGCACTTATTACCCAAGCCCTTGTGTTGAGTTTATACTTTTTAGATGAATACAATTACATCAATCTTCCGTATTTATGGTTGAATTTTGTGGGCTGCTTTTTAGCCATTATTATCGCCATGCTCATTGATTTCAAAGGTATATCAAAAAACAACCGACTCACATTACTATTTTTGATTAGCCTCCTGGCCTATTTCAGTTATTTAATCTATAAAAATTCCATGTCATGAAAACTATAAGATGGGGCATTATCGGGCTCGGTAAAATTGCCAATAAGTTTGCTACAGACCTGCAATCGGTTACCCATTGCGAACTTTATGCGGTGGCCTCAAGACATCAGGAAAAAGCAAATTCGTTTGCCAAGCAATATAATGCCATTAAAGCTTACGATTCTTATGAAGTTTTAGCGGCTGACCCTAATATTGATGCTATTTACATAGCGACACCTCACAGTTATCATAAGGAGCATGCCATCATGTGCATGAACCATAAAAAAGCGGTATTGTGCGAGAAACCATTAGCTTTGAATCTTAAGGACGTAGAAGCGATGATTGCCAGCGCCAAGTTGAACAATGTATTGTTTATGGAAGCTTTATGGACCTATTTTTTACCGCATTACCAATTCGTTTTAAGTGAATTGAAATCAAATAAATACGGTGCGATCCAAAAATTAGAAGCCGATTTTGGTTTTCAACCGACCATAGACATGGAATCACGAGTATTCAAAAAATCACTCGGTGGCGGTAGTTTGTTGGATATTGGCATCTACCCTATTTTCGCTGCCTTATCCACCTTAGGAAAACCAATAGATATTGAAGCTAAAGCCACGTTTTTTGATAATGGTGTGGATGCCACTTGTGATGTTATTTTCAATTACAATAATGGTGTGAAGGCGTTTTTAAAAAGCACGTTGTTGGAAGAAACACCCACCGAAGCAATTTTTCATTGTGAACACGGCACCATTAAAATCAACACCAGATTCCATCAACCTTCTACCGTAACCATCACACATAAAGGACAAGAAACAACGCACGAGTTCGGATACACCACAATCGGTTACAGCTATGAAACTGAACATTTTAATGATCTGTTACGAACCAACAAAGTTGAAAGCCCGATAATGACCCACGATTTTAGTAAAAACCTTATGTTTATATTAGATGATGTCAGGCATCTCATCAATTTAAGATACGATTAAAAAAACTCCCAACTTTTAATGTTCCGTATAGCAAAAAAAATAAGCCTCACAGTATTTGTGAGGCTTACTAATTTATAAAGTCTTAATCGGTTTATGCAACTACATTGCTCCCCATTCTTTCAAGGAATCTTTGTTCATTTTAACATAATCCGCATTACCAGCAGCTTCTGATGCCGCTAAAGATTTTTTAGCAATTTCAATAGCGCCTTTCTTATCGCCTGCTTTTGCATAAATCAACGATTGTTGTCTTAATTGATAAAACATAGGTTTTGGAGTCATTGCCATCGCTTTGTCAATCCATTCCTTAGCTTTTTTCATATCCTTGCCTTCTTGTAAATAATACACTGCAGCATTGTAATAATCGCCAGCATCAGGGCCGTTCATGACTTTCTCAATTGAAGAAGACACCAACTTATCGGTAGGCACGTCAAATTTAACGCCTACATATACATTTGCCCACATCATACCAAGGGTTGCACCGCCACTTCTTAAATCATCAAATGACATTGTAAATGTTTCGATATCCATTGGCAACGGATAGGTTTCAGCAGATACTTTTGCAGCAACTTTAGAATCGTCCCATTTTTCAGGATTCCCCCAATTGTTAGAATCCGTATAGAAAAATACGTCCCAAGACTTATCGTTAGGCGTTGCATATAATGCATACGTTCCAGCTTTTAAGGTTTTGCCACCTACGGTAACATCTGTACTAAAAGTAATCTTAGTGTTTTCATTCGCTCCCAATCTCCAAACCTGTCCATAAGGAATTAAATCTCCAAAAACGGTACGACCTCTCATGTTAGGACGAGAATATTCTAAAGTGACATCCGTCAAACCAACCTTTTGTTCAATCGTGGAAAAAAGACTCGGTTGTGGGGTTTTAATTTGTGCATTCACTGAAAAGGACATCCCGATTACAGCGAGACAAAGCATAATTTTTTTCATAATAATCTATATTTTAGATGGTTATTTTAAGTATTACGTAAAATTACAGCTTTTAAAACCCTCAATTGTTAATGAAATCTTAAAATAAATCTTGTTTTAAGTTCAATCTTCTGCAATTCAAACCCTTAAATCTAAAATTAGAATATCATAAAGCGCTGTTAAACTTTGTTTAATGTTATCATTAAAAAGTTAAACATTACGTACCTTTACTTATATTTTAAAAAATCATGGCAAAACGACATCCTATTTCAGCACAGAACATCATCACCTATTATATGGATTATGTTCTAGAACACGGCAAACAACCCAAGTCCGTATATATATTTTCAAAAGCAAACAACTTTGAAGAGTCTACATTTTACGAACATTTTGGTTCTTTTGAAGCGATTGAAAAACACATTTTCAAAGCTTTTTTTGATAACACCATACTCGTATTAAATGAAAGTGAAGACTATCAATTGTTCGATGCCCGCAACAAATTGTTAAGCTTCTACTTTACATTTTTTGAAAATTTAACTGCCAACAGAAGCTATGTATTATTTGCGCTAAATCGCCATAAAAACAGTCTGAAAGGACTTGCCGTACTGTCCGAACTTAAACAAGGTTTTTCACAATTCATCAATGCTTTAGATATAGAAACCATAGATCTTAAAGAAGAACGCATCGACAAATTTCAACGTCGTGCCCTACAGGAATCTGCTTGGATTCAGTTACTGGTGACCTTAAAATTTTGGATGGATGACAGCTCGCCTTCGTTTGAAAAAACAGACATTTTTATTGAAAAATCAGTCAATACCAGTTTTGATGTTTTAAATATTACGCCATTAAAAAGCGTAATCGATCTTGGAAAATTTCTTTTCAAGGAAAAAATACACATGCCTAAATGAAAACCATAAATAAAATTCCAGTATCAAAAATTCAACGTGCCTCTAAATTAGTATCGACAGGTGCCAAAGTTGGTGTCAATTACCTCAAATATTACGGTGATAAATTGACCAAAACTGAACTGGAAGCGCGTTCAAAACTCAATGAAAATAATGCTGAAGATATTTACGACAGTTTAAAGCAACTTAAGGGGAGTGCTCTGAAAGTGGCTCAAATGCTGAGTATGGAGAAAAGCATTATGCCGCAAGCTTATGTTGAGAAATTCTCCTTGGCACAATTTTCAGTACCGCCATTATCGCCGGCCTTAGTACTAAAAACGTTTAAAACCTATTTTGGTAAATTACCTAATGAGCTTTATGATTCCTTCAACACAACTTCTGTAAACGCTGCAAGCATAGGCCAAGTCCATATTGCAGAAAAAAACGGGAAGAAACTTGCTGTGAAAATCCAATATCCGGGAGTTGCCCAAAGTATTTCGTCTGATCTTGCCCTTGTAAAACCTATTGCCATGAAAATGTTCAATATCAAAGGAAAAGATTCTGACAAATACTTTAAGGAAGTTGAAGGAAAGCTCATTGAGGAAACCAATTACATATTGGAAGTGCAACAGAGCAAAGAAATTGCTGCCGCTTGTGCCCATATTCCTAATCTGCATTTTCCGCAGTATTACGAAGACTTATCCTCAGAACGCATTATTACGATGGATTATATGGAGGGTGAACACCTTTCGGAATTCACGGCTCACAACACCAATCAGGAGGCTGCCAACAAGATAGGCCAGGCGCTATGGGATTTCTATATGTACCAAATTCACGTGCTCAAAAAAGTTCATGCTGATCCGCACCCTGGAAATTTTCTAATTTCAAAAACAAACCAATTAATTGCGCTGGATTTTGGCTGTATGAAAACCATTCCGGACGAATTTTATGCTCCCTATTTTGAATTGGCGAAACCTGAAAATATTTCCAACAAGGCCTTTTTTGTCGAAAAATTGTACCAATTAGAAATTTTACGTGAGGACGATTCTGAAGAGGAAGTGGCATTTTTTACGGAAATGTTTCACGAATTATTAAGCTTGTTCACCCAACCGTTTCATGCCGAAACTTTCGATTTCTCAGATGGTGAATTCTTCGGAAAAATAACGGAACTGGGCCAACGCTATTCTAAAAATACGGAACTAAGAAAAATGAACGGTAATAGAGGCTCAAAACACTTCATTTATATGAACCGTACCTTTTTTGGGTTGTATAATTTGATGTTCGATTTAAAAGCGAAGGCCATCAACATCAATAATTTCAGTACCTTTAAATAGTACATTCTGGTCTCAATAGTATCTGACGGCCTCTAACATTATAAAATTTATATGAAAATTCTCGTTACTGGGTCTACAGGCTATATTGGCAAGCGCATCATTCCTATACTCATCAATGAAGGCCATCACGTAGTTTGTGCGGTACGAGACCAACTCAGAGTAGACAAAACTTACCGCGAAGACCCAAATATCACGATTGTTGAAGCCGATTTTTTAAAACCAGAAACACTTCAAAACATTCCGAAAGATATTGATGTGGCCTATTACCTCATACACTCCATGTCTAACACTTCTAAAGATTTTGAAAAACTGGAAGCCACATGTGCTGAAAATTTTGAAAACTACTTTTCTACCACTCAAGTAAAACAGGTCATCTATCTAAGTGGTATTACCAATGATGAAAATCTCTCCAAACACCTGCAATCACGTAAAAACGTTGAAGAGTTATTAGCGTCAGAAAGCTATGCGCTCACCATTTTTAAAGCAGGGATTATTGTAGGCTCTGGAAGTTCATCGTTTGAAATCATTAGGGATTTGGTTGAAAAATTACCGGTAATGATTGCTCCAAAATGGTTGAACACCAAAACGCAGCCCTTAGCAGTTAGAGATGTTTTGGCATTTTTATCCAAGGCCAAAGGACGAGAAGAACTATACAATAAATCCTTCGATATTTTTGGCCCCGAAGTGATGACTTATAAGGAAATGTTGCTCAAATTTGCAGAGGCCAGGAAATTAAAACGGTACATTTTGACAGTGCCTGTGATGACTCCAAAACTATCTTCCTATTGGTTGTATTTTGTGACGTCTACCTCCTATAAACTCGCGTCTTCCTTGGTAGATAGTATGGGCATTGAAATTATTGGTAATAAAAGTGATATTAACAGCATTCTTGATGTGCAGCCCATCACCTATCGTGAAGCCGTAGATTTAGCATTTGAAAAGATTGAACAGAACAGCATTGTGTCCAGTTGGAAAGATTCCCTCGTTAGCAGCGGTCGCCTAAAAAACAGTCTTCACAAATATATCAATGTGCCTACTTATGGCTGTTTTACCGATTATAAGGAGCGAAAAATTATAGATATGGACCGCACGATTAACCGAATTTGGTCTATTGGTGGTACCACAGGTTGGTATTACGGCAACTATTTATGGAAAATTAGAGGCCATCTTGACAAACTGTTCGGAGGTATTGGATTGAGACGCGGCAGGACGCATGTTTCAGAATTAGATGCTGGAGATGCGCTGGATTTTTGGCGGGTGATTTTTAGTGATCGGGACGAACGCAAACTATTATTATATGCCGAAATGAAACTTCCTGGTGAAGCCTGGTTGGAATTTAAAATTGAAGATGGACTTCTTAAACAAACCGCTACATTCAGACCTCGCGGATTGGCTGGCCGCTTGTACTGGTATAGTGTATTGCCGTTTCATGGGTTTATCTTTCGAGGCATGATCAACAAACTTGTTGAAGTTGAGGATAACCAAATGTTGAACACATAACTACCTTTTAATTTTAATTAACGACTACCGCATTTTATAAATGCAGCACTTCCCTGTGGCCATAATTCTTAAATTTCTAATCTTCCATGAAGATGAATTAAAATAGTGCCTCCATTCTGTAAGTATTATCAGTAATCCGCTACTAAAGCAAGTGGCTTTGCTGCACCATCAAATTTCAAATGTTAAAAATTGTTTAATGTTTGACACACAAACTTAAACAATGACTTAAATAACCTATATTTATAAATTGATATTCGAGACCGCTCAAATTAACAAAAAGCACCTTGAGCATATCAATTTTGAACTTTAAAATGAGTACTCACTTTAACAGGTGTTACAACATAAAATCAGACAGTTCCAAAATGTGACCAACACATTCGCTTAGTCTTGATTTTAATGCCAGATAACTTAAGTTCAAAATATTAACGTTGCTTTGCTTCGCAAATTTAATTTCCGAAGACAGCACATATAAAAGACAATAATGATTACCGACAAAGAATTAAAAATACCCCACCCCAATCATAAATTAAATGGATTTAGCGTTGACGATATTGGCGACGACCATTTATACACAGGATTACAAACCCCACTAAAACCCGATGCCTTCAAACTTTCTGACAAAGAAAAAAAACAGCGCATTGCGGGGTTATTTGAAGAAATTATGGATGTGATGGGACTGGATCTCACGGACGACTCATTAAAAGGCACCCCACAACGTGTTGCTAAAATGTATGTTGATGAGATATTTTCAGGCTTGAATCCTGCCAACAAACCTAAGATTGCATTGTTTGATAATAAATATCAATACAATCAGATGTTGGTTGAGAAAAACATTACCCTTTACTCCAATTGTGAACATCATTTTGTTCCAATATTCGGAAAAGCCCACGTGGCATATATTTCTTGCGGCAAAGTAATTGGCCTTTCAAAATTGAACAGGATTGTTCAGTATTATGCTAAACGCCCGCAAGTTCAGGAACGTTTGACCAATCAGATTGCGGAAGAATTAAAACATATTTTAGGAACAGAAGATGTTGCTGTTATTATTGATGCGAAGCATTTATGTGTGTCTTCACGAGGCATCAAGGATGAATCATCAGCAACAGTAACCTCATATTACGGTGGAAAATTTGGCACACCGGAAAAAATTGCCGAATTGCAAAATTATTTAAAAGATTAAGATTATGGACATTATTAATGAAGCACTTGAATTTGAGCAACGAAAACTAAAATCACTTACAACAAGTGATCGTATCGAGATTTCTAGACAAGCTAAAACATTAATTTTAGGCTTGAACGAAATTTATAAACGCAAAAAAGATGAACAGATTATGGACATCATGAAGCGATTGACAGCTATAAAACGTAAAGTTGAAAAACGATTGAACGGAAGACCTTTAGTTGCATAAATGATAACAACTGGCGACCTAGAATTTGAGGTCGTCACATCATAACTTGTGCAATAGCGTCAACATAGGCCAAAATAGGCCGTATAAATTAATTGGGTGGTGAGATGGCAGCTGCTTTAAACAGCAAAGCTACTTCACCACCTTTTTTTTACAATAGACTCAAAAAAATCCGAAAAAATTGACATCATTCTACAATCTAAAAATCAACAGTCTGACGGGGCAACCCATAGCGCTTACCGATTTTAAAGGGAAACACATTCTTATAGTGAACGTGGCTTCTAAATGCGGATTTACACCACAGTACAAAGATTTACAAGCCTTACACGAGCGTTATAAAGACCAATTAGTAATCATAGGTGCGCCTTGTAACCAATTTGGCGGACAAGAGCCTGGTGATGCTGACGACATTAACGCGTTTTGTGAGCTCAATTATGGCGTCACATTTTTGCTTACAGAAAAAGTTGACGTGAAAGGCAAAAACCAACACCCGCTTTACCAGTGGTTAACCCAAAAGGAAGAAAACGGTGTAAAAGGATCGTCAGTTAAGTGGAACTTCCAAAAATACCTGATCGACCAAGATGGTCAGCTGATTGATTATTTTTATTCGCTTACCAAACCGTCGAGCTCCAAAATTACCAAGCACCTGAACTAATCAGCAGCAATGAAATTTTTAAAACCATTTCTCCTCTTTCTTTTCATCAACTTCAGTGCTTTGGCACTAGGTGTTTTACTAATGGGAGATGGCGCGACAAGTGACTGGTACACCTCTATGAATAAAGCGCCTTGGACACCACCAAATTGGATGTTCGGTGCTGCTTGGACCTTAGTAATGCTGTGTTTTTCCATCTATATGGCATTGCTTTATCTAAAACAGCCTACTAAAAAAGTCATCACCTTATTCGCTTTCCAATTTATACTGAATGTCGCTTGGAACTTTGTGTTTTTCAATCAACAGTTGGTTACTTTAGGGTTTATCATCATAACCGCATTGACGCTTGTAATTGCTGCTTTTTTGGTCACTTTTTCAAAGCTGATGCACCTCAGGAGTTTACTCATCCTTCCCTATATGGTGTGGATTGTAATAGCCACATCACTTAACCTCTATATCTTAGTCAATAATTAATTTTAGACATCTTTTTCCGAAGGACTCAAAGCTATTCCCATGAAAATATACACGCTTCATCAAAAACAAAAGCTCCCCATAAGCATGGAAACGGCGTGGGATTTTCTGTCAGATCCTAAAAACCTAAAGACCATTACCCCTGATTATATGGGGTTCAATATTCTCTCTGGTGCAGATCGTCCAATGTTTGCTGGACAAATTATTCAATATATTGTCACGCCTGTGATGGGCATCAAAACCAAATGGGTCACAGAGATTACACATAGTGTGAAAAACGACTATTTTGTAGATGAGCAACGCTATGGGCCGTATGCCATGTGGCACCACAAACACTTTATCAAACCCATTGATGGCGGTGTGGAAATGGAAGACATCATCGATTATAAACTGCCTTTCGGAATTTTAGGACAGCTGGTCCACCCTATTATAGTAAAGCCTAAATTGGAAGAGATTTTCAAGTATCGCACACAAAAATTAGAAGCATTATTTGGGGTCTATAAAACGTAAAATGCATTATAACAGATGAAAAATCCTATCACTATATTTTGGTTTCGTCGCGATTTAAGATTAGATGACAATGTCGGGCTGTACGAAGCTTTAAAGTCGGAACATCCTGTGTTACCCATTTTTATTTTTGACACTGAAATTTTAGATGAACTTCCTAAAGATGATGCGCGCGTCTCCTTCATTTACGACACCCTTCAAACAATGCGTACGACCTTACAAAAGGAACACGAAAGCGGATTGGCCATGTTTCACGGAAAACCTTTGGAGATTTATAAACAGCTCCTAAAAGATTATCAAATTTCTGCCGTATACACCAATCACGATTATGAACCTTATGCCCAAAAGCGCGATTCAGAACTACAGGAATTTTTATCAGAAAACGGAATCGAATTTAAGACGTTTAAAGATCAGGTCATCTTTGAGAAAAATGAAGTAGTCAAAAAAGATGGCACGCCGTATATGGTGTACACGCCCTATATGAAGGTTTGGAAAGAGAAATTCAATACTAGTGACTTAGGGATTTACAATACCAAACTGATGCTAAATAATCTTATCAAAACTTCCAATCTGCCTCATGTAAGTCTGTCGGAACTCGGTTTTAAAAAATCAACTCAGAAGATTGCAGCTTATAACACAACGCCTACGCTCATTCAAGATTACGAAAAAACCAGAAATTTCCCAGCCCAAGATGGCACCTCGCGCCTTGGTCCGCACCTGCGCTTCGGCACTGTCAGTATTCGTAAAATGATTAAAAAAGCAATTGCTGAAAACAATGAAATCTTTTGGCAAGAACTCATTTGGCGTGAATTTTTTATGCAGATTTTATGGCATTTCCCGCATACAGTAGACCAAAGTTTCAAACCCAAATATGACCGCATTGAATGGCGCAATAACACGACAGAATTTAAACTATGGTGCGACGGTAATACGGGTTATCCTCTTGTAGATGCGGGCATGCGTGAACTGAACGCCACTGGATTTATGCACAACCGCGTGCGCATGCTGGTGGGCAGCTTTCTGTGCAAACACTTGTTAATTGATTGGCGTTGGGGCGAAGCATATTTTGCTGAAAAACTACACGATTATGAACTTTCGAGCAATGTTGGCAATTGGCAATGGGTTGCGGGATGTGGCGTTGATGCTGCGCCTTATTTCCGAATTTTTAATCCGACAACCCAAATTGAGAAGTTCGATAAAGATCTAAAATACATCAAAAAATGGGTGCCCGAGTTTGACACATCCAGCTATCCTAAACCTATCGTAGATCATAAAGAAGCGCGGGAACGCTGCTTGGCAACTTATAAGCGCGCTTTAAATTAAAATAGAAAGCGAATAAATAGGCTTACTAAAAAATGAATTAATGGTGGAAAACACCATCAATGACCAAAGAATACCAATCATGGTGCGTGGTAAAGACTAGTGGCTGCGTGGAATAACAGCGTAACAATCCAAACTAGTAACTCACCTAACTTTGACCAATAGAATTGATTGAATCTAATTTTTTGTTATAAATTCTGTAACATTTCTGATATGCTCGTATCCAAAAGGAAAATAAAAGAATACTAACTTAATTTCCTGAGACTATTATGAAAATCAACATTACCATAATTTTAATTGTATTTTGTTTTGCCACTACCACTTTCGGTTCTAACGCCAACTATCCCTTCACAGTTAAAATATCAGGACAAGGTGATCAATCGATCATTTTTATTCCAGGCTTCGCCAGTTCTGGAGATGTCTGGAAAGATACGTTAACACAATTTGAAGGAAGCTTTACCTGTTACACCTTTACAATGGCAGGATTTGCGGGTGTCGCACCGCAACAACCTATCACTTTTGAAAATTGGAAATCAGAGATTGCTAATTACATCAAAAATGAAAAGATTGAGCAGCCCATCCTTATTGGTCATAGTATGGGAGGCGGCTTGGCATTAGCAATTGCCGCAGATTACCCAGAGCTCATTAAAAAAATTGTTATTGTTGACGCACTTCCGGCGCTGATGGCACTGAGCAACCCCGATTTCAAGCCTACCGAAAATTTAGACTGTTCTGAACAGGTTAAGCGTTTTCAAGAAATGGAGGACCTGCAATTTTATCAAATGCAAAAATCAAGTCTGCCCATGATGATGGAAAATTCAGAAATGCATGACGCTGTTCTTGGTTGGAGCGTGGCATCAGACAGAGAAACCTTTGCCAAAATGTACTGCGATTTCACAAACACTGATTTAAGACCATACCTCAAAAAGATTGAAAGCCCCGCTCTCATTCTTTTGCAATCTTATTTTGTAAATTTCAAACCCGCCATAGAAGCTCAATATAAAGACCTAAAAACTGGTAAGTTGCGCTATGCGAATAAAGGTCTGCACTTTATTATGTACGATGATAAAGATTGGTATTTTAATGAATTAAAACAATTTATTACTGTCAACTAATGACTTTTGAAGAAATCTACAATCACTATTGGGCTAAAATTTTCCGTCTGTGCATGGGTTATGTGAATGAACATGCCTTGGCACAAGATTTGACCCAAGAGACCTTCATCATCGTTTGGCAACAGTTACCGAAATTCAGGAATGAATCGAGTATTGGTACTTGGATTTACAGAATTGCCTCCAATAGATGTTTGAGACAACTTGAAACCAACAAACGGTTTCAAAAATCAGAATTGCCCTATCAACTTAAAGCGGACAATCCTATTTCCATTGAACCACAAATCCATTTTTTATACGCCTGTATTTCAGAATTACCGGAAACCGATCGTATAATTATATCACTAGAACTAGAAGATGTCAAACAGGCTGAAATTGCCAAAATTATTGGCTTATCAGAAGGCAATATAAGAGTAAGGATTCACCGAATCAAAGCTATTTTAACAGAAAAATTCAAAGTTTATGAGCGCTAATATCGATTTTAAAAACCTTTGGAGACAGCAAGAGGTTCAGCAACCCCATTTCGAGGAGTTGATGCGTAATTTAAAACATTACAAAAGCAAAGGTCTGAAACGCCTAATATTGATTAATGTTTTATTATTCATTACAATAATGTGCTTAATAATGATCTGGTATTATTTTCAACCACAATTGATCACTACTAAAATTGGAATTCTTATTTCCATATTCGCAATGGTCATTTTTGTGCTCTCCTATAATTCGCTATTTAAATATTATAAAGCTACTCCAGAAACTGAAAGCAATAGCGCATATTTACAGAGTTTAATTGTTGTTAAAGGCAAACAGAAGTTTATACAAACAACGATGTTGCAAGTGTATTTCATTTTACTCTCCCTCGGAATCTGTCTCTATCTATATGAATACCTCATCATGATGCCAAGAGTTGTAGGAGTGTCGTTTGGTGTCTTAACACTCGCATGGTTGGCATTCGTTTGGTTTTATCTCAGACCAAAAACTATTAAAAAACAAGAGGAAAAATTAGATACTTTGATTAAGAAGTTTGAGTTGATCAATCGGCAATTGAGCGAATAGACTAAATTTAAAGAATAAAAAAATGCCTCGAATTTTTCGAGGCATTTTGTATTTGTATGATTATAGTCTAAAGCAATTAACTTACCCTTGTTATTTTTGCTCCTATCGCTCGCAAACGCTCATCAATACGCTCATATCCACGATCAATTTGCTCGATGTTATGGATGGTAGACGTCCCTTTTGCGGATAATGCAGCAATTAGTAATGAAACACCAGCTCTAATATCTGGCGAGGTCATTGTTGTCGCTTTTAAACTCGAATTGAAGTCATGCCCAATTACGGTAGCACGATGCGGATCACAAAGTATGATTTTAGCGCCCATATCAATCAATTTATCCACGAAGAACAATCGGCTCTCAAACATTTTTTGATGTACTAAAACAGCTCCTCTTGCCTGTGTGGCGATTACCAACACGATGCTTAACAAATCTGGCGTAAATCCAGGCCAAGGGGCATCAGCAACGGTTAAAATAGAGCCGTCAATATAGTTTTGAATTTCGTAGCCGTCTTTATGTTCAGGAATAAATATATCCTCTCCTTTACGTTCAATCGTAATGCCTAATTTTCTAAAGACATCAGGAATTTGTCCCAAATCATCCCAACTCACGTTTTTTATGGTCAATTCACTCTTGGTCATGGCCGCCAATCCTATCCAGCTTCCAATTTCAATCATGTCAGGCAACATTTTATGTTCTGTGCCTCCTAATGCATCTACACCTTCAATAATCAGCATGTTAGAACCAACACCACTAATTTTGGCACCCATTCTGTTCAGCATTTTGCACAATTGTTGCAAATACGGTTCACAGGCTGCATTATAAATAGTGGTTACACCTTCCGCTAAAACGGCCGCCATGACAATATTGGCTGTTCCGGTTACAGACGCTTCATCCAACAGCATGTACGCCCCTTTTAATCGGTCAGCTTCTACGCCATAAAAATGGTCTTCACGGTTGTAGCGGAATTTTGCGCCCAAATTGATAAACCCTTCAAAATGGGTATCCAATCTACGGCGTCCAATTTTATCACCTCCTGGCTTTGGAATATAGCCTTTTCCAAAACGTGCTAAAAGTGGCCCAACAATCATGATGGAACCTCTCAAACCTTTACCGTCTTCTTTAAATTCAGCCGATTCGAGATACTTCATATTGACTTCATCCGCCTTAAACGTATAAGAGCCTGAACCAATTTTATTGATTTTGACCCCTAAATTTCCTAAAAGCGAAATCAGTTTATTAACATCAATGATGTCTGGGATATTATGAATAGTTACGGTTTCTGGTGTCAATAAAACAGCACAAAGAATTTGTAATGCTTCGTTTTTTGCACCTTGAGGTTGGATACTTCCTTTTAATTGATGACCTCCTTCAATTATAAATGTTGCCATGTATGGTTAGTAGCGTTTTCTGTTGCGGTTGGTATTGCTTTTTTTACTGTGTACTTTCTTATTACTTGTAGCAGTGTACTTTTTCTTGTTTCGCATTAAGGTAGAAGCATCAGACAAGTCTTCATCTTCCGCTTTTAAATTGATGGTACCTCCTGACAATTCATATAAATGCTTAAAAATGACATCGTCCTCAACAGTATCTTTGTTCCAATTTAGGAAACATTTTTTCATGTGATTGGCAATGGTATAAATCAAAGCTTCCTTTAAATCGCCTTCTTCCCATGTATTGGCAACATCAATCATTGTTTTGATATTGTTACCATAAAAACGGTATTTCGGGAAATTCTGCGGATATTCTAATGGCTCAGGATGTGCCTGTAATTCTTCTTTTAGCGGTTTTGGATAAGGCGAATTAACATCCAAATCAAAATCGGCCATTATAAATAACTGATCCCAAAGTTTGTGTTGAAAATCAGGTACGTCTCTTAAATGTGGTTGCAAATTACCCATTACAGAAATGATGGCTTTTGCAACTTCATTGCGCTCCTCTTTTGTAGGGCGCTCTTTGGCGTAATTGATCATTTTTTGTAGATGTCTTCCGTATTCGGGAATGATCAAATGTTCACGCTCAGTATTGTATTCTAAATTATCTATCAAAATATAAAATGTGTAGTATTAATTGTTTTGCAGCGGAGTACGTTGTGCAGGCCTGCAAAATACGAAAAAATAATAAAGCAACTTTAATTGTCGTTCAAAAGTTTCGAGAAATAGCAAATGACAGCCGGCTTAATCCGATGTTATTTTATAAAAAAAACGATGCTATTTGTCTATTTATTTTCGTGTTCTCACCATTTGCACACCGCAAATTAGCGAACGACTCATTACTCAAATCTGCAATTACAAATGGACTTACGCCTTGTCGGCTGCAATGTTGTTTGGAATTACAATGTAATTACACCCTCAACTTTTTCTGCAACTTCTTTATATTTTTCAATAACAGCTTCAGGAGTTGGTAGTTGTACGTTAACAGAAACGCTGGTATAATTACCGTTTTTGGAAGGATTCGTTTTGATGACAGCCCCCATATTATTGAAAATAGACTCTATTTTTCCTATTTTTTCAACATCTGTCTTGACTATAAATTTATAAAGATATTCTGAAGGCCAACTTGATGTTTCATAAAGTTGCGACCTTAATTTATCGTAAAATTCTTTTTGTTTTTTATCTGCACTCATAATGATTCTTAATTCAGCTGCAAAGATACATTTTACTTTACATTTTTTAATTCCTATTAAAATTACGATTTTTGTTGCCAAAACCTTGCCAAATTGAACACTAAAAAGATTGTTATTACTGGTGGACCAGGAACTGGGAAATCATCAATTATAGAAGAATTAAAGCAAAGAGGACACATTTGTTTTGAGGAAATTTCACGACAGGTCACTCTTGAGGCTAGGAAAAGCGGTGTAGATCAGCTGTTTTTAAAACAACCCCTACTCTTCAGTCAGATGCTTTTAGAGGGCAGGACAAAACAGTTTATGGAAGCCACTAACTATAAAAACAGCACTGTTTTTTTAGACAGAGGCCTGCCTGATGTTTTGGCATACATGGACTACTTTGGCAGTGAATATCCAGAAGACTTTGTTGAAATCTGCCAGAATAACACGTACGAAGGGGTATTTATCTTAGCGCCATGGAAAGAAATTTTTAGAAGCGATAGTGTGCGTTATGAAACTTTTGAGCAGTCTGAGCTGATCCACGAACACCTTTTAAACACTTATAACCGGTTCAATTATAATTTAATTGACATCCCTTTTGATACTGTAGAAAAACGCGCTGATTTCATTATAGATTCCTTAAATTTATAGTGATGTCACACCCGATCACTATTTTAGAACGCTATTGGAATCACACGTCTTTCAGACCATTGCAAGAGGAGATCATCGATGCCGTTTTAAATAATGAGGATACGTTTGTGTTATTGCCTACAGGCGGAGGAAAATCCATCTGTTTTCAGGTGCCAGCCTTGATAAAGGACGGCATTTGTATTGTTGTTTCCCCGTTGATTGCCTTGATGAAGGACCAAGTGGATCAACTTAAGGCAAAAGGCATCAAAGCCATGGCGATTACCAGTGGCATTCCCTACAGTACTTTAGATACGCTTTTGGATAATTGCATATATGGCAATTATAAGTTTCTTTACCTCTCACCAGAGCGTTTACAGCAGACGTTGGTACAGGACAGAATACAGCAGATGCCGGTCAATTTAATTGCGGTGGATGAGGCACATTGCATTAGCCAATGGGGAAATGATTTTAGGCCCGCCTATAAAAATATTGCCATATTACGCCAATTGCACCCTTCCGTTAATGTCATTGCACTTACGGCTACCGCAAAGCCTAAAGTGGTAACAGAAATCATGACCGAGTTGGATTTTATGGCGCCAAAGGTGTTTCAAGCATCCTTTAAAAGACCAAATATTGCCTATATGGTTCTAGATACTCAGGATAAACATTATAAAATTGGTCAAATTCTGACGAAATATCCTGGTTCCTCCATCATTTACACACGTACCAGACGGGCGACCTTAGAGCTGCATTCCTTTTTGGAATCGAAAGGCATTTCGGCTACCTACTATCATGGCGGCATAAGCAACAAGGAAAAGAACGACCATTTAGAGCAGTGGACCAATAACCAGAAAGCTGTTATGGTAGCCACCACGGCATTCGGGATGGGCATTGATAAACCTGATGTCAAGACCGTTATCCATGTTAATTTGCCTGAAAGTTTGGAAAGCTATTATCAGGAAGCAGGACGCGCCGGACGGAATGAAGAAAAAGCCTTTGCGGTTATTCTAAAAAATTCAACGGACGAGCAACAGTTGAAACATCAGTTTTTGAGCACGCTGCCTTCCGTAGATTTCATCAAGAAAGTGTACCGTAAACTCTGCAACTATTTTCAGATTTCGTATGGTGAAGGTTTTTTAACCCAGCATCAGTTTAACTTCAACGTCTTTTGCAAAACTTACGGATTTCCAACAGCGACGGCTTATAATGCTGTCCAGATTTTGGATAGGAATAGTATTATCAGCCTGTCTCAGCAGTTCAATTACCAAACCAAGCTTCAGTTTCTAATCAGCAGTCCCGCATTATTCGGCTATTTGAATACCCATAAAGCCTTTGAACCTGTTGTAAAAGCAATTTTAAGGACATACGGCGGGATTTTTGATCAGAACATGAAAATCAACCTCGCTTTAGTCTCTGAGAAAGCGATGCTGAGCGAAGATAAAATCATTAGTACGCTGCACCAATTGGAAAAAGATGGGGTTGTCGATTTTCACCATTCCAACACCGATTCTGAATTGACCTTTTTACAATCGCGCGAAGACGATAAAACCATCAACCGAA
This sequence comes from uncultured Gelidibacter sp., assembly GCF_947500795.1. Classification (GTDB taxonomy): domain Bacteria; phylum Bacteroidota; class Bacteroidia; order Flavobacteriales; family Flavobacteriaceae; genus Gelidibacter. Next base: position 356,064 of record NZ_CANMTE010000001.1, on the reverse strand, counting down.
TTGCCAAAACAATCGAGCAACAGCAACGCTTAAAGGAAAGTCAGATTGATGCCGTAATTAATTACATTTCTGATGACGAGCACTGCAAAAGCATTCAGCTTTTAGAATATTTTGGAGAGAAAAACAGTACGCCTTGCGGCATTTGCACGGTGTGTCTTTCACAATCTTCAAAAGCAAAACCATCAAAGTCAAAAAACATATCCTACGAGATTATAGTACAGTTAGAACAACAACCGCTCACCTCAAGAGCGTTGGTTGAACACTTGGACTATTCCGAACAGGAAATTTTAGAAACCCTCAGACTGATGCTTTCAAATGAGATTTTAGAGGTTACAAGTAACAATTCGTATAAAATAAAACATACATGAAAAAGAACGCGTTAAGAATTGTATTTATGGGCACACCGGAATTCGCGGTGGGCACTTTAAAACTATTGGTAGAACATGATTACAACATTGTAGGCGTTATAACGGCGCCAGACAAGCCAGCCGGGCGCGGCCAAAAACTGCACCAATCGGATGTGAAAAAATATGCGCTCTCTCAAAATTTACGACTCTTACAACCTACAAATCTAAAGGATGAAGGATTTTTATCCGAATTAAAATCCTTAGACGCCAATGTTCACATTGTTGTAGCGTTTAGAATGTTGCCAGAAGCCGTTTGGAAAATGCCTGAATATGGAACATTTAACCTGCACGCTTCCCTTCTACCCGATTATAGAGGTGCTGCACCAATACATTGGGCCGTTATTAATGGGGAAGAGAAAACGGGCGTGACTACCTTCTTCATTGATGAGAAGATTGATACAGGCGCTATCATTTTACAGAAGGAAGTTGCCATAAAAGATGACGAAACCGTTGGCACGCTGCATGACACGTTACAAAACATAGGTAGCGAATTAGTGATAGACACGCTGAAGCTTATAGAAAATGATGCTGTTAAAACCACCATTCAACCAAAAGTAGAGCAACCTAAAACTGCTTACAAACTGAACAAGGAGAACTGTCAGATAGATTGGACTGCCAATTTAGATCAGATTTACAACAAAATCAGAGGCTTAAATCCGTTTCCTGCAGCGTGGAGCAACCTTCAAACCGCTTCAGGCACCGCCATGGTGAAATTATTTGAAGTGGAAAAGGAAAAAACAGCACCATTAGAATCTGTTGGAACATTAATTGCCACTAAAAATGACCTAAAAGTCGCAGTTAAAGATGGTTACCTTATTATTAAGGAAATGCAATTGCCTGGCAAGAAAAAAATGGATATTAAGTCGCTTTTGAACGGTTATAGTTTTTCGGAAGGCGACAAAATGCTGTAAACCCTTGTGTACACTGATATTGCGAAATTTATCGTAATCACGTCCGACTTTATTAACAATTCGTCGAAGTTATTAACAATATTTTGTATTTCCCTTGCTATTACTTGCTTGAATGAATAATCCGTATAAATTTGTAGAAGGATTTGACAAAATGTTTAACCGAACTATTATTTAATAATTAAAAATTATAATTTTATGAACAAAACAGATTTAATCAATGGAATGGCTGAAAACGCTGGAATTACTAAAGCAGCAGCAAAAAAAGCATTGGATTCTTTATTAACTGATATTGAAAGCACTTTGAAAAAAGGAGATAGAGTATCTTTAGTAGGATTTGGATCTTGGTCAGTTTCTAAAAGATCAGCAAGAGAAGGAAGAAACCCACAAACAGGAAAAACTATCAACATCAAAGCTAAAAACGTAGTAAAGTTTAAAGCTGGTTCTGATTTAAGTGGTGCTGTAAACTAACAACTTACCAAATATATTTAAAAATCTGCTCAATTGAGCAGATTTTTTTTTGCTGTTTTTTAACAAATTTATTGGATTTTTAGAAAAATAGTTTTAGTTTTAGTATCAAATCATGATTTATGATTACAATCAAACCCAAAAAAGGACACCTTTTAATAGCCGAACCTTCTATAATCGGCGACACGTCTTTTAACCGTTCCGTAGTATTATTAGCAGACCATACCAATGAAGGTTCTATCGGGTTTATTTTAAATAAACCTTTGGAATACACGTTGAGAGATCTTGTTCCTGATACCTTAGTAACGTTTAAAGTGTATAACGGTGGCCCAGTAGAACAAGATAATCTTTACTTTATTCATAAAGTACCAGAACTCATACCTGATAGTATCGAAATTTCATTGGGCATTTATTGGGGAGGCGATTTTGATACGGTACTGTCACTCATCAACCAAGGTAAAATTAAAGCCTCAGACATTCGCTTCTTTTTGGGCTATTCCGGCTGGGAACCTTTTCAGTTAGAGGAAGAACTAGAAACCAACTCATGGATCGTGACTGAAAACATCTACGAAAAGTCCATCATTGAAAAAAAGGATGACAGTTTTTGGAAAGAAAAAATGGTCGAACTCGGCGACCATTACAGCATCTGGTGTAACGCACCTGAAAATCCAAGCTATAATTAGGAAAGCCTGATTTTAGTATTGAGTTTATCCAACAACAACTTCGACACCTCACTCTTAAATTCTTTTTTCCTGTATTTAGTTATCGGTTGAATCCCCGTAATCACATTGGAGATGAATATTTCGTCCGCTTTTTGAAGTTCAAATGGCGAAATTGCAGCTTCCTCTAAAGTATAACCCTCTAATTTTTCGATAAGCTCCATAAGTTGCTTTCTCATAATCCCTTTAAGACATCCTGCGGATAATGGTGGTGTTTTTATCACGCGATCCTTTACCAAAAACAAATTTCCGTTAAGCGCTTCCACCACGGTTTTTTCAGTATTTAACAGCAAACAATTGTCAAAGTCATTTTCTTTGGCAAAAATACTTCCCAAAACATTGATGCTTTTATTGTTGTGTTTTAAGGTTGATAACAATCCTGGTGCCACATAAAAATCCTTGAAGAGTTCCACAACATAAGGCGACTCACTTAAGCTATAAAAGTCAGCATCTAAGCGCTCTGCAATCATATTGTAGGCAATGTCATTGGAGTTTGGACGGTACTTTCCACCTTCAACACGGTGCACATTAATGCGCACTCTTGCTGTAGCGTTGGAGAATTGGTTGGCCTCAATTGTTTTTAGGATTTCACTTTCAAGAAACTCCATGGTAAAATTCATAGGGATTTCCATCCGCATAATACGCATAGAAGCCATTAACCTAAAATAATGATCTTCCCAGAACAACACCTTGCCATGTACCACTTTCAGGGTTTCAAAAAGTGCATCGCCATAAGCGTAGCCCCTATTTTCTATTGACAATAAATTGGATGAAGAATCGTATAGTGTTCCGTTAAAATTAACCATAAAAAAAGTCTCGAAGTTTTAAAAAAATCGAGACAAATATACCATTAAAAAAAGAGTCTTCCTAAGCAGATCCTAAAACCTGTTTCAAATCTGAAATTTGATTTTCCCAGAGCATTTTAGCTTCGTCAACTTCATCTTCATCAATAAAATCTGTAATGATAATGGAGACATCTTTAGTGATTTCATCCACTTGTATTCTAATTTCAAAATAATAGGACTGTCCATCTTCATCGTCATTAAGCCATCTGAACTTAACGCGTTCGCCACTCTTTTTACTAAGTAATTTTGCCTTCTCTTCACTGTCATTCCAAATAAACGTAAACAGCTCTCCACGTGAGTTCACATTGTCGGCAAACCACTCTGATAAGCCAGACGGTGTCGAAATGTATTGGTACAAAAGTTGGGGAGATGAATGAATTGGGAATTCCATTTCAAATTTAATTTTTTCTTCCATAGATGTTTTTTGTTAGCCCGCTCAATATATAATTAATTGTTTAGTTTAAAAACAAATTGCTACAAAATAATTTTATCTGATTTTTAATGCAGATTATGTTTGCGCACATTAATTTTGTTTTTATCTTTGCAGCCTTAAATTATGGCGAGGTAGCCGGCCTGAATGAATTGATTCGGACAGGCTCAGTTGGTTACTAGCCCGCACCGAAAAAGGTACGTTCGGGCGGGGAGCGTCGGATTCAGTTCTGACACTTGTAATAGTTTAATTTTATGGCGAGGTAGCTCAGTTGGTTAGAGCGTCGGATTCATAACCCGGAGGTCAGGGGATCGTGCCCCCTTCTCGCTACTTATGTTAAATGCATACCTATTAACGGTTTAGTTCACTCTAAACCGTTTTTTTTATGCAAAATAGTTATGTTTTGCTTCCCTTCGCCCATCATAACGAACACGGTTTGAAACAGAAACCAGGACACAAACGTTTTTCATGTTGGCGAAAAAACACCATGAACTTTAAACCCATAAAAAGGACTTTATGAGTTTTACTTTTTCTTCTGTCGCTTCTTTTTCAACTTATTCAACCATATGATGGTTCCTGTTATTGGCAAACTAGTCGCTATTAAACAGGCTAAGAAATAAATGCATTTTGAAAAAGTCCCAAGAATTTCCCCAGTGTGAAGTGGCTTTATTACTGCTGCAAATTTCTGATTTAGAGGTTTCTCATTAAACCTCTCAACTTTTAAAACTGTTCCTTCAAGACCTATGTATACATTATCAGCAGTGACAGGCGACCAATTTTGAACATTAAACTTCCTAAAACTAAAATAGTTATTCTTTGGGCTTGGGAATGTTACCGTAAGCTCCCCTGTATAATTTAAATTTTCATTTGCTATGTTGATGGCATCATCATATGAGATCGGCGTAGCCTCCGGTCGATCGTCTATTTGAAATTCAGGACTCGACCTATCAAATATTTTAGTGCCAATAACAGAACCTAAACCTTCTCTATAAGATTCAAAAGACCAACACAACCCTGTAATTGCCATAACAAGCAAAAAAATGCAAGCATAAAAACCTAAGGTATTATGTAAATCATGATTAACTCGCTTCCAATTGGCATTGGTTTTTATCTTAAACCCTTGTTTAAGGGTCTTCCACTTGACTCTTTTAGGAAGCCAAAGTACAATACCGGAAATCGCTAAGATCATAAAAATAATCGTTGCAACGCCTACAATTGGTCTTCCTATATAAGTGTCCAACAATAGCCATCTGTGCAGTTTAAAAATGGTTAACATGAATGCATCTGCCTTTGTTTTTTTCGCTTTTTTTATGGCCTTTGTATACGGGTTTACAAGGATTTTACTCGCCCGTTTTTCCTTTAAATCCTCTTTAACCAAAAACGTATAGGCCTCTGAGTCATCGTATGGTATCGTAACTCCTATAACATGTAAATCGATGGAAGTTTTTAACTCTTTGGTTAAAATGGTTACTGTTTGTTTTTCTCCATTAGCTGCTACCGTAAAATCCTCAGCAAAAAAGTCTTTTACTTCCTGTTCAAACACTAAAATGGTACCCGTAAAACACACTATGAATAATATAATGCCGCTGGCTAAACCTAACCATAAATGCACATCATTTATAAATTTTCTGAAACTATATTTTTTGTTTTTCTTCATAAGGAATCGAGAATTAAAAAGAAAGTGCACTCGGAATGAGTACACTTTCTATGGGTATTTATTAAAATGAATAGCTTAGAACTCCTGCGAAATTTCGAGGATCCGTTTGGTTGATATAACGCGTTCTATAAGCATTATAGCCTATTTCATTAAAGACGTTATTAAGTAATAGTCTGAGATTCCAATGGGCATCTATTCTGTATCCCACCTGTGCATTCACCTGAGTATAGGCTTCAACATTAAAAGGTTTTTGATTAGGTACAATCCCTTCATGGGTTACTGCTCCAGAACTCCAATCGTTTATTGGGCGTTTACCGGTAAAATATATTCCGGCGCCAACGGATAGACCCTCAAACTTTTCTTTAAAACTGTAATTGGCATACGCATTAAATGTATGTTTTGGTGTGTTTAAAGGGGCTGATCCATATACATAGGACGTGTGCTCCTTATATTGCGCATCGATATAGGAGTAGCCCGTTATGACTTCCAAATTATCCAACAGACGACCGGTAAGCTCTACTTCTAAACCTTTTCGTTCATCATTGCCCCCCTTCTGATAATAGCCTGTGGCCACCCAGTTTTCATCGTAAACAGGTAGATTGATGCCCTTATTATTAATTTTGAAAAAGGTTAGGTTAAAGCGTAATCTATTGTTTGCCCAATTTGTTTTAATTCCTGTTTCAAACTGGTCAAAGCGTTCATTTCCCAATTCATTTCCGTTGACGTCTAAACGAGTCGCTGTTCTTGGGTATGAACTACTGGTGTAGGATGCAAATACGTTAAGATTCTCAAATGGCGTTATGATAACACCTCCCAACGGATTGAAAGCATCATTTTGTGTCGTTTCTGTAGCTGTTATAGTTTGTGTTTTACTATACCGAGCCCCTAAGAATGTTTTAAAGTAGGAATTAAAGGTTATCACATCTTGGGCCACAAATCCTATAGCTTTCGACTTTGCCCCTAAAACCTTAGCATCGGGAAGACTAAGACCATCAGGTAAATCATTAGTATTTGAAGTGAAGACATCTATAATATCAATATTGGAAATACTTTGCGATGCTGTACTATAATCTGTAGTGCGATAATCGAACCCTACTTGAAACGTATGTGAAATGCCACCAGTTTCAATTTTATCACCTATTAAATCAAATTGGAGGACACTATTATTATCCTTTCGGGTCGAAATAGAATACCCGCGATGTCTTTGGTTATAGATAGGCGCTCCTGAAGCGTCTTTAACGACATTGCCCAAGCTGGCACCTTTATCATCTAAATCTAAATTTGATTTGTAAAAAGCTGCTTTCAAACTTAACTTATCGCTAAGATTTCGGTTAAATCGTATAGCGTAAGTCGTATTAGAGGTCAAAGATTTGTCATTGGCAAATCCTAAAAATGTATCATGAGACAGATCGTTAATAGTATTGACGTCATCTTCTCCTAAATTTACGGTACCAAGATCAGGTGTTCGGCTGTCTTCAAAATAATCCATTTCAAAAGTAAATGTTGTATGATCATCTGGTTTCCATTCTAAGGAAGGATTGATGTAAAAGCGGTCAGAAGTTACTATAGCTCTATAGCTGTCGGACCGTTCAAGAGCCGTGTTTACCCGGAATGCAACTTTTTGGCTTTCTACCAACGGACCATATACATCAAAGGTAGATCTCGCCTGACCATAACTTCCAATTCTTAATCCTGCAGTTCCGCCAAAAACATATTTTGGAGTTTTAGTCACTAAATTGATTACTCCACCTGGGCTTCCCAAATCAGTGGCCACACCTTGCGTAATTGAAGCTGCACCTTTCAACACCTGAATATTATCAACACCTTGCATATCAGTTAAAATACCTGTTCCTCTAAAATCAGAATGGACACGAACCCCATTCTTTAAAATAGGGATGCCCCTAAAGCCACGGGATGACATGCTTTCTCTTTTATTACCATAGGTTGCAAAAGTGTATACTCCAGGCACATTTTTGGTCGCGTCTGAAATTGTTAGATTCCCTTGTTGCGCTATGAGCTTATCTGAAATTATAGATATACTCTGTATTTGCTCATATGGTGCCAAAGGCAAGCGGGTCAGAGCTTCTATTTTATCTGGATGTACAAATCGACTTCCAAAAATTTCAACTTCTTCTAATTGAGAATCCTCCAGCAATTGAAACGATAATTTTATTTGTTCGTCACCATTAACTGTAACTGTTTTGGTAATAGATTTATAGCCAACAAATGACACTTTAATCTTATAGTCACCAGGAGCCAAATTATGCAACTCATAATAACCGGTTTCATCGGCAGAAGTTCCCATGGTCGTGTTTTCAACCAGCACGGAAGCAAACGGAATTATGTCGTTGTTTTGGCTGGTAATAAGGCCACTGATTTTTGATTGTGCAAAAGAAAGTTGTACTGCAAAAAGCAATGATAGACTTATATATTTGAGCATAATTAAATAGATTTTTTGATGTATATGAATGTGTAAATAAGTGATGTGAGTTGTGATTTTTGCGGTTCCAAACCATTGGCGGCAACCGCACTGGTATGGTCATCTTTTGACAACATTAATAGCGGTAATTTCATAAGATTTGATTGTTTAAATTTTTACTTTAGAATAGTTTACTTTTTGAGAAGACTCCCTCCTCTCATTTATTAGACTTGGTTGACCTTAAGGATCATTGCATGCCTCCGTTTTTTTATAGAGATGTCGTAAGTCATAATGATTTTTAAATGGGTCGATTTGACCTGATTGGAAAATAGTTAGTGAAGCATAGCGATTGAGGTGACCTCCACCTTGCCTAACGCTATCAAATGCGGCAGACTTTTGGACTACTTTAGAGATGCTACTTCCGATACGAAAACGTCTAAATACTAAAAATTTTTCCAAGACTATTTTTATTTAGATTAATTATAAATAGATTTGCAAATCTATAAATAGGCCTCTCCATTAAATATCGGATTTGGGACTAAAAATATCGGAAATAGGATTATGTATGTGCAATCAAAAGTAATTGAACTCGATCGAATCGTTTATAACATTGATCTCAACAGTAATGAGATGATTGAAGACCGAATGGGTGCTTTATCAGTACAGGAAAGGGTAACTAATGAGTCGGAGATTACAAGTAATTTAATTTGTACGAAAGGCTTATGTCTCATAGAAACTTCCGTATCACCGCAACACCAACTAACCGATCAGATGACGGTTACTGAAGATTATGTACACATCTTTTGCATGATGGACGGCTGTTCTTTGGGGAAAAATTCGTGTAACAAAACATGCGAATTCAATTTAGGGATTATGCATCTCGCTTATTGCAAAGGTTTAGAAAGGTCCTTAGAGATTGTGTCGCAACAGAAATCTCGCTATCTATCTGTTGTTATGAGTCGGAACTATTATTTGCAATTATGTTTTCATGAACCTTGGATCCGCCATTCTAAATTTTACAGAGCCGTTATTGAGCGAAAGACAGTGGAGTACGGCGAGGTCACCTTTCCGTTAGACACGTTATTAAAGCGCGTTTTAAATGAATTGATCTTGCAGGCATTTCCTGAAAAGCACGCAAAACATCTCACGGACCTCAAACTAAAAGAACTGTTTTTGCATATTCTAATAACGTTCTCTGAAGGAATTACCAATAAAACCATATTAAACAGCGACGAATATGATAAAATAGAGGCTGCTAAGGCTTATCTCACATTGCATTATGACCATCCGCCAACTGCAAAACAACTCTCAAGAATCGTATTTTTAAATGAGCTAAAATTAAAGCAGGGATTCAAACAAGTATACCATACCTCTATATATGCCTATGTGATCAAATTGAAAATGGAAAAAGCACAAACAATGTTGGCTGAACAGCATTCCGTTCAGGAAATGGCGGACATCCTTGGCTACAAAAGTGTATCCCATTTTATAAGTACCTTCAAAAAAACTTTCGGGTATACACCAAAACAGGGATTAATGGGTCATATAAAAAAATAGAAGCAACTTGTGAAGCCTGGAACGAATATCACTTGTATTTCCTTGTAAATTGTTTACTTCATAACCCGGAGTTGGGAGTCCTTGTCCCCTTCTCGCTACTTGATAAAAAAAGGCAGTGACATCACTTTGTAACTGCCTTTTTTAATACCCATAAATTCTTAACATTTTTTATTATTCACGAAGGAAATAGCAGCTAAATATCTGTTATTTAGAAGCTAATTTGTCTGCAACCACCAATTAAAACTCATTTCCTACTTTTAAGCCATCTGTCCAAAGGCTGTAAGGCAATATTGATGATCAGCACCAAAGCCACACTTATTAAAGTCTCCAAAAAGAAACCTGCGGCTGCCACACATCCTATAGCTGCACTACACCAAATGGTTGCAGCAGTTGTAAGTCCGTGAACGTTGAATCCTTCTTTAAAAATAATTCCAGCACCCAAAAATCCCACGCCCGAAACCACTTGTGCAATTATGCGCGTCACATCTACTTCACCAGCATCATGACTCAATTGAATGGAAAACATGGTAAAAATTGCAGCGCCCGCAGTGACCAGCATATTGGTCTTTAGGCCTGCCGATTTGTGTTGCCATTGCCTTTCGAACCCTATACATAATCCTGCCAATGCAGCAGCACTTAACCGCAATAAGAAATCAGCTGTTGTCATAAGATTAAAGATAACTGTTTTACTATAAATAATTGATTTTAATGCGATTACCTCAAAATATTCGCGAATATTTTGTATTTTTAATTGGTTGTGAGGCGGCCTGTAACCGCCTGTCCGCAACCTTGCCAAAAAACATAGGATCCATCAACATAGCTTAACACTTATGAAAGCTGCTAGTCCAATAAAATCCAGATTTTCATTGTTTCTCATTATTGGATTAATTGGATTATTTGGCGCGTTTGGAGGCTTTATGAGTACCTTCTTTATTCCGATTTCCAAAGGCGTTTTTAAAGCGCCAACAATCATCTATATTCACGGTGCTTTGGCTTTTAGTTGGATATTACTCTATGCTAGCCAAACCTTTTTAATTCATTACAAAAACTATTAAGCACACATCATTTCAGGAGTGTTTGGGGTGGCATTCGCTTTTGGGACCGCCATTACTATGGTTCCTGTTGGCATTTTTGCCACCGAAAAAGAATTGGCACAAGGCTTTGGTGACTTTGCGTATTTAAACACTATTGGCACGATTACTTCTGGCTTTATTTTTTTAGTACTAGTCCTATTAGGCGTCCTAAACAGAGAACGGCCACAAGTTCATAAACGCTTTATGCTTTTGGCAACCATTTTGGTGCTATGGCCGGCGTGGTTCAGATTTAGGCACTATTTCCCTCAAGTTCCCCGGCCGGATATTTGGTTTGGGGTCGTGCTATCCGACAGTTTAATTCTGTTGGCTTGGATTTTGGACAAAAAACAAAATGGTCGCATCCACCCTGTTTTGCTTTATGGCGGCATCCTTATCATCATTGAAAATGTGGTGGAAATACTTTTATTTGACACGGAACTATGGCGGGAAACAGGAAAATTAATCTACTATTATTTAAGATAGCTGCAATCACCTCGATTAACCAAAATCAACAATGATACATTGTATGAGGCGCTTGCCAAATTTTAACTGTTGTCGCTATCAAAAAAGTAACATACAAAAGAAAACATCCACCACTTACATTGTGGCTGCCTTACTGTTCAGGTGCGGGAGTAAAGAAGTCAACCGAATTTCCTATGGGCTTAACGGTGCGTAAATAGGCGTAAATCGCTTTTAGGTCATCCTCTTCCATATCAGCATACATGGTCCAAGGCATCACGGTATTAAAACCATCCGAAGTCAGCATTTTATCTGTAATAGCCGCATTGGAACGCGAATGAAACAAGTCAATAAACATTTGCTCTGTCCAGGTCCCTATGCCTGTTTCCATATCTGGGGTAATATTTTTTGAGCGCAACATGGCGCCGTTAGGAAACGGAAATTCGCGTCCACCGCTAAATTCAAGGCCCGCCACCAATGTGCCCTTATCCGTTTGCGTATGACATTCAATACAACTTGCGGCGGAAACCAAATATTTTCCATAATTAACCACATCGGTTTTTTCGGGGCGTATGGTGAAATTGGCTTTATGCGGAATGGTATTAATAATCAAGCTCATTGGGAAATCGGACGACGATTCGGGCACCGTATGTTCTATGGGTTTTAAAGTGCGGATGTAGGCAATGATGGCTTTAATATCTTCTTTGTCCATTTGGCCATAATAAGGATAGGGCATTATCAGGAACATGGCCCTGCCCTCTTTAGTGATACCAGTGGTGATGGCCCTAAAAAGCTCGGCATCGGAATACCTACCAATACCTGTCGGCGTTATGTTTTTAGCGTAATAAGAGCCAGGAAATCCAAACTTCTGATCAAAAAGTTCGCCGCCCATGCCGAGTGATTCTTGTATGGGCGGGCCGGAGAATTTAGACCAGTCCCGTTCGGAATGGCAATCCATACAAATGGTTACATGATTGGCCAAATAGTTGCCGCGGGCAATTTGTTCAGGAGTGCTTTCAATAGTAATGTCTTCCATCTGCCCTACGTTTGGCAGGTAAAACTTGAGGTAGCCTACTGCGGATATCATAATAATGACAAGGATCACGACGATCCAAAACAGGGGTTTATTTCGCTTTTTCATACCTTTTTTATTTAAAAAAAAGGCTAAATTTTTTGGAAATTTGGATAGGTCTAAATTAAGGAATTAATGAATGCCGTGATTGAATTAAAGTCGCTTTTTTCAAAAAATAAACAACCCAAACTACTGCAATTCAATTATTTACAGTCACAATATTTTAATTTTAACTGTTTTATAGCGGTTTTTAGCATACCACTTCTACGCTACTAAACTCGGGGTTTACAAAAGGAAAAAACACGTGAATAATTTCAGAATCCAATCACACTATTCGTCTAAGAAGAACCAAGCAGCGTATTCCCTATCGCAATGGCATTAAAACTGCTCTGGTTTCCTATACGATCTACCGCAGTAACACCAATACTGGTTAAAGGTTTTTTACTCTTCAATGTGCCGCGATGCAGTGGCAATTCAACCGTGCTTTTAGTCTTGTCTAAAATCACATATTCCCAAGTATCGGCATATTTATAGAATAGCACCCATCTGAACACCGATTCTGATGTTTCATGATCCCAGGAAATGGAAACCACATTACCCTCAATTTTAGCTTTGACGACAGGCGCTTCCGGCAGCGCAGATTTGAGCCACGGACTTGCAGGTACCAAGGCTTGTTTTTTATACGGACCTTCCACCAAGGCTTTGGTAAGATTTGGGTCGTTTACTAAGGACCCAATACTCCAATGCGCCGTGCCCATACTTACAGCAGCCTTGTTACGTGTTAATTCAATCTGGTTGATGGTTTCATCCACATTGGCGGCATTTCTACCGTAATCAATTCTGATTCCAGGCCATAAATGGCGTTTTTGGGTGTTTTCAGTCTCCCACCATTCCAACAACAACGGAAAACTTTGGCCTGGTTTATTGATTTTCCAATACAATTGCGGTGTAAAATAATCAATCCACCCTTCATTCAACCACAGCTTCGCATCAGCGTACAGTTCATTATATTGATCTAAGCCCCTAACCGATTTCGGGAAGCCAGGTCTCCAAATGCCAAACGGGCTAATGCCGAATTTCACTTCCGGCTTCTCCGCTTTAATTTCGTTATAGATGCGCTTTACAAAAGTATTTACTGCGGCTCTTCGCCAATCTGCTTTTGAGAGTTTCCCTCCCGATTTTAGGTAGGCCTGATAACTCTCAGCATCTGGAAAATCCTGCCCGCCGTTATATTCCGCATACGGATAAAAGTAATCGTCAAAATGAATGCCGTCAATATCATAGCGTTTTACGATATCCATCACAACAGCTGAAGAATGGTCTTGGGTCGCCTTTTTGGAAGGATCCATCCACCACATACCATTCCTTAAACTCACCATAATGTCAGGACTGGTTTTCACTAAGGATTTAGGCGCCACGGGACCACCTGTACTGTGATGTGCGCGATACGGATTCAACCACACGTGCAATTCCAACCCGCGTTCATGCGCGGCATCTATCCAGAACTGAAGCGGATCATACCACGGCGACGGTGCTGCACCAACTTCGCCCGATAAAAAGAACGACCATGGCTCCAAATGGCTTTCATACAAGGCATCTCCCTGAGGACGTGCCTGAAAAATAACCGCATTATAATTATGTGCTTTTAAGAAATCCAATAATTTGATGGCCTCATCCTGCTGCTGTTGGGTGGACAACCCGTTTCTACTTGGCCAGTTGATATTGGCAACGGTAGCCACCCACGCGGCTCTGAACTCGCGCATCACATAAGGACTTTGTATAAATTTTGGAACGTCGTTAGTTGGTGCTGCTGTTTCCCTATCTGCCGTAAATTCAACAAGGCCTTCTGTGTCGTCGGCTGTAAATTCTGTAGCACTATCCTTTTGGGTTTCGGAACCTGAGGGCTGCGATAGTTCACCCACATTTGGCACTTCATTAGTTGAAATTTCAGGTCGTGTGACTTCCTGAGAAATAGACGAATGGAATGCTACACTAAAGAGCATGAGTGTTAAAACAGACTTAAGTTTAAGCGACATAAAAGTTAGGAGATAATAATTGGCAAATGTTAAAATTTAAATCGAATGTGAGAAAGGATTTAACATTTATAGTGGATTTAAGGTAATTTATTTAAAGTTTGATATTTTCCAATCAACAACCTACTCAAACAACAACCCCAATATTTTATCCCCTATCCTAGAATCCAAGTCATTATTAAAATCATTTAAAACCGATACAAATCCCATTTTACATTGATGCTCAATTTGATTGTGATTATCTTCATGATCTTTTGAATAATCATCAGTCAAATAGGATTTAAATTTGTTTTCAGAATACGTCCCAGGATACAAAAGCATCGCTTTTTCTGCATCCCAAAAACGGCAATAGGCATACATTTGACGTAAATCACTAACAGAAGCTGAACTTTTATGAGGTCGCTTCCATTTGGTGTCAATTATAAATACTTTGTTCCCTTGCCGCAATACAACATCTGGCCTTAGGCTGTTATTCCCCCAAAAAGACTTCGATTCCTGCCCGGAAACTTCAATTGTGGTTCCATGACATGCTTTATGAAGTTCTTTTAGGATATAAGTTTCCCACAGTTCATTCATATCAAATAAAAGCGACAACATTTTTTCTTTTCCACTTGAAATATCTGGCGAATAATTTAAGATAATGAGTCTTGCCAATTCTAAAGCATAAGTATAGCTTTTAGTTTTCCTGTCTATTTGAATAGCATTTAATTGTTTTGCTGTAATTGGTTTAGTGTTTACTTCTGGAAAATTTAGTAGGACTCTATTTGTGACATCTTGAAGTCTTGATCCTTTTGTAAACTGGTCCACAATTGTTAAGGCCTTAAATAAGACTTGATGTAAAAAGTGATTATGATCATACACCTGATGCGTGGTGTAAAAACGCTCTTTATGAATACAATTATGCCGAATATGATCTGAGAATTCTAACTTACCCTTTAAAGCTTTTGTATTATGGGTTTGTTTTCTATACTTTTTAATTAGTCCTTTTCTGACTAGGGATTCTACCTCATGCAGATACAATTCAAAATACACTTCTAATAGATTAAGATGTTGTCTTTTGACGTTTGCTGCACCAGAAGATTCTGCTTTTAGCTTACCGCATGCGCGAAGCATCTTTAGCAACACACCTTTCCACTTATAATCATCGTCATCTTTATCCGCCTTAGGATTAATTTCAATAGTTAAGCCATCCACCTGAATGACGCCTACATACTGATTAAATTTAATGCCTTTAGCAATGGGTTCAAAATAATTCCCATCATGATATTCATTCAATTTAAGTAAAGCATCCAAATGGGTTTGTTTAAATCCATGGTCACCAACAACTAGGCGTTGATGCTCAAAAACAGATATGTTGCTCAGTTTTTTCAATTATTCGGACACCATTTCTTTTATACCAAGTAATTGTGCTACAGCATCAAGTACATTCTCTTCAGTAACTTGTTTAAGATTGTAACTTGGCATTTTAAAATCATCAGCATTTTCATAAGTAAAGTTTGCGAAACCAATTTTGTCATTTTTTAAAATTTCTACAAATCCCTTCCCTAACACCAATCCAATTTTACCATAATCGCCATAAAAATATTCCTGTAACAATGGCACAATCTTGTTATTAAAGGCTTCAGACAATTTTTTAGGCGTATTTACATTTACAAAATATGAATGCCCAATGGTATGATCTCTATCAATTAGCAATTCTATACGCTGGTTAATTCTTTTTAATACTTCCGAAAGTTGAATGCCCTCAACCCATTCATCTTCAATAACACTACAATCTGGCATCATCTCTTTAAATTCAAATCGACGCCTTAGAGCGGTATCCAACGCTTCCACAGAGCGATCTGCCGTGTTCATTGTGCCATAAATATCTAGATTTGAAGGAACACCAAATTCTTTTTTTGAATATGGCAATTTAATAACGATTTCGTTCTTTTTACCCAGTCGTTTATCAACTTCAATCAACGTAATCAACTCTCCGAAAATTGCAGAAACATTGCCCCTATTAATTTCATCAATAAAAATGGCATATCTATTATCGGGATCATTTTTGGCTCGAATACAGATGCTTTTGAAAACTCCATCCTCAATTTTATAACCCAAATCTTTCGATTCCTCCAAATCCACATCTGTCTCTGGAAGTATCGGTTTTATACCTTCTATAAAATCTTCGTAGGCGAAGGATTGGTGGAAGGTTACAAAATCATAATGTTTAATCTTTTTATTTGGACTTGGATTGTAATTTTCAACTGAGTCTCTTAATGTAAATAATTCAGGCACCAATTCTTCAACCTCTTCTTCTAGAATTTCCCAGTAGGAATCTTCTGTTTTGTTGAATATTAAAGGCTGTTGCCTATTTGTAACATTCACATAGTCACATTCTAGAGTGGTGTGACTTTGGAGTTGTCCCCAAAGTGTCGGTCTTATGGTTTTCGAGTTAGACAAACTTGCTTTTTTCTGAACCCACTCATGATTAAAAATATCTGAAACCTTAGCCTTTTTTAAATCTAAAAGTGCGATTGCAATGACTTGCCACCAAGAACACTTACTCACCACTGTTTCAAAGTGCTGTTCTTTTGAAATTGATGTTTCTTTTGAAATGTATCGATCAAACAATTGATCTTTTAAATAATAAGTTTTCCCTGTTCCTGGAGGCCCATATAAAATTTGGTTTGTAGGATTGCTTGGCATTTTCTTGTAGGATAATGACGCTTCATTTAAACTAGATGCTGAAGTGCCTAAAATTAATTTTCTATACTCCTTATCAAATATTGCTTTACGATAAAAAGGATTATTAAACTCTGAAAAGCTTGATTTCGTGGAACGATTCAGTTCATTTTCAATAGCGGAGAATGTAGCATTTTTATTTGCTAAAACATCCTGGAAGCCATTAAAATGCGTGTAAAATGGCTGTTCTCCATTTCCTTTAAAAGGATCGCTGGTATCATTTAAACGGTGTGATGATATTATTCCAAATCTCCCTTTTGATCGAAATGGCGGAAATAAATTAAAACAATACCGCTGACCGATGGTAAGATTCAAATTTTTATGGGATGTTCCAGTAACAACACGTTCATCATCAATTGTGATATTGAAACGTTCCATAATAGCATCTAAAAACTCGAAAAAATCCAAGACATCATGTCTAGCATGAAACCCTATAATCTCTAGCAATTCTTTTTCCGCATCCATTTCAGGGTATTTACGAGCTTCAGAAATCTCCAAAAGCATTTGGTACTCTTCTTCAGTGGCGCTAAAATTTGTGCCTTGATTCCCAGCTTTAAAATTTGAAAAAATTAGGTTATCCTTTATGTCGCTCCACAAAATAGGGGCATCAGCTAAATTTTTAATGATCCTAATTTTTACTCTTTCTGCTTCAGAATTCGCACTTGGATTACTATAATATCTTAGCTCAATTTCATCCTCTTTAAATACTTCAACTTCTGAAGCCACCTCAGCAAAAGCATAGCATCCTGCATTCCCTCCCGTTTGCCAAAGAATTATTTTATCTCCAACGCGAATACTTTCTTTATGGGCTGCTACTTTCCAACTTTTTAAATGACCTGCATATAAGGCTTCAGTGATGTTATAAATGCTTGGATTACCTTGAAAAATCCAATAGTTTGGAGTTGAATATTCAAATTTCTCTTTTAAATATTTAATGTAGTTATTTTTACCCAAGATTGCTTTTGGTATACCATTACTATTTTTAGAGTCATACTCCACAAAGTTTGGATTTTTTACACGCTCCTTTTTACTCATCATAAACAAGATGGTATTCACTAAATCATTAATTTTCTTTGGGTCAACTAGAAAAAAATTGACGTCATCAAAATAACCATTAATTTCATCTAACCTCTTTTCAATTCCTTCAGTGGAATATCCCAAATACGCGCGATATGATTCAAAGGTGTTTTTATTAAGCCATAGCGCAAAGTCCCTTTTTACATCAATTAACCCGGTTTCATATTGTTTCCAAAGTTCATGACTCCAAGTAAAATAATTGTCTGACTCTGATTTTATTGCCACAATTTTTCTATGAAATTGAGAAATTGGTGTTTTATTGGAATACTCAATTCCTAAATTAGAGGCAATAACTCTTAAAGCATCTAACTTAAACACGTTTAAACAATTAAAATCGCCATATAAGAAAGCAATCTTCCATTTTAAGCCATTTCCTAAATCTATCTTGTCAATGTCTTCAAGATTATTTGATTGCACTGACTTGGCTATACTAATTACAATTGATTTTATATTTTCAAAAACCTCCTCTTTAGTATCGCCGTATTTTCCATACCACGCATAAACGCCGTCTGTTTTTCTTTTTTCATTATAATTTTCCGATTCTAATTCTCTTCTTTTAAATATTCCAAATTTGTAGGCCGATCCTCCCCAAATGCTTCCTAAATCGGTTGTAATAGCTTCCACCCAGTAGCAAAAAGAAGTTTTGTCCAGATTGGTATATTCTTCTAATGTCATTCGCTCCAATTTTTCAATTGGCCACGTGTCTAAAAATTGTTGTTTTAGCAAGTAAAGCTTTTGATGCATATTTTTATTTTCTTTTTTAACCACATTAAACCCATTGTTTATAAAGGCATTAAAACATTCTGTTCCTTCTCCCCCTTTAAAATAATTTTCTATTTCTCTTCCAGAAGCGTGATAGTTTGCATAAGCCATAACAGCTTTTGGTGGGTATGACTTTCCATCGATCACTACATCATAAGTTGAAGATGGTCCAAATTCATTTGGCAATCCTCTTTCTTCAAAGTCCCTAATACCAAGTAGGATGTGATTTTTGTCGACTTTGCTAAACATATTTCATTTTTTAAGTTAATAAGCATTTCTACTTGTCTTGATCAAATAACACTCAATACCACATTCGAGTTATTTGAATAATATTTATAATAAGACTATAAACCACATTGCCATTTCAAGTCATAAATTATTATATTCAATAATCTGACTTCTAAAACCATCTTCAATAAATAATAGTTCTTACAAAATCAATTCAAGAGATATTCGAATTACTTCATTTACCCTATGAATTATATATCTAACACCCTAACAAACTCTCCTATTACCTTTAGTTCTTCAATTTCATTATCTTCCAAAATAATGTTTTCATGTGTTGAATCAGAAGAAAGGGGTTTTAGTACAATGGACTGATGAGACCAACCATCCTCAGTAAATAGCTTTTCACTGTGATATGACTTTATTGTATAACCAGCTCCAAAATCTGAATCTTGAATATTATAGTGTTCGACCAAAACTATTTTCCCTTCCCTAGAACCCCCTGAATACTGCTTGAACAAGCACCAGGAACCGTTCGGGATCATTTTGTTCATAGATTCTCCAATGACTTGACAAACAAAGTATCCTTCGGAAACAGATATGTTTATGGGCAATTCAACCCAATCAAACTCTTCAAGTTGTGATTGAATTTGTAAATCGCTAAATCCTCCAGCCGCAGCATAAATATCAACTACTGGCACCGAGTTTACGAATGGTTTAACATCTTCAAATTGAAGGATTCGCAACTTACTTTCTGCTTTATAGGTAGGAATGTATGTTTTTAAATAGTCTCTTAAACCCTCATCACAAGCATAGACATAGGTGCCCTTAATAGCTCTATACATGATTGTTTTGTAAATATTTATAATGTAGGATTTTAATTCGCTATCGTTCGTTTGTTGTTTCCCATACTTATCAAAGTACTTCGCCCTGTCAATCTCGATTTCTTGAGTTTGCTTATTAAAGACAATTTCTTCACCGAAAATAATTCCGGCGTAGTTCAAGTCATAACCTTGGGTAGTATGAATACTACCAATTTCATTAAAAGCATTGGGTGAACTCACCCAATCATTAGGTGTTCTATTCCACTGAAACTGTAGTCCGTCAATTTCAATATCTATGGCTTCAGGTGTCTTTCCTCGTACATCTGATAGCCACGGCCATGAAAACCCTGCGACTAATCGACAAAGACCATGCTCTTCCTCCCTAATCTTAAGCTTTGCGTACAAATCTTTTAAAGAGTCATAAACCATTAATTCATATTTGTCGGAAATGTACTTTTCTTTATTGTCGCGCTTAACATTCAAAATGTCATCTACAAATTTTATGTAATCATTACCTCCCTGCGAACGCATTTGCGATTTTAATTCAATTATTAATGAGTCTGAATCAGTAATAAGTGTTTCAAATTTAGAAGCATCAATGTCAGATGGTTTTACTGATTGAGCCGAATCATAAAAAAATATTTGATGCCTACTATTTGCAATTATCCAATCTAGTTCTGTTCCTGTATCATCTAATCCTAATCTCTCATTAGCCTTCTTAAAAGCACCGCGCCAACTTATATTTTTATATTGCCTTAATCTATGGGCTTCATCCACAATAAGTAAGTCATATTTTTTCTTAAAGGTTTCGGTAGGACTAATAACCATAGATTTGTTCAAACCAGGAGTTTTAGAGAACACATTCTGTAGAGTTGTTCTTAAGGAACTCATAGCGACCACAAATCCAATTTCTGCATTTGGATATTTATCTTTGAAAGCCCTAATTAGTGATATTTCATAGATTTCGTTTTCACTGAAATCATCTTTATTAGCTTCTGACACATCTGATATGAGAAGCTTGATCAAATATGTCGCAAGAATTGTTTTTCCTGTTCCTGCACTCCCCTTGATAAATATCTTACTAGAATTTTCTTTTTGTAGGGCTTCCATAATCTCGATTACGGAATTATATTGATCCTCATTAAGCGATTTGTACGGAGAGTATTTAAAAAGTTCTGTGTTTTCAATTTCCTTTAGCGACTTACTTACAATTTTATTCTCTATTAACTTGTCCCAAATGGTTGTAAACAGATTTTTGTAAAGATCTTGTTGATAGTAATTATGATTTATTAAGCCATAGTTGCCATTGTGCAGCTCGTAGGACCCTTCTGAAGATATATACTGAATTAATTTCGATTCAATATCTAAAGCGACAGACTTATTAAACTTATCAGAACCAATAATTGAAATTTGATTGAAAGCCTTTGCTTTATCGGGATTAGCTAAATGGTTTTTAATCCGACTCGAAAAATTTGTCGACTCTCCAACGTAAGCTACTTTTTTCGAATCATTTTGTATAAAATAAACTAATGGCCATTGATTTTTAACCCAAATATTTTCATTGATAACATCTAATGAATTTTTATTAAAATCATAGCGCTCAGAAACTTCAACAGATAACTCAAAGGATGCATTCATAATTCGTTATACTTCTTTGAAGTCCCTTTCGCTTTTGTGACCGGATATTTCTTAGAATTCTTGAGGATTTTCTTATTTATGATATCGGCTATATCCAAGTTATGTTTGTGAGCCAACAATAATCCATAAGATAAAACATCGGCCAATTCATCTTCTAACTTCTCTTTATCAAAATCTTCATTCTCCTTCCATAAGAAAAGCTCTAATAATTCACTAGCCTCAATTGATAATGCCAATGCCAAATCTTTTGAATTATGAAATTGCTCCCATTCTCTTTCATCTCTGAACTTTAGCAATTTATCAATTGTCTTTTTTATTTCGTTCATGGTCTATTTATATTAGCACAATAATTATAAGATTCGAATTGGTTAATATAGCAAGTTTTTTGAAAATTCTACACGCTTCTCAACTCTATCCACGAAATTTCCGACAAAATACGTAGAAGCACGTTTATGCCTGTGCGGAATTCCGCATTTATTAAATTATGCCACGACTATGCTGAAAATATTAGAAATGGAAGCTTATTGGCATTCTAAAATTATTGCTTTAAATTGTTCTTTTCATCTACTAAAAATCATAGATTTGAAGTAATTTTCATAAAAAACAGAGCGTTTGAGACTCTGAAAACATCAATTTCAGGTATCAGGCACAATGGAATAAAAATTTAGTCGTTTTACTCAAAACGATCTATAAAATCTATCATTAAACCAATTTATAAACAGAATGAAGTTTACAAATCAACAAGCTAAAGAGGAGCATGAAAAGGCGGCTAAAAAGTTTTCGAAAGAAGATTTGAGTAACCTTATAAAAAATAATGAAGCCCTTAAATCTAAATTTAAAAACAACAAAAACCTCTTAGAATATTGGGAGGATTTCAAGCTGTTGTTCTCCTTAATAAAAGATTATTCCAAAGGTGTCTATACTCAAATTCCGTGGTTGAGCATTGTTTCCATAGGTGCAGCATTGGCTTATGTATTATCTCCTATTGACGCCATCCCAGATTTTATTCCTATAGTTGGATTTATAGATGACGCCGCTGTATTCGCGTTTTGTATACGATTGCTTTCTAGCGATATTGAAGATTATAAAAACTGGAAAGAAAGTCAGTCTGATCAATTGACTTCAGATTCTAGGAATGGTGAAATGTAAGAAAATTGAAGCTGCCATCATCCCCTTAAAACCCCTTGCCCACTTCTAAATTAAGAAAACAAATTAAAAGATAATTTAATCCCTTCAATAATCATTCCGGTACCGATAATCGCGATAATTAATCCCATGATTTTTCCGATTACAGAAATCACGTTGTAGCCTACGCCTTTCACAATAAACCTACTAATCCTGAAGGTGATGTAGGTTAATAAACTCATCGACCCGAAAATAGCAATCACTAAAAGCAGTTGCACGGTGGAAACGTCCGACACGAAGTTCATGGCGGTAACAATGGTGCCAGGGCCCGCCAAAATAGGAATTGCCAATGGAGACACCGCAATATCTTCATCTATATGGACGTCTTTGATGTTCTTTACATTGGATTTCTTGGATTGTAGCATTTCAAATCCGATGTAGAAAATAAGAATACCCCCGGTGATTTTAAAGGCAGGAATACTGATATTAAACAGTTCAAAAATATATTTCCCCAATAGGATAAAAACGGTCACAATGATAAAGGCAATAATATTGGCCTTTTTGTTGATCTTTCGTTTTGTGGTTTCATCCGCACCTTGCGTTAAGGATAAAAAAACCGTCATGTTTGATATGGGATTGGTAATCGCAAAAAACCCGGTAAAAACGGTAATTGAAAAGGTAATGAGGTTATCCATAGGGTGGCAAAATTTTCTTATCGTAAGAAATTGAATTCCTGCGTCACTTCCAAAGTAATTTTCGATTATTTTAAATTTTTAAAGATTTTTTCTAAGAAAGGGGATTCTGACAACTGTAAATTGAAGGCGTAACACATCCTGAGGCATATTTCACTAACACCTCTTTTTTGTGATCAGAAATGAATATTTTCCGAAATCTACCACACAAACAGCTTTGTCACGGATTTTTATCGCCAAAAAAAACCTCAAAAACCATTGCTAGAGTCCTAAAACTGCACTTATGTGCCTCATTTTAACTATTTTTGAAATACGTAACTCTCTAAAATTATGAAACAACTTATTTTAGTGCTCAGTTGTGTAGTGTTGTCCTTTGGGATGCATGCGCAAAGCCTTATGGGTGCTTGGGAAAACCGATCCACTACCAACTCTGGCGACGCCGTAAAAACCGTAGTTATTTATGCCGATGGGTATTTCGCGTCTACCACCTATACTTCTACAGGAACTTTCATAAAGACCAGCGGTGGCTCATGGCATTTGGAAAGTGATACCTTAATACAAACCATCGAATTTGATACTGAAGCTCCTGAGCGTGTTGGTACGGAACATCATTTTAAGATGAGTGTTGGTGATACCGAATTGGAACTCACTGAAGGCAACTTAAAATTTCACAGAATTGATGCTGGTACTCCAGGTGCCTTACAAGGTGCTTGGTTAATGTCTGGCCGTGTGGTGGATGGGACTGCTCAATCACGTGATACGAGTGGCCCACGGAAAACGATGAAAATTTTATCGGGCACCCGATTCCAATGGATTGCTTACAATACAGAAACTAAACAATTTATGGGCACCGGCGGCGGAACCTACACCAGCAATAATGGCGCCTATACGGAGCACATCGAATTCTTTTCGAGAGACAATTCGCGTGTGGGCAACAGTTTACAGTTTGACTATGAATTGATTGACGGCCATTGGCATCACAAAGGCTTGTCGAGCAAAGGCGCTCCTATTAACGAAATTTGGAGTATAAGAGAATAATGTGTAGCATTGAGGGGTATTAGCGACTCACGATTTTAGTCCACTATTATATATTACAGCTGGATGTGGCGTTAATCCTTATTAAAAAATAAACTATTAGAAATGTCAAAACAGGAAGAATTACAACATAAACCAATGAAACTTGCTGAAGGGCTTTTGCTCAGAGCTGATCTTTTGAAAAAGATTGAGCAGCTTCAAAACAGAATCAGACCTGTATTAATTGTGTCTGACGATAAGCAACCACAAGAAGATCCGGATAAACTACTCGCGCAATTGAGAAAAGCCATTCAAGATTTAGAAACTCTGGTGGTCCGCATCAACAAAACCAATAATGACACCCTCGTTGAAGGCGAAGGCACACTTATGGAAGCCCTTGCCAAACGGGATGCGCTAAAAATGCTTTCGGAGAAACTCAGAACCATTCGGTACGCGGCACAAATTAATAATAGCGGCGAAACGAATCTGAAAACCACCATCGACATTAAAAAGCTCCAAGTTGAAATGGATCAAACGGGACGCGCCTTTAGAGAACTTGACAGTAAGATTCAAGAACTCAATTGGCTCACCGTATTAAAAGCATAAGCCGAAAGGCGGAATGGTCGGGGCGAGTGCCAGCCCCTTTTTTTGGTGTGCGTTTTCGGGGCAAATTGAAAACGCTACCGCCTAGAGCTGCTCGGGTTGCGGCAAAACTGTATTGTTTAGGACCCCGTACTGCTTACCACTTACAAGTGTATTGTTTAAAACTTACTACCAGGTACTGACCGATCATTCTTTTTATTATAGCCCAAATTCAGAGTAGTTAGATGAGCTTCGGCAGCTATAATTACCTCGGAATAACCATTTTTATAGAACCACTAATTGATTACAGAAATGAAAACATACAATGCCACACTCCTACTAGTCGCTACGGCCTTTATGCTCGCGTCCTGCGCAAGCAATCCGTATGCGCCTACCAACAGAGCCCATAAAAAACAATCGAAAGCATTGAGTAAAGTGTTAGTGGCCCTTCCGCCACCGCCACCTGGTACTGCCAGCGCTCCTAAATATGCGGACACGTGGGTAGGCACCACTAATTTCAGCCTTAGAAGGCCTAATTTAGTGATCATCCATCATACGGCACAAGATTCCGTTGAACATACTTTAAAAACCTTTACGTTGCCGAGGACTCAAGTGAGCTCCCATTATGTGATTGGCGCCAACGGCGAGATTTACCACATGCTAAACGACCTCTACCGCGCTTGGCATGGTGGCAGTGGCAAATGGGGCTCGAATACCGATATCAATTCGTCTTCTATTGGCATCGAATTGGACAATAATGGATTTACTGAATTCTCACCGCTTCAAATTGAAAGTCTGCTGGAATTATTAAAAGACCTCAAAGAGAAATACAAAATTCCGACCGCCAATTTTATAGGCCATGCTGATATTGCACCAACACGTAAAAGTGACCCTAATAAAACTTTTCCTTGGAAAAAATTGGCCGAAGAAGGTTTCGGATTGTGGTATGATGATATTCTTGAAGAACCGCTACAGCCTATAGAAGATAGCGCTGTGGTGAGTAGCAACATCCCACAAGATGTTATAGACATTGGGAATGAAGCGGTGGACATCACGCCAGCACCAACAGCAATTAAAGCGCCGTTATTGGATGTAGCGCCAGAAGTTGCCCTGAAAATTATCGGGTATGATGTGAGCAATTTACCTGCCGCCATCAAAGCGTTTAAACTCCATTTTATTCAGACGGAAGTGAATGACACACTCACCGATTATGATTTAAAAGTGCTCAATAATCTGTACAAGAAGTATTTGTAGACATTGGCAGTGCTTAAATTTGATGTTGAGATTGCCGCATTACAATTTAGAGCGTATAAAAAATCCCTTGCCACTTCGGCAAGGGATTTTGTTTTAAAGGCATAGCCTATTTTTAAATAGTTTGAAACACCTTAATCGTTGCTCAAATTTGCAGGAATCACAATCTCCTTAAAAGGACTTTCATTTCCGGTTCTATCAACTGCAGATACACCAATGGCCGTTAAGGCATTCTTTTTCTCGGCATCAGCATACATGGCCAATTCAAAAGTCCGCTGATTTTTGTCCAATATTTTATAAGTCCAACGGGTGCCGTATTTATAAAACACGACCCACTGAAACACATCGTTTACCTCGGTATGCTGCCAAGTGATGGTTACTGTATCAGCATTCTTTTTTGTGGTAACCACAGGGGCTTTCGGCGCTTTATGATCCAACCACGGACTTGCAGGCACCAACGCCTGTTGCTTGTAAGGTCCGTCTAACAACGCTTGTGCAAGACTTGGGTGTGTTACCAAGGGTTTGATACTCCAATGCACCGTACCCTTACTTTCTGGCACCATGCCGCGAGTAATCATAATCTGATTGATAACCTCATCAATAGCTGCCGCATCGCCACCAGCATACAAACTCATGCCTGGCCATAAGTGGCGTTTCTGTGTGTTTTCACGTTCCCACCACCCTAAAAGCACCGGGAAACTTTGTGCCGACTGATTGATTTTCCAATACAACTGTGGGGTGAAATAATCGATCCACCCTTTATTCAACCATAACTTCGCATCCGCATACAACTCATTATACTGATCCATTCCCGCAATGGATGCTGGATGGCCAGGACGCCAAATCCCGAACGGACTAATCCCGAACTTCACTTCTGGCTTTTCTGCTTTAATCTCCGTATACACACGCTCCACAAACGTATTTACGGCGGCTCTTCGCCAATCCGCCTTCGCTAGTGTTCCTCCCGAAGTTAAATAGTCTTGATAGCTTTCAGCATCAGGAAAATCCTTGCCCTCATTATACGAAGCATACGGATAAAAATAATCGTCAAAGTGAACGCCATCAATATCATAGCGTTTTACAAGGTCCATTACCACCGCGGCAGAATGGTCTTGTGTGGCTTTTTTGGACGGATCCATCCACCACATGCCATTTTTTAATCCGACTATAAATTCTGAGTGCTTTGTAACTAACGACTTATCGGTCACTTCGCCACCATCAAAATGGTGCGCGCGGTACGGATTTAACCATACGTGCAATTCCAAGCCACGGTCGTGCGCGGCGTTTATCCAAAACTCCAACGGATCATAAAACGGTTCTGGTGCTTTTCCAATCTCTCCGGTCAAGAAAAAGGACCAAGGTTCCAATTGGCTCGGATACATGGCATCTGCCTGCGGTCTCGCCTGAAAAACAACAGCGTTGTAGTTATGCGTTTTTAACAGATCCAACAGTGCTATCGCCTCATCCTGCTGTTCTTTTGGGGTTAAACCGGGTTGGCTTGGCCAGTTGATATTCGCCACAGTAGCAATCCATGCGGCACGAAATTCGCGCATCACTTCAGGCCTGGACGTTACGGTTTGGTCAGTAGACTCATTTGTAGAAACCAAAGGCTTGGACGATTTACACGCGCTTAATACTGTAAGACACAGTAAAAGGATGGTGGTGGATTTAAAATTGAAGGACATAGGATTGTGAATTAAAATGAGACAAATTTCAAAATGCCGTGGCAACGGACAAAATGCGTTTATAAAAAAAGAAAGAGGCACAACACGTGTCTCTTTCTTTAATAAGAATCATAATTAGGCTAATTAACGTTCTCTCCAATAATCTATATTTTTGGAAGTCGGCGTTTCTTTATAAGAACCTCTAATTTGCGTAGAGTACACGCGACCTTTACTTGCCAAGGTGAGGGTGTTCTGGATATAAGGTGTAGAGGTTTCAACCTCGTACTCTGTTCCTGATGCAAACACTCTAAAATTATATCTGCCAGGTTCCAATTCCTTATACTCCCCTGCTTCCTTATAGTCCAAATCCATACCTAAGTTGATAATTTTAACAGGTTCTGCAGGCGTCGTTTCAGTGGCTGGCACAGCCGCTTTTACCGCATACACATCTACTGAAAATGGCATATTGGACATGGTATTTACAAATCTCCAATAGATTTTTACATTATCTGGCGCCGGAAGCGGGTCTACAATAGTAAATATCTCATAGCCGCTTTCTGCCGTACCTCCCAAATATGCTGAATAATGTTTATCAGCATCAAAGGTTACCGAATTGGTGGCGATCACATTGCCCTCCAAATCTCTCGCATACAAATTGAAGGTTCCAGAAGGAATCAAGGCATACGCATTGGATGGAAATACAGAACCGTAGCTATTGCCACGCTCTTCATCAGAAGAACTCGACGCTATGGCACTCACTTTTTTATCATCCAAATAGAAATTTACAGCCGGTGCATCTTCAGCGTGAAGAAAAAACTTCACAAAGGTTGCGGTGTCAGAAACTGGCTCTGTAATTTCAGGGATGGCATTCTCATCACATGCAGTAAACACCAAACTTACCGCACATAGTATTATTAATTTATTGATTGCTTTTCTCATAATGTTTTAATTATTCAGGTTTACTAAACCAAGTTTCGTAAGTATGATAATCTTCCTCATAAGCTCCAAGAACCTCCAGTGCATCCTTGTTCCACATATATTCTGAATTATATCTCGGTCTTGCGCGGTAGGCAGGATTGCCGTTATTCGTGATATATAATGGATCAGGCAATTCAAACCCTTTATACACCGGATCTGTAGCTTCAATATCATAGTGGTATCTTCTCATATCAGACCATGTTTCAAAGAAGCCCCATCCCCAAGTGGCGATGTATTTTTGCAACATGATTTTAGAAAGTGTCAACTCACTGGTCGTTACAGGAAATAACTCTTCACTGCTTAAATAGGCCGCTTTACGGGCTTCAAACACTGAAGGATCTGGCGCATATTGTTTTGCAAAATCCATATGCGATTTCACCCCGGCTTGATACGCCATTAAGGCCACATCTGGTTTGTTGGAAAGAAATGCCGCTTCAGATTTGATAAACTGTAATTGCGCATAGGTCATTAATGGGAAACGCGCATCGTTGTTAAAGAAATAAATCTGAGGTGATGGCGTTGTTCCCGAATAGCCAGCTACATTCCAGAAATTCTTAGGAACCATAGCTGCTTCCGCTGACGACCATTCATTGATTCCGGTTATAGGAGAAATCCCTCGGTATTGCCCGTCTGGCGATGGTGCCATCATTGCTGTAATTCTAGGATCTTTAAGATGCGCTTCAGGATCATTAAATACCGGATCGGCGCCAATTAAATTAGGATCGGTCAGCTCAGGATTGGTACCATCCAATAAGCCCATGATAAATTTGGTTTGACGGTAGTAGCCAATATTCCCTCTCAGTGGTCCGAAGAAATTAGTATTTGCACTTACGATACCATCAAAACGAATACTCGCATCGTCTTGATTTCCTGATAACGCTTTATCAACATAACCTATAACAGTATCAGCATTGTATGTGCCCTTATTTGTTAATCGGTGTGCGTTGATGGCCAATAATCCATAAGCGAAACGCTTCCATTTCTCACGATCGCCATTGTAAATTAAATCGGCTTGGCTCAATCCAGAATCTGCCGGACTTAATCCATCGGTACGGTCCAATTGCTCAATCCCTAAGGCTAACAATCGCTGAATTTCTGCATAAACCGTCGCTTCATCATCATAATTAAAAACGCGTCTGTCAGAATCAAAAGCTTCCGTAACAATTACAGGACCGTGATAATCAGTTAGCATTTGCCATCCATAGGCACGTAAAATGTAGCCTACGCCTGCAAAATCATATTTCTTGTTTTTAAGGCCACTTTCTATCATATCAGATAAATTATAGCCCATACTCCAGTAAACGGCTCTCCACAGCTGCGCATAAGAATCAGACAGTGGATTACTATGCAGGTTTAAAGAATAAGATTCTCCTGAGGTATAGGCCCAGTTTTGGGTGTAAAAACCAGTGAACCTTCCATCCCACTGAATTGCTACTGCTAACTCAGACTGGATTTGTGGTAGAAATAGCTCGGGCTGCAACAGTGCATCCGGACCATTTGGGTTTGTATTTACGTCTAAATAATCGTCACAACCTGAAAATGTAAGTGTGCCGGCAATCATTAAACATGTGTATAGTATTTTTTTCATCGCTCTCTTAATTTAAAATCCAACTCTCAATCCAAAATTCAATCCTCTTGGTAACGGGAAGTTACCATAATCTAACCCTGCTCCACCAGCGCCTCCAACTGCAGCAGAATTTCCATTTGCTACAGGATCGAGTCCAGAATAATTAGTGAACAAAAACAAATCCGTTCCTGTTACAAATACGCTCGCTGATCTTAAGAATTTAGTGCTGTCCAAAAAGCTTGATGGCAAGTTGTAGCTAAAGGTGACATCTCTTAAACGCATCCAATTGATATCTTTTTCGATAAAACTTTGGTGTGGATAAATGGAAGACCAATAGCTTGAATTGCGGTACAAGTCAATAGGAATGTTATTTGTTGTAGGGTTTCCTGAATTCTCGTTTCCATCTTTTAAAACCCCCGTAACAATACGTGGTACTTCTCTATCTAACGTTCGCTTACTTAAACCTCTTGTAGTTAAGTAATGCTCTGTTGCATTATACACATCGCCGCCAACACGGAAATCCAGTAAGAAGTTCAATGAGAAGTTTTTGTATCTGAACGTATTGGTAAGACCTACTGTAAAGTCTGGGTTTCTATCACCAACAACAATCCACTCGCTCGTATCTTGAAGCGGTAATCCGTTGGAAGGATTGATCAACACATCACCATTATCGTTTCTTTGGTAATCATACCCCGTAAACGTTGTTAATGGACCACCAACTCTCGATCCTACACGCACGTTTCCGTATAACCACGTATCAGAGTTGTAGAATTCTGAAACATCACCAGGAAGTTTTACAAGCTCACTCCAGTTTTGGGTGAAGTTTGCCAAAATATCCCATGAGAAATTATCATTTAAAATAGGTGTTGCATTCAACTGAAGCTCGATTCCTTCGTTTTGAATCTCGCCCGCATTAAACGTCATTAATACGAATCCTGTAGCGTAGCTCAAACGTAGATTTTGAACAATTTGATCTACAGATTTCTTGTTGAAATACGTCGCATCAATCCCTAATCTGTTTTTGAAGAATTTAAGTTCAAGTCCGTACTCATAAGACGTTGTCATCTCTGGTCTTAAATCTAAACTAGGTCCTGTAAATCCGTATCTGAATCCGCCGCCAGTAGTTAAAGCATTGGTATAAAATGGACGTATACTATAAGGATTCGCATCTTTACCCACCTGAGCCACAGAAGCTCTTAATTTACCGTAAGTTAACACATCACTCTTACCTTTGAACGCGTCGAGTTCTGTAAAAATGAAACTCAACCCTGCGGAAGGATAGAAGAATGAATTATTTTTAACTGGCAATGTAGAACTCCAGTCATTTCTACCAGTTAAGGTTAAAAACAGCATGTTGTCATAACTCGCGTTGATACTCGCAAAAGCACCAACCAAACGACGTTCAGTTAAATTATTAAACGCTCTATGCGTACTTAATTCAGTGTTGTTAATGGACCATAAATCTGGCGCTTGAAAGTTTTGACCTCCAGCAGCAGCGCTAAATGTGTTATAATCATAAACCGCACTACCCACTTTAATATCCGTTACAAGCTTGTCATTCAATAATTTTGGAGGTGTAATTTGTCCGTAGTATTGAAATGTAAGATTTCGTGTGGTGACTAAGGCCTGATCGAAGATTCCGCCGAAGTCTTTTCCTGAATTGGATTGTGGATGTCTAACAATCGTATTTTTTGTAGTGAAATAATCGACCCCTACCTGTCCTACAAATTTTAACCAATTTAATGGCGTTATGGTAACTTGAGTATTCAATTTATAACGATCGGTTAGCGAATTAAGAATATTCTTGTTCACATTAAAGAATGGATTCTCTACGGCATTTGAATAATCTGCGTAATCTCTACGATCGCCACCAGGTGTCAAATAATTGCTGGCATCATCCGTTGATGGCCATAACAATAAGTGTAATAAAGGTCCGCCTGAACCTCTAAAGGTTTGATCGTTATCAGAACGGGTGTAATCAAAAGACACATCAGCCGAGATAAATCTGTTCAACTCCGTTGTTACAGAAGACGAAATATTTAATTTCTCCAATCCTGTGGTAGGCACAAATCCTTCAGCATCGGTATGCGATGCAGAAATTCTATATTGTGTTTGTTCACTACCTCCAGAAAAAGAAATGTTATGCTTTTGCGTGTAGGCATTGCCGAAGAAGTTTTTTACGTTATCAAAAAACTGTGTTCCTGCAGGATAAGGCTCACCAAAATAGTACAGCTCTTCATTCCCTTCATTGGTATACCCGTTAGCGCCTCTATCATAAACCTGTTGGATTTCTGGGTATTCAACAATTTTATCCATTCTGAAGCTATTGCTATAATCGATGCGTGTTTTACCAGCTTTACCTCTTTTAGTAGTGATGACAATTGCACCTGACGCCGCTTCAATACCATATAGCGCAGCCGCTTCCGGTCCTTTTAAGATGGTAACCGACTCAATATCTTCAGGGTTAATGTCCGCACCTCTATTGGTAAAGTCAATCCCTCTGTTTTCAAAAGATGTCGACCCACTAAGTGATGATGCAAATACTGACGTTGAGGTGGTGTTGTTACTGATTGGCAATCCATCTACCACAAATAACGGTTGGTTATTACCACTTAAAGAACTGATTCCTCTAATAACAATTGAAGACGAAGATCCTGGCAGACCAGAAGTACTATTGACCTCTACTCCGGCAACTCTTCCTGCCAATCCGTTAATGAAGTTTTCACGTTGTGTTTCGGCAATAACTGCACCTTTTATTTCGGTTACGGCATAACCAAGCGCTTTTTTCTCCCGTTTAATACCGAGTGCCGTTACGACTACCTCATCCAAATCTTCAAGATTTTCCAAAAGTGTCACTTTAAAGGTGGCGTTGGCACCAATGGTAATTTCTTGCGTATTGAACCCAACAGATGAAATTACCAATACGGCGTCATTCTTATCTGGGGCACTGAATGAGAATTTACCGTCTAAATCCGTTACGGCACCTTTGGTCGTGTTCTTGATATAAACAGAGGCCCCAACAACCGGGATTCCGTTTTTATCACTAACCTCTCCGGTCAAAATCCGCTCCTGGGCAAATGCCTGAAACCCGATAAAGCAGAGTAAAATTAAGAGTAATCGTTTTTCCATAATTTTAAGTCTATTAATTACACCATTATTGTTTTTAGTTCAACACTTCAATTATTTAAAATGTTGTTGCGACAATTTTCGTAGTATAATATTAAGAAAATTTTGTGAGTATTGCGGAAAAACTTCTAAAAAAGTTAAGTAAATGTTAATTTTGTTCGTTGTTTTTTTTCTGTTTTGCAGTTATAGAGTGCAAAACGTGCATTTTTAAACATTCAACAAATGCAAATAGAATATCGTAATTCGTTCAGATTTTAGGCGATTTTGGATGATTTCAGGAATTCTAAATTTGTCAGACAACCTAAATTAGGAGGATTTGATATTCTGTTTTGGGATTTTTATGTGATTTACATACACAATCCTTCAAAATGGCAGACAAGAATCTGCTCACTTTGAAGGATTATGATGTTCATCTACTGAAATGACATTAATTTTTAATTAAGCTCAGGCAATGGATGATACTCAATATTAAGCGCTTCCAACCTCGATTCATGGGCACGTAGGCGTTTGAGGAAATCATTAAAATCGTCATGTGAAGCCGACCAACCAACTTCTGCAACGGCCATTAACCGTGGCCATAGACGGTTATCCATCATGGCATCCGTAAGGACCAATTCTGACCAAACAGGTGCTTCCACACCAATAATTTCGTCTTCCTTATCATTAAAATGGTACACATCTTCCAAAGACACACCTGCTTTCTGACACCAATTGTTGGTTTGCTCCTGCCCGGTGACATTCGCATGGTCAAAATAAAAACTGGTACAAATTGACTCGATGACTTTCGATTTATGTTTTGGAGTGGTTTTGGCATTCCAGCGTTGGCTGATAAATTCTTTACTCACATCAGCCTTAGACATTTCCTCCCATCCAATCGGCACTTTTCCATAGCTTCTGACCATAGAATCGGCTTTAACCACAAAAGTTTCGTAAAGGTCATCATCAATTTCATCACCGCCAATATGCACCCAAGGACCATCAGTCAATTCTGAAACTTCTTTTAAAACCTCAGCTACAAAATCATAAACCGCCGGATTAGTAAGGCATAATTTACTCCACCCTACTTTATAGCCATCATAAAAATCTGGAGGCGTGGCCATTTTCGGATTCAGGTTGGTCAATTCCTCACAATTAAGTTCTGGGTACGCCACTAAAGCCGCATAAATATGTCCCGGCAAATCGATTTCAGGGATAATTACAATGTGTCGCTCTTTTGCGTAAGCCTGCAATTCTTTATAATCCTCCGTGGTTAAAAATCCAGATCTGCCACCCTTAACCGCGCTTTTCCCGCCAATTTCTGACAGTAAGGGTTTGCTTTTTAATTCCAATCGCCAACCTTGATCATCGGTTAAATGAAGATGAAGACGATTGAGTTTATAAAACGCCATTCGGTCCATGTGCTGTTTTAAATAATCCACACCAAAAAAACTACGCGCCAGATCAATCATATTTCCTCTCCAACTGTATTTTGGAACATCTTTAATGTGAAGCTGTGGCAACACTATATTTTTAGAAGCTATTGCTCCATTTTCCACACCTGAAGGTAGAAGTTGCTTCAGACTTTGGATGCCGTAAAACAGTCCCGCTGCTCCCGCTGAGGTTAGTGTGACACCATTACTTTTGATATCTAAAATATAGCCTTCATCACCTAATTCTTGGGCAAAAGCTTGGTCTTGTATCAGTTTAAAATTCGCACGATTAGATGTGGCTTGTATGTTGCTACTCACATTTACGGATTGTAGTAATGTGTTCAGCAAAACGGCTGCATCTTGAGACGTTCCGGAATAGGACACTGTATTCTGTTTTGGCACTTCATACACCCCATTGTCAATAGTTAACACCTGAGGCTTTGGGATGATGTCAATTTCCAAATTTGGCGTTGGACTTGCTACCACCGATTTAGAAGTTGAACATCCTAAGGCTAAGATTCCAACAAATAAACAGTAGAAAATTTGGGTGAAGCGGTTTGGGTTTTTCATGTAGCGTATGTTATTTTTAGAGGATATCCATGACAAATAGTTGCAGGATTACTGCATTTTTTTTTGCAAGAATATCGGTTGCTTTCGTGTTATGTTAGTAAAAATAGTTGCAATAAATCTAATAAATTATTGGTTACGGGCAACTCTTATTTTGAACTATCCGTTTAAAAGCGCTCATGCTTTTACCTGTTCACAAAGATTTACATGCTGAAATTCGATTTTTTAAATCCTACAACAAAGCATCAGTTTACAATTAATGGGGTGTTCAAGCCTGTAATATCTGTGGCTATGTAATCGCCATTAATAACGGTCAGATGCAATTGATAATAGGTGTAATTTTCAGGAATTTTAATAGATATTTTTGCTTCAGTTCCCATTTCTTTAATCGCCAAGTAATTCCCATACGCGTCACATTTAACCAATGCCCATTCAAATTTTAAATTCTTGTGTTTAGAGGCCAATTGCCAATTATTTTTATCACTGTACACCATCGCATAAAACGTATGGGTATTGCCCTCGTAAATCAATTTTGAAGGTTTTAGTATTTTTACTTTAGGAATAGTTACGTCAATCTTAGGCTTGTTTAAATGCGAGGCAAGCGTCACATAATCCTCTTTAAACCTCCCTTTTCGGTCAATAACACCATCAAAATCCAGCGTATTACTTTCATGCTTGTCTTGCCAGGAGGTAATAAAAAATGAGGCCTTTGCGTCCACAATATGATGCGCTGCCAGATCATCGCTGTCTATGCCGCTAAAAACATACGGTTGGTTGATGTTGTTTAGATAAGATTTTACCTCCTCTAAATATGTAGCATCCTTCACCACCAAACCGATGGCGTCAATATCCTTAATATTAGACACAATGCGTGTGATATGGAAAATCGCATTGGGATTCACCTCAACATCCACAATCAAGGGACGTTTAGGATCGAGCTTTTTAATCTCAGCAGCTACGTCTTTTAACCAAAGGAGGTATGCTCTGTTCTGATAAAGCAGGGACGGTTTATGGAAGAAATGGTTTTGGGTAAATTGGACGTCATTCTCGAGATGCCACGATAAAATATGATTCGTGTTTTTATAGGACTTTATCGATTTAAGGATGTCCGCTTTTAATTCTCGGATTTTTAAGCTATCCATCATAAAATCGATATTTTCAGGAATCCAAAAACTATATGCAATGTTTAAACCTGACAGTCTACTGACTTCCATCACATTGTAGTCATAAATGGAATTACCTTGATATTTTATGGTATTAATGCCTAAATTTTTAAGGTTTTTAAAATCACCCATTAATTTTCTACGATTTAAAACATGGTAATCATTTTCCCAGTTTTGCCCTTGCTTAAGGTTAATGCCTTTAACATCTTTTAATATTTCATCCGTCTTTTCAAGCTCAATAACCTCGGTCTTAATTTGCTGTAATGGCGTCGGAATATAATTAGGCACCACCTTATTGGCAAACAGGTTAATTTTAGTCTGACTAGAAGGAATGGACCAATCGAGATAGTCATCAGGTTTCTCACCTGTAGGCCAATTATTATCCACTTGGCTATTAAAATATATAATGGATTTAATTTCCTTAAAATTGTTTTCTATAGCACTGACCGCATTATTTATCCAATCGGACGAGCTTTCGTTTGGATTGTTTTTTAAGGAGCCAAATTCTGTAATTATTACGGGTGTTTGGGGCAGTTTTTTAAATTCCTCATGGTATGGTTCATAGAGCGCTTCAAATTCATGCCAAACACCATCATCATTTAAGTTGCCATAATTTAAAGCATTCACCCCTATCCAATCCACATAGGCCTTTCCCGGGTAAAAGGCGGCGACATTTTTTGGTTTCCACGGATTCCAGATCCACATTACATTGTCTGCTCCTTCTTTCTTGAAAATCTCATAAGCGTTGATCCATGCCGATTTAAATTTATCAGCAGCACCATTGCCATACATATACCACGGATAAAATGGATTATCAAACTCATGAGCAAACCTTAAAAAAACTGGCTTGTTTATTTTTTTTAGTGTATGAGCAAATTCCACCAAATACGCATCGAAATAGCCAATTTCTATCAAATCATAAACATGCTGATCTTGTATGTCCTCTTCAAACGTATTGATCCAAGGCTCCCAAGTAATGACGGGGATGGATTTTTGTTTGTAAATAGAATCCATCAAATTTGATGGAAAGCTTTTATCAAGGTCTTTATCCCATGCCAGATAGAGGGAAATCAGATTGAACTGATTGTCTACCCTGTTTGAAATCTTATTAGCCTCTTTAATATCCGTAAGCCCATTATCTTCCTTAGGCGCAAAAATTCCGATATAATTGATGGTATGTTTCTCGTTTTTGGGCGGCGTTACCCCAGCCCATTTTACGTAATCGCCATAATATTGAAGTCCAGCACATCCAATAACACTTATCAGTACTATGGCAAGTGCAGCATTGCTAAAGAAGTTAAACACATTATTGCTGGTGGTTTTTGTATAAATTCTGGGGTGTTCATATGTTGGTATTTCAACCGCTGCATTCTTTTGATAGGCAAACGCCAAGGTATAAAACATGATCACGGCATTCAGCAATGCAAACCCTGACATAACTATTGAAAACGGTGTAAAGTCTATTGACAAGCCATAAATAATGGCCAATATTGAAATGATACCAACCGCTAAATTAGGGACAACAATTTTAAAATTAGTCACTTCCTTATCATCCTTGGGCGTTGGCAGGTAGGGCACTTTTTTCCTTATTACGGTATATAGCGCGCCTAACAGAAAAACCCACCACGTACACATTAATAACAATCCGCCCTGAATATGAATACCACGTTCACTTTTGTGCATCACCCACTTCTGAACATATATTCTAATACAGATAATAGACATGACGACGGGAAAATAAAGAAGTCCAAATCGGATTACATTTCCACGCCACGGCAGCGAGGCATTAAACAAGGAAATTATAGGAATTAAAAATCCTATTAAGAAAAACAAGCCAGACAGATAGTGCAATGGCAATATGCCATAATGCAGTTTCTGCCTCCAGGTAAATTCTTTAAAAAGTTTAGGATACACGGACACCAACAATTCTAAGGTGCCTCGAGACCATTTTAACTGCTGTTTGTAATACGCAGTTAAGGTTGCAGGCACCAATCCTTTTGTAAACACTTTGGGCACATAAACTGACTTCCATCCTTTGGCATGTAATTGCATGGCGGTATGCATATCCTCCGACAGTCCAGGGGCATGCCCACCAATACTATCTAACGCTTTCCGTCTGAACATGCAATTGGCACCAATGGCATTAACCGTTCCGTAGGAGTTCATGGACATCATCATAGGTCCGTAAAAATGAAACGTTTGTTGGGCCGCGCCTTCAGCAACATAAGATCCTTCTACATTATAATAGGCCTGAACGGATTGCACATAACCGATAGCGTCATCTTCAAAATAAGGAACGATTTCTTCTAAAAACTCAGGTTTAGGGATATGATCAGGGTCCAAAATAAGACAAAGATCGCCTGTAGCCTGCAATAGTGCATTGT
The DNA here is from genome assembly GCF_947500795.1 of uncultured Gelidibacter sp. Taxonomy (GTDB): domain Bacteria; phylum Bacteroidota; class Bacteroidia; order Flavobacteriales; family Flavobacteriaceae; genus Gelidibacter. Next base: position 317,245 of record NZ_CANMTE010000001.1, on the reverse strand, counting down.
TGATATTACCTGCTTTGGCATCTTTCCTATTCGTCCGGGTAACATGGACAATATGATGTGCTTCACAGAAATCCTTTAGAAAGGCATCATTAGCTTCATCGCATAAATACGTGGTATGGGGATACCTCATTCTTTTAATCGCCAAAAGCGTTTCAGTGGTCATTTCATAGGGCTCCCCCGGAAAATAAGTGGTCAGAACATCTACAGTAAATTGTGTCTTAGAAACAGGTTTTTTAGGGATGCTAATAGTCCAGTAATGGTACCATATATAAACAACACGGATGGTGTCAAAAACAATAACAGAGGTCAATAACCCAAATAAAATTGGGGTCTCTATCAATTCAGCCTGAAGAAACCAATAAAAGAAATTACCAATACTCAGCAGCGCAATTACTATAATTGTGCGGACTATGAGGAGCTCCTTTCGATTTGGATGGGTTATTGAATTCTGATCATTCATTGATTGAGCACATAGAAGGGAACGTTTGTAGTCGAAAAATTTCCTTTCTGATCATATACATAGACAAAAATGCGATATGGTCCATCCTTTTCCGGTACCCTGAAGGTTAAGATGTTGTCGTGTTTTTCTATAATTTTAAGGGGAACATTTTTTGGTCTTTTCTCTTTTTCTGCCACTTTATAACTCCACCCTTCCTTAAAAATTTCCCATTTATATTGTAAAGTAGTGTCCGCTTTATCCTCCATTAAAATCTGAGCGGTTTTAATGTCTTTTGCGTTATAGATTAAAGTGTCTTTTGAACCTTGTTGATTAATGAGCATATATTTTATTTGAGGCGGCATTTCGGCTTTACTGGTATGCTGCCCCCAAAGTGATTTTAAATTATAATAGACTTGGGATTTCCTTCCTTCTTCATCAAAAATACTAAACCAAGTATGCGTGTGTTCTTGTTTTTGTCCCCAATAAAACACAAGATCTCCCATTGATCGGGTATCTGAAAGGATATAGGTCCGATAATTGTCAGCATATTGCTCGGCTTTTTTAGCACTTGTTTGTTCCACGGGAACCGACCATAATGTTTTCCGCTCCTCCCAAGGCCCATTATTTGCGTATTCACTAATATAATAAGGCATCATATGGCTTATGAAGTTATTTTATTTAGCAGAGGTTTGATCATGTTTAAATTACCAAACGCGTTGAAACCGATTAAATCTAATTGTGGAGAGTGCAAATGGATACTTAAAGTTTCGGTTTTTGAAGGAATAATACTCGTCCCGACCGGGTGATTAGGGTCTTCTTTGTGAATTAAATCAATAAATCCGTTAAAGGTTTTTATAAACTCATTCTTTCTTAACACCAACGGATAATCGAGCTCATTCCCTAAATTCCAAAACAAAAGTGCAGGATGATCTTTATAGGTCCTCACTAATTTTTTCAGTGTATCCCTGAACCGAGCTATCTGTATCTCATCAGAATAAAAATTGGCATCATCAGTATATTTCGCTAAAGGGATATCTACAATAACCGCCAAGTTATGCTGCTGTGCTTCATCCAATATGGACTTTATATTTTCATAATCGTAAACGCGAAGTGTATTAGCGCCAATTGCCGCTAAGGCATCTAAATGACTATTGCCAGTGGCGCCCTTAATTTTAAAAGGCGCTCCATTTCTTATGAGGGTAAAGCCCTTATCCTGCTTTTTAATGTAAACTGTTCGCGTCTCGTCGAGCTCATTTATCTCTCGCTTGGTCACTATTTTTAATGCGAAAATTAACAGGAATATACCTGTTAGCACAATTAATAACCATTTCACGCCTCGATTCAACACTAGTAGAGTTTTATAATAAATCTAACAAATTAAGAATGAATAAAATACAACTTCTGACAAATAGTTGAATAAATACGATAATTGGAAATTTGGAGGCTAAATGAAGAGGTGAACTGCACGTATTAATACCGAATTCGGCACTTATTCCATTTTCTGCAGCACAAAAAATACGCATCCTCCTAAAACATAGGCGAAAACGTCCCAGCAATCGCCGGTGTAACGGTAAGAGTGTTGCGGTAGGTAATATTCAAATACAATTGAGAAAAGCGCGACCAAACTAAAGATTGTCAATAGGTTGAGACGAATCGTATCATCTTTTTTGATAACCCAAACCGCATGCAACCCCAAAGTAGCGACCATAGGTATTACCAAGAAATCATTAAGGTGGTGGATGATCCAATCAGGGCTGGCAATTGAGAAGTATTTTAAACTCTGTACGCCTAAAAAAACGAGCAAAGACAAAAGAAAATAGGTGCGTAAAAACTTTAATGGCAAGCTTGACATCATATAAAGAGCATCGCAATTAACCATGCAATGGCACCGCCAATAGCCATCACAATTGCCCAAACGGAAAAGAGGACATAATAGGTGCCTCTAAAAAGCCAGAACCGATGTGTTTTCCAGCGCTCACCAAACGATTTCTTCTCTATGTTAGGTTCTGAAACAGGAACGGCTTCGTTCAATTCCTCCTCATTTTGAGTCTCCTGAATTTCTGCTTCAGATTCTAAAGGAATAGGTTTACGAGTATCGTTCGTGGTGTCGTGTTGTGGTCCCATAATCAAAGATGTTCAACTTACAAGAATACAGAATATTTATGATGATAAAGAACCAAACGCTGGTTTTAGATATTTTTTAACCAATAAAATAAGGTGCTTATTTTGTCATCATCAACTTAAACAATATCAAATCTGCTATAACCTGCTCCTGTTTTTTCCAATCGTATTTGAGTGGTGATTCGTTCTTTTAATGCTTCCACATGTGAGATAACACCAATGGATTTATTCCCTTCATTTTGCATTTTCTCCAGTATGGATATCGCCTGATTTAAGGTATCCGGATCTAAGGTTCCAAAACCTTCATCGATAAAAATGGATTCGATGGTGACATTTTTAGCCGCCAAATCGGACAACGCGAACGCCATTGCCAAACTCACCATAAATGTTTCTCCTCCTGAAAGTGTATTGATCGACCGACGCGCATCGCCTTGATGGCTATCAAACACTTTTAAGGAATCGTTTTTATCCGCTTCGTCCGCCGTTGGAATATCCACCCGATAGCGATCGCTTAAATCTTTCAATCGCAGGTTGGTATAGCCAATCAATTGTTCCAAGGTCAGATCTTGCACAAAATTAGAAAAGCGCTTGCCATTAGCATCACCAATCAACCCATTCATCGTTTTCCACAAGGCTTCCTTCTTTTTCAGGGAGTTTAATTTTGTCTGTAGTATGCCCTGTTTTTCTTTCGCTTTTTCATCAGCTTCCAATCGCGTTTTAATAACCCCTATGCGCTCATTTAAACTGCTGAATTCCTCCTCCAATTTCACATATTTTGATTCCAGTTCCGCAATTGGCAGTGACGTTTTTACTACAGATTTGAACGTTTCGATTTCCTTTACAGCACTTTCCTTTTCAATTTTTAAACGCTCCTGTTGCAATTGATAGCCTTGTTTTTTCTTGCGAATATCTTCTGCCTGTTCTTCTGAAAGGATAAATGTTTTTAATTGTGATACACTTTCTATGCGTTCCTTTTCCAGAATATGCTGTAATTGTTTTTCTAAGTCCGCTCTTTCTTCAGAAACCATCTTTAACTTACCATTAAGCTCCGAAATAAGTTTCGTGGTTTGGTTGATTTGCTCAAGTGTTTTTGTCCATTTATTCAGTAACGACTGCACTTTTGCGTCAATATCATCTGCAGCATATAATTTCTTGCGTGCCGCCTCTTTTTGGGTTTTCTGTTCTGAACTTTTTATCCATTTCTCAGTGGTCTGTTTTAAATCTAACAACGATTTTCTTAAACCAAAGGCTTTTTTAACCTGTTCTACAAGTTGTATTTCCGCCTTTACAGCGTTTTCTAAGTCACTGATAGTGTCAACACTCTGGACAAATTCCACTTTGAGCACTCTGGACAATTTTTCAATGTCTTCAACCTTTGGTTTTAAATTTTCGGTAAGCTGCTTTAAAGTTTTATTTAAAGCATCACTTTTGGGTTGCTCACTTTTTAAGTTAGCTTCAGTTGCAATCTTTAAGTCACGCTTCGCTTTCAGTAATTCCTGCTTCGTTTTTAGGGTTTCAGCTTGAAAGTCAAAGTGCGGTTTATGGGTTGCATAAGGATGCTCTAGAGCACCACAGAGCGGACAAGGATCGCCATCTACCAAAGTCGCTCTATGCGCTTCCAAACTTTGATGTTGTTTACGCGTCTCTTCAGCTTTGGTCAATTGCTCTACTTCCAACTCCAAAGGTTTGAGCTCTGATTCTGTTTGTTTTAGCTGCAACTGATACTTTTCAACCAATGCTTTGGATTGTTTTAATTCATCCTCCTTTGCATTTTTGTTTTTTAATTCTGAATTGTATTGTGTAACCGCCATTTTTAAGTCACCGACAAGACTTGATTTCTCCTTAGAACTAGCTTCTTTTTCGGATAATTGTGCCTCGTTATCAACTTGAACCGAATTTAAAAACTGTTGGATTTTTTCCTCAAGCGGATGAATCGTTTTGCTGAAATCGATTGGGTTCTCATTAAAAGGAATTCTTACGGTACCAACGTTGACATCCTGAAGAATTTTTCTAATCTGATCTTCATGAAGTTTAGCCTGTTCCACTGCAAGGTTTTCTTCATGTTTTAACGTATTAACCTCTTTACGAAGCTGCGTTAAATGATCGACATAATTGCTTTCTTCTACTTTTTGACCCAAAATAGCGGAAGCTATCTCCAATAAATCGGATTTCTCCTTTACAACGGCTGCTTCCGTAGCCTTGTGTGTTTTGAGTGCTTCTGTATGCTCTATTAGCGATTTGTCTTTTTGTTCAAAATTGGAAATGAGGGCGTTATGAATCACATATGTTGCATGTTTTTCCAATAACCCTTCCTCCTTTTTAAAACTTTCGAGGGCATTTGCTAATGCCTTTTGATGTTGCTCGTTGGTGGTTAAAATGGTCTGTTGTTTGAGAATACCTTTTCGATTCTCTATCTCAACTTTTAATTCATCGAGTTCCTTTTTCTGACTTTCCTTTCCTTTAGTCAGCGTTCCTACTTGGGCATTCAAGTCTTTCTTTTCTTCTTCAGGAATCAATTCAATTTCACCCAACCTAATTTCCTGTTCCTTGGTAGCTTCTGCCGCAGCCTTAAACTTTTTAAATACAGCAATCCCGATAGCGCGATAATTTTTGGCCCCTGTAATATCTTCAAGTAACTTATTGCGTTCATCTCTTTTCGCTTGCAATAACTTACTGAATTGCCCTTGAGACAGCACCATCGCTTTTACAAACTGATCATAGTTAAGCCCGATTATTTCTTCATTTTTAGTAGGGACCGAAGCCTTGCCACTTTCAATAATTGTACCTGTAGCAACATCAATTATTTCCTGTTTTCTATCGTTTAAATTATCGTTGCGATTACGCTCAATAGACCAATGCGAGCGATACGTTTTTCCTTTAACAATATATTCTACTTCTGCATAACAGTCTTGGGTATTCCTGGTCATAATTCCGCCTTCACCATCAATAACCGATTTGCTGATGGCACCAATCCGCGGTACTTTATTATACAAAGCCAAGGTAATCACATCCAATAATGTCGATTTCCCAGAACCCGTAGGCCCGGTAATGGCAAACAACCCGCTGTCAGCCAACGGATTTTTCATAAAATCAATATGATGTTCACCACGAAGCGAGTGGATATTTTTAAAACTAATTTTACTGATCTTCATAGCCTACAGGTTAAGTTCTTCTAAAATTTGACGAAACGCATTTTTCAACTCCTCCGCATTTTCGTGTTGCCCATCCAATTCCAATCGTTTTTCAAACATTTCCATCGGAGTGACATCAGCAACGCTAATTCCTGGTTGAAACGCCTCGGAGGCACCGCGGATTTTATTGGTGAAATTTAGTTTCGACTTAACAATAACCAAATCATCGTTGGCAAAAGCTTCCAACAATTCGTCTAAATCTCGTCTGATTTGCACATTTTCATTGGGTTCGTTCACAATAATTTCAGCTAATGATACTAATTGTGTATTTACTTTATGCTCATTCAACTGCCTCCTAACCTCTTTTAAGGATCCTTGAAAAGTGACTAAATTCCTGAATTTCGGAATCGGTACAATTTCCACCTCTAAGTCCTTTCCTCGAACCGTTATAATATTGACCTGCTTTACTTCTTCCTTTTCACTAAAGCTCAAACATACCGGTGAACCCGAATAATGCACGTTTCTTGAGGCAGACACCGCATAGGGTTTATGAATATGTCCTAAGGCAACATAGTCAGGTTCCTCTCCAAAAATACTCCCCATAACGCCAGCCTGGTTCCCGATTTGAATGTCTCTCATACTCTCAGAAACCTGTGCTCCCTGAACATATAAATGTCCCATAACGATAAAGCAGCGCCCTTTAAAATGTTGATTATAATGCGCATTGATATTTGAAAAATAGGATTGAATTCCTGCCTTAATCTGTTCAATTTTATCACTATAGGTTTCCGCAGCAACCGACTTTCTAATATCCTTATCCCGTAAAAATGGTACGGCAGCAATCACTACTTCTTCATCACCTTTACTATACTTAAAAAACAATTCTTCGGTCGCTTCAGGAGCTCCGCCAATAACATCAATATTCAAAAATCCCAGAATCTCCTTTGGAGCGTTTAAAACGGATGGCGCATCATGATTTCCACCTGTAATGATGATTTTACAATCCGTATTAATCATCTGCTTTAAAAAATTGTAATACTGTTTTAATGAGGCTTGCGACGGATTTGCTTGATCAAACACATCACCAGAAACCAACAACAAATCGATGTGCTCTTCTTTAATGGTTTTTAAAAGCCAATCAAAAAACAAATCCAAGTCTGGTTCTAAGTCAATTTTGTGCAATTGTTTACCAATATGCCAATCTGAAGTATGAAGTATTTTCATAGGTTATGTCTACGTATGTGTATTATAGAATTCAAGTTCCTTAATTTAATAACGTTGGATAGAATTTAAATATAACAGTGCTAAATACCACCTTAAGGAAGCTGTTAAAAGTAGAAACTTAAGACGAAATACCTAGCCTTAATGTGAAACTTTTTAATGGTTTTCTTTAATAAAATTTTAAGCTCTATGGAAACCAAAAAAACCTTCAAAACCTGCATTACACCCGATGATACAAACAAAATTTGATAAAAAATTATAATGACATAAAAAATAGCAGCTATCAATTGTTTGAAGGAAATTGTCAAAGACCATCCCAACAACCTTATCCATAACTTCTGAAGAACATGTATTTAACATACTAATCCGAATAAAATGAGCAACTAATCGTAATTCTTAGCTGTTTTTAAGAGCGTCATTTCCATGTAAAAACTCGAAAATGCCTTATTATTATTGAAAGGATCCAAATTTATTTAACATTTCAAGGTGCGCTTATCGGTTTTTTTGGTATTTTTATAAGATTATTATGACACTAAAACAAACAACCATAGTCTGTGATTGAAATGAAGCGACTTTATATGTTTTTTACGCTCTTTTTTCTGTGCTTTACTATAGGGACAGCGCAAGAAGACCTTAAAAAACATACCATAAGCAGTGATGAAACGTTAAGTTCTATTGCTAAAAAATATAATGTGACACCTTATGATTTGCAATTAGCAAATCCTGGAGTGATTGCGAATCTCAAGGTTGGTGACGTCCTGATTATCCCAACCAGTAAAATTAAAACACCAGTTGTAAACAGCTTGGCGGATTCCTTGAAGGCTTCGGTAAAACGTTCGTCCATCAGTTATACCGTTAAAAAAGGAGATACGAAATTTGGACTTTCAAAACGTTTTGATTTGACTGTTCCTGAACTCGAATCGCAAAATCCACAAATTGTGGGCGGCCTGCAAATAGGACAGGTTTTAGAAATTCACACCTACGCTCCTTTTAGTAATCAAAATGCTACCACAAACAATCCTGTAGCGGCGACGCCACCTGCAAGAACTTTCACAAACACGAAAAACCATCGTGTTAGCAAAGGCGAAACACTTTGGAGTATCTCACAAGCCAATGGTTTGACGGTTGTTGAATTAACCAATGCCAACCCAAGCTTAATCAATGGCGTCCTTAAAGAAGATCAGATTGTAAAAATCCCTACCGATGAGCAAGATGCTCCTGAAGAACAAACCGCTACATCACAACCAGTCAATACTCCAACTAGTTTTGACACTTATGTGGTTCAGAAAGGCGATTCTAAATTCGGACTTTCTCAAAAATTCAACGTTTCAATTGCCGATTTAGAGCGTGAGAATCCGCACATCATTTCAATGTTGGTAACGGGACATAAAATCAAGATTCCAACGTCAAGTGGTACAACAACCACCGATGCACCTGAAGTTCAAGCTCAAGTGACTCCACCTACAGAGGTCGTCAAAAATGAAGACACATTGCCAGAAGTTACCAAACCAGAACCTGTTATTGCAACGCCTGTTGAGAATGACGTTGTCGTGAAGGAAACTCCTACTACTGAAAACGTCGTTACAAATGAAGCGCCGGTTGAAGACATTAAAGAGCAAAGTTCTGAGCCAACTACTAAGGATAACACTTCAAGCACTCCTCTTACCAACAGAGCATACAGTACTTATGTAATTAAACCTAAGGAAACATTATTCGGATTATCTAAAAGAGCAGGAATGACCATTCCTGAGTTTCTTGTTTTAAATCCGCAGTTAAAGGAATCTGTGCAAATTGGTGCAGTTATCAAGATGCCAAAAGACGGATTAGGCAGCACAGAAGTTGCCAACGTTCCTGTTGCTCCAAAATCTACAGCGCGTTATACCGATTTAAAAGCGTCTGCGAATACTTCACAATCGAAAAATCTGTTGTTCTTTTTGCCATTTTCGCAAACAGAATTTCAAAATCATGCCGTAACTGGGTATAAATTCGATGTTGTTTCCGATGAGTTCAAAAAAAATAGTTTGGAATTTTATCAAGGTGCATCCATCGCAATAGATTCTTTAAAAAAGCTTAACCTTCAATTGAATGTTGACATTATTGAAACCTTAAACGGACAGCGTAATTCTAAAGTCTTAGAAGTGGCCAAAGAAAAAGACATCACTAAATATGATGCCATTGTGTTACCATTTTATGACAATATAGAGGAAGACATCGCGGCATTTACCGCAGAAAGTAAAACTCCGGTAATTACAGCATCTACGATTGCGCGCCAAAGCAATACCAATAATTTATACAGTGCATTACCTTCAATAAATCAACAGCGTTTAAAAGTGTTGAATTATATGAAGTCAAAACAAGCGCATATTATTGTGCTGAGTGATGTTAACCGCGGGGAAAGCAAAGCGTTTATAGAGCGTCACATCCCAAATGCTGATTTTATAAACATCAAGAAGAACGGCACCTTTAATGAAAAAGAGTTGATTGCTAAATTTAAAAAGAACCAACTTAACTTTGTGGTGTTGGATAGTGAGAGAAACAGTGTCTTTTTAAGTGCTACCACCACAATGCTGAGTGAGTCATCAAATTACAAGCTGCAATTAGCAGTATTGGAATCGTCATTAATTCCTGATGCAAACGACGTATCCCAATTGAGATTCCGCATTTTAAAAATGATTTATCCTTCATTAGGACCTGCTATACCTACACTGAGCTCGAAACAATTTATTCGTTCATATCAAAAAAAGTATAACTTGCAGCCAACAACGAATGTGATGTTAGGATTTGATATTACATTTGACAGCTTGCTAAGAATGCTCCAACAAGAAAGTTTTCAAAATTCGGCAGAAGATAAAACTACTGAATACACAAAACTTAAATTTGATTATGAAAAGAATGCGTTGGGAGGCTTTAGCAATGAAGGGATTTATATATTACAATATGATTCAGACAATACCATAAAGGAAGCTAACTAACTTGAATACATTGGAACGGTTGCATGCCATGCACCATCTTTATTATTTATGAAAAAAACTACCCCATCCAACCTTTATTATACGTTCATACTTGCTACCCTGTTTTTCTTAGGAGGCGTTAATGCTGGATTTTCACAATGTCCAACGGTGACTAACCCAACGCAAAGTTTTTGTGATGTTCAAGCGCCAATGGTTTCCGACTTAGTGGCGACCAATAACGGTGGTGGCATTAAATGGTATGCTACAGCAACATCAACTACCCCACTATCAAATACTACAGGTCTTATTGACGGAGAAAAGTATTACGCTGGTAATGCTGCTGGAACTTGTGGTACGAGACAAGTTGTAAAAGTTACAATATATGGACCACCAAAAGCTTTAGGTTTTCAAGGCCCTTGTGTAGATGAGCCAAATGAAGCAACAATTTCTCGATTGTTTGCTACTGGTAATGACATTCAATGGTATGATGTTCCTTTTGGAGGAACTCCGTTAGCAGAAACAACAGTCTTAACAAATAATACCATTTATTATGTAGATCAATCCAATCCAGATACTGGCTGTAGATCATCTAGACGTTCGGTACTTGTAAGTGTTGGTGTGGTGCCTGTGCCTACAGGAGAATCACTTCAGCAATTTTGTGCTGACTCTCAACCAACAGTGGCGGATTTAGAAGCAAGTGGAAACAATAAGTGGTACAGTACTGAATCCTCAGGATCGGCATTACCATTAGACACACCTTTAGTAGATGGGGAATCTTATTTCGCCACAACCTATACTGACATTTGTGAAAGTGAAGAACGTTTGGAGGTTACTGTTGAATTTATAGCACCTAACGATTCAGGAACCATTGGAAATATTGATCTTTGTTTTACCGACCTTACAAGTACAGGTACTGTTAATTTATTTGATGCCTTGGGCGGCACCCCTAGTACTAACGGCGTGTGGCGTGGTCCTTTTTCAACCACCAACGGAAGCCAAGGCACCGTTAGCGTTACAGCAATGACTGTAGCGGGAAGTCCGTATGTATTTTCATATGATGTTACTTCAGACACTTGTCCGACAAGTACTACAACCGTAAGTATAAATATCATTCCTCCTCCAGATGCAGGAATCAACGGCAGTTTGGTATTATGTAGCAATGATGCGCCTCAAGATTTATTCAATAGTTTAGGTGGTACGCCGGAAACGGGCGGCACTTGGTCCCCTGCATTAGCAAGTGGTACAGGAGTTTTCGATCCATCAAAAGATACTGCAGGCACTTACACTTATACTGTAGCTGGTACCGCACCTTGTGGAGATGCTTCTGCAACAGTGAGTGTTACGATCAATCCAGAACCACAACCGGGTACTAATGGCACACTGATATTGTGTGTTGATAGCAGTCCAGCAGATTTATTCAATAGTTTGGGAGGTACTCCTGATACTGGAGGCACTTGGTCTCCGGCGCTAGCAAGTGGTACAGGTGTTTTTGATCCTTCAAAAGATACTGCAGGAACCTATACGTATACCGTTACCGGAACAGCGCCTTGTGGGAATGCTTCGGCTACCGTAACCGTCACTGTTAATCCGTTACCAGATGCAGGTAATAATGGTGCCTTAATAATATGTAGTAATGATGCGCCACAGGATTTATTTAACAGCTTAGGAGGCACGCCTGAAACGGGTGGTACTTGGTCTCCAGCGTTAGCAAGTGGCACGGGAGTTTTTGATCCTCTAAAAGATACTGCAGGGATTTACACCTATACTGTAAAGGGAACGTCTCCTTGCGGCGATATGTCAGCAACAGTTAATGTCACCATCAATCCTAAAGCAGAACCTGGAACAAATGGCGCAATAACACTATGCGTTGATGGCAGCCCTGTTAACTTATTCGATAGTTTAGGCGGAACGCCTGAAACTGGCGGAACTTGGTCCCCTGCACTTACAAGTGGATCGGGAATTTTTGATCCTTCAAAAGATGCTGCAGGAACTTATACGTATACCGTTGCCGGAATGACGCCATGTGGCGATGCTTCTGCTACAGTAACAGTTACTGTCAATCCGGTGGCAGATGCAGGTAGCAATGGCACTTTGGTGTTATGTACTAATGATGCGCCACAGGATTTATTTAACAGCCTAGGTGGAACGCCTGAAACTGGAGGAACTTGGTCTCCAGCATTAGCAAGCGGATCGGGAGTTTTTGATCCATCAAAAGATACTGCAGGTATTTACACCTATACTGTAAAAGGTGCGTCTCCTTGCGGTGATGCGTCAGCAACAGTAAATGTCACCATCAATCCTAAAGCGGAACCTGGAACAAATGGCGCAATAACCTTATGTGTAGACGGCAGCGCTGTAAATTTATTCGATAGTTTAGGTGGTACGCCTGAAACTGGCGGCACTTGGTCTCCAGCTTTAGCAAGTGGGTCAGGTATTTTTGATCCTTCAAAAGATGCTGCAGGTATTTATACGTATACTGTTGCCGGAATGACGCCATGCGGCGATGCTTCTGCTACAGTAACAGTTACGGTCAATCCGTTGGCAGATGCAGGTAGCAATGGCACTTTGGTGTTATGCAACACTGATGCACCACAAGATTTATTTAACAGCCTAGGTGGAACGCCAGAAACTGGCGGCACCTGGTCTCCAGCATTAGCAAGTGGCACTGGCATTTTTGATCCATCAAAAGATACTGCAGGAATTTACACCTATACTGTGAAAGGTGCGTCTCCTTGTGGCGATGCGTCAGCAACAGTAAATGTCACCCTCAATCCGAAAGCGGAACCTGGAACAAATGGAGCGATAACCTTATGCGTTGATAATAGTCCTGTAAATTTATTCAATAGTTTAGGAGGTACACCTGAAACTGGTGGCACTTGGTCTCCAGCATTAGCAAGTGGATCGGGTATTTTTGATCCGTCTAAAGATGCTGCAGGTACTTATACCTATACTGTTGCCGGAACTGCGCCTTGTGGCAATGCTTCTGCTACAGTAACCGTTACGGTTAATCCGTTAGCAGATGCAGGTAGCAATGGCTCTTTAATTTTATGTAGTAATGAAGCCCCTCAAGATTTATTTAACAGCTTAGGAGGCACGCCTGAAATTGGTGGAACTTGGTCGCCTGCGCTAGCAAGCGGTACTGGTATTTTTGATCCGTCAAAAGACACCGCTGGCCTATATACTTATACCGTAAAAGGAAAACAGTCTTGTGGTGACGCAACAGCAACTGTAACCGTATCTGTTAGTCCTGCTCCTCAACCTGGTATCAACGGCAGCCTCACTATTTGTATTGAAAGTGCACCTCAGAATCTATTTAATAGTTTAGGTGGAACACCTCAATCTGGCGGCATTTGGTCCCCTGCGTTAGCAAGTGGCACTGGAGTTTTTGATCCTAAAAAAGATACTGCTGGCGTTTACACCTACACCATTGCAGCAAATGGTCCGTGTGATGTTGCTTCTGCAACCGTAACGGTAACTGTTGATAAGGTCCCTAATGCCGGTTCGGATGGCAATTTAAAAGTTTGCAGCAATGATGCACCTACAAATCTGTTTGACAGCTTAGGAGGTTCTCCAGATACTGGAGGAACATGGTCTCCTGCGTTAACAAGTGGTCCTGGAATTTTTGATCCTTCAAAAGATAAGGCCGGTTCCTATACCTATACCGTAACTACTGCTTGTGGTACTGAAACGGCAACAGTAACTGTAGAAACAGTTTCGCCACCAAATAGTACTGGAATTACACTTACGGCTAATGCCATCTGCCTTACTGAAGCTGCTACTGTTGCAATTTCAGGAGCAACACAAATCGCCAATGGAAACTATCAAGTTAATTACACTTTAACAGGTGCTAATTCGTCACAAAACACTATTAATTTAGATTTTTCAAATGGTAGTGCAACAGTTACTATTCCTGCTTCACAATTAACAAATGTAGGATCAACAACGTTCACCATTGTGGAACTTATCGATCCTGTTACAAATTGCGGAACGACATCAGGAACAATCCCTACGGTTCAATTTAATGTTGAAGAAGCACAGACACCACAATTGACAACGGATGGTGACAACTTCTGTTCAGAAGACTCTCCTACTATTGCTAATTTAACTGCTAACCTTATTGGAGGCGATCGCATTACGTGGTCTGATGCTTCAGAAAATGGTACTGCTTATGATGAAGATACACCATTAGTGGATGGAACGACTTACTATGCTGAAAACAGCACTGCAAATGGCTGTTCAAATGGCATCCGTTTAGAAGTAACGGTAAGTGTAGAAAGATGTGAGCCTTTGGTTCTTGTTATCCCTGACGGATTTAGTCCAAATGGCGATAATATCAACGACACGTTCCATATTAAAGACTTACACGAACTCTATCCTAATTTTAAATTACAAATTTATAACAGGTATGGTAACATTCTTTATAAAGGTGATATCAATACGCCAAATTGGGATGGCACATCAAATCAAGGTCGAGAAGTTGGAAATGGCGTTTTACCAGTAGGAGTCTATTTTTATATATTGGAGTTTAACGACCAAACCACTAAAACGATCCAAGGTAGAGTCTACCTTAATAGGTAAAGTGAATAAATGTATCTATGAACATTAAAATTTTAAAATATACGCTGATTTTGTTTCTGTTTTGCACAGGACTTAACAGTATGGCACAGCAAGATCCGCAGTACACACAATACATGTATAATATGCGCGTCATTAATCCTGCATATGCTACTGAAGGCGAAGATATCAATGTGGGGGTGTTATACCGTTCACAATGGGTAGGTAGTGTTGGTGGCCCAAAAACGGGGTCGTTTTTTGTCAACGTGCCTTTACAGGAAAAAATTCAAGTTGGACTTTCAGTCATTAATGACCAAATTGGGGATGTTGTGAATGAAACCAACGTGTATGCTGATTTTGCGTATATCCTACCGCTTGGAGATAGAACAAAACTATCTTTAGGAGTTAAAGCTGGTGCTACTTTTTTTAGTACCAATTTTGATGGATTTATATATTCTGATGATACACCAGATCCAGCATTTGCCAATAACCTGAGCAGAACTTTTCCGAATGTTGGTGCCGGTGCATATGTGTTTGGTGACAATTATTATGTTGGATTTTCTGTACCGAATCTGCTCAACACAAAACATCTTGAAAGAGATAGTGGTATGGTCACCAATGCAGCAGAAGAACTTCACTTTTTTCTAACTGGAGGTTATGTATTTGATTTGAACGACAATTTAAAATTCAAACCTGCTTTCATGACAAAAGCGGTCAGCGGAGCACCTTTATCAATAGATGTAACAGCAAATATGCTCATAAATAATATGGTTGAAGTTGGAGCTGGATATCGTTTTGATGATTCGGTGTCAGGACTTGCTAATATCAAAATTAGTCCGTCCATGCGTATAGGTTACGCGTATGACCATACACTTTCCAATCTTGGAAGATTTAATTCAGGATCTCATGAAATCATGATTTTATTAGATATTGACAAACTAGGAAACCCAAAAGGATATGATAAATCGCCAAGATTTTTCTAAAAATATACTCATGAAAAACATTTGCATACTCCTCTTTTTACTTGCTACGCAATGGACAGTCCAGGCGCAACGACCGAGTTTAAAAAGGGCCAATATCCTTTTTGAACAAAAGTCTTATGTAGAGGCGGCAAAAATGTACCAAGCCTTAGACCCAAGTCAGGAAGTGCTTCAGAAATTAGCAGATTCCTATTACTATAATTCAGAAATGAAGTTGGCAAGAACCCCATATACAGGGTTATTTACCAAATATAAAGATAGCTTAGATCGGGAAGTTTATTTTAGATATGCCCAATCTTTACTGGGTGTAAAAGACTATGAAAACGCCGATAAAATTATGGGCGAATACCTTGGTTATTTCGTGGATACTCCAAAGTTCATCGAAAACCTTAACAAAATTGTACCTTTTACCTACGAGATTCAAATTATGAATCAGAGTGCTCGAACTGGCGATTTTGGGCTTACCTATTACAAAGACCAAGTGGTGTTTTCTTCTTTAAGAAACCTTAAAAATCCTATATATTCTTGGAACAACAAACCGTATTTAGATTTATTTAGAGCGGACGTTACCAAGGATAAGAAGCTCGTTAACATCGTGCCTTTTTCTGACGAAATCAACACGAAAACACACGAAAGTAATGCCACGTTTACAACAGATGGCAAAACCATGTATTTTTCCCGAACCAATGATAAACGGGTGCTTGTAGGAGAAGAATTGGTAGCAACTGTCAAACTTTATAGAGCAGAATTGATAGATACCGTATGGACCAATGTGAAAGAACTCCCTTTTAGCAGTGAGCTCTACTCTACCCAACATCCTGTGTTAAGTACAGATAACACGAAATTGTACTTTTCTAGTGATATGCCGGGAAGCATGGG
This sequence comes from uncultured Gelidibacter sp., assembly GCF_947500795.1. Taxonomy (GTDB): domain Bacteria; phylum Bacteroidota; class Bacteroidia; order Flavobacteriales; family Flavobacteriaceae; genus Gelidibacter. Next base: position 300,969 of record NZ_CANMTE010000001.1, on the reverse strand, counting down.
CTCTTTCGATATTTTTTATGTGGATATTACAGAAAACTCTGAAGGTGATGAAAAATTCCAGTATAGTGCACCTGTTCATATGGGCAGCACCATAAACACCATCCACAGAGAGCAATTTCCATTTATCGATTCGGAGAACACCCTTTATTTTGCATCAGATGGGCATCAAGGGATGGGCGGATTGGATATTTACATGAGTAAAGTATTTGATGGTGTGTATTCCAAACCTATAAATTTAGGAGAAACCATCAACTCAGAATTGGATGATTTTGGCTATATCCTTAAGGAAGATGAAGACACTGGTTATTTTGCCTCTAACCGTACTGGACATGACAATTTATACGCATTTACACGTAAGGACAACCAACGTCAGTTTACCGTGGTGGGTGATGTAAGAGATAAAAACTCCAAAAACCTACTCCCAGGTACAACGGTAACCTTGTTTGATGAGGATGGCAATCAAGTTGGTCAGATGGTGGTTGGTGAAGACGCACAATATGTGTTCAATACAGAACCTAATAAAACCTATACCATAGAAGGACATCAGGCGTTTTATATCCCTACCACAGAAAAATTCACCACTAATGATGACGGCAATATCACTTTTAATATTGAATTAGCGATTGAGTCTTACGATGACGCTGAAGAAATAGTTGTCACCAAAGATGATGGTTATATTTATATTGAATTAGAGAACATTTATTTTGATTTCAATAAATGGGATATCAAACCTCAAGCTGCACGTACATTAGATGTTTTGGTAGGACTGTTGAATAAATATCCTCGTATGGAAATCGAATTGGGAGCTCATACTGACAATAGAGCTTCAGACCTCTATAATTTGCATTTATCGCATCAGAGAGCTGCTGCAACGCTTGAATATCTTGTTGAGAATGGCATTAACCGTGAGCGCTTAAGATCGAAAGGTTATGGCGAACGCGCACCACTTGTTGATTGTGGTGATAAGTGTAGCGATGAGGAACATTCAATCAACAGACGTGTAGAGTTCATCATTCTAAAATAATTACTATATTAGAAACCAGTAACGATTCTTCTTACAGAAAATTTAACCAACCAATTTTTGCAATCGCCCATTCTTTATATGAGAATGGGCGATTTTTTTGTCAATGTATTGAAGAATTGAATTCCTTAAAACGCAAAAAACCTCACAGATTTTAAAAACCTGTGAGGTTTATATTGAGATTGATTACCTAATATATTATAAGTCTAAAGACAACTCAGTGTATCGCCGCGAAACAACGTTCTAAGCTTCCTTCAACAGAGTCACCAGCGTCTTCAAATCCACCGACTGTTGCTCTCCCGACGCCATGTTTTTAAGCGTAAACGTATGAGATTGCAATTCTGATTCGCCCACCAACACCACATTTGGAATGTTGCGTTTGTTAGCATAATTGAACTGTTTGATGGTTTTCTTATTATCAGGGAACAATTCAGCATTAATACCGTTTGCTCGCAATTCTTTTACGGCTTTCATACTGGCCATAGCTTCAGCTTCCCCAAAATTGATGAACAACACTTTAACGGAATTAGTGATGGTCTCCGGGAATAAATTCAAGGCTTCCAACACTAAATAAATGCGGTCCAATCCGAAGCTAATACCGACACCACTAACGTCTTTCAATCCGAAAATTCCAGTAAGATCATCATAACGACCACCGCCACCAATAGATCCCATCTCTACACCTTTTGGTGCTGCAACTTCAAAAATAGCCCCAGTATAATAGTTGAGTCCGCGAGCCAAAGTCACATCCAATTGTAAACTTGCTGTTTGTAATTTTAATTCTGAAATGGCTTTATCAATGAATTCTAATTCTTCAATACCTTTTTTACCTTCTTCCGACGTTGATAAAATGGTTTTTAATTGTTCAATTTGAGAATCAAACGTTCCTGAGAGACTAAACAAAGGCTGTAATTTATCAATACCAGATTGCGGAATCCCTTTGCCCAGCATTTCTTCCTTCACCTTCTCCTCGCCTATTTTATCTAATTTATCTAAAGCAACCGTAAAATCTATCAATTTATCTTGTGCTCCAATAACTTCAGCAATCCCTGATAGAATTTTTCGGTTGTTGATTTTAATCGTTACACCTTCCAATTTTAGGGCCGTAAATACCGCATCATACAATTGTACAAACTCTACTTCCTGCCATAAGGATTGTGACCCAACAACATCAGCATCACATTGGAAAAACTCTCTAAAACGTCCTTTTTGAGGTCTATCAGCTCTCCAAACAGGTTGAATTTGATAGCGTTTAAATGGAAATTCAATTTCGTTTTGGTGTTGTACCACGTATCTCGCAAATGGAACAGTCAGGTCATAACGCAACGCTTTTTCTGAAATAGAGCTCGTTATTTTAGTGGAATCTTTCGCGTCATACGCCTGTTGATCTGCTTTACTTAAAAAATCGCCGGAGTTCAATATCTTAAAAATCAACCGATCACCTTCATCGCCGTATTTCCCCATTAAGGTCTCTGAATTTTCAAAACTTGGAGTTTCTATAGGTTGAAATCCGAAACGTTCAAAATTTTGACGAATCGTATTAAAAATGTAGTTGCGTTTTGCTACTTCTTCCGGATTAAAATCTCTCGTGCCTTTTGGGATGCTAGGTTTTTTTGCCATGTTCACTTCCCGCAAAAGCGGGAATCTGTTTTATCTTCCTGCACGGGCAGGAATCTCAGTTAATAATTTACTCCTGCAAAAATATTATAATTTGAAGAATATAAAACCAAAAGAAGGAGCAAATACTATTGTGGATGTTTTCTTCCACATTTATCGAGACGTTTTACTAAATAATTGCGGAAACAGTCGAGTTAATAGCCGGAAAAAGAAAAAATACAGCGGTTATTCCAAATTTGTAGTAACTTTATTCACTGTTTGTAGTCTTATAGCTATCAACCTAAATAAGAACACCACACGTTTATGTTTTCATTATTCAGAGAGAATATTAGAATTGCCTTAAATTCCATTCGCACACAACTGCTTCGAACCATTTTGACGGTTTTAATAATTGCCATTGGCATAACGGCATTGGTGGGGATTTTGAGCGCAGTTTCAGCATTGGAAAACACCATTTCGAGCGATTTCTCTTCAATGGGAGCCAATACCTTCAACATCCAGCGTTATGAGTTTACAACCCAACGTCAAAGCGGGAAAGAAGTCCAAAAAGTAAATCCGATTATCAGTTATCGCGATGTCAAAGAATTTGAGGAGAAGTACCAATTCCCTTATACGAAAGTATCTGTATCATTCGCAGGGACGCAAACGGCTGAAGTGAAATATGAAAATAGAAAAACGGATCCTGAAGTTACGGTATTAGGAGTCAATGAGAATTTTATCCAAAACTCCGGATTGGAAATCAGTGAAGGTCGTGAGTTTAATGTGTTTGATATTGATAATAGTTCCAACTTATGCGTTATTGGTAGCGATTTGGTGAAAGCCATTTTAGATGATGTCAACCCAATTGGACAGACGATAAGTGTAAGAGGCGCCAAATTTAAGGTGATTGGCGTGTTAAAATCGAAGGGTTCCACTTTTGGCAACAATCAAGATTTGCGTGTGATGATTCCGATACAAAAAGCCAGAACACTCTTTACGAGTCCGAATATCAATTACAGTTTGAGTGTCAAAACCGATAAAAAAGACATGCTGGAAGGCGCTCAGGATGACGCTATTTTGACCTTTAGAAATATTAGAGCGCTTAATCCTATTGAAGAAAATGATTTTGGTATAGAACGAAGTGACGATCTACTAAACCGTATCGGCTCTATAACAGACTACCTCTATATTGCTGCTTGGGTAATAAGTATGGTCACTATTTTAGGTTCATCCATAGCCCTTATGAATATCCTTTTTGTATCTGTAACTGAACGTACACGGGAGATTGGCGTGCGTAAAGCCTTAGGTGCAAAAAAGAAAACAATAGCCACACAATTCTTTATGGAAGCAATCATTATTGGCCAATTAGGTGGCATTATCGGGATTGTATTGGGTGTGCTGATTGGGTATGCTGTATCGGCAGCGGCAGACTTCGAGTTCTCTACACCGTGGCTAGCCATGTTTAGCGCCTTCACCATCGCTTTTATTGTAGCTGTGGTTGCGGGATTGCTTCCAGCAGTTAAAGCGGCTAAATTGGACCCTGTGGAGTCGTTGCGTTACGAATAATTTTTTCAGAGAAGAGAGAAGAGAAAATAGATAAGAGAAAAGAAAGTGGCTTATTTCACCACTAACTTTTCGAAATACCTGTATAAATCACCTTTTGTAATCACGCCGCCCTGTTGGATGAGCTTGAATTTATCCAATGCTTTGTCTTCTGAATAGGCTTTATTGGCCGTTAAAAACTCTACGTCATCAGACAATAGGTTGTTTCTAAACCAATCAAAACCTTCTGATGTGGTTAAATCGACCGTATCAATATTTAATTTTACAGCAATTAACTGCATGTCCGTTTCCTTTAAATGAAACAAGTGCATTTGCTGTGGTGAAATATGTTCTAAATACGTCACTTTTCTCAAAACACCTTCCCAAACTAAATCGCTGAAAATATCCAGCTCTTCCTCGGCAACTTCAGGTTTGTTAGCTTTAATATCTGCCCACTCATCTGCAGTAATGGATTGCGTGGCCAAAAAGTTGATGAATTCCTGGTGAAGTTCTTCAAATTGTTCTTTAGTGAGTCTTGTATATTTCATCGAATATTTATTTTTAATTATGAAAAAAGCCTCATTCCAGTAAAGGATTGAGGCTTCTTAAAAAGGTGTTTTAAAAATTATGCTTCTGCAATAACTTCAAAAGTCATATCTACTGTTACGTCTCTATGTAGTCTGATAACAGCGTTATATTGACCTAAACGTTTGATGTTTCCACCAGTAATAGCGATATATTTTTTATCAATTGAAATGCCTTCGTTGTTCAATGCATTTGCTAAATCGATATTGGTAATAGAACCAAAAATCTTATCTCCAGCAGTTGCACCAGCAGCAGCTTTAGAAGTTAATTTGATTTCTAATGCCTTAATTGCTTCAGCTTCTTTTTGAGCTTCTTCAATTATTTGTTTGTCTTTGAACGCACGTTGCTTTAGGTTTTCAGCCAATACTTTTTTAGCTGAAGCCGTTGCCATAACCGCTTGTCCTTGAGGAATCAAAAAATTTCTACCATAACCGTTCTTTACCGTTACAACATCGTCTTTAAATCCTAAATTTTCAACGTCTTGTTTTAATATAAGTTCCATAGTTATGTTTTAATTATTTTAATAAATCCGCTACATAAGGCATCAACGCAAGGTGACGCGCTCTTTTTACTGCAACAGAAACTTTTCTTTGGTATTTTAATGAAGTTCCTGTTAAACGTCTTGGTAACAATTTACCTTGTTCGTTTACAAAACCTAACAACCAATCTGCATCTTTATAATCAACATATTTAATGCCTGACTTCTTAAAACGACAGTATTTCTTTGTTTTGCTTGTGTCAATATTCAATGGTGTCAAATATCTGATCTCACCATCTTTTTTTCCTTTAGCTTGTTGTTCTATTGATGACATAATTATGCTTTTTGTTTAAGTTTAGTTCTTCTTCTTTCAGCCCAAGAGATAGCATGTTTGTCTAACTTTACAGTTAAATAACGCATAAAACGCTCGTCACGTCTGAACTCTACTTCTAGTGGATTGATAACTTCACCATCTACAGTGTACTCAAATAAGTGGTAGAATCCACTTTTTTTGTTTTGAATTGGGTAAGCTAATTTTTTTAAGCCCCAATCTTCTTTGGCTACCATCTTCGCTCCTCTAGAAACAAGAAAATCTTCGTATTTCTCTACTGTTTCCTTTATCTGGGTCTCAGATAAAACGGGATTTAAGATGAAAACAGTTTCATAATGATTCATATAAATTCTATTTATTAATTAAAAATGAGTGCAAAAATAGGCATTATTTCCTTTACTGACAACTAAATTCTTAGTATTTTTATTTGTAAATTATAGACTAAAGATATTGTTAAATTAAACACTTTAACGACGTTTTTTGGTTTTTATCCGAATTTTTTGTACTATTGTCGATATCTTAACCTAAACAAATGAAATGTTATGACTTTAAACTGTGTAGTAGTTGATGACTCTGCGATACAACGGTTATCGATTGTAAAGTTAATTGAAAATCATTCATCGCTCAATCTTATTGCAGAATATAGTAGCGCATTAGAAACCAAAAACGGCCTAAATACCCATAAAGTCGATCTTATTTTCTTGGATATCGAAATGCCTGTCCTTAACGGATTCGAGCTACTGGACGTTCTAAATAACAAACCCCAAATTATCTTTGTTACCGGCAAAACAGAATACGCTTTTAAAGCGTTTAACTATGATGCTACCGATTATTTACAAAAGCCAATCACCAGAGAGCGTTTTAACATTGCTGTTGAAAAAGCAGTGGAACAACATAAATTGAAACTCGATTTCAATGAAACTGATGGTGAACATATTTTCGTAAAAAGTAATCTCAAAAAACGTAAGGTATATATTAAGGACATCAAATGGATTGAAGCCCTTGGCGATTACGTTAAATTAGTGACTGAAGAAAACAGCTTGGTAGTTCTTTCTACCATGAAAGCTTTTGAACAGGAACTCCCTGAAGGTAAATTTTTAAGAATTCACAAGTCGTACATTGTCAATCTGGACAAAGTAGACCGTTTCAATAGTAAAAATGTTGAAGTTGGCGCTTATGAAATTCCGTTGAGTAGAAATAAAAAATCAGAACTTGTAGACGCGTTGAATAACATTTAAGCGTTAATCAATTCTACACACTGAAGTTTTTATCAAACATAAAATTATAATTGCTGAAATTATAGATTAAACAATTACTTGAAAGTATAGCTAGAATGATTTTTGAGGATTTGCCCCGATTTTCTAAATCTGCTCTAGATATTCATACAGAAGGACTGGTATTTCAGTTTGATTTTTATGATCACGACATTTGTACCAAATTTCTATAACATATAAAGTAATAAGAGAATCAGATCCCGCAAAATAGCGGGATTAGTTCGATCACGAAATTTGTACCAAATTTCTATGACATATAAAGCATTGAGATAATCAGATCCCGCAAAATAGCGGGATTAGTTCGATCACGAAATTTGTACCAAATTTCTATAACATATAAAGTAATAAGATAATCAGATCCCGCAAAATAGCGGGATTAGTTCGATCACGAAATTTGTACCAAATTTCTATCTCACTAATAATTATCGACATTAAGAATTACCCTAACCGACCTAAATTCATTAATGCTCAAAAAGCTATTGTTAACCTTAACGATGGCTTTTTTCGTTTTTCCTAACGACTGTTGCGGCGGAATCTTCACTAATATATTCTTATGGAACTGATTTCTAATTCTGGAAACCGGCGGAAATTCAGGTCCCAAAATATGGCTTTTAAACACTTGTCGCAATGCTGTGGCATACCACTCGGCTCCAATATTCACCTTATTATAGTCTTTATGCTTCAACGTGATTTTTATCAAACGATAAACTGGAGGATAGTTAAAATTATGGCGCTCATCCATTTGCTCCTTAAACATCTCAGCATAATTATTCGTGGAGACTTGCTGTAAAATCCGATGATGCGGATTGTAGGTTTGAATCAACACTTTCCCGCGTTCATCTGTCCGTCCTGCCCTACCCGAAACTTGTAGCATTAATTGGAAACTACGCTCGTGCGCTCTGAAATCAGGAAAATTCAGCATATTGTCAGCATTCATAATGCCCACCAGCTTCACATTTCTAAAATCGAGACCTTTGGTCAGCATTTGCGTGCCTACCAAAATGTCAATCTCTTTTTCTTCAAAAGCCCTAATTATTTTTTCATAGCCGAATTTACCGCGCGTGGTATCTAAATCCATTCGCGCCACTTTGTGCTCCGGAAAAATGGCTTGAGCCTCCTCCTGCACTTGCTCTGTTCCAAATCCTTTATTATCTAAATCCACACTGCCGCAAGCCATACAGGTTTTGAGCATTGCGGTATAGTACCCACAATAATGGCAACGCAATTCATTTTTATATTGATGATAGGTCAAACTCACATCGCAATTTGAACATTGCGGTGCATGGCCACAAGTATTACACTCTACAATGGGCGAAAAACCACGCCTGTTTTGAAACAGAATAATTTGATGGCCTTCCTTCAGCGCGTCGGTCATTTCCTCAATCAACCGATCGCTAAAATGGCCATTCATACGCTTCCGTTTGTGTTTATCCTGAATATCTACCAATTCAATGTCCGGCATCAACACATCATTAAAACGCTGGGTGATTTCCACCAAGCCATACTTTCCTTGCTGCACATTATGGTAACTTTCCAAACTTGGCGTTGCCGACCCCAACAGCGTCTTGCTGTTAAACAATGCCGCCAACACAATGGCAACATCCCGAGCGTGGTAACGTGGTGCCGGATCAAACTGCTTAAAGGAGGTTTCATGCTCTTCATCTACAATTACCAATCCCAAGTTGTGATACGGCAAAAAGATGGACGAGCGTGCTCCCAGGATGATTTGTGCTTTCGGCTGGTTTTCCAACACATTATGCCACAACTCAAAACGCTCATGAGCCGAATATTTTGAGTGATACACCGAAACCTTTCCTCCAAAATAATTTTCAAGACGCGTCACCAATTGTGTGGTCAAGGCAATTTCCGGAAGCAAATACAACACTTGTTTCCCCGTGGCGATGACATCTTCAATAAGCTTTACATACACTTCTGTTTTCCCGGAAGACGTCACACCGTGAAGTAAGGTGATATTATGGTCTTCAAATGTCTGCTTTATTTCTTCCAGAGCTTTCTCCTGATAAACATTTAATGTTTTAGAATCTTCATTAGCATCGCCCGAATAACCGACCCTATCTTCTTGGATATGATACTCGTCTAAAATTTCTTTATCAATAAGGGTTTTAATAATGGATGAAGACGCTTCACTAGCCTCAGACAGATCAGATACTTTTACAGGCTTTTTCGTTTGTGCAGAAATTGAAAACAAAGTCATCACCACATCCCTTTGTTTTGGCGCCCTACTTAAGTCTTCTAGTAATTGTTGCAGTTTTGCCTGTTCAGCATACTGCGGATTCAACTTCACATAACGCACTAATTTCGGCTTGTATTTCTCATACACTTCTTCTTGAAGCACAATGGCATCTTTATCGAGAAGCGAATTGATTATTGGAAATACATTCTTTTTATCGAGAATAGTGACTAAATCTTGAATTTTTAATGACGATTGGTGATGCAACGCTTCATAAACCAAAAACTCCTCGTCTTTTAAATCGTCGTCATTAATGATTTTATCCAAATTTTTAGTGATGATCGTTTCACTTTCAAGCAAAAACGAATTCGGTAGCGCAGCCCGTAGTACATCACCTAAAGTACACATATAATAATCGGCAATCCACTGCCAGTGTTTTAACTGCGTAGGCGTTGTAATTGGCGCCTCATCTAAAATCTGATGAATGTCTTTCGCATCATACGCCACAGGTTTCTGCTGATGCACATTAAAGACCAATGCCGTGTAGATTTTACTTTTACCAAATGGTACCGCCACACGCATCCCTGGCTTTAAAAATTCAGATTCGGCAGCAGTAATACTGTACGTGAATAGTTTTTCAAGCGGAATTGGAAGAATGACGTCAATAAAATGTTGCATGCTGGAAATTACAGTAGGTTTTGATCCCGTTTTTTAGAATCGTTATATTTCTTTAATCGTCTGATGGTAGCATTCAATTCAAACCCTAACAAAAGGATATTGGAGTTCAGCCACAAATAAAATAACAGAATCAATAAGGCTCCAATAGAACCATAAAGCTCATTATAACTCGAGAAATACGTCACATAAATGCCAAATAGATAGGAAAAAACGATAATTAATATGGTGGTCAATAAGGCGCCCGCTGAAAAGAATTTAGAATGTTTCCCTTCTTTGGTTCCGAAATAATACAAGGTAGCCGTGGCAATATAAACCATAAATACAAAAAACACATATTTTGCTATAGCGGCCATAAACAATCCTTCCTGATAGGTTTCGTACCCCTGCTTATCCATATAATACAGCAAACGCTGAATGACATAAATTTGAAAATATCCAATTACCGCAATGGTTATAATCAATAGAAACACCAAAATAAGCGCGACAAACAACGAATACAAATATTGCTTAACGACACTTCTGGTGAGTTGCTGATGGTATGAACTTTCAAATCCCGAAAAAAGTGCACTAATCCCGTTTGCCATCAAGAAAATGGACAGTAAAAAAACGGTAGATATCAATCCGCCATTTTCCCCCTTCATGATATTTTGAAAGATATTTTCAAAAAAGAAATCGGAAGTTTGCGGTGGCAACACGGAGTTCAAAAATCCTTTAAACTCATATTCAAATCCCTCCACGGGAATATAAGGGATGAGAATAATAATGAACAATAAAAATGGAAAAATGGCCGTAAAGAAACTAAATGCAATGGCACTCGCCCTACTGGTTACCGCACCTTTAATAATCCCTTTCCCGTAAAGTCTTAAAAAATAATAGAGCGTTAACCCTTCTAAAGCAGGCAGCTCTATTTTTTTAAGAAGCCTAATGAGATGTTTTAAAATGGGGATGCGATCGAGTTTATCCTCGATTTCATCCTCAATATTTGCATCAGGTTTCTCAGACATTTAAACAGCTTTTAAGCTTAAATCCATATTATATACGGAATGGGTAAGCGCTCCCGAAGAAATGTAATCCACGCCACATAAGGCATACTCTCGCGCTGTTACTTCGTTAATTCCACCAGATGATTCAGTCAAACATTTATCACCAATTAAAGCGACGGCCTTTTTAGTATCTTCATAATTAAAATTATCGATCAGGATTCTATAAACACCATCCGTTTTAAGAATTTCTTCAATCTCTTCAAGGTTTCTCGCTTCGACAATAATTTTAAGATCTAAGTTATTTTGCTTTAAATAATCTTTGGTTTTTGTGATGGCTTTGGTGATGCCTCCAGCAAAGTCAATGTGATTGTCCTTAAGCATGATCATGTCATACAATGCAAATCGATGATTCTCGCCACCTCCAATTTTTACCGCCCATTTTTCTAAAGCGCGTATTCCAGGGGTCGTTTTTCTTGTATCCAAAATTTTGGTTCCGGTACCTTCCAATAAATCCACAAAAGTTTTGGTTTTGGTCGCAATAGCACTCATTCGTTGCATGGCATTCAACACCAAACGCTCTGCCTTTAAAATAGATTGGGATGCGCCTTCCACATAAAATGCAATATCGCCATGTTTCACCGCCGCACCATCTTCAATTAAAGTCTCAATCTTTAAATCTTTATCAACATAGTGAAAAACTTGTTTTGCGAATTTAACACCGGCAATAATGCCGTTATCTTTTACTAATAATTTTGCTTTTCCTTGGGCTGATGCGGGGATGCATGCCAATGAACTGTGATCGCCATCGCCTACATCTTCTCTAATGGCATTACTGATGATACCTTCTATTTCTTTATTGAACTGCTCTTTTGAAATCATTTTTTTGAGATATTTAACGTAAAAATACTAATTGAAAATGGAAATACTCAAATTACAAAACTCAAATTCCATATCCCGACAAATTTGTAATTTTACACCATGCAAATAAAACTCCTGGCCATAGGCAAAACCGACAATAAACAATTGCAAACGCTCATTGACGATTATCAAAAACGTTTGGGATTTTACATCAAATTTGATTTCGAGATCATTCCTGATCTGAAAAAAGTAAAGAATTTAAGTGAAGAGCAGCAGAAACAGAAAGAAGGCGAATTGATTTTAGCCAAGCTCAACCCCACTGATGTTCTGATTTTGCTGGATGAAAATGGAAAACAGTACGATTCTGTAGGATTTTCAGACTATTTACAAAAACACATGAACTCGGGTGTAAAACAAGTGGTTTTTGTTATTGGTGGTCCTTACGGATTTTCGCAAGACGTTTATAATAAATCAAATGGGAAAATATCACTTTCAAAAATGACATTTTCCCATCAGATGATCCGTTTGTTCATGATTGAACAATTGTATCGTGCATTTACTATTTTACGAAACGAACCTTACCATCACAGATAGATTCGCATTTTATTAAAATGTTTTAAAAGTTTGTTTTCTCTTCTTAAGTTGAATTTCCAAGTCATTAATGGTCTCTTTTACTGCCATTTCATAATTTTTTTCTTCAGAAGTAGCAAATATCTGTGGTCCTGGCGCACTTAATTTGATATTACAGATTTTACCCTTTTCAGGTTCATTACCTTCCTCTTTGAAAAACACATCTGCACTGATCAACCAATCATATTTTTCGGCCATTTTTTTTAATCTCTCAGTGGTATGTTCAGCAAGTGAATCGCTATAGTCTAAGTTTACGAATTGAATGTTTATTGTCATGAATATTGTTTTTTAGTTATAAGACTAAATTAAGGGTTTTAAAAGGAATTCAAGCTGACAGAAATCATAAAATATGCTTAAAGTTGCCGTTCACCTCACCTCAATAATCGTTTTATAAAATGAGATTAAAATTTTTCCTTTAATTTTACCAGCCCAACCTTATCACACTATAATAATATTATATGCAACTCGTATTCGCCACCAACAATCTTAATAAATTAAAGGAAGTTCAGCGTTTGATTCCTGATAACATAAAACTTTTAAGTTTGGAAGACATCGGCTGCTTAGAAGATGTTCCTGAAACGCAATCGACTATTGAGGGCAATGCCATCCAAAAAGCGGAATACATCAAAACAAAATATGGCTATGACTGTTTTGCAGACGATACCGGTTTGGAAGTGGATGCATTAAATGGTGAACCTGGAGTATATTCAGCGCGCTATGCTGGTGAGCAGCGAAATTCAGAAGATAACATTCAAAAACTACTCCACGAACTAGAAGACCATACCAATAGACAAGCACAATTTAAAACGGTCATTGCGTTAGAGCTAAATGGTTCACAACACACCTTTACGGGTATTTGCAAAGGAGAAATCACAAAAAGCAAAAGCGGAAATGAAGGTTTTGGCTATGATCCGGTTTTTAAAGCAGAAGGTTACGACAAAACTTTCGCGGAGATTTCTTTGGAAGAAAAAAATAGAATTGGTCACCGTGGAAAAGCCGTAAATCAGTTGGTAAACTTCTTAAATTCAATTGGCTAGAATTGGCTTTTTCAAGCTTATAAAACCCTAACGAATTGAATGTCAATCCGCAGAGATTTATATCCGTCTCAAAAAAACTTCAAAATAAAACGCAAGTTTATAATTATAAATAAAAAATAAAACCATACATTTGCACCTTGAAAAATTTCCTCAAGGTGAGGATGTGTTACGGGGAGTTTAGGTTAAGTATGTCGATTCGCTTCTGTTGTAACACCAAAGAACATAATCGAATACTTATTAAAACGAATGAACACATTCCAAGATTTAGGTCTTAATGATGACCTTTTACGCGCTATTACCGACATGGGTTTTGAAACCCCAAGTGACGTCCAAGCAAAAGCAATCCCAATTTTATTAGAAAAAGACACAGACTTAGTGGCTTTGGCACAAACAGGAACAGGTAAAACTGCTGCCTTTGGTTTCCCAATGCTACAAAAAATCAACATTGAAAGTAGAACCACTCAAGGTTTAATCCTTTCTCCTACTCGTGAGCTTTGTTTACAAATTACCAACGAATTAAAAAACTACGGTAAATACTGTAAAGGTTTTAATGTTGCTGCTATTTATGGTGGTGCAAGCATTACTGACCAAGCAAGAGAAGTTAAGAGAGGTGCACAAATTATTGTTGCTACTCCAGGTCGTATGAAAGATATGATCAACCGTAATATGGTTGACATTTCAAAAATTGAATACGCTGTACTTGACGAGGCAGATGAGATGTTGAACATGGGCTTTTATGAGGATATCACTGATATTCTTTCCCATTCTCCAAAAGATAAAAACACATGGTTGTTTTCTGCAACCATGCCAAAAGAAGTTTCTACCATTGCGAAAAAATTCATGGATTCGCCGGTTGAAATCACTGTTGGAAATAAAAATGAAAGTACAAATCAGGTTACTCACGAATACTATTTAGTAAATTCTCGTGACCGTTACCAAGCTTTAAAACGTTTGGCTGATGCTAATCCTGATATTTTCTCAGTAATTTTCTGTCGTACAAAACGCGATACTCAAAAAGTAGCTGAGCAATTAATTGAAGATGGTTACAGCGCTGGTGCTTTACATGGCGATTTAAGCCAGAACCAACGTGACATGGTCATGAATTCGTTCCGTAAAAACCAAATTCAAATGTTGGTGGCTACGGATGTTGCTGCCCGTGGTATTGATGTCGATAACATTACACACGTTATCAATTACCAATTACCTGATGAAATTGAAACTTATACACACCGTTCAGGTAGAACAGGTCGTGCAGGAAAAACTGGAGTCTCTATAGTTATTGTTTCTAAAAGTGAATTACGTAAAATCAAAAGTATTGAGCGTATCATTAACAAGAGCTTTGACAAGAAAGAAATTCCTGACGGAATGGAAATTTGTGAAGTACAATTAATGTCTTTGGCAAACAAAATCCATACTACGGAAATTAATCCTGAGATTGAAAAATACCTTACTAGTATTAACGAATTGTTTGAAGACACTTCAAAAGATGAATTGATCAAAAAATTCTTCTCTGTTGAATTCACACGTTTCTTTAACTACTACAATAAATCCAAAAACTTATCAGTAGCTGAATCACGTGGAAGCGATAGAGATGGCGATTTTGGTAAGGATTACGGAAGTAATGACGATTCTGCTCGTTATTTCATCAACGTTGGTCAAAAAGACGGCTTTGATTGGATGAGCTTGAAAGATTTCTTAAAAGACATTTTAGATCTTGGAAGAGATGATGTCTTTAAAGTTGATGTGAAGGATAGTTTCTCTTTCTTTAATACCGATAAAAGCTTACAAGATAAAATATTAGCGTTTTTCAACGATTACAAACACAATGGTCGTTTTGTAAATGTTGAAGTTAGCGAAGATAAAGGCAGAGGCACAAGCAGAAACAAAAGACGTTCTAGTGGCGGCGATGGTGGTGGAAGACGCTCAGGTGGCGATTTCAAACCGCGTAGCGAAAGACGTTCTGGAGGCGATTTCAAAGCAGCTGGAAGTAGAGGCGGAAGAAGTTCTGATGCTTCAAGACCAAGACGTTCTGGAGACAGTTCTGGACCAAATAGAAGAGACAGACGTTCTGGCGCTAGTGAAAGACCTACAGCTGAAGCTGGGTTTTCAAGACCAACACGTTCTAGACGTAAAGATTAGTTAGCAAACGCATAACTGAATATATAGTAATTATTAAACGAAGTGGAAACTTAAACTTTTTCACTTCGTTTTTTTAGTTTTATAAATCTCGTATTCTAGTGACGCATCAATAGCAATACAATAAGTGCTATCTTGAAAGTTAATATTATATCAAAATTGTAAGGTTTCAATATGTTTTTAAGTTTAGTTTCTTACTTTTATCACTTAAATTTTCCAATGAGGCACCTACTAGTACTTACTGCTTTTCTATTTATTTCGTTTCTCAGTGTGGCACAAGAGCCAACCACCATTAAAGGTGTGGTGTATAGTACCACCACCAATGAAACCTTGGAAAGTGTAAATATTGTCAATTTGAATCAAGTTGTGGGAACTACCACAAACAGTTCTGGTAAATTCGAAATTAGAGCCACTGCAAATGATACGCTTCATTTTTCTTTCTTAGGATACAAATCAATTAAAGTACGGGTAACAAACGACTGGCTTAAGTTTGGTGAAACTAAAATTGAACTGACAGAGCTTGCGCTTGCGCTAGAGGAAGTCGTGGTGAATCAGTTACGCCTTACCGGTTTCTTAGAGGTCGATATGAATCAAGTGCCTATAAGAACCAATTACCGTTATAGCATTTCTGGACTTTCTACAGCTGGTTACGAAGCAGGTGATGCTGGGGCCGTAAATAAAGTTTTAGGTGCGATTTTTAATCCAGCCGACTTTCTCTACAATATGTTCGGAAAGAAACCTAACGAACTCAGTAAGCTTAAGCAAATGAAAAAGGATGACGAAATCCGCAATTTGCTTGCCTCTCGTTTTGATCGTGAGATGTTGATGGTACTTCTAGATTTAAACCGTGTTGATTTAGATGAAATTGTGAGTCAATGCAACTATTCTCGAGATTTCATTCAGACAGCAAACGACCTTCAAATTTTGGATGCCATTAGCGAATGTTACGAAGAATACAAAATTTTGAGCCGAAGCAAAAAAAGATACTAGCGCTCTGCGGTTTCATAAAACCGTTCCACAATCTTACCATAGCTTTTTAATGTCTTGGATATCCAATCCAAGCGTTTTTGCAATTGTTCCTGTTCCGTCAACTGCCAATTGATATCAGATCGTCTAAGTTTATTAGTTACATCTTGTAAAATGATGGCTGCAGAAACTGAAATATTCAAACTCTCCGTAAAACCAACCATCGGGATTTTCAAAAAACAATCGGCCGCTTCCATTACCTCTTGAGATAACCCTTCTGTCTCTCTTCCAAAAAAGAAACACGACTTTTTAGAAATGTCAAAATCGGCTAGAACTTGATCCTGTTCATGCGGCGTGGTGGCCACAATTTGATATCCGTTTTGCTTTAAATCCTGAATACAGTCTGCTACGGAATGAAATCGATTTAAATCGACCCATTTTTGAGACCCCATCGCAATTTCCCTATCTATACGTTTTGAATTGCGCTCTTCAACTATATTAACTTCCTGAATCCCAAAAACATCACAACTACGTATCACGGCACTTGTATTATGCAATTGATATACATCTTCCGTAGCAACGGTAAAATGTTTGGTTCTATTAGGAAGTACCGCATCAAAACGCGCTTTTCGTTCAGGAGTGAGATAGGTTTCTAAATGCTCTAGAAGTTGAAGATCAATCATTGAAAAAGTTTATATTTAGACAAATTAATGGAACAAAGATAACGTGTAGCCTGAAATCCTACATCTTATTTCTTGCTTTTGATAGGCTATTTCCGATATCTTGAATCAGGAATTTGAATATCATACACTTAAACTTATAAAAATGAAACATATCGTTGTACTTACGGGCGCGGGAATTAGCGCGGAAAGTGGATTACAGACTTTTAGGGATGCTGACGGCTTATGGGAAGGCCACAATGTCATGGACGTGGCAACGCCTGAAGCATTTAGAAATAATCCAGAGTTGGTGTTGGAATTTTATAACCAACGCCGACGACAATTGTTAAGTGTGCAGCCGAACAGTGCTCATTTTGATTTGGCATCACTTGAAACGGATTATGAAGTGTCTATTATTACACAAAATGTGGACGATTTACATGAACGTGCAGGAAGTTCCAATGTAATTCATTTGCATGGTGAATTGCTCAAAGCGAGAAATATCATTAATGAAGAGGAGTATTTTGAACATAAAAGTGACATTAATCTAGGCGATACTTGTCCAAAAGGTCATCAATTACGACCTCATATTGTGTGGTTTGGAGAAGCAGTTCCGATGATTGACAAGGCAATTGAAGTATGTACTACTGCAGATGTACTCATTATTATTGGCACGTCTATGCAAGTTTACCCTGCAGCCAGTTTGATGCATTATGTCCCTGAAGGAACGCCTACGTTTTTTATTGACCCTAAACCTGCAATGGAAAGTCGCGGGACTTTAACCGTCATAGCTGAAACCGCCACTAAAGGCGTTAAGAAATTAATGGAAGAATTGAAATCATTGGAGTAATTACAAATTAAAATAGAAATTAATTTGTGACTTCTCCTAAACGGTAGGCGTTTGTGGATCTCTACGGAACACTTCTATCAGATCGAATATTAAAATACAAAATACGACCCAAATAAAGCCTGCTATAAAGCCTCCAGCAATATCAGATGGGAAATGTACACCAAGATAAATACGGCTGATACCGATGCTTAAAATCAGTATTCCCAATAGCAGCATAACGCCAATTTTCAAATACCTATTGATATTAAACCTATAGATCAGATACATCAAAAATCCGTAGAATGCCATCGCACTCATAGCATGCCCACTCGGGTAACTCAATGTTTCTACGGACACCATATGCTCAATTCCAGGTCTTGCACGATCTACAAAGCGCTTTAATATTAAGTTTGATATTGCCGATAGCGCCAACACAAAAAAGACTTGAAGCATGAGCTTCCATTGTTTCAATACGAAGTAGGAAATGATGGCAAATACAATTAAAACGAACGCGTAGCCATAAACATCACCCACATGGGTTACAAAAACAAAATATTTAGTCAGTGCTGCAGAACGATGGGAAATTACATACTCGGTAATCTTATAATCAAAATCTGCCAATACATCTGACTTCAAAGTCTCCGTAAGTTCGATAAACAGATTGATTCCGCCAACCACAACAATGAGTGCCACTATAACGGTAATGATATAGGGCAATGTCACATCATACTGATGAAATTTATCCCTTAAAAAGGTCCTTAAATTATCAATTAAAAGTTTAACGGTATTTCTCATAAATAGTGGTGTTCACAACTAAAAATCTAAAGTACAGATTTTTCAATCTTTTTGACGCACTAATTTTAATCAAAAAAAGCTAAACCAATGAGCGCAAATGGAAGTTTATGTGCGCATATCACACTGAACCCTTATTTTTTTAAATCGATTTCCTTCAAATTCTCGATTCTATTTCTTACCAAGAAATCGTCAATTGTTTCAAAATGTTCAATGATACGTTGGTCCTTAAATTCGAAAACTTTTTGAGATAGTCCTTTAAGGAAATCACGATCATGCGATACCAAAATCAAGGTGCCATCAAAATCTAATAGGGCTTCCTTTAAAACGTCTTTCGACTTTAAATCCAAGTGATTTGTAGGCTCATCCAAAATCAATAAATTGACAGGTTCCAAAAGTAATTTCACCATTGCCAATCGGGTTTTTTCCCCGCCTGAAAGCACACTCACTTTTTTATCTATATCATCGCCTTTAAACATGAATCGACCCAAGATATTTTTGATTTGAGTCCTGATATCGCCTTGAGCGACTTCATCTACGGTTTGAAAAATGGTCAAATTCTCATCTAATAATGCCGCTTGATTTTGAGCAAAGTACCCCACCTTAACATTATGGCCCAAACTACAGGTGCCCTCTACGTCAATTTCGCCCATGATGGCTTTAATCATGGTAGATTTACCTTCACCGTTTCGTCCAACAAAAGACACCTTCTCCCCTCTTGAAATGGACATATTGGCATTTTTAAAGACAACATGATCACCGTAAGATTTTGATAAATCCTTTATAGTCACAGGATAATCTCCCGAACGTTGTGCTGGTGGAAAACGTAATTTCAAAGCAGATGTATCAATATCATCAACTTCAATAATTTGCAACTTCTCTAACATGCGCTCGCGAGAATTGACTTGATTGGTTTTGGAATACGTTCCCTTAAATCGTTCAATAAACGCCATATTATCCGCAATAAACTTTTGCTGTTCCTGAAATGCTTTAATCTGATGGGCGCGTCTATCTTCTCGCAATTGTAAATAATGCGAATAGTTAGCCTTATAATCGTAAATACGCCCCATTGTTACTTCAATAGTTCGATTGGTAATATTGTCAATAAAAGCCTTGTCATGGGAAATAACCATGACGGCGTTGGCTTTATTCAGTAAAAAGTCTTCAAGCCAGATCACCGATTCAATATCGATGTGGTTGGTAGGCTCATCCAACAGAATTAAATCTGGTTTTTGCAACAGAATTTTCGCAAGCTCAATTCGCATACGATATCCCCCACTGAATTCGCTGGTCATTCTTGAGAAATCGTCGCGCTTAAAACCTAATCCGCCTAAAGCCTTTTCAACCTCAGCATCATAATTAACATCCTCTAAAGCGTAGTACTTTTCGCCTAAATCAGACACTTTTTGAATGATTTGCATGTACTCATCGGAGTCATAATCTGTTCTGGTTTCAAGAGCTTTATTTAGCGCCTCCATTTCATCACGCATTTCAAACACATGCGCAAAAGCTTTAGAGGCCTCCTCAAAAACGGTACACTCATCTTCAGTAAGCAAATGTTGCGGTAAATACGCGATAATCGCATCTTTTGGGAAACGCACATGTCCTCTCGTCGGCCTTTGCTCCCCAGCAATAATTTTCATCATTGTAGATTTTCCTGCACCATTTTTCCCCATTAGGGCTATTTTATCATTTTCATTTATGGTGAAAGACACATCACTAAATAAGGCAGTTCCACCAAATTCTACAGCTAAATTATCGACTGAAATCATAGTTCTATTTTTAGAGCTGCAAAACTATAATTTATTTTGATAACTGCTGACTATAAATTTCCTGAAAAGGACATTCTTATCAAGAGTAATAGTGACCGATGGCATTGAATCAAAACAAAATGAATTTTAGTGATTTCAAATGAATTCCAACCACTTACAACTGTAGCTCATTTGAGATAAAAACGGCTCCAATTAAGTTTTTCATTCTTCAAGAGCAAAATCCTTAGTATATTTAGAAGACCATGAAGACACTTACCGAAAAATATATGGAGACCCGCCAACGCACAGAACACTTGTGCGAGGCTTTACAAGTAGAAGATTACACACCACAATCGGCCGTTTTTACAAGTCCGCCTAAGTGGCACATAGCGCATACCACTTGGTTTTTTGAGGAAATGATCTTAAAAAAACACTTGCCTAATTATACCGTTTTTGATGCCGATTTCGGTTTCCTTTTTAATAGCTATTACAATAGTATTGGCGAACGTATTGAGCGCCACAACAGAGGATTATTGACACGACCGAAACTTGAACGTGTTTATGACTTTAGAGCCCATGTTGACAAGGCGATGATAAGGTTATTGGAATCTTCACCCAATGAAGACATCAACTCCTTAACAATTTTAGGGATCAATCACGAGCAGCAGCATCAAGAATTACTTCTGACAGACATAAAATATACGCTTTCGAAAAATCCGTTGTACCCAAAATTGTATGACTCCAATTTTGTGAGTCACTACAATTCTAAAAAGGGCTGGTTAAATATAGATGAAGGAATTTATCGTATCGGACATGACAATCACTCATTCTCTTTTGATAATGAATTAGGTGTGCATCGGGTATTTTTGGAATCTTTTGAAATATCCCAAGCCTTAGTGACGTGTGGCGAGTTTATGGAATTCATGGCAGATGGCGGCTATAAAAAAGCCGAATATTGGCTGGATGAAGGTTGGTTCTGGATACAGGAAAATCATATCACTCAACCATTATATTGGAAGCAAGAAGATGGCAAATGGTTTCAATATACCTTATCTGGATTAGAGCCTATCGATAAAAGCACTATTCTAACCCATATCTCATTTTATGAAGCCTCAGCTTATGCGCAATGGAAAGGCCTTAGGCTTCCCACCGAATTTGAATGGGAAGTTGCCTCAAACCAATTAGATTGGGGAACACATTGGGAATGGACCAATAGCGCTTATTTACCATACCCCAAATTCAAAACTGCCGTGGGAGCCGTTGGAGAATACAATGGTAAATTTATGATCAATCAGATGGTCTTACGAGGCGCTTCAAGTGCTACCGCGCCCGATCATAGCCGTCATACCTACAGAAACTTTTTCCATCCGCAATCTCAATGGCAATTTTCAGGAATCAGACTTGCAAAATAACAAATGAATACAACCTTCCAAAAAGACATAGAACTGGGCTTGAGTGCCACTAACAAAACCTTACCATCTAAATATTTTTATGATAAAATTGGTGATGCCTTGTTTGTGGAAATCATGAAAATGCCCGAATATTATCTCACCAAAGCAGAGTTGGACATTTTTAAAAATCAGACCAATGACCTTATCAAAGCCTTAAAATTAAAGCCTTCAACCTTTTTTGAATTGGTAGAATTAGGCGCCGGTGATGGTACAAAAGCCAAACAATTACTAAATGCGCTCGATGAACAGCACTTCAACTTCGTTTACGCCCCTATTGATATTTCAGAACATGCTTTGCAAAATCTGAAAGCAACTGTAAATTCTGAATTGCCCAATGTTAAAATTTGCCCTAAACAAGGCGATTATTTTAATGTGCTGGCCGATTTAAAACAAACGGAACACCCAATTATTGTGCTGTTCCTAGGATCAAATATTGGCAATCTTCCCGATGCACGTGCAATAGAATTTATCCAAAAATTGAATGACAATCTTAAAGTCGGCGACCGTGTTTTATTGGGTGTCGATTTGATTAAACCAAAAAGCATTGTACTTCCTGCGTATAACGATGCACAAGGCATCACCAAGCGTTTTAATCTCAATTTATTGACCCGTATTAATAATGAATTGGATGCCGATTTTGATATCAATAATTTTGAGCACAAACCGGAATACACCGAAACTGAAGGCGTAGCAAGAAGTTTTTTAGTAAGCACCAAAGATCAAAGTGTCACGATTAACAGCATGAATAAGACCTTTTATTTTTCAAAAGGTGAAAAGATTCATACAGAAACGAGCAGAAAATATAATGACCACATTTTAAAAGAGATTTTAGGGCATTCGGACTTAAAAATTATTGATCGTTTGACGGATTCGAAAAATTTATTTGCGGATTATATTTTAGAGAAAACCGATAGCTAGCACACACTTAAAATTATTTATTCTTTTCCTCAATCCATTTACTCATATATTTAGTGGATTGTAATGCGTGATGCTGCAACATTTGCCCTGTAAAATTACTATGACGATGCTTTTGGAGTTCCGAAGTAATATCGTTTAAAGTCTTAAAGAATAATTCGTGGAAATGAGCCTTATTAAATCGTTCGTTTATGATTTTAAATCCGTGTTGTTGCATTTCCTTCCATAACAATTCATTTTGATAGAGCTGAACGGCATTATCTGCAAACACTTGTGGATCATCTTCAATAAGTCCATTTGCCGGTAAATTGCCAAACATACCTTCCGCAGCAATTGAAGTCATAACACACGGCGTACCATTCAACATCGCATCAACCAATTTTCCTTTTAGACCTGCACCAAAACGTAAAGGCGCCAAACAAACTCTCGCTTTTGCCATCACTTCATGCACATCTTCAGCGTAGCCTTTTATTAAAAATCCACTCGTTTCATGATGCAACTGCCTAACTTTTTGTGATTCATAGGCGCCATAAATATGCAGCTTCGCCCCCGGGAGTTGTTGTTTAATCAATGGCCAAATCGCTTCTTTTAAATATAAAACCGCGTTATAATTAGGCTCGTGAAGAAAATTGCCAATGGTTATAAAATCTTGACGATTAGCATAAGAAGGTAAGTGCTCTACAGTTGCTACAGAAATAGCATCCAATTGAAATGGCAAGTAACACAATAGCGTCTCCGGAACCTTAAAATCATTTTTTAAGACCTCCATTTCAATCTCAGAGATGATCAACGACACATCGCAACGGTAAATACTGGCAATCTCTCGCTTTGCAAAGTCATTAAAAAGATAGGAATGATCAAAATTAGCGCCGTCTTTAAAGGCTTGATGCCTTCCTTTTCTTAAACAATGTAAATCTTCAGTGTCTAAGACTTTCAGGGCATTCGGGCATTGTTCTGAGACGCGCCAACCAAATTGCTCTTCGGTCATAAAACGGTCAAAAAGAACCACATCAGGATTGAAACTTTTTACAAAATGATCAAAGCTGGAGTTATTCATCTCAATATTTGCCTGTACAATCCCAATTTCAGAAAGATCAAAAGCTTTGTCACTTTTAGCAGTAGCACTCGCGAAAATGATTTCATAATTTTCCTTTTGAAAACCTTCAATCAGTTGCATCATTCTACTGCCTGCCGCAGAACTTCTTGGTTCTGGCCATACGTGACCAATAATGAGTAATTTAAATTTCATAACAACTTCGAAGGTTAAGTTTCAAATATAAAATTCCAAATTCTAAGATGGCTTCTACAGCTTATTAGATTTTGGAATTCCGATTTTATGGATTTTATAATTATTGTGGCTGAGGCGCTAAACTGTATTTGAATCTTACTTTTTTGCCCCAGTCAATAACAGCGGCTATTTGAGAATCAGTCAATTTCGCTTCTGAGTGGACATAGGTATAAGATTTTAACGGCATTTCTTTAGATTCTACCATCTCAATAAGCTCTTCAAATTTATGATCTTTCTTTTTGACGGAATACCCATCCCATGCAGAAATATTAAAATGCTTCTTCCCATCTTTTATATGATCTGACAGCCAAAAATTAAGCGGTGTAATTTCATTATACCAAGGATAATTAGTGACGTCACTATGGCAATCAAAACAGGTGGTTTTTAGAATGGCAGTCACTTCTTCATTCGGATTGGTATCCTTCAAAAACGATTCAAAAGATGCCGTACTACCCACATTTTCTTCAGGATCGATAAATTGAACTGCGATAAAAACAACTAGTAGCACGCCTAAAACTTTCTTTGAATTTCTCATCTGTGTTGATTTTAGGTTAAAAGTATGAAAAAGCAACGAGTTTGTCAGTACAATCAAAATGTGGTTGCCTATAAATTAAGCAGATTTCTTTGGAATTATTTTTTCTGATTGTAAGTTTTTAGAACCTTAAAACTATTTACCAAAACCAACAGTTTAAACTTTCTTCAAGCTTCCTGCTTATAACTTTCTTTCTTATCTTTGCAGCTTCTTTTAACACAACAAAACAACACAACCAATGTCATTAACATCTTTAAATGCCATCTCTCCAATTGATGGAAGGTACAGAAACAAAGTCAACAGTTTAGCTGATTATTTTTCAGAAGAAGCACTAATTAAATACCGTGTTCAAGTTGAAATCGATTATTTCATCGCTTTATGCGAGTTGCCATTACCGCAACTAAAAGACTTCGACGCTTCAAAATTTGATGATTTAAGAGCTATCTACAAAGATTTTTCTACAGAAGATGCACAAGCAATTAAAGACATTGAAAAAGTAACCAATCACGACGTAAAAGCGGTTGAATACTTTATAAAAGAGAAATTTGACACCCTTAATCTGAATCAATTTAAAGAGTTTATCCACTTCGGATTGACTTCTCAGGACATCAACAATACGGCAATTCCGCTAAGTATCAAGGAAGCTATGAATGATGTGTATGTTCCTGAATATTTGAATATCGTTAAAAAATTAAAAGAGCTTTCTTCAGAATGGGCTAACATCCCTATGTTGGCACGTACGCACGGACAGCCTGCTTCCCCTACCCGATTAGGAAAAGAGATTTCAGTATTTGTAGTGCGTTTGGAAGAGCAGTTCAACTTATTAAATGACATCCCAAGTGCTGCTAAATTTGGTGGTGCTACTGGAAATTTCAATGCGCATAAAGTAGCTTACCCAACGGTAGATTGGAAAGCTTTCGGACAGGAATTTGTTCAAGGTAAATTAGGTTTGCACCATTCATTTCCGACCACACAAATTGAGCATTATGACCATATGGCTGCTTTGTTTGACACGCTTAAACGCATCAACAATATCCTAATAGATTTAGATAGAGATTTCTGGACCTATGTGTCTATGGATTACTTTAAACAAAAAATTAAAGCGGGAGAAGTTGGAAGTAGCGCGATGCCACACAAAGTAAACCCTATCGATTTTGAAAATAGTGAAGGTAATTTAGGGATTGCAAATGCAATTTTTGAACATCTATCGGCTAAACTTCCTATTTCAAGATTACAAAGAGACCTTACTGACAGTACAGTCTTGAGAAACGTAGGTGTTCCTTTTGGACATACGCTTATTGGATTTAAGAGCACTTTAACCGGCTTGAATAAATTGGTATTGAATGAGCCTAAATTTCAAGAAGATCTTGAAAACAACTGGGCCGTTGTAGCTGAAGCTATCCAAACTATTTTAAGAAGAGAAGCTTATCCAAATCCATACGAGGCGTTAAAAGGCTTGACCAGAACCAACACGAAAATTGACCAAAAATCGATTTCTGATTTTATCAATACGTTAGAAGTGTCAGATGCCATCAAAGAAGAACTTAAGCAAATTACACCTAGTAATTATACTGGGATATAAGAAATGATCAAAGCGGACTTCATAGCGCGCACACTTACAGGAGTAGTTGTTTTCGGTTTTTTAATCGCTGCTATTTTTAACGTGCTGGATTATTTTATAGTGAAGCTTTTACTTTTTCTAATTTTCAGCATTCTTGTAATCGTTATGTTTGTCAGCTTATTTAAAAACGAAAATCACCCAGAAGTTTAATGTTTCTGGGTGATTTTTTATTTTGATATATGATTTGCTAATACTTACTATTTAAAAAACTCTTTAAATTGGCTAAGCTGCGAATCGTCAATTGTTGATTTGTCTAATGCCGAAGCCAACGTCACAATTTTACCAGGGTTCATATCGTTTCCAACAACTCTTACCACTGCAAATCCTTTGCCGTCTATATTTCCAAAGACAATAAATTCTTCAACATCATCCTCATCCCCTAAAAACTTAACAATAAATTGTCCTTCTTCAGGATTTCCACCACGCATTAACTCTTCATATTTTGGGTCAGATAAAATAGCGGTGACTTCTACCAATTTTTCCTGATATTCAATCACATTATCCGGTTTCATCTTATAAGCCAACATATTCAATTTCTGAATGGACTCATAAGCATCACGTTGGTCATCCGTCAACTGCATTTTATCAATATTCAACATGCTTAAAGGCACATCTACAGCCAAGAAATTAGCTTTTTCCTGATTATCTACAAAATAAGTTTGTAACGATGGTCCTTGATTGCAACTAAAAACCGTTGCAATCAATAAAACCATTACCGTCATATTTTTCATTATTGCTGTCATGACTACTGTTTTTTACCTTTACTTGCTTTCTCAAGATGTTGACCACCTGGTACATTCATTTTACTGGTGATTTTAGAAATCTCTCTCAAATCGATATCGCCAATAATAGACACAACAATCGTTTCAATATCTCTCTTTTCGCCATTAATTTCAATGTTGGCTTCTTTTGTCAATTCTTTCAAACCATTGATGTACATCAACAATTCTTTCACATGGTTTTCATCACGGCCTTCTTTTACATAAAATTTTACCGTTTGGTTGCCATCTTTAAAGCGCATCAACTCATCCAATTTTGAACTGCCAATATACTTTTCCGCATCAGCCGCCAAATTTGAAGAAATGGTCTTATCTCCCGTGCTTAATACTTTAACGCTTTCAATTTTTTTAACCATATCTAAAAAGCCTTGGGCTTCCGGATCGTCGAGATCCACATCGATGGTCGCAATCATTTTAAACATTTTTTGACTGATTACCCCTGAGGTAACGCCTTTCATAGACTCATATTTACTAAAAAAACTTTGTCCGAAGGATACCATTGGCGCTATCATTATAGCTAGTAAAAGGAGTGCTTTTTTACTGACATATGTTCTGTTTTGAAGATATGCGCGAAGGTTGATTACATTTTTCATATTTCTTAATTTTTATCTTGTTACTGGTTTCTAAATAATTTGTTTGTTGTTTTATTAAATTCTTGAAGGTGATTAAGGTTTTCCGCGCCTTTGTTCAGCTTGGTGGATACTAACTTAAACGCTTCCAAATTTTCTGTTCCTTTATTAAGTTTCGATGACACTAAACTAAAAACCTCTATGGTTTGATTATAGGCCAATAATTCTTCATGACTCAAATCATCTAAAGTTGTTTTTTGATTCATTTGATTCACTTGAAAATAAGCGCCCAACATCAATACGGCCACTGCTGCAACAGCAACCCATTGCCCAACTTTTTTACGATTGGATTGCAAAGGCACCGTTTTCGTAAATTGCTCCTGTTGTGAATTGGAAACATATTGGAACAATAGTTTATAAGATTCTAAATGCGGCGGAATATCTTCCTGTGCAAAATAGGCTCTAAGTTGTGCTTCCTCAGCCAATGTTGTTTCAGCATTATCGTACTTTTCTAATAGCTGATCTATATTATCTAATGCCATAGTTATGTTTATTTGTCAATTTTTCTCTTATCGTTTTTCTCGCTCTTGATAGCGCAACTCTCACTGCGGTTTCATTCATTTCCAATACTTCAGCAATCTCATCAAAATCGTATTCTTCAATATCCCTGAGCTGTACAATTATTTTTTGCTGCTCTGGTAGCTCATCCATAATTTTCGCAACCCAGTCAACGCTATCATTGTTTTCAATCTGTTTTTGCAAAGACACATTATGATCTTGATAATTACTATGTACAATCTTCAAATTTTGTGCCTGTTTGGATTTTAATCGGTCCAAACACAAATTCTTCGTCATTGTCATTGAAAAAGCCTCTACATTGTTATACTTCTCAATGCTTTTATTGTTATTCCATAATTTCAACAAGATCTCCTGCGTGGCATCTTCCGCCTCTTCATTAGAAACTAAAAGGCGCTTTGAAAGCCTAAAGATCTTATCCTTAAAAGGCATTACCAATTTCAAAAAATTAGTTTGTGTCATTATGGTTAGTTTATAACAAGTGAGTTAAACCTGTTTCTTTACTTACGACGATAGAGCGTCAGTTTTGTTACAAATAGTTTTGATTTTACAATAATGTCTGTAAATTTAGACCAAAATAACGCTTCAAGTTATTTAATAGAAAAAGAAAAATTATGAAAATTTTAAAGTTTGCCCTGTTTGCACTTGTTGCATTTGGTCTTAACACGAGTTGTTCTAAAGACAAAGATGACACCATTGAACCACCTACTGAAACCAAATTAAATGAGGTTAATGACTTTGTTTGGAAAGCGATGAATATATTTTATCTGTATAAAGATGAAATTCCAAATTTAGCAGATACTCGTTTTACGACTGAAAAAGCTTACGCAGATTATATTAACAGTTTTGAAAAGCCTGAAGATTTATTCGAAAGTTTACTTCACAAGCCAGAACTTGTTGACCGTTTTAGTTTTATAACCTCAGATTATATTGCTTTAGAAAAGCAGTTTACGGGTGTTTTTAAAAGTAACGGTTTAGAATTTAATTTCTACAGACAACCTCAAGATCCTAATGCTGTATTTGGTCTTGTACGTATGGTGCTTAACGATAGCCCTGCGAAGACTGAAGGCGTAAAACGTGGACAAATATTTAACGCTATTGACGGTGTTCCAATGACGGTAAATAATTTTGCTACGCTTTTAAGACCTGATACTTACACCTTAAATTTTGCTGATTATAACACCAACGGAACGGCTACTACTGATGATGACCGAATTGTTTCTAACAACACATCATCTACGATTACGAAAGTAGAATATAATGAAAACCCGATCCATGTTTCCAAAGTCATTGAAGTTGAAGGAAAGAAAATTGGATACTTAATGTACAATGGTTTTACAAGAAATTATGACAAACAATTAAATGCTGCTTTTGGCGAATTTAAAACTGCAGGTGTTCAACATTTAGTTTTAGACTTAAGATATAATGGTGGTGGATCCGTTAATACTGCTGCTAACTTAGCAAGTATGATTACAGGTCAATTTAATGGTCAGGTTTTCTCCAAACTTGTTTATAACAAAAACTTACAGTCAGAAAACACATCATTCAATTTCAGAAACTTTGCTGAAGAAGCTGGTGGAGCCATCAACTCTCTTAACTTAGATAAGATTTATGTGTTGACAACCAACAGAACTGCATCTGCAAGTGAATTGATTTTAAACAGTCTTGCACCATATATTACCGTGGTTCAAATTGGAGAAAAAACTACTGGAAAATCGCAAGCGTCGATTACTCTTTATGACTCGGCTAATTTTTCGCGTCAAAACGCTAATCCAAATCACACCTATGCATTGCAACCTCTTGTAGCTATGTCAATCAACAAAAACAATGAGCCTGTTGCTCCAACGGGTATGGAAAGTGCTTTGGAACAGTTTAAAATGAGAGAAATGGTCAACAACCTTGGTGTTTTAGGCGATGTTAATGAGCCATTTTTAGCAAAAGCAATTGCTGACATTACAGGTAAGAGTCGTCCATTCCCTTCTGTGGATAACAACCTAGTTCCTTTAAAAGATAATGTTGATGCGAAGTTTTTAGATAATGAAATGTACATTGATTTTGATGATAACATTTCAATTTTCAACAACTTGAAGTAATATCATTTACAGTATAGAGTATAAAAAAACCGCTTTTCAGCGGTTTTTTTTATTTAATGAACTTTCAGTTCGGGACAAAAAAGATTCAATTTTTAATCTTACTAATTATTGAAATAAATTCCACCAGGAATAATGCCTACTTCTTTAGAATTCTTTGCAGCAAAAGTGGTTAAATCATAGCTTTTTAAAGTTCCATTTGTCGTATAATTACCTGCATCAGCACCATATAAAACGCCATTATTAATAGTCATATAATTAAAGCTAACACCTTGTACTACTGAAGTGGTTGGCAAACTAGCACTTCCAACTTCAAGTTTAAAAACGTCGCCGTCTAAAGTATAATAAAGTGATCCTTCGTAAGCCAGGTTAGCAGGATGTTGTTTTGCACCAAATTCTAAAGTGCTAACCACCGTGTTAGAATTCACATCAATCATGCTCAATTTACCTCCAGTTTCGTCTGTTGTCCAAGATGGTTTACCTTCTGACAATACGTGCAATCTGCCTAAATTATCAAACACCAAAGAATTTGGCACATCACCAACAGCTATCGTTTTTAAAACAGTGCCATTCGGATTAATCACTGAAACAATATTGTTTTGACCATAACCACCTTTGTGTGCTACATAGGCTGCCGTACCATTAGAAACGATTCTTTCCGGGCCTTCTTCCACTGGAATAGTGCTTGTAACTTCCTTAGTTTCTAAATTGATTACTGCAACATAATCATCAGACGGATTAGA
Organism: uncultured Gelidibacter sp.; assembly: GCF_947500795.1. Classification (GTDB taxonomy): domain Bacteria; phylum Bacteroidota; class Bacteroidia; order Flavobacteriales; family Flavobacteriaceae; genus Gelidibacter. The sequence continues at coordinate 270,068 of NZ_CANMTE010000001.1, read as the reverse complement.
GCCATCACCCCAATTGGTCACATATCCTTTTCCTAATAAAATAGTCATGAAGCGCGGGTTATTCAATCCAGCGTCAATAGTAGCAACCGACTCAAATGTGTAACGGTTTACCACTTCAATTTTTTGAGAGTTGTTCACGATGATGTAGGCTAAATCTTCATGGAAAGCCATACTTTGTACGGTATCGCCCAATAACTTTCCGTTAACCTTTGAAAATATAGAGTTTTCCGCAAATGAAAAATCCATTGATACAAAAGATACAGAACCATTACCCTGACTATAGCCACCTTCATTGGTAATCAATATTCCGTTTTCGTAAGCGCCACTTGCTTCTGGCTCATTGTTGTTGTCATCATTACTACAAGCGAAAGATAACATCACAAGAGATAATCCTAATACTAAATGTTTTTTAAGTGTCATAAATTTAAAATTTCAGTGTTAATTGTAATTGATAATTTCTATTTGGCATTGGCCTCAAAGCCACGTTTTCGTAATTTGAATTGTAGAGGTTATTGATATTAAATTGTAAAATACTATTCACGTTTTCAAACACATCATAATGATAGGCGAGCCCAATATTGCCTACGTTATAACCTTTAAGCTGCCCTCCAATAATATCTACTTCATCATTTATAAGATGTTGATAAACCAACTCCATAGCCTTAAAACTGTAGCTGAAGTTTAAATTAGCTTTATGTAAAGGCACATAGATTAATTGTTTTCCTGTTGCTTCATTTTTAGAAACCGTATAGGAATAGCCTGAATTTAAGTTGAACTGATGACCATTTATGTGATACCTTAAAAACAGTTCCAACTCAGCACCATAACTCTTCACTTTATTGACGTTTTGTGGCCTGAATAATCCCGTGTTATCAGGAATCCACTGAATCATATCTTTAGTTTTGATATAATACGTGTTGACTTTTACATCGAAAAAGCGTGACGAAAATTCCTGACCGAGATCTATTTGATGTGATAATTCTGGAAGCAAATCCAAATTACCGCCCGGCTTCCAATACAAATCATTGAAAGATGGCACTCTAAAATTCCGTGATCCATTTAATTTCAAGGTATACGAATCGCTGAAGCGATATTCAGCATCTGCAGAGAACACCAAAGGACTTTTAAAACCTGAGGTGAAATCCTTTCTAATATTCAGTCCATAAATAAAGGCATCAGACACTTGATGCCTTAACAAGCCTGTGGCAGAAAATGCCTCTCTTTCCGGGCTTCCAAAACTATCACCTTCACCAATATATTTAGAAAACTCAAGAATTGAACGTACTTCAATGGCATCATTCAGTTTGATATTGAAATTGTGGTTTCCTATAAAACTTTTAACGTTTCCAAATGAATAGTGCTCTGCGTCTTTATTCTCAAAATATTTAAATTCCTCAAAAAGGTGAACAACTTTTAATTTTGATGAAAGATTATTATGAAAAAGCCCCCACTCTAACATCGACCTATGATTGGTGTCTTCATATCGCGATTTGGAAGGCGCGACTCGTGTTCCTGAAAAATTACGATCGCCAAGAAAACTTTGATGGTAGAGCTTTAAAACATTCTTGTTATTCAAAAAATATCCCGCATTAACATTGAAACTTAAGTTCTCATATTGCCCGTTGACATTGGTTTTATTCGACCCAAGGTATTTGTAATCATTTTCAGAATCCACATAGCCCACACCAAAATTAACGGACCATTGCTCATCCCCCGTTGAAAGTTGGTAATTTGCACGTTTGGTATCAAAACTTCCATAACTCATTTTGACTTTATGATCAGCATGTTTTTTAAATGACAAGGCGTTACTTAAATGCACACTTCCACCAATTGCACCGCTACCATATTGTACGCTTCCGCCGCCACTTCTGATTTCAACAGCATCATAATTAGAATTATTAAACGTATTAAAATCGACTTGACCGTTAAGCTGTGAATTGATGTTGATGCCATTCCAAACTACTGCAGTTTGTGAGGCGTTTGTCCCTCTAAAAGACACTGAAGACACCATGCCATATCCACTTTCCTTAAAATAGAGATTGGAATTATAGCGCAGTAAATCCGTCAAAGACCCATTACTTTTTTGCAATACAGAATCGGATAGTACTGTTATTTTGTAACCCTTGGAGAAGTTTTTTAATTTATTATCGCTCAAAATAACTTCATCCAATTGTTGAATGGAATCCAATTGTGCATGGGCAATAGTGAAATTACCAATAACTAAACCTAAAAAAATGTATACTAGTTTTCTCATAATCTTAAGGCTCTTTACCCGAAAGCCGCTCGTGATGGATGAAATTGGCAGGTCTCCTGACTTGTTTTATGTTACAATACCTTCCCAGTTGTTAAACCAGTGGCAATTGAAGTGTGTAACATCTCAATTTGAGCAGTCCAAAACAGTGGACAAAAACTTACAGTTGCGGGAACAGTCCTGGATTCTAACCAGATTCCCTTTTAATCGACATAGATGAATATGTCAAACCAAAATTCTGCGCAAAATTAATCATTTTAAATGGATTGTAGTTGGTTGCGAGAACGGTTTTAAAAATATGGCCGTGTTTAAATCAATTAAATAATCTTAAATTTGACATTCAAATTAAAAATGCTTTGAAGACTATTCCGTTTCTTTTTCTCTTCCTTTTCCTTGTAAACTGCAAGGAAACAACACAATCAAAAATAAACCAAACGCCCGCTGCCCAAACAGACACGCTCTTATATGCGCAAGGCTTTTCAATTGAAGACCATAAGGATTTTAAGGTCTTGACCATTAAAAATCCATGGCCAAAATCTGAACAAACCTTTCGCTATGCATTGATCAACAAAGACATGGCGCCAAAAATCACCTTAAATAAAGATGATTATAACGCGGTTTTGATTACGCCTATTGAAAAAATTGTAGTGACTTCCACTACTCACATCCCCGGATTGGAATTATTAAATGTTGAGCAAACATTGATTGGCTTTCCAGGAACTGATTATGTGTCTTCTGAAAAAACGAGGGCTTTGATTGACAGTGGCAACGTAAGAGAATTGGGCAAAAATGAAAGCATTAATACAGAAGTTTTACTAGAACTCAGACCAGAATTAGTCATCGGTTTTGGAATTGATGGGAATAACAAAACCTTTGATAACATTCAAAAAGCGGGTATTCCTGTTATTTTTAATGGCGAATGGGTAGAAGCTTCTCCTTTGGCAAAAGCAGAGTGGATAAAAGTTTTCGGAGCGCTTTACGATAAGGAAAAAGAAGCCAATACCATCTTTAATACTATCGTTACTGATTATTTGGAAGCTAAAGCCTTAGCTGAACAAGCTACCAATCAACCTACAGTATTAAGTGGTGCCATGCACAAAGATGTTTGGTATTTGCCAAGTGGAACGAGCTCAGAAGCTATGTTATTAAAAGATGCGAATGCCAATTATTTATGGAGTGAAACTACAGCAAAAGGTAGTCTTTCGCTAAGTTTTGAAAATGTGTTCAATGAGGCTCAAGATGCAGATATTTGGATCAGTCCGTCGTATCATCCAAGTTTGGAAGGTATTGAAAAGGCAAATCCACATTATACCAAGTTTAAGGCTTTCCAACAAGGAAAAGTGTATTCTTTTGTTAATTCAACGGGTAAAACAGGCGGCGTTTCCTACTTTGAAATGGGCATGGCGCGTCCAGATTTAGTTTTAAAGGATTTGATAAAAGTCTGCCATCCTGAATTAATGGAAGATTATGAGCCCTCCTTCTTTAAAAAATTGAATTAATTTTTTATCTAAATCTCTTTTCATCAACACCAATACAGCTGATTGAACACTAAATACACATATCCATTTCTAAGTTTGATAGCGTTGCTCATCATCTTTTTTTTCGTAAACATCAGTTTAGGTTCAGTGTCGATTCCTACCCTAGAGATTTTCAAAAGTCTTGTGGGCGATATTGATAATGAATCTTGGCAGTATATCATTCAAAATTACCGCTTGCCAAAAGCTTTTACGGCCATTTTAGTCGGATCAGGATTAGGGATTTCAGGATTGTTGATGCAAACATTATTTAGAAATCCATTAGCGGGACCGTTTGTACTGGGCATCAGTTCAGGCGCAAGTTTGGGCGTGGCGCTCGTCATTTTGGGATCTGGACTCTTCGGAGGAGTATTTGCTAGTTTATTAACCTCTAAATGGAGCATCGTGGTGGCTGCCAGTTTAGGGAGTTTCCTTGTGTTACTGGCAGTCATGATCGTATCTTCACGAGTTAGAGATACGATGGCAATTCTTATCATCGGATTAATGTTTGGAAGTATCACTTCGGCTGTGGTGAGTGTGCTTTCTTATTTTAGTTCTGCCGAAGAATTACAACAGTATATCTTTTGGGGATTTGGAAGTTTGGGCAATCTTTCGTGGAAGGAATTGTTTATCTTTTTCTTAATCTATCTTGCAGGAATTTTGATGACCATCAGTTCTATAAAAGGTTTGAACACCTTATTATTGGGGGAAAACTACGCCAAGAGTTTAGGGTTAAAATTAAAGCAAAGCCGATTGGTTATCATTATAGCAACAAGTTTATTGGCAGGAACCATTACTGCATTTGCGGGTCCAATTGCGTTTATCGGATTAGCGATACCACATATGACACGTCAAATTTTCCATACCTCCAATCATAAAATTTTATTGCCGGCAGTGTTTTTATTTGGTGGCATCGTAATGTTAATCTGCGATAGTATCGCACAATTACCAACCAGCGATTATACCTTACCAATTAACGCTATCACGTCATTGGTAGGCGCACCAGTAGTTATTTGGTTATTGACACGAAAACGCAAAATGTTTTTTTAAGTGATAAAAAAAGAGCAACATATCGTCCTCGAAACTAAAAACCTCTCCGTTGGTTACACTTCTAAAAAAGGTACCAATGTGATTGCTGATGGTATAAATATCACATTACAAAAAGGACAACTCATCGGATTGGTGGGTGCAAATGGGATTGGGAAATCAACACTTTTACGTACGTTAACCACAGTTCAAAAACCGCTACAAGGGGATATTTTCATCAATTCAAAGTCTATAAGAGATTACACTACGGTGGAATTGGCAAAACAACTAAGTTTGGTACTCACTGAACAAATAGCTTCTAAAAACCTTTCTGTGTTCGAATTGGTAGCTTTAGGGCGACAACCCTACACTAATTGGGTTGGCAGCCTTTCTGCAGATGATTTAGCGATTATCGAAAATGCACTTCAACAAACAAATATTGTTCCTCTAAAAGATAAAAAGTGTTTTGAATTGAGTGATGGCCAGCTCCAAAAAGTGATGATTGCACGAGCTCTTGCACAAGACACCGACTTGATTATTTTGGATGAGCCTACTACGCATCTGGACATGTACCACAAGGCCTACATCTTAAAATTACTTCAAAGATTGGCCAAAGAAACCGGGAAAACCATATTATTTTCATCGCATGAAATAGATTTGGCCATTCAACTGTGTGACGTGATGATTGTGATGAATAGTACTTCGGTAATCTCAGGCACGCCTTGTCACTTGATTTCAGACGGTACTTTTAATACCTTATTCCCTGAAGATTTGATTGCCTTCGATCAAAATACGGGAAGTTTTAAGGTTAAAAAATAAGCTTTCGTCAACAGCACTTTTACGGTTGGTGCCCTACTCTATTAGGAGCATTTACTTTTCAATAACAACCAAATCTTACATTTTCCAAATTCGAACGTCGCTTAAAAAAATCTATCTTTGGTAAAATTGAAATTTTAAATGAACGACACTATCATTCTCATCATTTCCATCGTAGTTTCTGGCGGAATTGGAGCCTATATCGGTATTACCATCACCCGACTTAAAACTAAGGGCGAATAAAGCGTACTTGAAGAACGTATTACAAGTTTTCAATATCAGCTTAAAGATTCGAAAGAACAACACGCATCAGATGTTCAGAAAATAGAGCAACAAAAGGACGCGCAGCTATTGTCAATGAAGGCATCATTGGACAAACTTGAAATTGAGCGCGAACATATCCGCAGAGAAAAAGATTTTTTAAATACTGAGTTGACACGTAGAAACTCCGATTTTGAAAACCTCGCCTTAAAAAACCAGGAACAAAAAGCTGAAGTAGAAAAATTGCAGGAAAAATTTGCGAAAGAATTTGAAAACTTGGCGAATAAGATTCTGGATGAAAAATCGAGCAAATTTACGCTTCAGAACAAAGAAAATATCGATGCCATCTTAAAACCGTTACAAGAGAAAATCCAACATTTTGAAAAACGTGTGGAAGAAACCAATAAAGAAGACATCACTAGAAGTGCCGATTTAAGACGTCAAATTATTAGTTTGACAGAGCTGAATGAGCAAATGAGTAAGGAAACCAATAACTTGACCAAAGCTTTAAAAGGTGACACTAAAATGCAAGGAAACTGGGGAGAATTGGTGTTAGAACGTGTTATGGAACGCAGCGGACTTCAAAAGGACAGCGAGTATTTTATACAACAAAGTTTTACCACGGAAGATGGCAAACGCGTGATGCCTGATGTGGTTATTTCGTTGCCTGGCGATAAAAAAATGATTGTAGATTCAAAAGTATCATTAGTGGCCTACGAGCGCTACATTAATGAAGTTGACGAATCAGAACGCGCTACGCATTTAAAAAATCACCTGTTATCGGTAAGGAAACGTGTGAGCGAATTGGGAGAAAAAAATTACCAACAACTCTACGACATGGAAAGTCCTGATTTTGTGCTCTTGTTCATTCCCATCGAATCGGCCTTTGCCATTGCCTCTATGGAATACCCAGCGCTGTATAGCGATGCTTTTGAAAAAAACATTATTATTGTGACTCCTACTACGTTGCTTGCCGTTTTGAAAACCATCGATACCATGTGGCAAAATGAGAAACAGAAAGCAAATGCCATCGAAATTGCTACCCAAGCAGGACGTTTGTATGATTCTTTTGTTAATTTAACTGAAGAGTTAGTCAAGGTGGGTAATCAATTAGGAACTGTTCAAAAATCGTACGACAATGCAATGGTAAAATTGACCGGAAAAGGCAATTTGATTAAACGTGTAGAAACTTTAAAAACGCTTGGTGCTAAAGCCTGTAAACAACAAAACGAAAAATTATTGAAACGCGCTATTGAAGATGAATAAAAAACAAGACGAAAAGAAATATAAAAAAGTAGATGCCTCTAGAATCTTAATTTCAGAATTAATGTTACCGTCCAATTCCAATTTTAATGGTAAAATCCATGGCGGATATATCCTTAATTTAATGGATCAAATTGCATTTGCATGTGCTTCAAAACATTCCAAAACCTATTGCGTTACAGCATCTGTTGATACCGTCGATTTTTTAAATCCTATTGAAATTGGCGAATTGGTAACTATGAAAGCCTCGGTAAATTATGTCGGCAACACCTCAATGGTGGTGGGCATTCGTGTAGAAGCTGAAAATATTAGAACCGGCGTTATAAAACATTGTAACTCGTCTTACTTTACAATGGTAGCCAAAGATACTGAAGGAAATTCGGTTGAAGTTCCTGGCTTAATTTTAAAGGACAAGCAAGAAATCAGACGTTTTTTAAAATGCTTGAAACGACTTGAAATGAAACAATTGCGAAAACAAGAATTTGAGGAAAAAGATTTTTCTCCAAATGATTATCTGCATATTCTAGAAGATTACAAGGTGAAAGTGAACCTATCCTAATTAGGATATCTCGTAAATATGCAATATATTTGAATATCACTTAATAAGGTGATATTTTAATTTATCAATCAAATAGATGATAATTAGCTCTATTACGATTAAAAGCGATACAATCAATTATCACTAAATTAACTGTTATGACAAGCATATTAACGGGAGATATTATCAAATCCAGATCTATAAAAGATTCTGACGTATGGCTTTCTGTTTTAAAGGATGCCCTAACCGCTTGTGCTGAAAACACTTCGCAATGGGATATTTACAGAGGTGATAGTTTTCAACTGGAAACACCAAACATTGAAGAAAGCTTAAAAGCTGCTATATATATCAAAGCTTGCGTTAAGACAGTAAAAGGTTTGGACGTACGCATTGCTATAGGCATTGGCGATAAAACTTTTGAAGGTAAAAGTGTTGTCGAGTCTAATGGAGAAGCTTTTCAATTTTCTGGCGAAACGCTGGAGCAGTTAAAAAAGGAAAAAGTAAATCTTAAAATAAAGACCACCAATGCAACATTAGATCAAGAGCTTAATTTATATTTTAAGTTAGCCTTGACCATTATGGATCATTGGACTGCTAATTCGGCTGAAATTGTGAAGTTGCACATAGAACAACCACAGGCTCTACAAGAAGAGCTTGGAAAACAATTAGGCATTAACCAAAATGCAGTGAGTAGCAGACAGAAACGTGCGCATTTGGACGTTATAATGCAGTTAGAAGCACTCTACCGACAAAAGATAACAACATTACAGCCATGATACTGATAAAACTGATTCTCGCGCACCTCATTGGTGATTTCTTTCTACAACCTACATCTTGGGTTAAAGAAAAGGAAAAGCAAAAATTAAAATCGCCAAAATTATATTTGCACGTTCTGATTCATGTTGCCCTCTTATTTCTTGTGCTTTGGGACCTTTCCAAATGGCCAATCATCCTCATTATAGGTGTTTCCCATTTTGTTATTGATGCGCTTAAACTCCTAATTCAAAAGAAAAAAACAAAACGACTGCTATTTTTTATAGACCAATTACTACATATTATGGTGCTTGTTGCGGTGTATTGGTTTGGTAGTTCCAACAATGGATTTTTAGGGGAGATCTTTACGAATAACACCCTCATCCTACTCACCTGTATTTTATTCCTAACGCTACCAACCTCCATTATCATGAAGACCATTTTTATGAAATGGGATATTTCAAAGCTTACTGAAGGAAACGAATCGCTTAAGGATGCGGGAATGTATATTGGAATTCTCGAGCGTATATTGGTGTTTGTATTCGTGATTTTAAATCATTGGGAAGCAGTTGGCTTCTTGATTACCGCTAAATCTGTATTTCGGTTTGGCGATTTAAAAGAATCCAAGGAACGAAAACTGACAGAATATATATTGATTGGCACATTAATCAGTTTCGGAATCGCCATCCTGGTCGGTTTAATGTATCTGATGATCTTCTAAAAACTCCATAAAAAAACCACCAAATTGGTGGTTTTATATATTTAAAAAAGGTGTTTTGAACTCTTAACCTGATGTTACTGTTTTATAAATCTTTTGATGTGTGTGCCACTATCTGAAGTTACTTTCACCAAATAAACACCGTCATTCCATTTTGAAACATCAATAGTACTTGACAGCTTAGATAGCGCTTTTGTTAGGACCTTTTTACCAAGCACATCAAAAATATCCAATTTCACATTGTTAAGACCGCTAGGTAATTTCAACTCAAATTTGGAATGTGATGGATTAGGTGTCATTTTAAAATCATTGAAAGTCACTTCTTGATCATAAGCAATACTTTGCAACGGAAATCCTCTAACATCACTATAATCCACAGCTGCATCCTCATAGACCGCTATCAGATTATCTGCACTAGCGCTCAAAGAGATTAATAAAAAGCCCAAAAGGGATAAAGTAATTTTTTTCATAGATAACCTGTTTTATATCAACGCTACTAAATCTATTTTTTAATCTAAATACTGTGGAATAAAAGCAGAATTATCGCACAGCATCTTATTAACAATCACTAAGTTACAAATTATTAATAAGATACACTGCGCGTTATAAAAAATTAACTTTTTTATTACTTACTCAAGTACATTTTACGTCTTGAGTACAAGTTATAGAACTCGTCATCTTTCAGATTATCAATAAACAAGATGCTTTCTCCAGTACTCTTCATTTCAGGTCCCAACTGCTTGTTCACATTCGGGAACTTGTTAAAAGAGAAGACAGGTTGCTTAATGGCGAATCCTTCTAACTGCGGATTGAAATTAAAGTCGGTTACCTTTTTCTCACCCAACATGACCTTTGTTGCATAATTAACGTAAGGTTCTTTGTATGCTTTCGCAATAAAAGGCACCGTTCTAGAAGCTCTAGGGTTCGCTTCAATGATGTAAACAACATCATCTTTTATCGCAAATTGAACGTTGATTAACCCCACAGTGTTAAGTGCTAAGGCAATCTTTTTAGTATGGTCTTTTATTTGATGCAATACAAATTCACCCAAGTTAAATGGTGGCAAGGTTGCGTTACTATCTCCAGAATGGACACCACAAGGCTCAATATGCTCCATAATTCCGATGATGTAGACATTTTCACCATCACAAATTGCATCCGCTTCAGCCTCAATCGCGCCATCTAAATAATGGTCTAAAAGTAATTTATTGTTAGGCATGCTTCGAAGTAAATTCACCACATGCTCCTCTAACTCATTTCTATTGATAACAATCTTCATACCCTGACCTCCCAGTACGTAAGAAGGACGAACTAAAATCGGGAAACCTAGCTTATCAGAAATATCCAAAGCCTCATCTGCAGTTGTTGCTACAGCAAATTCTGGGTAAGGAATATCGTTTTCCTGCAATAATTTTGAGAAACTACCTCTGTCTTCCGCTAAATCTAGCGCTTCGTAAGTTGTTCCTATAATTTTTATACCGTAACGGTCTAACTTTTCAGCAAGTTTCAATGCTGTTTGTCCGCCTAATTGTACAATAACGCCTTCTGGTTTTTCATGACGAATAATGTCATATATGTGTTCCCAAAACACCGGTTCGAAATACAATTTATCAGAGATATCGAAATCTGTAGAAACCGTTTCAGGATTACAATTGATCATGATGGTTTCGTAGCCACATTCTGAAGCCGCCATTACACCGTGTACACAACAGTAATCGAACTCAATACCTTGTCCAATTCGGTTAGGTCCTGATCCTAAAACAATGATTTTTTTCTTGTCAGTTACCACACTTTCATTGGCCGAAAGACGTGTGCCGTCTGGCGTTTCCATTTCGTTTTCAAAAGTGGAGTAATAATATGGAGTTTGCGCTTTAAACTCAGCAGCACAAGTGTCCACCAATTTATAAACACGCTTAATATTTAATTCCTCACGCTTGTTGTAGACTTGGCTTTCCAAACAGTCTAGCATATGCGCTATTTGTCTGTCACCATAACCTTTCTGCTTTGCCTCCAATAACAAATCGCGGTCAATTGTATCAATCGTAAAGGTTGAAATTTCCTTTTCTATGTGATATAATTCTTCATATTGCTTCAAGAACCACATGTCAATTTTCGTGATTTCATGAATACGGCTCAAAGGAATCCCCATTTGAATGGCATCATAAATAACGAATACACGGTCCCAACTCGCATGGGTTAATTTGTCGATAATTTGATCATAATTTTTATAACCTTTTCCGTCAGCACCAAGTCCGTTACGCTTAATCTCCAAAGATTGTGTTGCTTTGTGAAGCGCCTCTTGGAATGAACGACCAACAGCCATTACCTCTCCTACCGATTTCATTTGAAGCCCCAAAGTCCTGTCAGAACCTTCGAACTTATCGAAATTCCATCTTGGAATCTTCACCACTACATAATCTAAAGTCGGTTCAAATAATGCAGAAGTCGATTTTGTTATTTGATTACTTAATTCATCCAAGTTATATCCGATAGCCAATTTTGCAGCAATTTTCGCGATAGGATATCCTGTTGCTTTACTTGCTAATGCTGACGATCTTGATACACGTGGATTAATCTCGATAGCAATTATTTCTTCATTTTCATCAGGACTCACCGCAAATTGAACGTTACATCCTCCAGCAAAATCACCAATGCTGCGCATCATATGGATGGCCATATCACGCATACGCTGGAACGTTTTGTCAGATAAGGTCATTGCAGGCGCCACTGTAATGGAATCTCCTGTATGGATTCCCATTGGGTCCATATTTTCAATGGTACAAATAATAACGACGTTGTCATTTTTGTCTCTCAATAACTCAAGTTCATACTCTTTCCATCCGATTAAAGCCTTATCAATCATGACCTCGTGAATTGGCGAAACTTCCAACCCGCGTGTCAGTAATTCATCAAACTGATCTTCTGTATGTACAAAAGATGCTCCTTCGCCACCAAGCGTAAAAGAAGCTCTAATAACTAAAGGAAAACCAAATTCTTGAGCAATTTCCTTACCTTCCAAATAAGACGTTGCTGTAGCTTGAGGCGCCATCGGCACACCAATCTTAAGCATCAACTCTCTAAATTCTTCCCTGTCTTCAGTAATATTAATCGCCTTAATATCAACACCAATAAGTTTTACACCGAAATCATTCCAGATGCCTTTTTCATCAGCCTGAATACATAAATTTAATGCGGTCTGACCTCCCATTGTTGGCAAAACAGCATCAATTTGTGGATGTTCTTTTAAGATTTGAATTATGGATTTTGTAGTAAGCGGCAACAAATAAACATGATCAGCCATAGTTGGGTCTGTCATGATTGTTGCAGGATTGGAATTGATGAGGATAGTCTCTATACCGTCTTCACGAAGTGAACGTAATGCTTGGGTACCAGCGTAATCAAACTCGCAAGCTTGTCCGATAACAATTGGTCCTGAGCCAATAATTAGTACAGATTTGATGTTTTTATTTCTAGGCATTTTGATGGATTTTGTTTTGCAAAAGTAAATATGATTTGGGTACAAAAAAAGGCGTTACACCTAAGTAACACCTTAATATATTAACAAATGTTAATCATTATCTTTTATGTCTAGCTTCTGAAGAAACAGATAATTTTTTTCTTCCTTTAGCTCTTCTACGTGCAAGGACCTTTCTACCATTAGCAGAAGCCATTCTTTCTCTAAAACCGTGTTTGTTTTTTCTCTTTCTTTTCGATGGTTGAAACGTTCTTTTGCTCATTGTCTTATATCTTTAAAATAATCTTGTATAGTCTAAAATATCATTTGGATTCTTTCTCCAAAACTGCGGGCAAATATACAAAGACTTTTTACTCTGACAAATCTAATTTTAAAATATTTTAATGAATTTTTCATCTTAGGAATTTAAGCTCAAAATTAACATAAATAATACGTAGACAAAGCGACTAATAAGCTGAATTATGAATGTCAACTTAAAAAAAATTAGTTTCTTTGTGTTTTTAAAAAAGAATCCATAAATCGATTTATGAAAGTATGTGCTTTTTTGCTTGTTTTCCTTTCATCCTTAGCTGTCTGCGCTCAAAAAACGCTACAATATGAGCTTAAGGTTGATGATACTTTTAAGGTTGAGCAACAAGCTAAACAACACATAACCCAAGATATTGGAGGTGTAGATCAGATAATTGACAACAATTTAAAAAGTACCATGCAATTTAAAGTAGTAAATGTCTCAGCAGACCTTATTACTTTAGAAATGGTGTTTACCCATATGAAGATGACCATGAGTTCTCCAACACTTGGCGAATTACTAAGTGCTGATACGGCTATTAATGATGATACTGATATGACTTCGAAGATGTTTAAGGGTACTTTAAACATTCCTGTTACCATGACAATGGAAAAAACAGGCAAAATCAGATCTATTACTGGCGGAGAAAAACTAATTGCGTCCATGTTTAAAGTCGCTAATATTACTGATGCCGCTGCCATTGAAGCAAGCAAGCCACAATTTGAAAAGCAATTTGGAAGCGAAGCACTTTCCAACAGCTTTGAGCAAATGACGTATTTCCTTCCTGCCAAACCAGTAAAAATTGAAGACACATGGCAGAATGCGTATAAGGGAGATTTACAATCAAATAACAAATGGACTTTAACGAGCCATTCAGAAGACACCTACAGCATCTCTGGAGCTGCAGACACGACGATGTCCAATATTGACGAAAACGTTACGATGGTGCTTGCAGGTACTCAAGAAACTACCATCAATGCCAATTCTAAAACGGGACTGTTTAATAACATTACGGTTAAAGGCATCTATTCGGGAGATACCCAAGTGCATGCTGCAAACATGACCATACCAACAAAAATAACCTCTACAATTACTTATAAATTATTAAATTAAATCATGTACAATAAAAATTTAAAACTTGTTATTACTGCTTTAATCCTAGCTTTTGCCGTTTATCAATTTACTGAAGGCTATATTGGTAATGGCATCATGCTTATTTTATTTTCTTTAATTTTTGTATTTCTATACTTCAAAAACGAATTTATCCTGTTAGCATTTTTAAAATTGCGAAAGCAAGATTTTGCAGGAGCAAAACGTTGGTTGGATAAAATTAAAAACCCTTCAACCGCTTTGGTTAAGAAGCAAGAAGGCTATTACAACTATTTGCATGGCATCATGGTGTCTCAATCTAACATGAATGAAGCTGAAAAATATTTCAAAAAAGCGCTGACTTTCGGATTGGCAATGGATCATGATATGGCTATGGCTAAATTGAACCTTGCTGGAATCGCCTTTAGTAAAAGACGCCCACAAGAAGCTAAAATCTTATTGAACGAGGCCCAAAAATTAGATAAGCGTAATATGTTGGCTGATCAAATTAAAATGATGAAGGACAACATGAAGAAAGCACAAATTCCCAACCAACATTACGGTGGAAACAGACAAGGCAGAAGACGCTAATATAAAGTCTGCTGAAGGTTAGCATATATAACCGAAACTATAATTAAAGCACTTCTAGTTGAAGTGCTTTTTTTTTTGTAAATTAACATTGTTTTTTAAGACCTTATCGAGAAATTTTGAGATTGTTGCCTACAAGCACTAATTTTCGGACCTAACTAAAATGAGCTGCTAATGGCCATAAAAAAACTACTCACACTCTTACTTTTTACCTACTTCTCACTTCTCTATGCCCAAGAGAACAAAGTGTACTTTGACGACGCCCTTTCTCAACACTTAAGAACGTTCAATAATAAGTCTGATTTGGCTATTAAAAACGACAGACCGGAAGAAGTGGACGCTCTTTTTGATTCCCTGGTGAAAAATCATTTACGGAACACTTATATAGCTGATTTAAAGTTCAAAAAAGCGACAGGTGGTAAACTTAATACTGAAAAGCTGGACAAACCCTTTTTATTGATCACTAAAAATTCTGCAATTATTCAAAGGAAAGCCGAAATCACTAAAATTAACGACTTAGCTACTGAATATAAAGACCGGGTGAGTATAATTGTGCTTTACTGGGATAAAAAACGAACAGCAAAAAAGAAAGCCAGAAGTTATAACAACAATATCACCGTTGTATATGCTGATGAACGCAATAATAAATCGAACAATGCGCTTTCCATTTACAAACATTCATTTGGCGTGCCTGTTTGTTTCTACATCAATCAAGACAAACAAATATTTGACATTGATAGAAAGTTCTTTTTGAAGAATTTGAATACCGCAACAAAAAAGTTATTTCTGGAGAAAGCCCATAAAAGCATTACGGCCTTGTTAGAAACACAGAATAACGGCATTCAATCGAGCCTGAACATCAACGTGACTACACTTGATGAGCCTTAATTTATAATAATGGTGCCCAAAGACGGCAATAGGATTCTTTAAGCTTTTCACTTTTTGGTCGGTTTAGCCAACGCTCGCCATCAATGATCTCACTATCTTCTAAATCTTCAAAAAAGTGCGCTTTTAACTCCAAACTTTTTTCTTCATTATAGATGATCGCATTAATCTCAAAATTGATATTAAAGCTTCTGTAATCCATGTTGGTGGTCCCAACTGTAGAAAACACATCATCAATGACGATTGTTTTCGCATGTACAAAACCTTTGTGATATCTATAAATTTTGACACCAGCCTCCAACAAACATTCAATATAGGAGTTGGTAGCGTGTTTTGCGGTCCATGAATCAGATTCCTTCGGTATTAGAAGCCTGACATCTACTCCACTTTTTGAAGCCACCTGTAGCGCTGTGATGATTTGCTCATTTGGAATAAAATATGGTGTTGTCAGATACACATACTTATCTGCCGTAACAATAGCGGTGAAAATAACCTCCATAATATTGGCCCAATCCGTATCCGGACCACTGGCAGCAATTTGCATTGCGACAAACTCTTTACAATCTTCCTTAGGAAAAAAGCTTTCTTCCATTTCAATTTTACGACCGGAAACGAATTCCCAGTTCATCAGAAAATGAATTTGTAAAGACTTTACAGATTCACCAACGAGTCGCAAATGCGTATCCCTCCAATAATCTGGAGAATCATCATAATTAACATAAGTGTCTGAAACATTAATACCCCCGATATACCCAACTTGGCCATCAATTACAACAATCTTACGGTGGTTCCTGTAATTCATTTTACCTGTAAACCCAGGAAACAAAACTGGCATAAACGAGTGCCATTCCACACCGTTGGCCCCCATTCTCTTCTTGTTCTTTCTGGAAACACTACTGCCTACATCATCAATGCTTAATCTGACTTTAACACCTTCTTTTGCCTTGGCACATAAAATATCTATGATTTCCAATCCTATTTTATCATCACGGAGAATATAATACTCCATGTGAATATGCTTTTTAGCATTCTTCAAATCTTTTATAAGAACCTTAAACTTATTTTCTCCGTTTTTTATGATATCGACGCTGTTATACGTTGTTAATGGAGCATTTTCACTGCTGTGAAGTAACTTTACAAGTTTAATTTTATCGTCTAAAAGATCATTTTTTAAATCGGTGATTTCCTGTTTATCTGGTTTCAGGCGTTTATTAACGTCTGTAATCAATTTTTGATTGAGGATATTTTTCCTGTTGAAGATTTTATTTTTTCGATACTCTTGTCCAAAGAGATAGTACACGATGAGTCCGAAAAAAGGAAAAAAAACCAAAACGATAATATAGGATATCGTTTTGGTTGGATTGATGTTTTTGGTCAGCACAGTAAAGGCAGCCAAAATGACTAAGAGGTAGTTAATACTGATAAGTATTATCCAAATATTATCTGAAATAAAGGCTCTCATTAAGATTTGTTATAATATCCCTTTTCCGGAATCTCAATAGTGTATTTCTTTCTTGATTTATTATTCAAATGCGGTTCTCTCAACCAAGGATTATGGATTTTGAGAATCTTATAATTGATGCCATGTTCTTTAGAAAACGCAGCAAAATCCTTTATGTCTGTATCAACCGTAACTTTATAGGTTGGAATGTGCGTATAGAGATCTTCTTCTTCAAAATTAAATCCATACATCTTTGGGTTCTTCAATATTTCTTTTAACGCAACGATTCTGAACATATAACGTCCTGTTTCTTCACCTAACAACAAATCATAATAATCATCGACATCCTGTTCTTTTAAACGTCTTGAAATGCCAGCATTACCAGCATTATACGCTGCCGCCGCTAAAGTCCATGACCCTAAACTATTTTTTGACTGCAATAAATATTTACAAGCCACTTCAGTTGCCTTCTCTAAGTTGTAGCGTTCATCTACATTGTCATTAACTTCTAAACCATTTTCTCTGCCCGTTGCTGGCATAATTTGCCAAAAACCTCTTGCACCTGCAGGCGAAACGGCATTGGTCAATCCACTTTCAATAACGGCCAAATATTTAAAATCGTCAGGAATACCATGCTTTTTCAGGATAGGCTCAATAATTGGGAAGTATTTTTTGGCACGCTTAAACATCAGTAATCCGTTGGATTGCCAATAGGTGTTCACCAAAAGCTCCCTGTCCATACGCTC
Organism: uncultured Gelidibacter sp.; assembly: GCF_947500795.1. Taxonomy (GTDB): domain Bacteria; phylum Bacteroidota; class Bacteroidia; order Flavobacteriales; family Flavobacteriaceae; genus Gelidibacter. The sequence continues at coordinate 252,415 of NZ_CANMTE010000001.1, read as the reverse complement.
ATAAACATCAGGAATTGACACTGGGACTTTCTCTCCTGCAAAATTTAGGTTATCAGGTAATTTAATAGCGTACACATTGTAATCATTGACCATCTTTTGCTCTGCTCCTCCTTCATTATCTACACTGTCTGCTGGTTTCTGTACGGCAAATATGAACAGCCCAGAAATACAAACAAGTCCGACGATGGCTAATAAATTCTTAATAATTTTCATTCTGTAAGTTTTTTATAAATGTAAAAAAATAAATCTATAGTATTCAATTCGACCCTACTATTATTGAAGGCAGGTTTTTATTGAACCACTGTGATTTTGTAACGATCATAATATGCGTTCCGCCTTCTACTACAATACAATTCCCATTGCAAGAATGTGTAAAAATGGCATCCTTATCGCCATGGATATAAATGGCATCCGGATGTGGTTCCTCTTGGTCCCAAAGTAACATTTCTTTTAGGGCCCAATCCAAATATCGTTTATCATTTACGGCGAGATAGGTTTTGTACAAATCAATCCGCTTGGAGATCATATCATTGAAAGCATATTTTTTAAGAACGTCTAAATTGGATAGCAATTGTGTAGGCGCAAATTTATAAGCTTTCATAAACTTGGCAATCTTCATTCGTTTAGGAAGTTCATGCTTCGATTTTATACTGCTTACCACAATTAGTTTGCGCACGCTCATGTACTTACTCATTTCCTGAACAAGTACGCCTCCAAATGAAACCCCTAATAAGACTGGGTTTTTATGTTCGATTTTTTTGATCATGCGCTTGGCATAATGTTCAAAAGTCTCATTCTCTTCAGGAATCATCCATTCCAGCCAATACACCTTAAATTGATCTTCGGGTAATCTAAGACGTTCAAAAATGGTTGGTTTTGCTGCCATTCCTGGCATGAGATATACAGGTATAATTTCTTTTTCCATGTGCACTTTTCAAAAGGTAGCTATAAAATAGCAACGCTATTGTTAAATATAAAAAAACCTTATGTCTATTATGAGTGTAACGGTTTATTTCCTAAGCATTTAACACCTAATAAATTCATTCTTACCGTAATTATTCGTAAATTTGTGCAACAAAGCTATATAAAAATGTAGTGACCTTATCTTTCCAATAGTTGAAAATAACTTAAATATATTATTATGATTGATGCAGCAGAATTAGTTGACAATGACTTCTTACGTCAATTTGAGCTTAAAGTTGAAGACGACATGGCCAAAATTGAGTATTCCCTACAAGACCGTAAGATCTTTCTAACTAAAATGGTGATTCCAGAAAACATTACTTCTGAAGAATTTGAGAGTGATTTTTTAACCCTGGTTTTTGAAAATATTTCTGAACGCAACATTAGTGTTGTTCCTACCAGTCCTGAAATAGCTAAATTTATTAGGAAAAATAGGAAGTATCAAAAAATGCTTCCTGTTGGAATTAGAATTTAATTTCAAATATCAATAAAGCACAAACAAAAAAATATCCAACATAAACTTTGGATATTTTTTTTGCCGCCTTGCGACTGTATTTTATTGGATTAGTTCTTTTCGTAAATCAATGTTAAGTTTTTGGTCTCTACAACTTCTGTAAAAGTCTCATTGTAAACTTTAATAGCATTTGGGTAGACAATAGAAAGTCTAGAACCACTAACAACTCCTACAGCATCATTAAAACTGACACTTTCCTGACCTATTTGAGCGTATTCAGTAGCAAACCCAATTGATCCTTCATCACATGTGACGTCTATGATGTACTCATCAGAAGTATCATCCTTTAAACTGATGCTAAGTTCCGGATTAAAAGTATTGCTTGAATACGCTAATCCATGTGCATCAAAACTCAAGATTTCATTGGCGTCACACGCTATTTCATCTAAAAGATTGGTACTGAATTTTGAATCAGAATTTAAATCAACAGGAATTGCAATAGACCACGTAATTAACTTCCAACTCCCAATTACAGGATTGCTGGCGTCATCATTAGAACAAGAAGAAAAAACAAGAAAGCATGTAGATATGAGTAGTAGGAAAAATGATTTTTTCATTGCCGATTTTAGTTAGACGTTGGGATCTAACCAAAATTATAGATAAGCGTCCATGTACTAAAAAAAACAAGACGAACAGCCCAAAAGACAGACGAAAGCCATTTTACCATTTCACATTAAGCCATTTAGAAGGCCAATGTTTTTACGAAATCGAATCTGACCATGCCATCTTCATCAATCTTGGTAAGTTCAACCTCATGTAATGTATTTACCAATTCCGGATTCCAAGGTGTTTTAACTTTAACATAGTTCTCAGTAAATCCGTGGATATAGCCTTCTTTGTTTTCGCTTTCAAATAATACAATTCGTGTGCTTCCTAATTGACTTTCATAAAATGCACGACGTTTTTTAGCAGATAATCCTCGTAGCATTTTACTGCGTTTTGCCCTAACTTTTTTAGGAACTACACCATCCATAACTGCCGCTTCCGTATTATCGCGTTCCGAATACGTAAAGACATGCAAATAAGATATATCTAATTCATTCAAGAAGTTATAAGTATCTAGAAAATGCTCATCAGTTTCACCTGGAAAACCAACAATAACATCAACACCAATACAGGCATGTGGCATAACTTCTTTAATTTTAGAAACACGGTCTACATAAAGTTCTCTCATGTAGCGACGTTTCATTTTTTTAAGAATGTCGTTATTTCCACTTTGTAATGGGATATGGAAATGAGGGACAAATGCTCTCGATTTTGAGACCAAATCAATCGTTTCATTTTTAAGAAGGTTCGGCTCGATGGACGAAATACGCAAACGCTCAATGCCTTCTACCTGATCCAATTCTTTAACCAAATCTAAGAAAGTATGTTCATGCTTTTTATTGCCGAATTCCCCTTTTCCATAATCACCAATATTGACACCAGTTAAAACGATTTCCTTTATATCCTGTGCTGCAATTTCCTTGGCATTTTTAATGACACTTTCCATGGTATCACTTCGTGAAATACCTCTTGCCAACGGAATTGTACAATAGGTACATTTATAGTCACAGCCATCCTGAACTTTTAAAAACGCTCGAGTTCTATCGCCAATGGAATAACTGCCTACATAAAAATCGGCATTTTCGATTTCGCACGAATGTACTTCTCCCGCACCTCTATTGCGTTCCGGATTATTGATCAACTCATTTATATAACTTGTCAAATTGAATTTTTCAGTAGCACCAAGCACCAAATCCACACCATTAACATCAGCCAATTCTTGTGGTTTTAATTGCGCATAGCAACCAACTGCTGCCACAAAAGCATCAGGGTTAACTTTCTGGGCCTGTTTTACAATAGATTTAAAGCGCTTGTCGGCATTTTCAGTTACAGAGCAAGTGTTAATAACATAAATATCTGCAACCTCATTAAACTCTACACGATCAAAACCTTCATTAGTAAAACTTCTAGCAATAGTAGAGGTTTCTGAAAAGTTCAGCTTGCAACCTAAGGTATAAAATGCTACTTTTTTATTCATAGTATAGTCTTCAATTCTTAAACTAAGACACTAATCAATAGAACATTAGCATCTGTTTTAAAAAGTAAAATAAGATTTTACCTTGTTTTTGGATTTGGAAATGCAAAGTTACGCAATTGTTTGAAAGTAATACTAATATCAAACACTAGTGAAGCTATTATGGGGAATAAAATTCTAATCAAACGAAATTTCCAGCATAAATGAGCATTTACAATGACACAGAAAACGTTCATTATAGCATTGATCACAGAAAACAGAAAGAATGATTGTTACTTGAAAAGTTCAGCAACAGCAGATTTAATCTCTCCTAAATTTCTTGCTGATTTCAAATACATGCTCTAAGATTGCTTTGTCGGCATCAGTAAATTCCAATTCACGTCTGGTCATAACAATTTCAGTGACTTCAAATGCTTTTTTAGTCAAATACGTTGTAAATCCTGCTGCGCCACCCCAGCTAAAACTTGGTATAAAGTTACGTGGATAGCCACTACCAAAGATGTTGGCGCTTACACCTACAACCGTACCCGTATTAAACATGGTATTGATTCCACATTTACTATGGTCACCCATCATTAGGCCGCAAAATTGCAATCCTGTTCGGGCAAAACTTTCGCTGTCATAGTCCCAAATTCGCACTTCAGCATAATTATTTTTAAGATTGGAGGTATTGGTATCTGCACCCAAATTGCACCATTCGCCAAGAACAGAATTCCCAAGGAATCCTTCATGCCCCTTATTACTATAACCAAATAATACTGAACTATGAACCTCTCCTCCTAACTTACAATACGGCCCAACGGTAGTTGGCCCATAAATCTTACTACCCATCTTAACTATAGAGTGCTCACACATTGCCAAAGGACCTCTAATAAGGGCACCTTCCATAATTTCTGCATCTTTACCAATATAAATAGGTCCTTTACTCGCATTAAGCGTCGCAAACTCTACAACAGCACCTTCTTCTAAAAACACATTATGGGCTCCTAATACATTATTGGTTGAAGATAAAGGCTGTGAAGTCCTTCCTTCTGTAATTAAATCGAAATCTTGCTGAATAGCTTCTCCGTTTTTGCTGAAAATATCCCAAGTGTGTTCTACTTTAATAGCATCTCCATCGTATTCAATTGCTTCATAAGAATCAAAATCGATATCTTCTTGAGCATCTTTGGTATAAAAAGCAATGACATCTTCATCCTTAAAAATCGCCTGATTTTCCTCAAGATTTTTAATCATATCGACCAATTCATCTGTAGGAAGATATGACGCATTAATCAACACGTTATTCTCCAGCTCCACCATCGGATACTTCTCAGATAAATACTCTTCCGTAATCGTTGTAGTTGTGGTACCCAAAAACATTTCCCATTTTTCTCTTATGGTCAATATTCCAATTCTAATTTCTGCAACTGGTCGCGTGTAGGTAAAGGGCAAAAGATTATTTCTAGATGGACCGTCGAAAAGGATGTAGTTCATGGATTATATTAGAAGTTAATTGAGTACAAAAAATAAATTCTTAATAAAAATTGATAACATAAGAAAAAGAGAGAAATCACATCCAACCTAAGTAAAACCTAAGTTTAACTATTGTAGTCTTTGTAATTGCAACTGTTTCAGGGCGCAAAAATAAGTTATTTATAGAAAACAAAAAAAGCCTTCAGACAATATCTGAAGGCTTTTAATATCTTGAACACTAAATTATTTCTTGAATTTAGCGTATTTATTTTTAAATTTATCAATACGACCTGCCGTATCTACCAACTTAGATTTACCAGTGTAGAAAGGGTGAGATGATCTTGAAATCTCCATCTTCACAAGTGGATACTCAACGCCGTCAACCTCAATAGTTTCATTTGTATCTGCTGTAGATTTAGTCAAAAACACGTCTTCATTTGACATATCTTTAAATGCTACTAGTCTATAATTTTCTGGATGTATACCTTTTTTCATCTCTAAATACTTTAATATCGTTCAATTTTTGGAAGTGCAAATTTAAGTATTTTTTCCGTCTGTGCAATAGATTTGCTTTTATTTTTTGTCATTTTATTGTATGTCAAATAAAAACCAACAAATACGTCACTTAAAATTCACCTTCGATATCGCGAATATATGGAATTTATTAGAGCGAGATTCACACTTTCGTGGGTATAAATTGTAACGTTTGCATATATTTGCTTACTAACTAACAAATGAACCAACTTACTATATAATTATGGAAACACAAAAACCAGCCATTAAACCAATTGCATATACTTACGGATTATACCTTGCACTTGTTAGCGTCATCGTTTTAGTAATCATGTATGTTGCTAATTTAGAAAAAAGTTGGATGCTCTCCATCGCGAGCTCCCTTGCCTCCATTGTTGTTTTTGTTTATGGAATTAAAACCTACAAACATCAAAATGCTGGCTTCTTAACCATAAGCGATGCCATGAAAGTTGGATTAGCTATTGCCGTTATTGGAGGGATTCTTGCGGGTATTTATGCATATTTACATTACGCATACATCTATCCGGAATTTATTGATATCGCAAGAGATCAAGCCTACCTTGAAATATCTACACAGAATCCAAATATGAGCGAAGAACAGATTTCTAAAACCATGGAAATAAGCAACATCTTTATGACGCCTATGTTCTTCAGTTTAACAACTGTTATCGGGTCTTTATTGTTTGGACTTGTGGTTTCTGTAATTGCCGGATTAATCATGAAGAAAGATTAAAGTAAGGTTATCTCTAATTTCGTTACTTTTATATCATCACCATTTGAAAACACATCAATGAACATATCAGTAGTTATACCACTACTCAACGAACAAGAATCGTTAACTGAATTACATGATTGGATTGCAAGAGTGATGCTATCCAATCAATTTTCTTATGAAATCATTTTTATTGATGATGGCAGCACCGATGATTCGTGGAAGGTGATAGAACAATTATCAGAAAAAGATCATAACGTAAAAGGGATTCGTTTTTTGCGGAATTTTGGAAAATCTCAAGCACTGCATGCCGGTTTTGAAAAAGCTCAGGGCGACGTGGTTATTACCATGGATGCCGATTTGCAGGACAATCCAGAAGAAATCCCAGAACTTTATGCAATGATTACCAATCAACATTATGATTTGGTATCTGGTTGGAAAAAGAAGCGATATGATTCTGTAATTTCCAAAAATCTGCCTTCCAAATTATTTAATTGGGCGGCGCGCCAAACTTCAGGAGTAAAATTGAACGATTTTAACTGCGGATTGAAAGCTTACAACCTTGAAGTCGTGAAAAACATTGATGTTAATGGCGAAATGCACCGTTACATTCCGGTTTTGGCTAAAAATGCAGGTTTTTCTAAAATTGGAGAGAAAGTTGTACTCCACCAAGCTCGAAAATATGGCACTACTAAATTTGGAATGAACCGTTTTATTCACGGTTTTTTAGACTTGCTAACTATTTGGTTTCTATCTCGATTTGCAAGACGGCCAATGCATCTTTTTGGCGCTTTAGGAGTTATCATGTTGTTTATCGGACTTGGTTTCACGCTTTATTTAGGCATTGATAAAGTCTTTATAAATCCTGGAGGACGCTTAATTACTGATCGTCCACAATTCTATATCGCCTTATCCACAATGGTTATCGGGACACAATTTTTTATAGCCGGATTTTTAGGGGAGATCGTTTTAAGAACCAAAGAAGACAAGAAACGTTATCTTATCAATGACGAATTGAACTTTTAGTTCTTCACATTTAAAATCGATTTCAAGTCCACATTTATTGAATTCCTTATTTTTGCATTATAAATCATAATCACAGCAGCATGATCTACATCGAACCAAAAATTTTAGAACGTATCAATACGTGGCTAACACCAACTTTTGATCAGGAAACGCAAGACAAGATTAAAGACAGTATTGCTTTCCAACCTAAAGAAATCCAGGATGCTTTTTATAAGGATCTCGAATTTGGTACCGGTGGCATGCGCGGCGTTATGGGTGTGGGCACCAACCGTATTAATAAATATACCTTAGGAAGAAATACACAAGGCTTGAGCAATTATTTGCATGAGCAGTTTCCTAATGAAAAACTCAAGGTGGTCATTGCTTATGACTGTAGACATAATAGTAAATCCTTAGCTAAAGTTGTCGCTGATGTATTTTCAGCAAATAACATTGAAGTTTATTTATTTGAAGATTTACGCACCACGCCAGAATTATCATTTTCAGTAAAACATTTGGATTGTCATTGCGGCATCGTACTTACGGCCTCTCATAATCCTCCAGAATATAATGGTTACAAAGTGTATTGGCAAGATGGCGGACAATTAGTGCCACCTCAAGATGCAGAAATTATTAAAGAAATCAACAGTCTGGATTATTCTGAAATCAAATTTGAGGCAAACGAAAATCTCATCAATTATATTGGAAAAGAAGTGGATGATGCATTTATCAATGCTTCAGTTAAAAACGGAAATTTCACCAACAAGGAAGCTAAAGAAGACCTAACCATGGTGTTCACATCGCTTCACGGGACATCTATTACGACAGTTCCTGAAACATTAAAACGTGCAGGCTACAAAAATGTGCATCTTGTGAAGGAGCAAGAGGTTCCAAATGGTGATTTCCCAACGGTTAAATCGCCTAACCCTGAAGAACCTGAAGCTTTAAAAATGGCCACAGAACTCGCAGAAACATTAAATGCCGATATCGTAATTGGTACAGATCCTGATTGCGACCGACTTGGCGTTGCCGTTAGAGATTTGGATAATAAATTAGTGCTTCTTAATGGTAATCAGGCCATGTTGGTAATGACCGATTTCCTACTGCAACAATGGAGAAAAGAAGGCAAACTTGATGGTAATGAATTTGTAGGTTCAACAATTGTGTCTACGCCAATGGTGGAAGTTTTAACAAAATCCTACGGTGTTGATTACAAAGAAGGCTTAACCGGATTTAAATGGATTGCCAAAATGATCAAGGATTTTCCTGAGCTCGACTTTATTGGTGGTGGCGAAGAAAGTTTCGGATTTATGGTGGGCGATTTTGTGCGCGATAAAGATGCGGTCACTTCCACCCTATTGGCTTGTGAAATTGCTGCACAGGCAAAAGCTGAAGGCAGCTCATTTTACGAAAGATTATTACAATTATATGTGACACATGGTCTTTATAAGGAACATTTAGTGTCTATTACCAAAAAAGGCATGGAAGGCGCACAAGAAATCAATCAGATGATGATTGACGCCAGAGAAAACCCATTAAAAGAAATTAATGGTTCCAAAGTGACGCGCATTGAAGATTATCAGCTTTCAAAAGCAAAGAATTTTATAACGAATCAAGAAGAAGAAATAGCCATCCCAAAATCGAACGTTATTATTTATTACACTGAAGATGGCAGTAAAATAGCTTTGAGACCTAGTGGAACAGAGCCAAAAATAAAGTTTTATTTGAGCGTCAATACACCATTGTCATCTGTTGAAGAATTTTCAAAAGTAGATGCACAACTACAGCAAAAAATTGATGCGATACTTAAAGACATGCACCTGAATTAAATGGAATATTTAAAAAAGTTTTATCGGTTTATTATTCCGTATAAAAAATATGCTTACCTCAACATTTTTTTCAACATCCTATATGCACTATTCAGCACCCTATCGTTTGTTGCGTTAATTCCGATCTTTAAGGTTATTTTTAATGATCAACGCGAAGTGGTGACTGAACCTACTTTTGAAGGTATAGGCAGCATTAAGAGCTATGTTGAAGATTATCTCAATTACTTTATCAGTGATAAAATTGAGGTTTATGGCGACTTCAAAGTGCTAATGCTCATGGTAGGCGTGATTATCAGTATCTTTTTACTGAAAAATCTCTTCAATTACCTTGCGATGTTTTACATCACATTTTTAAGAAATGGGGTATTAAAAGACATCAGAAATGTACTGTTTGATAAAATAGTCACCTTACCACTCGCCTTCTATTCTGAAAAAACTAAAGGAGATACCATTTCCCGCGTCAGCAGTGATGTTGACGAAGTAAAAAACTCATTTTTAGCTATTTTAGAAATGATTGTCAGAGAACCTTTAACCATTTTGTTCTCTTTGATAGCGATGCTTATTTTGAGCGCTAAACTGACCTTATTTGTTTTTATATTCATTCCGATTTCAGGCTTTATCATCTCAAAAGTTGGTAAATCACTTAAAAAAGGATCTTTAAAAGTACAGCAGGAACAAGGAATCTTTCTTTCAATATTGGAAGAAACCATGTCAGGTTTGCGCATTATCAAAGCTTTTGATGTAGAACATGTGTTTGCCAAAAAGTTTGAAGATTCCAACCAGCGTTACTATACATATTCCAACACACTGCTAAATCGTCAAAATTTAGCGTCGCCAATTAGTGAGTTTTTAGGCATCATTGTTATCGGGATTTTGTTGGTCTATGGTGGATATTTGGTGTTTGTGGACAATTCTATGGATGCCAGTTTCTTTATTGGCTATATCACTCTTGCCTATAACATTTTAACGCCAGCAAAGGCAATTGCAAAAGCAAGTTATGGCGTTAAAAAAGGAAACGGTGCGGCAAACAGGATCTTGGAGTTTTTAGAATCTGAAAATACCATTCAGGAAATTGAAAATCCTGTTGTTAAGGAACAATTCGAGTCGAACGTTAAAGTAGATAACATTTCCTTTAAATATCAAGATGATTTAGTCCTTAAAAACTTTAATCTCAATGTTCCGAAAGGAAAAACAGTAGCACTCGTTGGACAGTCTGGAAGTGGAAAAAGCACCATCGCGAACCTTCTTACCAGGTTTTATGATGTAAATGAAGGTACTATTTCTATTGATGGTGTAAATATTAAAGATTTGTCCCAAACCTCACTTCGCGCGATGTTAGGTGTGGTATCTCAAGATTCTATCTTATTTAATGACACCATTAAAAACAATCTAAAAATTGGTAAGCAAAACGCTACTGATGAAGAAGTCATTGAAGCCTTAAAAATTGCCAACGCTTGGGAGTTTGTTAAAGACCTTCCAAATGGCATAGATTCTAATATTGGTGACTCAGGAAATAAATTATCTGGCGGTCAGAAGCAACGATTGAGTATTGCCAGAGCGGTGCTTAAAAATCCACCAATCATGATTCTTGATGAGGCAACATCTGCTTTAGATACTGAAAGTGAACGCTTAGTACAATCTGCTCTCGAAAATATGATGCGCAACAGAACGTCAATTGTTATCGCCCATCGCTTGTCTACCATTCAAAATGCGGACGAAATTGTAGTGATGCAAAAAGGTGAAATTGTAGAGCAAGGAACGCACAATGAACTCATTCAAAAAAATGGCGTTTACAAAATGCTTGTGGATATGCAAAGTTTTGAATAAACCCAACCCACTTTAAATTAAAAAAAGGATGCCACTATCGTGAAGCATCCTTTTTTTTATAACAATCAATGCTTGGGGAGGCATTAATCTTAAGTAGGTTAGTGATACAAATATATTCCATTTCATAATATAAAACAAGAAAAAATCGCATTTTATCGTATTTATTTGCGTTTAATCGATACAACAAACCTTTAATCATTGATTTACAATACGTTACAATTACCTATAATTTTTGAATTAAATATTAAACTTTTTATACCTTGAGCAGTCTTATAAAAAAACGTTTTTGTGGATAATGACGCCGCTCTCATCTTAAGATTGACTTCCGAAAAGACCAAAGACTCGGCTTTTAAGGAGTTACTAGCGCTCTATAAAGAACGTTTATATTGGCATATCCGTAAGATTGTAAGATCTCATGATGATGCTGATGATGTGCTACAAAACACCTTCATTAAAGTCTACAAAAATATCCATAACTTTAAAGGGGAAAGCAAACTGTTTTCTTGGATGTATCGTATTGCCACTAATGAAGCCATCACCCATTTAAAGCTCAATGCCAAATTAAAAAACATCAACAGCGAAGAATTACAAGAGCAGACCATGGCGAATCTTGAAGCTGATGTGTATTTTGAAGGCAACGACATTCAATTAAAATTACAGCAAGCCATGGCCACGTTGCCTCAAAAACAGCAGTTAGTTTTTAATATGCGCTATTTTGATGATTTGAAATATTCAGAAATGTCTGAGATTTTGGAAACAAGTGAAGGCGCATTAAAGGCATCTTATCATATAGCAGTGAAGAAAATTGAAGCTTATTTAACAAGCGATTAAACCTTTCGTTAAATAATACGTCATACTAATAGCATGAAAAAAAGTAAGTTACATACAATTAAGGAACCAGGTTTTAAAACACCTGACTCTTATTTTGACAATTTTGATGAACGTCTATTCAAAAAAATGGCGGTTCAAAAGGAAATGTCAGAGATGGATGGTCCTGGTTATAAAGTACCGGAACATTACTTTGAGAGTTTTGATGCTAAATTAGAAAATCGACTTAAAGATGTTCAACAACCTAAAGTGAGATCGTTGGTGTCATGGCGAAAGGCCGCCTATATTTCGGGTGCTGCCGCGGTTCTCGTTTTGATGTTTACAGTTTTCCTGAAATCTGATAATATCTTAACAATAAATCAGGTGGAAACAGCCTCTATTGAAAGTTATCTTAATAATGAAAACTTAAATATTTATGACATTACCTCATTATTGAATGCTGAGGATATTGTGGTGGATGATTTTGTAGCAAACACTTTTACTGATGAATCTTTAGAAAACTACTTAATTAATAATGCTTCTATTGAAGATTTAATAAACGACAAATGAAAAAAATTATTATCACATTATGTGTAGTCTTAACCTCATGGTCTACATTTTCCCAAAATTCTGACCGAAGAGAAAAAATAAAGGCACTTAAAGTCGCTTTTATTACAGAACGTTTGGCATTAACTGAAACTGAAGCTCAAAAATTCTGGCCTATTTATAACACTTATGAAAATAAGAAAGATGAGCAACGTAGAATGGGTTATGAAAAGCGTAAACAAATTTCGGAAGACATGACTGAAGCGCAAGCCAAAGCCATGCTTAAAGACTTTGTAGCATTCGAAAAAGAACGTGAAGACTTACGCTCCAATTTTGTGGAAAGTCTGTTGAAAGTCATGCCTGCTAAAAAAATCATTCAATTAAAACTGGCAGAAGAAGAATTCAACCGAAAAATGCTTCAAGAATATAAAAAGCGTCATAGCAAGGATTAAACCTTCAAGACGGACCACTTTAAAAATTAAAATCCCAAATCCCAACGAAAAGGAATTTGGGATTTTTTTATAAATACACTAATTGGTTAGTTAAAATTCAATCGCGAGATTCTTCCTTTCCCGGCAGCATACGCTACACTATCGTTTAAAAAGCGTAAGGTATAAAAGCCTTCATCACTTAAATGTTTCCATGTGTTACCAGAATCGTATGAATAATCAATGCCTTTAAATCCTACAGCAACCAACTCCTTCCCTCCTTTATTAGGAACATACTGCACACAACTTCTATAGCCCGGTTCTTCACCATCGCCAACTATTTTCCAAGTTCTACCTCCATCTGTAGTTTTCATTTTATTAGCTTTGGTTTGCTCAGGTTTTGTATAATCGCCGCCAATTGCAAATCCGTTTTTGGCATCATAAAAATCAATGGAATAAATACCCGTTGTCTCTTCTCCGTTAACCATTGGGGTTTCAAAAACCTCCCAAGACTCCCCCTTATTTGGAGAAAATAAAATACGGCTGGTTTTTCCACCGGTCGCAATCCATGTATTGTCGCCTACAATGGCAATATTACTGTTGCTGGCTGCAAATGCCGCTTCCCCTTCTTTTACTTTTGGTAATTGATCGCACGCAATTTTGTTCCACGTTTCCCCTCCATCACGCGTAAAAATGATGCTCATACAATCATCTGTTGGATCACCAATAGCGAGGCCTTCCTTCGAATTCCAAAACGCCAAAGCATCATAAAACACCTTTTCATGTTCTTCCTTATAAACAATTTCCATTGCTCCTGTTTCGCCTGTTTTATATAGCAATGCTGGATTTCCAACGCTTAACATAAAGAAATCATTAACCGTTCTGGCTACAGCTCTAAACTGTAAATCTAACGTATCATAACTCTGTTTTGCCGTTCCCCATTGATCAGTGAGCGGATTGTACAATCCAAAAACGCCGTTATTGGCAGCAAAAGCCATGCTCCTATCAGAAGCCACATCAATGGCTCTTATACTTAAAAGCGAATCATTCAAAATGGTTTCTATCTGAACTGAGTCTCTATTTTTGTTGACTTTTTGATCGTCGTTTTTACAAGAAAATAGCGTTGAAACCAGCAAAACACAGAGTAAAATTCTCATCATTATATTTTTTATGGAAAGGTAATTGTTTTCGCATTAAAAATATTAAAATAAGGATACATTCGCAGCATTTTAGCGTAACTTTGCAATCGCAATTTTTTATATTAAACTACAGTCGTTCAATTATACGACTTACAATATACAACTTAACAAATGAGGTTACACAGAAATCTATGTTTTGCAGTTATTGATGGATTGATGCTCGTTTTTAATGAAGGTCAATACGCTGACAAAGTCATACAACAACTATTAAAACGCGACAAACGTTGGGGAGCCCGCGATCGCGCTTTTGTGGCAGAAACTACTTATGACATTGTAAGATGGAAACGCCTCTATGCTGAAATTGCTGAAGTAAAAGAACCTTTTGATAGAGATAATATTTGGAGAATGTTTGCTGTTTGGGCAACCTTAAAAGGCATTAAACTTCCGGATTGGTCTTATTTTGAAAATACCCCTACCCGCAAAATCAAAGGAAAATTTGATGAACTTTCTAAAATTAGAAAATACAGAGAGTCTATTCCTGATTGGATGGATGAAATGGGAGAGAAAGAATTGGGTGCTGAACTTTGGACCAAAGAAATCAGTGCTTTAAATCAGCAAGCCGATGTTATTTTAAGGGTCAACACGCTTCAAACAACTAAGGAAAAACTTCAAGCGGAATTATTCGACTTGGATATTGAAACAGAATTCTTAGCAGATTACCCAGATGCTTTAAAATTAAAAGAACGTGCTAACGTTTTTCAAACTGAAGCTTTTAAAAATGGCCATTTTGAAGTGCAGGATGCGTCCTCTCAATTGGTGGCTGAATTTTTAAATGTGCAACCAGGAATGCGCGTTGTAGACACGTGTGCGGGTGCAGGTGGGAAAGCTTTACATATTGCTACCTTAATGCAAAATAAAGGTCAGGTGATTGCTCTTGATATTTATGGCAATAAGCTGAATGAATTGAAGCGTAGAGCGAAACGTAACGGCGTTTTTAATGTTGAAACACGTGCGATTGAAAGCACCAAAGTCATCAAAAAACTATATGATAAAGCTGATCGTGTATTGATTGATGCACCTTGTTCAGGTTTGGGCGTACTGAGAAGAAATCCGGATGCTAAATGGAAATTGCAACCAGAATTTATTGAGAACATCAAAAAAACCCAACAGGAAATTTTGCAACAATACGCAAGAATCGTGAAATCTGGAGGTCAATTGGTGTACGCAACATGCTCGATATTGCCATCAGAAAACCAAGATCAGGTAAATGAATTTCTAAAATCTGAAATCGGAAAAGACTTTACTTTTGTTAAAGACGAAAAAATCATGTCTCATAAATCAGGATTTGACGGATTCTATATGGCATTGATCCAGAAAAATTAAGGCATAACACTTTATCTACCCTAAAAAATTAAGTTTCAGGAACTATAGATATCGTAAAAATGAACCCATAAATTAGTACAAAAAGCGACCTTCAACAAGTCGCTTTTTTTTATGATACATTTTAAAAAAATATGCTTAAAAAAGATTAATTTTGCACTTTCAAAACACAACATGACTGCTTCAAAGGCGGCCACAAACTAAGACATAATGATTCATTTCTTTGGAAACGCAAGCAGCAAGCTATTCGCTGTTCAAACAACAAAAGAATTAGACGCTGAAACCATCGCTAAATTAGTGTGGTTATTTGGCAATCAACCGAAAATAGAACAAGCATCTCTCGATGCTTTTTTTGTTGGTCCTCGAGCTGCAATGATTACTCCTTGGAGTACCAATGCTGTTGAAATTACTCAAAACATGGGGATTTCTGACATCATTCGTATTGAGGAATTTCAAGCTGTAGCTGAAGATTTCAAAGATTATGACCCTATGATCTCTGAAAAGTATCAAGGGCTCAACCAAGATTCCTTCACCATTCACATTCAACCAGAAGCAATTTTAGAAATTGAAGATATCGCTGCCTATAACCAAAAAGAAGGCTTAGCGCTGAACGATGAAGAGATTGAGTATTTAGAAGGTGTATCTAAAAAAATTGGAAGAAAATTAACGGATTCTGAAGTCTTCGGATTCTCACAAGTCAATAGTGAGCATTGCCGTCATAAAATATTCAATGGCACATTTGTGATTGATGGAGAGGAAAAAGAAACATCGTTATTTAAGATGATTCGCGAGACTTCAAACAAAAATCCGAACTCTATTGTTTCGGCATACAAAGACAACGTAGCGTTTATACAAGGGCCAACTGTGGAGCAATTTGCACCAAAAACAGCTGACAAGCCCGATTTTTATCAAACAAAACCATTCGAATCAGTTATTTCATTAAAAGCTGAAACGCATAACTTCCCAACTACTGTAGAGCCTTTTAATGGTGCTGCAACTGGTTCAGGTGGAGAAATTAGAGACAGACTCGCAGGTGGAAAAGGTTCTTTGCCATTGGCAGGAACTGCTGTGTATATGACCTCTTATTCAAGATTGGAAGAAAACCGTCCTTGGGAACAAAAAATGGATGCACGTCCTTGGTTGTACCAAACACCAATGGATATCTTAATAAAAGCAAGTAATGGTGCTTCCGATTTTGGAAACAAATTTGGTCAACCATTAATTTGCGGTTCAATTTTGACGTTTGAGCATGACGAAAACTCGGATAGCACTCTGAGCGCAGCCGAAGGGTCCGCACGAAAGTTAGGCTATGATAAAGTCATCATGCAAGCAGGAGGAATTGGGTATGGAAAAGCGGATCAAGCTTTAAAAGACAGCCCTAAAACTGGTGATAAAGTTGTTATATTAGGTGGCGAAAACTACCGTATTGGTATGGGTGGTGCTGCAGTATCTTCTGCTGATACTGGAGAGTTTTCTACAGGAATCACTTTAAATGCCGTACAACGTTCCAATCCTGAAATGCAAAAACGTGCTGCCAACGCGGTTCGTGGAATGGTTGAAAGTGACGAAAACTTTATCGTTTCCATTCATGATCATGGTGCTGGCGGACATTTAAACTGTTTGAGCGAATTGGTAGAAGAAACTGGTGGACTTATCGATTTAGATAAATTACCTGTTGGCGACCCTACCCTTTCTGCAAAAGAAATTATCGGTAATGAATCGCAAGAACGTATGGGCTTGGTCATTGCTGAAAAACACGTAGAAACTTTACAAAAAATAGCTGATCGTGAGCGTTCCCCAATGTATACTGTTGGAGATGTTACAGGAAATAACCGATTTACGTTTGAATCTAAAACTACTGGTGCAAAACCAATGGATTTAGAAATGAATGACATGTTTGGAAGTTCTCCAAAAACAATCATGACAGACACAACGGTTACTCGTAATTATGAAGCGGTTACCTATGCTAAAGATAAATTTAATGATTACTTAGACCAATTATTACAGTTAGAAGCTGTAGCAAGTAAAGATTGGCTTACCAATAAAGTTGACCGTTGTGTTGGCGGTAAAGTTGCAAAACAGCAATGTGCTGGCCCATTGCAATTACCACTGAACAACGTGGCGGTAATGGCTTTAGATTATAAAGGAAAAGAAGGTGTAGCAACATCCATTGGGCACTCGCCAATTTCAGGTTTAATTGACCCTGCAGCAGGAAGTAGAAATGGAATTACTGAAGCGCTTACCAACATTATTTGGGCGCCATTAAAAGACGGCTTGCAAAGTGTGTCACTTTCAGCTAACTGGATGTGGCCTTGTAAAAACGAAGGTGAAGATGCACGCCTTTACGAAGCTGTAAAAGCAGTTTCTGAGTTTTCAATTGACTTAGGAATCAATGTTCCGACAGGAAAAGATTCGCTTTCTATGAAGCAGAAATACCCTAATGAAGAGGTTATTTCTCCAGGAACGGTGATCATTTCTGCAGCAGCAAACTGTAACGACATCACCAAAGTAGTAGAGCCTGTTTTCAAAAAGGATGCGGGACCTGTTTACTATATTAATCTATCACAAGACGATTTTAAATTAGGTGGCAGTTCTTTCGCGCAAATTGTGAATAAAATTGGTGATGAAACACCTAAAGTTCAACAAGCTGCGTATGTGAAAACGGTTTTCAACACAATTCAAAATTTAATTAAGGACAATCAAATTGTTGCCGGCCATGATGTGGCTTCAGGCGGATTGATAACCACCTTATTGGAACTTTGTTTTGCAGATAACAATTTGGGTGCGAAATTGGATCTGACGACTATCGGTGAAGAAGATTCCTTTAAACTGTTATTTTCTGAAAATGCAGGTCTTGTTTTTCAAACCATTGACACTTCCGCAGAAGACCTCCTGACTAACGCAAATATTGAGTTTTTCAAAATAGGAACTGTTGTTGAAGGCGACAACTTGAACATATTATACGGTACAGATGTTTATAATCTAACGGTTTCAAAACTGAGAGATACGTGGTTCAAAACCTCTTTCCTACTCGATCAGAAGCAAACAGCCAACGGATTAGCGCAAGACCGTTTTGATAATTATAAAAATCAACCCTTACAATTTAAATTCCCTGAGCATTTTACGGGAGTATTAGAGAACGCCAGAGGTTCAGAAAACCGTCCAAAAGCGGCTATTTTACGTGAGAAAGGTTCAAACTCTGAAAGAGAGATGGCAAACGCCATGTACCTTGCCGGATTTGATGTAAAAGACGTCCACATGACCGATTTAATATCAGGCCGTGAAACCTTAGAAGACATTCAATTTTTAGGTGCTGTAGGTGGCTTCTCAAATTCTGACGTATTAGGTTCTGCTAAAGGTTGGGCAGGTGCTATAAAATACAACGAGAAAGCTAATAAAGTAATCAAGGATTTCTTTAAAAGAGAAGATACACTTTCAGTAGGTATTTGTAATGGTGCACAACTTTGGATGGAATTGGAGTTGGTAAATCCGGAACATGAAACTCATGGAAAGTTGACGTATAACAATTCGAAAAAACACGAAAGTGGATTTATATCTGTAGAAATTCAGAAAAACAACTCGGTAATGCTTTCAACTTTAGAAGGTAGCAAACTGGGGGTTTGGATTTCTCATGGCGAAGGAAAATTCAAATTACCACTTTCAGAAGACAACTATCAGATTGTAGCAAAATATGGCTACGAAGGTTATCCTGCAAATCCAAATGGATCTGACTTCAACACGGCCATGATGTGCGATACAACAGGACGTCATTTGGTAACCATGCCACATATTGAACGTTCTATTTTTCAGTGGAACTGGGCACATTACCCAGACGCTAGAAAAGATGAAGTTTCACCTTGGTTAGAGGCCTTTGTGAATGCTCGCAAATGGATTGAAAACAGATAATATTCAGTTATCATATTAAGATTGCCAAGGGGTTTTTATTAACAAAAACCCCTTTTTTTTGGTCTACATTTGAAAATCCTATTTAATTTCATACTTTGCAGAGACTAAACTTCACATAACTAATGACAGGTATTACCAGAATTTTTGATATTCCTAAATATCAATTAGAGAATTATAATCTTGATAAAGCGCTAATTACTAAATATAATGGCGAATGGAAATCAATTTCTTCAAAGGAATATGTTGAGAAAGCCAATGCTATAAGTAGAGGTTTACTACGCTTAGGAATCCAACCGAATGATAAAATTGCCGTCATTTCTACGAATAATAGAACAGAATGGCATGTTTTGGATATTGGAATCCTTCAAATTGGTGCGCAAAACACACCAATTTACCCTACTATTTCCGAACAAGATTATGAGTATATTCTAAATCACTCTGAATCTGTTATCTGTTTTGTTTCTGATGCAGAAGTGATGGCTAAAGTGAATGCCATTAAAGACAACACAAAACTAAGAGCAGTTTACACGTTTGATGATGTAAAAGGAGAAAAAAGTTGGAATGAGGTTTTAGAATTAGGCAAGGACGAGAGTAACCAAAATGAGGTAGAAACACGAATGGCTGCTGTAAAACCAGGAGATTTGGCAACCTTAATTTATACTTCTGGAACTACTGGCCGACCAAAAGGCGTCATGCTTTCCCATGATAATTTAGTCTCAAATGTTTTAGCAAGTCAAAAACGCGTTCCGTTCGAAAATGGGAAGTCTAAATCCTTAAGCTTTTTACCCGTGTGTCACGTTTTTGAGCGCATGGTAATCTATCTTTATCAAGTCTGCGGTGTAGAAATCTATTTTGCAGAATCTATTGATAAAATGAGTGAGAATCTGCAGGAAGTCAAGCCAAATGTGATGACTGCAGTCCCAAGACTTTATGAGAAAGTTTACGATAAGATTGTTGCTAAAGGAAGTGATTTAACAGGAATCAAGAAAAAATTATTCTTTTGGGCGATTGAATTAGGCCTTAAATATGAACCATACGGCGCTAATGGATGGTGGTATGAAACACAACTTAAATTAGCCAGAAAACTCATATTTAGCAAGTGGAAAGAAGGCCTTGGTGGCGAATTGGACTTAATGGTTTCTGGAAGCGCCGCGTTACAACCTCGATTAACGAAAACTTTTGCTGCGGCAGGTATGCCTATTATGGAAGGTTACGGCTTAACCGAAACCTCTCCAGTTATTGCAGTAAATGATATGCGTAATGGTGGCTTTAGAGTTGGCACTGTTGGAAAAATTATTGATAAGGTAGATGTTCAAATTGCTGCTGACGGAGAGATTCTTGTAAAGGGACCAAACGTTATGTTAGGCTATTTTAAAGAACCTGAAAAGACTAAGGAAGTTATGTCTGGCGATTATTTTCACACTGGCGACATTGGTGAAATTGATGCTGACGGCTTTTTAAAGATTACGGATCGTAAGAAAGAAATGTTTAAGACTTCTGGTGGTAAATATGTGGCTCCTGCCCTAATCGAAAATCAATTAAAGCAATCTCGATTTATAGAACAAATTATGGTGATTGGCGAAGGCGAAAAAATGCCTGCTGCCTTAATTCAACCTAATTTTGAATTTATTAAGGAATGGATCAAAAAGAAAAATAAAAACATTCCATTGGACAATGAATCTATCATGAAATCTGACGTCGTAATTGCTCGCATTCAGAGAGAAATTGATGACGCCAATGAACATTTTGCAAAATGGGAACAAGTTAAAAGATTTGAAATCACTCCAGATATATGGACCATTGAAGGTGGACATTTGACACCAACCTTGAAAATGAAACGAAAGATTATCAAAGAAATGTATAAAGATCTTATCGAAAAGATTTACAGACCATAATAAAAAAGAGCTTCATAAATTGAAGCTCTTTTTTTTAGTTATTGGTTCAGCTTTTTATCTACAATGCGTTCAAAGTAATCTTTTAAAAATGCCTTGCAGGCCAATTCTACCTCTTCCATTTCTGGCGTTTTGTTCGCAATCAGATTATGCTCTAAGCTTTTATCGTTAATATCATAAAACCCTGTGGCGCGCTTTCCATCAAATGTACAAATGTAATTGCCGCGTTGTAAATGGTATTGAGAGGCATTATGATTTATCGCAAAAGGTTCCACACCGTCATCAGAAACCAGGCTCCTGCCCCAACTCCTAAATGGTTTGTTGTACCCAATCAGATCCATTATAGTAGGATAAATATCAATTTGCTGAGCCAATTCATTCTGTGTGCCAACTAAACTGCCATCAGATTTGTAAAACATAATTGGTACTGCACGACGGTTCACAACCTTATTATATTCATCAAAATACACTTGGTTGCAATGGTCGGCCGTAATCACAAAAATAGTATTGTCAAACCAAGGTTCTTTTTTAGCTGCTTCAAAAAACTTTTTAAATGCATAATCAGTGTACCCAACAGGCTCATGCATAGCTACATGTCCTTTTGGAAACTTTCCATCATATTTTTCCGGAATATTAAATGGCTCATGAGACGACACGGTAAATATAGAACTGAAAAAAGGCTCGGTTTTCTTGTCGAGTGTCGTTTTCATGAATTGCATAAATGGTTCATCCCAAATACCCCAACTCCCATCAAAATCATCATCATTACCATATTCTTCCATACCATAATAATGATCAAACCCCAAAATATTGCTAAACCCTAAGAAACCCATAGAACCATTGGGAGCGCCGTGAAAAAATGAGGTATCATAATCCAAATCATTCATTATAGAAACCAAACTTTGAATCTTCTGATTGGAATAACTAGAAGACGTAAAGGCATCAACAAACGACGGAATCCCGGATAATACAGACGACATCCCATGAATTGACTTTGCACCATTAGCAAAAGCATTGGGGAATATGAGACTGTGCTGTGCTAGAGAATCTAGAAATGGCGTATAACTTTCGTAATTGGGAATCCCAGAATCCTTATTAAACGCTCCAATATATTCCCTGCCCATACTTTCAGTAATAATGACAATAATATTCGGCTTTGTTGGTGCATTCGTAGTGTATTGCTTAATCGGCTTGATGTAGAATTTCACTTCCTCATCACTAATTTCGTAATCCACTTTCTTAAAGCTATTATTTCCAAAGGTCCTAATAAAGGCAAAGGTCGTATTGAGAACCAAATCGGCCTGTTCCATTTTTTTGACGTGCTTACTGGCATCCACCAAGTTAATTGGACGCGTACTTTTTTTGAAATCGCCTCCCCTAATTCCACCAACAATTAAAGTTCCGATAATGACAAATCCGATTATGGACGACAAATAATAAGTCTTCGTAGAGAGACGCTGTTCTGTCTGAGGAAGTTTGACGTGTTTATAGAGATAAATCCAAAGGACACTCACCAATATAAATAGCACATAAACGTGCCAATAACTGATCAGGAATCTGAAGAACATTTCTGTTTTATTGCCTTCATTCTTAACCACATCCAAAACTGATAGCGTTGTTCTAGCAAAATTGAATTTGTAATAGATAAAATCAACAAAATTAAGCGTATACGCCACCAGGTTGGTTGCAAAATACACATAGAATAACAACTTTCGGTACCAAGGTGCGGTGGTGGCACGTAGCGGTATAATAGAAAGCACGATGAAAAGGAGGTTCACATATAAAATGGCCGCTGTGTCAAAAGCCAATCCATAATAAGACAGTTTAAAAAACTCCCCTACGGTATGAACTTCCAAAACATCATAGTTGTATAGGAAGAATAAAACTCTGGCAACAAAATAAAACACATAGACCAAAAACAGACGGTAGAGTAAGATTTTGTATTCCTGTTTTCGAAAAAATAACGTCATATCAATAATTTCCTGGTGAATATTGGCGGCAAAAGTACAAATAACGCGCGCAGTATTATAAAATTGTTATTTAATAGTCTCCAAAATATCAATTCATTACTCCAAAAATTTCTAAATAATTTATCCCAATTTACTATGCATGCATAATAAATTTTTGTATATTTGGATTCCTTATGATTTACAATGAAAGATAAAACCATTGATTATGTACTAAAAACCACTTGGTTAGCAGTTACAAAAATGTATAATGAAGAAGCATCTAAGTTTGACACCACAATGGCAACAGGCTTCGCACTATTAAGTATTGATCCCGAAAAAGGAACCCCTTCTACCGCTATGGGACCGAAAATGGGCATGGAAGCCACGAGCTTGTCCAGAACTTTAAAAGCTATGGAAGCACGTGGATTAATTGAACGTCGACCCAATCCGGAAGATGGACGTGGCGTTTTGATCTTTCTAACCGATTTTGGAAAAGAAAAACGTGCCTACTCGAGAGAAAAAGTTCTGATTTTCAATGAAGCCATTCGCAAGAATGTGACTGAAGAACAGTTGACCCACTTTTATGAAGTTGCCGAAAAAATCAACAACATGATTTCAAATAAAAATATTTACAATCAAAAAGAAAATAGTTTATAATAATATGAGCAAACGTAGAATAAAAAGAGTAGCCATTGTTGGCTCCGGAATTATGGGAAGCGGTATTGCATGTCATTTTGCCAATATTGGTGTGGATGTGTTGCTTCTTGACATTGTTCCAAGAGAATTGACAGATGCTGAAAAAGCTAAAGGATTAACTTTAGAGGACAAAGCCGTTAGAAACAGAATTGTAAATGATTCTCTGACTGCCTCTCTAAAATCGAAACCCTCTCCTATTTACCACCAATCTTTTGCAAGTAGAATTACTACAGGTAATCTTGAAGATGACATTGCCAAAGTAAAGGATGTGGATTGGATTATGGAAGTTGTTGTGGAACGCTTGGATATTAAGCAACAAGTTTTTGAAAAACTTGAGAAACACAGAACACCTGGTACGTTAATTACGTCTAACACTTCTGGTATTCCTATCCATTTTATGAGTGAAGGCCGAAGTGAAGATTTCCAAAAGCATTTCTGTGGAACTCACTTTTTTAACCCTGCACGTTACTTAAAATTATTTGAAATCATTCCTGGACCAAAAACATCTCCAGAGGTGTTGGATTTCTTAAATGGTTATGGTGAAAAATTCTTAGGAAAAACATCAGTTATTGCTAAGGATACGCCGGCATTTATCGGAAACCGTATCGGAATCTTCGGAATCCAAAGTTTATTCCATCAAGTTAAGGAAATGGACTTAACGGTTGAAGAAGTCGATAAATTAACTGGACCTGTTATTGGCCGTCCAAAATCGGCAACTTTTAGAACTGTTGATGTGGTTGGATTAGACACATTAGTCCACGTGGCAAATGGCATCTATGACAACTGTCCAGAAGATGAAGCTCACGAACTTTTCAAATTACCAGATTTCATCAACACCATGATGGAAAATAAATGGTTGGGAAGTAAAACTGGACAAGGTTTCTACAAAAAAGAAGGCAAGGATATTAGAACATTAGATCTAAATACCTTAGAATATAGAGATAAAAAATCTGCACGATTTGCAACCTTAGAACTCACAAAAACTGTGGATAAAGTTGTAGACCGTTTCCCGATTTTAATCTCAGGAAAAGATAAAGCAGGCGAATTTTATAGAAAGAACTTTGCAGCCATGTTTGCTTATGTTTCTAATAGAATTCCAGAAATAACCGATGAGCTATACAAAATAGACGACGCTATGAAAGCTGGATTTGGATGGGAACACGGACCTTTCCAAATTTGGGATGCTGTCGGTGTTGAAAAAGGTATCGAATTGATGAAAGCGGAAGGTTTAGAGCCTGCAGCTTGGGTTACAGAGATGATTGCATCGGGTAGCACATCATTTTATACTGTTAAGGAAGGCAACACGTTTTTCTATAATATTCCATCAAAACAACAAGAGAAAGTTCCAGGACAGGATGCCTTTATCATATTAGATAACATCCGCAAGTCGAAAGAAGTCTTTAAAAACTCAGGTGTTGTTGTTGAAGATTTAGGAGATGGCATTTTAAATGTTGAATTCCAATCTAAAATGAACACTATTGGAGGTGATGTGCTTTCAGGCTTAAATAGAGCTTTAGACATCGCTGAAAAAGATTTCGCAGGATTGGTTGTTGGTAACCAAGCAGCAAACTTCTCAGTTGGAGCAAACATCGGAATGATCTTTATGATGGCTGCTGAACAGGAATATGATGAGTTGAACGCAGCGATTAAATATTTCCAAGATACGATGATGCGTATGCGTTATTCTGCTATCCCAACGATTGCTGCACCACATGGTATGGCACTTGGTGGCGGTTGCGAAATTTCCTTACATGCTGATATGGTAGTTGCTGCAGCTGAAACTTACATGGGACTAGTAGAGTTTGGTGTTGGTGTGATTCCTGGTGGTGGCGGTTCTAAAGAAATGGCACTTCGCGCTCAAGATACGTTTAGAAAGGGTGATGTGGAATTGAATACGCTTCAAGAATATTTCCTAACTATTGGAATGGCTAAAGTCTCTACTTCTGCTTATGAAGCTTTTGATTTAGGCCTCTTACAAAAAGGAAAAGACGTTGTGGTGGTCAATAAAGATAGACAGTTAGCGACAGCTAAAGCACATGCTAAATTAATGGCAGATGCTGGTTACACCCAACCTATAAGACGTACAGATATTAAAGTACTCGGAAAACAAGCCTTAGGAATGTTCTTAGTAGGAACAGACTCTATGGAAGACAG
This sequence comes from uncultured Gelidibacter sp., assembly GCF_947500795.1. Lineage (GTDB taxonomy): Bacteria > Bacteroidota > Bacteroidia > Flavobacteriales > Flavobacteriaceae > Gelidibacter. The sequence goes on along the minus strand of NZ_CANMTE010000001.1, from coordinate 226,659 downwards.
CAACTACATTAGTGAACATGATCAGAAAATTGCCAACAAACTAGCTTATGTAATGGCTGGAGGCGATTTATCAGAACCTACCTTAGTATCGGAACAATATTTATTGGATTTGGAGCGTGAAGCCTTCTTATCATTGTGTACCGAAAGAAAAACTTTGGAAAGAATTCAGCACATGTTGAAAACAGGGAAACCGTTACGTAATTAAGTATTAAGTACTCAGAATTAAGTACAAAGATACATGTAGACTAAATTTATGATTATGCATAGGTTTGAGGATTTAAAGATTTGGCTGAAAGCAATGGATGTGACAGAGCATTGTTATCGCGTTACCGCAAAATTCCCATCTGAAGAAAAATTTAATTTAATTTCTCAGATTAGAAGAAGTGCCGTCTCTATTCCATCAAACATTGCAGAAGGTGCTGGAAGAAATTCTAATGGAGAATTTAAACAGTTTTTAGGTATTGCCAATGGGTCTTCCTACGAATTATTAACCCAGTTATATCTTTCAGAACGCTTAAAATTAGTCACAAAAGAAACAATTAAACCGATTATTAATGACATTGTAGAAGTATGTAAAATGAATTTTTCATTACAAAACACGCTCACAAAATCTTAATACTAAATACTAAAATCTTAATACTATTTCAATGAAACAAGCATATATAGTAAAAGCATACAGAACTGCTGTTGGTAAAGCGCCCAAAGGTGTTTTCCGATTTAAAAGAACGGACGAGCTCGCTGCTGAGACCATCCAGTACATGATGAAAGAATTGCCTAACCTCGACAAGAAACGTATTGACGACGTTATTGTGGGTAACGCAATGCCAGAAGGTGCACAAGGCCTTAACATGGCACGATTCATTTCGTTGATCGGATTGGACACTGTGGATGTTCCTGGTGTAACTATCAATCGTTTTTGTGCCTCAGGTATCGAAACTATTGGAATTGCCACCGCTAAAATTCAAGCAGGCATGGCCGATTGCATCATTGCAGGTGGTGCTGAAAGTATGAGTGCTGTACCGATGACCGGATTTAAACCGGAATTAAATTACGATACCGTAAAAGCGGGTCACCCAGATTATTATTGGGGAATGGGAAATACTGCGGAAGCAGTTGCCAACCAATTCAAAGTGTCTCGAGAAGATCAGGATGAGTTTGCCTATCATTCGCATATGAAAGCTTTAAAAGCACAAGCAGAAGATCGTTTTCAAAAACAAATTGTACCGATTACTGTTGATCAAACGTATATTGATGCCAACGGTAAAAAAGCTACGAAATCTTACACAGTTACTAAAGATGAAGGCCCAAGAGCAGGAACAAGTTTAGAAGCCCTTGCGAAATTGCGTCCAGTATTTGCTGCCAACGGAAGTGTAACCGCAGGAAACTCATCACAAATGAGTGACGGTGCTGCGTTTGTAATGATCATGAGTGAAGATATGGTTAAAGAATTAAATCTTGAACCTATTGCACGATTAGTGAATTATGCTGCCGCAGGTGTTGAACCGCGCATTATGGGTATTGGTCCAGTAAAAGCGATTCCAAAAGCATTAAAGCAAGCAGGTTTACAGCAAAAAGATTTAGAATTAATTGAGTTAAACGAAGCGTTTGCTTCACAATCTATTGCCGTTATCAGAGAATTGGATTTAAATCCAGACATCATTAACGTTAATGGAGGCGCCATTGCCTTAGGTCACCCACTAGGATGTACAGGTTCAAAATTATCCGTACAGTTATTTGATGAAATGCGTCAGCGTAACATGCAAGGAAAATACGGAGCCGTGACGATGTGCGTAGGTACAGGTCAAGGCGCTTGTGGGATATTTGAGTTCCTCAACTAGAATCAGGACTACTAGAATCAAGAACCAAGACTAATGCATAATTTTAAAAAATTAAAAATTTGGGAAGAGTCAATCAGTCTAGTTCAACATAGTTATAGGCTGACGCGAACTTTTCCAGATTTTGAAAAATTTGCTTTAGTGACACAAATGAACAGATGTGCAGTATCAATTCCTTCGAACATATCAGAAGGATCGAGCAAAAGCACTGACAAACATTTTAATAAATATCTTGAAGACAGTTTAGGTTCAGCATTCGAATGGGAAACACAATTGATAGTGGCATTTAACGAAAACTACTTGTCACAAGAAAAATTTAAAGAACTAGAACAAAAAATAATACACATTCAAAAAATGATTTCAAGATTTCAATCTGGACTAATTTTTTAGTCTTGGCTCTTGACTCTTGGCTCTTGATTGATTTAAATAACAGAACAAAGACGTTAGTATTAAGTATCAAGATGAATAAAATTCAACTTTTTTAATCTTAATACTTAATACCAAATACTTAATACTACTAACAACATGGAAGCACAACAAGAAAAAGAAATATTACGAGGTGGACAGTTCCTCGTAAAGGAAACAAAATGCGAAGACGTATTTACACCTGAAGATTTTAACGAAGAGCAAAAGATGATGCGCGACTCGGTTATTGAATTTAATGACCGTGAGATTATACCAAACAGAGATCGTTTTGAGGCTAAAGATTATGCACTTACTGAAGAAGTCATGCGTAAGGCAGGAGAAATGGGATTCTTAGGTGTGTCTGTTCCTGAAGCTTATGGCGGATTGGGAATGGGGTTTGTTTCTACCATGATTGTATGTGAGTACATTTCTAGTGGAACAGGATCTTTTAGTACAGCCTTTGGAGCACATACAGGAATTGGAACAATGCCAATTACACTTTATGGAACTGAAGAGCAGAAACAAAAATATGTTCCAAAACTAGCTACAGGCGAATGGTTTGGTGCCTATGCATTAACAGAACCAGGCGCTGGATCTGATGCCAATTCTGGTAAAACTACCGCTACGCTTTCGGAAGATGGCAAATCATATAAAATCAACGGACAAAAAATGTGGATCTCCAATGCTGGATTCTGCGACTTGTTTATTGTATTTGCGCGTATAGAAAATGATAAAAACATCACCGGATTTATCGTTGAGAAAGATCTTAACAACGGCATTTCTTTAGGTGAAGAAGAGCATAAATTAGGTATTCATGCGTCTTCAACACGTCAAGTATTCTTTAGTGATACAGTGGTTCCTGTTGAAAATATGTTGGCTGGTCGTGGCGAAGGATTTAAAATTGCTATGAACGCCTTAAATATTGGTCGTATTAAACTTGCTGCGGCGTGTTTAGATTCTCAAAGAAGAATTACCACCAATGCCGTGCAATATGCTAATGAGCGCAAGCAATTTAACACGCCAATCTCAGACTTTGGTGCGATCAAGTTAAAGTTGGCTGAAATGGCAACTAACTGTTATGCTGGTGAATCTGCATCATACAGAGCTGCTAAAAATATTGAAGACCGTATTGCGCTTCGTGAAGCTGCAGGTAATTCACATCAAGAAGCTGAATTAAAAGGTGTTGAAGAATACGCTATCGAATGTTCTATCCTAAAAGTTGCCGTTTCTGAAGATGTACAACATTGTGCTGATGAAGGCATCCAAATTTTTGGTGGAATGGGCTTCTCTAAAGATACGCCTATGGAAGCTGCTTGGAGAGATGCACGTATTGCAAGAATTTACGAAGGCACCAATGAAATCAACAGAATGTTATCTGTAGGAATGTTGGTTAAAAAAGCAATGAAAGGCCATGTCGATTTATTAGGTCCTGCTCAAGCGGTGGCTGATGAATTAATGGGAATCCCTTCTTTTGATACGCCTGATTACTCTGAACTATTTGCAGAAGAAAAGGAAATGATTGCTAAACTGAAGAAAGTTTTCTTAATGGTTGCAGGTGCTGCTGTTCAAAAATTCGGTCCAGAATTAGATGGTCAACAACAATTGTTATTGGCTGCTTCTGATATTCTGATTGAAATTTACATGGCAGAATCCACTATCTTGAGAACTGAGAAAAACGCAAAACGTTTTGGTGAAGCGTCTCAAGAAATTCAGATTGCAATGGCTAAATTATACTTATACAATGCCGTTTCTAAAGTAGAAAAGAATGGTAAGGAAAGTATTATTTCATTCGCTGAAGGAGATGAACAACGTATGATGCTTATGGGTCTGAAGCGTTATGTGAAATATACCAACTATCCAGATATTGTGGATTTACGTAAAGCAATTGCTGAAAAAGTAAAAGCTGACAATAAATATAGTTTCTAAAATTCTGACTAACATAAATTTTATTAACTAAGAAAAGCCAATTCATTAATTTGAATTGGCTTTTTGCTTTTAAATACAATTGGATTTTATTGAAATGTACCAACTGCTATGCTCAATTTATGCTCCCGTAGCGTCAAAAATTATATCTTTATGAAAATTAACTTCCATGAGATCACGCTTTTTAATCTTGTTTGTATTTAGCTTTTGCTACAGTTTCTCTCAACCGAATACCGAAGTATTTCTATTTGATTTGAATCCCAAAAAAGAAACTTTACAACTGTCTAATATTAAAAATATTTCCAACAATGAAGGCTATGACAACCAACCCTCGTTTATAGACAATGAATCGATTCTCTTTGCAGGATCGAGAAATGGACAAACGGACATCATCAAATATGACCTTAATTATGGCTTAAAAACATGGATTTGCTTTACGGAAGGCGGTGAATATTCGCCCTTAAAAATCCCAAATCAAGATGCCGTTGCCGCAATTAGATTGGATCCTGACGGAAAGCAACGCCTTTATCGCTATAATCTAAATAACAGCACAAACGAAGTTATACTTGACACCTTGGTAGTTGGTTACCATGTTTGGTCAAACGAAAATCAGATCGTTTCGGCGGTTTTGGAAAACGACTATCTATCCCTGTATGTTTCTAATTTAAAAACGAAGGAAAACAAAAGAGTAGCGACACATATTGGCCGATCGTTACATCAAATTCCGAACTCAAATTTGATCAGTTTTATTTCTAAGAATACCACTGGGCCTTCGGAAATAAAATCATTAAATCCCGCAAACGGAACTATTAAAACTATTGCTACAGCACTCCCGGGCGTTGAGGACATGTATTGGCTGGAAATTGGACAGATATTAATGACCAAAGGCGATGCCATTTACAAACTCAACACGAGGAATCCTACAGAATGGAATGAAGTAGCTACCTTGAAGGAGTTTGGCATATCAAACCTTTCACGTTTAGCGATTAGCCCTAACGGCAAAAAGTTAGCGATTGTTGGTGAACTAACAGCAAAAAATGAAGTTGCTCCGGACACTCCTTTAGCGCCAACTCTTGAAAACATCAAATGGATTGCTGGCAATTGGAAAGGTGAAGCGTTTGGCGGACAAACGGAAGAAAATTGGAGCGAACCTACAGGCGGATCGATGATGGCGACATTTAAATTGATTGAAAAGGGCACTGTGGTCTTTTATGAGATTGAAATTATTCGTGAAGTGGACAACACCTTGATGCTGCAGCTAAAACATTTTAGCAACGACCTTAAAGGATGGGAGGAAAAAGATGAAACCATCGATTTTCCATTAAAGGAAATCACCTCAAATAAAGTGGTATTTGAAGGCATGACCTTTGAAAGAATAAGCGCTAATGAAATGAACGTGTACGTCGATATAAAACAAAAAGATGGCAGTATCGAGAACGTGAGATTCAATTATAAAAAATAAAATTGCCACATCATCTATCAAATTAAGCTACTATGAATTATCTTTTAAAATATGGTCTTACACTTTGTTTTTGTGTGAGCCTCAACGCCCAAACAGATCAAAAAATCTACGATATCATTGATGCTGTTTCTGCACAGCGCATTGAAAAAGATGTCCAAACACTCGTTAATTTTGGAACCCGAAATACCTTTAGCGATACGGTTTCAGAAACTCGGGGAATCGGCGCTGCACGACGTTGGATTAAAAAAGAATTTGAAAACATCTCCAAAGCATGCAATAACTGTTTGGCGGTTTCTTACCAAAAGGATTTTGTAACCAAGGAAGGAAATAGCCGTGTACCGCATGACGCTTGGATTGTTAATGTAGTAGCCATTCAGAAAGGCACTAAATATCCCAACCGCTATATCATCATGAGTGGCGATATTGATTCGCGCGGGAGTGATACCATGGATTTTACAACAGATGCTCCCGGCGCTAATGATAACGCTTCGGGAATGGCAGGAACCATTGAGGCAGCTCGTGTCTTATCAAAATATAAATTCGAAAATAGCATTATTTATGTTGGCTTATCGGGAGAAGAACAAGGCCTATTTGGTGGCACTGGGTTGGCTGCTTATGCTAAAGAAAAAGGTTGGGACATTATTGGCGTTTTGAATAATGATATGATTGGCAATATTGAAGGTGTAGATGGCGTAATCGATAACCGCAGCTTCCGAATTTTTTCTGAACCCGTCCCTCCTACTGAAACTGAAAAGGAGCGTCAAATGCGCCGATTTTACGGTGGTGAAGTCGATGGAATTTCACGTCAATTGGCACGTTATGTGCACAAAACTACACAAACGTATATGCCAGAAATGAATCCGATGCTGGTGTACAGATTAGATCGATTTGGTCGTGGCGGGCACCACCGTCCCTTTAACGATTTAGGGTTTCCTGGCATCCGAATTATGGAAGCTCATGAGAATTACACCCAACAACATCAAGACATTCGTACCGAAAACGGCATTACTTATGGTGATACTTTTGAACACGTTAATTTTCCTTATGCGGCTAAATTAACCGCAGTCAACGCTATTAGCATGGCTAGTTTAGCATCCGCTCCTCCTCCACCTAAAACTGTTGCTATTGGCGGCATTGTGGAACCATCGGCTAAATTAAAATGGGATAAAGTAGACGGGGCTATAGGTTATAAAATTTATTGGAGAGACACAACCTCACCAACTTGGGACCATTCCAGATATGTTAGCAATAGTGAAGAATTCACGCTCGATGGCATTGTCATAGATAATTACTATTTTGGCGTCGCTTCTGTGGGCGCAAATGGTCATGAAAGCGTGGTAGTATTCCCAAATTCAATTTTAAGAAATTAACCAATGAACAAGTATATTTTAATAGTTATTGCATTAACATTTCAAACGGTAACAGCTCAAGAGAAATCCTTTACAAAACAGGACACGTTGAGAGGCTCTATAACGCCAGAACGCGCTTGGTGGAATTTGACCTATTATCATTTGGATGTTGAAGTTGACCCTTCAACAAAATCTATTAAAGGGAAAAACACTGTTCAGTATAAGGTTTTGGAGCCACATAACGTGCTTCAAATTGATTTACAATCCCCTTTAACCATTACCAAAGTCACTCAAGACGATATTCCTTTAGAGGTTTCTCATGACGGCAATGCGCATTTTATCACCTTGAAAAATGCTCAGGAATTAGGAAGCATTCAAAGTTTAGATGTGTATTATGAAGGTCAGCCTAAAGAAGCTATAAGAGCTCCTTGGGATGGTGGATTCTCTTGGAAAAAAGATGACAACGGTAATGATTTTGTAGCGACTTCTTGCCAAGGACTTGGCGCTAGCGTTTGGTGGCCTAACAAAGATCATATGTATGATGAAGTTGACAGTATGCTTATAAGCGTGACTGTTCCGAAGGAGTTGATGAATGTTTCTAACGGGCAATTACGCAGTATTGAAGAACATAACAATGGAAAAAAGACTTACAATTGGTTCGTCAATAATCCTATCAATAATTATGGTGTGAATGTCAACATCGGGGATTATGTCCATTTTTCAGAAGTTTATAACGGCGAAAAAGGACCGTTAAAAATGGATTATTATGTATTACGGGACAATCTCGAAAAGGCAAAGACACATTTCAAGGATGCCCCACGAATGATGGAAGCTTTTGAATATTGGTTTGGGCCTTATCCATTTTATGAAGATGGTTTTAAATTGGTGGAAGTGCCTTATTTAGGAATGGAGCACCAAAGTTCAGTCACTTATGGAAATGATTACAAAAAAGGCTATTTAGGACGCGATTTATCAGGCACTGGTTGGGGTTTAAAGTTTGATTTTATCATTATTCATGAATCTGGCCACGAGTGGTTCGCAAATAACATTACCTACAAAGACATTGCAGACATGTGGATTCATGAGAGTTTTACCGCTTATTCGGAGAGTTTGTTTTTAGAGTATTTCTACGGAAAAAATGCAGGCGCGGAATATGTTATTGGAACACGTCGCGCTATTCAAAACGACAGCCCAATTATTGGGCAGTATGACGTGAACCAATCGGGTTCAGGCGACATGTATTACAAAGGCTCCAATATGTTACACACCTTAAGACAGTGGGTTAATGATGATGACAAGTGGCGACAAATATTAAGAGGATTAAACGAAACATTCTACCACAAAACCGTGACTACAGCCCAAATTGAAAACTATATTTCTGAAATGTCAGGTATTGATTTAAACGCGTTCTTTAATCAATATTTAAGAGATTCTAAAATCCCTACATTAGAATACGAACTTAAAGATGAACACTTAAAATACCGTTGGACCAATACAGTGGCTAATTTTGAAATGCCTATTGAAATAACTATCGATGGGAAAAATCAGAAAATAGGTCCAAAAGCAAGTTGGTCCACATTAAAAGTAAAAGGAAAAACTATAACTGTTGAACCTGATTATTACGTAGACTCAAAGCAGCTATAGACTCCGGCTCTTAATTCAAAAACAAAAAAACTCAGTAGTGATGCTACTGAGTTTTTTGTTCTTGAATTAAAAGGGAACATATTATTTTGTCATGTCGAATGCAAAGAGGCAACATCCTGTTTGTCATGTCGAACGCAGTGAGACATCACATAACAATGGTCTACCCCGTATTACTGTTATGGGATTCCTCCTTACGTCGGAATGACAAACCCCAAGAGGAATCGGAAGAAGTGAGACATAATTTGTCATGTCGAATGCAATGAGACAACATACCGTTTGTCATGTCGAACGCAGTGAGACATCACATAACAGTGGTCTACCCCGCATTACTCTTATGGGATTCCTCCTTACGTCGGAATGACAAATACTATGATCGCGACACAGTTTGTCATGTCGAACGCAGTGAGACATCACATTATAGAAGTCTCCCCCGTATTACTGTTATGGGATTCCTCCTTACGTCGGAATGACAAATACTAAGAGGAATGACAAATACTAAATGGAATGAGTTGAATCCATACGTATTCCCTAAATACCGCTTATAAAACTTCCGTAAGGATCTTTAAAGTGTGTGCCTTCTGAAAATCGGAACTTATTTAATTGTTTAAACTCAACCAACGCCCAAAGCACGAATTCTTTCACGAAATAACTTTCGGCCTTAGATAGGTTCGGTTGATGTTTTGTCAACAACTCATCTAAAGGCGAAATAGAATCTAACACTGCTTTATACTCCTTATCAGTTAAATCATCTAACAATTCGAACCCATCTTTTTGGTTAAAGAACCATGAGATAATATCATCATAATCCGTTTCAGCATCTTCCTTCTTCAATTTTTCAATCTTCGGGAAAAACTCTTCAAACAGACTTTTAACTGCTTCGCCAATTAAATTATAAGCCACAACGGCCGCTCCTTCCTGCTCTCCTTCATAAACCAACTCCACTTTCCCAGTAATGGAAGGAATAATACCTACAAAATCGCTCAAGCGGACCATCGTTTTATCGTCACCTGCTTTTAAAGCGCGACGTTCTGCAGTACTCAATAAATTCTCAAGAGCTGTAATACTCATACGTGCACTTACACCACTTTTAGCATCAATAAAGTCGCTATCACGGGCTTCAAAAACAATCTGCTCCAATAAATCCCGAGCCAAATCTGGAACCTCAACCATGTCCTTCTGACCTTCTACTAAGCGTGCTTCTTGCTCTGTAATTAAGCGTGCTGTTTCAATATCTGAAGGATAATGAGTCAGAATTTGAGACCCAATTCTATCTTTCAATGGGGTTACGATACTCCCTCTATTCGTATAATCTTCAGGGTTTGCCGTAAATAAAAACTGAATATCCAACGGCAGTCTCAATTTGAATCCTCTAATTTGAATATCACCTTCCTGTAAAATATTAAATAAGGCCACCTGAATTCGTGCCTGCAAATCTGGTAGCTCATTAATCACAAAAATAGAGCGGTTGGCACGTGGAATCATGCCGTAATGAATCACACGATCATCTGCATAACTCAATTTTAAGTTGGCTGCTTTAATCGGATCTACATCACCAATTAAATCGGCTACGGTAACATCTGGCGTTGCCAATTTCTCAGCAAAACGCTCACTTCTGTGCAACCAAAAAATCGGCGTATCATCGCCTTTCTCTTTAATCAATTCTTTAGCAAATCTTGAAATTGGATGTAATGGATCATCATTAATTTCTGAACCTTCCACTACTGGAATATATTCATCCAAAAGATTTAGCATCAAACGCGCTAATCTAGTCTTCGCTTGTCCGCGCAACCCTAATAAATTAATGTTATGTCTTGATAAAATGGCACGTTCCAATTCTGGAACTACGGTATTCTCGTAGCCATGAACACCTTCAAAAGTGGTTTCTTTATTCTTAATTTTCCGAATCAGATTATCTCGTAATTCATCTTTTATGGACTTGCTTTGGTACCCAGCCTTTTTTAACTCGCCTAGGGTCGTAATTTTTTCTATGTTCATATTCTTATTTCAATATTTTGTGTACTGAGAACGCCAACAGATAATTATTGGTGTAAGCATCATGTACTATCAGCATTCTCTATTCTCTATTCTCTATTCTATTCTCTTTTTCTAAAAAATCACCCCCGAATTCGCTTCTTCCGATTCGTTTCATAATCCTCAAAAATCATTTCACCCAAACCTTTTAATCCGGTGTAGAAAGCTTTCCCTTGATTAGCATATGTAAATTCTCTCACAAACTGCATTAAATATGGGTCTTGCGCAATCATAAACGTAGTAATCGGAATATGAAGTTTTCTGGCTTGTTGCGCCATATCATAGCACTTGTTGGTGATGTACGGATTCAGACCTGCACTATCTTTATAATACTGGCCGTCCGGAAGTCGCAAACAACTTGGTTTTCCATCCGTAATCATAAAAATCTGTTTATTGGTATTACGTTTTCTTCGGAGTAAATCCATCGCCAATTGCAAACCAGCAACGGTATTGGTGTGATATGGGCCAACTTTTAAATACGGTAAATCCTTGATTTCAATCTGCCAGGCGTCATTTCCAAACACAATGATATCCAAAGTATCTTTCGGATAGCGCGTAGTTATCAATTCTGCCAATGCCATCGCCACTTTTTTCGCTGGAGTGATGCGGTCTTCGCCGTATAAAATCATACTGTGACTGATGTCAATCATCAAAACGGTGCTCATCTGCGATTTATGAAGCGTTTCCTCAACCACCAAATCATCTTCTGATAATCTAAAATCGCCTATACCATGGTTGATTTGAGCATTCTTTAAACTCTCGGTCATGGAGACTTTATCCAAAGCGTCCCCAAACTGATAATCTCTGTAATCGCCCGTGTGCTCATCGCCTATTCCTGGACTTTTGCTTTTATGATTACCCTGTCCACTGCGTTTGATATTCCCAAAAATATGGTCTAATGCTTGTTGCCTAATGGCGCGTTCCGTTTTCGCGGTAATGGCCATGCCGCCATTGCCATCAGGATCAATTTCTTCCCTGATATAACCTTTCTTCTTAAGGTCTTCAATAAAATCATCTATGTTATATTCTGCTGTGGTCAATTTGTATTCTTTGTCCAACTCCCGCAACCAATCTATCGCCTCATCAAAATCGCCAGAAGTGTGCGTTATCAACTCCTTAAAAATTTCAAATAGTTTATCAAAGGGAGATTGAAACGGCGCTTCGTAAGTTTTAAAAATAAAGCCTTTTCGTTTGTTTTTGTTATTTGTCATAGCCTTATAAAAATACGACTTTTTGCCTGATCACTCTCGCTATTAACATCGATTTTACAAATCAGGTAATGCGTTTTTGTTATCTTTATAGGAACTGATTGACATACAGATTGTCAGTTGGCGCTATTTTCAAAAAACCTAATACTAATAATTGTAACTAATCATCACAAAAACCAACCTCATGAAACATTTTATTTTCATCTTCTTAATTCTTTTAGGCACAAGTTGCAAGGACAACAAAAAAGCAGAAAAGGAAGATACTGCCGTGACCGTTCAGCAGTATACCATTGAACAATTTATGGATAACGAAGCCGTCAGTGGTGGTAGTTTTTCTTATGACAACTCCAAACTTTTAATCTCAAGCAACCGCTCGGGAATTTTTAATGTGTACACTGTGCCAACATCAGGCGGCAACTACACACCTATTACAGCATCAGACAGTACGTCTTATTTTGCAGAATCATTTTTCCCAAATGACGACCGTATGCTGTTGTCTGCTGATGGCAATGGGGATGAAATAAATCACATCTATTTGCGGGACACTACAGGAACCATCAAAGATTTAACTCCTGAAAAAGGGGCCAAAGCTGAATTTTATGGATGGGCCGATGATGGAAAATCATTCTACTTTGGATCTAACAAAATGAATCCGAAATTCTTTGATGTTTATGAAATGGATGTCACCAATTTCAATGCTAAAATGATTTATCAAAATAATGACGGCCTCAATTTCAGCGCCATTTCTAAGGACAAAAATCATATTGCCTTGGTACAATCCTTAAATACCAATGACAGCGATTTGTATGTTTACAATGTAAAAACAAGACAGAAAACTAAAATTAACGCCAACCAAAGCGGCAATTCCGCACAAGATTTTTCAAATGACAGTAGTGCATTATATTATACTACAGATGATGGCGTAGAATTTAGCTATTTAATGAAATACGATTTAAACACTAAAGAAACTTCTAACGTGTTACAGAAACCGTGGGACATTATGGGTGCTGGCTTTACTGAAAAAGGCTCTTATATGGTGGTTTATGTGAATGAAGATGGCAAAAATGCTATTGAAGTGATAGACACCAAAACCAATAAACCTATTGAGTTACCAAATTTTGGCGACCAAAGCATTACTAGCGTTGGATTTAGCAATGATGAAAAATGGATGCGATTATATGTTGGAGGCTCTAATATGCCATCCAATTTATACACTTACAATTTTGAAACGAAAGAACAACACCAACTCACCAATGTATTAAATGACGAGATTCACCCTGAAGATTTGGTTTCGGCCAAGGTGGTGCGCTACAAATCTTTTGATGGTGTAGAAATTCCGGCCATTTATTACCTCCCTCACCAAGCCTCTGAAAACAATAAAGTACCTGCTATGGTTTGGGTTCACGGTGGTCCTGGTGGGCAAACACGTCAGAATTTCAGTTCGATGATTCAATATATGGTGAATCATGGTTACGCTGTTTTAGCGGTCAATAACCGCGGAAGTAGTGGCTACGGGAAGACGTTTTATCAAATGGACGATTTAAATCACGGTGAAAAGGATTTGCAAGATTGTGTGGAAGGTAAAAACTGGCTTGCCACCCAACCGGAAATTGACGGTAGCAAAATCGGAATTATTGGCGGTTCATATGGCGGTTATATGACTATGGCAGCCCTTACCTATGCTCCGGAGGAATTTGATGTTGGTGTGAATTTATTTGGTGTAACCAACTGGATTAGAACGCTTAAAAGTATTCCGCCATATTGGGAATCGATGCGAAAATCATTGTATTTAGAATTGGGCGATCCCTATACGGCTGATTCTGTCCGATTGAAACGTATTTCGCCATTATTCCACACAGATAAAGTCACTAAACCACTCATCGTTTTACAAGGTTCTCAAGATCCTCGAGTCCTACAAGTGGAATCAGATGAAATTGTTGCAGGCGTACGTAAAAATGGTGTTCCTGTAGAATATGTACTTTTTGAAGATGAAGGCCACGGATTTGTCAAAAAAGAGAATCAGATTGAAGCGTATAGCCGAGTAGTGCAATTTCTGGACAAATATTTAAAAGCGGACAAACAACCTGTAGATGGTGAATTGAGATCAACAGAAATTAAAGCTGAAGATTAATCTAAATTCAAAAATAAATTTTACAATTCTAGAAACCCAAAGCTTACAGCTTTGGGTTTTTATTTTCACAAAACTCTATATATCAACCGTCTAAGAAACACCAAGTAAATTTCAAAAAAAACTTAATCGTGAATCATTAGATGTGGATTCAAACTATGACATATATCATTTTTTAAAGAGAATATAAATAGAACATTTGCGCCAGGTATAAATGAGCATTAATATGGCGCAATTAAGTTGTTTCCACTGTGGCGATCCATGTGACACATCCACTATGCACTACGATGACAAATCTTTTTGTTGTCAGGGCTGTAAAACGGTCTATGAAATTTTCTCAGAAAACGACCTGACTTGTTATTACGATTTACAATCTAACCCTGGCACCACGCCAAATGATATTCAGGGGAATTATGATTTTCTTAGCCAACAGAATATTATTGACAAATTAGTAGAGTTTGATGATGGCAAATCGCAAATTGTAACACTTTATATTCCGCAAATCCATTGCAGTTCTTGTATTTGGATCCTTGAAAACCTCAACAAACTCAACCCGAATATTTCATCGCCTCAAGTCGACTTCGGTAAGAAAACGGTGCGACTTCAATACAACTCAGAACATTACAGTTTAAAGGAAGTCGTCATTTTATTGAGTTCCATAGGCTACGAACCCTATATCAGTTTGGAAGATTTTTCTACTGGAAAGAGCCACGTTAACCGCTCCCTAATCTACAAACTCGGTATTGCCGGTTTCGCTTTTGGGAATGTGATGTTTTTATCGTTTCCAGAATATTTTGAAGTGAATGAATTTTGGTTGGAACAGTATAAACCATTCTTTAGGTGGTTAATGTTTGCATTCTCATTACCAGTAGTGTTTTATGCGTCGTCAGATTATTTTATATCCGCCTATAAAGGGTTACGTGCAAAAGCCCTAAATATTGATGTGCCTATTGCGTTAGGCATTATTGTGCTCTTTTTAAGAAGTACGATAGACATCATGTTCGATTTCGGTTCTGGTTTCTTTGATAGTTTAACCGGCCTCTTATTCTTTCTATTGTTAGGGAAATTCTTCCAACAAAAAACCTATTCTTTTTTATCGTTTGAACGGGATTATAAGTCCTATTTCCCTATCGCCATTACCAAAATAACCAAGGATGGCAAAGAACAACCCGTTCAAGTTTATGATATTAAGGAAGGTGACCGATTGTTGATCAGAAATGAGGAACTCATTCCTGTAGATGGGGTGCTCATAAAAGGTAATGCAAAAATAGATTACAGCTTTGTAACTGGCGAATCTGAAGCGGTCCGAAAAGTATCAGGCGATAAACTTTTTGCTGGTGGCAAGCAAACCTCGGGAAGTATTGAGATGGAAGCCTTAAAAAGTGTGGAGCAGAGTTATTTGACCCAATTGTGGGGAAATGATGTGTTTAACAAATCTAAGGAAGATGGCTTTACTACGCTAACCAACGTCATCAGTAAACGCTTTACCATTGTGGTCTTAAGTATTGCATTTATCTCTACAACATTTTGGTTGTTTGCCGATTCCAGTAAAGCCCTAAACGTATTCACTTCGGTTTTAATTATTGCTTGTCCGTGTGCTATTGCTTTGGCCGCGCCCTTCACCCTTGGGAATATGCTTCGGATTTTCGGAAAACATAAATTCTATCTGAAAAATGCCACGGTTATTGAGCAAATGGCGGCCATCAACACCATTATCTTCGATAAAACAGGGACGATAACTTCCAATAAACAAAGTACTGCAACGTATGAAGGGGCTACTTTATCGGCTTCCGAAGAGAAACTTCTAAAAAACACTTTGAGAGGCTCAAATCACCCACTTAGCAGAACGCTTTATGCACTTTTGGAAGAACATGACATCATTACCCTCGATCAATTTGAAGAGCATTTAGGCCAAGGGATTGAAGGCGTACACCAAGACGATCGAATTAAAATAGGATCGGCCAAGTTTGTTGGGAAAACCAACGAAACGGCCTTACTCAATACTGCCGTTCATATTAGCAGCAATGACACCTACAAAGGCAAGTACACGTTTTATAACAGTTACCGAAAAGGATTGGCACAATTGTTCAACAGGCTTAAAAAACACTACGATTTGGCCATTTTATCGGGCGATAACGAAGGTGAATTGGAGAATCTGAAAAAATTGTTGCCGGTAAGAACCAAGATGCTCTTCAACCAAAAACCAGACGACAAACTCGAATATATAAAATACCATCAAAGTGAAGGCGCTAAAGTGATGATGCTTGGCGACGGATTGAATGATGCTGGTGCTTTGGCACAAAGTAATGTAGGGATTGCACTATCTGAAAATGTCAATGTGTTTTCCCCTGCTTGTGACGCCATTTTAGATGCGGAAAATTTTAACCGCCTGGGAGATTTCCTCAGTTTATCGAAATCCGCCATAAAAATTGTGAATTGGAGCTTTATGTTGTCCTTATTCTACAATGTGATCGGGGTGTATTTTGCGGTCACCGGTCAATTAGCCCCCGTTATTGCCGCCATCTTGATGCCTTTAAGTTCAATAAGTGTCGTGGTATTTACAACCATAGCTACCAATTGGGTGTCTCGAAAATTGAAATAAATGAAGTGCATTGGGACAATGAAAACATTGTATTGTCTTGAAAGAAATAGAGAGAAATTAATTTGAAAATGTGAGGTATAAATCGGTAGAAAAATGACCAAATATGATTTATATCATAAAATAACTTTGGTGTCAAATGTAATTTTGGCCCATAACTTCTAATTAGGTATGAGCGTTATCTATATTTTATTGACTATCAGCATCATCGTTGCTGTCATCTTTTTTATTGCCTTTATAGTGGCCGTCAGGAGCGGACAATATGACGACAGTTACACCCCTTCCGTTCGTATGCTTTTTGAAGACGAACTCATAAAAGAAAAACCAAAAACATCAAAACTAACTAATCAAGACTAATTATTTTACTATGGAAATGCAACAATTTTATTACGATAATAAAATCGTCAAAAAATTCCTTTATGCCACTATGTTCTGGGGCGTTATAGGAATGTTGGTGGGCCTATTACTGGCTTTCTTATTTCTTTTCCCAAATCTTACGGACGGCATTTCATGGTTGAGCTTTGGTAGATTAAGACCATTGCACACCAATGCAGTCATCTTCGCCTTCGTAGGGAACGCTATTTTTGCCGGGATTTACTATTCGTCGCAACGTTTATTAAAAGCCCGCATGTTTAGCGATGCCTTAAGTAACTTCAACTTTTGGGGATGGCAATTAATTATCGTTGGTGCTGCTATAACGCTTCCATTGGGCTTTTCATCATCTAAAGAATATGCCGAATTAGAATGGCCTTTTGATATTGCCATTGCGGTGGTATGGGTGGCATTCGGTTGGAACCTTATCGGAACCATTTTAAGAAGACGGCAACGTCATTTGTATGTGGCCATTTGGTTTTACATTGCAACCTTCGTAACCGTTGCCGTACTCCACATCTTTAATAGTTTAGCCTTACCTGTAAGTGCATTTAAAAGCTACTCGGTATACGCAGGGGTTCAAGATGCGTTAGTACAATGGTGGTACGGACATAATGCGGTGGCGTTTTTCTTAACCACACCATTCTTAGGATTGATGTACTATTTTGTACCAAAAGCGGCCAACAGACCGGTGTATTCTTACCGACTTTCCATTATTCACTTCTGGTCATTGATTTTTATTTATATCTGGGCCGGACCACATCACTTATTATATACCGCATTACCAGAATGGGCACAGAATTTAGGTGTGGCATTCTCTGTTATGTTATTAATGCCTTCTTGGGGTGGGATGATCAACGGACTTCTGACACTTCGTGGTGCTTGGGATAAAGTAAGAACTGACCCTGTTTTAAAATTCATGGTCGTTGCCCTCACCGGTTATGGTATGGCAACCTTTGAAGGACCAATGTTATCCTTGAAAAACGTCAATGCCATTGCGCATTACACAGACTGGATTATTGCGCACGTACACGTTGGCGCCTTAGCTTGGAACGGATTCTTAACCTTCGGAATGATCTACTGGTTAATTCCGCGTATGACCAAAAGTAAATTGCATTCTATCGGTTTAGCCAACTTTCATTTCTGGATTGGCACCTTGGGAATCATTATGTATGCGCTGCCTCTATATGTTGCTGGGTTTACCCAAGCGAGTATGTGGAAACAATTCAATCCTGATGGCACGCTGGTATACGGTAACTTCTTAGAAACTGTTACGGAAATTATGCCAATGTACTGGATGCGCGCTATTGGTGGTACCTTATTTATCACAGGAATGTTAATCATGTGCTATAACGTGATTCAAACCATCAGAAAAGGAAGTGAAGTAACTGACGAGCTTGCTGAAGCAGCAGCATTACAGCGTGTTTCAAAAAGCCGTGTAGCTGGTGAACACTGGCACAGCTGGTTGGAGCGTAAACCAATTCAGTTAACAATTGGAGCCACTATTGCGATCCTTATTGGTGGAATTATTCAAATTGTGCCAACCATTATGGTGAAATCAAACATCCCTACCATTACTAGTGTTAAACCTTATACGCCATTAGAACTTGAAGGTAGAGATCTTTACATCCGTGAAGGCTGTGTGGGCTGTCACTCTCAAATGATTAGACCGTTTAGGGATGAAGTAGAACGCTACGGCGAATTCTCTAAAGCTGGTGAATATGTTTATGACCATCCATTCTTATGGGGAAGTAAACGTACAGGGCCAGACTTACATAGAATTGGTGGCAAATATTCTGACAACTGGCACTTCAATCATATGTATGACCCACAAAGCACCTCATCAGGTTCTATCATGCCTGCTTATAAATGGATGATTACAAATGAATTGGATAAGTCCAACACAGAAACGAAAATGAGAGCTATGGTGCGTATGGGCGTGCCTTATACTGACGAAGAGATTGCAAACGCCCAACAACACATGGCTGAACAAGGGACTCAAATTGAAAAGAACCTTTATGCTGATCCTGACTTTGTAGAATCTTATGAAGCAGATAAGAACAGTAGTGGCGATGACTTCGTGGAAATGCGTAATCGTGAAATTGTAGCCATCATTGCTTACTTACAGCGCTTAGGAACTGACATTAAAATACAAGATTTAGAAACAACACAAAACTAACAACCATGCTAAAATTTGTAAAAAACCATATGGATAGCATTGCGGGCATTGAAATATACCCGGTGATTTCCTTACTAATATTTTTCACATTCTTCGTATTGCTTTTCTGGTGGGTATTTACCGCTAAAAAAGAGTACATCAAACAAATGAGCAATATTCCTTTAGACAACCAAAACGAAACTACACTATGAGACATTTAATTCCATCTTACGTTAGGGTGCCATTGGTATTCTTTACCATCTGGGGTCTAATTGAATTTTTTGTGGACTCCGGAGATCAACCGGCATTTATAAAAAACCCGATGATTGGACTTTTCCTATTGTTGGTACTGGCTATTATAGTTGCAACAGAAGCCATTGTAGCAGCATTAGAAAATGTGATGTATCAAAGTTTAGATGCAGCGGCAAAAGCACGTTTTTTAGCTGCTAAATCATCACCATCAAAAATTGGTGAATGGATCAAGAAGACCTACAAAAAAATGTTAGGTACGAAGCCTATCGAAAAAGAAGGTGAAATTATTCTTGATCATGATTATGATGGCATCAAAGAATTAGATAATGATCTTCCACCATGGTGGTTATATGGCTTTTATGCGTCTATCATTTTTGCTGCCGTATACTTAATCCGTTACCATGTATTTGATGGTGAAAATCAATATGAAGAACTGCAAAACACTTTAGAAATTGCCAAAGCAGAGTTAGAAGAGTATAAAAAAACAGCCAAAGATTTGGTAGATATCAATTCCGTAACCGTATTGACTGATCCATCCGATTTGGCAAGTGGACGGACAATTTATGAATCCAACTGTGTGGCTTGTCATATGGCAGATGGTGGCGGTGGAATTGGTCCTAACCTTGCAGATGAACACTGGATTTTAGGTGGCGGCATCAAAAATATTTTCAACACTATTAGTGAAGGTGGCCGTAGCGGCAAAGGAATGATTTCATGGAAATCGACCTTAAAACCTAATGAAATGGCTCAGGTAGCAAGCTATATTCTGACATTTCAAGGTACAACGCCGGCGAAACCGAAAGAGCCTGAAGGTGACATTTGGGTAGATGATAGTGCAGAGGAATAAAATATTGGTAAACAACCGATAGCATTCAATTGAATTAAAAATATAACACAAGTGGAAACTCCCCAAAACGAAAGCTTTAGAGATACTATTGGCACCCTTACTGAAGATGGGAAGCGCAAATGGGTTTATCCAAAAAAACCAAGTGGAAAAATTTACGACTATCGTAAATGGGTCAGTTATGGACTTTTGGCCTTCTTTTTATTGGCGCCTTTTATCAAAATAAATGGTAACCAGTTCTTGATGTTTAACATTTTAGAACGCCGATTTAATATTTTCGGATTTCCTTTTTGGCCTCAAGATTTTCATTTGTTTGTGATTTCTATGCTGATTGGGGTGATTTTTATTGCACTGTTTACGGTAGCTTTCGGACGAATTTTCTGCGGATGGATTTGCCCACAAACCATATTTATGGAAATGGTTTTCAGACGCATTGAATATTGGATTGAAGGCGATAGAGGTGCCCAAATGCGATTGGACAGACAAGATTGGAACGCTGAAAAAATTAGGAAACGCGCGCTAAAATGGTCCCTCTTTTTAGTGATTTCATTCATTATTGCTAATGTGTTTCTAGCGTATTTGATTGGGAGCGATAAATTAATCACCTATGTCAGTGATGGCCCCGTGGCGCATGCCAGCACCTTTTTATCGTTAGCCATTTTTACTGCGGTATTCTATTTTGTGTTTGCTTGGTTTAGAGAACAAGTATGTATCATCGCATGTCCTTACGGAAGACTTCAAGGTGTGTTGTTGGACAATAAATCGATTGTGGTAGCTTACGACCATAAACGTGGTGAGGGTGAAAATGGCAGAAAAAAATTCCGTAAAAACGAAGACAGAGAAGCACTCGGTCATGGCGATTGTATTGATTGTTTCCAATGTGTAAACGTCTGCCCTACCGGCATCGATATTAGAAACGGGACGCAGTTGGAGTGTGTGAACTGTACCGCATGCATTGATGAGTGCGACCATATTATGGAAAGTATCAACCTTCCAAAGGGTCTCATCCGATATGCGAGTGAAGAAAACATCGAAAATAAAAAGAAATTTGAGTTTACGCCACGCCTTAAAGGGTATACTGCTGTATTGGTTATTTTAACTGGACTTCTTATCGGCATGTTGATGTTAAGAAATGATGTGGAAGCACGCGTATTAAGACTTCCAGGTCAGCTGTTTGAACATAAGGAAAACAACATTATCAGTAATGTGTTCACCTATAAATTGATTAATAAAACAACACGAGATATCCCTGAAATAAACTTCAAATTGAGAAGCTATAAAGGCACAATTAAAGTTGTTTCAGCCGAAGATCGATTTACGGTTCCTAAGCAAGGTATGGCTGAAGGCACTATGTTTATTGAAATTTCGCAAAGCGAATTGGGATCGGATAAAAATAAATTGATGATTGAGGTGTATAGTGATGATGATTTGATTGAAACCACGATTGTTAATTTCTTAGGACCAAGAAGTTTTAAGTAGGTGGCACTATCATCAGTGGAAACTGCATATCAATACTCTAGTCGTTTTGATATGAACTAAAGAAATAGACTATTAACTAAAAAAGGGTTCCTGCCTTCGCAGGAATATTGAGATTATGAAAATCAACTGGGGTACTGGAATTGTATTAGCGTTTATAGGCTTTATAAGCTTTATATTATATTTTGTGATAACCATGACGGTCAACAAAAAGTATGAACACGACTTAGTTACAGAAAATTATTACGTCCAAGAGTTGGAATTCGAAAACGATCTACACAAGCAGCGCCATGCGCAAACCTTAGAAGAAGATCTTTCCTGGACGCATACTGTAGACGGATTGGTGATTACGTTTCCTGAAAGCATGACGCCATCAGAAATTAAAGGTAAAGTGTTCCTATATAGACCATCTAATAAACAATTAGACTTTGAAAGTACAATTTCATTGTCTGACCATAATTTGCTCATACCTGACAAACGTTTATTAGGTGGTCGCTGGAACATTAAAGTAGATTGGGAATACCAAGGAGATTCGTACATCTATAAAAAAGATATTGTCTACTAAATGTTGTGGTCTGCACTCATATTCGGATTATTGGGAAGTTTTCACTGCGTTGGCATGTGTGGCCCTATTGCCTTTATGCTTCCTGTGGATCGGACCAATTCCACCAAAAAAGTAGTTCAGATTTTCACCTACCATTTTGGACGAATTCTAGCGTATAGTCTTATTGGTCTTTTTTTCGGATTGATTGGCAAAAGCCTTTACATATTTGGGATGCAACAACAGCTCTCTATCATTATAGGTGTTTTGATGATTGTAGTTGTTGTAATTCCGACAAAAACCTTCAATAAGTATAATTTTTCCAAACCGATTTATAAGCTCATATCAAAAGTAAAATCGTCTTTAGGAAAAGCGCTCAAGAAAAAGACAGCAGACACGTTCTTAACAATTGGGTTTCTTAACGGATTTTTACCTTGTGGATTGGTTTATATGGCGGTATTTGCATCGTTGACCATGAACAGCGCACTTCATGGTAGTTTGTATATGGCGTTGTTCGGTTTGGGCACTATTCCTTTAATGACGTCCGCCATTTATCTTGGAAAGTTTTTAAATGCGACCGTAAAACAGCGCATCCAAAAAGCTATCCCAGTATTTGTTGTGGTTATTGGCCTATTATTCATAGTACGCGGTTTGGGACTTGGTATCCCTTACATCTCTCCCGCTCCGGTCACGGAAATGGTTCAAAGCGACATAGAATGCCATTAAAACTAATTTTAATTTTACATGAATCTTAATGAGGATAAATTTGTCCTATTTAAAATAATAGCGTATCTTTAAACTACCAAAATAAGTAATCCATGTTTTCTAAAGCTTGTCAATACGGTCTTAAAGCATCAATTTATATAGCCACCATTTCTTATGATGGTAAACGTGTCAGCTTAAAGGAAATCGCAAAGGAAATTGATTCTCCAGAAGCGTTTACCGCCAAAATATTACAAGATTTAGTCAGACATAACATTATAAAATCGGTTAAAGGAGCTTACGGCGGATTTGAAATTCCGAAAAACGAGATTTCTACCATCAAGCTCTCGCAAATTGTAAATGCCATTGACGGAGATAACATTTATAGAGGGTGTGGATTAGGATTGCATGTTTGCGATGAAGAGCACCCCTGCCCTGTACATGATCAGTTTAAAGCCGTTAGAACGCAGTTGAAAAACATGTTGGAAAACACCAATCTTGAACAGTTGGCATTGGACATAAAATCTGGCGTAAGTTTTCTAAAACTGTAAAAAAAATTTGAATATAAATAGGATAATTTTATCCGAATTAACAAGTCTAATTTAAAACACCCAGAAAAAATCCTTGATTTTCAGGATTGGGCTAAATTTATGGAAACACTACATAAAGATTCACAAAAACAAATCGGCCAATTTGTGGCTGAAGATTTTAGAACTGCCGCTGTATTTTCTAACTATGGCATCGATTTTTGCTGTAAGGGAGATCGCACCATTGAAGAAGTTTGCACAAAAAACAAGATCGAGGTAGATGAATTGTTATCAAAATTAGAAGCTGCGCAATCTTCAAACAACCAGCAATCAATTGATTACAAATCATGGCCTTTAGATTTATTGGCAGATTATATTGAGAAAAAACACCACCGTTATGTTGAGGAAAAATCGCCAATAGTGCGTCAGTTTTTAGACAAACTCTGTAAAGTCCATGGACACAACCATCCTGAACTTCTTGAAATAACCGCATTATTTATTGGCTCAACAAAAGAATTGGCTTCACATATGAAAAAAGAAGAGTTGATCCTCTTCCCTTTTATCAAACGTATGGTTAAAGCAAAAATGGAAGGCCTCAATGTTGAATCGCCACAATTTAATACGGTTGAAAGCCCCATTGCCATGATGAAAGATGAGCATGAAGCTGAAGGTGAACGTTTCAGAAAAATTGCAGAATTGACTGATAATTACACACCACCGGCTGATGCATGCAACACTTATAAAGTAACCTTTGCGATGTTAGAAGAATTTGAAAAGGATTTGCATTTACATATCCATCTAGAAAATAACATCTTGTTTCCAGAGGCTATAAAACTGGAGGCATCCTTAAAATAAATATGTTTGATTTTAATTGTTGAGGTAGCACTTCTTTTCTAATTTCAATTTACTGTGATTTTGTTTATTTCTTTGAGGGGAATTGAATATCAGCACTATGAATGACGAAAAGAAGTGTTTTTTATCTTTCTAATAGTCGTAACTTTCAACAACCGTATCTCTTTTAAATGCAGAAAAAACTTATTGCTGTATGCTTAATCAATTTTTTGATTGCCGCTCTCATGGGTTTGCTATTGCGCTACCAATTTGTGCAACCATTACCGATTAATTTCAGGTATCTCACACATGCACATTCGCACGTGGCGATGCTTGGTTGGGTGTATTTAATGCTCTACCTTCTCATTGTTCACTATTTTATTCCGGACAAAAAACCCATTTACAAACGCTTGTTTTGGGCAACCCAAATTGCGGTAATCGGAATGATGGTCTGCTTTCCATTCACCGGTTATGCTGCAATTTCCATAACGTTCTCATGTTTGCATATTTTCTGTAGCTACTATTTTGTGAGGTTAGCCTGGAAACACCATAAAGTGACCTCGATGCCTGTGCGCTACTTACTGAAATCGTCTTTGATGTTCATGGTTTTGAGTACCATAGGCGTTTGGTGCCTGGGTCCCGCAGTTGTAACCTTGGGTCAAGCCTCCGCATTTTATCAAATCGCCATTCAATTCTTCTTACATTTTCAGTTTAATGGCTGGTTTATGTTGGCCGTATTGGCGGTGTTTGTGAATCAATTCAACTTAGGTGACACAAGACTCTTTAAACGATTTTTTAACACCCTTATAACTGCCACCATCTTAACCTTCGCCTTGCCAATAAGTTGGTTTGCCTACCACCCAATTTGGCTGATCATAAACGGATTAGGTGTTATGTTACAACTACTTTCAGGATATTATTTCCTGCTATTTTTAAAACCACATTGGACTGAATTTTGGACGCGCATTTCCAAACCGACGAAAGCGCTCTATGGTTTGGCGCTACTCTCTTTTATCCTGAAAATTATACTGCAAACAGCATCCCTTATCCCACAAGTTGCTGAAATGGCGTACCAATACCGTAACTTCGTCATCGGGTTTATTCATTTAATGATGTTGGGCGTTATTAGCGGATTTTTGTTTGCGGTTTTAGTACAGAAATTTCCAAAAAGCGATACTAGCATAAGCCTTAACTTTGGAATTTACACCTTTATATTAGGCTTCGTTTCCACAGAAGTATTACTCATGCTTCAAGGAATCTATTATTTTTTAGACTTGGGAATGTTGCCACATTATTACCTAATTCTGCTGTTATGCAGCATCTTATTGCCTGTAGGCATCTTAATGTTCATCTTAAATCTCAGAAATTATGACACCAAAACCATTAAAACGACATAAAGCATTGCAACCTTTAAGCAGAGAGCATCACCATGGATTATTATTATCTTGGAAAATTAGAAACGGTTTCAGTAAACATATTGAAACTGATCGCATTAAAAAGTATGCTGATTGGTTTTT
This sequence comes from uncultured Gelidibacter sp., assembly GCF_947500795.1. Taxonomy (GTDB): domain Bacteria; phylum Bacteroidota; class Bacteroidia; order Flavobacteriales; family Flavobacteriaceae; genus Gelidibacter. The sequence goes on along the minus strand of NZ_CANMTE010000001.1, from coordinate 200,855 downwards.
TGAAAACCATTTGATTCCCCACTTCGAATTGGAAGAGACGCATATCTTCACCATCTTAAACAAAGACCACGAATTGGTCAAGCGCGCTTTAGCTGAACATAGACGTTTAAAACGTTTATTTACCAATGACGATGATGCCGTTAAAAACCTTCATAAAATTGAGGAAGAATTAGAACAGCATATCCGTTTTGAAGAACGCATTTTGTTTCCGGAAATTCAAAAAACAGCAACTGAAGATCAGTTGGCCCTCATAGCGGAAATTCATTACGAAGAAGCCTTTGTGGATAATGTGGAAGACGAGTTTTGGCGCTAGCTAACCGAACTGTTATTTGGAATGCGTAAATAAATTTGGTTTGAAAACAAACATGGCCCAAGCCCAATTATTCGTGTTGTCGTTATTACCGCCTTTCAGCAATTGCATCGTGTCGGAAGCGAACATATGTGAATATCCTAATTGAAAATCGATAGCATCAGCGATTTTATAGCCCAATGAGAAATCAATTTCGGTGCCTAAATAAGCATCCTGTTCATTGCCCATAAGATCTACAACCGTTGCCGCAGATGAAAAAAGGTGTGGGATCAATTGAAGTGTCCATTTATCCTGTTGATATTTTACGGGTAGATTGATATCCACCAAACCCACAGAATTGATATGGTTGCCTACATAAAAATAATCCATCCAACCGTTAAATTTATGATTGGTCCCAAATAGCGGGTTGAACGATTTTATATCGGAATCTGTACTGTTCATATCCGTACCCGATACATATTCAGCACCAATACCAATATTTAAATTTGAAGTTGCTTGAACGTGTAAATTCCCAGATAAATTAAAAGCACTTAAGTCACGATTCGCAATTTTCCCCGTTTGATAATAGGCTGAAGCATCTGCTTTGAACACGTTTTTCCTGAAAGTGACATACGCACCAAAAGTTTGGTTGTAATCGACTTCCTGGTTGCCATCGTTATCAAATGTAAACCCTGTATTTAGTGCCAACAAACTTAAATTCAAATTATCAAAGTTTGTATGATACCACACATATTGAAAAGCCTTGTAATTATTGACATTATAATCCGTTTTAAAAAGCGTTTCATCTTCTTCATTCAGAGCGATTCCAAGATCTAATCGATTTTTTGTGTTGGGCTGGTAAGTAGCAATAAAAGCGTCGTGGCTTCTGCCCGTTTGCGCCCAATCGACATTGCCGAAAATTCTAGAATCGTCATAAATTATTTCCTGACGCCCCATTTTAAAGCTCAAAACCGAATCTAATTTAAGTGACGCCCATGCTTCATGAATGGCTGTACCGTTAGCATCTGTCGCAGATAAAGTGCTTACATCGCCCCAAACTCTTACATTTTGCAAGGATATGTAAGCATTGAGTTTTGTACTGCCATACTTCAGATTAAGCCGAGATCGTTGGGACACAAATGTCGCAGCATCAATAGCATCAGGAATCAAGGTTTTGTAGCCATGACGATACTCAACACGCGGCCTTAACTGTAAATCGATCCCAAATTCTTGGGCATAGGTAGTGAGGCTCAACATGCCGAGGCATGCTAAAATGACTAGTTTTTTCATGATTCTGGAATTAGATTACCAAGGTTGAGCAAACGTATTAGTTTGCCATAGCGTCTTTAATATGCTGCACGGTTGCATCAGAATTAACACCGAGTCCTTCTTGCTGATACACCAATTCACCTTGTTTATTAAATACACTGATGATATTAGAATGCGAAAAATCGATAGGCGAAATTTTCATATAATTTACAGCCAATACAGCCGCAAACTCTCGTGTATTATCTACGGAAGATCTTAAGAATAACCACGGTTCTTTATCCATTACATTTTCTTCTGCAAACGCCTTTAAACGTTCTGGCGTATCCGTGTTTGGATCAATACTTACAAAAACCATCTTTAAATTGTTTTTGGCATCTTTAGGTAATCGTCCTTCAATGTTACGCATATCCGCCACCAATCTTGGGCAAGCTGCCTTACACGAGGTATACACCATGACCATTACCAAAACATCGCCTTTTAAATCTTCCAATTGAAGGTCTTCGCCATTTTGGTTGGTCCATGTGGAGGTGAGATTGAAGATTGAAGTTTCTGAAATCTCATCGGAGGAAGTCTCTGTATCCGCTTCAACGCGTACCAAATCCATATTACAAACTGGACAACTGCCAGGTTCATCATAGGTTTTGTCTCCTTCACATTCCATTGGACAGTAATAAGCAATAGCATCTGAAGTTTTAGCCGATTCGTTTTTACAAGAGGTCAATCCGATAAAAAGAATGCTACATAATATTAGTAACGTATTTTTCATGTTTATTTTATGTTTTCAACGTCTTTTGCACATCTGAATCCCAGATTTTTAATAGCATAATTTGCCTTAACGCTTCCTCTAAAAGCATAGCGCATAAAAGCCGCGTAATTCATCAAATCTGTTGCACCCAACGAGGCGCTTCCACAGAAGAGATTGTTATCTTTCTCATTATCTTTTCGCGATTCTCCAGATAGTAAAACGGAGTTAAAATCTGAGGTCCATTCCCAAACCAGTCCGTGTAAATCGTGAACTCCCCAATAGTTTTTTGGATGTTGTCCGATGACATTTTCATTAGAACGCGGAGCTTCGTACCACGATAAGATTTGTTCATTGTAGGATTTTTTGATTCTGGCATCCTTCAGCTTTTCATCAGCCATTGCGGCGTATTCCCATTCATCCATCGTTGGCAAACGTTTGCCTTGACTAGCACAATATGCTTTTGCCGCAAACCAGCTAACGTAAGTTACGGGACTATTAGGCAAGGCACCGTCATTTAGTTCTAAGTCATTTTTCCAATTTCTGAGATACGAGCCATCTGCAAATATTTTTTTGGCTTTCGATTTTTGCCATTTAGGAAAATTCTTTACAAAATCGAGATATTCCTTATTGGTTACAGGGTACACATCCAAATCGAAATCATTAACAGCAACTACCGTCGAATCCCTTCCATATAAAGGGATATAACGTGCGCCTTCAATACGCGCCATACCTTCAGATTGTCCGTAACTAAACAGTTGCACAAACATTAGAACAAAAGACAATCTGAAGATTTTGGTACGCATGATTACAGTTTTAAAGAGTTTTATTATAGAATTGATCGTAGAGAACTAATTATTTTTTAGCACTTACTTTTTTAACCATTGCTGGCGTTACAACTGTTTTGTTATTGCCCCAACTGTTATACACATAGGTCATCACATTAGCAACTTCCTCTTGGGAAATCATTTGCTTGGTCATGATACTGTTGTATTTTTCACCATTTACGGTAATTTCGCCACTTAATCCATGAAGCACAGCACTAATCGCTCTGTCTACATCAGCATTAAGATAATCTGATTTTGCCAATGGAGGAAATGCACCTGGGATACCTTGTCCTTCTGATTGGTGACAAGCAATACAAGTTTGTCCATAGATTTGTTTTCCAAATTCCATTTGCTCAGCAAACGATTTTGCTGGAATATCAGATTCTTTAATTTCATCTGTAGTCGGCATCGTTTGGATTCCAGGACCTTCAGGGATATAGATATTATCCATCAACTCTCCAGAAAATATTTTCTTATCTTCTTCTCCTTCCACTTTCAACATTCCTAAAGCACCTTTATTAAAGGCTCTAAAAATAGAGTGATCCACTAGAATAAATGTTCCTGGCACTTCAACCCTAAATTCAACAATGGCAGCGCCTCCAGCAGGAATCAAGGTCGTTTGGACATTGGTATTCACCAAATCGCCACCTTCAACATAAACTTTGTCGAAAATCTCCCCGATGACATGAAAGGACGATACCAACCCAGGTCCACCATTACCGACGAATAAGCGTACCGTTTCTCCAACTTTAGCAGTTAAGGCACCGTCTCCAGTTAAAGCCCCAACTTTGCCATTAAATACAACATAATCTGCATTTTCATCTACTGCTTTCTGCATGTCAAATGGTTGCAATCCACGTTCGCCGTTGGCACCTTTTGTGTAAAAGTCACCTTGCATTACGTAATATTCTTTATCTACAGGAGCTAAGCCACCTTCTGGCTCAATTAAAATTAGGCCATACATTCCGTTAGCAATATGCATCCCTACAGGAGCTGTAGCACAATGGTACACGTATAAACCAGGATTTAACACTTTAAAGGAAAACACTTTTTCGTGGCCTGGAGCAACAAAAGAAGATTCTGCACCACCACCTGGTCCGTTTACGGCATGCAAGTCAATATTATGTGGTAATTTATTATCTGGGTGATTTTGTAAATGGAATTCAATTTCATCTCCTACACGAGCTCTGATAAAACTGCCAGGCACTGAACCTCCAAAAGTCCAATATACATAACGTACACCATCTGTAATTTCTCCTTCCTCTTCAAGAATTTCCATTTTAACGATTAGTTTTTTCGCTTTACGTTTCCCTACTGGCGTAGGTACATGGGGTGGTGCTGTTAATTCAGCCATCATTTCTCGACTTACTGGAATCTCCTCGGCCGAAGCATATTCAGTTTTCTTTTCTTTAAAGCAACTGAACATTAAAAGTAAGGACAGCAGCGACACTGATTTTAATAGAGTTTGTGATTTCATGTGATAAATTATTTAGTGATCAAAATTAAAATTTTAAATATAGGAAAAATATGACGGTTGTCATATATAGGATAAATTAGTCCTATATAAAGTTAGATGCGAAAGAAGCTGAACTCTCGTCCAGCTTTCATAGTTTATAGTCGTAATTATACCTGTCTTCAAATCTTAAAAGTCATTACAGGTAAGTTGGCGTGGTTTACTAAATCTTCAGAAATACTACCTTCAAAAAAGTGGGCTAGGCCCTTTCTGCCATGCGTTGGCATCATGATCAAATCAGCGCCAACAAGGTTGGAGAAATTTACAATTCCTTTTTCAATGGAGTAGTCAGAGACATAATTTACAGTATTCAGTTGGTCTAAATTCCCATCTGCTTTTTTTAAGAAACTTGCAACCTGCTGCTCCATTTCTGATGTGCTTTTAAAATTTTCACCAGGAACATTAACGTACAACAACTGCATTTTGGAAGTCTCAGGTAACATTTTTAGAGCTTTAATATAAGGGCCAACCGCTTCCTCTGAGAAATTTGAGGCGAAAATCACCGTTTCAAAATTTAAATTGTTCGGCTTTTGTTTAATGACCAATACCGGAATTTTAGAATGGCGCACTACTTTTTCAGTATTTGAGCCCACAAAAACTTCTGTAAAGCCACTTACGCCGTGAGATCCCATGACGATAAGGTCAGCATTATGTTGTTCTCCTACCTCACTCACCTCACTAAACACTTTAAATTGTTTTACAATTGGGGTGATCTTTATGCCTTTTAAATAATCCTTGTTTAAGAATTCTTCAAATTTTTGCTCGGCCAGTTTCAGAAAAAATAACACTTTTGGTTTTTGACCTGCATCAGAACTTGAAAAAAGTCCGTCAGACATTTCTAGCATATGTAAGGCTAAAATTTCCGCATTATTTTTTTTTGCTAAAATAGCAGCAGCTTCCAAGGCATGCTCTGAATATTTTGAAAAGTCTATTGGTACAATTATTTTTTCCATGGTTTTAATTATTTATGCCTTTACTTAGAAAGGTAGTGATATAAAAATAAAGCTGCGAAGAAAGTATTTATCAATTCGCTAAAATTCAGCACATTTCACCTAAACGGTCATGGAGAAAATTCGCGTTTGCGGCTGTTTCCGTTTTAATAGTAAATCAAAAGCCATACAAATATTTCTCACAAAAGGTTTCCCTTTTTCGGTCACCCTCAACTGATTCTCATTTCGGATCAATAATCCGTCTTGTTCCATCTCTTCCAAACCGTATAGTACTTCTGGTAATTCATCAAAATACAGTTCATCATCACTCCAAGAGGTGTCAAATTGACACATCAAATTGAGAATATGCTTTCTAATGATTAAATCTTCTGTATTTAAAATATGACCTTTCACAACAGGAAGGATGCCTTCTTTTATTAAACTGTAGTACTCTTCAATACCTTTTACATTTTGTGCAAACCCATACCAACTATCGCTAATTGAAGATACGCCCAAACCAATCATCGCTTTTGTTTTTGAAGCTGTATACCCCATAAAATTCCGATGTAAGGTTTTGTTGGTCATGGATTGGTACAAAGAATCTGATGGCAATGCAAAGTGATCCATGCCAATTTCGTGATAGCCAGCTTCTGCTAATAAGGTTTTACCCAATTCATATTGCTGACGTTTGGCTGTTCCGGATGGCAAATTGCTTTCATCAAAACCACGTTGGCCATTACCTTTAATCCAAGGCACATGGGCATAGCTGTAAAAGGCAATTCTATCAGGCTTCAAAGATTTAGTTTTAGCTATGGTTTCGCTCACATGCGCCTTTGTTTGAAATGGCAATCCAAATATAATATCATGACTAACGGAAGTGTATCCGATAGCTCTAGCTTGTTCTGTAACGCGCTTTACATTTTCAAAAGGTTGTATTCTGTGGATGGCTTTTTGGACGGTTTCATTATAATCTTGAACACCATAACTAACGCGTCTAAACCCTAAGTCATAAAACGTTTGTAGATGTTCTTCAGTAGTATTATTTGGATGTCCCTCAAAGCTAAACTCATAATCATCAGCCAATGTGGCGCGATTTAACAAACTCCTAATGAGTAAGTTCAAATTTTCAGGCGAAAAGAATGTCGGGGTGCCACCGCCCAAATGCAACTCTTTAATTTTGGGTTTTGTAGGTAATATATCACAATATAAATCCCACTCTTTTATTAACGCACTGATATACGGCGTTTCTACACTGTGCTGCTTGGTAATCCGTTTATGACATCCGCAAAAGGTGCATAAACTTTCGCAAAAAGGTAAATGCAGATACAAACTGATGCCTTCGGTTTCATTACTTTCATTAAATGCGTTGATTAATGAATCTTTCCATGTTTTCATCGTGAATGTACTCGTATCCCAATATGGAACTGTAGGATAACTCGTATATCTTGGTCCAGCAACATTATATTTATCAATTAAAGAGGGCGTCATTGTCTATGTTCTTAAATTTGATTCAAAACTATTTTAAATCGGCTATAAAAAATATGATATAAGTCATCTAACCGATTCCCTTTGCTTTAATTTTATGAATTGATTATCAAATTACAACCCTTGAGTGCCCACTGAAATTAGGGCCGATGGTTGTTTAAGCCCTAAATAAATAGTAACTTTAATCATTAAACACTAAATAACTTAAATATATGAAACGATTATCACTCATTTTCATTGCTGTATTTGCACTGACCATGACTACATCTTGTAAAAATGACAAGAAAGAAACCAAAACAGAAGTAACAGAAGAAATAAAGGAAACTAAGACTGTTGACATTAAGAAAATGCAAGTAGCCTTAGAGCCGAAAAGCGGAAGTACTGTAAAAGGAAACGCTGTGTTTACTGAAGAAGATGGCGCTGTAACTATGGTTGCAGTCGTAGGTGGACTTAAAGAAGGTGAACATGCGATACACCTTCATGAAAAAGCAGATTGTTCAGCAGATGATGGAACATCTTCAGGCGGACACTGGAACCCAACAAATCAACCACATGGTAAGTGGGGAAGCCCAGATGGCTACCATAAAGGCGATATTGGCAACTTTAAAGCTGATGCCAATGGAAACGGTACTATAACGGTTACAACAGATGAATGGTGTATTGGATGTGGCGATGCCAACAAAGATATTGTAGGTAAAGCTATCATAATTCACGAAGGTGTTGATGACTTTAAAACGCAACCAACAGGTAATGCAGGTGGACGCGTTAGTTGTGGAGGAATTATTAAGTAATTATATACGTTATATCTAAATAACACTAAAAGCCACTTTAAAAAGTGGCTTTTTTAGTTTTCAGCAGTCATTCCTAAAACAATACTTTATGCAGCAATTAGAATTATTGATCTCAAAATTCCAACAAAAAGACGTCAAAGCTTTTGAGGAACTTTACAACATGTATAGCAAAAGCATGCATGGCGTTATCTACAACATTGTGAGAGATCATGATATTGCTGAAGAATTGATGCAGGATGTGTTTATAAAAGCCTGGAACAATGCCGCTAGCTATTCGGCAGAAAAGGGTCGATTCTTCACTTGGATCCTGAACATTTCCAGAAATGCGGCGATAGACAAAACACGGTCTAAAGCCTTTAAAAATTCTAAAAAAAACCTAGATGCCGAATATTTCGTAGATATTCTGGCCCACGGTGATAGTTTGGATGATCAAACTGACGCCATTGGGATTAAAAAATTTGTGAGTCAACTTGCTAAAAAGTGCATAGAGGTTATTGAACTGCTTTACTTTAAAGGTTATACCCAAAAAGAAGCTTCAGAAACACTTGACATGCCTATTGGCACAATTAAAACACGGAACAGAAATTGCATAAACGAATTAAGAACTATTGTACTTCAATAATATGGACATAACCGCTTACATAGCATCTGGAATTTTAGAATTGTACGTTGCTGGCGCCCTTTCGGATCAAGAAAACAAAGAGGTGTACCGATTGATGCAACAACATCCGGAGATACAGAAGGAAGTAGAACAGATTGAGGCTGCCATCAAAAAACTAACTGCTGCTGCAGCTCCGAATACCACTGCTGATTTATTTGAACCTATTAAAACAAAGGTTCAAAACCAATCTAAAAACCTAGAGTCGGAACCAAAAGTGATTTCTATAGTGAAACCTAAATACGACTGGTTAACCTATACAGGCTGGGCTGCTGCCTTTATTATTGGCGCAGGATTGCTTTGGACATTAAATCAAAATAACGATCTCGAGTCCAATTTGACCACTGCCGAAATAGAAAAGGCATATTTGGAAGAACAAATTGCCAATGCGAAAACAGATCTTGCTGCGTCAAAAAATTTGTTGAACTTTTTACGTGACAAAGATATTATCTCAATACCGTTGGGTGGACAGGGTGAATTTGCAAACACTTATGCTAAAGTGTATTGGAACAAAAATGACAATAGTATTTATCTAGATGCCCAAGGCTTGCCTGATGCGCCTGCTGGGAAAGTGTATCAAGTATGGTCTTTAAAATTGAATCCGTTAACACCTACGAGTTTAGGTACTATTGACGATTTCAATACTGATGACAACAAAATATTTGCCATTGCCAACGCTCACGAAAGTGAAGCCTTTGGGATCACTTTAGAGCCTGAAGGCGGTAGTGAAGCACCTACCATGGAGCAGTTATATACCTTAGGAGTTGTGGTAGCTGCGGCACCATGATAAGACCTTAAACTTATATCTTTAAGCACTAACATTTGTTGGTGCTTTTTTTATTACGTAACTTATTAATATCATAATAAACCATTCCTATAATCACTCTCAAATTTTTGAAAAAAAAAAAGTATCTTCGCTTGAATCCATAAAAAAAAGATAAGCGCATGCAATTAACCATTGAAAACATTTTATTAGTTGGTTCGTTATTACTTTTAATCAGCGTTGTTGTCGGAAAAACATCCTATAAATTTGGCGTACCAACATTAATTTTGTTTTTGGCTATTGGTATGTTGGCAGGCTCAGATGGTATTGGCGGCATTCGTTTTGACAATCCTAAAATCGCTCAACTTATTGGCATCGTTTCACTAAATTTCATCTTATTTTCTGGTGGATTGGACACCAACTGGAGCTCTATAAAACCAGTGCTAAGGGAAGGAATTATGCTCTCCACTCTCGGGGTTTTGTTAACCGCAGTTTCCTTAGGAACCTTTGTATTTTATGTTACCGACTTCACGATTTATGAAAGCTTGCTATTAGGATCTATCGTGTCTTCTACTGATGCAGCAGCGGTATTCTCCATTTTACGTTCTAAAAATCTCGCCTTAAAAACAAACCTCAGGCCAACATTAGAATTGGAAAGTGGTAGTAATGATCCCATGGCGTATGTGCTGACGATTGCCTTTTTAACTTTAGTCATTAATCAAGACCAAGATCTTGTATCGATAATCCCGATGTTTCTACAACAAATGATTGTGGGAACTGCCGGAGGATTCGGATTTGGTGTGGCGAGCAAATTTATAATCAACAGAATTAAACTTGACTTTGAAGGGCTCTACCCTGTTTTGGTCATTGCGCTTATGTTCATGACTTTTTCAGCTACGGATTTTGTGGGTGGAAACGGATTTCTTGCCATTTATATTTGTGCCGTTTATTTAGGAAATCAAGACATCATCCATAAAAAAACCATCTTAAAGATGTTTGATGGATTAGCATGGTTGATGCAAATTGTACTCTTCCTTACCTTAGGATTGTTAGTGTTTCCTTCACAAATTGTGCCTTATATTGGCATTGGCATGCTGATTTCATTATTTCTCATTTTCATTGCTCGCCCTGTTGGTGTCTTTATCAGTTTAGTGTTTTTCAAAATGAAATTAAGACGCCGTTTCTATATTTCTTGGGTAGGATTGCGAGGCGCCGTACCAATTGTATTTGCGACGTATCCACTCTTAGCAGGAATTGAAAAAGCAAATATTATTTTCAGTATCGTCTTTTTTATCTCTGTGACGTCAATTTTGATTCAAGGCACCACTTTGTCCATTTTAGCAAAATGGCTCAATGTTGGATTGCCTGAAAAATCGAAAATCATTAATGAGGTAGACCAATTGCTTTTAGAATTACCAAAATCGTCACTACAGGAATTCTCGATTTCACCCGATTTTTTCGCAGTCAATAAGCGTATTGTAGATTTGAATTTCCCAAGATCGGCGTTCATCATCATGATTAAACGCGACAATCAGTTTATCCGCCCAGGCGGCTCCACTGAGATAAAAGCAGGCGACACTTTAATGGTTCTGGCTGATGATCAACAAGAATATATTAAAGTTCATGAATCGTTGAAATATAAATAAATTTATGATTTTATATATAAAAATAATATGTGTTCCGATAGACACTCTTCTTTGATAAAACATAATCTGGTCAGGCAAATTTTAAATGACTTTTAATTCACGTATTAAAAATCAGAGATCGCTTAATCAAAAGTTTGCAAAACAAGCAATTATTCCTTCATATTTCGCACAATTCGACTTGGATCAAATCAACCTAAACCCCACTATTCAGCGAAATATAATTTACTTTGAAATCAAATTGAAATTCGATATTGAATCACTATTGAGACGTTTGTTAAGAACTTGTTTACAATGTTTATAAAATTGACTTTCACCTTCAGACCCTTTAGTCTAATTTTACCAAATAAGAAAAGCACCCATTTGGATGCTTTTATTTCATTTTCAATGAGGGTTTTAGATGGTCCCATTAGCCATAATTAAAATCGAGTTTAACATACTCAACTCAAAATGTAATCTTTTATAAGTCTCTAGCAACAAATTTAGAGGAGAAAGGAAATAGTATTCGTTTCATAAGCTTATAGCTAAACCCAAAAGGTTACAATTTAAAACGTAAATGTTACAGCATTGGCGTTTTTTTATATAAGTTTTTAATACTACACAAATTTAAGCCATATCTATCTATTTTAATACCTATGTCCAATAAAATATTACTAGTATATTAACAAACTCAATAAAACAGAATGCACTTAGTTATAACATCAAAAAATGTACTACTAATCAGTGTTATTGTGTTTTAACCATCATCTACTACAATTAAACATCTTTGGTTATTAACAAAACTATTAAATCACTTCTTAAAAATTTCAACAGAAATTCTTCTTTTTTTTTAAAATTCCCTTTTGTCCATTATGTCCAAATTTAAGTTGCACCTATCAATCTTAATTGGATTTCTTACGTGGGAAAGGAGGGTTCTTAATTCTTCAATAAAAAAATTGCCACCACCAACTAAAGAATAATACTCAATCCTATCCTCAATATTGAAAATCTTCATCATCCAATATCTTACAAATACACTTTCAAATATTTGAATTATAATAATTCTTAAATGACCTACCTGTTGGCCATAAATCACCCAACATACTCCAAAGCTTTAAATTAGGAAAGCACCTAACCCTATCTCTACGGCCAAGTGCTTTCCACTAACAAAAAACTCTAAAAAACTACCACAACTCACGTGGTCTCTTTACAAAATGAACTCTATTCATTTGTGCAAGTCTTAATGTCTTAACCACATCAGACTTAAAATCGTATTATTTAAAAGGTATAGGCAATAGTGCCTTTAATAAAAAATGGTGTTCCAGGTGTAAAATGAATTTCTTCTATCGCTTGCGCTTCATTTTGAAGTTTTGATTCCGTGGCAAACTGGGTTTCATTCCAGGCCACATCAAATAGATTTTCAATAGCAAATCCTATCGTGATACTATCAAACTTGTAATTGGCATTCATATCCGTAATAAAATAACCTTTCGCCACTATAGAATTATCTTCATTTGCAGGTCGGTCATCTATAAATCGGTAACGCAAACCTCCAGAAAAACCGTTCCATTCGTTAAGGGATAAGCCTCCTGCCATAGTAAAGTTTGGCGCCAGCGGAATGTAATTTTGGCCTTTAGGATCTTCTGTACTTCTTGCGTGGGTCAGTGTCATATCAGTATCTAAAAACAGATAATCACTCAATTGATAACGAAATCCAAAATCCAAGCCGTAACGTTCTGTTTTGCCACTAGGCTCTACAATTCCAGCATCGCCCACATAGACGAACTCTTGTTCCAAAAACAAATACCATAGCGTAGTGTTTACAACTAAGTTTGGAAATGGTTTCCAAATATCGCCTAAGTCCACACCATAGGCTCGTGGCAATATCTGTTTACCCTGATTGGCGACAACAACCCGAGTGTCATTGCTATGAAAGCCAATGCCCGACTTTAAAAAGACTTGATAGTTATCTTTTACATCCCAGTAAAAATTCAACTTCGGACTCACTATGGCCTTAGTTTCTGAAAGATTTTGGTATTCTGTTTGCAATTGATCTTGGTATAGAAATTTAAAATAATCCAAACGTAAGGCTGGGGCAATTCTGAATTTCCCTAATTCAAATTCGGCATTTATAAAGGCATTCACGTTCGTTTCATTTAAATCGCCCAATTGCAGGTGTTCTAAAATCGTGCTTCTGTTTAAGGTGTGCGATAACTCAATACCATCTACCCTATCGTTTCTGAAGCCTAAACCTGAGGTTAACGTCAATGGCGTGTTTCCTAAATTGGTATCGTGCATTAGTGACGTATTCAAGCCGAATATGTTTCGATCTTCCTTTTGTTTAATTTGATCACCGTTAATAGGATCTTCTAAAAAGAAGGTGAAATTAGAATACAGTAAAAATGCGTAATGCGAATAATAGGCGTTGGTTTTAAACGTTGTTTTATTGGATAAGCGCTTGCTGAGTTGCACATTTAAATTGGTGCGTTCCGTTTCGCCACCTTCAGTAGCGTCAATGGCTCCAAATCTTGAAATCATTCCACTATCAACAGCACGCTGCGGTATTTGCCCGGAAGCATCCCACCCACTTGTAAAATGCGACGCTGTTAAGGATAGCTTATCATTATTGGGAGAAAACACCACATACTTCCCAAAAATGTTGATCCGATCAAAGTTTTGAGGGGATTCGTAAGGTCCATCATTCGCTAAATATTCGGCTGCGATATAGGCATTTTGATTTGTCGTAGTTTCCAATAGATTGAATAAACCTAAGGTCCGCAAACTACTAAACTGTCCTGCAGTGACGGATACTGAACTTTCTTTCAAAACATCTCGCGTTGAAAAATCGACATAACCCGCAGTGGCAAAATCGCCATGCTTCGCAGAATAGGGGCCTTTTCCAAAATCAATCTTATTGACGGTTTCTGGGATTAGGAAATGCAAATCGCTATACCCTTGTCCGTGGGCATGAGAAACCATATTTACTGGCATCCCGTCTACTGAAATGGAAATATCCGTACCATGATCAATATCAAAACCTCTCAAAAATATTTGCTCTGCCTTACCGCCACCGGCATGCTGACCGATAATCAAACCTGGAATTTTCCGCAAGGCTTCCTGGGAGGAATTCAGGGGATTGGTATTCAAATCTAAACGACTGATTGTACTTACCGGATTCAGCTCTTCTGTAAGCACCATCTCATCCAACTGAAATGCCTTTTCTTGAAGAATTGTGGTGATTGACTGTGAAAAGTTGGAATCGTTCATAGCAATAATTCTAGTTTCGTAGCCTAACAGTCCTATTTTTAGACTGTCACCTACCCTATTGTTTTCGATAATAAACACACCGTTTTCCGACGTGTGGGCATGACTTTTACTGTTAATATTATATACGTAAGCGGCTTCTAAGGGTTGGTTTTGTTGATCAGTAATCTTACCTTTTATTTGTTGGGAATGCGCCAGAGCGATACCACCCAACACCGCAAACAATGTTGTTAAATTTACAAGTTTCATAGGGGTCCACTTTTATAGTTGGCTTACTTTTTCTGCCATTATCGGTCCCAATTCATATGCGCTTGCCATGAGATCTGGCTTGAGTTCCTTTACTTTTTCTAAATTACCGGAAGCCTTTAATATTTCAGCACTATGGTATAACGCCTTAGGTTCCGAAGTATGTCCTAATACATTGTTCTTAGTCAATTGTAATGCTTCTTGCAATTGTCCGTTTTTAAAATAAGACCAAGCCAATAAATCATAGGAATGTGGCGTTGGACGATTTTCGATTTCTGTTTTTGCAATGGCAATGGCCTCCAGCAAATTATGATTCTCCTGGGTGTACAATTGCACGTTATATTGATTGTACATGGCACCGTAAGCAGTGTTTTTAACGGCATTTTGATAGAGGGCCAATTGTTCATTCTTAGCAAGCATATCTCCCTTAAATTCAAAAATTTGAGATTTTAGCAGATAATAATCGGGAGCTTGATAATCTTTCATCACTGAATTTAAAATACGTAAAGCTTCATCCGCATTTTTCTCGTGGGAATAAACAATCCATGCAATGCCTTTTTTAGCATAAGCATCATTTGGATCAAGTTCCAATGCTTTTAAAAAATGATTGTAAGAATCTTCAATTCTACCGGCATGTCCGTAAAAGTCGGCCAAGTTGGTATAAGACCATTGTTTGACACCATCCATATTGGATGCTTCGGCAATTGCTTTTGCCTTCTCCATATAGGTAATGGCAGCATTCAAATTGCCCTGATGGTCACTCCATTTTGATAGTCGGATCAGATAATCGAAATCAGACATGTTTTCAAATTTTTCCAAATAAGATTTTGCCTGTTGATAATTGCCTAATTCCAAATGCACATCAAACAACATTTTTTGAGTGCCGACAAGATTATCACCATTCATTTCAGCTTTGTTTAATAATTGCAAAGCTTCCTTAAATTTATGTTGTGATATGTAATTGGCCGCTAAGCTTTTCATTGGGCCAGAAACACTGTAGTTGCTAGATTGATTCAGTTGAACTAAATGTGCTTCGGCTGATTTTAAGTAATCGATATTTCCAGTTGTAGCAAATAAAGCCGACTGTGAATTTGCAATCTGACTTGCATAAGAATATGGATTATGAGCCTCTGCAGATTTTGCAGTCCAAAAATCGTAGTCTTTTTGCGCATCCATCATCGTTTTGTTTTCTGCAATATTCAGATAATCATTATAATCTGAAACATTGCTAACTTTATTTGGAGATGTGCTACAACTACTTAGGGTCACCAAAGTAAAAAGTGATAAGATATAGTGTGGATTCATGAGTTTGAGTTTTTGAGTTTTTGTTATGAGTATTGTAAAATAACCCTGAACTAACGTGAGTGCGAATTCAGGGATTATATAATTACATGTGAGGCGCAGCCAAGTAAGGGAATGAATTAGAGAATGGTTTATCATTCGCACTTACATTATCACTCGTTACAGCACCATTATCGCCACCTGTTGGGCCACCAAAAATCAGGAGTAATTCTGTGTCAATCACATCATCAGCTAATGCACGACCTGTTAAGACATTCGTACCGTCAAAAAATGTAGTTTTTCCATCTAAGGAAACCGTCAAAACATCAGTAGCCAGCGCACCGGTAAAAGTTGCAGCATCCATGCCTAATGCATTTGTAGTATATCCAGAATTTAAAGCAAGTAATCTACTTTGAAATGAAGCTTGAAAAGCAGCATTTTGTTTAGAAGGCACCGTTGTATTAAAAGCATCTTTGTTCCCAGTTGTTACAAATACCGTGTTAATCGCTGGCCTTGCCATTTGATCTTCTTGGACGTAGTTGCCTGAAAAGTCAGGTCCTGAGTTATCCATCGCGTCGTCGTCATTACTACAGTTATATGCAGTTAATGATACCAATACTGCTAGTGCAGCAATTTTTATGTTATTGAATTTCATAATATAAGTTTTTTAGAGTTTATTGTTTTCTTTTTGATTCTATCCATGTGTTGATATTTCCACTACCACCAATCATTGATTTTGGCACTTCTACCACAATTGATAACACATTTGTACCTTTAAATTTGTCTGTTCCTGGGTTATTAAAACCACTCGCATTACCAGCTAAAATTGCGGTATATTGATCAAAGTCAAAAAAGAAGGGATCATCACGTGGGCCAGCAAAAAAGCTCATGCCTGCATTAGTCGCTACCATAGCATTTGAACCCGCTGGTGTAATGTCTACACTAGACATTGTCCCTGAGGTGCGTACCGTACTACTCATTCCTGTTTGCCCGGGAGCAACTGGACCAAAGAAATACATTTTGCCATCTTTAGGAATAGCTTGGATGACTAAATCTTCAATCGCATCACCATTGGTGTCAATATTAATTTCCAACATGGTGTTTTCATCAAATTTTGCCTTTTGAGTTGCCGTAGGAGATAAAAGTCCCTGAATGTTGGCTACAAAAACAATATTGTTAGTGTTCTGCCCTTGAAAGGCATAGAAATCGGTGATGTCATTTGTACCACCTGTAACTGCTGGCGCATCAATATGATCTGCCGCAATTGCGAAGAAGCCCGTTACCGCGATAACTGCTGCTCCTAATAAAAGTTTTGATTTTTTCATAATAATGAGATTTTTGTTAATTATTAATGTCTCTGTGCATACCTACGGAAAATTAAAGAGGCCGGTTTTGTTAAAGTTTTGTTAACATAAAAAACTGCGCAAATTTATTTTTAAAAGTATCTTTGCAGTCTAATTGAATAGCGACTATGAATCCCTCTGCCTCTGGTTGGATTAAAAAATTACTGAAGGAAGTTTCTGTAGATGAAACTTTTCTGAACAATACTCTTGAAAGCTTTTATCAGGAACTTAAGCAGTGTGGATTTATTTATGGTAGTAATGTGGACGTTGTCAGCAATGCTATTCCCAAGAAAGACCTGACCGACGAAGAATTGTGTAAAGTCAATTTAATACTGGCGTTTTTCTATTTTTATAAGCGAAACCCCTCCGAAGAAAAATTCATAGACACGGTTATCAATTTCTATAGTGCCATTACTGTCAGTAAAACTTCCGTTTTTCAATCCCTGTTAATCAAAAAGAAATCTGCGGCGCTATTGGAAGACCTTATTGAGAAACGCGTACATATTGATGACAACGTGTTTACCAAGAATTTCAATTATTTCATTACCAATGCCCTTTTATTTGTAGATGTCTTAGCGTATCAGAAATATTTGGACACTAACACCGTTTCAGACAAATATCTACAAGACATTGAAACGTCTATTGAGACTATTGTCATAGAAGTTTTTGAATCGAAACTGCAAAAGAGTAAGTATGACGACAGTTTAACCAAGCTCTTTAAATTATCAAGACGCTACCATTCCAACGGCCCTTTAGATTATGGTGAAGCCATCGCCACGCTCAAGACCTCTTTAGAAAAACGGTATATCATTGATATTGCCTGCATGGCATCCTGGACAGATAATGTGATTGACAAGAGTGAGAACCTGTTTTTAGCTCAATTTTGTGAACATCTAGATCTGGAATTAGCGGTATTAACGCAGTCTATTGTGGATATTGACCTTTTTTATAGCTCAAATAAAAGTAAAATTGCTGCCTTAGGATCTAAAAATTTTGTGCAGAGTTTTTATGACAACTCGAGCAAGATGGTCATGAAGCTGATTAGCAGAAACAGCAAAAGACTTTTACAGGAATTAAAAGAGAGTAAAGAATTGATGGTGCTTTTAACCAAGTCCACCACACGCGAACTCACAGCGGCTGAACATAAAAAAGTTCAAGAACAATTGATGGACATCTTTAAATCGATACCAAGTTTAGCCATCTTTATGTTGCCAGGAGGTGCGCTTTTACTGCCTTTATTTATCAAGTTTATCCCGAAATTACTCCCTTCAGCATTTGATGAGAATAGGATTGATGAATAACTATTCCAACCAATCCTTAAAATCTTTTACGCGCTCTCTGGCCACGATAACCTCTTGCTCATCATAGGTGTTTAATTTTATTTGAAGGCGCGAGTTGGTGTAACTGATCATATCCCTTATCGCTTCAATATTAACATAAAACTTTCTACTAACCCTAAAGAAGCTTTGAGGTTCCAAGTCCGGTTCCAACTGTTCTAAAGTCACATCTAAAAGATAATTCCGACCATCATTTGTGTAGGCATAAGTACCTTTATTTTCACTATAAAAACATTCAATATCTTCAGTAGCAATCAATTTGAGATGCTGCCCCACCTTAACCGAAAATCGCTTTTTATACGAGCGATCTATCGGATTCACCAACATTTTTCGAATGTCATTAAAATCTAGCACCACCTGATTTTTCGCAGGCAAACGCTGTTTATATTTAGTTACCGCGTTGGCCAATTCATCCTCATCAATCGGTTTCAATAAATAATCGATACTGTTCAGTTTAAACGCTTGTAAGGCATAAGCATCGAAAGCCGTAGTGAAAATGACCGCAGAATTGATTTCCAAAGCTTCAAAAATCTCAAAAGACAAGCCATCACTCAACTGAATATCCAAGAATATCAAATCTGGATGCGGATGTTCTAAAAACCACGCAATAGATTCTTCAACGGAATGCAACATGGTATGCGCTTCAAGATCCAGATTTCCTAACATCCGTTGCAACCGTCTTGCTGATGGTTTTTCATCTTCTATAATAATGACGTCCATGCTTATTTAGTATTAAGTATTAGGTAATGAGTTGTGAGATATCTTAGATCTTTTTTATGGGCATTATTCCCATTTACTTTTGCGTTCCTTTTCCATAAGCTCCTTAATTTTCCGTTCTTCCCAGTCTTTACCCAGTATAATATATGGCATAAAAACGGACAATCCGTGGGCTAAAAGTCCGATGCCCCAGAAAAACAGTGTGGTAAAATTCTGCCATTTAAAATAGCTTTCTCCGGAATCCAATTGCTGGAAGTTTAAGATGACAATCATTATATTGATCACTATATATACCAAGAAATGTGTATAAAATCCGGTGATTTGTTTGACCCGTTTTTTAGCTCGTTCGTAACGTTCCTTTTCAAAATAATTAGGTTCCATTAGTTCCATGTTTTTGAGTTTTGTTCTTTCTCTAAGATTTCATTAATTTTTCGTTCTTGCCAATTTTTTCCGAAGCCGAATACACCAAAGGCATGAAAGATGATTCCCATCCCCCATCCCAACATTGGGAACCAAAACCATTGAAAATTCCATGAGGTTTTATAGTTGATGAAAATTAAAAATGGGATGACGACACAATAGGATACTAGATTGCCAAAGAATCCTTTAATAGCTTCTACTCTTTTTTTTGCGCGGTAGTAGGCGTCTTGTTCATTGTATAAAAATCTTGTTTCCATGTGTGATGTTTGTTTAGTTAAAATGGGTATTTTCACTTTAAAGTCTGTTGCTGATTCGTCAATCAACACGTACCGTTTGGTGAGGATACCATATCTATTGACAATATTTTGAAGGCCTACCCCTTTTCTGGTTTGAAGCACTCCTTTTTTTTGTAAATTATTTCGTACAACCAGGAGGTTATCTTCAACTGAAATGGTAATGTTCAACGGTTTAGATTCGCTTACCGTGTTATGTTTAATGGTGTTTTCTAAAAGCAATTGCAAGGATAAAGGCACCACCTTGGCATCTTCATTATTAAAATGTTCTGGCATTTCAAAATTGATGCTGTTTTCAAAACGCATTTTTAACAGATTCATATAGGTCTTTGCAAATTCCAATTCTTCTGCGACAGTTACCAATTCCTTGTCCTTTTGCTCTAGAACGTAGCGGTATATTTTTGACAGGGAAACGGTAAAGCGCTGCGCATTAACCGGATTTTCTTCTATTAATGAGGTCAGCACATTCAAACTGTTGAATAAAAAATGTGGATCAATCTGATTTTTTAGACTCTCAAATTGGGCGCTGGCCGTATTGGCTATGACTTTTTGTTCTTTTATCTTGGTTTGCTGATAGCGAATATAAAAATACACTACGTGAAAAATAATTACGATAGTCAGTGTAATCCACAATCCAAAACTATATTTACCCCAAGTTTGGGTTTGTATGAAATCGGAAAAAGAAGACCCGCGATAAATCACGTATTGCAATCCGTTTAATAGGACAAGGCCTATCATAGTAATGATCACAGAGCCTATTAGTCCGATACCTATCCTTTTAAAACGCTCCTCGCCCCTCCAACTTAACTTTTCAAGGTATGCGAAGAAATAATAATTGGAATAACCCAATAAGAAACCGTACAGTTGGTAGAAACTAAAACTCTGTAAAAATTCTGTAAAGCTTTCAAATTGAAAACCATCATAAAGCACATTCCCAAAAACAAAAACTGCACAACCGATAAAAAAAGTAAGGAGGATGTTTTTCATGAGATATTCTTAAAAAGGCTTCGAAATACTGGTTTAAAATTAGGAAAAAGTTTTTCGAATTTATAATGCTTAAAAATTCGAGTGGTTTGCTCTACAGATTTTTGTTTGAATCCTCAAAATTCAAATCAACATGCTGTTCCCCTCTACTCATTGTACTGAAGAGAGTAAATGGTGCTTTTTCTAAAGTTAACCGACGACTATCGAAGTGTGCTGAAGCCACTCCGGTAATAAAACTTACGATGATAATGATAAGATGATTCATAAGGATATGTGTTTATGATGATGCCAACAAATATCCCTGAGTATGACCTATTTAAATAATTAAGATCACCCAGTTGTTGAATAACAAGGCTGAACTGTCAATTCAAAGCACCATGCCTCTAATAAAACCATTTTTTTTACCACTACAGCTCTCCGATTGGCGAATTAAAGCAAAACGACTTAGAGAACAATACTGTTTTAGCACCATAACATCTCAAAAATCTGAATTTAAATCTAAAATATTATAGACTTCATAATAATTTAAGAATCTCACCGTATTTTATGGCAATTTATAATTAAAAAAAGTATATTGTTGTATCTGTATCAAGTTAAAACAGAACAAGCTTAACCTATGACTGACCACTGCGTCCACACATAGTTTTACGAGGACACCTTACACACTAAAGCACTCAACTATTGAAAGAACAACATCACAAATGGTACTCTCCAACCCTTAGCAAGGATATAGAAATGCTCGTTTTTGGACACGCAGGGTATCCTGTGATCCTATTTCCAACGACCATGGGGAAACACAACGAATGTAAAGACATGAAACTTGTAGAATCTGTCCGATGGTTTGTGGAGCAAGGTAAAGTCCAAATCTATTGTCCTGATGGTATTAACGAACTGAGTTGGTACAATAAAAAAATCCATCCATCACAACGTGCAAAAAACCACGAATGGTACGATCAGTTTATTATGAATGAAATAGTCAACCCTATTTGTCAGGACAAAGGATTGCCTAAGGTTGCGGTAGCAGGACCGAGTTTTGGAGGCTATCAAGCCTCAAATTTCGCGTTTAAGCATCCAGAAAAAGTAAGCCATATGTATAGTATGAGCGGCGCTTTTGATATCAAATCGTTTGTAGACGGTCATTATGATAACAATGTATTTTTCAATAATCCCATCGATTTTCTACCCGGAAATAACCATCCCGATTTATGGAAAATGAAGATCATCCTTGGCGTCGGCGAATGGGATATTTGTTTGGAAGCGAACGAAAAAATGGCCCAAATACTCCGCGATAAAAATATTCCCTTTTGGTATGATGTCCGTAAGTGGGCAAAACACGATTGGCCATTATGGCGCGAGATGTTTCCAGAATACCTTTCAAAACTTTAAACTAATTAAGATACACCACCAAAAATTTATACATATGAAAAAAATTGGCATCCTATTCGGAAAAGAAAACACGTTTCCACAGGCTTTTATAGATCGTGTTAATGAGAAGAAAGTAAAAAATATTATGGCGGAAGCCGTTTCTATCGACATGGTAGAACAGGCAAAACCTACGGATTATGCGGTAATAATTGACAGAATATCTCAGGACGTCCCATTTTATCGCGCTTATTTAAAGAACGCGGCAATTTCTGGGACTGCGGTCATCAACAATCCGTTTTGGTGGAGTGCCGACGAAAAATTCTTCAATAATGCCTTGGCAGAAAAAGTGGGTGTGCCGGTACCAAAAACATTCATTTTACCGTCTTCACATCGTCCGCCAGATACTGATGAAAACTCCTTTAGAAACATGAAATTCCCTTTTGCTTGGGAACATATGTTCGATACCATTGGCTTTCCTGCCTATATGAAACCTCATGATGGTGGCGGCTGGAAAAGTGTGTATCGTGTTGAAAATTCGCAAGATTTGTGGAAAAAACACGGCGAAACTGAAAACTTGGTAATGATGTTGCAAGAAGAAATCAATTTTACCGAGTATTTCAGATGTTATGTGTTAGATACGGACAACGTGCATATTATGCAGTATGAACCGCGAAATCCGCATCATTTACGCTATGTCATTGACGGGCCACCGATAAAACAAGAGCTATTAGATTTGATTAAAAAATACTGTATCCGACTCAATAAAGCCTTAGGCTACGATTTTAACACGGTGGAATTTGCCGTAAGAGACGGCATCCCCTATGCCATAGATTTTTGTAATCCAGCACCAGATGCTGATATTAATTCAGTAGGTCAGGACAATTTTGAATGGATTGTTGAAAACGCGGCCAACATGGCCATTGCGAAGGCTAAGAAATATAAAAAAGACAAGATGAATCTCACTTGGGGAACTTTTGTTAAAGACCAAATTACCGGTAAAAAAACCACTTACAAATAACTGTATTTTAATCTTTCAATAGATTTGAAAGGTCAGCATTTTATGCCACAAAAGTAATTTAAAACCATTTGTATTTTATGAAATTCACATTAGGCATTGAAGAAGAATATCAAGTCATCTGTCCGAAAACCCGAGAATTGATTTCCCATGATCAGCAAATTGTATCGGAAGCTGCCAAGCTCCTAAATGAGCAGGTAAAAGCTGAAATGCATCAGGCTGTTGTGGAGGTGGGCACCAATATTTGTAAGGATATCAGTGAAGCTCGGAGAGAACTGACCCATTTGCGAAAATCAATCTCCAATATTGCTGGTACTTTAGGATTTAAAATTGCCGCAGCTGGCACCCATCCGTTTACCAAATGGGAAACACAATTGATGACACCAAACCCTCGTTATGACGAGATTGTCAACGAACTCCAAGATACCGCCCGTTCTAATTTAATTTTTGGACTCCACGTACATGTTGGTATTGAAGACAAACAATTGGCCTTGCATTTAACCAATGCCATGCGTTATTTTTTACCGCATTTATACGCGTTGTCAACAAATTCACCATTTTGGGAAGGCCGTAACACAGGGTTTAAATCGTTTCGTTCCAAGATATTTGACAAATTCCCCAGGACAGGAATTCCTGGAGTATTTCAAACCGTGGCCGAATATGAGCACTATATTGACATCCTGATCAAAACGAAGTGTATTGACAATCCGAAGAAGATTTGGTGGGACATCCGCATCCATCCAGTTTTCCCAACAGTGGAAGTGCGAATTTGCGACGTGCCAATGACTATTGAAGAAACCCTGAGCATTGCCGCCTTAATTCAAGCTCTAGTTGCTAAACTTTATAAATTAAGAACTCAAAATCTTAATTTTATGCTCTACCACCGCGCCTTGATCAATGAAAATAAATGGCGTGCCAGCAGATACGGACTTGAAGGTAAAATGATTGATTTTGGAAAGGAAATTGAAGTTCCTACCAAAGAATTGATGCTCGAATTACTTGAATTTGTGGATGATGTTGTGGATGAGCTCGGATCGCGTAAGGAAATAGAGCATATTAAGACTATGTTAGTTAACGGAACGGGAGCTGATCGGCAAATTGCTGTTTATGAAGACACCAAGGATTTGACCAAGGTGGTCGATTATATTATTGCACAGACCGTTTTAGGAACTTAGAAAACTATACATGCCTAAAGAAAAGATAAAAATAGCCATACTGGATATGAACAACAACCAACCCAATCAGGGCTTGCGTTGTATTGCTGATATTGTGAGAGGCTTTGAAGATGAAGTTGATTATGCCATATTTAATGTGAGAGGTGCTGATGAATTACCAGACAGCTCTTACGATATTTATATTTCGAGTGGCGGACCGGACAGTCCTCTTGAGGATGGACCTTGGCGCATTCCCTATCTGAATTTGGTTCAAGAATTGTGGGATTTCAATAAGAGTTCAACAGATCAAAAAAAATACATGTTTTTCATTTGCTACTCCTTTCAAGTGGTATGCGATTATTTTAAATTAGGAGAAATGCGACCAAGACGCAGCACTTCTTTTGGGGTTTTGCCCATCCACAAAACTAAAGCAGGGCTAAAAGACCCGCTTTTAGAAGGTTTGGACGATCCGTTTTATGCTGTAGATTCTCGGGATTGGCAATTGGTACAACCCCGACTGAAAGTCTTTAAGGAGCACGGCGCTTCTATTTTAAGTTTAGAAAAAATCCGCAGCCACGTCAGTTATGAGCGCGCCATTATGGCGGTACGTTTTTCTAAGGAATTTGTAGGTACACAATTCCACCCCGAAGCAGATCCTATCGGGATGCGTGCGCATTTTTTAGCCGATGCCAATAAGCACAAAGTCATTGCCAATTTTGGCGAAGAAAAATATGATGATATGATGGATAAAATGGACGACCCGGATAAAATCATCAGAACCCATAAAATCATTCTACCCAACTATATTGCAAGCGCTATTAAACACTTGTCACCAGAACTAATCTCATAATACTATGATTGCCTCATTACGCCAAGCATTTAACGCGCAATTTACGGATGATAAATATGCTGGCATGCTGGCAGATCTCAATACGCAATTCGACTATACGCCACAATTTAAAGTGGCTGAAACGCCTGTTTTTATTCCCAAAGCATTAAAAAAGCAGTTGATAGAAGCTTGTGAGGACGTCATGAAAGTGATCAATCAGCCTAATTTTAAAGACCTTACTGATGGTGCATTTTTTAACGAGGCTATGAGAGTGCCTTATGAAGATGCACAAGCAAAATTTCTACAATTGGATTTCGGGGTATGCTTAGATGAAAAAGGACAACTCACCCCAAAACTGATCGAATTGCAGGGATTTCCGTCCCTTTACTTTTTTCAGGAATTGATGGGCAGAATGTATCGCAAACATTACGACGGCATCCCTGATGATTTTTCACAGCACCTTAACGGATTAACTTCTGAGGAATATCTTGAATTGTTAAGAACCGAGATTGTTGGAGACACCGCTCCAAAACAAGTGATTCTTTTAGAAATTGAGCCTGAAAAACAGGCTACAGCCATCGACTTTTATGCCACGGAAGTGTTATTAGGAATTAAAGTGTTGTGCATTTCCAAATTGATTAAAAGAGGAAAGCAATTATTTTATGTAGATGCTAATGGCGAAGAAATTAGAGTCTTAAAGATTTATAACCGTATCATTTTTGATGAATTGGACCAACGGCCAGATTTAGACCGGGAATTTGATTTTAAAGACGAAGTGGATATTGAGTGGATAGGCCACCCCAATTGGTTTTTCAGAATTAGCAAATACACGATGCCATTACTAAAAGGCGACTATGTTCCAAAATCCTATTATTTGGACCAACTCGAAAACATCCCGACTGATTTAGAAAATTATGTTTTAAAACCACTCTACTCTTTTGCGGGTGCTGGTGTTGAAATTCATGTTGACCAAGCGAAGATTGATGCTGTTAAAGATAAATCGAATTACCTATTGCAAGAAAAAGTAGCCTATGCGCCTATCATACAAACGATGGACGAACCGGCAAAGTGTGAGATTCGGATGATGTTACTCCATAATAGCAAAACCAATCAAACTCAAATTGTCAGTAATTTGATGCGACTCAGTAAAGGCGAAATGGTGGGCGTAAAATACAACAAGAATAAAACTTGGGTTGGTGGCAGCACAGGCTTTTTTGAGCCTTGAGATAGCTGGAACACTGAGGACACAGATTTAACTGATTATCACAGATATCTATTTATAAATCATAAACAATCAGCGTCGTCAGCGTTCCATCGGATTACCAAGTTAATTCTCTTTTTAAGTAGACCAAATCAATAATTTTGTATATTAGACTTCAATCTTGTGTGATGATTACAAAGACTAAATTAAAAGAACAGATCGAAAGTTTACCTGAAGAGTTTACTATTGATGAACTCGTTGAGCGATTAATTTTAATTGAAAAAATAGAGAGCGGGTACCAACAGTCTGAGAGTGGGAATTATGTTTCTGAATCTGATTTAACTACTGAACTAGAAAAATGGTTCAAATAAATTGGACCCATCAATCTGTAGCAGATTTAAGAGCTATTTTTGTTTACATTTCAAAAGATTCTAAAAACTACGCAAAGCTTCAAATTATAAGAATCAAGAAACGCACGAAGATTTTACATTCTCAAATTTATTCTGGACAAATCGTTCCTGAAATAAACAAGCATCATACAAGACAATTAATTGAAGGCCATTATAGAATTATCTATAAAGTTGTCACTCCATCACGTATAGACATTTTGACCGTTCATCACTCTGCTCGAAATCTTGAAAATAGGATTTCTTAATCTTAAGTTCCTTTAATTGGAACACTGACCTGCCCGACCGTTCAGGTGGGTGAAGCGGATTCTCGGAAATTTCTTTTTAAAAATCAGTGAATATCAAAAACAATCAGTGTCGTCAGCGTTCTATATCACAAACTTTTATCTGGTGCAGGAATACTCGCATGGAAATCGGTCGCAATACGTTGGGTATAGTCATCTAACAACTCCATCACCCGGTCTGCATTTTCAGATACTACAATCATCCCAATGTGCCATTTCTTATCCATTCGCCATGCAATTTCAGGATCGTCAAAACTTGACGTATCCGGAGTTTCAAATTTACTTAAGGACACCACAATTCCCGCATACTGATTTTTGACTTCAGGCAAGGTATATACTTCCTTTTTTAAGGTGGCACTTTCAATACGCGCCCATTCTCCCCAAAGATTAATGCCGGATGCCAACTCTACCATTTCCGCTAAATTAGCGCCTCCTACTCGTGAAGATGTTTCAAGAAAGAACAATTCGCCAGTGTCTTTAGATTCGATAAACTCAGTGTGTGACGCTCCAAACTGCATTCCGAAAGCGGTGATGACCTCAGCATTCATTTTAGTTAATGCCTTTTCGATTGTAGTGCCAATTTTACAAGTTGCAGATCGGAATACTCCGCCGCCATGTGCCACTTCAAACGGCGTATCCAAATATTTACTCACTCTGCTAAACACGACTTTTCCATCAACCGTCAGACTGTCTACGTGGTACACATCGCCTGGGGCAAACTTTTCAATTAAATAATTATCGCGTTCGTCCTGTAATGCATTAATAATTTGCCAAAGTTCTTCCCGATTGTTGATCTTCTTTATGCCGGTTGCCGAGGCCTCCAAACGTGGTTTTAGGAACCACGGCGGACTCACATTATCCGCATAAGCATTAATGTCGATATTATTAAAAAGCGCCGTGAATTTGGGCACATTGACGCCTTCCTCCTGCGCTTTCATACGCATGGCCAATTTATCCCTAAAATAATGAGAGGTTGTTCTGCCCATGCCGGGCATTCTGAAATGTTCGCGTAAAAGCGCTACTTTTTCGACATCAAAATCATCCAAGGCCACAAAACGATCGAATTTTATCGTTCTGAATTTATAAGCGATACCTTTGGTGACATCACTTTGGTTCCAATTTTCCACGTAAAACACATCATCAATGGCTTCCCACGGCCACACCTCGTGTTCCAATTTCTTTTTGGTCAATAAATACACATTATTGCCTTCAGCTTTACAGCTTTTTATAAAATCGGCGCCTTTATGATACGTGGTAACACATAGAAAATTGAGTGGTCGTTTTGTAGACATATTTTGGTGGGATTTTTAATGATAAAGGATTTTAAATAAGCTGCCCTAATTAAAATCATTAACTGAAGCAACGGTTACTTCAGCTTAATTCACACACAAAATACAAAATAAACCTTTAGTTCTCAGAAATAGATTTGATATAATTCACCATTAATTGCACGCCATAGCCACTTGCACTTTTCATTTTAGCATACTTAGAGTCGCCAAACGATACGCCCGCAATATCCAAATGCATCCATGCTTGATGCTCCTCCGTGAATGCTTCTAAAAACTTTGCTGCGGTAGTTGCACCTGCAATAGGTTTCCCGCTAAAGTTTCTAAGATCCGCAATGTCACTGTGCAAATCACTATCAAAGTCAGAGAACAGCGGTAACGGCCACACCCGTTCATTTATTTCAAAACCTATTTTTGAAAGATTCTGAGCCATCTCGGTATTGTTAGTAAACATACCCGCAGCCGAATACCCTAAGGTTTGTACTACACTCCCAGTTAAAGTAGCAAGATCAATGACTTGTTTGGGTTGGAATTCCTTGATAATATAATTCAAACCATCTGCTAAGATCAAACGGCCTTCAGCGTCAGTATCAATAATTTCAATAGATTTGCCAGAATAACTGTTAATAACATCTCCCGGACGGTAACTATTGCTGTCCACCGCATTTTCTGCTGAAGCGACTACCCCAACAACATTGACGTTGAGTTTTAATTTTGCCACCAGTTCTACAACGCCTAGTACAACAGCAGCGCCACCCATATCGCTCTTCATATAATGAAGATTGGTTGAAGGCTTAATTGACAAACCGCCGGTATCAAAGGTGATCCCTTTACCTACCAAACCGATATCTACGGCCATTCCTTTTTTCGGCATATATTGGGTTACAATAACCACTGGCGAATTCACACTGCCTTGCCCAACGGCCAGAACGGCGTGAAAACCTTGTGCTTCAAGTTCCTTTTTGTGCAACACCGTGCACGTGTAATTAGCATCATGCGCAGAGGCCTGTGCCCACTGCCCTAAAAACTCAGGTGTTTTTTGATTGGCCGGCGCATCTACTAAAGTTTTAATTCTATTAATAGTAGCGCCAATCGCTTGAGATTCTTCGAGAAGAGCGGTCACGTCTTGAGAATTCACAATTTCAAATGTAATTGCCCCCTCCTGCTCCTTTTTAGATTTAAAAGCGCCTATATTATAAGCCGACATTTCTAAACCAATCACCACTTTGCGAAGTTCAGCATCAGAAAAACCTTCTGTTATAATTTGAACAGGCTCTTTCCAATATTTTTTATAATCGAAGCTGAGTTTTCTGAAGGCGTCATCAATATTAACGGCATCTTTCTCCTCTCCTAGTCCTAACAAATAAACTCTATTGTCTTCTGCTCCGTAAAGCATTTGAACGGTTGAAAACTCACCATTAAAATCTGGGTCTTTTACAGTGGTATACTGACTAAGATGGTCCAATTGCCCTTTACGACATGGCACAATGACATCTTGATGGATATTGAGTTGGGTAATGTGTTTATAAATCATAATTTCAAATTAAAAATAAAGCCATTTCACAGCTTTTGGAAACTCATGTTTCCAATAAATTTCCGCATGCTTTCCTATTTCATTGATTGAAAAATGGAAATCTATCGCATGGTTTTCAACCATTTTTTCTCTAAAAATGGCTTCTAATTTTTGGGCATTTGGCAAATGTTCTGCACTTTCATTACCTCCTGAATACAAATAAATTTTAGACTCCTGTAAAGGCTGAAATGATTCCGTTTGATTGAAAATTGTTTTCGCAATCCACAGACTTGGTGAAAAGATCATCATTTTACCAAAAACACCCGGATTTGACAATCCCGCGTGTAGGCTAATCAGCCCTCCCAAAGAACTCCCACCAATCCCCGTATTTTGAAAATCAGGCAGCGTCCTATAATTACTGTTAATGTAAGGAATTAATTTTTCAAGGATAAACTGAATATAGAAATTGCCTTTCCCGTCACCATATCTCGGATGGTAATACGGCAGATACTCAGTGATACGCTCGTCTTCTCCATGATCTATAGCAATGACAATAATATCACTCATGCCCTGCTCGGCCAGTTTTGCCAACGACTGATCTATAGCCCAATCGCCAAAAGGAGACATGGGGTTAAACAAATTTTGCCCATCCTGTAAATAAAGCACAGGGAAATGTTTATCCGTTTCATAGTAATTGTAAGGCAACAACGCAGATATTTTTCTGGTAGCCTGCAAATGCGGAATTTCATAAGCCTCTTCAAGAACCTTAATTATAGGTTTAAAATCCGTCATTGAATGTTATCATTATTTGGCGCGAAATTACAGTTTTATGGTTTTATAAACTTGGATTTTATGACTTTATATTTATTGAGGGAACCTGTTTAGGAACTTTTTAAGATGTTCCAGGAAAGCTATAGTTTACTTTTTAAAAGATTTATGATGACTAAATGGGCATCGCAAAGCAGATTTTTCACTTCAGAAAAAGGAGCAAAATGAAAATATGGATTATATTAGATAAAATAAGGATTCATTGGGCAACAGGAATTATAGCGGAAAAATTATTATATGATTAGAATACAGTATTCAAAAAAGCAGACGACCCTCAATTTGATTTCAGGTGTTATTTGGCTTTTAAATGCCATTTTACAAGTCACAATGAATGAAAACCCAAATTGGTTAAATTGTTTTTGGTTTTTACTCCCTGCCTTTCACCTCATAGTCTATTACAATCAGAAAACTAAGGGTTATTTATCTATTGATAACGGCATCATAAAGCAGAATTGGCTATTCGGAAAGCAAATGAAATTAGAGGAAATCACACAAATTAAACATGCCTCGGGTGAATATATCTTGAGCTCCACTACTGAAAGAATGAAAATACAAATTCCGCCTATCCACAAAGATTCAATTGCGGATTTAAAATCAGAATTAAAAAAATTAGACGTAAAATGGGTGTGAAAAACGTTTCGCAAATAGAACAAAATTAAAACCGTTACTGTTTTTTTTATAGTGTTAGCGTTAACATCAATAATTTTTAATAAAGAACATCATTGCACTATAAAAATTTTGACCATGACATCTCAAAAACAGTTATCTGCTGAACAACAAGAAGACTTAATTACAATTTTAAAAAAACGTTTTACTGAAAACATGAACAGGCATGCCCAGGTTGATTGGACTGCGGTGGATGAAACGTTAAGGGCTAATCCCAATGCGTTGTGGTCACTCAAGGAAATGGAGAGAACCGGTGGCGAACCTGATGTGATTGCTGATGGCACAGCGAAAACTAATTATCATTTCTATGATTGTTCTGCGGAAAGTCCTCAAGGCAGAAGAAGTGTTTGTTACGACAGAGAAGGTTTAGAATCGAGAAAAGAACATAAACCTAAGAACAATGCTGTTGATATGGCTTCAGAAATGGGAATTGAATTATTAACTGAAGACCAATATCGAGAATTGCAAAAATTCGGCGATTTCGATACAAAAACATCCAGTTGGCTACAAACACCTCCAAAAATAAGGAAGTTAGGTGGTGCTATTTTTGGAGATTTCCGATTTAACACGGTTTTTGTGTATCACAACGGGGCTCAAGCTTACTATGCTGGTCGCGGTTTTCGAGGATTTTTAAAAATTTAATTGAAAGTTTCCGCAATTTTTTACGATTAAGAATTAGACAAAATTTAAAACAATGAAAGAAAATTTAAAAATTGATATCGTTTCAGATGTGGTATGCCCATGGTGCACCATAGGTTACAAACGTTTGGAAAAAGCGATTACTGAAATGGGCATTCAAGATCAGGTTGAGATTGAATGGCAACCTTTTGAATTAAATCCAAACATGTCTGCAGAAGGCCAAAATTTACAGGAACATCTGGCAGAAAAATATGGTTCTACGCCGGAACAGCAAAATGCATCTCACCAACACATGATTGCTGCAGGTGAAGAAGTTGATTTCAAGTTCGATTATTTTGATGATATGCGAATTGTCAACACCTTTGACGCTCATGTTTTATTGGATTATGCTAAGGAATTTGACAAGCAAACTGAACTAAAAATGGGTTTGACTAAAGCCTTTTTTAGCGAACGTAAAGATGTTTCAGATAGAGCCGTCTTAAAACAAATTTTATTGGAAGTAGGTTTAAATGCTGATGAAGCTTTAGCAAAGCTCGAGGATGAAAAATCACGTACTGACATAAAGAATGCTGAAGAATTTTGGCGTCAATTAGGTGTAACTTCGGTGCCAACGATTGTATTCAACAGGAAAAGTGCCGTTACTGGCGCACAACCAGTTGATGTCTTTAAACAAGTATTAACGGAACTCCTTAAAGAATCCTAATCATCCTGAGTACGTAAATGGTCACCAATTTGCAGTGCTAATAGTCATAGCATTCATTAATCAACGTATACAGACAAGAGGTTTGCAGTATTCTTAGTATCTTCATAAATCATCGTTTTAGCCTTTAATAGGGCTAATTCTGAGTATTCAAACATCAAAAGCAAAAATCATGAGCAGAGGATTTGTTAAAGAAGAAGATCAAGAAGAAGTACCAATGGTTCCGCCAAGAGCTGATTTACCAGAGGGCGCTATCAATTATATGACACAGGCTGGTATGGATGAATTATTGGAGGAGAAAGAACGGCTCAATGCGGAACGTGATGCCTTAGATATGACCGATGAAAAGGAAAAACGAATCGCCACAAATTATATAAATGCCAAATTACAACTGCTAAACAATCGCATTATAACCGCTAAAATCGTGGACCTTTCTACCCAACCCCAAGACGAAGTGCGCTTTGGAGCAATAATCACCTTAAAAATAGGCAACGACAAAAAACTTCAAAAATATCAAATCGTAGGGGTTGATGAAGCTGATATATCAAAGGGTAAGATTTCATTTTTATCGCCAATTGCCAAATTATTGACCGATAAGAATGTGGGCGACATCGCTGTTTTAAAATTGGCAAAAGAAGACCGCACATTTGAAATTATGAACATTGAATATCCATAATTCGCAACTGTAGAATTTCAACACTTAGACACTGAAAACTTTATAATTCCATAAAAAAAAAACACGACCCATAAAGGTCGTGTTTTATATATAATGAAATCCGTGAAATTATCTTGAATAATTAGGAGACTCTTCGGTAATGGTCACATCATGTGGGTGACTTTCGTTAATACCAGAAGAGGTGATTTTCACGAAACGGCCAGTTTCCTTAAGCGTTTCAACATCTTTTGCACCACAATATCCCATTCCAGCACGTAAACCGCCGATAAATTGGTGAATGCTTTCAAAAAGCTCTCCTTTGTATGGTACGCGTCCAACAATACCTTCTGGAACTAATTTCTTGATATCATCTTCAACATCTTGGAAATAACGGTCCTTACTACCTTGTTTCATGGCGTCAACTGAACCCATCCCTCTATAGGATTTGTATTTTCGACCTTCATAAATAATAGTTTCTCCAGGAGATTCTTTTGTACCTGCCAATAGGGAACCTAACATAACAGTGTCAGCACCAGCGGCAATTGCTTTAGGAATATCACCAGTATAGCGAATTCCACCATCAGCAATAACTGGAACGCCTGAACCTTTTATAGCGGCTGCAACTTCTAAAACTGCCGAAAACTGAGGATATCCAACACCTGCAACTACTCTTGTAGTACAAATTGAACCAGGTCCGATTCCTACTTTAATAGCATCAGCACCAGCTTCTACCAAATACTTTGCAGCTTCAGCAGTAGCTATATTACCAACGACTACTTCTAGTTCAGGAAATTGTTTTTTGATTTCTTTTAAAATAGTCACCACACCTCTCGTATGTCCGTGAGCGGTATCAATAATGACTGCATCTACTCCAGATTTCACTAAAGCTTCTGCTCTCTCCACCGCATCTCCAGTAACTCCAATAGCAGCAGCAACGCGCAAGCGACCAAAAGTGTCCTTATTTGAAATTGGTTTTGTAGTTAATTTTGTGATATCTCTAAAAGTGATTAATCCGGCGAGTTTATAATTCTCGTCAACAATCAGCAATTTTTCGATTTTATTTTTTTGAAGAATGCCTTCAGCATCTCGCAATGACGTACCAACTGCAGCGGTTACCAAATTATCTTTGGTCATCACCTCAACAATAGGACGTGTACCATCTTTTTCAAAACGCAGGTCACGATTTGTAACAATCCCTTTTAAAACGCCATTCTCATCAGTAATAGGAATCCCACCAATACTGTGTTCCGCCATATTTTGCTTAGCATCCAAAACAGTTGCCGTTAAAGGCAAGGTCACTGGATCAGTGATCATACCGCTTTCAGCACGCTTCACTTTACGCACTTCATTGGCCTGCTGTGCAATGGTCATGTTTTTGTGCAACACGCCAATACCACCTTCTCTCGCAATAGCAATGGCCATAGCACTTTCAGTAACCGTATCCATAGCTGCGGACACAATTGGAATGTTGATCTTGATATTACGTGTAAACTGGGTTTGAATATTGACCTCTCGTGGAAGGACTTCAGAATATGCGGGAATTAGTAGGACATCATCATAGGTTAATCCCTCACCTACTATTTTGCTTTCGTGTGCTGTCATTGCAATTACGTTTTAATTGCGTGCAAATATACAATATTTATACCGAAAATAGTTTTCGGATTCTCATAAAATAATTATTTTATTCTGTACTAAATGCACTTTTAATATTTATAAAACTTGATATGAAGAATAATGTGTGATAAAAGGACTTGCTGATGCTCAGTAATTAAATTCATCAACAGGAAAATTCCTTAAAAATAACCAACTTACTGCGTCAATGCTCTCTTCTTAGACTGGAATAATTGTACTAAAATTATCACTACAGAGCAGGTGAACGTAAGTGCCATCAACATTCCTGAAAACATGACGATATATTTCATCCAAAGGTGGCCTGACCAAAGAAAATAAAGCCCTCCAAATGTTAAGATTACTGATAGAAAAGGCTCAACTATTAGAAAGAGTTTGAATTTTTTATTTAACTGCGTTGTACTTAGGATGGATCCAACCAGAAAGAAAATTATCGACATGGATAAGATGTGGTTATGAACCAAGGTAAGCATCTCCTGCTCACTTTTTTTAAATTTCATAACCGTAGCGGCTTCGTCATTTTCATTTCCTAAATACTGTTCTTCTATGCCTTTGGGCTGAGCGCCTGAGGTATCACCTACAAAAAGTAACCCCGTATAAAACCCAACGCTTAACACGATTATAAAAGCTGCAATTAAAAATTTTATTTCCTTAGGAAATGTGAAAATTAAGCCATTGAGTTGCATGCTAAATGATGTTTTTGGAATGAAGAATTTTTAGAGATTTCAACAAATCGTTCATTGCAGAAGTCATTGATCTCACTGAAATAGTAGCCCCGGAAATAGCCATTATATTATCGCCATAACGCAGATTATCATTTTGGGTCTTTCCAGTAAATTGTTTTAACCAACGCTTACTGCCAATCTCTCCGCCGTAATCTTCACGATATATCAAAACCTTTGTACTTAAGACAACAAGGTCAGGATTTAATAACACCAAATAATCAAATTCATCGGTTTTACTTGGTGCTTTGGAAACATAAGCATAACCTATCAATTTGTTTTTGGAATGAATTTTAAAAAAATTATCCGATCCAAATTTCGACGGCAAGCCCTTCGCTACTTCTGAAGTCACTTTTAATGCGTCGTACTTAAACGCAGTTGTCTCGAACGTTTCGGTAATTTGCTTATCAACTTTCTTCTGTATATTTTTAGGCAATTCAACATTTTGAAAAGCCGTAAGTATAAAAAGGATAATGGTTAATTTCAAATTCATGTAACAAAGATATTTAAATGTTTCTCTTGTCCAATAAATATGCCAAAAGCTAGAGCATTTTTTTCTCTAGCATTTGGCTACTTTTTAGTATTGAATGGTTTTAGAACCAAACACCAATACCAAAGTTTAATTGGTTTGCCAAACTAGCAGTCGTGGCATCATTTTTAAACTGATAATCGGCTTTTAATACTGCTCCAGGAGCTAATTTATAAGATAGACCTACAGTCCAATCACTTCTGTTATAGGCATCATTCACTAACAAATCGCCACTAACAGATGCATTAGTATCGTATTCTTCATAGCGTGCAAAAGCATATAGTTGTTGTTTTTTGGTCATTGGTAACAAGTTATACGCAGCCTCTAAATACCAACCTTGCATCGCACTTCCTAAACCTTGTTTCGGGTTAGCATCTAAATCATAATGCAATTCATTATATGCTTCCGTATCAGTCAAAGATGAATATACAAACTGTCCGCGAGCTGCAAAACGTTTGAAATTGTAGCGTGCATCAAGGCCAACCATAGAAATACCAATACTTGAGCCCTCTAATTCCTCTACGTCATCTTCAGCTTGTGAGCGTCCAACATAACCAGATAATCCAAGACGTAAACCTGGCAATCCGTAATAATCTACTTTTGCTGAAAAGTTAGGAGAATCAACTGTAGATTTTATTCCTTTTTGTCTTCCGTTTCTCAAGCCATCTTTTCCGCCTAAAAACTTAGATCCATTAACTGATGCAAATCCATTAAAAATATAGGCTTGGTAGCGTAATGATGCGTCATCCAT
Organism: uncultured Gelidibacter sp.; assembly: GCF_947500795.1. Taxonomy (GTDB): domain Bacteria; phylum Bacteroidota; class Bacteroidia; order Flavobacteriales; family Flavobacteriaceae; genus Gelidibacter. The sequence continues at coordinate 163,909 of NZ_CANMTE010000001.1, read as the reverse complement.
AGTACCGGCAACACCAACACCAATTTCTCTCCACGTTGTTGGCACAATGCTGTTGTCCATACTTGGGCGTTCAACACCATTAAAAGTCGTTGGTTCGTGGTATTCGTTGATGATTCCCATCGGCACAAGCATCAATCCACCTCTAAGGTTCACATTATCATTTAAACTGTACTGTAAAAAAGCTTGTTCTACGTAAACTTCACTAACGTGTTCGAATTCTACTTCAGTTACAAATTGCACTTTGTCATTAAATTTATAACCGAACATTAATACCAAACGCTGTACGTCAAGTTCGCCATTATCGCCTTCTGGCTGATTGTAAGTAATTTCACCATAACCGCCAACTGTTACCCCAGAGCTAATATTTCCCGAAAGAATACGTTCAGCAGAATTCTGTTCTTTTTTGTTGTTTTTGATGGAATCTTGATCCTTTTGCGAAAAAGTAACAGCTGAAATTAATAGCGCTACTACCAATAAAATATTTTTCATCTTGAAAGTTTGAATTTATTTTTATTTAGAATGATTATGTATAATTAATTATTCGGCAAAAATAAAACAGGAATTTAATTCCACAAAGCTTATTTAGATTAATTTAAAATAATATTTTTAACAAAGCCTTAACGGATTGAAAATACGCCGACTAACAGTATATAAAAATGATTAATGGTAGGCCTTAAAGATTTTTGTGGCCTCATTATATGCACTTTCGAAGCTTAATGCGTTAAGATCGCAACGTTGTTTTGTCGTAAAATAGGAAAGTAATTTTTCAGTTGGCATGTTGCCGGTCAATTCATCCTTTGCCATAGGACAACCTCCAAAGCCTTGAATGGCACCATCAAACCGCAGACAGCCTGCGTTATACGCCGCATCTACTTTTTCATGCCATGATAAAGGTGTTGTATGGAGATGTGCACCAAATTCGATATGCGGATATTTCGGAATTAAATTAGAGAACAAATAGTTGATATTCTCCGGATTAGAAGTTCCAACGGTATCACTCAACGATAGAATTTTCACGCCCATATTCGCCAAGCGTTCTGTCCAATCGCCCACAATATCAACATTCCATGGATCACCATAAGGATTACCGAATCCCATAGAAATATACACTACCACCTCGTTATTGGTTTTATCGGCAATTTCTAATATTTCGTTTAAGGTCACCACAGATTCTGCAATCGTTTTATGGGTATTCCGCATTTGAAAATTTTCAGAAATGGAGAATGGATAGCCCAAATAATTGATTTCAGGATGTACAGAAGCATCTTCCGCACCTCTGGTATTGGCGATAATTGCAAGGAGCTTGCTTTTCGTTTTGGAAAGATCCAATTTGGATAGCACCTCAGCGGTATCCACCATTTGCGGAATGGCCTTTGGCGATACAAAACTTCCAAAATCGATAGTATCAAAACCGACACGCAACAGCGACTGGATGTATTGTACTTTTTTATCTGTTGGAATAAAGTCCTTGATGCCTTGCATGGCATCTCTTGGACATTCTATGATTTTAACGTGTTGCATGGGTTCAAAGATAGGAATTCATTTGAACACAAAATCCATCCCTATAAAAAAATCACTTCAGAATTATTTTTCGAGAAACCAAATTAGCATTTCAGTTCTTTACTCCCAAATAAACTCGGAAAAACATAAAATTTACATCTATCAAAAGTCGGCAATTATACTATTCTGATAAGTGATCAATCACATTTTACAATGACCTTTTCAGCCAATTTTTTCGCAACCTCGAGATTTTCTCGTGGATCATTACTGATTTTATTAATGATATAAAATTTAGATTTTCCAGCCAACACTGCCAATTCACCTCCATATTGGTCATCCCACTTATACCAAGCCCGTGATCCCAAACCTTCTACAAACTCCCAACTGCGCTTGGCACGGACTTTCATCATATCTTCCCCAGTCTTTTTAATCTCATCATTTTGTTTATCGAGATTAGCTTTAATTTTATCCAACTCTTCATCGGATAATTGTTTGTAAGCCATATCAAAAGTTTCCGCAGCTGATTGAGCATCAGTTTTGTCAGAGAAAAAAGAAAGCATTTTTATACCTATCGTATTTTGGTCGGGATTCTGGATTTTCATTCCACTGACTTCAATGGTGAACGACGGACGATCACTTGGCCATCTATACACATACTCACCATAACTTCCTGATCGCAATTCGTGTTTTGCCTTTTCAAAATCGATAGGATACGCCGCAGCCATTTCCTCTTTTGTGAGTAATTTACTGTAATCTTCTTGATAATTTTTAAGACAATCGTACGATTTTTGCCCTGCCTTACTGCTGACCTGATCGGTATTATTTTTAGATACTGAATCTGAAGTTTTCTTATCACCAGAATTGCAGGAATAACATATTAGAATTATTCCTATAAGAATTGCCGAGTTTTTCATAAGTGCTTACTTGAGTTAAAGACTAATGTACAGCATTTCATACACATAAGCAATACCAAAAACCCAAGAATCACATTTTAAAAATATGATTTACAGACATTTACACTTAAAGCGATGTTATTTAGACTGCAATTATGTACAGGGCTATACCTACAAAGACAAGTATTTGGAGCCATTTCAAAAACACCCCAACGCCTTTTTTCTCAACAATAATATTAGAAATTCGTCCAGCCATTACTGCAATACTACTAAAAGTCAGAAAGGACACCACCATAAACACAATGCCCAACACATAAAACTGCGTCACCGTATTCCCATCTTTATCCCACAAAAAACCAGGGAAAAATGCCAAAAAGAAAATCATCACTTTCGGATTGAGCAAATTCATAATTACCCCAGTTTTAAAAAGTTCCCAATAAGATTTCTTGGGTGCATCGGTAGTTAATAAAATGGCATCATCACTTTGATACACTTTATAAGCTAAGAAGAGTAAATAACAAGCTCCTAAAACTTTTATGCCATAAAAAAGTGTTTCTGAAGTGGTGATAATTGCGGAAATTCCGAAGGCTAATAAGGTCGTGTGAACAATACAACCACTTATCAATCCTGCCGTTGTAGCAATACCGCTTTTAGTCCCATTGATCAACGATTGTGTGAGCACATAAATGTTATCTGGACCTGGAGAAATGGCCAATGCAAGGGTAGCGACTGAAAAAGAGATGAGAGCTTCTATCATGGTAAATTAGACCGTTCATTGTTGAACGTCTAAACTGGCATTATTGCATCTTATGCCCTATTTAAAATTGCGTTATTAATATCTTTTATTAACTGAGGCCCTTCATAAATAAATCCAGTATACAATTGTACTAAATCAGCGCCAGCATCCAATTTTTCTAAGGCATCTTTTGGCGAATGAATCCCTCCCACTCCAATAATTGGAAATGCCTTATTGCTTTTCTCAGCTAAAAACCGAATGACTTCCGTAGATCTTTTTGTTAACGGACGCCCACTTAAGCCGCCCATTTCCTCTTTATTTTCGCTTTGCAGTCCTTCCCTTGAAATAGTCGTATTGGTAGCAATAACTCCGTCAATTTTGGTGACGTTAACAATATCAATAATATCTAAAAGTTGCTCATCAGTTAAATCAGGAGCAATTTTTAAAAGAATTGGTTTTCGTTTTTGCTTTAGATTATTTTTATTCTGAAGCGTTTGCAATAAATCAGTCAATGGTTTCTTTTCCTGTAGCGCACGAAGGTTTGGCGTATTTGGTGAACTTACGTTAACCACAAAATAATCGACATAATCAAAAAGTGCATCAAAGCAGATGATATAATCATTAACGGCGTCTTCATTTGGCGTTATCTTATTTTTACCGATGTTGCCACCAATCAATACACGGTTTTTATTACCCACCGCAGCATTTTCCTTTAAACGTTCAACCGCTTCCTCTACCCCACCATTATTAAAACCCATTCTATTGATAATAGCGGAGTCTTCTTTAAGCCTAAATAAGCGTGGTTTTTCATTACCAGGTTGTGGCTTAGGGGTCACGGTTCCAATTTCAATAAAACCGAAACCTAAATTTGAAAGTTCTTTATAAAGCTTCGCGTCCTTATCAAAACCGGCAGCAAGACCTACAGGATTAGGGAATTTTAGTCCAAAAAGTTGACGTTCAAGAGCCTTATCGGCTACTTGATAGGTGCTTTTAAAAACACTGCCAAAGCCTACAGTATTGGCAAACCTTATTAATTTAAAGGTGAAATGATGAACGGATTCCGGATCGAATAAAAAAAGAAGTGGTCGAAGTAAGGTTTTATACATAGGTCACAAAAATAAAAAACTACCCAAATATAGGGTAGTTTTTAAAGTGAATCATTAAAAAAATTTATTTAAAGTTAAAGCTTAGTCTTGCAAATAAAAATCGTCCGCCCATTCCAAATTGCTGTGCTCTTCGTGACCAATCGAAACGGCCTTCACTACGATTATTATTCCCTTTGCCATCAAGGTCCTTACCAAGACGATCCGGATAAATATCGAACAAATTATTAGCCCCAACGGTAAGCATAAAACTATCTGCAAATTTATATCCTACAGAAAGATCTGTGACTATTTTTGAACTTAACACCTCCTGAAACGCTACGATGGTTGTTGCTTCAGTAACTTCTCCAAAATACACGTTACGTAGGAAAAAGTTAAAATCGCCAGAACTCAAAGTATGTGATAAGTTTACTTTTGTATTCGGCACTGCCTCCTCTAAGTATATGCGGCTATCTTCTGCGAAATAAGTGTTCACTAAACCAGCATCTTCCAAAACGCGAGATGCGTTTATGGCTCCCACTTTTTTGGTTTTTGAGAATGTTGCTGCCAAATCATTTTTAAGCAACATATTAGCACCAAGACTCATTCTATGGGTAAAAACTAAATCCAACCCCTTAGATTCGGTATCAATGGCATTAGCAAAAAAGGAAGCCGCCGTTGCATTGGCTTGCGCTAACAATCGATCCAATTCTGTACCTGTACCAGGGCCCACAAATTGACCTGTATAAACCACTCTATCATCAATACCTACATAATAACCATCCACGGTTATATTAATTCCTGCGTCAGGCAATTTCATTGTAAAACCTAGACTTAAACTTTTTGAAGTTTCTTGCTTAAGTTCTGGAATTCCCAACAATTTTGCCGCACGGCTATCATTCGCAAAAGTTCCCACTTCCTGTGGATTTCCTGCTTGATCAAAGATAGTAGATGTAGAATTGAAATTTAATTGATGTAATGAAGGTGCTCTAAATCCGGTATTACCTGCGATTCTTAAATTCAAGCTTTCATTCACTTTTAAAAGTGCTGCCAGTTTGAAATTAATGGTCGATCCAAAATCAGAGTAATCCTCAAATCGGGAAGCAAAACTCAACAAGAAGGATTCCGTAATATCAGCTTCAAAATCGACATATCCTGCAATACTATTGCGACCTCTATTGACTTCGTTTTTCGGACTAAAGCCTGGGAACACTTGTGCGCCACCCGGTCTTGGATTACCAAAGAAGTCTAAGGAAGGTTGCTGACTGGCCAATGTAATACCCTCGCCTTGGGCAGTATATTGTAAGTACGAAGCTGCTTCTCCTGCAACTATTTGATAGTTTTCAAGACGATATTCTGCTCCAAACGCAACGTTAAGCCCAGAAAATATATCCTCATAAAAATGATTCAGATCTAAATTAACTGTGTTTTGAGAAAAGTTAAAGCCACCCGCATCAAACGTTGTTGGAGATGCATTTTGTAAGGATGCATTAAACGTGTTTCCAATAGTATATAGAAATGCGTTTTTACCATAGGTGTTACTGAAATCAGCATTCCAATCCCCTATTTTACCTTTTACACCAACAGAAAGTGATTGATCTGTAAGGGTGGAATTGATTTCTGGTAAAAACCCGTTGATATAAGCTGGAGTATACGTTCTACTTTGGTTAGGCAGACGATAAAACCCTGCAGAATTACCAGTACGGGAACTCAAACCTCCAAAAGAATAGACTTCAGACCCATTATCATCTAACGGTAAAGAAAAGTTTGCAAAGAATCGCCCTCCTCTCACTTGAGATTGTCCAACGCGCATGTTAAAATCTGATCGCGTTAGGTTTCTACTGGCCAATTCAGCCGCCGTATTATCGATTTTCAAAATAGGCCCAAGTTCTGCTTTTGTCGCATTTGGATCGAGGTTAAAACCTGCTTGATTTCCGTATTTAATCACATCACTGACATCATTATCCAATAGTTTAGTAAGATCGTAACCCTCTGCGGAAGCTAAGCGCTCTATCGTATTATATTTATTAAAAATAGTTCCTTCCCACTCTTTCATACGATTATAATCATCTCTGTAATCAAAATCTCCAGTGAAGTTGATGTAACCGCCTCTCTCCCCTATCTTCAAACCATAATTAGCACTAATATTGGTTGTTGCACCATCCACGCCGCCAGTTTGTTCATTCGCATTTTTAGTAAAATGAGCGCCTGTGGTCACATTCAATTTTAATTCGTTAGTCGCATTGTCAAGTACAATATTGATCACCCCTGCAATGGCATCACTACCATATTGCGCAGCAGCACCATCTCTTAACACTTCAATACGTCTAATAGCCGCTGTAGGAATCGCGTTTAAATCGGTTCCGACACTTCCCCTTCCAAAGGTTCCATTCACATTAACCAAAGATGATGTATGGCGTCGTTTCCCGTTAATAAGCACCAATACCTGATCTGGACCGAGGCCCCTTAAAGAAGCAGGATCAATATGATCCGTCCCATCAGCAATTGTTTGCGTATTGGATGAAAAAGAAGGTGCTACGAAATTTAAAATTTGATTCAAGTTGACTTGCGGACTACTTGCTACAAGCTCAGAAACGTCAATTACATCTACTGGTGCTAAGGAATTAACGGCAGTCCTTGCAGGATTTCTACTCCCCACGAGTACAATTTCATTTAAGGATACTCCAGGCTTCATGGCTACATTAAGCGTAGTACCTTCTACGGTAATCTCTTGCGAATTATAACCGACATAGGAAAAAATCAACTTGTCTCCTATATCAGCATTTACTTCGTATTTACCATCAAAATCAGAAATTGTGCCCGCTAAAGTGCCTTTAACCATAATGGTGACACCACTTAAGGCTTGGTCGTTCTCATCTTTCACAATACCCGTCACTTTTTGGGCATACAATGAATAGGAAAACATAATCAGAAAAAATAAAAGGTAATTTTTTTTCATAATATATTGAATTAAGGATTAATTATTAAAAATCAGTTTACACGCCGAAAGAGTTTACATGGTCAAGTACAACACTTGTAGCAATCCACATGGACACTGTTTTACGTCTGAATTATTTAAAAACTATAAAAGGGGCAGAATTAAAATCTGATAAAAAGTTGGCATTAGGAAGCAAAAAAGGTAGGTTGATTTAATAAACGTTCTTGCTATGAATCGAAACCATAATGAACATAAAAGCCAACTATTTAAAATCTTCATTAAATAAGCTAAAGACTATACAATTTTATTACATATTATCTTAAAAACTTACATAATCATAAGAATATCAATCAAATATAAGAAAATAATTGAATTGATACATTTATTTATTCCATAATACAAATTAGAACCCCATGTTAAATAGAGGATATTTATTGAAAATTTATTTAACATTGTAATTGTTCATTTGAATATGCTTTATTTTGCATAGTAAAAGAAAAAAAACATGATTGACAAAAAACACATCATTGATAGATTTATAAGTTACGTCACTATTGACACTGAGTCTGATCCTAATTCAGATACTACGCCGAGCACTGAAAAACAGTGGGATTTAGCACATGCGCTGGTTAAAGAGCTCACTGCTATTGGCATGAAAGACGTTTCCATTGATCAGAATGCATATATCATGGCAACCTTACCCAGTAATGTGGACCATGAGGTGCCTGTAATTGGATTTGTATCTCATTTTGATACGTCGCCAGATTTTACAGGAGCGAATGTCAAACCACAGATTATTGAGAATTATGATGGCAAAGACATCGTTTTAAATGCTGAGCAAGACATTATTCTATCGCCTGATTTGTTTGATGATTTATTACAATATACAGGTCAAACACTCATCACCACTGATGGAACTACGCTTTTAGGTGCGGATGATAAAGCAGGAATTACTGAGATTGTATCTGCAATGGAGTACCTCATTCAGCATCCTGAAATTAAGCACGGCGAAATTCGTGTAGGTTTTACTCCAGATGAAGAAATCGGTCGTGGGGCTCATAAATTTGACGTAGAGAAATTCGGCGCTGAATGGGCTTACACCATGGACGGTAGTCAAATTGGCGAATTGGAATATGAGAATTTCAATGCGGCGGGTGCAACAGTGAAAATTCAAGGTAAAATTGTACATCCTGGTTATGCAAAAGGCAAAATGATCAACTCCATGTACATTGCTACTGAGTTTATCAACTCGCTTCCTATGTTGGAAACGCCTGAGCATACTGAGGATTACCAAGGATTCTTCCACCTTGCAAGCATTGATGGCAGTGTTGATGAGACGGTTTTAAAATATATTATTAGAGACCACAACAAGGACCATTTCAACGCCAGAAAAGAAGCCATGCGCCAATTGACTTTCGATTTGAACACGCAATATGAGCGTGAAGTGGTTACGATAGATATTAAGGATCAATATTTCAATATGAAAGAGAAAATTGAACCGGTAATGCACATTGTAGATATTGCAGAAGAAGCGATGCTTGCTCTTAATATCAAACCTATCATCAAACCAATACGCGGTGGAACTGACGGTTCTCAATTAAGTTATATGGGCTTACCATGCCCTAACATCTTTGCGGGAGGTCATAATTTCCACGGACGTTATGAATATGTTCCTGTTGAAAGTATGATTAAAGCTACGATGGTAATTTGTAAGATTGCAGAATTGACAGCATTAAAGCAGTAAAATACTGAGTTGCTTTCGGTTTTGATTCTATTCAATAATTGATTGCAGATTTTAAGAAGACGACAAATTTTTAATTAAAAAGCACCTTATGCAAAAAGTAAATTCTGTTGAAGACTATTTTGAAGTTCATGCGCATTTTAGTGAAGCGCTTCAAATTTTACGAGAAATTATCACTTCTACTGAATTGGAGGAAACTTTAAAATGGAATGCTCCAGTATACTCCCTTAACGGAAAAAATGTGTTGGGCCTTGGTGCGTTTAAAAACCATTTCTGCATTTGGTTCTTTAACGGTGTCTTTTTAAAAGACGAAAAAAAGTTGTTGGAACAAGCTCAAGAGAAAACCAAAGGCTTACGACAAATGCGATTTAATTCTGTAGAAGACATTGATAAATCATCAGTGTTGGCTTACGTAAAAGAAGCCATCGACAATCAGCAACTGGGGAAGGAATTACAACCTGAACGCAAAGGCAAAACCGTGGCTCTTCCGGAGTTCTTAAAGGAGGCATTTGAAGAAGATGCAGAGTTAAAGGAGTCCTTTAAAAAGCTCACACCAGGAAAACAGAGAGAATACGCTGACCATATTGAAACGGCAAAACGCGATGCTACTAAACTTTCCAGATTGGAAAAAATAAAACCGATGATTTTAAAAGGCGTCGGACTTCACGACAAATACAAAAATTGTTAAAACAAAAAAAAGCCACTTTACAGTGGCTTTTTTAAATTCAATAAATAAAAATTATTTTGTTGTAGTAGTTGCTGCTGAGTCAGCCATAAGCTTGCTACTCAATTCCATTGAAATTGCAGAACGATCAAACTTGATCTTTCCAGCCAACGTTTCAATAACACAACTGCCATCTTTATCATTTAGGTCAACAATTTTACCGTGCATTCCGCTTTTGGTAATTACTCTGTCGCCTCTTTTTAATTCACTTGCAAACTTTTTCTCCTTTTTGGCACGTTTCATTTGTGGTGCAATCATAAAAAAATACACTACAGCAAACATTGCTATAAAAGGCAAAAATGAACTTATTCCTTCTCCCATTAATTCTTAATTATTATTAGTCGTGATTATGACCTTCGTGGCCAGGTTGTGTGCTTGATTTAACAGCTGGTTGTTGCATGATAGATTGAACGTTTCCTTGTGCAGCAGGTTGTACTGAACCAGCATCACCTTCTACCATTGCTTTAATTCTTACTGTTTCTGATCCTTTTTCAGTATTGGTTGACATGGTGATTGATTTTGTAACCATTCCATTTCCTTTACCGTCAAACTTTACATTGAACTCACCAGTTTCTCCAGGAGCAACTTGTCTTGTCCAATCTGATGGTACTGTACAACCGCAAGTACTTTTAATATCACTAACAACTAATGGAGATGTACCAGTATTTTTATATTTAAATACAGTTTCTACTGGAGTTCCATTTTTAATAGTTCCAAAGTCGTGTTCAGTTTCTTCAAATTCGATTACTGCGAAATTTCCTGAATTAGCATCTCTTTCTGCAGCTTCAGCTACATTTTCCGATTTGATTTTTGCTGTAGCATCTTCTTTACAAGACATAAAAGCTACCATACATAGTGCGCTAACACCTAACATTATTTTTTTCATTATACTCTTTTTTTTAAATGTTTAATTCAAATAAAATATGAGAATGTAAAAATAGCAATAATTTCTTATTACATCAACCCTCGTCCTATTTTATTTAACTCGCCTTTTTCAGTGTATTCCTTAACAATTTTATCTAAAATACCATTGATGAAGAAACTACTTTTAGGCGTCGAATATTCTTTTGCAATATCAATATATTCATTGATGGTTACCTTTACAGGGATGGATGGGAATTTTTGAAATTCACAAATTGCCATTTGAAGTAAAACCGCATCTAAACTAGCAATACGATCAGCATCCCAGTTTTTGGTTTTAGCCGCAATTTCTTCGTTAAACTTCGATTTATTAAGAACCGTTTTCTTAAACAACGTCGTAGCAAACTCCTTATCTTCCGTGTCTTTAAAAAGCTTTGGTGTAAAGTAGATGGCACTGTTCTCTTTCTTTACTTTGCTCAGCAGTTTCAGAATTCCCGTATTTACAACCGGTAAATCGTCTAACCAAGTCAATCTCTTATCCTCAATATAATCGTAAAGCTTCTCATTAGGCGCAATGATTTCACTAAACACATCCGCTATAAAGTTCCTATCTTCTTTAAAGGTAGAAACAGTGGTAGCCATATAATCTTTATACAACTCACTTTCCACGATACTTTTAAAGATAATATCGACATACTCAAAATCGAGATACCAATAATCTACTTTTCGTTTTTCAATCTCAATTTGAAGCGATCTGTCTTCTCTTAAGAGTTGTAAAACTTCGTTATTAATAAATTTTGTGTTGGGATTTTTGTCTTCTTTGGTTGCTAAAATTTTACGTTGGGATTTCTCCTGATGATCCTCTGCGCGTTTTTGCACTTCAATTAAAAGCGACAACATTAAGAGGTGTAAATCATACATGTGATCAAGACTTTGAAGCAAGAATCGCTCATCTTTGTGGAAATCATCACTTTCTCCACCTTTAAACGCATAAAGGGTTTGCATCACTTTAATACGAATATGTCTTCTATTTAGCATTTGTAAGAACTTATTAAATTAAAAAGGGCGAAAAGTCTATTTGACTTTTCGCCCTGCAAAAATAGTATTAATTTATAACTTCAAAACAAATTTCTAAGATATATTACCTTATTTTGAATCTTCGCTTTTTCGTTTTGCAATACGCTCTTTAGCAATATTTACCGCTGCCACATTAGTTGTAACACCATTTGTTGCCGCACGCTCTAAGATCTCTAAAGTTGTATTGTATATATTTTCCGTTCTACGGATTATCTCTTGTTTACCATAGTTTTCAAGTTCAGCATAGACATTAATGATGCCTCCGGCGTTGATCAGAAAATCCGGAGCATATACAATTCCTTTTTCTTGCAACATTACTCCATGTCTATCTTCAGCTAATTGGTTGTTAGCCGCACCTGCAATAACTTTCGCTTTAATTTTATTGATTGTGTCATCATTTATGGTAGCTCCAAGTGCACAAGGCGCATAAATATCCATAGGTTCACTATAAAAATCATTACCTGTATATATAGTGACACCATATTTACTTTTCACATTTTCCATGCGTTCTTGGCTAATATCTGTAATGGTCACTTTTGCACCTTCATTTACCAAGTGTTCCACTAAAGCTTCGCCAACATTACCAATACCTTGTACAAATACTGATTTATCTTCTAAAACATCGGAGCCAAATTTATATTTAGCGGCAGCTTTCATTCCCATAAAAACACCATACGCTGTAATTGGAGATGGATTGCCTGCGCCACCTTTACTTTCGGAAATTCCAGTAACATAAGGCGTCACTTCTCTTACCGTATCCATATCTTCAGTGGTCATCCCAACATCTTCAGCCGTAATATATTTACCGCTTAAGGAGTGTACAAACTCACCGAATTTACGCATCAATTCAGGTGTTTTTTGGGTTTTAGCATCCCCAATAATAACGGCTTTTCCACCCCCCAAATTCAAGCCAGTAATAGCTGATTTAAAAGTCATCCCTCTAGAGAGCCTCAATACATCATTTAATGCTTCCCATTCATTAGCATAATTCCACATTCTAGTACCACCAAGAGCTGGTCCTAAAACCGTATTATGAATACCTATTATTGCTTTTAAACCAGTATCTTTGTCGTTGCAAAAAACAATTTGTTCGTGATCATCAAAAGAAAGTTGTCCAAAGACAGGATCTGCCTTTGCAAGTTCCTTAGTACTTATAACTTTTGAATTCATATATTTTAAATTTATTCAGGGGTTTTTAGATTATCTAAAAACTAAGCTCAAAAATAAATCAATAATAGAGTTATAGCAAGGATATAGCCCCTAAATTATCATATTATCAATACAAAACGGTCTGCTATTACATATGAAAGAGTTACAACACGTCAATAAATACTTTTATAAGTACCGCTATAAGTTGCTTGCAGGTATTTTAATTACGATTGTTGCACGAATTTTCCTTCTATTTACACCGGAATTGGTGGGAAATTCTGTAGATGTTATTGACAATTATAGAAAAGGTATCACCACAGATATTGGTGTCGTTAAAACGGAATTACTCATTAATATTCTTTATATCGTTGGCGCTGCCGTCATTGGGGGCGTTTTCACTTTTTTGATGCGTCAGACCATTATATATGTGTCTCGCGAGATTGAATACGATTTAAAAAACGAAGTGTATCAGCAATACCAAAGGTTATCCTTAGATTTTTATAAATCTAACCGCACCGGAGATTTGATGAGCCGAATTAGTGAAGATGTTGGAAAAGTGAGGGAATATGCGGGCCCTGCTTTAATGTACAGCATCAATACTGCAACGCTTTTTATCATTGCGCTGATATTAATGTTCAATTCTGCGCCTACATTAACATTGTATACCATCATCCCATTACCTATTCTCTCCTATTTTATTTATATTTTAAGTAAATCGATCCATAAGCGCAGTACAATTGTTCAGCAATGGCTTTCCAAACTTTCTACGTTTAGTCAAGAGACATTCAGCGGTATTAGCGTTATCAAATCATACGGTTTAGAAGGTGGTACCAATGCTGATTTTGACAGATTATCTGCGGAAAGCAGACAAAAAAATATTGCCTTGGTTAAAATTCAAGCGTTATTTTTCCCTTTGATGATTTTTTTAATCGGGCTTAGTAACATTATCGTTATTTACATTGGAGGCAAACAATATATTGATGGCGAAATTGAAAGTTTAGGCGTCATTGCTAAATTCATAATCTATGTCAACCTTTTAACTTGGCCCGTAGCCACTGTTGGCTGGGTGACCTCTGTGGTACAACAAGCCGAAGCTTCCCAAAAGCGTATCAATGAGTTCTTAAAACAGGAACCAACCATAAAAAACACCAATCCTAATCCTTCTCATATTGAGGGTGAAATTGAATTCAAAAACGTTTCTTTCACATATCCAGACACCAATATCCAAGCGCTTAACAACGTCAGTTTTAAACTTGACAAAGGGGAAACGATGGCTATAATTGGCAAAACAGGTTCTGGAAAATCGACAATTTTAGATCTTATTGGGCGACTTTACGACGTCACTTCAGGAGAAATTAAAATTGACAACACTCCAATTGCCGATCTTAATTTAACATGTTTAAGGGACAATATGGGTTACGTGCCACAGGAAGCGTTCCTGTTCTCCGATAGTATTAGAAACAACATCATGTTTGGAAAAGAAGATGCCACTGAAGAAGAAGTCATAAACGCTGCCAAAAACGCTGATGTCCATAAAAACATTAAAGGTTTTGCTAAAGGTTATGATACTGTTTTGGGCGAACGTGGGATTACACTTTCTGGCGGACAAAAGCAGCGTATCTCTATTGCGAGAGCCATTATAAAGGCTCCACAGATTCTGTTGTTTGACGATTGTTTATCTGCCGTAGATACTGAAACAGAAGAGAAAATCCTGAATAACCTGAGAACGATCACTAAGGACAAAACCACTATTATCGTGAGTCATAGAGTTTCTTCAGCTAAAAGTGCGGACAAAATTATTGTGTTGGAAGACGGGAAGATTATTCAAACCGGTTCACATGATTCGCTCATTGATGTTGATGGTTATTACAAAGAACTTTACATCAAACAGCTTACTGAAAATCATTAAGAAGTATAAAGAATACCAATTATTTTTTTTCGGATAAACCTATCAAGCAAACCTCTATTGTTTGTGTTATGTCAGCTATAGCTAAGGCGGATAGAATGCCTTCTACCCTTGCTCCAAAATCATTTAAAGCATTGTAACACATTTCTGAAAACTAACTGAAAAGAAATAACAGAAATTGTTGGTTACTATTCTTTTTTTTTAGATTTTTGGTACGTAAACTGTTACTAATAAAAATAAAAATCTATGAGTGATCACGGAATGATGGAGAAAGAGGAAATATTCTCTAAAGTATTGCGCGCAGGAAGAAGAACCTATTTTTTTGACGTTAGAGCCACTAAAGCTGGAGATTATTACCTTACTATTACAGAGAGTAAAAAATTCACCAATGACGACGGTTCTTTTCACTACAAAAAACATAAAATTTATCTTTACAAAGAGGATTTTAGCGAATTCAATGAGATTTTAAAAGAAATGACAGATTATGTCATTAATGAAAAAGGTGATGAAGTAATCAGCGAGCGCCATCAAAAAGATTTCAAAAAGGATGAATTTGATTCTGAAGAAGTTGATTTAATTTCAGAGCCACTTAAATCTACAGAGAAATTTACAGATATCAATTTTGAGGATATCTAATCTGAAAGCACATAAAACACCATTAAAACCGCTACATTATGAGCGGTTTTTTTTATATTTAAATTTCAACTAACCAAACACTTTTTATAATATCTACTTATGAAATTTCTGTACACGCTCCTCTTTTTATGGTCTTGTTTCATATTTGGCCAAAAGCAAACTGACTTATCGTATTATTTACCGCAAAACACAAGTTATAACCAAACCATCCCGACACCTCAATCGGTTATTGGACAAGAGGTTGGCGAATGGCATGTTACGCATGACAAACTTGTAGAATACATGAAAGCGTTAGCGGCAAGTTCCGATAGAATCACACTCGAAAATAGAGGTACTACCTTTGAAGGCCGACCGCTCATTTTATTGACCATTACGTCCCCAAAAAACCATCAAAACATTGATGCCATCCGTGAGCAACATATTGCTGCTACAGAGGATAATGCTTCTGTAAACGTTAGCACCATGCCTGTTGTAGTCAATCAAGGGTTTTCAATTCACGGCAATGAACCAAGTGGTTCTAACGCAGCACTTTTGGCAGCTTATTATCTCGCTGCCGCAGAAAGTAGCGAGGTTAAAGAGATGTTAGATAACATGATTATTCTTTTTGATCCTTCATTCAATCCTGACGGATTGCAGCGATTCTCTTATTGGGCGAATTCCAACAGAAGCAAAAACTTAAATCCTGACCCTAATGATCGTGAGTTTTCTGAGGTTTGGCCTGGCGGTAGAACCAACCATTATTGGTTTGACATGAATAGAGATTGGTTGCCCGTACAACTTCCGGAATCTAAAGTCAGATTAGAAACATTCCATAAATGGCTACCAAATATCTTAACTGACCATCATGAAATGGGTACCAACTCCACTTTCTTTTTTCAACCAGGAATCCCTAGCAGAACACATCCGTTAACACCAACATTAAATCAAGAACTGACCAAGCGTATTGGAGATTTCCATGCGAAAGCACTGGACAAAATTGGGTCTTTCTATTATACAGAGGAAAGTTTTGATGATTTCTTTTACGGGAAAGGATCAACGTTTCCAGATATTAATGGCGGCATCGGTATTCTTTTTGAACAAGCAAGTTCTAGAGGCCATGTTCAGGAAAGTGACAACGGATTGATAACATTTCCATTTACCATTCGCAATCAGTTTACCGCGGCACTTTCTACTTTGGAAGCAGCAAAAATCATGCGCGAAGACATTTTAAAATACCAACATGATTTCTTCAAAAATGCACGTGCTGAAGCCAAGAAAGAATCTGCTAAAACCATAGTTTTTGGCGATGAAAAAGATGCTGCGAAAACTTTTGAGTTAGCAGAAATCTTAAGAAGACATCAAATCAAATTGTACGAACTTAAGGATGATACTACTATTGACGGTAAAAAATTCAAAAAAGGCTATAGTTATGTCATTCCTAAAAATCAAAAAAACACGCGCTTGATTAATGCCATGTTTGAAAAACGCATCACTTTTCAAGACAGTTTGTTTTACGACATTTCCGCTTGGACTTTACCATTGGCATTCAATTTAGATTATGCTGAAGGCATTTCAACCTCGTATATGGGCGCGCAAGTGACCGATTTAAAAATGAAAGTTGGCCAAGTTTCAGCAAAGAGCAATTATGCTTATTTAATGGAATGGCATGAGTATTACACGCCAAAAGTCCTTAATCAAATTCTAAAAAACGATTTACGCGCCAAAGTCGCCATGAAGCAATTTACCGCTAACGGTAAAGCGTACGATTATGGCACAATTATGATTCCTGTTCAAAATCAATCGAAAAACAGCGATGAATTGTACACCTTTTTAAATGACTTGGCAAAAGAAGGACATGTGCAATTAGATGCCGTTTCTACTGGATTGACCCAAGGAATTGATTTGGGCAGCAATCAATTCAGATCGCTTTCTCAACCAAAAGTAGCATTAATTGTAGGCCGTGGTGTATCACCTTATGACGCTGGAGAAATATGGCATTTGCTCGATCAACGTTATGACATGACCTTAACAAAATTGGATACTGATAATTTAGAGCGCGCTGATTTAAGCCGTTACAACACCATCATCCTACCAAGCGCCAATCTCAGCAAAAGTGCTGCCGAAAAATTAACCGCGTGGGTTGAAAATGGTGGGACGCTCATTGGATTTGAAAATGCTGTAAAATGGTTCGATACCAATAAACTTATGAAGCTAGATTTTAAAAAATCCGAACGCATTGCTAAGAATGTAACTTTTGAAGACCGCAGCGACTATAATGGCGCTCAAGTAATTGGCGGTGCCATTTTTGAAGCAAAATTAGACCGCTCCCACCCTATTAATTTTGGATACAAAAATGACAAACTACCGATGTTTAGAGGCACCACTATATTTATTAATCCCGACAAACAGAGTTATAACAACCCAATTCAGTACACTAAAAACCCATTGCTGAGCGGTTATGTATCCAAACCAAATTTGGATAGTTTGGCGTTGAGCGTGCCTTACCAAATGCAACGTTTAAAACGAGGCAAAGTAGTTGCATTTACGGATAACACTAACTTTAGAGCATTCTGGTTTGGAACAAATAAATTAATGATGAACGCTATCTTTTTTAGGGAAGAGCTTTAATCCAAATCCATTTCATCACATGAAACAACCCAAAGCTTTGTAGCAAACTGCAAAACTTTGGGTTGTTCATTTTTTATCCCTTAAGTAATCGATGGCATAAAATAATTCGCCAACAATACACTTTATACTACTACCGACCCATTTTTAACGGGCTTTTCTGGATGTAACAAAAAAACATCCCGTTCTTTTACCGCGCCAACCACTAGGCATTCGCTCATAAATTTCCCAATCTGCTTTTTTGGAAAATTGACCACCGCAACAATCTGCCTATGCAACAAATCTTCCTTAGCGTAAAGCGTTGTAATTTGGGCTGAAGATTTCTTGATGCCGAGGGCTCCGAAGTCAATTATTAACTGATATGCGGGATTTCGTGCCTCAGGAAAGTTTTTGACCTCAATTATCGTTCCTACACGCAAATCGACTTTGGTGAACTCCTCAAAAGTTATTATCTTTTCCATACTTTATATTCTTAATAATTTACAAGATAAAAAAATAAACTTATGGCCGACACTCCGTCAAATATGTTACCCCTGGGCACGAAAGCTCCTAATTTTGAACTACTGGATATCGTGAGCGATGAAATGCTTACGCTGGACATGTGCAAAGGCGTAAAAGGAACAGTCATTATGTTTATTTGTAACCACTGCCCTTTTGTAAAACATGTAAATGCCAAACTTACCCAGCTCGCCAAGGCATATAAATCTAAGGGTATTGAATTTGTAGCAATTTCCAGTAATGACGTGGAAAATTACCCGCAAGACGCGCCTAAGTTTATGAAACAAACAGCAATTGAAGAAGGTTATATTTTTCCATACCTATATGATCAAACCCAAAGTGTAGCAAAAGCGTATGATGCTGCATGTACCCCGGATTTTTATCTCTTTGATTCGAAATTAGAATTATTTTATAGAGGGCAATTAGATAGTTCACGTCCAGGAAATAGTATTCCTGTTACCGGAGAAGATATGGCTAATGCAATCAATTTACTTTTAAACAATCAATCGCCACCACAAAACCAAAAGCCAAGTATTGGATGTAATATCAAATGGCGCAAAGAAAATAAAAACTAAGTAAAAACATATTTTTAATGTTGGACATAGCATTGTTATACCAACTTAGAAATAGTCAAAAGCTCACTTCATGAAAAAAATCATTATAATTTTAGGCGCGATACTCGTCCTTTTTATCATCCTAATTTATTGGTCATTAAATAGCACTCCTGAGGATTACAAAACCTCAACTATTGTCGGACCAAAAAACATAGAACATATTAATTTTAAAGAACATGATTCACTAACTATTGCTGCCAGTACGCTGTATGAGGCAAACGACTTAAAAAAGATAATGCAAGGCGAGCATTACCGTGAGGCATGGTCTACGCCTATTAAAGTGAAAATCGCGTTTTTGGATACGTTATTAGGCGGATTGACTGTTGTAAAAGAAGGCGGCGGCAATCAAACCAAATCTTTAAAACTTGAAGATAGTATTGGAAATAAATACACTCTAAGAAGCATCAATAAAACCCCAGCACCGCTAGTGCCTGAATTTGCTAAAACCCTGGGGCTAGAAAATATTATTGTAGATGGCATTTCAGCACAACATCCTTATGCCGCTACCGTTGTGGCAATTTTAGCTGATGCCGCTCAAATTCAACATACAAATCCCAAAATATATTTCATTCCGAAACAAGCATCTTTAAAGGAGTTTAATGAAAACTACGGCAACAAGGTCTTTGTTTTTGAACATGAAACGGAAAGCGGGACCAATTGGACAAGCGTTGACAATGTTAGCAAAATTATAGAAACAGACGACTTACAAGAACTAAAATTAGAACGGGGTGATGCCCTAAAGCTAGACGAACACGCACTTGTAAGAGCGCGCTTATTCGATTTGGTTATTGGAGATTGGGACCGACATGCTAAACAATGGGGCTGGATTATAAAGGAAAATGGAGACAGTCAAATTGCAATTCCGCTACCGGCTGATAGGGACAACGCATTTTTTAATATTAGTGGCGTTATTCCTACTATTATCGCCAATAAAAACGTAACTCCGGAAATGCGCCCGTTTCAATCGGACATCGATTACATGCCTGGACTGATCCATGATTTTGATGTTTATTTTTTGAAAAGCACTCCAGAATCTGTATTTATAGAAGAAGCACAGAAACTCCAACAGCTTTTAACGGATACTGTAATTGAAAAAGCACTACGCCAGTGGCCACCTCAAATTTATGATTTGGACGGCAAAACTATCGAGGCAAAACTTAAAAGTAGAAGAAATGAATTGCTCAACTATGCCATGGCCTTTAAGCGGATATTAAACGAAAAGGAATACCCAACGACACCTTTAAAAGGCTCAGATGATGTACAATTTAACGGGCATTATTTGAAGTGTTTTGAATGCTATTAAGCCCAGAAATTCTTAGGCATAAAAAAACGGTCAAGTAACCGTCTTTTTCAAAGTGGGGGCAAAAAAAAGATCAGAGAAAACCTATTTCTAAGGCTTCCGTATTCAAAAATATTTTAATTCAGCCCAAGGGTTTGCCTCAATCGACATATAATTTAACCGAATGCATTTTTTAGTTAATTTAAATTAAAACCTGGATTTTTTCTTTAAAATAAATGTATTTTCAAGTTTCTACGCTATGAAACATATTCTATATTTATTTTTAATCCTCACTACGTCAATGAACGCACAACATATCATACCCAATTCCATCTCTAAGGAAATCAATAAAGCTCTTGAGTTTTATCCAGAATTAAACGAGACGGCTATTGAATTTAGATTCAAACCTCATATTAAGAAATCGACCATGCAGGCCAGACCTACGTTTGGCAGTTTTTTTAAAAGTCGTAAAAACAGAACTTATGTGGTGCTTATCAGCGAATCATTTAAAATTGCCGACAAACAATTCTTAACTACGCATATTCCATCAGATATTTTAGTAGGTTGGATTGGCCATGAATTGGGACACATCATGGATTATAGAGATAGAAGTAAACTCAATCTCATTTGGTTTGGAATTAGATATTTATTATCAGACCACCATATAGTTGAGGCTGAACGCGCTGCCGACACGTATGCCGTACAGCATAACATGGAAGAGTACATCCTTAAAACGAAAGATTTCATTTTAAATAACGCAGACATTCACGAAGCTTATAAACTTCGGATAAAAAAATATTATTTATCTCCTGAAGAAATTATGGACATGATTGAACATAGGAATGCCGAAACTAAGGAGAGTGAATCTATTGTTCAGTAACAAAGTCCTCCCACTCTTTAAATTTATCTTCGTTCATTACGCGTTCCATTTTAACCTGTCCCCCTTTTTTCTTGTTGGCACCACTCCATTCATGGAAAACTGTGGGCTGAACTGCCTTAACCCTAACACCTTTTAAGGCTTTACTTCGAGCAACTTTGTAATTTTTATTCGCTTCCTTTAAGAATTCATCTATACTATTGGCAACCTCCTCTTCATTGAGAAGATCTTCCGAACCAATATACCAGCAATGGTAAAACTCGCCATCTTCACAACGTTTGGCGCAAATCGTATATTCTGGAATTTTTGTTGAAAAGGCTTCCTCCAAATGCTTCATGGCATCGTCCATTTTATTGACAGAAAGCTGAGATCCGACGGTATTCAGGAAAAATTTGGTGCGTCCTGTAATTTTAATTTCAGCGCGTTCCACATCTGTAAAAGCAATCGTATCGCCAATTTCATAGCGCCAAGCACCACTAACGGTACTCATAATTAACACATAATCCTGATCAGTTGTTACGTTCTCCAAAGTCACTGACGGCGCATCTTTAACCAAAGATCCATCCTCATTGATATATTCTGGCTTAAAAGGGACAAATTCGAAATAAACCCCTTCATCAGTAGCCAATTTCATAGCATTAGTTTCTGGTCTCGATTGAAATGCCACAAATCCTTCTGAAGCCAAATACGTATCGATAACCGTTATGGGATGCCCTAATAAGGCATTAAAACTTTTTTCATAAGGCCCAAAGGCAACTCCACCTGACGTATACACTTGAAGATTTGGCCAAATTTCATGAATGTTGTTCAAGTTATGATGGCTGATGACTTTTTGAAGCATGAGTTCAATCCACGATGGGATTCCACTTAAGGCACCAATGTCCCAATTTTCTGCATTTTCGGCAATCCGCTGTACGCGCGCATCCCAATCGTCAATTTTTGCAATCTCTTCTCCTGGTTTGTAATACGATCTGAACCAAAACGGGATATTACTAGCACTAATTCCACTAATTTCTCCTTCCAAATGGTCATTGTGTTCCTTAAGCTCCGTAGAACTCCCTAGCATCATGATCTCCTTTTCGAAAAAATCTGCAGGTAGATCAAAATTACTCAAGGCAAAAACTTGCTGGATACCTGTTTGTTTGATGGCATCTATCATATCATCCGTTACAGGTATACGTTTACTCGATTTTCCGGTAGTTCCTGAACTCAAAGCAAAATATTTTGGATGCCCAGGCCAGGTCACATCCTCCTCCCCATCCTGTAAGCGATACCACCATTCTTCGTGAATCTTATTGTAATCAAAATAAGGCACTGTGTTGGCAAAAGTTTCCGCAGGATTTTCTGAATTTAAAATCGATTCAAAGTCATAATGCTTTCCAAAGGCCGTGTCTTTAGCTTTTGATAACAGTTTTTTTAAAACTTCCTGTTGTTCCTTTACAGGGTTGTGTTCCGAAGAAAAAGATTCTTTGACATCAATGAATCCCTTAATGATATTTCCGAGTATTGCCATAGATTAAAGATAAAGATTAAGAAGAATTTAAGCCGCTAGTTTTCTACATTCTTCAGCGCATGCTCTGCAAGATTCAGCACATTTTTGACAATGCGCATGATCGTGTTGACTGCATTGCTCGGCACACCAGTCGCAAATTTCAGCACACAACTCACAGTATTCAGCCACAAAATTACTGTTTGCGGACATCATTTTTATACACACCAAGCAGGCATCTATACATTCCACACAACATTTTGGACAGTCGTTCATACTCTTTTTGCCAGCCATTTCAATGAGGCAATTTTGGCAATCTACCAAACACTTTTGGCAGGCTTCAATACAATTTTGATACACCGTTTTCATAATAAAAAGATTTTCTACACAATTTCTAAAAACTACAATAACAATTGTGTTTCAATTGCCAAAAGCTTTAACGCTAAAACATTTATCTTAAAATAGCATGTTTTTTACGTGACTTATTATTAATTTCAAGGCAAACAAAATATATGCTACTAAAAAAATTCTTGATCGGATTTGGAATTACTGCCATAGTTTTCACGTTAATCCCCTTAATACCTGCTGACTATTGGTGGATACGAATGTTCGATTTTCCTCACATCCAATTGACTTCCCTGACGTTTATCGCCATTTTGGTTTACTATATAAAATTCGATTTTAGAAACATTAAAGATTACGCCTTTATAACTTTGCTGATAGCGTGTTTTATTTTCCAATTTGCTAAAATCGTTCCCTTTACTCCTTTTTATAATAAAGAAGTCTTAGATGCTTCCACCGATAAGAATCAACCGAAAATAAAGCTACTCACGGCAAATGTGTTGCAGAAAAATGAGAAAGATGATGAGCTTAAAAACATCATCAAAGAGTTGGATGCAGATATTATGGTGTTCACAGAAGCGAACAACCGTTGGAGAGACGCTATAGTGAGAACACTTTCATCCGATTACAAGTACAAGGTAGAATTGCCCTTAGACAATACGTATGGCATTTTGATGTACTCCAAATTAGAGTTGGTCAATCCGGAGGTAAAATTCATGGTGACTGATTCCATCCCATCCATTCACACCAAGGTACGCTTACCACAAGGCGATCTTGCGCAGGTTTACGCCATACATCCAACACCACCAATGCCACAGGAAAACCCATTATCGACGGACAGAGATGCCGAACTCATGATGACATCAGAATTAGCGCGTAATTCAAGAATTCCAGTGATTGTAATTGGCGATTTTAATGATGTTGCCTGGTCTCCAACGACACTTTTATTCCAAGCCACAGGCGAATTGCTTGACAAGAGTGGGACGTGGTTTTTACAGCACGTTCGATGCAAACAAACACTTATTCCGCTGGCCTTTAGACCATATTTTCGTGTCTCCAGAATTTCGATTGGCTGATTTAATTGTTGGAAATTCCATCGATTCAGATCATTTCCCCTTGTATGTAGAATTGACCTATGAACCGGATCGCGCCAAAGAACAACTTCCCAAGCCAGTCACAAAGGAACAGCTCGAAAAGGCGAAAGAACAATTGGAGAAACTCAAGGAAAAGAACGCTTCGAATAATAATCCGTCGTAGTTGAGATATTAGAACTTTGGAATTTAATCCTTTATTTTATTGAAAAGCGGTCAATAGTCTATGACGAATCATTGTTGGGCATAAAGAATTCCGCCCTTTTAGTATCTTAGAACCAAATTCCAACCCATGCTCACCAAAACCGACAAACTATTTGCACTGATTTTTTCATTTCTACTCATTACCGAACTTATCTGCGGCAGCGTAGAAAACCTTTCCACATGGCATTACATCACTAAGCCATCCTTGCTTATAAGCTTGCTATTCTATTTTTATAGCCAAAGCAAAGGTCTAGGGTCAAAGACAAGAATTATGATGTTAGCCGCCCTTGCATTCTCATTATTGGGCGATATCCTATTAATGTTTGATGACCAATCAGCCATTTATTTCATGTTAGGATTAGTGGCGTTTTTGTTGGCGCACTTAGTTTACTGCTTCGTTTTTCTTAACTATAGAAATCCAAAAACAAATCCGTTAGGCATCATTTTAATTTTACTGGGTTACGCTTTAGGATTTTTCTACTTCCTAAAAGATGGATTAAACGACTTGTTAATTCCTGTTATAATTTACATGATGGTCATTTTGATGATGGTCATCACATCCTACTTAAGACATAAAAAAGTACCTGAAAAAAGTTTTATTTTAGTATTTTCGGGAGCGCTTTTATTTGCGATATCCGACAGTATTTTAGCGCTGAATAAATTTTACTCACCGATACAATTCTCTGCCATTTACATCATGCTGACGTACGGCTTAGCACAATATTTTATCGTCTTGGGAGTCTTAAAACAACGATAGCTTTTATCTATGATAGTAATTTAAATTGTTTAAAATCAGTTCTTTAACTATTAACAATTAAATCTTTAGTTTAAAAAAAAATCATCAGTAGTATTTTTTAAAAAATAAATCATAATCCTTGTAACAATTTGCATGATCGCTCTACTAACACTGTAACTAACTACCCGATTTGGACAAAGATTTAGAACATAATTTTGTCGCGTTGCTAGAGGAGCATCAGAACATTGTGCACAAAGTTTGTAGACTTTACACAAACCATAGAGAGGCGCACAATGACTTGTTTCAGGAGATCACTATTCAGCTATGGAAAGCGTACCCGAAGTTTCGAGGCGATGCAAAATTCAGCACGTGGATGTATCGTGTTGGTCTGAATACAGCCATCACTTTGTATAGAAAATCCAAGCGTACAATTAATACGTATGAGTTAGACACGTACCAATTCAAGCTTACTGCTGAAGATTATGACGACACTGAAGAACAACAGTTAAAATTGCTTTATGATGCCGTCAGGCAGCTGAATGACATCGAAAAAGCACTCGTTTTCCTTTATTTAGAAGATAAAGATTATAGAGAAATAAGCGAAACCTTAGGAATTAGTGAGGTTAATGCCAGAGTGAAAATGAACAGGATCAAAAACAAATTAAAGACAATACTTAATCCGTAATCTTATGGATGAATTAGAATTATTAAAAAAACATTGGAAGAGAGAAGATACCGAGTATCCTCATGTCTCTGCGAATGCCATATATAAAATGATCTTGAAACGATCATCATCTATCGTTAAATGGGTGCTTATCATCAGTTTATTGGAGTTTGGCCTTTGGACAAGCCTTGCGCTGATCTTTAAAGACTCAAAAGGCACACAGAATTTTGACAAACTAGATTCAGACTACCTCCTCATACCGTTAAGCGTAGCAGGCTACATCATCTTAGCTTATTTTTTCTATTTGTTTTACAGAAACTACAGACGTATTTCTGTGACGGACAGCGCGAAAGTGTTAATGGAGAATATTTTAAAGACCAGGAAAACAGTCAAAAATTACGTGATTTTCAACTTGATTTTTATGGTAGCTTCCTTTGCTTCGGTTTTATATATCGAATTGGATCAAGATCCAACCATGATCAGCAAAGCTCAAATTGCAGCAGCCAACGGCGATGTCTTTATGTTTTACGCCAAGATCATACTGATTGTTGCTGGTGTAATTGCTGTTTTTGCAGGAATCTTACTACTATTCTATTGGCTGATATACGGCCTGTTACTTAGAAAATTGAACAGAAACTATAAAGAATTGAAAAAATTAGAAATGCTAAACTAATTTTAGCATTTCTATTCTTCAACTTTCCATTTACGAAGTTTGTTCAACTCTTGCTGTGCCATGATTTCTTCCTGAGGAATCACCTTTAAGAAAGAAGGGTGTTGCTCAATGGCGTATTCAATTTTTTCAACAATCTGATCGATTGTTTCGTTGTCGTAGTCAATTTCTAATGGCGCCTTAATCTCCATAGATTGAAGAATGTTCTTTTTCTTGATACGAATCCCTTTTTTATCAAAGGAACGTCTAAATCCGTCAATCACAATAGGAACAACGACTGGCTTATAGCGTTTAATAATGTGCGCCGTACCCTTTCTAATCGGTTTAAACGGGGTTGTAGTACCTTGCGGGAAGGTAATCACCCAACCATCATCCAAAGCCTTAGAGATAGCGGTAATATCGCTCATCTTAACCTGTCTTTTCACATCCTTACCTTCTGCTCTCCAAGTACGTTCAATACTAATAGAACCCACGTAAGCTAATATTTTTGGCAACAGGCCTGCCTTCATGGTTTCCTTAGCAGCAACATAATAAATGTTCAATTTCGGATTCCACAAATACCCAATGTTCTTAATATTATCATCACGATCACTCAAACTTGCGTTGAACACATGGAACATAGCCACAACATCAGCAAAATAGGTCTGATGGTTGGAAATGAACAGCACATTGGTGTCCGGCAGATTTTTTATAATCTCAGAACCATCAATTTGAAGCTCATTAAAGCCTCTAAATCGTCTGTGGGTCAAGGCTCCCAAGATTCGGATGAGCCATTTTTTTACAAAAAGTATATGTCCAAAAGGGTTTTTCTTAAATAATCCCATTATTTCTTTTTACGAATTATGATATACTGGTTACACATGATCAATCTTCAGCATATTCCAAAAAACAAATTTAATAAAAACCACAACTTAGACTACTATTTTCAACAAGTCTTTTATTTCACTGAGCATCATGGCCGTTGCCCCCCAAACCGTGTGTCCGTTTAATTTAAATACCGGAACCTCAACTTCCTTATTTAAGGAGGTCATTATCCGTTGCGATGTAACATATTCATCATTAATGAAATCATTGAAGGTCACCTCAATGAGATCTTCAACCTCATCATCTTGTTTAAGGAATTTTGGCGTCTCATTTGTGACTCCCAAAAAGGGATATACCGTAAAATTACTCGGCGGAATATACAATTCGGTCATTTGTCGTAACACGGTTATGGCACCAAATGGCACACCAATTTCCTCATAAGTTTCTCGTAAGGCAGCATATTCTAGCGACGGATCGTTAGGTTCTAATTTGCCTCCAGGAAAACCAACTTGTGCAGAATGGACGCCTTTGTAGGTTTTTCTCAATATTAAAATCAGCTTGGTGTTTTGCTGAACATCAGGATAGAACAAGGCCATTACCCCCGCTTTTTTAGCGTTTTTCATGGCTTCTTGTTGCTGAAGAATCAGTTGGGTACGATAAGGAGGCGACATTTTAAACTGTGAATCTTGCCCGGGAAGGGGAATATGTTCTATTTTTGAGATAGATTTTAAAAATATTTCAAAATTCATTTAGTCATGAGAATTTTAGTGTTCATTGGCTTATTTTTCGTTTTTCTCAACTGTGAAGATAAACAATCTCGCCAAAAAGCAAACAATTCAGCAGCAGATTCCTTAACCACTTCAACAATTGTGGAGGAGAAAAAGGAACCACAAAAACCCCAGCGCAAATACCCTAAACTCACCGATAAAAATGCGATGGAATTCTTTCTGGAATATGAGAAAGAACATAAAGAAAATAAGGTCCGCATTACCACCGATTTTGGTACGATAGACATTCTTCTGTTTGATGAGACCAAGTTTCACCGTGCTAATTTCATCTTCCTTACTAAACAACGCTATTTCGATAATACCCAATTTTATCGCATTGTCAAAAATTTTGTTATTCAGGGCGGCAGTAGTGACGACCTATCTATTGCTGAAAGACGGCAAAAAATCGGTCAATACTTACTCCCAACAGATACAAACCGCGGATTTGTTCATGACAGAGGCGTCATCAGTATGCCAAGTAGTGAAATTGAAAACCCACACAAACTAGCCTCCCCTTATCAATTTTTTATCGTTCAAAAACATGGTGGCGCCCATCATCTTGATGGCAGCTACACTGTTTTTGGAAAGGTAATTGACGGTATGGACGTTGTAGATAAAATTGCTTCCCAAGAAACAGATGGCTCTGAATGGCCATTGAATAATATCTATATCCGTAGCGTGGAAATTATAAATTAATTAAGAAAATTGAGGCTTAAATTCAATATCTTGGAAACTTTAAAAATCAACACTTATACTAATGACAAAACACAACCTCAGACACATTAAAACCTTGAGTTTATGTGCACTAATTGCCTTTACGACCAGTTGTAAAGACGAAGAAAAAAAAGAAGACACAATGGCTAATAATGAAAACATTCTGCTACAAGAATGGACAGGCCCATTTGACGGTGTTCCTGCATTTGACAAAATGGACGTCAAGGACGTTAAGGAAGCTGTAGAAAAAGGAATGGAACTCGGTTTGGAGGATATTGAAAAAATCGCCAACAACCCAGAACCTCCAACTTTTGAAAACACTATTGCTGCCATGGAACGCTCTGGAAAAGAGTTGGACCGCGTGTTTACCTACTATGGTATCTTAAGCAGCAACATGTCTTCTCCTGAGTTTAGAGATATCCAAACAGAGTTAGCTCCTAAATTATCTGAATACAATTCTAAAATCTCCCAAAACGAGAAATTATTTCAACGTATAAAAGCAGTTTATGATGCTTCACAAACCACGCCTTTAGATGCAGACCAACAACGTGTAGTTGATTTAACCTACAAAAGCTTCGAAATGAACGGTGCCAACTTGGATGCTGAGAAAAAGAAGCGCTATGCTGAAATCAACAAGGAATTATCTTCACTTTACACGAAGTTTTCAAACAATGTATTGCACGACGAAGAGAACTATGTAACGTATTTGACTAAAGAACAATTAGGAGGCTTATCTGAATCTTTTACAAAATCTGCAGCTAAAATAGCGTCAGATAAAGGACAAGATGGCAAATACGCAATTACCAACACGCGTTCTTCAATGGATCCGTTCTTGACGTACTCAACAGAGCGTGAGTTACGCAAACAAGTGTGGAACAATTACTATTCTCGTGGTGATAATGGTGACGAATATGACAACAAAGAGCTAATCGCACAAATCTTAAAACTTCGTAAAGAGCGTGTTGGCTTAATGGGCTATGATAATTATGCAGAATGGCGCTTACAGGACAGAATGGCTAAAACTCCAGAAAATGCAATGGATTTAATGATGGCTGTTTGGCCAGCGGCTATTGCAAGAGTTAAGGAAGAAGTAGCTGATATGCAAGCTGTGGCTAATGCCAATGGCGACAACATTACTATTGAGCCTTGGGATTACCGCTACTACGCTGAAAAAGTACGTCAGAAAAAATACGATTTAGACAGTGAAGAAGTAAAACAATACCTTCAACTTGATAAATTAACCCAAGCTTTATTTTATACTGCTGGACGATTATTCAACTATGAGTTTACGCCAGTTGCTGAAGGATCAGTTCCTGTATTTCATGACGACGTGAAAGTTTGGGAAGTAACTGATAAGGATTCAGGAAAACATATCGGATTATGGTATTTAGACCCGTTTGCACGTGAAGGAAAACGTTCTGGAGCTTGGGCAACTACGTACAGAAGCCACACAACTTTTGATGGAGATGAAACCGTTTTGGCTTCTAACAACTCTAACTTCGTGAAACCAGCTCCTGGTGAGCCTGTTTTAGTGTCATGGGATGATGCTACTACATTTTTCCATGAATTTGGACATGCACTCCACTTCTTCTCTTCTAACGTGAAATACCCAACCTTAAACGGTGGCGTAAGAGATTACACAGAATTCCAATCGCAATTATTAGAGCGTTGGTTATCTACGGATGAAGTGATCAATCAATTCTTGGTGCACTATAAAACTGGCGAGCCTATCCCAGCATCATTGGTTGAAAAAATCAAGAAGGCATCAACATTTAATCAAGGCTTTGGCACTACAGAATACTTAGCTTCAGCATTGATTGACATGAAATTGCATTTAGCTGATCCTGAAAATATCGACATCGCTAAGTTTGAGCGTGAAACCTTAAAGGAATTGAAAATGCCTAAAGAATTGGTAATGCGTCACAGAACGCCACAGTTTGGTCACGTGTTTTCCGGTGAAGGTTATGCTACTGCATACTACGGCTATATGTGGGCTGATGTGTTAACGAGTGATGCTTCGGAAGCTTTTAAGGAAGCTCCAGGAGGATTCTACGATGCTGATGTTGCTAAGAAATTGGTAGACTATCTATTCGCTCCAAGAAATTCTATGGATCCAGCAGAAGCGTATCGTTTGTTTAGAGGACGTGATGCTAAGATTGAAGCCTTAATGAGAGACAGAGGTTTCCCGGTTCCTAAAAAATAATGAACATCTAATTTTTAATAAAAATGCCACGTTTTAAAGCGTGGCATTTTTTTTATGCTTTATATAAGCTTGGTAAACTAATTTTGAATTTAACGGCTATCAATCGCACCGTAATAACGATAGCCCCCGCAACCATAAACACAATATTTTCTTCAATAGGAAATTGACTTAAAGCAAAATAAGCAATGCCCCCTAAAATACAAGCAGTTGCATAAATTTCCTTTCTGAATATGATAGGAATTTCATTACACAACATATCTCTTAGCACGCCTCCAAAACATGCGGTCATGGTCCCTAAGGAAATGCAAATAATGGGATGCAAACCTATCGCCAATCCTTTTTGTATACCTACAACCGTGTAAAGAGCTATTCCGATAGTATCAAATAAGAATAAGGAAGTACGTAAATAATTGATTTTTTGACGGAAGAGAACTGTGAAAATGGTCGCACCAAAAATCACATAAACATAGGTCATGTTAGTCATCCACGTTACTGGCGTAATACCAATTAAGACATCTCGCATGGTACCGCCTCCTACCGAGGTTACGAAAGCAATGATCAAAACACCAAAGGCGTCCATTCTTTTATCCATCGCTATAGATACACCTGAGATTGCGAAAGCAATGGTTCCAAGAACATCAATGGTAAGTAGAAACATAGATTTATTGTAAAAAGTTCAGCGTCCAAAGATAGGAAGCCTTAGAATGAATTTAAACTTTAATGGGAGAAATGTGTTTTTGTGGGGGAATTGAGGGTGAAAAGGATGGATTTAAAATAATAGAATTTATTTTGACAACTATCCTAAAATCCCGGATTGGCCCTTCGACTGCGCTCAGGACAAACTGGATTAATAGGTTTGGTGAATTGCGCTTGATACAATATTTGTTTTTTTTTAAGATGCTGATTGTTGGAAGAATAAGGGGTTGGCACAAGTTTTGAAACCATTTAATAAGGTAATGCAGATTATAATCTTAAGATCCCGCAAAAAAGGCGGGATAAGCGATTCGCACAAGGAGAATTTTGATAAATAAATTACGGTAGTATTCTTAAGATCCCGCAAAAGGGCGGGATAAGCGATTCGCACAAGTTTTTGTGACCATCTAATAAAATAATTCAGATTATAATCTTAAGATCCCGCAAAAAAGGCGGGATAAGCGATTCGCACAAGTTAGACCTTCTTAACAAAATATAGGTTACACTCTTGAGATCCCGCGAAAAGGCGGGATAAGCGATTCGCACAAGTTTTGTAAAAACAAAACTTGGCTCTCTGCTTACATCCCTTGAGTGTAATAATTATAATCCTTTAAAATGGTGTCGATAAACTGAATGTCGTTGCCATTAATAGCCTTTACCCCTATCACTTCCGTAATCTTATTTCGCAACTTAATTAGGGTTTGGTAATCGTTGGTGGATTTTGCCATGGTAAACGTTTCTTTTATAATCCGCGCGTCATTATCTGAAAGTTTGATGACCGTAGGATAGGTCGGTTTGTAATTGTCGTGCAATTCTTCTAAAATGGTATGGCTGATATTGACTTTGTCTTTTAGTAAAATCACCGAAGTACCTGCGGCCATATCGCCAAATCGCTGTGATCTTTTATTAAATATGATTACGAAAAACCCCAAACCCAGAATGTATATATCGACAATCCTAAAAAACCATCGCACCACATAATCTGCTAGGGAAGCTTGATAGCCATCTATTTTTACCACCTTTATATTCATGATTCGCTTCCCAATGGTTTGTCCTTCCATTAAAGATTCCAATGCCAGCGTATAAAACACCACAGGAAGCCCTAACACCGTATTGATTCCAATTTGAGACCATTGATCCATATCCTGAAACGCACCAACAGTCATGTTTAAAATGGTCAGATAGCCGATTTTAATTATGCTGTCAATAATGAATGCCAACAAACGCTCACCAGCTCCGGCTGCCGTAAAATTTATTTTTACATTTTGAGTGGTGTTAATTTGTAACTCTGCCATTTTATATTTTAATTTAACAACTGTATGAGAGAAGTAGCGTTTATCAAGCAAAATAAGGAAAAATGGCTAAGCTTTGAAACCGCTATTTTCAATAATGACTTTAAAAATCCTGACGAACTCGCCTCTCAATACATCCAACTGATCAACGATTTATCTTACGCACAAACCTACTACCCCAAAAGTAAAATAATTACCTACTTAAATCAATTAGCTGCCAAGGCTTTTCAAAAAATTTACAAAACCAAGCGCGAGGACAGTAACCGAATTGTCTCTTTCTGGAAAACCGAAGTGCCTTTAATCATGTTCCACTATCGGAAGTTTGTGTATATCGCCTTTGCCATCTTTACCGTATTTACCGCAATTGGCGTTATTTCCGCTGCTAATGATGGGGAGTTTGTACGGTCTATTTTAGGCGATGAGTACGTCAATATGACTTTAGAGAATATAGAGGCGGGAAATCCGGTAGGGGTCTATAAAAGTGGTAGCAATTGGGGGAGTTTTATTGGCATTACGGTAAATAATTTGCGTGTGGGCATCATTGCCTTTGTCATGGGCGTTTTTGGCGGACTCGGCACCGTGTATATCCTGTTCAAAAACTGCATCATGCTGGGCTCATTTCAATATTTCTTTTATGAAAAGAATGTGTTTTGGGAAAGTGTTAGAGGCATTTGGATACACGGATCAATGGAAATCTTCGCCATTGTAATTGAAGCAGCTGCAGGACTGATTCTAGGCGCAAGCATTCTATTTCCTGGAACCTATTCAAGATTCACATCATTTAAAGAAGGTGCCAAAACAGGGATAAAAATCGTTATTAGCACCTTCCCATTTACTTTTTTCGCAGGCTTTTTAGAAGGGTTTATCACCAGATATTCACAAGAGATGCCCAAAATGATATCCGTTGGGATTATCTTAGTCACTTTAGGAATTATCAGCTATTATTATCTCGTATATCCTTTTAGGGTACAGAAGAGATTGAAAGCTGAACTGACGCCCTTCAATTAAATGAAACTTAACCTGACGCTTATTTTTCTGGTCTGCACCTTTTTGCTCAATGCGAACACATCGCTCTGGGCAGAAGCCACCGTGCAACAACCACCAACTGAACGTCAGTTTAACGATGGCTTTAAAGAGTCGTATTCCGGTAGAAAATACAATTACAAAGGCACTCCAAAAGCGCGTTCATCTTCTGCTCACCAACAACAAAACGCCGAATATTCAGAGGACCAGCCTTACATTCCAGAAGAAAGCGCTGACGGATTTTCATTCAACTTCAATGGTTTAAATTGGATGTTTGTAGTCATTCTGTTTCTTGCTGTCGGCTATTTAGCCTACACACTTTTAAATGATGGGAGTAGCAAGCTGTTTTCGTCACGAAAAAACACGCAGATCAACTCATTCACGGACATTTCTGCTGAAAACATAGCGCATGTCGACATTAAAACACTCATCAAGAATGCTGAAAACACAAATGATTACCGTTTAGCCATCAGATATTATTATCTATTAGTGCTGAAACAGTTGACGCTAAAAAACTTTATTACCTACGAGGAAGACAAAACCAATGCAGATTATATGCAGGCTATTGCTTCTCAAAAATTCAGTAAAGATTTTGCCTATACCTCCTATATTTATAATTACACCTGGTACGGTGAGTTTGCACTAAATGCTGAGCAGTATCAATTGGCAAAAGAGAGTTTTGTTCAACTTATAAAAAAGGTGAACTCGTGAATAAAAACGTCATCACCATAGTAGTTATCATCATTGCAATCATCAGCATTGCCATCACTATTGATTATAATAGCAACCGTACCGTAGATTGGACAGAGAGCTTTAATGAAAAAAGCAACAAACCTTATGGTGTCAGTGTGCTTTATAAAGAATTACCCAAACTCTTTAAGGACCAAAAAATCAAAACCATTTATTATACCCCCTATAATTATTTTTATGCGAATTCAGAGGATGGTTATGGCGATCATATTGCTGAAGGTAATTATCTATTGATTGGCAACTCAGATTATCTAGACGACGCAGACATTGAGGAACTCCTGATATTTGCTGGTCAGGGCAATACCTTATTCATGTCCGACTACACCTTTCCAAAAATGCTTTTGGACACATTACAGCTAACAGTAGATGATATTAAAAACAAGGACAGCATCAGCAAATTAAGCTTTAGTGATGCAGCTTTAAGATCTAAAAACGTCGACATTGATAAAAGTGACAGCACTGCGTATTTTTCTAAAATCGACAATGAAAATTTAACGGCTTTAGGATACATTAATGACAATCCTGATGTAATCAACTTCTTAAAAGTTCCATTTGAAGAGGGCAACATCTATTTGCATTTAGAACCAAAAATTTTCACCAATTATAATATTTTAAAAGATAACCGGTACCGTTACACAGAGGGCGCTCTCTCCTATCTGCCAGATGCTACCATTTATTTCGATTCGTATACCAAATACCTTAATTCTCAATATGGCGATGCAGAGAAAAAATCGCAATTGAGCTGGTTTTTAGAACAGCCATCGTTTAAATGGGCATGGTATTTAACGATTATCTTGACGTTGCTTTTTATGGTTTTTAATGCGAAAAGGCGACAACGCATCATCCCTATTGTGAAACCGTTAGAGAATACTACCGTTGGCTTTGTAAAGACAATTTCCAATTTGTATTATGAAACTGAAGATCATAAGAATCTAATTGAAAAGAAAATCACCTATTTTTTAGAGAAAATACGATCGGATTATAATTTGGACACCACCACATTAAATGATGAGTTTATTACGAAACTCTCTCAAAAATCAGGGAAGAAAAAAGAATCCGTTCAAAAAACCATTACTTTCATCAACTGGTTACGGACTAAAAATGAGTTTTTTGAGGAAAACCTCTTAAAGCTCAATAAATATATTGAAGAATTTTATTCATAATTATATGGAAGCACACGAACAAAATTTAGAAGGACAAACACCACATTCGTCTGGTCCCGATATAACTCAAGAAGAAAACACCCAAGATTTAACCTTTACCAACCGTTTGGATCTTTCGGAATTGCAACAGAACGTTCAAAACATTAAGCAGGAAATAGGCAAGGTAATTGTTGGGCAAACGGACATGGTTGACATGCTTTTAGCATCCTTACTCGCCAAAGGCCATTCCTTAATTGAAGGCGTTCCGGGTGTTGCTAAAACCATTACCGCAAAATTAATGGCCAAATCTTTAAGTGTCGGATTTAGCAGAATTCAATTTACGCCCGATTTAATGCCGAGCGATATTTTAGGAACCTCGGTGTTCAACCTAAAAACAACCGAATTTGAATTCAAAAAAGGACCTATTTTCAGTCAAATGATTTTGATTGACGAAATAAACCGTGCTCCTGCAAAAACACAAGCTGCACTCTTTGAGGTGATGGAAGAACAGCAAATCACCATTGATGGGCACTTTTATAAATTAGAGTCGCCTTTTATGGTATTGGCCACCCAAAATCCTATTGAGCAAGAAGGTACCTACCGTTTGCCTGAAGCGCAATTAGATCGTTTTTTGTTTAAAATCGTGGTGGATTACCCTAATCATGAAGATGAAGTAGAGATCTTAGTGCGCGAACAACAACTTCAAAACCGCGTTAAAACAGATGCCATTACACCGTTTTTGACGGCAGAGCAAATCGTGTCCTATCAATCCCTGGTGACCCAAGTATTGGTAGAAGAACATCTATTAAAATATATAGCCGATTTAATTGTCGCTACCCGGAACAACCCATTTTTATATTTAGGGGCTTCACCACGAGCATCGATTGCTATTTTAAAAGCCAGTAAAGCCTTTGCAGCGATGGAAGGTCGTGATTTTGTAACGCCTGAAGACATTAAACGTGCAGCGATTCCGGTGTTACACCATCGTGTTATCGTTACGCCAGAACGTGAAATGGAAGGCATTACTAGCACAGATGTCATTAAACAGATTATTGAAAACGTAGAAATTCCTAGATAAAAACATTTTTAATTCCTGAATTTATAGCCAATAACCCATCATCACTTTGAACTTCTTTAAATCCTTCTACATACAGCCTAGGTTTTTTTATAGTGGATTGTGCATTATAGCACTATTCGTATTCAGCTATTTTGTGCCTGTACTGTTTGGAGTGGCCCAACTTTTAATTTTAGTGGTGGTGATCCTATTTGTAGTGGATGTGGCAATGGTATTCGCAGGAAGCACCAAGATTAGCGGGAAACGCGTGTTACCAGATAAGTTCTCAAAT
Organism: uncultured Gelidibacter sp.; assembly: GCF_947500795.1. Classification (GTDB taxonomy): domain Bacteria; phylum Bacteroidota; class Bacteroidia; order Flavobacteriales; family Flavobacteriaceae; genus Gelidibacter. Next base: position 126,864 of record NZ_CANMTE010000001.1, on the reverse strand, counting down.
GGCGATGCCAATCAAGTTGACATTATAATAAACAATCATTACCCGTTTGCAATTGACGCAACTGTTATTGACGAAGTGCCTGTACAATTCCAGATGCGTGACTTTAACATTAAACTGAGCATTCCACCAAAAAAGGAAAAGTCGTTAACCTATCAACTAAAGCCTACGCAACGCGGCGAATACCATTTTGGTCACTTGAATATTTACGCGTCGTCAAAAATCGGGCTGGTAGCAAAACGTTTTCAATTTAATGGGGAAGCCATGGTGCCCACCTACCCTAGCTTTAAGCAGTTGCGAAAATTTGAATTGCTAAACATCAATCATAATTTACAGGATTATGGTGTCAAGAAAATCCGTAGAATTGGCCATACCATGGAGTTCGAGCAAATTAAGGACTATGTATTGGGTGATGATTTACGCACCATTAATTGGAAGGCGACGGCTAAGAAGAATAGTTTAATGGTGAATCAGTTTCAGGACGAAAAGTCGCAACCCATATATTCAATCATTGATAAAGGCAGAATGATGAAAATGCCTTTTGAAGGCTTGAGTCTGTTGGATTATGCCATCAATGCGACTTTGGTAATCAGTAATGTGGCTTTGAAAAAACACGACAAAGCGGGTATGCTTTCGTTTTCCAAAAGTGTAGAAAACATAGTCGTGGCGCAACGTCGTAGTTCACAAATGCGTTTGATTTTGGAATCACTTTATAATGTAAAAACAGATTATTTTGAAAGTGATTTCAGCCGATTGTACGCCAACATGAAGCGGCACATCACCCAACGCAGCCTCATCCTACTCTACACCAATTTTGAAACCTTAGACGGTCTTAATCGTCAGTTGCCCTATTTAAAGGCAATTGCCAAGAACCATCTGATGGTGGTGATCTTTTTTAAAAACACAGAACTGAATGCGATTGTTGACCATAAGGCCACTACCATTCAACAGGTTTATGATAAAGTGATTGCTGAAAAATTCGCTTTTGAAAAGCGGCTCATCGTGCAAGAATTAAAAAAGTATGGCATTTATTCGATACTGACCACTCCAGAAAACTTAACTATCGATACCATTAATAAATATTTGGAGATTAAATCGAGAGGTTTGCTTTAACTTGTATTTAGGAAAATGTCATCGAAAATATAGCTAGGGCAACCTGTGATTAAGTGCAAATAAAAAGAGGACAGCTAGTCCTCTTTTTATATTTATTAATGTGAAATTCTATTTAAACCGTTTCTCCTAACCAAGCTTTCATCATCCAAACCGTTTTCTCTTGTTCTGTGATAAAATCGCTCATCATAGAATTTGTTCCTTCATCTCCTGTTTCGGCTGCCTTATCCAAAATCATACGTTCAATTTTAAGCAGTTCAGATAAAGAATCAACGATTAATTCTACAGCTTTTTCATCTTGTGAAACGTTCTTACCAACTTTAACTTTGGCTATTTTACTGTAATCTTCAAAAGTATGTAAAGGTGTTTCCCCTAAAGTTAAGATTCGCTCCGCTATTTCATCCACCTTTATATTGGCATCGGTATAAAGCTCTTCAAATTTGACATGTAAATCAAAGAAGCGCTTTCCTTTAATATTCCAATGAATTCCTCTCAGATTCTGGTAATACACTTGAAAATCGGCCAGTAATTCATTCAAATCATTTGCTAAATCCTTCGCTTTTTTGGCATCTAAACCAATCGTATTTAATGTCATCTTCTTATAATTTTTTGAGTTAATTCAAATTTAAGCTTTAATTAACTGACTTTACTATAGTTTTTATAGATAGTTTTTATATTTTTATAGTTTAAATGAATATCTATGACGATAACACAATTAACTTATGTTTTAGCGATTGCTGAACATAAGAATTTCACGAAAGCAGCGGAAAAGTGTTTTGTGACGCAACCTACATTAAGTACGCAAATACAAAAGCTGGAAGAAGAACTGAGCGTACTCATTTTTGACCGAAGCAAAAAACCTATCGAATTAACTGAAGTCGGTCGTAAAATTGTACACCAGGCTCGCAATATTGTAAATGAATCTGAGCGCATTCAAGATATCGTCGATCAGCAAAAAGGATTTATTGGTGGCGAATTTAGAATCGGCATTATTCCTACGGTCATGCCTACCTTACTTCCCATGTTTCTAAAAGCTTTTATTAAGAAATATCCTAAAGTGAAGCTTAAAATTGAAGAGTTGACCACTGAAGATATTATTGAACGTATAAAGGATGGTCACTTAGATGCTGCCATTGCCGCTACGCCTTTAGAAAGTGAAAACATTAAAGAACGCGTATTGTATTACGAACCTTTTGTTGGTTACATCCCTGAACACCATCGCCTTTACAAAAAGAAAACCATTGATGTTTCTGATTTAGAGATAGATGATATGTTGTTACTGGAGGATGGCCATTGTTTTAGGGATGGCGTCATTAATTTATGTAAAGCGTTTAAAGACCAGACTAATGAGAATTTTCAGTTGGAAAGTGGGAGCATAGAAACGCTCATCAAACTATCCAATGAAGGATTGGGCATGACATTGCTGCCATACTTACATACGCTAGAGCTTAATGAAAATTTAGTCAATAATCTTCATCACTTTAATGAGCCTACACCGGCGCGTGAGGTGAGTATCATTTATCATAAAAGTGAGTTGAAAATGCAAATCATTGATGCCTTACACGGGATTATCTCCGGCATTATTAGAGGTGCGATAGCCTTTCAAAATGTAAAAATAATCAGTCCATTAGCAAAATAAAAAAGCGACCGGTTGGTCGCTTTTTCATTATTCTGTTTTTAAATAGATTAAACATTGGTTTAGATCTGGATTCTGTAGTATTAAAGATTTAATAAAAACCTTTAGCTCTTCTAGTTCATAAGGTAATAAACGGTGAATAGCTTTTTGTACTTCTCTACAGAACAACGCAGCATCAAAACTTACTTTGCTTAGTACGGTTTTAGTGTACTCAAACATTGCTCTTGCCATTATTATTTAGTTTAGGTGATGATTAATAAGTAGATATGAATAATAGGCATATTTATTTTAGTTGTTTAAATTTAGTAAAAATAATTGACATCAGCCAACGACTTCTGTTACTTTAACAAATAATACCCAATATCGTTAAAAACGGTTATCTCCGTCAAGCAAATTTCCGAGGCCTCCAAGCACACTTCCTTCTCCTCTATCTTTCCCACCAGCTTGTGGTGCACTCGCCCACACACGCGCTGCCAATCTACTAAAAGGTAACGACTGAATGTAAACCGTACCCGGTCCTTGAAGTTTCGCATAGAATAAACCTTCTCCACCAAATAGTTTGTTTTTGATGCCTCCAATAAATTCAATATCATAATCTACATCTTGCGTAAATCCTACCAAACATCCGGTATCTACACGTAAGGTTTCGCCAGATTGTAACACTTTTTTAGCCATAGTGCCTCCTGCATGAATAAATGCCATGCCATCGCCTTCCAGTTTTTGCATGATGAATCCTTCGCCTCCAAAAAATCCACGCCCAATCTTTTTAGAAAATTCAATACCAACACTTACACCTTTGGCAGCACATAAAAAAGCATCTTTTTGACAGATAAATTTACCTCTAAATTCTGTGAGATCAATTGGGAGAATTTTTCCAGGGTATGGCGATGCAAACGAGACGTTTCGTTTCCCAGAAAGAACGTTGTAAAATGCGGTCATAAATAAACTTTCTCCGGTAAGGATACGTTTTCCCGCACCTAATATTGATCCTAAAAACCCTTTGGTTTGCTCAGATCCATCACCAAAAATAGTTTCCATTTTTATGCCGTCATCCATCATCATAAAACTTCCGGCTTCCGCTATAACGGCTTCCTGCGGATCGAGTTCTATCTCGACATACTGCATTTCTTCGCCGTAAATTCTATAGTCAATTTCGTGTGCTCTCATAATTCCCAAATATTAGTGCTATGATTTATTTTCTAGTGTATTGGTAGGAAGTTTTATAAAATTGTTACAAACGGGTAAATTTTCATATCTAAATTCATCCTGCTTCAAGTAGTAAAAAGAAAAGTCTCAGACTTTTAATTCTTCAGCTTAATGGTCCATTCAAAATTAAAATTAGATACTTCAATGCCTTCCTCGTTCCTACCCACAGAATTCATCCAAATGGTTTGCCCTTCTCCAGTTGCAATAGCTTTTTTAATGGCTTCATCAATTTTAGCCCCTTCATTGCATATAAAATTTATTCTGCCGGTCGCCTTTTTAGTAAAGGAACAATTGTTATTTGCCACCAACATCGATATCGGTTTTCCGCTTGCTTTAATTTTAGACATGACTAATGCGCCTGTTGTCAATTCCGCAGCCATGCCCTGTACGGCCCAAAACATAGAGTTGAATGGATTTTGGTTGATCCATCTATGCTTCACACTCACCTTACATTGCACATCATCAATATACGTTGTTCTCACGCCGCACAAATAGGCTGATGGCAGTTTAAAGCTTAAGAAAGCATTCAGTTTTCTTGGGGATATATTCATTATCAAGTTTTTATTGTTGCTAAATTATCATTTTTATCTCAGATATCAATTTGTTAATTTTATGTTAAATTACACTACTATGTTTTGCATAATACCTTCCTTTAGATATATATTTGCATAAGACACTATTATATACTTTTAGAAATGATAAGCAATCACCAAAAAAACATCGCCACATTTATTCACTTATCCACCTTTTCAGGATTCCTAATTCCTTTTGGGAATTTTATTGGTCCAGTCATCTTATGGATGACCAATAAGGAAAAGTCGGAGTTTGTAGATGCACATGGAAAGCAAGCCATTAATTTTCAAATCAGCATTTTACTATATGCCGTTATTCTTGCAGCTATTACCATTCCCGTATTGCTATTGAGTGTTTTGGGATCTGTAAATATTTTAGATTTCAACGATTTTGACACCATCCAATTCGACTTTGTAAACTTCAGTCCATTACTGATTACTGCTTTTAGCTTGGGATTACTGGCCGTTATCGGTTTTATTTTAGAACTCGTATTTATAGTCGTAGCAAGTTTAAAGGCAAGAGATGGCGAACTTTACAATTACCCATTAACAATCAATTTTTTAAAATAAATTTTCATCAACTACGATAGTCGTAGTCATCAATCAAATCATCAATTGCCTTAGGGCACAATCAAAAAACGAACAGTTTAACCATTAATCACTAATGAACATGACACAAACATTGTCAAACATCATTAATCAAACAGCATCTGTTGTGCAGCTTTGGAGCGTTAAAGAACATCAGATTAAAAAAACAGAAGAGACCTATGAAAATTGAAAACACAAAAGCACAAATGCGCAAAGGTGTCCTAGAATACTGCATACTCTCCATCTTAAAAGATGAAGATGCCTATGTAGCCGAGATTCTGGAAACACTTAAGGATGCAAAAATGCTTGTAGTAGAAGGCACCATCTATCCACTACTGACAAGGCTTAAAAATGCAGGGCTTTTAAATTATAGATGGGAAGAATCAACCTCCGGACCGCCACGTAAATATTATGGTCTGACAGAAACAGGCAAATTATTCCTAATGGAATTAAATACAACCTGGAGTGAATTACAAAACGCAGTCAACTTAGTTACCAACACAAAAAAAGCAAAAGATGAATAAGACAGTCAACATAAATTTAGCAGGTATATTTTTTCACATTGATGAAGATGCCTATATAAAATTACAACGCTATTTGGAGGCCATCAAACGTTCATTTACGGATTCTCAGGGCCGATCTGAAATTATAGCGGACATTGAAGCGCGTATTGCCGAACTTTTTAATGAGCGCGTTCAAAATGACAGACAGGTCATCAGAGTTCAAGAAGTTGACGACGTTATTTCCATTATGGGACAACCTGAAGACTATTTGGTAGATGATGAAATCTTTGAAGATGAACCAGAAAAAAGTTATCATAAGAAAAGCCAAAGTACTTTTTCTAAAAAGTTGTTTAGAGACACAGACAACTCTTATATAGGTGGAGTTTCTTCAGGTTTGGGACATTATTTAGGTGTTGATGCTATTTGGATGCGTTTACTTTGGATATTATTGGCCTTAGGTTCTGGCGGTACATTTATCTTAATCTATATCCTCTTCTGGATTTTAGTTCCTGAAGCGCGAACAACCGCTGAAAAGCTGACAATGACGGGCGAACCGGTTAACATCAGTAACATCGAAAAAAAAATTAAAGACGGCTTTGAAAATGTCTCTGAAGCCGTAAAAAACTTAGATCTGCCCAAACAAGGCAATAAAATAAAATCGGGGTCTAAAACTTTTTTTGATGCGTTGGGAGAGGTGATCATGTTTGTCTTTAAAATTTTCGCCAAGTTCATTGGTATCATGCTCATCATTATTGGTGCCAGCACGTTAATAGGACTTATCATCGCATTCTTTTCAGTAGGTGTTGCTGACGTTATTGAGATTCCTGGTATGGATTTTCTAGAAGCTACAAATGCTGCGAATGTTCCTATTTGGCTCATGTCTTTAATGTTGCTTTTTGCGATAGGCATTCCGTTTTTCTTCCTCTTCTATTTAGGTTTGAAAATATTGGTCAACAACTTAAAATCCATTGGTGCAATTGCTAAATTTTCACTCTTCGGATTGTGGCTCATGTCGCTTATTGGACTGGTAGTTGTTGGTGTAAAACAAGCCAGTGAATACACTGAAGATGCTATGGTGCAACACACTGAGAACTTAAATATCACAGCTAGAGACACCTTGTATGTTAACATGGCGCACAACAGTACTTTTAGCAAACAGTTTGGAAGAAACAGTAGCCAATGGCGTCCAATTTATGATGAAAAAGACAACAAACTACTGTATTTAACAGATGTTGAACTGATTTTGAAATCGACTAAAGATTCTGTGGCCTCCATCAGAATTGATAAAAGCTCTAAAGGAAGTACCTATCAAAGTGCCAAAGCCAGAGCAGAAAAAATCAATTACAACTATACCATTGTGAATAATAGATTAGAACTTGATGGGTTTTTAACGACTGCTTTTCAAAATAAATTCAGAGATCAAGAAGTCGAAGTCACACTTTATATCCCTGAAGGCACCGTTATCTATGCTGATCAAAACACGCATTCGTTTCATAGAAATCAATATTTAAGATCGAATTCAAGAGATAAAAACGTGAAGGGCCATTATTTACAGATGTTGGATAACGAAATCAAATGCTTGGATTGTCCTGAAGATCTTAAACAAGACTCTGATTATAACGATGACGGTGATGATGATGCTTCTGGAATCAGGATTGACGAAAACGGTATCAAAATTAAAAATGATTCGAATTCAGTCGAAATTAATCAAGACGGCATCAAATCAAATTCAGAACGTGTAAAGGTTAATATTGATGGGAATGGTATAAAAATTACAACAGACTAATACCAATAATTAGCACGCTATAATCAACAGTGTAGCATACAAATCACACCACCAAAAACCAGCAGTCATGAGTACAATAATAAAAATCATCATCACTTCCATTCTGAGTTTTAGCCTTTTTTCCTGTAGCACAGATGTTAAATCAACTGCAAACGGTGGTGAGAACGTCATAACTAAAGAAAGAGGTACAAATAGCAATACCAGCGATATCAATCCTATAGAAAACTTTTAAAATATGCAGTGATTTTTAAGGTAATTGCTAACTAAAAAGCAACCAAAAGAAGATACTATCACCTATTTATGCACCACTATTACGAACCATTTCAAAGCTTGTTAAAAGTTTGGGATGGTTTTTGTTTATATTTGTTAGTATAACCTCTTAAATAGTTATAATGAATAAAATCATTTTTGCATTTTTAATGGCACTAAGTTTTAACGCCTACACGTCCGCTCAAGATGATGAGAAAATTAAAGGCGATAGAAATGTAACCATTAAGCAAACCTATATTGATCCTTTCAACAAAATTGTTGTAGGAGAAGATTTTTCAGTTGAAATTATCTATAACAGTAAACCTTCCGTTGAAGTTGAAGCCGACAGTAATCTACATGAATACATTCTCTTTGAAGTAATTAACGGCACCCTCACCTTCAAAACCACTAAAAAAATCACTTCTAGCCGCCGTATGAATATTAAGGTCAACTATAGCGACGGATTGGAAACTATTGAAGTGATCGAAGATGGCGAACTCAGGTCACTAACGTCCTTAGAGTTAAAAAACACAACCTTAAAAACCACGGGATCTTCACGTGCTTATTTGAATATTAAGACTAATGAATTCAATTATACAGCTTCAGATAAGGCGAAAGTAAAATTGAATGTCAACGCCACAAATGCCGTGGTTGTGCTGAATGACAATGTGAAGATGGAAGCCTTGCTTAATGCAAAAATTGCCAAATTTGACCTTTATCAACGTGCAACTGCCAATATGGAGGGCACTTTAACGACTACGCAGTTACGCTTGGACAATTCGTCAACGTTTAATGGAAAAGAATTCCTGACTACAACTTGTACTATCACTGCAGATATGAGCAGTTCTGCTACAGTTCGTGTTAATGAAAGTGTGACTATTGAAGCTACGGGCAATAGCGAAGTGTACTTGTACAACTCACCTAAAATTACACTCCCTAAGTTTGTTGGGACATCAAAACTTCAGATGAAGCAATAACCTCCAACAGCCTAATCAGTCACAATTTATTTCAGAATAAAAAAAGCCTAAAGAATAGTTCAACACTACGCTTTAGGCTTTTATATTTTAAGTATTTAAAGGTTTATCTTAATAATTGGTAGCTGTATTAACCTCAAAATTAGAATCAATTCCTGCTAGATAGCGCTCAGCGTCCAATGCAGCCATACATCCAGTACCGGCAGCTGTAATAGCCTGTCTGTAGACATGATCAGCAGCATCTCCAGAAACGAACACACCCTCTATATTAGTTTTGGCTGTACCTGGAACATTGATAATATAACCAGTTTCATCCAACTCCAAATAGTCTTTAAAGATATCTGTGTTAGGCTTGTGACCAATTGCAACAAAAAATCCAGTTGCTGGAATCTCGCTCACTTCGCCACTCACGTTATTTCGTACTCTAACACCAGTTACAACTTGCCCGTCACCCAATACTTCTTCAGTATCTGTGTTGAACAAGATTTCAATATTTTTAGTGTTTTTAACTCTAGCTTGCATGATTTGCGATGCTCTAAATTCATCACGTCTTACAAGCATTGTTACTTTCTTACAAAGTTTAGATAAATAATGTGCTTCTTCACAAGCAGAATCGCCAGCACCTACAATAACCACTTCGTGATTTCTATAGAAGAATCCATCGCATACCGCACATGCCGAAACACCGCCACCTAATTGAAGGTATTTTTGTTCTGAAGGCAATCCTAAATATTTTGCTGAAGCACCAGTTGAAATAATTACAGTTTCACAGTGGATCTCCTTAGTGTCTTGCACCCATACTTTATGAATATCTCCAGAAAAATCGACTTTAGTAATCCAGCCATCTCTAACATCAGTACCAAAACGTTCGGCTTGTTTTTGTAACTCCATCATCATTGCAGGTCCTGTAATACCATCTGGATATCCAGGGAAGTTTTCGACATCATTAGTAGTTGTCAATTGGCCACCTGGTTGCACTCCTTGGTAAAGAACAGGAAACATATTTGCTCTAGCCGCATAAATAGCAGCAGTATAACCTGCTGGTCCCGAACCTATAATTAGGCATTTTACTTTTTCGATTGAATCTGACATAATATGTATTAAATTTTGAACTTTACAAAAATAGATATTTTGCTGTAAAACCCTCATTATTATCATTAAAAGTTATTATTTAACAATTGCCTTTCACTATACACTTTCTCGTTTTTTTTTCTTAATTTTAATTCGGGATATATCCTCTGAAATACAGCATTTAAGCTGATGTTTTAAGGCTATCTACCTAGGACATAAATAAGTTTTAATAATTAACTATAATACTCAATGGGCGTGATTTCAACAGACAAAAACGAAATAAAATTATACTTCCATTCTGGAAATTCAATAGGAAGACAAATACAAGCCTATGTTTTAGCTTCAGACAAGAAAGTTTTAACAATCGACATTTCCAAAACCAAAGTTACCGGAACACAATGGGCGGAATTGGCAGTAGGTTTAGGAGTGCGAATTTCCGACCTCATTAATAAAGAGCATCCTGATTTTACCCAGAACTACGGTGAACTGGTGGATTTAGAACAAGAAGATTGGTTGAAAATTCTTGAGAAGCACCCGGAAGTACTTACCTCCCCTATAGCAATTATTGGGAATCATTTTATCCAATTGACATCGCCATCAGATTTCATTAAATATATTGAGCCCGATAGTAAAGGGATAGAATAAGAAAAGGCCATCATTTTAGTGATGACCTTTTCTTTTGTAAAATGTAGAATTACATTATTAATTTAAAGCGTCTTCAACGTCGTCAGCCGCATCTTCAACCGCGTCTCCTACGTCATCTGCTGCTTTTTCTAAAGAGCTTTTATTTGTTTCTCTGCAACTTGTTAAAGTTGTCATTGCAGTTCCTAAAGTGAATAGGACTGCGAATGTCATCATTAGTTTTTTCATAATTTAAATTTTGGTTTTAGTTATTAAATATAGCTTTATTTTTTTAATCCGCCTCTCAATAAAGACAAAATGAACAGGACTATAAAAATAAAAAAGAATATTTTAGCTATTCCTGCTGATGCTCCAGCCACTCCACCAAATCCTAAGATCCCGGCGATAATAGCAATTACAATAAAAATAATAGTCCAACGTAACATAATTTTGAGTTTTTAAGTTTATGAAATAAAGGTATAGTTTAATGCTGCGGAGGTTTAACCGTATCAAAATAGAATTTAACTCATAACAATAGAACAACTGAGCGTATATCAGTCCTAAGCCATGCTTAGTTCAAAGACAAAATCTAAAGAACTATGGTTTTCAAAAATTTTATTCACTTCATTTAACGAAGTGGACGCATCCAACCATTGTTTTAATTCGGCGTCATTTAACACGAGCGGTTTTGAATCGGAGAGGTTTGGAATATTCTTGAATGAGTCGTTTGCCTTTATTAGAATTAATGAACAGGTTAAAAATCCGTCACTAAGTTCATTAAAAATGGCTGCAATCGGAAAGGGTTCAAAATTTGCAAGATGTACATGACATTTTTCGACACTTCCATTGGCTAAAAAAGTAGTATAAAAGCCGGTGGCTATAATGACACATCTTCGTTCTTTTAGTGCGTTATGATAGACTTCTGTTCCGCTTTGAAGTGTTTCCACTCTAACATTTAAGGTGTTAAACACATCTTGAAAAACACTCCAGTTATCTTCAAAATTTTCAGGAAGCAAGCCCCATATGGCATACAGTACTTTTTTAGGGTCATTGATTGAAATAATTGCAACAGTAGATTCTAAAAGACCTTCAATGAGATCTAGTGGTTCATAAAGATTGGGAAATTGAAAACTGGCATGAAATTTTCTTTCAATAGCTTTCTTACTTGCGATGTTGGAAATCTTATAAAACATTGTACTAAATATCTACATCTAAATAACCTAAAATCCATTGTAAAATTTGACTTGTTCGCTTCAATTACTAACGCATATAAACTTTAACTAATTGGTGTTTGTATGAACCTTTACACATAAAAAAAAATCTGATTCTCCGCAAACACACCTAATATTTTTAGTATATTAGCGCTCAATCTGAATGTTCACTTCCACATGCTGTTTCTCGACGGTGTGTATGTCGAGCAATCCCACGGCTCAGCGCGTTTCCGCTGGGTCAAGGCGCCGACCAGCCCAGAGCTCACCCAGCTGACGCACACCATCGCCCACCGGGTGGGTCGCTATCTGGAACGGCAAGGCCTGCTGGAACGGGATGTCGAAAACAGCTATCTGGCCTCGGATGCGGTGGATGACGACCCGATGACACCCCTGCTGGGGCACTCGATCACTTACCGTATCGCTGTCGGTTCACAGGCGGGGCGAAAGGTGTTCACTTTGCAAACTCTGCCGACCAGTGGTGATCCGTTCGGTGACGGGATTGGCAAGGTAGCCGGGTCCAGCCTGCACGCCGGCGTGGCGGCCAGGGCCGATGAACGCAAGAAGCTCGAACGGCTGTGCCGGTACATCAGCCGCCCGGCGGTATCCGAGAAGCGGCTGTCGTTAACACGAGGCGGCAACGTGCGCTACCAGCTCAAGACGCCGTACCGGGACGGCACCACGCACGTCATTTTCGAACCATTGGATTTCATTGCAAGGCTGGCCGCCCTGGTACCGAAGCCCAGAGTCAACCTAACCCGCTTCCACGGGGTGTTCGCACCCAACAGTCGGCACCGGGCGTTGGTCACGCCGGCAAAACGGGGCAGGGGCAACAAGGTCAGGGTGGCTGATGAACCGGCAACACCAGCACAACGGCGAGCGTCGATGACATGGGCGCAACGGCTCAAGCGTGTTTTCAATATCGACATCGAGACCTGCAGCGGCTGCGGCGGCGCCATGAAAGTCATCGCCTGCATTGAAGACCCTATAGTGATCAAGCAGATCCTTGATCACCTGAAGCACAAAGCCGAAACCAGCGGGACCAGGGCGTTACCCGAAAGCCGGGCGCCACCGGCTGAGCTGCTCCTGGGTCTGTTTGACTGACGAGCCTGAAGGCCAACGATACCAATCAAAATGCTGCGTTCACAGCGCCGCGGCAGGGATCCGCCGTGCTGGTTGTCGGAAAAGGAGCCGCTAGTGGGAAAGAGGAGGGTAAATTTTCAGCGTTGCTGGCTCCCCGTCAGCCGGATTGGGTTGCATCGCAGGGGTGTCGAAAGAGTCAACTGCGGTCCAAAGCTGTTGGACTTGGGTGAAAAGGGCGTTTATTCTTCCTATACGTTGTCGGCAGCGGGCCAAAAAGGAATACGTCCATGCCCATCGAGGTGAAACCGGCTGTGAGCGCGGGTTCAAGCATATAGCCCGACAGGCGCGTATCCTTGCCGATCACGACACGATGGCGGTGGTCACCGCGACGAAAGACACGGCCAGCCGCCATGCCGACGCGCAAGGCGGTTTCCGCCGTCATCGCGCCTTCGTTGGCTTTGCCACGAATACCGTCTGTGCCGAAATATTTGCGCACCATAAGGTCGATTATCCTGTCGTCGGGTCGCCCTCAAAGGGGACATGCCTGCTGAACCGCGAATATAGAGAAATATCCCGAATGTGCAGTTAACGAATTCTTGCGGTTTCTTTCAGCGCCGCCAATACCGCCAGCCCGTCGCGCAAGGGGCGCGGCTCGTGTGTGCGGATGAAGTCAGCTCCACCTGCGGCGGCGGCAAGCTCTGCAGCGAGTGTCGCGGCCCCGACATCCCCCGGACCACGGCCTGTGAGCGCGCGCAGAAAGGATTTGCGCGAAACAGACAGAAGCACCGGCAAATCGAAGCGCAGCCGCAATTCATCGAACCGCGCCAGCACCGAGAGCGAGGTTTCGGGAGCAGCCCCCAGAAAAAACCCCATGCCGGGATCAAGGACAAGGCGGTTGCGTTTGATACCGGCACCCGTCAGCGCCGCGATGCGCGCGTCAAAGAACGCCGCAATGTGATCCATGATGTCGCCAGCGGGTGCCTCGCGCCGATCTGCCTGCCCGTCTTGCACCGAATGCATAACGACGAGTTTGGCAGATGATTTCGCCAATTGCGGATAGAACGCAGCGTCTGGAAAACCGCGAATATCATTGAGATAGGCCACACCACGCGACAAGGCATAGGCTTGCGTCGCGGGTTGATAACTGTCGAGCGAGACGGGAATGCCATCTGCCTTGAGCGCGTCCAGCACCGGCGCGATACGCGCGATTTCTGTGTCGGACGAAACAGGCGCGGCGTCGGGATTGCTGGATGCCGGACCGAGGTCGATCACATCTGCCCCCTCGGCCATCAGCTTACGCGCCTGCGCAATGGCTGCGTCTGGCGCCAGATACCGGCCTCCATCGGAGAAACTGTCCGAGGTTATGTTGACGATGCCGAAAATGATGAGCGATTTATTCATGGGGGCTTCTATAATAATACCTAAAATCCGCAGGTAGTTAATTAGGATGTTTAAAGATTCTGATTATCCGTTTATGCACCTGTTATATTCGCAATTACTAGTCTGTCAAAGAGTTTGTCTCCAAAATACCGTCTGTTTAATTTGTAAATAAACTCGTTGAGATACAACTGTAAGTATTTCCTTTTGATTTTATGGTAGTTGCCCAGCAATGTCCGTTTTGCATTACTGATTGCGATATGCACCCATTTGAGTGTTTCCTTGGTGGTTTTGGCGTCTGATTTCTCGGTGACGTGCAATTCCACCAGATCGGAGATGTCAACGTAAGAAGTGCTTTTGTCCGAAAATACGATGGCATCATCCTCCATGCAGTCCCTGACCACGCCGTTGATTCCTTCACTTTGATGGCTATCCAGTACCCTGGCCTTGAAATAACGCACATGCTTCTCCTTTTTGCCCGTTTCGATATCTTCCAACGGGGTGCTTTCGGCCATCACCGCAACGTTCTGCTTTCCCTCGGCTCCCCGGCCACGTGTACCCTTGCCTCGCTCGATTTCCTTACTGGCCACCGAAAAGTAACCCTCATCCAGTTCTATCATCCCTTCCAGTGTATACCTTGCATCCCGGTTGCCCATCGCCCTGCGGAGTTTGTGTACCATCGCCCATACCGGTTCGTAACGCTTCAATCCTAATTGCTTCTGGAGTTCGTTGGTGGAGAATCCCTTTTTTGTGCAACTCATCAGGAACATCGTTTTGTACCACACCAGAAACGGCAGCTTGGAGCTCTCCATGATCGTACCGCTGCGCAACGAGGTGCGGAAACGGCAACCTTTGCATTCATAACTCCATTTACCCTGTAACCAATAATGGGAAGTGCCCCCGCATCGCTTGCAGACAACCCCTTCCTTATCACGCTGCTCCTTGAAATGCAAACGACAATCTTCCTCCGAACCGAAATGAGCCGTAAAACTGAATATGTTCATAATCCCTGCTTTTTGAGCGCTAATATACTAAAAATATTAGGTGTGTTTGCGGAGAATCAGAAAAAAAAAGGACACTTACAATAAGTGTCCTTTACAATTAATAATGTGGGGTATTAACTTAAATCTTCCAATCTTTTAATGTTGTTTAAGCCTTGTTCAATTGCAGTTTTTTGAGTTTGCAACAATTGTTTAGTAGACCCAGGAATTGTTGTTTCTGAAAGCACCTCTTGGTATTCATTTACTGAAGCTTTCTCTCCTCTGATCGCTTCTTCAAGCATAGACTCATCGTCATCAGCGGAGAACCAAGATTTAACCTCCATCCAAGTCCTGTGAGCAGCACCTGCAACACTACCGCTTTCTTGTGGTTCTTGTCCAAAATTCCTCAATTCAGATTTCAATTGGTGACCAAAGTTGTAGCGTTCTTGCGCTTTGTTTGAGAAATAAGATTTAAGACCGACATGTTTTGCGTTTTCAGCGGCTTTTTTAAAACCCTTTTCGGCGTCATAATTTTTTTCCAACAAATCATTTAACCTATTTCCTAATTTATCTGTGTAATCACTCATAATATATGTTTTTTAGTTTATATAAAACTACATATCATTAAAGTGGACAGTTAGTTCAATTCCGATTAAAATTGACCCATTCAGTTTACTGTCAACAAATTAACATTTCATTAATAATTGACATGAGAAATCATTAAAAATGTAGTCTTGAAATAATTGAAGAAGATGTTCCAATTGAAGTCAATTTTTCAAAAGGGAAATAGGAACTAAAGCATGTGTGATTTAGGAATTTAAAGACTGGAATCGAGACAAGAATGTAATAAGATATGACCTGCAGATCATTCACAATAGGATAAAAGAATACCTCAGCAATTTTGTAGTTGTGCTGAGGTCATTCTTCCTAACTAACCAACCAGTATAAAAAGAGTACAAGACTCCTTTTCTATACCACTAAATTAAAGGTATTATCCCTACTTTGAGTCCTCAATCGGAGAAAAATTTAACTGTATACAATTCCTTATTTTTAAGTAGTAAAAATTATAAAATGTAAACAGAAATTATTAAGGTTCGGTTTTTCAAATGAACATTGTGTATATTTGTTAATCAACAAGTTAGAGTTACTTGTGATACATTACCTCAATCTCTAGGTTTTTACGAATATTTATAGATTAGTTTTTTATTAAAATCCGGGAGTAATGATAAAAATCACTATTGAAGCTGATAGTACGGAAGAGGCCTTAAAACAGATGAAAAGTTTTTTAGGTGGCGAAATTCATGAGCGATGGGGAGAATACACCTTAAGATTTGATAATGCCATTGGAAAAGGATGCATCAGATGTATCAGTTTTGACTGGGGTGTGAGCTTATTTGAATTAAATTCTATTTTCTTTGAAGACATCTTGTTTATAGATCCTCACAAAAATGCCAATCCCATTCATTTCACTTACTGCTCCCATGGTTGTTACAAACACCGTTTTGAAAATCAGGAGGAATTCCAGACTATTGGTCAATACCACTCCTCTATTATAGTTGCCGAAGATAACATCAAACATTATACACTACTCCCAAAAGCAACACACATCATTTTTAATAATATCCGAATTATAAGAACGGAGTTTTTAAAAAAACGAAACAACCAACTGTCTGAATTAACCGAAAATTTGTATCGGGTGTTTGTAGACGAAAGCAATGAAACAACCTATGCTTATTACAGTCCTATCCACTTAAGAATGGAAGATCATGTAAAATCATTGCGTGATCTGAAAGCTGAAGGCATGACAAGAATACTTCAAATTGAGGGCAAAGTGTACCAATTATTGGCGATGCATATCGCTCGACATGACAAACATGAAAATAACCATCCCATTCCAAATACATTATTGAAGAATGAATTAAAGGTGATTAGTAAGTTTGCGAATAAAATCTTGAAGGACCCTTCCGTTAATTATAAATTAGATCAACTTTCGAAAGATTCTGGACTTTCTCAAGCCAAACTACAAGAAGGATTTAAATTTTTATATGCTAAAACAGTAACCGAATACATAAGACATGTTCGATTAGAGGCTGCTAGAGATTTAATGAATACTACTGATTTGAATATTTCTCAAATCGTATACACGATTGGATTTACGAGTAGAAGTTATTTTTCGAAAATTTTCAGGGACAAATACAATATGACGCCTCACGCATTTAAGAAGCAAGTGATTGTTTTAGATGATGATAATGAAATCCGTGATTAGGATTTATTTTCTAAATAACTTTTTCAATAAGACAAAAATGCCATATTTACCTGCAAACTTTACACCTGTTGACACCCAATTAAGTGGTTGCATGTCTTCTTGAAACTGATTCTTAACACCCTTCAGTTCTTCCCAAGCAATCTGTCTTTCAAGTTTAAGCCTGTTCAAATCATACTCGATTTCGTCAAAGGATTGGTAAGTTTTCATAAATTATTTAAATATTTTGGTTTGAATTTTTTTAATTATCGCACTGTCAATCAAATGTCTCGTTTTATAGATTACAAGAGCGCCAATTACAAAAACAGCTCCCACAATGAGGTAACCCCAAGCCACATGGCCTATAGCATCACCAATGGAAATAGCTGAAGCGAAAGCTAAAAAAATTAAACCTATAAATAATACACCACCAATAGCTAACGCCTTTCCTAACATACTAACAGTATAGGAAACTTGTTGAAAAACTTTTAACTTAATATACTCTTGAGTTTTATCAAGGTATTGTTCTCCAATATCAGTAGCTTTATTGGATGTATTATTTATAGATTCAAAAACATTCATAGAGTCAATTTAGAATTTTTGGAATTTCTTATTTTTATCTTTTAACATCGCCAATTTGTTTTCCAATGTTGAGATAACATCTTCAGTCTTGTGGCTTGCATCAGACATAATATGATCAACCTTTTCATCTAAAGTCATTTTTTTTGACGCTACAGTGTCAACAAAACTATCTCTTAAATGAGATGCTTTACTCGCAAGAGTATCTTTTGCTGACATAGCACTTTCAGCTAACTTGTCTTTTGCCGACAAAGCTTCGTCTGAAATTCGTTGTCTTGTATTAATACCTTTATCCGGTGCGAATAAAATTCCTAAAGTTGCTCCAATTGCTGTACCAGCTAAAATACCGATAAGCGTATTACTACTATTATTTCCCATAATTTTATTTTAAATTATTAATTATTAATTGTTTTAAGTTTAACAAAAATAGATACCTATTTAGATCTATATTACCTCATTACGATAATATTTTGACTATTACACAATAGTACTTGCAGACCTTGTTAAATTCCTATAATTTCGGTAAACACTCAATTATATATTAGTAAAATTACGTATCATATCCTAAAATGTAAAGGTTTTACGACTAATTTAACATTAATAAGCTTGATTATGAAAAATTCTATAAAAACAGTCAATCCTTTCAACAATAAGACCCTTAAGGAATATCAACTACATACCGCAACCGAATTAAAAACCATCCTGGACACTGCCAATAAGCGTTTTTACGAGTGGCGACACACCTCTATTAAGGAGCGCTGCAGACTATTATTGAATCTGGCGCAAGTAATGGACGATGACAAACAGGAACTTGCCGAATTAATGACGCAAGAAATGGGGAAACCTATCAGTCAAAGTATTGCTGAGATTGAAAAGTGTATCACTTTATGCGATTTCTACGCCGTTAATGCTGACGATTTCTTAGCCGATGAACTTATTGAAACGGAAGCTACAGAAAGTTTTATAAGTTATGATCCCCTGGGCACTATTTTGGCCATAATGCCATGGAATTACCCATTTTGGCAGGTTATGAGATTTGCACTTCCTACATTAACTGCAGGAAATACCGCAATCCTTAAACACGCCGGCAATGTAACTGGTTGTGCGTTGGCCATTGAAGAGCTTTTTGAAAAAGCAGGCTACCCTAAAGGTTGTTTTACGACCATTTTGGCTGGTCATGATGCGATTGAGGAACTTATAGCCAATGATGGCATTAAGGCTGTCACCTTAACAGGAAGTGAGAAAGCAGGTAGAAAAATTGCTGAAACAGCCGGTAAAAACTTAAAGAAAACTGTTTTAGAACTAGGTGGAAACAATGCTTGCATTATTCTTGATGATGCCGATTTGGATACCTATATGGACACGATTGTGAATGCGAGGATGCAAAATGCGGGACAAAGCTGTATTGCCGCCAAACGCTTTATCGTCACGGAATCTATTTATGACGAATTTCTAAAACGATTTAAAGACAAGGTATCCAAACTTAAACATGATGACCCCCTGAAGTCTGACACCACCTTTGGAACCTTGGCAAGAAAAGATATCGCTGATATTATAAAAAAACAAGTGGACGATTCTATTGCGCTTGGAGCTACTCTAGTTATCGGGAATGAGCAAGACAATGCTTATTTTGCCCCTACAATACTAACAAATATCACCAAGGACATGCCTGTGTTCAAAGAAGAAACCTTTGGCCCTGTCGCACCCATCATGAAGGTCAAAAATGCTGAAGAAGCTTTCAAGATAGCGTCAGATAGTAGATTTGGTCTAGGCACTATGGTTTTTACACAATCTATTGAGCTTGCACAAGAATATATCTCCATCATCGACGACGGTGCTTACTTTGTAAATGAACTTGTAAAATCGGACGCGCGACTTCCTTTTGGCGGCACAAAAGCATCTGGTTATGGAAGAGAACTTTCCAAAGAAGGAATTCACGAATTTGTAAATAGAAAAACAGTCTATATTAAACATTAAATAATGGATTGCAACAGCATACTCTAAAACACCCTACAAGGAGGTGAAAGGCATAAATTGAGGGATTGATAAAAAATTCAGACCTAGTTAAGAAAAATATATTCAAGAAAGTCCACTTTTTTTTGTAAATTAGGAATAGTTATTCCTTAATAATCAAAAACTTAGCGTCATGAAACTTTCTTTCCTTTTAATTGTGTTATTCACTTTTACAGCTTGCAACGATCACGAAAAATCAAATATTATCACTGAATCACATATGGAAGAACAAGCCATGAAGCTCAATGGTACATGGGAAATGGTAGGGTATTATAATTATGTTGATAACAAAATTGCTGATTCATTTAAAATCAATCATGGCTTTAGGCAGGTTAAAATGTACACAGACAATAAAGTGATGTGGAGCAAAAACGTTCCTGGAGATTCTACGGAATGGTTTGGGTATGGCAATTATAATAACACTGATAAAGAACTAAAGGAAACACTTGAATACGGCTCAGAAATGATGAAAAAAATCATAGATGAAAAGAAGGAATTTAAATACGAACTCCATTTAGATAAAGATAAATTCATTCAAATTGAAGTTGATGATTTAGGAAATCGTATTTACTCTGAGAATTACAAACGAATTGAATAAATCACAACAAGTTATTTTTTTACTTTAGAATATAACGCTCGGCTAATTTCTTAAATTCTTGAAGTTGTAAATGCTGCCATTCAGCATTTTTTCCAAGGTACTTTCCGAATAATTCAGTGACAATTGGAGCTACTTCCAGTGCTGCTCTAGCATCCAAAAATAAGATTCGTACGCGTCTAGCCAACACATCTTCAATGGTTCTTGCCATTTCATTTTTGATTGCCCACACCACCTCCGCTTTTAAAAACTCCAAACGCGGATGCAATTTCTCACCTAATTCCGGAGCTTCCTCAATAAGTGCTTCAATAAATTTCTGATCCGTACCATAAATATAAAGATGATCCGTATCATCTGCTGATCCATCGGCGCCATGGATACTTAGTTTCTCTGTCACACAGACCTTTTTAGGCAACTTCCCTAATGCAATCGCTTTATTAATGGTGTCCTGCGCCATACGCCTATACGTGGTCCACTTACCTCCAGTAATCGTTATTAAATCGGATGCAGAAACAATAACTTTATGACTTCGGGAAATTTCTTTGGTTTTTTCCGAAGCATTTTTTGGAGCAGCAAGTGGTCGTAGCCCAGCGAACTGACTCAAAACATCAGCTTTTGTGACCTTTACCTTTAAATACGTATTTAATGTATTTAAAATAAAATCGACCTCATTTTCTAAGGGCTCCGGCTCTAACTGATGCCGCTCTACTAAAGTATCTGTGGTTCCTACTACCACTCTATTATGCCATGGGACTAAAAACAGAACTCTGCCATCTACCGTTTTCGGGATCATCACTGCGTCATTCCCTGACAATATGGAACGATCAAAAACCAAATGAATTCCCTGACTCGGCCTCACCGTATGTTTGGCTTCCGGATCGTCCATCTGAAGGATGTCATCCGTAAACACACCTGTAGCATTTATGACCACTTTTGTGCTTAAGTAATAGTGATGTTGAGTTTCGACATCAATAGCACTTACGCCCTTGATTTGTCCTTGTGAATCTTTTTGTAAACCGCCAACCTTAACATAATTCAACACGGTTGCGCCTTGTTCAATAGCCGTTTGTGCCATATTGATAGCTAAACGCGCATCGTCAAATTGACCATCGGAATATACAACACCTCCACTAAGATGCTCACTTTTGATTGTGGGAAGTCGGGATGCAGTCTTAGTTTTGGAAATCCATTCAGATTTACCAAAACTCAGTTTTCCAGAGAAGAAATCGTATGTTTTTAACCCAAACGTATAAAAAAACGTATCCCACCAACTATATGTCGGAATTATAAAAGATTGGTTTCGGACCAAATGCGACGCATTTTTTAGCAATAAACCTCTTTCATAAAGGGCCTCTTTAACCAAATCCAGGTTGCCCTGAGCCAAATACCGAACGCCACCATGAATTAGTTTGGTGCTCCTACTCGAGGTCCCTTTTGCAAAGTCAGACTGCTCTAAGAGTAAAGTTTTGTAGCCTCTTGTGGCGCTATCTATCGCAACTCCCAAACCGGTTGCTCCGCCTCCTATAATAATCACATCCCAAACAGTATTCTGCTCTAATTGCTTTAATAAGAAGTCTCTGTCGAACAAATTTGAGGTGTTTAGGGCGATTATTTCAGCAATAAAATTTAGCAGCTAATTATCTTAGCTTACTATTGTAGAGTTCTAATTTCAAAAAATATTCAGGATATTAATCCACTAAGATTTCGAGAATTTGAATAGCGGCGTCACTGATTCGTGTACCAGGACCAAAAACAGCCACGGCTCCCGCATCAAATAAATATTGATAATCTTGTTTTGGAATCACACCACCGACAATGACCATAATATCTTCACGACCATAATTTTTAAGCTCTTCAATAACCTGTGGCACTAAGGTTTTATGTCCGGCTGCCAATGAAGACACCCCTAATATATGGACATCATTTTCCACGGCTTGTTTTGCAGCTTCTTTTGGGGTTTGGAATAACGGACCAATATCAACATCAAAACCAACATCAGCGTAACCTGTAGCGACCACTTTTGCGCCTCTATCATGACCATCCTGCCCCATTTTTGCGATCATAATTCGTGGTCTACGTCCATCTTGTTCCGCAAATTTATCAGCCAATTCCCGCGCTCTTTTAAAGGAGCTGTCGTCTTTTATCTCTTTTCTATACACGCCTGAAAATGATTTTATCTGAGCTTTATACCTACCGAAAACGTCTTCTAATGCATCGCTAATTTCACCTAGAGTAGCGCGTTCTCGAGCGGCTTCGACAGCTAAAGCTAATAAATTACCTTCACCCGTACGTGCAACTTCAGTTAATTTTGACAATGCAGCTTTCACTTTTGCATTGTCACGTTCAGATTTAATTCTGTTTAAACGTTCTATTTGTGATAGTCTTACCGTTTGATTATCGACTTCCAATGTTGAAATTGGATCTTCCTTTTCCAATCGGTATTTGTTCACGCCAACAATTATATCTTGTGTAGAATCAATTCGTGCCTGTTTGCGGGCAGCAGCCTCCTCAATTCGTAACTTCGGAATCCCAGCTTCAATAGCTTTGGTCATTCCTCCAAGCGCTTCAACTTCTTCAATCAGTTCCCATGCTTTTTGGGCAATATCGTGAGTCAGTTTCTCCACATAGTAACTACCTGCCCAAGGATCAACCGTTTTGGTGATGTGGGTTTCCTGCTGCAGAAAAAGTTGGGTATTTCTAGCGATTCTTGCCGAAAAATCTGTTGGTAATGCAATTGCTTCGTCTAAGGCATTGGTGTGCAAACTCTGAGTACCTCCAAATGCTGCTGCGGCGGCTTCAATAGTAGTTCTTGCCACGTTATTGAATGGATCTTGTTCGGTTAAACTCCAACCAGACGTCTGACAATGGGTACGCAAAGAAAGCGATTTATCATTTTTAGGGTTGAATTGTTTCACCATTTTCGCCCATAACATACGTGCAGCACGCATTTTGGCGATTTCCATAAAATGATTCATGCCAATAGCCCAAAAGAAGGACAATCGGGGTGCAAACGTGTCAATATCCATTCCCGCATCCAGTCCTTTTCTGATATATTCCAGACCGTCAGCTAATGTGTATGCCAATTCAATATCACACGTAGCACCAGCTTCTTGCATATGGTATCCAGAAATACTGATACTATTAAATTTTGGCATGTTTTTACTCGAATATTCAAAAATATCAGAGATGATTTTCATGGATGGTGTTGGCGGATAGATATAAGTATTCCGCACCATAAACTCCTTTAAAATATCATTTTGAATCGTGCCGGCCAATTGCTCAGGTTTCACGCCTTGTTCTTCTGCTGCAACGATATAAAACGCCATAATAGGCAATACAGCGCCATTCATAGTCATGGACACTGACATTTTATCTAAAGGAATTTGATCAAAGAGGATTTTCATATCCTCGACAGAATCAATAGCCACACCAGCTTTACCAACATCTCCAACCACTCGTTCATGGTCAGAATCATAACCGCGATGGGTTGCCAAATCAAAAGCTACGGATAAACCTTTTTGTCCAGCTGCTAAATTTCGTCTGTAAAATGCATTACTTTCTTCAGCTGTAGAAAATCCCGCATACTGACGAATGGTCCAAGGTCTGCGTACATACATGGTTGAGTACGGTCCGCGTAAATTTGGCGCCAAGCCTGCAATAAAATTAAGATGTTCTACATTCTCTAAATCTGCTTTAGAGTATGTTGGTTGCACATCAATATCTTCTGCGGTCTGAAACGGTTCCGAATTCAGGTTTTTTGCTGTAGAATCTTTAGGCTTTAAAACGATATCTTGTACATTCTTTCTACTCATCATCCAGTCGTTTTTGTTCAACAGCTTCTGCCAAACGTTTTTCAATAATAGGCTCTATTAAAGTTTTTACAGGATTTTTCTTTACGAAAGGATACAATTCCAATTCCTGTTTCATTTTATCATCAGCATTAGGATGTTTATTTGTGCCCAACAAGATCAATTCGCCTTTATCAAATTGGCTTTGCTCTTTTGCCGCACTTTCCTTTATCTTCTTTTGAATAATACCTTCTTTTAGCTGATGTAAAAATCCACCTGTAGCTTCAATATCTTTGAATAATGCTAAAGATTTCTCTGCCAATTGATCGGTTAGACTTTCAATATAATATGCGCCATCAGCAGGATTGTTTACCTTATCAAGGTAGCTTTCATGTTTTAAGACCAACATTTGGTTTCTTGCGATTCGCTCTGAAAACTCATTATCCTTGTGATAGATAGCATCATAAGGCACATTACATATCGTGTTTGCGCCTCCCAAAATAGCACTCATGCATTCCGTGGTAGTTCGCAACATATTGGTGTTATAATCGTAAAGCGTTTTGTTTCGTTTTGTTGGTTTTACAACAATTACACATTCTGGATTAAAATGATAAGCATCTGCCAAAGCGCGCCACAAATCTCTTAATGCGCGTAGTTTTGCTATTTCAAAGAAATAATTTGTTCCCACAGAAACATTGAAAATCACTTTAAAACTTTGTTTCTCCTCAGCTGAAAGTACAGTCTCAAAATGATTCAAATACTCATTGGCATGAGCCAAACCGTATGCTAATTGCTGCACCATATTGGCACCAGCATTTTGATATAAATTGAGATTGATTGAAAACGAGTTTGTGTGTTTTACGATAGCTTCAAACTCTAGATGGTCCGCTTTCAGGTTTTTAAACCAATTGCCTGTTTTGGCCAGATTGCCAATAATATCAGTGTAGATATGGATATTTTCCTTACTTGGAATAAAATCGAAATGCTTAACAAAAGCTTCAGACAAGAATTGACACTCTAAATATACGGTGACTTTTGTCAGATTGATGTTGACCAAAAGGTCTTTAATAACGATAGCTTCTGAGGGTAAAATAAATGTTATACTTTCCGCCCCTCGCGCAATGGCATTGACAGCCTTGAGATTGGATTTTTCAACATTGGCAACATAAATGGCTTGACAAATTTGCCAATCTGTTGCTTTCGTATCAGAAACTTCGGGAAGCTTTTCAAACTCATCAGCATGATAAAACGGCTTGACGTGAATGCCTTCATCTGTCTTCCAGACCAAGGTTTCATTGTAGTCAGCTCCCTTTAAATCATATTGAATGAGCTGTTTCCATTGTTTGGAAGTAGCTTCGGAAAATTCATCAAATAGCGTGTTACTCATTATCTTCTTGATTTCTTATACTATCTTCATATTCGATAATATAAATTTCTTCATTCTCGCGCTTCATGTAATATTTCTCTCGAGCCAATCGCTCAAGTCCCTCTTCAGTACTTAAAGCTTTTATCGCTTTTTTATCCTTCAGGATTTCCTTTTTATAATAATCGCGCTCATCTTCCAAATCCTCCATTTCCTTATTCAATTCACGATGGATTAAGTACGAATTGGCATCAAAAAATAGCATCCATCCTACGAACACAATAAATATGAGTACGTACATGTTCTTGAAGAACTTCAGGTATTTAGTTTTGATTTTCAACTTATACTAAGCGTTGGTTAATGATACTTTTAACGATATCTACTGCTACGGTGTTGTACTTATTATTTGGGATGATAAGGTCTGCGTATTCCTTCATCGGCTCAATAAATTGTTGGTGCATTGGTTTTAGCGTATTTTGATAACGCGCCAATACCTCATCTAAATCGCGTCCTCGTTCAGAGATATCACGTTTTAAACGTCTAATTAAGCGTTCGTCACTATCTGCATGCACAAATATTTTAATGTCGAACATGTCGCGCAATTCCGGATTGGTCAGAATCAAAATCCCCTCAACAATCATCACTTTACGTGGATGTGTCAAGATGGTATCTCCTGTTCTGTTGTGCTTAATGAACGAATAAACAGGTTGGTGGACATCCTTACCTTCCTTTAAATCTTTTAAATGACTTTCCAACAGCTCAAAATCGATAGATCGTGGATGGTCAAAATTAATTTTTACACGTTCTTCAAAGCTTAAATGTGTGGTATCCTTATAATAGGAATCTTGAGAAATAACACCTACTTCACCTTCAGGCAGTTCTTTTAAAATTTGATTGACAACGGTAGTTTTGCCACATCCTGTACCTCCAGCTATTCCTATAATCAGCATCTTTTAATTTTTAAATTTCAGGGCAAATTTAACCAATTATTAAGAACTACTACGGCTCAATTTTAGAAACTTCTGAGGGTGTAACTATTTTCCCGTCGTCATTTCCCCACGAATTTAAAACATAATTCATAACGTCAGCAACTTCATTATCAGAAAGTCCTAAAGCCGCCATACTGCTATTATAAACAACACCATTAACAGTAATTTCTCCAGACAATCCGTATTTAACCGCTTTGATACTTTCTTGACGTTTTTTCATTAAATAATCAGCTTTCGCCAAAGGCGGAAACGCTTTGGGAATACCCTCTCCGTTTGGCATGTGGCAGTTCATACAGAAATTCTCATAAACTACTGCACCTCTTGCCATGCTCTCTTTTAATTCTGGGGTTTGCTTTGGTGTGGTATTACAAGAAAATAACACACTTAAAAATACAATTATAGCTATCATTGTTTTCATTATTTTTTAGGTAACAACTTTACAATGCCTTTATTTTCAATGCCTACATAAATGTAACCATCAGGCCCTTGATTAATTGATCTAACACGCCCTAACCCATCTAAAAGGCGCTCTTCCTTTTCCACTTTCCCATCTTTCAACACCACTTTATCCACATACATAAACTTTAACGAACCTACCAATAAATCGCCCTTCCAACCCGGATAAATATCACTAGTAATAAAGGCCATACCACTCGGTGCAATAGAAGGATCCCAATAATGCAGCGGTTGTTCCATGCCCTCTTTTTCAGTAATATCAGTGAATTTAGTGCCAACATAGTTGATACCATAACTGATGACTGGCCACCCATAATTGGCGCCTTTTTTTATAATATTTATTTCATCCCCGCCTCTTGGGCCATGCTCATGAGTCCAAATGGCACCGGTTTCAGGATGCAGAACCATTCCTTGCGGATTACGGTGCCCGTAGGAATAAATTGCTTTTTTGGCATTAGCCTCATTCACAAAAGGGTTATCATTAGGAATCGACCCATCATCATTTAAGCGATACACTTTACCACCATCTCTTGTTATATCCTGCGGATTCACATCCCGATCGCCTCTTTCGCCAATGGTAAAATACAAATAACCATCCCTATCAAAAACTATTCGTGAACCAAAATGTTGTCCTTTAGTTGTATTTGGAGTGGCTTTATAAAGTAGTTCCTTATTAATAAGTGTATTGTTCTCGAGTTTTGCACGCATCAATGCCGTATTCCCACCATCGCCTTCCCCTTCGGAAGATGCGTAGGTGATGTAGATCCACCCGTTTTCTTTATAATTTGGATGAAGGGCTATATCCAATAATCCGCCCTGACCTCTATTATATACTTCCGGGACACCTTCTATGAATGTTTTCTGGCCCTCTTTAAAATGAATGATTTTACCTTCCTTTTCATTGATCAACATGGAATTGTCAGGCAAAAACACAAATCCCCAGGGATTAGTCAATTCCGAAACAACCAATTCATAATCATGATTGGTATTCACAGGATTTTTATCTTGGGCACATGAACTGAGACCAACAAAAGCCATTATTATGGCGACGTAATTTTTGATTTTCATACAGTTAGAGATTAATCTATAAATTTAGAAATAAAATTTGTTACAATTTAAAGAAAAACCATATATTTGCACCTCGATTTCCAGGAGTCGAGACAAAGATAACCACTTCGGGGTGTAGCGTAGCCCGGTTATCGCGCCGCGTTTGGGACGCGGAGGTCGCAGGTTCGAATCCTGCCACCCCGACAAATTATAGTATCAATCTATAACAAAAACCTGTTAATCGTATGATTTTCAGGTTTTTCTGTTTTTAAGAATATCATAAGAATTGATATGTTTTGATTAAAAATGTCAACAAATCGGATAACAAATTAAAATTTCAAAAAGTGTTGACCAGATTTATGACCAACGGTCTGCTAATCAATAAATAAATGTATCTTTATAAGTGATTTGACTTTCGTCTGATAACAACGAATTATTGTTAACTAAAAGACGAAATAATGAAAACATCTACCACCTTCAGTATTTTGTTCTGGGCGGACTTCTCCAGGGCAAAAAATGACCAAGCATCTATTTACGCAAGAATTACGGTAAATGGCAAGCGAGCTACCATCAGTCTAAAACGAAAAGTTTTAGTGTCTGATTGGGATGTCCATAAAAACAGAGCTCGGGGAACAAATCAGAAATCAAGAATTCTAAACAGTTATTTAGATGAAACTTACAATCATCTGTTTAAATGTTATCGCGATTTAATGAATGAGCATAAATTGATTACCGCACAGGTCGTTAAGGCTCGATATTTCGGTAATGACGAAAATAATCGTTCCATTACAGATATTATCAATTACCATAATGAAGATATGGTAAACAAATTAAAGTGGGGAACACAAAAAAATTATTACACTACACAGAGTTATATCTCCAAATTTTTATCGAAATCCTATAAGACCACAGACCTTTATTTACGGGAACTTGATTATCACTTTATCATAAAGTTTGAGAA
Organism: uncultured Gelidibacter sp.; assembly: GCF_947500795.1. Lineage (GTDB taxonomy): Bacteria > Bacteroidota > Bacteroidia > Flavobacteriales > Flavobacteriaceae > Gelidibacter. The sequence goes on along the minus strand of NZ_CANMTE010000001.1, from coordinate 97,870 downwards.
ATATCTCCGGGACTACATACCAGAAGACCATCAAAAGCCAATGGGCAACAATACCGTAATGAAGCATATCGAGCGTTTTAGAAAGATGATAAATTTATCGTTTAAATTGGGTTGGATTCAACGCGACCCATTTATCAATTTCAAATCTAAATTCATTAAAAACGAAAGAGGCTTTTTAAGTCTCGAAGAGCTTCAAGAGATAGAAAATAAACAATTTAGCATTCCAAGATTGGAATTGGTAAAGGATTTGTTTGTTTTTAGTTGCTATACCAGTTTAAGTTATATCGATGTCATCCATTTAACTGCGGATAATATCTGTATTGGCATCGATGGCGAACTTTGGATTTATTACAAACGGGAAAAGACGACAAAGCCCATACGAATACCTTTGTTGCCAAAGGCGATGCAAATTGTTGAAAAATACAAGAGCAACCGTAAATCAATATCACAAGGAAGTATATTTCCTAAAATCTCAAATCAAAAACTAAATTCTTATTTAAAGGAAATTGCTGATGTTTGTGGTATTAAAAAGAACCTTACTTTCCACATTGCCCGACATACATTTGCTACAACGGTTACATTAAGTAATGGTATGCCCATTGAGACGGTTTCAAAATTGTTGGGTCACTCCCGAATATCTACAACCCAAATTTATGCTAAAGTCATTGAACGTAAAGTAAGTGATGATATGCAAAAATTAAGGGCTCAATTCAATGAGATAGAAAATGAATCTATCTCTAAAGTGGTTTCTCAAAATTCATAATTCCAGTTAATTAAAAATACAATGGAACTATCTATAATAAAAAATAAAATCCATAATATTCAAGGAAACAAAGTTATTCTTGATTTTGACCTTGCTGAACTCTATGAAGTAGAAACTAGAGTACTAAAACAAGCGGTTAGACGTAATCTTAAACGTTTCCCCGATGATTTTATGTTTCAGCTTTCAAAAGATGAGTGGAAAGAGGTTATCACAAATTGTGACAACCTTCCAGAGAACATTAAATTTAGTCCTGCCACTCCGTTTGCCTTTACCGAACAGGGCGTGGCAATGCTTTCTAGCGTACTTAACAGCGACAAGGCCATTGACGTAAATATATCTATTATGCGTGCATTTGTAGCGTTACGGCAGCATCTTACAGATTATAGCAACCTTAAAGAACATATAGCCCAACTTGAAAAAGAAATGAATATCAAATTTAAGGACATTCATCAGGCTTTGAATTATTTACTGCAAAAGGACAAGGTACAGATTGAACAGCATAACAGGGAACGAATTGGTTTTAAAACGGATAGGAAAGATTAGTAACTTTTCTTTGCTTATCAGAATAGACAATTTTTATGAATATATTGCTTTTATTAATTCGGTTCAATATGAATTAGTATGTGTCCTAAATTCGGTATTTCTTTTTGTAAATGGTCTTTTAACTTATGAGCAATGTCGTGACCAGATTTTACCGAAATTTCATTATTCACAATTGCGTGTAAATCCACGTGGAATTTCATTCCGGATTTTCTAATAAAACATTTCTCTGTTCCTAAAACACCTTGAACTTCTGTTGATTTTTCTCTAATTTCAATTATCAGTTCGTCATAAAGTTGTTCGTCCATAACTTCTCCTAAAGCTGGACGTAATATTAAATAACTATTATATAAAATGAATCCAGAAGCGAATAAGGCAGCCCAATCATCTGCTGTTTCATAACCTTTTCCATATATGATTGCTATCGAAATACCGATAAAGGCCATTACCGAAGTTATGGCATCACTTCTATGATGCCAAGCATCTGCTTTTAATGATGAACTATTTGTTTGTTTACTTTTTTTAATTACAATTTGAAATGAGATTTCTTTCCAAGCTATTATTAGACCTAGCACAATCAAAGTCCAAGATTTCGGGATTTTATGAGGTGTTTGAATGTTTTGAATACTTTCATAGGCGATTATTGTGGCAGAAACAACAAGGAATGTAACAACTCCAAAGGTAATTAATGGCTCAATTTTGCCGTGTCCATAGGGATGATTTTCGTCCGCTGGTCGTTTTGCATATTTAAAACCTAATAAAACTAAAAATGAAGCAAAAATATCCGTTGTCGATTCAATCGCATCTGCAATTAAAGCATAAGAATTTCCAAAAAATCCCGCAAGTCCTTTAATTAAGGCTAAAGCAGTATTCCCAATTATGCTGAAATAAGTTGTTCGTATTGCGGTTTGTTCGTTATTCATTCTAATTTTAGTTGTCAATAAATTTGTTATATTTATAACAAAGATACTTTTTTAATCACAAAAAAAAGAGGTGATAAACACCTCTTAAATTTTGGTTTCCAAAATCATTTTTCTGCTCCCTTTTAGCTCCTTCAGCTCCAGCATTAACTTTTCGTTGTCGCCTAAAACAAACTTTGGAACTACATACACAAAGCATTGACTTTCTCCATCAGTAATGGAATATGGCATTTTGTGTTTGTAAATAACTTCTTGTTGTAATCTTTGGTAAGAGGCTTTACGCTTTTTGTTTCCGTTGGTTCTATAAACTTTAATGTAGTCAATTTCAAAATCGATTCCAGACCTGTTCTTGACCTCTATAACCAAATACACTTCAGAAGCATCATACGCTATTTTTTGTAATTGGACTTTAATTCCTTTTTTGCGTTTGGTTTCAATACGCTCAAAGTTGGATTTTAATAAATACTCGCTGAATTTTTGAAAATGTGTTATTCTATTTGCATATTCGTTCAACGGTTTAACTTCTGGCTTCTGCTTAATCTTTTCCGGAAGTTCACTGCCAATGCTTTCATTTTCATTGATAAAATAATTCAGTTCTGGAAGTTTTTCAGAATATTTCAAAATATAAGAATAAACGCGACCATCACTTGTAACGGTCAATAGGTTGCTTTCTGTTCCAGGCTTCGCCTGTAACAAACCGAAATACTGCTCTTTCTCACGATTATAGGTGAATACAAAATTGGAAGCTCCTGTAATTCCTTGTCGAATAGGGTTTGGAAAAAACAGGGCAACGTTTTTCTGGTCGTTGGCGTAAATAGTGTCAAGGGGTTGCTGTGCTGAAATTGACATTGAACAAATCAATAACAGTAATGTGATATATGTTTTCATAAGAGTGAGTTTATTAATTGCCCATTATGGGCTTTCCTTGATATTTTGTTTTAGGAAGTCTTAAAATGAGTTTGTAATTATCGGTTATCGTAACCTTTACGTTTTTATGGTTACGTTGGAATATTTTCTTGAAACCGCTTACTTGCGGAACACCAGTAATATTAATGTCGTCCACCATATCGCCAACAATTTCATTGGTAACTTCTGCTCTAAAACTGTTTTCAACATAAATGCCTTCGCTACCATCCTGAAAATCATAGGCTTTCAATTTTACTGGTTGATGATTGATATTCTCAATGTCTATGATGGTGCGATTGGGTTTAAAATTGACAAATCCATAAATAGGCGTATTCTTGGAATAGCGTTGTCCATAAATGGTAGCATCTTTTATCAACCGCATTTGTAAGCGATAATTGGTTTTAACTGTTTGTGTGCCATCTAAATTGAGGCCACGGTACTATCGTGGCTTGTTGCAAATTCTTCATCAACAAAAAAGTGAAATGAGTCTGGGAACAACCGAATATCTGCCTTGCCTCTTAAAAAATATTGCTCATCAAATACAGTAGCTTCCCTGCGGTAATAATGGTAAAAATCAAGATTGTCGTTAAAGTAGGTTTGAAGTTTCTCAATATAATTGTTCAAATACTTTACTTGCGATTTATTGCTTCCCCTGGGTCTTTTACTTTCAATGTTAAATAATTTTACGTAATAAATAAGTTTGCTATAAATTTTTGGTTTAGTACATTTAAAGAAATGAATTTCCTCTAATTTGGTTTCAAATTCATAATCAACTACGATACTTCTAACTGATTTAAGGGTCTGTTTTGCAAGTTTAATCCCTTTTTCAGCTTTGAGTAAAATATCTTGTTCTTCTATTTCAAGAATATCTAATTTATTGTCTAATTTTTTTAATATATCGTCGTAATTTGTCGTCATTCATTCTGGGTATCATTATTTTCACTTAATCTTCTGCAATAACGTTGCATTTAAAATTGTAATTAATTAAATAGATATAAAGTACTTTAGGAATTGCAAGAACAGTACAAAGAAGATTAACACAATAACAACGATTAGAATACTAATCCAAATTATTTTATCTTTTTTGGTAATACTATTTTTTACAGAGGGTACTTTATTGCTTTTTTTATTTCGTCTATTCCGTCTATTTTCCGACATAGAATATCATTTTTACTATATATCAATCATTTCCACTTCAATTTTTGTAGCCACACAAACCACTTGGAATATTTTATTATCTTAATTCATTAATGCTTATGAATATTTCCTTTTAGCACAAAAAAATAAAGCAGAAATGCGGCTATTACCATAAGGATTATCATAAGAATACCTTTGACCTTATCTCTTTTTGTGATGTCGGTATTCGATGATTTCCGATTTTTTTTGTTTCTTCTATTTCTTCTTTTTTGAGACATTCTTTTATACTATTTCCAATTCATCTTCTGTAATCGAACCGCATTCAGAATGGCTAACAAGGCCACGCCTACATCGGCAAAAACTGCTTCCCACATCGTTGCCAGACCACCTGCGCCCAAAACCAAAACCACTGCTTTTACACCAAAGGCCAACCCAATATTCTGCCAAACGATGCGTCTTGTAGAACGTCCTATTTTTATGGCTCTAGCTATTTTACTTGGTTGGTCTGTTTGGATGATTACATCTGCGGTCTCTATCGCCACATCGCTGCCCAAACCACCCATTGCAATGCCAACATCGCTCGCTGCCAAAACCGGTGCATCGTTGATGCCATCGCCTATAAAGGCTACTTTAGTATTAAATTGTTTTTTCAAATGCTCAACTTCGTTGAGCTTATCTTCTGGTAACAAACCGCCTTTTGCAGTATCAATACCCATTTCTTTTGCCACTTGTTGGGTTATGGAATCCTTATCGCCGGAAAGCATTATGATTTTGGAAATTCCAGATTCTCTAATTTGTTTGATGGCTTCGTGGGCATCTTCTTTCAATTCGTCTGCAATGATGACATAGCCAGCGAATTTACCATCAATGGAAACCATTACGATGGATTCTACAATGTTGTCGGTTTCAGATGGAACTTCGATATTATTTGAAGTCATCAATGCTTTGTTGCCTACCAAGACCGTTTTGCCATTTACTTTGCCTTTTAATCCTTTACCCGCGACTTCGGTTACTTCTTTTGCCTGAAAATCTTCGCCATCGGCTTTATATTCCATTATGGCCTTGGCAATGGGATGGGTGGATTGTTCTTCCATTGCCATTAGGTATTTCATAAATTCGGGTTCATCCCAATCAATGGTTTTTATTTCCTTGATTTTGAAAACACCTTTGGTCACGGTTCCGGTTTTGTCCATTACCACTGTGGTTATCCTTGTCATTTCATCTAAAAAAGATGCTCCCTTAAAGAGAATTCCATTTTTTGAAGCTGCTCCCAATCCACCAAAATAACCCAACGGAATAGAGATAACCAAGGCACACGGACAGGAAATTACCAAGAATATCAATGCTCTATATAACCAATCGTTAAACACATAATCATCCACAAAAAAGTAGGGCAAAAATGTTAATCCAATCGCCAAGAATACCACAATAGGTGTATAGATTCTTGCAAATTTTCTAATGAACAATTCGGTTTTTGATTTACGAGCCGTGGCATTCTGGACCATATCAAGGATTCGGGCAATGGAACTGTCTTTAAATTCCTTGGTGGTTTCGATTTCAATAACGCCATCAAGGTTGATGCTTCCTGCAAATACTTTTTCTCCTTTTGCAATGGTGTCAGGTTTGCTTTCGCCCGTTAATGCTGCGGTATTGAACGAGCCTTTTTCGGACAATAAAATACCATCCAAAGGAATTTTTTCGCCCACACGGACTTGCACTTTTTCGCCAATAGCAACGATTTCGGGATTTACAGAAACATAATTGTTGTTCCTATAGACCAAGGCTTCATTAGGTCTTACATCTAGTAATGCCTTGATGCTTCTCTTGGCTCTTTTAACGGCGGCACTTTGGAACAATTCGCCTACCGCATAAAACAACATTACTGCCACACCTTCGGGATATTCGCCAATGGCGAATGCACCTATGGTTGCGATGGACATCAATAAAAACTCGGTAAAGAAATCGCCATTTTTGATGCTGTTCCAACCTTCCTTTATCACAGGAAAACCTACTGGAAGATATGCGACTGCATACCAGACAATACGTATCCAATCTTTAAAAAAAGCTACGTCAAAATAATCCATCGCAATACCAATAATCAGCATTACAAAGCTGAAAATTGCTGGTACATAAATTTTAAATTTCCCTATACTTTCCGGACTGCTATGGTTGTGGCCATCATTGCGCTTGTGATTATCGGATGAAGTTTTATTTAAATCTCTTAAATTCAGTTTCTTTTTTTTCATTTATATCAATTATAATTTTATTTAAATTCACAGTCATTCCAATCTCAACACCAATTGGGCAAACTGCACCTCTATGGTATCATCGATACCCTCTATTAAGGAATCCAAACCAGTATTTGAAACCAATAATTGTCCGGTTGCACTTATCAGGCAGGACATACTTACTCCTTGTTCTATATGGGTAATGGTTGCTTTAAATTGTGATTTAAAGGATTTCCCTTGATAAGTAACATCTATCAGCCAATTAAAGTTGATAGGGTCGTGCCGTTTTGATAAAAAATCCTGTGATGGAATAGTGCCAGTAAACCGAAGTATTAAAGGGTCTTCCCGCTGTTCTAAAAGGGCATTGATTTTAGGACTATATGTTGATAAAGTCTTAAGGTCGAGTACACCATTGACCACTTTGGAATCATAATCAAGATATAGTGCCAATTTATGGCTTTCTGCCTTGATGGGTTTATCATCAACCAAAGTCATCATCATAATATGACCTTCTTCAGTTGTATAAACTTTTTGGGCATTTACCTTATAATAACTAACCAACAAGATTATTAAAAAACAATGTTTAATATTCATAATGCGCATCTTTACTTGTATAATTTAAAAAAGCAGCTTCTACTTTTGCTTTTAATACTATTAATCATTTTGCTTTAAAAAGCATCATAAAAGCTGCCTGCTATTAATTAAGTTTTCACTTAACTTATTTAAATAAAAAATTTCGCTCATTCCTATAACGATTTACCGCTACTTGTTATCTATATCCTTTTCTCGTTTACCGAAATAATAAATTAGCGCAACACTTGCACCTAATAAGCCAAACAGAGTGTTCTCAAAAATTTGATTCCCATTGTTGATATTTAAAATTTCAATGAAATTATTTATTAAATATTGCCATCAATTGATTTCGTAATTCTGGCTGCTAAACGTGAAAATTGTTATCCCAAAAGGTTGAAGGATAAAAACACCTATGGCAAACCCAATTAAAATGGTAATAAGAATGCTTTTTTTATTCATCGTCTGTCTTTTACGGAAGTAAGCTTACTGGCTCTCAATCCAATTTTTGGCATCTTCCTTTTGGTCTATATTGAAATACTTAATATCGGCATTGGTAAAAGGCTTCATAAATTGGGTTATCCAATTCTGCCATTTTTTATCTCCTACCATTGCTATTTTTTCATAGTCCGTGGCGTGGGCTGTGTCCATTTTTAGGTCTTCCCATAAACCAGGTAAATCCCAACCTGTAAAGTTGACCATCTCAAAATACCACCGGACTTTCATTCCTTTGTCCAGTATGGCGTGGATAAGTGGATGGATTTTTTCTATATCTTCTTTTCTCAATTTGCCCGAAGCTTTTGTTGCAACAATATTTTTTTCTTTTAATTCGATTATCTGTAACATTTTATATAGTTTTTAATTAATAATTATCCTTCTAAATCGTAAAACCATTCTTCCGCCCTTATGATGCCTTCTGATAAAGCTTCTTTTGCTGAAATATCTTTTTTTTCAATTAGTTCTTTTGCTATGGACAGGGCTTTTTCTCGTACAATAGGATTTAAGGTATCTAGGTCAGTTTTAAAATCTTCAAACATCCAGTCCATAGCTTCATTTTAATGGTTAAAAAGTTCCTTTTCTTTTTCAGGGTCTATTTCATCTTTTGACTTTTTGTCCAAAAAATAATCAAGCACAATACCCACGATAACAGCACCTACGAACGCTGAATAAACCTGCCAATTAAATTGGATTATCAATGATAGACTTATAAGTATCGCCAAAATGGGTAAAATCGGCACTCGTCCTATAGCCAAAGGAACTTTAAATGGTCGTTCTTGCTCTGGTGCTTTAAACCGAAGCACGATAAGTGCGACATTTACGGCAACAAAAACAAGTAAAGCGCCTAAAGAAGACATACCTGCTACAATCTTAATATCGCCCAACAATAAAAATCCCGCAACTGCTGCCATAACTACAATAGTAGTAACCCACGGTACTTTCTGTGCATTGGTTTTGGTCATAAACTTTGGAAGTTCTCCGACACTGGCCATTCCAAAAAGCAGCCTACTTATGGATATGATACCACTAAAAGCAGCATTAGCCGTAGCAAAAAGTGCAGCGATAGCCAATACCACAGGCAACCAATTGTTGAGATTGGAAGCTGCAAGAGAAAGTGGCGAATCCACGTTTGCCAAAGCGGAAGGGTCTGCAATATTCAAAACCGTAAAAGCAATAAATAAATAAATTATTGTAGTTATTACCATAGTCATTAAAAATGCACGGGGAATTGTTTTCCCTGGGTTCTTAACTTCCGAACCCAAAGCTGCCATATGTTCAAAACCAGTATAGATAAAGAACAGTGTAGCTGTGGCCGCCAAAGTTCCAGAAATCGATTCAATTTTAAAAAATTCTGCTTTGGGTGGACCAGTTTCCAAAAGTCCAAATACTATCAATAATAACAATCCCAAAAGTTGAATGCTGACCATAATAATATTTGCTGTCGACGATTTTGTGATGCCTGTAATACTAATTAATGACAACACCAATAAAATGCCATAACTTATTAGAAGAGAGGGCATATTAAAAAACGTATTGAAATACCCCGAAAAGGCAAGTAACACGGCTGCAATGGTGGCCGAACTATGAAACGCAATCGTCCAACCCGTGAGAAAAGACGGAATATCAATTTTTGGAAATGCCTTGCGTACAAAAATAAATTCCGCACCAGCATTGGGATAGGTAGAGGACAACTCTGCATAGGACATTGCAGAGACACTAGCCGCAATTGCTGCAAAAATAAAACTCAACCAAAGGTCTGTGCCCGCTTGTCCAGCAGCTGCACCAATCACGGTATAGATTCCTGCACCCACAATCGTGCCAACGCCATAAAAGGTAAGTCGAAGCGTACCCAAAGATTTTTTTAGTTCTGCCATATTTTTTAGTTAAAGAGGGTGGAAAAAACCTGAACTGGACCATTGGGCGCAAAGGTTCAAGGTTCAAGTACTCCCACCTGTTATTTTTTCCTGCATTTTTCACATATTCCTTTCAATACAAGGTTCACATCGTTCACTTCATAATCGTCTGGCAAGCTCTCTTCCGATATTTTATTTGGTAAACAGATTGTTTTCCTACAATCGGTACAATGAAAGTGCATATGTAAATCTGTACCGTATTTACCTTTGGCGTTTTCATCAGAAATCGCATATTTTGCCACTCCGACCCCATCATTAATCTGATGAATCAACCCTTTATCCTCAAAAATCTTGAGATTGCGATAAAAGGTCGTTCTGTTTGCTGTTTTATTGGTTTCGCTCTTTTGAACAAAGGCCTTTTTCAAATCGGAAAAGGACACGGCACTTTGTTTCCTTTTTAGGAACTTGTATATCTTCGACCTCATTTTAGTAGGTCGAATCCCGTGATATGATAGTATCTTTTCCGTTTTGGTCATTTTAACCTTTTCAAAAGCAACCCTTTTTTATTAAATTTATTTTTTATAAGCCAAAAGCCTTAACGCATTAAAAACCACAAGTAACGTTGAGCCTTCGTGGATGACCACTGCAATACCGATATTGGCCCAACCCATAATGGTCGATGGTATGAGCAATGCCACAATACCGAGGCTTACCCAAAGGTTTTGCTTAATAATGGTTTTTGCCTTCCTGCTCAAACCTATGGCAAAGGGCAGGGTTTCCAGTTTATCGGCCATTAGGGCAATGTCAGCTGTTTCCAATGCTACATCACTGCCCGCAGCACCCATTGCGATTCCTACGGTGCTGTTTGCCATTGCAGGGGCATCGTTCACACCGTCGCCTACCATTGCGACTTTGGATTCCTGTTCTTTTAATTTTTTAATGGCATCAACCTTTTCCTCTGGCAACAGGCTTCCCCAGGCATCGGTCAACCCAATTTCTTTAGCAACGGCATCGGCAACCTTTTGATTATCCCCGGTTAGCATTATCATCCGTTTGATGCCGATTTCCTTTAATTTTTTCAGTGTTTCCTTGGCCGCTTCCCGTGGGGTATCCATCAGGGCGATGATACCGATATATTCTTTGTTCCTTCTTATGAGCATTGTGGTATTTCCACCACCTTCAAGTTCTTTTACTTTATTCGATATTTCTTCGGGTGGTTTTGCTTCATCGAGGTCTTCGTACAAGTCAAGGTTTCCAATATAGATTTTATCCTTGCCCAAAGAAGCTTTGATACCTTTTCCAAGAACAGCTTCCAAATCGGTCGCATCGGGTATTGAAGTGCCTTCCAGACGTTCTTTTCCATCCCTTACAACGGCTTTTGCCAAAGGGTGGTCGCTCAAATTTTCAACAGCTACGGCTATTTTTATAAGTTCATTTTCTTCTATATCCCCAAGTGGAACAACTTGGGTAAGTTTAGGCTTTCCTTCGGTAAGCGTGCCTGTTTTGTCAAAAGCAAGGGCGGTCAATTCGCCCAAGTCTTCCAGAGGTCGCCCACCTTTAATAAGTACACCGCCCCGTGCTGCCCGTGCCACACCGCTCAATACGGCGCTTGGTGTTGAAATGGCCAATGCACAGGGACTTGCTGCGACCAATACCGCCATCGCCCTATAAAAGCTGGCACTAAATGGCTCGTCGATGACCAAAAAGGCAAAGAGTAGGATACCCACCAATATCAGTACGGATGGTACAAAGTATTTTTCAAACTTGTCGGTCAACAGTTGGGTTGGGGATTTCTGGGTCTGTGCCTCGTTGACCAATTTGACCAGTCGGGACAGCGTAGAGTCTTTGGCTTCTTTGATTACCTTTATTTCCAGCGTGTTATTACCGTTGATAGTTCCGGCGAACACGCGGTTTTCATCATTTATATCATCATCTGCGGAATAGTCCCTGCTCGTATCTTCCACGGGAATTTTGTCCACGGGTACACTTTCCCCGGTAATAGGTGCCTGGTTGACGCTGCTTTTTCCATTGACCACGACGCCATCTGCGGATATTTTACTATTGGGCTTGACCACTATAATATCGCCAATACTCAATTCCTCAATTCCAACTTCTTCGGTCTTGCCATCTTTTTTGAGCAATGCCGTTTTTGGTGCTAAATCTGCCAGTGCCGCAATGGACTTTCGGGCCTTTTCCATTGCATAATGTTCAAGGGCGTGACCCAAACTAAACAGGAACAGCAACAAGGCACCTTCTGCCCATTCTCCCAAAATGGCTGCCCCAATGGCTGCAACAAGCATTAAGAAGTCAATTTCAAAACCGCCTTTGGCGACGGTCTGTACTGCTTCCTTGGCCGTAAAGAAACCACCGAAAAAGTAAGCACCAATATATAAAGTAAGACTGACCCAATCTGGGATGGATTCTACATAGGAAAGTCCGAAACCTATTCCGAGAAGTGCCCCACAGATAATGGAAAAAATGAGCTCCGTATTTTTACCGAAAATACCACCGTGGGCGTGATCTTCTCCTTCATCGTGGGTCTCGCCCTCTGTGGAAGTTTGTTCTTTAGTATCTTCCTTCTTTGAACGCTCCTGTTTTTTGGATGCTTTGGTGTAATCATTTTCGTTTGAAGAACTCCGCTGAATCTGAAGCTCTTCTTTTTCAATTTGTTTACTTATTTCATCAAAATTCGTTTGCTTTTTATCAAATTCAAGTCGTACCATTCCAGAGCCTGAAACGGAAACTTCCAAAACTCCATTGATTGTCAAAAGGCTTTTCTCTATGGAACGAGCCTGCCTTGTGTGTCTGATTCCTTTAACTTCAATGAGCAAATGCCCGTATTTTTCGGTAATCTCGGCACCAGTACTTTCGGCGAGGGATTGAATGCGGTCAATGGAAATGATATCTGGGTCATAATGAAAACAGAGCTGCGGCACATCATCTCCGTTTGCATCGGCAATGTGCACTTTTTCGATGCCCTCTTTAGCTTGTAGTTTTTGAATAAGCCTTTCAACACAAGAATCTTTTTCGTTAGGAACTTGCGGAAGGATGACCGGTATTTTTAGTTGTAGTTTTTCCATTTTTTATTTTTATTTTATCCACTCTTTGGCATCGTCTTTTTCTTCGGTCTTATAAAATTTTATATGAGCTTCTGAAAAAGGAAGCAATACCTCGGTAAATTGCTCCTGCCATTTAACGCTACCCACCAAAGCAACACGCTTTAAATGCTTTTCATTCGGAAGGTCTAATTCAATTCCCTTCCAATGTGCCTCTGCTGTCCAACCTTCAAAATTTTCCATCTCGATGTACCAGAAAACTTCCGGATGGGCAGTTATATGTTCTGTTAAGACTGGTATCAAGTTTTCATAATCCTTGGCATCCAGCTTTTTCTCTGCCACCATATATACAGTAGCTTCTTTTTTATAGATTGACATCATTACTCACTATTTATAAATGATAATTAAATTTAAAAACCAAACGTTTAATCCTAATTGCCACTGCATTTTTCGCAAATGCCCTTTACCACCAAGTTGATATCCTCGGTAATATAACCATCAGGTAAGTTGATGTGAGGGATTTTATGCTCTGTTAAACAGACCGTTTCATTACAATTGTTGCAATGAAAGTGCAAATGAAGGTCGTTGCCGACCTCGCATTCACAATTTTCTTCGCAAAGGGCGTATTTTATAACTCCCGTACCATCCTCGATTTGATGCACAATACCTTTTTCTTCAAACGCTTTCATAGTCCTAAATAGGGTACTTCTTTCACTGACCTTAAAATCCTTTTCCAAGTCGCCAAGGCTGATGGCCACATTCAACTCTGCCAACCGCTTATATGTCATAAGGCGCATAGCTGTAGGTCGTATTCCTTTGCTTTCTAAAAATTGAACTATTTTTTCCATTTGTTTAAAAAGAGATTTACAGGTCGTGCCGTTTTAAGGAATCTCCTGTTTTAATCTGAAAGGCATCTTCAATATTTGCTATATAAATAATACCATCTCCAGGCCCGTCGGTTTTGGCGTTGGCTATAATTGTTTCAATGGCCGCTTGGGCTTCCTCATTTTGACAGACCAATTCCAATTTTACCACAGGACTATCTGTTACGTGAAAATCTAGCGACGGTCTTGCACCTTTTGCCTTGAATGCGCCCGTGCCTTCTGCTTGTGAAAGGGTCATACTTTCAAATCCATTGTCAGAAAGTGCTTCAATGACTCTTTGGATTCGGTTTGGTTTTATAAATGCTTTTATTTCTTTCATCTGTTGATATTTATTTGTTTTTTAATGGTCATATGTAATTCCCCAATCAACATTGTGGTTGGTATCCACATTGTTATAGCTCATTTCATATTTTTAAATTTTTAATCGATTTTGAACCGAGCCTGTTTTTTAATTTTTAACTAACTAATTAAGACGATAAACAAACTCGGAATCAAAATCTTTGATTGTTATTGAATTAATGTCCGTGTTCCAGTTCGCCCTTGACCATTTCCGAAGACAGGTTATAAGCTCCGTTTATCACGACTTTGGCATCCTTTGAAACTTCGGCAGGCAGGTTGACTTCAACAAAGCCTAAATCAGTAATACCAACCGTTACGGGTATCATTTTAAATTTCATTTTGTCCGCTTCCATTTCTTCATCTTCATCCAAAATAAAAATAAAGGATTGCTCGCCTTCTTTTATAATGGCAGCTTCCGGTACGGCAAAACCCTTTTTCTCGCCTTGCACTATTCGCCCTTCCACATACATACCCGGCAATAGGTTTTTATCCTTGTTTTCAATATCTGCCAGAACTTCCAAAGCTTTTGGGTCTGTATTGAAGGTTTTACCAACAGACCGAACGGTTGCTTTAAGCAGTTCATCTGGACGAGAGGCCGTGGAAAAATATATCTGTTGCCCTTGCTTGATTTGCTTTATGTCCTTCTCATATACTTTGAAGTTGACATAAATTTTTGAGTTGTCGCTTATCGAGAACATTTTGGATTGTTGTGCCACGTAATCGCCAAGGCTAATCATTACTTCATCCACATACCCACTTATAGGCGAGGTAATGGGAACAGCGGAATATATCTGTCCTTCCGCCACTTTGTCCGGGTTAATGCTCAACAGTCTCAATTGGGACCGCAAACCATTGACGCTGGATGTTGTAGAACGAAATTTTGACTGTGCCATTTGAAATTCCTTGCCAGAAGAAACACCTTTATCATAAAGAGTCTGCTTGCGCTCAAAATCCTGTTTCAAAAAGACCAATTCATCATTTTTTTCCTGATAATCTTGTTGCATTGCAATGATATCAGGGTGTTCTATATATGCCAACACCTGTCCTTTGCTTACGTTATCTCCGGGTATTACTTTTATGGAACTCACATTTCCACCAACAAAAGGACTTATGTTCGCCTTGTCCTGTGGGAAAAGTTCCAGCGTTCCTGTTACCTTAATGTTGTTCCCTAAATTGCGTTCCTCCAAAAGTTTCATTTCCAAACCTATGGTTTCGGCCTGTTGCTTTGTGAGTTCCACAACGCCTTCTTCCTCGCTGTGACCTTCTTCTTCTCCTTCACTGTGGCCTTCCTCGCCGTGTGCATCTTCTCCAGCTTCATTGGTTTTTGATACGCCTTCGGCTTCGTTATGCCCAAGTTCAGATTTTGGGGCATCATTACAACTCATAAACATAAGTGTAAATAATACGGTACTTACTAATAGTATATTCTTCATTTCTCTTTTTTTAAGGTTATAAATTGCCCAATTGATATTGCATATCAATGGTCTGCTGGTTAAACTGATTGATGTATTGTAAATGGTTTTGTTTAATGCGGATGGCACTATTGAGAATCGTGATGTAATTGACGTAATCTATTTCGCCTTCTTTAGATGCCAATTGTGCGGTGGTAATTTGTTCTTCTGCCAAGAGTAGTGCGCCTTCTTCGTAATATTGCAAAATCTTCTTTGTTTTTTCAAGGGATTTGGTCAATTGCGACACACGACTTTCCGTGACCGCCTTTTGTTCCAAATATTGATTCTCTGCTACCATTGCGTCTGCCTTGGCTGCCTTGACCCTCGACTTCTGGGGAAAAAACCATAACGGAATGCTAATACCTGCCTGATAGGTGTTGAAGCCTGACACTTCATCCACAACCTGTCTGCCATACGATAAGCTGAATTTCGGTAGGAATTGTGATTTCTCAACGCCCACGTTTGCTTTACTTACTTCGGCATTTTGCAAGGCATATTGCAACATTGGGTTATTCGCTACCGAAGTGGAATCTAATGTCGCCATAAAATCCAATGTTTTGTATGGTTCACTAATCGTTTCAATGGATTCATCCGTTCCCAAATATTGTTTTAAGGCACGTTTGGCTATTTCAATATCATCAAAGGCTTGTTGCCTTAATACTTGAATCTGTTGAAATTCGGAAGAGGCTGAAATAAATTCCAATTTGCCTGTTTCTCCCGTATCATACCGAAGTTGGGCAGCGGTCTTAAAATTGGCATAAATACTGTCCAGTTGGTCTGCAAAGCGCAACTGCGCCTTATAATAATTTATTTGGTCATACGCTTGCATCACATTACGCACCAATTGTTGTTCACTGGCCACATAAAACTTTTCTCCCAAGGCAATACGCTCTTTGTAAAACTTCGATTTTGAAAAACCGGAAAGCAAATCAATGTTGCCCTGTTGCACACCAACGGTTGTCTGCACTCCAGGAAGATTATTTCCATATTCTTCTTTGCCCGTGAAAACTTGAGTGCTACCAAGGTCAAAACTCGTTCCCTTTAGTGCCTTTTCCCGTTCAATAAATGCTTGGCTCTCTTTAAGTGATGGATAATTCTGTTTAGCCATAGCAATAGCCTCATCAATGGTCAAGGTCTTTGGGATTGTACCATCTTGATTGGTGTCTTGGGCAAATGAAGTACCAGAAGCCATCAAACCTCCAACCATCAATAATACGGTTACAATATTGGTTGATTTTTTAATATAACTTACATCTCCACCATTGTCCTTCTTTTCTTTTCGGGATTCCAGCCAATAATAAAGAATAGGAATAACCACCAAGGTCAGAAATGTTGCCGTAAGCATTCCTCCAATGACTACTGTCGCCAAAGGTCGCTGTACTTCTGCACCACCAGAGGTAGAAATCGCCATTGGGATAAAACCCATAATTGTTGTAATGGCTGTTAATAAAATTGGACGTAAACGTTCGTGCGTTGCTTCGTATATACGTTTTTTTAAATCTGTCATTCCACTGTCTTTTAATTCATTGAATTTGTTTATGAGTATGAGTCCGTTTAATACGGCAACTCCGAAGAGCACGATAAACCCGACTCCGGCAGAAATACTGAAAGGCATTCCACGAATCAACAAAACGAAAACACCACCAATGGTCGCCAAAGGCACTGCCATATAGATCATCAAGGCCTGTGTAACTGAATTTAAAGCAAAGTAAAGCAGAACAAATATTGTTAATAGAACGATTGGAACTACAATCATCAATCGGTCTGAAGCACGTTGAAGGTTTTCGAAAGAACCTCCGTAGGTTACAAAATAACCTGGTGGCAGTTTCACGTCCGTTTCCAATTTTTGTTGAATTTCCTCGACCATCGATTTTACATCGCGCCCACGAACATTGACCCCTACCGAAATACGACGGGAGGTATTGTCCCTTGAAATCTGCATCGGACCTGGCTTATAGCTGATATCTGCAACCTCCTTTAAAGGTACTTGTGCACCGTTTGGCAGGTCTATGAAAAGGTTTTTTAAGCTATTGATGTCTTGTCGATATTCCTCTGCCAAACGAATGACCACATCGAATCGTTTTTCCCCTTCAAAAATGACTCCTGCCTGTTCTCCAGAAAATGAAGCACTTACATAATCATTCAGCTTGTCAACGGTTACACCGTATTGTGCCATTTTTGCCCGGTTATACACCACTGTCATTTGTGGCAAACCGCTTGTAGCTTCTACATTGAGGTCAGCCGCTCCGGGAACGGTTCTGATGACCGCTGCGATTTCCTGTACCTTGTCTGCCAAAACGCCTAAATCTTCTCCGTACAGTTTGATTGCCACGTCCTCACGAACCCCTGTAAGCAATTCATTAAAACGAAGTTCTACAGGTTGGGTAAACACGAAATTTACGCCGGGAACTACTGAAATTTTTTCCTGTATTTTTTCTATCAGTTCTTCTTTACTATCTGCGGAAGTCCATTTACTCTTATCTTTTTCAAGAATAATATAACTATCGGCAATATCCATAGGCATCGGGTCTGTCGGTATTTCGGCCACACCAATCCTAGAAACTACTGTTTTTACTTCCGGAAACTCATTGATTAACTTCTGAAGTTTCTCTGAAGCCTCAATAGATTCTGTAAGACTGCTCCCCGGTTTTATCAATGCTTGAAATGCAATATCGCCTTCATCAAATTTAGGGACAAATTCTGCTCCCATATTGCTGAAAATAAATCCTGAAATCAAAAGCAAGGAAACCGTGCCTATAACCACACCTGCCCGAAAGCGAAGTGCAAAATTTAATATAGGCAGATAGATACGATTCAGAACATCCATAATTTTATCACTGAACCTATCAATCTTGTTTTCAAACTTGGCGAACCAACTATTTTGATTTTTAGCAGGTTTTAAAAATAATGATGACATCATTGGCACGTAGGTAAGACAAAGGATAATCGCTCCTAAAACGGCAAAACCAAATGTAAATGCCATTGGCCGGAACATTTTCCCTTCCACACCGGTCAAAAAAAGAATCGGTGTAAAAACTATAAGAACAATTAGTTGACCGAAGAAGGCAGAATTCATCATTTTACTTGAAGAATCATAGGCGATTTCATCCATTTCAGCTTGGTTGATGGCGGTTGTGGATTTTTTCATCCGTTGATGAATGTGGAAAACCGCTCCTTCCACGATAATCACCGCTCCATCTACAATAATTCCAAAATCGATCGCACCCAAGGACATTAAATTTGCCCAAATGCCAAATTGTTTCATCAAAATAAATGCAAATAATAGACATAAAGGGATTATCGAAGCTGCTATCAAGCCACCACGGAAGCTTCCCAAAAGTAAGACCAAAACAAATATGACGATTAGGGCTCCTTCTATTAGATTGTTTTTAACGGTACTTGTGGTTGCCTCAATAAGTTCACTTCGGCTTAAAAAAGCATCAATATAAACACCTTCCGGCAGGGATTTTTGAATTTCTACAATACGCTTTTCCACATTTTCAATCACGTCGCCTGGGCTTTCGCCTTTCAGCATTAAAATTTGTCCACCAACAGTTTCGTGTCCATCTTGGGTAAACGCACCATAACGCACTTGATTACCATAGCCTACTTTTTCCGCGACATCACGTATTAAAACCGGGCTTCCATTTTGTGTGGTTACAACCGTGTTTTCCAAATCGGCAATACTTCGTGCCAGCCCTTCGCCACGGATAAAATTGGCTTGGTGGTTTTTTTCAATGTAAGCACCACCAGTATTGGCATTGTTGACTTTCAAGGCTTCAAAGACCTGATTCATTGTAATACCGAAACTTTTCAGCTTATTAGGATTTATTGCAACTTCATACTGTTTTACATAACCTCCAAAAGCATTGACCTCGACCACTCCGGGGACTAATGCCATTTGACGTTTTACAATCCAATCTTGGATGGTACGAAGCTCCATTGCATCGTACTTATCTTCGTAGCCCTCTTTTAATTTTAAGGTGTATTGGTAGATTTCGCCAAGCCCTGTAGTTATTGGTGCCATAAATGGCGTGCCGAAGCCTTCGGGGATTTCTCCAGCAACTTCGGTTAATTTCTCTTGTACCAATTGCCGGGGAAGATATGTGCCTGCCTCGTCCTTAAATACAATGGTAACCACGGACAGCCCAAAACGAGACACCGAACGCAGCTCAATAACATCAGGAAGATTGGCCATTGCCAATTCTACCGGATAGGTAACAAATTGCTCAATATCTTCAGTACCTAAATTTGGGGCAACTGTAATAACCTGTACTTGGTTGTTGGTAATATCGGGTACAGAACCCAGATTTATAGTGGCCATAGACCAAATGCCCGTACCTACAAGTGCCACTATAAAGAGCCCAATAATAAACTTGTTATTAATGGAAAATGAAATGATTTTGTTAATCATAGAAAAAGTATTAATTCAGTTTAAACCTCGCAATGCAATTAGATGCAATGCGTTTATAATGGGATGCTTACTTTGAAAAGCATCACGTAAGGATATAGCTATCCTTAAAAAACTGAATTATACTTTAGGGGGTTGGAAAAGCGATTCCAGATATCTGGAAGTGAAGTTTACTTTATGTAAGGTAAACTGTTTTTTCCCTTCAAACTTTAGTTGATTGGTTAAAGCCGAATTGTTGTTCGCAATAATTAATACTAGAGGGCGACAACATTGATGATGGGAATGGACTGGTGTATTCTCCTTATCTGGGTTATTATGATGCCCTTCATTTTTTGCATCATTGTCAATGTAATCTTCAACTACATATTCAAGGAAAGAGTCTCCATAAACTTTATGGTCTTGATAATGGGTAATAATGCTTGAAATTTCTTTAATTGGCCCACAAAAATCCATATCAATGCTAATTCCCTGAAAAAAGAATAAAATAGACATTGATATAGAAAAGAATATTTTCATAAAGTTTCACAAAGATACAAATTAATCGATGCACAGGTTGTGCAAAAACTACGGTTGTTCTTTATTAACTAATTTTAGTTGACCTTAAATATAGATTTTGCTTCTCTATAAATCCGTTCAAAATTGAGCTTTAATTCATCGGTTGTGAAATGTTGATGAGCATTTGGTATTTCTCTTTTAATCGTTTGTAGTTTAAATTGAACTCTTTTATCCTTGCCATCCGCAAAAGTTATAAACTCGCCTTGTTTCAAACGAAAGAAAACATCTGCCCTGCGTTTGGAAACTTCTTTTTCGCCTTTGGTAATTCTCGTATCAAAATTTAGATTGTGTCCACGATTTATACTTGTAGTTTCCATACGAACAATCTCAAAGAAACGCTCATAATATTTTGCAGTATCTGGGTCATTAACTTTGCCGAAAAACTGATAGGAAAGGTTACTCAAAATAGCCTTACTCGCTTTGTCTCCATAAAGCATATCATTCTGAATTTTATCCTGCATAACGTAAATTGTGGCAATATCATAGCTTCTTAAAGTTGCGGGAATGCGGTGCATATTAAGTAGTTTAATGGTTGGGGCTTCTTCCATCATTAAAAATGACGACTGTTGACCTCTCACGCTCATTTGCTTGATGACTGTGTGTATAATCGCTGCAATGATCGGGGAATAAGCCGATTCATATTTAGGGTGGTTCACGATAGAAATAATTGCAGGGTTTTCTTGGCTATTTATATTCAACGGTACTTCATCTTTTGACAAAACCATAAATAATTGTTGGGAACTTATTTTTTTAAAGGCATTAGCTAAGGTGCTTTTTACACCTGCCGTTTGTTTGTCAGAATCCATTCCGTTGATAAAAGCACTTGCCATACTTCGGGAAGTGATGTTTGAGCTCACAAAAGTAACCAACTGTTTGGTAGTCATCGATTGAAAAATAGCAATCAAATGGGGCAGGGTGCAGTATTGAGGATAGGACGTTTTTAGTTTCCAAATCATCCCGCCCATCAAACCTTCCACAGCATCACTGAAGAATTTTGTGGTACTGTTTGTATTGGATTCGTTGAATTCCAAAAGGTTTTCAATAAGTACCTTGGATAGTTCATTCACACTTTCCTCATTGGGCAAATATCTTGGGGCAATTGGGTTTACACGATAATGGATTTGGTCAAAAGCAATGGTGTAGAATTTTATGTCCTTTTCTTTAAATAATGGATAGGCTATTTCGGTAAGTTCAAAATCCTTGTAATCGTGTATGATTCCACAAAATTGATGCGTGCTAAAATGCTGTAAAAAGTTATAGATGACACTTTCTGTTTTGCCACTTCCCGCAGACCCGATGACTGATGCACCTCTTTTTATATTATCGATTCGAAATTTGCCTCGTCGAAGTTTAAAGCGTACCTGATATTTCTTATCCCCGTTTTTGGGTTGCTCTTGATGAAGAAACACATATAAAACTGTACTGACAAACAATACCGGAACAACAATAAAAAGGATGATATGTGGTATTGAAATACTCATATCCCAATAGAACCCGACTGTATGGCTCGGTCGATTCCCTTTTTAAATTTGTTGATTATCTTCAATGCCAACTGTACTTTGTTTGTTGGAATATTCATTATGGGTACACCAGATTTGGCAAGTATTTTATAGGCAGTTGCCTTTTCATTGGTTGGCAATCCCGAAAGAATTGAGAAATACAGTTTTGGGTTTTTAAGAAATGTTTTGCGTGCCTTATAGGTTTCAACATAGTTTCGTTTATACTGAAATAAAGTGTCAAAGGTCTTTTCTGAAGCCTTAAAGAATTTATCCCTATCAAAACCACGCTTCACAGGCTTTCCATTAAAAACAGTTTCAGAAGCTTTGTATTTGCTTCCAGGGGACAAACTGTATTTATTGGACATATCCTTTCTGCTTACAATAATATGAATATGGCTTTGAGAACCTTCTTTTGGCATACCTCTAACAATGCGTTTTCCGTCTTGTTGATGTGGTGCTTCTTTTTCCAATCGGAACATCGTTTGCTGTAGTTTTTTGATGTTGCCTTCTAATTCGCCACTTTCAATTTTCCAGATATCGTTCTTAATTTGAAGTATCTTGGTGGCATAAGGTTGGTTCACCTGAATTTTCTTGTCCGTTCCTTTATAGGTGCGTTGATGTTCAATCTTCGCGTAATATTTAATGTCATCTACGGTTACAGCTCGTCCGTTTATTTCCCGATTAAAAGATTTAGCGTACTCTTTCATCAATTCTCGGGTGTACTTTTTCAGTTCCTCGGAATGATTTTGCAATCGCTTCAATTCATAAGCACTCGGATTGACTGTAATGGAATAAAACTTTGGTTCGGTCTTTTTGAGTTTAGCCGTATTTCCGTCAATTTCTTTAATGACTTCCTTACCTGATATTTCTTCGCCATATTGGTTAAAAAAATGTTCCATCTCATCAATGGATTTTCCTTCATTCTCTTTTTCGAGATACGCGACAAAATCGGAAACGCTCTGTGCATAATTACCGTCTAATGTCTGTTTGGTTACCGTGATATACATTTTATATTTTTTGTTTAATGTTTTCAAATTCATCTTTGGTCAGTTCCAGTTTTAAATAGCCACCTCCAAAACTGCTTTTTACATAAGTGGTCTTATTGATGATTTTTTCCAAATCATATTTTACGGAATGAAATTGTTGCTGAACTTCTTCGTAACGATTTCGGTAATGATTTAGTTCTTCGTTTTCGGTAATCAATTCTTGTTGTTCAAATTCAAATGGTTCTTCTTGTAACTCTTTCTCATTTGGGTTTTCTTGAAAAAGCAATTCCAACATTGCATTGGTGGGCTTGGTCTGGTTTTTTTCAATATCTCTAATAATGGCTACAAGGGCATTGATTCGTTTTTTGAGACTATTCTCCAAGGTCTGCATATTCGGACCCAAAGATTCATTTGGGGATAGCTCGTTCAAATCAAAAAAGTTCATCATTGTTTCCAGCGTATCGGTGTGCGAACGTGAAATTCTTTTGGAAAATTTCCGAAAACGAGTTGCCACATTAGGTTTAATACTAATGGCAGAAAAACTGTATTTCTTTTGATGATTTGAACTCATTTACTGTAAAAAATTGCCGTTTTATAAGGGTTTCAAAAGGATTTACTGTAAAATTTTATTATTTTCTTAAACCCTTTAAACAGTAATTATTTGTTTTTCAAATAATTACAACTAAAAATCAACCGTTAACATCGCCTTGGCGTGTTACCCTCTTGCTTCTCAAATTCGTCCCGCAGGGACAAAATTTTTCAAACAACCTGACTAAAAAGTCAGTTGCTTTTTTTCGGAATAAAAAATTCCGATATGTTTAATTTTTGGTGTGTATCATTATCGGCGAAAGTCAAATCAAAATGGGATAATGATACTTAAAATGGTACTGCTTAAAAGCCTTTTAAAGATATTCTATTTGCAAATAATATTCAAATACGGATTGTTTTCAAATGGTAGGTTTTGATACCAAAAAATAGGATTTTTATGAAAATGCAAATTTAGGACGTCGAGTTTTGGATTATTGGCTCTTTAAATTTTGAAAAAATAAGGCACAAAAAAAGACCTCTGAAAATTCAAAGGTCCAAATTTTTGCGTTGCAATTTAGATGTTAAAAATGTACTTATATGTATATAAATTCTTTATCGCTTCTTCGTCCAATATGGTATTATAATCTAAATGATGTTTATTGGCGTAGGCTTTAAGGTCGTTCCCAAATTTGTTCTCTATATCTTCTTTTGAAACTGAAAGTAGATGCTGTTGGGTTTCGTCATCGAGGTTGTTATAATTTAGATAAATCATAGCCTTTGTTTTTAGTATTCACTTGGTAACATCAGCGTATTATCCACAAAATATAAACGCAATTCATCTAAAGGAAAATCAGTAAAGTTGTATTGATGCGTTTCAAAAACATTTCCATTTCCATCGCTATAAATTATTTCAGCTTCATAGCCCGTAAAATCTTGTTCATCTTCCGATAGCCTTTTAAAATCTATTGTGATAAAATGGCTTCGGTTCAGCAAACTTTTGGCGATTACTGAAACATCAGTAATGAGCCAAAAACATTCTGCTACATTGGCTAAATATTTCAATCCGTTTGTAAATCGGGTGCGTATCAATGGGATTTGATATAACATTTCAGAACCGTGAAAATGTTGCAATCCTTCTTTTATTTCGTTAACTTGTGCTTTCATTGTAATGTCTTTTTTAGATTTAATGATGAAAAGAAGAGGGCACAAACTAATTGAAAACTGGTATTAGTGCCCTCTTTACTTTTTACTTACTACCCATTAATAGGATTTCATCGGCTACCACTTCGGTAACATAGCGTTGGTTGCCATCGTCCGTGGTATAGGTTCGGGTCTTTAGTTTTCCAACAACTCCGATTTCTTTGCCCTTTTCGGCATACTTTTCGATAATTTCAGCAGTTTTGCCCCAAGCGACAACGGTGTGCCAATTGGTGTCCGTTTGTTTCTCGCCCTTGCCGTTTTTGTAGTATTCATTGGTTGCCAATGAGAATCGGGCTACTTTTTTACCACTTTCAAGGTTCGTAATGGTTGGCTCTTGTCCAACATTTCCAATTAACTGTACGTGATTTTTAATAGTACTCATAATAAAAGATTTAAAAGATTAATAATTTCCCTATTAGGTTTAAACTGAATTAAATTTTAAGGGGTGTTTGTATGATTTCTTTCGTGCTCCGCACAATAGATGAAGTGGGTTTTGTCAAGACTTTTAGGGAATAAATCAGGTGTGTTTGCGACGTAGTAAAATCCTTGGATTTTCAAGGAAGTAGAAACCTTATTTTTGCCTAAAACTTGTACAGTCTTGACAAGTTCCATAATGGTATTAGCAATTCTTATAAAGCCATTTGTGGCGAGAGCGTACCGACAGTTAAGCGAACAGAGCAAATGGCATTATTTTAGAATTGGTTATGCCATACCTGTTTTTCGCTGTCCCGAAAAACATTAAAGGCTTCATCTATTATAAACCCCTTAAAATGTGTGAGGCAAAGGTTCGGTTTTTAAGAATTATCGAGCAAAGACCAAAGTAGGCTTTGCCGTTAATTCTGTTAAGAAAATCGAGGCTTTGACTTTCCGATTACAAGCGGACTGGATTCACGGTTTTGGCTTGGGAATGTAGCGTTCCTTCCCATCGAAGCGGGAAGGGGAAGCGGAATGGAAAACCAAAAATGGGGATTGGGTCCAAGATTTTTTATAGAGAAGCTCTTTGCCCGAAATGTAGCTTTTCGCGAAATGTAGCGGTAAAGTGCTGAACGGTTTATAAAACGAATTATTCTTTTGAAGTAGGGTTTTAAAGCGGACTTGACTTTAAAGATGTAGATTGGAATAGAGTTTGACCACTTCCCGAATTTTCTCGGGAATGAGTGGGCAAGTGGAATGGAAATCGGAATCTTTGAAGTTGTGTCCAAGACCTTTTTTGAGAGCAGCTCATTTTCCGAAATGTAGAGCAACGGAATGTAGGGAAATGTGCTAAACGGAATGATAAGGCAGAAGTAAAATTAAAAATCCAGTTTAGTTAGGTACTGGATAAACCTTTTACAATGTTTCTTTAAACCATTGCATATATTTCATCGAACAAAACCTTATCCAACTTTTCTTGTTGTGAAAAGGTCTTTTTCAAGGTATTGTGAAGCATCCAATTAAAGGCGTTGTAACCTACCCATAAATTAGGTTTTGAATAAGCTGGAAACGGTTCATCGTTGATAAGCTCTATAACCTCACGGGATTTTTTTGATGGGTCATCGTTTTTGTCGCTACATTCATATCGGAACAATTTCGTTTTTTCCAATATGTCCTTTACAAATGCCTCGGTATCGATAAGTTCGATTTCTTCCATTTCCCTGAATTTCCTTGTGATTTCGTAGTATTCATTATTTAGAAACTTATCAAATAGCAAGTTCAATTTTGGCATTATTAAATCTGTATTGTTCTTGCTGTGCTTTATCGAAAATGCGATTTCTGCTTGTGCAACGTGTAATCCATTGGTGCATATTTCCCTATAAAAACCGAAATGTCCGGAAGTTTTCTCGCTTCCATCATAAGAATTTTTGAAACGTAACATTGGCAGAATCTTGTCCTGTCCTTCTTTTAAAGAAAACTGATTATCGTCCTCGATTATAAAATCGGTAATGAAAGACCTGTCATTTCTGTTGATAGTGCGTTTATGATATTTCAAATTGGCATCTATTAATAACCCTTCGGCTTTTTTGAAAAACAGTTCATTTGGAATATGGCCATAACTGTTCGAGACCACATTCACAATTTTGTCATTGGAAATAACGGCATTTTCAAGCCCTCTTCGAGACTCCATACCAGTAATAATTTTTAACGATTTCATTTCATTTGAAACGAAAATTTCATCTTGTTGTAAACGATTTAAATACATAATATTTGATTTTAGACCTGTCTGAAGACAGATATGATTAAAAAAAGAAAGCCTACTCTTGCGAGCAGGCTTTCACATTTGAAGACATTAGCTTCATTAAAGTTCAAATTTTAGAATCTGTTCTTCAATCTCTGATTTACGTTGTTCCAAAGTGGACTGTAAATGTGTAGTTACCAACTTGATTAAATTCGTGTTGGTCGTCTTGAATTCCAGATTGCGTGAGTCCCTAATATGAAAGGAACTTGAACCGTCCTGATTGTAATTGAACTTGGTAAGTTCACTCAAGGTTTCCGTAAGTCGTTCACGTTGCGTGGCCAAACCTCTCAATTTTTCAAACTTTTGAATTCTGTCATCCAAATTAATCTCTGGTTTTTTGGCTACCACGAGCTTTTCCGGTGTAACAGCTTTTCCGATAGCTTCCTCGGTCAACTTCTTTTGAACTTCCTTTTTAACGGTTGCATTTACTTTTTTTGCTGTTCCGTTTGATTTTACTTTTGTTTCCATAATTAAATGATTTTAGATTAAACAATATTTGAGCAAAACCCAAACGGAAGACAAAATTTTAGAGTGGAAAGGAAACGGAATAAATAAGCGAGGGAAGAAGCGATGGCTTTATGCCGTCCCTTTTCCGAAAAATATTTTGCGACGTTTATATTTCGGTAATATTGTATGAATACTCTCTACCTCAAATTTTTCTATAGAAGTTCATCACTTAAAAGACCTATAATGAAATAGTTGATTACTCGATTTAATGTGTTTCCAGAATGATTAACTTAAAGATATTTAGTAGAAATGATTAGGCATAATGAACCAAATTTGAAGCAGTATTAAGAGTCATAAAATAAATGACTTTTTATGTTGGTTTGAAATAATACAAATTATATATTTGCACCATCAGAAAGTAAAGCATTTTACTTTAAGTTCATTTATAATATCGTCAACAAATCGGCTAACAGTAAAGTTTCGGAATCTGTAACTGGTTGATATATATAATATTATGGGGAAAGGGTATAATCCTGCCACCCCGACCACTAAAAGCCTAATAAATCATAAGATTTGTTAGGCTTTTTTTTATTTGTGGCGTTGCCAACGCAATTGCGCATAAGCTAACAAATGAAAAAAAGACGTAAAAACCGCTCTTCGCGGTTTTAGGCTTTTAATGAGCAACGCCCCATATCCAGGATCAACGTAGTTAATCCTGCCACTACTACCAACATAATTCTAAAGGTTTCATTCAGCTATTAGTTTTATTACACTTTAAAAGCAACAACTAGATTCTTGATTCCTAGTACTAAAAACTAAATTGATTCCCAAAGCTTCTATTAAAAATCCCTTTTTTGACAATTAAATTGAAAAATTTAATAGAAACTTAAAACTTTAACATATTTAGCATTGATTACCCATATTGTGGGATTTGGATTTCATAAAAATAAATCTATATTTGTTAAGGTCTACATAACATTTTGTTAACTAGAGACTTAAAAAAAATATTAACTAATCATTTATTTACTTAAATTATGAAAGTAAACCTAACTCGATTTTTCACACTGTTAATGCTATTTCTTGCACAGTTGAGTTTTGCACAAGGAAAAATAGTTACTGGAACAGTGACCGATGATAAACAACTTCCACTGCCGGGTGTAAACATCATTATTCAAGGTACCTCACAGGGGGCCGTTACAGATATTGATGGAAAGTATTCATTGGAAGTCAATGAGGGACAAAGCTTACGATTTACTAGCGTAGGATTTGAAGATCAATTGATAACCGTGGGATCATCAAGCATTATTGATGTTACTTTAAAAGAATCCGCCACCGCCTTAGATGAGGTCTTTGTAGTAGCTTATGGAACGTCTACAAAGGAAACCTATACAGGATCGGCTTCTGTGGTTAAAAGCGGTGACATTGAAGACGTGCCAGCCGCATCTTTTCAAGATGCATTGGCAGGAAAAGCTCCAGGCGTAAATGTTACAAAAGGATCAGGACAGGCAGGATCCTCAACCAGTATTCAAATTCGTGGTATTGGCTCGATGAATGCCTCCACACAACCACTTTATGTTATTGACGGCGTTCCTGTGACCTCAGGAAATTCAGGCCAACTATCCGACCAAATTATGGTGACCAATAATATAATGAACACCTTGAATCCAAATGACATCGCATCAATTACCATATTAAAAGATGCTGCAGCATCTGCATTGTATGGTTCTAGAGCCGCTAACGGTGTGGTCATGATTACGACCAAAAGAGGAAAAAAAGGAGTGCCGCGAATTACATTGAAATCTTCAGTTGGTTTTAGTCCATCTTGGGCAACCGACAACTATGAGCCTGCCAGCACGCAGGAGAACATCAATTATTTATATCGCGTATTCCATGACTATAATACTTCAAACGGAAAAGATGACGCAGTAGCAAATGCAGATGCTATCAGACGATTAAACGTTAAGTTCAATAAACATGGCTATTATTTTGAAACGAATGGTACGGGCGTAGGTGAAAATCTAATCATTAGAGGTATGACCGATGGCATCGAAAATCGGGAAGGCAAATATTTTGATTGGGAAGATGCTTATTTCAGAACTGCTATAAATCAGACCCAAGACATTTCAGTAAGTGGAGGAAGTGACAACACAAATTATTATTCTTCTTTTTCTTATAGCAAAGATGAAGGTAGAGTGAAAATAAATGGAAATGAACGTATCTCAGGAAGGGTTAATTTAGAACAGAAAATCGGCCAGCACATAGAATTTACGGCTAAAGTGAATGTAGCACAAACCGAATTATCTGGTTTTAATGATAGCCGAAATCTTAGTTCTAACTATTATGAGCAAACTCGTAACCTTCTTTGGGGCTTATATTGGCCAACCAATTATAAAACTGGCGAACCGTGGACAGCACGTTACGGTAGTTTGGCACAAAACAATGTCTACTACGATAATGAGTGGGAAAACTCCTCTAAAACTTTAAGAGTTAGTGCCATAGAAGGCTTGAAAGTCAATATTCTCCCAGAACTGAGTGTACAGACTCTTTTTTCTTATGATAATATCGAAACTAAAGACCACTTGTACTACAGCCGTTTACATTATAATGGACAAGGCCTTGGCACCGTAAATGAAATGTCCACAAACACCACAAGCTTAGTGTCTTCAACCACCTTGAATTATGCTAAAGATTTTGGCGCACATCACTTAGATTTCTTGGCTGGTTATGAAGTCGAAAAAAATAAAACCGATTTCATACGTGCTTCCGGTAAAGATTTACCTTCAAGTAATTTGCACACTGTGGCCACTGCTGGAGACACAGATGCTAGCGCTTACTACTGGGGCAATAATATGATGTCTATCCTTTCTAGGTTGGAATATAGTTTTGATAAAAAATATTTTCTTTCTGGTTCCTACCGTCGTGATGGAAGTTCAAAACTTGGTCCAGACGCGCGTTGGGGTAACTTTTGGTCAGTTGGCGCCTCCTGGAATATCAGTAAAGAAGCTTTCTTAAAGGATGTAGAAGCAGTTAGCAACTTAAGCTTGAGAGCTTCTTACGGGGTCAATGGTACATTGCCACCTTCTAATTTTGGATGGAGATCGCTTACCGGCTATGGTGCTAAATATATGGAAACCGCCGGCGGAGTACTGAGCAATGTTGCTGATGAAAATTTATCTTGGGAGACAAACTACTCCACAGACGTTGCTTTGGAATTTGGCTTTTTCAAAAATCGAATTTATGGAACTATCGAATATTTTACGCGTGACTCCAAAGATTTATTGCAAAGTGTGCCAATTTCACGCATCACAGGTTTTAGTTCTACCCTAAAAAATATTGGGTCTATTAGAAATAAAGGCCTTGAGCTATCCTTAGGAGGAGATATTATCCGTTCTAACGATATCACATGGAGTGCTTCCGTAAATGCATCTTTTGTCGATTCAAAAGTTCTTGAATTAAGCGAAGGCGCCGATATTATATGGGTTAATGATGGAGACGCAACCGCCCAATACATTTACAGGGAAGGCGAATCTACATTAGCTTTTTATGGGTATGAATATGCCGGGGTAGATCCCGCTAACGGCAAGAGTAGATATTATGTAAATGACAAAGACAATCCTCAAGCTGGAAGCTTTCTTCTTAATGGAAGAGGCGCAACATATGATTACAAAGACGCAAACTACACAATTATAGGTGATGGTATACCTGATGTTTTTGGAGGTATAAATACTCAAGTTAAATATAAAGGTGTTTCCTTAGGTTTAGATTTCATCTACAAATTGGGTGGAAAACTATACGACGGGGCTGAAAAAGATGTCGCAGATGATGGATATTACTGGGAGCGAATCCGTTCACAATATGCTTATGATAATATGTGGACTGAGGATAATCCAAATGCTGGATTGCCGATGGTTAGAGGAACAGACCTAACAGATGCCATTCAAAAAAGTGGAAGACATATTTACGATGCAAGTTTCCTGAGATTGAAGAATATCCGATTGAACTATGATCTACCGACAAAATTAATAAATCCAATTGGGCTCGAAAACGTACGATTATATGTAATTGGTACAAACCTGCTAACCTTCTCAAAGTATAAAAATGCAGATCCTGAAGTAAATCAATTTGCAGCAAGAGGATGGGAAACCCCTTTTATGAAGAATTATACTTTTGGAATTGAATTGTCATTATAATTAATTAAAAACAACTGAAAAATGAACAATATAAAATCTGTCATAATTATTATTCTATTCCTTGGGTTAAGCTCATGCGATGCTGATTTTCTTGATGTTACCCCAAGTAATTCCGGAGATGCTTCAACATCTATCAAAACACTTGCTGATGCAAAAGTGATGTTGACCGGAATTATGAGTAACATGACTTCCTCAAATTATTATGGTCGTAATTTCATATTATATGGGGACGCCAAAGGAGGAGATCTCACAACATTTTCAATGGGACGAGGTTTAGATGGCCTCTATTCCTTTAACCATTCACCAACCAGCGGATCGTATTCCGGATTCTGGAATAGCATTTACAATAGCATCCTTCAAACCAATAATCTAATTGTAAATATTGAACGCTTGGAAGCCTCTGGTGTGGAAGCTGATTTTAGCGATGTAAAGGGACAAGCCTTAACAGCAAGGGCATTAATGTATTTTGATTTGGTTCGCATCTATGGGAAACCTTATTCTTATGACAAAGCCTCCTATGGTGTGCCTAATATTCTTGAACCTTTAGATGCTTTAGCGCAACCATTGCGAGCTACGGTAGCAGAAAATTATAATCAAATTATTTCTGATTTAAAAGAAGCTCAGCCACTCCTTTCAAAAACCAAGAATAACGGGTATTTAAATTACTATGCCAACATGGCCATGCAAGCAAGGGTCTACCTTAATATGGAACAATATCCGGAAGCTCTTGCTGCCGCTCAAGAAATTATAGATTCTGGAGCCTATTCTTTGTATTCCAATTCTGAATGGGTCAATTCTTGGACTGGACAATTTGGATCGGAATCTATATTTGAATTGGCAATCCTGCCAAGTGAAGCAGATTTAGGCAACTCAAGTCTTAGTGTTTATCTGAGAAGAGCCGGACATAAATCGTCAAGTGCCATTGGTCAATTTATAGCTAGTGATTATTATTTGAACCGTTTAGGAGAAGACACCAATGACGTAAGATGGGGCGTCCTTGATTATGATGAAGTTGGCCCAACCCACATGGGAGCGAGCTACAAATATAGCGGGGACATTGCACTATCTGGCGATGGAAAGTCTACAGCAACAGCAGTAAATATTAAAGTTATTCGTTTATCTGAAATTTATCTGATTGCAGCCGAAGCAGCATTTCATTCAGACAAAGCTTTGGCGGCCACGTATCTTAAAGCGATTAGAAAACGAGCACCTAACTTAGCTCCTGCAACCGCGGAGACCATTAGTATCGATATGATTTTGGATGAAAAAAGTAAAGAATTGTTCACTGAAGGACAACGATTTTTTGATATGTTGAGATTGAATAAGCAAATCACCTTTAATGACGATCTTGGAGGAGTGCCAATTTCGACTAGAGAAAAAACAATTGATCGCACATTTTACAAAACCGTGTTACCAATTTCTCAGGAAGAGATCAATGCGAATCCTGAAATTGAGAGTCAACAAAATCCAGGATACTAAGAGTATATATTTTCGTTATATCGAAATTAATCAATTACCACTTGGATACACCTAATGTGTACCACCAGAAAGCCTAATAAATCGTAAGATTTTTTAGGCTTTTTTTCATTTAAGTCATCTCCATAATGCAGAACTGTATCTAACTGAAAATCAATGCATTTTCCTAAAAATCCTGTATTATTCTTTATTATATTTGTTAGACGGCGCAAGACACTGAAGTTTTTGACCTCTACACATGAAAAATCTCCCTATCATTCTTTCTGTCTTCGTTAGTGTATTGGTGAGCTGCGACACTAAAAAACCTTACGATAAAACCGAAACAATTTCTACAAAGCACCATTTGGGCAATACCATCAAAACAGAAGCAGAATTCAAGATAAAGAAGGTCTATGTTCCAATATATTCCCACATCTATCAGAGGACGAGGAATGAAAGAACATTATTGACCTCTACATTGAGTATTCACAATACTAGTGAAACCGACACTCTTTTTATTAGTCGAATAGATTATTATAATACTAAAGGCAAGTTGGTGCGAAAACACATTAAAGCTCCTATTTTTTTAAATACGCTTCAAACCCTTGAGTATATGGTTGATCAAGGTAATGAAACTAGTGGTTCTGGAGCCAATTTTATCATCGAATGGTACGGTAGCGAAAAACTTAACCCAATATTTCAGGCCGTCATGGTTGGTGGATTAGGGAATAAATCGTTTTTATTCACCACGGAAGGCGTTGAAATTGAATAAAACCTTAAATATTCCTTTTTACTAAAAGTCCGCATTCATAAAGAAAGTCACGGGGTTTCACCGTGTAATTTCCTCATATTTTCAAAATGCATTTATAGCAGTAATAAACAGCGCTTCACTCCCCCATCTCAAAGGAATTTTATAAATTTAGCATCTTTATGAAAATCATATTTTTTCATTTCGAAATATGGATTCTCTGTCAACCAAAAACCATTCAATTATAAACAAATCAATTATGAAAAAGGCACTTCTAATTATGAGCTTAATAGTAAGTAGTAATGCAGTAATTGCACAACAAAAAATGACACCTGAATTATTATGGAAGGTACAGCGCTTAAGCGTTAAGGGACTAGACAAAGCAGGTTCTACTATTTATTTAGAGGTAAAAACACCAAACATTCAAGAAAATAACTTCGACTCTAAATACTACAAAATGCCCGTCAATGGAGGTGAAATGGTCGAAATTGAAAAAGATGATGTTAATGCAATAGACAAAAACATTTCGCCAGATGGAAACTACAAACTTTTTCATAATGAAGTAGCGATTGAGAACATCAAAGGCAGCGACGTTTACAAAGAATTGGAGAAATCTGATGTTTATATTTATTCAGATCTCGATATTCGTCATTGGGATACTTGGCAAGACGGCAAGTACAACCATGTGTTTTACAAAAAAGTTGGTACTGAAGATGAAGATGGCACAGACCTTATGCCAAATGAACCACACCACACGCCACAGCGTCCTTTTGGTGGCGACGAAGATTATATCTGGTCTCCAGACAGTAAAGACATCTATTATGTGAGTAAGAAATTAAAGGGCAAAGCCTATGCGACGAGCACCAATACGGATATTTACAAATATAATCTCGAGACTAAGTCCACTATAAATATCACGGAAGACAATAAAGGTTATGATACCCATCCTGCTTTTTCCTCACAAGGCGCTTTGGCATGGTTACAAATGAAAACTGATGGTTACGAAGCAGACAAAAACGACATTATTGTACTTAACAATGGTGTTAAACAAAATTTAACCGAGCGATGGGATGGTACCGTGAATAGTTTTTTATGGAGTAAGGATGGAAACGACATCTATTTCACGGCGCCGGTTGATGGCACTGTTCAACTTTTTAAAGTGAATTATCCGGGTAGAAAACGAATCGCGCCTGTAGTAGAACAACTTTCAGAAGGTCAATTTGATGTGACTAGCATCATTGCCCAAAAAGACAACACGCTGTTGGTAACGAGAACCGATATGAATCATGCCGCTGAAATTTTCAGTTTTAACTTAAAGAGCAAAAACTTTAAAGCCTTAACCAGCATCAATCAAGATTTATACAATGGTATTGATTTGCCTAAAGTTGAAAAGCGCTATGTAACTACTACCGATGGAAAACAAATGTTAGTTTGGGTGATTTTACCTCCAAACTTTGATGCTTCTAAGAAATATCCTACGTTGTTATATGCGCAAGGCGGACCGCAATCAGCCCTATCACAGTTTTATTCTTACCGTTGGAATTTTCAATTGATGGCTTCTCAAGGCTATATCGTCGTGGCGCCTAATCGTCGCGGGATGCCGGGCCATGGTGTGGAATGGAATGAAGCGATTAGTAAGGACTGGGGCGGCCAAGTAATGGACGATTACCTTTCAGCAATTGATGATGTTGCAAAAGAGCCATATGTGGATAAGGATCGCTTGGGTGCGGTTGGTGCAAGCTATGGCGGTTACTCTGTATTTTATTTAGCAGGTATTCACAACAAACGTTTTAAAACGTTCATTTCTCATGATGGTGTTTTTGATACCCGAACCATGTATGGCACCACAGAAGAGCTGTTTTTTGTGAACCACGATTTTGGTGGCCCGTATTGGGATAAAGATAATATGACCGCACAAAAGGTTTACAACGAATTTAATCCGATTACTAATGTTTCTAAATGGGACACGCCTATGTTGATTATTCAAGGCGGGAAAGACTACCGTGTGCCAATTGAGCAAAGCTTAAGCGCTTACCAAGCCGCACAATTATTGGGCATCAAGAGCAAACTGTTGTATTTCCCTGAGGAAAACCATTGGGTGCTAAAACCACAAAATGCGTTGGTATGGCAAAATGAATTCTTCAAATGGTTGAAGGAAACATTATAAGAGACAAACAACACATCTTGATTCTTGGCTCTTTGTTCATTCCAAATGCGCTAGGGTCTTAATTCATTTAAACTTTTAAAATAAAATACATGAAATTTAACCTATTTAAAACATACATTCATTTGTGCATACTGACATTATCAGCAATGGTGTCGGTCAATACAGGTTACGCCCAAGGGAAAATAAAAAACATGCCAGGATACGATCAGTATCAAAAAATGGCGCCACAATTATACAGTTCTGTGCCAAGAATCTCGTCAAATGTGGTGTGGAGTGACGATGGAAAACGTTTCACATATCAGGAGGGTGATATCGTTCATACTTTTGATGTCAAAAAAAATAAAGTCATCAAATCAGAAGCGTATAAAACTTCACCAAGAACATCAAACAGAAGACAACAACGACCAGATAGAGGAAGGCAATATGCATCAGCAATCTCGCCAGATTCTACTTTAAAAGCGTTTACAAAGGATAGAAACATGTACCTCAGCAATCCTGATGGTTCCAATGTTATCGCCATTACCGAAGATGGTACTACTGAAAACCTAATAAAATACGGAATAGCGACATGGGTTTATGGTGAAGAGCTTGGTCAAAACACCGCCATGTGGTGGTCTCCAGACAGTAAAAAAGTAGCCTTTTACAAATTTGATGAGAAGGATGCTCAAATGTATTATGTGCTGTACCATCAAACTAAAATCCAAGATTCATTGGAAGTGGAAGCCTATCCAAAAGTAGGCGCTAAAAACCTCCCGGTCGACTTGATGGTGTATGATTTAGAAACCAAAAAAATCATCACGCTCGATACGCGTGACGGCAAGCCGTTTAACGATGGCGAACTTGGTACTTATTTATATGACATCGAATGGTCTCCAGATGGGAAGGAACTGCTTTTTCACAGTACTAATAGAAAGCAAGACATTATGGAGTTTAAAGCCGCCAACCCTGAAACTGGCAAGACAAGAGTGATTGTAAGAGAAGAATGGCTTCCAAGTTTTACAGAGAATTCGCCAGAAATCTATAAGCTAAAAGACAAAGAACATTTTATCTGGGCATCGGAAAGAAGCGGATTTAAAAATTATTACCTCTACAATTTTAATGGCACTTTAGTCAACCAACTGACCAATCATAATTTTGAAGTTCAGCGCATTGTTGACGTTGATGAAGCTAAAAAGCAAGTGTACTATATGGCCGCAAGTGGCGAAAACCACATGAAATCCCAATTGCACCGCGTTAATTTTGACGGGACAAATGATGTGCGCTTAACAGATCCGGCTTACAATCATAACGTCAATCTATCACCTACAGGGAAACATTTTATTGATATCGCTCAAACCCATAACATCCCTCCGGTGATGCGCCTTGTGGACGACAAGGGAACTATTAAGAAAGAACTTATAAAAACCGACTTGACCAAATTCAAGGAATTAGGCTTCAAAACGGTTGAAGTGTTCGAATTCACATCTGCAGATGGCGAAACCCAATTGCACGGAATGATCCATTTTCCATCAAATTTTGACCCTTCAAAAAAATACCCGTTAATATTAAGCAACTACGGAGGCCCTGGAGTAAACGCCTTTAGAGAAACCTTTCAGTTTCCAAACGCCATCACCGAATTTGGCTTCTTAGTGGTCAATATTGACGGTAGAAATGTTGGAGGACGAGGCAAAAAAATGCTCGACAAATTATACGGCAATTTAGGCATTGTTGAAATGGACGATTTTGCAGCTGGCGTCAAATCCTTATACAATCGCCCGTATTTTGACACCACTAGAGTTGGCGTATACGGCACGTCTTACGGTGGCACTGTTGCAGCGATGAGTTTGTTAAGATTCCCTGATGTCTATCATGCGGCGGTTGCAAATTCTGCAGTAACCGATTGGAGGAACTACGACAACATCTATACGGAGCGCTACATGAACCTTATTGAGAACAATCCGAAAGGCTACGAAGCTTCTAATTTGATGAATTACGCGAACGATTTAAAAGGGGAATTAATGATTTTTTACGGTACCAACGATAATAACGTGCATCCATCAAATTCTTTGCAACTGATACAAGCGTTACAAAAGGCTGAAAAGAGTTTTGAAGTGCAAGTGGGTCCTGATAAAGGTCATACTGCTGTAAACTTCAACCGAATGATGGAATTCTTTATTCAGCATCTAATTATGAAATAGAATTTGGATTGGTCGAAGTCTAATTACCGGAATGACGACTTTCATCCATATTAAAGTAATATATCTTCATTATAAAAAAAAGCTTAACGCTATTGCTCTCAAATCAGAGGTTTACGTTAAGCTTTTTTATTTCTATAAATTTTTCACAAGGCTATTCTCCGAATTGCATAGCTTTTCCTTTAACAATTCTTGGGTTTCATTAAAATACTATTAAGGACTTATTCAATCCTATTTATGAGTGCAATAATCCATCACTGCTTTAAAAATCTGCGCCCTAATTTTATTGAGATTATAATAAGTCTGATTTGGTAATAATCCCATGTTCTGACGGTTTACTAATAACACAACTGATATATCATATTGCGGAATAACGGCGATACTTGTTCCCGTAAAGCCGGTATGTCCATAACTTCCTTTTGGGGCATTCTTCATAAACGAGCTAGAAGTGTCCATTACCCACCCTAATCCATTCTTAAATTTATCTTGGGTTAAAAATAAGTTGATGGTTTTTTCAGAAATAAATTGGAGATTTCCCACCTGTCCTTTGTGCCTCAACATATCTACTACTTTTTGTAAGTCCGAAACTGTAGAAAAAAGTCCAGCGTGTCCCGATACACCATTGTTGGCATACCAAGCATTGCCATCATTTACTTCTCCCTTTAAGGTATATTTACGCCATCCATCCCATTGATTAGGATTGATGCTATCAATAGCAAACCCAAGAGCCGAATCAGAGACCATTCTTCTTTCATAGGGATTGCCATGAGATGTCGCGGCTATTCTTAACTCAGATCCATTTTTTACCGGATTGAACATAGTGTGTTCCATACGAAGTGGCTTAAAAATATGCTGATCCATAAATTGTTCTAAGGAAAGTTTGGATACAATTTCAACGATCTCTCCTAATACGATAAACCCTAAATCGCTATAATGCCTACCGATTCCAACAGGATATTTCAAAGCAAGATCATCAATTAGCTTATAAACTTCATGCTTGTCATTTGAAAAATAATATAAAGGATACCATTCATAAAGCCCTGAAGTATGCGTCAGTAAATGCTTAATGGTTATTTTGTTTTTCTCCGGAGTATCAAATCCCTTAATATATTTTGCGACAGGATCTTCAATATTTATAAGCCCCTTATCAACCAACAGCATAATAGAAGTAGTGGTGCCAATAACTTTTGTAAGTGATGCAATATCATAGAGATGTTCGACACTCGTTTTTTCAGGATTAGCAAGAGTTTGCTGATCATACCCCTTAAGAGAGATATATCCATAGGCTTTTTTATGAATCTCTTGATTCCCTTGCTTTACCAAAATAACCGCCCCGGGTATTTCAGAATTATCTGCAGCGGCCTGCAATATAGCATTGATCTCAGCCGCAAGAACTTCTGTTTTATTCCTGTTTTGCCCAAGAGAGATAGACTGAATTAAGAGCAATAAAACCAGTGAACTAAATATTTTAATGGGCATACACGTTATATTTTGAACTATCCCTAAAGATATCTTTTTTTCCGATTAATATTATACACCTATTTCTTCAAGAATAACTCCTTCTAAAATCGTCTCTCACATCCATAAAAACAGCAATTTAATAAAGCGCAATTTTATGCACATTTTGATTAAAAAATCACAATATATTAACAAAAATAGACATAAAAAGCGCATATAATAGCGTTAATTTTGATTTTATTTCATGGTTTTAACCTAACTAACAAATAACTCTATTCAAATGAAAATAACCAATCAGACGCTCTTACTTGCTAAGAGATTTCGATTTTTAAGCAGCTTTTTGCTGCTGTTCATGTTTGGCTTTGCAGCTCATAGCCAATCGACTTACACATTACGTGGTAACGTAAAAGATAATTTAGGCGGCCCGGCAACGGGAGTTACGGTTCAAATAAAAAACACCAATCATGGAGCCATAACCGACCTAGATGGAACTTATGAGATGAAAGCACCTATTGAAGCAGGAAGTTACACACTTGTTTTTAGATCTTTAGGATTGGCAACCAAGGAGGTTAAAATCACTTTAGGTCAACAGACTGATGTTGTAACTGATGTCGTAATGACTGATGACATTCTGGGTTTGGACCAAGTGGTCATAACGGGAGCAGGAGCTTTAACAGCTAAAAAACAACTTGGAAATACCATTTCAAGTGTTAAAGGTTCGGAGATTTCAGAATCAGGCGCTACTGATATCACTGGAGGTCTTTCAGGAAAACTCTCGGGTATTCAAGTAACTCAAAATTCAGGCGATCCAGCTGCAGGTATCAGCGTTAGGTTAAGAAGCGCAAGTACAGTTAATGGTAGTTCTGACCCTTTGTATATTATTGATGGTGTTATTGTTAACAATAATTCTACCGATGTTTTAGGCACATCTAGTGTTGTTCAAAACAGGTTATCTGATATAAGTCCACAAGACATAGACCGAATTGAGGTTATAAAAGGTGCAGCTGCAGCAGCTATATATGGGTCTCGAGCAAGCAATGGTGTGGTGCAGATTTTTACAAAAAAAGGAAAATCGGGCAAACCAGTTATTACGCTTTCTACTAGCATGAATTTTAATTCCTTAAGAAAGAAGCGCGATTTCAATCAGGAACCATTTGATTGGTCTTCTAGTGATATTACTAACCTCAACAAAGTTCCCGTAACACGATATGACTACCAGGATATGGTGTTTGAAAATTCAATGGGAACGGATAATTATGTTTCTATTTCTGGAGGGAGTGAAAATACAGATTATTTTGCGTCCTTTTCATATTTAAATAATGATGGAATTCTTAAAACTACTAACTATGAAAGACAAGGAGGAAGAATTCGGGTCAATCAAGTTATAAATGATTGGGCTTCTGCTTCTATTGGAACATATTTCTCAACAAGCAATAGTCAAGACCAACCTAATGGTGGTTATGTTGCAGGGATACTACCAACAATCTTATTCACAAACAATACGATAGATCCGAACCCAGATGCAGAGGGTAATTACCCAACGATGACATTCTATCCAAATATTTTGGAGTACCTAAATACCTTCGATTTCAACCAAAAGAACAATAGAACCATTAGTGATTTACAGCTTAACTTAAAACCTGCAGATGGACTTAAAATCACCTATATTCTTGGTTATGACAATTCAGAATCTATCGGAAATTCGTATGTACCAATTGGAACTACCACAATGACAATAGGTAATGCAAACACTACGACAGTTAGCACAAAACAATTTAATAGCGATTTAAATGGGTCATTTGACACTGACATTAATGATGACTTTAAATCAACCACTACAGCAGGATTTTCTTGGCAATCAGATCAAACTATGTATCGCTCAATTTCCGGAAGCGGTCTGGCTTTAGGCGTTAAAACCACCAACGGTGCGGCTTCAATTTCTACCAATGAAAGTAGAAGCGAAAGATCATTTTGGGGAGGATTTTTACAACAGACATTTGGTATAAGTGGAAAATTATTCCTGACCGGAGCGATAAGATTAGATGGATCTTCGGTATTTGGAAAAGATGAAAGAAATCAATTTTATCCAAAAGCAAGTATGTCTTATTTAGTTTCGGAAGAAGATTTCTGGAAGGACAATTTAGGGTCATCAATCAATAGTTTTAAGGTCAGAGCCGCTTGGGGTCAAGCTGGAAATTTAACGGCCATTGGTCCATTTGATAGGTTATCCAATTATTCAGCCATAAGTATTGACGGAAGTTCTGGGTTAATTGCCCCTACTCAATTGGGTAATGCTAACCTTAAA
Organism: uncultured Gelidibacter sp.; assembly: GCF_947500795.1. Lineage (GTDB taxonomy): Bacteria > Bacteroidota > Bacteroidia > Flavobacteriales > Flavobacteriaceae > Gelidibacter. Next base: position 56,387 of record NZ_CANMTE010000001.1, on the reverse strand, counting down.
CCAGAAAGACAGACGGAATTGGAGTTTGGTATTGATATGGGATTATTTGACAACAGAATAGGTTTAGAGTTAACCTATTACAAACAAGATATTGAGGATCTTTTATTGGCAAGAACCTTGTCCCCTTCTACAGGTTTTGGATCAAGGGTAGAAAATATTGGCATTATGACCAATAGAGGTTTTGAAGCATTGATTACAGCCACTCCTATTCAAACCAACGATTTTAGTTGGACAGTGACAGGAACGTATTCTACAAATAAAAATGAAGTAAACAATATTGAAGGAGAGCAGTTTGGCATTGGAAACTTTGGATTTTCGGTTGCTAAGAACGGACAACCTTTAGGGGTTTTCTATCAAGGTTTTTACGCAAGAAATCCTGATGGCACGTTGCTTTTAACTCCTGGAGGCTTACCTCAAAGAGAGAAAGGTTCACTTGATGCCAACGGAAATCCTGTTCCAGAGAGAAATGCTTCAGGGCAACCTAGTGGTGCAAATTTAAGCAAGGTTATTGGAGATCCGAACCCTGACTTTACAGCAACGCTAACTAACGAACTGAAATATAAAAACTTCTCATTCAGAATGCAGTTTGATGCTGTACAAGGTGGTGATGTTTTAAGTTGGGACACACGTATGTTCTACCGTTTTGGTGGAGGTCCGGAAACAGCTAAGGAATTAAGAGGCGAAAGCGTAAGAGGCACAGGCGCCGCTAAATTTGGAATTGCAGAATCATATGTTGAAGATGGATCTTATATCAAACTTCGAGAATTGTCCACTTCATACTTATTAAAGGATCCTTTAAAAGGAGTGAATAGTATTAAATTCACAATTTCTGGGCGTAATTTGTTCTCAATTGACGATTTCTCAGGTTATGATCCCGAAGTTAATATGGATGGGCAAAGTAACGGTTCAAGAGGAGGTGTTATGGGACTAGTTCCAATTCCTAGGGTTATTAAACTTGGTCTCGTAGCTACGTTTTAAGTATCATAATCAATAAATTTTAAAAAGATGAAACATATAAAAATATATACAATTATAGGTGCTTTGCTTATTGGTAGTAGTCTCTTTACTGCTTGCGACACCGAATTTGAAAATCCGAACAACCCAACGGAAGATGTTGTTTTAGGGACTAAAGGAGGACTTTTTGCACTCGCTACTGGTGTCAGACAATACTATTCAGTGTTTGCATTGCGCCAAATAATAGAAGCCCCAGGCATTACCACCAGGGAATTGGGCGTAACCAATACCTTTTTGAATATTAATGAACTCGCCAGAGGAGGCGCTGAACTACCAAGTGAAAGCGGAGGTATTACAAACCCGTGGATCGTTTTTTTACGAGCTAAAGGAATGTCTGAATCATTGATTAATGGCGCTAAAACCGTTGAACTTTCTAGTGGAACCAAAAGTGGATTATTAGCTTATGGCAACTTATTTAAAGCGATGACCTTAGGTTCCTTAATTGAAATGTTTGAACAAGTACCCATCAACAACTCAGCTGATGGTGCCGCTCAATTTAGTGACCGTGCAACAGTACTGGCAACCTCCATTTCATTGTTAAAAGAAGCAAGGGATATATTGGCGACCACCCCAATGTCAGAAGAATTTAAATCGAGAGTGCTTTGGTCGGAATTTAATATGGAAAAAACAATCAACGCCTACCTTGCAAGATACGAATTGATGGCAGGGAATTATGACGGCGCCATAACCTCCGCAAGTGCCGTTTTAAATCATAGTGACGCTACCAATTCTATGTGGATTTATGACGCGAATAACCAAAATCCAATTTGGAACAGAACCGTTAATTCCACCGACTTAAAACCGCAAACAAATTTTGGATTATTGGGTGCTTATAAACCTGAGCCGGGAGATGGCAGAGTTGGTTTTTATTTAGGCGCTGATCTTGGATTTGCAAATGCAGATGCGGGAGGACAAGCCATAAGTGAAATGCTCGGCTTTTTTGCAACCAACACGTCTTCGATTCCAATATATCTTCCGGGTGAAATGCTATTAATTAAGGCAGAGGCTTACGCTAGAAAAAACGAATTAGGCAAAGCTGTTGAGCAATTGAATTTAGTAAGACAAAAAAATAATGACCCATTGGGCGTCAATGCCAACCTTCCTGCTTGGTCGGGCGACAACACCAACCAGAATGCTATTTTGGAAGAAATATACAAAAACAGAAGCATCGAGTTATTCTTAACGGGATTGAGATTTGAGGACAGTAAACGTTTCCATCCTAATTTCGTTGTTCCGTTAGAAGCGAATACCAAAAATGAAAGAAACAGGAATTATTATCCTTATCCGTCAGTTGAGCGTGAAAACAACCCAAATACACCTGCAGATCCATCGATTTAAAATAGTTGATAGATTGAATAGTAACATTTAATTAGAGAGGGTGAGCAAAAGCACACCCTCTCTTTTTTTTACCCCACATAACCGCGCATATGAGCGCTTTACGTTAAGCTTTTCTTAATTAAATCGGATTAAGACGTCAAAATCTTGGCTATCGCCTTATAAATCATAATTTTGCATCATATATTAATATTAAAAAAGATTTATGAGTCAAGTAAAGAAGAATGATACGGTAAAAGTACATTACACAGGAAAATTAACCAACGGACAAGTTTTTGACACGTCTTTGGAGCGTGAGCCATTAGAAGTTACTATTGGTGAAGGCAAATTGATTCCTGGTTTTGAAAATGCCATTCTTGATATGAAGGTAAACGAAAAGAAAACTGTTGAAATTGCTAAGGAAGAAGCTTACGGCGATGTTCAACAAGAATTGTTTCATCAAGTACAAAAGGAACAATTACCTCAAGATATTCAACCAGAAGTTGGAATGGGATTAGCATCTAAAGGCCCTGACGGAACAGAGCACCAATTTAGAGTAGTCGATGTAAAAGATGATCATATTGTGGTTGATGGAAATCACCCATTAGCAGGTCAAGATTTAGTTTTCGAACTAGAATTAGTTGAGATTAGATAAGATTAAACGATATTTAATTAAAAAGCCATTTACACTTGTAAATGGCTTTTTTTTATATTGAGTGACATCAAAATAAATAGATCATCTAAACCATCATCTTTTTAACGTCATCAAAATTTAATCCACCATACGTCCCTGAACTCATCAACAACAACACTTTGTTATCAAAATTCTGCGAGAACAAGAAGTTTTTAAAATCGTCCGGATTGGTATAAATGACTAAATCATCACGCTCAAAGGCTGTGGCAATTTGTTCATGTGTGACTTCTTTAAGTTTTTTAATTTCTACTGCGTGCGGCGAATAGAACACAACGGCAACATCGGCAGCATCAAGCGTCCCTTTATATTCTTTTAAAAATTCCGCATTCAAACTGCTATAGGTGTGCAATTCCAAACACGCCACCACTGTTCGGTCAGGAAATTGCTCTTTTACAGCATTTGTAGTCGCCTGCACTTTACTTGGCGAATGCGCAAAATCTTTAAACGCAATACTGGTACTGCCCTCTCCTATTTTTTCCAATCGCTTACTCGCACCTTTAAAACTGGCAATAGCTTCATAGAAATCATCCTCATCTACGCCCATATGCTGACAAATCCATTTGGCGCCAGCAAGATTATTCAAATTATGCTTTCCAAAAACCTCTATTGGCAACGGTCCTTCAGGGGTTTCCAAAAGCGTTTCGCCGTTTCCAACCGTATATTCCGGAGTATGATATGGCAGTTTTCTAATAGTGTTTTCTGAGGCTTCCACCACGAGCTTCACTTCTGCATCCTCTTCATTGTAAGTGATGCTGCCACCATTGACAATACTGTCTACAAAGATTTTAAATTGCTCTACATAGTTGTCATAAGTCGGAAACACATTAATATGATCCCAGGCAATACCGCTTAATAAGGCAATATTTGGCTGATACAAATGGAATTTAGGTCGTCTATCAATTGGGGAACTTAAATATTCATCGCCTTCCAAAACGATAAAATCATTGTCATCCGTCAATTTTACCATCACATCAAAACCTTCCAACTGCGCCCCTACCATATAATCCACATCTCTGTCATGGTAATGCATCACATGCAAAATCATGGATGTAATGGTGGTTTTTCCATGGCTTCCACCAATGACCACTCGGGTTTTATGTTTGGATTGCTCGTATAAAAACTCAGGATAACTATAGATTTTCAAGCCTAATTCCTGCGCCTTTAAAAGTTCAGGATTGTCTGCTTTTGCATGCATCCCTAAAACTATAGCATCTAAAGATGTATTGATTTTTTCAGGGAACCAACCAAAGCTCTCCGGCAACAAACCCTTCGCTTTTAATCTCGATTTTGAAGGTTCATATACTTCATCATCGCTCCCCGTAACCTGCTCCCCTTTATTGTGTAACGCTATGGCAAGATTGTGCATGGCACTGCCACCAATAGCTATAAAATGTACGTTCATAGTTAAATTTTGAAAGGATCAAAGATAGTTTTTTTGATGCGAAATGACGAATGATTTTATAGATGAAGCAAGAAAGCTTTAACTGAGAATTTATCAGATAAAATCGCACAATCCGTGAAGTTAATACCCTTTGAAAAAACTTTAAAGTTTCAAAATCGCAACACGTTCTTTCTTAAAGGCATCCGCTCTTGGTGATTCGCCAATTGCCAAATCAATATATTTTAAGGCCTCTGCTTTATTTTTTTGAAGTTTGTGAATTTGCGCCAAACGGTAATTAGCCCATGATTTTGAAATACCATCTTCCTTTTTATAATTCTCAAGATAGTGTTGGAGATGCGCCTCGCCTTTATCCAATTGAATTTTATAATCTGCCGAAACTTTCCCAATTTGATAGTTTAGCACATTCGATTTATGCTTATCATAGGCTGCCTCCATAGTGGAAATCATTAATTCTGGCTGCTTTTTAGCTTCATATAAATTGGTCAATTGCTCATAACAATGCAAAGAGCCTCCTTCTGTAACGGCAAGTTTATAATATTTTTCTGCAGAATTAAGATCCTTGTCATATTCATAAATATAACCCTTCGCCAAAAAACCATCTACCTTTGAAATGTTTTGTAATTCATCCGCATAACTCAGGGATTTACTCTTACTTCCCCCAATAATCCCCGGCAACTGCATATACAATTTCACCAAAGCCCATCGCGTTTCAATATGCTTTGGGTCTAATTCTGCCGCAGTCGTAAAAGCTTCTTTCACATCGCCAATAATTCCCAACGCCTGAATCTTACTAACAGACAACGCTTTCATCCCTAAAGCGCCACCATATTTATAATGGTAATTCGCAGTTCTTGGGCTTATCTCCACCAACTTTTTATAACTCTCAATGGCTTCATCCCATTTCTTTTGATGCCCATACGCGTCACCCAATAATTCTAGTCCCTTTTCATCATTGGGATAGTTTTTTACATAAGAAACCATCAAATTTTCGGCTTTACTAAATTGATTCGTTGCGAATAATTGTTCTGCTTTTTGAAATTCGGCCTGACCTAGAGCCACTATAGACATAAAGAAGAAAGAGAGAGATAATTTCATATGAAAGTTTATGAATTCAAAAATAGGGATACTTATGGTATTGTTTTTGCAAATTGATAAAAAGTAGGAAAAGTTAACTTCAAAATATGTTAACTTCACTCATATAAACGTAAGTAGCTGGAATTTCGTCTATTTCGATAACGATTTTTGTTAAGTGGCTTACAAAAAATTCTATTTAAGAATTAAACTATCAAAACAATGAAACAAATTATAGCAGTATGTATGGTCTTTCTTTTTTCAAATTTTGCCCAAGCGCAATCTAATTCTTACGAAAATCTATGGAAAAAAGTAGATAAATTCGAAAGTGATGGCTTGCCAAAATCGGCTTTGGAAGTTGTTGAGCAGATTTCAAAAATGGCCGTTGCCGAAAACAATACGACGCAAAACGTAAAGAGTTTACTCTATAAAAGTAAATATGCTCTCATTTTAGAAGAGGATGCACAACTTAAAGTGGTTAACGATTTTAAATCACAAATCGCAAAAAGTGAAGCCCCAACTAAGAATATTTTAGAAAATATGCTCGCCAATGTTTTTTGGCAGTATTTCCAGAACAACAGGTACCGATTTTACAATCGTACACAAACTGAGCAGAAGGTCAATGCCGACGATTTCAGAACTTGGGATTTAAAAACCCTCTTTGAAGAAATTGATTGTCATTATGGAAATTCACTTCAAAATGAGGCCCAGCTTCAAAAAACTCCGTTATCAAATTTTGACGATTTGCTACAATTAGAGAAAGGATCAAAAGTTTTCCGACCTACACTTTTTGATTTTTTAAGTCATAATGCTTTGGAATTTTACCAAACCGATGAAAATAGCATCACCCAACCTGCCTATAAATTCACCATTGATGCTCCTGAATTTTTAGCGGATGCCAAAACCTTTTCTGAATTAAAAATCACACATCAAGATTCTACATCTTTACAACTAAAAGCGCTCAAAATCTATCAAAATCTGATCGATTTTCATCTGAAAGATAAAGATCCACAAGCCTTAGCTGATGTAGACATCAAGCGTCTGCAGTTCGTGAAAACCAACAGTAGTTTAGTGGATAAAGATATTATTTACTTAAACACACTCAAAAAGGCTGCTGAAACCTATAAAACCCATGAGGTGTCAGCACTTTATAATTTTGAAATTGCATCGCTGGGGTATTACAATAATACAGTGGCATCACATCAAGACGATCGTTCTCAAAACGAAATAGATAAAAATCGATGGAAACTTAAAGAAGCATTAGCGCTATGTGATGCGGTACTGAAACAATTCCCTAAAAGTAAAGGGGCTAAAAAATGTGAAGTTTTAAAACAACGCATTCTTAAGCCTACACTCCAACTAACCGTTGAAAAGAATATTCCTGTCCAAACCCACAGCTTGATGTTGGTGCGTTATTCCAATTTGAAAAGTTTAGCATTCAAAGCCAATAAACTCACAGAAACTGAATTAGATCGCTTTAATAAAATCTACAGAAAAGAAGAGCGTCTCGCCTTTATTAAATCGCTAAAAAGCACGGAAGTATGGCAAAGTCAACTAAAAGACGAGCAGGATTACCAACAGCACAGCACAGAAGTTGTCATTCCTAAATTACCAAATGGTCAGTATTTAATTGTTGCAACGCCTGAGAAATCTGATGATTCATTTTACGGGTTTGAAGTCATACAAGTCACCAATAGTGCCTTAGTAACCAAATCGGATGCGGAGAAAGAATTATTTCAAATCATAAATAGAACCAACGGCCACCCTTTAGTTGGAGCAAAAGTGACCATTAAGTATCAAGAAAATTACAACAACAGTTTTAAAACGGAGGACTTTGTAACGGATTCAAAGGGCGAATTCACCTTGAAGACTGCAAAGAATCGTTATTATAATATGGATATCACCGTCAATTATAATGGAGACGTTGCATATTTTAAGGATCATTACACTAACGGGTATTATAACGAAAATGACGATGAGGCAAAGATAACGTTCAAGCCTTTCGTATTCACCGACAGGAGCATTTACAGACCAGGGCAAACCGTTTATTTTAAAGGGATTGCAACGAAAACTGAAAATGGAAAAACGGTCGTTTATGCCAATCAAGAAGCGAAACTTAGTTTAAAGAATGTAAATGGCGAATTGGTGAAGGAAATGAACCTCAAAACCAATGATTATGGATCTGTTTCTGGCGAATTTATCTTGCCAAACGACGGCCTAAACGGTAATTATTCAATAATTATGTTGGCCGGAAGTTCGAGCTCTACCAATTTTTCGGTTGAAGAGTACAAGCGTCCAAAATTTGAAACGACGTTTAGTCCAATCACAGAAACCTTCAAAGTCAATGATTCTATTTCAATAAAGGGCAAAGCGTTGGCTTATGCCGGAAGCTCCATCACAGATGCTAAAGTAGTGTATCGCGTGCATAGAAAAGTGCAATATCCGCGTTGGTATTATTGGTCCAGACCTTATTTTAACAGTCGACCACAAGAAATTGCCCACGGTGAAACCAGCACTGATAAGGATGGGGATTTTAAGATCAACTTTAAAGCCATTCCTGATGACAGTGTGGATAAAACCAATCTGCCGGTCTTCAATTATGAAATTACCGCTGACGTTACAGATCTCAATGGCGAAACGCGAAGCGCTACAACCATCGTAAACGTCGGTTATCATGTGCTTTTGGCTACTGTCACCATTAATGATCAATTGGATAAAACCAAAAAAGATCATCAATTGACCTTAACCACAAAAAATTTAAATGGCGAATTTGTGCCCGCCACAGGAACTGTCAAAATTTACAAACTCAAGGCCCCAAATGAAGTGTTAAGACCTCGTCCGTGGGCAGCACCAGATTATCAAGCATTATCTCGTGAAGAATTTAAAAAACTATTTCCACATGAAGCGTATCAAGACGAACATAACTCGAATACTTGGGAGAAAGGCGCCCTTGTTTTTGAAACTCATTTTGATACTTCCAAATCGAAAACCATCGACTTAGGCACTATAAAAAAATGGGATTCCGGGAATTATGTGGTCGTTTTAGAAAGCAAAGATAGATATGGCCAGTTGGTTAAAGATGAAGCGCAGACGTTTGTATTCAGTCCGGATGACAAAACACTACCTGATCATCAATTATTTAGTGTAACCACTGACCAATCATCTTACACCATAGGTCAAAATGTGATTATGACGTTTGGCAGCGCGGCTGACGACGTGATGGTTACGGTTGATGTTGAAAAAAATCAGAACATCATCAAAACCTATTTGATTCCGTTAAGCAACAACAAAAAAACGATTGCTATTCCGGTAACTGAAGCAGATTTGGGCGGATTCGCGATTCATTACAGTTTCGCCGCTTTTAATAGTTTTCAATCGGGTACAAAAACCATTACTGTGCCGTATCCAAAATCAGAATTGACCGTTGAAACCAAGACCTTTAGAAACAAATTGGAACCGGGAACTGATGAAACGTGGAGTTTTAACATCAAAGGTCCTCAAGGTGATAAAGTGAGTGCTGAATTGTTAGCCAGCATGTATGACATGTCTTTAGACCAATTTACGCCGCACCAATGGCAATTTAGTCCGCTGCACCAACCTATTTATTATAGCAACTCTAAAAGGCAAGCCCTGAAAAGTTTTGGGAACACTAATTTTTACGTGTATCTACCAAACAGCAATTTCAATTTCCCTCATCAAAATTATGACCAATGGAATTGGTTTGGATTCAATTTTGGGAATGACAGGAATATTTCAATAATGTTAAGAGGGAAAGTTAGTGGTGTTCAAATGCTTGAATCGAATATGGTCAATGAACAAGCTGATGCAGAATTAGATGAAGTAGTTACGGTAGGTTATGGTACGCCACCTAAAAGCCATACCGTTGGTTCTGCAACCTCTGGAAATGAGGAATCAGCCTCTTCACAAAAAGAAAATCTAGAATCCGTCACCATCCGTAAAAACCTGCAAGAAACCGCGTTTTTCTATCCACAATTACAAACGGATGCTGAAGGCAATGTTACGTTTAGCTTTACCACTCCTGAGGCATTGACCAAGTGGAAATTACAATTGCTTGCGCATACCAAAGGTTTAGAGAGTGCAACCACCACTTTAGAAACTGTTACCCAAAAAGAATTGATGGTCATTCCTAATGCCCCGCGTTTTTTACGTCATGGGGACGACATTTCTATCAGCACTAAAATCGCGAATCTGACGGAACAACAGTTATCTGGCGAAGCGGTTTTACAGCTATTTGATGCCATTACTGGACAAGCAATTGATGCAAAACTCAATAATGCCGATTATCGTAAATCCTTTTCTGTGGATGCAAAAGGCAATACCGATTTAACCTGGAGTTTGACCATTCCTGACGATGTAGATGCGGTGCAATATAAAATCATTGCTAAGTCTGGCAATTTTAGTGATGGCGAGCAAAATGTACTTCCTGTCCTATCGAACAGAATGTTAGTGACTGAAACTTTACCAATGTGGATTCGCTCCAATGAAACGCGAACCTTCACTTTAGATAAATTAAAGTCCAACACCTCTTCCACACTTAAAAACCATAAACTGACTTTGGAGATGACATCCAATCCGGCGTGGTATGCCGTTCAGGCATTACCTTATTTGATGGAATATCCATATGATAATAATGAGCAAACGTTCAGCAGATATTACGCCAATGCCTTAGCGAGCCATATTGCCAACAGCAATCCGAGAATCAAGGAAGTGTTTGATCAGTGGGCTGCAACGGATGCCTTGCTAAGCAATTTGGAAAAGAATGCCGATCTGATAAGTATCTTGATTTCGGAAACACCTTGGCTTCGAGATGCACAATCGGAAACCGAACAAAAAAAGCGTATTGCGCTATTGTTCGATATGAATAAAATGAGTAATGAATTGCAAGCTGCGCAACGCAAACTTCAAAACAGTCAGATGAATAATGGGGCTTGGGCTTGGTTCGAAGGCGGACGCCCAAATCGATTTATTACCCAGCAGATTATTACTGGATTTGGACATTTAAAACAGTTGAATGTTTCCCTGAGCGCAGCCGAAGGGTCTAATGATGCCATGATTAAAAAAGCAATCGCCTATTTAGATGCAGAATTTGTTCAGGAATATAAAGACCTTCGTAAATACGATAAAAAGGTTGACTTAACGAAAGATCATTTGAGCTACACCCAATTGCATTATTTATACATGCGCAGCTTTTTTACGAATATTCCAAAATCTAAAGAAGTAGAAACCATTACAAAATATTACCAGACTCAAATTCAAAAGTATTGGTTGAAACAATCCATATACGCCAAAGGATTAATGGCACTAGTATCGCACCGCTCCAAAGATTCTAAAACTGCTGAAGGCATTTTAAAATCGTTAAGAGAAAATAGTATTACTTCGGACGAATTAGGAATGTATTGGAAAGATAATCAACCATCTTGGTTCTGGTATCAAGCGCCAGTGGAAACGCAAGCGCTTATGATTGAAGCGTTTTCAGAGATTCAAAAGGACACCAAAATAGTCGATAATTTAAAAATTTGGCTACTTAAAAACAAGCAGACCAATAGTTGGAACACCACCAAAGCGACTACTGAAGCCGTGTATGCTTTACTATTACAAGGTAGCGATTGGTTAAGCGTCATAGAACAAGTAGACGTGACATTAGGGGGTAAAAAAATTGCGCCATCAAAACTGGAGAATGTAAAGGTTGAAGCTGGAACCGGTTATTACAAAACTTCTTGGACTGGTTCTGAGATACAACCAGAAATGGCAAACGTTACGCTGACCAAAAAAGGTGACGGCATTGCTTGGGGCGGATTGTACTGGCAGTATTTTGAGGATTTGGACAAAATCACCTTTGCTGAAACGCCTTTGCAATTACAAAAGAAATTATTCTTAAAAACCAATACCGACACAGGCGAGAAAATTTCTGAAATCACCAATGAAACAGCATTAAAAGTTGGCGATTTGGTGCGCGTACGCATCGAATTACGGAGCGATAGGGACATGGAATTTATTCATATGAAAGATATGCGAGCGGCAGGTTTTGAGCCAATCAATGTCATATCCTCCTATAAATATCAAGACGGATTAGGCTATTATGAAAGCACTAAAGACGCTGCAACAAATTTCTTCTTCGATTATTTACCAAAAGGCATCTATGTTTTTGAATATGACTTACGCGTGAATAACAAAGGAAACATGAGCAATGGGATTACCACCATCCAAAGTATGTATGCTCCTGAATTCACTAGCCATAGTGAAGGTGTTCGCGTGCATGTGAAATAATCACACATTAGATTTTATAAAAAAAGCGCCATGAAATTAATTTTCATGACGCTTTTTAAATTTATACCTCAACTCGCTTCAACTCTAAAATAAATAGTCTATACTCTCTATTCTAACAGCGAAGCGGTCTATTATCATTTCCAATCTATAGTGAAGAACTAATTACACCTAATCGATATACCCCATCTTCTTCATCCACTCATTGTTGAACATCTTTCCTACATAACGACTTCCATGGTCATGGAATAACACCACCACAACATCGTCTTTTGTAAAATGATCTTTCAATTGCAATAACCCTTTAATCGCAGCTCCAGCAGAATTCCCTAAAAACATGCCTTCCTCCTTTGCCAATAATTGCGTGTAAACGGCGGCATCTTTGTCCGTTACTTTCTCAAATCCGTCGATAATATCAAAATTGACATTTTTAGGAAGAATATCTTCACCAATACCTTCAGTCACATACGGATAGATTTCATTCTCGTCAAAAATTCCCGTTTCGTGGTATTTTTTGAACACGCTTCCATACGTGTCAATTCCCCATATCTTAATATCCGGATTTTGTTCCTTCAAATATTTTCCAACACCTGAAATGGTGCCTCCAGTTCCAACACCAACCACAAAATGGGTAATCTTTCCACCAGTTTGTTTCCAGATTTCCGGACCAGTGCTTTCGTAATGTGCCTTGGTATTGCTTAAATTATCATACTGATTAACGTACCAAGAATTTGGCGTTTCCTCACCCAAGCGTTTAGAAACCGAATAATAGCTTCTCGGATCTGTTGGCTCTACATCTGTCGGACAAACGATCACCTCAGCACCGACAGCACGAAGGATATCCATTTTTTCTTTGGATTGTTTATCGGAAAGCACAAAAATACATTTGTAGCCTTTTACGATGGCGGCTAAAGCTAATCCCATTCCCGTGTTTCCTGAAGTCCCTTCAATGATGGTTCCTCCTGGTTTTAAGAGACCTTGCGCTTCAGCATCTTCAATCATTTTAACGGCCATTCTGTCTTTTACAGAATTCCCCGGATTGAAGGTTTCGTATTTGGCCAACACCAAACACGGTAAGTCCTTGGTCAATTTATTCAGTTTAACCAGTGGGGTGTTCCCAATGGTTTCAAGTATATTTTCTGCGTATTGCATCTGTTTCATTTTAAGACTGCAAAGGTAAGGGGATTTTTTGATTTATTGAATTTGGAATTGCACAGAGATCCACAGAGAAGTCACAGAGTTACACGGAGAAAATTTGATTGTTGAAACATGCCGTATGATTATAATCAGATCTAAAAATCTATTGCACAAAGTTGCACGTAGGAGCACAAAGTTTCACAAAGACGTTTTGAAATCAATTTCATCACAAAGGAATACTGGATCATCTGCTACAATCTTCAAAATCCGATGAAGAAATTATTATTTATTTAATGAGGTTCTGCCAACTGAAAACTGCCTACTGAAGACTGAAAACTGAAAACTGAAAACTAATCAAACCGCATCGCCTTAACCGGAGATATTTTGGTAATGATCACTGAAGGAATTAAGAGCATCAACAAACACACGATTAAAGTTCCTAAGTTGAGTAATAGTATATAATCGAGGCTAAGATACACCGGAGCCTCTGACACATAATACACTTCAGGATTTAATGGCACCAATCCAAAAAACTTCTGAGTGAATAAGAGCCCCAACCCGATTAAATTCCCCCAAAACAATCCCAATCCAATTAAATAGGTGGCGTTGTAGAGGAATACTTTTCTGATGCTCCAATTATTACTTCCTAAGGCTTTGAGAATCCCTATCATTTGGGTACGTTCCAGAATTAAAACTAATAAGGCCGTAATCATATTAATACCCGCTACGAGAATCATAATCCCAATAATACCATAGGTATTGTTATCAAAAATGCTGATCCATTCAAAAATGGACACATATTTTTGTTGCACGGTAACGGCATCAAGATCTGACGGAATCGTATCGTAAATCTCCATGCCTTTCAACTCGATTTGATTGAAATCGTCAATAAACACTTCAAAATTCCCGACTTGGTTTTCATCCCATTTATTGAGTCGCTGCACGTGGCGAATATCGCCCATCACAAACTTTTCATCCAATTCTTTAAAGCCTGAATTGTAGATCCCGACAATTTCAAAAGCCCTTAAATACGGCATCTGATCAATTCGTTCTTTCTTAAAAACGGTTTGAAAACTATCGCCCAACTTGAACTGCAAACGGTTGGCCAAATATTGTGAAATAAGCACCTCATTGCTCATCTCACCTGAATAATCCGGTAATCGGCCTTCGGTCAAAAACTCTTGGAAATAGCGCCAATTATAATCATAGCCCACACCCTTAAGCACAATACCTTCAAAATCCGTTTCTGTACGAACAACCCCGAATTTTGTTGCGGTGGCTTGCACATGGCTAATGCCTTCAACATCTTTAAATTTTGGATAAAAGTCTTGGTTTTTACTGATTGGAATTTCAGATTCGTCTGATGCGTTACTATCAAAATTAGTGATGGTTACATGGCCATTAAAAGCCACCACCTTATCCCGAATCTTTTGCTGAAGTCCGATACCTGTTGCAATCGCAATCAACATCACCACAATACCGATAGCAATAGCAGTAATACCAATTTTTATTATCGGTGCTGATACACTACTTTTATACGCTTTACTGCCTATAATACGTTTAGCTAAAAAAAACTCGTAATTCAAAATTTAAAATGCGATTAAAGATGTTCAAAAATACGTTTTTCCCGATAATAATAGGACTTGTTTTGATTTTGATTTCCTGTGGGAATGGGGTTAGTAGTACTAAGTATCAAGAACGAAGTATTAAGACTGCTGACCACGGTCAGGGGATTGCAAAAAACGAATCGCCAACCGCAGACTTGAGCCAGCAGCCCATAAAAGTTGGCGCCAATCGAACAGAAAATTATTTGAAATTGTTAAAAGGTAAACGTGTGGGCTTTGTGGGCAATCAATCGAGCGTTATTTTCAAAGATGGCAGGCGTAAGAGCGATAAAGGCGCTGCTTATACGCACCTTGTAGATTCATTGTTAAGCTTGAACATCAATGTGAAAAAAGTTTTTTCTCCAGAGCATGGGTTTAGAGGCACGGCAGATGCAGGCGAAGAAATCAAGGATGGCTTAGATCCAAAAACGAAGTTACCAATCATCTCTTTATATGGCGATAATAAAAAACCGAAGCCGGCACAACTTGAAGGTTTAGATATTATGGTTTTTGATATTCAAGATGTTGGTGTGCGTTTCTACACGTATATCTCCACCTTGCATTATGTGATGGAAGCCTGTGCCGAAGCCAACATTCCATTACTAATTTTAGACAGACCAAATCCGAACGGCCATTACATAGACGGCCCAATTTTAGAAAAGGCACATACCAGTTTTGTGGGCATGCATCCGATCCCGATTGCGCACGGAATGACTATTGCGGAATACGCTCAAATGATCAACGGCGAAAAATGGTTGAAAAACGGCATTCAGTGTGACTTGACAATTATTTCAATGGAAAACTACACGCATAATATGCCTTATAGTTTACCTATAAAACCTTCGCCAAACTTACCCAATGACCAGTCCATTGCCTTGTATCCAAGCTTGTGTTTTTTTGAAGGCACCAATGTGAGCGTTGGTCGTGGCACTGACACCCAATTTCAAGTATTTGGAAGTCCAGAATTGGATGAAAATCATTTTAATTATCGCTTCACACCACAGTCTAAACCTGGGGCAACAGCACCGCCACAGTTAGGAAAATTGTGTTATGGGAGAAATTTGACCCAATCTGAAGTAGCGCCAGGAATTAATTTAGAATATGTGATTGAAGCTTATAGACACACATCAAACAAGAAGACGTTTTTCAATTCGTTTTTTGTGAAATTAGCGGGCACATCACAACTTCAAAAACAAATTGAACAGGGGCTTTCTGAAAAGGAAATTAAAGCGACATGGGCCAAAGGACTTCAAGAATTTAAGGACGTTAGAAAACGGTATACCTTATATCCATAAAAGGCGTCCGAGGAATTATTCCACCGCTTCAATGCTACTTGTGGTGGGCTTTCTATACTTATGAAACGGCTGTTTTAAGAGTTCACCTATGTTTCCATTGGCAACTTCATCAGGAAAGGTGTCTACGCCATAGACGATTTTTTCTCTGTCCAGCACCATGAATGTACCAAACATGCGGTCCCATATTGAAAATATATTTCCGTAGTTACTATCGGTGTAAGGCAACACATAGTGATGGTGCACCTTATGCATGTCTGGCGACACCAACACATAGCTCATCAGCTTGTCTAATGTTCGTGGCATTTTGATATTTGCATGGGTAAATTGGGTGGCGATTAAAGACATGGATTGGTATAAAAACACCAAGGCGATTGGCGTCCCAATGATAAATACGCCAAAAAGTGTAAAAACAAAACGGATCACACTTTCCAATGGATGATGTCTATTAGCAGTTGTTGTATCCACATTATGATCGGTATGATGCACCAAATGCACCATCCATAAGACCTTAACTTTATGCTCTACATAATGCGGCAAATACGCGCCTACAAAATCGAGTAGTAAAACACCCAACAAAGCATATAACCATAAAGGCATTTCGGGCAACCAATTGATGATTCCAAAATCGTTGACTTTAACCCAATCTGCCGTACTTAGCAGCAAAAAAGCCAGTCCGAAGTTGATTACCACCGTCGTTAAGGTGAAAAAAATATTAGGCAACGCATGATTCCATTTCTTGTAGGTAAACTTGAAAAGTGGCAGAATACCTTCCAAAAGCCAAAACAACGTAATCCCTCCTACAAGAATCAAACTTCTGTGGAGCGTTGGTATGGTTTCGAAATAATTGATAATGCTTTCCATAAGATTACATGTGAATATTAGTGATCAATTGTGCTTTTCTCAAATTTACTGAAGAAACTTCACTTTTCCACGCTTCCGCATTTTTTTCATCCTTATCTAACTTATAAGCCGCATAATATAGAAAAGCAAGAAGCGCTTTATTGGTTTCGTCTATTGCTGAATGATCCATTTTCTTTAGCTCCCGAAGCACTTTCTTAGGACGGTCATTGAGAAGGTATTCCGTGAGTCGTAACAATTCGGTTTTACGAAGCAAATGGTCCTTATCTTGAGTTGTATTGGTCAATAAATGTTTATCGGCATTATCCAAATACATCTTGGCCACTTGAATAATATCTTCTCTAATATTAGCATTCACAATAATTGCAAAATCCATATATTTTGATGCTAACCTAAAAGCCGTATTATAATCTTGGTGCTTAGAATAATTATCTAATTCCAATTTCAAATAGGAAGTATTTAGGGCATAAGCCGTAATGAATTTTGTTAAATTAAAATAGGCTTCTGGCGAGTTTGACGTATTGATAATCATGCCATTGACGTCCATGATTTTAATATTATCATCCTCAAATTGCTTAATATACGTGCTATTTCTAGTGTCTTTTATCTCGTCATAAAGTTCAGGATAAAGACTCTCACTTACCTTTACAGGGACAAAATATTCCCAAATAATCCGATTGATCTCTGGGTGTCCGAACAAATCCTCAAACACTAACTCAATACCCTTTTCATCGTTAACCACAACAGGATATGGAATTAACGACGCTTCCTCCCAAACCATGAATAACATCTTATCCTGAACTAAAGCGATGCGTTTGGCTGCATCTAATGACGTCATCCACTCTTGAGAAAAGGAGATACTCGTAGATGCGAGCATTAATAATACTAACAGAATGTATTTTTTCATGGAATCACTTTAAAGTTTTATTCGGCGTTTCATTTCCTCTACAATATTATAGGCCGCAGGACAAATTGCAACATTTTTCATTGTAAGATTAGAAATTTGTTGAAACTTTTTTCTATCCGTATGCGGAAACTCTCGGCAAGCTTTAGGTCTCACCTCATAAATAGAACAATAATTGTCCGCACCCAGAAATGTACAGGGCACGCTCTGCAGTACATAATCATTGTCTTCATCTATTCTTAAGTATTGCTCAATAAACTGCGAAGGCTTTAACCTGAAGTGTTTGGCAATCCTATCCACATCTTTATCTGTAAACAATGGCCCTGTAGTTTTGCAACAATTGGCACATTTTAAACAGTCTGTTTGATTAAATTCGTCCTCATGCAATTCCTGCATAATATAATCGAGCTGCTTGGGCGGTTTCTTTTTAAGCTTCGTAAAGAAGGTTTTATTCTCCTTATGCTTATCTTTGGACAGCTTTGGAAGATTTTGAATAATGTCTTGCATAGTGTAAAAATAATACATTTAGAACATAAGATTTCCGTCTGTGCGGAAATGTAAAAAACTTTTCAATGAAAGATCTTTTCGGAACCGCATTATTAGATTATTTCAACGGGAATTTTACGGAAGACATTGTTACTTCTACTAATATTTCTGATGAAGATGAATTGCCTCTCTCCTATTTGTTCAGGGATTATAAAGACATGTCCAAATTAGAACAAAAAGCACTAGATCTTTCAAAAGGAAGTGTGCTCGATGTTGGTTGTGGCGCAGGAAGCCACAGTTTATATCTTCAAGAAAAAGGACTCCACGTGAAAGCGATTGATGTTTCGAAAGGCGCTATAGAAGTGGCCCAGAAACGCGGTGTAAAAAATGCGGAACTAATCTCCATTTTAGACGAAACCGAGAAGTTTGACACCATTTTATTAATGATGAATGGCACTGGAATTTTTCAAGAACTTGCAAAGACACCCATGTATTTGAAGCATCTTAAGTCGCTTTTAAATCCTGGAGGCCAAATTTTGATTGATTCTACAGATATTAAATACATGTATGAGGATGAAGATGGCGGCTATTGGCAAGATTTGCATTCCAATTATTATGGCGAACTCGATTATTTGTTGAGCTATAAAGGCGAGTCAGAACCAATGATCACGTGGTTATATTTAGATTTTGAAACCTTAGCAACCTCTTGCGAATCTGTCGGATTGCAATGCGATTTAGTGATGGAGGGAGACCATTACGATTATCTTGCCCGTATACATTAAAAGTTCTTACACAGAGATGCGCAGAGAAAACACAGAGAATCACAGAGCATTATGATATTTTAAATCGCTCTGTGAACCTCAGCGGTACTCTGCGTTTCTCTGTGGAATAAACACGTCCAATTATTGCTTCACCCCGCCTACAAAAGTCTTCTGCACTTTAATATTAGGAATGTCATGCACATCTACAGTCATGATGTCTTTATCTAGAATGATAAAATCTGCGAATTTCCCTTTTTCGATGCTGCCTTTTTCTTTCTCTTCGAAATTTGAATAGGCACCCCAAATGGTCATGCCTCGTAAGGTTTCTTCTCGGGTTAACGCATTCTCCATTTGATACCCATTCTTCGGATATTTATCCAAATCCTGACGCGCTACAGCTGCATAAAAGGTTAAAAACGGACTCACCTGTTCTACCGGGAAATCAGTTCCTAAAGCTACTTTTCCGTGGGCATCCAACAATTGTTTGAATGCATAGGCACCTTTAACACGATCTGGTCCCAATCTATCTTCCGCCCAATACATATCAGAAGTTGCATGTGTTGGCTGTACAGATGGGATGATATTTTTATACATGGCAAAATCTTCAGGAGAAATGATTTGGGCATGTTCTACACGCCAACGTCTATCTGCTTTATCTTTTAAAACTTTGTTATACGTTTGTAACACCGCATGATTTGAAGAATCGCCGATGGCATGTGTGTTCATCTGAAAATCAGAATTAGCAATACGTTTTGCAGCATTATTAAACGTTTCCAAATCAGTAACCATCAATCCGTAATGATTAGGTTTATCACTGTAAGGCGCTCTTAACATGGCTCCTCTTGATCCTAATGCGCCATCAGCATAAAACTTAAAACTACTTACATTGAGTTTGTCTGTTTTACTGGTGCCTTTTTTCAAGTAATAATCGACGTTTTCTTTAGATCCTGAAATCATCGCATACACACGGATGTTCAAATCGCCAGTTTGCTGTAAACTATCAATCAGCTCAATAGCTTGTCGAGATAAGCCAGCATCGTCAACGGTAGTTAATCCATAATCAAAACAAATCTTTTGTGCATCTAAAAGCGCATTGATCATTTCCTGTTTAGACGATTTTGGCCAATAATTCATCACTAAATTCTCAGCGTTATCGACCAACACTCCTGTAAGCTGCCCATTTTCCACAACTACTTCACCACCGTCCACTTTACTATTAACAGTAACTTTTCCTAAATCTAAAGCTGCCTGGTTAGCTAAAATCGCGTGGCCATCAATACGTGTCAATGCAATTGGCGTATCAGGAAACAATTCGTCCAATAGGGCTTTATTCGGAAATTCTTTCACTTCCCAATTATTTTGATCCCAACCGCGACCTAATATAAAATCTTGATTTTTCTCATTTTGAAATTCAGTAATACGCTGAATGATTTCTTCAAAACTCTTCGTTCCAACTAAGTTGACAGATTGTTGGTTCAGTCCCAATCCTAAGAAATGGCAATGCGCATCAATAAAACCAGGCACGATGGTTTGACCGTTCGCATCGATAACATTCAATGAAGCGTATTTTTCTTGTATGGCTTTCGTAGTTCCTGTTTCTAGAAATTTTCCGTCTTTAATAGCGAAAGCTTCCGCTTTTCCGAAATTGTCATCTACGGTATATACGTTTCCGTTAATAACGATGGAATCAACCTCTATTTTTTCGTTTTCACAAGAAAATAGCGTGGCTATAAGAAGAAGGGTGAATATTTTTTTCATTTTCGGGAATGGTTTCAGTTAGTGTATTGTAAAAATAAGAAAAGCATCCAAATGTGGATGCTTTTTTACTATAATGTCTGTTAGACCTTGATTTATTGTACTCAAACGGGCTCCCCGCGGAGATGGATTAAAAATCAAATTGGTACGTAGCGCCAGCCAAAGCTTGAATTCCTTGTACTGGTGTATTTAACCAACGTTGGTAATCTTGATTCGCAATATTATTCGCTTTTATATAAAAAGAAAGCTGATCATTAAGTCTGTAGCCTACGTGAGCATTAGCATCAAAATAACTATCTAAAGTCATTGTTTGCATCATAGGCTCAGCTAAATTGGCTAAGTAAAATTGGTCTTTACGCTCTCCAACATAGAATAACCCAGCACCTGCAAACCACTTTTCATCGATTTGGTAATCCAAGAATAAGGATGCTTTTGAATCTGGTAAATTCCATGCTTCAGCTTGAGAAGAGGTGTTATATGAGAAATATTCAGCTTTAATGCCTAATTTGAAATTTCTGTTAACATCTACATTTACTTCACCTGCAAAAGAAATCGTTTTTACATCGTCATAAACCAATTCAAAAGAATTGCCATATTGGTAATGTTCCGTAGCGCCAAATAATACAGGGTTCGCTTTGTATAATGCTTTACTGCCTTCATTCATATATCCACCACTAACACTGTACCCGATGCTATTTGAAAGTTTACCTTTCAATCCTACATAACCATTATATTTTTTATCTGTTGGCGCTATTTCTAAAGTAGGCGACACGTATGGGTTTGCCTGTGCAAAATCATAATATGAATTCTGGATCAAACCACCTTCAAGACCACCAAAAGCAATCATCAATTCGTCCACTAATCTGTAAGTTGCAGTAATATTTGGATAAATATAAAAATCGTTATCACTAACTTCAGTATGCTTCACATACACCAAATTCACCCCTAAATTAAGCGTTAAATCATCTTGCGTAAGCTGATAACTTGGTGCAATTCCGAAAGCAACATTCCCATATTTCAACTCAGTGTCATTGTAATAATTTCTTTCAAAAGAACCACCAATATAATCGACAGTCACTTCAGTAGAAAACAGTTCGTCCTGAATTGGTAAATCTGCGGAAGCTTTCACTACAAAGCGATTTTCACCAGAACCTTGATTATCACCAAATCTTCTATAACGTGCACTGGCATCTTTAAATAAATAATCGTGCAACTTCACTTTTGCACCAACATTACCACCATAAAAAGAATGACCACCATCCAAGGTATCAGCTGTAATTCTATTAAAATAAGGTTGTGGCAATCCGTACCAATTGAATTTTTGATATAATCCACCTGCATCAACCGTCCACGATAAATCACGTAGCTTCTGGCTGTAATTTACATTTAGTTTGGTGTCAATAAAATCATCATCCATCAGCACTTCCTCAATACCGCCGCTAGAAGAATGGTGCGTTAGGTAGCCACCAATATTCTCTCCTCTGCCCAATTCGTGATTTAAATACACCTCTCCCAAAATGGTAGTATAAGTACCTAAGCCCAATGACGCGTAATTGTCATATAACTTAACCGCTTTAGGCTTATTAACTGTAGCAGCTTTCCCTTTGGCCGGCGTAAACGTTGAAGCTACCGGGATTGAGAAAATATTATACTTAATCTCTTTTTTTGTAGTGTTGGTATCGTCATCCAAAACTGGAGTTTCCTTTATTTTGAACGCGTCCGCAACTGTTGGTGTGTAAGCCTTGACAACGGTAACGACTTCAGTGTCTAAAGTGTCCTTAGTACGTTCTTGAGCAAACGTTGCAGCGCTTGAAACAACTGCAATTGTGAAAATATATTTGATTTTTTTTAGCATTTTTATAAGTATTGAATTCCGAAGATAAAGACTCTAATTCCGTGAGTTATTGGCATAATAAATTGATAACTCATTTGATTACTATAAGCTTTCCTAGAAATTAATTATCAGTATTTATTGATGAATTTGTTTTTGCTTCTTCAGCTTTTATGATGCTTAATTGCGTTCTTGCTTCCTGGACAACATCCTTGAATTCCGGGAAGTTAGAGATGACACTTTCTAAAATATAAGTGGCTTGGAACGCATCTTTTAAGGCATAGAAATTTTTAGCCATTAGCACCAATCCTTTTGCGCTAAAGTATTTATAGCTACTAAAGTCTTTTGCCAATCGTTGCGCAGTCGCGTTGGAAGCTTCATAACTACGTTCCTTATTTTTAAAATAAGCGTTGTAATAAAGTGCTTCAGCAGCCAAAGCGCCAGTCGCTATTTTTTCAACTGTAGCATATGCTGATTTTGCTTTAGATTCATTACCAGTTTTAATTGCTGAACGTGCAATGATAATTTGTGCATCACTCTTCACCTTATTATCCAATTTTGAATTTGATAATACTTTCTCGGCATAATTTTCAGCATCTTTATATTTCTCCAATTGGTAATACGCGTTCATCAAATTAGATTGTGCGTAAATAATATTCTGCGGATAATCTGCTTCAACCTCCAACTGCTTTAATAAAGGAATTGCTTTATTCCATTGTGAACTGTTTAAATACGTTTCTGACAGTTTCACGATAGCCTGCTCGGTAAATTCACTTTTCGGTTTATTCACGACAAACTCATAATGAGGTCTCGCGTTATCTGGCAATGATTTTTTGGAATACAACTCTGCCAAGTAGAAATGCGATTTTAAAGCATGAATTCCGTTTGGAAACTGATTAAGATAGTTATTGAACTGTTTAATAGCGTTATCCGTTTTGTTCTCTAAATATTGCTTTTCAGCAGCCAAGTAAGTTGTATTATCCAAATCAGAATCAGACACCTCCATATAATCTAAGGTTTTAACCCACGCCGCATACTCATCAACGCGTCCTAAATCAATATAGATTAAACGTGCTGTAGATACTGCTTGAATGGCTTCTTCACTGCTCGGGTAATTTCTAGCCACATGTTTAAATTTCGCTAAAGCGAGGTCATTCTGACTTGCATTGTAGTAAATAAGCCCTTGACGTAATATGGATTTTGAATTGAACACCGAGTTTTTATACTCTGCATTCAAACGGTCATACATTGCAATAGCTTTGTCATTTTGATTGGCCTTTACATAAGAATTAGCCAATTCATACATCGCGTCATCTCTTAATGATGATTTGCTATATCTGTTGATGAAATTATTTAACTCTTGAATTTTAGTACTGCCCTGACCGATATAACCATAACTCATCGCCTTTTGGAAATCTGCATAATCCGGTTCAATCTGTTTTAAAGCGATGGCTTTATCGTAAGCTGAAATCGCAGCTTGATAGTCGGACGATACGAAATAACCATCTCCCAATCTCAAATACGCATCATTCAATCGCAATTTATCATCCTGACGTTTGTTGACGAAATTCTTGAAATGCTCGGACGATTTTGAATAATTTTTCTGTTTAAAATAAGTGTAGCCTAAATTATAATCGATGTTGGTCATTTCTGGTGTTCCAGCAGCTTCACTTTGTTGCATAAATTGCTTAAAACCAATTAACGCGTCGTTATAATTCCCGATATTATAATCGGTTTCAGCTTTCCAAAATATAGATCTTGCGGTGAATTTTGCATCACGAGGTTCCTTGATTGCTTTTTCAAACAAGGATTTTGCTTCTTTATAGTTGCCTTCATTATAAACTTCAATCCCTCTGTAAAAGGCCACTTTCTGAAAAGCGACTTTATTCTCAAAGCTTGTTTTTCCTTCCAATAATCGAAGCGCTTCCTCATAGTTTTTTGAAGTGATATAAGAATCGATCAAAAGGGTTTCAATTTCAGCTTTGTTAGCCGCTTGTGGATATTTTTGTAAGTAGCTGGTCAAAACTTGAGGCACAGATTGGTACGGATTTCCAATTTCATAACTCAATTTTGCGTAATTCAACCAAGCATCTTCCTGAATTTTAAGATCAAAATCCATTTGTGAAGCATTTCTAAAAGCATTTAATGCTTCTTGCTTTTTGTCTAAATTCACATAACTTTCACCTAAATGGTAATAGGCATTTTGAGCCACACTGTTATTACCACCAATAATTTTATTGAATTCGGAAATTGCCTTTTCAAAATCGTTTTGTTTGTAATACGCGTAACCCAATTGGTAGTAATCTGTGTTGCTCCACTTTCCTTTTTTACCATTATATGCCGTTAAATAAGGAATAGCTTCCTTGTATTTTTGCATATTGAAGTAACTCTCTCCAATGATTTTAGATAATTCAGATTTTTCAGTTGGATTGCTTTTACTCATTTGGGCTTGTGCAAGCTCAATCGCTTTTTCAAATTTGCCCAATTTGAAGTTTAAATCTGCTTGATAATATGACAGCTTTTCCTGATACTTTTCATTATCGCTTACTTGTTCAAAATACTCATTGGCTCGGTCATAATCATCACCTTCATAAGCCATAAATCCTATATAGTATTTGGCCTGAGAACCGTATTCCTTAGAGTTCACTACACGGCTTAAATATTTTTGTGCATTAACCTCATCCTTGGTCGTGTACAAACTATAGCCGTAATTGAAAGAAAAACGATCACGTTCAGCTCTGGCCATACTACCTTCATCAACCTTTTCATACCATTTTCTGGCATAGGCGTATCTCCCATTATCAAAATAATAGTTTGCCACATCTAAAAATGCACTGTTGCGTTTGATGCTTGTTGGATATTTCTCAACAAACTCTTCAATAAGCGCATCGGCATTAAGCTGATTAAGGCGTACTGCACAATTTGCATAATAGTAGGTGCAATCTGCCTCCAACTGTTCGTTGTCTGTTTCATCCCTCACCTTATCAAACATGCTTTGCGCTGCCTGATATTGCTTGTTATTATAAAGAGTTAGTGCTTTTTGAAAATCGACTAGGTCATTAGTATAAGTTGCCGATTGCTGTGCGTAAGAAAATCCTATAATCATTAGGAAACTTACTAAGAATGTAATTTTTTTATAAGCCATTAAATCCGTTTTTTTTTTGACACTCAAAGATACTTGAATCTTAAATCTATAACGAAGGAAAAATCGTTTAATTATACACGGAGTTATTAAAAAGAGGAGTTTAATACTAAGTACTAATTATGAACACTATACACGATGATAAAAGAGCCGACACTACTTCATAATATGCACTAATTTCATCAATTGATGCTATAAGGACTTAGTCAGATTATACTTATTTTTTTGTCTTGTGAAGTTAATGCGTAGATGGAATGCTTGAATTGGGATTAATGAGAAGGTTGTTTCATTGGAAGGATGATTGTATAACGCACACCCTTACATTTTGTTGAATCTGCAGTTATAATTCCCGAATGTTTTTCAACAATTTGCTTGCAATACGCCAAACCGATATTAATCTTATTGAACTGAACACATTTTTCAATAATTTCAGAAAATTTAGTCCTAAAACCTGTGCTATTGTCGGTATAAGTGATTTTTATGAATTTATCATAATGATATTGATCGGAAAGTTCCAAGAAGGAATTTTTTACGGTTTCGATGGCAGAGATATCGATTTTCAAGATGGGAGCGTCAGGATTTCTTTCTTTATGGGAGTTTTTCAACAACTCTTTAAAAAGGCGCATCAGTAACCGATTATCCGCAAAAAAACTAAGGTCTTTTTCTGGATAAGTGATGACCAGCCGTTCAGCATTTTGGAGTTGCGAATCGACAATAGCGTCATTTATAACCTCCGATAATGATATCTCAGTGTAATTCAACTCCATATTGTCAAGCTCCTTAAAATGCAGTAATGTCAACAACATATCGCTCATGTTACTATTAAAGCTGATAATCCTATGCAACTGTTCCACTACCGCTTGTGGCAACGCTTTCCCTTTTGTCAATATATAATTGCTCGAAAATATCGATTTACGCTCCTGCAAGTCATGCGCAATGAGTTTAAATACTTCCTGCTGTTGCTCCTTTAATGAATTAACCTTTCTGTATTGGGATTCTAAAATTTTCTGATGTGCAACTAAAGCATTTTTCGCTTTTATGAGCTCAGCATTTTCATTCAAGGCTTCTTCAGCTATCTTTTTCGCTTCCAATAGTTCTTTTTCAAACCGGTTACGATTGGCTATTTCCATTCCACCACAAACTATTTCTGTCATGGTAGCGGTTTGCTTAACCTCAACATTTAACAAAACAGGGACATGGGCATCCTTGGCACCCTTAAATACCAAATAAATTTCACGAACGGATTTTTGCATTTTTATGAGTGGATAAAAATGCGTCTAATAAAATATTTTACTGCCAATGGTGAGCAATTCTTCCAATGGCCGTCCTATCGCCTCATCGGTCTCTAATCCGAGTTTTTGACGCATTTCAGCATTCATTTTGATAATCTTTCCACTTTCAGAAAGTGAAAACAAAATGCACGGAATGTCGTCATAAACGGTTTCCCAAGAATTAGGATTGGTATCGTCGTGTTTAATGAGGTTGTTGGTTTAAGAATTCCTGAATAAGTTCAATAGTCTCTTGCGGATGACTCATATGTGGACAGTGACCAGTTGCCTCCATTTTTTGATAGGTACTTCCTTTAATTTGTTGGTGCACATATATACCTACTTCATCTGGTGCAATGGCATCATCAGAACATTGTAGCACTAAACAAGGAAGCTGTAAATTGGAAATATCCTCTCGATTATCTGAAAAAAATGTGACCTCAGCGAATTTACGCGTAATAACCGGATCCGTAGAACAAAAACTTTCTTCGAGTTCTTTGGTCAATTCTGGTCTATCGTCATTTTTCATCACTACAGGCGCTAAAAAGTTAGCCCATCCTATGTAATTACTATCCATTACATCTAACAGACCTTCGAGATCTTCTTGAGAAAATCCGCCTAAATAATCCACATCATTAATATATCGTGCTGAAGGTCCGATGAAAATCATGCTCGAAAAAATGTGCGGTTGTTCAATTGCAGCAAGGGCTCCAATCATGGCACTGACACTATGCCCAACAAATATGGCATCTTCTATTTCAAGCGCTTTACATACATCCAATACATCTTGCGCATACCCTTCTAAATTGGAATAACGCTCAACATTGTAAGCAGAAATATCAGATTTTCCACAACCCACATAATCAAAAAGAACAATTTTATAATCATCCTCAAATGCAGGCGTAACAAAGCGCCACATGTTTTGGTCACAACCAAATCCATGAGCAAACACTATCGTTTTGTCACCTTTCCCCTTAATAATCACGTTGTTGCGCGAAACGATATCCTGTGTCATAACTTTTTTTCCAAAGTTAAATAAAGTATGGTAATAAATATTCATTACACTAATAATTCGATAATTTCCATGTTAAGCGTTTGACAAAAATTAATTAAGAACAACATTATGAGTATGTTACAAATATGAATTTATTCTAACAGCAGCATATATGAGGGTTTACGCAAGCGCCTCGCAAAAATTTGATATTTGATTATTTTAATAATACATTTACAACTCTTAAAAACTCACGTACAAAAATGTCTCAAACTGTTTTAGAATTAAAGGATGTCTCCATATATCAAGGGGACAGCATGGTGTTATCTGAAGTGAATGTAGAAATGCAAAAGGGTGATTTTGTATATCTTATTGGAAAAACAGGAAGCGGAAAAAGTAGTTTTATGAAAACGCTTTATGGCGATTTACAATTGACAGAAGGTGAAGGCCATATTGTAGATTTCGATTTGAGAACATTAAAAGAGAAAGACATTCCATTTTTACGACGCAAATTGGGCGTTGTTTTTCAAGATTTTAAATTGTTACCAGACAGAACGGTGAATGGTAATTTGGAATTTGTTTTAAAAGCTACGGGCTGGAAGGACAAAAACGAAATTAAAGATCGTATTGAAAAAGTATTAGATAAGGTGGCGATGAAAACCAAAGGCTTTAAATATCCGCACGAATTATCTGGTGGTGAGCAGCAACGTATTGCAATTGCAAGAGCACTTTTAAACGATCCTGAACTTATTTTGGCCGATGAGCCAACGGGTAATTTAGATCCGCAGACAAGTATTGAAGTTATGGAAGTGTTACGTGAAATCAACAAAAACGGTAATACTATTTTGATGGCCACTCATGATTATGCCCTTCTTTTACGTTACCCAAGCAAGACCTTAAAATGTGACGAAAACAAGGTGTTTGAAGTGGTCCAGCGTAAAGGTTAAATCCCTATCCAATCTAATAAGCGCTCCAATAATGGTTTTGTCGCCTCATTAGATTCTTCATTTTGAAATTCGACGATAAATACACCGAAATTCGATGAAGTCTTTTGTGCAGTAGCATTCAATGGACTTTCGTAGGTCGTTAAATCCATTGGGAATTCGATAATCTGATTGGCATTTATAGTTCCTGATGCGATAATTTTCGATCTATTTTCTGCATCATATATTTTATAAGCTTTCTTCTTATCTACATTATACTTTGAAAAATCGACAGCAACATTCTTTCCTTGCTTGTCAAAAAGCACTACCGTAAAGCGATTCTTCCGATCAGCACTAGGCGTAACAGCCAAAATTGGCTCTAAGTCAAATTTACTATTGTGTTCCCATTGGCTATTTTTATCCAGTTTCTGACCAGCTTGCCACTCCTGAAGTGTATACAATGTGTTATTATCTATACGGAATGCCTTTGACTTTTTGGTATAAAAACGGTTGTTATCAAAATTCCAATTTGAAGTGTATGTCATTTCCTCTTTATTTAAAGCGACATATCCGGAGTACACAATGTTGTTTTTAAAGGTTAAAGATTTTACGTGAAGCAGTCTTAAGGCATTATTCCTACCAATAATTACATTGTTCTGAACTAAAACATCTTCTATTGGAGCGCTACTTCTAAAGCCTAACGTTAAAGAAGCCGCATCACCGTTAATTTCATTGTTTACAAAATCAGTATTATGGTAAAATACATTATCTAGTACTTTAATATTTTTAGCGATATTAATCCCATTCCGATCATCAGTGGCGATTATTAGATTATCGCGAGAATTTCCAGAAATCGCACCACTATTAAAAATGACATTATTTTTTAAGGTGATATTTTTAACAAACTCAAAATCTTTCCGTTTCCCAGCGGACCACACTTCGATGCCTTTGTAGTAATTATTATAGATGATATTGTTGCGAATTATCCGAGTCTGATCACTCTGATTCTGAACATACATGCCCTCACCTGCGCCTTTGCCAGTTTTAGCAACATACCCATTAAAATAAATAAAACAATCCTCTATAATAGTTCCGGCCGTATGTTTCCATGAGCCAAAACCTAATCCCGGATTATTATAAATTTTTAAATTAATGAATTTGCAGTTTTCACCAGTAGTATGCGAGATGCCTTCGCAAGCCTGAAAATCAGTATCCCGTTCATCTCTTGAAAATTCGCCCAACCAGGTAATTTCAAAATCCCTAAAAATCACCTGTCCTCCTTTTACTTGAAGGACGCCGTTACTTGTGGACTTTACATTACCGTTCAGAACCACTTTTTCATTATTATATGGCATGACTGTAATATATTGGTTCGGTTTAGTGCTTTTGATGGTGCTCACAAAACGACCAGTATAAATGCCTTCATGCAACCAAATTGTGTCTCCTCCATTAACAACATCCGTTTTTTGACTCAAGGCAGTTTGTAAATCCCATGGCATTGAAAGACTACCATCTCCTGAAGATTTCCCATCAGGAAACACATGGAATTCTTGTTGTGCGTTCACGAAGAAACTAAAAAAAAGCCCGAAAAGTAATACGTAAAGTGTTCTCATAATTTTAAAAATACAATTACTGTACCGTTTTAATTTAACCTTTTACTAGATAAGCAATCCCATAAGAAACTTTCAATCCACGCTCCTTTTTAATATTCATTTTTTAAACGAAGTTTCACGAAAGCATTCTCTATAAAAAATGTATTTTTAAATTTAATTTAAAGGAATGATTTCAGTTTTAATCCCAGTATACAACTGCGCCATTGTATCGCTTGTGAATACACTTCACCAGCAATTGAGTGCTGCAAAGTTGCCGTTTGAGATTATTGCCTGGGACGATTGTTCTGACAGTCAATTTACTGCAGAAAATTCACAAATTGAGACCTTACCCTTTACTTCTTTTGAAAAGTCCACTGTCAATCGCGGCAGAATTCAAACCCGACAACTTCTAAGTGAAAAGGCCAATTATGATTGGTTATTGTTTTTAGATGCTGACGTCATCCCTAAAAATTCTGATTTCATACAAAGCTATATAGAGGTCATCAATGGAAATCAGGATGCAATTTACGGTGGATTCGCCTATGAAGAGAAATCACCACAACGCGATTATACTTTAAGATGGACTCACGGAACAGCGAAAGAACAGGTTGATGCAGCCATAAGAAATCAAAAACCGTATAAAATTGTCATCTCAGGAAATTTCCTGATAAAAAAAGAAGTGTTCGTAGCCTTAAATTCTCAAATAAAAGGCCAAAATTATGGGTACGATAATTATTTCGGAGCCTTGCTGAAGGAACAGGGTTATAAAATCAAACACATTAACAATGAAGTCTATCATTTAGGAATTGATACAAATGCAGTCTATTTGAAAAAGACGGAACACGCAGTTGACACATTATTAACACTGTTTAAAAACAAGCAAATCACAAAAAGCGACAACGACCTTCTGAAAACCTTTAAATTATTGAAAAGCTTCAAATTGAATTATGTAATAGCCTTTCTTTTCAATCGACTAAAGCCGCAATTAACCACTAACCTCCTAAGTTCAAGCCCTTCCATTACGCGTTTGCAATTTTACAAATTGGGGTATATGTGCTCTAAAGACATTCAAAAATGACTCCCTATTTTTCCATCATCATTCCGCTTTACAATAAAGAAACGCACATTAAATCCACCATAGAAAGTGTTTTGGCTCAAACATTTCAGGATTTTGAAGTGATTGTAGTTAACGATGGTTCATCGGATGCCAGCAAAAGCGTTTTAGCTTCATTTTATGACGACAGAATCTACTATTATGAGCAAGAAAACCAAGGAGTTTCCGCCACTAGAAATCTGGCTATTTCTAAGGCAAAAGGCGCCTATATTGCACTGTTGGATGCTGATGATCTTTGGAAACCTACGTATTTGGAAACCATTTATCAACTCATCCAATCATTTCCCGAACAACATGTTTTTGCCACGTCAGTGTTGATAGAAACGCCAAACGATGTGATTCCGTCAGTATATTCTATTGATAGTTTAAAAGAAAATGACGTTTATGTGGTGGACTATTTTGAATCCAGTACTATCAATTCGCTGCTGACAAGTTCTAGTGTGGTTTTGCATAAAAGTGTATTTGAAAAGATCGGCACTTATAATACGTCTATAAAAAAAGGAGAGGATACTGATTTATGGATTAGGATAGGTATTCACTACAAAACTGTGTTCAAAAATCAAGCGTTGGTAACTTACCGATATCAAAAACAAAGTCTTTCTAACAGCGCAATGCAATTAAAAGACAAACCTGCACTTGACAACTATGTGCAGTTTGAAGCGACCAATCCGGGTTTAAAAAAGTTCATGGATTTAAATCGGTTCTCGATGGCCATGTTGGCAAAGCTTGAAAACGACTCTCGTAGTTTTGAGAACTTTGAAAAAGCTATTGATTACGTAAACTTAAATAAGAAACAGCAATTTCTGTTAAAGCAACCTGCATTCAGCATAAAACTATTGCATAAATTTAAAGGGCTTTTGCAACACTTAGGTATTCATTTAAGTGCTTTTAAATGATTTAAACTGATCGTAATCTCTGATATAATCGGCTTCCTCAAACGTACCCGAAGCTAAAACCAAGCAGACGGCACCCGAAGAAAAATTTTCGAGTTCACGCCAAGTTTTCGTCGGAATCAAAAGTCCTTTATTAGGCTTATTCAACATGACTGTATGTTTTTCAACACCATCATCCAAAATCACATCAAAACTACCACTCAAGGCCACTAAAAATTCCGATTGCTCTTTATGCGCATGTCCACCGCGATAGGAATCGCTAGGCACATCATATAAATAATACACGCGCTTAATATCAAAAGGAATACAATCGTGTTCGATGACCGATAAATTGCCGCGTCTGTCTTCTATTTTGGGTATGTCTATGAGTTTAAATGTCATGTGTTCGATCTATTTCTCCGGTTTGCTTCAATCTTTTATATGCTTGAATGCCTTTCAGGCCGATTTGGTATTTATTTAAAACCTCCTTGGTAGCAATGTAATTATGGCGCCAAATAAAAAGAATATATTTTGGCAACCAAAAATAACTCAAATTCCCATGAAATCGTTGTTGCAAGGCGGCTTTCGAAAACACCGCATTATCACTTCCCATTAATCGCCCGGAACTTTCATTAGGGTGCTGTACAATGGTTCTAGACACGTGCACCATAGTGAGACCTTTATCAAAAGCATTACGAAGAAACACATACTCTTCTCCTCCTTTAAATGTTGCGCCAAATCCGAAATGCGCGTTATAATAAACCTGATGGCGATGATTAGCCTCTCGTTTAAATGAAATCACCCACGTATAGATTTTCTGGAGCGTCTTTTTTGAATGCCTTCCTTCCGGTCCATAATTGGTATAAGGTTTTCTGTGCTCATCTACAGCTTCAAAAGACACCATTGCAGCATCCGGATGTTTTAAATGTGCATCTAAAACTATGGTTTTTAAATTTGGTTGATACACAATATCATCATCCGCCATCAAACAAATATCAGCAGAAGCATTTTTAATGGCCAGATTTCTACTTTTCGGAACGCCAAACTCAAAGCAATTAATCACTTTTATGTGCTCAAAATCGGAAACCAATTGTTTGTCAGGGGTCGTTTGGTTGACGATTAAAATCTTAAAATCTGTATGGTTATTGTGTTTGAACATGTCCCATAAAAAATCTAAGGACTCCCGATTCATGGTGGCCACAAGGATTTCTATACTTGGTAACTTAATGTTCATTATTAACCTTAAAACAGTTAGTATTAATTATTTTTGAAAACAAATGTAATTGTTTTATGCGGATTCTATTGGTGGGCGAATACAGCCGACTTCACAACTCCTTAAAGGAAGGCTTGATGGTCTTAGGTCATGAGGTGGTATTGATGGGTAATAAAGACGGTTTTAAAGATTATCCGGTAGATATTTACATCAACCATTCGTTTCAAAACAAATTTTTGCACAAATTTAAAGTTGGTATTTATAAACTTTTTGGAATCGATTTAGGCAGCATTGAAATCGCCTATAAGGTAAAAAAGAAACTAAGCTCCTTACCACCGTTTGATGTGGTGCAACTTATCAATGAATCATCATTTACCATTCAGCCTAAAGCAGAATTAAAGCTACTCCAGTTTTTAAAAACTAAAACTGATAAACTGTTTGTCCTTTCGTGTAGTTATGATCATTCGAGTGTAAAATACATGCTCAACAATGGCTTTACTTACAGCGCCATGACGCCTTATTTAAACGATAGGTCTTTAAATGACCATTATAAATTCAAGCTTCAATATTTAAATAAAGACTTTACGGCATTACACCAGTTCATTTTAGATCATACCAATGGAATCATTGCCACAGATATGGATTACCATTTGCCATTGGTGGGAAAACCTAATTACCGCGGACTCATTCCAAACCCTATCAATACCGATAAAATCGACTATTTGCCGATAGAACTCAATGGTAAAATAAAAATCTTTCATGGGATTAATTCGCACGCAGCACTTACAAAAGGAAATGCCTATTTTACTGAAGCTTTAAAAATTATTGAGGAGCGCTATCCCGATAAAGTAGCCATAATTTCCACCACCAATATTCCCTATAATGACTATATCCAACGCTATAACGACTGCCATATTCTGTTGGATATGGTCTATGCGTATGACCAAGGATATAATGCGCTTGAGGCAATGGCGAAAGGCAAAGTGGTATTTACGGGTGCTGAACAAGAATGGCTGGATTATTATAATTTAGAGGAAGATTCTGTCGCCATTAATGCATTACCTGACGTTGCCTATTTAGTTGAAAAACTGAGTTGGCTGATTGAACATCCCGAAAAAATAAGCGCAATTTCTTTGCAAGCGAGAGCTTTTATTGAAAAGGATCATCATTACAAATCCATTGCACAACAGTATCTGAAAACCTGGACAAAACACTAAGTTAATGTCCTAAGTAGTTTTGCCGGATTTCCGCCAATGACCACATTGGCAGGAAAACTTTGCGTCACTATAGATCCAGCTGCCACTATACTATTTTCTCCAATAGAAACGCCTTTTAAAATGGTGACATTATTCCCGATGAATACATTGTTTGCGATGTTAACTTTTTTAGGATTTGGATCAGATTGATTACGATTTGCGATGCCCAAATCATGGAAATTACTGTCATAAATGGTACAGTTCAATCCGATAAGCACATCGTCACCAATAGTTATAGCATCTTCTGAAACCACCGTAAATTGATTATTAATGCTCACGTTGTTCCCAAAAGTAATAGCCGATTGTTCCGTACGCGCCTCAATATAGGCGTAGGTATTGTAATACATGGGCGAATCGGCCACTCCAAATTTCACATTAGTCCCAAACGTGATGCTGCCATTTCCTTTGCAAATGACTGGCTGAATATCCCTAAACGTTCCGCTGATACGTTCATTTGTAGATACCCATCTGTAAAACAGTTTTCTGAAATAATGCACCGACGCTACGAGTTTTAATTTAAATGCCTTCATCATATGTCAAAATTTTGGCGACTAAATAACAGTTTTTTAAAGACGATTACAATCACAATCGTATGAAGGGCGAAGTTAACAAAATGAGCAATAACAGCACCTTCAACACCATATAGATCAATAAAATAAATACTGGCGAGATACAACGTGATGATTGAAAATAGTTCGATGCCGATATAATAGAGCACCATCTTTTTTGCGATAAGTTGATAGGCTATTACTGAAGAGATGACTTTCAGGAAATCGCCCAAGAGTTGCCATTTAAAAAGATGCGCTACAGGTTGAAATTCGTCCGTAAACAGCACCTGAATAATAAATGATCTTAAAACATAAATAACAATCAAGGCCACTGCAAAAATTGGAATCACCGTTTTATAAAAGTGAACGACTTCCTTCCTAAACACCACTGAAGTTTTGATTTCTGAAAAGCGAGGCAATATATACAGCGCGAGCAAAGAACTCACAAACATTAAATAATAATTCGAAATTCGCCTTATGGCTTCCCAGAATCCAGCATCCTTTAAACTGACATGATCTATTAAATAATTCCTGATAAGCACAAAAACAAGCGGCATTACAGCGGCGGTAAATAAAGCCATTAAAGAATATGAACTTAAATTCTTAAGAATCTTCAAATTCACGCTTGAGAGTCTGACAGTTTTAAAAAAATCAATACTATCAAAAAAACTGAATAAGGTCACAAAAAACAAGAGTCCAGGAATTACAACTGATGCCACTAAAGCGCCGTCTAAATGTGCTTTCCAGATTAACAACAAGGTCATGGCAAGCCCAAATAATTGACCGTAAATATTGATTTTAACAACGGTTTTATATTTTGACAACCCGTTGATGATGGCAATCAGCACACTATTTAGAGCCGTAAAAGGCAGTGCAAAAGCGAGCAATTTTATAACATACACATAGGATTGCTCAGTACCAAAAACCCAATGACTTAGAGGTTCTGCTAACACGAAAAAAAGCGAAGAAACAACAACTGACGTAATTAAAACTGTTGTTAAAACAGTACCAACAGCTTGCTTGAGTTTTGTATCGTCCTTTTTGAATTCGGCTACATATTTCACAACCCCATTGGAAAACCCTAATGTGGCAAAGGACTCCGTGGTGGTGAGAAAGTTTCTTAAATTCCCAATCAATGCCAATCCTTCAGCGCCAATAAATACCGCAATCGCTTTTGAGGTTATAAACCCAGCAATGACTCTAATTAATACGGCTACAGAATTAAATGAGGCTATTTTGAGAAGTAGGTTGCTATTTATGTGATGTAGAATTCGTTTCAAAAGCCCTATGTATTTTGATCCTTGTTAATCCTCATCTGAAATAGGAATTACTCCAAAAAGTGAACTTCCGAAGATCAACAAAATAATACCATAATGCATCACATAACTCACAAAATGCCCGATAACGGCTCCTTTCACACCAAAAATATCTATCAAATAAATACTTGATAAATACATCACCACCACCAAAAAGACTTCAATAATTATAAAGTGGGTAAACATTTTTTTAGCGATAAATTGATAGGCAATTACAATGGAAAGCACTTTTACAAAATCGCCCAGGAGTTGCCATAAAAACAATTCCTCCGTAGGTTGAAACGCTTCAGAAAAAATCAACTCAACCAAAAATGATCGCAACACATAAATGATCACCAATCCGATAGCGAAAATTGGAATCGATGTTTTATAAAAGCTAAACACTTCTTTCCTGAACTCCTGCTTACTGTCTATCTCACTAAATCTCGGTAAAAAATACAGTGTCATCAAGGAGTTGATAAACATGAGATAATAATCTGAAATTCGTTGCATGGCTTCCCAATGTCCAGCTTCCTTGATGCCTACTTCATCAATAATATAATTCCTAATAAAAATGGAAACCATAGGAATTGCAACGGCGGTCACCAACCCCATAACTGCAAAGGGACCAAATTTCTTCAGAACCCTTAAATTAACGTTGGATAGTTTAATTGAAGATGCCAAACTGCGTTGGTTAACAAACCCTACAAACGTAATCAGCAAAATGAGCGATGGCGCAATGACAGCGGCAACCAATGCACCGTCAATATTATTCTGATATATTAAAAGCAAGGTTACGGCCAGCCCCATAAACTGTCCTATAATATTAATAATGAGCAGGATTTTATACTTAGAAAATCCATTCATTATAGCAAAACTAAACATGTTTAAGGCATAAAATGGCAATGCCACAGCCATTATTTGAATAACATAGGAATAGTTATAGTTGTTCGAAAACAAGAATTGATTAATGTATTTGGCATTATAATAACTCAAAAATGCAATCAGAAGTGTTGAAGCAAATCCCAAATAATACGCTGTAGATAAGGTTTCACTCAATTTGAAGGCATCATTTTTAACTTCTGCTATGGACTTTACAAATCCATTATAAAACCCTAAAATTGAAAATGTTTGGATTGCGCCCAAAAAATTTCGCAAGTTTCCTATCAATGCCATACCCTCCACCCCAATAAAAACAGCAATTGCTTTGGAGGTCAAAATACCCGCAACAATTTTGGTAATGATAGTCATGGTGTTAAGATTGGCCACCTTAAACAACACATGATCATTAATATAACTGTTAATTCTATTCATTAATAGGCATTTATTATTTCAATAACTTTGGAAACTTCATCATCAGTCAATACCGGATTTATAGGAATGCTGATTACCGTGTTGTGAATATAGTCAGTTATGGGCAAATTATAATTTTGAAATGCTTTCAATGCGTTTTGACGATGTGGCGCAATTGGATAATGAATCAAATATTCGACCTTTTGCGATTCAAGGTAATGCGCAAATTCCGATCGATTTTCAACCCTCACCACAAAAACATGGAACACATGATCTTTAGTGCCACTATAGAACGGCAGAGTGATTTTTTTATTTTTAACCTCAGTAAGATAACGTTGCGCAATCTGTTGTCGTTGGGAATTATCAGCATCAAGAAATTTCAATTTCACATTTAAAAATGCAGCTTGAAGTCCATCCAACCGACTATTCACGCCGATAATTTCATTCTCATATTTTTTGGAGCTTCCATAATTACGCATCAATTTAAGTGTTTCTGCTAAACTGCTATCATTGGTGGTAACCGCACCACCATCTCCCAAAGCACCTAAATTTTTA
Organism: uncultured Gelidibacter sp.; assembly: GCF_947500795.1. Taxonomy (GTDB): domain Bacteria; phylum Bacteroidota; class Bacteroidia; order Flavobacteriales; family Flavobacteriaceae; genus Gelidibacter. The sequence goes on along the minus strand of NZ_CANMTE010000001.1, from coordinate 17,914 downwards.
CTTGGATAAAAACTAAATGCAGCCGCATCTGATAAATTTCCTGCTTTCAAATTAGCATTATCAATCGCACCATGGGCTTGTGCCGCATCTTCAACAACTAATAATCCGTGCGACTGTGCAATACTATTTACCGCTTTCATATTGGCTAATTGACCGTACAAATGCACCACCAATATGGCTTTCGTTTTCTTTGTGATGTTCTTTTCTAGTTCTAATGGTGAAAGATTATAGGTTTCCAAATCAGGTTCCACAAGAATAGGTTGTAATCCAGCATTAATTATTGAAAGGATTGAGGCAATATACGTGTTGGCAGGAACGAGGACTTCATCATTGGGTTGTAATCTCCCTAACTGTATAAAGGAATTAAAAATTAGGGTAAGGGCATCCAACCCATTGGCAGTCCCAATGCAATAATTGGTGCCACAATAAGCTGCAAAATCAGATTCAAATTGTGCGACTTCATTGCCCAAAATATAATGCCCTGTATCTAAAAACCGTTTGAACAGTTCCTGAAATTCAGGTTCAAATCGTGCATTGATTTTATGTAGGTCGAGAAACTTTATCATAACAACACCGCATCTAACTTTGGGTGATTTTTTGTCTCAATTTTATAAAAATCCTGCGTCATGGTTCGGGCGCCAAACCCTTCTTTCCAAAATTGGAGTCCGTGGTTGATCGTTTTCCCATAATTATCATTAGATGGGCCAAAATCGAAATAACGCTTGTCAGCATACACTTCAGTAATCAGATACCTATGCAGCGCATCTAAACTTCCTAAAATGTTTTTGTCCGAATTCCCAGAAATATATTGGCAATGTGCCACTTGAGCTGTTTCAAAAATAGTAGCACCGGCAACAATTCGCTCCTCATGATACACATTAAATTGCTTGATGTTATTTGGAAATTTTTCCTTTAAATATAGAATTTCATCAAGGGAATGAACAGGGTCCGCATTATATTTTTTGTTCAAATTAGGCTTCAAAATGGAATTCCAAAACGCCTCAAAATTGTCATCATTTGTAATTAATAAGTCATGTTGTTGTCCACGTTTAACACCTTCCCGCCTACTCTTTGAAAACTTTAATTTATTGTGATTGTCAATAACCGATAACACATTTCGTCTTTCCAATTGAGCTTCCAAAATAAAATTCAGATATTGGACTTCTTGAGAGGGAATCTGATGATAAATGGAAGGAATCTCTTTAATGTGAAGTGATGCAATGTGTTCATTTGATAAATATTTCAAGAGCGATTGAAAACATTTTAGAACAGTTTTGAATTTAACATCTGATGCTAAAATCAATCCGCCATAGGTCAAGCCTTGATGGGAATAAAGGGCATCACCTACCCTATTTGCCGGAAATAAACCCACGATTTCATCTTTCTCAAAAACCATTAATGAAAAATCCTCAAACCGATCCTTATGATATTCCATAAAATCGCGCTGAAATAAGAACGTACCATTCTTGCTTTTGGATACAAATATATCCCAAGCCGACTTGAATTTTGGTTGATAGCGTTCAACTGAAAACTCTTTCAAACACAATGGTGGTTGTAAAATAGAATCATTCATATGGACATCCAAATTACAATATTTTTAGTGAGAGTTTAAAAATTGCCACTAATTATTACACCATCATACGGCAATTTTCAGCTTGCAACTGTAGGTATGAAACAAAAAAAAGGAACTCCAATTGGAATTCCTTTTTATATAACTTATAAAACAATGTTTTAGTTAATCTTATTTCTTTTACGCTCAACTTCCGTTAAGTAAATTTTACGTATACGTAAGAAATTAGGGGTAACCTCAACATACTCATCTTTTTGAATATACTCCAACGCTTCTTCCAAAGAGAATTTAACCGCAGGAATAATACGCGCTTTATCATCAGCACCAGAAGAACGTACGTTACTCAATTTCTTAGTTTTTGTAACGTTAACAGCCATATCATCACCACGAGAATTCTCTCCAATAACCTGACCTTCGTAAATATCTTCTCCCGGATCAACGAAAAACTTACCTCTATCTTGTAATTTATCAATAGAATAAGGAATAGCTTGACCTTTTTCCATAGAAACCAAAGAACCATTTTGACGTTCTGGAATCCCACCTTTAAGCGGTTGGTATTCTTTAAAACGGTGTGCCATAATAGCCTCACCCGCTGTAGCAGTCAATAATTGGTTACGTAAACCAATAATACCACGAGAAGGAATAAGGAATTTACAGATCATACGTTCACCTTTAGCTTCCATGCTTAGCATTTCACCTTTACGTAAACTCACCATTTCAATAGCTTTTCCTGAAACAGCTTCTGGTAAATCGATTGTCATTTCTTCAACTGGCTCACATTTAACACCATCGATTTCTCTAATGATAACTTGAGGTTGACCAATTTGAAGCTCATAACCTTCACGACGCATTGTTTCTATCAATACAGATAAATGCAATACCCCACGACCAAAAACCATAAACTTATCAGCACTGTCCGTTTCGTGGACACGTAATGCCAAGTTTTTCTCTAGCTCTTTAGTTAAACGGTCTTTAATATGACGCGATGTTACAAACTTTCCGTCTTTACCAAAAAACGGAGAATCGTTAATGGTAAACAACATACTCATTGTAGGCTCATCAATTGCGATAGTTTTCAAGCCTTCAGGATTTTCAAAATCAGCAACAGTATCACCAATTTCAAAACCTTCCAATCCTACTAACGCACAAATATCTCCAGTTTGAACTTCTTCAACTTTTCTACGGCCTACACCTTCAAAAACGTGAAGCTCCTTAATTTTAGATTTCACGACTTTTCCATCGCGCTTCACTAAAGAGATGTTCATTCCTGTTTTCAATTGACCACGAGTTAATCGCCCAATAGCAATTCTACCCGTAAATGAAGAGAAATCTAAAGAAGTAATCAACATTTGTGTAGTTCCTTCCTCAATTTTTGGAGAAGGAATATGCTCAATCACCATATCTAATAATGGTTCAAGAGAATCCGTTGGTTTTCTCCAATCGGTACTCATCCAGTTGTTCTTAGCAGAACCGTATACAGTTGGGAAATCCAACTGCCATTCTTCAGCACCCAATTCGAACATTAAATCAAAAACTGATTCATGTACTTCTTCTGGAGTACAGTTTTCTTTATCAACTTTATTAACAACCACGCATGGTTTTAATCCTAAATCAAGAGCTTTTTGAAGTACAAAACGCGTTTGAGGCATTGGTCCTTCAAAAGCATCAACCAATAGCAAAACGCCATCAGCCATGTTCAATACACGCTCAACTTCACCGCCGAAATCCGCGTGACCAGGAGTGTCAATAACATTAATCTTTGTATCCTTGTAAATTACGGAAACGTTTTTAGAAGTAATTGTAATACCTCTTTCACGCTCTAAATCGTTATTATCAAGAATTAAATCACCTGTATTTTCGTTTTCACGAAATGTTTTACAGTGGTACATAATTTTGTCAACCAACGTAGTTTTTCCGTGGTCAACGTGTGCAATAATTGCAATATTTTTTATCTTTGCCATATATATGGTGCCATTTTTCAGCGTGCAAATGTACGCTATTTTTTTTTTACTAGCCGTTACCCTTGGAAGTGATTTTGATTTTTTTTTCAAAGTACACCATTCCAAAAGTCCCCAATAAGATAATTATAAATTATTGAATCTCATAATTTTAGGATTCAACACCTTTCTTTACCCTAAGTTTTTATCCGTTTTCCCATCTCTGTACAGAACGAACCAAGACCCTTTTTACCTCCAAATTTAAGTTGAGAATTACCCTTCAAAAACCTCACTAAATTTGATTTAAAATCCCAGATTTTCGGCTGTGGTTTTTCACTTCAAAAGCTCTCAAATGCACCATATAAAATCATTACATCTGCTATAGAAAAACCCTATAGTTCAGCCAATGCTCTACACATTATTTTCCGTAACTTTGCATTTTATAATACAAAGCAAATGACTCTTAACGACGTTCCCAAATTAAAACATATTACAGCCGATAATTTCTTCCTACTATGTGGCCCTTGCGCTATTGAAGGAGAAGATATGGCGTTACGTATTGCTGAGAAGGTAGTACGTATTACTAACGATTTACAAATTCCTTATATTTTTAAAGGCAGTTTTAAGAAAGCGAATCGTAGCCGAATTGATAGTTTTACAGGTATTGGCGATGAAAAAGCACTTAGAATATTGCGTAAAGTTTCCGAAACTTTTGATGTCCCTACAGTGACTGATATTCATGAGGTTTCTGATGCTACAATGGCTGCGGAATATGTAGATGTTTTACAAATTCCAGCATTTTTAGTTAGACAAACAGACTTGGTGGTAGCTGCGGCACAAACCGGAAAAGTGGTCAACTTGAAAAAAGGACAATTCATGAGTCCAGAAGCGATGAAGCATGCCGTGCAAAAAGTGAAGGATGCTGGCAATGAGAATGCTTGGATTACGGATAGAGGTACCATGTTTGGTTACCAGGATATGATTGTCGATTTTAGAGGCATTCCAACCATGCGTCAATATGCACCAACGGTTTTAGACGTTACACACTCGTTGCAACAACCTAACCAAACTATTGGCGTGACTGGCGGCAGACCTGATATGATTGAAACTATTGCTAGAGCAGGGATTGTAAATAATGTGGATGGCTTATTCATTGAGACCCATTTTGATCCTGCAAATGCGAAAAGCGATGGTGCTAACATGCTCCATTTAGACAATCTGGAAAAACTTCTTACTAACTTAGTGGCTATCAGAAAGGCAGTTAACACCTTGTAAATTACCTTTAAAATGTTTAATAAATTTTACTCACCACTTGTTGGTGCAGTCCTCTTTTTGCTTTCATTTAACAGCTATTCTCAAGACCATAATCTCCCAGAAAGATACACAGCATCCAATAAAGGCAAAGTATATTTCAGCTGGGGAGGCAACCGAGGCGTGTATTCAAAATCTGATATCACATTTAAAGGCGAACATTATAAGTTCACCATTAACAATGCTACGGCTCACGACAAACCTAAGGGCTGGCATATAGATTATATCAATCCGACGCGCATTACCATTCCGCAGACGAATTTTAAAATGGGATATTTTATTTCTGACCATTATTCAATTTCCATTGGGGTGGACCATATGAAATATGTGATGCATAACAATGTGAACAGAATAGTTGACGGGTATATCGATTTACCATCTGATGATGTCGGATCAATTTACAACGGTAATTATGATCACCAAAACGTTTTGATTTCTAAGGAGTTTTTAAAGTTTGAACATACCGATGGCTTGAATTACGTATTTGCTGAAGTCGCAAGATTTGACGATATTTCATCACTGTTTAACATTCAAAACACCGATAAATTTCAGGTGAATCTCACTGAAGGATTGGGCGCAGGTTTATTATATCCAAAAACAAATGCTACCTTGTTCAACAGAGAGCGACATGACAAATTTCATATATCAGGTTTTGGAGTGTCAGGAAGCGTTGGATTGAACCTGACCTTTTTTAAACACTTTTTTATTCAAGGCGATATTAAAGGCGGTTACATTAACATGGGCGACATTAAAACAACACCAAACCCAAAAGATAGTGCCTCACAACATTTTTTCTTTGCAGAGAGCATTTTTAGCCTAGGCGGCATATTTAGAGTATAATTATGATACAAATTAGACAAGCAACATTAGAGGATTTACCGGAAATTACAGCAATTTTCAGAGATACCATTCGCAATATCAGCAGCAAATTTTATTCAGAAAAGCAGATTGAAACCTGGGCTTCGGGTGCTGATGATAGCGACCTTTGGAAAGAGCGCATTGAAAACGTTTACTTCATTGTGGCTGAAGTAAAGGACGTTATTGTAGGGTTTTCTTACCTGAAGGATGGTTATTATTTAGATGGCCTCTATGTTAGTAAAACCTATTTGAGACGTACCGTGGGCTCAAAATTACTCCGCATAATGGAATCTAGAGTTTCCATCAACGGATTTGAAGTAATTAAAGTTGACTCCAGCACCAATGCATTTGACTTTTTCGATTCGCATTATTATGACGTAGAAAAAAAGTATAAGAGAAATTACAAAGGCGTAGCTTTTGAGAATTATCTGATGTCGAGAACGCTATAGAACGCAGATTTTTTACAAGTATCTTCAAATTTATTTAGAGATGCTTAAAAATAGTTGTGGTTAGTTGTGAGATGGATTTTCCTAAATAGTTTAACTATCATCACCGCTATAAAACGATAAATATTCCAACACTTAAAACACCAATCCACTATCACTCATATAGTTGGATTGGTGTTTTTGCTTCTACCCCTATTGCTCTCAACTGAGTTATTTTATAAGCTTCTGTCATCAATCACACAAAGCTCACATATACTTACAATTGTGGTATTAAAATGCGCTCCTATATCGGCAGTGAATAGCATGGCGCATAATTTTATCATTCCGCTAATATTCTTTATTTTAGGTCCTGAACAATTCAAAAACGCGATATGAAAAAAATTACTACCTACTCTTTTTTAATGCTTTTGGTATGCTTCTCCTGTAAACAGGCAGAGCAGAAAGAAGCAAAACCGCTTACTATTGGTCAATTGACCATTTCCAAAGACCAACCAATGCCAGGAGATGACATTGAACTTATTTATAACACTAATCAAGATTTAGAAGCGTTTTACGCGTATTTGGTTGGCGATAAATATTATCCTGTTGATCTTGAGTTTTCAGAACAAAAAGCGGCAATAAAAATTCCAGATTCTGCCGTAGCCTTAGCGTTTCACCTAAAAGTTGACAACAAATATGATGACAACGATAAAAAAGGCTATTTAATTCCGTTATACACCAATGATGGACAGCATGTACAAGGCAGCAAGGCCGCCACTGCTTTTTACGCTTTAAATAACGGTAGAAATTACGGGATTAAAATTGATGAAAAAGAAGCTTTTGAAGCGATGAAATCGGACCTTTCTGCGAATCCGGAATTGCAAGCAGATTGGAATCAGTCCTATTTACAAATGGCTTATAAAAATGATAAAGAAGAGGGCAAAAAACTAATTAACGCCTACTCCGCTTCAATGAAAAACAAATCTGATATCTCTGAAAAAGAATACACCTCATTGATTCAAGCGTATTCTATTCTTGGCGAAGAATCAAAAGTAGATTCCCTAAAACAGATAGTACTTGAAAAATATCCTTCTGGCACTACAGCAAGTTTTGAAATGGTCAATGAATTTCAGAAAGAAACGGATTTAAACAAGAAAGCAGAAATCTTCAAAAACTATGCAGCGGCGAATCCTAAATTGGGTAACATCGGAAATTATATGGCTGGATCTCTGGCTGGCAGTTTTTATCAAAATAAGGACATGGACAACTTTGAAAACTATGTCTCTAAAATTGACGATAAAACGCGTCGCGCTTCAACGTATAATAGTTTAGCATGGCCAATGGCTGAAAAAGGTGAAAACTTAGAGCAAGCTGCAAAAATGTCGAAACAATCCTTAGATCTTATTACAGCCTTACAAAATAATTCTAAGGACAAGCCTGAACAGGTTACAACCAAACAATACCAACAAAGTTTAGCGTCTCAATACCGCATGTATGCTGATACGTATGCTTTAATTTTATTTAAACAAGGCAAAATAAAAGATGCCATAGCGTATCAAGAAAAAGCACAGCATCCAAAATTACAGGACGTTGAGGGCAATGAGCGCTTGATTGAGTTTTTAATGGCAGACAAACAATATGATAAGGTTGTTGCTAAAGCTGAGAATTACATCACCTTGGGCAATGGCAATGCTAAAATTAAAGAGGCTTACAAAACGGCGTATCTTAAAGTGAATCCTGATGCAAAAGATGCGGATGATAATTTAGCGGCTTTTGATAAAGCGGCCTATAACACCCAAATGGCTGAAATTAAAAAAACAATGTTGGATGAAGAAGCACCTGCATTTACCTTAAAAGACATGGATGGAAAAGACGTTTCTCTGGCATCGCTAAAAGGAAAAACGGTCATCTTAGATTTTTGGGCAACGTGGTGTGGACCTTGTAAGGCGTCCTTCCCAGGCATGCAAGAAGTGGTGACGAAATACAAAAACGACGATAAAGTTGTCCTTTTATTTGTAGATACTTTTGAAAAAGGTCCAAATAGAGAAAAAATGGTGGCAGATTTTATTAAGAGCAACAAATACGATTTCCACGTGGTTTTTGATCCTGTTATGGAAGACAGCAGAAACTATGAAGTTGCCAGCAAATATGACATTGAAGGCATCCCAACAAAGGTGATTATTGGCCCTGATGGCAGAATGAAATTCAAATCTGTAGGTTATGGTGGTTCAAACGAAAAACTAGTAAATGAAATGGACATTATGATTGATATCTTAAAATCATAGTCACATTTTAAAAGCCATAAAAAAAGCCTGAAAGTAAATTTTCAGGCTTTTTTTTATGATTTTATTTTCCATCTACATAATCCTGCAGATAACTAAAACGTTCTGTCAGTTTTTTGTTTTGGGTGATTTTAGCGCGTTTAAGAATGCCGCGTTCATCATCATTAAAAAACGCTGGAATCACATTTTCTAAAAACATTTCGCCAAATCCTTCACTTGCATCTTTAGGAAGCTCGCAAGGCAAATTATCAACAGCCATAACACTAATAGCACCTTCAGCATCAAAAGCAACCTCTTTTTCGGTTTGCGGATCATAACCATAAAACGGATCGGCAATGGTAGACGGGCGAATTGTTGACGCTACCGGTCCATCAATATCGCAGCTAATATCGGCCACAAAATTTATCCTGAAATCTGCGGACTTTGCATCTTCGCGCGTATATAAGTATGGTGCATTATTGCCATAAAAATGTCCGGCAATAAACATATCCGTTTCTTTAGCATAGGCCATAAAATTGCTTTCATAACCCGTTGGATCTTTATAAAACTGCTGCTTATTCCCTACTTTTCCATCAGAACGCTTGTTGTATTCCATCACATCTACCATACAATACACCGGCTCCGTAAACTCCGATGTTAGGTAAAGTGCGTCACTGACTTCTTTAATTTTTAAATGATCCAATATTTCTTTCGCTCCATAAGCCACTTTCCCTGTTCCTGAAAGTAGAATTTTAATGTTCGGAATCTGTATTTTATCAAGCTCAGACTTCACCGCGTTTAAATCGGCAAGCGTTTCAACTTTTGGCAAATTAAACAACTGCTCTCTCAACCCTAAGCCTCTAAATCCGTTGTAGGCACCCACCAAACCAGCATAACGACCAAAACCGATGAGTCTGGCACCACTTTTTTTAACGATGGTTTCATGGTCTAAAAGTTCGATGTTTTTATCAAGAATCGCTTGAAGCAAGCCTCTATTATAAGGTTGTTTTTTTATGGTATGTGAAAAGAAAAAGTATTTTTTATTTGGAATTAGAGCGTCAATCGGCACTTCCTTTACACCAATCATAACATCAGCGCTTGAAACATCATCAGTCACTTCAAATCCTAAGGCCCTATAGTCCGAATCTGGAAACACCCTAATATCACTGGACTCTACAATAAACTCTGCATTTGGGAATTGCATTCTAACTTCCGCTAATTTTTCTGGTGAAAACACGACACGTCTGTCTGGTGGATTTTTACGTTCTTTGATAATGGCAAACTTCATTGGCTATACGGATTATGATCGTCTTCGTTAATAAATGATTGTGCTCCAAATCCAATCAACCTAAGTCAACGGACTGATTTTTTCACACAACGGCTACGAAAATAAGCGGATTTGAATGCTTAAGCAAAAAATTAGATACTAAAATAGCCTTTAGACCTGTGTAACTACATTTTTACAATACAAACCATGGTCATATTCGATGGATTTCGACGCTTTTTTAGAGCGCGCCTCTCGGATTATGAAAACCAGTGAATTATCAAATAAAATCTATGATTTCTTTTTAAGAACGGTTTTTCATAAAAGGTCAATCGGATTCCGAAAAGAAGTACGAATCCGCCAATAACCATTTGCAGTGAGATTTGTTCATCCAACAGCCACCACGCTAATATTGACGCGAGTACTGCTTGCCCCAATAAACTTACGGACACTCGTGTAGCACGCATATGTTTGGTAGCAAAACTGATGAGTAACCAAGCCAGAAGCTGGCAAACAATGCCTTGAATTGCCAATACCAACCACCCAGAGTTTGAGAATCCGCTGAAAGGCTCTCCCAAAGCATAACTTAAAATTCCCAACGCAACCACTGAAGAAACGAGGCTGACGGTCATAAAGGTCATCACTTCCAATTCGCCCAAAATACGCTTACTGGTCAACATATACACGGCATAGAGCATTCCTGATAAGATTCCAAAAATGAATGCCAGATTAAAATCGAAATTCAAAAACAGATCAAAACCAACTAAAAGCACCATTCCTATGATGGCCACAACCGTTCCGATCCAAAAATTCTGTTTTGGTTTATCCTTTAAAAACAAAAAGGCTCCAATACCCACCCAAACAGGTGACAAATTGGTCAGTAGCGTCGCTTGGGTAGCTGTAGATTGTTGAATGGCAATATTCCAAACGCCAACGTCCATGCCAAAAACAACACCACAAATAACCGATAGCCAAAATGCTTTTCGGGAAGTCACCTTAAATTGTTTCTTAATCAATACATAAGGCACTAATACGACTGAGGCGATTGCCATTCTATAAAAAGCTGACACCAGACCTGACGTTAAATTCAACTTCACCAAAATTGGAAAAATTGAAATACAAATGATTCCAACAGCGAGGGCAATTCTTGGTTTTGTCATGGAAAAAAGCACTTACATTTTAAGCCGCAAAAGTAAGATTTAAGTCTTAGATTGGATTATATTAAATTGGCTATTTTTGATACTATATTATCCCGAAAATTGTGATTTTGAGGAGAGTTCAGAAAAGATGCTACAACATGAACCCGTTCTTAGAGATTATATCAGTACACAGGTCAGTTTGACATGCATTTGAAATTCTCATGGCGTGGCATACTTTTTGAAATAAAATAGATGGTTGTAAGATTAGAAGAAGTTTTTTGATAACTTTGCAACCGCGTTAGTGCTAAAGCTCCAGAATATCGGAATTTATGCCTTGACATCTATTAAAAATTACCATTACAATACTTGGGGTCGACTGGTTTTGACAGCGAGATTTATTGAACGGTAAGCACGTCGTGTAATGAAATTGAAACACGTAAAAGACTATTTCAAACTTTTAAACGGCGAGAATAACTACGCTTTAGCTGCATAATCTGAATCACAGTAAGATTTGCTAATCTCTACTAGGTAGGGAAGCTAAATGTCTCTTGAAAGCCCTGGTCAGCGGCGGTCAGCTCAGAGACATCGTAAATGTTGACATAGAGAGTGAAGCGCTTCGATTTGCTCTTGAAACTAAAGAAGATAAGTTGTAAGTGGGTTGTCTTTAACCAGCTTGCAATCGAAAACCCAAGAAAAGAATAAGCGTGTAGAAGGCCCTTTAGTAACTTGTTTGGACGAGAGTTCGATTCTCTCCGACTCCACTTAATGGGTATCAAAACCCAACAAAAACCCTGTAATCATATGATTTACAGGGTTTTTCATTTTATTTGATGTCAGATAATTGCACACTAAATCATCTAAAAAGTGTGCAATTCGGTGTCCTTAGGTCTCACTTAAAAATTGCACACTAATTCACTATAATTAACTGTTTTTCAGATATTTGAAACCTTTCAGAATTTGCATATTATTGGTCATTAGTGTACATTTAGTGTGCAATTTAATAGCAGCATTATGGAAGACAGGTTTAGCAGTACTTTTTTCATTAGAAAAAGCAGAAGCAAAAAGAGCAATAAATGTGATATATATTTAAGAATCACAGCTAATGGCAAGCGCTCTGAGATGAGTATCAATAGAAAAATTGAGGATAACCAATGGAACAAACGTTCCTCACGAGTGATGGGAAGAAATCACGATGCCGATATGCTTAACACATATATGGATATGATAACCTCTAAACTCAATAAGATACATCAAAGATTAAAAGACGATGAAGCGTACATAACAGCTTCGAGAATCATGCAGGAATTTAATTCTGGTGGAAAACCGAACAAATTGGTTTTAGAAGAATTTAAAAAACACAACGAAGAAGTTGACCTACTCATTGGTAGGGACATTTCCAAAAGCACAGCTAAACGCTATTGGACTTGCTATAGTCACGTAACCCAATTTATAAACGAAGTCTTTAGGGAAGAGGATTATAGATTTAAGGATATTGATTACGATTTTATCAAGAGGTTTGAATTATTCTTAAAGACCGTTCGTAATTGCAATCATAATTCCACATTGAAATACATCAATAATTTCAAAAAAATCATCCGGATTGCCTTGGCCAATCAATGGATGGACAGAGACCCTTTCTATAATTACAAAGTTCAATTTGAAGCTGTTGAGCGAGAATATCTAAATGCCGAAGAAATTGACATTCTTTACAATAAAGAATTACATTTTGACAGGCTCAAAGTGGTTCGCGACATGTTTGTATTTTCCTGTTACACAGGTCTCGCCTACTCGGATGTTGAAAAACTCTCCACATCCGACATCAGTATCGGTATTGATGGTAAACAATGGATAAATATCAAACGCACCAAAACTAATACACGCAGTAGCATTCCATTATTGCCAATTGCAAAGGAAATCCTGAGCCGATACGCTTACGATCCGCAAGTGATTAAAAGCGATCGATTGATTCCCGTATTCAGCAATCAGAAATCCAATGCTTATCTAAAAGAGATTGCGATGCTCTGCGGGATAACCAAACCATTGACTACGCATTTGGCACGACACACCTTCGCCACAACGGTGACTTTGACGAATGGTGTGCCTATTGAAACGGTCAGTAAGATGTTGGGACATAAATCACTCCGAACCACACAGCATTATGCCAAAATTGTAGACAGAAAGGTGAGCGATGATATGAAAATTCTTGAGGATAAATTGGAAACGCAGAAAAATATGAGGAGCGGAAAGTAAGGAAAATTATAGAACAAATAAATAATCATACACTATGATCTATTGTGACATTCTCATCAAACATATTCAAAATGTATCCGATTCCTGTAACGCATCCATGGTCCATCTCTTGTTCATCATTATACCTTCGGCAAACCAACCGGATGTGTCAACACAATAGCCAGCTCTGGCCAACTTAGCGAAGCGATCTCATAACCGAGGGGAGTAATCGGCGAGCCGAATCCATAGTTATTGTAAGTAGTTTTTATTCTTGTATTTATTTGAATGGCTATTTAAAATTTGAATAAATCCTCGTCAATTTTAATTTCATTAAAATTATTCCAACCTAATCCTCTTACATATTTAACTATGTGCTTATCTTTTGCATTGGGATGATAAACTCTTTGGAATTCAAAAGCTATAGAAGAATCTTCTTTTTCTATAACAGTAGTTTTAAAATCATTAACAGATTGGTCATTTATAGTCCAAAATGTACTTCCAAGTTGTTCATTAAATTTAGCATGTATATATTTAAAATCTGGATTATTTGGATAGCTACCTATGAGGTTTTGATTTTCATCTATTCTTAAGTATTCTATACTAACTCCGTCTCCACCAATTAATGAATAAAATTCATAGTATAAATCCCCTTGTATTCTTAATGTGTCTCTAATTTCAGTAAAATTTTCTTCATTATTTTTCCAATAATTCCCTATACTCATTGGGAGAAAGGAATCGTTAGAAGGAATTGGGTTTGAAGTGTTGGAGTCATTAGAATCGCTACAACTTATAAGCGAAATAAAAATTCCAATAGAAATAAGTTTCAGATATTTTTTCATAATGTATACTTTATTTATAATATAGATGCATTTTATTCGCAATGGTTGCGTCAATTACTTACAACGTTTAGTGTCGATTAAGCAAGGGGAGTTTCACCCCGAGCCTCTCACACCCGCCTGCCGGACGGGCAGGGAACCGTACGTGATAGTCTCCCATCATACAGCTCTTCTAAAGTGATATACAAAAATAGCTCATCCTCTTTCAAGTTGGCAGTATGTCTATCAAATTAGCTCACCCCTTTGCTCCATTTCCATTACAGAAACTTCATCACTACTACGGATGAGTCCGCCCCTATGCCAAACATCGCTATTCTGCCTCTAGTTTGTGCTATTGTGCATTTCACTTTGCATCTTGGCACAGGTTCCCGAGTTCCGTAAATAAGCCCAAATAATGGTCATGCCTCCTAAATGACGCCTGCCGCCCAGCCAATAAACAGGTGACCGCTGGACTTATAATGTTTGTCATACTTCAAACACTTTTGACAGAGGGTTGCACTTTCTCGACACTTCATCAGAGGTTCATTTGCATTCATCTCCATTATTCATACCTGACCAGCTCTTGGCGTAGCCTTTTTCATAACGCTCAATACCTTGGCTCTTTACCAAAGCACCTTATGGTGGTTTACTCCTAGTATTCTTATTTTCAAAATGATAGTCGTGATATCGCTTCGTTTAGTTGGTGCTCTCCCCAGTAGGACAACACCGGTGGGTCGGTACCACCATCTTATAAACATTTGCGTAACGACTTTCAGCCGGTCGTTACTCTCGGCACACATAGGCGTAGTGCGGGATTAATAGCACTTCACTTTCGGTTTAGGATTTTGTTTGTTGGTATTCAATTTGTTCAAATTTAGCACTTTCTCCCGCATTACACTTATACAATGTTACCCACTGGCTTTCTTTCTATTTATTATGACATCATATACTTTCATTGGGATAATATTTTTTCTTTAACCAAAATGAAACTCGAACTAAAAAGATAAGAACAGGAACTTCAACTAATGGGCCCACCACTCCTGCAAAAGCTTGTCCAGAATTTAGTCCAAATACTGCTATAGCAACTGCAATAGCCAATTCAAAGTTATTTCCTGCTGCTGTAAATGAGACGGCTGCATTTTCCTTATATGAAGCTCCCATTGCTTTAGTAAAGAAAAAACTGATGATGAATATTAAACTAAAATATACAATTAAAGGAACTGCAATAATTAAAACGTCCATTGGAATTTCAACAATTAACTCTCCTTTGAGCGAGAACATAATGACAATGGTAAATAATAACGCAATTAGCGTTATTGGTGAAATGGCAGGAATAAACTTTTCTGTGTACCACTTTTCTCCTTTTAACCTTACCAAAATCACTCTACTTAAAATTCCCATTAAAAAGGGTAGTCCCAAATAGATTGCTACACTTTCTGCAACAGTAGCAATTGAGATATCGACAATAGCTCCTTCAAATCCAAAATACGGTGGAAGAACCGTTATAAAAATCCAAGCATAGAAACTATAGGCAAAAACTTGGAAAATACTATTTAAAGCGACCAAACCTGCTCCATATTCGCTATCTCCTTCAGCAAGGTCGTTCCAAACCAAAACCATTGCGATACAACGAGCCAATCCGATTAAAATAACGCCTACCATATATTCTGGATAATCACGTAAAAAAGTAATTGCCAAAACAAACATTAAAACGGGAGCAATTATCCAATTTAGAAAAAGTGAAATGGAAAGAATTTTAGTGTTTCTAAAAACTTTTGGCAGAAGAGTATAATTCACTTTAGCCAAAGGTGGGTACATCATTAAGATTAATCCTATGGCTATGGGAATGTTAGTGGTGCCTCGACTCATAGAATCAATAATGCTTGGAAAAGATGGGAAGAAATATCCGATTCCCACGCCCACGAGCATAGCAATAAATATCCATAGCGTTAAATAATTATTTAGAAAACTTATTTTTTTTGTTGACATTTTTAAAGGTTTATCTGAGAGAAAATGTAAAATAGTTCGGTTGCAATGTGCAGACTTCTTTCATTATACTTTACTGCTTGTTGTGGTGTATTGTCAAAAACTTTTGGGTCTTCAAAAGTTATCGGAATGTGTTTTTCAGCACCTGGAACAAATGGACAGGCTTCATTTGCTGAATCACAAGTCATAATTGCAGCAAATTCAGATTTCGGGTTAAAATCGTCATCCAATCTTTTTGAAAATCCGATTATTGGATGTTGGTTGTACGCATATTTAATGCTGTAAATTGGGTTCTCGTTTTTTGAAATAGTTCTAATCTGAAAACCCGAATTTTGCAAAGTTTCTGCAACCATTGGAAAAAGTGCTGTACTTTCTGTACCACCTGAATAACAGAATACATTTTTGATATTGAAATGATAAGCTAAGGTTTGTGCCCAAACCTGTGATAAATGACTTCTTCGCGAATTGTGAGTACAGATAAAGTTGATTCTAATTTCTTGATGGCTTGAAACTTTAGACTGAATAAATTCCGTTAGCGGCTGTAAAATTGCTTTACGTTCAACTGAAATTGTTTGAGGATTTAATCTCTTAATTATTTGTTCAATTTCTGAAAACAAAGTTGGTTTTGTTATTGGCATTTTCTTAATATTCAATTATTATTTTAGCAGCAGCCACCGCCAGGCGTGCAAGATTCATTTTTTAGATCAGATAATTTTGCTTCTGGTTTTTCTTCAGGAATCCCACATTTATCTTTTGCCAAACAATCGGTTTGTTTATTGGTCAACAAAAAGTTTTTACCATCAAAGTCAAGGCCGAATTTCCCAATCGTATTGCCTTGATATTCCACCTCGATATCTAAATCTTCAATCCCTAAAATGCGTTCGGATAGTTCAATGATGCTTAATAATTTTTCCGGATGCAATCTATGGTCATAGTCATTGGCGTTCCAAAGTTGAAAGTTTACTACCTCCTCGTTTCTCACGGTTCCGCCACAATCAATGAAATGCTTTGTGATTTTTCCAACTTCTGTTACGTGAAAGTGGCTGGGTACTAGTTCCCCATTTGGTAATTGGAAAGCAATCTTATCCAGTTTATTCAATTTGTTTTTAATTTTTGATAACTTCATTTCTTTATATTTATTTGTTTATTGCGATTTAACGATGAATTGAATGAAAAAATTTAGCCACAATCTGCTTTAGGAATGTCCTGATCTAAAAATTGATGCATTAACATTTTCATTTTAGTCCAGTTTTCACTGTCTATACAATAACAGACTTTAACACCTTCAACTGTCCCTTTAATTAGTCCTAAGGTTTTTAACTCTTTTAAATGTTGTGATATAGTAGGCTGGGCAAGTCCAATTTCTTCGGATAAATCCCCGCAATAGCAGGCATCAATTTTAAACAATTGTTGTAAAATAGCTACTCGGGCAGGATGGCCGAAGACTTTTGCGAATAAAGCGATTTCTTTTTGATGGTCTGTGTACATATTTTATATCTATTCATTGCTTAATCGCAATATTACGATTAATATTTAAAATTAGCAATTCCTTTTTAAAGTTTTGATAGACATTGATAATCTTTTATTGGAAATGGTTTTTGGGAAAAGGAAACATTTTTGGTGTAATGGTCATTTTTTTTAGCTGTTCGTTAAGGCACATAGTTTACAAAGTTAAAGTCACATGCTTTACACTAGATTTTGACTTAGTCTAATTGATACTTTTTGCTTGAGGGTAACGTATAGGCCATGGCAAGTGCGAGATTTCAAAGCACTTAATTATCCATTTAGCAGTTAGTTCATTTTGTGTAATTACTTTTATTTTAGCAGTTTTGCCCGCATTTGCTATAGAAGCCGATGTTGAACGAATCCTCCCTACCGGTCGGAAGCCCGCCTGAATAGCTGAGATCGGATGTCCCTAGCGTAAATGTAATAGATTTATTAATTTGTAGCTAAATATTAAATCTAATATCATGTTTAAAAAAAAGTAAAACCATTGCTGAACGCGCTTTTGAGGAAGTAGCAGGTTTCAGCACACTCCAGAACAAATTGGAGCAGAGCTTTTCCATTAATGGCAAAGCCAAAAGCACCTTAAACAATTACCTTCGATGCCTAGCACATC